>NZ_JAJAQH010000001.1:0-74748 GCF_020523625.1 Methylovorus menthalis
AGAAAGCCCTGATTGGTCTGCCGCCTTTCAGGGCTTTTGTTTTATGCCTTTACCTGTTCCCGTGCATGCTCTCTGGTCTGACTGATTGGGGTAAGTTTTTCGATACGGGGTTGCAGCCGTCCTTGGTAGTTACTCCAGCCGATAGAAGCCATATAAAAGCCAGCCTCAGGCTTGAATTCCGGGTCATAACTTGGGATGACCCCTACTACCTGATCTACGAAGCATTGCAGATCGTGGCGGACGTATTCCCCGCGTTCACTTTTGCCAGTGCGTGAGCTGATTGCCAGTACTTGAATCTTGAGTTCCATGGTGTGTTTCCTTTAGTTGATTGAGTGCTTATGTACCCGCTGATTGGGTGTTAAGCCCCTACGGTGCGGGCGTTGCCGAGGGGAGTTCTATTCATAAAAGGATTGCTCTAACGCGTTTTTGGTGACGAGCGCGAGGTTGACCAGGCGGTATTTGCCGATCTCAACAACGGGGAGGTAGCCCTTATTAATCCAGCCCGTCACGGTGTCTTCAGTGACGCCTACCAAGTCAGCAAACTTGCGACGCGCCATCACGGGCACAGGTGGCAATTGACTTGTATCTAATTGAGTGTCCATAATCACCTATAGCTTTCATTGCATGTCATTGGATGTTCTTATAGGACTATATTCGTTTAAGAATATAGTATGGATCAAACTATATTCGCATAAAGATACAGATGTCAATATCTCAGGGTAAAAAAATTAGATTGATCCGTGAGAGCTTAAACATGGGGAGAGGTGAATTCTCAGATACCACGGGGATACCAAAACAAACCTTGATTGGTTATGAGATGGAAAGAACAAAACCCGGGGGAGAAGCTCTCGCTTCAATCGCAAAGGTGTGGCCAGAGTTTGCTGCATATCTTCTTACGGATGAAACTCACATAAAACAAAGAAAACCCGAGTTAGATCAAACAAGATTAAAAAGCCAAGAATGAAACATCAAATAGGCTAATAAATAATAAGCACAAACAGTTAATTAAAGTCAGGAGGGGAACATGGCAAGACAAATAGGATTAAGTATTTCGGGGATTAATATCGTTACACACCCACACTCCCCAGAGAGATATGTGGATTTATTCAAGTCTCTTTACTCACTTAAACTAAGCAGATCAATTCGCACCACTCAACGCATCATGCTTGGTGAGCTGTCAAGAATTGATGACAGCGATCTTACAGAAGGAATTTTTGGAAGAATATACAAGTTTGATCAAATTGATCCAAATATGCCTTGGTTCAATGTAGAAACAAATGAGGTTGCTACAGATGAAGAACTTGCTGCTATTTCGATACCAGAATCATTAAAGCCAAACTTCACAACATTTGATTTTGTCTTCTACCCTAAGACACACAAATTTTTCTTCACCAGCTCTCATAAAGGGAAACATTTAAGCGCTGGCGTTGTGAAACGGCTATTTGAATATCTTATCGAGCACCCAGCAATCAGAGAGAATTTTGGAAAAGTAGAAATAACAATAATTCCAGACCAAACACAGCTAGAAAATATATTTAATATTTACAATTTACGGAAATTAGAGATTGATGTTGTTTTACCTAATCCAGACGACAACGAAGAGGACGAAAGAGAAATATTTAGTCGCTTAGAGCGGCAAAATGCGAGAAGAATTAAACAAGTAATTGTTGCAGAACCTAGAGAATCAATTGAGCCTGACGAAGAAACAAAGAAACTTGCAAGAGTTGCCGCTTCGAACGGAAAGGTAATAGGAACTGGTTATACCCAAACAGGTGAAAAGATTGAAGAGTCAACAACAAAAACCCCATGGAGCAACCAAATCACATACGATCCGGACACTGAAATTCCAGCACTTGTTCTAATCCAAAACACCAGGCCATGAACACGATCAAAAAGTATGGGAAACAATATATAGGTGTAAAAAACATCCTTAAGAAATATTGGAGGATTTATGGTGGCTGTAATGCATTGATTGGCTCACCCTATTTGCACCTATCTTTACTTTTAACAGCGATAAGCTCGCACTACTGGATTTATACGGAAAATTGGTTTGATCTCCCGACATCGGTTCTTCCAAATCTTATTGGTTTTACACTAGCCGGGCTGGCTATTTTCTTATCATTTGGCAATGATCAATATCAAAATCTCATAACCGGAAAATTCCCAGATGAAGACTCCAACAGAAACTCTCCATACCTAGGATTTTCAGTTACCTTTCTTCATTTTGTTTTAGTGCAAATAGTTGCGCTTCTTTTTGCATTGATAACAAAATCCCTTCAATTTCCATTTCCATTTGGAGTTGAATTTTATAACAACTATTTCAAATATTTTGTTATAGCTGCAAATGGAATAGGATACTGGATATTTTTATACAGTATCTGCATTGGGATTGCAGCGGTTTTTAGCATATTTAGACTAATTTGTTCCTTTGATGAATACGCCACTCTCGAAAGGGAAAGGCTATTACAAATAGAAAGTGAGTCTAATGCTAAAAACATTTCTAAGAATGATGATATCAAGCTAAAAAATTAGAGCTATATTCATACATTAAATTCAAGCAAGTAGTCAGCCCATTTTTGCATCATCTCCGTTCTCTGTTCGATAAATTTAGTGCGGTTATACGCAGCACCTAAGGCATCTGGGACTTTATGGGCTAGCTGATGCTCGATGACGTAGGGATCGAAGTTTAAGCGTTCGTGCAGTATCGTGCGGGCCATGGCGCGAAAACCGTGGCCTGTTATCTCTGTTTGGGTGTTATAGCCCATTCTCTTTAAGGCGGCATTGATTGCTGCCGCGCTCATGGGCTTTTTTGGATCGTGTCCACCCATAAATACCCATTCTCCATGCCCCGATACAGGCTTGATCGCTTCCAGCAGCTCAACCGCCTGTGTGGAAAGTGGCACCAAGTGATCAATATTGGTTTTGCTGACCCTAAAGCGCCACTCCTTCTTTTCCAGATCAATATCTGCCCATCTTGCCTTGCGTAGCTCGCTAGGGCGCACGAATACGAGTGGGGCTAACCTCAGGGCTGTCTGTACCGTGAAAGAGCCTGTGAAGCCTTCTATTGCTTTCAGCAGTTGGGCAACTTGCTCGGGTTCTGTGAACGAGGCCATATGCTTGACGTTATGTGATGGCAGAGCTCGTCTTAAATCATGCGTAACGTCACGTATTGCCCGGCCCGTTTGAACCGCATATCTGAAGACCTGCCCTGTCGCCTGCAATGTGCGGTGCGCAGTCTCTATTTTGTTTTGCGCTTGAATACGCCGAATGCATTTCAGAATCTCAGGGGCAGTTAACTGATCAATAGGGACTGCTCCGATCCAAGGGAACATGAAGACTTCCAGCCGCCGAAATACGCGCTGGCGGTGTAAGTCGCTTTTATTGAGCATATAACTGGCGACCCACTCCCGCGCTATTACCTCAAAGCAGCTTTCATTTTTGGCGGTTCGTGAGGCGCGCTCTGCTTTTCGGTTCTCACCTGGATCAACAGGTGGATCATTTGCAAGGAGCTTACGGGCTTTATCAAGTTTTTCTCGGGCATGGGCAAGTGTTGTATCTGGGTAAACACCTAGAGCAAGCGTCTTCCGTTTGTAGTTAAACCGATAATCGAAGCGCCAATATTTACCGGATGACTTTACGAGTAGATATAGACCATTGCCGTCTGTCAGCTTGTAAGGCTTTGGTTTGGGATCAGCATTCTTTACTGCGAGGTCTGTAAGGGCCATGACGGTATCTGGTAATGACGGTACTTGAGATACCGCGAAAGATACCGTCAACGATTATGGACTGTCAACGAACCTCAATAGAAATCTTTAAATGTGGAATATTTATAAATAATTGTATTTATTGATATTTATAAATCGCATTAGACACCATTGGATGTCTTTGGATTGCATTATGCGAGGAGTGGTGCCGGAGATAGGAATCGAACCTACGACCTTCTCATTACGAATGAGCTGCTCTACCAACTGAGCTACACCGGCACTTGAAAGAACTGCATGAGGAATGCAGGGCTTGAATTATAAGGGCTTGCGGCGGCGAGGGCAAACCGTGGCGTGACCTTGCCCACGCTTAAACCTAGTGCTGATTGCCGTAACCGATAAGGCCGAGGATGAATCGGACGGCGCCGAAGACCAACCAGGAAAAGCCGCGGCGGATGAAGTGACCGCGCTGCCATTCTTGTGGACGTATCTGCACGGCGCCCTCTTGAATGGCGAGCTCCAGATCGTGCTTGAGGGTGAGGGCAAAAGCGTTATCCATGACGGCGACATTGGCCTCGCGCGCCAGCAGAAGACTGAATGGGTCGATGTTGGAGGAGCCGACGGTGGCCCATTTGCTATCGACCATGGCAACTTTGCTGTGCATGAAGCTTTTACGGTATTCGTAAATCTCGATACCGCTATCCAGCAGCTGATGGTAGATGGCGTGGGTGGCGGTCATGAAGACGTACTCAAGCCGCCCTTGCAGCAGCAGGCGCACGCGCACGCCGCGCTGGGCGGCGGCAATCAGGGCGCGGCGAAAGCGGCGGCCGGGCAAAAAATAGGCATTGGCGATGAGGATTTCATCGCGGGCGCGGCCGATGGCTTGCAGGTACATGCGCTCGATATCGCGCCGGTGCAGCACGTTATCGCGAATGAGAAAAGCGGCGCGGACGTTGCCAGTGATGCTGGGTTTGGTGTCGCCATCAACCGTGGAGGCATAGCGCACTTGCAGGTGCATCCAGGCGATGCGCTGCCACAGGCGCTCTACGCGCAGCTGTATTTCGGGCAGCAGCGGGCCTTGCACCCGCACGGCATAATCAATGCGCGGGCCCATGTTTCCCGGCACATCCATGTCGTCAATAATGTTGATGCCACCGACAAAGGCGACTTGCGCATCGACCGTGACCAGCTTGCGGTGCAGACGTCGAAGGCGGTTGCGTTTGAAGGTCCAGGGCGAAATCTTGGGGCGGTAAAACAGCACCTGCACGCCTGCCTGCTCCAGCTGCTCGCGGGTGTTTTCAGGGAAATGCCGGCAGCCGTAGCCATCCAGCAGCAGATGCACCTGCACACCACGGCCCACCGCATGCAGCAGCGCCGCAGTCACCTGCTGGCCGATGTCGTCCATTTCGTAGATATAGGTTTCGAGAAAAATCTCGTAGCGCGCGCTATCCAGCGCTTGCAGCAGCGCGGGAAAATATTCCGTGCCGTTGCGCAGCAGGCGTACATCATTGCCCCGGCTGTAGCGCGGCCTCATCGTTTTTCCAGCACTGCTGAGAGGGCGGCATGGTCGGAGGTGTTGGCCGCACGCACGCCACCATGCACATGCGCGCTGTGGATGTGAAAGCCGCGCACATAGATGCGGTCCAGCCGGAACAGAGGAAACATGGCGGGGAAGCTGCGCGCCGGTTTGCCATGGGCATGCTCAAACACTTCGCGCATGTTGAGCGCATCCATCACCTGATGCCCGGCCGAGAGGCGCCAATCGTTAAAATCCCCGGCGATCACGAGCGGTGCATCTTCCGGAATCACGGCATGAATGTAATCGCGCAGGGCGCCAAACTGCTTGAAACGCCAGCGGGCCAGCAGCCCAAGATGCACACAAATGCAGTGCAGGGTTTGCGGCCAGCCTTCTATCGCGATTTCACAATGCAGCAGGCCGCGCTGCTCGATTTCATGCGCAGAAATATCGTGGGTGGTGGATTGCAGGATGGGAAAGCGCGACAGCACCGCATTGCCATGATGGCCGCCGGGGTAAACCGCGTTTTTGCCATAGGCGTAGTTGGGGCCGCAGGCGTCGGCCAGAAAATGAGTTTGGCCGTTCGTCGGCCAGTGTTTAAAGCGCAGGCCATTACCATGGTGCTCGTCTTGCACTTCCTGCAAAAACACCACGTCAGCCTGCAGGTTGCGGATCATCTCGCGCTGATCATGCAGGGCCAGACGCGCATTGAAGCTCGTCACCCCTTTATGAATATTGAATGTAGCTACGCGCAGCGTGGGCAGCATGGAATCCCGATTAAGTGAACACGCAGGGTGCGACGCTGAATCGGCATCAAGGTTCCTCGCTTATGAGGCATCCAGCATGCGTTGCAGCGTGAGCTTGGCCAGCTCGGCCTCGTGTGGCGGCACGCTGATGCGGTTGACCACATTGCCATCCGCCAGGTTTTCCAGCGTCCAGGCCAAGTGTTGCGGGTCGATGCGCGCCATGGTCGAGCACTCGCAGATCACGTGCGACATGAATTGCACCAGTTTGCCTTCAGGCTTCATCTGCTCGGCCAGGCGGTTCACCAGATTCAGCTCGGTGCCCACCAGCCACTTGGTGCCCGCGGGCGCTTCGGACACGGTCTTGAGGATATATTCGGTGGAGCCGACATAGTCAGAATTCAGGCACACCTCAAACGGCGACTCGGGGTGCGAGATGACGAAGCCATCCGGATGTTCAGCACGGAAGCGCGTGATGTTCTGCTCGCGGAACATCTGGTGCACGGCGCAATGGCCTTTCCACAACAGAATCTTGGCATTCTTGATCTGCTCTTCGGTGAGGCCGCCCATGGGCTGGTCCGGGTCCCACACGGGCATTTGCTCCAAGGGAATACCCATCTTGTAACCGCTCCAACGGCCCAGGTTCTGATCCGGGAAGAACAGGACTTTTTCGCGCTGGGCAAATGCCCACTCCAGAATCTTGGGCGCATTGGTCGAGGTACAGACGATGCCGCCGTGCTCGCCGCAAAAAGCTTTGAGGTCAGCAGCGGAGTTGATGTAAGTGACCGGCGTAATGGTGGCATCAAAATCCAGCACCTTGGCCAGCTCGCGGCGCGAACGCTCTACCTTGGCGAGGTTGGCCATATCGGCCATGGAGCAACCCGCCGCCAGGTCAGGCAGAATCGCGATCTGCTCGGGACGCGACAGAATATCCGCCACCTCGGCCATGAAATGCACGCCCAGAAACACGATGTACTCCGCATCCGTCTGCGCGGCAAAGCGCGACAACTTGAGCGAATCGCCGGTGTAATCGGCATGGCGGTAAACGCTCTCCTGCTGGTAATGGTGACCGAGGATCACCAGGCGTTTGCCCAGCCTGGCCTTGGCCGCCAGAATGCGTTCCTGGCAATCATCCTCGGCGGCGTGTTGGTAGCGTTCAAATTTGATGGTGGCTGTTTGCATGATTTCCGTTTACCTGTTGGGGCGCAAGCATCTGGCTGCCGCCCTATTGTGAGCCTGGGGCTCGAATTTCAAAAAACACCTGACTCTATAATGTTTCACCATGGCGGGCGCCCAGCATGCGCAGGGCTTCGACATTGGTCCATGAAAATACTTTTTTGGCGGCCTCACGCCAGTCCACCCACTTATAGCGCACGTGCTCATCCGGCGCGAGCTGCACGGGCAATGGGGCTGGCAACTCAAGGCCGAACACATGCTCGGTATTCTCCGTTACCCCCGGCGCGTAGCGATAACGCCAGTGCGGGTAGATTTCGTACACATTGGATGCCTGCCAGTCCGTGAACTCATACTGCCGGGCATCCAGTCCGGTTTCTTCTGCCACCTCGCGTATGGCCGCATCAAACGGGGCTTCCAGCGTGCCATCGGGCAGACGTTCCACACTGCCCGTCACCGATTGCCAGTAACCCGCCTTGTCGGCGCGCTCCATCAGCAGCACTTGCAAATCCGGCGTATGAATCACGATCAAGGCAGATACCGGAATTTTAAAAGAAGACATAGTCCAGGGACAGGCTAAAAGTTAAGTGGAATCGAACTATACCAGCGGGGGAGAGGCGGCGGCTTGGTTCTCCCCAAAATCAGTCACCCTCAAATTCGCACAGGGCATAAGCTTTGAGGCCCAGCGCCGCCAATCGTTTCATGCCCCCCAGATCCGGCAGGTCGACAATAAACGCACACTCGGCCACTTCGCCACCCAGCTGGCGTATCAACATCACCGCCGCCTCGGCGGTGCCGCCCGTGGCAATCAGGTCATCTACCAGCAATACCCGCTCGCCCGGCGCAATCGCATCAGTATGAATTTCCACGCGGTCAGTACCATACTCCAGCGCATAGTCATGACCCAGCACCTCGCCCGGCAGCTTGCCGCGCTTGCGCACCGGCACAAAGCCCACGCCCAGCCGATACGCCAGCGCCGCGCCCACGATAAAACCGCGCGATTCTATGCCCACCACCTTGCTGATGGTCTGGTCACGATACCGCGCCGCCAGTTGGTCTATGGTCAGCCGCAAGCCCTCTGCATCTTTCAGCAGCGTCGTGATATCACGAAACTGGATGCCAGGCTTGGGGTAGTCGGGGATGGTGCGGATGAGGGATTTGATGGTCATAAATGCTTTTGTGAAAATCAGCTCAATGAGGCAACAGCAACCAGCCCGTCACGATGTATTTGGAGCCTTGCGATACCACTTCGCCAGCATGCGCATGCGTCCACTCGGCTGGCCAGATCAGGGTTTTGCCTTTTTCCGGTTTGATCCTGAGTTGCTGATGAATAAAATGGGTGTGGCCATCCTCAAAATCATCGTTCAGATACGTCATGAAGGCAAACAGCCGATGCAATGATGCAATATCAGTGCGCTCGCTGTGTACATGGGCAAAATGCCCGCCCGGATTGTATTTCTGGATATTGAATCGGCCGATATCCAGCACGGGAAAGGTTTTCTCCAGAAAAGGCCATTGCTTGGCGTAATCGGTATAGCACGCATAGAGCTGAGCCATATACGCCTTGATGCAGCGATGACTGGGCGTATTGATATCCGCCGGAGCAATCGACATATCCAGCGAGTTTTTGACCTTGGGATCAAAGCCCTCCAAGGTCACGCCTTGGCGCTGCCTGTCTTGATGCTCCTCAAAAAAACGGATGAGCTCATCACACAAGGATATGTCATCCAGCTTCCAGGCACCGATAAAATGCGGACTGGTCTCACAGGCAATTTTGATTTGTTCCATCAGCTTACGCCTATAAAGTGGCGTACCCCTTTCCTAGCCTGAATCTTATAAAACCAGAGCCCTTGCGTATGGTCTCCAGTCCCTTGGTATGCATGCCTTGCGACAAATACAGGTTGCCCAGGTTATCAAAGGCTTCCTTGAAATTCTTGTGCGCCTTGGTCAAGCGCTCATAGGTCTCGATGGCACCAGCAATGTCGCCGCTACCCTTGAGCGCCGTACCGAGGTTGAGCAGAATTTCCGGCTTGTCAGCGATGTGTTGCAAGGCCGTACGGTAGCATGTGATAGCTTCGGCATATTGACGCTTTGCCAGATAAGCGTTGCCCAGATTGATATACGCCGTATGAAAATCCGGATGCCCCGCAATAATCGCCTGTAAGCGCTGGATGGCTTCATCCGTCTGCCCGGCATTCAACAAGGCATTCGACAGATTGAACCTGGCCTCCAGATGATCGCCCTGCATCGCCAGCACCCGCTCATACGATTCAATCGCCGCCGCATACTGCCCGGCTTGCGCAAGGGTATTGGCGAGATTGAAATGCGCCTCCCATACCTGCGGATTGCTCGCAATCACATACCGGAAACTGGCGATAGCCTCGGTTAACTGGCCCAGCGCCTTTTGCTGTACACCAAGCAGAAAATAGGCCTCTGCATATTGCGGATTGGCCTTGATCGCTGCCTGCAGACTGGCAACCGCCTCTTTTACCTTCTTCTGCTCTACATAGAAGACCGCAAGGTTGTAATGCGCATCCGCAATATGCGGATGAATGGCCAGAGCCTGCTTGCAGGTAGCAATCGCTTGCTGCAAACGTCCAGAGACATAGTGCAGATTGGCATAGTTAAGATACACCGCCGGATTGCGCGAACGCATGCCAACCAATTGCCGAAAAACCGCTTCTGCTTCCTTGTACTGACCACGTTGCTGCAACAACAAAGCCTGATCCAACAGCTGGTTCTCGGTAGGCATGCCAGGTGAGCCAGGTTTCATCGCTTCACTCCTCTCGATCTGTTGCCGCTAGTGCCTGGCGAAACAGGTCTTCAAGATTGGCCGCATAACGCGCCGCATCAAACACGTGACGCTCATTTTTGTTGCGTTCCAAAGCCTGCCGCAATGTATCACGCCGGGATTCGTCCCCGGCCAGTTGCAAGGCGAGCCGCTCGTAATCAGACAAAGAGCTTGTCATCAGCTCCTGCATGCCTAATGCCTGTAACAGACTGCCCGCCACTCGCGAGGAGAATATCTGCCCCATGCAAGTAATGACAGGCAAGCCAGCCCATAAAGCATCGCTGGCAGTGGTATGAGCATTATAAGGATAGGTATCCAGGAATAAATCAGCCAGCCCTTGGCGTGCCAGATGGTCTTCCAGACGAGGCAAGCGCGGAGCAAAGACCAAGCGATCAGCCGCCACGCCTAAACGTGTTGCCTCGGCCCGCAAATTGTTTTTCACGTGATCACTCGCATCAGACAACCAGAGCACGCTAGCTTCAACATGGTTCAACAAGCGCATCCAGACCTCAAACACCTCTGGAGAAATCTTGTAATGATTGTTGAAAGCGCAAAATACCAGGCCCTGCTCAGGCAGCCCCGCTTGGGCACGGCTTGGCGTGGCAGCGGGCAGCACGCTGGTATCGCGTGGCAACAACGGCTCTGGCAGTCGCAATACCTGCTCAGAATAATGCGTGGCTAGCTCAGGCGGGATAACCGT
This sequence comes from Methylovorus menthalis, assembly GCF_020523625.1. GTDB lineage: Bacteria > Pseudomonadota > Gammaproteobacteria > Burkholderiales > Methylophilaceae > Methylovorus > Methylovorus menthalis. The sequence goes on from NZ_JAJAQH010000001.1 coordinate 10,625, forward strand.
ATTGTCCGCAATGATGTAATCCATGTAAGGCGCACCCGTCGTACCGGAATACCCGAGATATCCTATCTGCAAAGGCGCCGCGCGGAGAGCAAAAATCGCAGGGCGGGCATGCGTGGTATAGCCCATCAAATCAATAGCGAGATGCACACTCTGCTCACGCATCAGAGCCACTACTTGCTCGTCACTCTGCTGGCGCACATCAAAAAACTGATCACATGCATTGATCACACGCTGGCGAATGGGACTACCATCATTCGGGCCCAGAGATATGCCAATGACTTCAAACTGGGAGCGGTCATGGCGCTCAAGCACTTCAATCAAAAGCTGCGAAACAGGATGCTGGCGGAAGTCTGCAGAAACATAGGCAACCCTTATTTTCCCGGTAACTTCGGGCATGGCGGGACGAGCTGCCCCTTCAGGATACATCGTCTGGGCAAAGGTACGCGCACACGCAAGTTCAATCTCAGGGGCATCTGACACGGGGCGCAATTCAAACACCTTGATCGGACGACCACCACTCATGATCTGGCGCCTGATTTCTTTTACGCTGGCAGCATAACCATGCCAATCGCAGCCATGGATACGAGAATACAGTCGACCACCCTGCGCCCACTCATAGGAGGGATCCAGGGCTAGTAGACGGTCAAACGTAGCAATGGCTTCCGGGTGAAGGTAAAGCTGCTGATACACATTCGCCAGATTGCTCAATGCGCCCGCATGTTGAGGCGCAATGTCTAGTACTCGCTCATACAGGGCAATCGCACCCCGGTAATCATAAATATCCTGCAAGGCGTTACCCTGATTGATCAGAGCGCCGACATGCTGAGGATTCAACTTTAATGCCTGCTGAAAATGCAGTACCGCACGTTGAAGCTGACCGCTGGCACGACATATTTCACCCAGATTGTTATGGGCATCTGGCTGATTGGGATACGTGCGTATCGAGCGTTCTAGCAACTGGATAGCTGCCTCTGCATTACCCGCGTAGTAGGCCAGCACGCCCAGCAGCGTCATGGCCTGATAATGGGTAGCATCTGCCTGCAAAATACGCTGGCAGATGCCTATTGCTGACGCAAAATCTCCATTTTCAAAATGCCGAACAGCTTGGGCCAAGGCTTGTGCATGCACCGGCGATGAGGCATCGCCGGCCCTCCCACAGCACTGTTTATATTTTTTACCGCTGCCGCAAACGCAAGGATCGTTGCGGCCCGGTTTTGCTGCTGACATCAATCTCGCTCAAGCCTTTGCTAATCGCAAAATCAGGCTGCAGCGTTCTGTTGCCGTACGCGGATATGCAACTCACGCAACTGCTTCTCGTCGACTTCGTTGGGCGCATTGGTCATCAGGCATTGCGCGCGCTGGGTCTTGGGGAAGGCAATCACGTCGCGGATGGATTCGGCACCAGCCATCAGCGTGACCAGACGGTCCAAACCGAAGGCCAGACCTCCATGCGGAGGTGCGCCGTATTGCAGGGCGTCGAGCAGGAAGCCGAATTTCTCCTGGGCTTCTTCCTTGCTGATCTTGAGCGCGTCGAATACCTTGGATTGCACTTCCTGTTTGTGGATACGCACGGAACCACCGCCGACTTCCCAGCCATTGAGCACCATGTCGTAGGCTTTGGACAGGGCAGCACCGGGGTTGGTGGTGAGCAAGTCTTCGTGACCATCCTTGGGGCTGGTGAAGGGGTGATGCAACGCGACCCAGCGGTCGGCTTCTTCGTCGTGTTCGAACATGGGGAAATCCACCACCCACAGCGGTGCCCAGGCACGGCCATCAACATGGCCTTTTTCGTGGCCGACCTTGGTGCGCAAGGCGCCCAAGGCTTCGTTCACCACCTTGGCCTTGTCGGCGCCGAAGAAGACGATATCGCCATTTTGCGCACCGGTGCGGTCAATGATGGCTTGCAGCGCATTGACGTGGATATTCTTGACGATGGGGCTTTGCAGGCCTTCTTCGTTGAGCTTGGTGATGTCGTTGATCTTGATGTAAGCCAGACCCTTGGCACCGTAGATCTTGACGAACTCGGTGTAGGCATCGATCTCGGAACGGCTGATGGCGGCGCCATTGGGCACACGCATGGCGGCCACGCGACCACCCACCATATTGGCAGCACCGGCGAACACCTTGAAATCGACATCTTTCATGATGTCGGTCAGCTCGGTGATTTCCAGGGTGACGCGCATGTCAGGCTTGTCGGAGCCGTATTTGTTCATGGCTTCGGAGAATGGCATACGTGGGAACTGCGCAGGCAGGTCAATATCCTGCACGCTCTTGAACATCTTGCGGATCATGTCTTCCACGATGTTCATGATCTCTTCTTCGCCGAGGAAGGAGGTTTCGATATCGACCTGGGTGAATTCAGGCTGGCGGTCCGCACGCAAGTCTTCGTCGCGGAAACACTTGGTGATCTGGAAGTAGCGGTCAAAGCCCGACACCATCAGCAATTGCTTGAACAGCTGGGGCGATTGCGGCAGCGCAAAGAACTGGCCGTGATGCACGCGTGATGGCACCAGGTAATCGCGGGCACCTTCTGGAGTGGAGCGCGTCAGCATCGGCGTTTCCACTTCAATGAAACCGTTGCTGTCCAGATGGTCGCGCAGGGTCTTGGCCACGCGGTAGCGCAACATCATGTTTTTCTGCATGGCGGGGCGACGCAGGTCGATGTAGCGATGCTCCAGACGCACCATTTCGCTCAGATTGTCGTCATCCAGCATGAAGGGTGGTGTCAGCGATGCATTGAGAATCTCGATCTCGGTCGCCAGCATTTCAACTTCGCCAGTAGGAATATTGGCATTCACCGTGCCTTCAGGACGGGCGCGCACCTTGCACACCACCTTCAGCACAAACTCGCTGCGTACGGTTTCGGCCAGCTTGAAGGCTTCCGGCGTATCGGGGTCGATCACGATCTGGGCCATGCCCTCGCGGTCGCGCAGGTCGATGAAGATCACGCCACCATGGTCACGGCGGCGATGCGCCCAGCCGCACAGGGTAACAGTCTGGCCAATGTGTTCGCGGTTCAGGTGACCGCAGTAATGAGTACGCATAGTGAATATCTTATTTTGTCGGGTTGGTGATGATAGGGGATTTGTCGGCAGGTGCCACCACCCCCATGGAAATAATGTACTTGAGCGCTTCGTCCACACTCATGTCGAGCTCGATCACATCTTCGCGCGGCATCATCAGAAAGAAGCCGGACGTCGGGTTGGGCGTGGTCGGCACATACACGCTGACGTAGTCACCCTTGAGATGGTTCGAGACATCGCCGCCGGGCTGCCCGGTCAGGAAAGCCACGGTCCAGCTGCCTTCACGCGGGTATTGCACCAGCAGCGCCTTGCGAAAGGCATTGCCGGAATCGGAAAACAGCGTATCCGATACCTGCTTGACGCTGTTGTAGATGCTTTTTACCACCGGCACACGGCCTAACAGGTTTTCCCACAGGGCGATCAGCTGCTTGCCGAAAAAGTTGGTGGCCACCAGCCCGGTGACAAAAATAATCAGCAGGGTAAGAATGGCGCCAATGCCGGGGACACTGCGCCCGAACTGGGCTTCAGGGCGCCAGGCCAGCGGTAGTAGCAGCAGGCTCTGGTCCATCAGGCCGATCAGGGTCGCCAGCACCCAGGCAGTAATGAACAGCGGCACCAGCACAAGCAGGCCGGTAATAAAATAACGCTTCATGGATGGATTTCTTGATTAGGGGTTAGTGGCAAGCGCAGCCGGGGTTGCAGGCGGCAGCTGCCGCTTCAGTCTTTTTTTCGGGTTTGGCACTCCCACCCTTGAAATCGGTGGCATACCAGCCGCTACCGCTCAGCTGAAAGCTGGGAGCCGATACCTGCTTGGCAAAGGTTTCCTTGCCGCACTCAGGGCAAGCAATATTCGAGGTGGCTTCGCTGACCTTGCGCATGACTTCTTTTTTGAATCCGCAACTGGTGCATTGATAATCGTAAATAGGCATGACGAATCCTATATATAAACGTAAATGATAAAAAACGTAATTATACCCGAACACAAGCCCATACATAGGGCGATTAGGGCGAATTATCAAGTGCTTGGCTCAGGCCAACCACAATAAAAAAACCGCCAGCCCCAGGGCTGACGGTTTGGTATGGCGGCCGCTTTACATCAGGATGAAAGCGGAAACTCGCTGACTCAGGCAAGCTGGGCTTGCAACTCATCCTGTATCTCGAAGATATCCGCCACGATGCCGTACTTGGCAATGGTGAAAATCGACGCGCCGGGATCGGTATTGACCGCCACGATGGTGCTCACATGCTTCATGCCTGCCATGTGCTGGATAGAACCGGAAATCCCCATCGCCACATACAGTTTGCAGGCACTCACCACCTTGCCGGACTGCCCGACCTGGCGCGACTTGGGCAGCCAGCCGGCGTCGGCAATCGGCCGCGAGCAGCACAGGGTGGCATCGATGTTATCCGCCAGCTCGCGGAAGTCTTCCACATTGGCCTCTTCGCCTATGCCGCGGCCGATGGACATGATGAACTCGACCGTGGTGATGTCGATATCGCCACCCCCGCCCTGCTCAATGAACTCCAGCGGACGGCTGCGGCCGCTCAGTTCACTGCGGTCATCCACGGTCAATAGCGGTGCCGCTGCGGCTTCTACCGGCTTGAAAGCGCCGCCGCGTATGGTCATCACCGCACAGGCATGGCCAGGGAAATCCACCTCGACATTCACCTTCTGGTTATAACCACCACGCGTGGCGACCAGAGCGCCACCATCGTAGGCGAGCTTGAAAACATCGGTGGCATAGCCATAACAGCCCTTCACCGCCACCGCCGTGGCGTAGCCCAATGAATCCACACTGTGCGGTAACAGCACGGCGATGGGTTTACGCGAGACGATCAGCGCAGACACCGCCTGTTCGGCCAGCTCCGGTTCAAATTCGGCACTATTGGTCTTGCAGGCGATGATTTCGTCCACGCCTGCCCATTGCAACTGGCTGGCGAGCAACTCCACCTCTTGACCAATAATCGCTAGCAGCACGCGGTCATCCGCCGCGGTTTTCAATTGCTGGGCAGCGGTGATCAGCTCCAGCGTCACCGGACGCACTTCGCCGCGCCGGTGTTCGGCTACTACAAGAATAGTGTTCATGCAGCTTCTCCCTTGTATTCCTTGATGATTTCAATCAGCTTTGCAGCTTGCTCCGCGATCGTGCCTTCTATCATCTGGGCGCGACCCTTGACCGGGATTTCCATGCGGCGCACACGCGATAGCGCGGCGGTGGCGCCTACTTGCGTGGCATCCATCCCCAAGTCGCCCAGACTCCAGTGCTCAATCGGTTTGGCGGCCGCCTGCTTGATACCACGCAGCGAGGCATAGCGCGGCTTGTTGATGCCAAGTTGCAGCGTCAGCACGGCCGGGCAATCAATCTCTACCGCCTGCAGCATGCCGCCTTCCAGTTCGCGCTTGATGCGCGCAGTGGCAGCGCCGGGCTGATAATCCAGCTCGGCCACCACCGCCGCATGCGGCCAATCCAGGCTGGCGGCGATTGCCATGCCGGTGGCGGCATTCGCCTGGTCCGAGGACTGCACCCCGGCAAACACCATGGCAGGCGCTTCCTTTTTCACCACGCCCGCCAGAATGCGGCCTATGGTCACGGCATCCAAGCCTTCCATGGCGTCATCCCACACGCGGATAGCGCGATCAGCGCCCTTGGCCAGGCACTTGCGCAGGCTTTCATCCACACGCTCCGGCCCCACCGAGACGGCAATCACTTCCACCGCGCCTTCGGCAGCGGCTTCCTTGATCTTCATGGCCTCTTCCAGCGAGTAGTCATCCCACTCATTGAGGTCATACATCAGAAAATCCTCATCCACATCCAGGCCATCGGCGCGTATCTCGAAATCATCATCGAGCGCGGCCACCTGTTTTACTGCCACCACTATTTTCATGCCTTCCTCCTGTAGAAATACCGGTCGGCCACCGGGCGCAAGGCGCGCGCGGCCAGCCATTGAAATAAGGCGAAACGCACCCGCGCATCGGGGTCGTCCCGCAGTTGCCATTTGTCCTGGTCGCTAAGTTTGGGGCTGCTCGCCAGCATCACGCGATGCAGGTAATACGGGTCTTGCAGCAGCGGCAGCAAGACGTCTGGTCCGGCGGCCGGGTTCAGGATCACGCCGCGCCGCACGTCAAGTTCATCCGAAAACACCAAACGCTTCAGCAGCGCTGGCGCCGTGTGTGGATTGGCCGCCACGCCGGACAGCACATCCACCGCGCTATCGCGCGCCAGGCTCGCCATCAGACAGGAAGTGACATTGGGCTGATACGCCACTGCGGCGCGCACCCAGCTTCTATGGTCAGAAGCCAGTTTCTCCAGCAGGGTGATGGGGCAATTCGGGTTACGCGCCACGGCACGGCGCACATCTTCATGAATATCCAGCGCGAGCTTTTGCAGCACATGCTTGCCCACCACCGGGTTACGCCCCAGCCATTGCCGCACCCAGGGGTCGCGGTCTTCCGCCAGCATCTGCATGAGAGCAGGCGAGAGATCAGCCCGGCAGGCCACCGCACGGCGCACGCTGTCACTGTCGTCCAGCGCCAGACGCGCGCTCAAGGCCAGGGGCAAACCCACCCGGGTCGCCAGTGCGGCGCGTATGGCGTTGTCCTTGTGTTGGCTCAAGGCATCCACCGTCGCCGCAGGCAACAGCGGATGCTTGACCAGCGACCGCAAAATCAGGGTTTCGGTGGATTTAGCCGCTTGCAGCAGCAAGGCTTCCGGCACCTGCTTGTGCGCCAGCACCGCGGCGCGCACGAACTTGTCGCCACGGTGATAGAGCGTGCTCAGCAGATCAGCAGGCACCGCCGCATGGCTGGCAATTTCCTTGTCAAAACGCCTGGGAAAGCGCTGCGCCAGCAGGCGCAATACCTCAGGCTGTGCGCTGGGGTTGCGCGCCAGTCCCTTCAGCACCACCTGATCGTGATCGCCCATGGCAATCTGCAACAGCAAGGGCGCAGGCGTGTTGGCATGCAGGGCAAGGAGACCCGTAAGCGCAGGATCATCCGACTGGCTGAACTGATGCTTGAGCGTGCTGCCTTCCGTGTTGCGGTGCTTGACCACGCGCCCTGCCAGCGGCATATGCTCCAGCCGCGACAGGGCATCCAGCACATTGGCGGGCGTGTGCTCCCAGCGCGCCAGCATCAGCACATCGCGGCGACTGCCAAACAGTCGCTCCTCCAGCCGCTGCCGCTGTCTGGCATCGGCGATACCATGCACGGCCACCGCCGCATAAAAGTCACCACTCTCCAGCACATGCGCTACCAGCGCCTGTGCGGTCATGGGGACCAGTGACTCAGACTTCGACAGAAAGCGCTGGGGACTCATCGTATTCCACACATTCTTCTATCAGTTCAATCAGCTCGCGCACCACAAACTTGCCCTCGTAGCCCGAGGTCTTGAGGGCATCTTCAAACATGGTGAGATCCTTAGGGCAGGACACAACGAACACTTGCAGGCCTTCGATCCTGCCCGCTTCATGCATGCGGTTTTGCGATGGTTTTTCGGTGCCGGGCGCATCGGGTATCCAGATACGGCCTCCACCAGCGCCGCAGCAGAAAGAGTTGTCACGATTGCGATCCATCTCCACCAGCTCGCAACCCAGCATCTGCAGGATGTCGCGCGGCGCATCAAAGCCCTTGTTGTAGCGGCCCAGGTGGCAAGGGTCATGAAAGGTCACGCGGTAGCCCAGCGGTTTGCGCAGGCGCAAGCGGCCTTGCAGCAACAACTCGCGCACCACGGTGGTGTAATGCTGAATCTCGAATTCGCCGCCAAAGTCGGGGTATTCGTTGCGGATAGTGTTGTAGGAATGCGGGTCGGTCGTGACGACGGACTTGAACTCGCAATCGCGTATCGAAGTAATGTTGGCGGTGGCGAGGTACTCATACAGCCCCTCCTCGCCTACCCGGCGCACATCGTTGCCCGCGTTCATTTCGCCCTCAAACAGCAGGCCAAAATCCACCCCGGCCTGTTGCATCAGCCGGGCAAAGGCGCGGGTGACTTTCTGGTTGCGCGGATCAAACGAGGCGTAATCACCGACGAACCACAGCATGTCGACCGCTTCCTTGCGCGCATCCTTGATGGTGAACGGCAACTCCTTGGTCCAGGCGGCGCGCTTGCGTTTGGATTCGCCAAACGAATTACCGGTTTTATGGATAGTCTGCAGGGTTTTCTCCAGCAGCGGCTCCATGTTGCCGTCTTCCACCAGCTTGCGGCGCATCTGCACAATAATCGGCACATGCTCCACCGCCACCGGACAGATTTCCACGCAGGCGAGACAAGTGCGGCACGACCACAAGGTCTCCATGAATACCTGCCCCGGCGCCTTGCCATGCACATCCAGCTCGGCTTTCTCCGGCAGGGTGGCGGCATTGAGGCTGTGGTTGGCAAACTCACGCAGCGACAGGATTACATCGCGTGGCGACAGTGGCGCCCCCACCGCGTTGGCCGGGCAGGCCTCGTGGCAGCGGCCGCACTTGGTGCAGGCATCCAGATGCAACAGCTCTTTCCACTTGAAATCGGTGATGTACTGATAGCCCGCGCTGGCCTGCTCTTCCGGCACCTTGGGCAGGCGACGGCCCGCCAGGGGGTCGCGCAGCATGAGCGAGGTGGGCGCCGTGACAATATGCTTGATCTTGCTGTAGGGAATCAACGCGATAAAAGTCAGCGCCAGCAGGCCGTGAAACCACCACAAGCCGCTGCGGACCAGCCCGGCACCTTCCGGTGACAAGCCGACCGATTGCATGGCATGCGCCATCACGGCACCGACGGGTGACCAGAAGCGCAGGTCCCACACCGTGGGCTGGCCGCTCAGCCAGACCAGACGGGTGGCTTCCAGCACAAAGCCAGTGATGCCAATCAGGATCAGCGCCCACAGAAAGGCCCAGTCCTCGCGGCGATAGTCACGGCGATCGTAATCCGGGTCTTCCGGGCTGCGATCCGGGCGGGCGTAATCCAGCTTGGGCAGCCTCAGCCACTGGCGGCGATACATCATGTAGAGCACGCCTGCGATCAGGCCTGCGCCAGCAAGATCCAGCACCAGCGAAAACCACAGGTAAAATTCGCCATGCCAGAAGCGCCAGCCAAACAGCGGCTGCAAAATGTCATATTCAAGCGTGATGGTCGCCGTGCCGATGAACAGCAGGGCAAAGCCGAAGAAGATCAGCGCATGCGCACGCCCCGCCTTGCGGTCCCGCCGCACCAGCGTACGGTGCGTCAGCATATCCTGCACCATGTTGACAGCACGCTGGCGCCAGGCGCCGATGTCCAGCGGACGGCCGCGCCGGTATTTGCGCACCTGGGTATACACACCGTGGGCAAAGATGCCGATGGCGGTGTAGCCCAGCAGATAAAACAGGGTGATGCTCCAGGAAGAAAAATCCTGGAAAAGTATGCGGGTGACCAGGGTGGTATCGTTCATGAACTGTCTCTTTTGCTATCGGGGTCTTCAGGGCCCGGGCGGCTGACCTGCAAGCCAGCGGGAAGCCATGCCTCCCGCTGTTGCACCGGACCCTGAAGTGAACCGTTGACTAAACCTTGTACTCGATCTTGAACTGACCGCCCGGCATGTGGGCTGCACCCCATACCGCCACCTCGCGCTTGTAAGGCAGCGGGTATTGCGGATTGGCTTCTTCGATCTCGCGCGCCACGCGGTGGCCGGTAAAGGTCGCGTCGGCAATCAGGCGGGGAGCCTCGGCATCGCCAATCAGGTACACACCCTTGATGCCATTGGCCTCCCACTCGCTTTCGCGGGCTTTCAGGTCGTTGAACAAGGCGTTTTCGGAATGACGGCCGGTGACCAGAATCAGCGAATCAAACTCCAGCCAGCGGTGGGTCTTGTTGGCATCACGAGGAGCCACGCCCGGACCGCGATAGGTGCGCTTGGAACCATCGCCCCAGATGTTGTAAATCTCCAGACGGCCCGGCTCAATACGCGAGCAGAAATGGTCGCCCAGCTCTTCCACCCCCAGCTCATGCAGGCGGCGCATCATGTTTGGGTACTCCAAAGTGAAGTGCATGTAGTTCGCCAGATGCACACCAGACACGATAGTGACCTCGTGCCCCGCCACAGCCAGCTTCTCGGCCAGGCTAGGTGCCATGAAATAGGTATCGGCGTTCAGGATCACCACGCGCTTGCCTATCGCCTTCTTGCCTTCCATTACCTGCTCAGGCGTGAGCTGGTCAGCGCGCGAAGCATCGGCGCCGGGGAGGGCGTCGTGCGTCAGGCAGTTGGTGCCATCGGTATTCCAGCTGGAGCCGGTAGCAATCACCACCTTGTCGGCGCCGTATTGCAAAATGTCTTCGGCCGTCAGGCGTTTCTGCCCAAGGGCGATCACGGAATCCTTGTTTTTCTTCACCAGCTTGTTGAGCTGGGTTTCGCGGTAATCGCGGTGGTAGCTCCATTCACCCAGGCCAGGCAAGGTCGCCACACTATTCAGGTGGCCGCCGACTTTTTCGGCGCTGTCATACAGGTGCACGGTATAACCGCTTTCCATCAGCACGCGTGCGCATTCCGAGCCGGATGGGCCTGCGCCCACCACCAGCACGGCATCGCTGGAAGCGGTCTTGCGGAATTTTTCCGGATGCCAGCCACGGCGGTATTCTTCGCCTGCCGTTGCGTTCTGGGTGCAGATCATCGGTGGGCCACCAATTTCCCAGCGCGAGATACACACGTTGCAGCCGATGCAGACGCGAATATCGTCATAGCGGCCTTCTTCAATCTTCTTCGGCAGGTAAGGGTCGGCAATCGATGGGCGGGCCGCACCGATGATGTCGGCATAGCCCTTGGTCACGATCTCGGTCATTTTTTCCGGATCGGTGTAACGGCCCACGCCCAGCACCGGCTTCTTGGAAACCTGCTTAACGAACTTGGTCCAGGGCACCTGATGGCCCTGCTGGTAAAAACGCGACGGGCCCGCATCTTCGCCCCACTCGGCAATATCGCCGACATCCACGTCCCACAAATCCACCAGCGGATCGGCCAGCTCAATGAACTTCATGCCATCCACTTCCACCTCGATCTGGCCAGGGCCATACACGGTGTCCACGGCAAAACGCGTGGCAATCGCACAGTCATCGCCCACGGCGCGGCGTACCTTTTCCAGCGTCTCCAGCCAGAAGCGGGCGCGGTTTTCCAGCGAGCCGCCATAGCCATCGGTGCGTTTGTTGTAGTAAGGATTCAGGAACTGCAAAGGTAGGTAGGAGTGCGCACCGTAGACATACACAATGTCAAACCCGGCATCGCGGGCGCGGTAGGCGGCATCCACATAGTATTGCTGCACCATGGCGATGTCGTTCAGGTCCATTTCCTTGCAATAGGTCAGGGTCTCGAACTCTGAAGCGTACTGGCTGGGGCCGCGTGGCGTGGCGCGGGACTCCATGCATGGTGCATGCGCGCCGCCGTACCACATCTCGATACCAGCCAGGGCGCCGTATTTATGTACCTCATCGGTCATGGCGCGCAGGTTGCGCACGTCACCCTCATCCCAGATACGCGCCGACAGGCGGTGGGTATCGTCAGACTCGGGGTGGATGGAACAGTATTCGGTATTCATCGCCGCCCAGCCGCCTTCGGCCTTCATGGAGCGGTGAGCCGCCTGAAAGCCCGGTTTGTCCGAACCGGCGCCGATACAGTGCGGCACCTGGTAAAAGCGGTTACGCAGGATTTTCGGCCCAATCTGAATGGGCTCAAACAGAATGTCGTGTTTGGGATCGCGTGCCATGAAGTGTCCTCTCGAAATAGGCGAAGTGAATCGTTGTTGTAGGGCTATTTTCGAGGGGCAGGCACGGTCTCACAATTCTCCTTAGGGCTTACCACCTAGGGAGTACCGACAAGATAAACTTTCATTACAAATCAATTGATTAAATAAAAAATGGGCCGCCTTGCGGCGACCCGTCTCCATGCCCGGCTAGCGCGGAATACTAACCGAGATGATGGAACACGTAGACCACCACCACACCCGCCACCAGGGCGACATAGGGCAGGATACCGGCCCGGCTTGCCACACCGGCTTCGTCACCGACATGCATGTCTTCGAGCATGGCCTTGGGGAACTGGCCTTTGTCCTGCACATAGTGGCGGTAGATGAAGACCGGGATGATCAGCGCGGCGAAGAACAGGCCGGTAATCAATGTACCTTCACCCCAGACATCGGCACCGAACCCCATCAGGGCCAGGTTGACGAAGCTGAGTACGCCACCAGCTGCCAGCAGGATGGTGGGGGCCTTGTAGGGGCGCAGCCAGCTTGGACGGTCCATGCGGTGTATCCAGCCGGAGTTGAGGTTGAGGAAGTTGAAGATGATGTAGCCGATATTGGATGCTGCCAGCACGAACACATAGTCAGACAGCAACAGCAGCAGCAGATTGAAGCAGAGGTCAGTCCACATCGCAGGGGTAGGCGCGCCGTGCTCATTGACCTTGGACAGGTACTTGGGCAGCCAGCCATCGACCGAGGCCTGGTACAGCGTGCGCGAAGAACCCGCCATGGAGGTCATGATAGAGAGCAGCAGCGCCAGCACCAGCATGATGACCATGACATTGCCAATGATCTTGCCGCCGCCTGCCATGTCGGACAAGGCGCTGGCAACACCCATGCCACTGTAGATATCAGGCGCCAGCATGCCGCTGTAGACAGCAGGGGTAACCGTAGCGCCTGCAGCATCGACGACCGCTGGGGTGACCAGTTGACCCAGGCCAAGGTGCGCCTGGAAGGCAATTGGCACCAGCGTAAACACGGCGATAGAGAGCAGGCCAGAGTAGAAAATGGCCTTGAAGGTATCGGTCTTGGGGTTCTTGAACTCGCGGGTGTAACAGACGGAGGTTTCAAACGCATAGGTAGACCAGGCGGCAATAAAGAGACCGCCAGCCATCAGTTTCCAGCCTTCAATGCCCCATACGCCATCCACCACATTGCCTGCGGCGTCATAGCTCAGTGGTGCCATGGGGAAGAAGTTTACCTGTGGCACATCGCCCGTCAGGATAGGGATCAGACCAATCAGCATCAGCGGGATCAGTGCGGTAATACCCAAAATCATGGTCACACGGGCTGAACGCAGAATGCCGCCATGCTGCACGGCAAACACCGACATCAGCACCGCAGCGCCGAGGATGAACGTGGCATTGATGCGCAGCACCAGGTCTGTCTTGATGAAGCTCAGATCCATCAGCGTGATCTGCCAGGTGTTGATGACGGCATCCGGCGCAAACAGTGCGCTCAGCATGTAGCCTGCGGCGAGACCGGAGCCTATCGCCAATACCGGCGACCAGGCGAACCAGTTACACCACACCGAGATAGGTGCAATGAACTTGCTGTAGCGCACCCAGGCCACGGCGCCATAGACGGAGGCGCCGCCAGATTTGTGCGGAAACAGGCCAGCGATTTCAGCATAGGTAAAAGCCTGAATAAAGCCGAATGCGATCGAGATCATCCAGACGATCCAGGAGGGTTTGCCGACGGTGGCAGCAATGGCGCCTATGGAAAAAAGCACCAGTGCCGGTACACCGCTGGCCACCCAGAACGCACCCTGCCAGCCGATCTTACGGTGCAGGGTAGAGTTCTGGGCGACGACATCGCCGGATAAATCGGCGGAGATCGCGTCTACGGGCGGATTACTGTTCAATTTAATTCCCCTTATCGAAAAGTCATGCAGTCAGCAGGCCCATGGCCAGCACATACGGTACTGACATGTCCTGCATTGGGCTCCATTGAATACCCGCCTCCCCCGCCTCACAATTCTCACTACGGATTACTACCTAAGAAGTAGCAAGAAAATGGTGCGGCATGCATGGTTTAAAGCAGGTTCCGGTCCAACTTGGGGCATCAGGCAGCCTGGGCGCCAGCATGAGCCCGCCCTACTCCCTCAGGAGTATGGAAAGACAGGCCGCGTGCCCCTTACCATTTCTGGCAAATACCTTTAAAGGAATCCGCCTCATGCAAGCCCCGCCCTATACCGCCAGACTACAATCCACCCTGCACCGCCATTACGCGCGCAACCAGCGCTGGGGATTCATGTGGGCCTTGTGGACCGCGATTCTGTGGGGCGCCTGGTATGTACCCGGCACGGCGCTGTGGTTTGAGTCACCGTATGTCGATATCCCGCAGGACCAGCAATCGCTCAGGCTGGCTGCCACCGCCGTGATGACCTGGGTGCATGCATTGGCAGTGTTTGTGTTTTTACTACTGTGGAATGGCGTGCTGGGCAAGGTGGGGGATTACGCCCGCACCATGGTGCGCTTTCGACGCATCTCCAAGTGGTATGCGCTGGCGTCGCTTTGTGGCGGACCGATGGCGATCTTTGGCTCCTATATGGCCATGGGCTATGTGGGGCCGGTATTTGCCGCTGTCACCTCGCTGTTTTACCCGGTGATAGGCGCCGTGGTGGCGCGCCTGTGGTACCGCGAAAAAATCTCCACCCGCGCCGCGCTGGGCATGGTGATCATCATGATGGGGGGCCTGGTGATTTATGGCCCTGGCCTGTTTGGCGAGGTGGGTGGCGATAACAGCCATGCATGGCTGGGCTATCTCGGCGGCATCATGTCTGCACTGGGATGGGGCATGGAAGGTGCCGTGGCGGCGCGGGCGATGGATGTGACCGACCCGGACGTGGGCATTCATTGCCGCTTCAGTTTCGAGATTCTGTTCTGGGGCATATTGATCCTGCCTGCCCTCGCGCTTTTTACCAGTCTGCCAATAGGTGAGCTACTACTCACTACCGTGCAAAACCCCAAGGCCATGGTGTGGATAGTGCTGGCCTCGGCCTGCCATGCCTATTGCTACACCGCCTTTTACAAGAGCTTCAGCCTGATCGGCGTCGGTCGAGGCGAAGCCATTGGCAACCTCTACGCGGTATTTGCCCTGCTGTTTATTGCAGCCTTTACCCTGCAAATGCCACCGTGGTATTTCCTGGTCGGCCTCATCCTCACTGTGGCGGGCAGCTTTGTCATGTTTGGCGAATCCGCCGAAACCGTAGCCCAGTTACGCGACAATCCAGCGGGAGAACACGCATGAAATTGCATATCAAGGGATTTTTACTGACACGGCTGCACCAGCTGGGCGGCATGCGGGATCAGGCGCTGATCGAGCTGACTCTGCAAGCCTACAGCCTGCAAGGGCGCTACGCGATCAACAGCCTGCATGTGGCGCTGGATGAGTTGTCGGCGGCCGGCCTGGTCGTGCGCAATGAACCGCAGCTCATCACCGAAACCGTAGGCGATATATTACCGCGCGAAGCACTGTCGTTTTATTACCAGCTGACACCGTTTGGACTCACCCGCATGGAAGATACCGGCTTGCTGGCCAAGGATGGCACTGCCATGGAGGAGTATTGCGCATGAACAGTTTCTGGGGATACGCCGGGGCCGATGTGCTGGCCATCATCATCATCGGCCTGGCCAGCTTTATCTGCCTGATCTGCGCCCGGCTGTTTGTCAGCCGCCGCTAGGCTGGGCAAGGCCAGGTGGAAGAGCAGGCACTTACTTTTTTCGATGTGCCCATACGGCCGCCTCAAGCCGGCTGGTGAGCTTGAGTTTGCTGAGCAGATGTTTGATATGCACCTTGACCGTGGTATCGGAAATACCCAGTTTGCGCGCGATGGTTTTATTGTTGAGACCATCCGCCAGGCACTGCAAGATCTCCTGCTCGCGGTCAGTCAGCGCCACGTCATCATCCGCCTTGCGCGTGCGCGGTTCCAGCAAGGCCTGCTTCAGCACTTCGGTCAGGCTGTCCTGTATCACCGTCATGCCGGAGATCACTTTTTTGAGGCTGGCACAGAGGTCTTCCGGTTCCATGTCCTTCAGCAGATAACCATCCGCCCCGGCGCGCAACGCCTCCAGCAAGTCATCCTCGGCATCCGACACCGTCAGCACCACAAAACGGGCCTGCAAACTGCTTTCACTTTTGAAGCGGCGCAGGGTTTCAATGCCGTTGAGACCTTTCATGTTGAGGTCGATCAGCACCACATCAGGCTGCAAAGGCGGAGCCAGCAACAAACCCTCGCTACCGGAAGCCGCCTCGCCCACCACCCGGAATGCCGGGTCGGCTTCTATCATCTGACCAACGCCCTTGCGAAACAGCGCATGGTCATCAATCAGGAACACCTTGGTCGGCATCGCGCCGCCAGATGTCAGCTCAGAAGTCGGTGTACTGGGGGTGCTCAAGGTCGTGCTCTCCTGTCATTGTGCCAATTGCGGCGTAAATACCAATCTTACCCGCGTGCCGCCCGTGCGGCGACGCAAAACTGCCAGCTCGCCCCCCAGGCTGTAAGCACGCTCCTGCATGATGCTGTGCCCGTAATGCCCCGGCTCGCCCGGCTTGCTGGCATAGCCGATACCATCATCATCAATGGTCACGATGACCGAGCCATTGCTCTGGTAGACCAGCGCCACGGTCACCGTGCTGGCGCCGGAATGGCGCACGATATTCGACAGCGCCTCGCGGATGACATGCAGGATATGGAATTCCTCGTTCACCGTCAGGCGGCAATTCACCAGCCGATTATCCAGCGCAATGGAAAGATTGGAGCGCTGCATGAATTCGTCAATCGCCGACTGGATGGCAAAACCCAGCCCGCGCACATCCATGTGCACGCGAAAGGTGGACAGCAGCTCGCGCAACTCGCGGTAGGCATTATCCAGCCCCTGACGCAGCTCGTTCACAATGCCGCGCAGGTCGGCATGCTGAGTCTGCGGATGACTTTGCAGACGGAAAATCTGGATTTTCATGAACGACAGCGACTGCGCCAGCGAATCATGCAGCTCACGGGCAATGGCGGCCCGCTCATCCAGCAGCGCGGCACGACGGCCTTCCTGCTCGCGGTTCTGCGTGCCCATCACCATGGACAGCAATTGCGCAGTCATCTCCACCAGCTCGATGTCGGTTTCATCAAACACATGCGCTGCCTCGGCCTCCACCATCAGCATGCCCAGCGTTTCCCACGGGCCGGTAAAGGCTGCAACGAGACAGTGGCTGCCATCTTCGCCATTGGCTGGTTCAAGCTGGTAACTCACCGCCTGGCTGGTATTCAGCTCGGCCAGCAGGCTGGGCGGCGTAGGATGCGGCGCATGCTGCGAAAACAACATGCGCTCCACCGGCTCACCGGCGGATTTTTCGGCAAACAGCAGCGCCACATTCTGCACATCCAGCGTGCTTTCCAGCATGTACAGCACCTTGCGCAGCAGGGCTTCGCTGATGTCCGGCGTATTGATCATGCCCACCAGCCGGTGCAAAAACCCCTGTGCGCGCAACAAGCGGCGCAAGCGCTCACTGCGCGTCTGGTTGAACCACGCGCTCTCGGCCTTGAAGCCCTCCAGCCGCGCCGCAATGCGAAAGACGGTTTGCTCCAGCCGGGCAAATTCGTCGGCATGGCCCTGGTCATCCGCCACCTGAAACTCCTGAGGCAGCAACTTGGCCAGATGGCCGATGCGGTCTATCAACAGATGCTTGGCCTTGAACGCCACGGCAAACAGGCAGCACACCAGCAACAGGCCACTCACCAGTTGCAAGAGGCCGATCACCGACTGCTTAACCTCCACATCGTGCTGCAGCTCTTCTGCCAGCCTGTCGTAATCATGCAGCACCCGGTCCACGGCCTGCAGCCAGCCCGCCGTATGCTCGGCCTGCGGATAGGTATTGAGCAACGATGCCGTGTCGGCTTCCAGGTGGGCAATGGCTGGCGGCAGACGCGAACCCAGTTGCTGGCGGAACCACGAGAACTCCATCACCCCACCCCCGGCATTGAGTCCGGCACCGGGCAGCCGGCTACCCTGCGGCGTGGCAACGACTTCGGCCCGCAGCACCTGCCAATGGAATTTTTGCGCGTAGAGCTGGCGCATGGCAGACTGGTTGCCAGGAATGTAATCCAGCAGAAACAGGGAGCCGACCTGCATCATGATGATGAGCAAGAGCACACAGAACAGCAGCAGTACCAGCCGCAGGTAAAGCGTATGGCGCAGCAGGGCCTTGATTTCAGCCACTTCAGACAATTGTTTCAACCAGCGCATATCAGGACACGGTCTCCCCGGAAACCCACATATAACAGGACACAAGCATGAGCATATACGTATTCAGCACGCTGATCCTCAGTATCATTTTTCTATTCGTCTTCAACACCTGGTGGGCGGGTAGCGCCCCGTTCAAGATGCATCTGGCCGGGATGGTGATCGTCGCCACCACGGCATTTTCCGCCCTGCTCATGCTGGCGGTATATCCCCTGCTGCGCAATCGCAGCAAGCTGGACCTGAGCAATCCGGGCTTCGACCGCAAGGCCTGGGGCATCAATGTGTCATCGCTACTGGCAACCCCTGCCGCCGTGGTGGAAGGCTATACCGTCATTTTTGCCAACAACGCCTTTCTTGCCGAGCTGGGCATGCAGGGCATTTCGGATCAGATTCTGGGCATGCCACTGACCAATGTCATCCATCCCGGCGATCATCAAGCCCTGGCAGCCCTGCTCGCCACGCCCAACCACGATAAAAAAGCCACTCAACGGTTGCGCCTGCTGTGCATGGATGGCTCGGTGCTGCCTGTGCATATTTCCGTCTCGCCCATCAGTGAAGCCGCCGATAACGAGCAACTGCTGCTGCAATTTTCGGCGGTGTCTTCGCACGATACGCCGGGCGCCAATTTCCGCGAGCAGTTTCCTTATCATCTGCTGGTCAACCAGATCGAGCAAGTCGTGTTCCAGGTCGATACCGCGCAAAACATTCTTTTCCTTAACCCATCGTGGCAAGGCCTGCTCGATTTCAACGTGGAAGATTGCCTGCAAAAACCACTGCTGAGCTTTATCCACCCGGAAGACAAACCGCTGGTGGAAGCCCGCCTGCATTCGCTGATCCAGGGCAAGCGCAGCCGTTGCCTGCTGGAAGCCCGCGTCATCAGCAAAAACGGCGACTCTACCTGGGTGGAGCTGCGCGCGCGCAACACCTCGTCAGTCAAGGGCGAGCGTTCCAGCGTGGTCGGAACCCTCACCGACATCAGCCACAGCAAGCAGGCCGAGGCCAGCCTGCGTACCAACCGCCGTTCGCTCAGCATGCTGATCAACAATGCGCCCTGCATGATCTATCGCTGCAAGAACGACAGAAACTGGAGCTTTGAATTCGTCAGCGATGGCTGTGCCGAAGTCACCGGTTACGAGGCGCATGAGATGATCAATTCGCTTAACTTTTCCTATGTCGAGATCATCCATCCGGAAGACCGGGTCCCGGCCTGGCAGCATGTGCAGGAAAAACTCGCCATGCAGGACAAGTTTCAGCTGGTGTACCGCATCATGACGCGGGCAGGCAATACCAAATGGGTATGGGAACAGGGCAAGGGCGTTTACTCCAGTGCCGGTGAACTGCTGGCGCTGGAAGGCTTTATTGCCCACATCAGCGATGACGATGCCCCCACCGGCCTGATTGCCGATATCAAGCGACTGATACAGTCCCAGCCTACCCACAGCGGCGAATAAAAGAGGGCGTTTTGCAACGCCCCCTTCAGGTACATCCCGGCTAAACCCCCAGGGATCAGAACGTGCGCTTGATAAACAGCACCAGATGGTCATCACCAGTCTTGCGGCCCTTGGCGTCTACCCACAAATCGCCATCGGCATTGGTACCGGTGTAGTTGAAGCCGGCATTCCAGCCTTCACTCTTGCCAACAGAGAAGTCCTTGTTAAGGCCGATCAGGTAATCGCTGTAGCTCAAGTCCCCGTAGTTTTCAACACGCTGATGACCTGCGTGTGCCACCAGGTTGATATCCTGTACTGGCAACTTGTAGTTGAAATTCAGCTCGATGTAATCGGTGCCCTTAGTATCGCCATGGCCCAGCGTGCCACCGATAGACTTGGTGTTGTAACCGAAGAAATCGGTCACGGCACGCGAGTACTTGAGAGTGAACCACTTGTAGCCCAGCGCGCCGTTCAGCTCGGTGGTATTGGCAGACTGACCGGCAATCTTTTCATTGTCAGGATAGTAGAACTGCAAGAAACCAACATTCAGGCTGAGGTCAGGCGTGAACTGGTGCAGATAGCCGCCGTAGATATCGACTTCGAGCGTATTGCCATAGAGCGCATTCTTGTCGACATTGGTGCCCCATACACCCAGGTAAAGACCGCTGGAGTGGGCATAGTCAAAACCACCTTGCACGGCAGGGCGCTCGTTGGTGTAGGTGATGCCACGAAACACATACTGACCAAAGAAACCGATATTGCTGGTCAGGGTGTGGGGCGAGGCTTCGGCGGCGGCTTCATCCGCAGCCAACGCCGGCAGGTTGAAAAGACTGCAGGCCACAAGACCGGCCACACTCAGACGCTTTACATGGTTCATTACGTTCCCCTTATGAAAAGATAGATGCAAATGGAATTGCCCGGTAACCACGGCGCCATGGCTTAAGCCTTATTCAGGCTGGGTGCCAGTGCCGATGTCGGCGCCGTCGTCGAATCTGGAAAGCCAGGCCAGCACGGCCTGCTGATACTTGGTGATGCCCTTGTACTCCACGAGATCAGGGTGAAGATCGCGCAGCACGCGATGAAAACGCTTGGCCCAACGTGGGTAGGTCGCCATTTCCTGCATGCTGATGAGGTAGCAGCGGATGCTGAAGACAATGGCATTGCTGCGCGGCATGCGGAACAGGGTTTGCAGCTCCACACGCAAATGCGCGAGTTCGCCTGCATTCTCTGCGGTGACCTTGTTGCGGTCGCCGCCCCATAGCGGGTAGTTTTCGGGCGAAGTATCGAGGCGCGGATTGATGGTCATGGTCCAGTTGAGGCGCCGTACCGGATTGGCCTGTTGCAGGCTCATCAGGAATTTCAGCGCGCGATCCATCACACCCAGCTTGGTGACTTGCGGCACCGGCCCGTGCCATTCATTCCATGACATGCCGACATTGAATGCCAGCGACCAGTCAGCCTGGCTGGTGACAATGCCCGCATCGGCAAACAGGGTGTCTTCACGCTGATCCAGCAGCACAAAGTCGCCCTGCACCTGGCGGCCCATATATTCAAACGGGCCCATGGGCAGTGTGGCGGCATCGCCAAATACAAAGGATTGCTCAATTCCCAGCGGACGATTGACCCAGGTCCAGGCCTTGCCGTTTTTGCTCAGGCTGAATTGCTCAGGATAATCGCGCGCCAGGCTTTCCATGGTGAATTCCAGAAAATCCCACTCGGCATCCATCATGTGCGGCAATACCGCGCAGCGGCCCGGGTCCTGCTCCAGGGTAATCGCCTTGTCGCGGCACTCGGCCACGTAGTGCTCGTCCACATCCAGCGTGAATTCAGTCACCGCACCCTTGGGACCCGCCGTATGCGGCTCGATGTTGACCGAGTACATGTACTGGTCTTCGGGAAACGGAAAGGGGAAACGGCGTATGGCTTCCGGCGAATTGCGGAAGGTATAGTCGTCGCGAAAGGTTTCCTGCTTGAAAGCGAGGCTCATGGGAGCATTCCTCAAAGGTTGAGTTCCAGATAACCGCATTTGGCCCGTGACACACAGGGCATGATCTTGCGGCCGCTAGCCTTGTCGGCGTCGCTCAGGTAGTGATCGTGGTGTTGCAACTGCCCATCGGTGCCCAGCACCTCCAGCTCGCAGCGGCCACAGGCGCCACCACGGCATAGCGAAGGCGCATCCACGCCAGCGGCCTCCAGGGCTTCCAGCATGCTCATGTCGCCTTGCACGGTAATTTCCAGTTCGGACTTGCTGAGTTTGAGCGTGAATGGCTCACCCACCGGTGGGGCCAGGAATTGCTCGCTATGGATGTGGTGCTCGGGCCAGCCGAGCGCGCGTGCTGTCGCCACCAGCGCTTCGACCATGCCTTGCGGGCCGCAGGCATAGACGTGGGTACCCAGCGGCTGGGCGCGCAACAGGGCGTCAAAATCCATGCGCTGGCCCAGGC
This sequence comes from Methylovorus menthalis, assembly GCF_020523625.1. Lineage (GTDB taxonomy): Bacteria > Pseudomonadota > Gammaproteobacteria > Burkholderiales > Methylophilaceae > Methylovorus > Methylovorus menthalis. The sequence continues at coordinate 32,504 of NZ_JAJAQH010000001.1, forward strand.
TTTCGTCATAGCACACCGCCCGCTGGCTGACGCGCCCCTTGAGGGCATCGGCAAACGCCGCATGCTCGCGTGAGCGAAAACCATAGTGGAGGCTGTAATCGCCGCCCAGACGCTCAAGATCATGAATCTGCGCCATGAACGGCGTAATGCCGATGCCACCAGCAATCAGCAGGTGATGCTTGGCCACGCGTGACAAGGCAAACAGATTCACCGGATAGCTAATATCAAGCACGCTGCCGACCTTGACCGCTTCGTGCATGTAGATGGAGCCACCGCGCGACTGTGGTTGGCGGTGTACGGCAATCTCGTAATGCGCGCGGTCTTCCGGCGAACTCAGCAGCGAATAGGCATTGCGATAGGTGCGGCCGGGCGCAGGCATGGTGACGACAATATGACTGCCGCCAGAAAAGGCGGGCAGCTCGCCGCCACTAGCATCCACCAGCGTGAAGTGACGCACGCCAGCGCTGACGTCCTGAATGGAGGCCACTTTGACCTGTAACTGACTCATGGATAAATCTCCTCGATCTGGGGCACTTCGCCGGGGTTTTCGGCATCCACCATCAGCCCCATGTAGGCGCCCATGCGCCGCGAAAAGTGGTCGCGCACAAACAGCTTGCGGCCGCAGCCGCCGCAGGTGGCGATATTGCTGGTGACTTCATGCGTGAGCGACTTGCAATGCACGCAGTACACCGACCGCGCCAGTGAGCCGGTCAACTCTTTCATGACGTCTTGATTGAGAATGCCGAAGGAAGCGGCCGTCTCGGCCACATCCCACATGAATTTCTCGATGCCTGTGGTGTAAATGCGCAAACCCATGCGGGCTTCGGCCAGATAGCTTGCCCAGGCAGCCATCAGATCGGCCGTTGTCTCAAACACACGCAGATCGGCATCTACTGCTGCCTGCAAGGCTGGCAGGTAATCCTTGTCAGCGCCTGCCGGGCTGTAAAACACCGTGATCGGCTGCTCGGGCAATGCCTGCTGAAAAAGCTTGAGTACGGCAAGCCCGCCTTCGCCTTCTGCCAGCACGGCATGCGCCGTGGCTTTATCGTTCCAGAGTAGGGCCGTATAGACCGGCTTGCTGCGTATCCAGTAACCGCGTTCCATCTTAAATGTCCTCTTAAACTGCTTAACCTGATCCTGCTGACCTACGCGCCTTCGGGATGGGTGCGCAAACGCAAGGGGTCGTAAAACGGCGTAGGCGCGATGTGGGCTTTGCTTACACCGCTACTGTTGTGCACTTCCAGCGTGGTGCCGATGGCTGAGAGTTCTGGTTTCACATGCGCCATGGCGAGCGAGAGCATGAGGTAGCGGCTGTAACTGGCACTGGTGATCACGCCGATTTCCTTGCCATCCTTGAACAGCTTGGCGCCGGCTTCCATAGCCGATGCGCTGCGACAGACGAGGCCGACATGGCGCACACGCTCGCGGCCTTTCAGCTTGAGTACGGCGGCCTTGCCGATGTAATCCCCCTTCTTGTCGAGGTCCACGCCCCAACCCATGTTGACTTCCCACGGTGTGGTATCGCCTTCCGGCATTTCAAACGGAAAGAACAGCAAGGCGGCTTCAATGCGGGTCAGCTCCAGCGAATTCCAGGAGGCGGCAATGGCACCGAAAGGGGCACCGACCTCGAGAATCTTGTCCCACAAGAAGACGGCATCGGCGGCGGTACAGTAAACCTCATAGCCACGCTCGCCGGAGTAACCGCCACGGGCGATGATGATGTTTTTGCCAAACAGCACAGTGGGCACATGGCGGAAATAAGGCAGGCCTGCCAGATCAAAGCTGAGGTGCGGTGCCAGGATAGCCAGCGATAAAGGGCCTTGCAGCGAGAGAATATGTATATCCAGATCAGGCTCGATCTTGATGTTTTTACCAGCAGACAACAGCTTGAGTTGCTCGGGGGTTTTACCGCTGCCATGCGAGAGACGGAAATCGGTGGCCGAGTCGCGAATCACCATGATGTCGTCACACAGCGCGCCGGTTTCATCGACTTCGGCGGCCAGCAATGAACAGCCGGGCTCGAGCCGGGTGATATCGCGCGCCACCAGCTGGTCGATCACGGCTTCGGCATCCGCGCCGCTGACCTTGACGATGTTCAGTGCCGATACATCATACAAACCCGCTTTGCTGCGCACGGCCACGACTTCGTCATGCACGCTGGTATTGTAGCTCCACGGAATCGGCATATCGTTCCAGGTATCGCCATCGAGCTTGGAGCCGAGTGCGCGATGTCGTTCATTCAGGATGGAATTTCTTGCCATGTGGATGTCCCCTTTAAAATTTGATGCGGTGTTGAACTTGGCATCACGATAGCCAAATCACCGGGGGACCAAAATTCTCTTGAAGGGGTACTACCAAAGAAGTACGCATAAGAAATCTAAGTTTTTAGATGCAAAAGCTTGAACAAGCCAATGAAAACACTTTAATTCTTCGCATTAATTCTATATATTCGCGAATAGTATGCGCGAATATCGGTCTGGCCTCATGCCCATTTCGCGCTCAGAATAATCATGACATATCGATGGGTTTTGCCGCGCCAATGAACTTCCGAACGTCCGCGTTGGATATAACTACAAGGCTCTTCTGGTGCACAAAACTGGCAGTGCTTGCCTGCCTTTTTGCCCAGACGGCATGGGCTGACACCAACAAGGTCAACCTGCAGCTCAAATGGCATCATCAATTTCAGTTTGCAGGCTACTACGCCGCCCAGGCCAAAGGGTTTTACAAAGACGCCGGGCTGGACGTCAATATCATCGAAGGCGGCCCCGGCAAACCGGCACTGGATGCCGTGCTGAATGGCACGGTGCAATACGGCATCAGCGATGCCGATCTACTGCTGGCCCATATGCATGGCAAGCCGATCGTCGCCATGGCGGCCATCTTCCAGCACTCCCCCTTCATTATCGTCAGCCGCGAAGACAGCAATATTCGCCGCCTGGCTGATCTCATGGGCAAATCGGTCATGATGAAACATGACCTCAGCGCCGTGCAGTTTGATGCCATGATGCTGAAAGCCGGGCTGGACCCTGCGAACGTGCATTTTGTTACCCACACCGGGCAGCTCGATGACCTGATCAACGGCAAGGTCGATGCGATAGCTGCCTACTCCACCAACGAACCCTACCGCTTGCGTGCGCGTGGCGTAGAGCCCGCCATCATCAGTACGACTGATTACGACGTGGATTTTTATGGGGATACCCTGTTCACCTCACGCAGCGAAGTCGATTCGCACCCGGACCGGGCTGATGCTTTCCTGAAAGCAACGCTCAAAGGCTGGCGTTATGCCTTTGACAACCCCGAGGAAATTGCCGACCTCATCCTGCGATTGCCTGGCGTAAAACAGAGTGGGGCCACCAGGGACTCACTGCTGGCAGAAGCCAAAAGCATGCGTCCGCTGGTCATGCCCGATATCGTCGATATGGGCCACATGAATACCGAGCGCTGGAGCCACATCGCCCAGCTGCTGACGCGCTTGAAGCTCGCACCCGATAACTACCAGCCACGCAAGTTCATCTACCACTACTCCACCACCCCCAACAGCCTCAATACTCGTTGGATTGCGTTTGGCATTGCGGCCTTGCTGCTTTGCGTGATGCTGGTGATTTTGTGGAATGTGCAGATGCGCCGTCAGGTGCGCATGCGTACCGAGGCATTACATGCAGAAATCGCCCGTCGCGAACAGACCGAAGCCTACCTCAAGATATCCAGCCGCATGGCGCGCGTGGGCAGCTGGGTGCTGAGCCTGCCAGAAAAAAACATCTACTGGTCAGAAGAGGTGCTGGATATTCACGAGTGCCCGCCCGACTTTGTGCCGACGATGGAAAGTGCCCTGGCGTTTTATCCAGAAGAGTGGCGTAGCCGCATTGTGCAGGCTCTAGAGGAATGCATACAGCATGGCGCAAGTTTCGACGAAGAGCTGCCCATCCTCACCTGCAAGGACAAGCTCTTGTGGGTGCGCATCATTGGCCAGTCAGTGGTTGACCAGCACGGCAACATCACCCGCCTGGAAGGCGCGATTCAGGACATCAGCGCGCAGAAAGTGGCCGAAAGCCGCATTCAGCATCTGGCGTTTTATGATTCCCTGACCAGCCTGCCCAACCGCCAGCTCTTCATAGACCGGCTGGAACATACCCTGGCCTACTCCGCACGCACCAGCAAGTCGGGGGCGGTGCTGTTTATTGATCTGGATAACTTCAAAACCCTGAACGACACCATGGGCCATGACCTGGGTGACATGCTGCTGCAACAGGTCGCCATGCGCATTGCCGGTTGCCTGCGCGAAAGCGACACCGTGGCGCGCTTTGGCGGCGACGAGTTTGTGGTGCTGCTGCATGAGCTGAGCGGCAATCACCAGGAAGCCGCCGCCCAGGCGCGTCTGGTCAGCGAAAAAATCCTGATCAGCTTTGCCCATCCCTTCCAGTTCAGTGGCTATGAGCATCACACCAGCGCCAGCATAGGCGTCACCCTGTTTGATCAGCAGCCCACGACCGTGGATGAAATCCTGAAGCGCGCCGATCTGGCGATGTACCAGTCCAAGGCCGCTGGCCGCAATGTCATCCGCTTTTTTGATCCTGAAATGCAAGCGCTTATCGCCGACCGGGTTGAGATGGAAGAAGATCTGCGCAATGGGCTGCGCAATGACGAATTCTTCTTGTGCTATCAACCCCAGGTCGATAACCAGGGACGCCTGCTCGGGGCCGAAGCCCTACTGCGCTGGCGTAATCCCCGGCGCGGCATGATACCGCCCAGCACCTTTATCCCATTGGCGGAAGACAGCGGCCTGATTGTGAGCGTGGGTAACTGGGTCATGTACGCGGCCTGCAAGCAATTGGTTAACTGGGCACAGCAGCCGCTCACCTCCAAGTTGACCCTGGCGGTGAATGTCAGCGCCAAACAGCTGCGCCAGATGGATTTTGTCGATCAGATTGTCGAGGTGCTGAATGTCACTGGCGCCAACCCGAAACGTCTCAAGCTGGAACTCACCGAAAGCCTGATGGTGAACAATATTGAGGATGTGATCGCCAAAATGACCGAGCTGAAAAATCTTGGCGTTGGCTTTTCAATTGACGACTTTGGCATCGGTTATTCGTCGCTGTCCTACCTCAAATTGCTGCCGCTGGATCAGCTCAAAATTGACCAGTCGTTTGTACGCGATGTGCTCACCGACCCCAACGATGCAGTGATTGCCCGCACCATTATTGCGCTGGGCAAGAGCCTGAATCTGCAGGTGATTGCGGAAGGCGTGGAAACGCTGAGCCAGCGCGAGTTTCTGGATAACTATGGCTGCGATGCCTATCAGGGTTACCTGTTCAGCAAACCCGTACCCGCCGATGAGTTTGAGCGGGATGTGGTGCAGACCTTCGAACACTTCTAACGCATATCTGCCACCATGCGTATCGGCACGACAGCCTGATCCCGTGTTGGCCAGATTATCCCGACAAGTATCTCAGCCAGTGATAACGGGCGCATCGGCGCCATGATCAGCAAAGCGCAATGAAATGCGCAGCCCGCCTTCTGGCGTGGCATCCTGCATCTGTATCGTGGCACCATGCACCTGGGCAATCTCCAGCACAATGGCCAGCCCCAGCCCACTACCCGGCTGCTTGGTACCAATCACCCGGTGAAAGCGCTCGAATACCTTTTCGCGCTCATCCTCGGGAATGCCCGGACCATCATCTTCGACGCTCAACACAAAGCTTTCTCCATCGCGCAGCAAGCTCACCGTCACACGGCCGCCTTCGTCGCTATAGCGTATGGCGTTATCCACCAGATTCGATAGCATCTCTTCCAGACTGGTGGCATCGCCCAATACCCAGGCATGCGCAAGCTCACTCTCAAATCCCAGATCAATATTCCTGGGCAAGGCCAGGGATATCAGGTCACCGGTCACATGCTGCGCCAGGGCGCGCAAATCCAGCACATGCATCTGGATTGCCTGCATCACCTCGGGCTCGGCACGCGCCAGTATCAGGAGCTGATTGACCATGTGCACCAGACGCTCGGTGCTGATGGCGATATTGCCCAGGCTTTTTTGCAAGGCATCGGGGTTGGTTTCATATTGCGCAAGTTCAGTCTGTGCCATGACACCTGCCAGCGGCGTACGCAGCTGGTGCGCGGCATCGGCAATAAAACGGTTTTGCGATTCCAGCAGGCGTTGCACCTGCTGCATGAGCTGATTGATGGACTCGACCAGCATGCTGACCTCCTCAGGCACCTGGGTCAGTTGCACGGGGCTGAGGTCGCGCGGAGTGCGCTGGGCAAGGGCGGCGTGCAGATCCCACAGGGGACGCAAGCCGCGGCCAATACCAAACCACATGAGCAACACCGCCACCAGCAGTAGCAGCAATTGTGGAATCAGTATCCCCAGCAATATCTGGCTGGCCAGATGCTGGCGCTGATTGCGCGTCTCTGCCACCTGAATGCGTACCGGCGCATTGCCTTCTTCCGTCGCGATCACCACCGGCATGGAGACGACGCGCACATCGTGTCCACTCACTTGGCCCGCGCCGTAATACAAGGTTTTGTGCTGCCCGCTCAGCGGCTTGAGATAAGGGAGCGCGTGATCGCCCCCCATGAAATGGCCTTGCTGATCGTACACGCTGTAATACATGACATCCTGCTGGCTGGAGAGCAGCATGTCGCGCACTTCCGGCTTCAGCTCCAGCTGGGCGTTGTTGAGGCGATCCTGAATAAGTATCTGCGAGACATCGTAAGCGGTTTCATATAGCGCATGGTCGAACGCCTTGCGCAGGAAGTGCAGCGAGATGCGATAAAGGATGGTGGAATCAACCGCAATCAAGATCAGCAATGGCAGTAACAACCATTTGAGCAGCTGCCGCCGTACAGAAAAGCGCGATTTCATGCCTGCTGTTTTTCCAGGAGATATCCCAGGCCGCGCACGGTACGTATCATGATGCCGTAGGGCTCCAGTTTCTTGCGCAAGCGGTGCACATACACCTCAATGGCATTGTTGCCGACATCCACATCCCAATTGCAGAGATTTTCCACCAGTGCTTCCTTGCTGACCACGCGCCCGCTGCGCAGAATCAGCGCTTCTAGCACGCTCAGCTCCCGCTGCGAAAATTCCACCAGGGCACCATTCACCGTCACTGTCCTGTCCGTGCTATCAAAGCGCATGGGGCCGAAATCGATATGCGACGTCACTACCTGATGACTGCGACGTATCTGCGCACGCAGCCGCGCTTCAAGCTCCGGCAATTTGAAAGGTTTGGTCAGGTAATCGTCCGCACCCAGATCCAGTCCATGCACACGGTCATCCAGCCCCTCGCGCGCCGAAAGAATCACCACGGGCACCAATTGCTTGCGCTGACGCAGGCGCCGCAGCACCTCCAGGCCATCCATGCGCGGCAGGCCCAGGTCCAGCACCACGGCATCGTAAACCTGTTCATGCAACGCCACATCAGCCTGCTGCCCGTCCTGCGTCCAATCCACCGCATACCCGGACTTGATCAGCGAGCGATGTATGGCATCACCGAGTACGGCGTCGTCTTCCACTAGCAAAACCCGCATGACGATTCCCCTGCCAAAATAAACCAAAAGCGTATTTCCGCCGACTTACAGTCGGCTTACATTAACCTATCTTAACACTCGAACCACCCGAACTCAGCCTCAGCAGTGGTGGGCATATTCGTATTTTCCTCGCCTGCCGGCCTGCGCTAAACTGGCTGTTCTTTCATATTCATGCAGTGAAAGGAGTAAGTCTCATGACAACAGGTACCGTAAATTTGCATCGCGTATTTCGCGCGCCACCACAGCGGGTGTATCACGCTTTTCTGAATGCAGAAGCCCTGGCAAAGTGGTTGCCACCCTACGGTTTCACTTGCAAGGTTCATCATCTGGAAGCCAAAACAGGTGGCAGCTTCCGCATGGCATTCACCAACTTCAGCTCGGGAAGCGAGCATGCCTTCAGCGGCGAATACCTGGAGCTTATCCCCGATGCAAAACTGCGCTACACCGACCGCTTTGATGATCCCAACCTGCCTGGCGTGCTGGAAGTCACCGTCACCCTGACCGTGGTCTCATGTGGCACGGACATCGCCATCCAGCAAACGGGCATTCCTGCTACGATCCCCGTCGAAAGTTGTTACCTCGGATGGCAGGAATCTTTAGCCCAGCTTGCCACGCTGGTAGAGCCGGATATCCCAGGATAGCAAGGCCACCTCAGGGATAATACTCACATCCGCTTTTGATTAAGCATCGATTCCCCCTCTGTGCAGACGCATTGTGAGTCCGCCAGAAATACATCAGGCCTTTTACATGAAACACATACCGTTATTGATCACCAGCTTGTTACTTTCGTCTTTACCCTTGCACGCGCAGGCATCAAAAGCGTATCAGGGACAGTTTCTTTATCAATATGAAGGCGGAAATGTTTACCGGGTAACGGTAAATGATGCCAAATCCATGGTGTGGAAGTGCATCGCAGGCTCGGAAAAAGGTGCGCATGGAACCGAAAAACCTGAGCGCATCAAGGTAGATGACAATATCTACTTTGCCACATGGCGCGAGAAGACAGGCATCAACGTGACTCAGGTGATCGACCTGAAAAACATGAAGGTGTACTCCACCATTATTGATGGCAAAGAACGCTATGTTCTCTCAGGCAAGATTGTTCGGGAAAAGTAACCTTATCCCATTAGCATGAAGGCCTGACAGACATGAAAAAAGCCCGTTGAACTAAATCAACGGGCTTTTTGGTATTGGCGGAGTGGACGGGGCTCGAACCCGCGACCCCCGGCGTGACAGGCCGGTATTCTAACCAACTGAACTACCACTCCATTCGTTAAGGATTTGGTGGGTGCTGACGGGGTCGAACCGCCGACATTCGCCTTGTAAGGGCGACGCTCTACCAACTGAGCTAAGCACCCGTTTCCTCACGAAGGCCCGCATATTACACAAGGCCGGGCCGTTTGCCAAGTACAACGTGCAAGCTTTATCTTGAGGCCCCGCCAGGCAAGGTGGTGCGCGTTTGTACCAAGTCGCTGGTTTCAAACAGCGCAGCGGTCCAATCGATGAAAGCGCGCACCTTGGATGAGAGGTGGCGGTTTTGCGGATAGAGCACATACAGGGGCAGGTTTTCCGATAAATGGGTGCCCAGCACCACTTGCAGCTCGCCACTGGCAATGTGCTCCTGCACCATGAAGGTCGCCGCCTGAAAAACGCCCAAGCCTGCCAGACAGGCCGCCAGGCAAGCATCGCCGTCATTGAACAGCATTTTACGGTGACTGGACACCTCATATCGCTGGCCCTCGCCTTCAAAATCAAACTCGAAGACCTTGCCGGTTTTAGATGAGAAATAATGGATGCCAGTATGGCGTTCCAGATCGCGCGGCTGCATGGGTATGCCATGTTTGCGCAGATAGTCTGGCGTTGCACAAGTAACAAAGCGCAATGAGGCAACGCGTCTTGCCACCAGCGATTGATCTAGGGGATCGCCACCACGAATCACGCAATCAACCCCCTCTTCCAGCAGATCCACCGGGCGATCATTACAGCCCATTTCAAGGATGATGTCGGGGTATTTTTCCGTAAAATCCGCCAGCGCCGGGATCAGGATGCGCCGCCCGATAGAGCCCGGCACATCCACCCGCAAGCGCCCGCTGGGGCGAGATGTTGCCTGGCGCAGGGCGGCTTCGGTTTCTTCCAGTTCATTCAGCAATGCCACCGCACGCTCGTAATAGGCGGCACCGTCGGTAGTAATGCTGACATGGCGCGTGGTGCGGTTGAGTAATTTTACACCCAGCCGGTTTTCCAGGCCCTGCACCTGGGCTGAAACCGTGGTTTTGGGAAGATTCAGCGACAATGCCGCCTTGGTAAAACTTGCCAGCTCCACCACACGCGTAAAGGCTTGCATCGCCTCAAATCTGTCCATTGCCATTGCTTACCCCTAGATTGTCCTGATTTTTTGCACAGTGATTCTGATTTTAGCCTATTTATCTTGATTTATGCTCAATATAAAGTGCGACTAACACTTTTCAGTCTTCAATTTTTCAAACTTCAAGGAGCTTCATCATGGCAGACAAACTGATCAACAAGGTAGCAGTGATTACCGGCGCATCAAAAGGCATAGGGGCTGGCATTGCCAAGCTGTATGCCGCCGAAGGTGCTGCGGTTGTCGTCAACTACGCATCCAGCAAGGCTGGTGCCGAGCAAGTCGTAGCCGAGATTACCTCCGCAGGTGGCAAAGCGATTGCCGTTCAAGCCGATGTCGCCAAGCAGGCGGATATTCAGCGCTTGTTTGCCGAAGCCATCAAGGCTTACGGCAAAGTGGACATTCTGGTCAACAATGCCGGCATTTACGAGTTCTCTCCACTGGAAGCCATCACCGAAGAACACTTCCACAAGCAGTTCAACCTGAATGTGCTGGGCCTCATCCTCACAACCCAGGAAGCCGCCAAGCATTTTGGTGAAAACGGCGGCAGCGTCATCAATGTCAGCTCAGTAGTCTCCAGCACATTTGCTCCGGCACAAGGCGCCGTCTACAGCGCCACCAAGGCAGCAGTGGATGCCGTTACCCGCTCGCTTTCCAAGGAACTGGGCCCACGCAAAATACGCGTCAACGCCATCAACCCCGGCATGGTGGAAACCGAAGGCCTGCATAGCGTTGGTTTTGCCGAAGGCGAATTCCGCGCCCACATTGAAAGCCAGACCCCGCTAGGCCGTATTGGCCAGGTGCAGGATATTGCCCCGGCTGCACTTTTCCTGGCATCCGATGACGCGGCCTGGATCACTGGCGAACCACTGTTTATCTCCGGCGGCTTGCGTTAAACCCGCCGACAACCCCATCGCCAACCTTCAGGAACAGCCGTCCATGAAACCCGTACCCGATCATCAGCAAAGCCTGCCGTGGAGCACCAGTTTTATCTCTCCGCATACCGACCGCCTGGTCGGTGTCCAGGTCTTTGGCCATGGCAAGCACGAACTTGCCAAACCGGTGATCGTGTACTTTCACGGCGGCCTGTTCAACTGTGGCACGGTGGAAGATGCCGCTGGACTGGCACGCATGCTGGCCGACGATTGCGTTGTGGTCTGCGTGGATTACCCGCTGGCACCGCAACTGCACTTCCCTGACACCGTGGAAGTGGCATTTGACGCCACGCAATGGGTGCACAAGCAGGCAAAGAAACTGGGCGCAGACCCCAAGCAGCTGTTTGTCGCGGGGGATCAGGCGGGTGGCAACCTGGCCGCCGTGGTGGCCATGATGGCGCGTGACCGTGGCCTGGGCCGCGGCAACCATCTCAAGGGACAAATACTGATCAACCCCATGCTGGACCCGGGCCAGTCCACCCTCTCCATGCGCGCTGCCGAAGATTGCCCATGCCGCAAGGCCTGGGCTGACTACCTGCCTGTGGCGAGCGATGCCTTGCACCCTTATGCCGCACCTTTGCATTCAAAACGTCTGGCAGAGCTATCCCCGGCCTTGATCCTCACTGCCGACAACGACCCCTTGCGCGATGAAGCCGAGCTCTATGCCTCGCGCCTCATCGCGGCAGGCGTTTCGGTCAAGGTGCGCCGCATGTCCTGCAACAAAGAGAAAGACAGCCTCGCCAGCCCGCGCTGCCAGGGGTTTCACGAGGTGACGCAACTGCTGACCCAATTTATTACCGAGATGGCATAGCCAGCGCACGCCAGCCAAGCGCCACCTCAAGTTTCACGAATTCACCATTTTCAAAAACAGGGAGTTACACATGAACACAGCATCCCCCCGCTTTAACCGCAAACTGATATGGCTGGCTCTGGGCGTCGCGCTCATCGGCACGGCAGGCATTGTTTCGCACAACAGCCAGGCCGCCCGACCTGCAGCCACCGCTGCTGCCCCCGCCCCGGTGACGGTTGCCACCGTCATTGAAAAATCCGTCATCGAATGGGATGAATTCTCTGGCCGCGTAGAGGCTGTGGAGTATGTGGAGATACGCCCGCGCGTGACCGGCACCATTGATGTCATTCACTTCCGCGATGGCCAACTGGTGAAAAAGGACGACCTGCTGTTCACCATAGACCCACGCCCTTTCCAGGCGGAACTCGCCCGCGCCGAAGCCGACAAGGCCAGTGCCGAGGCGGCACTTGAGCTGGCCCGCACCGAGCAGGAACGTACCCGCCGCCTGATAGAAGACCGCGCCGTGGCTCAACGTGAACTGGATGAGCGCAACAACACCTATCTGGTGGCCAATGCGCGCCTGAAAGCCGCCGAAGCCGCCGTGATGACTGCACGCCTCAACCTGCAATACACCGCCATTACCGCACCGGTGAGCGGTCGCGTGTCGCGCGCTGAAATCACCGTGGGCAATCTGGTCGGCCCTACTGGCAATTCCCCCGCGTTGACCACGCTGGTGTCCGTATCGCCCATGTATGTGAATTTTGAAGTGGATGAGCAAACCTACGGTCGTTATCTGGCCCATGGGGCTGGCAACAACTCCAATAGCGAGCGCATTCCCGTCGCTATTGGCCTTGCCAGCGAAACCGGCTACCCGCATCAAGGCCAGATCCGCTCGTTCGACAATCGCCTGGATACCGCCTCGGGCACCATCCGTGTGCGTGCCGTGCTGGATAACCAGGATGGCGCGCTGACGCCCGGCATGTATGCCCGCGTGCGCACCGGCGGCGGTGGCGAAAAGGCCGCCCTGCTGATTGACGACAAAGCCATCGGCACCGATCAGGACAAGAAATTCGTGATGGTGGTGGATGCCGACAACAAGGCCAACTATCGCCCGATCAAGATCGGCCCCATGGTGGAAGGCATGCGTATCGTACGTGAAGGCCTGAATGCCGGTGAACGCATCATCGTCAACGGCTTGCAGCGCGTACGCCCGAACGATGTTGTGGCGCCCACGCCCGTTGCCGAATCGCCTGCTGCGCCAGCGGCGAAGTCGGCCAGTCTCGTGCCCGCGCCCACCCGCGCGGCTGCCAAGAAAATCCGCATCTGAGTCGGCACCACTGACCAGTACAGGGAGAATGTAACGTGAATATATCCAGATTTTTTGTGGACAGGCCGATCTTTGCCGGCGTGCTGTCCGTTCTTATTTTTATCGGCGGCTTGATCTCCATGTTCAACCTGCCGATTTCAGAATACCCCGAAGTCGTGCCGCCATCCGTCATCGTCAAGGCCCAGTTCCCCGGCGCCAATCCGCAGACCATCGCGGAAACCGTGGCAGCGCCAATTGAAGAGCAGATCAATGGTGTGGAGGGCATGCTGTACATGGCATCGCAAGCCACCTCTGATGGTCTGATGACGCTGACCATTACCTTCAAGCTCGGCACCTCGCCCGACTTGGCCCAGCAGCTGGTACAAAACCGCGTCAACCAGGCCTTGCCTCGCTTGCCGGAAGAAGTGCAGCGACTGGGTGTGACCACGGTGAAAAGCTCGCCCGACCTCACCATGGTCGTGCATTTGCTGTCGCCCAATGGTCGCTACGACATGACCTACCTGCGCAATTACGCCCTGCTGAACGTGAAAGATAGATTGGCGCGGATTGAAGGCGTAGGTCAGGTGCAGCTGTTTGGCGCAGGCGATTACTCCATGCGCATCTGGCTGGACCCGCGCAAGGTGGCCGAGCGCAAGCTCACCGCAAATGATGTGGTCACCGCCATCCGTCAGCAGAATGTGGACGTAGCTGCCGGTGTGATCGGCGCATCCCCATCGCTGCCCGGTACCGATTATCAGATCTCGGTGAATGCGCGCGGCCGACTCAACACCGAAGAAGAGTTTGAGAATATCGTCATCCGCACCTCGCCCGATGGCGTGGTCACGCGCCTGAGCGATGTGGCGCGCGTTGAGCTGGGCGCCAGTGAGTATGCCCTGCGCTCGCTGCTGGATAACAAATCGGCTGTTGCCATCCCTATCTTCCAGGCACCTGGCTCCAATGCCCTGCAGATTTCGGAAAACGTGCGCAAAACCATGGCCGAGCTGCAAGAGGACATGCCCGAAGGTCTTGAATACCACATCGTGTATGACCCCACGCAGTTCGTTCGTGCATCCATTCACGCCGTGACCGAAACGCTGCTGATCGCCGTCGGCTTGGTGGTGCTGGTGGTGATTATCTTCCTGCAAACCTGGCGCGCTTCCATCATCCCGTTGCTCGCGGTGCCGGTGTCGGTCATCGGTACCTTTGCCGTGATGATGGGCCTGGGCTTCTCCATCAATACGCTCAGCCTGTTCGGGCTGGTGCTGGCGATTGGTATCGTGGTGGATGATGCCATCGTGGTAGTCGAAAACGTGGAGCGTAATATCGAGCGCGGCCTCTCGGCCAAGGAAGCCACCTATCGCGCCATGCGTGAAGTGTCTGGCCCGATTGTCGCCATTGCGCTGACGCTGTCTGCGGTATTCGTACCATTGGCATTCGTCAGCGGACTGACCGGCCAGTTCTTCAAGCAGTTTGCGCTGACCATCGCCATCTCTACCGTGATTTCGGCATTCAACTCGCTGACGCTCTCGCCCGCTCTGGCTTCGTTACTGCTGAAGCGCCATGACGAAAAGAAAGATGCCTTCCAACGCACAATTGATCGCTTGTTCGGCTGGTTCTTTGTACGCTTCAATCGCGTGTTCCATCGCGGCTCTGAAAAATACGGCAATGGCGTCACCGGCGTATTGCGCCACAAGAGCGTCATGCTGGTGCTGTATGGCGCGCTGATCGGCTCCACCATGCTGCTGATTCACCTGGTGCCTACCGGCTTTATTCCGGCGCAGGACAAGCAATACCTGGTGAGCTTTGCGCAATTGCCCGATGCTGCTTCGCTGGATCGCACCGAAGATGTGATTCGTCAGATGAGCGAGATTGCGCTCAAGCATCCCGGCGTGGAATCCGCCGTAGCCTTCCCTGGCTTGTCGATCAACGGGTTCACCAACAGCCCCAACTCCGGCATTGTGTTTGCCACGCTGAAACCGTTTGATGAGCGCAAGGGCGCGGACCAGTCCGGCTTTGCCATTGCCCAGCAGCTGAACCAGCAATATGCCAGCATCCAGGGCGCGTTTATTGCCGTGTTCCCGCCACCACCGGTACAAGGTCTGGGCACCATAGGCGGCTTCAAGTTCCAGATCCAGGACCGTGGTGCGCTGGGCAATGTGGCGCTCAACGATGCCCTGCAGGCCTTTATGGAAAAAGCCCGCAAGGCGCCTGAGCTGGCCGGCATGTTCTCCAGCTTCCAGATCAATGTGCCACAACTGTATGCCGATGTAGACCGCACGCATGCGCAGCAACTCGGCGTTTCCATCCCGGAAGTGTTCGACACGCTGCAGATTTACCTGGGCTCGCTGTACGTCAATGACTTCAACAAGTTTGGCCGTACCTACCAGGTGCGTGTGCAGGCAGATGCGCCTTTCCGGGCCCATGCGGAAGACATTGGCCTGCTCAAGACCCGCAATGCACAGGGCGACATGGTGCCATTGGCTTCGGTGCTGAAGATGACGCAAAGCTACGGCCCAGACCGCGCCATGCGTTACAACGGCTTCCCGTCGGCTGACGTGAATGGCGGTGCTGCGCCAGGCTATAGCACAGGCGAGGCACAGGCCGCGGTGGAACGCATTGCCGCTGAAACCCTGCCACGTGGCATCGGCTTTGAGTGGACGGAACTGACCTATCAGGAAAAGATTGCCGGCAACACGCTGTTCGTGATCCTGCCACTGTCCATCCTGCTGGTGTTCCTGGTGCTGTCTGCGCAGTATGAGAGCCTGACCTTGCCGCTGGCGGTGTTATTGATTGTACCCATGGGCCTGCTGTCTGCCATCTTTGGCGTGTGGCTGACCAATGGCGATAACAATATCTTCACCCAGGTGAGTCTGGTGGTGCTGGTCGGCCTTGCGTGCAAGAACGCCATCCTGATTGTGGAGTTTGCCCGTGAGCTGGAGCTGGAAGGCCGCAAGATTTATGCAGCCGCCATTGAAGCCGCCCGCCTGCGCTTGCGCCCCATCCTCATGACCTCCATCGCGTTTATTGCGGGCGTGATACCGCTGGTGGTATCCACTGGCGCGGGCTCGGAAATGCGCCATGCCATGGGGATAGCCGTGTTTGCCGGGATGATAGGCGTGACCGTATTCGGCCTCTTCCTCACCCCTGTGTTCTACGTACTGATTCGTACCATGGTGACCAAATGCCAGGACATCGGCCATGCGCATCACGCTGCCGCCCCTGCCATTGAGCCAGCACCCGCATTTGAGAAAGGAAACCAAGAATGAACAAGCACAGCCTGAAACTCAGCTTGCTGGCGACAGCGCTGGTGCTGGCCGGATGCTCCACCGCCAAGCCGCCGGAGCAGATCAACCTGCAACTGCCCGGCCAGTATCGCGAAACCGCGCAACTGGATGGTGCCTGGCAAGCAGGCAACCCGGCCGACCACATTGACCGTGGCGCCTGGTGGACGGTGTTTAACGATACCGAGCTGAATAATCTGATTGAAGCGGCCACTGAAAGCAGCCCAACGCTGGCCATCGCCCTGGCCCGGGTGAAAGAAGCCCGCGCCAATGCTGGCGTGGTCGATGCTGACCGCAAGTTCCAGCTGAATGGCGGCGTGGGCCCCACCCGCCAGCGCGATCCGGATACATCGGCCAATACCGAGTGGCGCGCGCAGGTAAATGCCTCGTATGAGGTGGACCTGATCGGCCGCCTGTCTGACCAGAGCCGCGCCGCCCGTCTGGATGCGCAAGGCCAGGAGGCCGCCTATCGCTCGGTATTGCTGGCGCTGCAAGCCGACATTGCCCAGCAATATTTCACGCTGCGCGCACTGGATTCGGAGCTGGAGATTCTGCGCAAGACCATAGACCTGCGTCAGGAAGAGCTGCGCATGGTGCAACGGCGCTTTGACCTGGGGGATATCGGTGAGCTTGACCTCGCCAAGGCCAAAACCGAGCTGGCCACCGTGCAGGCCGAGCAGGAGTCGGTCGTGCGCAACCGCGCCCAGCAAGACCACGCGCTCGCCATCCTGCTGGGCAAAACCCCGGCTGAATTCACTCTGGCCGCAGCGCCCTTGCAGCTCAGCGTGGTGCGGGTGCCGGTTGGCCTGCCATCACAACTGCTGGAGCGTCGCCCGGACATTGCCCAGGCGCAACGGGCGCTCGCCGCCGCCAGCGCCCGCGTGGGTGCTGCCAAGGCCGCGTTCTTCCCACGGCTGGTGCTCACCGGCACCGGTGGTTACGAGTCGAACGAACTGCATGAACTGTTCAAATGGTCCAGCCGCAGCTGGCTGCTCGGCCCGCTGGTCGGCACCGCGCTCACGCTGCCCATCCTCGATGGCGGCCGTAACAAGGCCAACCTGTCGCGCGCCGATGCCGTCTATGAACGCGAAGTTGCCAACTACCGGCAACAAGTGCTCGTCGGCTTTCAGGAAGTGGAAAACAACCTGAGCGGCCTGCGCACGCTGGACCGGCAGATCGACTACCAGCGCCAGGCCATCGCCTCCGCCAGCATCGCCGAGCGCCTCGCCAACACCCGCTACAAAAACGGCTCTGCCAGTTATTTTGAAGTGATCGACGCGCAACGCACCAGCCTCTCCGTGCAACGCGCTGAAGTGCAGACCGCCGGGCTCAGGATGCTGACATCCGTGGGCTTGATACGGGCACTGGGTGGGGGATGGTTGGAAGATAAGCCGCAGTCGTGATCTAGTATCCACGAATAATCTGCCGCACAGGATGCCCAGGAACTTCTTATAACGAGTTCTTGGGCATTACTTTATATTTTTCACACTTCTCTGCAGATCAACTCAATCCAAGCAGACTTGATATGTCAGAATATTTGATTCCAATGTAAGATATTTTGGTACATAGCTGTCATAGAGCAGCATGTCATTCATGAAAACATTATTTAAAGGGGAAACTGTGAATCACTATCTGCAAAAGGCAGCACTTGCTGCCTTCATTCTTGGCCTAACGGCATGCGCCGGCACTACCCCTCTACAAAGAGCTCAGCTGTCTTCCTTATCCAGAACGGCAAACTCTACAGAGGTTGACTCTGCCATTGCAAACGCTACCCCCCAGCAACAATTTGAGTTTCAACAAGAAAATAACCGCTACTACGTCCGTACATTCAATTTGCAGACAGGCACCAGGACTGAAATGATGACGCTCTGCACTCCTGCGTGCATGGTTATTCCGATGGAAGTTCCTGTATTCGCTGAGTACGCCATTCTTCAAGAACTACCTCAAAAAAATCTGCTTGCTTGGGGTACTTTAGAGGAACTAAGCAAAGATCCTGATGAGAAGATAAGTGGGTTGATGCCCCGACTGAAAGAGCAATTAGCCGCGCAAACTAAAAAATAAGGGAATCAGCCATGCACTTTTCAAAATTGCGCTTGCTTGTTGCCGTCATCATCCTGGGATTATGTGGATGCATCGGCCCACAACTTTACCATCAGCAACTCTCCTTTTTGAACAAAGGAATGTCTCCGACAACCACGATTGATCAGTTGAAACAATCTCCCAGATACACTCAACTGGTAGACCTCAACGGAAGATCCATACTTTTTCATCAATATTTACTCAACAGTGGCGTTCAGATAGATCAATATTTTTTGGCTTTTGAAAATAATCAACTGATTTACTGGGGATTTATTACCGAGTTTAGGCGCCAGCCAGATCAAACCCTGAGTGAGGCGCTAAGCGTTGCTCTGGCGAGGCAAGCCACGGATAAAAAATAAGCTGAGTAGCTTTCAGGCAATAAAAAAGCCCGCATGCATGCGGGCTTTTTTATTGCCGTGTTTGCTTAGAACGGAATATCGTCATCAAAATCATCAAAGCCTGAACCACCTGCTGGCTTGGATGTAGCGGCTGCTGGCGCCGGACGGGCTTGGGCTGGGGCGGCAGATTGACGTGGCTGGTACGAAGCGGACTGGTCTTCGTCCATGACTTCGTAGGCGTTGCCGCCGCCGCTGCGGGCGCCGAGCATTTGCATGCGGTCGGCAACCACTTCGGTGGTCTGGCGTTCGTTGCCTTCTTTATCCTGCCATTTGCGGGTTTGCAAACGGCCTTCGATATACACGCTGGAGCCTTTTTTCAGGTACTCGCCGGCGATTTCGGCTTGCTTGCCAAACATGGAGATGCGGTGCCACTCGGTGCGCTCCTGTTTCTGACCGTTTTTGTCTTTCCAGCTGTCGGTGGTGGCAATGCTGAAGGATGCCAGCGCGTCGCCGGATGGCATGTAGCGCATTTCGGGGTCACGCCCCAGATTGCCGACCAGAATGACTTTGTTCACAGATGCCATGGTTAATCCCCTATTAATCTTAAAACTTCAGCTTCATCGAATGCGTGTTGCAGATCGACCTTGAGCATGAGCATGCTTTCGTCCGGCAACACTACCACTTCGCGCACGCCACTGACGGCGGCCAGGCGGGTGGAAAGCTGCTGCGCATCCGCTGAACTCATATCGCGTAAATGGTACATTTTACTCTTAACTGCGGGCGGGCTTGTCATACTCAAGGCAAAAATTAACCAAAGGCCCATCAGCACACTACAGAAAATGAAGACCGCGGCAAAGCCATGGTAGTGCGATAAATAGCCGCCCATCACACCGCCGAGAAACACCCCGAAGGATTGCGAGGTATTGTAAACACCGATGGCAGTGCCTTTGGATGCAGCAGGCGCAATTTTGGAAATGATGGATGGCAGCGTGGCTTCAAGCACGTTAAAGGCAATGAAGTAGAGCGCGAGCGATGCGACGATGCCCCAGAAGTGGCTGATGGAGTTTGCCAGCATGAGTTGGGCAACCAGCATCAGACCAATGGCGGAAACAAACACTTGCTTGAGCTTGGCGCGTTTCTCGCCATAAATAATGGCGGGGATCATGAGGATAAAGCCCACCAGCACTACCGGCAGGTAAATCTGCCAATGGTCGTTTTCGCCCATGCCGCTGCTTTGCTTGATGGCAAAGGGGACGACTACAAACATCGCCATCTGCGCCGCATGCAGGGCAAAAATGCCGTAATTGAGGCGCAGGAGTTGAGGGTTCTTGAGGACATCGCGCAGCTTGGAGGTCGACGCTTCGGCGTCGGAGTGAAAGCGGCTGACGATAGGGTCAGGCACCATGAATTTCACATCCAGAATCGCCAGCGCGGCAAGCGCACCAGTGAGCAGGAAAATGCCGGGCACGCCTATCCACTGGTTAAGCGCGGGCCCCAGCACCAGCGAGGCGGCAAATGTCACGCCTATGGTGCCGCCTATCATCGCCATGGCTTTGGTGCGGTGCTCTTCACGCGTGAGATCGGCCACCAGGGCAGTAACGGCGGCAGAAACCGCTCCGGCGCCCTGAATCGCACGACCAATAATGACGGTGGTGAGGTCATGCGCAAAGCCTGCCACCAGGCTGCCGATGACGAACAGGATCAAGCCGGCATAAATGACTTTTTTGCGGCCGAAGTGGTCAGAGGCCATGCCAAACGGCAGCTGGAATATCGCTTGCGTCAAACCGTAGGCGCCCAGCGCCAGACCGATCATCAGATGGCTATCGCCCCCAGGCAGGGTTTCGGCATAAATAGCGAAAATCGGCAGGATCAAAAACATACCCAGCATGCGCAATCCATAGATGGATGCCAGGCTCATGCTGGCGCGCAACTCCTGAGCGGACATACGTTCATTAGATGACATGGAAATAGATTGGGTTGGGACCGAAAATTGCGTATATTAACAGGTTGCCTCCACTCAGCCCTAGATTCACTTGGGCTATTTTGATGGCCGCCGAATATAAGCGCCTGGGGGCAGACCAGCCAGGCCGAATACATCAACAGCCATGGCCTGCACAAACATTAGTCCACCATTAGGAAAGCCTCTTCGGCTGCGGATTTTCACGGATTTGATTAGGTGATTGGATTTGCATGGAATACATACGGATACGCGGCGCTCGCACGCATAACCTGAAAAACGTTTCACTCGACCTGCCACGCAACAAGATGATCGTCATCACCGGGCTTTCCGGTTCCGGCAAATCCTCATTGGCATTCGACACCCTGTATGCCGAAGGGCAACGCCGGTATGTGGAGTCACTCTCCGCCTACGCCCGCCAGTTTCTGGCGCGCATGGATAAACCGGATGTCGATCTGATCGAAGGCTTGTCACCCGCGATTTCGATTGAGCAGAAATCCACCTCGCACAACCCGCGCTCCACCGTGGGTACCGTGACCGAAATTCATGACTATCTGCGTCTGCTGTATGCACGCGCAGGCGATCCGGAATGCCCGGACCATGGCATCAAGCTGGAAGCGCAGACCGTCTCGCAGATGGTGGATAGCGTGCTGGCCTTGCCGGAAGAAACCAAGCTCATGATCCTGGCGCCGGTGGTCAGCAACCGCAAGGGCGAACAGGTAGACCTGTTTGAAGAGCTGAAGGCGCAGGGCTTTGTACGGGTGCGGGTGGATGGCGAGACCTATGAGCTGGACGCCGTGCCCAAGCTGGCAAAAACCACCAAGCACAGCGTGGATGTGGTGGTGGACCGCCTGAAGGTGCGCGCCGACATGAAGCAGCGCATTGCCGAATCCTTTGAAACCGCCTTGCGGCTGGCAGAAGGCAAGGCGATTGCCTTGGAAATGGATACCGCCAAGGAACATCTGTTCTCGGCCAAATTCTCCTGCCCGGTGTGCGATTACTCGCTGGCTGAGCTTGAGCCACGCCTGTTTTCATTCAACAACCCCATGGGCGCCTGCCCCAAGTGCGATGGCTTGGGCCAGATCAGCTTTTTTGATCCCAAACGCGTGGTCGCCTTCCCGCATCTTTCGCTAGCGAGCGGCGCCATCAAGGGGTGGGACAGGCGCAACCAGTTTTACTTCCAGCTGCTGTCTTCCCTGAGCCAGCATTATGGCTTTGATCTGGATACCGCCTTTGAAGAGCTGCCCCCGCATGTGCAGCATATTCTGCTGAACGGCAGCGGCAAGGAAGAAATCAGCTTCAAGTACCTGAACGAACGCGGCAATGTCTATCAGAAGTCGCATGCCTTTGAAGGCATCCTGAACAACTTGCAGCGCCGCTACCACGAAACCGACTCGGTGACCGTGCGCGAAGAGCTGGCAAAATACCTCAACTCGCAAGCCTGCCCGGAATGCAGCGGCACCCGCCTGCGTCGCGAGGCACGCCACGTAAAGGTCGGTGGGCGCAATATTCATGAAGTATGCGAAATCGCGCTGAAACATGCGCTGGTGTTCTTTGACACGCTCGAACTCAGCGGCCAGAAGCTGGCCATTGCCGACAAGATCGTCAAGGAGATCAGCAGCCGCCTCAAGTTCCTGACCAATGTTGGCCTCGAATACCTGTCACTCTCACGCTCGGCAGAAACCTTGTCTGGTGGTGAAGCACAGCGTATCCGGCTGGCATCGCAGATAGGCTCCGGCCTCACCGGCGTGATGTATGTACTGGATGAGCCTTCCATCGGCCTGCACCAGCGCGACAATGACCGCCTGCTGGAAACCCTGATGCGCCTGCGCGACATCGGCAATAGCGTGATCGTGGTAGAGCATGATGAGGACGCGATCATGGCGGCGGATTATGTGGTCGACATCGGCCCGGGCGCGGGTGAGCACGGCGGGCATATTGTGGCGGCGGGCACGCCGAAAGAAATCCAGGACAATCCCAACTCGCTGACTGGCCAATACCTCAGCGGCAAAAAAGCCATCGCCATTCCTAAGAAACGCCATCAGCCTGACCCGGAGCGCTGGCTCAAGCTGACCCATGCCACCGGCAATAACCTGAAAGATGTGGACCTGGCAATACCGGTCGGCCTGCTCACCTGCGTCACCGGCGTGTCTGGTTCGGGCAAATCTACTCTGGTCAATGACACCCTGTATCGCGTGGTGGCGAAGCATCTGTATGGCAGCTCCACCGAGCCTGCTGAATTTGCCGAGATTGACGGGCTGGCGTTTTTTGACAAAGTGGTCGATGTAGACCAAAGCCCGATTGGCCGTACCCCGCGTTCCAACCCGGCCACCTACACCGGCCTGTTTACGCCTATTCGCGATCTGTTTGCCGGCGTGCCGGAAAGCCGCGCACGCGGTTATGGTCCAGGCCGTTATTCGTTCAACGTAAAAGGCGGGCGCTGCGAAGCCTGTCAGGGCGATGGCGTGCTGCGGGTGGAAATGCACTTTCTGCCAGATGTGTACGTGCCTTGTGATGTATGCAAGGGCCAACGCTATAACCGCGAAACGCTGGAAATCCAGTACAAAGGCAAGAACATCCACGAAGTGCTGGGCATGACAGTGGAGCAGGCCCGTGCCTTCTTTGATGCAGTGCCCGTGGTGGCTCGCAAGCTGCAGACTCTGCTGGATGTGGGCCTTGGCTACATTACGCTGGGGCAATCTGCCACCACACTCTCCGGTGGCGAAGCCCAGCGCGTCAAGCTGGCACTGGAGCTATCCAAACGCGATACTGGCCGCACGCTTTACATTCTGGATGAGCCGACCACTGGTCTGCACTTTGCGGATATTCAGTTGTTGCTGGACGTGATACATCGCCTGCGCGATGCGGGCAATACCATCGTTATTATCGAGCACAACCTGGATGTGATTAAAACCGCAGACTGGCTGATCGACATGGGCCCCGAGGGTGGGGATGGCGGTGGCATGGTAGTGGCAGAGGGTACGCCCGAGCATGTTGCCACCATTGCAAAAAGCTATACCGGCAAGTACCTCAAGGATTACCTTTAGCCACAAAGAAACAGCCCCATGCGGCTTGTGCTGCATGAGGCTGATTTGAAGAGCGCTGATTTAAACGGCGCTGACTTTAAAAGGCGTAGTCAGGTCGTAAATGCGGGGCTCAGGTCTTAAAGAAAGCTTTCCGCTTCCGGGATCAGCGGACGATAACTGTCGATGCGCTCAATCCACTCAATACGGTCCACGCCCAGCGCTTTTGCCACTTCCGGCTTCAGCGTTTCGGCAATGTGGGCTGACTCTTCCAGACTTTCCAGACCAAACGCGATATGCGCTGCCATGAACACCACAGGCGCCAGATCGCACGCCATTTTATCCAGCGGGTCGGCGTAATAGCGAATGACGCGCTGAATATCCTCGGGGAAATTCCAGCGACGCGCCAGCTCGGCGCCGACCTGGCAATGATCCAGGCCCAGCGTAGCATTTTCCAGGGCTTTGCGCTCAATGACGCTCAGGCCTTTGCACTCTTCATCAATCTCGGCCGCCTGCACGGGAAATACAATATGGATGAGCAGTTGGCCGATGCTGTGCATGAGTGCGGCAAGGTAGGCAGTCTCGGTGGACTTTTTCAGCTCTTGGCTGATTTTGCCGGCAACAGCAGCGGTCACCAGGCTATGGCGCCAGAAGCGATTGATATCAAGCCCGGGAAGCGTTGTAAATGTGCCGGTCACGCCAGAGGCAATTACCAGAGTGCGCAGCTTGCTGACACCGATCACCGAGATGGCGTCGGGAATGGTTTTGATGGTACGGCTCACACCATAGTAGGATGAATTGGCCATGCGCAGCACTTTGGCCGAGAGTACCTGGTCATGTGCAATGCGCGTGCCGAGCTGACCGAGGTCAACATCTTCATTGTCCAGCATCAAAATGACTTCTTGCACCACCTTGGGCAAGGTTGGCAGATTGAGTATTGAATGAAAAAACTTGTCTACAACATCCATCTTGAATTCACCCCCATAGATTTTGATTGCCGGGATTGCTTCCGGTCTTCTGGTTACCGCGCTCTAAGGCACAGTGACTGCATTCATCCGCGCCTGGATGATGCCGGTTTTCTTCAGTAAGCCGCGTGCATTTCGATGGCTGTCATAATAGCGCGGATTTGGCACCATGGCAGCGAGTTTGGCGGCTTGTGCTGATGTCAGGCCTTTTGCAGAAGTATGAAAGTAATACCTTGCAGCGGCTTCGGCACCAAATACGCCATTACCCCACTCAATCACATTCAAATAAATCTCATAGATACGCCGCTTGCTCATCATCTTTTCCAGCATCAGCGTGATCATGGCTTCTTCCAGTTTGCGCCAAGGGGTGCGCCGTGTGGATAAAAACAGATTTTTGGAGAGCTGCTGGCTGATGGTGGAACCGCCGGCCACGATGCGGCCTTTTTTCAGGTTTTTCTCATAAGCTTTTTGAATACCATCCCAATCAAAGCCTTCATGCTCGACAAAACGGGAGTCTTCGGCCGCAATCACCGCCCGCTTAAGATGCACGGATATGTGGCTGTAGGGTACCCACTGATGCCGCAACTCTGCGCCGGGTTTATCTTCCTGCAGCAATACCAGGCGGTCGCGCATGAAAGCACTGCTATCGGGGTTGTGCTGCACCCACCAGCATATATGCAGGAATATCCAGAGCTGATAGAGCACAATCAGCAAGAGCAAGGCCAACAGGCCGCGCCATATCCATTGGCGCAATGTCATGATTTAAAGTGCGCAATCACCGGCGCTGTGGCGGGCCGCACTTTACGCCACAGGTAAAACGACTCTGCTGCCTGTTCGATCAACATACCCAGGCCATCCACTACATAGGCGGCACCATGCGCACGGGCAAAAGCCATAAATGGGGTCTCACGACCATACATCATGTCGTACGCCAGGGATCCCGCCGCAAACATGGTGGGCGGCAAAGGCAGATGGGAATCGGTCAACCCGGCGGAAGTGGCATTCACGACAACATCAAACGCCTGGCCGGGCAGATCCTCGAACGCCAGCGCCTGTACCGACACATACAGCATCTCGCCCTGCGCCTCCACCTTGCGCACCATGGCAAGCGCCTTATCCAGCGTGCGATTGGCCACAACCAGCAATGCGGGTTGCTGCGCCAAAATGGGATGCAGCACCCCTTCTGCCGCACCACCCGCACCAATCAGCAGCACACGCTTGCCTTGCAAGGAAATCCCCAGATTATGCTGAATGTCCTGCACCAATCCGGCGCCGTCGGTGTTATCCCCAATGATATCGTCGCCCTGAAA
The DNA here is from genome assembly GCF_020523625.1 of Methylovorus menthalis. Classification (GTDB taxonomy): domain Bacteria; phylum Pseudomonadota; class Gammaproteobacteria; order Burkholderiales; family Methylophilaceae; genus Methylovorus; species Methylovorus menthalis. Next base: position 58,380 of record NZ_JAJAQH010000001.1, read on the forward strand.
CATCAAGGTATTGACGGCGCCCGCATCATGGGCGCGCTCGGTCAGCTGCGTTGCCAGCTGGTATGCCTGCAGCTTGAATGGCACGGTAACGTTGGCGCCCTTGTAGCCATGGGCCCGCATGGCGTGCACGGTATCAACAAATGCATCAAGAGGAGCCAGCACACGACCGTATTCAAGTTGCTGCGAGGTTTGCTCGGCAAACATGTGGTGTATGAGCGGCGACTTGCTGTGCTCGACCGGGTTGCCGATCACGGCGTAACGATCCATCATCACGACCCTGTCTGTGTTTAGTTATTTGTCCAGGGCAGATCAGCCGCTTTCCAGCCGTTAATCCTGCCGCGCTGACCGGTTTGGGGATCAGTCGCGCCTTCAAAACCTTCCAGTATGTTATAAGCCTCGGTATAGCCCATGGAATTAGCCAGCACAGCCGCATTGTGCGAACGGCCACCCGTACGGCACAAAAACATCACCAGCGCTTCGCGATCCACCTGCTTGTCGAGATGAGCGGCAAAATCAGGATTGGCCACCATGCCTGGGTAAAATGCCCACTCAATGCTCAGGGCCTGAGGAACGCGCCCCACCAGCTCAAGCTCGGCGCGGCTTCTTACATCGACCAGACGGGCGCCTGGGGCAGATGCCATGATGTATTGCGCTTCTTCGGGGGTCAGGGCACCAGCATAAGGCAGACTATTCGCCTGAGCACGCTGCTTGGCTTTTTGTAATATTTGATTGATAGTTTCCATGATGCGCTCGACTATATTTGTAGATTTACCCCGAAGTATAGCGATAATTTTGCCGCACAAGTAGAAAGCACCAATTTGGTGCGCACAACTAAGCGAGCGCCCATATTCGGTGCCCCGCTTTCTTATTCTCTTTTCTAAGTGATTATGTGAAAATGAGAATCTCGGGGTTTCCGATGGCACGTTTCCTGCTAGATATATTCAGCAGTTTTTCTATCAAACCGTCGTGTTTGATTACTTAATTTACGCTTTTACGTTTTAGGAGAATGAAATGGCGGTAGCCGACGTAATGAAAATGGTGAAGGAAAATGACATTAAGTTTGTTGATTTCCGTTTCACCGATACCAGAGGTAAAGAACAGCACGTAACTGTACCCATCTCAGCGTTCGATGAAAGCAAATTTACCGAAGGCCATGCATTCGACGGTTCATCTATCGCTGGCTGGAAAGGTATTCAAGCTTCCGACATGCAATTGATGCCTGATCCTGAGACTGCCAATATCGATCCTTTCATGGACGAACCAACCCTGATTCTGAGCTGCGACGTGGTAGATCCTACCGATGGCAAGGGCTACGACCGTTGCCCACGCAGCCTGGCAAAGCGCGCTGAAGCTTACCTGAAGTCCAGCGGCCTCGGCGATACCGCCTACTTCGGTCCAGAACCCGAATTCTTCATTTTCGATTCCATCCAGTGGAATGCCAGCATGGACGGCTGCTCCGTCAAGATCAACTCCGAAGAAGGTGCATGGGCATCTGGCGAGAAGTTTGAAAGCGGCAACACCGGTCACCGTCCAGGCGTAAAGGGTGGCTATTTCCCAGTTCCTCCAGTCGATTCATTGCAAGACCTGCGCTCTGCCATGGTAATCGCCCTGGAAGGCATGGGCGTGCCCGTTGAAGTGCATCACCACGAAGTGGCTACTGCTGGTCAATGTGAAATCGGCACCAAGTTCAGCACCCTGGTACAACGTGCCGACTGGACTCAGGTTCTGAAGTATGTGGTTCTGAACACAGCTCACGCTTATGGCAAGACCGCTACTTTCATGCCTAAGCCTATCGTTGGCGACAACGGTTCCGGCATGCACGTGCACCAATCCGTATGGAAAGATGGCAAGAACCTGTTCGCAGGTAACGGCTACGCTGGCCTGTCCGAGTTCGCGCTGTACTACATCGGCGGCATAATCAAGCACGCTCGCGCGCTGAATGCGATCACCAACCCAGGTACCAACTCCTACAAGCGTCTGGTTCCAGGTTATGAAGCCCCAGTTAAATTGGCATACTCTGCCAAGAACCGCTCGGCTTCGATCCGTATTCCTTTCGTGCACTCCGACAAGGCTCGCCGTGTTGAAGCTCGCTTCCCTGATCCTACTGCCAACCCATACCTGGCATTCAGCGCCCTGCTGATGGCGGGTCTGGACGGTGTTCAGAACAAGATTCACCCAGGCGAACCAGCGACCAAGGATCTCTACCATCTTCCTCCTGAAGAAGATGCCGCTATCCCAACCGTATGTTCCTCACTGGAGCAAGCACTGGAATACCTGGATAAGGATCGCGAGTTCCTTACCCGTGGCGGTGTGTTCTCTGATGACTGGATCGACAGCTACATTACATTGAAGATGGAAGAAGTCACCAAAATGCGCATGACTCCTCACCCAATCGAATTTGCCATGTACTACAGCTGCTAATCACAGCATCTTAAAAAGGCGGGGCGACCCGCCTTTTTTATTGCCTGTCATTCTTGCGCACCTCCTCACAGGCGCGCGTTGCCACCTCGTGGCTTCTCATCTAAACTCAATGCATGAAATTTATATTGCTGTGTTGCGGCTTGCTGCTTGGTTTTACGGCGCAGGCGGCCGATATCTACAAGTGCGTTGATGAATCGGGACAACCGACATTTACGGACGCCAAGACCCGAACCCTCTACAAAAATTGCCAGCTTTTTCTGAAAGGTGACAATGCCCTGCCAGTGCCACAAGGCAAGAAAGAACGGACAAGAACGCCGACACCATCGGACTTTCCGAAAGTAGACAAGAACACGCAAACCCGACGCGATGATACGCGCAGGCAAATTCTGCAAGATGAACTGGCAAGTGAGAAAAAGGCCCTGGAAGAAGCCCGGCAGGCTTATGAGGAGGGTAGCGCCAAGCCCGAGGTGTATCGTGGCTCGGATGGCAAGACGTTCCGCAACGTGGCGAAGTTTGAAGAGAAAATGCGCCGCCTTAAAGCGGATGTGGATACCCATGAAAACAATGTGAAGTTACTGCAAAAAGAGCTTAATGGCATGAAATAAACGTGTTTCATTGCGTTGAGTGTTGCACATGCATATTTCAAACTGATGAGGCCTACCTTATGCAACGCTTTTCCACCCATTTAAAGCTCGGCTCTGGCCTGGCTTTTGCTTAACCACTGCCATGGTACACATTATTCCTCCCACATTTGCTGGTCTTGAACATCTCGCCACTGCCGTCATCCTGCTGGATGACTCCCGCAAGGTTTTATATGCAAACCCCGGTGCAGAAATCCTATTTGCGTTAAGCGCAAAACAGATCACCGGGCTGGATATATTCCAGGTATTTCCTGAATGCGAAATCCTGCATTCCGCCGTGGAAAATGCCATCAGCAATCGCAGCCCGTTTCGCGAGCATGAGTTTCTGATAACCACCATGCGTCAAAATTCGGTGGCGGTGACCTGCACCGTAACCCCGGTCGATGTGAATCCGGCATGCCTGGTGCTTGAGTTCCAGCAGATGGATCAGCAACTGCGGATTGCCCGCGAAGAGCGCATGCTCATCCAGCAGCAAGCCAACGCTGAATTGTTACGCAACCTCGCCCACGAGATCCGTAATCCGCTAGGCGGACTGCGGGGTGCCGCGCAGCTGCTGGAGCATGAGCTACCCCAGGTCAATCTACGCGAATATACCCAAGTCATCATCAAGGAAGCAGACCGCTTGCAATCGCTGATGGATCGCTTGCTGGTGCCGCATCGCGTACCAAAATACGAGCCAACCAACATCCATGAAGTACTTGAACGGGTGCGTAGCCTCTTGCTGGCGGAGTCACCCAAAGCCATTATGGTGAAGCGCGACTACGACACCAGCCTGCCCGAACTGATTGGCGACCGTGAGAAACTGATACAGGCCGTGCTGAATATTGCCCGCAACGCTGCACAGGCCATGCAGGGCACCGGGCAAATTACGCTGCGCACCCGTGCCGAACGGCAGGTTACCCTGGCAAAGAAGCGTTACCGGGTGGCGATACGCCTGCAGATCATCGACAATGGTCCCGGAATACCGCCTGATATCCGCGACCGCATTTTCTACCCATTGGTCTCCGGCCGTGAAGGTGGCTCCGGCCTGGGACTGACGTTGGCACAAACATTCATCACCCAGCATCACGGCATGATTGAATGTGAAAGCGAACCTGGAAAAACCTGCTTCACCATTCTGCTACCCATTGAAACCACCGCCATGAAAGGCTTTATTGCCAAGCAGTAAACGGACGTTGAACACATGGACGATTTTAAACACACAGGCAAGCTATGAAACCAATCTGGATTATTGACGACGACAAATCGATACGCTGGGTCTTTGAAAAAGCGCTGGCGCGCACCGACATGGACTTCAAGACCTTTGCCTCAGTGCCTGAGGCGCTTAATGCGCTGACACGCGAAGAACCGCAGGTGATTGTCAGCGACATTCGCATGCCTAATGGCTCCGGCCTCGACTTCCTCGATGAAGTAAAAAAACGCCTGCCTGAGATTCCCGTCATCATCATGACGGCTTACTCCGATCTTGAAAGTGCTGTTGCGGCATTTCAGGGTGGCGCTTTTGAATATCTCGCCAAGCCTTTTGATGTGGATCAGGCGATTGATATTATTCGTCGCGCCGTGGAAGAAAGCATGCGGCAAGCCACAGAAGCCGTCACGCCCGAAGCGACGCCGGAGATTATTGGCCAAGCCCCAGCCATGCAGGAAGTATTCCGCGCCATCGGCCGCCTCAGCCGCTCCCATGCCACCGTACTTATCAACGGTGAATCTGGAACCGGCAAGGAGCTGGTTGCCAGCGCCCTGCATCGCCACAGCCCACGAGCAGACAAACCATTTATCGCGATTAATACCGCAGCTATTCCCAAGGATCTGCTGGAGTCCGAACTGTTCGGCCATGAACGCGGCGCGTTTACCGGCGCGCAGGCAGCACGGCGCGGACGCTTTGAACAAGCAGATGGCGGTACGCTGTTTCTGGATGAAATCGGCGATATGCCTTCTGATCTGCAAACGCGCTTGCTGCGCGTATTGTGTGACGGGCAATTCTATCGCGTGGGCGGTCACCAGCCGGTGAAGGTCAACGTACGCATCATCGCAGCCACCCATCAAGATCTCGAAGAGCGGGTCAAACTGGGCTTGTTCCGTGAGGATTTGTTCCATCGCCTCAACGTCATCCGTCTGCGTCTGCCTCCACTGCGGGAACGTCGTGAAGATGTACCTCTGCTAGTCAAGCATTTCCTCCAGCAGAGCGCGCAGGAGCTGGGCGTTGAGGCCAAGCAGCCTTCGGCCAGCGCGTTGCGCTATCTTGCCACCATGGGCTGGAGTGGCAATGTGCGCCAGCTTGAAAACGTCTGCCATTGGCTAACGGTAATGGCCCCAGGGCAAAATATTGATGTAGCTGACCTGCCACCCGAACTGAAGGAAGACAGCAGCAAACCCACCACGGCCACCTCGTGGCAAGAGGCACTGGCCGCCGAAGTAATGGATGCGCTGAATCGTGGCGAACAGGAAATACTAGAAACCCGCACCAAGGAATTCGAGAAGATCCTGATCAGCCGCGCATTGAGCCATACCAGCGGCCGCCGTATTGAAGCTGCGACCCAGCTAGGCATGGGCCGCAATACCCTGACGCGAAAGATTCAGGAATTAGGCATTGAAGAGTAAAAGCAGCAGATAGCTCGACGACACCGGGCCAGCACGTTAAGGCTGGCCCACCTCGGTAATTTTTACCACCACCTGCTTGGTAAAGAAGCTGACCGCAAGATATTCATAGCGCCAGCCATAGGCGGCGACCGCCTCCTGGAACGCCTTGTACTCATCCTCGCGCCAATGCTCGTTGCCAATGTACTCATCAAAAATGAGCACGGTACCCGGCACGATTCGCTCTGCCAACGTATCCAGCACCGTTTTCGTCGAACTATAAATGTCGCAATCGATATTTATCAGACGAGCTGGGCCTACATGTTTTTCAATAAACGCAGGCAATGTTTCATCAAACCATCCCGCATGCAGCTTTACCAAAGGCGGCACCTTGGGAATCACGCCCTTGGTGGAGTAACTCCCTCGCGACTCCGCATGCCAATCCTCGGGCAAACCCTGAAAACTATCAAAACCATGTGCCTCTTGCCCGACCAACTGCACCAACTGCCGGATACTATTGCCGTGCCGCACCCCAAACTCCAGTACCAAGCCCTTGATATTGGCTTGAGCTACTGCACGTTTAAACGTCGCAAGGTTGCTACCTGTAATCACCGGTTTCTCTGGCAACGCGCGGAAATAATGCCAGGCATCCAGACGCGCTTGCATCAGAGGACTCGTGGTATCCAGCATCTGTTCCATCCGCTGGCTTTGCTCGGGCTTGCCAACATACTCAAGCAGAATCGCCAGCATCAAGCGCGCCTCCTGATCATGTGGATTCAACGCCAACACGTTGTTTAAAGCCTCACAGGCCGGCAGATAATCCCCCATCCGAATCAACATGGCATGCAGGTTATACCAGGCATCCAGATAACGGGCATTCAGTGCAATCGCCTGCTTATAAGACTGCTCAGCCTCTTTGAGCTTACCCTGCTCATGCCAGGCCAAGCCTAAATTGCTATGGAATTGCGGATTTTTTCCATTAATCTTGATGGCTTTTTGAAAATGCTGCGTCGCCTTTTCCATATTGCCATCTTGCAGCTCAATCACTCCAAGCAAATGAATAGCGTCTGCCTGCCGGGCATCGGCTGCGAGAATTTGCAGGCAAATAGCCTCTGCTTGTTTTGCATTGCCAGCTGCATGTAACTGATGCGCCGTACGTAACGCCTGTAGTAGATTTGCCGAAGGTTGTTGATTGAATGCCATACCCGCCTGAAACTTAACCAATAATGATCATGCATCCACGTAGCTTTGTTAAGCCACGTGGGCACCATGATATTTGAGTATTAAAACCGACTCATCGTACGCATTGAAACGTCAATTCGCGTCGACCACCTACCGCACTTTCATTTTTCTTGATCGTTTCGTATTCCCCAGCACAAGCCTTGCGGGCTTTCACATGACAAGAGTTCCAGTCTTCGACCGCACCACTGCATGAAGTGTAATACTCACCATTGCTCTGAGGCACGACAGGCTGTTGCTCACCATGCATCAACTGCGCACAACCTGGCAACGCCAGTGCAAACAAACCAATAAATACAAATTTCATTTTATCTTCCTAAATAAAAACGGCACCCGAAGGTGCCGTTTAAGCTTCAAGTCAACTAAGAATAAATCTTAGAAGAACAGGATCGCGCCCAGAGACACGGTCTTAGCCTTGCCGTCTTGACCAGCGCTGTAACCGATGTTTTCCAGCTTGTTATCGGTGTATTCAGCAACCAGGTTCAGGCTCTTGGTCAGAGGGTGGTAAGCACCGACGATCCAAGACTTGTTCTCGAACTCAACGTTCGAAGCAGCAGCTTCAGACTTGCTTACGCCGTAAGACAGACCCAGCTTGGTGCCAACGCCTGGCAGAGCGTAGGTAGCTTGTACGTAGCCACCCTTGTCGTCAGACTTTTGACCAGCCAAGAACAACAGACCATTAGCAGCGGTGCTCAGGCTAGCAGCGCTAGAACCAGACAGACCCTTACCATCGTAGTAGTAACCAACCAAGCCTACACCAGCCAAGTTAACCTTACCGCCCAGATCCCAACCACGGGAAGTGTAGCTATCGGTAGAACCAGTGTTGGTGTCATGCTTCTGGCTGATTGCACCCAGCCAAACCTTACCAGCGTAGTCGCCAGTCCACTCGTAGCTAACCTTACCTTCATAACCCATGTCGTTACGAATGTCGGTATTGCTAGAACCATTGGACCATGGCTCACGAGCGCCAACAGCAAAGCTGAAACCGTTCCAGTTTGGAGAGATGTAGGAGATTTGACCTACCCAGTCAGCGTACATGTAACCAGAACCGATACGGCCCAGAGTGGAGGAACCACCGCTACCAGCGCCAATACCAACGCCTAACAGAGTCATGTCAGACAGGATAGCGTCAGAACCGAAAATGCCCAAGTCACGACCAGCCTTGATAGTACCCCAGCTCTTGTCACCGAAGGTCAAGTAAGCTTGACGAATGTTCAGGCTGTTGTTGCCGCCAGATTGACCGTTACCGGAATCAACGCCAGTGAAGAATGTGAATTGGAACGCAATGTCCAAATCGTTTTGACGAGTCTTACCACCGATACCCAGAGCGGAAGGCAGCAGACCGGTTTGTACGGTGTTAGCTACGTCTTCTGTACCTGCAGTCTTCAGGTCGCCAGAGAACTTGGTGTGAGTGTAGTAAGCGTTAACGTTACCACCGATGTCGATTGTCCAATCACCAGCAGGAATGGTGATTGCAGCGTTAGCAGCAGATGCGCCAAATGCCATTACAGCACCAGCTACTGCCAGGCCCAGTTTCTTGTTCATATAAATCTCCTAATGCGTTTTATATTAACTTTCGTACACTTTTTGCAGGTGCATCGAAAGAGTTCGCGAACTCCCCTTGCGAGAAGGTAGATGCAGTATGCCAAAGTCGAAAGTTGCGCCGCAAGACAAATATACGATTTCGTTACAATTTATTAACAAATGTTGTTTTCATGCAACACCATGTCGTTTTGTGTAAAAGTGCTCATTTACAGCAACAAGAATTCTCACCTGGAAATCCAATTCCATCAGGCAATTAGGATAATTTATTAACAAACTGAAAGAGATGATGGTGAGGATGTTGAATAGTGCAATACGCGCCTTAAAAACTCAAGACAGCGAGCGCACGGGGGAGAGAGAAGCTATTGGACTGAATTAAAGCTCACGCTCGGAAATGGAAAACATGCGCTGATATTCTCGCATGGCATAACGATCCGTCATGCCTGCAATATAGTCGGCGACGGCGCGGGGTTTGTCTTGTTCAGCGCGCTGCTGAAACTCGTCCGGCATGATGGTGCTGTCTTGAATGAACTCGCGAAACAGCTCGGTAATAATGCGATGCGCCTTATTGCTCATGCGATTAACGCGGTAATGGCGATAAAGCTTGGTGCGTAAAAACTTCTTGAGCTCGGCTTGCTGCTTTGCCATACCAGCACTAAAACTGATAAGCGGAGGTGCGTGACGAACGGCCTCGATAGAAGTTGGGGCATGCTCGGAAATTTTCCGGCTGCTTTCGGTGCACAAATCCACGATCTGGCTATTGATCATGCGGCGTATGGTTTCATGTATCAGGCGCCGATCTGCAAGATTCGGATATTTGGTTTTCACCTGCTGCAGGTGCTCAGCAAAAATGGCTACCTCAGAAAGTTGCTCCAAGGAGATGAGCCCTGAACGCAAGCCATCATCCACATCGTGATTGTTGTAGGCAATCTCATCCGCCAAATTTGCTACTTGCGCTTCCAGCGATGGCTGGGTTTTATTGATGAAGCGCTCGCCCACATCACCCAGCTTTCTGGCGTTTTTCAATGAGCAATGCTTGAGTATGCCTTCACGCATTTCAAAGGTCAGATTCAGGCCATCAAACTCGGCGTAACGCTGCTCAAGATAATCGACCACGCGCAGGGATTGCAGGTTATGCTCGAACCCGCCGTAATCGCGCATGCATTCATTCAAGGCATCCTGCCCGGCATGGCCAAATGGCGTATGACCGAGGTCGTGTGCCAGGGCAATACCTTCAATCAGATCTTCATGCAGGTTTAAATTACGGGCAATGGCGCGACCAATTTGCGCCACTTCCAGGCTGTGAGTGAGGCGGGTGCGAAACAAATCACCTTCGTGATTCACGAAGACTTGGGTCTTGTATTCCAGCCGACGAAAGGCGCTGGAGTGAATGATGCGGTCGCGGTCGCGTTGAAACTGGTTGCGCCCCTGCGGGTCCGGCTCGGCATGCCGCCGCCCCAGACTGCGTTCGGGATGGGCTGCGTAATCCGCCAGGCGGCTCATGCTGCCAACGCCAGAGTAGCTTGCAAGGCGGCTTTGTCGTAGTCACTGGTGACCAGAGATTTGCCTATGCCTTGCTGCAATACAAACCGAATCTTGCCATCCACAACCTTTTTATCCAGCCCCATCAAATCCAGGTAGCGCTCCACACCGAGTGCTGGCGCCTCCACCGGCAATCCAGCAGCCACAAAAATGGCACGCATGCGGGCAATGTCAACATCGGACAACCAGCCCATGCGTCGCGACAAGTCAGCCGCCAGCATGGTGCCAGCAGCCACCGCTTCTCCGTGCAGCCATACGCCATAGCCCATGGCATTCTCCACGGCATGGCCAAAGGTATGCCCCAGATTCAACAATGCACGCTCGCCGGATTCTCGCTCGTCCTTGGCAACCACTTCTGCCTTGTTTTCGCATGAGCGATAAATGGCATAGCGCAACGCTTCTTCATCCAGGGCCACCAGCTCTGCCATGTGAGCCTCAAGCCACTCAAAAAATGGCAAGTCGCGAATCAGACCGTATTTGATGACCTCGGCAAGGCCGGCAGATAACTCGCGCGCGGGCAGAGTGTGCAAAGTGGCAATATCGGCCAGCACCAGCTGCGGCTGATAAAACGCGCCTATCATGTTCTTGCCCAGCGGATGGTTAATACCGGTTTTGCCCCCAACAGAAGAATCCACCTGCGATAACAACGTAGTAGGAATCTGAATAAAAGGCACCCCACGCAGATAGGTGGCTGCAGCATAGCCCGTCAAGTCACCAATCACCCCACCGCCCAGCGCGATCAGCGTGGTGCTGCGCTCACAACGGTGCTGTAGCAGCGCATCGTAGATCAGGTTCAGCGTGTCACTATTTTTGTACTGCTCACCGTCTGGCAGGATGATGGGAATGACGGCAACACCCGCAGCCTGCAATGCCTGCGACAGTTGATCCAGATACAGCGGGGCAACCGTGGTATTGGTTACGATCGCAACCTGCTTGCGCTTGAGATGCGGGAGGATCAAATCCGCCCGCCCCAGCAAGTGACTGCCGATATGGATAGGGTAGGCGCGCTCGCCCAACTCAACCTGTAATGTCTGCATATTCCTTAACCAATCAATGTTTCAATCTGGTGAACAATGGTGTTAACCGACTGGCCGCCCGTATCCACCACATGATGCGCTACTTCGCGATACAAAGGGTCGCGCTGCTCGAATAACTGCTCCAGGCGTTTGCGCGGATCCGCGGTTTGCAACAAGGGGCGGTTTTTATCGTTACGCGTTCTGATCCATAGCTCGTTCACATGTGCTCTCAGATAAATGACCGTGCCATGCTGCTTGAGGTTCTGGCGATTTTCGTCCAGCAGTACGGCACCGCCACCGGTGGCAACCACCACATCGGGCATGCGCACCAGCTCATCTATCATGGCACTTTCGCGACGACGAAAACCTGCCTCGCCCTCCACCTCAAATATATACGGAATACTGACACCAGTGCGGCGCTCAATCTCGTGATCGCTATCGTAAAACGCTTTATGCAGATGCTTGGCCAGCACACGGCCCACGGTGGTTTTGCCTGCACCCATCAGCCCGACAAAAAAGATGTTCCCCGCCATAAAAAATGCCTGTTATTTTCATAACAGGCATTTTAAGGGATTACGTTCGGACTGTCAGATATTGTCTAGCGGATAGACAGGTTGTCATCCATGATCTTGGGCGTGATGAAAATCAGCAATTCGGTTTTGTCATTCTGCTTCACGCGACGCTTGAAGGCATTGCCCAAGAATGGAATATCGCCAAAGAATGGCACCTTGTCCACGTCATTACGCTCGGTCTGCTCGTAAATACCACCCAGCACCGCGGTTTCACCGTTGGATACCAGCACCTGGGTATCCACACTCTGCGTTTCAATCGATGGCACACCGGAGAAAATCTGACCCACACGGTCTTTCTTGATGGTCAGGTCCATGATGATCTTGTCATCCGGCGTCACTTGCGGCGTTACTTCCAGGCTGAGCGTCGCATCCACAAACTGCACACTCGTCGCACCACTGCTGCTGGCACGCAAATATGGAATCTTGGTACCTTGCTGGATCTGCGCTTTTTTCTGGTTGGCGGTCGTCACACGTGGACTGGACACCACCTTGCCTCGCTTGTCTGTTTCGAGTGCCGACAATTCAAGGTTGAGCAAGAGACCGGCTGGCAGGCGCAGCAGAGTAAAGGCGAGATTACCGTAGGCATTGGAAACCGGCAGGTTGGACATCAGGTCGGGCTCACCATCGGAGCTGGTCGCCGTGCTGCCTGTTGTCGCCGTCTGGATAGTACCGTTATGGGTACCCTGAGTAATGGTGCCATCGCTGGAAACTTCCGTAATACGATTGCCCAATGTACCGCCAATCACGTTTCTGCCATCTGCACTTTGTTGGGTCATGCCAAAACGCGCCCCTAGGCTCTTGCCAAATTTTTCATCCGCAATCACCAAGCGCGACTCGATCATGACCTGCTTCACCGGAATATCGGTTTTGTTGATGATTTGCTGGATTTCTTCCAGGTGCTTGGCGGTATCCTGCACAAACACGGTATTGGTTCTAGGGTCCAGCACGGCGCTGCCACGCTTGGACAATATCTTCTGTTTTTCATCGGTGAGGATATTCTTGAGCGATTCGGCCTTCATGTATTTCAAGGTGAAGACTTCAGTACGCACTGGTTCCAGATCCTCTATCTGCTGGCTGGCTTCCAGGCTCAGCTTCTCTTTGGCCGCCACTTCTTCCATCGGCGCCACCATGATGACATTGCCGGATTTACGCTGTGTCAGCCCCTTGCTGGACATGATGATGTCCAGCGCCTGATCCCAGGGCACATCCTTCAGGCGCAAGGTCAGATTGCCAGACACCGTATCGCTGGTGATGATGTTCAGCCCGGTAAAGTCGGCAATCACCTGCAGCACAGAGCGCACATCAATATTCTGGAAATTGAGTGACAACTTTTCACCGGCATAGCCAGGCTTGCTACCTTGCACCAGCTTGTTGGGGTCTTCCACTACTGGACGTACATCAATAATGAATTTCTTGTCGGCCTGATAGGCAGACTGCTCCCAGTTACCCTTGGGCTCGATCACCAGTCGGGTATTCTTGCCCTGCTGCATGGCATCCACATAGAGCACGGGCGTATTAAAGTTGATCACATTCAGGCGACGTTGCAAGGAAGCAGCGATATCGGTATTCACGAAATCCACCACAATGGTTTTGCCCTGCTGGCGGATATCAATCCCGGCAGCGGGATCAGACAAATCGACCATCACGCGCCCTTCGCCATTCTTGCCGCGCATGAAGTCCACATTGGTCACACTATGTGACTTATCACCCGCCTTGGGTTCGGCAAAGCGGGTAACGGTAGTCTGGTTGGCAGCAACTTCACTGGTTTGCAAAAGGATGATCGTGGCATTGCCATCGGTACTGGTGCTATAGCCTACAGACTTGCTGAGGTTAAGCACCATCCGGGTTCTATCCTTGGCCTGCGCCAGGCTGACGCTTTTAAGAACGCCTTGCTCAGCCGTCACGCTGCTGCGCTGCAAACCATTGCCAACGCCGGGAAAATCCAGCGCAATACGCGAAGGGTTGGTCAGGGTAAAACCAGCGGGAACGTTGGAAAGTGGCTGTGTGGTTTGTATGCGTACCGCGACCCGCCCACCAGGCATAGCCGAAAATTCGACCTTTTCAATTTTGTTAGGGAATGCGTTCTGCTCATCTGCAGCCGCCGCCGGTGAAACTAGCGTCAACATCGCGAAGATGCCCGCCAGACCGCTAAAAAATTTGCTGTATGTCATTTCACCACCCTATTCCTGCAATCCCATGCTTGAAGTTCTTTCCGTCCAGTCGCCACTGAGCTCGTCCTGGACGATTTCTTTTAGTACCACTGCGTCATCATTAATATCGGTCACGATCCCGAAATTTTGACCCACGTAATTGCCTATTTTTACTTGCTGGATATTTTCATCCGGCGTTTTTATCAGGGCATACTTCAAATTGGCTTTGCTGAGCGAGCCTACATACTTGAGACTTTCCAGCGGATACCCCTCAAGCGGCTCGCGCGCACGATTGAGATTAGGCTGCAAGCCTCTGCCAGACTGGGCTTTGCGCGCCTTGAACGGATCATGCAAGGTGCCATCCGCGTTATACTCAAACGGGCTGTAAGGCTTTACTTCAGGGATAGGGTCGATCTTTACCTTCATATCCTTGGCTGCGTTCTGCATGAACTGGTCTAGGTCATCCCCCTGGTCGCCGCCGCAGGAACTCAGCGTCAACGCAAGACACAATGCCCAAATGACGGGCAGGGCTGCCAGGACTGAAGTTCGGGAGTGATTCATCATAATGGCCGTATCCCTTATTTCTTGTTCGCTTTTTCAGCGGCTTTTTTGGCGGCCACTTCATTGGCATCAAGATACCGATAAGTCTTGGCAACGGCCTCCATCACCAGCTTCGAGTCCTTGCTATCCTTGTTGGCGCTGCTGATCGCAATATCATTCAATGTCACGATGCGGGAAAGGCGCGATACGTCAGCCGCAAAAAGACCAAGATCATGGTAGTTACCTATCACCTTGATCGATATGGGCATTTCGGCGTAAAAATCCGCTATCACTTCCTGTCCGGGTTTGAAGAGCTCAAACTCCAGACCACGCTCCAGCCCCACCTGATTGATGTCGGTCAAGAGACCATCCATCTGGGATTTATCCGGCAGCTGCTTCAGCAAGGCACCAAATGTTCTTTCAATCTCCACCATCTGCTTTTTATAAGCATCAAGATTGATAGCCTGACGCTTTTTGCTGACAAACACTTCACGCAATTGCCCTTCCTTCGCTTTGGCCTGATCAAGCTCCTCCAGCGATGGGCTCCAGACAAACCAGTAACCAGCAGCCACAATCAACAGCAGCATCACGCCCAGCAATACCGCTTTTACCGGCAGGGGCAGGTTGCCAGCGGTCTTCAGATCAATCTGGTTGAAATCCTGTAAATTCATGAGATTTTGCCCTCAGGCTTGTCAGTGCTGTCAGGCTGTCGGGTCTTGATATTGACGTTCATGATGAAGTCATTCTGCTTGAGGCCGTTGACGGTAGCGGACTTGATTTCAACCAGGCCAGGCGATTCCATCGCAGGGGAGGAAGAAAGATTGCGCACCAGCGCGGCAACGCGGGCATTGGTATCTGCAATGCCTTCAATGGTAATAACGGCGCCCTGTTGCTTGATGGATTTCAGGAACATCCCTTCCGGCAACTCGCGTGACAACTCATCCAGCACCATCACTGTCTGGCTGCGATTGGTTTGCAGGTTTTCCACTACTTGCTTGCGCTCAAGCACGGCGCTGATTTCGCTCTTCAGCTCCTTGATCTCGGCAATCTGCTGGTCAAGCTGGGCATTAGCTTGCTCGAGGCGGGTATTCCGGTTCGCCTGAGCATCAATACTGGCGCCGATAAAAGTCTGCACCATAAAGACAATGACGACGCCCAGAATCAGCGTCCCCACCAGCATGACGTTGAATTCGCGCTGGCGCTCTGCTCGCTTGTTCTGCCGATGTGGCAGCAGGTTGATTCTGATCATTCATCCACCCCGCGCATCGCCAGTCCACAAGCAATCAACAAAGATGGCGCATCTGCCACCAGTTGCTGTTGTTTGATCTTGGGATTAATCGTCATGCCGGCAAACGGGTTGGCGATAATCGCGTTAACCTGCGTGCGCTCCTGCACCAATGCATCAATCCCGGGAATCGCGGCACAACCGCCCGCCAGAATAATGTGATCGACCCGGTTGTATTGAGTGGAACTCGTGAAGAATTGCAGGGCACGTGCCACTTCAAGCGCCAAAGTCTGCATGAACGGCTGCATGACTTCGGACTCATAGCTTTCAGGCAGGCCGCCTTTGCGTTTGGAGATTTCAGCTTCTTCTGGCGTGAGGCCAAAGCGGCGCTGGATTTCCTGGGTAAGCTGGCCACCACCGAATGTCTGCTCGCGGATATAAACCGACTGATTGTCATGCAGGACATTGATGTGCGTCATCACCGCGCCAATATCCACGATCATCACGGTTTGCTCGCGCCCCTGATTGGGCAATTGATTGGCGATCAGCGTGTAGGCCGCCTCGGTAACGTAGGTTTCCACATCCACCACCAGCGCCTTGAGGCCAGCGCCTTCCACGGCAGCAACGCGATCTTCGATTTTTTCCTTGCGGGAGGCGGCAATCAGGACTTCGACTTCATCCGGGCTGCTGGCAGCAGGTCCCAGTACCTGAAAGTCGATATTGACTTCATCGAGCGAGAAAGGGATGTATTGATTGGCTTCGCCCTCGACTTGCAGCTCCATCTCTTCTTCGCGCAAGCCGCCAGGCATAATGACTTTTTTACTGATAACAGCCGCGGCTGGCAATGCCAGTGCTGTGCGTTTTTCACGGGAACCGAGGAGCTTCCAGGCGCGCTTGACGGCGT
>NZ_JAJAQH010000001.1:74929-546819 GCF_020523625.1 Methylovorus menthalis
GAATTTCAAAATGAAATTCCCTTTCTTTATTGAGTAGTTACGCGCAACACTAATAATTTACATTAAATGCTAGCAACAAGTTTAAATAGTGTAAAGCGAATTATATTTTTCCATTTGCCCGATCAGACTCATATAATGTGCTCACATCGTTTACTGATTAAATCTCTCCATGCTTCCCAAAAAATGGTGGCAGTTTCTGATTCTGATTGCCCTGGTGCTCGGATTGGTTTTCACTGCGCTCATCGGCCTCGCGGCTACCCTTATCTATCCCGAATTACCCTCGCTTGATGCCCTGACGGATTACAAACCCAAGGTGCCATTACGGGTGTACTCCGAGGATAATTACCTCATCGGTGAATTTGGTGAAGAGCGCCGCGCCTTCATCAAAATCGAGGATGTGCCCGCCTCACTCAAACACGCCATTCTTGCCGCTGAAGATGAACGCTTTTACAAGCATGGCGGGGTAGACACCATGGGTATCCTGCGCGCCGCCATTGCCAACGTCACCTCAGGCAGCTTCAAGGAAGGCGCCAGCACCATTACCATGCAGGTCGCCCGCAACTTCTTTCTTTCCAGCGAAAAAACCGCGTCTCGCAAACTCAGCGAAGCCCTGCTCGCGATCAAGATTGAACACAACCTGACCAAGGATCAGATCCTTGAGCTTTACATCAACCAGATCTACCTGGGGCAGCGTTCGTATGGTTTTGCCGCAGCTTCACAAGTCTATTACGGCAAGCCTTTAAATAAATTGAGTGTTGCAGAAGCCGCGATGCTGGCCGGACTGCCAAAAGCACCTTCGCGCTACAACCCGTTTGCCAATCCAAAACGCGCAACAGCGCGCCAGCACTACGTTTTGCGGCGCATGAAAGAATTGCGTTACATCGATGAAAATACTTACGACAACGCATTAAAAGAACCGCAAAAATTCCGCCAGACCAAGCAGGTGCGTGACCTGGCCGCCGACTATGTGGCCGAGATCGCCCGGCAAATGATGTATCAGCGTTACAAGGATGACATCTATACCAGCGGCCTCAAGGTCTACACCACTATCCGCAAATCCAATCAGGAAGCCGCCAACAAGGCCGTCCTCCAAGGCATACTGGATTACGACAGCCGCCACGGTTATCGCGGCCCGGAAAAAGTAATTCATCCCCCGGCACACGGCACGGAAGAGGAAGCCAATTGGGTGGACAAGGCGCTGGATGAAATAGAGGTCTCCAATGGCCTGATGCCCGCCATGATCATCAACCTGAGCCCCAAGCTGGTGACTGTGCACTCGCAGAGTGGTGAAGATATCCAGATCACCGGCAACGGCCTGTCCCTGGTGCAGAAAACACTGAACGAAAAAGACCCGAGCAAGCGCAAGCTGCAACCGGGTGCCATCGTGCGCATCGTCAAGACCACCGACGGCTGGCAGATCACCCAACTGCCCCAGGTGCAGTCAGGCTTTATTGCACTGGACCCAGCGACAGGAGCTGTACGTGCACTGGTCGGCGGCTTTGATTTCAACCGCAACAAATTCAACCACGTCACGCAGGCTTGGCGCCAGCCCGGCTCCAGCTTCAAGCCATTCATCTACTCGGCTTCACTGGAGAAAGGTTTCACTCCAGCCAGCATGATTGAGGATGAACCTCTCACGCTTTCTGCGGCAGAAACTGGCAGCGGCTCGGCGTGGGAACCCAAAAACTTCGACAATACTTATGAAGGTCCGATGCGCATGCGCACCGCCCTGACCAAATCCAAGAACATGGTATCCATCCGCATACTGCAAAGCATAGGTGTGCGTTACGCTCAGGACTACATCACCCGCTTTGGCTTCTCGCCCAAGGATCACCCGCCCTACCTGGCCATGGCACTGGGTTCAGGCTCGGTCACCCCATGGCAGATGGCGGGTGCGTACGCCGTGTTTGCCAATGGCGGCTATCGCGTGCGCCCTTACATCATCAGCAAGATCGTGGACCCGCGTGGCAAAGTGGTGGAAGAAACCAAGTTTGACGAAGTGGGCAAAAATGCGGTGCGGGTGATTGATGCCCGCAATGCCTTCCTCATGACATCGATGATGCAGGATGTAGCGCGGATCGGCACTGCCGCCAAGGCACGCCAGATTGGCCGCTACGATCTCGCAGGCAAAACTGGCACGACCAACAGTCAGGTAGATGCCTGGTTCGCTGGCTTCAACCCGAAACAGGTGGCCATCACATGGATCGGTTATGACCAGCCACGCTCACTCGGCAGCAATGAAACCGGCGGCCGGGCGGCCTTGCCTATCTGGATTGATTACATGACCAATGCCTTGCGCAATGTGCCGGATGAACCATATTCCGTGCCGCCGGGTATCACTTCGGTCAAGATCAACCCGCACACTGGCATGCGCGTGAGCGACGATGAAAGCGGAATATACGAATACTTCTATCAGGAATTCATGCCGCCAGAAACCGAAGACAATACATTCAGTCCAATACCGGGATTCCCGACCAGCAAACCGCCGGAATCCACGGCAACGGATCCTACACGGGCTGATCAGTTATTCTAGGTAACCGGGTACTGCAGGATTTAGCAATATTTGTTGTTCTGGCGAGCGATTTACAGGGATTTATAAAGCGTTAGCAATGCCCCGACGGGCGAGGTAGAGCAGGCATCATGGCAAAAGACAGTTCAGGCCGACAGCAGCATCTGAGACAGCTGATTGCACAGCAGGCGGCACGCATGATGGCCGAGGAAGGGATATCCGACTTCAGCCATGCCAAGCGCAAGGCAGGCAAGCAGCTGGGGGCCACCGACATTAACTGCCTGCCGACCAATAGCGAGATCGAGGAAGAGATACGGCTTTATCACGAGATCTACAACAGCGAGGATCAGCCGGAAAACCTGCGCCAATTAAGGGCCGACGCCGTGATTGTGATGCGGCTGCTTGAACGCTTCAACCCGCACCTGACGGGGCCGGTACTGGACGGCACCGCCGGCAAGTTTGCCGAAACCCATATTCATCTCTTCGCTGACAGCCTCAAAGATGTCGAGATGTTCCTGCTGAATCAGCAGATTCCGTACGAAACCAACGAAAAATCCTACCGCATCAATGACAGGCGCAGCAGTGACCGTAAAGGCGGGGACCGCAAGAAGGTTCCGGTATTTACACTGGAAGGGCCGCATGGCCTGATCAGGCTCAGCGTATTTGAAATTGACGACCTCCGCACCCCCACCCGCAGTCCGGCAAACGGACAGGCTTCGAGTCGTGTCAACCTGGATGGCCTTAAAGCGTTGATCGCCTTGTCCCGGTTAAATCCGGAACTTGAAATGTAGCTGTTGAATTGTCGCGTTTTTGAAGAAACGCACTAGCCACGCAACCAGCGCGCCACATCCATCGCAAAGTAAGTCAGGATACCGTCAGCACCTGCACGCTTGAAAGCCAGCATGGCTTCCATGACGCAGGCCTGCTCATCCAGCCAGCCATTTTGCGAGGCCGCTTTCAGCATGGCGTATTCGCCGCTGACCTGATAGGCATAGGTCGGCACCCCAAATTCATCTTTGACACGACGCACAATATCCAAATATGGCATACCGGGTTTCACCATCACCATATCCGCCCCTTGCTCTAGATCTAGCGCAACTTCAACCAATGCTTCATTTGAATTGGCAGGGTCCATCTGATAACTATACTTGTTGCCCCGTCCCAGATTTGACGACGAGCCAACCGCATCCCGAAACGGCCCATAAAACGCTGATGCATACTTAGCCGAATAGGCCAGGATACGGGTATGTATATGCCCGTGTTGCTCCAACGCCTCGCGAATGGCGCCTATGCGGCCGTCCATCATGTCCGATGGTGCCACCACGTCAGCTCCTGCTTCGGCATGGCATAGCGCTTGGCGGATCAGCACTTCCACGGTTTCATCATTCAGCACGTAGCCGCTGTCATCAATCAGGCCATCCTGACCATGCGTGGTGTAGGGGTCCAGCGCCACATCGGTAATGATGCCAAGCTCGGGATGCGCCTGCTTGAGTGCGCGCACGGCACGCGGCACCAGCCCTTGCGGGTTGTAGGCTTCATTGGCATCCAGGCTTTTGCCGGCCTGATCCACCACAGGAAACAAAGCCAGCGCGGGAATTCCCAAGCGCACACATTCAGCCGCTGTTTGCAGCAGGTGATCAATACTCTGCCTTACCACACCTGGCATGGAGGCCACTTCTTCCTGACGCTGCTCGCCATCGAGCACAAATACCGGATAAATCAGGTCATTGGTGGTGATCACGTTTTCACGCATCAAGCGACGTGAAAATGCATCGCGCCGCATGCGACGTGGACGACTCATCAGGAATTGCTTGGATGCTGACATACTGATTTCTCCTCAGGCGAAAACGCGGGCGAGTTCGGTACCTGGCTCAGGCTGGCGCATGAACGCCTCGCCCACCAGGAACGTGTGGACATCATGCTGACGCATCAGTGCCACATCTTCGGGGGTAAAGATACCGGATTCTGTGACGACGATTTTGCCGGCCGGAATGCGCGCCAATAACCCCAGCGTGGTATCCAGCGTCACCTCAAACGTGCGCAGGTTGCGATTATTAATGCCCAGCAAAGGCGTATCCAGCTGCAGCGCCAGATCAAGCTCTTCCCCGTTATGCACTTCTACCAGCACCGCCATGCCCAGGTCATGGGCAATAGTTTCCAGCTGGCGCATACGGGGCAAGTCCAACGCTGCAGCGATCAGCAGTATGCAATCGGCACCCATGGCACGTGCTTCGTATACCTGATAGGCCTCGATCATGAAATCCTTGCGCAACACAGGTAACGCACACGCAGCCCGCGCCTCTTTCAAGTACTCTGGGGAGCCCTGAAAGAAATCTGCATCAGTCAGCACAGAAAGGCAGGCAGCGCCGCCCTTTTCATAGCTTGCCGCAATCTGGGCTGGCTGGAAGTCTTCGCGAATCACCCCTTTGGAGGGGCTGGCCTTTTTGATTTCGGCAATCACCGCCGCCTGACCTGCGGCTATCTTCTGGCGAATGGCGCCCACAAAGTCACGCGGTGCTGGCATGGCCTGTGCGTCGCGCTGCACCACGACAAGCGGATGGGCTGCCATGGCGGCCTGCACTTCCGCCTGCTTCACGCGGAGGATTTTATTCAAGATATCGGACATGCTTGTTCCAATTGAAAAATACGCTAACGGACAGGGCTTGCTACTGATACGTTTTACCCTGGTATTCGAGCCAGCCGGGCGTATGGCGTTGCTGCGGGTCATGGTGCGTCCAGTGCACCACGCCACCTTTGGCATTCCAGGCATATTCGCCAAAAAACGCCAGCTCGTCGCCAACGCCCAGTGCGGGAATACGCGGGGCGAGGTCAATATTATGTGCAATCAGCACGGTGATGCCATTTTCAAGGCGAACCAGTATGCGCTGATGCCGATTACCGTCATTGTCATCCTTGAGCACTTTGATCACCCGGCCACGCGCCTTGACCTGCACATGGCTAAGCCTGTGATCAAACGCCTGACGGATAACCGCATCACCATCCTGCCAAGTGGCGGGCCGCGCCAGCTCGACGGGCTGGGCAACAGGCGCTACTTCAGTCGCGGCGGAGGAAAAATGCCAAATGGTATACCCAGCGGCAATCGCCGCTGCCAGTATCAAGCGCTTCATACGGATGCAGCCAGGCTACGCAAGGCGTCCAGTTTTTGCATGGCAGCGCCGCTATCAATCGCCTCGGCAGCACGCAGAATCCCTGCCTGCAAGGTAGCTGCCTGACCGGCCACATAAATGGCCGCCCCTGCATTCAGCAGTACGATATCGCGCGCAGGGCCTTGCTCACCACGCAAGACAGCCGTGATCAGCTCGGCAGATTCCGCCGCATTTTCCACGCGTATGCTATCCACATCATGCAAAGGCATCCCGAAATCACGCGGGTTCAGCGTGTACTCGGTGACGACGCCATCTTTCAGTTCCGCCACATAGGTATCGCCCGAGAATGAAATTTCATCCATCTCATCGGCGCTGAATACCACCATGACATGCTCGCTGCCCAGCCGTTGCAATGCATGCGCCAGCAAAGGCACCAGGTCTTTATGGAATACGCCCATCACCTGCCGCTTGGCTCCCGCAGGATTGGTCAGCGGGCCCAGCAGATTGAACAGCGTACGCACACCCAGCTCACGACGCACCGGACCTGCATGCTTCATGGCGCTATGGTGATTAGGGGCAAACATGAAGCCGATGCCAACTTCATTCACGCAGCGGGCTACCTGTCCTGGCTGCAGGTTGATATTGACGCCCAGAGCCTCCAGCACATCCGCGCTGCCGGTCTTGGACGAAGCAGCCCGATTGCCATGCTTGGCAATGCGTGCCTGCGCACCGGCGGCAACAAACGCCGAGCAGGTCGACACATTGAATGCCTTGTTCACGGCCCCGCCCGTGCCACAGGTATCAATCAGGTAAGCGTCATCCGCCACCACCACCTTGGTGGAAAGCTCGCGCATGACTTCGGCGGCCGCTGCAATTTCATCCACCGTTTCGCCCTTGACGCGCAAGCCGATCAGCAGCCCGGCAATCTGGGCAGGCGTGAGCTCGCCGCCCATCACCTGCCGCATGATGGAGAGCATTTCACCATGGGTGAAATTCTGATGCTGGATCAGCTTTTGCAGCGCGGCCTTGATGGTCATGTCCATCAGTAGGCTTTCAGGAAATTATTCAGGAGATCGTGCCCGTGCTCCGTCAAGATGGATTCTGGGTGGAACTGCACGCCTTCCACCGGCAGGGTTTTATGACGCACGCCCATGATCTCGCCATCGTCGGTCCATGCCGTGATCTCCAGGCAATCCGGTATCGTCTCGCGCTCGATCACCAGCGAATGGTAACGGGTTGCCGTGAAGGGGTTCGGCAAACCACTGAATACACCCACATTGTTGTGGGACACCTGCGAGGTTTTGCCGTGCATCAGCTGCTTGGCGTGGATGATGCGCCCGCCAAACGCCTGACCTATGCTCTGGTGGCCGAGACACACACCCAGCAGGGGAATCTTGCCAGCAAATTCATGGATCAGCGGCACTGAAATACCCGCCTCATTGGGCGT
Source organism: Methylovorus menthalis (assembly GCF_020523625.1). Classification (GTDB taxonomy): domain Bacteria; phylum Pseudomonadota; class Gammaproteobacteria; order Burkholderiales; family Methylophilaceae; genus Methylovorus; species Methylovorus menthalis. The sequence goes on from NZ_JAJAQH010000001.1 coordinate 81,993, forward strand.
GCAAGGGCCGGGCGAAATCACAATGTGATCCGGCTTCAGTTCGGCCACCTTGGCCAGGTCAATTTCATCGTTGCGGTAGACCTGCACATCCTGACCCAGCTCACCCAGATACTGCACCAGGTTATAGGTGAACGAATCGTAGTTATCGATCATCAGCAGCATGATTATTCCTTCCCTTGAGCCAGTTGACCGGCATTGCTGTCCAGACCGGCGAGCACAATCTCGGCGGCGCGAATCACGGCTCTTGCCTTGTTCTGCGTTTCCATCCATTCGTTCTCGGGCACCGAGTCAGCCACAATACCGGCACCGGCTTGCACATAAAGCGTCTTGTCCTTGATCACGGCGGTCCGAATGGCAATCGCCAGATCCATATCGCCATTAAAGCCGAGATAACCAACAGCACCTGCATAAATGCCGCGCTTGGAAGGCTCCAGTTCGTCTATGATTTCCATGGCACGCACCTTGGGCGCTCCGCTCACCGTACCGGCAGGGAAGGTGGCCTTCAGAACATCAATCGCCTGCATGCCGGGTTTGAGTTTGCCCTCCACGTTGGACACGATATGCATGACATGCGAGTAGCGCTCAATCACCATGCTGTCTGTCACTTTGACCGAACCCGTGACTGCGACGCGGCCCACATCGTTACGGCCGAGGTCCATCAGCTGCACATGCTCGGCACGCTCCTTGGGGTCCGCCAGCAGCTCTTCGGCCAGCGCTACGTCATGCTCGCGCGTCTTGCCACGAGGACGGGTGCCGGCAATTGGGCGGGCAGTGACCATATCGTTTTCCAAGCGCACCAGAATTTCAGGTGAAGCACCGACCACATGGTGGTCACCCATATCGTAGTAAAACATGTAAGGCGATGGGTTCAGGCTGCGCAATGCGCGATAGAGCGACATGGGGGATGCAGCAAACGGTTGCGACAAGCGTTGCGCCAGCACCACCTGCATGATGTCGCCATCAAAGATATAGCGCTTGGCCTGCTCGACGGCTGCCTTGAAATTGGCTTCGCCAAACTCCGACACCGCTTCACTCGGCGCCATCGCAGGCGCTTGGGGAATGGCGACGGGCTGACGCAGCTGCGTCAGCAATTGCTGCAGGCGCTGATGCGCTGCCTCATAGGCGTTATCCGTCGCGGGGTCCGCATACACGATGAAATAAAGCTTGCCTGACAGGTTATCCACCACAGCCAGCTCTTCGGACACCATGAGCAGAATATCGGGGACACCCAGCGCATCGGTCTTGGCATGCGCGTTGCGCGTGAGCCGCGGCTCGATATAACGCACGGTTTCATAGCCGAAATAACCAGCCAGGCCGCCGGTAAAGCGCGGCAAACCCTGATAAGGTGGTGTTTTGAAACGCGCCTGATACTGTTTGACGAAATCCAGCGGATTAATATCAGCGGCGGACTCAATCACGAGATCGTCCTGCAACACCTTGATATCACGATCATGAGCCACGATACGGGTACGGGCAGGCAAGCCTATGATGGAATACCGGCCAAAACGCTCACCACCCTGCACAGATTCCAGCAGATAGGAGAACGGGCGATTAGCCAGCTTGAGGTAAAGAGAAAGTGGAGTATCGAGGTCGGCGAAGGTTTCGACGACCAGGGGAATACGGTTGTAGCCCTGGTCCGCCAGGGCCTTGAACTCGTGCTTAGTGATGGTATGTAACATAGTAATTCCAAGTCTTGTATGTGCGTCAGGCGCAGCTGTGCGCCCTCCAGATTCGTCCCAATGGACGTTCGTCAGAGTTCAGCGCCACCATCGCCAGCTGGGCTGGCATTTAAAGTCCTGGAAATTCATCTATTTACCTTGGATCACACGTTAATAAAAAAGCCGCCTCTTGCAGACTGTCAATCACCGCATCAGCCCCCAGCATATCGGCAGGCTGCCCGCGATTATACCCATACGAAACCGCAATCGCCGCACATCCAGCGGCACGCGCCGCATCGACATCCGCCGAGGAGTCGCCTATCATCACCATCTGCGCTGGGCTTACGCCAAACATTTCGGCCATATGCAGCAAAGGCAGAGGATCCGGCTTTTTCCGCGGCAAGCTGTCTCCGGACAGCACCAGTGAAAAATACGGCAGCATGTCCATCGCTTGGAGCAGTGGCAGCGTAAAGCGTTCCGGTTTGTTGGTAATACAGGCCAGCTTGTAGCCGACCGCATGCAACTGCTTTACCCCTTCCATCGCGCCGGGGTAAGGCGCACTGCGCCGTGTCAACACTTCGGCATAGTGCTCAAAAAACAAGTCCTGCGCCTGCTCAAATGCCGCGGCATCAGGCTCCGCCTCCATCTCCCCCGTGAGCAGACGCTTGACCAGCCGCGCCGCGCCATTGCCCACATAGGTCATGACCAGCGCTTCTGGCAGGGTTGGGCGTCCCAGGGCGAGCAGCATGCGATTAGCCGCATCAGCAAGATCCGGGGCGGTATGCAGAAGCGTACCATCCAGATCCAGCGCCACGGCGCGCACCGGGATCGGAAAATTCACAACGGGGATTCCGCAGAGCACTCCATGTGCCACCGCTTGTGCGATGGCAGCAGGATTACACCTTGGCCAGCTCGGCGCGCAGGTTGCCGAGGATGGTGTCGTAACGGTTAGGATCGGTATCCTTGCCAGCACCGAACACGGCAGAACCCGCCACAAACGTATCGGCACCCGCACGGGCGATCTCGGCGATATTGGCCGTATTCACACCACCGTCGATTTCCAGCCAGATTTCACGGCCAGTCTTTTCGGTGTAGGCATCAATGCGGGCACGGGCCTGACGCAGCTTGTCCAGCGTGCCAGGAATAAACTTCTGACCGCCAAAGCCAGGGTTAACCGACATCAGCAGAATCATGTCGACCTTGTCCATGACGTAGTCGAGGTAATCCAGCGGAGTAGCTGGGTTGAATACCAGGCCGGATTTGCAGCCCAGCTCACGCACCAGCGAGAGGCTGCGATCAATATGGTCGGAAGCTTCAGGGTGGAAGGTAATGATGTTGGCGCCAGCCTTGGCAAAGTCAGGGATGATGCGATCCACGGGCTTCACCATCAAATGCACATCAATGATGGCATCGGTCACTGGGCGGATGGCCTCACAGACCAATGGACCAATGGTCAGGTTGGGAACGTAGTGGTTATCCATTACGTCAAAGTGAACGATATCGGCACCGGAAGTGATGACATCGCTGATTTCCTGGCCCAGCTTGGCAAAGTTGGCGGAAAGAATACTTGGGGCAATTCTGAATGGTTTGGCCATGGCTACGAATCAATCAGTTGAAAAACCCGCATTTTACCCGGATTTGTCACGTCAAGACAGCCCTTTAGCCCTGCCAGAGGTCAACATTTCGCCCAACTGGCCGTTACTAGGGAAGATATCTATCTGACTGAAATTGTTGCTTATGCTGGCGCGATACTGGAAAATTACGAAATGCATCTATTCACCGTCGGTGTGAACCACACCACCGCCCCCATTGCGATCCGCGAGCACGTAGCCTTTCAGAGCGAAACCCTGGAAGAAGCCCTGCGCGATCTCAGCACGCATGGCGTGCGCGAGGCGGCCATCCTGTCCACCTGCAATCGGACGGAGCTTTACTGCAATACCGACGACCCGCAAAAAGCCCTAGATTGGCTGGCAAAATACCACCAGCTGCAAACCCACAATATCCAACCCTATATGTACACTCTGCCCAGCGAAGATGCCGTGAAGCACGCCTTCCGCGTGGCGGCAGGGCTGGATTCCATGGTGCTGGGCGAAGCGCAGATTCTGGGGCAGATGAAGCAGGCGGTGAAAATCGCCGAACACGCAGGCACCCTTGGCACCCTGCTGCACAAGCTGTTCCAGCGCACCTTTGCCGTCGCCAAGGAAGTCCGCAGCACCACTGATATTGGCGCCAGCTCCATTTCCATGGCAGCCGCCTCAGTCAAGCTGGCGCAGCGCATTTTTGGCAATCTGCATGGCCTGCATGTACTGTTCATCGGCGCGGGTGAAATGATAGAACTCTGTGGCGAGCACTTCGCCACCCACAAGCCAGCCTCCATTACCGTAGCGAACCGCACCATGGAGCGCGGCAGCGAACTGGCTGCCCGTATTGGCGGCCACGCCATGCTGCTGGGCGACATTCCGGACCGCCTGGCCGATTTTGATATCGTCGTCACCTCCACCGCCAGCCAGCTGCCAATTGTCGGCCTCGGCATGGTGGAGCGCGCCATCAAGACGCGCAAACACCGCCCCATGTTCATGGTGGACCTGGCCGTGCCGCGCGATATTGAAGCCGAAGCAGCCGAGCTGGATGACGTCTTCCTGTACACGGTGGATGACCTGGCGCAAGTCGTACAGGAAGGCCTGGTGAATCGTCAGGAAGCCGCACGTGAGGCCGAGAAGATTATTGCCCTGCGCGTAGACAATTTCATGCACTGGCTGAAAACCCGCGATGCTGTTCCCACCATACGGGCACTGCGCGATCAGGCCGAGCACTTCCGCCGCAGCGAGCTCGAAAAAGCGCAGAAGCTGATCGCCCGCGGCGAAGACCCGATTGCCGCCCTTGAAGCGCTAAGCACCGCGCTCACCAACAAACTTTTGCATGGCCCCAGCCACGCACTGAATCAAGCCCATGGCGACAACCGCGAACAACTGGAAAGCCTGTTGCGCCAACTCTACCAGCTCCACCACGATTAAGAATCCGTAATGAAACCCTCCATGCTGAAAAAGCTCGCCACCCTGAGCGAGCGCCTTGATGAATTGAACCGCCTGCTATCCAGTGAAGACGCCACGTCGGATATGGATAACTACCGCAAGATTTCGCGCGAGCACGCCGAAATCACGCCTATCGTGGAGCAATACCGCGCCTATGAGCAATGCGAGAGCGACCTCAAGGAAGCCCATGCCATGCTGGGCGACCCTGAGATGAAAGCCTTTGCGCAGGAAGAAATCGAGGCAGGCAAAGCACGGCTGGAAGAGATTGCCATGGCCCTGCAGAAACTGCTGCTGCCCAAAGACCCCAACGACGAACGCAACATCTTCCTCGAAATCCGTGCCGGTACCGGCGGCGATGAATCGGCGCTGTTTGCCGGGGACTTGTTCCGCATGTATTCGCGCTATGCCGAACGCCAGCGCTGGAAAGTGGAAGTGGTCTCCGCCAGCGAATCCGAAGTCGGCGGCTACAAGGAAATCATCGCCAAGATTGAAGGCTTTGGCGCTTACTCCAAACTCAAGTTTGAGTCGGGCGGCCATCGCGTGCAGCGCGTGCCGGAAACCGAAACCCAGGGCCGCATCCACACCTCAGCCTGCACCGTGGCAGTATTGCCTGAAGTTGACGAAGTCAGCGATGTCACCATCAACCCGGCCGATATCCGCATCGATACCTTCCGCGCCTCCGGCGCCGGTGGTCAGCACATCAACAAGACCGACTCCGCCGTGCGCATTACCCACTTTCCTACCGGCATCGTGGTGGAATGTCAGGATGGCCGCAGCCAGCACTCCAACAAGGCGCAGGCCATGCAGGTGCTGGCTGCCCGCATCAAGGCCAAGCAGGTCAACGAACAACAGAGCAAGATTGCCAGCGAGCGCCGCAGCCTGATCGGCAGTGGGGATCGCTCCGAACGCATCCGCACCTACAATTATCCGCAAGGCCGCATCACCGACCACCGCATCAACCTCACGCTGTACAAAATCGACGCAATTACCGAGGGTGACATGGACGAACTGATCAATACGCTTGCCAATGAGCACCAGGCCGACCTGCTGGCAACGCTGGGCGAAGACAACTAGGCAAGCGCCATGAAATCTGCCGCCAGCCTGCGCAGCATCGCCCTGCTGGAAGCCGCCAAAGGCGCCCTGATCCTGCTGACCGCCCTTGCCGTGCTGACACATCTGCATACCGACTGGCAGGCCGCTGCCGAGCAACTGGTGGCGCACTTTCACCTGAATCCCGCCCGACAAACCCCGCGCTTTTTATTGCAATTGGCCGCCGATGCCAGCCAGCCGCGCCTGCTTGCCATCACCGCTGGCGCGCTGGTCTATGTGGGACTTCGCTGGGCAGAAGCCTATGGGCTGTGGCACGACCGGCCATGGGCAAAATGGCTGGGCTTGGTCAGCGCGGGTGTCTATCTGCCGTTTGAAATCATTGAAATCCTGCGGCAGCCATCGGTGCTGAGCTACGCCCTGCTTCTGATCAATCTCGGCATTGTCATCATCCTCTGGCGACACCTGCGCAAGTAAGTCATGTCCTCCATTCAGCAAGCCTTGCGCGCAGCCCAGCAGCAACTCGCCTCCAACCTCCATCTGGAAGCCCGAGAAGCCCGCAATGAAGCACGCATGCTGATGAGCCATGCCTTGGGCAATGTGGAGCATGCCTGGCTGATCGCCCATGAAAGCGATGCCTTGCCCTCGGCGGCCGCATCAACATTCCATGATTTACTGCACAGGCGCCTGGCGGGCGAACCTGTCGCCTACATTCTCGGCAACCGCGAATTTTTTGGATTACGTCTCGCGGTATCGTCAGCCACACTGATCCCGCGGCCGGATACCGAAACGCTGGTGGAAACAGCTCTGGCGCGCATTCCCATTGACGAAACTCGCGAGGTGCTGGATCTAGGCACTGGCACCGGTGCCATCGCACTGGCCATAGCGGCGCACCGCCCGCAATCCCGCGTGATAGCTGTCGACGCCTCCGCGGCGGCCTTGCAGGTTGCCCGACAAAATGCGGAAGCGCTGGGGTTGGCTGCCCCGGAAGCCGGTGATCAGGGCGCGACGAAAGGTAATGTGGAATTCAGATTGGGCAGCTGGTTTACCCCGCTGACCTGCTTGAAGTTTGATGTCATCGTCAGCAATCCACCCTACATCCGCAAGGACGACCCGCATTTGCAGCAGGGCGACCTTCGCCACGAACCCCTCAGCGCACTGGCTTCCGGAGCGGATGGGCTGGATGACATTCGCATCATCATCCAGCACGCCCCGACGCATCTCCAGCCATCAGGCTGGCTGCTGCTGGAGCATGGCCATGATCAGGCCGAGGCCGTCGCCACCCTGATGCGAGATACTGGCTTTAGAGATGTTCAGCATGCGCACGATCTGGCAGGCATAGCCCGCGTGACGTTCGGGCAATGGCTTGGCGAGTAGATCATGCTAGCGTGGAGAATATTCCGGCAGCGGAATCCACCAACAGCGAAAAGTAAAATAGGAAGAGAGTGCTTGATAGAGCCCGCACACCGAGACACTCCCGGCTTGCGGGAAAACGGGTTAGTGCAAACGGCGGCGATCACTACCACCTGGCGTCAGGCCGACACTGAAATCATTGGCCTGCAGGGCATGGCCCTGACGCCGGAACAGCTGATCGACCAGCCCCAGCACTTCGTCAATTTCACCCTGACCAAAATGCCGCGCCAGCAGACCACCCACATCCGCCAGCATTTCGCGCCGCTGCGCATCCAGAATCGCAGCTGCCGTCGGGCCAACAAAAATCAGTTGCAGCTCGTCGCGCCCATCTTCATGGTAGGTACTGACCTCAACCGGTGCCGCCTTTTCGCATAAAGGCCCCAGTGCCACCATGGCGGCTTCCAGCGCCTTGAAGAAAGTCTCTTCCACGTCCAGCGTGCAGCACATCTCCAGCGCCCAATTGCCCGCATTGTAGAAAAAGCCGGGCTGTTCGGGCTCCATGCTTTTCAACTCACTCAGTTGCGCCACTTCCATTTCCTGCAGCAAAGGACGACAGGCATCCTCCACCTGACGCGCGCTCACGCCCTCAACCAGCTCAAGATAGCCATGCACATGGACTTCGGTAGGCATGCCCACTCCTTCATTAAAATCAAGGGGATGATTATACCTGATCAGGCCGTCGCATCCGGATGCAGATAGCAATCCTTGAGCCGTATGTAGTGTTGGGCAGAATAGGTGAAATGCGCGATTTCGGCTTCGGTGAGGGCACGCACTTTCTTGGCGGGACGGCCGATATACAAATAACCGCTTTCCAGCACCTTGCCTTCGGGCACCAGACTACCAGCACCCAGCAACACATGCTTTTGCACCACGACTTTGTCCATGACAATACTGCCCATACCGATCAGGCATTCATCTTCCAGCGTGCAGCCATGCAGGATCACGCTATGGCCGACCGTGACGTGGTTGCCGATAATCAAGGGAGCACCCGGCGGATCCCAACTGGATTGATGGCTGACATGCAGCATGCTGAGGTCCTGAATATTGGTGCCATGGCCAATGCGGATGAAATTCACATCGCCGCGTATCACCACCCCAGGCCAGACGGAGGCATCATCGCCCAGGCTGACCTGACCAATAATAGTGGCGGCATCATGCACAAACACGCGGGAACCGAACTCGGGAAAATGGCTCTGAAAAGCACTGATAGACATGTTGTTATCCAGATAGGGCATAGGGCTTTAGCCATAGTATAATCGCGAAATGTCAGAATCCTCCTCCATCGGCATTGTAGCCCCACAGATTGCGCACTTCACTGAACCGCTGCCCCTGAAAAGCGGCGAAGTCCTCCCGCAATACGACCTCGTTTATGAAACCTATGGCACGCTGAACGCGGAAAAATCCAACGCGGTAATGATCTGTCACGCACTGTCCGGCCATCACCATGTGGCAGGCAAATACGCCGAAACCGACAAGCATGCCGGCTGGTGGGATAACCTGATCGGCCCCGGCAAGCCCCTGGATACCAACCGCTTTTTCGTCATTGGCCTCAATAATCTGGGCGGCTGTCACGGCAGCACCGGCCCATCGAGCATACATCCGCAAACCGGCAAGCCATGGGGTTCCGCATTTCCGGTACTGACGGTGGAAGACTGGGTCACCTCGCAAGCGCGCCTGGCCGATTACCTCGGCATCAAACAACTGGCCGCCATCGTCGGTGGCAGCCTAGGCGGCATGCAGGCCTTGCAATGGACCATAAGCTACCCCGAACGCGTGCGTCATGCGCTGGTGATTGCCGCTGCGCCCAACCTCACGGCGCAGAATATCGCCTTCAACGAAGTAGCACGCCAGGCCATCATCACCGACCCCGAATTCCACGGTGGCGATTACTACGCGCACCAGGTTGTGCCGCGTCGCGGCCTGCGTATTGCCCGCATGCTGGGGCACATCACCTATCTGTCAGACGATGCCATGGGTGCCAAGTTTGGCCGCAAACTGCGCGAAGGCGAGATCAAGTACAGCTTTGACGTCGAGTTCGAAATGGAATCCTACCTGCGTTATCAGGGCGATAAGTTCGCGGGTGAGTTTGATGCCAATACCTATCTGCGCATGACACGGGCGCTGGATTACTTTGACCCAGCCCTGCCTCACAGTGGCGATCTTTCGCGAGCACTGGCGCCTGCCCAGGCCGACTTCCTGGTGATTTCATTCACCAGCGACTGGCGCTTCTCGCCGGCACGCTCGCGCGAGATCGTAAAAGCGCTGCTGGATAATGAGCTGTCCGTCAGCTATGCCGAAGTAACAGCAGCGCACGGCCATGATGCGTTTTTGATGCAGGATGCCCACTATCACGCCATTCTGCGCAATTACCTCAAGAAAATTAAACTCGGAGGCCCAGCATGAGCAATACCTCCATCAAGTTTGCCGATGCTGCAAAATCAAGGCACGACTTCGCACTGATTGCCAAGTGGATCAAGCCCGGCGCCAAGGTGCTGGATCTGGGATGTGGGGATGGCACCCTGCTGGGCTATCTGCGCGATACCCTGCAAGTTCGTGGTTACGGCGTAGAAAAAGACGATGCCAACTGGCTGGCCAGCATGAGCAACGGTGTCGATGTCATTCAGATGGACCTGGAAGCTGGACTTTCCGGCTTTGAAGCCAAGTCATTTGATGTGGTGATTTTGTCGCAAACCTTGCAGGCGGTGCTCAACACCGAAGGCATCGTGCAGGAAATGCTGCGCGTAGGCCACGAAGCCATCGTCACTTTCCCCAATTTTGGGTACTGGCGCCATCGCTTTCAGCTGATTGCCGGGCAGATGCCGGTCTCCAAGAATCTGCCCTACCAGTGGTATGACACGCCGAACGTGCACCTGTGCACCATCAAGGATTTTGACGAGTTTTGCATCAATCATCATATTGAAGTGATGGAACGGCTGGTACTGACCGAGCAGGAGCCCATCCACATGATGCCAAATCTGCGTGGCAGTCTGGCCATGTACCACCTGAAGCCCGCTGAGTAAGGCAAGCCTGACGACAGCCTTTCAGGCTTTTGGTCTTTTACCAGCGACTCGGTCTTTCCAGGCGATTACAGCAAGCGGTAAAGCCCGAGCAGGCCAAACAGTATCACCGCAAAACCGCTCAACCTTCTAAGCCAGCCTTGCTGCAATACCTTTTTAAGTCTCACGGCAGCCATGCCCATCGCCAGCAAAGTGGGCAGGGTGCCCAGGCCAAACGCCAGCATCAGCAAACCACCCTGCAACGCACTGCCCGCTGCCAACGCAGCCACCAGCACGCTATAGACCAAACCACAGGGCAACCAGCCCCATACGGCGCCCAGCAATATCGCCTGCCAAGGCGACTGCACCGGCAACAAGCGCTTGGACAAGGGCTGCAACTGCTTCCATAGCACACTGCCCAGCCGCTCAAGATAGGTCACGCCATGCCAGACGCCTGCCAGGTACAAGCCCAGCAACACCAGCATCAGGCTGCTGAGTGCATAGAGTATTTTTTGCACGGGGAGGATATGCCCCAGAAAAAAGCTGCTGGCCCCCAGGGCGCCAGCCAATACCCCGGCCAGGGTGTAGCTCAAAATACGCCCGCCATTGTAGGCAAGCAGAAACGGCAAGCGTGGCCGTGCGCCCGGCAAGCTCATGCTGACCGCGCCGACGATGCCACCGCACATCCCGGCGCAATGCCCGCCACCCAGCAAGCCGACCATGAACACGCCAAATAAAGTGAATTCCAACATCCTGATATTGTGGCATGCGGCACCCGATTTCGGGTAATGTGTCGCCCATGAACGCACAACCTGTCTGGCTTAAGGCGCTGCTCAATCGGCGCATGCTTATCTGCATTTTCACCGGCTTCAGCTCGGGGCTTCCCTTATTCATACTGATCAGCCTGCTGCCGGCCTGGCTGCGTTCAGAGGGCGTCAACCTAAAGGCCATTGGCCTGTTTGCGCTGATTCAGCTGCCCTTCACCTGGAAATTCATCTGGGCACCGCTGTTTGATCGTTACATTCCACCCATGGGCAGGCGACGCGGCTGGCTGCTGGTGACGCAAGTTGCCCTGCTACTCAGCATTCCCATGTTCGGCAAGCTGCATCCGGTGCTGGATATCTGGACCATCGCCTATCTGGCCGCGGTGGTGGCGTTTTTCAGCGCCAGCCAGGATGTGGTGATTGATGCCTATCGCCGTGAAATCCTGCCCGATGCCGAGCTGGGCCTGGGCAATGTCATTCATGTGAATGCCTACAAAATTGCCGGCCTGATTCCGGGCTCGCTGTCGCTGATTCTCGCCGACCACATGGCGTGGGATAGCGTGTTTCTGATTACCGCGCTTTTCATGCTGCCTGGCATGGTGATGACGCTGCTGGTCAAAGAGCCAGAGCTGAAGCCCGGACGGCCAAAAACCCTAGCCGCAGCTGTCATCGAGCCATTCAATGAATTCATCCACCGCAATGGCTGGCGCTCCGCCCTGCTAATTCTGGCGTTTATCTTTTTGTACAAGCTGGGCGACAGCATGGCCGTGGCGCTGGCTACGCCGTTTTATCTGGACATGGGATTCAGCAAGACCGAAATCGGCCTTATTGCCAAGAATGCCGGGCTCTGGCCCAGCGTGATTGGCGGCCTGCTGGGCGGCATCTGGATGGTGCGATTGGGCATACATCGCTCGCTATGGGTGTTTGGCGCGGTGCAAATGCTGGCGATCCTGGGCTTTGCCTGGCTCGCCGTGGTCGGCCACGATCTGCTGTGGCTGGGCATCGTGATTGGTGTGGAAGCCTTTGGCGTGGGCCTGGGCACCGCCGCCTTTGTCGCCTATATCGCCCAGACCACGCATCCGCTTTATACCGCCACGCAGTTTGCGCTGTTCACCAGTCTGGCGGCGGTGCCACGCACCTTTGCCAACGCCACTACCGGCTATCTGGTGGATATGCTGGGCTGGGTGAATTTCTTCCTGCTGTGCTTTGTGGCGGCGATTCCCGGCATGCTGTTGCTGCTCAAGATCGCGCCATGGCATGGCAAGCCGCTTGCCACGCCCACCATCAGCGCCCCCAAGTAACGCGAACCCAAGGCAGCTTAGCGCTGGTAATCAATGATCAGCGGCGCGTGGTCGCTAAAACGCTCCAGCTTGTAAATGCTGGCGGCCACCGACCTGGCAGCGAAATCCGGCGTCGCAATCTGGTAATCAATACGCCAACCCACATTCTTGGCCCATGCCTGCCCGCGGTTACTCCACCACGTATAGCATTCGTCGGTGGTAGCAGGATGCAGCACCCGGTAGACATCCACCCAGCCCACGCGATCAAACAGATCGGTCAGCCAGGCGCGCTCTTCCGGCAAAAAGCCTGAGTTCTTTTTGTTGCCTTTCCAGTTTTTAAGGTCAGCTTCCTTGTGCGCGATATTCCAGTCGCCACAGATCACCACATCGCGCCCGGCAGTGCGCAAGGCTTCCAGATGCACCAGGAATCGCGTCATCACACTGAACTTGAACGCCTGACGCTCTTCACCGCTGGAACCTGACGGCAGATACAGGGATACCACGCTGAGGTTGCCGAACTGCAGCTCCAGATAACGCCCCTCGGCATCGATATCTTCAATACCCAGGCCCACGATCACCGCATCCGGCTGCACGCGGGTATAGATGCCCACGCCGCTGTAGCCTTTCTTTTCGGCATAGTGGAAATAGCCAAAGTACCCTTCAGGATTCAGCATTTCCGGCGTCATGTCCGCCAGTTGCGCCTTCAGCTCCTGCATGCAGACGATATCGGCATTCTGCTGTTGCAGCCATGGGTAGAACCCTTTATTGGCCGCTGACCGGATGCCATTCAGATTTGCAGATATAATTCGGTACAAGCTCAACCTCTTTTCTATATTCTCATGCCTGATCAAGCCCTCGATTTTACGCAACAATTCATTGCCTTTGCCATCGATAAGCAAGTATTGCGCTTTGGCGAATTCAAAACCAAGGCGGGCCGCCTTAGTCCCTACTTTTTCAACGCAGGGCTGTTCAATGACGGCGAAAGCCTGATGAAGCTGGGCGAATATTACGCCGCCGCCATTGTGCAATCCGGTATCCCTTTCGACATGCTGTTTGGCCCCGCCTACAAAGGCATTACGCTGGCCGCCAGCATCTCGATTGCCCTGGCCCGCCGAGGCATCAACCTGCCTTACGCCTACAACCGCAAGGAAGCCAAAGACCATGGCGAAGGCGGCACCATCGTCGGCGCCCCACTCAAAGGCCGCGTGCTGATTGTGGATGACGTAATCTCGGCAGGCACCTCGGTGCGTGAATCGGTGGAGATGATACGCGCGGCAGGTGCCACGCCCGCAGCGGTTGCGATTGCCATAGACCGGCAGGAACGCGGCCTGGGCAGCCTGTCTGCGGTGCAGGAAGTCGAGCAGCAATCCGGCATGCCCGTGATTAGCATCGCGAGCCTCAGCAGCCTGATTGATTACCTCAAGCATGCGCCCGAACTCGCCACCTTCCAGCCTGCGATTGAAGCCTACCGTAACGAGTACGGCGTAAGTTGCGCTTAAGCAGCTATTCCAAATAGTGCGGGCATCATTGCACCATGGCCAGCATTGAAGGCTTCCCCGCCATTGCCGAGGCAAATGCCCGCGTCCTGATTCTGGGGTCCATGCCCGGCATTGCCTCGCTAACGCAGCAGCAGTACTACGGCCATCCGCACAATCTGTTCTGGCCCATCATGGGCGAGCTGGTCGGGGCTCACCCCCATCTGCCGTATGCAGAACGTCTGGCCCAGCTAACCCGCCACCACATTGCGCTGTGGGATGTCATGCACCAGTGCTTCCGCCCCGGCAGCCTGGATAGCGCCATTGAAGAAGACAGCATTGTTGCAAATGATTTCGCCGTTTTTTTTGCCACGCATCCACAGATAAGTCATGTGTTTTTCAACGGGCAAAAAGCAGCGCAGGCATTTCAGCGCCATGTGCTGAAAGCAGGAAAATTAAGTACGGAAGTAATGGCAAACTTGGCGTTGACTACCTTGCCATCCACCAGCCCGGCGAACGCCAGCATTCCTCAAAAAATAAAACTGCAGCAATGGCAAGGCATCCTGCGGGCACTAGAGGACACCGCGATGCGAAAATGAAAAAAGCCGGGATATCCCGGCTTTTTTCATGCGAACCACATCTATCGCGCTACCTGATCAGGCGCCCAGTTTGCGTCTGAGTACCTCATTCACCTGCGCCGGGTTGGCCTTGCCCTTGGAGGCTTTCATGGCTTGGCCCACCAGTGCGTTGAAGGCTTTTTCCTTGCCAGCACGGAACTCTTCCACCATGGCAGCGTTGGCAGCCAGCACTTCATCGATAATGGCTTCGATGGCGCCGCTATCCGTCACCTGCTTCAGGCCTTTTTTCTCGATGATGCTGTCAGCATCGCCTTCGCCAGCCCACATCGCGTCGAATACTTCTCTGGCGATCTTGTTGGAGATGGTGTTGTCAGCAATGCGCTTGAACAAACCAGCCAGTTGCAGCGGGCTTACCGGCGAAGCGCTGATGTCCTGATCCTGCTCGTTGAGCTTGGCCGCGACGGTACCCATGACCCAGTTAGCGGCCATTTTAGGCTCGGCACCCTGCACGACCACGGCCGTAAAGTAGTCGGCAATACCACGTGAGGATGTCAACCCTGACGCGTCATAGGCTGAGAGCGAATACTCACGTTCAAAGCATTCTTTCATGTCGCCAGGCAATTCGGGCATCACGGCTTTCACCTTGGCAATGTCTTCCAACGTAATCTGCAAAGGCAGCAAATCAGGATCAGGGAAGTAACGATAGTCGTTGGCTTCTTCCTTGCTGCGCATGGCACGGGTTTCACCGGTATCCGGGTTGAATAGTACGGTGGCCTGCTGGATGGTGCCGCCATCTTCCAGCGTCTCGATCTGCCAGCGGGTCTCGTATTCAATCGCCTGCTGCATGAAACGGAAGGAGTTGAGGTTCTTGATTTCGCGGCGCGTGCCGAGCTTGTCTGATCCTTTGGGGCGGACAGAGACGTTCACATCGCAGCGGAAACTGCCTTCCTGCATGTTGCCATCGCAAATGCCTATCCACTGCACCAGCTCGTGCAGCTTTTTGGCATAGGCCACGGCCTCGGCGGCGGAACGCATGTCCGGTTCGGTCACGATTTCCAGCAGCGGCGTACCGGCGCGGTTGAGGTCTATGCCAGACATGCCAACAGAGGCGCCATGCACCGACTTGCCTGCATCCTCTTCCAAATGCGCGCGGGTAATGCGGATGGTCTTCTCCTGATCGCCCACCTGCACGGTGAGCGAGCCCTTACCCACCACCGGCAGCTCGTACTGGCTGATCTGGTAGCCCTTGGGCAAGTCAGGATAAAAGTAATTCTTGCGGGCGAAGACCGAACGCGGCGCGATCTCGGCATTCACTGCGAGGCCAAACTTGATGGCGCACTGCACGGCTTCCGCATTCAGCACTGGCAACACGCCTGGCAGGGCGATATCCACCGCGCTGGCCTGGGTATTGGGCTCGGCACCAAAGGCAATGCTGCTGCCAGAAAAAATCTTGGACTTGGTTTGAAGCTGGGTATGTGTTTCCAGCCCGATGACAACTTCCCACTGCATGATTAAAGCCCCTCCGGCATACGGCTATGCCAATCCGTCACTTGCTGATAGGCATGGCCCACATTCAGCATGCGCGCCTCGTCAAAATAGTTACCAATCACCTGCAAGCCAACTGGCAATTGCTTGCCATCCACACTGGCGAACCCGGCTGGGATGCTCATGCCAGGCAAACCGGCCAGATTGACGGCAATCGTGTACAAGTCTTCGAGGTACATGGCGACCGGATCATTGGCTTTTTCACCGCTACGGAACGCGGTACCAGGCGCGGTTGGCCCCATGATCACATCACACTGGGTGAATGCCTTGGCAAAGTCCTCGGCAATCAGGCGGCGAATCTGCTGCGCCTTGAGGTAATAGGCATCGTAATAGCCAGCCGACAGTACATAGGTACCGATCAGGATACGGCGCTTGACTTCGGCGCCAAACCCTTCGGCGCGGCTCTTGCAATACATGTCCAGCAGATCGTCATACTCCGCCGCGCGATGCCCATAGCGCACGCCATCAAAGCGCGACAGGTTACTGGAGGCTTCAGCCGGGGCCAGCACGTAGTACACCGGAATGGATAATTGGGTATTGGGCAGGCTGATTTCGACAATCTCGGCACCCAGCTTGCGGTATTCGGCAATCGCCGATTCCACCACGGCAGCGACTTCACTGCTGAGGCCGTCGGCAAAAAACTCCTTGGGCAGGCCAACGCGCAAGCCTTGTAGCGGCTTGCCCAGCTCACGCTCGTAATCTTCCTTGTCGCGTTGCAGGCTGGTGGAGTCACGCTCATCAAAGCCGGTCATGACATTCATCATCAGCGCCATGTCTTCACAAGACTTGGCCATGGGGCCAGCCTGGTCCAGGCTGGAGGCAAACGCGATCATGCCATAGCGCGACACCAGGCCGTAGGTAGGCTTCAGGCCGGACAAACCGCACAGCGAGGCTGGCTGGCGGATGGAGCCGCCGGTATCGGTACCGGTAGCGGCGGCACACAGGCGCGCGGCCACGGCGGCGGCACTGCCACCCGAGCTGCCGCCCGGTACGCGCGTGCGATCCCATGGATTTTGCACCTTGCCGTAGTAACTGGTTTCGTTGGAAGAGCCCATGGCGAACTCGTCCATATTGGTCTTGCCCAGATTGACAGCGCCCGCTTCATCAAACAGCTTGATCACGGTGGCGTCGTAAGGGCCGATAAAGTTGTCCAGCATTTTGGAACCGCAGGTGGTTTTCCAGCCATTGGCGACAAAAATGTCTTTCTGCGCAATGGGAATACCGGTAAGCGGCTGCGCAGTGCCAGCCGCAATGCGGGCATCGGCCGCCTTGGCCTGCGCGAGGCTGCGCTCTGCGTCTATGGTGATATAGGCATTGATCTCGGGATTGTGCTGATCAATGCGCTGCAGGAACTCCTGCGTCAGTTCTGTACTGGATACCTGCTTCGACTGAAGCATGGCACCCAGCTGTTTGAGGCTGCTGTTTATCATGGAGTTGATTCGCGAACGTTAGGGTTATTCGATGACTTTGGGAACAAGGTACAGGCCGTTTTCAACGGCAGGCGCGATGGCCTGGAAAGCGGCCCGTTGATCGGTTTCGGTGACCACATCCGGGCGCAAACGCTGCACGACATCCTGCGAATGCGACATGGGCACGATACCAGTGGTATCCACCGCCTGCATTTGCTCAATCAGCCCAAGAATGCCGGATAATTTCTGCAAGGTAGCTTCGGCTTCCTCATCGCTCACCTCAATTCGCGCGAGATGCGCGATGCGCTTTACATCTGAACTGCTCAGTGACATGGGTTTATTCCAGAACGCGTAAAGATTAAGCCGCCTTGACGGCCAATGTGGACAGGGGAGCAAACTGCTCGCCAGCCCAAATTTAAAACTAGTCTTAAAATTCGTGACTATATCGGGTATTATAACTTGATTTTATGCACATCTTCAGCCGCGACTTGCCTCAGCCAAGGCGTGGCCGTTCGTTCAGGATACAGACAACCATGTTCGGTCTTTTAAATAGTTACTTCTCCAACGATCTTGCGATCGACCTCGGCACCGCCAACACCCTTATTTACGTCCGCGGCCGCGGTATCGTCCTCGACGAACCATCGGTTGTCGCCATCCGCCAGGAAGGCGGGCCCGCGGGCAAGAAAACCATGCTGGCCGTCGGTCTCGAAGCCAAGCGCATGCTCGGCCGCGCCCCGGCCAACATCACCGCGATTCGCCCGATGAAAGACGGTGTGATCGCCGATTTCACCATTACCGAGCAAATGCTCAAGTATTTCATCCGCAAGATTCACGAATCCCGTCTGTTCAGCCCCAACCCACGCATCATCATCTGTGTGCCGGTAGGCTCTACCCAGGTTGAGCGCCGCGCGATTCGCGAATCCGCCATTGGCGCGGGTGCCCGCCAGGTATACCTGATTGAAGAACCCATGGCCGCGGCGATTGGCGCCGACATGCCAGTTGCCGAAGCCACTGGCTCCATGGTGGTCGACATCGGCGGCGGCACCACCGAAGTGGGCGTAATCTCGCTGGGTGGTATCGTCTACGCCAAATCCGAACGTGTGGGTGGTGACAAGTTTGACCAAGCCATCATCGATTACATCCGCCGCAACTACGGCATGCAAATCTCCGAGCCAACCGCCGAACTGATCAAGAAGAAAATCGGCTCAGCCTTCCCCGGCTCCGAAGTACTGGAGATGGAAGTGACCGGCCGCAATCTGGCAGAAGGCCTGCCACGCAAATTCACCATTTCCAGCAATGAAATTCTGGAAGCGCTGACCGAGCCACTGAACTCCATCGTGGGTGCGGTGAAATCAGCACTGGAACAAACCCCGCCCGAACTCGGCGCCGACATTGCCGAAAAAGGCATGGTGCTGACTGGCGGCGGCGCATTGCTGCGTGATCTGGATCGTCTGCTGGTGGAAGAAACCGGCTTGCCCGTGATCGTAGCCGAAGACCCACTGACCTGTGTTGCCCGCGGTAGCGGTCGTGCACTGGAAGAAATGGACAAGCTCGGCAATGTGTTTGCCAGCGAATAAGCAGATCCGCGTATCTGCATAACCGTAACAGGCCGGCAACGGCCTGTTTTAATTGATAAGCGTAGTTTGTTTGGTGCCCAGCCTACCGGGCCCGCCACTACAGGATAGACTCAGGGCTGAACCTATCGATGCCGCGTCCGCTTGAACCTCAACACTCACCGGCCTTCTTTGTCCGCGGCCCCAGTCCGTTTGCCCGCCTTATTTTCTTTGCCGCTGTCTCACTCACGTTGATGGCCACAGACTCACGGCTGCATTACCTGGTAGAGGTACGCCAGGGTTTCAGCGCCTTGATGCATCCCCTGCAGGTGCTGGCCAATGCGCCGTCTGACCTGATGCACGATGCCAATGAATACCTGACCACGCACAGCACCCTGCTCAAGCAGAACAGCCGGTTGACCGAGCAGGCCCTGCTGCAAAGTGCAGAGCTGCAACGCTACCGCTCGCTGGAGCAAGAAAACGAACACCTGCGCAACCTGCTGGGTGCTGCTCGCATCTCGCCACAAAATGCGCGTTTGGGCGAGATATTGCATATCGGCCGCGACCCCTTCACCCATCGCGTCGTGATCAACCTTGGCAGCCGCCATGAGGTGATCGCCGGGCAGGCTGTGATTGATGCCGATGGCGTCATCGGGCAGGTCACCCGGGTCTACCCGTTTACCAGCGAAGTCACGTTGATTACCGACCGCGAACTCTCCGTGCCCATTCAGGTGGAACGCAACAGCTTGCGTGCCATTGCCTTTGGTCATGGTCGCGACACCATGCTGGACCTGCCTTACTTGCCCGCCAATGTGGATATCCGCAAAGGTGATCGACTGGTGACCTCGGGGATTGATGGCGTTTATCCCATGGGGCTGGCAGTAGCAGAAGTCGTCAAGGTGGAGCGCAACCCCAACTCGCCATTTGCGCATATCGTTTGCAAACCGCTGGCCGGCATCGAAAATCATAAACAGGTACTGCTGCTGGATATGCCGAAACCCGAGCCTGTGGTCAATCAGACAAAAAATACAGCGCCCGCCGCAACCCCCACTGGCAAAAAAGCGCCTGCCACCAAAAAACCTACGGCTCCCCAATAATCTGACATGCGCCCCAATCTCAGCACCATTTACCTGACTCTACTTGCGGCCCTGCTGTGCCAGCTTCTGCCCTGGTCGGGTGTGGCATTAATCATACGACCGGACTTTGTCCTGCTGGTCTTGCTGTACTGGCTCTTGCGTGCACCGCATCTATGCAATATTGGCACCGCCTGGTTCGCCGGGCTGGTCATTGATCTGGCGACGGGCGGCCTGTTTGGCCAAGCAGCGCTAGCCTATGCGCTCACCGCGTTCTTTGCCTTGAGCTATCAGCGCCGCCTTACCCTGTTCAATATCTGGCAACAAGCCGCCTATGTATTTGCCTTGCTGATTTTCAATCAGGGCACGCTGCTCATCCTCAAGATGTTTGCAGGCGGTGAAAGCCCGGGCTGGGGCTATTTCTACCCATGCATCACCGGCATCATGCTATGGCTGGCGGTGATCTTCACCCGGCTTGGCATTCAAGGCCACACGGATCAGGACTAAGCCGCGTTGAACTACCGCTCCGAGCTCCGCAACTACCAGCTGGAACAGCATAATTTCCGCCTGCGTCTGGCATTCATGGCCGTGCTGGTGCTGGTGTGCTTTGGCATTCTGGGTAGCCGCTTCTTCTTCTTGCAGATGATGAAGTACGACTATTTTCAGACCTTGGCCGAAAACAATCGCATCTCCCTGGTGCCTATCGTGCCCAATCGCGGGCTGATTCTGGATCGCAATGGCGTGATACTGGCGCACAACTTCTTTGCTTACACGCTGGAAATCACGCCATCCAAAGTCAAAAATGTAGAAGACACCATTAATGAAATCAGCGATTTCATTGAAGTCAGCGCTGCGGACCGCAAGCGTTTCAAAAAGCTGCGTGCGCAGAGCCACAATTTTGAGAGCGTGCCGATACGCACACATCTGAATGAGGTCGAAGCAGCGCGCTTTGCCGTTAACCGTTACCGCTTCCCCGGGGTTGAAATCCGTTCGCGCCTGTTCCGGCACTATCCAGAAAACAATCTGGGCGCACACATGATTGGCTATATTGGCCGAATCAACGATCGTGACTTGGCCGCCTTGTCTGAAGCCAACGAGTTATCCAATTACAAAGGTTCCGACCACATCGGCAAGAGTGGCCTGGAGCAATATTACGAGCGCCATCTGCATGGCACCACCGGTTTCCAGCAAGTGGAAATCGACGCCGACGGCCATGCCGTACGTGTATTGTCCAGCACGCCGCCGGTTCCCGGCGACAACCTCATCCTCAGCATAGACAGCAAACTGCAGCGCATAGGCGAAGAGGCCTTTGGCGATCACCGTGGCGCCCTCGTTGCCATCAACCCAAAAAATGGCGAAGTGCTGGCTTATGTCAGCCAGCCCACGTTTGACCCCAATCTGTTTGTAGACGGTATCGACAGCGAAAGCTGGAAAGCCCTCAACGACTCCATCGATAAGCCCTTGATCAATCGCCCCATGCGCGGGATTTACCCACCAGGCTCCACCTTCAAGCCGTTTGTGGCGCTGGCGGGGCTGGAGGCAGGCAAGCGCGAGCCTCCTTTCAGCATCAGCGATCCCGGTTATTTCATGTTGCCTGGCAGCTCACACCGCTACCGGGACTGGAAGCCAGGCGGCCATGGGCAGGTGGATGTGCAACGTGCCATTACCGTGTCATGCGATACGTTTTTTTATGGCTTGGCGCTGGATCTGGGCATTGAACGCCTGACCTCCTTTGTCAGCCACTTTGGGTTTGGCCGCAAGACAGACATCGACATGAAAGGTGAAATGAGCGGCCTGCTGCCCTCACCAGAGTGGAAATGGAAGCGCTGGAAGCAACGATGGTTCCCCGGCGAAACCGTGATTACGGGTATTGGTCAGGGCTACACGCTGGTAACCCCACTGCAACTGGCTCAGGCCACCGCCATCCTCGCCAACAAGGGGGTTGCCATGCGGCCGCGCCTGGTCAGCAATATTCAGGATGCTCGCAATGGCGTAACCACCCCCAACCCGGCAGTGGTCGTTGATCGCGTAGCACTTGACCCGCACCATGTGGAAATCGTGACACAGGGCATGGTCAACGTCACCTTGCCGGGGGGAACTGCCGCGAGCGTGGGGGCTGGCAGCCCGTACGCGATTGCCGCCAAGACAGGCACCGCGCAAGTCATCGGTATCAAGCAAAATGAAAAATACAACGAGAGCAAGATCAACGAGCGGCACCTGGATCACGCTCTGTTCATTGCCTATGCACCGGCCGATGACCCGACGATTGCCGTGGCCGTGATCGTGGAAAATGGTCGCCATGGCGGCACCACGGCGGGCCCGATAGCCCGCAAGATCATGGACTACTACCTGCTGGGCAAAGAGCCAGCGCCTCCGGCGCCTGCGGCTGGCGCAGCGGTGGTGAATAGTCCGGAACCCACGCACGAGGAAGAATTGCATGATTAGTCGCTTCGGCTCTTATGTCGTCAGGCATATCGACTCCTTCCTCATGGGCAGCCTGCTGTTTACCATGCTGGTGGGCTTGTTTGTGTTGTATAGCGCTTCCGGCCAGAATGTGGACCGCGTGCTGTCGCAAGCGGCCAATATGGGCGCAGCGCTTGCCATCATGTGGGTAGCCGCCAATATCGCCCCCCAGCATCTGGAGCGGCTGGCGTTGCCGCTTTATATCGCGGGCATGGTGTTGTTGGTTGGCGTATTCTTTTTCGGCGAAATCAGCCATGGTGCGCGGCGCTGGCTGCATATCGGCGTTGCGCGCATCCAGCCATCCGAACTCATGAAAATTGCCGTTCCCATGCTGCTGGCCTGGTATTTTTCCCGACGCGACAATACCCTGCGCCTGAGCAACCATGCCATTGGTGCTTTGCTGCTGGCGATTCCGGTCGCCTTCATCATGAAGCAGCCTGACCTTGGCACCTCGTTACTCATTGCCTCTTCCGGCTTTTATGTCTTGTTTCTCGCGGGCTTGAGCTGGCGGCTACTGATCGGGCTGGCGGTGTTTGCCGGCGTCATGGCGCCCATCTTCTGGACCATGCTGCATGACTATCAGCGCAAGCGTATTGAAATTCTGTTTGACCCTTACCAGGATCCGCTGGGGGCTGGCTATCACACCATCCAGGCGACCATTGCCCTGGGCTCTGGCGGCATGGCAGGCAAGGGCTGGCTGCATGGCACCCAGTCGCAGCTGGATTTTCTGCCGGAACGCACCACTGACTTCATCTTCGCCGTGTTCGGGGAAGAGTTTGGCCTGATGGGCAATCTGCTGCTGCTGTTACTGTTTACGTTGATCATTGGCCGTGGCATGGTGATCGCCGCACAAGCACAAAACATGTTCTGCCGCCTGCTGGCAGGCAGTATCACCCTTACCTTTTTTACCTATGTTTTCGTCAATATCGGCATGGTCAGCGGAATTTTACCGGTCGTTGGCGTTCCATTACCATTGATCAGCTACGGCGGCACCTCCTTGGTGACCCTGCTGCTGGGTTTTGGTATTTTGATGAGCATACACACCCATAAAAAACTGGTGACTTCCTGATGAGCCTACCTCGTTATCTGATTGCCCTCGCCATTCCACTCTGGTTAAGCGCCTGTGGCGGCAGTACCAGCGTCAAACCCGAAAGCGCAACACCCGGCGCCAGCAAGCCCGGGACCAGTACAACAACTGCGCCCAAGCGTGGCGGTTACTATCTGGATGATGGCCCTGGCGACAACCCTCCTGCCGATATCGATGCTATCCCGGATGCCGTGCCACGTGCCGAAGCCCTGTTGCCGCGTGCCAATCGCCCATACATTGCCTTGGGCGTATCGTACAAACCCATGACCGAATATCAGCCATACAAGCAGCGTGGAATTGCCTCCTGGTATGGCCGTCGCTATCACGGCCAGAAAACATCCAGTGGCGAAATCTACGATATGTACGGCATGACCGGCGCCCACACCACCTTGCCACTGCCCAGCTACGTGCGGGTCACCAACCCCGACAATGGCCGCTCGGTCATCGTGCGTATCAATGACCGCGGTCCATTTCACAGCGACCGCATCATTGATCTCTCCTACGCCGCGGCGTACAAGCTGCGCCTGAGTGAAAAAGGCAGCGGACTGGTGGACGTCGAAGCCATTGATACCCGCCCGGGGGCAAAACCCCTGCCATCCGTAGTGACCCCCACACCTGCCGTACCGACACCACCACCTAGCGCGCCAGTTGCCGATACGCCATTGCCACAGCCAATCACGGCCAATGCCTTGCCGCAAGTGGATAACACGGCCAGCATTGTCAGCGGGGACTACGTGCAGGTGGGCGCCTTCAAGTTACAGCCTAACGCAGAAGCATTAAGCAGCCGAATCAGGGAGCAAGGCTTGGCCGGCAATGTCGCCACCCAGAGCTGGTATAATAACGGCACCTATCGAGTGCTGCTGGGGCCATATAGCAGCCGGGCGGAAGCTGACCGCGCTGCAGCCAACATCAAGCAGACGCTGGGCACGACCGCCATCGTCATCCGCAAGTAATTTTCAAAGTAGGAAGCCATGTCTTATATCGCACGCATTTTTACCCTGGTTGCTGCTGTTTGCAGTTTCACCGTTCAGGCCGCCGAGATTCCTCCACCACCCTCGCTCGCCGTTAAATCTTATGTACTGCGCGATTTCAACAGCCAGTCCACCATCGCCCAGCAAGCAGGCGATGAGCGCGTAGAGCCCGCCTCACTAACGAAGCTGATGACGGCCTACCTTTCCTTCAAGGCAGTGAAAAATGGCCATCTGCAATTGACCCAAACCCTGCCGATCAGCGTCAAGGCCTGGAAGGTCGAAGGCTCCAAGATGTTTGTCGAGCCCAACCGTCCCGTGACGGTGGATGAACTGCTGCATGGCATGATCATCCAGTCTGGCAATGATGCTTCGATTGCGCTGGCTGAAGGCATTGCCATCAGCGAAGAAGCCTTTGCTGACCTCATGAACAAAGAAGCAGCGCGTCTGGGCATGAAGAATACCCATTTCATGAATGCCACCGGTCTGCCAGATCCGCAGCATTACACCACGGCGTATGACCTGTCGCTGTTGGCATCCGCATTGATCCGCGACTTCCCAGAAGATTACAAGCGGCTGTATTCGCAAAAGCAATACAGCTACAACAATATTACCCAGCCCAACCGCAACCGCCTGCTATGGCTGGACCCATATGTGGATGGCATGAAAACCGGCCATACCAAGACGGCGGGGTACTGCCTGATTTCTTCGGCCAAACGCGGCGAGACTCGACTGATCTCCGTCGTGCTTGGCACGCCATCGGATAGCGCCCGCGCCACCGAAAGCCAGAAACTGCTGAACTATGGCTTCCAGTTCTATGAATCACACCTGGTATACAAACGCGGCCAGCCGATCAACCAGCTCAAGGTCTGGAAAGGTCGGGAGAATGTAGTTGCTGCCACCGTCCCAGCTGACCTGTCGATCACTCTGCCCAAGGGCGAATATGCCCGTGTAAAAGCCAAGGTCACCAGCCGTCAACCCTTGATCGCGCCGATCAGCGCAGGCCAGGATGTCGGTACCATCGAGTTCTTCCTGGATGACAAGCTGATCGACAAGCGCACGCTGGTCGCTGCCAAGAATGTAGAAGTAGCAGGCCTGTTTGGTCGCCTGTGGGATACCATCAAACTCTGGTTTGCATGATCCATGTCGCAGATCGTGTACCTGAACGGCGCCTTCATGCCGATAGAAGAAGCCCGCATTCCGGTACTGGATCGCGGCTTCATCTTCGGCGATGGCGTGTATGAACTGATCCCGGTTTACTCACGCCATCCCTTTCGCCTGCAAGAGCATTTGCGCAGACTGAGTGCAAGCCTCAGCAGTCTGCGTATACCCAATCTTTACGATACCGCCACCTGGAGCCGCCATGTGGAAGAGCTCATAAAGCGCAATGAAGCGGAAGATCAGTCTATTTACATCCACGTGACACGTGGGCCTGCGCCGCGCGACCATGCCTTTCCTGCGCATGTGGAGCCCACCGTTTTCATGATGAGCAATCCGCTGATTACGCCGCCTGCCAGTCTGGTGGAAAGTGGTGCCGTTGCGATCAGCAGCCAGGATATCCGCTGGGATCATTGCGACATCAAGGCCATCTCCCTGTTACCCAATGTGTTGCTGCGCCAGATGGCAGTGGATGAGGGCGCGGTTGAAACCATTCTGTTCCGCGACGGCATGCTGACCGAAGGCGCTGCCAGCAATATCTTTGCCGTGGATAAAGGCGTGCTACTGGCGCCGCCTAAAGACCAGCACATGCTGCCTGGCATTACCTATGATTTGATTCTGGAATTGGCTGAGAGCGAAGGTATTCCAGTCGATATTGCGTATTTCCCTGAGGCACGCATTCGTGGCGCCGATGAATTGTGGATGACCTCATCGACCAAGGAAATCCTGCCCATCGTCCGGCTGGACAATACCCCCATTGCAAATGGTTTGCCTGGCCCCATATTCAAGCGCATGTATAAAGCGTATCAGCTTTATAAAAACCACATTATGCGTAGCACGGAGACACCCCATGGCTGATCAAGATACTCTGATTGAATTCCCTTGCGACTTCCCCATCAAGGTCATGGGAGAAACGCACGACACCTTTTCCGACACGGTAGTGGAGGTCATTCGGGTACATGTGCCTGAATTTGACGCCACCCGCGTTGAGATGCGCGCGAGCTCAGGCGGCCGCTATATCAGCCTGACATGCTATGTGTATGTGACATCCAAGCCACAGCTTGATGATATTTATCGCGCTCTGACCTCGCACCCAAGCGTCAAGGTCGTCCTGTAAGCATGCTCTTGCATATTCGCCGGCTCGGCTTGAGCGGGTATGAAGACACCTGGCATGCCATGCAGGACTTCACCGCTAGCCGCGACGCCGAAACGCCAGATGAACTCTGGCTCACCGAGCATGCCCCCATCTACACTCTGGGGCTGAACCGGCGCGATGCGACGCCGCCGCTGCGCGCCGACATCCCGCTGCTAGCAGTTGATCGCGGTGGCAAGATCACGTATCACGGCCCTGGCCAAGTGGTGATCTATCTGCTGCTCGATCTCGGCAGGCGCGGCTGGACGATACGCGATGTCGTCAATGCCATGGAGCAAAGCATCGTAGACTTGCTCGCGCAATACAACGTGACAGCCCATGCCCGCGCCGATGCCCCGGGGGTATATGTCGGCGAGGCCAAAATCGCCTCACTGGGCCTGCGCATCAAGCAGCAACGCTGCTATCACGGTCTGGCTTTGAATGTGGATATGGACCTGGGGCCCTTCAGCGCAATAGATCCTTGCGGCTATAAGGGCATGCCCGTCACGCAGATACGCGACCTGAGCCTGCCCCTTACCCCGCCCCAAACAGGTGAGCGCCTGCTGGCATTACTGGCAGAGAAGCTGGGGTATACTGAAAATGAACTCTTAAGAACCGAATCTCTATGAGCGATATCCTGGAAGTCACCCCGCCCCCCGCCATTCCTCCACGCAAGGTAGCGGGTGTCAAAGAAACCGGCGCGGCCAAAACAGCGCGTATTCCTATCAAAATTGTGCCGCAACCTGCCATGCGCAAACCGGAATGGATACGCATGAAAGTGCCGGATAGCGCGCGTTTTCAGGAGATCAAACAGGTATTGCGTGAGAACAATCTGCATACCGTATGCGAAGAGGCTTCCTGCCCTAATATCGGGGAATGCTTTAGCGGCGGAACCGCCACCTTCATGATTCTGGGCGATATCTGCACGCGCCGTTGCCCATTCTGCGATGTTGCGCATGGCAAGCCGCTCGCGCCAGACGTCAATGAACCAGAAAACCTGGGCCGTACCATTGCACAAATGCGTTTACGCTATGTGGTGATCACCAGCGTAGACCGCGATGACCTCAAGGATGGAGGCGCGCAGCATTTTGTCGATTGCATACAGGCAGTACGCGATCATTCCCCTACGATCCAGATCGAGATTCTGGTGCCAGATTTTCGCGGGCGCCTTGATCGTGCCATGCAGATTCTCACACAAGCCCCACCAGATGTGATGAATCATAATCTGGAGACAGTGCCGCGCTTGTACAAACAGGCACGCCCCGGTTCTGACTATCAAAACTCACTCGATTTGCTGAAAGCTTTCGGCGATAAACACCCGGACGTCCCGACCAAATCCGGCCTCATGCTTGGCTTGGGGGAAACAGACGATGAAATTCTTGAAGTCATGCAGGATTTGAGGAAGCATGGCGTGACCATGTTGACACTAGGGCAATACCTGCAACCAAGCCCACACCACCTCCCCGTGCTGCGCTTCGTGACGCCACAACGCTTTGCCCAGTTTGAGCAAGAAGCACTGGCCATGGGCTTCACCCATGCAGCATGCGGCCCCATGGTGCGCTCGTCCTACCACGCAGACCAACAAGCGCACGCAGCGGGTTTGTAAACCTGCGTGCAGGAAAGCTTAATTCCTCGTAAAGTGAACTCGCATTTCTTTGATTTTCTGGATGAGTTCTCTCATTTGAAACTCGTCCAGATGCGAATAACCAAGCAGTAATCCGGGCACTCTACCGCTATCGCCTGCATAGTGAATATTTTGAACCAGTTGAATGCCAGCCTTTTCTGCTTTGTCGGCTAAAAGCTGGGGCGTAATGTCCATTTTCAGGGTTAGCCAAAAAAACAGACCCGCTTCTGGCATGCGAAACGATACGAAGTCATCAAGTTCGTCTGTCAGCATGTTCGCTGTATGCAGACGTCGGATGTTGTAGATCCGGGATGCGCGACGCGCAATTCGATGAAACTCCCCCGTCTGGATAAGTTCTGTAATCGCGGACTGGCTGACCGGATCATCCACCTGCCCCATCAACTGGCGTTGCCGTGCACATTTGTCAATAAACTGGGGAGTGTTCGCGATGTAACCCACCTGCCTGTCCGCGGGCAAAATGCTGGGCAGTGCGCCTATGTAAATAATGCGCTTGCGCATATTGCCTGTGGCAACGGGAGCTACAGCAGGCCGATTGAAATAGAGCTGCTGCGAGTAATCAGAAGCAATGATGTGAAAGTTAAGCTCCTCAGCCAGCTTAAGTAGTCGCTTCCGACGTGAAACCGGCAATGAAACTGTCGTCGGGTATTGCACCTGATGGGTCACAAAAATCGCCTTGACCGGATGATGGCGGCATAACACTTCAACATCGTCATCCTTTACACCTGCCTCATCAATATCGGCAAACAGGATATGTGCCCCCAGGGACTCAAACACACTGAGCGCCTCGGATGGCGACCATCGTTCAAAAATGACGTAATCCCCTGGCGAGATCAGTGCGCGCGCACTGATGTAAATACTCTGCTGCAAACCACGGGTAAGACAAAGATTCTCCACGCCCACATTGAATCCGCACTCATCATGCAACAAGGATGCGACCGCCTCTCGAAATACGGCCTGCCCTTTGTAATCCGGCGTATCCATATTGGATGCGCGCGCCACTTTTGCCATCGCGCGCTTGGATGCGCGTACATATTTGTCATAGGGAATAACCCGTTTATCGGGCAAGCCTTCACTCAATAGCAACATGTACTTTTGAGGTAACAACGGAGGGATGGAATTGCCATGAGAAGAAAACGCCAGCTCTGGCTCAGGCACTTCAAGCAATTTGGTTTTGGCCGGGTATGGGAGCGCTTCGGAAACAAAGGTACCGCGACGATGCTGGGTAGTGAGCCAGCCTTGGGCAATCAGTTCATCGTATGAAAGCACGATGGTTTTACGATTGACGTTAAGCATGGCAGCCAGCTCGCGGCTGCCGGGCATGACGGTACGCGGTTGCAAACGGCCTTGGCGGATTTTCTCGATGATCTGCTCAGCGATCTGCAAGTAAAGTGCAGTCCCGGGCTCAAACGGCCTGAAGTCAATATTCAGGTTCCAAGTGCGCCGCATTTCGGGGGCAACAGACGGCATCATGCGGGGCATGCCTTTTGCACCTTGAGATGATCAGGATTGATCAGATTTACAACATCCAGCATGGGAAATTTCAATGAGAAGTCAGCTTATGAATTGTCGCTCATTGTGGGCCGTTATAAATGTAGCAATTTGTATATAAAATGTTACAATTTGTACTCGATTGCCACCTTGTTATTACAGGGCAGATCACACCCATCCCTCGTCGAAGCCCAGCCTGATAACCTTGTCAGGGGAACTCGACTTCACTGAATGCCGCCACTACAGTCAATTCACCGACCCTGGACCATGTGATTCACATCACACTGGACCATCTGGACCCTAAAAGTTATTTCATCTGGCTCACGCCATCCATTTTACGTTTCGTTACAGTCGTCCGCTTCAAACCTTAATTCTCGTTACATATTTGAGGTTTGGTCAGAAAAAGGGGCTCAAGCCCATTCCCCCAGCTATGGTGGCGTAAGACTTAAACAATGGAGATTTTAAAGATGAGCAAGATGAAATTAGCTCTGGGTGCAGTGATCGGCATGTCCGTCGCTTTACCTATGATGGCTTCTGCTGCACCAGACCAGGAAGCGGCAATGGCTAACCCGGCAAACTGGGCTGGTCCTCGTGGTCAATACAATGGTCAGGGCTACAGCGCACTGAACCAGATCAACAAATCCAACATCAAGAATTTGAAGTCCGCATGGACCTTCTCTACGGGTGTTAACCGTGGTCACGAAGGCTCCCCCCTGGTGATCAATGGTGTGATGTATGTACACACTGCGTTCCCGAACAACGTTTACGCGCTGGACCTGAACGACGACCAGAAGATCCTCTGGACCTACTTCCCAAAGCAAGACCCCTCCGTACAAGCTGTGTTGTGCTGCGATAACGTCAGCCGCGGCCTGGGCTTTGGCGATGGCAAGATCTTCTTGCAACAGAATGACGGCATGCTGGTTGCCCTGGATGCCAAGACTGGTGCCAAGGTTTGGGACGTGAAGAACACCGATCCGAAGCTGGGTGCCAGCAACACCAATGCACCTCACGTATTCAAGGACAAGGTTCTGACCGGTTGTTCCGGTGGTGAATTCGGCGTGCGTTGCTTCCTGGTCGCTTACAATCTGAAAGATGGTTCGCTGGCATGGAAGGCCTACTCCACTGGCCCTGACAGCGAAGTGCTGATTGGTGAAGACTTCAACAAGGCTAACCCACACTACAGCGCCCTGTCTGTTTACCAAGACGTAAACGGTGGCAACAAGGAAGGTGGCTCGTTCAAGGCACTGACCAAAGACCAGCTGAAATTCCCGGAAAAAGAACTGGGCACCCGCACTTGGCTGAAGCCACAAGCCACCAAGAATGGCTGGGAACACGGCGGCGGTTCCGTATGGGGCTGGTTCTCTTATGATCCCAAGTTGAACCTGGTGTACTACGGTACTGGTAACCCATCTGTTTGGAACCCAGACGTACGTCCTGGTGACAACAAGTGGTCCATGACCCTGTTTGCACGTGATTTGAATACCGGTATCGCCAAGTGGGGTTACCAGATGACGCCTCACGACGAATGGGATTATGACGGCATCAACGAAGTTGTTCTGTTCGACAAGGGCGACAAGAAATACGCCTTCCATACCGATCGTAACGGTTTCAACTACACCCTGGACCGCACCAACGGCACTCTGCTGGTGGCTGAGAAGGCTCACCCCTTCATCAACTGGGCAACCAAAGTTGACCTAAAGTCCGGCGTGCCACAAAAAGACGCCCGCTACTCGACTCACGAAGACTACAACGCCAAGGGCATCTGCCCAGCAGCGCTGGGTGTCAAGGACCAACAGCCTATGGCTTACTCGCCACGCACTGGTCTGATGTACATCCCATTGAACCACGTTTGCATGACCTACGAGCCCGTGGAATCCAAGTACGTGGCTGGTCAGCCATGGGTAGGTGCAAGCCTGACCATGTTTGCTGGTCCTGATGGCGTGATGGGTGGTTTTGAAGCCTGGGATCCATTGAAGGGTAAAGCAGTTTGGTATAACAAAGAGAAGTTCTCCTCATGGGGCGGCGTGCTGACGACAGCATCTGACCTCGTGTTCTACGGCACTCTGGAACGTGACTTCAAGGCAGTGGATGCGTTAACCGGCAAGCTGCTGTGGAAGTTCCAAGTGGGCTCTGGTGTGATCGGCAATGCCTTCACCTACAGCAGCAAGGGCAAGCAATACGTTGGCGTACTGTCCGGTATCGGCGGTTGGGCAGGTGTTGCGATGAACCTGGGCCTGGATAACGACTCCGATGCACTGGGTGCAGCGGGTGGTTACAAGGAACTGACCAAGTACAACGCAGCTCCTGGCGGCGGTGCACTGAACGTGTTCAGCTTGTAATCAAGCTGCTCTTTCAATTGCCTGGCAACAGGCATTGATAAATAAAAACCCGCCTCAGATTGAGGCGGGTTTTTTTATGGCTTCGAGCTGCAAAGCCCGATTGCTTCAGTTGGGCTGTGTCAGCCACTCCGACACCGCGCGCTTTTCATCACATGAGAGCTTTACTTCAGCATTATCGGTAGAGGCTACCCAGTCCTTGGGAATGTAGTGATGTTGGCCCTGCTCATCCTTGGTGAGCTTGATCAGGTTGGTGCCTTCAAGGCCATCAACGGTACCCACTTTGGTGTTCTGGGCGGAAAGCACCGGCATGCCGGGCAAAATAGCGTGAGAAACTGACATATCAAAACCTCCATATCGTCTAAAAATCATCTGGTAAATAATGCTGTTGCATACGGACATGCAAACCATGAATTCACAATGACAGATCAGACGCATGCTCAGCGAGAGAGTGAGGTCCTATACTGCTGTAGGACTTTGTTAGCCCGTCATGCCCGATTTAGATTTTCCTACAGCACAATAAGAAATCCCTTGATGTTGCCGGTGGCGCTTAGCTTTCACGATACATCCTTGCACAGTCAACACATCCCATAACTCAAGACTTCAAGGAGATCATCATGAAAACCAATATCTACGGAAAATACCTCGGCCTTGGCATCCTGCTCGCCTGCCTGCAAACACCATTGGCCTTTGCCGGAGGCACCAACAGTGGCTCGAATACCAACGCCACCCCGGGCGATAACAGCACCTCCACATCGACCCCAGCCGACGGCAGTGGCAGCCAGCGCAAGGGCACCCACCAGCCAGAAAAAACACAAACACCCAAGCGTTCGGATGAACTGAATTCAAACCGCGCAGGGACAGGGACAGGCAGCAGTTCTGGCAGTGGCAGCAGCTCGTCTGGCAGTTCCAGTGGTTCAGGCAGCAGCTCTGGCTCGCATTAAGCAAGCTCTTGACGCCTGCAGGGTTCCTGGCGGGCGGCGGTCAACCATTCAGCTAATCTCATTTCAGGAGAATTTCGTATGGGTTTGTTCTACATAAGCGCGTGGGATAAATCCGCCCATCGTGACACCCCTATCTGGGAACATTCACTGTCCGCCAAGGATATTGATGAAGCGTATCGCATAGGCAAGGCGCAATTTCAAACCGAACGGCCCGAGCTGGATTTGCGCCAGTTTCGATTCGAGGCTTCGTGGGGTTCAGTTGAAAAGTAATAGCGGATATATGGAGATATCTAGCGCCTGATCAGGCGTCGATATATCCCCATTGCCGCAAAAGGTCCAGCTGCCCATTCACCAGGCGCTGGCCTATATCGTTGCGGTAACGCACATTCGGCACGATCACCTTGCCCGCCAACGCATAGGCATTGGCACTTGCTTCCTGCACCGTCGAACCGGTGCCGGTAGCCACCCCAATATAACCAATCACCCCACTGGTCACCAGGTAGTCTCCTACCTGCTCCACTTCTGCCAGAAAAACGCGCTGGCGCTCTGCATCGCTGATATCTGGATGAAAAAGCACCGGCATGCCTTTGGCAAGATGATCGTAACCATAGGCATAAGGGAAAGGCGGCACGGTAAGCACGACACCGCTGGCAAACCCTGGCGCAGTTGCGAAAGTGGTGGAATCGCGATCCAGCATTGTCTTGAACATGTTGGCCCAGGACTGGCGATGCAAGGCACTGCAGATGGCAAAGCCGGGGTAGCCAAAGCGGCTGGTGAACTCCAGCGGCCAGATATGCGCTTCATTCACGATCATGTTGAGATTGATATAACCGCAATATCCCCCGGCCGCCAATGCGTCTTCCAGATGCGCCAAAGTACGCTGAAAAAGCGACTGCCCACCCGTGTAAGTGACTACTGTGCCCATCTCACCGGTCAACTCGCCGAGGTCGCCGGGGAAGAAATGTTTGTGCTCCCAATCGAGACACACCGGCGACAAAAAACGGGTGCCATTGAAATAAGCACCTATGCCCATCTCAATGCCTTGCACATGTTCCATCAGCATGAAGTCCACGGGGGAAGTGTCGGTGGTGGGTGAGTGCTGGCGATAAAAATCCAGCAGCGCGATGACATCACTGCCATCAGCCAGGGTACCGACAAAATTACGTGTGCGCTCACTATCGGCACCATTGCTCTTATACACATAGCGGGCAGGGTGATTCTCGATAAAGCGAATCGCCGCCTCTATATCGTAAAAACGCTCGCAACGTGCCACTTCCAGCCCCATGTCCTGCATGACCTGCTGGCCAAACAGGCGGTCCCCTTCCAGGCGATCACCATAAGCACTACCGCCAATGACATGGAATCCATCGCGCCGCAGTGCATCCTGCCATTCGCCTTTGGTCGCCGACTCAAACACGATACAACCATCTTCGCCTGCTGCGCGCACCCACCCCAATTCTGCTTGCCAGTCATCGGTAAATTGCAAGAGGCCGCGATGGATGCGGCGATAAGCCTCATCCTCCACCCATACGCGTACCTCATGCCCTTCCTGCGCCAGACGACTGTACATGGCAGCGAGGTCGCCATACTCGCCTATCCCCAATATGCGCATGGCGGCTATGCCTCGCGCTCGAGCATGAGCACCACGGCAGCAATGCGGTCGGCAATGTCATACGGGGGAAGGTCCAGCTCCTCCCCAAAAATATCCGGGTCAATTTCCGTGTAATCCCAGGTAAAACCAGGCTGGTTTTGCAGGCGAGCCCCCACTTCTGCAAGAAAAGGATCGGCCCCGTCCACCATGGCAACGCCGGTATAGAGCACCAGGGCGCCCCCGGGGGCAAGACGTGCCATGGCGGCATCGACCATGCTCAAGGAAAGCTCGGCGCCCAGCGCCCCTCCGCCATGGCGGTAACTGCGCTGGGCGGCATCTACCAGATACGGTGGATTGGCGATAATGAGATCAAACTCGCCTTGCACATCGTGCAATAAATCACTGTGCAGCATCTGCACATGATGGCAGCCATTCGCCATGGCATTGACTCTTGCCAGCGCCAACGCATGCGGGTTGATATCCACGCCCAGCACCTCGGCATCAGGGAACAAACTGGCCAACGCAATCGCTCCCACTCCACTGCCGGTTCCGATGTCCACGGCCCGCCGCACCTTGGGCCGTGTGCTCTCGGCATAGTGCTGCACAGCCCGGACAAAGCGGTAAGTATCCGGGCCAAAAAATACCGACGAGGCCTCCAGGGTCGGGTAGGCCGAATGCAGAAAAAGCTGTCCGTTTAAAGACGCCACCCGCACCTTGCTGCGCCAGCCCATTTCCACGGGTTGCAGCACATCGCCAGCCTGCATCAGCCCAAACATCGGCTCGCCTGCGACATCCGCATGGAAGGGGCGCCCCCAGCCAACGATATCGCGCACGGTCTTAGCCCAGCCCTGGGCATCGCGCTTGTATATACGTGCATGACTCAAGGGGGTGATGGCGACATGCTGGTAATTCACATGCCGCAGATAAGTGAGCAAATCCACCAACGCAGTCGCCTGCTCCGGAGAAAGCATCTGCTCTGGGGTGATCTGCTCTGCCTGGTTATCAGGGTTCAATGCGGGGCCTCTGCTTTCAGTATGACGATCAAACAGCGCCCTGCCCCATTTCTGAAACGTCAGTGGAACTTCAGGCGCTGACCTATTGATGACTCAGCTTAACAAAAGCCACTGGCACCGTCTGTAAGCCGCGTCTGACAGCAATCTCGGAGCCGGGCGGATAAGCAGATGAGTCGACTCCGCCCATACTTTTTCGCATCAAAGAGAAGGAACTAAGATGCCCGGAGACCCAAGATTATTTGACGAGGAAGCGGCTACCCCCCCTGCGCCGTTTGAAGCGCCCCTCGTCATCAAAACGCTGTATTTTGATTTGCTTAACCCCGACTTGCCAGCAGAGCGGCATGTAGAAGCTTCGCGCCAGGCGCATGCCTTTCTGACCCGGCAACTCGCACAGATCGATGTGTCGTCCATGGATTCGGACCCCGACTTGCGCGATGCCATTCTCGCAGATTCGCCTCATGCCTTGCATGCCTGGATACAAACCAATGCGCAGGCCACCGGCCGCCAGTATCAGGAATACCTGGAAGGTCGCAAACGGGGCGAGCCACGACGCTATTTTTCATGTAAATCGCATGCGCTGAATTTTCTATTGCAGGTAGCACCCACCAAGATGGTGGACGGTGCCTGGCTCTATGGCCTCACTCGGCAGTGGGATGACCCGCGCTATGCGTCGCTGATCAAGACCTATCTGGAAGAGCTGGGCGAAGGTCGCAGCGACAAAAACCATGTGGTGCTCTACCAGCAACTGTTGCGCCGCTATGACCTCGATACCGAATGGCATGGCCTGGATGACGGCCATTTTCTGCAAGGGCTGACGCAGCTGGCACTGGGACATCATGCAGAAAGCTTCCTGCCAGAGGTGATCGGCTTCAACCTGGCCTATGAGCAATTGCCGCTCCATCTCTTGATCACCACGCACGAGCTGGAAGAGCTCAACATCGACCCCTACTATTTCATGCTGCATGTGACGGTGGATAACGCCATGACCGGCCATGCCATGCGCGCCGCCTGGGCCGTGTTTGAAGCCTTGCCCAGACGCCAGCAACGCCAGGCATTCATGGTGCGCATGCTGCGCGGCATGGCGCTTAACTCAGTGGGGCTGGCAACCCCCGCGCTGATCAAGCAGTTTGATCCCGAAACCGAGATAACCAACGTGTTCCGCAAAAAAGCCTCGGTGGGAAAATTCATGCACGCAAGCCAGTGCAAACTCGGCGCTTACAGCATCAATGAATGGCTATCTGACCCGCAAAAAATCCCTCAGCTGCTGCATGCGCTGGTAGAGGCGGGATGGATGACGCGAAACCAGGACCCGGCGCAATCCCGCTTCTGGAAATTGGTGGAAGGGGAGCATGCCAGCATGTTTGGGGTATTCACCCCTTATGAAAAACAGCTGATGTATGACTGGATGGCCGGAGATGCGCTGGATTCCCTGCCGCGACAAGCCAGGCTGGGCGAGCATTGGCGCAAAAGAGGAATGACAGACAGTAGCGGCCACCCGGCGGAAACCTCATTTGCCACCTTGCAGTCACTCATAGAGCCCGCCTTGCTCACCCAACCCAGTCGGCAAATGCACAAGATGGCCAAATGGCTGGCGCCGGGGCAACACCACACCTCCGCCGGGCTGGCCGCCACGCGCCTTTACATGCAGCAGACGGGCATGAGTTAAATGAGTTAAGCCGATTAAACAAAGTCCGTGTTCATGTGTATTGCACAGCGGGCTGGTTCTGATGTTCTCAGACAATCAAGACACCCACGCTCATCATTATGGAAGTGAGCTCCATGGTTAGATGCCGCATTTGACGCATCCATCACATGCGGTTTCTTTTGCCATAAGCGAAGGCCCCGCCCATAAAAGTGGCCTCAAACTATCCTTACAGACTTTTCCAATTTCCTCCTACAGCCCTTCTTCGCCTCACCCCTTAGGCTACAAGTGCAAGCCCTGCGGCCTGATTCAGGCGATGGATGGCGCGCTTATGTTGATACCCGCCACCTGATTCATCTAGCCGAATTACTCCAGTCACCTTCTATGTAGTGCCCGCCATACCCCTCTGTCAGCAGAGCCATGGCAGGGGAAAGGATGGCTTGCTTGTTACTCCCATTTTTTCAACAGGATCTCAACCAGGAAAGCATTGCGGATGATGTTGCCGGAAGACCTTGATCACACGCCAGACCCCTTGCAGCAAAGCAAGGATGCGGCGGTATTGGAATATCGGTTTGCGATATTGCATCGCTCCCGTATTGCCATTGAAAACGTGACCCCATGCGTGGACAACGGACGCTTTGCCGTCAAGCGCCAGCAGCAGGAGTCGGTGGTAGTGAGTGCTGACGTATTCATGGATACCCATGACTTGTTGCGGGTGTGCCTGGCCTGGCATAGCGGGGAAGAAGGACAGGCGCATTACCTTGCCATGCAAAGCCTGGGGAATGATCGCTGGCAGACCAGTTTTGTGCCGCCGGATATCGGCTGCCATTACTTTTACATTGAAGCCTGGCATGACGAGTTTGGTACTTATGTTTCCAACTTGCGCAAAAAAGTGCAAGCCCGAATGCCCGTCGAGCTCGAAATCGAAGAGGGTCGCCTGCTCATTGCCAAATACCTCGCCAGCGCGAATGGCGGGCCTGCGCAAAACAGCTATACGCTGAGCGCCAAGGAGTTTCTGGCGCGACTGGTTTGCGCACTGGAGGCGCCCGAGATCACCGCCGCCTGCGCCATGCAGGGTGAGCTGCAGCAGGTCGATGCCAGCGGACTCGATCTCTCCGGTTACTCGGGACGCGATGAGGTCAAGCTCATCCTGCTGCTATCAGGCGATGTTGCACAGATGATGGATGCGCTGGACCCGCGAAACTTCATGGCACGCAGCATCAAATTCCCGCTCGTGGTAGAGCGCAAAGCCGCCGCTTTTGCCAGCTGGTATGAGATGTTTCCGCGTTCGCAAAGCGGCGATGCCGAGCGCCATGGCACCCTGCGCGATGTCGTCGCCCGCCTGCCCGCCATTCGTGACATGGGCTTTGATGTGTTTTATTTCCCACCTATCCATCCCATCGGCATAACCCATCGCAAGGGCCGCAACAATGCGCTGGTCGCCCAGGCCAGCGACCCTGGCAGCCCGTACGCCATTGGCTCGCATGAAGGTGGACACGAGGCCCTGCATCCGCAGCTTGGCTCCTGGGATGACTGGGATCATCTGCTGGAACAGGCACGCCTGCATGGCATGGAGATCGCCCTGGATTTTGCCATCCAGTGTTCACCCGACCACCCATGGATTTCGCAGCACCCGGAATGGTTTGACTGGCGGCCGGATGGCTCGCTGCGCCATGCTGAAAATCCGCCGAAGAAATACGAGGATATTGTGAATGTGGCATTTTATGCGCCCGAAGCCATCCCGCATCTGTGGCTGGCCTTGCGCAATATCCTGCTGCACTGGATCGCCAAGGGCGTGAAGATATTCCGCGTGGACAATCCACACACCAAGCCCCTGCCCTTCTGGGAATGGCTACTGCGCACCGTGCGCGAGCAGCACCCCGATGTGGTGTTTCTATCCGAAGCCTTCACGACACCCAAGATGATGTATCGGCTGGCGAAAACCGGCTTCAGCCAGTCTTATACCTACTTCACCTGGCGTAACGACAAACAGGGGCTGACCGACTATCTGCAGGAAATGGCGCAAGGTGAAATTGCGGATTTCTTCCGCCCCAATTTCTTTGTGAATACGCCGGATATCAACCCGGTTTTCCTGCAGGAATCCGGCCGTCCGGGGTTTCTGATCCGCGCCGCCCTTGCCACTACGCTCTCCGGCCTGTGGGGTATTTCTTCCGGGTTTGAATTATGCGAATCCGAAGCCCTGCCCGACAGCGAGGAATTCAACCATTCGGAGAAGTATCAGATCCGCGCCTGGGATTGGCAGCGCCCGGGCAATATCGTGGCCGAGATCAGCCGCCTCAACCAGATTCGCCGCGACAACCCGCCCCTGCAAACCCACCTTGGCGTGCGTTTTCACCCCAGCAGCAATGATCAGGTGCTGTTCTTCTCCAAGACTGGCCAGCGCGATATCACTCGCCCCAGCGCCACGGTGGTGCTGGTAGCGATCAATCTCGACCCGCAGACCACGCAGAGCGCCACGCTGCAAATACCGCTGTATCTGCTGGGCCTGGCGGATGACGCCGATGTAGATGTCCTCGACTTGTGGGATAACCAGCCCGCCCGCTGGCAGGGGAAATACCTGTCCGTGGAGCTTGACCCTGCCATTCGCCCCTTTGCCATTTGGCGCCTGGACGCCGGAAACCGTTAAATGCCTACACCCAAACATACAGACAAAAAAACCAGCGACAAGAAACGTACCGACCGCCGGAGCAGTGCGTTGCAATTTACGCGCGACCCGCTTTGGTACAAGGATGCGGTGATTTACCAGGTGCACGTCAAATCCTTTTTTGACGGCAACAATGATGGCATAGGCGATTTTGCCGGGCTGATCCAGAAGCTGGATTACATTGTCAGCCTGGGCGTGAATACCCTGTGGCTGCTGCCCTTCTATCCATCGCCCCGCCGGGATGATGGCTATGATATTTCCGACTATCGCGGCGTGCATGCTGACTACGGCAATCTATTTGATGTGAAGCGGTTTATCGCCGAAGCCCACAAGCATGGCCTGCGCGTGATCACCGAGCTCATCATCAACCACACTTCGGACCAGCATCCCTGGTTCCAGCGCGCCCGGCAGGCCAAGCCAGGCTCCGCCGCCCGCAATTTTTATGTATGGTCGGACACCGATACCGCCTATAGCCAGACCCGTATCATTTTTACCGATACCGAAAAATCCAATTGGACCTGGGACCCTGTGGCCAATGCCTTTTACTGGCACCGCTTTTTCTCCCACCAGCCTGACCTCAATTACGACAATCCACGCGTATTCAATACGGTCATGAGCATCATGGAATTCTGGCTGGACCTGGGGGTGGATGGCCTGCGGCTGGATGCCGTGCCCTACCTGATAGAGCGTGAAGGCACCTCGAATGAAAACCTGCCGGAAACCCACCAGATCCTGAAAAAAATCCGGCAATTCATTGATCAGCGCTACCCCGACCGGATGCTGCTGGCCGAGGCCAATATGTGGCCAGAAGATGTGCAGTATTACTTCGGCAATAACGACGAATGCCACATGGCGTTCCACTTTCCGCTCATGCCGCGCATGTACCTCGCGCTGGCGCAGGAAGACCGCTTTCCCATTACCGATATCCTGCAGCAGACGCCGGATATCCCCAGCGATTGCCAGTGGGCGATTTTCCTGCGCAATCACGATGAGTTGACGCTGGAAATGGTCACCGATAATGAGCGGGCCTACATGCTCAACTTTTACGCCGCGGATAACCGGGCTCGGCTCAATGTCGGCATACGGCGGCGCCTGGCCCCGCTGTTGCAGCGTGATCGTCGTCGCCTGGAGCTGTTGAACAGCCTGCTGCTTTCCATGCCCGGCACGCCGGTGATCTATTACGGTGACGAAATCGGCATGGGCGACAACATCCACCTGGGCGACCGCGATGGCGTGCGCACGCCCATGCAATGGACCCCGGATCGCAATGGCGGATTTTCACTCACCGACCCGGCGCGGCTGGTGCTGCCATTGAACATGGATACGCTTTACGGCTATCAGGCCGTCAATGTGGAAGCACAAAGCGCGGACCCGCATTCCCTGCTCAACTGGATGCGCCGCCTCCTGGCCGTGCGCAAGCAGTTCTATGCCTTTGGCCGCGGTAGCTTCCGCATGCTGTACCCGGCCAACCGCAAGATTCTCGCCTATCTGCGCGAATACAAGCCGCAAGAAATGCTGGCGCAACCCAGCCCGAATACCGCGTTTGATCCGACTCAGACCGAGCGTGCCCACAGCGCACCTCCCCCAGAAAAAACCCAGGGCGACATCCCGCCTGAAGAGGCATCAGCAACCCAAGCGGATGGGATCAAGGCGCTGGGCGATGAAATATTGCTGTGCGTGGCCAATGTCGGCAGTACGGCACAGGCGGTGGAACTCGATCTCTCGGAGTACGCAGGCTACACGCCCACTGAGCTGATGGGCGGAGAGAAGTTTCCTGTGATCGGCCCTTCCCTTTATATATTGACGCTGGCCCCCTATGATTTCTACTGGTTCCGACTGAGTAACGAGCAAAGCCCGCTGGCTACGCCTTCGCGCCTCAGCACCGTACCATTTGTTGCCCCCGAATACCGCACGCTGGTGCTCAATGCCGGCATACATGACCTCATGCAGCCACGCTTGCAACAACGCCTGGAGACCGAGATATTCCCGGCCTATCTGGCACGTCAGCGCTGGTTTTCCAACCAGGCAGACACCGGCAAAAAAGCAGGCGGCCAAGCCAAGGGTCCTATGACGGTCAACCTGCAATACCTTAGTCATTTGCCGAGACCGGATATCAGTGGCGCGGATTTTCTGCTGGTAAGCGTCGCCGCCAGCGAAAGCAATGCCTGGTTTTTCATGCCGCTCGGCATTGTGCCGGAGGAGATGTCCACCTCCACGGTGATCCAGCAACATGTGATCTGCCGTGTGCGCCAAGGCGCGAAAGTGGGTTTGCTGGTGGATGCCTATTGCATGGATGAATTTGCGCACACCCTGCTGGAGCAGTTCC
This sequence comes from Methylovorus menthalis, assembly GCF_020523625.1. Taxonomy (GTDB): domain Bacteria; phylum Pseudomonadota; class Gammaproteobacteria; order Burkholderiales; family Methylophilaceae; genus Methylovorus; species Methylovorus menthalis. The sequence continues at coordinate 124,274 of NZ_JAJAQH010000001.1, forward strand.
GGAATTCCGACCATTACCGCGAGGGTGCCCGCGAGCTGCACTTTGAATCGACGGCGGCTTTTGGCGCCCTTGATTTCAAAGGCAGCGATGGCAAAACCGGGCTTGATATTCGGCGGCCGCATGCCGAGCAATCCAACAGCTCGCTGATTATCAACGATGTTGCCATTGTCAAAATGGTGCGGCATTACCAGGCTGGCACCCATCCCGAGCTTGAAATGGCACAACGGCTGGACGAGCTGGGTTACCGCAACACCCCCGCCCTGCTGGGCCATATGGCGTTTACCAATGCCGAGGGCGAGAGCCATACCCAGATCGTCATGCAGGCCTATGTACATAACCAGGGCGATGCCTGGCAATGGACCATAGATCGACTGGGCATTGTCATCCAGCAGTTGAATGCAGCAGACATCGCCGCCCAGCCGCTGGCACCGGAAGACACCAATGCCATGAAAGAACTGCAGAATTTTGCCGCTACCCTCGGCAAGCGGCTGGCCGAGCTGCACAATCTGCTTTCGCTACCCACAGTGCATGAGGACTTCAAGCCGCAGCAGATGGCCAAGGCCGATCTCACCGCCCTCAAGCAGCGCATCGTGCACCAATGGCGCGAGGCATTTGCCGGGCTGGTACACTTCAAGGCAGATAATCTGGTGGACCCTGAATTGCTGCCAGATGTGCTGGGCCGCCAGAAAGAGGTGTTTGCCTGCGTGGATGCGCTGATAGACCATGCCCGCGGTCAAGCCCTGACGCGGATTCATGGCGACTTTCACCTCGGCCAGGTGCTGGTAGTGGGCGAGGATGTACTCATCATTGATTTTGAAGGCGAACCGGCACGCCCCCTGCCCGAGCGGCGGCAAAAAGACAATCCACTGCGCGATGTCGCCGGGCTGATCCGCTCGTTTTCATACGTCGCCGCCTTTATCGAGAAAAGCGAGCTGTATGCCAGCAGTGGCGGCAACCTGCCGCGCAGGCAGATTCTGCAACGCTACAAGGACATCTCCGAAACCGCTTTCCTGCAAAGCTACTTTGAACACGCATTACCCCATCCGCTAAGCCAGCCAGAGCAAACCTTGAATGCGGGGGCGTACGCCCATGCCTCGGATATGGCGTTGCTGCAACTCTACAAGCTGGAAAAAGTAGGCTACGAAATTGCCTACGAGCTGATGCACAGGCCTTCATGGACAGAAGTGCCACTGGAAGGACTGCAATCGCTGCTGGACGACCTGGCGCATGACAAGCCACCCTCGCCAGGCAAAAAGGCAGCGAGAACGTGAGCAGAACACCTCTTTCCAGGATCGCAAGCCAGGCGAATCACCATGCAGGGGCAAACGCTCTTGCGCCCATCGCCCCACTCTCATGGCATGAAGTCTCCATGATTCAAGGTAAACGCCAAGGAAAACCTTATGTCCAGTTCTACCCCATTCAGGCCTGAGCAGGTGCCTGCCCCGTCATCACGCAACACCTTCAGCTACCGGCTGGCAGGGGGTGCGCAGCTGCTCGGGCTGACAGAAACCGACTTCCGGCTGTGGGCACCCGACGCCCGTCAGGTCGACCTTATACTCGACAAGGGGCCTGTGGTGCCTATGCGGCCAGACCGCGCTACAGGCTGGTTCCGCACCCTGGCCGAGTGTGGCGCTGGTACGCCTTACCAGTATCGCGTCATCAATCAGGCCGGCAGCGAGCTCTTGGTGCCTGACCCCTACGCACGCGGGCAAACCGGCAGTGTGCATGGCGCCAGTGTGGTGGTGGACCCGCAATCCTATCGCTGGCGCAATCTGCAGTGGAAAGGCCGCCCATGGCATGAAACCGTGATCTATGAAACCCATGCCGGATTGATGGGCGGTTTTGTCGGTGTACGCGCCAAACTGGCCGAGCTGGCCGCCATGGGATTCACCGCCATAGAGCTGATGCCGATTGCCAGTTTCCCCGGAGCCCACAACTGGGGCTATGACGGCGTGCTGCAATTCGCCCCGCATGTGAGCTATGGATCGCCGGATGATCTGAAGGCACTGGTGGATGAAGCCCACGCTCTTGGCTTATCGATCTTTCTGGATGTGGTCTACAACCATTTCGGCCCGGATGGCAATTACCTGTGGCACTACGCTCCCGGGTTTTTCACGCATCAGTACAAAACGCCGTGGGGCGATGCCATTGATTTTGCCGAGCCGCATGTACAGCAGTTTTTTGTCGACAATATTTACTACTGGCTGGAGGAGTTTCGCTTTGACGGCCTGCGCTTTGATGCTTGCCATGCCATCTGGAACAAACCCTGGCTGGGGGACACCATCAAACAGGTGCGCGAGCATTACCAAGGCAAGCGCCATGTGCATCTGGTGGCAGAAAATGACGACAATGCAGCGAGCCTGATGGGCGACCGTTTTGTCGCGCAGTGGAATGACGATGGCCACCATGTGCTGCATGTGTTGCTAACCGGCGAAACCGAAGGCTATTACTCGGATTATGCCGAAGCGCCCGCCGAGAAACTGGCCCGCTGCCTGGCGGAAGGCTTTGTCTACCAGGGCGAAGTCTCGCATCACCGGCAGGACAGTATCAGAGGGGAGATCAGCCAGCATTTGCCATTGACCTCGTTTGTACTGTTTCTGCAAAACCATGACCAGATCGGTAACCGTCCCTTTGGCGAACGCCTGACTACGCTGGTGCCCGAGCCAGCGCTGCGTGCGGCCATGGGGCTGGTGCTGTTAAGCCCGCAGATTCCGCTGCTGTTCATGGGCGAAGAGTTCGGCGCTACCCAGCCTTTTCTGTATTTCACGGACCATGAAAACCCCGATCTGGCGGCAGCTGTATGGGAAGGTCGCCGCCGTGAATTCGCGACCTTTGAGAAATTCGCCAAGGCGAGTTTTGCCGAAAAAATCCCCAACCCGAACGATATCGAGAGCTTTAATGCCTCCATCCCCCGCCCGCTGGGCAGTGACGATGCCGACATCAATCGCGCCTCCCAATGGCAGGCCTGGGTTCGGCAGCTGCTGAGTTTGCGCCACCAGCATATTGCCCCTTATCTGGAGCATACAAAAACGCTGGCGGCCTATGCCATAGGCCCGGCGGCGGTCAAGGCACGCTGGCATCTGGGCAATGGCGCCACGCTGGAAATCCTGCTGAATCTGAGTGATATCGCGGTGGATTTCGGCGAGCAGTGGCCAGAAGACAAACTGGCGCAAACCCTGCTGGATGTGGGCAACACCCGCGAAGCATTAATGCAGGGAACCCTGGGCGGCTATAGCTGCCTGGTATTGCTGGAAGGCCCGCTGGGAACGGAAAACGAAGCCAGCCTTGAGAGAGGCGACCGGCATCCATGACACCGCAGCATCCGCTCTCTACCCTGCGCCTGCAGTTTCATAAAGGCTTCACCTTTGCCGATGCACTGGCGCACGTGGGCTATTTTTCCAAGCTGGGCATCAGCCATATTTATGCCTCTCCGATTTTTACTGCGCGGCCCAACTCCAGCCATGGCTACGACATTGTGGACCCGACGCAGATCAACCCCGAGCTGGGCGGGCGCAAGGGTCTGGCCCGGCTGGTGGAAGCGCTGCGCAATGCACATATGGGCCTGATCGTGGACATTGTGCCCAACCACATGGGCGTGGGCGGCGCGGATAACCCCTGGTGGCAGCATGTGTTCGAGTGGGGGCGCCATAGCCCGTATGCCATGTGGTTTGATATCGACTGGCATTCGCCAGACCCTTATCTCCACAACAAAATCCTGGCGCCATTTTTAGGCGATGCGTATGGCGTGGTGATAGATCAGGGTGACATCCGGCTGGAATATGACCGCTACGCGCAGCGCATCCAGGCACGCTACTTTGATAATGCCTTCCCTATCGCGCTGGCGGACTATGCGGATATTTTGCAAGCAGCCGATCATGCGGCCCTGGCACCGTTGCTCGAGCAATTTCGGCGCATAGACTACCGCCTGCCTTTTCTGGACATACAGAGCCAGGTGAACCAGGTGCTGGCCGCGCTGGCAACACTCAGCCTGCAACCGGCCGTGGAAGCCGCCATCCACCAGGCCCTGGCTACCTACTCGGACCACCGTATCGAGAAACTACACCCCTTGCTGGAAAGGCAACACTACCGCCTGACATGGTGGCGCAATGCGTCGGACCAGATCAACTGGCGGCGCTTTTTTGAAGTAAGCGAGCTGGCGGGTGTCAGGGTGGAACTGGATGAAGTGTTTGAAGCCACGCATTCGCTGCTGTTCGAGCTGTATGCGCAGGGCCTGATTGATGGCGTGCGCCTTGACCATATTGATGGGCTGGCGCAACCGCAGCATTATTGCCGCAAGTTGCGCGCGCGACTGGAAGCGCTGATGCCGAACCGGCCACCGCATCTGCGCACGCCACTCTACATGATTGCCGAGAAGATTCTGGCGCCCGGCGAATGGCTGCGCGAGGGTTGGGGGCTGGATGGTACCACCGGCTATGAGTTCATGGACCAGGTGTCGGCCCTGCTGCATGACCCGCAAGGGGATCAGCCATTGAATGCCTTGTGGCACCAGCTAAGCCAAGATGAAAAATCGTTTCATCAGCATGTAGAACAGGCACGCCGCCAGTTGCTATCGGAAAATCTGGTGAGCGAATTCGAGGCCGCCGTGCATGCCCTGCATGCCATCGCCCGCGCTGACCTGCATACGCGCGATTATTCGCTGGCATCGATCCGGCGCGTGTTTACCGAGATTCTGGTGCACTTCCCGGTGTATCGCAGCTATGTCACGGTAGAAGGCATGGATGTACAGGACCAGGAGCTGTTTGAAAGCACAGCCATCAAGGCCAGGCGCACGCTGGGCCATGTCGACAAGCCACTGGTGGACATTATTTTCAGTTGGCTGCGTGGCGACCTGATACATGTGCAGCAGCCGCCAGCGATATCCGACCTGTCGCAGCGTGCCATTACCCGTTTTCAGCAGTTGATGCCGCCCTTGTGCGCCAAATCCATGGAAGACACGGCGTTCTACCGCTTTGGCAGGCTGGTTTCCCGCAATGAGGTTGGCAGCGACCCCGATATGTTCACGCTGGATATATCGGCGTTTCATGATGCCTGCCAGCGGCGGCGTAGCCTGTATCCGGGCAATCTGCTGGCGACTGCCACCCACGATCACAAACGCGGCGAAGACGTGCGTGCGCGCATCGCGGTCATCAGCCAAGTGCCAGCGCAATGGGAGCTGATGGTCAAGCGGTGGATAGAGATGAACCGTCGCTTTCATCGCCGGGTTTTCCCCGATGAAATGCGATATGTGGCGTATGAGGCACCCCGCATCACGCATGAATACATGCTGTACCAGATGCTGGTGGGCGCATGGCCGTTTGACTTGCAGGTAAGCGATAAAGCCGGGCTGCAAGCCTATGGCGAGCGCATGGAAGCCTGGTTCATCAAAAGCATACGCGAGGCAAAATGGATGTCGAGCTGGGTGCAGGCCAATGAGCCTTACGAAGAGGCCTGTGCTGGCTTTTTGAAAAACATTCTCGACCCGGAACAAAGTAGCGAGTTTCTGACCTCGCTCGTCCAGTTTATTGAGCTAATCGCCCCGGCCGGGGCCATGAATGGTTTGGCGCAGACCGTACTCCGCATGACGGTGCCAGGCATACCCGACCTGTATCAGGGCACCGAATTCTGGGATCTCAGCCTGGTCGATCCGGACAATCGCCGCTCGGTCGATTACCAGCAACGCGCGCAGGCTTTTCATGCTTCGCCTGCCTTGGCAGCCCAGCTTGCCAACTGGCGCCATGGCGGCGTCAAGCAGACCATCATCCACCAGCTGCTCCATTACCGTCAGGAGCATCCCTTGTTGTTTGAAGCAGGCGATTATCAGCCGCTGTATGCGCAAGGCATGCATGGCGACAAGATTGTGGCCTTTCAGCGGCAGCATGCAGAGCAGCGCCTGTTGGTCGTGGTGCCGCGATTTTGCCATGCCTTGCTTACCCATCATGGCACTCTGCACCTGGGCAATTGGCAAGATACTCGCTTAGGCAATGGCTGGCATTTACATAGTCGTTATCGCGATATCCTGAGCGGTAACATTCATACGGTGACCGATAATGGCTTGACCATGGCACAGCTGTTTTCAACACTACCGCTGGCCGTATTGGCGCTGGAACCTACATAACGTCTGACGCACATAACAGCCGCTCTCCGATGCCTGTCCTGTGCATCCATGCTTAAGGTGTATGCCTGATTCCTCAATTTCTGGAGATCATCATGCATTCAGCCCTTATGGCAGGCACTCCCGCCGCCAGCTTTGAATACCATCGTAACTGGCAATTCCCCTCTGATCACTTCATGGATGAATCGGGCATCTGCCCGGCCGACGCGGCTTCACGCCATGACGACGATAATCTTGAAAATGAAAACGTATCCGGCGGCCAGGCTTTCCCGGATGCTGGCAAGCATCCGCGCGACAGGCAGCCCGAAAAACAGCCGCCCTCCCAGCCCGACCTGCTGGATCAGCCCAACCCACCCACGGCAGACCCCGATTACCGCCAGCATCCACCTGAAACCGTGACCCCCGATCCTCACAAGGCATACCCGCCTGCCAATCACGAGGATAGCCAGCCTGAGCCGGAGATCATTGATGACAAAGCCAAGGACAAGGCTGACAAATCCAAGCCCGAGGTGATGCCCCCAACCGATGGATTTTTCATCAAGGAAAACACCAAATAGCGGTTTACCATGGGCTATTGCTACTCAGGATCATAAAAAAACAGGAGCCGCTGGCTCCTGTTTTTTTGGGTAACTCCCCGCAAGCGCTTGGTGCTTAATGCTTGGGCATCGATTGCTGCACGGCCGCTTTCAGTTTCTTGATATCGATACCCCCTTCGGTATTGACGACTTCCGCCATCAGCTGGCCTTTACGCTTGCTTAGCTCCACTTCCAGTTCTTCCAGGTCAACCTTGGCTTTTTTGACCTTGGGAAACATTTCCTTTTCCTCCTCCTCCACATGGTGATCAATATATTCACTGAGCACCGTCATTTTGGCGTCGTACATGGGGTCAGCTGGATTCATGGATTGAATCTGCCCGATCAGGCTTTTGGCACTGCTATGTTCCACCACCGCTTCATTCAGAAGATCATCGTCATGAATGGCGGCACGGGCGGCAGGATAGAAAATCTCTTCCTCTACACGGGTGTGCACCGTGAGCTCCAGACATATCTGGTTGGCAATGGCGGTCTTGCCCTCAATGTCATCCTTCTCGGCCAGTTTGCTGTATTGCTTGAACAGCTTTTTCACATTCTTGTGATCATCTGTCAGGTGCTGGATGACGTCTTTTTTCTGCGCGGTGCGCCGGGTAGTCGCTTTTACGGTCGCATCCGCATGGCGTGGCATAGTCATTTTCATCTCCTCAAGGTGGGTTGTAATGCAGCTTGAGAGTGACACTTGCGGCAACGCCGAGCCAGCAGATTACGCTGATTGCCATGTAGGAAATACTGTAGGGAATGACCTGACAGCAGGGTCTGGTTTCAAGTCGCCATGATCATCAGAAAAAATGATTCAGCAGTGCCATAAACAGTAGAAATATGGCGATACATAGCTCCAAAAAATAATCCTGATACCACCTTGAGGGTATTTTTTTATTGGGCTCAGAGTCGTCGTTCAACATAGCGCGCAGAATGCCTTTTCATTCCAGATTGTTGAATAGTGCGTGGATAATGTTGCACAACATTTTAGTTATTCAACATGACAGAGGCAAGCCCATCTGGAAATACCCTAAGCCTTTATTTCACCTAGGAATCGTCTGGTTTTCTGGCGGATTACCATCTTCATTTACCGGCCGTCATGTGTTGAGCAACGCCCATCGTTTAGGGATATTCCGACAGAGATTTCAGCCCAGGACTACTAGGGTTCATCCATCTAAGGCTCGAATAATAAGCGTCATGCTGCAGGCAAGTGGAGTCCATGCGCCTGCACCTCATTCATGCCATCCGTTCATGTTCAGGAAACGCTATGCCGCGAGCCATATGGAAAGGTGCCATCAGCTTTGGTTTGGTGCATATACCCGTCGAACTCTATCCCTCACATAACGCGCCAGGGATAGACCTGGATATGCTGGATCGGCGCGACTTTTCGCCTGTGGGGTATAAACGCTACAACAAAACCACGGGCAAGGAGATTCACACCGAAGATATCATCAAAGGCTATCAGTATGAAAAAGGCGAATATGTGGTGCTGACCGATGCCGAGATTCGCCAGGCCAATAAAGAGGCTACTCAGACCATCGATATTCAGGCGTTTGTGAACGTGAGCGAGATTTCGCCTTTGTATTTTGAGCAGCCGTATTACCTCAAGCCCACCAAAGGCGGTGAGAAAGTCTATGCCCTGCTGCGTGAAACCCTGAAAACCGCTGAGCGTATCGGCATCGCCCAGATCGTGATGCGCACCAAGCAGCACCTGGCCGCGCTGATGGTGGTGGATCAGGTGATCGTGCTCAACATGCTGCGCTACGCGGAGGATATCCGTCCGGCCGAGGCATTGGGCTTGCCGGAGGAAAGTGCCAGCAAGGTCCGCGTGAGTGACAAGGAAATCAAAATGGCGCATGCCTTGGTCGAAGACATGACGGAACCCTGGAACCCTGAGCAGTTTCATGACCATTTTCGCGAAGACATTCTGGCGCTGGTGAAAAAGAAAACTCGCAACAAGCAAACGCATGCCGTCATGGAGCCCGAAGACGACATCCCGGCCGACACCTCATCCAGCAATATCGTGGATCTGATGGCGCTGCTGAAAGAGAGCATCGGCCGCCGTATAAAGCCTGAAAAAAAGCCATCTGAAAAAGCCGCAGATAAAAAAGCGGAACAGCATGAGCAACAGCCCGCCCCTCGCAAAGCCACTCGAAGATAGGAGCTCACCATGGGTCTCAATCATTACTGGCAAAAACGCAATTTCAATATAACCCCTGAGCCTGCAGGCACCGTCGCCAGCGCTGGCGATACCCTGGCGTTTTATATCCAGCGTCATCACGCGCGGCGCTTGCATTATGACTTTCGGCTGGAGCTGGATGGCGTGCTGAAAAGCTGGGCGATCCCCAAAGGCCCGACCCTGGACCCCAAGGAAAAGCGCTTGGCGGTACATGTGGAAGACCACCCGCTGGAATACGGGCACTTTGAAGGACAGATTCCCGAGCATCAGTATGGCGCCGGGCGCGTGGTGCTGTGGGACTGCGGCACCTGGGAACCGCTGGAAGAGCCGCATGCCGGTTACCAGAAAGGCGCTCTCAAATTCATGCTGCATGGCGAAAAATTGTCCGGCAAATGGGCATTGGTACGCATGGGTAAAAAGCCTGCGGAGGGATCCTCTGAAAAGGAAAATTGGCTGCTGATCAAGGAAAAGGATGATGTAGCGCAAAGCGGCGACGATGCCAATATCACCGAGACGCGGCCGGAAAGCATACGCAATCTTTTCAGCGGGGATGCGCACCGGCCCCTGCAGAGCCCTGACAGAAAAAGCATGACTGGCGCAACGTCCACCACGCGCGCGCGCAAGTCCACCAAAACAGAAGAAATACGGCAAGAAGACATTGTGCAATCGTCTGGCAAACCAGAACCCATGCCTACCACCATGCAACCGCAACTGGCGTTGCTGGCGAAAAAAGCACCGCTGGGGGAAGACTGGCTGACCGAAGTGAAATTTGATGGTTATCGCATGCTGGCGCGTCGTGAGCAAGGGAAAGTCAGGCTTTACTCGCGGAATGGCCACGACTGGACGGCAAAATGGAAAGGCATTGCCGACGCCCTCAAGCAATTGCCGGTAGACCAGGCCTGGCTCGATGGCGAGCTGGTGGCATTACAGGCCGATGGCAAGGTCAGCTTCCAGGCATTGCAGGATGCCATGCAAACCAATAGTGCAGCCACCCTGGCCTATTTCATATTTGACCTTATGTACCTGAATGGTCACGATCTTCGGCGGTTACCCTTGATCAAGCGCAAGGCCTTGCTGAAAACGCTGCTGGCGCACTCTGCCGAAGATGGCCCGCTGCATTACAGTGACCATATTGCAGGCAATGCGCCGGAAGTGTTTGACCATGCCTGCCTGCATGATCTTGAAGGGGTCATTGCCAAGCGCGCAGATGCCCCTTATCAGCCGCGGCGCTCTGACGACTGGCTGAAAGTAAAATGCGGCTTGCGCCAGGAATTTGTCATCGGCGGCTACACTGATCCCGCGGGTAATCGGCAGGGGTTTGGCGCGCTGCTGCTAGGGGTGTATGACGCCGACGGAGCCCTGCATTATGCTGGACGCGTGGGCACGGGGTTTACCGAAACCACGCTGACCCAGCTGAGCCGGCAATTTGGCCGCTTGCAACGGGCAAGCTCGCCATTTCGCGGCAAGCTGACCGGGCTGCAAATGCGCGGCGTGCACTGGCTGACGCCCAAGCTGGTGGCAGAAGTGCGCTTCGCGCAATGGACCGATAGCCAGATCGTGCGGCATGCCGCTTTTGTCGGTGTGCGTCAGGATAAACCAGCACGCGACATCGTGCATGAAACCTCGGTCACACCGCCCCTGCCATCTGCAAATACCGCATCCGCCACCGAGCCCCCCCGACCAAAAAGCCCGCAACGCGGCGCGTCTGAACGTGATATCGCGGGTGTGCGACTGACGCATCCAGGAAAGATCCTGTTCGCCCAAGCCCAGCTGAGCAAGCAGGATCTGGCGCATTACTACGAAGAAATCGCGCCATGGATATTGCCGCAACTGCAGGGTCGCCCCTTGTCCCTGGTGCGCTGCCCGACGGGTGCCGGACAGCAATGCTTTTTCCAGAAGCATGCCGCCATGACCATCCCGGACAATGTGCGGCGTATTCAGGTGCCGGTCAGCGGATTTTCGGATGATTACATGGTGGTGGATGATCTGCCCGCGTTAATTTCCCTGGTGCAAATGGGCGTACTGGAGATACACACCTGGGGTTCACGCGAGGGCCATCTGGAGCAGCCGGACCGTATCATTTTCGACCTCGACCCGGACGAAACCCTCAAATGGACCACCGTGGTGGAAAGTGCTCAACTGGTGCGTGCATTGTTGCAGGCGCTGGGCTTGGAGAGCTTTGCCAAAACCACGGGCGGAAAAGGCATACACGTGGTGATCCCGATCGTGCCAGAACATAGCTGGAAGACCATCAAGGCTTTCAGCAAGGCGACCGCGCAGTATCTTGAGAAACAACTGCCCGACCGCTTTACTGCAAACATGTCCAAGGAAAAGCGCACCGGCAAAGTGTTTATCGACTATTTGCGCAATGCGCCAGGTGCCACGGCGATTGCCGCCTACTCCAGCCGGGCAAAACCGACGGCTACCGTGTCCGTGCCGATATCATGGGATGAACTGAATATGGGGATAAGGTCTGATACGTTCACCGTTGCCACGTTGCCAGAGCGTCTTGCGCAGCTGAAACAAGACCCTTGGCAGGACTATGAGCGCCTGCGGCAACATATCACCACCGCCATGCTGGAGATGTTTACCTGACGGTGGGCTGAGGGCTGACCTTCATTCCTCACCTTCGTCCCTGACCTCTCACCAGCAGGGCGAAAACATCCAGGCCACTATCCATAGCACCAGCACCAGCAGGGAAAACAGCAATCCACTCCAGACACCAAGATAAGCCACAAAACTAACGGGCGTAGGCTGATCAGCTGTTACATGAGCATGAGCGCTGGATTGCTCCTGCTGTTTGGCAGCCGCGGTCATGCGCCGCCAAAGGCGCCAGGCATGCATGGCGATGAGAAAATTCACCACAAAAGCCAGGAGTGGCAAGCTCTGCAACACCAGGTCAGGCACATGCAAGGCAGGCACGCCGCAGGCAGGCATCGCCCAGACATACAGCAAGGTGAGGCTGATAAGCGCCAGGGCTGGAGCGAGCAACAAGGCTAGCCAGCTGCTCATGCCAGGCTTCCTGAATAACTCGCCTTATGTTGGATCGTCATGTTCATTCCCGATACGACTGACAAGACTATTCATCATGAGCTCTACCGTTAGCGCGCGGTATAAGACCTGGCCTTATCGCCATGTCGGATAATTTCATGGCTGGCTGGATTTTCCCGAGCACCCTGGCAAGCCAACGGGTATGTATGTCCGGTCTTCAACTCGCCGCCACAAAAGAAAAACGGGGCTAATGGTGAGCCCCGTTATCCTGACTTTTTCAAACCCGCGGATTAACCACGATTGGGGCGTACGCGCTCCCATAAATAGCGCAGGCTGAATTTATCGCGCGGGCGAGGCTTGTAGTTGGTCTTGTGCACTTCAATATCTTCGTAAATACGCTTGGAGGCCGTGTAGTAATAAAGCGCCATGGATTTGCGCGTGATGTCATCCGGGGTATTGAGTGGCTCGGGATGTCCGTGGTTACTTTCCTCGTCGGTATTGAACACCACACAGCGATTGAAAATGGGCGCCACTTTTTTCACGCACTGGGTCATCTTCTTGTCCCACAATTCCAGATCACCGCCATACTCCGGCTGCCAATCCTTGTTGAGGTAAATGATCATGTTGAGCCTGCGTTCCAGGTGCATGGATTTATTGATGCGAAAATCCGAATGCACGCCAAGCAGTCCGCCACGGCTGGTCTCATGAAAGCCGCCGCCATTGAAATAGGGATCGGGGATCAGGCCATCAATGCCTGTCATTTTTTGCAGGAACATCAATACAGGCGCCGAGTTTACAAAGGCAAACACCTCACGCAACTCGCGATTGCAGGCATTGGGGCTGATCTGGCGTTTATGCAGCCCGCGGTAACCACGCTCGTACACTTTTTCGTTGCTGGTCGCCTCGCGCGGAAACTGATCAAGAATGGACTGAGCCAGGGCTTCCGGCAAAAAATTGTCGATAACGATATGCGGAAAAGGCTCGGCCGCCTGGTACTGGCTCGCCAGTGTTTCCCCACAAGCCATGGCTAGAGACTCTTCAAGATAAGGCCCATCCTGCGTTTCAATCGGAAGGGTCAGGCTGACTGTTTGCATCAATGCTCCTTGCGTCTTTCGTGGTGCAAGCACACCTCATGATGTGCGATAGACGATGATTATAAGCGGGCTTGCGCCCTGTCGATAAAGCAAAGCCCCTTCCAAGGGTGGCAAGGGGCAAAACCGTTACCCATCGGATAAACGGCCATAACTACTGCAAATTTAACGCCATGCCAGCGCATGCCTGCCAGCAAGGTAAATGGCCGCTGCCGACGGAATACAGGCTCAAATTATCCCATCAACCCACGCGTCTTAGAACAGAAATTACATCTTCAGGCTTTAAAAATGTCAGCGATGGATGGAGGGGATGCCTGCGCCAGGATAAGCCTCCTCTGATACTGTACCCCATACCATGCATTCAGCCGCCCTTGCACTCAAGGCCGGGATTCAGCATTTTGAGTTGCTCAATTGCCGCTTGTATGGCGCCATCAGTCCCACCCGGCGCTTGGACTTCATCCGGCACCAGCGCCGGGGCATCATCAGACAGGGGGGCCACCTTGGCCACACCATATCCACTCGGGGCTTCATTCGGCAGGGCCGCACGACCGCTGATCTGATAACTGCGGTAAATGGAGGGAATCCCTTCTTCGTCCAGGGTGTCACTGGTAAAAAAGATGCGGATTGATACGGCGGGCAATGAATTCTCGGCTGTCATGTCATACCTCCATAAAATGATGATCAGTGCTGGGCCAACTATGCAGGCTGAATAAAGCATCATACTACTGATTGAAGAAGAGGCGTTTTACTCCACCTCTCCCTTCGCCTGGCTGCTCAGGAAGCTGCTGTGGCGGCTCACCTTCATGTGAGTACAGGCTGGCGCTTGCGTTCCCTGCCTGTAGCGGCACACGAGGTCAACCTGCCATTTGCAGGCTCCTCATGTAACGGCAAATGGGGTTAGAATGCCTGTCCAGTCGCTTAACCGTTGGTTTTTTTGGGGGGTGAACATGAGTGATCTTTATGGCGCGCAGCACCGCGTGTTGCAGCAGCAGTTTGATACCGTCAGCATGGCTGACCGGGTGAGCGAATTTATCGTCGTTCCCGACATTAGCGATGAGCATCGTGGTTTCATCGAGAGCCGTGACATGTTTTTTCTTTCCACCGTGGATCACCGCGGCTTTCCTACCTGCTCTTATAAAGGGGGCAGCACAGGCTTCGTAAAGGTGCTGGACAGCAAGACCCTGGCCTTCCCTAGCCTGGACGGCAATGGCATGTATCTGTCCATGGGCAACATGACCCTAAACCCGAAAATCGGCATGCTGTTTATCGACTTTGAGCACCCACACCGAGTGCGCGTGCACGGCACAGCGCAGATTGTGCCCAATGACCCCTTGTTGCAGGAATACAAGGAGGCAGAACTGGTGGTGCGCGTGACGATAGAGGAAATATTCATCAACTGTCCGCGCTACATCCACCCTCACCAGCGCGTGGCGACATCGCGTTATGTGCCGCAAGCAGATTGCCCAACGCCCCTGCCGCAATGGAAGCGTATTGACGGCCTGCAGGATGCCTTGCCAGCCCGCGACCAGCATGTGGCGGAATCGCTGGGAGGGACGATCAGCTTTGAACAATATGCCGAGCTGGTCATGAAAGGCGAGGGTTAGAAGATCGCTGCCGCGCATTCGGGACCCAATCCGGAGCCGGCATCTGCCAGCGGGCGCTATAATGCCAGCTGGCAGATCGGGCGCGTCAGGCGCCAGAAATAACAGGGATAACAATGGCAAGTTGTGAATTATGTGCAGTGCCAGGGGGCGAGCTGCAATGGCAGGACGAATTCTGCCGGGTAGTACGGGTGGAAGATCAGGATTACCCAGGCTTTTGCCGGGTGATACTTAACCGTCATGTAAAAGAGATGACGGACCTGGCTAGCGAAGATCAATTACGCCTGATGCAAGTGGTCTTCAAGGTGGAACAGGCCGTGCGCAAGGTCATGCGGCCAGACAAGATCAACCTCGCCAGCTTGGGCAACATGACGCCGCATGTGCACTGGCATGTTATCCCGCGCTATAAACGTGACCGGCATTTTCCTGCCGCCATATGGGCTCCCGCCCGCCGCGAAACCATGGCGCATACCCTGGATGCCGCCACGGCCAGTGCGCTGAAACAGGAAATCCAGCAGATGCTTGGCTAGCCACCCGCAGGGCCTGCCCGCTGAAAAGGGCTAGCCCTGCAAAATCAGCCGCTCAACCGGCTTGCCATTGATGAGATGCGATTCAATGATCTCATCAATGTCTTCGTTGTCCACAAAGCCGTACCAGACAGCCTCCGGGTAAATCACCAGCAGCGGGCCTTCACTGCAGCGATCCAGGCAGCCTGCCCGGTTGATACGAACATTGCCCTTGCCGCTCAGCTTGAGCTTTTTGATGCGCGATTTCATGTAATCAAAGGCCGCCTCAGCGCCGTGATTGGCGCAGCAGTCCGAACCATCCTCGCGCTTGTTAAGGCAGAAAAACACGTGATGCTGAAAATAGGGTGTCATGGCGTTCATTTTCATGAGGCAAGTTTATGAAGAGCATGGCCGCACAATGAAGGCGGCTATTCCGTGGTCAGACTGTCCTGACGGGTAAAGTTCCAGGTGCGGGTCACACTCAGGATATCCGTATCGGCGCGTACGTTTTCCGGGAACGGGGCAAAAGGCGCAGCCAGCTCCACAATGCGGCGCGCACCGTCATCCAGCTCTTTATGGCCTGAACTCTGGTTGATCTCAATCTTGTCCAGGGTGCCATCCGCACGGATGGAGACGGTCATGGTCAGCTTGCCGTACAGTTTTTTATCCTTGGCAGCTTCGGGATAGTTAAGGCTGCCGACCTTCTCGACCTTCTGCCGCCAGTTATCCACGTAGGCGGCAAAGCGATACTCCTGCGCGCGGGCTCCGATAAACTTGCGCTTGGGACGCTTCTGGTACTCATCCTGTTGCTTGGCAATCTGCGCTTCCAGTCTCGCCATATCCAGGCTGCTGGCCAGCAGATCGGCGGCTTTGAGCGACTTGCTGCTGGCTGCCTGCTCGCCGGTTTCCGGTTTCACGGCGGCCGCTTCCTGCATGGGGCGGGTATCCACCTTGTTGGTCGATTGCATCTGATGCATCAGCTCCTGCACCTGTTTCTCCAGCTCCGCCACTTTTTGTTGGCGACGCTCCGCTTCAGAGGTAGCAGAAGACGCCTGCATCGCACTTTGGCGGGACTGCGCTTCCGGCTTGGGGGTGGTTTGCTTGGGTGGCTGGTCAGGCGGTGGCAATGCCGATTTCATGCGGCGGTCAGCATCGGTATTACCGCCGCGATTCAGGTTGGCCTGGGCCAGTGCATCGGCTTTCTCTGGCCTGCTTTCCGTTTTGGTGTTGACCAGAACAATATCCATGGACGACATTTTGTCCTTGAGCACCTGCAAATCAGGCGCCTTGAAATCCAGGCTGGCAATGATCGCAATATGCAGCATGGCCGACACCAGCAAGGTGACGCCCAGCGCATCCAGTCGGCTTAACATGCGCAAGTTCAAGCAGCCAGCCTTTCCAGCAGTTTTTGATGGATACCGCCAAAACCACCATTGCTCATGACCAGAATATGGTCACCGCTGCGTGCTTCGCTGGCTATCGCTTCGACCAGCTTCGTCATGTCGGTTTCCACTTGGGCAATATCGCCCATGCCGTGCAGGGCTTCGGCTGCATCCCAGCCCAGATTGGCGCCATAGCAGTAAACACGATCGGCCGCGGTGAGGCTGGCGGGCAAAGCAGCTTTCATCACCCCCAGCTTCATGGTGTTGGAGCGCGGCTCCAGCACGGCCAGAATACGCGCCGCACCGACCTTGGCACGCAAGCCTTCCAGCGTGGTGGTAATAGCGGTGGGGTGGTGTGCAAAATCATCGTAAACCGTAATGCCATTGACTTCGCCGCGCACTTCCATGCGGCGCTTCACATTCTGGAATTCGGCAAGCGCAGCAATGCCCACCTCGACCGGCACGCCCACATGGCGTGCAGCGGCTAGCGCCGCCAGGGCATTCATGCGGTTATGCTCGCCCAGCAGGCTCCAATGCACACGTCCCAACACCTGCTCACCTAGCACGACATCAAAGCTGCCCTCGGCATCGGCTGCGCCTGCATGCCAGCCGTGAGCGTCGCCAAAGGTTTCCACCGGGGTCCAGCAGCCGCGGTCAATCACGCACTGCAAGCTCTCCTCGCGCCCATTGGCCACCACCAGGCCCTGCTGCGGCACCGTGCGCACCAGATGGTGAAACTGGGTTTCAATAGCGGTCAGGTCGGCAAAGATATCGGCATGGTCAAATTCAAGATTGTTGAGCACCGCCGTGCGTGGACGATAGTGTACAAACTTGGAACGCTTGTCGAAAAACGCCGTGTCGTACTCATCGGCCTCAATCACGAAAAAGGGCGAGCAACCCTGTGGTTCCTGACGCGGCGCACCCGGCAAGCGGGCTGATATACCAAAATTCTGTGGCACGCCGCCAATCAAAAAGCCAGGAGCCAGACCAGCGTACTCCAGTATCCAGGCCAGCATGGAGCTGGTGGTGGTTTTGCCATGCGTGCCCGCTACCGCCAGCACCCATTTATCCCGCAACACATTTTCGGCCAGCCACTGTGGGCCGGAAACATACGGCAAGCCACGATTGAGGATTTCCTCCATCAAGGGGTTACCGCGGGTCACCACATTGCCAATGACGTAAATATCAGGATTAAGCGCGGTTTGCTCGGGAGAGAAACCTTCGGTCAAGGCGATGCCTTGCGCCTCCAGTTGCGTGCTCATCGGCGGGTAGACGTTGGCATCGCAACCTGTCACGCGATGACCTGCTGCCTTGGCCAGCACTGCAATGCCGCCCATGAATGTGCCGCAAATGCCGAGGATGTGAATATGCATGATGTGTTCTTAACGAGTGATGACGGGAAAGGAATGTATCCGAGTTGTAAAAACTATTGCTTAATGATCCCGTTAGCTTTTAAAGTATTTAAACAATAGTGTCCTGCACCATTTTATGCATAATGATAAGCGATAGCAGGACTAAAAGGCAGTCAGTATCAGTTGAATATGGGGAGCATCGTTGATGAGTAGCGCAGTAATCGAGCCTTTCGGCTCAGGAGGGGCCGATGTCTTTCTCGGACGCCAGCCCATATTGACTGCGAATCGGAAAATCATCGCCTACGAGCTGTTGTTCCGATCGGAAGCCAGCCTCTCGGCGGACGTAGTAGACGATGTGCTTGCCACCTCCACCGTCATCGTCAACATGCTGAGTGAATTCGGCCTTGAGCTGGTGCTTGGTAATGAAGACGCCTTTCTGAATGTCTCTGCCAGCTTGCTGATGAGCGAGACGCTGGAATTGTTGCCGCCCGAGCGCGTGATCCTCGAAATTCTGGAAGATGTTCCCATCAATGCGCAAATTGTCGAACGCTGCGCAGCATTAAAAGAGATGGGCTTCCGCATCGCGCTGGATGACTTTCTTTACCGCCCGGAATACGACCATATCCTGCCGCTGGTCGATATCGTCAAAGTCGATCTGACGCTAACGCCCCTCAAGCACATGGCCCCCTCACTGACCGTGTTGCGCAAGCATGGTCACATTCAACTCCTCGCTGAAAAAGTCCAGAACGAAGATGAATTTGAAGCCTTCAAGAAACTCGGCTTCGAGCTGTTTCAAGGCTATTTTTTCGCCCAGCCCGTGATCCTGCAAGGCAAAAAACCCCAGCCCAACCAGATGACGCTGATGCGCATCATGGGCATGCTGATCAGTGATGCCAATCTGCAAGCGCTGGAAGAGCCCTTCAAGCAAAGCCCTGATCTGTCGGTCAGCCTGCTGCGCCTGGTCAACTCGGTTGGTATCAGTGGTGGCCGTCAGCAGGAAATCGGCTCCATTCGCCAGGCCATTGCCGTGCTGGGCCAGCGCCAGCTTCTGCGCTGGGTACAGCTCTTGATGTATGTTTCGCCCGAAGCCGGTAACGCCAGCAACCTGATGCAGCAAGTGGCCAGCCGCGCCCGCCTGATGGAGCTCATCGCGCTCAAGCTGCAATCGCCCGAACCGCGCTTCAGTGACCAGGCATTCATGGTCGGCATGCTGTCCTTGGTCGATGCCGTGCTGCAGGTGCCTATTGAGAAAATCCTGAATGAAATTGGCCTGATGGAGCACCTGAAACAGGCGATCCTTGCGCATGAAGGCCCGCTAGGCCAATTATTGCAACTGGCCCAGGAAATAGAACGCACCGACTTTGAAGCCGTGCGCGCTGACCTGCATGCGCTTGGCATCAGTGTCGGTGACTTTACCGCCATCCAGCTGCAAGCCATGCAATGGGCCGCAGAGCTTAACAAGCAGGCAGTCTGAAACCCTGATGTTCGCGGGTGATTAAGGGGTTGATTAAAGAAAAAGCCGGAGTGATTCCGGCTTTTTCATTTCGATGGTGCAGATTAACTGGTTAAATACAAAATCAGAACTTGAGCCGCAAACTCAGTAGCGCACTACGTGGCGCTCCTGGCGTATTGTATAAATCAGCGCCGCCATGGGCAGAGATGTAATACTCCTTATCTAACAAGTTGTTCAACGTCAGGCGCAAATCATAGCGTTTGGTCTCATAAAAAGCGCTGGCGTCAAAGCGGGTATAGCCGGGCAGTTTAACGACATTGCTGGCCGAGGCATACTGATCACCGACTAACACCACGCCCCCCGCCAGGCCAAAACCATTACCAAATCGGTGCGATACCCAGAGATTGGCGCTATGCCGCGGAGTGAGACTGGCTCGATTACCTTCCAGCGCCACACGCGTAGGTTCCCCGACGATATTGACGGCCATGGTCGAAGGCGAGTCGGTAATCTTGGCATCCATATAGGCATAACCAGCATTCACGTCCCAGCCTTCGGCCAGGCGCCCCATGGCGGATAACTCCAGCCCATCGGTGCGTTGCTCGCCGATGGGTATCTGTCGATTGCTGTTGGCAGGGTCTGCGCTCTTGATGTTGGTGCGCTCAAGCCGGAACAGCGAAACCATGGTCGACAGATTGCCATTCAGCCAGTCCAGCTTGGCGCCCACCTCATAATTGGTGGTTTCTTCAGGAGCCAGCTGGGCAGCATTGTTGGTGAACGACAAGTTGAAGGTTTCCTGCGATGGCTGGAATGACTTGGTAAAAGAGCCATACAAGCTGACATTATCCGCTGGCTGATAAACCAGGCCGGCACGCGGGCTCCATTCTTTGTCCACACGATCAAGCTTGGCCGGGCTCAGATTGTCTTTTGTCTCCTGATTGAAGCGGTCATAGCGGGCGCCCACCAGAGCTTTCCAGCGCTCGGACAAGCTCACCAAATCCTGCACGTAAAACGCAGCCGTCGTACTGGTGCCGGTAGAATCTGAAGGACTTAGGCCCACACGTACAGAAGGGGTCAACACTGGGTTGTACAGGCTCACGGATGCAGGGTTCTGGTAATTTCCAGACATAGCATCTTTCTTCTGTTCGCCAAACTCCATGCCAAACAGCAAAGCATGCTCAAGGCCAAATGCGCGCGTTTTGATACTGAGATCGGTCTGGTTGAAATAGCCATCCTCCTCGCGCTGAACGGTGCTGTAGCGCCGGTTGGCTATTGGGTTGCTGATGGTGCCAGTAATGCTGCTAACCACCGTGTTGTTGCGGTCAAGATCATAGTGATACATGCGGAAAGCATTGCGCAGCTTCACATCCTCGCTGAATTTGTGTTCCAGCACAAAAGAGCCAGCACTGACGCGGCTTTGCACATAGTCATCGCGCCGCGCATTGGCCGATCCATAATACGTATCTATATTGACCTTGACCGGACGACCATTGATGGCAGGCACGCCAAAGTCATTCAGTCGGCGATCGTCAAGATATTCAGCCTGCAACAAAAGGCGTGTTTTTTCGGAAATATCAAACTGGATGGATGGCGCAATAAATTCACGATCAGTAAAGGATTGATCGCGGAAACCATCGCTCTTCTGGCGAGCACCCGTGATACGCAAAGCCACATTGTCCCCTAGCGGCTGGTTGATATCTGCCTCGTAGCGTTGGAAATCATAGCTGCCAATGGTCGTGGTGAGATTAATCATCGGCTTGTCAAACGGCTTCTTGGTAATGCGATTGATCAGACCGCCAGATGAGCCGCGCCCATACAGCACCGCAGCAGGCCCTTTCAATACCTCAATCTGCTCCACATTAGCAAGATCACGGAAATAAAGCGCATCATCGCGGATGCCATCCACGAACTGATCGGCAATCGCGCTGAATCCGCGGATATTCACCTGGTCGCGCTGACCATCGCCATTGCTGAAGCCAATGCCGGGCACATTGCGCAGTGCATCTTGCAACGATATGGCACCCTGATCTTCCATCAATGCCTTGGGGATAACATTCACTGTCTGCGGAATATCACGCAAAGGCGCCTCGATTTTTGCTGCCGTGGTGCTGACAACAGCCTGATAAGGAGAAGAAACTTCTTTTTGCGCCTTTACCTTCACCTCCTCCAGCTCGCTGGGGTTGTCTTCGGAGTTTGGCATGGCGCCGAATGAAGCTGTGGAAATACTGCTGAATACAAACATTAATGCTAAATGCAATGCGGAATAGCGATACATGGCCCCCTGAGCCTTTCTAGTTTTTTTACTAACTGATGAGATGAATTGCATTGGGCAGATGTGATCTGCTGGGTGGGGACCGCTGAACTACGTCGGTGGGTGGTGACTTGCCTATCCAATGATGTTAATTATTGTAAATGACAATTGTTCTCAATTGCAACAGAAGTATTTTTATGCTGCCGCCTGGTCAGCAACCAGAGCTGCTACACATGTGTAGCAGTAACATCTTGAGGGACAATGGCAGGGCGCGATGCAAAACGAAAGCAAGGCAGAAAGAAAGATAGGGGAAACAAGGCCGCAGGGGAAGGACGCGCAGCAAAGGGAAGTTGAAGAAAGCAGCAATATCCAGCCAGAGACAAGACATTACCATGTGGAGAGCATGGCCCTCCCCACATGGCGGCATCAAGTCATTGCTATAAATTAGGCGCGAGCCAGCGTTCCAGATAGTCTTCTGTCAGGCCACGTCTTGCCGCCATATCCTTCAGTTGATCCTGGCCTATCTTGTCCACGCTGAAGTACTTGGCGTCAGCATGCGCCAGATAAAACCCGGACACGGCAGCGGCAGGCATCATCGCCAGCGACTCGGTCAGCGTCATGCCGATTTCCTCGCACTGCATGACCTGGAACATATCGGGCTTCACGGTATGATCTGGACAGGCCGGATAACCGGGCGCCGGGCGAATACCGTGGTATTGCTCCTTGATCAGCGCGTCATTATCCAGCTTTTCGTCAGCGGCATACCCCCACAGATCGGTACGCACACGGGCGTGCAGGTACTCGGCAAAGGCCTCCGCCAGTCTATCGGCCAGCGACTTCAGCATGATGCTGCTGTAATCGTCGTGATCGTTCTCAAAGCGTTGCAGGTATTTATCGATGCCCAGCCCGCCGGTCACCGCAAACATGCCAATGTAATCGGCCACACCCGATGCCTTGGGTGCAATGTAATCCGCCAGGCACTGATTGGGGCGTGCCACGCCATCAATCACTGGCTTGGCAGTCTGCTGGCGCATGCCATACCAGGTAAAGGCGACCTGGCTGCGGGTATCGTCCGTGTAGATTTCAATGTCATCATCATTGACAGTGTTGGCAGGCAATAGCGCCACAATGCCGTTAGCCGTCAGCCAGCGGCCTTCAATGATTTTTTTCAGCATGGCCTGGCCCTCTGCCAGCAGCTTGGTGGCTGCTTCGCCAACCACGCTATCGGTCAGGATGGCAGGATAAAAGCCCGCCAGATCCCATGTCTGGAAAAACGGACCCCAGTCGATGTATTCGGCAATGGTGGCCAGATCAATATTCTTGAATACGCGCCGACCAATAAACTTGGGCTTCACCGGGGCATGCTTACCATCAAATGCGACTCTCACTTTGTTGGCACGGGCCTGCGCCAGCGTCAGCATGGTGGGGCCTTTTTTATTGGCATGCTGGGTACGGGCACGGTCATAATCCGCCGCGACTTCGCTGATATAGCTCTCACGCTGCTCAGGCGTCAGCAGCGACTGCATGACGGATACCGAGCGCGAGGCATCCGGCACGTAGATCACGGGCCCTTCATAATTGGGCGCAATCTTGACGGCCGTGTGCGCACGCGAAGTCGTCGCACCGCCAATCAACAGCGGTATCTTCAGCATGCGGAAGTGCGGGTCGCGCTGCATCTCTTTGGCGACATAGGCCATTTCTTCCAGCGAAGGTGTAATCAGGCCCGACAAGCCGATGATGTCCGCATTCTCGACCTTGGCGGTGGCCAGGATTTCCGAGCACGGCACCATCACCCCCATATTGACCACCTCGAAATTGTTGCACTGCAACACCACCGACACGATGTTTTTGCCAATATCGTGCACATCGCCTTTTACCGTGGCGATCACCACCTTGCCCTTGGGTTTGGCAGCCACGCCGGTGCGTTTTTCTTCCGCGGCTTTTTCTTCCTCAATAAAGGGAATCAGGTGAGCCACTGCCTGCTTCATCACACGCGCAGACTTCACCACCTGCGGCAGGAACATCTTGCCCTGGCCAAACAGGTCGCCCACCACATTCATGCCGTCCATCAGCGGGCCTTCGATCACATTGATCGGGCGGCCGCCTGCAGCCATCACTTGCTGGCGGGCTTCTTCGGTGTCTTCCACAATAAATTCAGTGATGCCATGCACCATGGCATGCTCCAGCCGCTTGCCAACTGACACCGGCTGTTCGGGCGTGCCGCGCCATTCCAGCGTGGGCGCTTCCTTCTTGCCTCCCGCTGTCAGGGTGGCGGCAATTTCGATCATGCGTTCCGTGGCATCTTCGCGGCGATTCAGCACCACGTCTTCCACACGCTCACGCAACTCGGCTGGCAGATCATCATAAACACCGACCATGCCTGCATTAACGATACCCATGGTCATGCCCGCTTTGATGGCGTGATAGAGGAACACGGTATGGATGGCTTCGCGTGCCGGATCATTGCCGCGGAAGCTGAAGCTCACATTGGAAACCCCACCGGAAATCTTGGCGTAAGGCAGGTTTTCCTTGATCCAGCGCGTGGCATTGATGAAGTCCACCGCGTAGTTGTTGTGCTCTTCAATCCCCGTGGCAACGGCGAAGATATTGGGGTCAAAGATGATGTCTTCGGGCGGAAAATCCGCCTCCGTCACTAGCAGGTCATAGGCACGCTGGCAGATCTCGATCTTGCGCTCGTAGGTGTCCGCCTGGCCTTTTTCATCAAAGGCCATGACAATCACCGCCGCGCCATAACGCCGGCACAAGCGCGCCTGCCGCAGGAACTCCGCTTCGCCTTCCTTCATGGAGATGGAGTTGACGATGGACTTGCCCTGCACACATTTCAAGCCCGCCTCAATGACTTCCCATTTGGAAGAGTCGATCATGATGGGCACGCGGGCGATATCGGGCTCTGAGGCAACCAGATTCAAGAAATGCGTCATCGCCTTCACGGCGTCCAGCATGCCTTCATCCATATTGATATCGATCACCTGGGCGCCGTTTTCCACCTGCTGGCGCGCCACCTGCAAAGCTTCTTCATATTGCTCGTTCAGGATCATGCGGGCAAAGGCCTTGGAGCCGGTGACATTGGTACGCTCACCCACATTCACAAACAGGGAGCTGTCATCAATGATAAATGGCTCCAGACCGGCCAGCAGGGTGGCATGGCGAGGCGCAGGCACTTGGCGTGGGGCGATACTTTTCACCGTCTCGGCAATGGCCTGGATATGCGCAGGCGTGGTGCCGCAGCAGCCGCCTGCCACATTCACAAAACCACTCTCGGCAAACTCCTTGAGCAGGCTGGAAGTATCTTGCGGCTCTTCATCAAAGCCGGTGTCCGACATCGGGTTGGGCAAACCGGCATTGGGATAGATACAGACAAAGGTATCGGCGATCTTGGACAACTCTTCCGCATAAGGCCGCATCAACGCTGCACCCAGCGCACAGTTAAGGCCTATGGTCAGTGGCCGGGCATGGCGCACGGAATGCCAGAAGGCCGGTACGGTCTGGCCAGAGAGTATGCGTCCGGACGCATCTGTTACCGTGCCCGAAATCATGATGGGCAAGCGTTTTCCACTTTGCTCAAAATAGGCATCAATCGCAAACAGCGCCGCCTTGCAATTCAGCGTATCAAAAATGGTTTCCACCAGCAGGATATCGGCACCGCCTTCCACCAGCGCGATGGTCTGCTCCAGGTACGCCTTTACCAGCTGATCGAACGTGATATTGCGGGCAGCCGGGTCGTTAACGTCGGGGGAAATGGACGCGGTTTTTGGCGTAGGGCCGAGAGCACCTGCCACGAAGCGAGGCTTGTCCGGCGTGCTGTATTTGTCGCAAGCGGCACGCGCAAGCTTGGCGGCTTCCAAGTTCATCTCAAACGCGAGGTGCGCCATGTGGTAATCGTCCTGCGCGACCGTGGTCGCCCCGAAGGTATTGGTCTCGATAATATCGGCGCCTGCGGCCAGATATTGCTCGTGGATTTCCTGAATGATGTGCGGCTGGGTCAGGGTCAGCAGCTCATTATTGCCTTTGACGAACAGTTCACGCACCTCGCCTTCGGCAGGGGCCGCATGTGGCTGACCACACCCACAGCCATCACCATTGGGGCAGAACGCCACCCCTGGCTTGAAATCGGCAAACCGGCCCTGAGGCCCACCGCGGTAATCTTCTTCCGTCAGCTTGTAGCGCTGAATCATGGTCCCCATGGCGCCATCCAGAATCAGGATGCGCTTCGCCAGCAACTCGCGCAAGCGAACCTCGGTGGCAGAGATGGAGACGGCAGAGGATAAAGTAGACGGCTGGTTCATGGGGCGCTCATATATAGATGGCTAGTCAGCATGACTACCATGCGCAGACCTCGCGGTCGGCGGGTGTTAAGACAAAGGCGTCATTATAAAACAGGCACTGCTTTCAGGCACAGGCGATTGTTTATGCGCAGCTTTCCCTAGCTCATATGCAACGAGGGTTATAGGACTGCAATTGTGATATCGGGTTCAGATCAAGGCATTTTCAGAGATGATTTGCCTGCCACCACCTATCAGTGCCAGACATCGTTCCCGATTCAAACCACCGATGTGCCGAGCAAGCTGCCTATCCAGTAGGTCATGGCACCCGCAGCACCACCAATCAAGAGCATGCGCAGGCCACCCTGCAAGGCATTTCGCCCGGTAAACAAGGATAAGGCAGCGCCTATGCCAAACAAGGCAAGCGCAGTCAGCACAATCGCGCCCGTCAGTGCATGCGCGCCACCACCCAGCAGATATGGCAGCAAAGGCACCAGCCCACCCAGCGTAAACGCGAGGAATGAGGAAAGGGCCGCTGTCCATGGCGAACCCAGCTCGTCAGGATTCAAGCCTAATTCTTCACGTGCCAGGGCATCCAGACCTTTCTCCGGGTCAGCCACCATGCGTTGCGCCAATGCCTGCGCTTCGCTTTCATTCAAGCCTCTAGCCTGATAAATCAGCTGCAGCTCGCGCGCCTCTTGTTCGGGGTATTGCGCCAACTCATCGCGCTCAAGCCCAATCTGATATTCAAACATTTCGCGTTGCGAGCGCATGGAAATATATTCGCCTGCCGCCATGGAAAATGCCCCGGCCAGCAAGCCAGCCACGCCGGTCATGAGGATGGTCGACACATTGGCCGCCGCCCCGGCGACGCCCATCACCAGACAGGCAATCGATACAAGGCCGTCATTGACACCAAACACGGCAGCGCGCAAACCACCACTGGTACCCGCATTGCGATGGCTGAGCCCGACGTCATCAATCGAAAGCGGCGTAGGGTGTTCATTCTGCTGGCGCGGCTGCCGGTAAACCGATAAGCCGCGTATCTTGATAGCGGCCAGCAATGGCTTCAATCGCCTTACCCCCAGTTTACGTAGCAGCAGCAAAACCAAGCGAGTACGTAAATCCGGCTGATACGTATCCGGCATCGCCAAGCCTTTGGCAGCGCCTTGCTTATGCCATATCCCGGCTTGAAACTCCGCCTCGGCAGCCAGCTGCTTGAACAGAGCGCGATGCGCCTCGACGGGCTCCTGCACTGACATTTGCTTGTAAATGCAGGCAGATCGCATTTCTTCAAGCCAGGCCGAATGGTATTTTTCCATGAGTTAAGCCTTATATTTCGTGCTTGCGGTACTGAATGGCCTCAGCCACATGCGGGGTAGCGATATCATTGGCGCCTGCCAGGTCAGCAATGGTGCGCGCCAGCTTCAATATCCGATGATACGCCCTTGCTGAGAGATTCAGCCGGTTGATGGCCTGCTTGAGCAGGACTTGCCCGCTTGCATCCAGCTCGCACCAGGCATCTATCTCATGACTTTCCAGCAAGGCATTGGCTTTACCCTGACGCTGCATTTGCAAGCCGCGCGCCACCTCAACCCGGTGGCGGACTACCTCACTGCTTTCGCTACTTTCGCGCGCCAGCAACTCGTCATCGCGCAAAGCAGGTACTTCTATATGCATGTCAATGCGATCCATTAAAGGGCCGGAAAGGCGATGCCGATAGCGCGACACCTGGTCAGGCGTACAGCGGCATTTGTTGTTGTAATGTCCGAGGTAGCCGCAGGGGCAAGGATTCATGGCCGCCACCAGCTGAAAGCGCGCCGGGAAGTCTGCCTGCCGTGCAGCGCGCGAAATGGTAATGCGGCCGGACTCCAGCGGCTCGCGCAGCACCTCAAGGACCTTGCGATCAAACTCCGGCACTTCATCCAGAAACAGAATGCCATGATGCGCCAGGGATATTTCTCCGGGACGCGGCACACTGCCACCGCCCACCAGCGCCACCGCCGACGCCGTATGGTGCGGAGCGCGGTAAGGTCGCTGCCGCCATGCACTGGCCCGAAACGCACCATTGAGTGACTGAATGGCAGCGGATTCCAGGGCCTCCTCTTCGGTCATGGCAGGCAAAATACCGGGCAATCTGGCCGCCAGCATGGACTTCCCCGTACCCGGTGGCCCCTGCATCAGGATGCTGTGTCCGCCTGCTGCGGCCACTTCCAATGCGCGCTTGGCATGCGCCTGACCTTTCACCTCGGCGAAGTCAGCATAGGCTAGCGTAGATGAGAGCAATTCGGGCTGCTGCAATGCCAGCGAGGACTGCCCGAGCAGGTGGGCACATACTGCGAGCAAACTGCTGGCAGGCAGTATTTGCGCATCCGTCACCAGCGAGGCCTCAGCCGCACTGGCCTCGGGCAAAATAAAAGCCCGGCCATCGCGCCAGGCTTTGTAGGTCATGGCCAATGCCCCTTTTACTGGGCGTAGCTCCCCGGTGAGGGCAAGCTCTCCAGCCATTTCGTATTGCGCCAAGCCCTCTATGGGCAATTGGCCAGAAGCAGCCAGAATCCCGATAGCGATCGGCAAATCATAGCGTCCACTTTCCTTGTCTGAAAAATCTTGATAAATGAAAGCGGGTATGATGATATTTGATAATGGAAGAATTTCTAAAGCAGCTAGACCACAACGTTTACGACGAATCATGGCTTCGCCAATTCGTTGGGGACGCTGATATGCCCGCGCGGAAGATTGGCGTAAGCCGCTTTTACATGCGCGGTTACGTAGCGTCCCGCAAAGGGCTACCTTCGCAACAAGCTGAGTCTTTGCTTGAGCATGATTTTTTAACGCTGCTTGAATATGACCCCCGTGTAGAGAGATTTGTAGCTCAACCTTTTACCATTGAGTGGAATGACAAGAATGGAAAGCGGCGAAAATATACTCCGGACGTTATTGTAAAGTATTCCTGTTTGGCTCAGTTTCATGAACCATGGCTCAAGACTACTATTTTTGAAGTCAAGCCACGTAACAAGCTAAAGGAAGACTGGGATGAATTACGTCCAAAATTTCGCGCCGCCATTGGCTGGGCCAAGGAGTTTGGATGCACCTTTCATTTAGTCACCGACCAGGAAATCAGAACACCATTTCTAAAAAATGCTCGGCACCTTCTTGGCTATGGGCATCCCAGTCAGTTTGAAAGCAATGAAGCCCTGTGGCCTGATCGTTTCTTTCTCGTTCAAAATGCTATGGTTTATCTGAAACAATCCACTCCCAGCGAACTCATCCGTGCAATTACTGACAATACAGATCATCAAGCGGAATTGATCCCTTATCTGTGGAGCTGCATCAAAAAAGGCATTATTGGTGCCAATCTTGAATTACCTCTTTCTATGAACTCTCCCATTTGGTGGAACCGAAATGATGAAAACAGGCAATGAACTATTACTCGGCCCAGGTTCTATTATTGATGTGGACAACGAGCGTTTCATTGTTCTGGCATTCGATGGACTTGATGGTGTTAAAGCAAGAAATATAGCCACACATGTTGATAAACGGATTCAATTCTCAGCCATCACCAAATTTTATGGTGGTAAGCAAGATAGTCGAAGAGTGGATATCGAAGATATTCCGAAGCATGAATGGGATCGAATCTCGCATATCTACAAAACTATCAAGCCTTTATTAGAAAACCTTTCCCGAACAGAAAAGGATGTGAGGTCGATAGCCGATGTTCTTGAGTTATCCACTATTACAATTTATCGCTACATAAAGAAAATTCAACAAGAGGGCACCATTTCCTGTTTACTCCGCAAGCCACGAACTGATAAAAACACAAAAAGAATACTTGATGAGTCTGAAGTTGTCATTAAGCAGGTATTGGTGGAAGAGTTCCTTAAAGATAAAAAGATCAGCCCAACTGCTGCATTCGATGAAATTCGGAGAAGATGTAGGAACTCAAAATTACCTGTTCCTTCAAAGCAAACCGTGGTCAGAAGGATCAATGACATCAGCTTGTTGGAAAAAGCTGAAAAACGTGATGGCTATAATAAATCTCTAGATTTTCTGCCGAAGGAGGGATCTGTTCCTGATGCAGAAATTCTCAATTCATTATGGCAAATTGATCATACGATGATAGATGTCATGCTGGTTGATACAGAGCATCGCATCACTATCGGCAGACCATGGATTACTATCATTATTGATGTTTTCTCACGGATGGTGATGGGTTGGTATGTTTCTTTTGACCCTCCTGGAGCACTAGGCACAGGGGTCTGCATAACCCGGGCAATACTTAGCAAAGATGAATTTCTAACCCGGTTGGGTATTGATTACCCATGGCCGAGTCAAGGCTTCCCGAAAATAATTCAATGTGATAACGCTAAGGAGTTTCGGGGCAATATGCTAAATGCGGCGGCCTCCCGCCATCTGTTCGACCTGCGGTTCCGTCCGGTCAAGAAACCTCACTATGGTGCTCATATTGAGCGCCTTCAGGGCACGTTATTAAAACGAATGCATAGATTGGACGGTACTACATTCTCCCGGTCTCATGAGCGCGGCGAATATAACTCGGAAAAAAATGCCACGATGACATTGGAAGATTTTGAAAAGTGGCTAGCCAATCTAATTCTCGGCCAGTACCACCATGAGGTACATGGTGCCTTAGGTTGCTCACCCTTACAAAAATTCAAAGAAGGCCTATTTGGGACTGACACCACACCAGGCATCGGGAAAATCAGGATTAATACTGATCCACAACTTCTCACGTATGACTTTCTTCCGTTGGTGACGCGCACCATCCAGCCATACGGAATTGTCGTTGATGGTATCGAATACCATGACCCTGTGCTTGATAAGTGGATAGGTTCACATACTCCAGGAAAAACACGAGAAAAGCGCAAGTTCAATTTCAGACGCGATCCCCGGGATATTAGTGCTTTGCTATTCCTTGATCCTGATGTTCAGCAGATTTACCGTATCCCATATCGTGAAGCCACGCATCCCGCCATCAGCCTTTGGGAATTACGTGAGGTGAAACGCCACTTAAAGAAAACCACAGGACAAGACGAGGCTAGCGAGGAGATTATTTTTAGAGCCTTTAACGAAATGCGGAGTATTGAAGATAATGCTCGCAATCTCACGAAAGCGGCCAGACGTGGTAACGAGCGCCGTAGGCAGCATAAAGTGAATGCTGTCTCCAACCGAGTTTCTACAGTCGCGAAACCGACAATAGCCTCGCCTGAGAAAGTATTGAATTCGGATGTCGATTTCAACAACCTTCAACCCTTTGATGAAATCGAGTCTATGTAATGAAAGTTCGGACGGATAGCCTTCTGAGCCCTGAAGATCTAGGGCGCATTGGTAGCATGAAGCAAACGCCATGGGTTGGCTATGATCGGGCAGTCATGATACGTCAAGAAATGGACGCGTTGGTGCGACAGCCACGACTTCCTCGTCCATCTAATCTGGTATTGGTCGGAGATAGTAATAATGGCAAAAGTACAATTCTTCGGAATTTTTGCAAAAAACACTTTCCACAGAATCAACTCAACTCGCCAAATACAAAACTCCCCGTGGTAATGGTGCAAACCCCACCTCATGCAAATGAGGGACGCTTATATTACGAAATCCTGACCGAGCTTGGCGCTGCATCTTCCCCCAATGAATCAGAGACCTCAAAGCTAGCAAGAATTAAACTGATATTCGAACACTTAGATACTAAGGTACTCATATTAGATGACTTATTTAACATAGGCAGCAGTACGATCGCTCTCCGAAGACGTTTTCTAAATGCCTTGCGTAACTTGGGAAATGAATGCGGAGTTTCAATTATTGGCGCGGGAACTCCTGAAATTTTAAACATTCTTGCCAGCGACCCCTCCATACAAAATCGCTTCAAACCTTTATTTCTACCTAGGTGGAATAAAGACGAATCTATAGGGGAGTTTGCAAGAATCATGAGTTCATTACAGGAGAGCTTGATGCTCAAGGAACAAAAACCTTTTAAGGGTAGGGAATTTTTCGAGCGCTTACTGGTATTCAGTGAAGGCTTGCTTGGTGAAGCTATTGCTTTACTACATTTATTAGCAGAAAACGCTATCCGTACAGGGAAGGAGTGTATTGAAGCGGAAGATATAACACGCGAACATTTGAAAAAAATTAATTGGGTCTCCCCAAAAGATCGTTCCAGACATACCGGTGATCTCTACTAGAAATCGAGAATTCAAATGGCACTTTCGAACGCAGCCATTGCCAGATGAGCTGCTGTCGTCCTGGCTCGTAAGATACAGCACTGGCATGATCATGAAGCTGCAGGCCTTCACGACGCATAACCTGGGTCAGCAACCACAATTCTGGACTAATGACGTAGATCGCACCATTAATACTTCCTTATGTTCCACTCTTGGGAACGCAAGTGACATCGCGCCTGACGAATGCAAAAACACAACTCTTGAGGCATTCTCTACCGAAGAGGTGTAAGAATTTTTGTGTAAACAGTCATTTTGGCAGGAATCTGCCGCTACCTTAGTTAGGAGTAAAAATGACCGACTCAACTAAAGCAATACCCATGGAAATCGTCGACGGGGTGTTCTCAAAATATCAGAGGCCCGAAGATCTCACCGGTGAAAACGGCCTGATCAAGCAACTGACCAAAGCGCTGGTCGAGCGTGTTTTGGAGACGGAGATGGCTGAACATCTAGGCCACGCCAAAAACGAAACTGTCAGCAATGCCACGGGGAATACGCGTAATGGCAAATCCAAGAAAACGCTCAAAGGTGACTTTGGTGAAATGGACATTTACGTTCCACGCGACCGGGAAGGCAGCTTCGAGCCTCAGCTCATCCCCAAATACAAAACCAGGTTCACCAATTTTGATGAGCAGATTATTGCACTCTACTCCCGAGGAATGACCACCCGTCAAATCCAAAGCTACCTGGAAGAAATGTATGGTGCCGACGTCTCGCCTACGCTTATTTCAAACGTAACAGATGCCGTCAACGATGAAGTGAAAGCCTGGCAGCAGCGCCCACTGGACGAGGTTTACCCTATCGTTTACCTGGATTGCATTCATGTAAAAATCCGTGATGCTGGCAGTGTTCGAGCTAAGGCAGTCTACCTAGCTGTCGGCATTAATATGGAGGGCGAAAAAGAAATGCTGGGTATCTGGATCGCGCAGACTGAGGGAGCCAAGTTCTGGCTGCAGGTGGTGACGGAGCTAAAGAACCGAGGGGTTCAGGATATTTTCATTGCTTGTGTTGATGGGCTGAAGGGTTTCCCCGAGGCCATTGAAACCGTATTCCCTCAGACAGCTGTCCAGCTATGCATCGTCCATATGGTTCGCTACAGCATGAATTACGTCCATTGGAAGCTACGCAAAGAGGTCGCCACGGACCTAAAGCACATTTATCAGTCGGCGACCTTAGCGGAGGCCGAAGAATGCCTAACCGCGTTCGAAAAGAAATGGGATGCCACCTACCCTCCGATAGCGCAATCATGGCGGCGTAACTGGTATCGCATTACCCCATTCTTTGATTACCCTCCAGAGATTCGTCGCGCCATATATACGACCAATGCCATCGAATCCGTTAACATGAGTCTACGAAGAATCATTAAGCACCGTGGGTCGTTTCCGAATGATGAGTCCTTGATAAAGCTGTTCTATTTGGCATTGAACAACATCAGCCAAAACTGGGATATGCCGATACGGGACTGGAAGAGTGCATTGAACCGGTTTAGCATTCAGTTCGAGAGCCGAATGCGAACCTGTAAAGTCTGGCCGTTTACACAAAATTATACCCAGTCTCGGTGTAGCCTCTTAATTTTTTTAGAGATTAGATCGCGGCGTGATGTCCGATACAAATCCAATCGCATGCGGAGGCAGTATCCGGCGGATAGCATGGCTGTGGCAGGGCCCTGAGTAATTAAAAAACTTCACTCGGCTGAGCTCTCGATATTATTAGGGTGAGATTTGGGGCTATTGCTCACGCCAGCCTGAGTTTAGAAATCAACTTTAATCTGAGTTCACGGAGGCATGACCATGGACTACCCCCGCCATTCTGCACTGTCCGGCTTATCCATTGAGCAGCTTGAATCGCTACTAAACTCTCTGCCAGTTCCTTTATCGTGGGCACTTCTCGAAACCGGTGAAATTATGTTCATGAATGCAAAGTTTACTGAAACATTCGGTTATGTGAAGGGAGACTTTTCAACTATACCAGACTGGATTGCTACAGCTTATCCAACTGAAGAGCAACGCCAATTAACTACCTCAGAGTGGATGAAGTATATACATGCCCCTCCTGAAATGGCATATGAAATTCCTGTTCTAGAGGTAGTGGTGATTTGCAAAGATGGATCTCAAAAAGTAGCAGAACACTCTGGTGTCATTTTGCCTAAAGCAGGTTTAGCTCTTGCCACTTTTATTGATATCACTGAGCGGAAGGCGGCGGAACAAGAGAGCAAAGTACTTGCAGAAACTTGTCCACTAACAGGTTTGCTTAATCGACGGGCCTTTGATGCTCATCTAGAGCATGAGATATGGATGGCAAACCGCGAAAGTAAACATCTGGCGTTAGTTTTGGCTGATCTGGATCATTTCAAATCTATAAATGATACTTACGGGCATCAGACTGGGGATGCTGTATTGAAGGAGTTCGCTGGCAGGCTTAAGCAGTCGCTAAGAGCCACTGACAACGTGGCCCGGCTTGGAGGGGATGAGTTTTCGCTGATATTGAGTAATGTAAAAGATAAAGACGCAATCCTCGTCTGTGAAAAAATTCTAAAATTCATGGATGAGCCTATTCATGTCAATGGCATAGCCATTAACATTGGATGCAGTCTAGGTATTGCGGAGTTTCCCATTGATGCTCCCAATGCTTATAAACTCTTTATGGCGGCGGATGAAGCGCTATATGAATCAAAAGGTAAAGGCAGAGGATGTTGGACGGCTTTCAGCCAAACTGTTCCGCGATAAACTCGTCCAGCGCGCTACGCGCCTCCCACTCTTTAGTTGCGATAATCCATCATTGTTTCGCGCAGGGCCCGGCTTGGAGCTGGCCCACCATTTTCCAATGCCATGCGAGCTTCTGCATCGATTTCGTCTTCGGCAGTAATCATCGCAAGCTTTGCGGCTTGCCATCTCTTAGTCAGCAGATCTAGTTCAATAAGTACCTCTGGATGGGTCATTGTCATTCCTTAAAACACACCCTGGTCCGCCCTAATAATCTATATAAAATGACAGTAGTGCCTGATTGTTGTCAGATGAATATCGTTTGATTCATGCGCCTAGCTCCCTCCATGCCAACTCACGTCGTTCTACTATTACTCTTCGCAGCCCTTCTACATGCAGCTTGGAACGCACTCCTACGTAGCGGAGTCGACAGACTTTGGTCAATGACGGTCATGTGCCTCTCAATCGTGATAGCCAGTGCTCCAGCCGCTGTCTTTTTAAATCCACCCGCCAAAGCTAGTTGGATCTATGCAGCACTTTCAGCAGGACTGCATGTGGGTTACAACCTTTTTCTTATTAGGAGTTATCAAGTAGGCGAGCTCGTGCAAACTTATCCGATTGCACGTGGTTCCTCACCCATCATTATCACCCTCGCAGCTTCATTTTTTGCGAGTGAGAGTATCGGCCCAAGCGCTCTTCTTGGAATTGCCTTGGTATCAGGTGGCATTATTTCCTTGAGCTTTATTGGAAAAAAACTGGGAACTACTGGTGTCGCCCATTCCTTGGGGACTGGATGTTTCATTGCCGCTTACAGTGTGATTGACGGTATAGGTGTGCGATTATCTGGCGCTCCGATGGCATACACAATGTGGATGTGTGCCTTATGGGGCATCCTAATGCTATCGATGTATATAGGCATGCGCGACGCGAAAAGCTTATTTACTATTCGTGCAGGATTCATTCCTGCCTTTATCGGCGGACTGGTCTCCCTTCTGGCTTATGGCATTGTCATCTATGCAATGTCCGTTGCTCCCATGGGTGCCGTATCGGCATTACGCGAAACCAGTGTCCTATTTGTCGCATTCATTGGTTATTTTTTTCTTGGCGAGACGCTTAGTGTCCGAAAGGTATTGGCGTGCACAGCAATCGCCTTAGGCATAATAATCATTGGCTGATGGCTGCCTGATTTACAGCTCATCTCAAAAGAGTGATGAAAATATTTTATATATTTAGCGAGATGTGACCAATGGTCACGGATGACTGTTAGGACGCGATGACTTTTATGAAAGGATAAGTATGCTTGAATATCCAACCGTCGCACTTGTTGGTCCAGGTGCGATCGGCACGACCATAGCGGCGGCTCTTCATGAGGTTGGACGTACGCCAACCATTTGCGGACGCACGGCGCATGAGTTTTTAGAGCTAGTTTCCGATGGCGGCCGTATCGTTGTTCCTGGGCCCGTGCTGACTAATCCGGCCAGCATCACAAATACATGCGATCTAGTTTTTGTCGCGGTCAAAACAACACAGACTGAGGCCATCGGACCATGGCTTTCTGCCTTGTGTGGCCCTCGGACAGTAATTTGCGCCCTGCAAAACGGCATCGAGCAGAAAACCCTCTTCGCGCCATATTTATCCGGCAGCTCATTACTACCATCAGTGGTGTGGTTTCCTGCTGAACGAAAAGCAGATGCCTTGGTGCGGCTACGTGGCAAAGCCCGCCTTACCTTACCGGACACACCAGCAGCCAACGTGGTGCTCTCCGCATTAAGTGGCACATGGTGCTCGGTTGAAGTTGCGGGAAATTTCACATCAATCGCTTGGCAAAAGCTGTTACAAAATGCGGTGGCGGGTTTAATGGTTTTAACGGGCCGCCGTGCTGGCATGTTTTCCAGAGCGGACATTAATAGTTTATCGCTAGCCTATCTATGGGAGTGCCTTGAAGTTGCTCGCGCGGAAGGAGCAATATTAGGCGATGAAGTGCCGCAACAAATCGTGGAGAAATTCCGTCACTCTCCGGCAGACCTAGGCACTTCCATTCTTGCCGACCGCCAAGCTGGTCGCACTCTCGAATGGGACTGCCGGAACGGAGTAATTCAGCGACTCGGCCGACTGCATGGAGTTCCTACACCTATTAGTGATTTGATTGTGCCCCTTTTGGTAGCGGCAAGTGAAGGCCCTGGTTAATGCTTATTAAAGTGCAACCACCTCCTTTAAGGTGGTTGCTGTTTTTTTCTAGTCATCCAAAAAATAAGTAGCAACCCAGAAAAATAAATGAGGAGTAGAAGCCCGCTAGGACAACGATAAAGATTTATGATCCAAGAAATAGCCATGAGGAGGCCCGCACTGGGAAATGCTTGGATTGCCATTTTCAATGTGAAGAATTTTCATTTTGCTCTAATCGATCATTGAAAATTAACGAGTGGTATAGCCGCCGTTAGCAAAAATGGTTTGCCCGGTAATCCACCACCCCTCAGTTACTAAAAAACGCACAATCGGTGCAATGTCTTCGATATCAGTAAGTCCTTTTCGTGACCACCCACTCAAAGCTGCTGCTGAAGCATGATAGGCCGCCGCTTCTTTACTTTCTTGCCCATAGAAAAATGGAGTATCCATTGGGCCTGGCCCAATTGCGTTGACACTTATCCCTCTTGAACCAAATTCTTTTGATGCCGCGCGCGTAAAGTGCTCCACAGCGGCTTTACTGCCTGGGTAAATAGCATAGCTATCAGTGTAGGCGGCCAGCAGGGAAGTTACGATGGTAACAAGACTGCCGCCATTGCTAAGTGTGCGGCCGGCTTGCTGAATAAAAAAGAAAGCAGCTTTCGCGTTGGCATCAAATGACTGATCGAAATCAACCTCTGTCACATCCAATATTGGCTTCTTGATTACCACTCCCACCGTATTGATCGCAATGTCTATCTGCCCAAACCGTTTCAATGCTTCATCAAAAAGTTTTGCATTATTTTCCGCAATTGACAGGTCAGCTTGAAAGGCGAAAGCATCGACGCCTTCTGCTTTAAGTATGGACACTGTTTTGTCGGCATCTGATTTTGATGATGCGCTGTGATAATGAATGGCCGCGCCACGCAACCCTGATTCTGCAAATTGCTGCGCAATCAATGCGCCCAAGTTCTTACCCCCGCCTGCGATTACAGCAACCTTGTTTTTGAGTGTTCGTGATGCCATTGTTAAATCTCCATTGTTAAGATAAAGGTATACCTACAACTTTTTTTCAATATTCACCTGAACGATTGGTGATTACAATTCTTAAGTTTTGGATAGATAATCTATAAATCGCTAACAATGCAGGTGGCCTATGGATAGGATGGATACACTGAAAATTTTCATCCGAGTTACTGAGTTGAAAAGTTTCAGTAGGGCAGCTGAGGATTTGGCCTTGCCACGAGCGACTGTATCTGCGGCAGTTGCCCAGCTAGAGGCAGCGGTTGGGACTCGCTTATTGCAACGTACAACCCGAAAGCTCAGCCTGACTCAAGATGGATTCTCTATTTTAGAGCGTGCTCATATGCTGCTTGACGAATTCGAGGCCCTGCATCATCAGTTTCGGGCGAACTCAGCCCCTTTAATTGGGAAGTTGAATGTTGATTTGCCGAGCCGCATTGCCAGAAGAGTGGTAATACCTGCTTTGCCAGATTTTTTGGCCCGCCATCCAGAGCTTCATATCACTGTGGGAGCGGACGACAGAATTATTGATTTAATTGAAGAAGGGGTCGACTGTGCCATTCGGTTAGGGCCATTATCGGAAAATAGCCTCGTAGCCAAATATCTTGGGACGGTCGAAATGATTAACTGCGCTAGCCCCAGTTATGTGAAAGCGAACAGCAAACTAGAAACTATCGATGATTTAGTTTTCCACACTGCCGTCCATTACGGTAGTAAACGTAATGGCAACTTAAATGCAACGGAAACCGATTGGCTGTATTTAGATAGCGATGGGTTGCAAAAGTCCGTACCAATCCCCTGCCGCATCAGCGTGCACACGGCTGAAACTTATATAGCGTCTGCAGTCGCAGGCTTAGGTTTAATCCAAGTACCAGCTTTCGATGTTAGAAACCTGCTTGAAGAAAAACAATTGATTGAAGTGATGCCCCTCTTCCGCCCAGCCCCACTTCCTGTGAATGCACTATATCCGCATCGTAAGCATCTTTCGCCCAGAGTTAGAATATTTATTGAATGGGTGGGAAGCCTAATAGAGCGAAAAATAAATTTCTGACTAGTCATTTAGATAGCAATCTCATATCTTGAGTTAGTACAGAGATAGGAAGCTGCCTCGGCTCATGGAATTTCTCCCAGAGCTAACTTTTCTTAACCTGAGAATATTTAATTACGGTTGGCTACGTCAAGTAATGTGGCTGGCAAAGGAAAGTTTGCATCGTAATTCGAGTCGGATGGAGGGAAAAATCAGTTGAAAACAGCCGCAAGGAACCTCTCATGTTCGTTCTTTTGAAAAGTATGCTTAACCCTCTTTTCCTGTAATCCACTAGGCAACGGCACATCGGTCGACTTTAACTGTGCCATTTTATTTAGAATAAATTTTAACGCATCACTCGAAATCTCGCCTTGATTCTCATCCCAAATTATTATGGTCGCTGATTCCTTCGCTCGCTTATGCTGAACCTCAATTACATAGCGCGTCCTCTGATTATGATTGGTGATTTTTGCTATTAAGACAGTGCGCCTAATTCTTCTCGGTGGGTTATCAAGGAAAATCCAATTGTTGATGATATTTCCACCTCCCAAAACGTTGTAGTCGACCTCATCAATGAGCGCTTTCTCCGGCTGAGTCACAAGCATGTAATCGACGCTGGCCAAGCTAAGTGTTTTTATTCGTTTTAAATGATGCAAAACTTCCAAATTTTCCCGGAAGCTAACTTGAGTTTCAGTTTCTATTGTTTCAACAGTATTTGTCACATGAGGTATTAAACCCTTGATATGCGCTGTACCTACTGTCGACTTTGAGGTGCTTCTCGGCAATACCGAAGCAGTGACGACCTTTTTTACAAATCTCTTAGGTTTTTCACGTTTTTGATTTTCAAGACTTTTTTCTTTGAATATTTTGCTTGTCTGGATTTTAACGAGCTCCGGGAATCGCTCAGCTATTTCATTTTCCTCGATTTGGAAATTCCCAAAGATAGAGTTTGGGTTGTCAGGAACCAACTCTTCGAGCTCATCCAAGCGCCCTGGGTATGCTCTTGGCCAGGTGCTCGCTTTCAAAGTCTCTGAATTAATATTGATTTTTTCAGTTCGATCCCGGCTGTGACCATTATCCCGCCCCCATTTCAACTCGGTGTATTCACTTGGTATCCAGTTACATTTCAGCAACCGTGTAATTAAAAGGCTTCCATTCCCTAAGGAACGAGACCTAAAAGTAAACTCTACTTGACCATCAATGGGCGGCCTTGCATACAACATCCGAGAGTACCGCTCGTTTTTATGATAAACGGCACCTTTAATAAATATCTCCTTCGCTCGCTTCAGAGCAAACTCATTCCATACAAATCGTGCAAGGAAATGTGCATCTGCATCCAACATCCCCTTTCGCAACCATATTAATGCCTTTTTATCATTCAGCTTTGAGGCCTCAGCATCCCATAAATCAATATTGGGATTTAAGAACGCTCCCGATAAAAAAGCATTGGCCATAACGCTTGAGGTCGCGTAGAAAAAGCGAAATATCTCCGTACAAGGAACGATATAGCGAAATTTGTTATCCGGCTCACCTACAGTTAGAAAAAATTGGTTTGCCTGATAATCAGACTTCTCCAAGCCAGATTTATTCGGAATTATTAGTTTTTTCTCATGATCAAAAGTATATCGATCGATGATTTCGATATTGTTTTCAGCAAAATTCAGCTTTTCCTTTAACTCCTTCTCAAAGAAAGGCAGAGGTGCTGATTGAGGGATACCATTTTTAATCACCGTTCCGATAGGTATTCTTGCAAGTTCGCCAATGGGCATATCTACAATTTGATATTCGCCACTAACGCTAGCTCGGGAAAGGCCGCTTGATCCTTTATCAGTAAGTTTTTGTAAATACGCTTTTATGATCTTCGCATTTCCCTCATAAGGACCCAACTGATCTAATTTCCCATACCAAACTAATCGCCAAAATCCTTGTTGCGCAAGGCTTTGATGACGAATGCCCGAAATATCACTATCAGATACCACGGCATACTTTCAAATATCGTGGAACATTTACATTTATCGAGGTTTTTTGGGCCTTGGGCAGATCAGCGGGCGCCAGGTTGACCGTAATGCGGCGAGCAGGAAACTCGAACTGCGCCGTCTGCAAGGCAGCCCGCACTCTGTCCTTGCTCTCCTTCACCTCAGCTTCGGGTAAACCGACGATCGTAAAGCTGGGTAATCCATTTGCCAGGTGTACTTCCACCTCCACAGGTGGTGCATCCATGCCACACAATGCACGACTTTTGATGACCGCAAGTGACATATTCGGGACCTACCTGTTGGTTTTTTGCAACAAAACTTCAAGTTCTGTCAGTTTTTGTTCCATTTTTTCCAACTTCTGCTGCGCCTCACCTAGCTGTTGCCTTGCAACCCGCAACAAATCGGCCTGTACGTCAAATTCCTCGCGAGAAACCAGCTCCAACTTGGTGAATGCGCCCTGTAATAGTGCATTCAAATTCTTTTCCAGATCACCCAATGGGGATGATTTTGAAATTTCCTTTATTTTCAACGACAAGTCATTCAAAAAATCAGTGTTCATGTTTCATTTACCTCCATCCATTACGCCATATCGGCTGTTATTCAGTGCGCGCATACAACTGTAAACGCACCATAGGGGTGCCGCAAATTATTGTAAACAAGGAAATACTCTCATTGTTTCACCCAGCTCATTACTTTAGCATTGTAACTCAATGTTTTTCCGTGCTTTGTCTTTTTGGCACGAGTGTTGCTTTATGTTTGTTGCTCGTTTTATGTTGTTTTTTTACTCTGAAAGGAAATTCAATGCGTAAATCGCTTTTACTGGTAGCCGTTCTTGGCACCTTCGCAGCACCTGCTGCCGTTTTGGCCGCCGACGCTGCCGCTGAAGAAGCTACTTCGCCACACACTTTCTCTTACAACATTGGCCTCTATAGCCAATACATCTTCCGTGGCTTGACCCAAACTGGTCGCGAGCCAGCTCTGCAAGGCGGCGTTGACTACTCCCACTCCAGCGGTTTCTACCTGGGTTCCTGGGGTTCTAACGTTAGCTGGGTAAAGGATGGCGGCTACAAGCAAGATTCCAGCCTTGAAGTTGACGTTTACGGTGGCTACAAGAATACCATTGGCGACACTGGCATTACTTATGACATCGGTGCCCTGCAATACCTCTATCCAGGTTCCAAGGAAAGTGGCTTGGGCGCTGCTGGCCTGACCGATCCAAACACCACTGAAATCTACGGTGCTCTGGGCTGGAATTGGATCACTGTAAAGAACTCTTATGTTGTTTCCAAGGGTGCTTTCGGTGTTGAAGATGGTCGCGGTTCCAACTATGTTGAAGCTAACGTTCTGTACCCATTCGCTGACACTGGCTACTCGCTGATCGCTCACGTTGGTTATCAGTACTTTGACGGCACATCCACTGCCGGTGCAACTCGCCTCGACAACGACAAGGTATATACCTACACCGATTGGAAACTGGGTGCAGTTAAGACCTGGGCTAACGGCGTTAACGTTGGTGGTTACTACACCGGCACCGATGCTGGTGACGACGGCTGGAAAAATGCTGGTACCAACAACCGCAACCTGGGCCGTGATGCATTCACGTTCTTCGTTCAAAAAACCTTCTAAATTCATTTAACCCTCAAGGTTAAATTGTTTAGTTAAACTGGGATGAGGCGGCTGAGCAACCCGCCTCATCACTTTCAACACTCATCAGGAGACACGCATGAAATTCGTATCCGCGATCATCAAGCCATTCAAGCTTGACGAGGTACGGGAGGCTCTTTCCGCCATCGGCGTACAGGGGATCACCGTTACTGAAGTCAAGGGTTTTGGACGTCAAAAGGGCCACACCGAGCTGTATCGTGGTGCCGAATATGTCGTCGATTTTCTGCCAAAAGTAAAACTCGAAGTCGCCATTAAGGACGACATGCTCGATCAGGTGATTGAAGTGATTGAGAAATCCGCCACCACCGGCAAAATCGGCGATGGCAAAATTTTCATTTTTGATCTTGAGCAGGTTTATCGCATCCGCACCGGT
Organism: Methylovorus menthalis; assembly: GCF_020523625.1. Taxonomy (GTDB): domain Bacteria; phylum Pseudomonadota; class Gammaproteobacteria; order Burkholderiales; family Methylophilaceae; genus Methylovorus; species Methylovorus menthalis. The sequence continues at coordinate 167,206 of NZ_JAJAQH010000001.1, forward strand.
GAAACCGGTCCTGACGCGCTCTAATAGGGGACAGCCATGAAACGATTTTTATCTCTGATTACATTAGTTGGTATGTTGGGCCTGGGCACACTGGGCGCCAGCACCATTGGTTTTGCCGAAGATGAAGCTCCGGCAGCCACCACCACCGAGGCGGCACCTGCTGCTGCCCCAGCTGAAGCAGCGCCAGCCGCTGAAGCAGCTGCTCCCGCAGAAGCAGCACCGGCTGCTGCTGCTGAAGAACCAAAAATGGATACCGGCAGCACTGCCTGGATGATCACAGCTACCGTACTGGTCGTGATGATGGCCGTACCTGGCCTGGCACTGTTCTACGGCGGCCTGGTTCGCACCAAGAACATGCTGTCCGTTGGCATGCAGGTATTCGTTGCTTTCTCCCTGATTTCCGTCCTGTGGGCCGTGTATGGCTACAGCATGGCCTTCTCGGAAGGGAATGCGATTGTCGGCGGATTAAGCAAAGCTTTCCTGGCAGGTGTGACGCCTGACAGCCTCAGCGGTGTTATCCCTGAGTATGTCTTCATCACCTTCCAGCTGACCTTTGCTGCCATTACGCCAGCCCTGATCATTGGTGGTTTCTCCGAGCGTACCAAGTTCCCAGCTGTACTGCTGTTCCTGGCACTGTGGGTGACCTTCGTTTACATCCCTATCGCCCACATGGTTTGGGGCGGTGGTCTGCTGAGCGATGCTGGCCCATTGTTTAACGGTCACGGCGCTAAGGACTTTGCTGGTGGTACTGTTGTTCACATCAACGCTGGTATTGCAGCGCTGGTGGGTGCACTGGTTATCGGCAAGCGCATTGGTTACGGCAAAGAAGCCATGCCTCCACACAACCTGGTGATGACGCTGATTGGCGCCTCCCTGCTGTGGGTGGGTTGGTTCGGTTTCAACGTAGGTAGCGAACTGGCTGTTGACGGTGTTGCTGGTCTGGTTCTGATCAATACACAACTGGCTACTGGCGCTGCTGTTGTTGGCTGGGTATTTGCTGAATGGCTGTTCAAGGGCAAACCAAGCATGTTGGGTGCTGCTTCTGGCGCGATTGCTGGTCTGGTTGCCATCACTCCTGCTTGCGGCTTCATCGGCCCAATGGGTTCCATCATCCTCGGCTTCCTGGCCAGCTTCATCAGCCTCTGGGCCGTTACCAAGCTGAAAAATGCTCTGGGTTATGATGACTCTCTGGATGTATTCGGCGTACACGGTATTGCTGGTATCCTGGGTGCTATTGCAACGGGTGCACTGATGTCTGCAGACTTCGGCGGCGTTGGTTATGCTGAAGGCGTGACCATGAGCCAGCAAGTGACAACCCAAGCCATCGCAGTAGGTATCACTGTGGTATGGACTGGCGTGATCAGCTACATCCTGTTCAAGATTGTTGACATCGTCATCGGCCTGCGCGCAAGCGAAGAGTCCGAGCGCGAAGGTCTGGACACCACTGAACATGGTGAACGTGCTTACCACTACTAAGCCTTAACGCTTAAGTAGCAGTTAGTCAAAACGGGCGCAGCAATGCGCCCGTTTTTTTATTGTCTAGACTCCATCAAAAGCCAACTCCTCTTACAGCCCAGCATCTAATCTCGTTCCGGTTGGCATGATAGGCAGCTGCTTGGTTTTGCACATCAATGGTGCACAAATGCACATTTTTAGCTTTGAGAAGCTATTCATACTCAGAGAATGGCCCCAAAATGGAGGCAGAAAAGCTGGCACAGCGTTTGCTTATGTATGACTAGGCATAAATTGCTCCACACCTCGGTGTTAAGAACATTTTATTGCTCGGTTTCCATGCATTATCTCCTCCTCTTCGGGCGCAATCTGCGCCCGTTTTTTTTAGGCAGATGGATGCAACTAAGCTAAAATCCTACGGACTCATACAATTTGATTGAATATGGTCCCTCATCTCACAACGGCCTTGACTGGCCCCCTGTTATCCCTTGAGCAACGCATGCTGGCAGCCATGCCGCAAATCGAACATTGGTTCCGTAGCCAATGGGCGGAATACAGCGTTCCCTTTTATGCGTCGGTTGATTTGCGCAATGCGGGTTTCAAACTGGCCCCGGTAGATACCAACCTCTATCCCGGCGGATTCAATAACCTTAATCCAGAATTTTTATCCCTCTGCGTGCAGGCCGCCATGAGCGCCGTAGAGAAGATCTGTCCGGATGCCAGGCGTCTGCTGGTCATTCCTGAAAACCATACGCGCAATACCTTTTATCTGCGCAATGTGGCAGCACTGACCAATATCCTGCGGCATGCTGGCCTGGAGGTACGGATAGGCAGCATTTCCCCCGAGATTACCGAACCCACCCATCTGGAAACTCACGATGGCGGCAGCATCCTGCTCGAGCCAGTACAACGCAAAGGCAACCGCCTGGTGCTGGATGATTTCGACAGCTGCGCCATTCTGCTCAATAACGATTTATCCGGTGGCGTGCCGGAGATCCTGCAGGGTCTGGAACAGACCCTGATCCCCCCCTTGCATGCTGGCTGGGCCACCCGCCGCAAATCGCAGCACTTCAGTGCCTACAACCGCGTTGCCAAAGACTTCGCCAACCTGCTTGGCATTGATGAGTGGCTGCTGAACCCATACTTTGATACCTGCAGCGGCCTGGATTTTCATGCGCGCGTGGGAGAAGCCGAGCTTGCGGAAAAAGTGGATCAGTTACTGGCCAAAATTCGGATCAAGTACGCCGAGTATGGGGTTGAGCAAGATCCTTTTGTCATCGTAAAAGCCGATGCAGGCACCTACGGCATGGGTATCATGACCGTGAAAAGCCCCGACGATGTCAAAGACCTCAACCGCAAGCAGCGCAATAAAATGGCTGTGGTCAAAGAAGGCATGCAAGTATCAGAGGTGATCCTGCAAGAGGGGGTATACACCTTTGAATGTATCCATGATGCGGTTGCTGAGCCTGTGGTCTACATGATGGATCATTTTGTGGTGGGCGGTTTTTACCGCGTACATACTGGCCGTGGCATCGACGAAAACCTCAATGCGCCGGGCATGCACTTCGAACCGCTGGCCTTCGAGAAACCATGCTCTCTTCCCGACTGTGCGGGTGCGCCTGATGCACCACCCAATCGCTTCTATGCCTATGGCGTGGTCGCGCGACTCGCCTTGCTGGCAGCGGCAATTGAGCTGCAAGAACACGACCCAGACCAATAATTATGCGGCTACTCTTCATCCTGGACCCGCTGGACAAGCTGGTCAGTTACAAGGACACCAGCCTCGCCATCATGCGCGAGGCAGCACGTCGCGGCCACGCCCTGGCTGTATGTGAGCAACAGCAAGTGCTACTGCGCCATGACAAAGTCACCGTGCAGTATCGCGACTTTGCCTTTGGCGAGCATGGCTATGTGCTGGGAGAGTTGCAGGAAACAGCGCCCGAGCAGTTTGAGGCGGTGCTGATGCGTAAAGACCCGCCGTTTGATAATGAATTTCTCTATAGCACATACCTGCTGGAAATGGCCGAGCGGCAAGGCGCACGCATATTGAACGCGCCACAGGCTCTACGCGGCTGGAACGAAAAACTCTCCATCACCCGCTTCCCACAATTTGCGCCGCCATTTCTGGTAACACGCCAGCGGGCGCTGATTCGTGAGTTTTTGGCCACCCACGGCGATATCGTGGTCAAGCCGCTGGATGGCATGGGCGGCAGTAGCGTGTTCCGCTTAACGCAGCAAGACCCTAACATCGGCGTCATCCTGGAAACCATCACCGATTTTGAGCGCCGCACCATCATGGCCCAGCGCTACCTGCCGGAGATCGTCAAAGGCGATAAACGTATCCTGATCATCAATGGTGAACCCGTGCCGTATGCCTTGGCACGCATCCCGCAAAATGGGGAAACACGTGGCAACCTGGCAGCGGGTGGCAAAGGCGTAGCGCAACTGTTAACCGAACGCGATCGCGAAATTGCCACGACGGTAGGCAAGGTATTAAAAGCGAATGGTCTCTTCCTGGTGGGATTGGATGTGATTGGCGACAGCCTGACAGAAGTGAATGTCACCAGCCCGACGGGCATGGTGGAAATAGCCGCGCAGACTGACTGCAATCCGGCAGTACTCATGGTGGATGCCCTGGAAATATTGCATCAGGCATAAAAAAGCGGCTATTTCTCGCGAAATAGCCGCTGCCTGTCCACCGTAACTTTCAACTATTCTGTCGTAATCTCGCGCCAGCTTGATCGAGTTGGCGTTTGAGAGGTTCCCGGCAATGGTGGTGGAGTACTGGAGGCTAAGGGGGCATTCGTATCCCCACCCACAGTAGATGTGGTATAGCGCAGACTCCCATTGGGCAGGGTATACAACGACAACCCTGTTACCAAACCACCCGACGAGTTATAGCTGCCCTGCGCGCTACTGCCCGCCGTAGTAAATCGTCCGGTTTTGTAATCAAAGAAATATATCCAGCTATCCCCGCCCGGACTGCAGGCATCCCCACTGGGAATCCCACTTGCCACCACCAGTGTCCCCAGTCCCAGCTGGGGATTGACGAATACGCGCTCGCCGGTAGTAGGAAGATCCGCATACCAGCTGCCATTGACACCCGTGCCACTTACGGTAGCCGAGTTCCCCGATTTAGTGATTGTGATGGGATTGGCTCTTGGATTACTAATTGCCGAGCCAGTATCGCGCAGAGCATAAATGCTCTGAACACCAGTCGTTGCCAAGTCGGTCAGTCCGAGATAAGCACCGGTGGCCACATACACGATATGCGCAGTGCTGCCTGAAATCGCACCTAGCTGAGGTTTGGTCGTGATGGGCTGCGCGGTGTTGCCATATTTCAGCTGTGCCAGTGTGGTGACATTGTAATCACTCATGTTAAAGCGCCAGACATTCCCTAACAGATCGCCGCCATATACCTGGGTGATGGTGGCATCCGCATTCGGGTTATCCGCCCAGCCAGCGATGCGGGATAATCCACTCGGTGTCGTCGTATCGCCCACGCCAGTTGACACCTTCTTGATCAGTGCGCCGGTGAGCGCATTGAGCACATACAAGTAGCCTTTGCCATCGCCTGGCGTAACATTGTTATACCCCGATGTAACCATCACCACCCAGGTACCATTGGGCAATTTACCGATCACCGCATTGCCAAAGCTGTAACCCAGGTTGTCATCAGCGACGTCGCAATAGGTACTGTCACTGCAAAACTCCCACAAACCTTTCGGTGCAGTAGGGTCAGTGACGTCAAGTGCGTAGTAGCCACGACCGCCCCCATTCAAGCCACCGACCAGGATGGTTTTCCAACCACCACCAGCAAAGATATCCATGACAATAGGCGAACCATCCACATAGTATTTATGTTTGGAAGAATAATTTTTATCAGCCAGCGCATACATATTCTGCATGACCACCCGCGGCACAAACGCCCAGCGCTCGGCGCCGGTGTCCGTATTGAATGCATGCAACATCCCGTCGTTGCCCCCCACATACAGCGTGCCTGGACGATTGCTATTGGCTGACTTGAATGTCCCATAGCTAGGCGAGACATAATCGCCAAAATTGTAGCGAGGCGCTTTCACATAAGCCGGAATGGAGTTGGCCAAGTCGCCCAGCACGTGATCGCGATCCCGGAAAGCCTTGCCGGCTTGTGGATTGCTTCCCACATTTTCATGCTGGCTTTGGCCGCGCAAGAAATTAATAAGATTGGTAGCGTTATTGGCAATGGTCTGGGTCGTCGAGTTAAGTACCGGGCACTGCGATAGCTTGCTGCACTGGTTGGTAAACAGTAGCACCTCGGTAGAGCTGAGGTTAGCGGTATTAAATGGCACCAAGGCTCGGCTGGTATTCATTTTGTAGATAGTACGCGTATCCGTATCAATACCGCCCTTGGCGTCGAGCTGGCTTTGGGCGGACCAAAGGTTGGCCGAGGTGGCCAAGCCAGTGGTCAAGTCGACGGTGCCCGCGACTATTTCACCATCCCACTTCACCGTGCGATAGGTGGCATTAAAAGCATAGTTATCCCCTGAAGTCAGATTCGGGCTACTGGTGGTCGCGGCAGATGCATCAGTTGACTTGGTATTCACCGCTGCCAAGGCAGTTTGTAACCCGGAAGTTACGGCAGAGGGATCGGATGCGCTGAAATAACGACCTCGGCCATTGACGGCGGCATGCCAGAGATCGTCCACAGCAGTCAGCGTGTCGGCAACCGGCAGGGGCCAATTCTTGACGCCATCGATAATGTCCTTGAAGTCGCCCTGTGGCGTCTGGTAATAAGGATCGTATTCCAGCTCACCATTCAGACCCAGACCCAAGGTAAAGGTCACCATATGCTGCTGGTTGTTATTGTCGGTAGGCGACTTCAACAGATCACTGGCTGGCATGGAAGGCCGCAGGTCGGTCTGGTAATAATACAGGGCCACATCCGCCAAAGTGTTGGTAGCGTTGGCGACGCCGCCATCGTATACACCATCGGCACGCTTGGCGTAGCCGGTGTTGGTGTTGTCCTGATTGCCGATGGCGCTTGTACCATCCAGCTGCACGCCAGCATTCCCATTCCAGTAGCCGTCCGTAGTCAGAATGGTGAAATTCTGCTGGCAGGAATACTGCATCGGGTCATCCGTCGTCATGGAGTTGATACCATTGGTCTTGCCACCATAGTAGCGTCCCACGCGCGAGAGCGCCTCGCGCAAGGGCGTACCACCACTCGGGTCCATGCCATACAGGCGCTGATACCATGTTTTCTTGTTGGTGGCGTTAAAGGTATCCAGCTTGAGGAATTTGCTGGCAGCGGTGTTCAGTGTAATAAACCCCACCCGGTAAGCATCATCCAGCGAGCTGAAAGCCCGACCTGCGGAGCTTTTCATGTTCATCATGCGCGTGCGGTAATAGGCATACCAGTTGGCAAAATTGTTCATTTCCTCGGTATAACTGCAAGTACTGCCACTGCAGTCTGTGCGATTTTCACCCTTGGTAAAAGTAGCCCCGGAAACAATATTCACACGCTTGAATTTTCCATACCGCGCATACCGAAACCCAGTGTTCAGGTTAAATGCAGCCTGGCAACTACCGGTAGCCGGGTTGGTAGTCGTTCCGGCATTGGCATTGCTGGAGCAATACCGCACATACGCCGGAACACTGTAGGTCGTAGTAGCCGCAGCCTGCACATTGCAGGTTTTCAAATCTGTTCTTGTGCAGTATTCGGTAGGGGTAATCAGGTAATAATGCGGAGAGGAATTAATCGTGGCGGGATACCGATAGGTTCCGGTCGTCGAAGTATAAGGCGTGGTTCTGTCATTATCAGGGAAGTCGTAATCGTCATAGGAACCGCTACTGCGATAGTCGACCCCATTACGCTTGCAAGTGGTACCGTTTGAATTGCAGTAAACCCGCTCAGGGAACGCCGTTTGAATATTCACGGTACCCGAAGTCTGCCCACAGCTGGTATTCATCGTATGCCCATTGGTACGCACCGCAGTCCAAGTGGTTTGACTTGGCAGATTGGAAGTCGGGTCACAAGGGTTAACTGGCGGTGTGTACGTAATATTCGGGTTGTAATAGGTACCGTTATGGTAAAAACTGTAAAACGGAGGGTCACCCCCATCCGTCATGGCCGCCCCATCGTCCCGGCCACCTGAGCACTCGGTTGAGCCACTGCTCATGCGGCGGCAGTTGTAGATAGTCCCCGCCGAGTTACTATTGCTTACGTTATCTGGCAAATAGTTGAAATCCATACTGCCCGAATCATCGAGAACGAACATGACATTCGGCTTTACCACGGTGCCTGAATTGTTGGAGATAGGCGCACTGGCGATATCGGTAAGGGCAGCCTCAGTGGGCAAGGCCATAGCCAAGCCCAGCGCAGCCAGAAAAACCGACAACCACTTTCCATGTTTTCTGTTTAGCATTTTCCTGACTCCTAAGGCTTCACTGTAACTGTGCTCTGGGTAATGCTCACCGCATTACGAGGGCCTTTTACACGGGTGGTTACGCGGTAATACACCATGTATGCGCCTGTATAGCCCCCCCCGCCACCGCCTTCCGAGCCTCCGGCGTTCTGCGGGTTGCCATCGGCGATCGTGCGCTTGATGCAGATTTGTCCATTCCCCCCCGTCGGATCAAAGGCGACACTTGCCAGCTTGCACATGCGCTGGATGACATATTGCGTAGTATTGCCCGCACCATCGCTCGACAGCGTGACGGCCTGGGTCCAGGCCGACTCTGCTATCCAATTGCGGTCATTCCATACGGCGAGGGTCGAGCCTGGCGAGCCACCGTTATCAGGCACCGATGAGAAATAACCATTGCCAGGACTATCCGAAGTGAGCGATGGCTGATTGGCAGACAGCCATTGGTAAGCCGTCTGAACTCCGCGGTCCGAGGACATCAATGCTGACTTTTTGAAAGCCACATTGCCCGCAATGATATTGCCGGTATCCACGGAACGCACCAACGCCACTCCTGCCAGCGTCATTGCCACCAGGAAGATTAGGGCTAGGAACAGCACCACACCGCGTTGTGAGTTGGGTAATGAGCGCATGATCAGGGAGTCCATATCAGGTTACGCAAGACATTGGTGGTCTCGAACACCCGATAGCGATAACACTGCCAATCGGCATTGGTGCCCACATTGCTGAAGGTCTTGGTGGTTGTGCCATCCGGCCGCCAGACTGGTAAGGTCGTGGTGACATTGCAGGCGGGTTCGCGCTTGATGCTACGCGCCACCAGACCATAACGTACCGCCTTGACCTGCTCCCAAGCGCTGTTGAGGGCAGCGAAGTTGGCTCCGGTAGGCGTCACCGTATCCCACGTTTCAATCACGTCATCGTTATCGGTATCCTTGCCATACTCGGCCTGCAGGTCGACGATATCAGCGGCAATAATGCTTTGCGACCCCGTCATATTATTGGTTTGCACCAGATTTCTACGCCCGGCGCTATCCTGCACGATGCTGTAACTATTATTAACTGGAGCTGGCCCCAGGTTGAACAACAAGCTACCTCCACCATACACCGGCAGAACGCCATCGTTATAGCGAAATGCCTGTGTTACAGGCCCCAGCTGGTAACTCCCCGTCTCATGTTTCACCCGATCGTCGGTGTTATCTGCACCGCTGTACTGGATCACATCTCCCGTTCCGGTGGTAGCATCCGCCAGCACTAGCACATCCCCCAAGCTGTAGCCATAAACGCTATAGGTTTCCATATTGTTGGAATTGACGTTAATGCTATCTGTACCGCTTCTCATGTCTCCTCGCGTATATTCGGGCACACTGGTAGTGGCGGCATTGCCATAGCTCACAACAATGGTATCGGGTGCATTGGCAGCGCCCTGCATAATCAGGATGGGCGCAAAGACAAAGGGTGTTGCAGCCACCGTGCGTGGACCAGAGTCGTTGATATTAACCGTTCCGCCCATGAAGCCTGAGCCTGCGCAAGGGCCCGTGCAGGCTGTAACGTTCATGCCATAGCCTGCCTGCCGCATATCCTTGTCCATCAGCAGCATCGCCAGGGCCCCATTTTGCTGGGCGTCGCTGCCACTGGTCGTGGTCTGCTTGCTCTGCTCGGTAATGGAAAACACTTGCAAAATGACCAGACTCCCAAGCAGAGCGATGATGATGCCCACCATCAACTCGACCAGACTGAATCCACTGGAAAAACGCTTGATTGTCATTATGTCTTTCCGCTGATATAGGAGACCGAACGGAAATTGTGCCGGCCTTCATTGGCCGTCGCCCCAGGCGCCTGCCAGAAAATACTCACTGTTACGGTCCAGCCATTGGCGGCACTGCCAGCGACGGTTATGGTAGGCGGGTTCAAGTTGCCTTGCACATTGACCCCCGGCAAGGTGTTGATATTGGAAAGCCAAGGTGCGAGTGCTGTTGCCGTCCCACCGGGGTAGGCATAGGTCGAAATATTGGGCACGTCGGCCCACATGAGAGAGACAATGCGCTCGGCATACAGGCTGGCCTCCAGGCGATATTGGGCGTCGGCCACGGTTTTGATCGCCGAGGCATGCAAGCCCACAATCGCCAGAATTCCTATCGAAAAAATCAGGATGGCAATCAGGCCCTCCAGCAAAATAGAGCCTTGCTGGGCAGACCGCTGTTGATGTGGCACAGGAATCAGCATTTACGGCCATCTCCACTCAAGGTGACATTCGGATCACAGCTGCGCACTGTGGAGCCGCGGATTTGAATACGCAAATCCTTGCTTTGCTCAGTAGTAATGCTGTCGTTATCAATCGTGATGTCGCTGATGGAACTCGCCAATGACACACCACCAACATCCGGATCCGGTATACGACCCAGACCATTAAAGGTAATAGTGGCAGCGCCGCCGGGGATCACCGTGGTTTTCACCGAGCTCGCGCTTTCTGAAGCTTCGCGGCTCTGGATAATGGCCGGGCAATCCTGCAGGCCGTCGCCATCGTTATCCCCCACCGCAGTCAAGCAGCCCACGCGCCATCCAGTCTGGTCTACCAGGGTAAAACGCACTTGGGCATTCCGCCGCACCGCCTCAGCCCGCGCAAGCTGCAGGCCATTCAGAATAGCCTCGGATGCCGACCGGATTTGCACATTCGCCATGAAAATACGAAAGCTGGGAATCGCCACTGCTGCCAAAATGCCGACGATACTGATCACAATCAGTATTTCAATCAGCGTGAACCCTGACGCACGAGCGGTTGGCATTAGCAGCTGCCCCCTGCCTTGGTGAGCCAACAGGTCGCCGAAGTCTGGGTCGTACTCCCAAACTTGGTCTGTGAGGTTTTCGCATTGTTCTGATCTATGGTGTAGATAAAGTTGAGCATAGGGCCAGTACCTCTGGCAGTGATCGTGTAGCTCTGCCCGCCATTATTGGTTACGCACGCCACATCAAAATGATCAACTGGTGAGGGCATCGCACCGCAAGCCCCTCCATTCACATATGTACGGTTATCCTGATAATAGCGTTCCATGCGGTTACGCATTTGCGACAACTCCGCCGTTGCCTGGGGAATCTGAGCCCGCTTCACGTAATCGGTGTAACTGGGATAGGCGATGGCAGCCAGGATGCCAACGATGGCAACTGTAATCATCAACTCGATCAATGTAAAACCAGCTTGCTGGCAATCTCGGAATACTTGGCGCATGGCATAACCTTTCTGGGTAGCTTGATCATGCTTATCTTAGCGTGCAAACGCCAGTCCCGCCCGACGTATGGTCAATTTTGGGCGATAAGCGGCATGGAAGGCTTACGCAATGCGATAAAAAGGCTTTGTGCTAAAATGAAGCGGCTTTCACTCGTACAGGCATACCCTTCATGCGCGCAGTTCTCATCGGCCTTTTATTCTCTATCAGCTTGGCTGCCTGTGGCACCAAGGGGCCGCTCTACATCCCCGAAAAGCAATACCCGCTCGACCCTGCCGAGCGGAAAGCGGTACCAAAATCTCCCAAACAAAATAACGATCAGGTGCCTTAATTCAGTGTTAATCCTGAATACCTGCACCCGCCCATACACCCATATTTCATAGACCAATATCACGTGAACGCATTTCAACTCAAGAACGGCCAGCTGCACGCCGAACAAGTGCCTCTTAAGCAGTTGGCAGAGGAATTCTCCACCCCTTGCTACGTTTATTCCCGACAAGCGCTGGAAACGGCCTATCGCGATTTTCAGCAAGGTTTTGCTGGCGTAGATCATCTGGTGTGCTTTGCCGTCAAGGCCAACCCCAGCCTGGGCGTATTGAGTGTATTTGCCAAGCTGGGCGCCGGGTTTGATATTGTGTCTGGCGGCGAGCTGGCGCGAGTGCTGGCAGCTGGTGGCGATGCATCCAAAGTGGTGTTTTCCGGCGTGGGTAAAACCGCTGATGAAATGCGGGCGGCCCTGGCAGCAGGGATTTTCTGCTTTAACGTGGAGTCGGCTGCCGAGCTGGGGCGACTGAATGATGTGGCAGGCAGCATGGGCAAGGTTGCCCCGGTATCTCTGCGTGTGAATCCGAACGTGGACGCCAAAACCCACCCCTATATTTCCACCGGCCTCAAGAACAACAAGTTTGGCGTTGCCTACGAGCAATCGCTGGCGCTTTACCAGCAAGCGGCTGCCATGCCCAATATTGATGTGCATGGCGTTGATTGCCATATCGGCTCGCAGCTGACCGAGCTGTCTCCATTTCTGGATGCGTTTGACCGCGTGTTGGCGTTGGTCGACCAACTGGAGGCAGCTGGCATTGCTATCCGCCATATCGATGCAGGCGGCGGTATTGGTATTTGCTACAACGAAGAAACGCCACCGGATTTTGGTGCCTATGCCGCTGCCATGCTGAAGAAGCTGGGAGATCGTAAGGTCAAGCTGGTGTTTGAACCTGGCCGCGCGTTGGTAGGTAATGCCGGTACATTGCTGACACGTGTTGAATATCTCAAACACACGGAAGCAAAGAATTTTGCCATTGTAGATGCCGCCATGAATGACCTCATGCGGCCCGCGCTTTACGATGCCTACCACCAGATTGCCGAAGTCAGCCCGGATGCCACGCCCAAGCAGGTGTATGAAATCGTGGGCCCGGTATGTGAAAGCGGCGACTTTCTCGGACATGACCGTGAGCTGGGCCTGAAGCAAGGTGATCTGCTGGCGATCCTGTCAGCGGGCGCCTATGGCATGAGCATGAGCTCCAATTACAACACTCGCCCCCGAGCAGCGGAAGTCATGGTCGATGGCACAAGCTATCAACTCATCCGCAAGCGAGAAACCATTGCCGAGCTGTTTGCGCTGGAAAATGTAGTCAAAGACTGATCTCATCCATCTGCAAACAACAAAAAAGCGAACGGTTGCACGTTCGCTTTTTTATTTGGCTCGACTACTGCCAGGCCGCTTTACTCCACCAGCTTAATCAAAAATCACTGTCTTGTTGGCGTAGAGCAAAATACGGTTTTCAATATGCCAGCGTACCGCACGCGACAGCACCACGCGCTCCAGGTCACGCCCCTTCTGGATCAAGTCCTCCACCTGGTCGCGATGGGAAATACGCGCAATGTCCTGCTCGATAATCGGGCCTTCATCCAGCACTTCGGTCACATAATGACTGGTCGCTCCGATCAGCTTCACGCCGCGTTCAAACGCCCGGTGATAGGGGCGAGCGCCAATAAAGGCAGGCAGGAATGAATGGTGAATATTGATGATGCGCTGCGGGTAACGCTGCACAAAAGCGGGCGACAATATCTGCATGTAGCGCGCCAGTACGATCAGGTCCACGCCGTATTGATCAAACAGCGCAAACTGCTGGGCTTCGGCTTCCGCCTTGTTGTCACGGTTCACCTCTACATAATGGAACGGGATGCCATGGTACTCGGCCAGCCGCTCGGTATGTCGGTGATTGCTGACAATCAGCGGAATCTCGCAGGCCAGCTCACCGCTTTGATGCCGGTGCAGCAAATCCACCAGGCAATGATCGTATTGCGACACCATGATCGCCATGCGGGTACTCTTCTGACCCAGCTTGAGCTGCCAGGTCATGCTGAAACGCTCGGCTATCGGCGTGAAATGCTCGGCAAAATTATCGGCATTGATGGCGGAATCACTCAGATCCCACTCAACCCGCATCAAAAACAGGCCGTTTTCCGCATCCTGATGCTGATCAGCATGCAGGATATTGGCATTGTGGCGGTATAAAAAATCCGCAATTCCTGCAACGATCCCTTTCTGGTCCGGGCAGGTCACCAGCAATGTGGCGGTATTCTTCATCATGGTCAGGTCGGCAATGCCGTCTTTTTTCGAAAAAACAGGATTATAGCAACTAAGGCCAGCACAAACGAATAGGCGCATCCTGAATCAGTGCAAGCCGGGCAGGGTTGTGGTATCTTTTACCTTGATAACTGCTTCCAAGCCGCCACCCGCCTCAAGCACCGATACCCGTGAAAAAACAACTACCCATTATCTTTATCGCCTTCATCCTGCCCATTACCGCCATGCTCTGGTGGTGGGGGCTTTTCAGCACACCCAAGCTGCAAATCGAGCAGGCAGGCGATTATCACTATGCCTACCTTGAAGCACAGGGTGTTTACTCCAAACTTGGAGAAACGCTGGCCGAGGTCAAGCAGGAGCTGGACAGGCAAGGCATCAGCCACGGCGCCGAGGTCACGCTGGTCATGACCGACCCTCGCAAAACCAAGCCTGCCGACCTGCTGGCGCGTACCGGCTACATGATTCCAGCAGATGCAAAACTGCAATCTCCGCTCAAAAGCGCGACCATCCCCAAGCGCGAAGTCGTCGCCGTCAGCATCAAGGCGCATCCTTTGCTGGCCTACGGCAAAACCTACGGTGCCCTATTGGACTATACGAATCAGCACCACTCTTCATTACAATTACCTACGCTGGAAATTTTCGACAACAGCGTATTACGGGTAGAAATGCCGTTATCGCATGAACCGCAGGATGCATCTCCATGAATTTCATTGTTCTGGTCAGCGCTCTCGCTCTCAGTTACTACCGGCCGCATAAAAGCCTGGATTGGCTTTTTCACGCCTGCACTCCTTATGCGCAACTGCTGGAGCGCAACTTTAATGGCGGCAAAAATCGGCACGGCGTCGTGGCCTGGACACTGGGCGCAATGCTGCCCTCCATCGTGATCGGATTTCTTTATTACGGGCTGATGGAGCTTAACGTCATCATTGGCATGCTGTTCGGCATTGCAGTGCTGTATCTCATCCTGCGCTTCAGCCGGTTCAGCCAGCGCGCCGAGCGCATTGCCACCGCCCTTGCCGACAAAAACATAGACGAAGCCCGCATGCTACTCAGTCAGTGGGAACCCCCGCTGGAAACCAGCCACTACAATGCCGCCGAAGTCGCGCGCGTCAGCATCGAAACCACGCTGCGCCGCGCCCACCAGGGGCTTTTCGGCCCTATTTTCTGGTTTGTGCTGCTGGGCCCGGGCGGCGCTCTGCTGTATCGGCTCTCGCATCTCCTCATGCAAAGCTGGGAACCCCATCTGGATAACCATTTCCATCGCTTTGCCCATCGTGCATTCGAGTGGCTGGACTGGCTGCCTATCCGCATTTCGGGCGCATGCTTTGCGATTGTTGGCGACTTTGAAGATGCCGTCTATTGCTGGCGCACGCAGGCTGCGGGCTGGCCTGAGCAGTCCTTGGGTATCATCTTGGCGAGTGGCGCTGGAGCCTTGGGCGTCAGACTAGGCGAGCCTCTGCCGTATCGCGGCGTGTTGCAGTTCCGCCCCGAGCTGGGCCTAGGCGATGAAGCCGATGCTGACTATCTCAAAAGCGCTGTCGGCCTAGTCTGGCGTGTACTGGTTTTACTGGTCGGCCTGTTGCTGCTGTTAACCTTTGCCCACTGGTTGGGCAACTAGGGCAGCCTCGCGCTACCCCTCATCGTTAAGCTGAATCGAAGACATTTTATGGATATCGTACTTGCCAACCCCCGCGGCTTCTGTGCTGGCGTAGATCGCGCCATCATCATTGTGGAACAGGCGCTTGAGAAATTTGGTGCGCCTATCTACGTGCGCCACGAAGTCGTGCACAACAAATTTGTCGTGGACGAACTCAAGCGCAAGGGCGCCGTGTTTATTGAGGAGCTGGAAGAAGTCCCGCCAGGCAACACCGTGATTTTCAGTGCGCATGGTGTATCGCGCGAAGTCCGTACCGATGCCGAGGCACGCGGCCTGCGCGTGTTTGATGCCACCTGCCCCTTAGTCACCAAGGTCCATAATGAAGTCGCCAAAATGCGCCAGGATGGCAAGGAGATCGTGATGATCGGCCATAAGGGGCATCCTGAAGTAGAAGGCACCATGGGACAGTCCGATGGCGGTATGCACCTGGTAGAAAAGCCGGAAGACGTAGACAATCTTCAGGTCAAAGATCCTGCCAAACTCGCCTATGTAACGCAGACGACGCTCTCCATCGATGATGCCGCGTCCATCGTCACTGCTCTCAAGGATAAATTTCCGCTCATCAGCGCGCCAAAAAGCGACTCCATCTGCTATGCCACGCAAAACCGGCAAGATGCCGTCAAAGCCATGGCCAAAGATTGCGATTTGGTGATCGTGGTGGGTTCGCCGAATAGCTCCAACTCAAACCGCTTGCGTGAAGTAGCGCAGAATCAGGGCATTGAGTCCTATATGGTCGACAACGCCAGCTATCTGAATGCCGAATGGCTCACTGGCAAAAAACGCATAGGTGTTTCGGCGGGCGCGTCAGCTCCTGAGGTACTGGTAAAAGAAGTCATCCAGCGCCTGCAGGAAATGGGCGCCGCCGAGGTCACCGAGTTGCAGGGTGTCGTTGAGAACGTGGTGTTTCAACTTCCCAAGAATCTCAAATCCGCCTGAAACAGACTCAATAAAAAAGCCCCGCAGTGCGGGGCTTTTTTATTGATGCATGAGCGCTTAATGGCCAATCACTTTTTGAGATTATCAAGACTGAAAGCCGTTTTAGGGTTAACCGCCAGAATGATCATGCCGCCCGCAATCGCCATATACTGCATAAAGACGATAGGCTCATTAAGCTTGAGAATGACCGCGACGAATACCGAATAGATCGCCAGAGCAATCGCCGCACCCCGGGTTTTGAAGCCCAGGAACAGCAAACTGCCAGCCACCAGCTGCACCAGTATCATGATAGGGGCGAACACGGTGCCCAGACCATGTTGTGCCAGAAAATCCTGATAGGCAGAATAACCGTCTGGATTCTTGAAAATCAGCATCAATTGGATAATGATGGAAACCAGATAAATTTGCGCCAGCAGCAGACGACCGATCAGACTGAAAAATTTGTTCATACACACTTTCCTGAGTTGGTAACATGGCAAAACGGCATGATGCCTGCAAGCATGACTGGCCGCAAGCCCGCAACACGGAGGAGCAAGCATGAGAATCGTCATTATCGTTGGAGCTTTATTGCTTGTCGCATGCAGCCCCGAGCCCGACCACAGCACCCCAAAAGTCGCCGAAGAGGCACGTGCGGCGCTGGATCAGGCCAAGCAGGTAGAAAATACCCTGCAGCAATCGGAGCAGTCACAGCGCGAGCAGATTGAGCATGCCTCCGAGTAATACCTGCCCAGGTTACGTCATCAAGCCAGTGTGCTGGCAGCAGGCAGGGGCATCCCTGATGTATGTGCGCCGCGCGGTGTTCATGCAGGAGCAACAGGTACCGGATTCTCTGGAGTGGGATGGGCTGGACGAAGATGCGCATCATCTGCTGGCCTGCACCTTTGGACAGGAGGTGATCGGTTGCGCGCGCATACTGCCAGACGGACATATTGGCCGCATGGCGGTGATGCCGACATGGCGCGGCCATGGCGTCGGCCGGGCATTGCTGGATAAAGCCGTGCTGCATTGCAGCCAGCAAGGACTGCACGCAGTCAAACTATCTGCGCAAACCCATGCCATTGCCTTTTACCAGAAGGCCGGTTTTGTGGTGTGCAGCGCAGTCTATATGGATGCGGGCATACCGCATTGCGACATGATCCTCACGCTTTAACCACCGCAACGACTGTTTGCCCCACCCTGCCCGCTTGGGTAAAATGCAGGGTCAAGATTTTCTTCAAACTCTCTCTTTTTCTTATCCCACAAAAGGAATTCCGCATGTCAAAAATTATCATGAAAGCCGGTGAAGCTACCGTATTCAGCGAAGGCAAAGACGTTACCGCAGCGATGCCCGAAATCGTCATTGGCGCTGTAGACGGCCCGGTTGGTACCGCATTTGCCAACATGATGGCGCAGAGCAAGGGCCACACGGCCATGTTCGCCGTACGCGATATCAACCAGCTGGTGCGCCCTGCCAGCATGATGGTACCTAAAGTCACGCTGAAGGATTCCACCAACATCGAACTGTTCGGTGGCCTGGTACAAGCTGCTACCGCTGACGCGATTCTGGACTGTGTGATCGAAGGCATCATCCCCAAGGATCAGGTCAACGACCTGTGCATTATCAGTCTGGTATGGATTGATCCGGGCTGTGCTGCATTGGCCAAGGAAGGCACGCTGGACAAGGCTGACATGTACAAGAACAACTACGATGCCACCAAGCTCGCCATCAAGCGCGCGCTGAACGATGAGCCGACCATCGATGAGCTGATCGCCAATCGTCACAAGATCAAGCATTGCATGTGGGAAGACAGCTGGGATCAGAAGTAATCAGCCCCGCTGAGCGCTGATATGGATAGTCTCGGCATCGTTAGCTGAGATCACCATCATAAAAAACCCCGGAAGGTTAACCTTTCCGGGGTTTTTTATTGGCTTGCAGCCTGAATTCAGCAGTGACGGATTCAGGTCTTACCTGTCAGTGCTTAATACTTCTTCACCAGCTCGGGGGAGAATGGCTCCAGCACGCAACGCAACTCCAGCACTTTTGCCTTGTTAGGGGCTTTGTCTGTCGTGGCGTCAAATTCAATCACGCTCTGGTCACGATTGGTCCAGATAAAACCACCGGCCTTGTTCACATTGCCTGCCATGTATTGCACGGCTTCGGAGCATGCACTCACATCATCATAAACCCCTGTTTTAATGAGGTAGTGATTATCCAGATGATCAAGTATTGCGACCATACTGCTCCATTGGCCCGCACGTGGTTGGGGAACACTCACATCGGCGGCCATGGCATTGCCAGCCAACATCAGAATAGCGGCGGCAGTCAGGGTTTTCATAGCTTGCATCGTCTTCTCCTTTTTTATATCAACATTATCAATCAAGCATAGGTACGACCATGCATGGCTTGAAAAGTTGAGATATTTATAGCGAGAACCGCCTGATGCGCCTCTGGAAAGCCTTGCGCAGGCTCATTTCAGTTGCGCCAGATCATCAATGACATTGACAGGACCAAGCTGCCCCAGCAGCCCGGCACGTTGCAGTTTGTACCGCACATTGGCACGCATTCCACACAGTACTAGGCGCGTATCGTGTTTATTGCAGGTATCACGCAGATCCCACAAGGCCTGCATGCCCGTCGCATCCACAAACGGCACGTGCTCCAGGCGCAATACCAGCACGCGCGCATGAGCATGCACATGCTCAAGCGTCGTTTCCAGCCGCTCGGCCGCCGCAAAGAAAAAAGGCCCTTCAATATCGAACACCACGGTTTGCGGTGGCAAGACATAGCCATGATGAGCGGCGTGCTGCTGCACCTGCTCATCCGGCTGCTGAGTGAGCACCACGGCATCGGACATCCGCTTCATGAACAGAAGGGCAGCCAGCAATACGCCGATATTGACGGCGATCACCAGATCGCCAAACACAGTCAGCAAAAAGGTAATCAGCAGCACCGCCACATCCGCACGCGGTGCTGTGGTAAGCATATGGCGGAAGCGGTCGATTTCACTCATGTTCCACGCCACCACAAACAGTATGGCCGACAGGGCGCACAAGGGAATATGCGCAGCCAGCGGCGCCAGTATCAACACAATCAACACCAGGGTGAATGCATGCACCAGTCCTGAAATCGGACTGGTGGCCCCATTCCGAATATTGGTCGCCGTACGCGCAATCGCTCCAGTGGAGGCAAAACCACCAAACAGCGGCGAGAAGATATTGGCAATACCTTGGCCCACCAGCTCCTGATTGGAATTATGGCGGGTGCCCGCCATGCCATCTGCCACCACGGCGGATAGCAGAGATTCAATCGCCCCCAGCAAGGCAATGGTAAACGCGGGGCCAATCAGATGCAGCACTTCTGACAGGCTGGTCTCAGGCCAGGCAAATTGCGGCAATTGTTGCGGAATACCGCCAAACGCACTGCCTATGGTCGCCACACCATCTAACCCCAGGCCGGCATGCAGCAAGGTTGCCGCCAGCATGGCCACCAAGGGCGCGGGAATACGCTTCAGCACGCGCGGGGAATACAGGAGGATTACCAGAGTAAATGCGGCCAACAGCAAAGTAGGAACATGGGCATGCGGAACGGACTGCAACAGATGCCATAGTTTCTGGTGAAAATGCTCGGCACCTGGCTGTATGGGCAAGCCGAGAAAATCCTTCCACTGCCCTACGAAAATGATGACGGCGATGCCACTAGTGAACCCAATGATGACCGGATCCGGGATATAGCGGATAACGCCCCCCATGCGCGCGAGCCCCATGCCGATAAGCATGAATCCGGCCATCAGCGTGGCAATCTGCAAGCCTGATATGCCGTACTGTGCGGTAATTCCCGAAAGGATGACGATAAAGGCGCCGGTGGGACCGGCAATCTGCAAGCGGCTACCACCAAAGAGCGAGGTCAGGGCGCCAGCGACGATAGCGGTGTACAAACCCTGCTCGGGTTTGGCACCGGAAGCAATGGCAAACGCCATGGCCAGCGGCAAGGCCACCACGCCCACAATCACACCAGACACAATATTCGCTACCCAATGCTCCCGGGTAAGCAATCCTGTGCGTTTGGCTTCAAGTATGGCAATCATGGTGGTGCAACCATTCTTGCACACAATACCCGCTCACTTCAAACGGGTATTACGCTACGTGGAAAATGTTGGTCATTCGGGAGGCAAAGTTGCGCAAGGCCACTCGAGCATTGCGCGAAGATGATGGCTTAAATCAGCGCTGTTTGCTGCCAGCGCAATTGCTCCAGCAGCACGCGCACCGGCGCTGGTATGCCAGCCTGCACTGCGGCTTCCAGCGTCAGCCATTGGGTATTGGGGGTTTGATTTGCCATCAGCGCCGTTTCGACCGCCAGAGGCTGCGGCAATATATGCAGCTTGAAATGGCTGAACACATGGGTCAGCGTGCCAAACGGCGGCAATTTCTGCGTCTGGACACCATAGCGCTCGGCGGCGGCCTGCTGCGCATCCAGTGCACTATCGACTTCCGGCAGACTCCATAAGCCGCCCCAGATGCCGGAGGCGGGGCGCTTTTCCAGCATAACCTGATTGTCATGCAGCAATATCAGCATGGTGGTGGATTTTTCCGGGATTACCTTGCGGGGTTTTGATGCGGGCAGTTCGCGCGTGCGCCCTTCCCGATAAGCCAGACAGCTCGTCTGCAAGGGACAGGCATCGCACCGTGGACGGCTGCGCGTGCACAAGGTCGCGCCCATATCCATCAGCGCCTGGGCATAGGGGCCGTGTTCGCTTGTGGGTTGCAAGCGCTCAGCCAGCGCCCACATCGTCTGCTCTACGCGCGGCAATCCAGGCCAGCCCTCAATGGCGAAATGGCGCGCGAACACGCGCTTTACATTACCATCCAGTATCGGGTGTGGCGCCTCGAATGCGAAGGAAGCGATGGCGGAAGCCGTCGAGCGGCCTATGCCCGGCAAGGCCTGTATCGCTTCCAGCGTTTGCGGGAACACACCACCATGCTCCTGCATTACCTGCTGGGCCGCCTTGTGTAGATTGCGCGCCCGGGAGTAATAACCCAGGCCGCTCCAGTGCTGCATGACATCATCCTGTGTCGCTGTCGCCAGACTGGCAATGGTAGGAAAGCGCTGCATGAAACGCTGGTAATAACCGATGACCGCCGCAACTTGGGTTTGCTGCAACATAATTTCGGACACCCAGATGGCATAAGGGTCACGCGTTTGCTGCCAGGGTAAATCATGGCGGCCATAGCGCTTCTGCCAAGCAATCAGCCTGCTGGCGAACTCGGCACCCAAGTCTTCTCCTGCAGGCTTTTGCGCAAGAGTATGTACCAACTCAGCCATGAGCAACTCCGTGACTGTTTTTCAACCAGGCCATGACGTGCAAGGCATCCTGATCTGGCGGGAATACGGGGTAAAAACAGGTGGCGATCACTCCATCGCGCAAGATCATCGTGAGCCGCTTGTTAAGCCGCTGCCCCGCGACCTCAAAGGTCGGCAGACGCAGGGCATCGGTAAAGTAGGCACTGGCATCACTCAACAGCGCGAAAGGTAAATGCAGGCGGTTCGCCGCTTCTTGCTGGTACGCCGTGGATTGCTGACTCAAGCCGAAAACCTGTGCGCCAAGGGCGTTTAGTTGGGCATGATGATCAGCATAAGCGCAGGCCTGCGGCGTGCAGCCACGGGCACCGGGTATCAAATCCCACCCATCAGGCAGCGCTGTATCCGGCCGCCCAGTCATGGGATAGCAATACAGCACCACCCAACCGGGGATTTGCCTGAGATTCACTTCCGCGCCATCGGTCGCCATCAAGGTTATGTTAGGCAAGGCAAGGCCCGGCAGGTGATCACAAGCACCGTCATCCAGCGGGACAGGCAAGTTGGCAGGCAGTTGCGTCAGCACAGGCCCCAAGAATTAAAACCCCAGCAACTTGTTGAGTTTTTTCTTGGCCTTGTCTTCTGTCGTCTCTTTGGGCGTAGCATCCGTACCGGATGACTTCTCGTCCGCAGGTGGCGTAGTGGTGGTGGCGTCTTTCTTGCCACCGAGGAGGGATTTCAATGCATCTTCCTTGTTGCCACCCATTAGATTCTTGACGGCCTCGCCCTTGGTGCCGCCCACGCCATCCAGCAGCTTGTTCTTGGCAATGGCAGCGCCCAGGCCAGCAAAGTCGATGGCGTAAGCTGGCTGGGAAAAGGTACCGCTGAGCTTGATGGGAATCGTCAGGCCATTCATCTCAGACAAGTCCGAGCCGCCTTGACCCTTGAGCGTATTCACCACCGTCGGCTTGGCTACGTAATCCAGGGTTTCATTGGCAATATCGATATCGCCACTGCCGGTAATGCGGAACAGGGGCGCCTTCATGCTGAGGTCTTCGTTATGCGCCACGCCATTTTTGATCGTAAAGCTGGCCGACATTTCACTGAAATCGGTCTTCTTGCTTTTATCCCCAGTCACATTGCTCTGGCCCTTCAGCACATTCAGCTTGTCCTTCACGCCGCGCAGCGTGCCTGCGATATCAATCCCCTTCACGGCACCATCGGCAAGGTTAAGTGCTGCCTTGCCGTTCAGGGCTTTTTTTAGGGCGCTGACGGTCCCTCCCTGCGTCGTGATATCGAGATTGAGCGTGCCCTTGCCGCTCAGCATGTCGTTGTTGATGGCATCGGTAAGCAAGGGGCCAATGGCGATGCCTTTCATGTCCTGCCTGACGGCGATGCTGGGCGTGCTGCGGGCATCCACCTTCAGGCTGCCATTCATACTGCCCTCATACAGATTGGCCGACAGCGGCGCCAACTCGGCCACGCCATCCTCCGCTTTCAGCTTGAGGCGCACGTTGGTAGACTTGATATTGGCGACCTTGAGCCACCCTATGCGCAGCTCACCATTGGCATTGAATTGCTTGAGCGCACTCAGATCAATGGGCGCATCGGTCTGCGGCTTTTTGCCCGCATCGCCAGGCTTGGCCGGAGGCGCATCGGACTTGGTGATGTATTTGTCGGCATCCAGCTTGTCGATATCAATATCAAAGCGGTAAATGGGATTGGCAAAGCGGCTGATACCGAGGCTACCGGCAATCTGGCTGTCATCCAGCTTCACGCTCAGCGGCTTGATATCCAGCGCCTGCCCGTCGGCTTTGACGCCAAGCTTGAGATTACTCAGCTGGTATTTGTCATACACAATGCGGCCCATCTGCACATTGCCTTGCAAGCGTAACTTGGCAAGAGCAGAGAGATCAGCGGGTTTGGCTGGCGTGGCTTTATCCGTGCTGACTGGCTTGCTGGTGTCCTTGCTGGCTGGTGCTCCCAGCAGGGCGTTCAGGTCCAGTGCATCGCCGGTCAGGTTAAAGCGGATGTCCGGCTGATCAAACTTGCTGAGAGCCACATCGCCCTTGAGTCGGGTGGCATCCAGATTCAGCGTGAAGTCACTATTCACCAGCTGCTGTTTGGCATCGGCATGCAGCTTGAAGGCAAAATCGCCCTGCAACTCGCGCTTGGGCAAGGTCGGATCATTCACCTTGATCTTGCCCACCAGCTTGGGCAGATCAAATACTTGGGTTTCAAGATTGCCTGTGAAGGGCGAATTGAAGGTGCTTTGCAGCTGATGCTGCCCCTGCTTCACATTCACCTCACCGCTAATACCACTACTCTGCACGGCCTTGGGCGAGCCTTTGAGATCGGCCAGCACCAGCTTGGCAGTAAGGGTGTCGCTGCCTTTTTCCTGGCTGACATCGATGCTGGCCTGCTTGCCGCTGACAGTATCCTGCTGCACGCGGATTTGCGGCGCATCCAGCGCCACTTTCAGCTTGGCGCCATCCTGCGTTGCCGCCAGAGCGAGCTTGAGGCTGTCCAACAGCAATTCCATATGCTCCAGACGCGCATCCACATCGCCACTGAGTGTCAGATCAGCGTCTTTCAGAGTGGCGATATCACCCTTGATGCCTGTATCCAGTCCCTTGACGGCAAAATGCTGTTGCTCGGGATCGGCCAACACATTGCCCTTGATGCTGACGCTTGCCTTAATGGCAGGATTATTCGCCTCCAGCTCAAAATCGCTCGCCAAGTCAAACGGGGTGCCAAGCGCCACATGCCCGGTCTTCAGGTTGAATTTGCGCAGCGCCAGCTGCTTGTCCGTCATCTCGTCGCGCAGGTTCAAGGCGGCATTGGTGACGTTGATGCCATCAATATCAAACTTGATCTGCTCGGACTCTTCCTCATCCTTGCTCATCAGATCGTCAAAGTTGGTGGTGCCATCCTTGTAGCGCACGATATTGGCACGCACGCCGTCCACATACACCGTATCCACCACCAGCTGCTTTTTCAGCAACGGCAGCAAGGCCAGTGAGACCTTGAGGCCATCGACGGCGGCAAACTCTTTGTCACTGCTGTGTTCGGATATGGAAATGCGGCCGAGATCAGCCCCGATGCTGGGCCAGAAGGCGAGCTTGATATCGCCATCGAGGTGTAGCGTGCGCTGCTTTTTTTCTTTCACCAGATTGATGACGGTCTGCTTGTAATCGTTGGGGTTGAATGTGGCGGCCACAATGCCGACCACCACCAGCAAGATGACAACAACACCTGCCAGGCCAATCAGGCCGAATTTGAGTAGTTTATTCATGCACAACGCCCCTCGTATTTGCAGCCTGCCTGGCACGGCGGCTACTTATTAGTGATTCAACGCACCCTGACAATCTGACGCATCAATGGCTGGGTCAGCCACCCCAACCAAATCTGGACATGGCCTCCGCCCCCAGATAGTAAATGCCAAAGAAGAAAAATCCAAAATAGACCGTGGTGAAGATCAACCAGAAAAAGGCAATCATCACCATCAGGCCATCGCGCTCCAGCTGGCCTATGCAATAAAACAGCACCGCCAGCCCCGGCAGCACATTATTAAGCGGCAACACGCCAAAGGGAATCGCCATCAAGAGACCAGAGGCGATGAGGATGAAACCGCCTATCTTGCGACCGCGCTCCCCTTCCACCAACCGTGGATAGCGTTGTGGTCGGCTGAAACGACGGCAGAACCCGACCACCTTGATGCTGATTTTTGCCAGCATACGCCAGCTTTTTTCGCTCATGGTCACGCCGCGGATTTTTTGTGGCAGTACCGGTGATTCTGCCCCGCGCCACAGTTGCCAACCCAGTGCGGCAAAGGTGAAGCCACCCAGCACAGTGAGAGGCCCCAGCGGAATTGGCTGCAACAAGGGCAATACCAGTATCAGCGCGATCAAGCCGAAGGCGGCATGATCCAGGCTATCCAGCGCCTCGCCCAGGGCGAGCGGACGCTGACGGGCTGTATCGGCAAAGCCACTCAGTATTTCGACAACCCGCTCGTAACTATGCATGCCTTAAGCAAACTTGAGGAAGTAGATCAACACCAGCGTGCCAAACACAATGCGGTAGTAGGCAAATGCACGGAAATCGTGGTTAGCCACATAGCGAATCAGGGTTTTCACCGCAATCAACGCGGCAATGAAGGCCATGATGAACCCCACGGCAAACATGGGAATATCGTCCGCGCTGAACAGGGCGCGGTTTTTGAACACGTCGTAACCACTGGCCGCCAGCATGACCGGGATCGCCAGAAAGAACGAAAACTCGGTAGCCGCCTTGCGCGACAAGCCAAACAGCATGCCACCCAGGATGGTGGCACCCGAACGCGAGGTACCTGGAATCATTGCCAGCGATTGGGCAAACCCGACCTTGAGAGCCTGCAAGGGCGTAATGTCATCCAACGTGGCCGCTTTGTGCACGACATCCTTGCCATCAAAATGGCGTTCAATCCACAGGATCAGAAAACCACCCACGATCAGCGCAACCGCCACATTAATGGGCGAAAACAGATGGGTCTTGATAAAGCTGTGAAAGATCAGCCCCAGCACTGCCGCTGGCAGAAATCCGATAAATACATTCAGCACAAAGCGTTGTGATTTCGGGTTGCTGGTCAGCCCCTGGGCGATCCCGGTAAGGCGCGTGCGGTATTCCCAGCATACCGCCAGAATGGCACCCAGCTGGATGACGATCTCGAATACCTTGCCTTTGTCGTCGTTAAAATTGAGCAGATCACCTGCCACGATCAAGTGGCCGGTACTGCTGATGGGGAGGAACTCGGTGGCGCCTTCAAGGATGCCGAGAATAGCGGCTTTGAGGAGTAACAGCAAATCCATGGATATTATTTCTCTTGTTCAGTGTGTAGTAAAAGGCTGAGCTTAAGCCAGCAACATGACCCCCATATTGCTATCCAGACCCAAGCAACTTATGGGCCTGAAAATCCCTTTGCTCGCCCTTAGAGACGACGCCAGGCTGACATGGCCTGCGCCATCAGCTCGGATTGGGTTTGCGGCACCTTGCCGTCGGGGCTGAGACGATCTACAACCTTGGGCAGGTAATTCGCCAAGGTTTGCGCGACGTCAGCAAGCGACATATGAAACTTTTGCGCGATATCGGTCAGTGTTTGTGTGCCCAATGCGCCCTCGACCTGTTCAGGTGCTAGGGGGAGATTTTCCCCATTGGCCAGCCAGGAGTCGACCTCTTCTGCCATGCCGGCATCCCTGAATTTTTTCAGTACGCCAGGCGCACCACCATTACGTTCGATAATCTCAAGGGCGACCTGAAACATGCGGCCTTGCTCGCCCCCCATTTTTGCGGCCACTGAGCCTGCAATGCTACTGAATAAACCCATGATTCAGCTCCTTTCAGTACTGCCTGGTATCTTCCCAGGCAATGTGATTCCCCCTGGGGCTTATAGAAATAAACCGCGTTGCATTAAAACCGTTCGCCGGGGCGCAGATAACGCCATTGGCCGGGTGGCAGCTTGCCCAACGCCACACTGCCAATACGCACGCGCTTCAGGCCCACCACGTTGAGGCCAACCTGCTCGCACATGCGACGAATCTGGCGCTTGCGCCCTTCGCGCAATACAAAGCGCAACTGGTCTTCATTCTGCCAGGACACCTTGGCCGGTTTCAGCTGCACGCCATCCAGCGTGAGGCCGAAATTAAGCTTGCGCAGCCCCTCATCCGACAGGGTGCCTTCCACCCGCACCAGGTATTCTTTTTCGGTCTGAGAATCCTCGCCGATCAATTGCCGGGCAACGCGGCCATCCTGCGTCAGCACCAGTAGCCCGGTGGAATCAATATCCAGCCGTCCGGCCGGGGCCAGTCCTTTGAGGAATCCACGTCTGAACTCTTTTTGTACCGGGTCTTCCGCCCAGTGATTATCGGGATGCACCAGCACCACAGCTGGCTCGTAGCCATCTTCCGCCTGGCCGGATACATAGCCCACCGGCTTGTGCAGCAGAATAGTAACGATCTCGGATTGATGCTTCTCCGCTTCTTTACTGACTTCGATGTTCGCGTCGGGTTCCACGCGGGAGCCCAATTCATCCACCACCTTGCCATTCACCCGCACCCAGCCATTCACAATCCACTCATCTGCTTCGCGCCGTGAGCACAAGCCCAGCTCGGCCATGCGCTTTGAAAGGCGCGGCAAATCGGGCTGCGATGCGACAGGTTTGGGTGTGAACATGGGATTCTGGGTACGATCCCGATTGAAATCACCAGCGACAAACCCATCCCGTGCCTTGCCACCCCGGCGCGGGGTATCGCGGTCACTGGCCAACCGATCAGCGCGGTCTGCTGCAGGGCGGCGTGGCCGCTCGCTACGTTCGGCCGGACGCTCGTCGCGGCTCCGGCTATCTGGTCGTGCGGTTTCCGTACGGGGGCGTGATTCGCTGCTACGTGCAGGCCGATCAGCAGCAGAGCGCTCTGGTCTTGTGCCATCAGGCCTTGCACCAGCAGACCGTGAACTATCCGGTCTGGCAGAGTCTGATCTTGCATTCTCTGATCTGGCACGGTCTGACGGGGAGCGATCTGCTGCTGGTCGCCGTGCGGGCTGGCGCTCACTTACATCCCGGGCTGCCACTACCCGGCGCGGGCGATCACTATCAGCGGGGCTTTCGGCCGCCTGATGTTCATGCAGGGTGCCATCATGACGATGATTACGCTGACGCTTGGGTGCAGCGCGATCAGCAGAAGGGCGGGCACTGACTGCACGTGCTGGCTTGTTGGCAGGAGCGCGCACTTCAGCATCCTGGACGGACACATTGGCAGCAGGCTTTGAGGCAGCATCACGTGGACGCTTGGCCGGGTCTGCGCGCCGCACCGGTTTACGGCCAGAGGGAGCATTGGAATCAGCGGGCGTTGCTTTGGGGGGGAGTTTTAAAGTGGTCACAGCTAGGGTCTCGTAAGACAAGGCTAGATTTTACCTTGATCGTGGGATGCATGCGCAGCGGAATCGCAAGAAATAAAAAAGCAGGCGCGAACGCCTGCTTTTCCAATTCAAGGGCTTAAGGTATCGGAAAAGGATTAAACCTTCTGATACACCTCGGAACCCTTCTTCACGAACTCAATCGCTTTCTCCTGCATGCCCTTGCTCAGGGCTTCTTTTTCGTCCAGGCCCAGCTTGTCAGCGTAATCGCGCACATCCTGCGTGATCTTCATCGAGCAGAAGTGCGGGCCGCACATGGAGCAGAAGTGAGCCTGCTTGGCGCCTTCCTGTGGCAGGGTTTCGTCGTGGAATTCCTTGGCTTTTTCCGGATCCAGACCAAGATTGAACTGGTCTTCCCAGCGGAATTCAAAACGTGCCTTGGACAAGGCATTGTCACGAATCTGCGCGCCAGGGTGGCCCTTGGCCAAGTCGGCTGCGTGGGCGGCAATCTTGTAGGTGATGATGCCCACACGCACGTCTTCCTTGTCTGGCAGACCCAAATGCTCCTTGGGCGTCACGTAGCACAGCATGGCACAACCGTACCAGCCGATCATGGCAGCGCCGATACCGGAGGTGATGTGGTCGTAACCGGGGGCAATATCGGTGGTCAATGGTCCCAGCGTGTAGAACGGGGCTTCGCCACAGTGCTCCAGTTGCAGATCCATGTTTTCCTTGATGAGGTGCATGGGCACATGACCAGGGCCTTCGATCATGCACTGGACGTCGTGCTTCCAGGCGATCTGGGTCAATTCGCCCAGGGTCTTCAGCTCGGCAAACTGGGCTTCGTCATTGGCATCGTAGATGGATCCAGGACGCAGGCCATCACCCAGACTGAAGGAAACATCGTACTGCTTCATGATCTGGCAGATGTCTTCGAAATGCTCGTACAAGAAGCTTTCCTTGTGGTGGGCCAGACACCATTTGGCCATGATGGAACCGCCGCGTGACACGATACCGGTCATGCGCTTGGCCGTCATCGGGATGTAAGCCAGACGAACACCCGCGTGAATGGTGAAATAGTCGACGCCTTGTTCGGCTTGCTCGATCAGCGTGTCACGGAAGATTTCCCAAGTGAGGTCTTCGGCCTTGCCGTCGACTTTTTCCAGCGCTTGGTAAATCGGCACGGTACCAATCGGCACTGGGCTGTTGCGGATGATCCACTCGCGGGTTTCGTGGATGTTTTTACCGGTGGACAGATCCATCACGGTGTCACCACCCCAACGGGTACCCCAGACCATTTTTTCCACCTCTTCGGAGATGGAAGAACCGAGCGCGGAGTTACCGATATTGGCGTTGATCTTCACCAGGAAATTGCGGCCAATGATCATCGGCTCGATTTCAGGGTGATTGATATTGGCAGGAATAATCGCGCGGCCACGGGCCACTTCATCGCGGACAAATTCCGGCGTAATCACCTGAGGAATGCTGGCACCAAAATGCTGACCCGCATGCTGGGTTTGCAGCAGCTCGCTCATGTTTTCGCGGCGCTGGTTTTCGCGGATGGCGATGTATTCCATTTCCGGCGTGATGATGCCACGGCGGGCGTAGTGCATCTGGCTCACGTTCATGCCGGGCTTGGCACGCAGTGGCGTGCGCGTCAGGTTGAAGCGCATTTCGGCCAGCTTGGGGTCTTCCTTGCGCTGCTTGCCGAAGTCGGAGGTCGGGCCATCCAGCTGCTCGGTATCATTGCGCTCGGCAATCCAGCCAGCACGCAGGGCAGGCAAGCCATTGCGGATGTCGATGTTGATATCAGGATCAGTGTAGGGGCCGGAAGTGTCATATACGACAACCGGTGGATTCTTTTCTGCGCCAAACGCCGATGGTGTGTCGGAAAGCGAGATTTCGCGGAAAGGTACGCGAATATCAGGACGCGAGCCTTCCACATAGATTTTGCGCGATTTGGCAAATGGCTGCGTCGCGCCCGCGTCTACTTCAGCGGTCTCGTTCAGGAATTTGTTCAGGTTTTTATCAGTGGCGTTCATGTGATGCTCCAAAAGATGCAGGGAGCACGAACAGGCTTCACGGGGAAATGTACAGGAGGGTACGGTGTGAGGCTTATCGGCTTCCCTACGGCGGGATTATCCGCGTCAGGTTCAAAGGGTAACTCTCACTCTATAACCCTGATTAGATAAAGGATTAAGAGACCCCCAGCAATAGGCGAAAGTTACGCGAAACCAGCAATAAAAGCAAGTTTGAAGGACTTGTGGTTGAAGCAGGCAAGCACCATAAAAAAAGGCACGGGCATGCGAAATTGCATACCCGTGCCCAAAGACGCAAGGCGCTAAGGGGCCAGCGCTAGCGTTTCTTTTCTGCGACTTTCAACCCCT
The DNA here is from genome assembly GCF_020523625.1 of Methylovorus menthalis. Classification (GTDB taxonomy): domain Bacteria; phylum Pseudomonadota; class Gammaproteobacteria; order Burkholderiales; family Methylophilaceae; genus Methylovorus; species Methylovorus menthalis. The sequence continues at coordinate 198,016 of NZ_JAJAQH010000001.1, forward strand.
CTTCCACATCCTGTCGGCGACCGGTATCGGCATCTTCACGACCGGGGCGGGCAGGCGCAGCCAGGGCCTTTTTGTAGTACTCCACCGCCTTGGCATAGTCGCCCTGTCCACTCAGGAAATCGGCATAGAAGTAGTTGGGATCTATGCCCGTAGGGTTGAGTTGCAGCGCTTTTTCCAGATACTCGCGGGCTTTTTTCTTGTCACCAAAACCAATGGGCCAGCCCGGTACCTTGTAATAGAGTGAACCCAGCGAGGTATAAATCGAACCATTCAGCGCATTCGGATTGATTTTCTCGGCGGCAAGCAACAGGTCGCGTGACTTTTCGGCGAGCTTGAGCGCACCCAGACCACCCTTGGCCTTGGCGTAGGTGCTGAGAATAATGGCTTCCCAGATCATGGATTCAGGCGCACCCGGGTTGGCTGCGCTTACCTGATGCGCTTCCTCCGACAGGGTTTTCAACGCGGCTTCCTGCTGAGCATCGGGTATCTGGTAATTGGCATGAGCCCAGTCATGCTGCAGCTTGACGATGGCAGGGTCTACCTTGTCATCGGCGTATACCGGGACGGCAAGCAGCGCTGTGCCGAGCAGGCAAAGGGCAATAAAAGTACGTTTCATCGAATTTCTCCTAAGGGATGTTGTTTGCGATTCACAAAGGGGGCAGCGAGGCGCGCCTGTTTTTTCATGCCGAAATTGACCAGTTTGGGCAGGGTGCTATTCAGCCAGGCAAAAAAGGATTCTGGCTGGCCGATGTAGTACTCCTCGCATTCGCGGGCAATGGCGCACACAATCTGGCGCGCCACGTCTTGCGGTGCATCCAGCGAAATATTGGCAGCACGCAACATATGAGTGGTGGTGGCATCGTTCAAAGGTGTATCTACAGCTCGAGGGGCAATATACGTTACCTGCACTGGCGTATCGACCAGCTCGCGACGTAGCGATTGCGAAAATCCGCGTATGGCAAACTTGCTGGCGCAATAGCTGGCGTAATGCGGAAAGCCAATACTGCCGAAAATGGAACCGATGTTGACCAGCTGCCCTTGCTGCCTGGTCAAAAAGTGCGGTAGTGCCGCCCGCGCTAGCAAGATTGGTGCGGTGACATTGGTCTGAATAATCTGCGCAATGCGCTCCGGGCTCTGCTCTTCAAACTGGATGAAATCCATGACCCCGGCATTGTTGATCAGGATATCCAGCCCGCCCAGCTGCTGAACGGCGGCGTCCACTACTCCCTGCGCAGCATTGGGATGCTCCAGATCCGCCACGATGGAAATACGCTCGCCGGGCATGCCACTCAAGGTATGCAGCAGTTCCTGCAATTTACCAGGGTGGCGGCCCACCAGCGCGAGATGGGCGCCTTGCGACGCCAGTTCGATGGCCAACGCCTGACCGATACCACCGGTGGCACCCGTCAGCAGGATACGGGCATTCTGGATATTCATGCGGCCTCCTGAAATGCGGCGGGCAGAAAGCGCTCACCCAGCTCGCGGAAAATATTGCCATACAACTGGTAAAACACGCGGGCACTGTGGATCAGCTGTGCCCTGTCATCCGTATCTTCAAGGCGATTGACCAGACCTTCGTAAAAAGCGGTATGCCCGACATCCAGCGCACCGTGGGAGGTGAGGTAAGTAAAGCTCCCATTGCCCAAGCCCAAGCTGGTTCGGATGGCTTCGCCGGCCTGTGTTGCCAGTGCGGTGCTGGTACCTTCAAGCACCAGCACCATGCCGAAGAATCCAATCGGATTGACGCGCTGTATGGTGTCGTGGGCATAGGCCACCATGATCTCGGTGGCAAGCCCGGGCTTGCCATGGCGCACGGCTTCGGCATCGCCACCACTGGCCTTGATGTCATTCAGAATCCACTCCTGATGCCCCAGCTCTTCTTCAATATATTCGGCCACCGCCTCACGCAACCATTCATAACGCTCAGGCAGGCGGGCACCGCAGGCCATCAATAGCGGCACGGTATGTTTGACATGGTGATAAGCCTCGGTCAAAAACGCGATATAGGCATCCAGGCTCACCTGACCGCTGGCACCCGCACGAATCAGGGGCAGGCTGAACAGGGCATTTCGTTGCGACTCGGTCGCAGCAAGCAATTCATCATAAAACGGCATGTTGGTCTCTTTCATACAAAGGATTTATACGCGCAGCATATTGCTGCCAGATGGCATCGCGCCGCAGCCTGCCATTCGGGGTGAGCTGCTGGTTTTGCGGGGTAAAGGGATGTTCGGCCAACATCCACTGCTGCACGCGGGCATAGTCCGGCAGCGTCTGGTTGGCCTGTTGCACGGCGGCTTCAATCTGCGCGTGTATATCGCCGGAAACGCGCGGCACAATCACAGCCACATTCCATGGACGCGCCTCACCGAACACGGCGACCTGGGCGATCACCGGCGACAAGGCGAGCTCGCTTTCTACCCATTCCGGCGATACATTGCGTCCATACGATGTGATGAAGATATTCTTTTTACGGCCCGTGATATGCAGATAGCCATCGCCATCCAGATAGCCAATATCGCCAGTCGGCCAATAAGTCACATGCATGGCAGGCTGGGCGGCGTAGCCCAGCAGGGTGCTGCCCGCCACCAGCAACTCACCATCACTGGCAAACGCCAGTTGCACATGCGGCAAGAGCTTGCCCACGCTGCCAGGGCGCTGCTGACCGGGCGAATTAAAAGCCACCACCGAAGCGCACTCCGACAATCCATAACCCTCGCATACCGGCAAGCCCAGCTCTTCTGCGCGCTGCAGCAAACGGGGCGCCACGCGGGCGCCACCCACGGCAATCAGGCGCAGGCTCGTGGGAGGAGCCCAGCCAGACTCGGCGGCCATGACCAGCGCACGCAAAAGTTCAGGAATCAGCAACAGAGTGGTCGGATTGGTTTCCTGTATGGTTTGCAGTAACTGCGGCACATTGAGGCCGGACGCACCACTCAAGCCGACGCGGGCCGAGGAATACAAGGTCGTGGTGGCACCCACCAGCAAAGGCAAGTAAAGCCCGGCGATGTTTTCCAGCAAGGTCGACAGGGGCAGGATACTGAGATGACTATCCTGCGCGGAAGCAGCCGTCGCATCGGCGAGCGAGCGGCTTACCTGCTCCATGGCCTGCGCACTAAGGCACACCCCTTTGGGCTGGCCAGTAGTGCCGGAGGTATAGGTCACCTTGGCCGTGCCTGGCGGCAACGCTCTGGGTTCGCTGTTTTCAAACTGCAGACGGCTGACCAGTTGCCCGCCCACCAGCTGGTGATGCTTGCTGATAAGGCGATACCCCTGAGCCAGAAGCAACTGCTCCATGACCATGGGCTGCTGGCAAAACAAGGTATCGATGCCAGCATCACGGATGGCATGCATAATTTGCTGCGGCGAGAAAAAACCGGGCACCGGTACTACCGGCACCTGCAGTTCCAGGCAAGCTAAGTCCAGCAAGGCCCAGGCCGGGTCATTCTCCATGGCAATAGCGATTGCTTGTGGCATGCCGGATTGTTTTATGAAGGCGGCGGCGGCATGGATTTCTGCGGGCAGGGCTTTGTAAGAGATGCTGCCATGACTGCCACGCAAGGCTGGATGATCGGGCCTGGACTCTGCGTGCTGCTGAATCGCGTTAAGTATCGACATATTGGCTCCTATTGCATCCGACGCACGGCAAGCACTTGCGGTGTATTGTCATAATAGCTGCCCCAGTCAGGACGCTCTTCGGCAGGCAAGCGCTGAATGTCGGCTGCCCCCAGATGTACCAGCTGCATGTTCAGCTTGAGCAGGGCATTGCGCAACACAGGCGTGGCGGTAAATACGGCCCACTCGGCCTGACTGCCATGCAGGTAAAGACTCACGCTGGCGAGCAGATGGCGAATATGTACGGGCTGGAATACGGCCAGATTGCCCACCTCAATAATCTGGTCGCGCGCCACTTGCTTGCCGGTAGCGGCACTCAGGATCAAATCGACCGGCTGATCGAGATAGGTTTCCAGAAACAGCGGTTGCTCGGCAGCATGTCGCACGCCACACACCGCATGCAGATTGCCCTCGTCATCGCGCAGGCTCATGAGTGTCGGCATGAAATGGCGTATGCGCGCGCCATGCACCAGACGAAACACGCTGCGGACAAACTGCTCCAGCTCAGCGCGATCATGGGCATCCGGCGCGGCCAGCGTGGTTTGCAAGCCACCCGCCATATGCAGCGGAACGATCGCTTGCTGGCGCTTGGTCGTATATGACTGATGCGCTTGAGTTATTTTCTGAGGATCAAAGCTCGGTGCCGGCAACATGACGACTCTCCTGTAAGTGATAGTCATCATGTCGCAATCGGCATGCCATCCCGAAAAAATATAAACTATATATTTACAATCAATAACTTAGCTTATATCATGGGAATTATAGAAGCGCAGGAATTGTGAGTACAACACCGAAATCATACAAAAATTGCAGGGATTGCCTGGCAAGCGAAGGGAGCAACCATCGCGATTCATCGAAAAAACCGCTATGAGGCAAGCACTTAGGGTGGGCAGTTCAGCGCAGGCTGACTGGTAGTAAACGACCCGTCGCCCAGCAACCAAGCCACGGCCTTGACCCGGGCATCCACCTTGCAGGCATCCACATAACCTATACCACCCGGCGTATCCGCCACGTAGCGCAAAACTGCCTCCTGCGAGGAAACCACATGTGGCGGTGTGGTGCCGTGGTAATACACTTCGTTCCAGTATTCGGCTTGCGCCTCAGGCAAACTGCCAAGCACGCGCTGCGAAAACTGTCGCCGCTGTGGACTATCCGTCGGCAGGTTAACCGGTTGCATGCGCACACCTTCTGACCAGTAGAGTTTTTTGCGCCAGTAAATCAGCGAGAGGTCTACCAGGCTGCCAATCTTGCCGCTCTGTGTCTTGGGCACCACCACGGCCAGAGTATCGGCGGGAGCAGCCAGCGGCTGACCCATGCACAGCAGCAATGTCCAGCCAAGCAACAACACGCTCATACACTGGCGGGGCGCAGGCATTATCAGACGGTCTCGATATCGCAGCATGGCCGGGCGGGATAGCATCAGAACAAAATAGCAAACGAAGTAAAGAAGCCCTTGGGGGCATCGGCGCGCTCCTCGTCGCCGCCCACATACTCGAGCTTCAATACCCGGTTAGGCTGCATCCGCCACGCGGCCCCCAACACCCAACGCTCAGCCGAGCCTTCTGCCGGGCGCTTGAAATTTTCCAAGCGGCCAACCGCAAACCAGCGATTACCCAAAGGCGCCACTGCCTGCACATAAGCACCACTGCCGCCGTCACGGTTATTGCTGTAATAGCGCTGATAGGCTTCGCCGCTGAACTCCCAGTCCTCATGCTTTACCATGAAGTCGGCCCCCATCATCCGGAATTGCGGGGTGCCGGGGATATCCTCGGTAAACTCCATCAGGGTCACGCCCAGGTTCAGTTTGCCTGTAAAGGCAAAACGCGCACCGTGGGTATCGCGGTACTGGATTTCATCGCCATCCAGATGCTGATCCTCCAGCGCCTCCATGAAAAACGTGTACTCGAACGCACGGTTATCAAACGACTTGGCGCCATACAGCATGACGCCATTAGTGGATTGCGGGAACAAGCGGCTGGTTGCCAGCGGACGGGTGGTGGTCCACACCAGCGGCGCTGCGTGGATGAGATTCCAGCGGCCAGCCGGGGTCAGGAATCGGCCAGCACGCAGATTGTATTGTTCGGAGATGTTGTAATCGAAGTAGAAGCGCTCAAGATCGATGCGCGCGCCATCGTTGGTCAAGCCATGGCCGGACTTCCAGCTGACGGGTTTTTCCTGCTCAAGCTCAGCAAAAAATCGCCAGCGGCCTTCGCCCTCCCAGCGCAGCAAAAAGCTCACTTCTTCCAGACTGGCTTCGGATTTGCCACCGGAATGCACATTCAAATACGCACTGGAGTAGCCGCCCAGCTTGAAGCCGTCGAGAAAACCGCCCGCCGTATCGTCCGCCGCAGCAGACTTGCAGAGGCTGAGGGCGACGACTACACTCAACACCCCATAGCAGCTTAATGCACGCATAAATTCCCCAGCGTATGAATCACCCAAATGACACCATCCCTTGCCTCAAGCGAGCCGCGTTTTGCGAAGAGCGCCTGATGCCGATTTGCGGATTCTCGCATTGAAACCATGCTGAGCAAAGCGCTACCGATCCGCTTGATCCTGTTAGGGGCGTTTCTGCTGGCAGGCTTGCTGCCGACCCTGCTGATTACCGGCATGGCATTCTACGAGGCCCGCAGCGCCCTCAAGACCGAAATCAAGCGTGACATGACCACGCGCGCGATCGCCACGGCCGATGAAGTGGATCGCATGATGTTTGAGCGTTTGCAGAACGTGGCGTCGTGGAGCCAGCTCGAAATCATGCAGGAAATCCGCATTGATGACGTCGACAAACGCCTGTCCAAATTCCTGAGCGACCTCAAACAAAGCTACCGCGACATTTATGTCGAGCTCTATGTCGTGAATAACGAAGGCCTGATCGTCGCTTCGAGCAATATTCAGCATATCGGCCAGCGCCATGCGCCTATCCAGCCCTGGCAGAAAGCCAGACTGCCACAAACACAGATCAGCCTGGGGACCATTGCCCATGACCAGTTGCCGATACTCGCCACTATTTACAGTACCTCTACCGAGGCGCCGGTCGGTCAATTGGTGGCCGTATTCGACTGGCTGCAGATACAGCATGTGCTGGAAAGTGCGGTCACCGGCCGTAGCGCAGCCGCGCTATACGATGATCAGCAGCATCTCCTCAGCAGCACCAGCCGCTGGCATGCCATCCACCTGGCAAAAAAGCTGAGCAGCCATGCCAAGACCAATGGCTATCAGAACTTTGCCGGGTTTGACTGGCGCGTGGACATTCTGCAAAACCGGGCACAGGCCATGACGCCGGTGCGCCAGATGGCGTATATCTTCCTGGCCTTACTGCTGGTCACCGTGGCGCTGGCGACCTTGATTGCGGTACCGGTCGCCCGCGCGATTACCCGGCCCATCGCCAAGCTGACGGATTTTGCCCTTGGCTTTATGCGTGCACCAAGCAATATGGCCCCGCCGCGCGGTGGCCCGGCCGAGATTGATGCCATGTCCCACGCGTTTGCGCGCATGATCGAGGATCTGGAGCGCTCCAAGGAAAACCTCACTCGCGCCGCCAAGCTCGCGGTCGTTGGCGAAATGGCGGCCGCCATGAGTCACGAAGTGCGCACGCCCCTGGGCATTTTGCGCTCGTCAGCGCAGGTGTTGCTGCGCGAACCCACCCTCAGCGAAGAAGGCCGCGAAGTGTGCGGTTTCATCATCAGCGAAACTGAGCGCCTGAACAAACTGGTCTCGACCCTCATCGACTCGGCCCGGCCACGCCTGCCCAACTTCACACCGGTAGACCTCAGCCAGCTGTGTGCGCAGTCGGCCGCCATGCTACGCATGCAGGCCGAGAAAAAGCATATCGTGCTGGAAACCCAGCTGGATGCAAGCTTGATTGCCACCTGCGACCCGGAACAGATGACGCAGGTATTGCTCAACCTGCTGTTGAATGCCATTCAGGTATTGCCGGATGGCGGCCATATCGTGCTGAGCAGCAGCACGGCCGGTGATCATGCCTGCATTACGGTTTCCGATAATGGCCCGGGCATTCCCGAAGACCAGCGCGAGCAGGTGTTCGACCCGTTCTTTACCAAGCGTAGCGGCGGCATCGGCCTGGGCCTGTCGGTGGTGCGGCAGATTGTGCAGGCACATCATGGCAGCATACGCGCAGGCACGAGCTCGCTGGGCGGCGCTGAATTTCGTATTTTGTTACCTCTTTCCGGAGTAGAAAAATAATGTCCACACTCAAACGCATCCTGGCGCTGGACGATGAACCCAATATGCGCCGACTGCTGGAAATCAGCCTGCGGCAAGCGGGTTACCAGCCCGTCATCGCCGAGCATGGCCGTCAGGCGCTGGATATCCTGCGCGAAGGCGGCGCCGACCTGGTGGTGAGTGATTTGCACATGCCGGTGATGGATGGCTTGCAACTGCTGCAAGCCATGCAGAAAGAAGGGCTGGAAGTGCCGGTGATCATCGTGACGGCACAGGGCGAGATCAGCACCGCCGTGGCGGCCATGAAGCTGGGCGCGTCAGATTATATTTTGCGGCCGTTTGACCTGGAAACCCTGGAAATTGCCATTGACCGCGCGCTTTCGCTCAGCCGCCTCAAACTCGAAAACCAGTTTTTGCGCGAAGAGGCACATGGCGAAGACGGCATGATAGGCCAGAGCCCGGCCATGCAGCGCGTTCAGCAAGCCATACGGCAAGTGGCCCCGGAAAAAGCGACGACCCTCATTGTGGGCGAAACCGGCACCGGCAAGGAGCTGGTGGCGCGTGGCGTGCATCAGCTTTCACCGCGCAAGGATGCGCTGTTTGTGGCGGTCAATTGTGCGGCGATTCCCTCCGAAATGCTGGAGTCGGAATTATTTGGCCATGAACGCGGCGCCTTTACTGGCGCTATCAAGGAACGCATAGGCAAATTCGAACTGGCCGATGGCGGCACCTTGTTTCTGGACGAAGTGACAGAAATGCCGGTCAATCTGCAAGCCAAATTGCTGCGCGCACTCCAGGAGGGCGTGATCGAACGCTTGGGCAGCAACCGCGCCACCGCCGTGGATATCCGCGTGATCGCCGCCACCAATCGCGACCCCATGCAAGCCGTCAAGGAAGGCAAGTTGCGCGAGGATCTCTATTACCGCCTGAATGTGTTCCGCATTGACTTGCCGCCATTGCGCGATCGCAGCGGCGACATACCGCTGCTGGTGTCGCACTTTCTGCAAAAACGCCAGGCCAGCATCAGTGAGGCCGCCCTGTTTGCGCTGCAATCGTATGCCTGGCCGGGCAATGTGCGCGAGCTGGAGAACGTGCTGGAACGCGCATGCATTGTCTGCGGCAACTCTGCTATTGAACCTCAGCATCTGCCTGCGGATATCCTGCAGTCCAGCCCGCTGCCCACCTCCCCATCAGGGGAAACTGCGACAGCAGTATTGTCGTTACCGCTGGCTACCGAGGCGCTGGAGAAAAAACTGATAGAAGCCGCGTTGCGCCAGAGCAAGGGCAATAAAAGCCGAGCGGCCAAGCTGCTAGACATCAGCGAGCGTTCCCTGTGGTACAAGCTCAGCCGGTATAAGCTGGATGATGAGCCAGCAGCGGATTCAAGTCATTGAAATCAGCCAGGTAAAACTGATTGAACCGGATTGATTGAAACTCGGAGTGCAGGCGCTATAATCAAGCACTCACTGACCATGCGATGGAAGCCACACTATGCATAAGGATGTAGAACAAGCGCGTTTCAACATGATTGAGCAGCAGATCCGCACATGGGAGGTGCTGGACGCGCGCGTGCTGGATCTTTTAAGCCAGGTGCCACGTGAGGACTTTGTGCCGGAGCAGTATCGCGGCCTGGCCTTTGCCGATCTGGAGATTCCCATAGGTGCTGGCCAGCAGATGCTTTCTCCCAAAATGGAAGGCCGCATCGTGCAGGCGCTGGAAATCAGCAAAACCGACCGCGTGCTTGAAATCGGCACCGGCAGTGGTTACCTGACCGCCTTGCTGGCAACGCTCGCCAAGGAGGTCGTCAGCCTGGAAATTCATGCCGACCTCAGCGTCGCCGCCCAGCGCAAACTACAGCAGCACGGCATACACAATGTGAGCCTGGAAATTGCCGATGGCAGCCAGGGCTGGGCCAATGGCGCACCGTATGATGTCATCGTATTCACCGGATCGCTGCCTTTGCTGCCTGTGATTGCTGAACAGCAGCTTGCCACCAATGGCCGCCTGTTTGCCGTGGTAGGCGAAGGCCCAGCCATGGAAGCTACCATGATACGTCGCGTCAGCGCCGACAGTTTCCGCCACGATGTGCTGTTTGAAACCTCGGTGCCTCCTCTGGAAAACGCGCCTCACCCAGCTCGCTTCGAATTCTAAGCTCCATCATGCGCTTTTATTGGTATGTACTCGTGCTGGCAGCGTACAGCCTGTCGGCTCAGGCTGCTCCTGCCCAGCAGAATCTGGTAGACCTTTACCAGCTCGCCCTCAGCGGCGACCCCAGCTGGGCCGCCGCCAAAAATGCCCATCTCGCGGCGCAGGAAAAACTGGAGCAGGGCAAATCCCTTTACCTGCCGACCGTGACTGCCAGCAGCAATGCCAGCCACTCGGAAACCGACATCCGCTACATGGGTAGCGCCACGGTATTTCGCAATGGCGGGCGCGAATCGTTTGATACCTTTGGCTATGGCGTCAGCGTCAGCCAACCGATTTATCGCAAGCAGATCAGCGCTCAATTTGCCCAGGCAAAAAGCCAGGTAAGCCAGGCAGATAAACAGCTGGTGCTTGCCAGACAAACGTTGATGCTGCGTATTTCGCAGGCCTATTTTGATACCCTGCAGGCGCAAGACAGGCTGGACCTGATCAATGCCCAGAAATCGGCCATCAGTGGTCAGCTGGAGCAAGCCCGCGCCAACTTTGAAGCAGGCACGGCCACCATTACCGATGTTAATGAAGCGCAAGCCCGCTACGATCTGCTGCAGGCGCAGGAGATTGCCAGCCTGAATGATATGGAAGTAAAACGCCGCACGCTGCAAGCCATCACGGGGCAGCAACCGGCTATCCGACTGGCCCCTGCCATGGCCGACCTGCAGCCGGCATCACCCGAACCCGCTAATATGGAAACCTGGGTTAGCATGGCCGAGCAGAGCAACCTGAATATCCTGATTCAGCAGCAGTTGCTGGATATTGCCACGCAAGAGATTGAGCGCCAGCATGCCGGTCACCTACCCACGCTGGATGCGGTAGGCAACTACACCGACACCCGCGCCAGTAGCGGAATTAACGGCTTTGGCACCGATCTGCAAAACGCCACGATAGGCGTGCAACTACAAATCCCCCTGTATCAGGGCGGGCTGGTAAATTCGCGCGTACGTGAAGCCGTCGCCAACAAGAACAAGGCGCTAGACGACCTGGAAGCCGCACGCAGACAGGCCGAGCTGGATACGCGCGAAGCTTACCTGACTCTGGTCAGCAGCATCGCCCAGGTGCGTGCTTACGAACAGGCACTGAGCTCAAGCCAAAGCCAGCTGGACTCTACCAATCTCGGCTACGAAGTCGGCGTGCGCAATAGCGTGGATGTGCTCAACGCCCAGCAGCAGCTTTTCAGCGCCAAGCGGGATTTGCTGCAAGCCCGCTACAACTACCTGCTAGGGATGCTCAAGCTCAAATCTGCCACAGGCCAGCTTTCGGATGCCGACATGATCACCGTCAACCAGCATCTGGCATCCGGGGAATTGGCAAAGCCATGAGCAAACCGCCTTTTCTTGCCCAGCGCCACTTGAGCCAAGTGGTCGTGATTGATGTGCAAGAAAAGCTTTGCGCCGCCATGCCTGCCGAGGAGGCACAAACGGTGGTTCGTAACATCGGCATATTGCTGCAGGCAGCGGCCTTGCTGGAAGTACCACGACTGTATACCGAGCAATATCCGCAGGGGCTTGGGCCTACCCTGGAAACATTGCTGCCTTGGCTGGGCGATGTTCCCCGCATTGAGAAAACCGTGTTTTCGTGCTGGCAGGCGCCGGGTTTCCGCCAGCACCTGACGAGTGACAGGCCGCAGGTCATACTGACCGGCATGGAAGCGCATATTTGCGTGTTGCAAACCGCGCTTGACCTGCAAGCCCATGGGCATCAGGTGATTGTCGCGGCGGATGCCGTGCTTTCACGCCAGACACTGCACCGAGACAATGCCCTGCAACGTTTATCGCAGGCGGGCATTATCGTCAGCAACACCGAATCCATCGCGTTTGAATGGCTGGGCGCTGCTGGCAGCGATGCCTTCAAGCAGATCAGCAGGCTGATCCGTTAACCGACCATGACGTTTGCAGGCCTTTCCTGGCGACGTCTTGCGTTTATCCTGCTGATTGCCTGGGGCGCGTATCACCACTGGCAGCAGCGTGCCGAACAGCATGGGCCGGGCGTCATCGCCGCCGACAGTCCGCAACAGCAGCGCATCTCCCACGCCACCTCATTCCTACTGAACAACTACACCATTACCCCGCTGGCAGAGTTCAGCCTGCAAGCCCGCGTACTCTCCACCCAGCGTTACCAGCTGGACCGGGCGGCGCAGCTGGCACCGGTAGACCTGGCGCTTGGCTGGGGCCGCATGTCGGATGAGACAGTGTTATCCAAGATCAATATTAGCCAGAGTGGTCGCTTTTACTTCTGGCGCGTCGAGCAGTTTCCCATCCCGCGCGAAGAAATCGAAAGCCACAGCGCCAATATGCACATGGTGCCTGCGGACGACACCATTGCGCGACAACTGAGCGCCATACGGGTGGGGCAACGCGTGCGGATTCAGGGGCAGCTGATTGAGGCAAAAGGGGTGGATGGCTGGACCTGGCGCAGCTCGCTTACCCGCACCGATACCGGCAATGGCGCATGCGAACTAGTGCTGGTGAAATCACTCGCCGTGGAATGACCCTGAAGCAGGGCATGGAACCCGGATGTCGATGGAACGAAGCTATACACCTGAGAGTGGCCGGGGAACGCAGATGATTGCGGTTGGATCAACGGTTGTCGCCAGTAGTGAAACTGAGCAGCCGGATGGTTTAAACCATCCGGATTAACTAAGGGGTCTGCGGTGCCAGGTAGCGCGCCACCAGATCACATACTTTGTGCACAGCCCCGCCTGCACTGTGGCTGAACTCAATGGCCGCCCAGCCCATAGCCTGCCTGGCCTCGGGGTCACCGAGCAAGCGCTGCATGGCCTTGGCCAACTCACCAGAGTCTCGCACCCGCCAGGCGGCACGGTCCGCAATGGCAAACTCGGCGGCGGCCTCAAAATTAAAGGTATGTGGCCCGACTAGCACAGGCTTACCCATGGCGCAGGCCTCAATCAGATTCTGCCCGCCATAGGGCAACAAGCTGCCGCCGATAAACGCCAGGTCGCAAGCCGCATAGTAGGTAAACATCTCCCCCATGCTGTCGCCGAGGATGACTTCAACATGCATGGCCGCGGCTTCTTCCACGGTGATATGCGCCAGCCGCGAGCGCTGCAGATAGGAATATCCGCGTTTTTTCAGTAACTGGGCGACTTCCGCAAACCGTTGCGGATGGCGAGGCACCAGAATGGTCAACAGATGTGGCACATCCGCCGCGCGTATCGCATCCAGAATCTGCTCTTCTTCGCCTTCCCTTGTGCTGGCCGCCAGAAACACCGGGCGATTGCGCCCCACCAACTCGCCCAGCCGCTCGCGCAAGGCAGCGCCCAGTACATCAGCATCGGCAGGTGGCTCCACATCAAACTTGAGATTGCCGCATATGGTGACGTTTTGCGCCCCTAGCGATTGCAAACGCTGCTTGTCCTGCTCGGTCTGGGCGGCGATAGCGCTCAAGCGCACCAGGCCTTGCTCGGTGAGGCGGGCCACTTTGCCATAGCCATGGGCCGATTTGGCGGACATGCGGGCATTGACCAGCAACAGCGGAATCTGCCGTGCATGGCAGGCTGCGATGAGGTTGAACCACAACTCGGTTTCCAGGATCAATCCTATCTCAGGCTTGAAATGACGCAGAAAACGGGCAACGGCGCCTGGGGTATCGTAAGGCAGGTAAACGCGGTCTACCTTTTCGCCAAACAATTGCTCGCTGGTGACCCGGCCCGTGGGGGTGGTGTGGGTAAATAGAATGCGGTGACGTGGATAGCGCGCTTGCAAAGCCAGCACCAGCGGCGCCGCGGCGCGGGTCTCGCCCACCGACACGCAGTGCAGCCAGATCACAGGCTGGGCAGGCGCCCCACGATAAAAACCAAAGCGCTCACCCCAATGGTGCAAATACTCTGGCTGACGCCGCAGACCACGCCACAACAGCTTGATAGGGGCGAATGGCAACAGGCCATAGAGCAGCAAGGTATAGAGGAAGCGAGGCATAAAGCTATTTTCGCACATATCCTCCGCCGGGTTCATCCTTGATCACATGCGACGGCGTCATGACAGGCCAACAGTACTGAAACGGGCATGCAGCAATGCCTGAAAAGGTCAATATCGCGGACGGAAATTTATTTTTACGGTTGTTAGCAAGGGCTCACCTTTACGCTAAAGCCTGCCCGCTGGCGTCTTGTCATTTCATGCACAAAAGCGAGCACTGAAATGGCGCGGATGCACCGAAAAATCTTCTTGACCATCACAAGGAAATGACATAATTTTGCACAAAAGCACAATATATTGTGGTCTTGCCTTAAATCAGACCTAGAAGGCCAGGCCTAAAATAACCAGCTTGATTAACCCATCAAGCATCGCCACAAGGAAGGATCCCTACATGCTAAAAGCTGTGAAAGCTTCAGACAACGCCACGCAAGAAGTCCCCATGCAACCGGTTTCACTCGACATCTGGGACAAGAAATATCGCCTGAAGACCAAGCAAGGCGATCATATCGATGCGGACATGGATGACACCTACAAGCGTGTTGCCCGTGCATTGGCCGATGCTGAAGAAACCGATGCCAAGCGCAGCTTCTGGTACGAGCGTTTTCTGTGGGCACTACGTCGCGGTGCCATCCCTGCTGGCCGTATTACTTCCAATGCTGGTGCGCAAGAGCACAAGCCCGCTACCAGCACCATCAACTGCACCGTGTCCGGCATTATTGAAGACAGCATGGACGGCATTCTGGAAAAAGTACACGAAGCTGGCCTGACCCTGAAGGCAGGTTGCGGCATTGGCTATGAATTCTCCACGCTGCGCCCCAAGGGCGCGTTTGTGGCTGGCGCCGGTGCTTATACCAGCGGCCCGCTGTCGTTCATGGATATCTACGACAAGATGTGTTTCACCGTGTCCAGCGCTGGCGGACGCCGTGGCGCACAAATGGCCACTTTTGATATTTCGCACCCTGATGTCACTGACTTCATCAAGGCCAAGCGCGAAGCTGGCCGCCTGCGTCAGTTCAATCTGTCGACCCTGATCACCAAAGAATTCATGGAAGCGGTGAAGGCCGATGCCGAGTGGAAACTGGCTTTCCCTGTCACCGAAAAAGAGGCCAATCAGGACAGCCTGAATCTGGAAGACCCCAACCAGGTGGTGTGGCGCGAATGGCCAGTCAAGAACAAGTACCTCACCCGTGAATCCGACGGCAAAGTGGCTTGCCGCGTGTACAAGATCATCAAGGCGCAACGTCTGTGGGATGTGATCATGTCCTCGACTTACGACTTCGCCGAGCCAGGTTTCATCCTGATCGACCGCGTCAATGAAATGAACAACAACTGGTTCTGCGAAAACATCCGCGCCACCAACCCTTGCGGTGAGCAACCACTGCCCCCTTATGGCGCCTGCCTGCTGGGCTCGGTCAACCTGACCAAGTTCGTACGTGAGCCTTTCACCGACAAAGCCTGGTTTGACTGGGAAGAGTATCGTGAAGTCGTCGCCACCTTCACCCGCATGCTGGACAACGTGGTGGAAGTGAACGGCCTGCCACTGCCACAACAGCAAGCTGAAATCATGCGCAAGCGCCGTCACGGCATGGGCTATCTGGGCCTGGGTTCTACCCTGACCATGCTGAAGATGAAATACGGCGATGATGCATCGCTCACCTTCACCGAAGAAGTGACCAAGATCATGGCCGAAGTGGGCTGGCAAGTCGGTGTTGAACTGGCCGAAGAAAAAGGCGCAGCACCCATCATGGATGAAGAATTCGTGGTGACTGCTGACCTGCTGGCAAAACGTCCGGAAATGGTCAAAGACGGCATCAAGCTGGGCGACAAGGTCAAAGGCAAGGTGTTGATGGGCCTCTACAGCCGCTACATGCAGCAGTTCCCCGAAAAGCTGCGCAAGCAGATCGCCAAGAATGGCGTGCGCTTTACGCACCACAGCTCGATTGCGCCAACCGGCACCATCTCGCTCAGCCTGGCCAATAACGCCAGTAACGGCATTGAGCCATCCTTCGCCCACCACTATGCCCGCAACGTGATCCGTGAAGGCAAGAAGTCCAAGGAAAAGGTCGACGTATTCTCATATGAACTGCTGGCTTACCGCGAGCTGATCAATGCCGGCGCCATGCCTTTCTCGGATAAACCCGAAGAGCAGTTGCCGGAATACTTCATGGATTCCTCCACCATCAGCGCCAAGGCACACGTGGACATCCAGGCCGCTGCACAGAAGTGGATCGACAGCTCCATCTCCAAAACCATCAACGTCCCCACGGACTATGACTTTGGTGACTTCAAGGACATCTACCTCTACGCCTACGAAAAAGGCCTGAAGGGCTGCACCACCTTCCGCTTCAACCCGGAAGCCTTCCAGGGCGTGCTGGTCACCGAAAAAGACCTCGAAAACACCACCTACAAATTCACGCTGGATGACGGCTCGGTAGTCGAAGTCAAAGGCAATGAAGAAATCGAATACGACGGTGAAATCCACTCAGCAGCCAATCTGTATGACGCGCTGAAAGAGGGTTACTACGGCAAGTTTTAATCGTAGCGCGTGAAGCGCTACGGTATGGGCATGGGATATCGATCCCTGCCCAACTGACAGGAGAACAATATGGCTATCAAAATAGAAAAAAAGATCACCGGCTACAGCGTAGTCACCGAAGAAGACAAGGCCAAAGAAGCCGCCAATATTGCGCAACAGCAAGCTCATGAGCAGCAAGCCGCGCAGAAAATGGCCGAGATTGTGCAACTCGGCGAGCCGCTCAGCCGCCCGGAAATGCTGGTAGGCAACACCTACAAGATCAAAACCCCGGTCACCGAGCACGCGCTCTACATCACGATTAACGACGTGATCATGAACGAAGGCACCCCGCAGGAACACCGTCGCCCATTTGAAGTCTTCATCAACTCCAAAAACATGGAGCACTTCCAGTGGATCGTCGCCCTCACCCGCGTCATGTCCGCCGTGTTCCGCAAAGGCGGCGACGTCACCTTCCTGGTAGAAGAGTTACGCAGCGTGTTTGAACCCAGCGGCGGCTACTTCAAAAAAGGCGGCAAATTCATCCCCAGCCTGGTCGCTGAAATCGGCGAAGTGCTAGAACAACATTTCTACCAGATCGGCATGCTGAAAAAACCCGGCCTGGACGAACACCAGAAAAAACTGATCGAGGAAAAGAAAACCGAATACCTCGAAAAGCACGCCCACGAACCGAGAAACGAAGAGGGCTTTCCGCCTGGTGCCCAGCTTTGTAACAAGTGCAATACCAAAGCCGCCATCGTCATGGACGGCTGCCTGACCTGCCTCAATTGCGGCGACAGCAAATGTGGTTAATGTGATGTGAATAAACCCGCGAAAGCGGGCTGCTGTTCTGCGCACCATAAGATGCAAGTTTGACCCATAAGCCGCAAGTTGAGACACCATAAAATGCAAGTAAATAGAAAGTCCGCGATTGCGGGCTTTCTAATCAGGAGATTTCAAGGTTTTTCCTTTTTTAGGATATCCATTTACCTATGTACTCGCATAATGAGTAGATGAGAAAACCACGGACCAGCCATTTCCACCAGACCTTAGACTCTCTGGATCCCCTCCATAAAGCCACCGTAAACCATATGCCCAGAATGCTACAGGTGGAATAAATGAGTAAAAGCGTTAAACCTAACAGCGTTTTTGAGTGAATCAGGGAAATTGATAGGAATAATATTATTGAATAGACCATCCCTGTAAAAATGAGGGCTAGAAATAGGTCCAATGGCCTATATTCGCCGTTCCAACCCTTTTTTAAGATAAGCTTCATACAGATTCTGTTTTGTGAATTCTCAATCTTGATTCCAAGCCCCGTGCCTGGCCAGCTTCGCTAGCCGTCACTACTCCATCTGGCTCCCCATCAAGATTTACTCTGGGGGCACCTTCAATAATGGAAGCCCAGTATCTTCGGGTTCGGCACCATTTGCTTAACGCTTCCTTAAGCCTAACCTCATCAAGCGCAATCTCACCTTTTCTTGCCACGAGGTCAGCATAGATGCCGATCTTCAGCGGAAGCTTGGGGGCAGGGTTCTTGGGAAAGGTGCGAGGGAACAGTTTCTGCAAGCGCCCAATTGCCAGGAGAACCGGATCGACCGGTGGTCCAGGTTTCTTTGGGCTTCCTGATTGTTTCGGTGAACGGGAGGGCTTCTGGGGAGCCGCCGCTGCGAGTTGTTTCTTAAGTTCTGCTAGTTGTTCGAAGCCCATGGTGTGCAAAGTATTGGTGTAGAAAAATTTGGTAAATTAAGCCTGTTTATTTAGGTTGGACAAACTCTGATTGATTTCCTCTCCAGTGATTAATTCGTCCGAGTCTTCGTAATCTTCAGGCTTGTTGTAATCGTATTCGATATTAATACTTGCCGTTAGGGTAGAGTGTGAAGGTTAAACCCCAGATTCGTTCACCCGTTGTGGCTAGGAGGTCGTCTCGAAGGAAAAGCGCTGCATCCAGCCCATCCCAAATGATAATACGATCATTGGAGAACCCACCTAACTCGTCTACTATGTCGCCATACTCTAGCCAATGCATGCCTCTTGCCATGCTATTCAAAATTCTCATATTACATACTGCGCGGTCCCACTGCCGCCCATCAATAAACCCTACTAAATATTGAGCCAACAACCCGTAGGCGTCTTCAACAGAATTAATTTTCATGAAATTCTCACTGAGTAAAGCGGAAAGGCACGATTTTTCCATTTATCGTAGCCTCAACAACAAATAAATTGGGCCTTCCTGCACCGTTAGCCGGATATCCCACATCAATCTTAACATTTACAGTTTTACCAGCCTTGAGTTCCCCCGCCAGATAGCGCTCCATATCTCGCCAATCCTGTCGGTTCAGGGTGGCAGCTTGCGGAACAAGATTGATTTTATCGCCCGTGCCACCAAGACTTGATGCAATTAGGTGTCCACCTTCATCCCCTGCATCGCCGCATTTGCCTGTTGTGCATTGTTGGTAGAGGCTGCGGTCCACAGTTTTTTCCTCAGAATCCATCTATCAGTTGCTTGAAATATTCAATAACGAAATTAACACCCCCCCCCAAGCGGACTCAGATCAATTCAGAAACGTGCGTTCGACCTCTATAGAAGAGTTACACAATTTTAATAATCCCTGATGTAAAAAGACCTAAGCCAAACCAAACAATCCCGATAACTATTGCTTTGGAAAAATCTCCTTCTTGAAACTTTCCAAGTAGCCCTTTAAGTACGTAGAAAAGTAGAATTAGTTCAATTGCCCAGTGGATAAATTTTATGATTACCATAGCGGATATGGTACGACTTGAATAAGCCGACGTAATATTTGATTAATCAATAGTTATAATCTGTTGGCTACAAAGTCGCAGGGGTTGTAGCGATTCACAGCATCTCCATTTCACGTAGTTTACTCAGCATCGCAGCCAATTTACGGATTTTCCTACCAAGTTCGGTCGCCTCTGGCCCTAATGAAATATATGCACCTACATGCTCACCTTGGTTTGTCGACTCTACGTATTTACATTGAATGAGCAAGGCACTATTGATAGTTTTGATCTCAAATCGAATAGCGTTAGCGCGAAATTCTTTCAGTGTCTTTGCTTTTGAAGCTTTAAATACAGGCCAGTCGCTAGGTTTCATTATGGTTTTGTTCAAGATATCTGGAGAGATTGAGTAGCATTCGAGTAATTTGTCATAAATAGCATTTCCAATCTCCTCGTCACTTGCGTTTAGGAAGTCTAAATTAATGACTTCGCCGCACTCCATAATCGAAGTGGTGGTTGTGACAAAAATCTTTGCATGATAAAGATAAAGAACAGCTCGCAATTCTTGATACACAAGACTGTTAGGGTATTTTTTCCTGATTAATTCTCGCCTGCTATGTAGGCCTCGACCATCTCTTTTATAATCAACATGAGATAGGTCAAGCTTTTTGCAAAAAATGCTGAAGATCATTGGTTCACCGTTACTAGTTTCAACACATCAGTCGGATTTTCAAAGCTGATAAATCGTGCTTTTGGCAAAGGCTTTCCATGATCGAGTCTGTCAGAAGAATTAGATTACCATCTGGTAACAAGACTTTATCTTCAGTAGATACAGATTTAAGTGCAAATTTATATTGAATCTGTGCTGCACTTAAGCTTTTGATGTCTGATTCGCTCATCATCCAAGATTTACCAATCACGTGTAGGAGACTCTGTAATATTGGTGGCAATGCCAGTATCTATGTCAATTTGATACCGTCCGCCATAGTTAACGGATAGCCCATACAGAGTGAGTCCATCTACCCATTTTCCAGTTTTTGTGAGATCGTTTCCTTCTGAATCCAGCAAGTAAAGAGTTGTGAACGGCTTCCTTGCATGTCGAATGGTTTCAGGATCGCCTTCATCGCCCTTATCCACTTCCGCCATGATGCGCTCCCAGTTAATGGCACCTTTATCATCTCGCTGCACCTGCCACAATACGTTACCATTCTTGTCGAGACGGAAGATGTTGTGGTTGTGGTCGTAAATTGGAATGATTTCATCTTCATCTCCGATTAAACAATTGGATATGGCGATGACTCCACCATCAGGTAACGCTACGCTTATTGAAATGTTTCTTGCAATATCATCAGTCATTTGAGCGGCCTCGGATTTGTAAACCATGAATTAAACGCCTTTTGTTCAGCTTCAGTTTTTGGCTTATTCGTTACCTCAAACTGCACGCCCCCACCACCATTCCCAAGAATACCGTTCGCCGTACTCGCACGCATGGTTTGACCAGCGGGAATATTGACATCAGTAACGTATGTAGGCAGTTGGCTTAAGGCAAACTTGTCCTTGATCTGTTGGGGGCTGAGTCCCTCAATATCGGAAGCACGCATCATCCAACTGGCGGCTTGTGATGTTTGACTTGCTCCTTCTCCAACATACACTCGCACAAACTTATCCCCACTGGCAGGCGTGGTGTAAGTATAGACTTTGGTGCCAGGCAAATAGGAAGGTAGGTATGAAGGATTATCATCAACTATTTTTTTGTTCAGTGGCGCCACAGACTCTGCCTGTACTTCAACGCCTGCGGGCAGCTTGCTTTTGACATCGCTATTGGCTTTGGCAAGCAGACCGCCTCTCACCACTGGTAATGCCGTGTTGCCAACTAGCGCTGCTGCGGTTTCACTGATTTCCAGCCATTTGACGTAGCTATTCTGCTTGTCTATCGCCTGGACAATATCTTGGATGTCAGGGTCAGTGATGCCAGTGGAGAAGGGTACTTCAAGCACATAGTATAAAGCCTTGGGGTTAGGGTCGATACCCGTTGCCAGGGTCTCGTCAAGAAAGTTATTTTGCTGTTGATCGCTGACTGTTTTCCACTTTTCTGCAATGGCGCGTTTCTCTGCCACCGTGCAATTTCTGGCCTTGCAATCAGACAATTCCTGGTTGAATTTTTCAATATCGGCATGTTTTAGATAATTGTTGGCAGTAGCAGCCAGGCTCGCGCCTGCGCCGCCATCTCCCGCCAAGGCTGCGCCAATCGCGACCGCAGTGGATTCGATGAGCGCCTGCTTGGCGACATCAGGCAAATCCATCTCGGCGATCTTGTTGCCTATGAATGGAATGACGCTTTGGCTGGCACCCGCACCCACTGCGCCAGCCAGACTGCCAGTTGTTAATCCACCCAAAGCTGCATGCAGGGCTACGCGATAAGCACCACCTTCTTCCCAAAGCTTGGACTCATCACGCAATTGCTGTGCGGTAGCAGTATCGCCAGCATCTTGTGCTTGCTGCGCCTGATCTTTGAGGTCTTTCGCTTTGTTAGTTGCATAATCGCCCAATGCCTTGGGAGCCACCTGGCTGAATGCCTGGGTGATTTGCACCTGAGCATTGAGGCTGCGCTCGACTTGCTCTTTGTCAAATATCTGACCGAGTGTGCCAGCGGTGCTGTTGCCTTGGTTGTCAACGGCGTTGCCGTTGTCGTCGATATGGACGTCGCGGTTAAGGGCGAGCACGGTGGTGGTGGCGTCTTGCCCGGTCTTGGTTTGTTGGGCGGTGCTGTCGGTGATGGCGAGGCTGCCACCACTGATGCCACTAACGGTGACGCTGCTACTGCTGCCACTTTCACTGCCGGTGCCTGCTGCTGCGGTGGGGCTATTTTTGTAGCCGCCGCCATTGGGTTGCTCGGTTAAGCCGATACCGCCACTAAAGCTGCTGCTTTCGCCTTTGTATTCTGCACTGTTGTTGATATTGCTGACCGTTAGGGTGTCGGTGGTGAGGCTGTTCTTGTTGCCTGCGATGGCCGTCTCATTGCTGGCGATCACAGCACCCTTGAGATCCGTGTTGCCATTCACATTGACCTGGAAGCCACCGTCACCGGCATAGATGCCCGCCTGCTCATTGACGCTGGCGTAGTCGCTGTTAATTTTGGTGTTGCTGATATTGGCTGAGGCACCTAGCTGGCTGGTGCCGACGGTGATGCTACCTCCGACGCTTTTTTGTTTGCTGTCATAATTGCTGGTGTCTTGCAGGCTCTGAATATTGAGATTGCCTTCACCACTGGTGCCGACATTGGCCACCACTTGCTCACCTTTAACCTGGGCGCCGATCAGATTCGTGTCGGTGCCACTTTCCAGCGTGACTTTGTTGCCACCTTGCACGTTCGTTTCAGTCCAGGTGACGTCATTGCCGCTGGCCTTGCCTTTGCCTGCACTGGCGCCTACGGTGACAGCGGGGCCAGCACCTCCGGCGCCTACGCCGATACTTACCCCAACGCTGACACTACTGCTTTTGTTTTTGCTGGTGAGGGTGTCGGTATTTTGCGCGGCAACCAGATTGATTTCATCATCCGCTTTGAGGCTGACGTTGTTAGTGGCTTTGACGCTGCTGCCGGTGATGTTGATGTCAGAATCCTGGCCTGCACCGGTGGCTTTGATGCTAAGGTCGCCGCCTGCCTGCACGGTGCTGCCCTGGGCCTGGCTGCTGGTCTGCGTGCTGCTGCTCTGGCTCTTGCTGGTACCTAAGGAGAGGCTCAGGTTGATGCCGCCTGCCTGCTGCGCAAGATCAGATCCGGGCTTGGCAGCATTGACGGCATCATAGGCATTTTTTGCGCTAAGACCGGTAGTCGCCGCGGCGAGGAGCTGCATGCGACCGTCGCTGGTTTCACTGGCCGCCTGTTTCATCTGGTCTGCAGTCTGAATCGCGCTGACGACCGGATTGGTGAGGGTGAGGCTTAAACCGGTCTGCTTGTACTTGGTTTCGGTGGTTTGCGTGCTGGTGTTGTTGCCCGCAGCTATGTTGACCTGCTGCGCCGTGATGCTAATGTCGCCATTGGGGGCCAAGACATCGCTGGCCGTCTGGGTGTAGGTCTTGCCCGCCTCTATCGTGACATCGCCATTCACACTGCCGACCGTGCTGCCTTGCTGGGTGACGGTAGTGCCGTTCTGGTTCTGCGTCAGCTTGCTGCTGCTGTAGCCGATGCTGCTGCCGCTCGCGGAGAAGCCACTTTGCTTGACCTTCTTGAGGTGGCTTTCGGTGAGGGTGTTCTCGACAGCCGTAATGCTGACATTGCCCGTGGCCCCGAGGGTGGTGCCATTGGTGGACACGACATTACTGCCTTCGATAGTGAGGTTGCCGGTGGTATTGGTCGCGGTCGTTGCGAGGGTCGCAGCGCTAGCACTGGGCACGCCAGCTTGCAGGTTGATCTTGTCGGCACTCAGGGTGCTGCCTGTCTGCGTGGTCTGGTCAATGGAATCGCGGAACTCTTTTTTACGGGTGGTGGTTTTGACCTTGCGGTAGGCATCGCTTTCCAGGGTACTGGTGGCGGCCGTGATGCTAATGTCGCCACCTGCCGTGGCACTGAGGGTGCCTGAATCGGAAGTAATGTTGGCACCCTTGATGGCGAGGTCTTTGCCGGCCAGGATGCTGATGTCGCCCGTCGTGCTGATCTGGCTACCAATCTCATCGGTGGTGTGTTCCTTGCGCCAGCTGTTCATGCCGGTGCCATAGGAATCCCCTGTCTCTTTGACGACGCCAAGATTGACGTTATTACCAGCACTGAGCAGGGTGCCACCGGTGTTATTGGTATTGGCGCCGCTATTCTGGATGACGGCGGCCATCAGGTTGAGGTCCTTGCCGGCACTGGCGACTAGTACGGCATCGGGATTGCTGACATACAGCCCGGCGACACGGTCGATGACATGGCTGCTGACAGTGGCCGTGCCATCCTGCATGCGGTCTTTCAGGTCAACGGTGCTGCTTTTGACGGTGATGTCGCCGCCAGCCTGGGCGATGAGGCTATCCTGCCCTTTGATGCTGCCCCCTTCGACGGTGATATCTTGCGTGGCGGTAACGGCCACATCCTTGCCGCTGATGAGGCCACGCACATTCTCGATATTGTCGGCATTGAGGCTGACCACATTGCGTCCGGCGATGGTGCCGCTGGTGCTGATATCGCCATCGGTGACCTGCAGATCGACATTATTGCCGGCGAGCACGGCGCCGCTAGGGCTCAAGTCGCCTGCCTGCAGTTTGACGTAGACCTGGGGCACCAGCGCTTTGGTAACGGTGCCATCGGGCAGCGTCACGCTTTGTTCTACCAGCCAGACGATGTCGCTGGTGAGCTGGGCAATCTGCGCGGCAGTGAGAGCAATGCCGGGGATCAGCTGCAAGCCCGTGGCCTGGGTCAGACCATTGTTCATGAGCGCCTGGTATTGCGCTTCGTCACTGGCATAGCCCTCCAGAAAGCGCCGACCAGTGAGCTCACTGATTTGCTCGCGAATCAGCTTCTGCTCATAAAAGCCATCGCCCAGGCGCTTTTGTGTGATCGCCGGGTCAAATGCGAGTTGGCTCGTCATATAGTCCGAGGAGAGCCAGGTTTTGTAATTGGTAAAGCGCGGATCGGTCTGGATCAGGTAATCCGCCGTGGCATCCGGCACCTGCTGGAACAGGCTGCTGGGGCTGACGGTGACGCCGGTCGATGTAGACGTTGCTGGACTGTTACCTTGGGGATTGGTGACCGGGGCGGTGTTTTCGCGGATGGTGGTGTTGTCGATGCGGGCGGTAAAGCTACCGCTCAGGGTGCCACCAGCGCTGATGATGCCGGGCACCGTACTGACCAGTGTACTGGTGCTGCTGGACGTCACCGTGGTGCCATGATCACGGTCACCCCAGTGGATAAGGTTTTTGCGGACGATGGTATCGGTCTGGTGATAAAGCTCAGCCCCTTCATTGGTGAGCGTGTTGCCGGTGAGCGCTAAATCGCCACCGGCTTCGATCGTGCTGTAACGATTGGTGAGGTTGCCCACGAGTAACGTAGCCTTGCCGCCAGCCGAGATCGTGCCCGCGGGCGTGCTGGTCACGACCTGGTCTTCGTATTCGGTCTTCTGGGTCGTGATGTGATTCACATAGTCACAATCATCATCCACGCACTCTTCGCGATAGCTGGAGGACGAGCCGACCTGCACACGCTGGGTGGTAAACGTGGTGCGCTGGTTGGTGAGGCTGTCGGCGTTGACGGCCAACTCCCCCAGGGCTTCCACATTGGCGCTGCTATTGATAATGGATTGCGCCGTGCCCGTCGCCTGATGGTTGCTATCCAGGCTGCCACCGATCGCCATGTCCCCACCACTGAAGATGAGGCTGCCGTTCTGATTGGTCAGGGTGTTGACCCCGAGGTCGAGACGTTCACGCGCAGCCAGCGTGCCACCGGCTGTCGTGCCATTCAAGGTTTCGGCATCGTTGGTGAGGGTGGTGGCTTGAATGGCGAGATGGTCACCGTAAGTACGACCCGTGCCGGTGTTATGGAGGGTGGCAGCTTGCAGATAGGTATTGCCACCATCGATCAGGCCGCGGTTGCTGAGCGTGTCACTGGCGGTAAGGCTGGTATCGGTGCCGACCAGGCTGCCGTCGGCCGTGTTGGTGATTTGCTGGGCGCTGAGGGCGAGCGCTTGTCCTGCTTCGATCTTGTTGCTATTGGTAAGAGCACCATCGGTAGTGAAT
The DNA here is from genome assembly GCF_020523625.1 of Methylovorus menthalis. Lineage (GTDB taxonomy): Bacteria > Pseudomonadota > Gammaproteobacteria > Burkholderiales > Methylophilaceae > Methylovorus > Methylovorus menthalis. The sequence goes on from NZ_JAJAQH010000001.1 coordinate 223,903, forward strand.
TGCAGATCGCCATTGGCCAGCATGCGGCCGCTATTGCTGACATCGCCTTGCGTGGTGATCGCGAGATTACCTTGCGCCATGATATCGCCATCGCCTGTAAGCGAGGTGCTGCTAAGATTGAGATGGCCATCCGCCTGCAAGGTACCCCCGGTGTTCACCACGGCGCCGGTGGTAATGGCCATGTCGCCTGCGGATGCGATATTACCGCCGGTATTGGTTAGCGCACTGGATTGCACAGTCAGGGAGCCGTTGGCCGCTATCGTGCCGCCCGTATTCTCCACCCTGCCTGTGGTGGTGAGGCTGGCCGCGCCCTGGGCGCTGATATGGCCGGTGTTGATGAGCTGCCCGTCATTGGTGATGGTGAATTCGCCGATACTGGCACCCAGCGTGCCGGCATTGCGCACGCCTAAGCCAGCTTCGGTGCCGATCAGGTGGATCTTGCCGGCATACATGCCGCCCAGCGCCGCCACATCCACGGCAAAGGTGGGCGTGGCGCCACTGCCTGGGGCGATCGCGGTCATGCCGGTCGTGTTGCCATTGGCATCGACATTGATCTGGTGGGTGCCGGTGGTGACATTGAGCGTATTGGCCCAGATGCCAGCATTGACTTCAACAGCCCGGGCAATGATGTCGGTGTAATTAGCCTGGCTCGCGTCCATGCCATTGCCTGATACCTGCACCGTGCCACCACCCACCCGGTAACCCAGCAGATTGCCACTGTTCATGATGGGTGTGCCAGTGGTGAGCGTGGTGCGATTGGCGTTGATAAAGCCGCAGCCATTGCAGCTAATGCCCGCCGGGTTGGCAATCACCAGTTGGGCGCGACTGCCAGCAATCTCGATAAAGCCATTCAGCAGGCTGGGGTTGCTGCTGTTCACTTCGTTCAAGATCACGCGCGCCGTGCCGCCGGCCAGATTGGGGTTGCCTTGTACCCAGCCGCCCAGCTGAGTTTGCACATTGCCCGCACTGTTGTTGAGGATGGCGCCCTGCGCATTCACGTCAAACTGACTGTAGGTATTGCGCGATACCCCGGCGCTACTTGGTGTCTGGATGTTGACCAGTGGAACACCGCTGGCCGTATTGCTGATGATGGGCTGCTGACCGGCAGCAGCCGTGGGGTCGGCCACGATATCGGCATGGGCAACTGGCGTATAAATGCACGCAGCCCCCAGCATCACCATCAGGCTGAACGGAACAGGCGCGAGGTTCGCCCATGTCATGGTAAGGGCTGGCTGGGTGACGGTTGCCTGGGGGCCGCACGCCGGGCTGGATACGCCGCCCTGGCGGGCAGACACATGCTCCGCCACGGCCATCATCACGCCGCGTGCGCGGTTGAAGATCAAGCGGTAACGATGATGATTCATGGTGATTCCCCTTTATTGCGCCGACACGGCCGGCCACAGCATGGTCTAAAACGACCAGTTGAGATTGAAGCCAGCTGCCGTTTTTGCGGTGTCAAACCCATCCGGCTTTTGAATCGGCTTGCCTAAAAATACGTCGTAACTAAATCCCTTGAGCCCACCGCGCAGCCCGATAACGGCACCGGCCAAGCGCTTGCCCAGCAGCAGGTCGCTGGAGGGCCCGCTGACTTCGCCATAGTCCAGCCCCAGATAAGCCGATTGGCCGCTTTGCCCCAGCACGGCGTTCATCTCGTTGCGGATGAACCAGCCGCGCTCTGCACTCAGGGATAGCTGGCCGTCAAACCCGCGCACGGTATAACGGCTGCCAATGGCGAAGCGATCCTGCGGCGTTAGCGGGGTGAGATTGGATTGCGCCCGGATGTTGGCGCTGTAGCGCAGGGCTTGCTGCCCCCAGGGCATGGTGAGATTAAACGGCTGCATGAAACTCACATCGGCAGTGACCACCTCCATGCGCGAGGTGCCTTCATGCGACGCTTCTTCAGGCGATTTAAGCGATTCCATGGCCCCCGTGCCCCGGCGATAGGCCAGGGTGTAATCCAGTATCGCCTGCTGGATATACCAGCTCTGGTTGAGGCTCATGGTCCAGCCCGCAGTGCGCCGCCGCTGCACCTCGACCTCGGTGTCATCCACATAGTTATAGGATTTTTTGAAGAAACTGCCGACGGCGAGCTGTGTCTTGTTGACCGCGGAACGGTACAGCATGCGGCTTAACTTCAACTCCATGTTCTGGCTGCGGCCACTGTAGAGATAGGATTGATTCAGCCCGGCGACTTCCTGATGATAGGTGTAGCTGGAACCCGTGGCACTGACCAGCCAGCGGCCAAACGGCAGGCTGTAATGCACGGTGCTGCCGCGTGAGCCTCGGCTGCCGCTGTCACCACCGCCCAGGTCATGATTGAAGTTCACATAAAAAAGATCACTCAGGCCCAAGAGGCTGTCGCCAGACAGGGTAACGCCCCCCTGGTATTTGCCGGTGCTGTCAAAGCCGCCGTCATCGGCACTAAAACTTAAGCGCAAAGGCAAGCCTTGGCGGTAGCGAATCACCAGATCGCTTTCGCCGGGTTTGGCATTGCCTTCGGCGGGCGCAATCTGGATATCAGCCTCGGCCGTCGGTACTCGCTTGAGGTTTTCCAGTGCCTGCTCAATGGCACGGAGGTTGAGAATATCGCCCGGTGCCAATGGCAGCAAATTGGCAAGATGCGGATGCGGGCTGGCATCCTCAGCAAAGCGAATCTGGCGCACCCGGCCCGGCAAGACCGTCAGCACCAGCACGCCGCTGGCAAGATCCTGCGGCCCGACCAAGACCCGACTGGTAACAAAGCCTGCGGTCACCATGGCGTTTTGCACATGGGCCATCGCGGTGTTGATGCCTTGGGTGCCGAGGCAACGCCCGATAGCGGCGTGCTCACCTTGCCTTACCACCGCTAGCGCAAACTGGAAGCGCGCAGCTTCCTCGCCATGTAACTCAATATGGGAAATAGGGAAACACGGTGATTCGGTATCGGGATACACCAGCGCGGCCGCTTGCGGGGCTGGCTCGGTCGGGCGCACATCGGGCCTCACTTCCTGTTGCTGGCGCAAGGCGCGCTCCCGTTCCTGCTGACGCAATAGCTCTTGCGAGGAGGTATCAACCGGATCTGCCGCAAAGGCCTGAAATGCCAATAGGCATAGCCCCATGGCCAGCCACGCCTGTCGCGAATGATGTGTATGAAGCGGCAGCAATTTATCGTATCCCTGGTTTGAGAATGCCGCGATGTGTCTCGCGTACATTGGTTAAAGCGGGGTGAATTGTGCTGCGAATGGCTTCGTTGCGGATAGTGCGGATATCACAAAAAACGGTCGGTCTTTGGCTATATTTTTTGTGATCGTTTGTCTGTCAGACGCACGAACATAAGATGGATGACAGCATCCATTCCGCACAAACTCCACAACGCCAAGCAAAGCCTATGGCATCGCGATATCAAGAAAGTGAAAAACGCCGGATACATTCACCCTTGCGGTAAACGGCGGCCCCGCTGTCATAGGCAATTGCCCTTAGACCGGAAGCTTTGCGTCGCTGCCTTTCGGCAGGTTTGCCCTTTAATGATGCAACTAGTTCATCAAAAAACTTATGCAATGTCAACTTCGACATGCTGGGAATGACTTCACGCAGGCATGTTAACAAATAGAAAGGGGCCTTTATTGAGGCCCCTTGGGTACTTGCTTATCCCGGATTCTTCACTAGCATTATGACCGCTAGGAGAGGACTTAGCCGTGGCATACATCATCAGATAACTATCGAAAAACTGACACGCCCCTAGAGTTTTCGGGAGTTAAATTATCAGTTTCAGCGAGCTATACCAGTAGAGTTGCAGCTTTGCGATGAGTTGTTGCTAGCCTACTTTTGTTCGATCGGTTAGCCTAACCATATCGTTCATTACGCCATCCAAGCCGCCATACACATTGAGCGTGCTGATACGACCAGTGATTTTCTCCAGACTCTCTAATGGACCTGTAAAGTCTGGCCGTTTACACAAAACTCATTATGCGCCAAGAAGTAGGATGGTGGCAGAATCTGGAACATTTTCGTAAATACTATCTATCGTTATTTTTTGCGAATTCAGTAAATATACTGGTTACAGCGTGATTGCACCTTGTGCGTAAACCCATAGAGAAACCTGCAGCTTTTTTGGGTAATTGATTGCAGCTTATGCTGATCAGAAGAGTGCCAATAGACTGATGTTCTTGGCACTTTAAATTTCATATTATTCGTCAACCGACATAAGTTTTCAGCTTGTATAAGCATAAGTTTCAACCACAAATAAAACCTGTTTCTGCTGGCTTTTATCATGCACTATTAGCCCGAAAATCCCCTTCAAGAAGCCTTTCAAGTTCTTTTAATAGTAATGCTATGCTGCGAATAGGTGGCTTGATCACAGATCGTGTGCATGAACTCCCACTTTCATCCGAAAGTGCTCTCACACTAATTTAATTGATGGGCAAATCATTTAACAAGCTTTTCACCATCGTATCAGCGGCATGACTAAACTCTGTTGAAACATTACTAGGACTTTTCAAGAGAAGCTTTTCAATACTTTCACTTTCGGCTTGATATAAGCCATTGTAAGCAGTCCTTTTTTCCCACAATACCTTATCTGCCGAGCTCAACAATTTCGTATTTAATACGATCACGAAATGTCCACTTCCTGCTATTGTGAAAGTTTCATAGCTCATGCTGATATAGCTACCCGAGATTGCATTTTCAGTATCGGTATTTGTTAAATTAACGATTTCAGTTGGGGGCCACCACTTCCTACTTTTTAAAGCAGTTTTTAGTTTTTCTGCAAAGATCAATCCAAAATCTGGTATCTCTGGGGGTTTTAAACCTGGCGGCTGTACCGAATCAGCATATATGCTTGCAGCAAGTAGGCTTTGTGGGTAAGCCTGCATAAAAGACTTACTCCATGTACTTTTGGTTAGAGGAGGAGTGTTTACAATGATTTTTACATTCTGCAAATCATGGATTTCTGAAGTGGGCGCTAGGGTTTGGCAACCAACAAGTAAAAGCATCAACACACTAGTGAATAGTACGGCTATATAAGATTTATTATTCAATTTTGTTTTACCCTTAAAAAGTATGTTGATGAATTATTGGTTTAAACTTTTATATATTTAATGATATATAGATTAAAATTATTTATCTATTCGCAGAGTGGAAGTTTTTTGGCATTATTTAATGGGATTTTAGTAATACCATTTTGAGTGTTTAATATTTCATAAATCTTTTGATAGCATCCAATACCTCTAGCACGTATCTGTAAAGCCTCATAATCCTTATTTTCGTCAGGAAAAAAACTTACAGCCGTAACACATCTTGATTCAAGAGCGTTATGTTCTGAAACAATACTTAGTTTATAAGGCGCATTAGCACCAATTCTGTACTCTTTATAAATAGCGTTAGGGCCAGGGGGCAATGGGATGCCTATTGACTGATGAGAGGAAGATGAAATCATATCCATTTTAACGACTGAATACCGCCAGGCGTTTCCAAAACCAAATACACAATTTTTATCTTCTTTTAGTTCACCAAAAGAAACTGTTTGACCATCTTCAGCAATTACTCTAATTCTAGCTGTTGGTTTGTCTTGTAAATTTTTCTTTTCTTCGATTGTTGTACAACTGGCTATTAACAAGCAAACATAAATAATGGAATTATTCTTTTTTTTCATAATTAGATGCTTTTAAGAATTTCACCAGTACGTACGAGCACTAGTGGGATAAACTGAGTGCCGCCTGTACTGTAAAAGTGATTGTAAAACCGTCTATAGCCCTTAATAGCTCGCCAACATCCAGCCTCTGTAAAGAGCTAGCATGTAGATCCTATTTTAGGACATCCGTTAGGCAAATGCGCAGAATTATATTTTTCTCATTCTCCACGGTCAGGCCTTTTCCCGCTTTGCTAGACCCTTTTCAGGTTCCAGTTTATAGCTTCTCGAACTCCGTTGGACTAATCTGATTAAGATGGCTGTGACGCCTGTAAAACACTCCGACATATGAATCGCAACCGCTTTCATAGATAAATCTCGACTAATAGCAGCTTGGCAGCTTACATGTTCAGGATCGCAATCGCTTGATTCAGGCATACATTTGATTGCTTGACGCGCGTAAGCATTCGGTCAGTGTGGTTAAAGAAAATTGACGTTCAAGAACTTACTTGAAGGTAGATTCTGTGGTCAATTTAATGCCCTGCCATAACTTGAAGGGGAAAATCGTAGCGCCAGGAAGGCAATCATGACGAGTGCTACAAACATTCCCACCCATGCGTGCGAGAGGCTAGAAAACTCTTCCCGTACCCAACCAGCCAGGAATGGCATGATACTGGCAATAATATATCCTCCCCCTTGCATAAATGCCGCCAAGTCACCTGCCATTTCCGGGCTGTCGATATGATCCATGGCTAATATTAATGACAGGGGAAACAAGGCACCTATCCCCAAGCCCAACAGGATCATCGCGAGCAAGGCCATTTGCAAGGGAGACTCATGCAACACGACTAAACCAGCGAGGGTAAAAACCAAAGCTGAAATAAGAAGTGGGCGGCGGTCATGGAATTTTCCTACTAATACAGAGATTGCCAGACCCGACAGAACCTCTGTCATGGTGAGTCCAGCGAGTAGATCGCCTGCCATTTTGCGATCTTGTCCAAGATCTACATAAAATGGCGGCAGCCATGCAAGGATAAGGATATAAGCGCCCGTGCTTATCCCGAAAAACAGCATGAGCGACCAAGCTCTTGAGTTCCGCCAGAATGAATAGCGAGGGATAGCCACATGCTCGCTGTTTAAGCGGACTTTCCCACTGGTAGCGATCCACCATACAACCCAGGCAAGTAGCGCAGGAACCGCCCAGATGGCCAATGCGGATTGCCAGCCGAATTGCATACTTACTCTGGGGGTAATGGCAGCTGCCATGGCTGCTCCACTCATGATTCCTGTGCTGTAAAGAGCCATCATGCTGCTTGATCTGGACCCTAAGGTTTTTTTTATGAAGCTTGGTAAGAGGGCTTGAATCAAGGCAATTCCCAAGCCTACCAACGCCGCACTCAACAACAACCCAGTGGCAGAATGATCGAGCGCTCGACCCGCGCAAGCCAATGTCACCAAACACATCCCTAGCGTGACACCATTAATTTCGCCCAACAGCTGACGGAGAGGCCGCCCCAACAGGGCTCCCACTCCCATTAAAAAAACTGGCACCGTCGTCAATAGCCCTGCACCGGCAGATGTGAGTCCTGTTGAGTGCTCGATCAAATCAAGTAATGGTCCAAGAGAGGCCATGGCAGGGCGTAAATTGATGGCGATTAAAAGGATAGACGCGACCAAGCCAAACCGATTTGCATTCATACTGCTCCCATTCTCAATATCAAATTATCTCGTCATCGAGATATAATCAGTCTGAGTAGAATTTATCTTGATGTCAAGATAAAATGGGAGTGTAAAAAATGTCCAAACCAGATGCTGTCGATGAGATTCTTGCGCAATGGCGCCGGGAACGTCCTGATTTAGACCCCAGCCCGATGGGTCCTATCGGACGCCTTGCCCGATGTGAAGCCTTGATTCGCCGCAAGCTGGACCAGACGTTTTCACAGTTTGGGATGTCGAGCTGGGAGTTTGATGTTCTTGCCGCCTTAAGGCGTTCTGGCAGCCCCTATTGTTTGGCACCTACGGCACTTTATTCGTCATTGATGGTGACATCTGGCACCATGACAAACAGAATACAACGCTTGGAGCAGAACGGATTGATAGTGCGTGTGAAGAGTACTCTGGATGCACGCAGCATGCTGGTAAAGCTTACCCCGCAGGGAATTGAAATCATCGACCAGGCCGTAGAAGCTCATCTCGCTACAGAGCGAGCCATATTAGCCGCTCTGCCATCTGACTCGCTCAAGCAACTAGACCACCATTTAACCAAGCTGCTTAGCATAGTTGAAGCTGATGAAAGAAAATAAACTCTTAAAAAGAGTATGTAGACAGACTCATTTGACGAAAAATAAATACGGCGCAGCTTATGAATCAAGCTACAGCTTTGTGCGCCATAAGCTGCAACTTCAAAAAAGCTCGCAGTTGCGGGCTTTTTTATCGTGCATACGCTGGGGAGTCATAAACTGCACGTTGCAGCGTAGATACAATCACTTATGAAAGCTTACCCGCTATGCTAATAAGTGCAGGAGTTTTGATGCACATACTCTGTCTCGCTAGACATCTTTGTCCCTGATCTCGTGCTCAGGGCTGCGGCATTCAAGGTGGATAAAAGCGTAGCTAAATGTAGCCGAGTTTGAAGAACGTGCAGATCATCTGTCGGGGTTTATCTATGAAATTAGAAAATCATAGCCTAGCAGTTCAGAAGTAATATTCCGTATGGTGTTGCGCATATGTTGCAGGCATTCATGGAGTTGAGCTTCATTACGCCAGCCAGTGATGTAAGTTGTGCCGATGCCAGCAATTGGATACCCACTGTCGTCGCAAATTGCCATGCCTACCCCACTGGTAGTGCGATCCAAAACAATCCCATCATAGGTGCTATACCCATTTTTGATGGCCTCATCCACTGCGGCGTAAAATCCCGTCTCATCAAAACCTTCAATGCGGTGGTAGCGAGATAGATTTGTTTGGATGATATGTTTGATATCTGCCGCAGGCAATTTAGCAAGGATGGCCATGCAACTAGGACTTAAGCCTAACGGACCGAGCAAGCCTACATGTCCCTTTCCGACCTGTATCAGCGAAGAACTTTCGTAACGGCCTATACAGACCATGTCGATGCCAGAACGAACCCCCAGGTACACTACCTGATTCAGCTCTCCTGCCAATTTAATTAAGTGCTTGGCTGCAATGCGCTCTATAGGGTTGCGGCTAATGGCACAATAACCAAGCGCTGCAAGATTGACGCCAATATTGAAGCGCGCAGTTTGGGCATCACGTACCACCCAACCAAGTTCTATCAGCATATCCAGCACTCTGTGGATAGTTGGACGAGGCAATGCGGTCTTGGCTACCAGGTCAGTGAGCAGGCTGCCGCGACGAGAGCCCTGGGCAATTGCCCGAAGCAAAATCACGGCACGATTTAGACTGCCAGGCGGCAGGTCTTGCGGTAACGCTACCTCTGGTTTGGCAGACGGATCAGACATGCGGCGATTATCCATCTATTGGATGGCAATATCCAGCACCAGCACCGGTAGCTACACCATTGCACTATCTAGCGAATGCCTGCCTTTTAATACCTTTGCGTGCGATAAATAGTCTCAATGCGCTGCAGCGCTCATCACTGTCTGTTCTGTGGCGTCTGCGATGTCCATGATCGCCGTTATCCGTCCCTCCCGCATAACCACAATGCAATCGGCCAACCTGAACACCTCAGGCAAGTAGGAGGACACCACAACCACTGTAGCTCCTTGTTCGGCAAGTTTATCGATGACTTGATGTAGCAATACGATTGCGCCTACATCCACGCCATGAGTAGGCTCATCCAACAAGATGACCTCGGGATTCTGCAACATCGCTCGCGCCACCGTTACCTTCTGCTGGTTGCCCCCGGAATATAAGCTTAGAGGCTTGCCAGGCTGCAAACCGGCAATCGCCAGTCGGGCGCTCCAGTCACGTGCCAACTGCTCTGCTTGCGTACGTGAATACCAGAAGCGCCATCCGGTCGGCGTCGCTAGTTGCGCCAGGTATAAATTAGCAGCGACATCCATTGTGTTGAACAGACCATCGATATTGCGATTTTCAGTCACATAGACCACACCGTCGGCGATGGCCTGCCTGGGCGTGCGATAGCGCACCTCCCTGTCGCCACGCAGCACCTGGCCCCGATAAATGCTATTAGACTTCAAGCTGCCCGCCACCAGCCTGGCCAGAAGCGTACGACCGGAACCCACCAATCCGGCCAATGCCGTCACCTTGCCGGGAAGTAGCGTCACAGTGACATCTTTCAACCTCTGCTCCAGTGTCACCCCACGCAACTGCAGCCCAACCGGATTGCTGCCTGAAGTGCTAGCAGTATGCGGACCGGCACGAGGCCCTGCCACCAGTTCACGCCCTACCATCAAGTGCACCAGGCTTTCGCGATCCAGCGTATGCGATGGAATGCCTGCGCCGACACAAACACCGTCGCGCAGAACGCTGATGCGATCTGCAGCTGCCAGCGCCTCTTCCAGCGCATGGGTAATGAAGATGATGGCTACTCCCTTGGCTTTGAGCGTTTGCAGCAACGCCAGGAATCGTTGAACCTCCTGCGGGGTGAGACTGGCAGTAGGCTCGTCAAAAATAAGCAGGCTGGCCTTTCGATTGATTGCACGCGCAATCTCGACAAGCTGGCATTGCGCCAAGCTCAGTTCGCTGGCTTCCGTGCCAGGATCGATGTCCAGACCGACCTGTAGCAGCAACTCCCTGGCAGCATAATGGCTATGCTTGCCCCAATTAAACCAGGGCTCGTCACCCAGACGCAGGTTCTGCGCCACGCTCATGCTGGAAATCAGGCTGCTCTCCTGATAGACCATGGCGATTCCGCTACGTAATCCGTCTTCGGGGGAATGCAATACCAGCGGCTGGCCGTTCAGTTCCAGCTGGCCTGCACTGGGAGAAATCGCCCCCGCGATGATCTTGCACAGCGTACTCTTACCAGCCCCGTTTTCGCCGATCAGGGCATGGATCTCACCGCTATTGATAACCAGGCTTACCTCACGCAATGCGTAACTGGCGCCGTAGGTCTTGCTTAAGCGGGTCACGTTTAGCAAGGCCGCGGCTTGAGCCACGGCTGTTGTTGCCAACTGTACTGCCGGTGGAATTCCGTGGGCGTGCCCTTCATGCGACTGTCCATGCCGCCTCTTTAGCGTCCGCGCAGACAAGGCGACGGCGCCCAGCAGTATCACCCCGGTGATTGCCGAGGACATGCTGCCGGTCATATCCATACGCAGCAACCCATTCATCACCAGGAACAGCAGCAACGCTCCCAGCAGTGCACGCAAGACGCTGCCGCGCCCTCCGCTGAGACTGATGCCGCCCAATACCACCGCGGCGATAGCGGCAAGCTCCATGCCGCTGCCTGTGTCTGATCCGGCACTGTTCTGACGAGAGGCATACAGCAATCCGGCTATCGCCGAGATGGTGCCACTCACGACATAAGCGAGGCATAGACTGCGGTTGATAGCGATACCTGCATGACGGGCTGCCTTGCGGCCCGCCCCAACGGCACGAATATGGTTACCGGCGCGTGTGTGCGTCATGAAGACATGCGCAAGTATTGCGACCGCTATCAAAACCCACATGCTTAGGGGCAAACCCAGAACATTACCGCTGCCCAGCAACTCCCAGCCCGGGCTGTCATACGTTGCCTCTGCTAGCTGCACGGCATGGCTATCTGCTGCCAGGTCGTAGCCAGCGCGCAGGATCAACAGCGTCGACAGTGTCGTCAGGAAGGGACGAGTGCGCATATAGCCGACAAGCACGCCATTGAACATGCCGATCAGCAAACCGCTTAGGGCGGTGAGCATGATAGTCATTGCCAGTGGGCAGGCATGGACCTTGAACAGGTATAAGGCAACAAAATTGGCAATGGCGAAGGTCGCGCCTATCGAGAGGTCTATCCCACCTGAGAGCACCACGATGGTCAAGGCCAGGGCGATCAAGCCAGGCTCGGCGAAGTCGCGCATGAGCTGCTGCAGATTCACACTGCTTAGATAGTCGGGGACGGTATAGGCGAAGCCTGCGAACAGCAATACCACCCCGATTGGCAGCAAGGCTGCTTCCAATACACGTCGAAAACGTTGCCGTGTACTAGATACCATGCATATTGCCATTAGCCGCCATTAACAAAAACACTCCCAGCCTGGTCACGGTCATCCTACCCGCCTCACTTGGGGAGGTCGTAGCAATAGTTGCGCTCGTTCTTGCCGCTGACCCAGTAATTATTGGACAGCAGCGTAATGCGCTTGCTACCCGGTTTGTTACCGCTCTGCAGCAGGCTCAATACTGCATTGGAGATCTGCTCTCCCTGCACGTCGGCGCGAAACGATAATATCTTGTGGAATAGCTTCTGTTCCACCAGGTCGCAATCCGCACGCGGACCGTCGCTGGAAGCGTATACCTTGACCCTGCCCTGTAGCCCTGCCGTCTTGACTGCCTGTGCCGCACCCTGCTGCATGGTGCCCCAGAATCCATAGGTGGCACACAGGTCCGGATGCTGCTGCAGGGTGGTCGCGGTCAATGCATTGGCCTTGCTGCTATCCCATTTGGCCGCTTGGGTGGAGACTACTTTGATGGATTTATCCTTGTTGAATACCTCCATGGCGCCTTTCATCTGGTCTATGCTGTCGGTGGCGGTTACCTCGCCCTGCACCAGCGCCACTTTTCCTGAACTCTTGCCCCCCCCGCACTCTGCCACGATATCGGTAGCTATCTGCCTGCCTACATCGACATAATCTACCCCGACATACGCATCAGACGCCTGGTTGGACAGCAGATTGACCTGTACCACGTATATGCCGTTATCCATGGCGCGCCTTAACTCCTTGGTCAGCAGGGATACATTGGCATTCTGCACAATGAGTACGTCAGGTTTCTGGTTGATTAGGCTGGTAACGGCCTGCAGTTGCGCAGTGCTGCTGAAATTGGGATCGCGCACCAGGAACTTGATACCATACTTGGCGAAGTTCTCGCGCATAACTGCGGTCCACATATCGCCTATGGGATTACCTAGCGTGATAGGCACCCAGGCGACCGTCTTGCCTTTTACCGCCTGGTCAAAATCCATGCGCATTTGCGCGCGCGGGTTGTTGTCCGCCATGACCGTCGGGCTGGCGGTTGCGCTTATAGCCAGGGCCAATACCGATATGCCGGTTTTTATTGTCATTTTTATTGTCGCATTCATGTTGAGTCCTCAGTTTTTCGATTAAACACTTTGCCTGGCATCTTCCTCGTCGTAGGGGTGGAGCCAGTGATCCACCATAATCACCGCCAGCAATACGCCACCCTTGATGATATTCTGCAGTTGCGCGTTGACATCCATCAGCGTCATTCCGTTGAGCAGCACACCTATCAACAGCAGGCCGGCAAGGACGCTGGCTACCCCACCCCGGGCCCCTGCAAGACTGCCTCCGCCAATCACCACCACCAGGATAACGTCGAAGATCATGGTGGAATTGACCGTCTTAAGGTCCACCATCGCCGTCGTGGATACCATCAGGAGACCGGCCACGAACCCCAGCAGCGCGCACAGTACATATTGGCTAATCACGATGGCGGTAACCGGCATGCCAGACAGCCTGGCGGTCTCGGCATTGTCCCCATAGGCATAGATGAAGCGGCCCATCGTTGTTGCATGCAGGAATAGATGAGTCAGCAGCGCACACGCTCCGAATACCATGACCGGGATAGGCACGCTATGCCAGTTCTGCCCCACCGCGACCAGGCCTGTTTGCTGCGATGGCAGGTTAATGATCATGGAAGGCAAGATACTGACGCGGGCCAGCCCGACAAACACGAAGACGCTGGTCAGGGTAGTGAATAACGGGGGGATTGCCAGCGCGTGTATCAGCGCCGCATTGATCGAACCCATCGCCATCGCTGCAGCCAACCCGGCCAGCAGGGCAAGCGGCAGGGTCATCCCGGCCGCCAGTAGCTTGACGGAAATGGCGGCCGACACCATACCGATGGCAATCTGCGACAGGTCGATGCCACGACCAATGATGACGATGATCATGCCGAGGGCAAACACGCCCAATATCGCCATGCTACGCATCAGTGCGATGGCATTGCCCCAACTGGCATAGCTATCGAGACTAAGGCTGAAGGAGATTGCCAGAATCAGCGCGACCAGCGCGACCAGGCTTTCCTGCTTGAATGATCCTAAGATATGCATGTCATTATGGCTAGCATGTCGATTAGCGACCCAGCTGATTGTCCTCTATGAACGTGGTCTTATTGTAGCGCACACCGTCTGTGCGTACAGGCGGCCACGGGTCACTGGGCTTGCTGGTCAGATAGCTCAGCACTTCGCCAACACTCCTGGCCTGCCGCAGATCGATCCAGGCCTTTTTGAATAAATGAAAACTGATAGTGACAGGATTATTGCTACGGATCGGCTCTACCAGGCCATATTCAATCTTGATATCGTCGCGCTCCGGCATATAGGTTCCGAATATCCTGTCAAAAATCACGGTAAGCGCACCGAAATTGGCGCCCTCCTTTTCACCGATGTATTCCGGGTTTCGCGCATGGTGCACACGATGCGCCGATGGCGTGCTCAATATTCCTTCCAGCGGCCCCAGCTTTCCTATCCAGGTGGAATGATTCCATAGGGCAATAGCCCCACCTATGGCGGCCGCGCCCAGGATGGTGATCGGGTCGAATCCAAGCAGGCTGAGGGGGATGACATGGAACAGCATTGCACCCATGAGTATCTCCCCTACCGAGACACGGAAAGCGACCGATAGATTGAGATGATTCGCTGAATGATGTACTTGATGGCTAATCCAGAACCAGCGTGTCTGGTGTGCGAATCTATGCCTGAAATAAAAGCCGAATTCATACCCGATGAACAACAATAGATATGACATTGCTCCATAGTTGGATAAGTCCACAATAGGATGCCTGCTCAGCCAGTAGCCTATGGGCACAGTGACTAGCAGTGGAATAGACTGCGAGAACACACGTACAATCTTCAGCGAAAAAGAACATGCCGCCCCAGCGAGGTCGTACTCCTGCTTCAAGACATATTTGAGTACTACTGCCTCCACTACCGCGAGTGAGAAGATGATCCAGGTGACATATACCGATATATGTGCAAGCGTGCGTAAGCTTTCTTGAATTTCAGTCATAAATGTCTACCTTATAAATACTGCAGCCAAGTAATTCATTACCTGTTCCCTGCAAGCCTATCGCTCAGGCTTGCCCCTGACCCACCATATGTTCGTATTCCTCGGGCGTGATAGTGCCGCCCAGGCTTTGTGCAATGTGCTGGTCGCGCGATGGCAACGCCTCCTGCAATCCATCAATGCGCTTCCACTGGGCCAGCGGCGCTTTCTTTCCTTGCACAGGCACATAGCGCGAATCGGCAAGCTTCTGGTATTGATGGATATAGCGCGTACAGTTAACAAATATTTCCAGCACCTTGACCCTTACCACCAGTTCGGCTCCGGTGAATTGCGCCAGTAATGGATCATCGCGACTGACGCTGGCGTTACCGTGGATACGTATGCGATGCGGTGTTTCGAAGTCCATCAGCAGCATGCCGACCTTGTTATTCAAGGTGATATTGCCCATGGACAGGAACATGCCGTTGCCGTCGTAGCTTGGAAAAGCCAGGGTATTCTGATCAAGCGCTTTGATGAAACCGGCATGCCCGCCCTTGTAGGAGCAAGTGGGATATCCTCGATGATCGATAGTGCTCAGGAAGAACATGTCGCGGCTTTCTATGAAGTCCTTGTGCCTGGCGTCTATCTCATGGCTGACAATGTTGTTATGAACCGCATTGGCAAGCTTCACTGTCTCGAATTCCTGCTGGAATGCACGATGCTGTTCGCCGTAAAAGTCATCCACGATTATTCCCCTTTTCAAGTCTGGTCATATTGAAAGGCCAGCGTATGGGCCTGAAAAGGCCAGGGCCGGCTTGTCCCAGATAAACTCCGGTTAGCCCCATACCAAGAGCGATGCCGTGGTAAAGATGGAATGATTCTCCCAGCATCAGGACCGCACAAAGCGCTCCCAGCGCCGGCACCAGGCATGGAAAGAGACTTGCGCGTGACGGGCCAATCAAGTCCACGCCTCGCATATAGGCAAGCTGGGCCGTCAATGTCGGGCCGAACGCCACAAACAGCAGCACCCACCACCCAGTAACACTGGGCCAGTAGGCGTAGCCTGCTGCTATCTCACCGATTGCCAGCGGCAATGCCGATGCCAATGCCGACAGCGACAGCCCGAAAAAAAACTGAAGAGCAGGGATGGCGGGCCTGCTTCTCAGGGATAAGGTATATCCCGCGTAGAGGATGCAGGCGGCGATGATCGCTATATCGCCGATATTGAAATTCATGGTGGCCAGGATCTGCATGTCGCCGCGGGTAGCGATTAACACCATGCCAGCCAGGGCCAACAGCATGCCTGCTAGCCGCCATCCAGTCACTTCCTCTTTATAAAATAGAAAAGCGCCAAGCAGCACCATGGGCGGCATCGAGGTCTGCAACAAGGTGATATTGACTGCAGTGGTCTTGTAGGCAGCCAGATAGAACAAGGCACTGAAGCCAGTGAATCCAGCGAAGCCCATCCAGATAAACCTTCGCCATGACATTCGCATCATTGGCAGGATTTTCCCAAGGCTACGGTGCATGCAGGCGAACAGGATGGAACATACGATCAACCATCTGAGCAAAACCAGGCACATAGGCGAAATGTTGCCCGCGGCGAGCCTTGCAGCTACGGCATTACAACCCCATATGCTCGCGGTATACATTAAGAGAACAATCGGGCTGTGCCATAGCCATTTTGCAAAGTTAGAAGCTATCCTGATCATCGCTGGTATTGGCTGGTAGCAATCGATTGAGGCACGGGCATGTCTTGCCCACCTGCCGGATGCTGGCGCAAAACCCGTTGCAGATGCCTGGAGATGGTGCGTGAGGCAAACCCCGCCCCGAGAGCGAATCGCATCACTGGACCAAAAGTATTCGCAGTGGATGGGCCGGCAAAATAAAGACCGGGCACCGAAGATTCGAAATTGGCCGACAACCTGGGCGTTTTACCCACTAGCTGGATTGCCAGTTCGATCTCTGGATTGAGGAAACTGATGGTGTTGACCTGCGCCTTGTATCCGGTTGCGGCGATCACATGGTCGACCTGTATGCTGTGCTGTTCGCCTTTAACATCGATGAACTGCAACTCGGCTTTGCCTTGCGCAGATGTTGCCGACAGCAGCTTATACCCGAGAAGGATGGGGATATCCTTCATACGCGGCTTGATGAACCAGCCTCCCGATGGCCCGAGAAATTCCTTGACCACCTTGATACGGAAATTCGCCGGCAGATAGCGGAACAAGCCCGGCATAGCAGCGCAAAACAGGTTCTTCCAGCCGGGGCCTAATCCTGACATGGGAGCCACCAAGCGGCTCAGCCGTGTACGTACCCGCCCCTCTTTCTGTCCGAAATTCAGTGCCTGCCGTCGCGCTACCAGAATAGGCCTGGCCTTGATCTCATGCAGCAATACTGCCATGTCGATGGCGGAAGAGCCGCTGCCGATGACCACGACCTCTTTGCCCCTGAATTTCTCTAGTTCATGATGCTCAGCACTGTGCGAGTAATGGCTTTGGTCCAGGCCATCCAAAGGCTTTGGCAGGTACCTGAAATAATCAATGCCCACGGCCAGTATCACCTTGCGCGACAGGAATTTTGACCCATTGTCTAAAACTAGCTCGAACATATCACCCTGCTTACGCAAGCTCTGTAATTTCGTTTCCTCCAGATTAGGAGCAAAGCGCCGCTGGAATTCCATGCCGTATTGGGTGAATAACTCCAGTGAAATAGGCAAGCCTTCGTCTTCATACGGGATGTCGTTTTCCCGGCAATATTGTTTAAGCGTGAAGCTGTGTTCCGGATCAAACAAGGTCGCGGATAAGCCGGCAGACTTAAGATGCATTCCCTTGGGCATATGCGTACGCCAGGTATGCATAGGGCTGCCAATAATCCGGAAGTTCACATTCATGTGGCGCAGGTGCGCAGCGATGGATAGGCCGTATGGTCCAGCGCCGACAATAGTGACTTCAGTGGTTGTATCCATGGCTATCTCCAGTGATTGCGGCTGTTGTTCTTAAACACATATCCCGTAGGGAATATGAAGTCTGTGCCTGCCCTGGAGGCAGCCAGAAACGCTTCTATGGTGGGGGTGGTGTAACCTACGGCGCCCTCACGTATGGCAGTTGCCGAAATGCAATCTGATCGAATGACAGGATAGGGATATATACCGCCGGAGATCTCGAAGATATTCCTGACCCATATACCACCGACGTCACTGCCATGAATGCCGTGTATGGGGGTCCCGGGAGGCAGTGAGCGCCTGATCTCGGCAATCACGCCAAAGAATCCCTGACTGTCGTATACATCGGGCCAGTCAAGCACTTCTACTATCGCCTCCAGCCCAGCATCGCCAACCCCGGCGCGCAAAAGCTGGTGCCGCACCTCGTAGGGATAGAATTTACGGCCGGTGGGGAAGTAGTTCTTACTTTTATCTGCAAGTTCGGTCTTGTGGTAAACCCGCATACCCTCCTCTTCCGTCATGGCGATTTCTCCATGGCTAAGCGCGAGCCTGTGCAGTTTGGGTACCGTAGTGGGATGCAGGTACACCTTGCTCAAACCCCGGTCGGAGATGGCCTCTTGCAATATTTTGATATGCGTCTTATGCACCGGGTTGAAGGTGCCGAAGAAGACCCCCACGCCTTTTTTGGGATGTAGCCAGGTGCGTATATCTGAGCGTGCACCCAGAATGAGATGGAGGCACAAGGCGGCCATACCGAGGTATACAAGGTTCCACGCACTCGGATATAGCACGCTGGCACTCATAGCTCCGGACACGAGCAGGAACGCCAGTAAGGAATTCGATACACGATCCCCCCAGCCACGGTAAGCCGCAGTGATTGCCCAGGATTGAATACCGGTAGACCCGGCAATATATAGAAGACAGGCTTGCGCAGAAAACGAGGACTGGCTCAACACGACAGTTGCACCATACAGAATGCCCACTACGGGAACATGCAGTAGCACCCGGCAGATTCTGGCAGGCGTGACTAGGCCCAACTTCAAGTTAATCCTGTCTTCAATCGCCAGCATTCCCTGAACACAGGCTGGAAAATGCCTGCCCAATACGATAGCAATCACCGCATAGGCTAACGGCAACCATGGCGGCAGAGCCTGGTTTGCCAGCAGCATGGACAGTGGAAATAACGAGGCCAGCATCGAATACAGCTGGGACTTATAGCGGAGCAGCATAGAAATCTTGAAGTCAACTTTCATGGCCGCTCCTATCGTCTCACCATGGCGATATGCGGGATCCTGTCCTCAATATACATTTCGCCGACCGCAACAAAACCAAAGCGTGAGTAGAAGTTTTTCAGGTACAGCTGCGAAGATATCTTGACCGGAACATTGCCCCGTATTGAGTCAAGGTGCTGCATGCCCTGTCTTACCAACTCATGCCCAATACCGGTACTGCGTAAATCCTGCTTCAACACCACGCGGCCTATGCTAAAAAAACCGGCTTCAAAAAGTCCGACTGGCAGGATGCGCATGTAGGCTACCAACTCCCCATGCAAGCAGCCCAGCAAGTGAGTGCAGTGCGGGTCTTTTCCATCAATGTCAGCGTAAGGAACATCCTGCTCGACAATAAATATGCTTTCACGCAGGGCCAATAAGGCATACAGATCGTGGTTGGATAATTCATTGAATGCTAATAGCCTCCAATGAATAGGTTGCGCGTCTGCCTGCTCATCGCCCACGAGTGTTTGGGGATTAGCTTCATGTCTATTACTTACTGCCATATGTGATTCGCTTATTGGGTTCATACGCACCTCAACTCCTTGGTGGAAATAGAACTAGCCGGCAACCATAGGCGCTGAGGTTACGGGCATACCGTAAAGCAAATCCGCGGTATCCCCATAGTCGACGCAGGCCATGGACTGAAATGCAAGATTGACGACCGAGCGCCTATCCCCCATGTTCTTCAGTGGCGACACGCGATGCAGATTCTTGTCTGCGCGCAACAGGTAGGCGTCGCCAGATTGATGGTTATGCCTGTCTACCAACCCATTCGCATCTGCCCACTCCACCAAATCCAGGATGTCCTTATCCGGACTTCGTTGTTTACGCCGGCACAAGTCGGTCCAATTGGCAATGAACTCAACCTCTCCACCTCCACCTTCCTGTGGTGTCTCGGCAAAGATGATCAGTGCATAGGCAGGGTCATCCAGGTGCCATCCATGCGTATCGCCGCTGTTATGCAGGAAATTGGCCACCATATATTCTTCAGGGTGTGTGCAGGTATAGATGGGCCGCCCGACAATAGTTTCGATGCATGTGCGCAACGCAGAATGGTGGTAAAGGCTGTAGAGCAATGGTGAGTGGTGCCTGATAAGGCCGCCGCCAGCCACCGACAATCTGCGTGGTGACAAATAGCCAGGCATCACGAATTTCTTGCGTATGGCAACGTCTTCAATCTGTTCCATTTCTTCGCGGAATACAGTTAAAGCCTGCGGATCAAGGAATGCTGGCAGTTTCACATAGCCGGAACTGGCAAACTGCTCGCGCACATCTAGTAAGGCATCGTGATCGAATATCTTAAACGTGATGAGGTCATAGATTTCTGTCCACCTGCTCGGGCTAACCAATGGATTGGTTTGACTTAGTACGGCTGAGGTATTTTGCACGACTTGCCCCTTTGAAACTTGGATCGTTTGTCTGGAATGGCGTATAGCAAAAACATGCGCTTCTCTGAGTCTGCAAGGCAGATAGGAGAAACTTACAGAAGTAGTGGGATGGATTATATGAAGCTAAAGGTGGAGGCGAACCTAGCAGATTTATCAGGTTGCAAAGGAGTTTTGATTTCCTAAGATACGTTAATCACACAGTGGGGACGATGATGGATGATGAGCTATTCACGCAACTGCAGATTCCTATCATAGACATCGAAGGATTGCGCAATGGAAACTCTCAAGCCGCGCAGGCAGTCGCTAGTCAATTAGGCGAAGCCTGCAGAGAGGTAGGGTTTTTCTATATCAAAAATCATGGTATCGCCGATGACCTGATACAACAGACTTTTGATTTTTCCAGCCAGTTTTTCAACCTGCCTCTCCAAGAAAAACTGCGGTACTCCATGGAAAGACACAGTCAATGTTTTCGTGGATATTCTCCCGTCCTGTCAGAACTTGCAGACGGCAAGCGCAACTCGTATGAACTCATGGAATTCAGTGTGGATTTCGCACCCGACAGTATGGAAGTGGCGCAGAAGAAACCCATGCATGGACCTAATATCTGGCCGGAAATAGCTGGATACCGTGAGGCGATCAATGCTTATATAGAAGAGATGAACAAGCTGGGTTTCGATTTAATGCGAGGTATTGCCCTAAGTCTTGATCTTGACCGCGACTACTTCAGGCATGCTTTCGATGACCGCTCTTTCTGGCAGTTTCGCACCGTTAATTACCCAGTATCGCGCGATGTCGACTGCATGTCGGGGCAAATGCCTGAGTTGGAACAGAGGATGCAAGGCATACAGGTTGGCGATCACAATTGCGGCGCACACACTGATTACGGCTGCCTCACCATTTTATTAGCCAATAGCCCGGGGCTGCAGGTGCTGGGCAAGAATAATACCTGGTTCGATACCCCGGTAATCCCGGGCGCTTATATCTGCAATATCGGAGACATGTTGCAATACTGGTCGAGGGATGCCTACATTGCCACAAAACATCGCGTAGTCACCGGTAAGTCGCGCATATCACTGCCATTCTTCTTTCAGCCCAACTTCCATACTCTGATTAAACCGGTGGATACAGTTAAGGGGCTATTGGGCAAAGAATATCCGGTTATCCAATACGGTCCTTATGCCTATCGCAACTATCAAGGCATCTATCCTGCATGTGCGACTTATGAAAGTTCATGATGAATATCCCAACGTTAGCATCATGCATGATCGACTCACTTGGACCAGACACTATTGATCAAGAAGACTTTAGCGTAATACGGCGATCACTACATACCTGGCCAGAAATTGGATTTGAGGAGATCAATACCAGTCAATTAATTGCCGAAAAACTAAGCTCGTGGGGCATAGAAGTACATCGCGGAATTGGAGGCACGGGAGTTGTAGGCGTGATTCATGGCCTGGATGGAGGCAAGCGCATTGGGCTTCGTGCAGATATGGATGCACTCAAGATAGAAGAAGATAATCAGTTTGCACACCGTTCACGAAACCCTGGAAAGATGCATGCCTGCGGCCACGATGGCCATGTAGCTATGCTGCTTTCTGCGGCAAAGGCACTCGCCGCTAGCCGCAATTTCTACGGCAAAGTTAATCTTATCTTTCAACCCGCAGAGGAAGGTGGCTCGGGTGCAGCAGCGATGATAGCCGATGGTCTTTTTGATCGTTTTCCTTGCGATGCCATTTTTGCACTTCACAATTGGCCTGGTTTGAAAACCGGAGATTTTGCAACTTGCCCGGGGCCCATTATGGCATCTTGTAACGAATTCAGGATTCGTATTACCGGCAAGGGAACTCACGCCGCACTGCCGCATCATGGTAACGATCCTATATTCGCGGCTACACAGATTGTCTCGGGTTTGCAGGCAGTCATCACACGAAATAAACGTCCCATCGATAATGCGGTGCTTTCCGTAACACAGCTACACGCAGGAACCAGCTTTAATGTCATTCCAGACACGGCTAGCATAGGCGGGACGGTTCGCACCTTTAGCGACAAGGTATTGGACATGATAGAAGCGCGCATGCGCAGCATCAGCACATTGACTGCAGAAGCCCATGGCTGCAGAGCCGAATTCGACTTCATCCGTCAATCGGGCGCGACCATTAATGATGAAGTACAAACCGAGCTTGCTGGCAAGGTGATGAAAAAAGTAGTGGGAGCAGCAAACGTCGACACTCAAGTCGAACCGACCATGGGGGCAGAAGATTTCGCTACTATGCTGCGACTGGTACCGGGTTGCTATGCCTTTATTGGCAATGGTAATGGTGAACATCTTGAGTCAGGTCATGGTCTGGGGTCGGCGTCACTGCATAATGCGAGCTACGACTTTAACGATGCACTTATACCGTTAGGTAGTCGTTACTGGGTGGCATTAGCTGAGGAGTTTTGTTCCCAAGAGAACTGACATCCCCAAAAAAATGGGCATTGCTTCAGGCATGGATGATGCCCTGTTGAATGGCCTTAATCACAGCCAATTGTGTAGTACTGACATCGAATTTATGACGCACGTTTAGAAGATGAAAATTTACTGTCGATTCGGAACAATTTAGTATTTTGGATATCTCCCAGCTGGATTTACCGGCGGTCGACCATTTCAAAACTTCCGTTTCGCGAGGCGTCAAGCATACAGGCCTAGTGCCTGTCTTCTTAGGAATAAATTTTAGAGATGATTCAAAAACATGGTCTTTCAGTATAGATAGTGTTTGTACTACGTGCTGGAACTCTTTATTGCTTTTGGCTAGTTTGGCTTTGGGTGCTACAAAACTCATCATTCCAAACTCGCCACGCGCTCCATGGATAGGAAAAATTAGTCCAGAGCATAATCCATATTGCTTGGCAGTTTCATATAACTCTTTCTGTGCTGCCCCGCTGAAGGATTTGTCTTCCCAAAGTAGTGGCAGATTACTGTTAAGGCAGTGATGTACAGTGGGATCGACTAAGGCAAGATGCTTTTCATCATATGTTTTATGCCAAGCAGGTGAATAGTTGCTCTTGATAAAGGCATTTTCCATGGCTTCGTGTTTATTGTTTAAAACGGAATACAGGCATTTGTCAAAGCCATAGCCTTTGGCAAGGCCAAACACGGCGCTGGTCCAAGCGTCCAAGGTATTCATTTCAAACAGACTGGCGTATTGGCTAAATAACATTCATCTACTTTGATTTGTACTTCCACCATGAGGAGATTTGCAATGGATTTTGATACCGCAAAAGAGGTAAATGATAATCGGCTGCAACTCTCGGTCAATACGATGCCATCATTTATGTGTCCGATTATCAGACACTTTCATCTGATGTAAGACGAACAATGGCTGACATACAAACCAGTACAGGAAGCCTAAAGAGAGCCCACATCCTACTCAGCGCGATTGCTAGTGGCTCAAATCAAGGCAGTACATTAGTCGAAATCGTGAAAAGTACGGGGCTGCCGCGCCCTACCATACATCGGGTAATAGGTATGCTCATCACAATGGAATGGATTAGGCGGAATAAGGAAGATGGTAGATATAGACTGGGTACTGCTATCGCAAAACTAGGTTATTGCGCCATGAATTATCATGTAACGGAAAAACTTATACCTGAAGAATACGAAAGCTCGGAATAGTTATATTTTGGTATTTTGAGCAGATTGCAGTTTATGTGTGAATTTTTACCGAAACTTGCAGTTTATGAGGATTTTGAATTGAAACATATGTTGATTAAGAAACTGTTAACCCTATGATTGGTAAGTAAAGCCGATTGCAGCTTTTGTTCTAATCAATAGGGTTGTTTTGTGTACTATAAGATGCAAGTTTAAGGATCTATACATTTATCGTATTAAAATTAAAGCCCGCAAATATCTGCGGGCTTTTTTATGAACGGACTCATTCAGCTATCCATAACCAAGCTGGCTAGGCATCGTTTAATAGATCACTGACATACTGAGGCATGTTAGTTGTGCATCACATCGTAGCTCGAGATATCTCGCTACTTACGATTACGCATTGGTGAAATTTTCATAGATATTCGCAATTATTTCATAAGACCGAAGGCGGGCCGCATGATCGAAAATTTGCGAAGTAATCATTAATTCATCCGCCTGGGTTCTAGCAATAAATGCATCGACTTCATCTTTGACCTTATCCGGACCACCTATAGCTGAGCATGAGAGTATTTGGCTAAGGAGTGCTCGTTCAGCCCCGCCAATTTTTTCCAAGTAGTCATTAATCGGCGGAGGAAGCGTTGACGGGTTTCCTGTGCGCAAGTTAATAAATGCTTGCTGCATTGATGAAGCTAGCAAATGTGCGTTTTGGTCAGTATCCGCGGCAATGACATTGAAGCCGAGCATGACATAGGGTTTACTTAAAAATTTTGAAGGCTGAAATGTAGCTCTGTAAACTTCAATGGCCTGCATCATTTGTGCCGGGGCAAAATGGGATGCAAACGCGTAGGGTAATCCGAGCGTTGCGGCGAGTTGAGCGCCATAAAGACTGGACCCAAGAATCCATATGGGAATGTTAAGTCCCTTTCCTGGTACAGCGCGAACAGGCCCTCGTGGTTCGGCTGAGAAATAATCTATCAATTCCATAACGTCTTGAGGAAAATCGTCTGCATCAGAGGATAGATTGCGCCTCAACGCCCGTGCCGTCATCTGATCTGAACCTGGAGCCCGTCCGAGTCCAAGATCAATACGTCCAGGGAATAAAGATTCCAACGTGCCAAACTGTTCCGCGATTATTAATGGTGAGTGGTTAGGTAGCATAATGCCACCCGCACCGACGCGAATCGTGGATGTGCCGGCCGCTACATGTGCTATCAAGATAGAAGTTGCTGCGCTAGCGATACCTGGCATTCCATGATGTTCAGCCAGCCAAAAACGACGAAATCCCCAGCGCTCCGCATGCTGCGCAAGATCCAATGTGGCTTGAAAGGACTCGGCCGCAGTGCGGCCTTGTGCAATTGGAGCAAGATCCAGAACAGAAAAATGAGACATTCGGCTTCATGTCGGTTGTAAGTGAATGTTTTGGACAATTATTGTTTTAGTAAGATCTGTTTGTGTTGAAGTATCGCTCCGAAGTCGCATGCGATTTGGACACCTCCCTCTATGGGCTCTTTTTATCCATCGAGGCGGCTGTCGAGTACAAGCGTATCTTCGTTTCTCAGCTATTTGAAAGAAGCGTGTCCTGAGGGAACAGCATTTGAATTAGCTTCTTACATCGAGAGAAAATAGAGAATTTCTGATTAATAGAAGGAGTACATATTTGTGAATATCAGCAAACATGAATTGATTGATTGGGAAGATTTTATAAAGGTGGATTTACGGGTAGGCAGAATCATTGAGGCAGAACCCAACCCTAAAGCGCGAAAACCCGCGTATGTTCTGCTCATTGATTTCGGGAAGGAGATAGGAGTAATGAAATCCAGTGCCCAAATTACTGAGCTATATACAGTACAAGACCTCATTGGACAGCTTGTAGTGGCGGTAGTCAATTTTCCAAAAAAACAAATTGGAAATTTAATGTCAGAATGCTTGGTTACGGGATTTCATGATGAAAACGGGAGAGTAGCTCTATGCGTTCCCGACTTGAATGTTCCATTAGGCACTAAACTTCTTTAAGCAGACCAATGCTGCAACCATGCAGCAGTCAGTGAGATCCAATACTCAGGCCCCAATACGCGCCCAATAAGCTACGTAGACAAGCGATTTTGGGGAAACTGCTACGGAGCAAACAGTCAGGAGCATTTTGGCAAATTAAGCTTGAGGTATGCGGCGCCCCAGAAGATTTTCCCACAAAGATTGAGAGTGTGTGAGATTCAACTGCGTACGCAAAGATAAGCTTGTAGTTCATTGTCTAAAATGAAACTATTTTCGCTTTTTCAAATGGGGTTGTGGCATACCGCCTCAATGTTGTGGCCGTCTGGACCAATGACGAAGGCAGCGTAATAGTTCTCATGATAGTGTGGGCGCAAACCCGGCGGCCCGTTGTCTTTCGCGCCCGCGGCGATTGCCGCCACGTGGAACTCGTCAACCTGCCTGCGATTCTCCGCAATAAAGGCAAGATGCATACGAGAGGGTTGCGTCTTTATTTCAGAAAGCCAGAGCGAAGGCTTCTTGTTTCGGCCAAGCCCTACACCGTGGGGCCCTTCCATCACGACGTCGACCCCAAGTGGCTGAAGCGCTTTAAGATAGAACGTCGTACATTCGTCTAGGCTTGTGACACCGATGCCAATGTGATCGAGCATGGCAGCCTCCATATTACGCGAACGAAAGGTTAGACATTTCCGGGCAATAGCAATTCATGCCCATAAGAATTATCAATTTGACACAGCCAAATGTCGTTAGGACTTTTCCTAAAAACATACGTTGCGCTTCTTTCGATTGCAGGCATATTGGAAGCAGTAACTATTGTTTTAGCTATGACCAGAGCGGTATCTCCTGCTTCCAAAATTTTCATTCCCGCTTGCTCGACATGCAAAGTATGATTGAAGTGTGCCGCGATTGCTTCAAATGCTTTTCTAATCTGAATCTTTCCAATTGCATTCATGCTAGGTTTTACGACTAGAACTGCATCATCAGCGTATATATCAATCAAAGTGTCGAAGTCTTCCTGGACGATTGCAGTGTCAGCTTTTTCGATAGCCAGCTCAATTGGATGCTTGGTCATTTTTCGATAAATCCTTGGTCTTCATTGGGCTTCCAAAAACAAAAGTAATTTTTGCAAGATTCAGTAAATATGCGGGTTCCAGCGTGATTGTACCTTATGCGCAAACCTATGGAGAAACCTGCAGCTTATGGAAGTAATTGATTGCAGGTTGGGTAGAGTGCTAAGAGCACTGACGTTGTTGGCACTCCAATTGCGTCTATGCGTCAACCGACAAGATGAAATCAACCTTGCCGATCAATTTTTTCAAAGAGTATTCTGAAAATGGAAAAGGGCCTTTATGAGACCCCTTTCTGAGATATATCCTGATATTAGAACTCTATAATTCTAACGATCTGTTTTCCCAGATTACTCCGCCCTGTCTTGCGTTTATGCTGCTGGCATTGAGCAAAACTCAACCACTTTCCAGGTTGAAACTGGAGATGAGAAGTCCAGCGAGTGCTGGCTATAGTGATTTAACATCAAGAACCAAAGACCACGAAAGGCCTTTGGTACATTTTATGTTTAATTAAAAACTAGGTTCTCCATGGGTGCTTTGCAACATCACACATGCCCGCTACATTTGCACCTGCAGTAGCCACAATATTGTCATTTTCCACGGTATCTCCGCTGACACCCACGGCACCGATCAACATGCCGTCCTTATCCACAATGGGTAAACCGCCAGGGAAAGTGATCAAGCCATCGTTCGAATGTTCGATTCCGTAAAGGGGGGAGCCTGGCACTGAGAGTTTTCCGATTTCTCCAGAAGGCATCGCAAAATAACAAGCCGTCTTTGCTTTTTTAATGGCGATATCAATGCTTCCTACCCATGCATCGTCCATTCTTGAAAATGCTTTCAGGTTGCCACCTGAATCGATGACTGCAATGCAAGACTTTACGCCGATTTCTTTTGATTTTTTGACACTGGCGTCAATGATGAGCTGAGCTTGTTCAAATGTTACGTGCATTTTATTGCCTCCTGTTAACGATATGATATCTTGAGAAAAATCTGTAGCAGCGAATAGAGAATCGCAGCTGGTGGGTTCAGTGAAGTAGCTGCGTCGGAGATGACGTTAACTTCATAGGACTAATCGAATTTATAGCAGTGAAAGTGCTTTCCTGTATTGGATGATATTGACCCACAGGCAAGACATTTCATGAAATGTGACCAGAGAAAGCCATTTAGGTTGCCAGCCTTGTGTTTCTGAAAAGTCACGGCTTCCGTAAGGATTACGAGAACTCAAAACCCGGCGCCTCTGAACAAGTCACCGTGTTATCGATTCGATCCGTCATGGCCATTATTCAGGATTAAACAATGGCCATGAGTTCTCAGCCGAAGTGATGATGGTTTTGCCCTGCTATAAACTCTTTAGCGTTGCGCTCTGCAGTTTTTCGGTAAGAAATCATCCGTAATGTCCAAACTGGCGCAGCGCCACACAACCGCGTTACCGTCCTTGGATGGCCATAGGCTGAAAGATTTATCCGTGAGAGGCATGCTGGCCATGGTCACGATGAGCGCCCCGTTTTTCTGGTCCACCCGGATTTCTTTCACTGCGGATGGCAAGGTTCCAGTGAAACCCGCTTCATAAATGGTGAGAGGCAAGGCCTGATGCTGCACGTAGTAAGCTTCGACCGATTGCGCAGCCTCCGTTGCCGACTGATAAGCCTGGGCTGTTTTAGCGCGAGTGGTATAAGCCTGGTAAGCCGGTACGGCAATTGCAGCCAGAATGCCAATGAAAGCCACAAAAAACAGGACGAGGAAAACCCACAAAGCAGCTCCGCTTGTGCCGCCCCTACCCGTCAACTCCCCCAGTTGACGCTGGTGATCAGGCGTGGATGCTTTCACTTTCTCGATCAGCTTTTTGCAATGCTTGTAGTACAAGGCATCGCCGTATATGCCGGGAAGTATCCATGCACCAAGCAAATAAGCCACATAGACCAACCCGACAATTAACGGGATAACGGGTGAATTGCCACCAATGATGCCCAAAATGCCAACGGCGATAGCAACGAGATATGGCGACAGAAAGTAGATCAATGCATTCCTCCACATCTTGCGATACAAACCCCAATAGAAGGTGATGAAGAATGCGGGCCAGTGCCAACCCGCGCTCGTTTTGCCAAGGGCATCGAACTTCTGGAATTTGTTCAGGTAGTAGGCGGTGTTTTGGGGGCCGATAACAGCGGTGTAGTATTCCTCAAGGCTAGGCTCAGTGGGTTCTGGCTGAACCTGATTGACAGGCGGCAGCGGATTGCCGCATTTCAGGCAGAATAAGGCCGAAGGATCGTTCGAGGTGCCGCAGGCAGGACAGTACATTTTAATTATTCCCCTTAGTAGTTTGTTGTTTATTATTAATTTAATGCCTTAAATTGGAATTAATCACTTCATTTGAATAGGCATCATGATTTGTAGTTTTTATGCGCTTCAAGTTTTATAGAGTTATTGGAAGATCAATACTTAACACCAAGCTCCGCGCTAATGATTACATAGTGGCCTGATCTTTACACCTCTTTGATACAGGGAGTTAATAATAGGGTTTATAGTGTGTTTTATTTAGTAGTTATCTGATGAACCTACGCTACGGCTAATTCCTCTCCAAGAATCACTCTTTGATTCAAATAGCCGACCACTTTCTGGATAAGTCCTGTTGCTTGAAGTGTTCAATGACGAAATCAATAAACACCCTGGTTTTGGCTGGCATCAATTTTTTCGCCGTGAAGTAGATCGATATTTCACCGCCATCGCTGTACCAGTCAGGCAATAATCTCACCAGTCTGCCATCTTGCAGATAGGGGGAGGCGTGTGGCATGGGCACGTGCACCACGCCCAAATCCATCAAGGCTGCGCAGCAAAGTGCTTCCGGATCATTCAAGGTGGCGCGGGGCTGAGGTTCCACCGTCACTTGTTCGCCAGAATTGCTTCGCAAGTGCCAGGGCGTGACACGACTGGTGGTTTGTGAAAACCGCATCAAGGTATCAAGCGCATACAAATCCTCAGGGGTCTTGGGCAGGCTTTTACCCTTGAGGTAGCCTGGCGATGCCACAAGTATCAGATGCACTTTCGCCAGCTGCCGCATTACGATGCCCGGAGAAATCTGTATGCCGCCGCCGATAGCCACATCAAAACTCTCGGCAATCAGGTCGACCTGACGGTTATCAAATCGCCAGTCTGGTTTTATATCCGGATACAAAGCCAGAAAATCGCCAAGCAAGGGAAGTATCTGGTCGCGACCAAATGCCATCGCCATTCCGACTTTGAGGGTTCCCGCTGGCTTGCCTCCCGCGTTGCTGGCATTGGCGATGGCACTTTGTATCGTATCCAGGCCTCCCGTCACCTGCTGCAAAAACTGCTCGCCAGCTTCTGTCAGTGTCAGTTTGCGCGTACTGCGCTGGAACAGCCTGACCCCCATATCCGCTTCAAGCTTGCCCACATTTTTGCTAACGCCGCCCGCCGTCATGCTTAATCTGCGAGCAGCAGCTGAGAAACTTCCCAGTTCGGCACTCCGTACAAATGACTCAATCCCGCGTAGCGTTTCCATCATCACCTTCTACTTTTGGTATAAAGTGATTCTACTTATACATGACTAGTACGCAAGTAATAACATCCCCATACTGAACTCATCATTCACAGCAAGGGAGTTTCATCATGGAACGTTTTGAGAATAAGACCGTATTAATTACAGGTGGTAATAGCGGCATTGGGCTTGCTACGGCCCTGGCTTTCAGCAAAGAAGGCGCACGCGTGGTTGTTACGGGCAGAGACCAGAAAACACTGGATGAAGCCAGAAAATCATTGGGGGAATCCGCCATTGCATTGCGCAATGATGCAGGGGATCTCGCCGCAGCCAAGGAATTGGCAGAGGTGATCGGCAATGCCAAGATCAAACTCGATGCCATTTTTATCAATGCTGGTGTAGCCAAATTCGCATCGCTGGAAGAGGCTGATGAAGCCCTTTGGGATCTCACCTTCAATACCAATATCAAGGGCGCTTACTTCACCATACAGGCGCTGCTACCCTACTTGAATAAAGGCGCATCCATCATTCTTAATGGCTCAATCAATGCCCATATCGGCATGCCTAATTCCAGCATTTACGCTGCGAGTAAAGCCGCATTGATTTCTCTGGCCAAGACCTTGTCTGCTGAACTGGTTGGCCGTGGCATCCGCGTCAATGTGGTGAGCCCAGGACCAGTGGTCACGCCTTTGTATGGTAAGTTAGGTATTCCCGCTGAACAACTGGATGCGGTCGCAGCCAATATAGAAGCCCAGGTACCACTCAAGCGCTTTGGCACGCCAGAAGAGGTGGCAAGTGCGGTGACGTATCTTGCCTCCGCTGATGCAGCATTCATTGTAGCCACTGAGTTGATTGTAGATGGCGGCATGAGCCAGTTATAAAGCATCACCAAAGATGCATCCGGAAACCTTCTGGCCGTCCATATAGCCAGTCATTTTTCCGCTTAATCCAGTCGTTTTTAATTTTGCCTTTTTATATATTTTTTAAAGGATAGCGTCATCATGGATCTTAAATTAAATGGGAAATTAGCATTGGTATCAGGCAGCACTGCCGGCATTGGGTATGCCATAGCCAGTGCCTTGGCACGCGAAGGCGCCAACGTCATTATCAATGGCAGGACCCAGTCAGGGGTGGACAAAGCAATCGCTGAAATCAAAGCATCCACCAATGCTGAAGTCCTTGGTTTCGCTGGTGACTTGAGCACGGCAGATGCCGCCGATGCCCTGTTCAAACAATATCCCAATGTTGAAATCCTGGTGAATAACCTGGGCATTTTTGAGCCCAAGGCATTTGAAGACATCCCCGATGCCGACTGGATGCGCTTCTTCGATGTGAATGTGCTGAGCGGTATACGCTTGTCCCGCATGTATCTGCCCGCCATGAAGCAGGCCGACTGGGGCCGCATTATCTTCATCTCTAGTGAAAGCGCTGTGCAGATACCCACCGAAATGGTTCATTACGGCATGACCAAGACCGCTCAGATCGCCGTATCAAGAGGTTTGGCTGAAACCGTGGCAGGCACCGGCATTACCGTTAACAGCATATTGCCGGGCCCCACGAGGACACGCGGCGTGGTAGATTTTGTCGATGCATTATCAAAAGACGGCCAGACCTTTGAGGAGTTCGAGAAAGAGTTCTTTGAAAAAGTGAGGCCCACATCGTTGATCAAGCGCTTTGCCAGCCCTGAGGAAGTCGCCTCTTTAGTGGCCTATATTGCTAGCCCACTGGCATCAGCAACCACCGGCGCAGCCTTGCGTGTAGAAGGTGGATTGTTAAAAGGTGCTTTTTAATACCCGCTGACTTTCTAATACCTACTGAGGTATCAATCCTGATTTCCCCCTTGCTTTGCAGAGCATCCAGCGTTGATCGAGCAAGGGGACAACGCTGGCAGCCAAACCTGTCTTGCCAAGCTGCCAGCACTTCCTTTTTCAACTCACAACAATGTCGCGCCTGGATGGATCTTCATGCTTTACGACAACGGGCGGCGAACCCTGCCTGGCTCAGCTCTGCCATGAGCTTCTGCTGGGTAAATGATGGCCTTGCTCCAGGCTTGTCTCACAAGCTCAAAAACAATGCCGATGTCCAAACCCGTGATTGATCGCGCTGCCTGGCCGTAATGAACAGAGGATGCTCACGATTGGGCGCCAGCTTGAGCGTGCTCAGGCTTATCTCGCCAGCCAGCTCGCGTGGTAGCGCCTGGGCGGTAATCCGCTCGATGGTGACTTGCAGCTCCGCCCCCGGCAGTTTCCTGACAATGCCTGTTTCAGCTAGCAGTGCATCCCCTTGCAACTCAACCAGGATTTCCGGCGCGTGCACATAGGCTTGCGGCTGTAGCGGGTCGCCAACTTTGATGTAGCTGTCGATGCGCGAAGAAAAGCTGATGTGGCAGCCGCTCAGCTGGGAAAGTTGAATCTCGATGGTGTCACTGTCGCCATTGGTGTCGGTGCGAAAGCCTATTGTTGTGGCATTTTCGCGCCAGCAGGCTTGCTCGGGATGATCGAGTCCATATGTCGTGAAATCCTGAATGACTGCTCCGCTGATCTTGATTTCACCGGTCCAGTAGGCGCCGCGATAGCGGTCCTTGATTCTCGCCCCACCCAGCTTGATACGGATGCGGCTGTTCGCCAGCCCCATTTCCTCATGCAGGTTCCGTGTCCAGATGCATAGCTCGCCGTCATACAGGCTGACTTCTTCCCAGCCGCCATCGCCCAGCAATTGATACTCCAGCGGAATGGAGGCATTGGTTTTGTAAGCATCGCCCATCAGGTATTCGCCTTGGCGCAAGCTGGCAAAACTGCGTTCCCCTGTGGTGGCGAAGGTATGCCGTGCGCGCAAGGCTTTGGCGACGCCTTCACGGTCAAACGTTTCGGCCAGCACGCCGGTTAATCCGCCACGCGATCCAAACACAGCGGTCGCAGGCACCCCGCCGCCGCAGCGGCCCTGGTGCTCGTCGCTATTGGCAGCCGCGCCTACGCGATAGCCGCGCTGCAGCGCTTCGGCGTATACCCAGTGAAATTGCCCCCAGGCCGAGCTGACTTCGATCAGGCGTTCCAGTTCGGGGTGGTGCCAGTCCAGGTTGCAGCGGCGTCCGCCCACATGCGGCATCATCAGATGGCCTTCAGGATCGTGGGCGTAGGCGGCATACAGGTCATCCACCGGCCAAGCACCTGGCTTCAGGGTGCCGTGGGTAAATTCGTTCCACTCGAAGGAGCGGACCATGCGCCCGTGCTCATCAAAGGGGAACAGCGGTTTGCTATCACGCAGGAACACAATATTGCGGTCGCCGCCCGCGCAGGAGTTGCCGCACCACTCGGTGCCCGGGTAGCACACAAAGCGCCCAGTCTCATTCAGGCTATGGATGAGCGCCACCGCTTTATCCCAGCGCTGCTCGGTAATATTGAAATCATTGGCGGTATAGCCCAGTACATCGAGCCCGGCGATATCACGCCCGTAGCTGAGGTTATAGAGGGTATCGTTGGTGCCTACCGTATCATCCGAATGCACATGCAGATCGGCATACAGCGGGCGCAAGGTGCCAGCCTCGCTGGATATATTGACATAGGCAGTGGCGGACTCCACGCGGATATCTTCCACCGAGGCCTGTATTTTCCATTCGCCGGAAGTGCCGAGCTTGAGATTACCTAGACGCACGACTGCCCAGCCCTGCTCGGCCAGGGTAAATGGCAGCGTATGGGTTTCATCGCCCGGCCCATGTAAGGCAACCTGCCCCTGCAATGGCAGCTGACGGCAGGTATTGCCCCACAGATCATCCGCGCGCACGATGATGTCGAAAGGCTCATCACGATTAACCAGTCGCGGCGCCACAATATGCAGCCCCGTGGGTTCGCCAGGAACAATATCCAGCAACACATCGCCGGGGACTTCGGCAAATTTTGAGCTGCCCAACGGATCGATAAAGAGCCGGAACTGGAAATCCTTCTCCACAAAACTCTGCACGCGCGTTCCTGCGCCACCCTGGCGGCGATCGCCCAAGCGGATGACAATGCGGTCGCCCGGATTCAAATAGCCATCGACAATATCCACAATCACGGTTTTCTGAAAAGGCCGCTCATGCCCTTTCTGGTCAAAGCGAACCTTGAGTGCCTGCACAGTAGCCGGGCTTTGCCCCGGCACCAGCTCACCCGCGTGATATTCCGCTGAAATATAGTTGGCAGCCATGGGATCGCTGGTCTGGAACAAGGCCCAGTCCGAATAAAACTTGAATGCCAGCTTGAGCCAGGCGCCATCGGCCAGACCGGACCCACCGACTTCATAAGTCAGTTGCAGCTCCGTCCATTCCCCCGCCACAATCTCGCGCCGGTTGCATGTGAGGCTGCCCAGGAAAGGCTTGCTTTTGTTACGCTCATACAGCCCTTGCGGGGCAATGTATTCACCAGCTTCAGTTTTTGGGTCAAAAGTTTTCACGATAGTCCTTTAATGCGCACGCCAGGTTTGGTAGTGCTTTTCTAACCGTTTGAATACCAGGCTTTCCATCAGCCAGGCGATGAGTCCGATAATGACGATGCCCAGCAGCACCTGATTGGTATTGCCGATTTGCCCGCCCATGGACACCATCCAGCCTATGCCTTTGGAGGCACCTATCATTTCTGCCGCCACCAGGGCGCGCCATGCCTGACTGAAGCCGATACGGAGCGCCGCAGTGAAAAAGGGCAGGGACGCCGGCATGTAAACATGCACGATCATTTGCAGCGGTGTCGCGCCCAGCGTGCGGGCAGCGCGTACCTCGCCATTGCGTATGCTTTGTATGCCCTCCTGCATGGTGATCGCCATGGGAAACACCGCCGCAATAAAGATCACCATGACAATCGACCAATAACCCAATCCAAAAATGATCATGGTCAACGGTGCCCATGCCACAGGAGGAATCGCCATAAACAGGCTGTTGAGTGGCGAAATGAAGTCACGAAAGCGACGGAATAATCCGGCGGTGGTGCCCAACAGCAAGGCGACCAGCGTTGCCAGGGCAAAGCCACCCGCTTCTTCCAGGAGGCTGGCCTTTAAGTGTTGCAGCAGGCTGCCATCGGCTATCCATCGCTGCGCCTCTGCCATGACTTCCCATGGCTGGGGCAAAATGTAGGAAGGAAAACGACTCGCCACTAACACCCAGCACAGCAGCAGAAAAGGCAAGGAAGCCCAGCCCCAGTTGAATTTATCTAAACGGCGCATCATCGATTACCGCAAGGATTGCTCGGCTTTTTGCAGATACGAAGTCTCGACCACCTGCTCAACCTTGAGCGGCTTGCTGATAAAGCCCAGAGACGAGGAGTAATCCATCAGGCGCTGAATAAACTGCAGGTCAGCCGCGTCCAGGCGATACGACCAGCCCATGCGCTTGCGTGCCTCCTTCACAATATCTTCCGGCTTCACGGTCTTGCCATCCACGCCCTGCACAGGCTCCAGCTTGAATGCCTCGGCGATGATCTGATTGGACTCATCAGGATGTGACTGCAGAAAGGCAATGGCCTTGAGGTGTGCGCGCAGCAATTTCACCACGTCGTCCGGCCGGTCTTGCAATGTTTTGGGGACGCCAATAATCACATACCAGGGATACTGGGGCAGTTCTTTGTTCACATCCAGAATCAGCTTGCTGGAACCGCGCAACAAGGATTGGCTGACAAACGGTTCCCACGAGAACGCCGCATCCACGTCGCTATGCTCCAGGGCGGCATTCATATTGCCCGGCGGCATCGCGACGATAGTGAGGTCCTGATCCGGGTCCAGCTTGGCCTTTTCTTTCAGCACATAGCCGCGCAGCAGCACATCCATACCACTGCCTTTCGCCACGCCCGCCAGCTTTTTGTTGCGCAGGTCAGCCACGCTGTTGATGGGGCTTTTTGCGTTGGCAATCACGGCGGCCTGGCCGTAATTCACCTGCGCCAGGATTTTGCTCTTGAGACCACGGGAGAACCAATGGTAAACCGGCGGCGAACCGACATAGGCAATATCCAGATCTCCCGCAGCTACCGCTTGCTGCAGCAAGGGGCCATCGGTGAATGGTTTACTCTCGACATTCAAGCCCTCTGCCGCATAAAAGCCTTTCTTCTCGGCAATCACCGCGGGCGCATTTGCCATGGCATACACCCAGCCTATGCGCAGGGGTTTTTCTTCCGCGGCGGCGGATAAGGTCGTCAGCGAGAATACGGCGAGAGACAGCAAGCTGGTAATAACGGTTTTCTTGATCATGGTTTGGTATTTTCTAATCGGGAATCAATAGTTAAAGAACACTCAGATTGGCGTGGACGACATCCGCTATCTTTTCCATCAGCGCAGTCCGGTATTCAATGAAGCGGGGAAGTTTGCGCGTGCCGAGATTGCTGCGCGGACGCAGGATATCAATCGCCAGCTCGCTATGGATGCCGCCGGGGGCTATCTCAAGCACCACCACGCGGTCCGCCAGAAAGATGGCTTCATCAATATCATGGGTAATGAACACCACGGTTTGGCCCAGCTCGGACCACAGACGCAAGGTCTCTTCGTTGAGGTTATTGCGGGTGATCGCATCCAGCGCGGCAAACGGCTCATCCATCAACAGCAAGGCGGGCTCAAGTGCCAATGCGCGGGCGAGCGATACCCGTTGCTGCATGCCACCAGAAAGCTGGTAAGGCAGCTTGTCGGCGGCCTGATCCAGACCCACCAGCGCGAGGTAATGCAACGCTTTTTCCGTTTGCTCTTTGGCACTGAGGCGATTCTGCATGCGCAAACCAAAGCGCACATTTTCCAGCACGTTCAGCCAGGGAAAGAGCTGCGGGGACTGGAACACATAACCCAGCTCCGGCATCTCCGGGCGCACCGGCGCCCCGTTAATCGTGATCGTGCCCGAGGCCGGTTTCTGAAAGCCGGAAAGCAGATTGAGCAGCGTGGTTTTGCCACAACCGGAAGGCCCCAGCAGCACGATGAACTCGCCTGGTTTGGCCTCTAGCGAAAATGCGCGAAAAACCTCATGCCCATTCGGATAGGAAAAGTTGATACTATCAATAGCCAATGTGGCTGCAACGCGTTGCACAGGCTGTGAGTTGGCCATGGTGAGGCCGTTGTGGTTTGTCATCTACGATCAACCCTGTAAAATTCAACCGAATAATACAAGTTAATACAAGATGAATAAAATATTAAAAACTTATATTGTTATAAGTAATTTGCCCATCACTGTTTCTTAGCAGTACACACTATGGACTTGCATCCTGCCGTCAGCATTTACACAGTAAATTGGGACTAACACATTGAAACAGTCATCCTCCACCCTTGCTCGCGAAAATGCCGCTTCCTTGTATTTGCAGATTGCATCGTTACTGCACGAGGAAATCAACCGTGGCGTCTATGACCCCTCCGGCAAGCTGCCTTCTGAAGCCGAGTTGTGCAAGCGTTTCTCCGTCAGCCGGGTCACGGTAAGACTGGCGCTGGATAAACTCACGGAAGAAAATGTAGTAGAACGCAAGCAGGGCAAAGGGACGTTTGTCTCCGGCAAACAACTACGCCATGGGCTCGACACCCTGCGCAGCTTTCATGAGTCGCTGGTCATTCAGGGCTTGAAGCCGGAGATGCGCATACTCTCGCGCCATATCGTCAACACCCCTGACAATGTGCGCAACTCGCTGGGCGTCAATATGGAAAGAAGCCTGCTGCTGGAGCGCCTGCATGTGGTCGACGGTGAGCCGATTGCCCTGGGCAGAAGCTATTTGCCTGTAGAGGTAGAAACCCTGAGCTGGGAGCAAACCGAGCAACAGCCTACATACGCGATTCTTGAATCCCTCACCGGCTTGCGCGTAGTGCGCGCCGATATCGGCATCAGCGCCCAATCCGCCGATAAATCACTCGCCGATACACTCAGGATCAGCGTTGGCATGCCTCTACTCGTGATGCGGCGTCTCTCGTATTTATCCAATGAAGACTGCTGCGACCATTCTGTGTTCTACATTCGGCCGCAGCATTATGAGTTTGTGATGAGCAGCTACTTCAAGCCCGTGTTGAATGAGGATACTGCACGCGGATAGCGTGCTTGCGATCCTCTCGATAAAGAACGGGCTTAATACCAACGATAGGCAGCCCGTCCTCTATCATTTCTGCTCTTCCATGACGCTAAAACGCTGACCATTTAGCTCGATATCATTGAAACGAGGGGGTATCACCCTGGCCTTGCCGAGCTCGATATCTTTCAGAAACTGATCCAAATGCTTGGCATCCCCAGCTTTGCGGAAATTAACCTGGCCAGCATACTGATATTGCCCTGAAGGCAAGGACTGATAGAAATAGGCATCCCCTGCCCATACGGCGGGTTTTTCCTGCACGATAACCGCTTCTCGTGCACCATCCCCATTGAGATCCACCATCCAGATGAAGCATTGTGCATTGGTTTCCATGCACCGCTGCTCATTCCAGCGCGTCGCTGTCTGGATGGCCTTGAGCAAAGCGTCATCCGCAACTTCGCCATGCGGCAATACCCGGAAGCGCAGGCGTACCTGTTCCAAGGTCAGGCCATTCGGAGCATCGGCATTGGAATAGCGCTCTTTCTGATTCAGTGCCTGGCTCGCCCTGGTGGCGATAACGGCTTTATCCTTGTGCTCAATTCCGGCCGCCAGTGTCTTGAGGGCATCCATCCCGTAACGCCCCGCCTGCCAGCGCAGATAGCTATAGTCGATGCTGTTTGCCGCACCATTCAGCAGGCGGTTCATCTGGCTTTTAACGGCAATGCGTCTGGCATCCGCGACGGGGCTAAGCAGCAGCGCAAGTCCTGCCATCATGACCAGGGCCGTTGCAATGTTGGTATTGCCGATATTACCCAGCCAGCCCCGGCGACGGCGGAGTGAATATGTATAGCCCAGTGTGTAAATAGTGGCGAGCACCAAAATAAAGGTCGCCCAGACGCGGTCTTCCGTCCAGCCGTATTGCCCAATGCGCTGCTTCATCGCCAGCCAGGCGATCACCACCAGCACAACCAGACTAGGCCAGACATATTCAAGCAGACGGCTCAGCCATTTGCCATAAGGCTGCTCCTCCTTGCCTTCCTGGTAAGCCGCGTTGGCAAAACCTACCGACAAGGCAATAAACCAAAGCAGGATAAACGCTGCATTGCGCGTCTTGAACAAAGGATCAAGACCCGTGAATGGCAAGGCCACCACCCACATCAGGCTGAACATCAGCAAGAGTGGCAACAGCCAGGCAAAAATTGAAAGGCAGAAACGGCGCAGGGTAATGATCCAGTCGGCCTTGGCCAAGGTCAATGCGCACGCTGCAGCGAAGGCAATACCGGTTACAGGAATAGCGAAGATGGTCTTCTCAATCAGCTCCTCAACAAAATGGAGCCCTATGCTTTTCATGAGCATGGAGCCTGCAAACAGCACCACCCAGAACACCCCCGTCAGCAGGGCGGCATAGGAAAACATCAAGCCATTGCGCCAGGCAGTCTCAAACAGGGCGTGATAGGACCAGCGGACGGGTGCTCTTTCGTAATGGGCAAACACAGGGATCAGGATGAAACCCAGTATCCCCGCAGCAAGCAAATCCGAAGGCCGTGCGGGTGGAAAATCCCACTCACTTCCCAGGGCATCTATATGCGTATAGTCTGCCCAGCCACTGTAGGCTCCCAACAATGCGAACAACACCCCAACGCCGACCAGCAGGGCAGTGCGTCGCCGCTTGCCTGGCAGAATGAGGTTTTCAGAGAGGTAATAGGCAAATGGCAGCGCGAGGCTCACATACAACAGCATCCGCTCACTAACAGGGTCCATTGAGGGCCAGCTTTTAATCTCACGCGCTTTCCACAATCCCCACAACGCCCACCCCTGCAAGGCGCCTATCAGCAGTAATATCCGGTTCATTTTTAAGTGTTAAGCCCGTGTTGATTGAACAAAATTATAGGCATGGCCAGAAATTAAGGACAATGCACCCTTAACTTTCCGCCAACAAAAGCAAGTTGAAAAGCCTGCACTGAACTCAGGCAATCTCCATTTTCCTCAACCATTCCGTCGGCGCTTGCCCAACGCGTTTTGCAAATACGCGGGCCAGCGCGGCCTGGCTCTGGTAGCCGACCGCGGCGGCGACGGATTTGATGGGGCGTCCAGTTTTCAACATGCTCTGGGCGACGGACATGCGCCAGTTGGTGAGGTAATCCAGCGGCGTCACCCCCACCGTCTCGCGAAAATTGACCGCAAACCGCGCGCGCGACATGCCAGCGATATCGGCCAGTTCATCCAGGCTCCAGGGGTGGCCAGGGCGCTCATGCATGGCGGTGACGGCATGTTTTAGCCTGGGGTCTGCCAAGGCGGCGAAGATGCCGCCATTGAGCTGGCCCATCGCCAGCACGTGCCGCAGCATCTGGATCAGGAAATATTCAATCAATCTGTCGAGAGCGGCCTGCCTCCCGAAACTCTCTTGCAGGGCTTCGCGGAATAACAAATCCAGTGTGGGCTTGACTAGGCTCATCTCATCCATGGGTAGCACAATAGCCTCCGGCAATGAGAGCGCCAGTGGGCTGCCAACCTTGGCACCCAGGTCGACATAGGCACACAGCAGTTCGGCGTTTTCACCCTCGGGCACCAGCGCGTGCGGGCAGGTTCGGGGGAAGAAAATAACGCTGGGTTGCGTGATGGCTTGCGGCGGGCCATTGCGTATGCTCATGTTGACCTTGCCGGACCTGACGATATGGATGTACCCGGCGTTTTCATCAAACGCCACGAGCTGGCATAGCTCGCCACTGTGGAATGACTGGGCGGAGAAGTTGATTTGCCTTAATAAAGGCGCGAGCTGATCCATGGCGATACTTTCGGTCAAATAGTCGATACCAATTGTATTCACGAGTATCGCATGATGTCTCCAGCGCACAAAGCGCAGCCACCATTACCCAAAAGGAGATTCATCATGGCACGTATTCCCGCAGTAAACCGCAACGAAGCCACCGATCCACTGGCAACGACATTCAACACGGTAAAGGCCAAGATCGGCATGGTGCCCAATCTGTATGCCACCTTTGCCCAGTCCCCCGCTGTATTGGATGCCTACCTGGCATTTTCCACCGCACTGACTCACGGCCAACTGACGGCCGCGCAACGTGAAGTATTGGCATTGGCTATCGGGCAGACCAATAGTTGCCAATATTGCCTGTCGGCCCACTCGCTGCTCGCCAAGGGTGCTGGTCTGAATCCAGATGCCATCAAGAGTGCAAGAAACGGCAGCTCGCCAGAGCCATTGAACGATGCTTTGGCACGTTTTGCGGTCAAGGTCGTCAAGCAGCGTGGCGTGCTCACCGACGAGGAGTTCAACGCCGCCAAGGCAGAAGGCCTGAGCGATGCGCTGATCATTGAGGTCATCGCACATGTGGCACTGAATACCCTGACCAATTACACCAACCACATTGCGGCGACGGATATCGATTTTCCACCCGTACCACTGTGAGCCAGTAAAGCGATGCGCCCAACTACCCGACCGGAGATGTCCGGTCGGATTAAAGGGTGCAGGAGACCACCATGAAAACCATCCCCATACAAATACCCGCAAGCAGCGGCATTTCGCTCGCTGCCCGGCTCGATCTTCCTGATGATACTTATCGGGCCACTGTGCTGTTTGCCCATTGCTTCACGTGCGGCAAAGATGTGCTGGCCGCCAGCCGTATCTCCAGAGGTCTGGTCACGCAGGGGTTTGCCGTGCTGCGGTTTGACTTTGCGGGCATAGGTGCCAGCGAAGGCGAGTTTGCCGATACCAATTTCTCATCCAACATCCAGGATGTGGCGGATGCCGGCGACTGGCTATGCGCTCATTACAAGGCACCCGACCTTGTCATTGGCCATAGCCTGGGCGGCACCGCCGTACTCGCCGCGTCATCGCGGCTGCCTGAGGCCAAGGGCTATGTCACCATCGGCTCGCCTAGCGATCCGCGCCATATGCTTGAGCTGATTGGCGCCCCCAGCCTGCAGGTGATCGAACGTGAAGGCGCCGCCGATGTGAATCTGGAAGGGCGTATTTTTCATATCAGAAAACAGTTTTTGAATGACGTACAGGAGCAACAGGTGCTACAGCAGGGGAGGCGGCTGCAAAAGCCGTTGCTGATCATGCATGCCCCCGCTGACAAGACGGTCCCGATAAGCCATGCCACCGCATTGTTTCAGGCAGCCGCGCACCCCAAGAGCTTTATTTCGCTGGGGGAGGCGGATCATCTGGTGACGAACAAAGTGGATGCAGAATTCATTGCCGACATGATCTCGGCATGGAGCAAGCGCTATATTGAAACCCAGCTGTAACGCTTAGTCACTAGAAATGCCCTGCGGGTGCAAGCGCCAAAGGAGCGATATATCCAGCACCCGTCCCCCCTTTGGCTCAGGAATTAAGACTAGTCATACCCACAGCACGTTGGTGGCCTCAAGCCTCTACTGGCATATTGAACGGAGAAGCATCGAGATACTGCCATTCCAGATGCTGCGGCACCTTGCGCAATATCCACTGCGCAATGTCGAACTCCCAGAAGCGCCCGGTGCCACCGCTCAGCTGATGGGGATCGTCCTGATCCCATAACAGACGGGATTTTCCGGTGAGCTGCAATAGCTGCTGCCCGGCAAAGTCAGGAATGCATACTCCAGTGCGTGCAGCGATCTCCATATTGCCCAAGGTATTGAACATACTGTTGCCGTGGTAATCCGGGATGCGCAGGGTGCTGTCGTTGATGATCTGCACAAAGCCTGGGTTGCCACCACGATGCGAGGCATCCGCCCCGGTCTCGACATAATGGGTGGCCACAAACATGGTGTCCGCGTTGCGCACCAAGGCCGAAATATTTGCCTGCAACTGCTTGCCGACCAGGACTTCATGCGGGGCGGCCGCCTTCTCGAATTGCTGCAGATGGCGACGCTGTATGTATTTCGGGCAATTGGGATAGGCTTCGTTCACGCCAATGACGATCCCTTGATCATGCATGTGCTGAATCATGCCGTTAATACGGTAGCGCCGGCGCGAGCCAAGTTCGATAAAGAGCAGACCGACAGCAGGATTGTGGTCGATATTGGTCCAGAATGGGTCCGACATATCCCGCTCACCCACAGGAATATGCAGGGCAAGGGCAGCATCGCCCTCGGCCCTGGCAAACCCTGGCTCATTATACAGCACGGAAGACCACACCGTACCATCGGCAGCGATGCTACTCAGCACGACCATGAACTGCTTCTCGATAAAGGGACGAGCGCCGCCCAGTATGGTGTCTGCAATCATCGCCCCATTTCTATTGGCTATAGACGTCTGGCCGGCACGCAACTGTACGACGCGCTCCCCGGCATGAAAATGGAATCTGGTTTGCATGGCATTCTCCACATGGAAACACGGCCTCCGGCTTTATCGCCATACGCCGTTGTTGATGAGGCCATTCTAGGAAATAATGCCCCTGATAGAATCAGCTCTGCCTGCAATTCATTATTTCGCCTGGAGTAACGATCATCGACCACATTCACCTGATGCGCGTACTGGTAGCCGTTGGAGAACAAGGCGGATTCGCCGCCGCTTCCCGCCAACTGGATATATCGCCCGCAGCGGTCACCCGAGCCGTAGGCGCGCTGGAAGAGCAGCTGGGCGTACAGCTGGTGCAACGCACCACACGCAATGTGCGCTTCACCGATGCTGGCCTCCGCTATTACGATGATGCACGGGCCATACTGCAGAGTATCGCCGAAGCCAACGAGGCGGCCTCGGGCATCAATGCCGAACCACGCGGCACCTTATCGGTCACGGCCCCGGTATTGTTCGGACGCATGTTTGTCATGCCCACCATCATTGAATACATGCAGCGCTACCCCCTGGTGAAGGTCAATGCAAATTTTGTAGACCGAGTGACCAATCTGGTTGAGGAGGGAATGGATGTTGCGATCCGCATCGGCAACTTGCCCGATTCCTCGTTACGCGCCGTCAAGGTCGGGCAAGTGCGCCGCGTGCTGTGCGCATCGCCCGCTTATCTTGAAGCACATGGCACGCCGCAAATCCCGGCCGATCTCATGCAGCATTCGATGATCGTTTCCAGTGCGCTTTCCCCTCGCGTCGAATGGCGCTTTGAAAGCCGCGATGAACCAGAACTGGTGGAGATAAATCCACGGCTGGTGGTCACCAGTAATGACGCAGCCCTGTCAGCGGCCCTCGGTGGACTTGGCATCACGCGCCTTCTGTCTTATCAGGTACGTAGCGAGGTCGAGCGCGACAATTTGCGCCTGTTGCTTGAGTCCTTTGAAGAATCTCCCTGGCCGGTGCATGTGGTACATCGTGAAGAAAAATATGGCT
Organism: Methylovorus menthalis; assembly: GCF_020523625.1. Classification (GTDB taxonomy): domain Bacteria; phylum Pseudomonadota; class Gammaproteobacteria; order Burkholderiales; family Methylophilaceae; genus Methylovorus; species Methylovorus menthalis. The sequence goes on from NZ_JAJAQH010000001.1 coordinate 268,711, forward strand.
CTTCCAAAGTAAGAGCTTTCATCGACCTCATGGTCGAGCGCCTACGCGCGCATCCCCACCTTTAGCTCCCTCAGTGGTACGTCAGACGCCGCTGGCGCTGGCATAAGCGCAATCAGAACTCAGACACATCCCCTGACATTAAAAAAGCCACTGGCCTGCATGAGTCTCAGGCCAGTGGCTTTCCATACGAACCACGTTGAAGGTTTAGCCAACATCAAGGTTGCACATTGCGGTCCAGGAAGTCGCGCATCAGTCTGGCAATCTCATTGCCATCCTCTTCCAGTGCGAAGTGCCCGGTATCCAGCAGATGCAATTCGGCTTTTGGCAAATCCCTCAGATAAGGCGTAGCGCCTTCAGCGGGGAAAATCTTATCGTTTTTGCCCCACACAATCAGCATCGGAGGCTGATATTTGCGGAAATAAGCTTGCCATTCAGGATAGTGTGGTGGATTAGTGCCGTAGCTATAGAACAGTTCGAGCTGAATATCCTTGTTGCCGGGACGATCCATATACGCTTGGTCCATCATCCAGGCATCCGGACTCACATTGACTGCAGGATTCCGGAAGCCTTCGGTGTATTGCCATTTGGTAGCAGCCAGCTCCAAAATCGGCCGCAGTTTGGCCGCATTCGCTTCCGATTTATTTTTCCAGTAATCCTTCACTGGCACCCAGAACGGGTTGTCTAGGCCTTCGTAATAGGCATTGCCGTTCTGCACAACAATGGCGCTGATCTTGTCCGGATGGGCACTCGCTATCCGGTAACCAACAGGGGCGCCGTAATCCTGCACATAGATGGCGAATTTGCCCAGGCCAAGCTTGATGGTCAATTTATCAATCACTGCTGCCAAATTATCAAAACTGTAGGTAAATTTATCCATGGCGGGCTGATCACTTTGCCCATAGCCGGGATAATCCGGCGCAATGACGTGATAACGCTCGGCAAGTTGTGGAATCAGGTTTCGGAACATGTGCGAGGAGCTGGGAAAGCCATGCAAAAGCAGTACCACCGGCGCGTTTGCAGGGCCGGCTTCCCGATAAAACACCTTCACACCGTCAATATCCACCGTGTGATAGGAAACAGCCTTGGTGGCAACGGACCCTTGGCTGGAAACCGTTGGAGCCGCCTGGGACGAAAGGGGAATCGTAGTGGCAGCAGCGATTAACCCCAGGGCGATAGTCAATTTGGCAATACGGAGGTAGCGAAGCATCTTCATTCCTTTGGTTTGTTTTAGACGCTTCCAGTTTTGCCCAGATACCTCATGATTAGAATCGCCGCATGGAGAAATTCACCATTGCACGCAAAGAAACAATACAATTCGCACAGAAATAACCTACTGATTTTTATACAATTTAGCCATCACTCCTGGGATTCATAGATCAAACGGCATGCATCTGACTCATGCGTCGCCCATACGATATGTACATTCTCACATAACAAATAATGACACCCACCCAATGCTCAGCCTGCCCCTTTTTTGATATAGTCAAGAATCATTCTTAATATAAAAGGGAAGCAACGTGAAGAAATTCATAATCATTCTCGCGGCCATGCTGACAACAGCATGCGCGGGTGGCCCGGGGGCACTGGGTGGTGGCGAAGATAAATATACGGCCGCCTACGTTAACGCACACATCGTAGTGGGCAAAACCACGCAGGAAGAAGTAAAAGCCTTATATGGCGTACCTGACAAGTCTTCGCAAAGCTCCAGCAGCCGAACAAGCTGGAACTACAAAAAGCATGGCGCTTTGTATGCAATTTCCGACCTGGTGAGCGCGGCCCCGGGTTCTGTACCTGGCGTCGTGTCCTCTAGCTATGCGTTGAACAGCGCCAAAGATGCATCCGAAGGCTCTGGCAAGCTGAATAAAGTGATGGATAAAGCCTCTGGCAATACCGCGGTCAAGGGCGACAACCTGTCCATCGACTTTGATAAAAACAACAAAGTCACCAACTGGTTCCTGTACTAAAGCCTGCCCTGGCTAGCTGATAGTCAGGCAATAAAAACGCCCGATGCTGTTGGTCGGGCGTTTTTTATTCGCGATGCTCCAGCCCGATTTTCATGGCGCTTAGGCTGGTGTAGCATCACCAGACCGCTACTCTAAGCCTCTTACAAAGCTGCGTGAATCTATGCGATATCAAGGTCGAATTACCACATGGAAAGATGCCCAGGGCTTTGGTTTCATTACCCCGAATGGCGGGGGTGAACCGGTGTTTCTTCATATCAGCGCATTGACGCATCACAAGCGGCGTCCGGAAGGCAATGCGCTGGTGACCTATGAACTGAAGCGAGATGCCAAAGGCCGCCCACAGGCATTGAAGGTGGCCTTTGTGGGAGATAGTCCACGGCCAGCGCCGACCTCTTCTCAGCGTAGCCCTGTACTTCCGCTGTTTGCCTTTATTTTTCTGTGCGGTGTGGCAGGGGCCGTCTGGGCAGGGCAATTACCTGCCGTCGTGCTGGAGGTTTACCTGGCGGCCAGCCTGATTACCTTTGCGGCATATTACATGGATAAATCGGCGGCCAAAAAGGGACAATGGCGTACACAGGAGAGCACGCTGCACATGCTGGCGCTGCTGGGCGGCTGGCCGGGAGCGATGGCAGGGCAACGGCTGCTCAGGCACAAAACGGCAAAGCGCTCGTTTCTGGTGACGTTCTGGGCCACGGTGCTGATCAATAGCGGCGCGTTGCTTTGGGCATTATCGCCTGCGGGTGCCAGCGCACTAAGCGCTCTTGGGCTAAGTCATTAGCACATGGTTTGCACAGATGTTTTACCCCAAAAATATCTGACGCACTTTGCAATTCCGGTAAACCCAACATACGAAAAAGGCCGGTTAAGGCCCTTGGACTTTTATCCTGCCCGGCATATGGATAAGCTAATTATTTAGCAGAGCATCCACAGGCCGTGACAGATTGCTTAGCTGCTTTTTCACAGCAACTCATGGCCTGTTTGGCGCTGGTTTTTGCTTTATTGGTATCCTGTTGCGCATGGCTCTCTGCGGCCTCGTGGTGATGTTTGGCACAGGCTTCGTGATCCATGGCCGCCGCCTTGTGGGCGGCGCTGGCGGTGGTATTGGGATCAAGCATATCAAGCTCCTTGGGAGTAGAGTTCAGGGTGGCAGGGCGAGGCGCCTGGCTTAATTAAGCGACATGTTGTCGATGACATTTTTGACGCCTGGCGCACCCCAGGCAGAGTGACGTGCCAGGCTGCGTTCTGACCAGCTGTGCACCTTGCCGCTCAGGATCACATCCTCATCCTTGATGGTGACCGTGATCTTCTGGGCATCATCAATCGCACGGCGCTTCAGGGCGTTTTCGATGTCCAGCTTAACCATCTGGCCGGAGACCTTGGGCTTGATCATGATCTGGTTGCTGACTCCAGTCACGCCGATCAGATTGGACACACAGCTTTCAATCGCCCGCTTCTGGTAATCCTGCTCCACATCGCCGGTCAACGTGATCCAGCCGTTTTCCACCATGATCTTGATGCCGTCTTCAGGAATGTAGGTCATCCATTCAAAAATATGCTGGGCCGAGCGGGCAATATCCGTATCCGTGCGTTGCGCGCTGCCGGGCAGGTTGACCACCATATCCACGGCCAGGCCTTTAACACCGGAGACACGTTGCGTGGCTTCTTCGGCATGCCATTTCTCGCCATAGCTCTGCACGTGGCCTGCGAGGGTCACGATGCCATCACTCACTTGCACCCCGATATGCGCCGCATTGACGGCGGGCTCCCATTGCAGCTCGGCCAACACATCCTGTTGTAATTGCGTATCTGATTTCATGGGGCACTCCTGCTGATGAAAGAAGTACGCAGTGTGGTCTTCGCTAACCGGGGTTTCTGTGCGCTGGCTCGCTTATCGCGTGCCCATGTCAAAACAATCCAGGCTATGTGCAGCTGCGTACAGACCGAACCTCAATAAGCTCCTACGCTGGGGTCAGCATTGAGAGCAAGAGCGTCCATGCCAACTCGGCATGTTGACCATTCTTGCCCTCTGCGTTCCCGAAAGGAATCTCCATGACCAAACTCTCCCTTCTACTATGTGCGACTGCCTTGAGCACAACGTGCCAAATCGCCGTCGCCGCCACCGAATCACAAGACAACATCAAGCTCATGAATAGCAACGGCGACACCATGATCTCGCATGATGAATACATGGCGTATTACGAACAGAAGTTCAGCACCATGAAGCAGACCAACGGCATGGTCAGCCTGCCCGACATGAAAGCGCACCTGAGCACCATGCCCAACCGCAGCTCCATGAACAACAAGCCGCTGGGCACCACGACCGATAGCAAGGATGTGAATCCCAGAGATGCCACCAATGGCAAAAGTTACTGAGCATGTCGCGCATGTTTCAACCCCACATTGCAAATAACCCAAGGAATACCCCATGAAAGCACTAAAACTGATCGTCGCCATCGGCATGGCCTTCGCCCTGATCACCTCTGTTGGCTGCGCATCCACCTCCAAAAAAGAGGGCACGGGCGAATATATGGATGACAGCGTCATCACGACCAAGGTCAAAGCTGCCGTATTCAATGAACCCAGCCTGAAGTCGGCTGAAATCAATGTCGAAACGTTCAAGGGCGTGGTGCAGCTGAGCGGCTTTGTTAATTCACAGGAAGACATCAACAAGGCGATTGCCGTCGCCGGGCGCGTCAGTGGTGTCAAATCGGTAAAAAATGATATGCGGCTCAAGGCCAAATAGTCTTTTTTGCCAACAGGAATAGGGGAATCATCATGCTGGAAACGTTTGCATTTGTTTTACTCGCCCTTTGGCTGCTTGCCATGGGCGCATCGGTGACCATGGGCGGCCTGATCTATCTGCTGCCCGTGCTTGTGGTGGGCATTCTTGCTGAGCGCACGGTTTCCGTCTGGAGCCCGTGGCTGATGCTGAGATGGCATGCGTACCGCATCGCCCATGCCGCATAAATCACCGACTCGATCACTCACTACCAAGGAGCAGCATATGGATGACACCAAGACAGCAAACAATCGTGAACAACTGATCGCCGACTTTCAGATCGCCGTGACAGATGCCGAAGCCTTGCTCAAGGCCACGGCCAACCAGGGCGGTGAGCAGCTCGCGCAAATTCGCAACAAGGTTGAAAAGTCCCTGGGCGTAGTCAAGGCCAACATGGCCGAAGCACAGACAGCGCTCATCGCCAAAACCCGTGAAGCGGCCAAAGCCACCGATGAGTACGTGCATGAAAACCCATGGGAAGCGATAGGCATAGGCGCAGCAGTGGGGGTTGCGATTGGCTGGCTGATTGGGCGTCGGGCGCCTTAGCCCATGGCCAACGATGCAGCCACTGCCAGCCCTGGCGTACTGGGTTCGCTTACGGCCCTGAGCGGCGCCCTGCTCGCCATCCTCTATACCCGCCTGGCCTTGTTGCGGGTGGATATAGAAGAGGAGCGGCTGCACTTTTTTTCTTTGCTGGTCACCACGCTGGCCATGCTGTTTTTCCTTGGAGCCGGCCTGGTATTGGCCTGCATACTGGTGATCGCCGCGTACTGGAACACCCACCCCTTGCGCGTGCTGGCCATCCTGAGCGCGGGCTTTATTACCATGGCCGTAGTGCTTGGCTTGGTCGCCCTGCATAAAATCAGGCATAAACCCCAGCTGTTTTCCACCAGCCTGGATGAGCTGGGCAAGGACAGGGAAGCCATGAAAGCGCCGCTGTGAAAGTGCTCGTTGGAAAGCCCCCCTTTGCGAGTTCCGCCATGAAATTGCCGCCATGAAACGGTTGCCGTGAGTACCCGCTTGCAAGCACTGGCTACGCGACGCGCCCAGCTTTTACAGCAGTCAGCGCAACAGCGCGAGCTGATCACGCTGCATGCCCGGGTATGGCAAGCCAGGCTGGCAAGACTGGACCAAGGCATGACTATCTTGAAGTTCGTGCACAGCCATGCCTTTTTACTGGGGACAGGGGTATGGCTGTTGCTACGCTGGCAGCGCAGCCCCACCAGCAGCTGGTATTACCAGATGTTCCATCTATGGCGCCATTACCAGAAGTGGCGCGCCGTGCGCTCCCCGTCCGCTGCACTGGCAAACGCCGCCATGGAGGGCAAACACACTGAAATGCATACCCCAATTGCGATTAACACGCCCTAGGAGGCATCATGTCGAACGTCGGTCCAGAGCCTATAAGAGATGCGAACACCCTGGCACTCATGCATGCCTTTAACCAGGCGGTGGCCGAGGCAGAATCGGCGATTGCCTTGACCGAACATGTAAAAGATCCGGCAGTCGCATCGCTACATGCCAGGCTGAAAAACTCCCTTACGCTGGTCAAACACAGCATGACCCAGTCAGGGCTGCTGCCCTCTTGAACTATCTCTTAAAGATATCGACCACGCCAACTAGCACACCAGCAAGCGGGCATACGCCGCTTTATCTGTCTGGTAACAACTGCATGCCGCCGCTTCCAGTCCCGCCGCATCATCAATCCGCACCACGCCGCGGCGATAGCTGATCAAGTGCTGGTAATGCAGGGCTCCTGCCGCCTTGGTCACGCCCACGCGCCGCACCCCCAGCATCTTCGCCAGCAGTTCGTGTGTGATGTAAAAATCCTCCGAATGCATGCGGTCCCGCGTCATCAGTAACAAACAGGCCAGCCGCTTTTCCACCACATGAAACCGGTTACACACGGCAATCTGCGCAAAGTGCTGACACGACACCTGCACATAGCGTTTCAATAGCTCGCGTAATTGCGGATGCCGCTCCAGCTCGTCCAGAAAAATAAGCGCGGAGCTGCGCAGCGCCAGTCCATGGCCTTGCACCGTGGCGCCAAAGGGACTCTGCGGCACACCCAGGATCAAGGAGGCACCGACCATGCCCTCATTGCCAATCAGCGCCACTTCCATGCCCTCGCCCTCTTCCAGATTGAGCGTCAGGGCCACCATGCAGGTGAGAGGGAAATACACATATTCCATGGTTTCGTCAGGCTGATTGAGCACCTGGGTCAACCCCAGCTCCACCGAATCGCAGGTATTGATAAAACTGATCCGCTCGGATAGCGGCAATGCAGCAAGCAGACAATTAAAAGGCGGCGTAGGGGTATGAAGCATCTGGTGAGGCACCTTGCGGAGAAACGTACATGGGCAACAGGCATCACCGGACACGCTCGGCAATGGCAAGGAGTATCGCGACTAGCTTCAAGCTACCGAATCACCCACACAATTTCTGTGCGATGCCACGCTTACATACGACGGCCACTTGAATATAGAGGGTGTGCTGACTATACGCCTGTGGGCTAACGGCTTCTGAAAAACTTGAAATTGTTGCGCCCCGTTTTTTTTGCCTCATACATGGCGCTATCGGCATGATTGATCAGGGTTTCGGCATCGCGCCCATCCTGCGGGTAAAGGCTGATGCCGATGCTGGCGGTCAGGTGCAGCTCTTTGCCACTGACAGCGTGTGGCTGTTCCAGGGCACGTAATATTTTGGTGGCAATCAAGGCGGCATCCTCTCCTTGCTTGCTTTCATCCACCAGCATCAGAAATTCGTCGCCACCTTGCCGACTCACCGTATCCGACTTGCGTACCAGATCAATCAGGCGTTTGGCCACGGACTGCAAAATCGCATCCCCCACCACATGCCCGAGCGTATCGTTGATCTGCTTGAAATTATCGAGATCCATAAACAGCACGGCCAGCTGGCTGGTGCCGCGCTCAGCCAGGGTAATGGCTTGCGAGAGCCGATCATTCAACAGCATGCGATTGGGTAAATTGGTCAAGTAATCATGCTGGGCCAGATGCGCCATTTTGCTCGCCATGGCGCGCGCCGCACTCACATCATGAAACACAATCACGGCACCGGTCAGTTTGCCGTTGCCATCGTGGATAGGGGAAATGGAATCTTCGATCGCCACCTCGCTGCCATCGCGTCGTATCAGTATGGTGTCGGGATTCAGCTCTTGCGGTATGTCTTCCTTCAGCACGCGATGTACCGGATTCTGGTCATGCTCGCGGGTAAGGCCGTTAATCAGCTGAAACACCTTGATGATAGGCAAGCCTTGCGCCTCTTGCCGCGACCAGCCAGTGAGCGCTTCGGCCGCGAGATTGAGATAATTCACCTCGCCCTGCATATCGGTGCAAATCACCGCGTCGCTGATCGAGTTGAGGGCGATCTCAGCCCGCTCTTTTTCCTGCTGCATGAAGCGCTCGAACACACTGCGCTGCAGCACATTTTCCAGGGTCTGGATAATCTGGTCCGGCGTAAAGTGGGCATGCGTCAAATACCCCTGGGCCCCTCGTTCCGCTGCTGCTTTGATCAGGGCCGCCGCCGCTACTGTATCTTCGGTCTGCAAGGTCACAATAGGCGTGTAGGGCACCACGGCAAACAGGCTCTCAAACGTAGCAATGCCCTCGCTGTCAGGCAAACCCAGATCCACGATGATGGCATCCACCTCTTTTGTCTTGAGGAAATGCATGGCCCGCGCCAGGCGACGCACCCAGGTGAGCTTGAAAGGATGCACCCGGACGCGACCAAAGACCGCTTTCAACTGGTGTCCGTCTTTTGCCCTATCGGTGATCAACAGTATTTGTCTTGGTGGCACCATGGCAGCTCCTGAAAAGGCGGGCGGAAAGCATCCATCACCACAACGGCAATAGCAGCCAATATTCATTGGCGTGCAGACAGCCTATACCGCTAGCAGAGGCTGCACCGTGTCCTTGCGAACATTGGCACTACGATAGTTTGAAACGGGTTAGTCGATCACCGAGTTATGCAGCGAAGGCAGCAGGCGGTCAAATTCAGTCTTGACCACCTGATAGCACTCGCAGACCCGCGCTTCCAGACCGGGCCTGTTCAACACCAGGATGTGCCCACGGCTGTATTCGATCAGGCCTTCGCGTTGCAGCTTGCCCGCGGCTTCGGTCACGCCCTCACGGCGCACGCCCAGCATATTGGCAATCAACTCCTGCGTCATGCTCAACTCGTTGCCCGGCAGCCGATCCAGGCTGAGCAGCAGCCAGCGGCAGAGCTGTTTTTCCACGGAGTGGTGGCGGTTACAGACGGCGGTTTGCGCCATCTGGGTAATCAGCGCCTGGGTATACCGCAGCAAGAGGCGCATCACTGGCCCGGCACGATTGAATTCATCTTTCATCAGCTGCGCTTTCAAGCGATAGCCATAGCCTTCGCTCTGCACCACCGCCCGGCTCGGCGTGGTCTCGCCGCCCATGAAGAGGGCAATACCCAATATACCCTCGTTGCCGACCACCGCGATCTCGGCCGATGCGCCATCGGCCATCACATACAACAACGACACGATAGATGTCGTGGGGAAATAAACATGCTGAAGCTGGCCGCCAGACTCATACAACGCCAGGCCGAGTGGCATTTTCACCAGTTCGAGATGAGGTTGAATGCGCGCAAACTCGGCCGCTGGCAGGGCATCGAGCAAATGGTTCTGATGTGGGGTGTGCTGTATAGACATAGGCTGCCCCTTTCTGAGATGTAGCACCTCGTTCGTTAGCCAAGGCGATCTTTAGCCTCTACTTTAGTACAAGACAATAGCACTGATATGTGCGCTACCGTACATACGCTTATCTCGGCAATAAGGCGAGGGGATAAATAGCCTGTCTGTCTGGTGGCGCACAGACAGACATAAAAATACAGGCTAAAACTAACAGCTCGGAAAGCCGCCCAGGCAGATCGCTTCCTCCATGCCAGCCCGGGCATTACCCATATGGCAATCCTTTCCCTTTTCAGGAGTAAAGCGCATGAGCAAGGAACAGAAAAGCAACAAAGCCGACAAGAAAAAACCCGTGATGAGCGCCAAGGAAAAGCGCGCCGCCAAAAAAACCAAAAAAGATGACATCAAGCCATTTTTAACACCGGACAAGGCGCACTGATTTCATCTGCCATGAAGCGCAGGCAACCATGCCTGCTTCAGCCGCATGGCAAGCGCTTCGCCCCCGCCCCTTCCGCACGCCAGTAATACCCAGCCACTCAATAACAGAGCCACCACCATAACACGGTGGCAGGTCTCGTCGTCTTCAGGAGATCGTCATCATCAAGGAACTCGGCTTTTCGTCGCGACCCCGCCATTCTGGTCATAGTGAGCAGGATACGGAATTGCTGCGCTCCGAATTGTTCAGCATAGAGCAGCTGAAACGGCATGCCGCCATGCTGGCCACCGAGCATGTGCTGACGCCAGGGCCAGGTGCGGATCACCTGCTGCCCCGGCTGGCAGACAATGCCCGCGTGCTTCTGGCGGCCTATGAAGTCGTCACCACCGCCGCCACCGAAGGCCAGCATCTGGTGCCTGCCGAAAGCTGGCTACTGGATAACTTTTACCTGATCGAGCAACAGATCAGCCTGGCCAAACGGCACTTGCCCCGTGGCTACAGTCGCCAACTGCCACGATTGGCGAATGGCATTTCGGCAGGGTTTCCGCGCATTTATGATCTGGCGCTGGCGCTGATCTCACATATGGATGGCCGCGTGGACAACGACAACGCCAGCCAGGTGGTAGAAGCTTACCAAAGCGTTGAGGTATTGCGGCTGGGCGAGCTGTGGGCGTTCCCCATCATGCTGCAACTGGCCTTGCTGGAAAACCTGCGCCGGGTTGGCGTGCGCATTGCCCGCCGCCGCGAGGAGCGTGATGCCGCCATCGCCTGGGCGGATCGCATGCTGACGACGGCGGAGCAGGAGCCACAACTCTTGATTCAACTGCTGGCCGAATTTGCCAATGCCGACGTGCCGCTGACCGCCCCGTTTGTGGAGGAGTTTTACTCGCGCCTGCAGGCACATGGCTCGGCCATGGCCTTTGTGCAAGCGTGGGTAGAGCACAAGCTGCAGGAGCAGGGCGTCACCGCTACCCAGCTTTCCGAGGCTGCCAGCCGTACGGCAGCTGCCAATCAGATTTCAATTGCCAACAGCATCAGCAGCCTGCGCTTTATCGGCACCATGGACTGGCGCAATTATGTGGAGTCGCTAAGCAAGGTCGAGCAGGTGTTGCGGAATGATCCCGCTGCCATGTATGCCTTGCAGGACTTCACCACGCGTGACCGTTACCGGCATGTGATTGAAGAAGTGGCGCGCCGTTGCGGCAAACCCGAGCCAGTGGTCGCCGATGCCGCCATTGCACAGGCGAAGCTCGCGGCAGCCAGCCAGGGGACGGCGCATCGCACCGCCCATGTCGGCTATTTTCTGGTAGATCACGGCTTGCCCATGCTGGAAAAAGCCATGGGCCGCCCACCATCATGGAAGATACCCGCGCGCCAGCATTACCTGCGGCACCGCTTGCTGGTCTATCTGGCCCCGATGGCCTTGCTGACCGCCTTGTCCGCTTTCATTGTGCTGCGCCAACTCCAACCGCTGGCGCTCGGCAGCATGCACTACTGGCTGTTTGCCGTACTCAGCATGATCGGCCTCTCCACCTTTTCGGTCACGCTGGTTAATCTGGTAGCCACCTGGATACTCAAGCCGCGTGTATTGCCGCGGCTGGATTTTTCGCAAGGCATTCCGCCCGAGCATTGCACCATGGTCATCGTGCCCACGCTCCTCACCTCGATGGCGGCGATTGACGCCTATATGGAAGCGCTTGAAATACGCTACCTGGGCAATCGCGATGCCCAGCTCTACTTTGCCCTGCTGACGGATTTCCCCGATGCGCTGACCGACAGCCTGCCCACCGATGCGGCCTTGCTCGCCCACGCCCATCAGGCGATTGCTACGCTCAATGCCACCTATCGCGATGATCGCCCCTGCATCTTTTACCTGCTGCATCGCCCCCGTACCTGGAACCCGGTGGAACGGTTATGGATGGGCTATGAACGCAAACGCGGCAAGCTGGAGCAGTTTAATGCGCTGCTGCGCGGTAGCGGTCAGGCGGCGTTTCCGGATATTGTCGGCGATACAGCGCTGTTCCCACGTGTGCGCTATGTGATCACCCTGGACACCGACACCCAGCTACCACGCGATACCGCACGTACTCTGGTGGGTAATATGGCCCACCCGCTGAATCGGCCTGTGTATGACGCCAAGCTGGGCCGCATCGTCGAAGGCTATGCGATTCTGCAGCCGCGCGCCGCCACCAGCCTGACCAGTGCAACGCGCTCATGGTTTACGCGCCTGTTTGCCGGGGAATCCGGCATAGACCCTTACACGCGCGAGATATCGGATGTGTATCAGGATCTGTTTGGTGAAGGCTCGTTCATCGGCAAGGGGATCTACGATGTAGATGCTTTCCGCCAGGTGGTGGACCAGCAGTTCCCGGACAATCTGATCCTGAGCCACGATCTTCTGGAAAGCGGCTATGCCCGCTCTGCCCTGGTGAGCGACGTGGTGCTGATTGAGGATTACCCCGCCAGTTATCTGGCCGATGTCAGCCGCCGCCATCGCTGGATGCGCGGCGATTGGCAGCTGGTGGGCTGGCTTTTCCCGCGCGTACCCGGTCCGGCGGGCAAGAGCGGTGAGCGCGGACAACGCGCTGCCAACCCGATCAACGCGCTCTCCATATGGAAAATCTTCGACAACCTGCGACGCAGCATGGTGGCTCCGGCCTTGCTCATGCTGCTGGCAAGCGGCTGGTTGCTGGGCGTAGGCTCAGCCACATTCTGGGCATGCCTCATCCTGATCGTGCTGTTTTCTCCCATGCTTTTGACCACCATGGTGGATCTGCTGCGCAAGCCTGCTGATCGTGCCTGGCTGGTACATCTGACGCAGACCGGGAAATCCGCCATCCCGCCCATATCGACGGGCCTGCTGACGCTGGCTTTTCTGCCGTATGAAGCCCTGATTGCGCTCGATGCCATCTTGCGCTCTGGCCTGCGCATGCTGTTTACCCGCCGTGGGCTGCTGCTGTGGCATACCCGCGCCTATACCGTGCGTAATGCCAAGCGCAGCTTGCGTGATTTTGTGCTTGAAATGTGGATTGCACCGCTACTGTCGCTGGCATTGTTGAGCAGCCTGCTTGGGCTGATGCAGCAGGGGCAGGCCATTGCCTGGCCTGTCATCCTGCCGATGTTATGTGTATGGTTGATCGCACCGATCATAGCCTGGCGCATCAGCCTGCCGCTGCCCAAAACCACGGCCGAGTTGACTACCGAGCAACGCCTGTTTCTGCGCAAGCAGGCGCGCCGTACCTGGCAATATTTCGTGTCGCTGGTCGGCCCCGATGATCACTGGCTGCCACCAGACAATTTCCAGGAATTCCCCGCGGGCATGATCGCGAGCCGCACTTCGCCTACCAATATCGGCATGGCCCTGGTCTCTAACCTCGCGGCGTATGACCTGGGGTATCTCTCTGCCGGAGAGCTGATCACACGCAGCGAGCACACGCTATCGACCATGGCCTTGTTGGAGCGCTATCGCGGTCACTTTTACAACTGGTATGACACTCGCACGCTGGAGGTGCTGCGCCCGCACTATGTATCTTCCGTGGATAGCGGCAATCTGGCGGGCTGCCTGCTGACCCTGCAAATGGGCCTGCTAGAGCTGAAAAAGCAGACCACGCTACCGTCGCAGACATTCCATGGCTTGCAGGATACCCTGCAGGTGCTGGAAGAATATGTGCCCGCCACCGCAGGGGCCGATGCACAGTCGCACCTCAGCTGGCTGCGCAAGGAGCTGAATACGCTGTGTGCAGCCGGTACCGCCTTCCCCAGCCCGACAGCTGCGTTCAACCTGCTGCAACAATTGCACGATGCCGCCTCCGCGCTGGCGATATCGCTCGGCAATGAGGGAACCACAGATGCGCAACTCAGCACCTGGCTAGCCGCGTTTGACGAACAATGCCTGGCCGCCTATGAGGAGTTATCGCTCCTGAGCTTTAGCCACGGTAACCTGATGGATGACGAGGGTACACCACCTGCGCACCTGACCTCGCTGGACACGCAGCATGAAAGCCTTTCACGCCAGGCGCGCCTGGATGAGCTGATTGAGCAATGCGCCCAATTTGCGATCATGGACGCTGACTTTTTGTATGACGCCGAAAGCGGCTTGTTGAGCATAGGCTACGATGTGCGCGAGCGCAGGCGCGACCCCTCCTGCTATGACCTTCTGGCATCAGAAGCACGCCTTGCCAGCTTCCTGTTTATCGCCGAAGGCAAATTGCCGCAAAAGCACTGGTTTACACTGGGCCGCCTGTTAACCAGCCAGGGCGGTGAATTGAGCCTGATCTCGTGGAGCGGCTCCATGTTTGAGTATCTGATGCCTGGGCTGATGATGCCCAGCTACGACAACACCTTGCTGGACCAGACCTGCAAAGCCGTGGTGCTGCGCCAGATTGAATACGGGCGTCAGCGGGGCATCCCCTGGGGTATTTCCGAATCCTGCTATAACGCGACTGACGCCAGCCATGTCTATCAGTACCGGGCGTTTGGCGTGCCGGGGCTGGGTTTCAAGCGCGGCCTGGCAGATGACCTGGTGATTGCCCCTTACGCCACGGCACTGGCGCTCATCGTCATGCCGCGCGAAGCCTGCCGCAATCTGCAAGCCATGGCGGGCCTGGGCTTTACCGGGCAGTTTGGCTTTTATGAAGCGATCGATTACACGCCATCGCGCGTGCCGCGCGGCAAAACCCACGCGGTGGTGAAGTCTTACATGGTGCACCATCAGGGCATGAGTTTGCTCGCGTTTGTCCATGTGCTGCGCGATGCCCCCATGCAACGCCGCTTCATGGCGGCCCCTGCCGTGCAGGCCACCGCCTTGCTGCTGCAGGAACGCGTGCCCAAAAAAGGCGACACCCTGCACCCGCATGCAGCAGAAGTAAATGCCGCCGCCAGGCCACCAGTGGCAGACCGCGGCTCCATCATGCGAGTGCTCACCAACCCGCACACCACCTTGCCGGAAGTGCATTTACTCTCCAACGGCCATTACCATGTGATGGTCACCAACTCCGGCGGCGGCTACAGCCGCTGGCGTGATCTTGCCATTACCCGCTGGCGTGAAGACGCTACCATGGATGGCTTTGGTACCTTTATCTACCTGCGCGACCGCGATACCGGCTACTACTGGTCAAGCGCCTACCAGCCCACCCATGGCAAAACCGATAGTTTTGAGGCGATTTTCGTGCAGGGGCGGGCAGAGTATCGCCTGCGCGACCAGGCCATCGAAACGCACACCGAAATCAGCGTCTCGCCGGAAGACGATGTCGAGATCCGCCGCGTCACGCTGGCGAATCTGTCATCGCGGCACAGGCGCATCGAAATCACCACCTATGCCGAAGTAGTGCTGGCCCCCCTGAATGCCGATCTGGCGCACCGGGCATTCAGCAATCTGTTTGTGCAAACCGAGATTCTGGCAGATCGCCAGGCCATCCTCTGCACGCGCCGTCCGCGCACGCCAGAGGAACAGGTGCCGTGGATGTTCCATCTGCTGGCAGCCCCCGGTGCCGTGGCTGGCGCCTTGTCATTCGAAACAGACCGCGCCCAGTTTATCGGCCGCGGGCGCACAGCCAGCCACCCGGTCGTCATGGATAGTCGCGCCGGACCAGCCCTGCTTTCCAATAGCGAAGGCTCCGTGCTGGACCCTATCGTCGCCATCCGTTGCAACATCAGCCTGCAAGCCGATACCTCGGCCGTCATCCAGATTATTTCCGGGGTGGCAGACACACGTGAGCAAGCACTCGCATTGCTGGATAAGTACTGTGATCGCCATTTTGTGGATCGCGCATTCGAGATGGCATGGTTCCATAGCCAGGAAGTATTGCGCCTGATCAATGCCAGCGAGGCCGATGCCCAGACCTATGCGCGCCTCGCCGCCTCCATCATTTATGCCAGCGCTTTGCGCCGGGCACCACCAGCCGTCATCCTGCGCAATCAGCAGGGACAATCCAGCCTGTGGCGCTTTGGTATTTCCGGCGATATGCCGATTGTGCTGCTGCGGGTGGGGGATATCAGCCGCCTGAATCTGGTGAAGCAGTCGCTGCAAGCCCATGCCTATTGGCGCATGAAGGGGCTGGTAGTCGACCTGGTGATTATCAATGAGGATTTTTCCGGCTATCGCGCCCTGCTGCATGACCAGATCATGGGGCTGATCAATGCGGGCTCTGAAGCGCAGGTCATGGATAAACCGGGTGGCATTTTCATCCGCCGGGCGGAGGAGCTATCGGAAGATGCCAGGGTATTGCTGCTCTCGGTCGCCCGTGTGGTGCTGCACGATACGGCGGACACGCTGATCGAACAGATAGATCGCCGCGTATCCACCGAGCGCGTGTCCGACATGCTCCAACCCATGTTGCCGCATGAAAGCACTCCCAACGTGCCACTGGTTCTACCACCGCGCCAGTTTTTCAATGGCCTGGGCGGCTTTTCGGAAGATGGTCGCGAATACATCATCACCCTGCCGCCAGGCGCAACGACACCAGCACCGTGGTCAAATGTGATTGCCAGCCCGCATATCGGCATGGTCATCAGCGAGAGTGGCAGCAGCTATACCTGGGTAGAAAACGCTCACGAGTTCCGCCTCACCACCTGGCATAACGACCCCATCAGCGATAGCAGTGGCGAAGCCTGCTACGTGCGCGATGAGGAGTCCGGCGCTTTCTGGTCGCCCACGCCCTTACCGGCGCGGGGATTGTCGGGCTATGTCTGTCGACATGGCTTCGGCTATAGCGTGTTCGAGCATGAGGAAGCAGGCATACGCTCGGAGCTGACCACCTTTGTCGCCATGGATGCGCCAGTCAAATTTGTGGTGGTCAAACTCAGCAATCACTCGGGCCGCACCCGCAAGCTATCGCTGACTGGCTACTGGGAGCTGGTGCTGGGGCAATGGCGCCATGCCAACATGATGCAGGTTGTCACCGAGATTGATCCGCATAGCCACGCCCTGCTGGCGCGCAACCAGTATGGGCCGTCATGCGCCAATCGCGTGGTGTTTGCCCAGGTTAACCTGAGTGAGCGTTCCGTGAGTGGCAACCGTGCCGAGTTTATCGGGCGCAATGGCACCCTCGCCAAGCCCGCTGCCATGCAACGCAAACGCTTGTCCGGCCGCACGGGCGCCTGCCTGGACCCTTGCGCCGCCATTCAGGCGCCATTGGAGCTGGCTGAGGGCCAGACACGCGAGGTGGTTTTTGTATTTGGGGCTGGCGCAAATACCCACGAGGTGCACCACTATATTCAGCAATATTGCGGGCCTGCAGGTGCCGAAGCGGCCCTGGAAAAGGTGAAGGAATACTGGGAAGTTACCCTAGGCGCAGTACAGGTGACAACGCCTGACCCCGCCATGGATATCCTCACCAATGGCTGGCTGCTTTACCAGACCCTGGCTTGCCGCGTGTGGGCACGCAGCGGTTACTACCAGTCTGGCGGTGCCTATGGTTTCCGCGACCAGCTGCAAGACACCATGGCCCTGGTGCACACCACGCCAGGGCTGGCACGCCAGCAGCTCATCACCTGCGCCGAGCGTCAGTTCAGCGAGGGCGACGTGCAGCACTGGTGGCATCCACCTGCCGGGCAGGGCGTACGTACTCACTTCTCGGATGATTATCTGTGGCTGCCCTATGCCACCTGCCGCTATGTGCAGACCACGGGCGATGCCGGGGTGCTGGATAGCACCATTCCCTTCCTGGAAGGCCGCATGCTGAACCAGGAGGAAGAATCCTATTACGACCAGCCACAGCGTTCGGCCGAAGAGGCCACGCTGTACGAGCATTGCGTGCGTGCCATCCGCCATGGCTTGCGCTTTGGTGTGCACCAGCTGCCACTGATGGGCTGCGGCGACTGGAACGATGGCATGAATCTGGTCGGCCGTGCGGGTCAGGGCGAGAGCGTATGGCTGGCCTGGTTCCTGTTTGATAACCTGACCCAGTTTGCCAGCCTGGCACAAAGCCGCAACGATAGCGCCTTTGCCGAGTTCTGCATCGGACACGCCGAGACATTACGCCAGCATATAGAAGCCAATGCCTGGGATGGCAACTGGTACCGGCGCGCCTATTTTGACGATGGGACACCACTGGGCTCCAGCAGCAATCCCGAATGCCAGATCGATTCGATCAGCCAGAGCTGGGCCATCATCTCCGGCGGTGGCAACCCCATGCGGGCACGCATGGCGATGAAAGCCGTGAATGAACGCCTGGTGATGCGCGAAGCCAACCTCATTCGCCTGCTGACACCGCCGTTTGATAACTCCAGCCTGCAACCCGGCTATATCAAGGGGTATGTGCCTGGTATCCGCGAAAATGGCGGGCAATATACCCATGCCGGCGTGTGGGCCAGCATGGCCTATGCCATGCAGGGCGACACCGAACAGGCATGGGCGCTATACACCATGCTGAACCCCATCCACCACGGCAGCCATCCGCAAGACATGCTGCGCTACAAGGTAGAACCCTATGTGATGAGTGCGGATATTTATGCGGCAGACGCCCATATGGGCCGTGGCGGCTGGAGCTGGTATACCGGCGCCGCGGGCTGGATGTATCGCCTCAGTTTGGAAACCCTGCTCGGGCTGGAATTACGTCAGGATCGCCTGCTGATACATCCGCGCATTCCCGCCGACTGGACCGAGTATCAGATCCGCTATCGCTTTCAGGAAACGCATTATCAGCTCAACTTCCGCTGCATGGGCACGCACCGCAACGTCATCAAGCAGGTATGGCTGGATGGTCAGCTGATAGAAGCCTGGGCGCCCAACACCCTGATGCTGGTTAATGACGGGGTGGATCATGTGATGGATATTGCGCTGGATGGGTGATAGCAGATGATGCGCCCGAGCATTTGGCCTGACGGTCGAGTCGGGCGCAGCGAGACTGCTGGTGGACCCTTCGCCGAATATAGACCAACAATATCGGCGTAATACAGGTTTACCCCATGCCCCGTTTGTTATCAGCCAACCGAAACCAGCAAGGGCCGAGCAGATACTGGGTTACCCGCTGCAACCTTATAGCGGGAGACGGTTTCCATCAAGATACCCGCCTGATCGGCCAATGACATGGCTGCAGCAGCTGCTTCCTCCACCAGGGCTGCATTCTGTTGCGTCACCTGATCCATATTGCTGACGGCCACATTCACTTGCTCAATGCCCGTGCTTTGCTCAGTAGAAGCATGGGTAATTTCCGCCATGATATTTGCCACGCTCTGTACGGAGGCCACAATATCACTCATCGTTGAACCGGCTTCTGCCACCAGCGTGGATCCTTCCTTAACCTTTGCTACAGAAGCGGTTATCAGCTGCGTGATCTCTTTGGCAGCCGATGCCGAGCGCTGCGCCAGATTGCGCACTTCACTTGCCACGACAGCAAAGCCCCGTCCATGCTCGCCGGCACGCGCGGCCTCTACCGCAGCATTCAGCGCAAGAATATTGGTCTGGAAAGCAATCCCATCGATGACGCTGATAATATCGACGATTTTTCTCGAGCTTTCGCTAATGCCGGACATGGTGAGTATGACCTCGTTGACCACTCCGCCGCCTTTCACGGCCGTCTCGGAAGCATTATGTACGAGCTGATTGGCCTGCCTGGCATTATTGGCATTCTGTCGCACGGTGGAAGCCAGCTCTTCCATACTGGACGCAGTCTCTTCCAACATGGAAGCCTGTTCTTCCGTGCGTTGAGACAGGTCATTATTACCAGTAGCAATTTCATTTGCCGAAGTCGAAATGCTATCGCTGGAACGCTTGATCTGGGTAATGATGCCCGCCATATTATCGATCAATGCATTGACACCTTCACACAGCGCGCGTAGCTCACTGGTTTTATCATCCAATGAAATCCGGTTTGTCAGATCTCCCGTCTTGGCCGTCGCCACCATCGCCTGGGTTTCCTCCACCGTTCGGCTCATTGCCTGAGTGCTCAGCACTTGTGCGGTAATGTCTGTCGCATATTTCACAATCTTGAATGGTTTTCCGTTCAAATCGAAAATAGGATTGTAAGAAGCCTGCAACCAGACTTCCCTGCCGTTTTTGGCCATGCGTTTATATACACCGGTATCATATTGCCCGGCACGCAAGCGCTCCCATAATTGCCGATACTCATCACTGAGGCGTGTTTCGGCGTCCACAAAAGTACTGTGCAACTTCCCTTCGGCTTCTTGCAGTGTGTAGCCAAGGATATCGAGAAGTTTCTGGTTCGCGCTGAGGACAGTACTATCAAGATTGAACTCGATGACGCCTTGTGACTTGGCAATGGCGGCAAGCTGTCCAGAGAAGTCAGCTTGCTTGAGTTCCTGCTCCGTGATATCCGTCGCGTATTTGACTACCTTGAATGGTTTCCCATCCATATCCAGTATGGGGTTATAGGACGCTTGCAGCCAGACTTCCTGACCACTCTTGGCAATGCGTTTATAAACACCAGCGTCATATTGCCCGGCACGTAACCGCTCCCAGAATGCCTTGTACTCGCTACTGTTGCGTGTTTCGGCATCGACAAAAGTGCTGTGTGGCTTGCCTTTAGCTTCGTCCAGCGTATATCCCAGGATATCGAGAAACTTCTGGTTCGCCGTAATGACAGTACCATCCAGGTTGAATTCAATCACACCCTGGACTTTACTGATGGCCGCAAGCTGTCCGGAAAAGTCAGCATGCTTGAGTTCCTGCTCAGTGATATCGGTCGCATATTTGACTACCTTGAATGGGTTGCCACTCAAATCAAAAATGGGATTGTAGGAAGCTTGCAGCCAGACTTCCCGGCCACTTTTGGCAATGCGTTTGTACATCCCGGTATCGTATTGCCCGGCACGCAATCGCTCCCAGAATGCCTTGTATTCGCCACTGCTGCGTGTTCCAGCATCGACAAAGGCGCTGTGTGACTTGCCTTTGGCTTCTTCCAACGTATACCCCAGAATATCGAGAAATTTCTGGTTCGCCGTAATGACCGTACCATCCAGATTAAACTCAATGACACCCTGTGCCTTGGCAATGGCCTCCAATTGACCAGCCGCGTCAGCCGCTTTTAATTGTTGCGCAGTAATGTCTGTCGCATATTTAACGACTTTGAATGGTTTCCCATCCATATCCAATATGGGGTTATAGGACGCTTGCAGCCAGACTTCACGGCCACTCTTGGCAATGCGTTTATACACACCAGCATCATATTGCCCGGCACGCAACCGCTCCCAGAATGCCTTGTACTCGCTACTGTTGCGTGTTTCGGCATCGACAAAAGTGCTGTGTGGCTTGCCCTTCGCTTCGTCCACCGTATACCCCAGGATATCGAGAAACTTCTGGTTCGCCGTAATAACCGTACCATCCAGATTAAACTCGATGACTCCCTGGGATTTGCCAATCGCCGCGACCTGCCCTCGGAGATTTAATAGCTCGAGGTCATATTCTGTTTTTTTTGAGAATAGTTTTGATAGCAACATGAATGACTTCCGGTAATAGATGAACGCCCTCTATTAACGTCGAGTTTTTCATGATGTTTAAACTGAATCGTTACTGGCTGTATAGGTACTCTTGGCTTTGCAATAACAAAGCCACTATTTCAAACGCGCTACGATACACCTCTGCCTAGCCGGGCAGGATACGATTACTGCAGCCTGGCGATGCTGGCCACCCATTCCTGTGCCACCGCATCCAGTTCACTGCGCGCACGTTTCAAGGCCTCTTCACGGGCTACCTGATCCGAAAATTGCAGCGGTTGCGCGTCAACAAACCATGGATTCTCCACCCCGAGAAAGGCGAAGGGAGATTTCAGTGCCGGGGTGAGGGCATCCATGTGTGACCATGGGCTGAGGCCGGGCCTGAGGTCAGCGCCCCGGGCTGTAATGAAGAGAGTTTTCTGGCGGGTGAGATTGCCCGTCGTGGTGCCGTCTTCATGAAAGTTGTAGGTGAGGTTGGTGCGCACCAAGTTATCAATAAACGCCTTGAAGCTGGATGGCATGGAGAAGTTGTACATGGGCATGGCGAACACCAGGAGGTCAGACATCAGTACACGGGCACAGAGATTGTCCGAATATTCCAGGGTCTTTTTCATGGCGTCGGTGCGCTCTACGGCAGGTGTGTAGGTTGCCTTGGCAAAATCACCGCTCACGTGCGGCGGATTCTCTACTGACAAATCAAGATAATCCACCGTCAGCCCGGGAATCTGCTTTTTCAGCGTTTCCACAAAATACGCAGACAACATTTTTGAGTTGGAAAGCTGGCGCTTGGGGCTGGCGTCTACATGCATCAGTCTCATTTCAGTCACTGCCTTTTCGTCATGATTAAACATGCCAGCATGGTAGGCACTGCCCCGGGACAGATACAGAGCCAAAAAATGCGTATACGAGTAGGCCATGAATGGCAGCGAGTGTTAAAAGAAGCGCCTATGAAGCAAAATGATCAGGCGGGCAACAGCCGCCAGACATCAGGTAAAGAAGCCTTGCAGCTGCCGCGCGGCATGTTCGGCTGTCCTGGCATTGGCAATATTGGTAAAGCCGATGATGAGGCCATTGTGCGGGGAGTCAGCGCGGGATGGATGCGCTGGCTGTCTGGCATGGGCCGTCCAGCTGGATAAGGCGTGTATGCCATAACCGAGCTGGTTGAAGCCGCTGACAATATTCTTGTCAGCGTGCTGGCTGATGATCTTGGCGGCGAAATGCATGCCGTTTTTGTGCGCGTTGATCTCAATGTGGTCGCCCAGCACATCCATCAGCACCTTGCGGGTCATCTCCCGGCGCTCGGCATACAGCGACCGCATTTTTTTAAGATGTCGTGAAAAATGCCCCTCGGCAATGAAGTCATTCACCACCATCTGCGGGCCTATCGAGCTGCCCAGCTGATAGAGCTTTGCCTTCTCGGTGCAGATATCCACCAGACTCTGCGGCATTACCAGATAACCCAGCCGCAGGGCAGGGAAGAGCGTTTTGCTAAAGGTGCCCGCGTAGATGACGCGATCATACTGATCCAGGCTTTTTAGCGAGGGCAAGGGGTAACCGGAATAGCGAAACTCGCCATCGTAGTCGTCCTCAATGACCCAGGCGCCAGCGCTTCCGGCCCAATCCAGCAACTGCATGCGCCGCGACCAGGACAAGGCCATGGCGAGCGGACTTTGATGCGATGGCGTGACAATCGCCAGACTGGCGTGGGGAGACATGCGTATGCCTTCAGAAACCACCATGCCCTCATGGTCCACCGGCACGCGTACCAGATGGGCACCCAGATCCTCCAGCATGCGGGTCGCCAGAATATATCCGGGATCTTCCATCCAGACATCGGCACCACGCAGACTCAGGCAGCGCGAGAGAAAATCCAGCGCGCCCTGGTAGCCCACGGTAATAAACACCTGCTGCGGCTCGCACACCACCCCGCGCGACAAGCGAAGATAGGTAGCTATTGATTGCCGCAAGGGCAAATAGCCCAAAGGATCGCGATAAGAAAAATCATGGGCGGACAGGCTGCGCAATCGCCGGGATGCCAGTCGGGACCATATTTTTCTGGGGAAGGCATCATATGCCGGACTACCCGGCAAAAAAACATGCGAAGGCCCGCTGGCAACCGGCACAGGCCCGGGATGCGACAGGGAAGAAGCCTTTGGTGGCCGGACAGGGGCGGACACGCTTTTACCGACTGGCCGGAAGGGCGCATGCACAAACGTACCTGCCTGCCCTTTCGAGACAAAAATGCCCTCGCCCAGCAGCATGGAATACGCACTTTCCACCGTGCCGCGCGCCACGTTAAGCGCGCTGGCCAGCACGCGGGTAGAGGGCACCCGGTTTCCATCATTCAGCAAACCACCTTCAATGGCTTCTTTGAAGCGCGTGTAAATCTGCAGGTGTATGGGCTCAGCAGCCGCCTTGTTCAGCGTGATTAATGTGGCTGATTTTTCCACCATGGCCCAGTGTAATTCACAAATAATGATGTTTTCATTATGCCTTGCAGTCCACTGATTGGCGATGTGTCAGCCAAACACTCAGAACGCCCCGCCCCCCAGCACCTTGTACAGCGTGACCTGGTTGGAGACATCCGATAGCCGCACCGTGATGAGATTCTGCTGGGCGGAATAATAGCTACGTTGGGCATCCAGCACGGTCAAGTAATTATCCAGGCCTTTTTCGAAGCGCAGACGGGACAGCGTAAAGCTTCGCTCGGTAGCATTCGTCAGGGCAGTTTGGGCTGACAATTGCTCTTCCAGCGTGGCGCGCTGGGCAAGCGAGTCAGACACTTCCTTGAAGGCCGTCTGGATGGCTTTTTCGTATTGCGCCACGCTGATATCACGGTTCACTTCCGCCACCTTAAGATTGGCTTTATTCAGCCCGGCATTGAAGATGGGCAACACGATCTGCGGTGCAAAGCTCCATGCACGATTGTTTCCGTTAAACAGACTCCCCAACTCATTGCTGGCCAGCCCTGCACTGGCAGTGAGGGAAATCGTGGGGAAAAACGCAGCGCGGGCAGCGCCAATATTAGCGTTGTAGCCTTGAAGATCCCGCTCGGCTTCCAGCACATCGGGCCTGTTTTGCAACACGGTGGAAGGCAGGCCATCGGGAAGGGTCGCGGTTTGAGAGACGGCTTTCAGCGAGCGCATTTCGTCAAGCTTGACCTCCGGCGCAGTCCCCACCAGCAATACCAGGGCATTTCTGTCCTGATCGACCTGGGTCATGTATTTGGCTACATCGGCCCGCGCAGACTCCACAGTGGTTTCGGCTTGCCGCAAGGTGAGCTCGGTGACGCTGCCAAACTCCAGCTGCCGTTTGGTCATGTCATAGGATTCGCGCTGCGTACGAAAGGTCTCCCGGGCCAATTCCAGGCTTTCCATATCCGCCACCATGGTGAGATAGGCATTCGCCACCTCGGCCACCAACGTGATTTGGGCGCTACGTCTGGCTTCTTCGGTAGACAGGTATTGGTATACCGCCTGGTCACGCAGACTGCGGACACGGCCAAAGAAATCCAGCTCATACGACGAGAAACCCAGGTTTGCCGAATATTGATGGGTCAACAGCGTAGCGCCGGTAGTGGATGCTGCCGCTGGCGTACGTTGATTGGTGCCACTGCCCGTCGCATTGATCTTGGGAAAAAGATCTGCCCGCTGGATCTGATACTGGGCACGCGCCTTTTCAATATTCAAGGTGCTCACGCGCAGGTCACGATTGTTTTCCAGCGCCTGCCGGATCAGCTTTTTCAAATCTGGGTCGGTAAAAAACTGCTCCCATCCCAATACCGCAGGTGCCGTGGCCTGCTTCTGCACGGCATCCTTCGTGGCTGGCCACTGGGCGGGAATCGGCGCAGCTGGCCGTTCGTATTTGGGTTGCATGTTCATGCAACCGGCCAGCATAAGGGCGACGATTCCAAGAGGATAACTATACTTGTTCATTTTCATTGTTCCTTTTTGCTGCGTTCGCTTATCCATTGAACACCTCTGCGTACCGCTACAAAGAACAGCGGTACAAACAGCACTGCCAGCACGGTGGCGGTAATCATGCCGCCGATCACGCCAGTACCCAGTGCGTTCTGGGCACCAGAGCCTGCTCCGCTGGAGACAGCCAGTGGCAATACGCCCAGAATGAACGCAAGCGAGGTCATCACAATCGGCCGGAAGCGCAATCGCAAGGCTTCCAGCGTGGCTTCCACCATCTCCTTGCCTTGCTCCATTTGCTCCTTGGCAAACTCCACGATCAGGATGGCATTCTTGGCCGACAAGCCTATGGTCAACAACAGGCCGACCTGGAAATACACATCATTGGAAAGCCCTCTCAAGGAAGCGGCAATCAAGGCACCCACGACCCCCAGCGGCACCACCAGCATGACCGCAAACGGGATAGACCAGCTTTCATACAAGGCCGCCAGGCACAAGAACACGATCAGCAATGACAGGGCATACAGCGCGGGCGCCTGCGAGCCGGTCATGCGCTCCTGATAGGAAAGTCCGGTCCACTCGTAACCTATGCCTGGTGGCAATTGAGCGGCTAGCGATTCCATGATCGCCATGGCTTCGCCTGTGCTGTGACCAGGGGCAGGCGACCCCATGATTTCTGTCGATGACAAGCCGTTATAGCGCTCCAGTCGTGGTGATCCATAAGCCCAGTGAGCCGTGGCGAACGAAGAGAATGGCACCATCTCGCCATTGGCATTCTTGACGAACCATTTGTCAAAATCCTTGGGGTCCATGCGGGAAGCAGCATCGCCTTGCAGGTAAACCCGCTTGATACGGCCACGATCAATGAAGTCATTCACATATGAGCTACCCCAGGCGGTCGATAGCAAAGAATTAATATCCGCCAGCGAGATGCCCAGCGCATTGGCTTTGGCGCGATCGATGTCCAGCTTGTATTCGGGTGAGTCCTCCTGCCCGTTAGGCCGAATGCCGACCAGCGCAGGGTTGGCCGATGCCATGCCCAGCAGCTGGTTGCGTGCCTGCATCAGCGCTTCATGCCCCAGGCCAGCCCGGTCCTGAAGTTGCAAGTCAAACCCGGTGGCATTGCCCAGCTCCACCACGGCAGGCGGAATAAACGCGAATACCATCGCCTCGCGGATTTGTGAAAAGTAGCCCATGGCTTTACCGGCGACGGCGGTTATTTTCAGATCGGGGCGCTTGCGTTCAGACCAGTCCTTCATGCTCACAAAGGCAATGCCGTTGTTCTGCCCGCTACCGGCAAAGCTGAAGCCAGAGACGGTAAACACTGAATTAACGGCTTCTTTCTGATCTTCCAGAAAATGCCGCTCGACTTGCTTCAATACAGCCTGTGTACGCTCCGTGGTACCGCCCGCGGGCAATATCACCTGGGTAAACAGAATGCCCTGGTCTTCATCGGGCAGGAAGGAGGAAGGCAGGCGCATAAAGAGCACGCCCATGACAACCACAATCAGACCATACACAATCCCATAGCGGCCCAGGCGGTTCAGCATGCGCTGCACCAGAGACTGATTCAACCTGGTGGTACGTTCCACGCCACGGTTGAATCCGCCAAACATCCTGCTGAACAGGCTGCGTTTCGTGCTTGCATGACCATGGCTATGTGGCTTGAGCAAGGTTGCACACAAGGCGGGGGTCAGAACCAGCGCTACCAGCACGGAGAGCGCCATGGCCGAGACGATGGTGATGGAGAATTGACGGTAAATCACGCCGGTAGAGCCGCCGAAGAATGCCATGGGCACAAACACGGCAGAAAGCACGAGGGCAATGCCTATCAGCGCCCCGGTGATCTGCTCCATGGAGCGGCGGGTCGCTTCCTTGGGTGACAATCCTTCTTCCTGCATCACCCGTTCCACGTTTTCGACGACGACAATCGCATCATCCACCAGCAGGCCGATCGCCAGCACCATGGCAAACATGGTGAGCGTATTGATAGAGAAGCCCGCTGCCGCCAGCACGCCAAAGGTCCCCAACAGCACTACGGGCACCGCAATCGTTGGAATCAGCGTGGCGCGGAAATTCTGCAAGAACACATACATCACCAGAAACACGAGAATGATGGCTTCAATCAGCGTCTTGATCACTTCTTCAATCGACACTTTGACAAAGGGCGTGGTGTCATAAGGCACCACGGCTTTCATGCCTTGCGGGAACAGGGGCTGCAATTCGGCGAGCTTGGCCTTCACGGCTTCTGCCGTATCCAGCGCATTGGCACCAGTCGCAAGCTTGATCGCCAGACCAGTGGCCGGTTTGCCGTTGTAGCGGGCCACCACGTCGTAGCTCTCCCCACCGAGCTCGATGCGCGCAACATCACGCAACCTCACGGCTGCGCCATCGGTAGTGCTTTTCAGCAGTATGTCGCCGAACTGCTCCGGTGTTTGCAAGCGGCTTTGCGCAGTCACCGTGGCATTGAGTTCCTGCCCCTGACTGGCGGGCATGCCACCAATCTGGCCTGCAGATACCTGGGCATTCTGTGCCGTGATGGCGCTACTGATATCCGCCGGGGTCAGTGCATAGTTATGCAGCTTGGCGGGATCGACCCAGATGCGCATCGCATATTTGCTGCCAAACAGCTGGGTATCGCCCACGCCGTTAACCCGACTGACAATATCCTGGATGTTCGACCCGACATAATCGCCGAGGTCGATATTCGACATGCTGTTGTCTTCGGAAATAAAGCCGACCACCATCAGGAAATTGCTGGAAGCCTTGGCTACCTGCACCCCCTGACGTTGCACTTCTTCGGGCAACAGCGGCGTTGCCAGCGCGAGTTTATTCTGCACCTGCACTTGGGCAATATCCGGGTTGGTACCCGCATCAAACGTCAGGGTGATGGTCACACTGCCGGACGAATCACTGGTGGAAGACATATACGTCAGGTGATCAATGCCTTTCATCTTCTGCTCGATCACCTGCGTCACGCTGTCTTCCACAGCCTTTGCCGAGGCACCGGGGTAGGTGGCCGTGATGGAGACCGAAGGTGGTGCAATCAGCGGGTATTGGGCAATCGGTAGCGAGCGGATGGCGAGTACCCCGGCCAGCATGATGACTATGGCGATCACCCAGGCAAAAATGGGACGATCAATAAAGAATTTAGACATGATCAGCCCCTAGATTTGCTTGCTAGCACTGGTTTTATCGGGCGATACCACCTGTGCCGGCATCCCGGGACGTATCTTTTGCAAACCGTTCACAATGACCTGATCCCCGGCATTGAGGCCTTTATGCACCAGCCATTGATCACCCTGTGTCTGGTCTGCCTCGATATTGCGTGCTTCTACCTTGCCATCGCGGCCCAGCACTAACACCATGGGGTTACCCTTGGAATCACGGCTCACACTGCGTTGTGGCACCAGGATAGCGCGGTCATCCACCCCTTGCTCCAGCACGGCACGCACATACATACCGGGCAACAGCACACCCTTGGGGTTGGCGAAGACGGCGCGCAGGGTAACGGTGCCGGTCGTCTGGCTCACAGTAATATCGGTAAAGGCAAGCTTGCCGTTCAAGCCATAGCTACTGCCATCTTCCAGCACCAGCTTTACTTCGGCCTGGTTTTCCCCGGCCTTTTTCAGCATGCCGCTTTCCCATTGGTGGCGTAGCCTTAACAGCTCGGCGCTGGACTGCGTCACATCTACATATATCGGATCAAGCTGCTGTATGGTGGTCAGCGCGGTTTCCTGATTGGCAGTTACCAGCGCCCCTGGCGTCACATTGGACTTCGCGACCCGGCCCGAAATGGGGGCAATCACGCTGGTGAATCCCAGGTTGATTCTCGCTGTCTGCAAGGTAGCCTTGGCAACATCCACATCGGCCTGCCCCTGGCCTAGCGAGGATTGGGCATCTTCCAGATCCTGCTTGCTGACGGCCTGTATGGTCGACAACTCGCCATAGCGGGTCGCTTTGCTCTTTGCGGCCACCAGATTGGCTTCGGCCTTGTTCAGGCTGGCCTGCGCACTATCCAGTGTCGCTTTGTAAGTCGCGGGATCAATTTGATACAAGGGCTGACCAGCTTTCACATCAGCGCCCTCTACAAACAAGCGCTTCTGCAGAATGCCGCCCACCTGCGGGCGGACCTCTGACACCAGGAAAGGTGAGGTGCGTCCGGCCAGCTCGGTCGTCAGGTTGACCGACTGTGGCTGAACCGTCACGACTTCAACCTGTGCCGCACCTGGCGGGTTTTCTGCGGGCGCACCCCCTTGATGACATCCGGCCAGGAGCGCATTCCCAGCGAGCAACATCAACAAAATGGCTGACAGGCGCATGTGTTTTAGATTGGATTTCATATGGCTTTCCTTTACCCCGTGAAGGTATTGCTTGCACAGAACACTTAAAATTTAGATCGATCATTCTAGATTGAGCGATCATTCTAATATAAACTACGCAAAAGGCAACTTTTTTACATTTTTTGATGTTAGGAGACGTAATGACCACTTCCCAGCCCATCAGCCGGGCCGACCTCCGGCGCAACCAGGTGCTGACGGCAGCCACGGAATGCTTCAGGGCGCATGGTTTTCATGGCACCAGCATGTCCCAGTTATCAAAAGCCTCCGGGATGAGCGTCGGCCATATCTACCATTACTTTGAGAATAAAGAAGCCATCATTGAAGCCATTGTGGAAAATGACCTGCTGAAAATATTGCAGATTCCAGAGCGTATTGAGCAAAGCCGTGGCGAGGGCGATATTTTTGACGCCCTGGTGGCGGATGTGGAGCAGAGCGCTGCCGATGCATTTTACGATCCCGATGCGGCGCTACTGCTGGAAATCGTGGCTGAGGCGGCGCGTAATCCCCGCATCGCCAGCATCATCCGGCGGGCAGAGACCACCGCCATGGAAAGCATCAAGCGTTATCTGCGCAAAGGGCTGCTTCAGCGCAATTCCGACTTTTCAGAAGAATCACTGGATACTGCCTGCAATCTGCTGGCCTCCTTATTCGAGGGGCTCACCATACGCTTGATCCGGAACCCTGAACTCTCCTTGCAAAACAGCATCCCCATGATGCGCAGGATCATTCGTTATATGCTTGAACATGAGCTTCCCAGCCCAGCAGACACCAACTAAATACGGGAATTAAGCCAAAAAGCAAAACATCCAAGGGCCGCAAGGCCCTTTTTTATTAGGCATATACCGTCCGGGCGGCTTTAAGTACTGTCAAAAAATGCCGATATGGTTACAGCTAGCCAGTTTGTACTGGTAGAGTTTAGAAAAACCATAAGTCTCGCCAGAGAGCTTCTGAAAGTCGCCATATCATGTCTTCCAACCACAGTGCTATCGTAAAAACAAAATTGCGTTTCCGAATCGGTGATATCCCGAGATGGCAATGGAGTCATGCAAGATGGTAAGCACCATCGATCCGAGCGGAATCTCTTCCGCAGGCAAGACCAGCAGTCTGATGAAGAGCTTTATTACCTTTGGCATTTCATCGCTGCTTATCCTGATCAGCCTCGCCACATTCTTAATCACCGTGGAGTGGCAGGAATTCAGACGGGCCAGCGCCGCCCACCAGTCCACTGTCAAACTCAAGCTCCTGTTGCTCTATGCAGAAAAACTCTCGCGTGAACGTGGGCCCACCAATGCCATTCTCGGAAACGCTGATACCGATGACGGCTCATTACGTGAGACCCTGAAGCTGGCAAGAACAGAAACGGATGATGCGTATGCACGCCTCTGCGCTACCCTTCGTTGTAGTACGCTATCGAACAACCTGACCAGTGAACTTAAACAGCTGGCGCTGGAGCTGGAGCAAGAAAGGGAAACGATAGACACCCTGGCAAACATTCCCCTGCAAGAACGCGGAAATGAACGCATAAGCGCACAGATTGAGCGCATGGTTGGCTTTATAAGCACAATAAGGCCATTGATCACAACGCTCAGCAACGACGTTATTACCTCCTCACCGGCCATCAGCCTGCTGATTACCGAAGCTCGCCTGGCTGCTACATTGCGCGAATATGCGGGGCAATTAGGGTCAGCACTTACCCCCTCGCTGAGCTTCAAGCGCGAAAGAACCTTCAAAGAACAGCTGAAGCTGGAGCGCCTGAAAGGGCATATCGAAGAATTGCATATGCGTCTCTCCGCTCATTTGGCGGTGGGAACGTTGCCTCCAGAAATTGCCAATGCAAAAGCAAAAATGGAGGAAGAGTACTTTGAAGATGCGCATGCCTATCTTGCCAGCATCGAAACATCAAGCAATCTGGAAACACTGCCTAGCCCTGACACATTCTATAAAATATATGTGCCCCTGATGAATTCGATTGTGACCCTGCGGGATGCCCTGCTGGCTGAAGCCGAAGCCAGCACGATCAAGGCCAAAGAAGATTCGTTGCTGGCGTTGAGTGTGGTGAGCATCCTCATGCTTGTTTTCCTGGGATTGACCATCAAGAAGTTACGCATTATCCATCAACAGGTCGTGGTTCCGATGATGCAGGCCTCTCATGCCCTGAAAGCGATTGGTGCCGGCAATTTTCAGGAAATTACCCACTCGAACAATCTGCCGGAAGAAATTGCCGAGGTCATGGAAGGCATCAACACTCTTAATCGTCAGATCAATGCCCGCATCGGCCTGGAACAAGAGCGCGATGAGCTCGTAAAAACCTTGACCCTGCAATCTTCCACCGACTTCTTGACCGGCCTTAAAAATCGCCGCGGCTTTTATGAGACCGCCAATATCGAATATGCACGGGCACAGCGCCATGCCTGTGAAAGCTGCATCATGATCATCGACATTGACCATTTCAAGGCGGTGAACGATACCTACGGGCACTCCGCAGGCGACTGGGCACTGACCTTTATTGGTGGCATTCTGAAAGATAATTCGCGCATACACGACATCTCGGCACGGCATGGCGGGGAAGAGTTCATCTGCATGCTAGGTAACAGCAACCTGGAAGAGGGCTGCATGTTTGCCGAAAAAATCCGCACCCTGATTCAGGCAGCCATGGTCAACATCGGCCCAGACTTAACGCCGATCAAACTCACGGTCAGCATAGGCATCACAAGCACCCAGTCTCAGCACCCACCACTGGACCTGCTGATCGAGCAGGCCGACCGTGCGCTGTATATGGCCAAAAACCTGGGGCGTAACCGCGTACAGCGCTTTGACCACACCGCACTTGCCGCTACGGCGCAATATTCGCTGCTTTGATGGTAACCAGCGCGACCCATCCTGATGCACAGCAGTCCTGTATTCAAATCATGCTAAATTAGACGTTGGTCTTGGTAGACAACGCACTGGAGGTAGATAGACCATGGGTATGTTAGACAACTTCGTTCCAGTCGGCTGCAAAGCTTGCAGAGACAAAACCAAGCTCGGCATCGACTTCACGATGGCATTTCAGCCGATTGTGGATATCTCGAACAACAGCGTATTCGGCTACGAAGCCCTAGTGCGCGGCATCAACAATGAAGGTGCCGCCAGCATCCTTTCCCAGCTGAACGATGAAAACCGCTACCTGTTTGATCAATCCATACGCGTCAAAGCCATCGACCTGGCACAACAGCTGAATTTGCAAGGCATGCTCAGCATCAACTTTCTACCCAATGCCGTTTACAAGCCTGAAACCTGCATACGCGCCACCCTCGAAGCCGCCGCCGAAGTCAACTTTCCTACAGACAGGATCATGTTTGAAGTCACGGAAGGCGAGCGCGTGATTGATAACGAGCACCTGCGCAATATTTTCATTGAATACAAAAAGCACAACTTCACCACCGCCATTGATGACTTTGGTGCAGGTTACGCCGGGCTCAATCTGCTCGCCGACTGGCAGCCCGACATCATCAAACTTGATATGGCAATGACCCGCAATATCCATCAGGACCGTGTTCGCCGGGCACTGGTATTCGGCATTCTGTCGATCTGCCGTGAACTCTCTATCCAGGTGATTGCTGAAGGCATAGAGGTCAGAGAGGAATGCCTGACCCTGGCCGACGAAGGTGTCACGTTGTTCCAGGGATATTTTTTCGCGAAACCGGGCTTTGAATGCCTGCCTGAAATCCCGGAAGAGGTTTGGCCACTAGTTAAATCCCGCCGTGCGCGCGATAGCCGCAGGTAAAGCGCTCTATACGGCTTCAAGCCTAATCCAAAGCATATCCATCCTGGCGCCAGGTTAAATGGTCATGCAACTCATGACACTTGTCATCCCAAGGCCCTGATCAAATAAACAAAATTGATCAATCGGGAAGATCGCGTAATACTCATACTCAGCAATACCCAACGGGACCACCCGTGTTGCCAGGCAAGGCTGCAGGACGAGCCGCCATTGCGTTAGCCCGGTAGAGCACAGTCAATCTTATTCAATACATTTGAGTCAGTTGCCTCTACCCTTTGTGAAAAATAACTATCATTGGGAGCTTCCATGAACACTGCTTTAAAACCTGTGCTTTTACTGCTGCTGGCGAGCGTATCGGCATCTGCCCTGGCAGATGATGCCAAACCAGTCACCGAACAGCTGGTGGATACCCTAACCCAGCTTGCCGGCGGGCCACACCCGAAATTTCGAGCCAACCACGCCAAAGGCATAGTCGCTGAAGGCGTATTCACGCCAGCCGCCAGTGCCGCCGAGATCACCAAGGCCAGCATATTCACCAGCTCCAATCCTGTGACCGTGCGCTATTCGGATGCGACTGGCGTGCCGAATATTCCGGATGCTGATGGCAATGCATTCCCCAAGGGCATCGCCATCCGTTTCAACCTGCCCGACCAAAGCCTGGCTGACCTGGTATGCATCTCGGTGAATGGCTTCCCGTCGGCTACGCCTGAAGACTTTCTGGGCCTGCTGAATGCCGTGGCCGCTTCCGGCAAGGAAACCACCAAACCCTCCACGATTGAAAAATACCTGGGCAGCCATCCGGCCGCGCTCAAGTTTGTGACCACCCCAAAGCTGCCACCTGAAAGTTTTGCCACCCAGGCCTTTTTTGGCGTGAATGCGTTCAAGTTCACCAATGCCAAGGGCGAAACCCACTACGGTCGCTACCGCATTGAGCCGGTGACTGGTCAGAAATTCCTCTCGCCAGAAGCCGCCAAGGCAGCCGATGCCAATTACCTGATGAACGAGCTGCCCGCCAGACTGAAGTCCGGAGCTTATAGCTACAAGATTTCGGTGCAGATTGCCGAAGCGGACGATACGCTGAATGACGCTACCGTGTCGTGGCCCGACTCACGCCGCGTGGTGGAGCTGGGCACGCTGCAAATCAAGGCGATCAAGGCCGATGGCGCCAGCTATGAAAGACAGGTGATGTTCAGCCCGCTCAATCTGGTTGATGGCATAGAGCCGAGCGATGACCCGATATTGCTGGCTCGCCCCAGTGCTTATGCCGTGAGTTTTGGCCGCCGCCTGCAGTAATCCATTCAATGTCTGGGGATTTCTGATGACAGGATCCCCATGGGAGACCACTCTGTGTCCAAAGGTTTGACCGCCACCCCGGCCATTAGCGATCTGCTCTGTTATGCCTTGTATTCAAGTTCGCTGGCCATGTCGCGGGTATATCGGCCCTTGCTTGCTGGTTTGTCGCTGACTTATCCGCAGTATCTGGTGCTGATGGTGCTGTGGACACAGGATGGCCTCACCGTATCTGAAATCGGTGAATCGCTTGCGCTCAACTCAGCGACACTGACGCCATTGCTGAAGCGCATGGAAAGCACAGGCTATATTCTCCGTGCACGCTCATCTGCCGACGAGCGCCAGGTGATGGTAAACCTGACCGGCAAAGGCCAGCAAACGCGTAGCGAGTCGGCCCGCATCATGTCTTCCATCACCCAGGCTGCTGGCCTTAGCGAGACAGCCATGGTGGATTTGTGCGAAGAGCTGCACCGACTCAGGAATAATTTGAACCGACTGGTGTAAACCGAAAAAATATTAAGAGGTGGCATCGCCGCCCTTTTTTAAGAAAACTATATTGCACACGATTTAATCGCGTGCAACCGCCGAGACTGATGCTATTAGGCATATCCACAAGAATTGCATCCAGGCTCATGTTCACTACCACTTCATTGCGAGTTGCTCACTACCAGGGTGCGATACCCAAAAAGACCAGCATGCGGTGGCATGAGAAGAAACAGGGGGGATGATGGCCAAGACAGCAGATACCAGACTGACACACAGCACGCATGGCGATTTACATCTGTATCGCTATGACATGGCGGCGGGCACTCGCGTCAACATGGACAAGGTGTTCCATGAAGAAATCGCTATTATCGGATTTGAGGGCTGCGCCTGGCATAGCTCGCAAAATGGCCGCTACTATTTTGAAACACCGGATTGCCTGGTGATCCGCGATGCCGGGCAGATTTTCTCGCTGGAGTCCGCGTATATTTCGCCGCAAGGCGCCGTATGCCGAGAGTTGAGGTTTGCACCTGAATTTCTGGATACCCTCTGCGCCCAACTGGAGTTACCGCGACCCGAACTTGATTACAGCAATCCCTTGCTGACATTTGAGCCATTGACCCAGCTGTTCATCAAAACCCATACCCTGATAGAAAGCCAAGAATGTGCACTGGCAAAATCCAGCTATCTCACCACGTTTTTCTATGCCCTGCTCAATATCAAGCTGTCGCCGCGTCTTGTGCAGCAGCGCTCATCCAGTCCACAAAAGCTCAAGTTTGCGATTGACTACCTGCGAGCTTATTTCAGCGATGGCATCACGCTGCCGGACCTGGCGAAACATATAGGCATGAATCCCTTTGTGCTGCTCAGACAGTTCAAAAAGCATGTCGGCATCACCCCGCATGAGTACCTGCAGATCTACCGCGTCATCCAGGCCAGAAAGCTCATTGCGCAAGGCCACAAGCTCAGCGATGTAGCACCACTGTGCGGGTTTGCCGACCAGAGCCACCTGACCCGCAGCTTTCGCAAGAGGATAGGCGTCACGCCTGGGCGTTATTTTTCGCTCTGATTAGCCTGATACGCCGAGCACCGACGGCGGATATGCCGGGTTGAGGCTGTCCACCCATAGCCGATCAACAATATCCGGCGCGCCTTTTATGCGGGCGATCCACCATTTAAGGCCTTCCCCTGCTTCTGCCGTGCGCCATGCCAGGCACACTGGCTCCGGCGGACGCGGCTCCTGCACTTCCTTCGCCATCAGCAAACCCTGCGCTATCGCCTGCTGCGCAAGCGGGACGGGCAGGAATCCAAACCCCAGCCCGGCAATCTGGTAATCCAGCTTGGCCCGCATGGTGGGTACGGACAAGGTATCCTGCCCCAGTAGCAAACCCACGGTGCGCGGCGCCAGACGCCTTACCGAATCGCTGACAACGACCGCGCGGTAGGGCGCCAGATCATTCTTGCCCAGTGGTTTTTCCACTGCGGCCAAGGGGTGCGCTGGTGCTACGCAAAAGACAAACTCGGTCATGCCCAGCACCTCTCTCGCATAACCTCCGCCCGAAGGCCCCTCGCCTGCGGCGCCGATCAGAATATCCACCCTGCCTTCCAGCAAAGCTTCCCAGGTGCCCGATAGCGATTCCTGCACCAGCTTGATCCGGGTGCCAGCCATGCTGCAAAACGCCTGTATGTCGGCCGCCAGTGTGCGGGTGGCAAACATGGTATCCATGCCGATACTGAGCTCGATCTCCCAGCCTGAAGCCACACGCTTGACGCGCTGCTCCAGCTCTTCCGCCGCCCGTATCAG
The DNA here is from genome assembly GCF_020523625.1 of Methylovorus menthalis. Taxonomy (GTDB): domain Bacteria; phylum Pseudomonadota; class Gammaproteobacteria; order Burkholderiales; family Methylophilaceae; genus Methylovorus; species Methylovorus menthalis. The sequence continues at coordinate 305,559 of NZ_JAJAQH010000001.1, forward strand.
GTAGCGCCCCTCGGTAAGCAGCTCCAGCCCCACTTTGGTCAAGGAGACCTTGGGGCCTTGCCGCTCATAAATCTGCACACCGAGATCCTGCTCCAGTTTGCTGATCGTGTACGAAATCGTCGATGGCACCTTGAACAAGGCGCCACCAGCGGCGGCAAATGAACCGAGGCGGTCTACCGCATCCAGTACCAACAGGGCATCCAGGCTGATTCTAAACATTCGAAATTTTCGATCCTATACAGGTAATTTTTCCGTTTTTCTTCTCTTCGAAGCGCGTTCATACTGGCTCCAATGCTAAACGACAGAAGAATATCAGGCAATTAAAGATATTCGAAAAAACTGCATCTACCTATTAACGTTATCAAAGGAGCACACCATGTTAGAGCTACTCAAGAATTCACAACGCGGCGCAGCAGATCACGGTTGGCTGCAATCGAACCACTCATTTTCATTCGGCCAATACTGGAATCCCGAGCAAATGGGGTTTGGTCCGCTGGTGGTGATCAATGAAGACCGCGTGCAACCAGCCCAGGGCTTTGGTACCCACGGCCATCGCGACATGGAAATCATCAGCTATGTGTTGAGCGGCGCCTTGGAACACAAGGACAGCATGGGCAATGGCTCCGTGATCCGCTACGGCGACGTGCAACGCATGAGTGCTGGCACTGGCGTAAAACACAGCGAGTTCAACCACTCGAAAACAGAGCGCGTGCACTTTCTGCAAATCTGGATAGAGCCAGCCACCAATGGCATAGAGCCCGGCTACGAGGAAAAGCACTTTCCGGTGGAAGCCAAGCAAGGGCAACTGCGCCTGATTGCCTCGCCTGATGGCCGTGATGGCTCGGTGGTGATCCACCAGGATGCGCTGCTGTTTGCCAGCATCCTGGATCAGAACGATGCAGTTAACTATGAGCTCCAGTCTGGCCGCACCGCCTATCTACACCTGATACGCGGCGCGCTTGAAGTGAACGGGCAGAAGCTCACTACGGGTGACGCGCTGAAAATCAAGGACATTGCCGCACTGGACATCCGCCAAGCCAGCAATGCCGAGTTCTTGCTGTTTGACCTGCCTTACTGAGCAGAGCGCACCGACTTTTGACTTGAGCCATATTTGATTTAGCCGATTTTTAACTTAGGAGTAGATGTCATGAAAAACGAAACCATCCTCATCATCGGGGCTGCAGGCAACAATGGCCAGGCCACACTGGCCGCGCTGCAGAACATAGTGGACGCGAACACCCACGTGCGGGCCGCAGTGCGCAACGAATCGCGCGGCCAGCAATTGCGGGCAGATTATCCAGGTATTGAAACCGTGGTGGTGGATCTCGATCAGCCTGCCACCCTGATCACCGCCTTTGCTGGCGTGACCAAGGTGTTCATGATCCCCGGCAATGTGGAAAACCGTGCGCAGCATGCCAAAGCAGCGATTGATGCCGCAGCGGCCGCCGGTACAGTCAATCAGTTCGTGTTGTATTCGGTAGTTGGCGCTGAGTGGGAGGCCATCCTGTTTGCCCGCCAGTTCCGCGAAGCCGAAAAATACCTGGAAGCCTCAGGCTTGCCATGGACGCATCTGCGCACCATCTGGTTTCAGGAAAACTTCGTCAACTGGGCGGCAGGCATCAAGCAGGGCGCGTTTTACTTCGGCGTGCGTGAAGGCCGCTTTGCCCCACTCAATGTGCAAGACATAGGCGCGATTGCCGCTCGGATACTGACCACGCCAGGCCACGAGCGCAAAGCATACAACATCACCGGCCCCGAGCTGCTTTCTGGCTACGACATGGCCGCCATTTTCAGCCGCGTCACCGGTCGCCATGTGGATTATGTATCGCCACAAGCCACCGCCACTTATGAATCCCTGATTCAGGATGGCTGGCCTGAGTGGCAGGCCAAAGGGGTGCTGGAGCTGTTTGAGGTGTTCGCCTCCAACCAGGCTGCTGTTGTCTCGCCTGACGGCGAAGCGTTGCTCGGGCGGCCTTTGACCCGGTTTGAAGAGTTTGTCCAGCAATCCCGCTCAACCTTTATCTAGAACGCACGGCCTGCCATCTCAGGGTGGCAGGGTTTTGCAAGCGTCAGTCAATTTCATTCAATACGGCAACAAACAGAGTTGCTATAACTACCCCTACATTAATAACCACTGCTTCGCAGGCTTCATCATTCACCAACAAGGAGGACATCATGTCAGCAGCAACCGAAAAACTGATTACCCCGGACAATTGCGTTTTTGTCTTTATCGACCACCAGCCACAAATGTCATTTGGTGTGACCAATATTGATCGCCAGCTGCTGAAAAATAATACGGTAGCCATTGCCAAAGCGGCCAAGCTATTCAACATTCCCACTATCCTCACTGCCGTGGAGACCGAATCGTTCAGTGGCTATATCTGGCCAGAGCTAATGGATGTGCTGCAGCAGGACCCGATTGAACGCACCAGCATGAATAGCTGGGAAGACGCCAAATTTATTGAAGCCCTTAAGAAAACCGGTCGCAAGAAACTGGTTATCGCCGCCCTCTGGACCGAAGCCTGTCTGGTATTTCCCACCCTGTGCGCACTGGCAGAAGGCTACGAAGTGTTGATGGTCACCGATGCTTCCGGCGGCACCTCGGTAGAAGCCCACAATGCCGCCATTCGCCGCTGCGAAAGCCATGGCGCCGAATCCATCACCTCCATCCAGGTATTGCTGGAACTGCAACGCGACTGGGCTCGCAAAGAGACCTATGTTGGCACCACCGACATTGCGCGCGAACACTTTGGCGCCTACGGCATGGGCATCGATTACGCCGCCAGCCTGCTGCATGACTACGGCCAGCGTGCGAAATACCCGCACAAGGTCGTCAAGTAAGTCTCCCGTGGTGGCCGGGGATCCCCGGCCACCCCCGTATTGCCCATGCTGATCAGAGGTGCCCATGTCGACCGCCCGCGTTGAAACCATTTTATATAACGGCAGAATCACAACACTGGATACTGACCACTCCGAAACCAGTGCCATTGCACTCGCGGCAGGCAAGGTGGTGGCCACCGGCACCGATCAGGAGATACATGCTCTCGCCGGCCCCGATACGCAAAAGATCGACCTGGCAGGCAAACGGGTATTGCCTGGCTTGAATGACTCGCACCTGCATCTTATTCGCGGCGGTCTCAACTACAACATGGAGCTGCGCTGGGAAGGCGTAGGCAGCGTGCAGGATGCGCTTGCCATGTTGAGACTGCAGGCAGCGCGCACCCCAGCGCCGCAGTGGGTGCGTGTGGTGGGCGGCTGGAGCGAGTTTCAGTTCAAGGAAAGGCGCATGCCCACGCTGGCCGAAATCAACGCGGCGGCCCCCGACACGCCCGTGTTCATCCTGCATTTATATGACCGGGCCTTGCTGAATGCAGCCGCGTTAAGGGCGGCAGGCATCAGCAAAGACACGCCGGACCCGGCAGGCGGACGCATAGAGCGCGATGCCAGAGGCAACCCCACTGGCATGCTGATCGCCGAGCCGAACGCGATGATTCTGTATTCCACACTGGCCAAAGGCCCGAAACTGCCACTGGAAGACCAGATCAATTCCACCCGTCATTTCATGCGCGAACTGAATCGGCTGGGCGTTACCAGTTGCATTGATGCTGGCGGCGGCTTTCAGAATTATCCGGAAGATTATCAGGTGATAGAGCGGCTGCATGCCGAAGGACAGATGACGCTGCGCATTGCCTATAACCTGTTTACGCAGAACAAGGGCGGCGAGCTGGGCGATTTTCAGAAATGGAGCGGCATGGTCACGCCCTACAGTGGCGATAGCTACTTGCGCCACAACGGCGCGGGCGAGATGCTGGCATTTTCTGCCGCCGACTTTGAGGACTTTCTGCAGCCGCGGCCGGACATGGCTGCCAATATGGAAAAAGACCTGGGCGAAGTCGTGCGCTTTCTGGTTGAAAAACGCTGGCCATTCCGCCTGCATGCCACCTATGACGAAACCATAGGCCGTGCGCTGGATGTATTCGAAGCCATAGACCGCGATACCCGCTTTGATGATTTGCGCTGGTTTTTTGACCATGCCGAAACCGTATCGGAAAAAAACCTGGAGCGCATCAAACGCCTGGGCGGCGGCGTCGCCGTGCAGCACCGCATGGCATTTCAGGGTGAATACTTTGTGGATCGCTACGGTAAAAAAGCCGCCGAACATACGCCGCCCATTCGCAAGATGCTGGAGCTGGGCGTGCCTGTGGGTGGCGGCACTGATGCCACCCGTGTTGCCAGCTTCAACCCCTGGGTGTCGCTCTACTGGCTGGTCACTGGCAAAACCCTGGGTGGGCTTGCCCTCTATGGCGAGAGCAATTGCCTGGAACGCGAAGAGGCGCTACGTCTGTGGACCACGGGCAGCGCTTATAAATCAAGCGAAGAGTCAGTCAAAGGCACGCTTGCTGCCGGCATGTATGCGGATCTCACGGTATTGTCGGCCGACTTCATGACAATTCCCGATGAAGCCATCAAGGCGATCACGTCGGTGATGACCATCGTCGGTGGCAAGATCGTTTACGCGGCTGGCGATTATCAGCACTACGATACGCCATTGCCGCCAGCCAGCCCCGACTGGTCACCTGTGCGTTACTTCGGCGGACACCAGACAGCGGACACGCACTATGCCGCTTGCTCATCACCCGGTTGCGCAGTGCACGGGCATGCTCACCCCCATGCGCACGGACACGATGGAAAACTTTCCCGATGGCTGGGGCTGGATCAGGATCGCCAGCGCCCCAGTTTTGACAACCCCTGGGCCATTGGTTGTGGCTGCTTTGCCTATTAAGAACATCATGACAACTACTCAGACCCCGGCTACGGCCACCTCCGCATTCGCCCCATTCAAATACCGCATTTTCACGGTGTTATGGCTGGCAACGCTTATCTCCAATGTCGGCACCTGGATGTTCAATGTGACCTCCGGCTGGATCATGACCGACCTTTCACCTTCCCCATTCATGGTATCGCTAGTGCAGGTCGCGACGGCGCTGCCCATTTTTATCTTTGCATTACCCGCAGGAGCGCTTGGGGATATTTTTGATCGCCGCAAATTGCTGCTGATCACCCAAATCGCCTCTGCCGGCGCCTTGTTTCTGTTCGCTGCCATCCTGTGGGCCGGGCACGTCAGTGCATGGGTGCTACTGCTGTTTACCTTTCTCACTGGTGCGGGTTCCGCGTTTGCCATGCCGGCCTGGCAAGCCATTGTTCCCCGGCTGGTCGGCAAGGAAGCCTTGCAACCTGCCATTGCGCTTAACGGCGTCAGCGTCAATATTGCGCGTGCCATCGGCCCGGCACTGGGCGGCTTTATTCTGGTCGCAGCGGGCGCCACCGCCACCGTGATATTTGATGCAGTTTCTTATCTGTTTGTAGCTGCGGCATTGCTATGGTGGCGGGCAAGCGCCGGCAAAACCGACACCCTGCCACGCGAACACATGGTGGGTGCCATGCGAGCCGGCATTCGCTTTTCCCTCGGCAGCCATGCCTTGCGCAGCACCATCATTCGCGCATTGGCTTTCTTTACCTTTGCTTCGGCTTACTGGGCCCTGTTGCCGCTTATTGCCAAAGAATTGCTGCATGGCGGCCCCGGTCTTTACGGCATTATCCTAACAGCACTGGGCGCGGGCGCAGTCGCCGGCACCTTCCTCATTGCCTCCTTGCGCAAACGGCTGAGTGCCAACGCCTTGGTGGCTGCTGGCACCGCAGGCAGCGCACTGGCCATGGGCCTGTTTGCTTATGGCGGTACCGCCATCCTGGGGGTGATCGCAGGTGTAATTGCCGGGCTGTCCTGGATCATGGTGATTTCATCGCTCAATGTTTCAGCGCAAACTGCCTTGCCCGACTGGGTGCGCGCACGCGGGCTCGCCATATTCCAAATGATGTTCTGGGGTGCCATTACGGCTGGCTCCTTGCTCTGGGGCAAGCTCGCCATGAGCCTTGGCCTGCCACATGCCCTACTGCTGGCAGCGGCAATTTCCCTGCTGTTCATCCCGCTCACCTGGCGCTTCAAGCTCAACCTTGGCGAGCATGATGACTATGTCCCGTCCGGCCACTGGCCCGAGCCCGTATTGTCCACGCCGGTAGCGCATGATCGCGGCCCCGTGCTGGTCACTATCGAATACAACATCCGCCCTGAAGACAGCCATGCCATGCATTTACTGATGCGCGAACTAGGAGCACTGCGTCGACGTGATGGCGCTGTGCACTGGGGCTTGTTTGAAGATGTAGCACGCCCCGGTACCTTCATCGAGATCTTCATTGAGGAATCCTGGGTAGCGCACATGCGCCAACATTTGCGCGTATCTGGCACCCATAAACAGCTGCAGGGAAAAATACGTGCCCTGCATCAAGGAGATAGCGCCCCTACAGTACGGCACGCGGTGACGCCGCAGCATGGCGCAGCCAGCATTCACTTACCGGAGGATCACCATGATTAAGATAGTACTAGGCCTGGTGCTTGGCTTTGGCATAGGTTTTTTTTGCCGCTGGAGTGGCGTGCCGGTTCCGGCGCCGCCGGTATTGGCTGGCGCATTGCTGGTGCTTGCCATGACCATAGGCTATTTGATCGCTGACAATATTGCCCGCCACCGTAAAAACACCACGCGGCATCTATGCGGTGGCCCTACTGGCAAACCGCCTTCAGACACACACAAGGAGGTTCTCTAAATGGAAACGCTACTGTTTGGCATTGCCCTTGGACTAGCCATCGGCTTTGCTTGCCGCTGGTTTGATATTCCGCTGCCTTCGCCACCCAATCTGGTGGGGGCTTTGTTGGTGGTGTCTATGACCTTGGGCTTTCTTGCAGCCAACACCCTGCTGAGCCCATCCACTCCTGCCACGGCCACTCATGCCAGCACTACTTCGCCAGCACCAGCGTCCAGCTGAGAAGCCTGCACTCACTATCTCTATCTAGAAGGAATCATCATGCATCTTCGCCATCTTGCCTCGCTGACTGTCAGCTTGTTGGGCAGCCTGCTTACACTGTCCGCATTTGCCGATACCCCACAAACCTCCTTCAAGGCCCCACATGGCATGACCATTAGCGTGAAGCAGATTGGCCCGGTCACGCAAACCACCGAGCTGCAGATCATCACGCTGCTCAAGCACAAGCCGGAGGGCGATCAATACATTGAGGCCATGCAGGATTTCAATGCCAAGCAGGGTGGTTTGATCCAGGCGCTGCGCGAGCGTGGCGAGTTTGTTGGCGAACTGGGGGAAACCCTGCTGTATACGCCGCCAGGTCATTCCATCACGCCTAAGCGCGTGCTGCTGATCGGCCTCGGCGATGAGAAAGAGCTGTCACTGGAAAAGCTGCAACTGGCTGGGCGGATTGCCATTCGTGAAGCGACCCGGCTCAAGGCGCACCATGTCTCATTTGCTCCTACGCTGCGCGATCAGGGCAGCAGCTTGATAGAAGTAGGCACTGGCGATGCGGCCGTAGTGGAGCAGGGGCTGTTGGCTTATGACACCGAAAAACGCCTGCAGGCGCAAGGACTCGCTCCGGCGTTTGATATCAAGGACTGGGTGATTGAAGCAGGCCCCAAATACTATCAAAGCGTGAATACGCAGATTGAAAGCACCATCAAACAGGTAACGCTCACGCTGCAACAAAAAGACGCCGCCCCATATGTCGCGCCCAGCAAAAAATAGTCTGCTGCTTGCCGGTGTGCTGGGCAGCCTGGCCTCAGGCATGACATCCAGCGCACTGGCAGATGATTTTGTCACGCCGCTGGACCCGAAAACTGGCCAGGTACTGGTGTTGCCGGAAGACTCCGTGCTGGCAGAAGACGCTACCGCGGGGCACCCAAGTCGCCATCCGCCGCCTTACACTTTGCTGCGTTACACCGAACGCTACTCTTACCTGGCTGACCCTGGCTATCCACATGAATGGCTGGACCGGATCAAATATATCCCGCTAGCCCCGGGCAACCCGGAAAGTTATCTCAGCCTGGGCGGCGAATTGCGTGAACGCTACGAGAGCTACCACAATCAGGGCTTTGGCGTTTCTGGCCCCAAACAGAATGATTACGGGCTGCAACGCATCCTGCTGCATGCTGACTTGCATGTTAACGAACGCTTGCGCGTATTCGTCCAAGGCATATCCAGCATACAGTTTGGTGGAGAATTCAAAAGCCCGATCAACCAGAACCCGCTTGATCTGCAGCAAGCTTTTGTTGATTACACCTGGGGCGAGCCCACGCCAAGCGGTGAACGCCTTACTTTGCGCGGTGGGCGCTTTTCCATGGCCTATGGTTCAAGCAGGCTGGTCGCTACCCGCGCCGCGCCTAATACACCGCTCAAGTTTGATGGCATACAGCTGATCGCCTCGACCGGAGGCAAAACCAAGCTATATGCCTTTGCCACACGGCCAGTCGAAGAGCAGCGCTATCGCCCGGACGCCGCCAATGAGGAGCAGGCGTTTTATGGGGTATATGCCTCAACGCCCCTTTGGCCAAGCTTGAGCGTGGACCTTTACTACCTGGGTTTGCGCGACGAAAAAGCGGCTTATGCCGATGCCAGTGGCGTGGAAAATCGTCACAGCATCGGTAGTCGCTGGTTTGGCAAACATGGCCAATGGGACTACGACCTCGAGGCCGTTTATCAGTTTGGCAACGTAGACCATAGCGATATACGGGCGTGGACCGCGGCAAGCGATGTGGGCTATACCTTTACGCAACATCCGTGGCAACCCAGGCTCGGATTCAAGTTGGATGTCGCCAGCGGGGATAGGCATCAGGGGGATAACAGGCTTGGTACATTCAACCCGCTGTTTTTCAAGGCGGGCTATTTTAACGATGCCAGTCTGCTACGCCCCGCCAATATCAAAGATATGCATCTTTCTCTGCAAGCGCAGCCACTGGAAAATGTCACCGCCACTCTGGGCTCGGATGTCATCTGGCGTTTCAGCAAACAAGATGCCATCTATGCCACCAATGGTGCCATCAGCCTGCCCGCTAACCACGATGGCATGTATGTAGGCACAACGGCCGAAGGTTCGCTGCAATGGAAAGCCAGCCGTCATCTGGTGGCCACCCTGTCTTATGTACATCTGTACGCCAGTTCCTACGTAAAAAATGCAGGGGGCGATGATGTGGATTACTTCGCTACCTGGGTCAGTTTCTTGTGGTAAAGCTGAAAAAATAACCGCAGCCTGATGACATATATACAGACCTGTATATATACTAGCTTCTCCATTCACAACACAAGGGAGAAGATAATGAATGTTTTACTCATAGGATCAGTTGCTTGCATCACGGCATTGATCTCATCCGCCTGGTTGATGACCTTTGCCAAATGGTTTCCGTTGCCAGGCGTGGATGCTTTCGTGGTCGATTACAAAACCATGATACGCGCGCACGTGGACTATGCGCTCATGGCCTTGTTCGGTCTGGGATTTTATGGCGCTGGCGTCGAACTCCCCGTCATTGCCTGCTGGTGTCTGGCGATTGGCGGTTTCACCAATCCCACCATTTTCACCATTGCGGCGTTTGATCCGGATTTCTGGAGCAAGAAAAAGTGGAAAGTATTTTCCGCGCTCAGCTTTGTCGTCTCCACCATCGGCTTCATGTGGATTGCCTGGACACTGTTAATGCATGCGCTCGCCTGAGTGATTTTAGCGTCTCAATAAAGCTGACTTGGAAGGGTTGCTTGAAGGCGTCCTTCCAATCATTGTCAATCAAAAACCGTTTTAACGTCTTCCGTGCCTATTGCCTTTACAAGGCATCCCAGTAGGGCTCTGGACTGAATCTGGCCAGCAAGAAATCAATAAACGTGCGCGCCTTGAGCGGCAAATGCCGATTGGGCAGATACATGGCATACACGTGCTGCTCAACCGGGATGTACTCCGACAGCACTGACTGCAGATGGCCGGATTGCAAATGATTGCCGATGATGAAGGTCGGCAGCAAGGCAAGCCCGAAGCCACCCAGCACCACTTGCGACAAAGCCTCGTCATCATTGATGCGCACACGCCCAGACACCGGCACGGCAATATCGCCCTCCGGCCCCTTGAAGCGCCACCAGCCTTTATCCCCCGAATGTGTGTAGTCAAGGCAGTTATGTGCGGTCAGCGCCATGGGCGATGTCGGCAAGCCATGCTGGGCAAAATAGGCCGCGGTGCCGCAGATTTGCCGACGAACTGCCGCGAGTTTTCTGGCCACCAGTGCAGGCGGCGGCTCCTGCGTGACTTTGACGATGACATCATAGCCTTCTTCCGCCAGATCAATCTGGCGATCAGTAATCGTCATGTCCAGTTCGACTTCAGGATACTGCTGTAAAAAATCCGCCATGGCCGGCGCCACATGCAGGGTGCCAAAGGCCACAGAAGCGGCGACACGCAAAGTACCGCTGGGCTTGCTGTTGAGATTTTCCACCACCTGGCTGGCACGCTCCGACTCGGCGACGATGCGTGCGCAATGCTCCAGCATGGCGGCGCCCACCTCGGTCAGGCTGAGGTGTCGCGTACTCCGGTTCAGCAAACGCGCACCAAGTGCGCTTTCCAGCTTGGCTACCGCCTTGCTGACAGCAGAGCGCGACATCCCCAGCTTTCTGGCAGCGGTGGAGAAACTTTGCTCCTGGGCCACATGGGCAAAAACAGCCATCAGATTCAGATCATGCATATTGATTGTATCCATTTTGGAAACTTACCTTTTCCAGTATAGCGGCTTATGGTCGGCCTGATATCCCCTTATGATGTGATGACATGCCCCTGCCACTTGGCGGGGGCTTTCGTTTTTAAAGGATATTTAACATGCAGGACAGATACTTATATATATCAGAGCCGGATTACGCCGTGCTTCATACCCTGACCAGGCATCACCCGCTAAGCGATGAACTGGACCGTGCCATTGTAGTGCCAAGTGAAAAAATGCCGCCCGATATTGTCAGCCTGAATTCGCGGGTGACATATATTGATGAAAGCAACGGTGTCAGCCGCAATATTGAGCTGGTACTGCCAGAAGAGGCGAATATGGAGCAGGGCAAGGTATCGGTATTGGCACCTGTCGGCACGGCACTCTTGGGGCTGAAGGCGGGGCAAAGTATTGAATGGCCTTTCCCCAATGGCATGCCGCGACGCTTGCGTGTGGTCAGCGCCATCTCGCCATAAGGTGAGCATCGCCACAGGAATCATTCCGCCTGATGGATCGCTGGCGACCATGATCGGGAAAATTTCCCGTTTACAATATACAGACCAGTATATAACATGGGGTACAGACTCCCTTTTACAACGATTTATAAGGACGCAGAATGACTCCCGGATTGGACACGCAGCTCGCCGATTGGCGCGACAAGGCCCTCAAGCTTGAAAACAGCGTCAAACAGGTCATTGTTGGCCAGGATCACGCCATCCGCCTGATGAACCTGGCGATCTTCGCCCGTGGACACGTGCTGCTGGAAGGCGGCGTGGGCGTCGGCAAGACGACCCTGCTACAGGCGATCACCCGGGCCATTGGCGGCGCTTATGAGCGGATTGAAGGCACGGTCGACCTGATGCCGAATGATCTGGTTTACCACACCTTTCTCGGGCCGGATGGCCGCCCGCAGATCGACGAAGGCCCGCTGCTGCGTGCAGGCGAAAACCTTTCGGTGTTTTTCTTCAACGAAATCAACCGGGCGCGGCCGCAAGTACATGCGCTGATGCTACGGGTGATGGCGGAGCGCAGCGTGCATGCCTTCAAACGCGAATACAAGCTGCCACACATGCTGGTGTTTGCCGACCGTAACCAGGTGGAGAAAAACGAAACCTTCGAAATCCCCTCGGCCGCGCGCGACCGCTTCATGATGGAAATCCCGATTGAGATTCCCGAAGACCGTCAGCTACGCAAATCGCTGGTGTTTGATACCCGCTTTCAGCACACCGACCGCCTGACCGCTGAAGTGCAGGCCGACATGCTGCATTTTGACCAGATGAACGATTTTTCTGACCTGCTGCAAAACCATATCCGCTCCAGCGAGGCCATTGAAGACTATGTGCTGGACTTGTGGGATGCGACGCGCGACCCCGCCAGGTTTGGCATACACCTCGATAGCGTGGATGTGGCGCGTCTGGTGCAGGCTGGCGCCAGCCCGCGCGGCATGGGCATGCTGCTGAAAGCCGCCCGTGTGCATGCCTGGCTGCAGGAACGCGACAGCCTGTATCCGGAAGATATTCATGCCGTATTCCACGAGATCATTTCCCACCGCCTGGTGTTCAACCCCATGTATGAAATGCGGCGCACCGTGCTGGCACGCGAGTTGAGCTCGGCCATCCTCAGGACCGTTGAAGTCGCCGCCAAGGCCTGAGCGGATGGAACAAGATCACGAAAAAGCGTTCCGCTACCGTATCCCGTGGCGCACAAAAAGCATGCACCTCGGCGACCATCGTGGCACCGAGCGCGGCCTGGGGTTTGAGTACCGCGGCAACCTGCCGTTTGTCGAATACCCGGATGCCCGCCGCATGGACTTCCGGCAATCGGTGCGCGACCCTTACGAGCAGGTTCAGGTCAAGCTGTTCAATCAGGACAACACCACGCCCGTGTATGCCGTGTGCGATTTATCGAGCTCCATGCAATACGGCAGCAAGCCCCGCAAGCTGGATAGCGCGATTGCCGTGGCTGAGAGCGTGGCCTATTCCGCCTGGCAGGCGGGCGATGTCTTCAGCCTGGTGAGTTATCACGACCAGGTGGACGAAGCTTACAGCCAGCCACTCTCGCATCATCTCGCTTCATCGCTCGACCTGCTGGCGGAGCTGCGCCAGTTCCGCCGCATGCAGATGGGGGCGCGCGGTGCGCTGGAGGTATCGCAATACCTCAGCCAGCAACGCGGGCTGGTGTTCTGGATCTCTGACTTCCATATGCCCTTGCACCTGATTGAAGAAACGCTCAACTCGCTGTCGCGCCATCAACTGGTGCCGGTGGTGCTCTGGGATGAGGCTGAATTCAGCAAGCTGCCCAAGTTTGGCATTGGCAATATGCTGGATCCGGAAACAGGTGCCATGCGCACCATCTTCTTTCGCGATTATGTGCGCAAGCAATTCATGGCGGCGTTTGCACAGCGTAAAACCGCGCTGGAACAGCTGTTTCTCCAGTTCGACAGCCAACCGCTTTTTCTCTCTGAAAGCTTTACGCCGGATGTCATGACCCGGTACTTTGACCAATACGTGAGCTTATGAAAAATCGATTCCTTGTTTCCCTGCTGCATGGCCTCCTGCTGCTGGCATTGGCTGCCCCCATGTGGGCAGCCGCGTCGGCGCCGACCCCTGTCAATGCGCGCGACATCAGTATTCAGAACCCCTCGCGCAATGTCGGCCTGAAAATCGGCGATGTACTGACACGCACTGTGTCGGTGGACCTGCCTCCGGGCTTTCGCATTGCCAAAAGCGCCCTGCCGCAAAAAAACAGCCAGCAACAGGGCATAGAGCTGGTTGAGGTCAGGCTGGATGAAACATCCGCAGGCAAGGCCATGCATTACACGCTGACCCTGCGCTACCAGATATTTGCCCACCGCACACAAGCCAGCGTGCTGCAGTTGCCGGAAGAAACCATCGCCGCCACCGGCGACAAGCAGGCCGTCACCATCACCGTGCCCGCCTGGCGTTTCTGGCTATCGCCACTGGCTGCCAGCACCATGGCATCGGCCAAGGCGAATGTGATGCCCGAGCTGCCGCCAGCCCTCATCGCCACCCAGGAACACAAACTGCGCGTATATGCCTGCCTCGCCCTGCTGGCGTTGGGATTGCTGGGCTTGCTGTATATCAATGCCGAGCGTGCCTGGCTGCCCATGATGGGCGGGCCATTTGCCCGGGCTTATCGCCGCCTGAAACGCCTGCCTGAATCATCAACGCAAGCGGCCTATCTGCTGCTGCACCAGGCGTTTAATCGCACTTATGGCAGCAGCCTGTTTGCGACGGATATTCCCGCCTTCATTGCGCAGCATCCTCGGTTTGCGCCTCTGCAGGCAGACATCGAAGCCTTCTTCCAGGCATCGGCCGCCAACCTGTTTGCCGGGCGGCAGAACGAGACTGAGCATACCGTCAAGGCTGGCCTGCTCAAGCTCTGCCGTCAGCTGCGCGACTGCGAGCGGAGGGCAAGATGACGTTTTTGCATCCCTGGAGCCTGCTCCTGCTGCCACTGGCACTGATCCCGTTCTGGCTTAAAAGCAGCCAGGGGCAGATGTACTCATGGCTGGATATCGCACCGAAAGATACTTTGTCCGATATCGTGGACCTGGGCATCAAGGCCGCTACCGCGCTGCTGATTGTCTGCATCATCCTGGCCATTGCCGCACCGCAAGGCTCTGAACGCCAGGTCGTGCGGGTAGGCAAGGGCGCCCAGACCGTGCTGGTGATTGACCGTAGCGTCAGCATGGATCACCCGTTTGCGGGCGATTCCACCAGTGGCCGCGTAGCCGAGATCAAATCGGCCGCCGCCCGCCGCCTGATCACCGGCTTTATCGATGCACGGCCGGACGACATGATGGGCGTGGTGGCCTTCACCAATTCGGCGCTTTACGGCACCAAGATCACTGCCAATCGCAAAGCCATCCATGCCGCCATTGCCGCAGCCACCAGCGCCGGGATCAACCAGACCAACATCGGCGCAGGCGTAACTGAGGCCGTGGCCCTGTTTGACCAGATTCAGAGCTCGGGCTCGCGCGCCATCATTCTGCTGTCGGACGGGGCAGGCAAACTGAGTCCGCGCATCAAGAACAAAATCCGCGAGCAGGTGACGGCACGCGGCCTGAATCTTTACTGGATCGTGCTGCGCGAGCCGGACGACATCAGTATTTTTTCATCGGACCGGGTGTATGAAGAAGGCAATGAGCCACCCGCCATCGCTCTCGATCTGTTTTTCAAATCGCTGAAAATCAAATACAAGGCATACGAGGCGCACAACCCCACCACCTTGCAATCCGCGATTCAGGACATTGATGCGCGCGAGAAAAACATCATCCAGTATTCGGTCACCATCGCGGGGCGCGATTATTCCCGCATCTTTATTCTGGTAGCGCTGGTCCTGGGACTGGCCCTGCTCATCACCAAACATTTGAGGGTTCCCGCATGGCAATCGGCTTGAAAACAAAAAACGCCCTGCTTTCCGTACTCGTGCTGGCAGGCATGGTGGGCGGCGGTTACGAGGCATATACGCTGTGGAAAATCGAGCGTTTCAATGCGGCGTTGCGAGATAACACCGCGCTACCCGTGGACCAGTATCCGCTCACCGAAAAATTCGCCGCCGCCTATCGGCAAGGCAATGCCGGGGAGTACAAGCATGCCATCCAGACGTATGGACAATTGCTGGAGATGGCTCCGGATGTGGAAGCGCAGGCAAGGGTGCACTACAACGTGGGCAACAACCTGCTGCGCTTTGGCCTGAGCCGCCGAGTGAATGATGACGGCAGCCTGATTGAAGATGCGCGCTATGCGCTGATGCAGGCACGCGCCTCTTATGAGCAAGCCTTGCGCCTCAACCCGGCGTTGCTGCCTGCCAGCTTCAATCTGGATCTGCTGCTGTCCATCCTGCCAGCCAACTTGCAACAGGTGGAAAAAGAGCAGTCCGGCGTGCAACTCAGCAACCTGCCGATAGGCTTGCCATGATGCGTCTGATCCATGGTCTGAAAGCCAACTATGCCACCGTGCTGTATGTGCTGGCGCTCGCCTTCATGCTGCTCGCGCTGTTCAAGCCGCAGATTCAGCTCAAGCAGGACGTGCACAACTACCTGCTGATTGCTGATGTGTCGCAGAGCATGAATGCAGAAGATGCGATGCTCGCGGGCAAGCCGGTGAGCCGCATGGCCTACACCCGGCACCTCATGAAACGTGTGGTGGAAACATCGCCTTGTGGCACTTATTTCAGCGTGGGGGTATTTGCTGCCGAGAACGTCGGCCTGCTCTTCATGCCGCTGGAAGTATGTGCCAACTACGACATCATTACCGACACCATCAACCATCTCGACTGGCGCATGGCCTGGCGCGGCAACAGCCGCCTGAGCTTTGGCGTGAAGTCGGGCGAAACCGTGCTGGACTCCTTGAATGCGCCTGCGCAACTAGTGTTCTTTACCGATGGCGACGAAGCTCCCAAGGTCAATGCCATCAACAAGCTGGACCTGGGCGCCATGGATGGCAGCCACTGGCTATTCGTAGGTGTGGGCGGTCACGAGCCAGTGCCTATCCCCCGGTTCAATAGCGATAACAAATGGGTAGGCTTCTGGCCGTCAGATGCCAAGGAGTTTTCCGCCGGTGCGGTGGGCGTCACCTACAACGACACCTCCAAGGACGAGCCCGACCCTATCGTAGCCTATGCCGAATTTGACCGTTATCTCTCGCAACTGGAAGACGGCTATCTCAAGGAACTGGCGGGCGAGATCAAGGCGAAATACATCGAAGGCAAAGATGAAGCCGGGTTTTATGACTATATCCAGCAGCAGAAACCCGCTGCCGTTTTCGTCACCGATTACAACATCCGCTGGCTGTATCTCGGCCTGGCCTTGCTGCTGATTCTTGGCGTGTATGGCCCGGACCTGAGCAAGACCTGGCAGCGCTACCGTCAACGGCCCTCACGCCAAGCCTCCTGACCAACTGGCCAGGGGCTGGCTGAATCAAAACCAGACAGGCGTCTTGATTTCTCAAGCGCCTGCGGACCTTAAAACCCTTCCAGCACAATCTTGCCGCGTGCCTGCCCGGACTCAATCAGGGCATGCGCGCGCCGCAGGTTTTCTGCCGTAATGCGGCCAAAATTCTCGGCGACCGTGGTGCGCAACACGCCGTTATCTACCAACGAGGCCACTTCGGTCAGGATATGGTGTTGCGCTTGCATATCGGCCGTGGCAAACAGGGCTCGTGTAAACATCAGCTCCCAATGCAGCGAAACACTCTTGCGTTTGAGCTTGATCACATCCAGCGGCGTGGCCGGATCATCAATCAGCCCGAATTTGCCCTGCGGCGCAATCACCTCGGCAATCTGCTCAAAATAGGTTTCGGTGTAGGTGAGGCTCACCACATAGTCCGGCGCTGGCAGGCCGATTGCGGCGAGCTGGGGAGCCAGTGGCACATGATGGTCAATCACATGATGCGCGCCCAGATTGCGTATCCAGGCCTGGCTTTCCGGACGCGAGGCAGTGGCAATCACCGTCAGGCCAGTCAGGCGGCGCGCCAGCTGTACCAGGATAGAACCCACACCACCCGCCGCCCCGATCACCAGCAGGGATTTGCCGTAGCCATGGGCACCGCGTGCAATGGTCAGGCGGTCAAACAACATTTCCCACGCCGTGATACTGGTCAGCGGCAACGAGGCCGCAGCGGCGAAATCCAGCGTCGCCGGCATAGGGCCGACTATGCGCTCATCCACCAGCTGCAACTCGCTGTTGCTCCCGGGCCGGTTAATCGCCCCGGCATACCAGACGGTATCTCCGGGCTTGAACAGGCTCACCCCCGGCCCCACGGCGCGCACCACCCCCGCAGCATCCCACCCTAGGACGTTCCATTCGCCTGTAGGTGGCTGCTGGCCACGGCGTATCTTGGTGTCCACCGGGTTCACCGCAATCGCCTTTACTTCGACCAGCAGATCACGGCCATGGGCAACAGGGTCCGCCAGAGTCACATCGACCAATGAATCGGCTTGGCTGATAGGCAGCGAATGTTGGTAAGCAATGGCTTTCATGGCAGCTCTCTTTCATAAAATGGATAACGGTGCCAGTTTCATTGATTTGATCCAATTGATAAACTGGCCCTGACTTGTTTAAGCTTCAATATTATGTTGAAAATAAAAAACCTGGCAGACCTCGAGCTCTTCATCACCACCGCCCAGTATGGCAGCCTGTCTGCCGCGGCGCGCAGCCTGGAGATTTCCCCCGCCGTTGCCAGCGCAGCGCTCAAGCGGCTGGAAAGTGAACTCGGGGTATTGCTGTTCGTGCGCACGACACGCAGCCTGCGGCTGACCGCCGAAGGTGAGCGCTTGCTGGCACGCAGCCAACCGCTGATCAATGAACTGCGCGACCTAGCCGATGAGCTGGTCGCCGGGCATAGCCTGATCCGTGGTGAGCTCAGCCTGTCCTTGCCTTCTGACCTGGGGCGCAATGTCATCCTGCCCTGGCTGGATGAATTTCAACAGCAGCATCCCGAGCTCCACGTGCGCGTGCAATTGTCAGACCGCATTGCCGATGTCATGCGCGAGCCGGTAGATGTCGCGATACGCTATGGGCAACCACCGGACTCGAGCCAGGTCGCCTTGCCCCTGGTCACCGACAACCGGCGCGTACTTTGTGCAGCCCCACACTATCTGGCTACCCATGGCACGCCGAGCAGCCCTGCCGAGCTGAGCCAGCACAACTGCCTGTGCTTTCGGGTGGGCGATGCTCTTTACAATCGCTGGCGTTTCACTCGCGATGGCGAGGTACTGGACATCGATGTCCGCGGCAATCGTTCAGCAGATGACGCGGATGCCGTGCGTCACTGGACAATATCCGGCTATGGCATCTGTTACCGCTCATGGCTGGATGTCGGGCGCGATGTCACAGCCGGGCGGCTCACCGTCATCTGCCCGCAATGGCAGGGAGAATCCTTGCCGCTGAACCTCATCTGCCCTGACCGCCGCCAGCTCTCGCCTACCATACGCCTGCTGCGCGAACACTTGCAGCATCGCTTTCAGGTCTATGCCCGGCAAGGCAGCTGATAGCGGCACGCCCGCACCGCAGCGGGCACCTCACTGATCTTCACTTCCAGCCTCTATCCCCGCAATCCTGCGCAGGCCTTGCCGCATTTCATACGTTTTATGCAGGGCAGCCTTCAGCAAACATTCATCAACAAAACAAAATAATCATTACATTACATACGGTTACAACCGGCATGCGTCAAATCCGAATCCGGGCCCTTAACTTGCAGATGCATCACATCAGGAATTTGTAAGCTTGCGTCGTTACCATCGCGCAACTCCTCAATGCATGTGTTAAATGTTGACCGGGTTTATGCACAATCGTCGTTTTTCTTCTACGCATCTGCTGCTGATGCTGATCGTGGCAGGCCTCTTGATCAAGCTGATCAGCCTTGGCCTGTTCCCCTTGTTTGACTCTACCGAATCGCGCTACGCAGAAATCGGCCGCAAGATGTATGAGTTGAATGACTGGATCACCCCTTGGTATGACTACGGGATTCCGTTCTGGGCCAAACCACCCATGGCATTCTGGCTCACAGCGGCAAGCTATCACGTGTTTGGTGTGAATGCTTTTGCGGCGCGTTTGCCGCATTTCCTGCTGGGCGTGGCTATTCTGTGGGTGATATGGGGCTGGCTAGGCCCACGTCGGCCCGCAGAGCGTTTGTATGCCTGCGTGATTCTCAGCGTATCGGTGCTGTTTTTCATCTCCATGGGCGCCGTCATGACCGACATGGCGCTGGCGCTGAGCTGTATCCTGATGATGCGCGGTTTCTGGCTGGGCATGCACGGCACGGAGCAAAGCCGCGCCAAAGAACGCTGGCTGCTCTTCATCGGCGCAGGCATAGGCTTGCTGGCCAAAGGGCCGATTGCCTGTATTTTAAGCGGGGTACCTATCGTGCTCTGGTGTCTGCTGGCCGGACGTTTGGGCGAAGCCCTGCGTAGTTTCCCTTGGGTGCGCGGCAGCCTGCTGGCACTTGCCATGGCGCTGCCCTGGTATATCGCCGCCGAGCTGAAGACGCCCGGATTTATCGATTACTTCATTGTGGGTGAGCACTGGCATCGCTTTCTCACGCCGCACTGGCAGGGCGACCGTTACGGTCATGCCCATGCCTTTCCGCATGGCGCCATCTGGATTTTCATCCTGATCGGCACCTTGCCATGGTCATTGTTGCTGCCGCTTTTTATTGGCTGGAAAAAACCGCTGGCATTACGGGATATCCACAACAAAGCCCGCCTGCGCCAATGGTATTTCCTGATCTGGGGCTTAAGCCCGGGCATTTTCTTCACCGCTGCCGCCAATATCATCTGGACCTATGCGCTGCCTGGCTTGGCAGGCCTGGCCATGCTGGCGGCAAGCTGGCTGGCGCGGCGCGGTCCGGCCCGGCGCGTAGCCCGCGTGCTGGCCGCGGGCATGCTGATTGTGGTGGTTGGCTGGTCAGCCTATCTGGCACACGAATATGAGGACGGCTGGGGCAGCTTCAGCACCACGCGTAATCTGGTCTGGCAATATCAGAAGGAAAAACAGCCCGGCGAGCCGCTGATCGGTTACCCATTTCTAGATTACTCCACGGAGTTTTACACCGAAGGCAACGCCATCAAGGTATCAACAGAAACTGCGCTGGAATCGGCCATGCAACACGGCAAGGCTTATGTGGCGATGCACAAGACACCCTATAAAAATCTGCCAGACAGCTTCAAGCAGCGCCTGCATGTGGTGGCCGAACATGGGGATTATCTGCTGCTGAAGAATTAACCGGCGGCCTCTGCCAATTGAAGCGTCGACAGGCTGCTTGCCAGCCACGACACAAAATCGTGCTGTGGCAATGGGCGTGAAATGAAATACCCTTGCCCCAGATCACAGCCCAGCTCAGCCAGCAGATTCAGCTGTTGCTCGGTCTCTATACCTTCGGCGATCACCTGATAGCCCAGCTCGTGCGCCATGGTAATAATGGCTTTGCATAGCGCCTGGTTCTTGGTCGAGGTGGTCAGGTTAGTGATAAATGAGCGGTCTATCTTCAGGTAATCGATTTCATACGAACTCAAATAGGACAGGGAAGAATAGCCCGTCCCAAAATCATCCAGTGAAATACTCATGCCGGTATCGCGGATTTTCTTGATGCGCGCATTAACTTCCTGGCTTTGCTGCAGGAGCAGACCTTCGGTAATTTCAACCGAAATTGCCTTGCCAGGAAGGCCCAGACTCGTCAGAAAAGCGGCCCAATCCAGCTTGCCAACAGTTAGGAATTGGATGGGCGATTTATTCACGCTTATCTGAAAGTCAGGCACATAACTATCGCGCAATGCCTTGGCAAAAGCAGCGGCCTCTTTAAATACCCAATCGCCAATGGCATTGATAAGCCCGGTGGATTCGGCCAGCGGAATAAATTCCGCCGGGCTGATATAGCCGCGTTCGGGATGTTTCCAGCGCACCAAGGCCTCCGCCTTGACCGTTACCCGGTTATCGAGCCGGAAAATGGGCTGGTAAAACACTTCAAACGCTTGCTCCTCAACCGCAAAGCGCAGCTCGGTCGTCAACTTGGATCGCTTCAGCGCAATCTGCTCCAGCTCCTGCGAATAGAAGGCGTATTGTCCACGCGCTTTGCTCTTGGCCAGATAGAGCGCCTGGTCGGCATATTTCATGAGCACATTGGGCGACAGGGTATGCTGCGGATATAAGGCGATGCCGATACTGGCGGCGCAAAACACCACCTCCGACAGTAACTCATAGCTTTGGCTAAGCACCCGCAGCACATTGGCAGCAGTTTTTTCCAGCTCGGCCAGACTGGCAGTGGTGGTGACAATAATGAATTCATCTCCGCCCTCACGCGCCACAATATCCACAGGCAATACCGCTGACTGAATACGGCTGGCCGCTTCCATCAGCAGCATATCGCCGTAGATATGGCCGAGGGCGTCGTTTACATCCTTGAAGTTATCAAGGTCAACGATCATCAGCGCGACCATGTTATTGGCGCCATGATCGCCATGGATACGCTCGCTCAACAGCTGATTCAGAAGGTGTTTATTCGGCAGGCCGGTCAAGGCATCGTAATTGGCCTGCTGCCAGATCAGCCGTTCGGTCTGTTTGCGGGCCGTGATATCGGTATTGGTGCCTATCATGCGCCGGGGGCCTTCGCTATCGTTCCCGGTCATGACCATGCCCTTGGACAATATCCAGCACCACTCTGCGCTTTTGGTCAGCATGCGGTACTCGCAGATCAGGCTTTGCGCCTCGCCCGCTTTCACCGCATCAAATTGCGCCCGCAAATCAGCAATATCGGAAGGATGCACGCGTGAAATCCACTCATCCCCCTCGTCGCCGATTTCATCATCGGCATACCCCAGCATGGTTTTCCACTGCGTACTGAACGCAACCCGATTGCTGTTCAGATCCCAATCCCACACGCCATGCCCTGCGCCATCCAATGCAAATTTCCAGCGGGCACTGCTGGCGGCCAGGGCTTGATTCTCTATCGCCATCGTGAGCCATTGCGATGCCATGCTCGCCATGGCCAGCAGGCTGGATTGCTGCAGCTGCGATAGCGACCTGGGTTCAGTATTGATCAGGAAGAGCCAGCCCAGGCAATCACCGTTGGCGTCTTTCAGGTGCGCGGCGGCAAAAAACCGGATGTGGGGTGTTGCCTGCGCAGGGAATAAGGCCGCACAAACAGGGTCAAGCAACGTATCTTCCACCTGCCTGATATCTTGCACATCGTGCGTCAGTTGGCAAAAAAGCGGAGCTTGCGCACGCAAGCTGGCGGAGATGGCAGAGGGGGCGTGCACGACCACATGCCCCTGCCCGGTCACCAGCATGGCTGCCTCTACCTCAAACTGCGCGCAAAGCGCTGCCATCAGGCTTTCCATGCCTTGCTCCAGCGGCGTCTGTGCCTCAGTCCTGGTACCCGCAGATGTCATGTCGTGGAAACCTCTATCTCATGGCTGTCAGTTAACGATGCATGGCGCCGTAGTTCTGGATCTCGGTGGCAATCCCATCCAGCGAGATACTCTTATTGACGCCTCCCAGCTTGACCGCCTCCTTGGGCATGCCATACACCACGCAACTTCGCTCATCCTGGGCAACAGTGGTTGCCCCTACATCATGCATTTCTTTCATGCCCTGCGCGCCATCATCGCCCATGCCGGTCATGATGATACCCAGGGCATTTTTACCCGCAGATTGTGCCACCGAGCGGAACAGCACATTGACCGAGGGTTTGTGGCGACTGACCGGCGGACCATCAATCACATCCACAAAATACTGGGCGCCGCTGCGCTTCAGTACCATATGCTTGCCCCCGGGTGCAATCAGCGCCCGGCCCATCACGACCCGATCACCTTTTGCCGCTTCTTTTACCTCAATGGCACAGAGCTGATTGAGGCGGGCGGCAAAGGCCGCCGTAAAGTTTTCCGGCATGTGCTGCACGATGACAATACCGGGGCATACCCGAGGCAGCGCGGTCAGCACTCGTTCCAGCGCCTGGGTACCCCCGGTTGAGGTGCCGATGGCCACTATTTTTTCGGTGGTCTGCGCCATGGCTGCTGGCTTGGGTGCCAGTACCGCATCCGCGGTGAGTTTGGTTGGCGTCTTGACCGCAGGCGGTGGATCGTTATGCAGGATCTTGCGCACATTGGCCTTGGCCGCCGCCTTGATATGCTGCACCAGGTCGTCCGCCGACTCGGTCATGAAGGATTTCAGACCTGCCTTGGGCTTGGTGATGATACTCACCGCCCCGGCGGCCAGGGCCTCCATGGTAGTCTCAGCCCCTTTTTCGGTCAGGGTCGAACAGATGATCACTGGAGTGGGGCGCTGCGCCATGATCTTCTTCAGGAAAGTAATGCCATCCATACGCGGCATTTCCACATCCAGGATCAATACATCCGGCCATTCTTTCTGCATTTTCTCAATGGCAAAAATAGGGTCGGAGGCGACACCAATTATCTCCACCTCTTTTGAAGCTTCGAGATAACTGGTCAACACCTGCCTCACCACAGCCGAGTCATCCACGATCATTACTTTTATTTTATTCATTATTGAATCCTGGTTAAGGATGTACCCCTACATTTTCACGTGCCGCATCCAGACGTGCCCACTCCACACGTCGAACGAAATATTGCGGTGCCCCGAGCCCCCGAGATGGCTGGCCTTGCAGCGGAAACCATGTTTTTTAAGAATGCTTTCCACCGCGTCGATATTTTTGGAGCCTATCGTCTTGCTGAATTCCTTGGCCGTCTTCGGGAACATATTACCGCCGCCAAAAATCTTGACGTGGTAGTTCTTGTCGAACGCCTTGAATTTCTTCATCTCATCAAACATCATCGCAATCGCATCATCGGCATACCGCCCATCCAGCGCATGCAGTGCAGGCGCATCGTGCTTGGGTGGCATCATGATATGGGTCATGCCCCCCAGCAGCTTTTCCGGGTGCCAGAACACCACTGAGACACACGAGCCGAGCACCGTACGAATCCGCGTATGGCGATCACCAAAATACAATTCGCCTGGCTGCAAAAAAATATCAATAACAAAGGGCGGTTTTTCCGGCTTTACCACCATCGTTATAACGGCCTTTGATAAATTGAGGGTTGAACAATCTGAAACTTTTCGCTGATGCCATTCAGGCTTTCCGAATGGCTGATAAACAGGTAGCCACCTGGTTTCAGCAAGCTGTACATGCGGTCCAACAAGGCCCGCTTGGTATCGTTATCAAAATAAATCATCACATTGCGCAGAAAAATCATGTCGAGCTCCCCCAGCTTGGGCAGCGGATGCATCAGATTGATATGCTGAAACCGCATCTGGCGCCGTAATTCCTTGGAAATCAGCACCACGCCATCCTGGCTGCCTGTGCCTTTCAGACAATATTTCACCAAGTAGTTTCGGGGAATATCTTCAATCACATCCTGCGGGTAACGACCACGGGTTGCCGTTTCCAGCACGCGCGTGCTGACATCGGAGGCAATGATCTCCCACAGCTTGCTTGGCAGGTGCTCGGCCAGCACCATGGCCAGGGTGTAGGGCTCTTCACCGCTGGAGCAGGCCGCACTCCACACGCGGAACACCTTGGTCTTGTTGTGCTGGGGCAGCACCTTGTCGCGGACAAAATCAAAGTGCTTGGGCTCGCGAAAAAAATAGGTTTCATTGGTCGTCAGAAAGTCGACCACTACCTGCTGCTCGGCCTCATTGCCTTTTTGGTGAATGAACTCGTAATACTGTTTGAACGTATTGAAGTTGTAATACTTGAGTCGCTTGGCCAGACGGCCACTCACCAGCGATTGCTTGTTATCGCTGAGACTGATGCCCACTTGTCCGTAAATAAACTTTTTGAAAAGCTGAAATTCCGGCTGCGTAATGGAGCGAATATCCATCCTAACCTCCATTTGCTCGATGCAGGCCGGGCATCAAGGTCATGCCCAGCCTGCTATCGACGATACTTAATTCAAAACCAGCTCCGCCATTTCATCGGCAGATAACACCTGGTTCACATTCAGGATAATCACAAACTTCTGATTGATCTTTCCCATGCCATCAATAAAATCCGTCCGGATTTGTGCTCCGAACGAGGGCACAGGCTCAATCTGGTCGCGGGCAATTTCCAGCACTTCATTCACCGCATCCACCAGCACACCGATCACCTGCTGTGCTCCCGCGCGATCCACCTCGAGAATCACGATGCAGGTCTTGCGTGAGATGGCGGCTTCCTCCCTGTCAAAGCGCACTGCCAGATCAATCACCGGCACCGCCGCGCCGCGCAGATTGATCACTCCGCGAATAAAAGAGGGCATCTGCGGCACGATGGTAAGATTGCCGTACTCGATAATCTCCTTGATACGGAGAATATTGATGGCAAAAATCTCGGCACCCAACATGAAGGTCAGGTATTGCCTGTCGTCGTTATTATCCGCCAGCGGCTGCAGTTGCTGGCCCCGGCCACCCGGCACCAGGGCCTGCGCCCTGGCTGTTTCACGCGTCATTGTTTGCGTCATCATGGCCCCCTAGAACTTCACAAACTCGGCATCCTCGGCTTCATCAAATGAAAACGAGGCCTCAGAACTTGCTGCTTTTTTGGCGAACTGAGGCTTGGTCGGCTTTTTGGCAACAGACCGGGTGCTGCCATCGGATTGGCCAATATTGAAAAAGCCGATCAGCTCCTGCAACTGCTCGGCCTGGCCGCTCATTTCCTCGGAGGTCGCAGCCAGCTCTTCACTGCCGCTGGCGTTTTGCTGGGTAATCTGGCTCATCTGGTTCATCGCCACATTGATCTGCGCGGCACCTGTGCTTTGCTCCTCGCTGGCCGCGGTAATTTCCTGCACCAGATCACTGGTCTTGTTGATATTGGGCACCATTTCTTCCAACAGCTTGCCGGCCTTTTCCGCCGTACCCACGCTGTTTTCGGCCAGTTCGCCGATTTCCTGCGCCGCCACCTGGCTACGTTCGGCCAGTTTGCGCACTTCAGCGGCGACTACGGCAAAGCCCTTGCCATGCTCACCGGCACGGGCGGCTTCAATTGCCGCATTCAGCGCCAGCAGATTGGTCTGGTAGGCAATGTCATCAATGATGCTGATCTTGTTGGCGATGCTCTTCATGGCCGCCACGGTCTGCACCACGGCCGCCCCACCCTCATTGGCATCGGTCGCCGCCTTGGCCGAGATGCTTTCGGTCACTTTGGCATTTTCCGTGTTCTGGTTGATCGAAGCACTCATCTGTTCAATGGAAGCACTGGTTTCCTCCACGCTGGCGGCCTGCTCATTGGTCGCTTGAGAAAGACTTTGTGCCGTGGAGCTCACCTGATCCGCAGCACTGGCAATGCCATCTGCCGAGTTGCGGACTTCCGCCACCACTTGCGAGATCTTCTCGATGGTGTTGTTGACCGTTTGCTTGAAGTCTTCCAGCTGGCCTTTGTAATGACCTTTTACCTTGACGGTCAGATCGCCATTTTCCATCGCCTGCAATACGGCCACCGCTTCATTGACTGGCAGAATGATGCTATCCAGCGTGGTATTGATGCCCTGCACGATGGTGTTGTACTCCCCCTTGTGCTTGGAGGCATCAGCACGGTAATCGAGTTGCCCCTCAGCGGCAGCGCCTATCAACTCGCGCGTATCGGCAGACACGGCTTTCAGGTTGCGGCGCACCTGCTCTATCGTCTCATTGATAAAGGCTTTCTTGCCTGGCAGCTGTTCCATCGGTGCTTCAAAGTTACCTTCTCCGAACTCGCGTATGACAGCCATGGCTTTTTTCTTCACTGCAATGTGCCCGCTGACCATGGTATTGACACCCGCTGCCATGGTCTTGAAGTCGCCCTGCAATTTGTCGACAGTCATCATGACGTCAATGTCGCCTGCGTCATGCTCCTGCGACATATGATTCATGTCGGCAATAAAGCCTTTCAGGTTGCCGCGCATCTTTTCAATGGTGTCATTGATAAAGGCCTTCTTGCCTGGCAGCTGCTCCATCGGTGCCTCAAAATTGCCTTCGCCAAACGCATTGATCACGGCCATCGCTTTTTTCTTCACCGCAATATGCCCGCCCACCATGGTATTGACACCCGCCGCCATGGTGCGGAAATCACCCTGGAATTTTTCTGTATTCATCATGACGTCGATATCACCCGAGTCATGCTCTTTCGACATATGGCTCATGTCGGCGATAAAGCCCTTGAGGTTGCTGCGCATCTTTTCGATGGTGTCATTGATAAAGGCTTTTTTGCCCGGCAGCTGTTCCAGCGGTGCGTCAAAATCACCCTCGCCAAACGATTTGATCACGGCCATGGCTTTTTTCTTCACCGCAATATGCCCGCCCACCATGGTATTGACACCCGCCGCCATGGTGCGGAAATCACCCTGGAATTTTTCTGTATTCATCATGACGTCGATATCACCCGAGTCATGCTCTTTCGACATATGACTCATGTCGGCAATAAAACCTTTGAGGTTGCCGCGCATCTTTTCGATGGTTTCATTGATAAACGCTTTTTTGCCCGGCAGCTGTTCCATCGGCGCGTCAAAATTGCCTTCGCCAAACGCCTTGATCACGGCCATGGCTTTTTTCTTCACCGCAATATGCCCACCCACCATGGTATTGACCCCAGCCGCCATGATCCTGAAGTCGCCTTGGAAGCGATCGGTATTCATCATGACGTCGATATCGCCCGCATCATGCTCCCTGGACATGTGGTTCATGTCCTGCACAAAAGCGGCCAGATCTTTTTTCTGCTGGTCCAGACTAGCCTGCAATCTCTTCAAGCTCTCCATGACCGGACTCAACGCATCGCGCTCCGCGTCATGAATCTGTATCACCGTGTTACCCTGCTGCAATTGATTCAGTGCATGCACAACCTCATCAATGCGCTCTTGTTTTACTCGGATGCCTAGAAAACCCATGATCAATACCTCGAATTAGAAAATCACTGCAAAATTCACTCCATAAGTTAGTTGCAAGCCATTTGCAAAAGCTCATGCCGACGCATGCCACTACATACTGCTAAACCAAACTACACCTGAGCCAGCTCTGCCATCTCATCAACAGACAAGACCTGGTTTACATTCAGGATAATCACAAACTTCTGATCCACCTTGCCCATGCCATCAATAAAATCGGTGCGAATTTTTGCCCCGAATGATGGCACTGGCTCGATCTGGTCACTGGCAATTTCCAGTACTTCATTCACGGCATCCACCATGACGCCTATCACCTGCTGTGCCTCTTCGTGGTCAACTTCAATGATCACAATGCAGGTTTTGCGCGAAAGGGTCGCTTCGCCTTTTTCAAAGCGCGCGGCCAGATCAATCACCGGCACCACCGCCCCGCGCAGGTTAATCACCCCGCGAATAAAGGGCGGCATCTTGGGCACCATGGTGAGATTGCCGTACTCGATAATCTCCTTGATGCTGAGGATGTTGATGGCAAATATCTCCGCTCCCAGCATGAACGTCAGATACTGCTGATCGTCACTTTGACCATCCAGCATAGCGCCGCGTGAGACCACGCTTCGGCCCTGTGCCAGCTCCTTGACCATGTCATTCATGATGGCCCCTTAAAACTTCACAAACTCAGCGTCTTCAGCATCATCCAGGCTTGAGGTAACAGGCAGGATGGACGTTGGCACGCTATGCGCAGTTTTGGCTTTTGACCCTTTCTTGGTAGTAGCCCGCTGGGAAGAACCACCCGCATTCTTGATGCTGAAAAAGCCGATGAGCTCCTGCAATTGCTCGGCCTGCCCGCTCATTTCTTCAGCGGTGGCAGCCAACTCTTCACTACCGCTGGCATTTTGCTGGGTGATCTGGCTCATCTGGTTCATTGCCACATTGATCTGCGATGCACCGCTGCTTTGCTCTTGGCTGGCGGCGGTAATTTCTTGCACCAGGTCACTGGTCTTGTTGATGTTGGGCACCATTTCTTCCAGCAGCTTGCCGGCTTTTTCAGCGGTACCGACGCTACTTTCAGCCAGTTCGCCGATTTCCTGCGCGGCTACCTGGCTGCGCTCGGCCAGCTTGCGTACTTCGGCAGCCACCACCGCAAAGCCCTTGCCATGCTCACCGGCACGTGCCGCTTCAATCGCGGCATTCAGCGCCAGCAGATTGGTCTGGTAAGCAATGTCGTCAATGATGCTGATCTTGTTGGCGATGCTCTTCATGGCGGCCACGGTCTGCAACACCGCCGTACCACCTTCATTGGCATCGGTAGCTGCTTTGGCAGAAATGCCTTCGGTGACCTTGGCGTTTTCGGTGTTCTGATTGATCGAAGCACTCATTTGCTCAACAGAAGCGCTGGTTTCTTCCACGCTGGCGGCTTGCTCATTGGTGGCTTGCGACAGGCTTTGTGCGGTCGAGCTGACCTGCTCGCTTGCACTGGCAATACCGTCAGCCGAATTACGTACCTCAGCCACCACCTGCGAGATTTTTTCGATGGTGTTGTTGACTGTGTGCTTGAAGTCGTCCAGCTGACCTTTGTAATGACCATCCACCGTCTTGGTCAGGTCACCTTTTTCCATGGCCTGCAGTACCGCAATCGCTTCGTTCAACGGCACAATAATGTTATCCAGCGTGGCATTGATGCCTTGGACGATCTTGTTGTACTCACCCTTGTGCTTGGATGCATCGGCACGATAGTCCAGCTTGCCTTCGGCAGCAGCAGCAATCAGCTCGCGGGTATCGGCAGAGACGGCTTTCAGATTGCGGCGAACCTGCTCAATGGTCTCGTTGATAAATACCTTCTTGCCCGGTAATTGTTCCATGGGGGCTTCAAAGTTACCTTCACCAAACTCCTTGAATACGGCCATGGCTTTCTTGTTCATGGCAATGTGACCGCCCACCATGGTATTCACACCTACCGCCATTGTTTTGAAGTCGCCCTGAAAAGTCTCGGTGCTCATCGTCACGTCAATATCGCCGAGGTCGTGCTCTTTTGACATGTGGTTCATGTCAGCAATAAACCCTTTCAGGTTTTCCAGCATTTTTTTCATGGCGCCTTGCAGCTGGCCAATTTCATCCTGACTGGTGACGGCAATATCATTGGAGAGATCGCCGCGGGCGATAGCCTCAGCCACCGCTACCGATTTATTGAGGCCGGTGACAATCCCCTTGGTGATGATGAAGCCAATCACCACCATCAATACCAGAATGCTACCCGCCACGATGTTGGACATGAGTTCGGCACTATTCTTTGCCGCAATCGCCCCTTCTGCACTTTTGGAGGCAATCTCAATGTTGTATTCCATTTGTGCGATCAGGCTGGTGGAGACCTTTTCGGCGTTGGCCACATTGGCATTCAGGGCATCGCGTGCGCCTTCCTGATTGTGCTGGCGAGATAACTCAACAGCTTTTTCCAGCCCTGGCAAATAGTCATTCAAGGCCTTGATGTTTTCTTCCAGCATGTCGCGGTCTTTATCGTCGGCGATCATGCCTTCCTTCTCGTACTTCTTGAATTCCTTGAAAATATTGTCACGTGCTTCTTTGATCTTGGTTTCGATCTCCGCCATCTTGGCATCATCGGTCATCAAGGCATGCCGATACGCTCGGGCGCGCAAGTACCCGAAGTTTTCGTTGGCGCGGCTCAGCGTCACAATGCTGGGGATACTGTTGGTATTAGAGATATTGGTTGTTTCAAAAACGTAATCCATTCGGTTCTGGCCTAGCCACGCCAGACTGATCAGACCAATCAAGGCCACTATTACTAACAAACTCATTTTTTTCGCAACGGTCATTTTCACTTTTCAATCTCCAACCCATAAATTTACATTTATAAAATTCGTTCAGAATATGTGTGTACGCTTAAAAATTGACACTCAGCACCCCAGACAACGTATGGTTCATGCGATCATCCGTCGAGGTGCGGATGTATTGGTTCAGGTAACCCCACTCGGTTTTCACACTGGCAGAAAAGTCATGGGATATGCCGAGGAAAAGCCGGTTTTGATCAAAGCCACTACGTGCGCCCCAATCCGTATGGTTGGTATTGAAAAACACCTCATCCCAGGCGACGACGCTCCATGCCCCTGACAAAGGATGGGTCATGCGCACCATTTGGCGCAGGCGGTATCCGGTATCTTCAAACTCCTCCACCCGCCGCTCTTCCAGGCGTACGCGAGCAGACAAGGACGTTGAGCCAATAGGCTCGAAAGCGTAGAGAAGCTGTTGCCATATGCGGTGCTCGTCGCGAATATCGCCACTCACCAGATAGTTTCTGACATAGCCATAACCCAGCCAGACACTCAGGTTTTTGGATACCTTGTAATTGATGGCCGGGCGCAGCAACAGGCTATCGATGTGCTCGGCATTTTCACGAAATCGTGGCTGGATTTCGGCATACCAGCGCCAGCCATCCGCAGGCAACTTGCCCTGCAAGGTCAGGTTGAGCCATAGCCGGTTATCTTCATCGGTAGCGGCGTGAGCCATGCTGGCAAACCCCAGGCTAGCGATGAGTAACAAATATTGCAGGCCGGGGCGTGTCATCATCATGCTAGGCCTGCACCAGCTCTGCCATCTCATCCACCGACAAGACCTGATTTACATTCAGGATGATCACAAACTTCTGATCCACCTTGCCCATGCCATCAATAAAATCGGTGCGAATTTTTGCCCCGAACGATGGCACGGGCTCGATCTGTTCGCTGGCGATTTCCAACACTTCATTCACCGCATCCACGAGCACTCCGATCACCTGCTGCACCTCTTCGTGGTCAACTTCGATGATCACGATGCAGGACTTTCTGGAGATGGCTGCCTCACCACGCGAGAAACGCGCCGCGAGATCAATCACCGGCACCACCGCTCCGCGCAGGTTGATCACCCCGCGGATAAACGATGGCATCTTGGGCACAATGGTGAGATTGCCGTATTCGATAATCTCCTTGATGCTGAGAATATTGATGGCAAAGGTCTCTGACCCTAGCATGAACGTCAGGTACTGCTGCTGATCTTCCAGCGCCCGTCCGCCCGCAACAAGGCTTTGCCCTGTTGCCACTGCTTGTTTGACTGTTTCCACCATGATGACTCCTTAGAACTTCACAAACTCAGAGTCTTCGGCGTCATTAAAACTCGACGAGGCCTGAGCGGCTGGTGGCGCGTACGCACCGCCTTTAGACTTGGGCGCTTTTTTTGGTGCTGTACGCTGGAACGATGATCCTGTTTCCTTGATATTGAAGAAGGCGATCAGTTGTTGCAGTTGCTCGGCCTGCCCGCTCATTTCCTCGGCGGTCGCGGCCAGCTCTTCACTGCTGCTGGCGTTCTGCTGGGTGATCTGGCTCATCTGGTTCATCGCCACATTGATCTGCGCGGCACCGCTACTTTGCTCCTGGCTGGCGGCGGTGATTTCTTGCACCAGATCACTGGTCTTGTTGATGTTGGGCACCATTTCTTCCAGCAGCTTGCCGGCTTTTTCTGCTGTGCCTACGCTGTTGGATGCCAGCTCGCCGATTTCCTGCGCGGCCACCTGGCTACGCTCGGCCAGTTTGCGCACTTCGGCAGCCACCACAGCAAAGCCCTTGCCATGCTCACCGGCACGGGCGGCTTCAATCGCGGCATTCAGCGCCAGCAGGTTGGTCTGGTAAGCAATGTCGTCAATGATGCTGATCTTGTTGGCGATACTCTTCATGGCTTCCACGGTCTGCACCACGGCGGTACCGCCTTCATTGGCATCGGTAGAGGCTTTGGCAGAGATGCCTTCGGTGACCTTGGCATTTTCGGTGTTCTGGTTAATGGAAGCGCTCATTTCTTCCACCGAAGCACTGGTTTGCTCCACACTCGCCGCTTGCTCATTCGTAGCTTGCGACAGGCTCTGGGCAGTCGAGCTCACCTGCTCGGATGCACTGGCAATACCATCGGCAGCGCTACGCACTTCACTGACAATACCGGAGAGTTTTTCCACCATGGCCTTCATCGCGGCCAGCATGCTGGTAGAGTCGCCAGGCTTGATTTCAACCTGCATGGAAAGATCACCGGCAGCCACTTTGCTTGCTACTTCAGCGGCATAATTTGGCTCGCCACCCAGTTGCTTGAGCAAGTCGCGGGTGATCAGAACACCGATGATGGCAACCACAATCAACACAACGACGGTAATAATCATGGAATTAAGAACCGCAGTACGCTGAATCGCCACCGCTTCGGCAGAAGCGTTATTGCCGATTTCAACGTTATATTGTC
The DNA here is from genome assembly GCF_020523625.1 of Methylovorus menthalis. Taxonomy (GTDB): domain Bacteria; phylum Pseudomonadota; class Gammaproteobacteria; order Burkholderiales; family Methylophilaceae; genus Methylovorus; species Methylovorus menthalis. Next base: position 338,819 of record NZ_JAJAQH010000001.1, read on the forward strand.
GATCAGCATTAATCATCTCGTGGACTTTTGCGAAGATATCCTTGGAAGCAAAGGTGAATTTGCGAGCCTCTTCGATTTTGTTAGCCCGTGACAAAGAGAGTAATTGGTCTCTTACGGGGTCATAGTCTTTCAATGCAGAGCGAATGTCTTTGATGAGGGAGGCATCCTTGGCATCTGTGATGTTATTTTTTTCGTACTTATCAAGCGCCTCATCCATTTTTGCGCGGTGCTCCAATACCGTTTTATCCAGCTGAGCCATGGTGGCATCATCGGTATTGATAACGTGCTGGTATACAGTCTCTTGCAGGTCTGAATAGGATTTACTTAAGTCATCCAGGACGATAATACTGGGCACGGTATTGATCGTAACGTAATTGGTTTTCTCAAAAACCTGATTGATGTAGTACTGTCCACTGAAAGCAAGCACGATCAGGCCAATAATGGCAATGGACAGTAACAAGATCATTTTTTTTGCGACGGTAAGTTTCATTTTATGCTCCAGGGCATGAGTTCTTAAGATTAATTACGCAAAGCGTGCTGCTAATAGCATTTCTGTTTATGTCTTCTGGGTGATATGTTCATGCGCCGCATGCTCTGCTTCCTGCATCATGCTTGGCACATCCACAATCAGGGCAACCCGGCCACTGCCAAGAATCGTGAAACCGCCGATTCCCCTGATTTTGTTGAGTACCTTGCCTAGCGGCTTGATCACGGTTTGCAGCTCGCCCATCAAATGGTCTACCACAATGCCCATTTTTCGATCCCCGAACTGGACGACAACCACGTTCTCGCGCCTAGGCGGCTCGCCGTTGATCTCAAAGTGCTTGCGCAAGCGCAGGTAAGGCAGCACCTCGCCCCGCAGATTGATAAAGTCGGCATCGTTTTCCGCATCGTGGCCGGCTTGCGTCACCGGTAACTCAATGCACTCGATCACCATATCCAGCGGTACGACATAGGAAGAGTCACCGACCTCCACCAGGAAGCCATCAATAATGGCGAGTGTGAGCGGCAAGCGTATGCGCATGGTGGCGCCTTCCCCCAGCACTGATCGGATTTCAACCGTGCCACGCAAGGCTTCGATATTGCGCCTGACCACATCCATGCCCACACCGCGGCCGGAAAGATTGCTAACCGCATCGGCGGTTGAAAACCCGGGCTCGAATATCAGGTTGTAAATTTCATTTTCACTCATAATCTGGTCGGGCTTGATCAGCCCACGCTCCACGGCCTTGGCAAAAATTTTGTCTTTGTTGAGGCCGCCACCGTCGTCGCTGACTTCGATGATGATATTGCCGGAGTCGTGATAGGCATCGAGCTTGAGGGTGCCGACCACGGGCTTGCCGCGGGCAAGGCGCACCTCAGCTGGCTCAATGCCATGGTCCATGGAGTTGCGCACCAAGTGGGTCAGAGGGTCGCCGATTTTTTCCACCACGGTTTTATCGAGCTCGGTTTCTTCACCACTGATTTCAAGCTGAATATCCTTGCCCAGCTCGGCTGATACATCGCGCACCACGCGTTTGAATTTGCTGAAAGTGCCACCAATAGGCACCATGCGCAGCGAAAGTGCAGAGTCGCGTATGGTTTCCACCAAGCGCGAAATGGTAGAGGTGGATTCCAGCAGATGGGGCAGAGCTTCTTTCTGGGCAATCAGGCTGGCTCCCGAGCTGGCAATAATCAGCTCGCCTACCAGGTTGATGAGTTGATCCAGCTTGTTGGCATCCACGCGAATCAGGCTGGCTTCTGCCGTTTTAACGTCCTTGACGGCTTTTTGCTTGTCGAGGGCAGCAGCCACCACGACTGGCTGCACCACATTCTGCTCGATCAGCACTTCGCCGATAGGTTTGACCTGGTCAGGAGACTCCACTGTTCTCTGGCTGGCCAGGCCATCTTCCAGCTCTTGCCGGGTCAGGGTGCCGCATTTGATCAAGAGCTCGCCCAGACGCATGTCATCGGCGGGCATACTTTGAATCAGTTGAATGTATTCGGAAATCTTGCTGCGCGGCGGCAGGATGTGGATCTGGCTACCTTCGCGCACGAAGTCGAATACGCTTTCGATGTCGGCCTTGTCGGCGGTGGAGCTGAAGCTGATCTCGAAGCCGAGATAGCAGGTTTCAGGGTCCATGGCGTCCAGCGGCGGCAGGGTGTCGGTCAGGGTGACGATGCTGACGATTTTGCCCAGCGTGCCCAGATAACGGATGAACGAGAGGGGGTCCATGCCATTGCGCAATACATCCTGATTAAAGCGCAACGACAAATGCCAGTTATCGGTCTCAACTGGGGTGCCGCCTTCCGATTCATAAGGCGCATCGTGCTCCACCGGCAAGGTGGATGCACTCGGTTGTGGCGTATCGGAAAGATAGGTGGACAGACCTGCCTGCAGAATGGCAGAGCCTTCGAGCAGGTCGTTGTCAGGTTCCTTGAACTGCTCAAGATAGCTGACCAGCAGGCCGATGTGGTCACATACCTGCAACATCAGGGCGACCAGTGGCGGGTCCAGCGGGATTTCGTTATTGCGTACCTTGTCCAGCACGCTTTCGGCCACGTGGACAAAAGACACGATGTGGTCAAGGCCAAACAAGCCGGCAGAGCCCTTAATAGTGTGAGCCGCGCGAAAAATGGCGTTGATCGCTTCTTCGCTGGCCGGGGCTTCTTCTGCCGACAACAAGGCAGCTTCCATGCTTTCAAGCAGCTCGCGACATTCAATAATGAATGTCTGCATTGCGTCATCTAAACTCATTACAACCCCCAAAAACTATCGTTATTATTCGCTTGCAGTGAGGACGACCTGGTCGCCAAAAAAGCCTGCCAGGTCTGTCGCGTCCAGTACTTGCTGCACCGTCTCGCTATGACCGGTAATACTTAATGTGGACCCTGTTTGCTGCGATCGTAGTTTGGCCGAGACCAGCAACTGCAAACCCGAAGTATCAATTTCAGTGACATTGGTGAGGTCGAGCTCCAGCATGTGGCACTGGGTGACCGGTGGCATCAGGGCGGCGTGGTATTCAGCCGCCTCGAAAATCGTCATCTCACCTTCAATGACGACATGGCCCATGGCTCCGTTAATGTTGACAGTAATTGTCATGGCATCGCTTTCGTGGGTATCGAAGCCTGAGAAATGCTCAGGGCATAATCAGCTTGGAAACCGCCATGAGAAGCTGCGCAGGCTGAAATGGCTTCACCACCCAGGCCTTGGCACCTGCGGCCTGGCCTTCCAGCTTTTTGCTTTCCCCGGCTTCGGTGGTCAGCATGATCACCGGCGTGAATTTGTAGGCTGGCAATTGCTTGACGGCTTTCACAAAGGTGATGCCATCCATATTCGGCATATTCACATCACTGACAATGAGGTGCACTTTCTGACCGGTAAGCTTGGATAAGGCATCCTTGCCATCTGCACCTTCCAGCACGCTGTATCCCGCGCCTTCTAATGCCAGTCGTACTACCTGCCGCAGCGTCGTTGAGTCATCGACGATCATGACGGTTTTGGACATTTACTTCCCCTCTTTGAACATGGACTAAAAATGGTTTAAAAAAACGTAATTTCGTTATCCGCATCGTTATTCGGCAAGGCCGCAACGGAGGCATGGCCACTGTGGATATTGGTCTGCTCAGGCATGGTGTAGCTGTTCTGCATGCGGCCCAGCCAGGACTGTGGATCAATGTATGCAGTGCCGGATGCCACGTCCTGATGCAGCATGTTCAGCTGCTCTGACACATTGGCCAGGATCTGGCTTACGCGATCCTGGAATTGCAGCGATACCAGCACTTGGGCAATCTCGCCGCCGATATGCTTGCTCTCGCTGCGGGCGGTCTCGGCAGAAGCGGTCAATTCATCGGCCTGATGCTTGAATTTGCCCAGCACATCATTGATGGCGGTTTCAGCGTTTTGCACCATGAGCTGATCGTTTTCGGAATACTGCTTGGACATGGCCAGGGTTTCGGCAATGCCGCCGTTCACGCTCTGCACCTTGTCGGCAATGTTTTTACCTACCCGCGCCGAGTTGCTTGAAAGCTTGCGCACTTCATCCGCCACCACGGCAAAGCCACGGCCCAGCTCACCGGCATGGGCCGCTTCAATGGCGGCATTGATCGCCACCATATTGGTTTGCTTGGCGATCTGGCCCACCGTATTGGCGAGCTCCTGCAATTCGCGGGTCACGCTGGCAAGCTGCTGCACGGTGTTGAGCAGGATCTTTTTTTCTTCGAGGGAGTTACGCAGGCTGGTGGTGATGTCGTTCAGTTGGGACTGGCTATCGCGTAGCAGGCTGACGATGCCGTGTTCGTTGCCATTGCCTTGCGAGGATTTGATCGCGTTATTGATGCGCTGTGAGAGATTGGAGAAACGACTGACCAGCTGGCCGACCTCCTCCTCGGTATGTTGCCGGGCAAACTCAACCTGCCCTGCCCATATCGGCAAAGCACTGTAGCAAAGATCTGAAAGCCCTACGATTTCAGTCTGCCCAGCCTCCTGCGTAGCATCTTGCAGGGAGGTCATGCTGTTGTCATTTCCACTCACAATTAAATCCTTATTTATCAGGCAGCATAAAAGACTGCTCTTGTCGGGTGACAGGGTGTCAACCGTCTTAATGAGGATTTTCCCCGTATTTCAATAATGCAATCTATTGATAAGCAACAGGAAAAGAGTGCAGTTTAATCAATCAGCACCACTAACTAGACGGTGCAGAGCGTTATATTGGATCCCCAGATAAAAAACATGCGCACCCGTATTATCTTCACGCACTGTGTCAGCAGCGTTTAAATTAGATTACGGTCAGCGATGGCGATTCTTTAAATGGATTCTGAATTAATTGGAGAGAAAGGGCTTTCCCACGCGGGGAAAAGAAGAATAAAACCGATAAAATACAATTTGTTACAATTTTATCGGCGTCCAGCTAAAAAATATTGAATCGTTAAACATTATTCAACATTGAATAGCTTGGACACTTATTTTAAGAATTCTGCAGAACCCTGCGAAATGAGTATGCAATTGTTCAGAAATGAACGCAGAAGAAACACTGGCTAATGCCCACCCAAGGCTTTGTAGAGGCTGATTTTGTTGACCAAGCCGAGCTGTTTCAGCTGTACCAGCTGCTGATCAGACTCAAACAGGCTGCGTTGCGCATCCAGCAACTCCAGGTAACCTGCCACCCCGCGCTCATAACGGCGTGTAGCAAGCCGCAAGCGCTCGCGGTCCGCCTCGGCGATGCTGGATTGCAGGGCAATCTCGTCATCAATCTGGCGGCTGACGACCAGCACATCGGCCACTTCACGAAATGCGGTCTGAATGGCCTTTTCGTATTCGGCCACGGCCACATCCTTGCGCACCACTGCCAGATCAAGACTGGCCTTATTACGACCATGATTGAAAATCGGCAAGATCAGTTGCGGGGTAAAGCTCCAGACACGATCACTGCCGCCGCCAAACAGGCCCAGGAGGTCATCGTTGACCAGCCCGGCACTGGTGGTGAGTTGAATGCGCGGGAAAAACGCCGCACGTGCAGCGCCAATATTGGCATTGGCCGCGATCAGCCGGTGCTCGGCAGCACGAATATCCGCGCGCTGTTCCAGCAGTTGTGAGGGTAACCCGGCGGCTACGGTTTCCACCTGTACGCTATTGAGCGGCTTGGGTGGCATGGTATTGGGTGGGGCCTTGTCGCCCGTCAGCAGGTGCAGCGCATTGATCGCGAGTGCTTGCTCGCGCGCCAGTGCCGAGGCACTGGCCTGGGCGGTGCTGGCCTGAATCTCGGCTGTTTTCAGCTCAATGGCATTATCCAGCCCGCCTTCATAGCGCCGCTTTACCCGGCTGAGCGAAGCCTGGCGCGACTTCAAGGTGTCTTGCGCCAGCGTCAAGCGCTCGTTCAGGGCCAGGAGATTCACATACGCCGTTGCCTGCTCGGCAACCAGGCTGGTTTGCACGCTTTCGCGGGCATCTTGCGTGGATAAAAACTGCTCCAGCGCGGCGCTGGAGAGATTTTTCACCCGCCCAAAAAAGTCGAGCTCGAAGTCGGTGATATTGACGCCCGCCCGGTAAAAATCGGTATCGAATTTCTGGCCCTGCGTCAGCACACTACGGCTGCGTTCATAGCCCAGCGTGCCATTGATGGTGGGCAGGCGGTCGGCTTTCTGAATGCCATATTGCGCACGCGCTTCTTCAATGCGCAACACGGCAATGCGCAAGTCACGGTTATTCTCCAGCGCCAGCTTGATCAGTGCCTGCAGGTCCGGGTCCTGAAAGTAATGCGTCCAGTCCAGGGCTGACTCGGCAGCCTGGGTTTCTGTTGCCACCGGATAGGCTTCGGGCACAGGCAATGCAGGCCGCGCATACTGCGGTGCCAGAGAGCAGGCGCCCAGATTCAACGATACCAGCACGGCGACACACAAGGGTAAGCTTGTTCTCATACGGATGCTGCGTCCTTGTTAGACGGTTGAGACAGTGGCGGGCGTTTGATATAGCGCCCGATCAATGCAAAGAAAAGGGGAACCAGGAAGATCGCCAGCACCGTGGCAGAAATAATTCCGCCCAGCACGCTGGTGCCGATGGCCGATTGCGCCCCGGAGGCGGCGCCTGTCGCCAGTGCCAGCGGCAACACGCCGACGCCGAACGCCAGCGAGGTCATCACGATGGGACGCAAACGCTGGCGCGAGGCTTCGACGGTGGCGTCGATAATATTCATGCCGCCCGCATATAGATCCTTGGCGAATTCCACAATCAGGATGGCGTTTTTGGCGGACAGGCCTATGGTCGCGATCAGGCCTACCTTGAAGTAAATGTCATTCGGCATGTCGCGCAGGGTCACGCCGAGCAAAGCGCCGAGCACACCCAGCGGCACCACCAGGATCACCGATAACGGTATCAGCCAGCTTTCATACAAGGCGGCCAGCGCCAGGAATACGATAAGGATGGACACCGCAAACAGCATGGTGGCCTGGCTGCCAGAGAGCTGCTCTTCATACGACTGACCCGCCCATTGAAAGCCGATGCCCTGGCCCAGCTGCCGGCTCAGCCGCTCCATTTCGGCCATCGCCTCACCACTGCTACGGCCGGGCGCGGCGCTGCCATTGATGGTAAACGAGGGGTAGCCATTAAAGCGCGTGAGCTGTGGCGCGCCGGTGGTCCAGCTCATGCTGACAAACGACGACAGCGCAACGAACTCGCCCTTGGCGTTTCGCACTCGCAGATTATTGAGATCATCCAGACTCTGTCGGCTATGGCCCTGCGCTTGCACGATAACCCGGCGGATCTGGTTGCCATACACAAAATCGCCGATGTAATTGGAACCGAACATGGTCGCCAGCGTATCGTTGATTTCATCCATACTCACGCCCAGCGCACTTGCCTTGCGGCGATCAATATCCAGCCGTACCAGCGGCGCATCCGGCAGCCCGGCAAACATGAGGTTGGTCAGCGCTTCATTCTTTGCGCCATTCGCCAGCAGCTTGTCACGCGCCTCTGCCAGTGCCTGCACCCCGATATTGCCTCTATCCTGCAAGCGCAGGTCAAAGCCGCCGGTAGAGCCAAGCTCAGGTAGCGGGGGCGCATTCAGGGCAAAAATAGTCTGGTTGGGCCGTCCATAAAACTGCATGTTGACCCGATCCACAATCGCTTTCACCTGCTGTTCGACGGCGGTACGTTCCTTCCAGTCACGCAGCGTCACGAACAGCATGCCGCTGCTGGTACCGGTACCGTAGATACTGAAACCACCGACTTCAAACACGTACTCAATCGGCTCGTTTTTTTGCAGGTACTGGCTGATTTCACTCAGTACGGCGTCGGTTTCGGCCATGGTAGCGCCCTGCGGCAGCATGACTACCACCATGAAGTTGCCCTGGTCTTCATCCGGCAAAAATGCCGTGGGCAAGCGCACAAACAAGATCGCCACCACCGCGAGGATACTGCCGTACACCACCACCCAGCGCAGCGGCTTTTGCAGGATTTTTTTCGTACGGCCCTGGTAATGATCTGTCAGCCAGGCAAAGCGGCGGTTAAACCAGCCGAAAAAGCCGCGACTGCCATGCGATGCGCCTTGGGGAATCGGCTTCAGCAGCGTGGCGCAGAGCGCGGGCGTCAGCGACAGGGCAAGGAAGGCGGAAAAGGCGATGGACACCGACAGCGACAGCGAAAACTGCCGATAGATATTGCCCACGGCCCCACTGAAAAAGGCCATGGGGATAAACACCGACACCAGCACGACGGTAATGCCGATGATTGCACCACTGATCTGCGACATTGCCTTGACGGTAGCTTCGTAAGGCGAAAGCCCTTCCTCGGCCATCAGGCGTTCGACGTTCTCCACCACCACAATCGCATCGTCCACCACGATACCAATCGCCAGCACCATGCCAAACATGGTCAGCACGTTGATGGAAAAACCCAGCGCGTACATCACACTGAAGGTGCCCATGAGCGCAATCGGCACCACCACGGTAGGAATCAGCGTGGCGCGGAAATTCTGCATGAAGAGATACATCACCAGAAACACCAGCACGATGGCTTCGAGCAGGGTGTTGAGTACCTTTTCAATGGAGATGCTGACAAACGCCGAGGTGTCGTACGAAATCTGGTAAGTCACCCCATGCGGGAAGTACAGCTGCAGTTCATCCAGCGCCGCGCGAATGCGCTTGACCGTGGCCACGGCATTGGAGCCCGGCGCCATCTTGATCGCCATGCCCGCCGCGTTTTTGCCATTCACCTTGGATGAGAAGGAATAATCGCTGCTGCCCAGCTCTATCCTGGCGAGGTCTTTGACCAGCAGGGCAGAGCCATCGGCATTGGTACGCAGTTGCACATTGCCAAAGTCTTCCGGCGTGGCAAGCACGGCTTCAGACTCAATGGAGGCGCTGATGGGGGAATCTGCCGGCACGCCATTGGCACCGATCTGGCCAATGGTGACGCGTGCGTTGTAGCTGCGGATGGCCGAGGCGATATCTGAGGCCGTCACGTTGAGCGCTGCCATCTTTTTAGGGTCTGGCCAGATGCGCATGGCGTATTCCGGGCTGAAGGATTGCACCTTGCCCACACCCTGCACGCGCCGCAGCGTCTGGATCACATTGGCAGAGGCAAGCTCGCCCAGGTCCACTTCGCTGGTCGCCGGGTCATCCGCCGTCAACGAGACGATCAGCTGAAAACTGTCCGCCGATTTTTCCACGGAAATACCATTGCGTCGCACGATTTCTGGCAGCCGCACTTCGATGGTTTTCAGGCGGTTCTGCACATCCACCGCGGCAAGATCAGGGTTTACCCCCTGCTTGAAAGTCAGGCTCAGCCCGGCCGAACTCTGGCTGCTGGTGGCCGAGATATACATCAGCCCCTGCACCCCGTTCATCTCGCGCTCGATCACCGAGGTCACGGTTTCTTCCACCACGCGGGCCGAGGCACCGGGATACGTCGCACTGATATTCACCACTGGCGGCGCAATATCAGGGTATTGGGCAATCGGCAGCCCGCGTATCGCCAAGATGCCGGAGAGAATGATCAGGAGGGCGATCACCCAGGCGAACACCGGGCGGTCAATAAAAAATCTAGCCATAAATTTGCCTTGGGTTCTTTAAGTGGCTTGCATCAGGGAGTCTGGCCTGCGGCCGGGGTGACTTTTACCTGCGCACCCGGTGCCAGTGTGGCGACGTTGGTCGTGACGACGCGATCGCCTGCTTTCAGCCCCTTGATCACGATCCACTCGCGCCCTTGCATGCCGCTGGTTTGCACGTCCACCGGCACCACCTTGTCATCTTTATCCAGCGTCATCACCTGCGCTGATTGGGCAGTTCTGATCAGGGCATCGCGCGGGATCAGGATGGCATGCGGATTCACCGCCTGATCGAGCTTCACCTGCACATAGGCGCCGGGGAAAAGCTCGTGGGCTGGATTATCAAACAGGGCGCGCATGGCGACCGAATCCGTGGTGCTGTTGACGGCAAGATCGGAGAAGTAGAGTTTGCCTTTATGCGTGTACTCCGAGCCATCGGGCAGTATCAGGCGCACGGTAATCTGCCCCTGTTTCTTGCCTTGCACCTGCCCGGCGCGCACCGAGCGCTGCAACGCCATGACATCGGCCGCTGGCTGCGAGAAATTCACATAGATCGGGTCGATCTGATCGATGGTGGTCAGCGGGGTTGGGCTATCCTGCCCGACCAGCGCGCCCTCAGTGACCAATGCACGCCGGGCAATGCCATCAATCGGCGCCGTCACCCGTGCATAGCCCAGATCCAGATTGGCCCGGTTAAGCTTGGCTTTGGCAGACAGCAAGGCAGCACGGGCCGCCAGCTCCTCAGACGCCGCCACTTTGTAATCGCGCTGGCTCACCGACTGGTCGCTCACCAGATCCTTGTAGCGTTCCAGCTTGTCCACGGCATTGAGGTGATTGGCTTCAGCCTGCGCCAAGGCACCCGCCGCGTCTTCACGCGCCGCCGATAGCAGTTCGGGGTTGATCAGGAACAGCGGTGTGCCCTTTTTGACTTCCTGGCCTTCCTGGTAAACGCGCTCGGTGACAATACCAGCCACGCGCGCCCGCACTTCCGCCTGACGATAGGCTTCAAGCCGACCGGGAATCTCGGCCTCCATGGTCACGGGCGTTTCTGTCACCTGAATTGCCTGCACCTCTATAGGGGCAGCCCCAGCCGGTGCCGCCTGGTCGCCAGAGGAGCATGCGCTCATCAGCCCAAGCACCGACACCGCGGAAATCACCTTCCGCCACCCTGCTGGAGAAACACCCATATTTGCAAATTCCAACTTAAAAGAATGGGGCATGATAGCCCAGCGCAGATAATCAATCAATCGTGACTGATTAATTATCGGTGTATACTACACGCCTCCCTTGATGCGAGTTCATGCCTTGGCACGCAAAACAAAAGAAGACTCCCAGCGCACCCGCGACCTGATTCTGGACGCTGCCGAACACGTGATTTATGAGCGCGGCATGAGTCTCACCACCATGGCGAATATTGCCGATGCTGCCCAGGTATCCCGCGGTGCCGTCTATGGCCATTACAAGGGCAAAGTGGAGTTGGCGATTGCCATGGCAGAGCGTGCCATCCATCACGCACCGTCACTGGAACGCGGCCCGGAAGAGCCGGCGCTGGTTTACCTGAAACGCTATTGCCTTTCCGAAGTGCACTCTTATATCGACGCTAGCTCCCTGCAACGCGTGCTGTTCATCCTGTATGTGCGGATTGACGATACGCCTGAGCTGGTGAGCATCCGCGAAAGCTGGGAGCAAAAACGCGCCACCATCATCGCGCAGTGCCTGAAAGCCGCCATAGAGGAAGGCAGCCTCGCCGCCGACATTGATGTCGCGCTTTATTCGCTGTATGTCCAGGCACAGATTGAAGGCATTTTCAGCATTCTCTTCTTCAACCACAGCGCCGCAGAAAACAAATGGGAGATTGCCGAGCGCCTCTGCTCCATGGGGCTAGAGCGACTGACGCAGCAGATAAAACCCTAGCGTGGCCCAACATCAGAGCCGGCAGGATGCAGGCCCTGAGAGACATGTAAATTCACCGGCAGGGTCATGCGGCTAACAGCTGCATAAACTGCTCCAGCGGCAAGGGCTTGCTGAAGAGATACCCTTGCGCTTGCGGGCAGCCCATCTGATGCAGGTATCCTGCCTGCTCCAGGGTTTCAACCCCTTCCGCCACTACGTTTTTGTTGAGGTTGCTTGCCAGTGAGACGATCGCCTGCACGATCAGCGCGCGTTCGGCATTGTCCGTAATATCACTGGTAAACGAACGGTCGATTTTCAGTTCACTCACCGGGAATCGATGCAGGTAGCTCAAGGCAGAATAGCCCGTGCCGAAATCATCAATCGAGATACACAAGCCCATGGCATTGAGGCTTAGCAGCATGCGCTGGATGTTGTCGGTGTTCTCCAGCAGCAGGCTTTCAGTGATTTCCAGCTTGATCCAATCGGTGTGGCAGCCAGTCTCGGCGAGGATGGTTTGAATGGAAGACACCAGGTCATTGTGCAGAAACTGGCGCGTGGATAAATTGACGGCGACGGTAACCGGCTTGGTGCGGCGGCTATTCAGCGCTACCGCCACCTGGCAGGCAGAGCGGAGCACCCATTCGCCTATCGGGATGATCAGCCCAGTCTCCTCAGCGATACCAATGAACTTGTCTGGCATGATGAGTCTGCCAGACTCATGCTGCCAGCGCAGCAAGGCCTCGGCGCCAATGATCTCACGCGTGGCAAGATCAACTAATGGCTGGTAATGCAGCAGGAATTCTTCTTTCTTGAGTGCAAAGCGCAGGTTGGTTTCTACCTCGCGACGCTCAGCGGCCTTGACCGTAAGATCGGCCGAGTAGAACTGGAAATTATTGCGCCCCAGATGCTTGGCATGAAACAACGCCGAATCGGCATATTTGAGCAGATCATCCACGGCGTGACTATCCGAAGGGTAAGCGGCAACGCCCAGGCTGGCGGTGACGAAGACTTCATGGCCGTTCACCAGAAAAGGCTGGTCGAAGGCCAGCAGCACCTTGTCAGCCACGCGGGTAATATTTTCCGGCACGCGCATTTCAGAGACCAGAATACCGAACTCGTCCCCCCCCAGGCGCGCGACGGTATCGTAAGGCCGCACGCACTTTTCCAGGCGGTTGGCGACTTCACATAACAGTACATCGCCCAGGGCGTGGCCCAGGGTATCGTTGATTTCCTTGAAGCGATCCAGATCCAGCATGATGAGGCCAAATGGATAGGCATGGCGCTCGGCTTCGGCGATGGTCTGTCCGATACGGTCAATCAGCAGCGCGCGATTAGGCAGCTTGGTCAGCGTATCGAAATAGGCCAGGTGATGTATGCGTTCCTGATATTCGTAGGTCTCGGTGACATCCTGCCCCATGCCAATCACGGCAATCGGGGCACCGGCACCGTCCAGCTCGGCGGCCAGCCAGATATGGATGATCTTACGTGTGCCATCGGGGGCATGCCAGTGCAGGTCCATTGCCGCTGATCGCCCCGTGCGAAACACCTCGCTTACTGCTTTTTCGTAGCCATAAGCCGAATCACCACCGGGAAAATCGCTAGGGGTTTTCCCCAGCAAATCCCCTTCACTCACTTCATAAAAATTGACGGTTTTCTGGTTAACAAAGGTACGCCTGCAGTTCGTATCAAAACGCACGATCAGGTTGGGGGAGTTTTCAATGAGGGAGTGGTATTCGCGTTCACGGCGGATGGCATCGGTCACATCACGCGCATACCCCAGCGTGCCTTCGACCTTGCCATCAATGAGCAGGCGGGATTTATAGGTCTCGATCCAGACATCCTGTCCATCGGCAGTGTGCAAACGATTAAGTGTGCCCACCGGCTCTTCGCTGTCCATGGCTTGCCGGTCACCTTCTACATATTCCTGCGCCAGCTCCGGCGCAAAAAAATCATAATCCGTCTTACCTTCCAGCTCGCGCGGTGAAGAGACTCCGGCAACGCGGGCGTACTCACGATTGGCCGCCAGCAAGCGACTGTTCGCGTCTTTCAGCCAGACCATGAAAGGAAAGTTATCCAGCAAGGTGCGCAGATATTTTTCTCTAGCTGTTATTTTTTCTTGCGCACTACCCAGCATCAAGGACCCTTTTCAGCAAATAAACAGCAATAAAAGAGGACAAGCCTGTGATGAACATCACCAAATTTTTAGCAATGTAATACGTTATAGGACATTTAGTGAACAACTTTTATAAGGGGCTTGCAAAAATATGTCAGTCGCCGATATTGCGCAAGATAACTTCATATAGCCGAACGGCCTGATTTCATGCACTCCATCGGGATTAATGCCACAAACAGAATTTCTAACGCCTGATCATGGGGCCATGCGATCAAGTAACGGCGATCACTGACAAGGATCCGGACGATCCTGCGCGGGGGTGATCCACACATAATCATATTGGCGACGCAAGCTATCCAGCTGGGTCATCAGTTCTGGATTCTCTTCCACAAAACCAACCACGCGCAGGTGTTGCCCCGGGAGCAGGGACTGATAAATCACCGGTATCCCATAATCGCGCCGCACATGGTTATTGCCCGCGACCAGCACCGCCATGCCGGAGCCAGCCTGCAGGGCAGTGAACATGGCGGCATCCCGCGCACGCTGCGCCAGTAACATGGCGGGCAAATGCTGGGTCGGGAGCTGACCACAATGTCCATCCAGCAGATCCTGATTCAGTGTCGCCACCGCAGACGGCGACAAGGGTGCCTGCTGGAGGATGCTTGCCAGCGGCGCTGGCAAGGCAGATGCGCCCTGACGCGCAATACTCCTGGCTTGCTCCGGCGCCAGATTGCCGCCAGTGAGTGATATCCCGGCATCGCGAATGGCGGCAAACAAGCCCTCATGGGCGGGCCACTGCCAGCTTTTTGCATTGAATCCGGCGTGTTCCAGATCGGCCAGCAAGGAGCCATTCCACTGCACCGTTTGCCCGGATTGCAGATGCTCGGCAACCACATGGAGCATGGGCGTATTCTGTTTGAGTTGCTTCAGCAATTCGCCGCGCCGCTGGTGATGCAGCGCATTGTCATGGACTTCGCCCAACAGCAGCACATCTTGCTGCGCGAGATCAGCGGCCAGCTCTGCCGTCGAAACCGTCTGCCCGTTAGCCAGATTGATAATGCGCTCGGCAGCCATGGCTGGCGCCGTGATGAATAAGCTCATCCACAGCCAGCTGAAAAAAACGGCACGCTGCCACATCGCTTTCTCCTTAAATATCCATCATGGATTTGAATTGTTATCCAACATGACGCGCACAAGACCTGATGGTTCAGCCAGTGCAATGCAAGCAGAAGTTATGCAGCGCGCGCGCAAGGAACCGGCCATAGACGCCTTGCCCCTAAGCAGACAAGATAAGCAGGCCAATGTGTATGGCGCAATAGGAGAACCTCATGGATCAGGAAATATCCGGCAAGCTTGATGCCATTAATACCACGCTAAAGAATATTCATCGGCAAATGCTGTGGGTATTCTGGCTGGTTGCCGTATTTGCGCTGCTGTACTTCGGGCTGTTGATTTACCTCTTGGCGTGAACTTTAACCCCGCCTCCAGGCATTGATTCGCCATCCCTATCACCACAAAATTCCACAACGAAAGCCCATCATGACCCGATTACCGATACCCGACGAACAAGCCGCTCTAGCGGCCTTGTTGCGCAAACAGCAAGCTGCGGAGGGTGGAACAGAAACGCTTTCCATCGAAACGCTCGGGCAATACACCTGCTTTTGCAAACTGCGCGCGTTTTGTGCTGACAAGAGCGCCGAGAGTTGTCTGCGCGAGCGCAATCTTTATCAGGAGTTTGTTGACGCCGGGCGTTGATCACACCCCCATAACTTGAAGTTTGAGGCAGGGATTACTCGGGCGCGACGATGCGCTCCACCAGCCGCCCGACCAGGGGCGCCACCAGCAAAATCGCCAGAAAAACCACAGGCCATGCCGTGCAGAAGGCATGCCACCATTCCCACATAAAGCCAGCATGCCAGCCAATATGCCGCAACGTGAGGGTGCCGGAAACCAGCATGACACTCAAGGCCGACATCACTGCTGCAAACACGATAGGCCGAAAGCGGCGCGGTATTTTCCAGGACATGAGCTTCCTTTCAATCAACATTCAAATGCCAGATAAAACACCGTGGGCTCAGGGTCACCCCCGAGCCCACGGTGTTCGGCGGAATTACTGACGCACGGCTTGCAAATAACGGGCGGCAGGCTGTTTATGAGAAAGGTTAGGGCGCAGATGATTGCGCGCATCCACCAGGCGAGTCCAATCCGCGGCTTCGGGCAGGGATGGGATAGTGACCACTTCGCCCAGATCAAGTCCGACCAGTGCTGCATCGACCATGGTTTCAGCAGGCATGACGATCTCTTGTGGCAGATGGTTAACGGAGAAACCGGCACGATCCCACAGCTCGGTATGCGTAGCGCCGGGCAATACCGCTTGCACGCGCACGCCCTTGCCGGACAACTCGTGATGCATGGACTCGGAAAGATTCAGCACATACGCTTTGCTACCGCTGTAGCTGCCATTCAGCATATCCGGAGCCAGCGCCACAATTGAGGCGATATTGATGATGGTGCCATTGCCGCGCTTGACGAAGCTGGTGGCGGCCGCCGCAGCCAGGTGTGTCAGCGCTGTGACGTTGAGTGAAATCATGGTGTCGATCTGGTCCAGGTTTGAATCCAGCAGCGAGGTAACGGCGGCAGTGCCGGCATTGTTTACCAGCACGCGAATATCGCTATCGGCTTGCAGCTTTTGCTTTACCTGCTCCAGGTCTTGTTTGCGCGTCAGGTCAGCACCCAGAATTTCTACCTGGCGACCTGTTTCGGCATGCAATTTGTCGGCCAGCGCCTGCAGACGGGTAGTATCGCGGGCCACCAGCACCAGATCGTAACCGCGTCTAGCCAGGCGATCTGCATACACAGCGCCGATGCCGGAAGATGAGCCAGTAATGAGTGCCTTGCCTTGGGTGGATGTCGTCATGCGTTTCTCCTTGGATAGTGAATTTAAGTAGGTGTTTAAATAAGCGATTGACGAGAGTCAGTATATGCACGTACTCTATGTCTCAAATGTCATTTAACCCACTTTTTGAGACATCATGATGCGTATCGGATTTGTTGTGTTCCCCGGCTTTCAGATTCTGGATCTGGCGGCGATGACCGTGTTTGAGATGGCGAATATCGTTAGCCACCAGGCGGTTTATGAGCTGCATCTGGTTTCCGAACATGGCGGTGCCGTCACCAGCTCGACCGGGGTGAGCGTGCTCACCGATGCCTTTGGCGACCAGGCCTTTGATACGGTCATCATGATGGGCAGCATCGGCATTCATGCTTCAAGCCCAGGGTTGCTCGACTATCTGCAACAGGCCACTGCTCAAAGTCGCCGTATTGCCAGCATATGTACAGGCGCCTTTATGCTAGCCGAGGCCGGCTTGCTGGATGGCTTGCGTGCCAGCACGCACTGGCGGCATGCACGCGAATTGCAGCGCCGCTACCCCAAGGTCAAGGTGGAAGAGGACCGTATCTTCATTCGCGAGGGCAAGGTGTGGACCTCGGCAGGGATGACGGCATGTATTGATTTATCGCTGGCGCTGGTCGAAGCCGACATCGGGCTTGACGCGTCGCGCACCATTGCCCAGCGCATGGTGGTATACCACCGCCGCACTGGCGGCCAATCGCAGTTCTCGGCCTTACTGACACTGGAACCGAAGTCGGACCGCATCCAGACGGCGCTCACCTATGCGCGCAGCAATCTGCACAAGCCACTATCTGTGGATGATCTGGCCGATGTCGCGCATCTGAGTCCGCGTCAGTTCAGCCGCGCTTTCCGCGCCGAGACCGGGCAATCGCCTGCCAAAGCCATCGAAAACCTGCGGGTGGAAGCGGCCAAATCCATGATAGAAACTGCCCGCCACCCGATTGACGTGGTGGCCCGGGAAACTGGCTTTGCCGACCCGGAGCGCATGCGCCGGGCCTTCATTCGTACCCTGGGCCATCCACCGCAAGCCATCAAGCGCATGGCCCGCACGCAAACCCATTGAGTGGTGTGAATATCATCTTCAGCGCGGTATATGGCCAGTCGTTGCTTGCGCTATACGCGATGCCAACGTATTACTCTAAAATATCGGGAATAAGCCCATGACACCGGACAACGAGTCACCAGCCAAGATGAGCGCGCCCTTAATACCACCTGAAGAAGACAGTACCGTCTATAAAACCCTACTGGAATCCACCAAAGCAATTCCGTGGAAAATAGACTGGAGCACCATGACCTTCAGTTACATCGGCCCGCAGATTGAGTCGCTGCTGGGTTGGGCGCCCGAGAGCTGGGTGAGCGCAGGCGACTGGGCCGCACGCATGCACCCGGAAGACCGCGAATGGGTGGTGGATTATTGCGTATCGCAATCCCGTTCTGGCATCGACCATGAGGCGGATTACCGGGCGCTGACCAAGGATGGCGAATACATCTGGATCCGCGATGTGGTGCATGTGCTGCGCAATGCCGAGGGCGAAGTTGAGGCACTCATCGGTTTCATGTTCGATATCAGCGAACGCAAGAAAACCGAAGAAAAATTGCTGCAATTGCAAAAAGAGCTCGAAGAGCTGTCTTTTCAGGATGGCCTGACGCGGGTGGCCAATCGCCGCATGTTCGATTCCATCATCCAGGTGGAGTGGACCAATGCCCGACGTAATAGCCAGCCGCTGTCACTCATCATGCTGGATATCGATTACTTCAAGCAGTACAACGACCATTACGGGCACATTCAGGGCGATGATTGCCTGAGGCAGGTGGCCGAGGTGTTGAGCGGTGCCGGTACGCGCGCCAATGATTTCTTTGCACGCTTTGGTGGTGAGGAGTTTGTGCTGGTGCTGCCTCAAACCGATAGCGAGGCCGCCAAAAAAATTGCCGAGCGCTGCCGCAAGCTGATTTTCAAGGCGCAGATTCCCCACGAAAAATCCCTAGTGAGCACCGTCCTCACCATCAGCGTGGGGGTGGGCACGGTGATTCCTGGCTATCAGGATGAGCCCGTGGACTTCATCAACACTGTGGATCAGCGGCTTTATCAGGCCAAACAGCTCGGCCGCAACTGCATCGTCAGCGGCACCTGAGTCAACAAAGCGCCGCTCTGGGCTCCCATAGCGGCTCGCCGCCTGCATCCAGATAGGTCAGGTACACCCGCAAATCGAACTCCAGCTGGTGGTATTGCGGCTCCATGTAGCAGCACAACTGGTAAAACGCCTTGTCGTGGTCGCGCTCCTTGAAATGTGCCAACTCATGCACCACGATCATGCGCAAGAATGCCTCCGGCATGCTGCGAAACAGCCCCGACACATGTAGTTCGCGCTTGGCCTTGAGCTTGCCACCCTGCACCCGTGAAATAGCCGTATGTGTCCCCAGTGCATGCCGCACGATGTGCAGCTTGCTGTCGTATGCCACCCGGCTGAGCTGGCCGCTATTACGCAGGTACTCCTCTTTTATCCTCATCACAAAATCGTAAAGCCCTTTATCGGTGCGGATGGCATGCGGCTCTGGATATTTCGCCATAAAAATCTCCGCGAGTTTTCCCTGGCGAATAATGTCCAGCGCCTGTGTGACAAGGCTGGCAGGATAAGCAGCAAGATAGTGGCTGGTGGGGGTCAAAGGCGGCATGATGGGCAGGTGAAAAGGGCTGCTGCATTTTACACCTGCAGATGGTGATCAAGGACTATTGCACATCCCCGGCAAGTTGTTTAGGCTTGCAGCTCACGCACCCGAAGGGCCTGAAAATAATAAAGCAGGGCATGGGGTTTGCTCAGTTCAGGCTGGCTTTGCGCCGCCCCATCTCTCTTGAATATTGGCACAACTACATTGCGCGTCGCTCTTAACATCCGTTGCTCAGGTTTCGCTACCGGTGTCATTCGCCGTGTGGTGACAGCCTTCTTGTGGCCCCACATCAGATGGGTTTTTCATCCGCTTGCCCTGTGGCTGATGCTTGCATTGGCTGGCCTGCATGCACTCACTGCTCATGCTGGCCCCCAGGTGCTGCGCGTCATTACCGACGACAATTACCCCCCATATCTGTTTCGCGATGCCAGCGGCCATCTGGAAGGTTACCAGATGGATCTGTGGAAACGCTGGGAGCAGGAAACCGGCATCAAGGTCGAGCTGACCGCCACGCATTGGGATCAGGCCCAGCATGCCCTGCTCAACGGAGAAGCGGATGTCATCGACATGATGTTCCGCACGCCCGATCGCGATGCGACCTATGACTTCTCATCGCCTTATGCCAATCTCCCGGTCGCCATTTATAGCCACGCCAGCATTCCGGGCATTGCCTCAACACATGATCTGCGCGGCTTTTTGATTGGTGCCCAGGCAGGTGATGCCTGTATTGAGCGGCTACGTGCGGACTCGGTAACGAATTTCAAGCTCTACCCTGATTACACCTCGCTGATTCAGGGTGCGCTGGATGAGCAGGTAATGCTGTTTTGCATGGATGAATACCCGGCAAATTATTACCTCTACAAACTGGATACCACTCACCAATATCGCAAGGCTTTCCAGCTTTACCAGGGTCAGTTTCATTACGCAGTGAAAAAAGGGGCAACAGAGACACTGCGACTGGTTGAAGAAGGCATGGCGCGGATTCCGCGTGAAGACAAGATCGAGATGTTCCAGAAATGGGTGGGCCAATCGCCGATACTGCTGCCATATAGTCGTTACATTGCGCCAGGCCTGGGCCTGCTGGCGCTGGTCGCCGCGGTAGTCTTTCTGTGGATTTTTCTGTTAAGGCGAAGCGTTCAAACCAAAACCGCCGAGCTCGCCAGCCAGCGCCAGCGATTGCAGCAGATTATTGATGGCACGGCAGCGGGTACCTGGGAGTGGGATATCCGCAGCGGTGACTGCATCGTCAATCCGCGCTGGGCCGCCATGCTGGGCTACACACCAGAAGAGCTGGAGCCTTGTACCGCCGACAGTTGCCGCGCGCTCTGCCACCCAGACGATCTTGAGCAAGTGATGCAGGCAGTTGAGGCACACCTTAATGGCAGTACGGAATACTTTGCCAGCGAGTCACGTCGTCGCCATAAAAACGGGCACTGGATATGGGTGGCAGACCGCGGACGCGTCACCCATCGGTCACCCCAGGGTGAAGCGCTGACCATGAGCGGCACGCGGCTTGAAATCACCAAGCTCAAGCATGCGGAAACCGCACTCAAACAGGCGGTGGAGCAACAAAAAACCTTTATCCAGCAGGCGCCGATCTGTGTGGCCATGTTTGATCGCGACATGCGTTATCTGGCCTGCAGCAATCTATGGCAACAGGAATTTGGCCGCCAGCACGGCAACCTGCTCGGCTTGAATCACTATGAAGCACACCCCGACCTCCCGCAGAAATGGCGCGTGGCGCATCAACGCGCGCTGGCAGGCGAGCAGCTGGAAGAGGAAGAAGACTTGTGGATACGGTCAGATGGCCAGCATCTGTGGACACGCTGGATGATCACGCCATGGCTGGATGACCATCAGACCATACAGGGCATCATCATCGCCTCCGAAAACACCTCCGCCCGCAAGCAGGCCGAAGAGGAATTACGCCTGGCGCATACGGTATTCGAGCACAGCAGCGAAGCCATGCTGGTGACCGATGCCGATAACAACATCATCACCATTAATCCGGCCTTTAGCGAGATGACGGGATACTCACTTGAGGAAGTCGTTGGCAAGAACCCGAAAATCCTGAGCTCCGGACGGCAGGGCAAGGAGTTTTACCAGGAGCTCTGGAATACGCTGGAAACGGCAGGGGAGTGGCGCGGCGAAATATGGAACCGCCGCAAGAGTGGAGAAGAATATGCCGAATGGCTGGCCATCAACAATATTTATGGCGAGGACGGCAAGCTGTTCCGCCGGGTGGCGCTATTCTCCGATATCACCGAGAAAAAACGCGCCGATGCCCTGATCTGGAGCCAGGCCAACTATGACTTGTTGACGCAACTGCCCAACCGTCGCCTGTTCAGCGACCGCCTGCAACAGGAGATCAAGAAGTCGCAGCATGACCATAGCCAGTTTGCGTTGCTGTTCATTGATCTTGACCGCTTCAAGGAAGTGAACGACACCCTGGGCCACAGCCACGGCGATTACCTGCTGATCGAAGCATCACACCGCATTCAGCGCCATCTGAAAGAAACCGATACCGTCGGGCGACTGGGCGGCGATGAATTTACCGTGATCATTGCCAACCTGCCTGACCCCAGCGTCATGACGCTGATCGCGCAGCGTGTGCTGGATGCGCTCGCTGCGCCATACGACCTCGAAGGTGAAATTGTCTACATCTCAGCCAGCATTGGTATTACCGTCTTCCCCGAAGATGCGACCACCAGCGCCGAGTTGCTGAAAAATGCCGATCAGGCCATGTATGAAGCGAAAAAGAATGGCCGCAACCGCTTCAGCTTTTTCACGCCCATGATGCAAGCCATGGCGCAGACCCGCATGCGCATGATGCGTGATCTGCGCAATGCGCTTGGCCTGAACCAGTTCATGGTCTATTTCCAGCCGATTGTGGATATGGCCAGTCAGCGCATACACAAAGCTGAAGCGCTGATACGCTGGCAACATCCGGAACTAGGCTTTGTCAGCCCCGCCGAATTCATTCCTCTGGCTGAAGAAACCGGCCTGATACACGAGATAGGTGACTGGGTATTCCAGCAGTCGGCGCAGCTGGTCAAGCAATGCATCCCGATCGTGGGTGACGATTTCCAGGTGAGCGTGAATAAATCCCCGGTGCAGTTCCGTGACCGCACACAGGCCCACCAGGACTGGATGGAATACCTGAGCGGACTGGGCTTGAGCGGGCACAATATCGTGGTGGAGATCACCGAGGGCCTGCTGCTCAATGCCGACAGCGGCATCTCGGACAAACTGCTGCATTTCCGCGATGCAGGCATGCAGGTTGCCATTGATGATTTCGGCACGGGCTATTCATCGCTGTCCTATCTCAAAAAGTTTGATATTGATTACCTCAAGATAGACCAGTCCTTCGTGCGCAATCTGTCGGGAGAAGGCGAAGACCTGGCTCTGTGCGAGGCGATCGTCACCATGGCACACAAGCTGGATTTACGCGTGATAGCCGAGGGCGTGGAAACTACTGCACAGCGTGACCTCCTGGCCCAGATCGGGTGTGATTATGCTCAGGGTTATCTGTTCTCAAAACCGGTGCCGAGGGAGGAATTCATGCAACTGCTGGAACGATCCATCGCCTGATCGTGCCTAACAGGCATACACTGCACATCGGCAGCCTGCCTGAAAAAACGACAACAAGAGAAGGGAGACAACATGCCCTACAAGTTTTTGATGTTTTACTTTATCTCGCTCGGCATATGCTCGCTGTCCACCATCTACAAAACCAGCTGTTTCAAGAACATGCTATGCCGCCAGATATTGGGCAATATGTTCTGGAGCCTGATACCGATCGCCAACACCTTCAAGGCCGTTTTGTGGATTTATTCCATGATTGTAGACGCCTGGCGGCGGCGCCATGGGCAGTCGCCACAAGGCTGATTGAGGCATATGTTTTGCGAGGTAAGCACACAAGCTTACGCTGCCATGTAGGCATGCACTTTTTGCGTCAGCCATTCCATGAATGCCAATAAACGCCGCGACAGATGACGTCGGTGCGGATACAGCAGGGACACCGGCATCGGCTCCGCCTTGAAATCCGCGAGCACCTCCACCAGCTCACCCCGTTGCAGGTAAGGCCGCACGGCCACCACAGGCACCTGGATAATGCCGAGCCCAGCCAGACAAGCCATGCTGTAGGCGCTGGAATTATTGACCGTGACGCGCGCAGGGACCGGGCGATGTCGGCTCACTCCCGCCTCCATGTATTCAAAGCCGGAAGGCTTGGCCCCCAGCACCGAAACGTAGTGCACCATGTAATGCTCCGCAAGATCCTCCAGAGTCGTCGGCATCCCATATTGCTGGATATAGGCCGGGCTGACGCAGTTCACCATCTCAAGTGATCCCAGAGGCCTTGCCACCAGCCCAGACTCCGTCAATATCCCCACCCGCACGACACAATCAAAACCTTCACTGATCGGGTCAACCCGCCTGTCTGTGCTGCTGAGTTCGATTTCAATGCCCGGATGTCGCTGCATGAATTCTGGCAGCTGGGGAATCACCAGGTTGTGGGCCATGTTCAAGGGCATATCAACCCGCAAGCGGCCGCGTAGCAGGGTTTCTGTTTGCTGAAACAGGCTTTCCACCTCGTCCACCTCTGCCAGCAAATCCTTGCAGCGCTCATAAAACCGCTGACCATCCTGCGTGAGTTGCACTTTACGTGTGGTTCTGTGTAAAAGCCTCGCACCTAGCCGAGCTTCCAGCTGGCTCACTGCATTTGAAATACTGCCTTTTGGCAGTCCCAGGCTATCCGCCGCCTGGGTAAAACTTGCCAGTTCAGCGACCCGTACAAATACCTGCATGGCATCCAGTTTATCCATAAGCGCTCAATTGATCTGTTATTTTGAACAGTATAACTACTTGCGCCCAGTTTATTCGCTCCTAGACTGGTAATAGACTGTTTTCCAGCAAGCATTCATTGTGAATTTTTTAAGAGGAGAACCAGCATGACAAGCAAGATTGCAATTGTGACGGGAAGTAGTCGCGGGCTGGGCAAAAGCATGGCGCTGAGCCTGGCGGCCAAGGGGCAGGATGTCATCATCACTTATCATAGTCAGCGCGCAGAAGCAGAGGCCGTGGTCCGCGAGATCGAATCTCTGGGCCAGAAAGCCGTCGCACTTAAGCTGGATGTAGGCGATAGCGCTTCGTTTCCTGCTTTCGTGGAAGAGGTGAAGGCTGTATTGCAAGCGCACTGGCAGCGGGATCAGTTTGATTTTCTCGTCAACAATGCAGGCACCGGCATACATACCCCGTTTGCCCAGACGTCCGAAGCCGAGTTTGACCAGCTGGTGAATATCCACTTCAAAGGCGTGTTTTTCCTGACGCAGCAGTTACTTGGCCTGATTGCCGACCATGGTCGCATCATCAACATCTCCAGCGGACTGACGCGATTCTCCTTACCCGGCTATTCGGCCTACGCCGCCATGAAGGGGGCTGTGGAAGTGTTGACGCGCTATCTGGCAAAAGAGCTGGGGCCACGCGGCATTGCCGTGAATGTCGTGGCCCCTGGTGCCATTGAAACCGACTTTGGTGGTGGCACGGTGCGTGATAATGCCGAGGTGAATAAATTCGTGGCCAGCCAGACCGCCTTGGGACGCGTGGGCTTGCCCGACGATATCGGCCCCATGGTGGCATCGTTGCTGTCGGACGATAATCGCTGGGTGAATGCCCAGCGTATTGAAGTCTCAGGCGGGATGTTTGTGTAACTCGCCCTGAGTCTTGCTCAAGGCTCTATCTTGAAGCCGGCATCGACCCAGGCATCGATGCCGCCCTTGAGTGGCCGCACCTTGTGATATCCCCGCTTGATAAGCAGCTTGGCCATTTTGGCCGCGGTCACATCATTGGGGCATGAACAATACAGCACGATATCCGTATCGATATCGGTATCAATAAACACGGTATCAATGGTGTCCTCCGTCATGCTGAGCGCACCGGGAATACGACCATCGCCTTGCAGATGTGCAGGCCGGGCATCCACGATCACCGGGCGCGAGCCGCTTTTGAGCATGGTATCCAGTTCGTCCACCGAAATGCGCGCCATGCGCAGCGATTTGATAAAGCGGTGACGCTCCCACCATTTGTTTAGGATGAAGGCCACCAGGGCGATACCCAGCAACAGGGCACCCCACTTTCCCATCTCGCTCAGAATATCCAGCAACTCATCAATGGCGCTGCTGAACAGCGTGCCAAGCACAATGGCGGAGCCTGCCCAGATGGCAGCGCCCAGGCTGTCAAAAATGATAAAGGTCGTCACCCGCGTGCCCACGGTGCCCGCCAGCGCGCTGGATACCGAGGCAAAGCCGGGAATGAACTTGCAAAACAGCAGGGCAGGTGGCCCTATGCGCAGATACACCGATTCAGTTTGCCGCACACAGGAATCAGGCGACAGCGAAATGCGGCATAGCTTGCTCATGACCCGCCGGCCGAATCGGCGTCCGGCAAAATACCAGGCCAGATCTGCCAGCAGTGAAGCGATCACGGCGGTCAACAGCAGTTGCGCCGGACTATATTGGCCCTGAGTGAGCAGGGCGCCCGTCACCAGCAAGGTAGGGTAAGCGGGAATAGGCAGCCCGATCTGCTCAAGAAACACATTGGCAAACACGATCAGCAAGCCGTATTGCTGGAGCAGATCAAGCAAATGCTGCATGGATTATCTCGACTTCAAGGCGTCGGCGATTTTCTGATCGGTCTTGTACTGGCTCAGTGCATATACCGCCCAGATGGTCGCGGGTAGCCAACCGATAAGCGTGACTTGCAGAATCAGACAGACAATGCCTGCGATGGGACGGCCAATCGTGAAAAATGTCAGCCAGGGCAGAATAAGGGCAATCAGTAAACGCATGTCAGCGACCTATATGAAATGTTAACGCCCACTATATTAACAGCGTCTGCCGGATTACGGACCTTCCAACCAGAGAAGAACGTATAGATGAGGCCATGCCAGCGCGACCGCACATGCCATGCTGGAGGCGCCACCTCTATTCCCGATGGCGCTGATCATGAATACAAACAGCCAGGAAATCAGGATAATGCTAGCGGTCGCAAGATAACACTCTCCAAAAAGGAGCCCGCAGTGGAAGCCTGGCAAAACATCAACCTCCTCTCTTTACTCGATACCCTGATCAGTCTCAGCACGGCGTTTGTACTAGGCAGCCTGATTGGCTTTGAGCGTCAGTATCGGCAGCGCACAGCGGGGCTGCGCACCAATGTGCTGGTGGCAGTCGGCGCCGCCATCTTTGTCGATATGGCCAACCGATTAACCGGGCATGAAGGATCGGTGCATGTCGTGGCGTATGTTGTGTCGGGGATAGGCTTTCTCGGGGCAGGCGTCATCATGCGTGAACAGGGCAATGTGCGTGGCCTGAATACAGCGGCAACCTTGTGGGGCTCCGCAGCGGTGGGTGCCTGCGCTGGCGCCGATCTTCTGCTGGAATCCCTGCTGGGTGCGCTGTTTGTACTGGCCGCCAACACCCTTTTGCGGCCCGTGGTCAATCGTATCAACCGCCAGCCCATGGACACCCCGGCAGTGGAGCTAACCAATACAGTCTATGTGATTGCAGCGCGCACGCATCAGAAAGAAGCCATGTATCTGCTGGAGCAGGCACTGGAGCAAACCGGCTATCCGCTGCAAGCCCTGGTCATGCATGCCTTTGGCGAAAATGAAATCGAGATCGAAGCGACGCTGGCAGCCACCTCGGTCGATGGCCTGGTGCTGGATCAGGTGATCGATCAACTCAAGCAGAGCCCGCATGTGGGGCAGGCCTTCTGGAGCCCCAGCACCACAGATTAAGGAGTGCCCGCTAGCGGGAAAACCAGCGACTGGCATAGAGCGCCAGACCGCTGGCAACCCCGCCATGCATATTGCCCGTCACTAGCGGCATGTTATCGCCCATCACATTGCGTATCGCCTGCTGTATCACGGGTGATACAGCCGAGCCGCCGGTCAGGTAGGTTTTATCAATGCGCACGCCAGCCCCGGCACGCGCTTCTTCGATCACCTTGCGGATTTTTTCGGTGGCCTGGGTAATCGCCTGTTGCATCTGGTCACGGTTCATGCCGAGCTGCAACTCAGGCGCCACAAAATCCACATTGATATCGGTCTCAGCTGCATCTGTCAGGCGAATCTTGGCCTGCTCGGCGCTACGCACCAGACTGTGGGTCAGACGCTCGCGCCAGACCTTGTACAAGCGGCGGCGCGCTTCATCCGGCTCGCCATGTACCGGCATTTCAAACCGGTTGTAAAAGGCATGCTGGCTGGGAATGCTGTTGACGGAAATGGCATCAAACGCCTTGTGATGCAGTTCTCCATCTTTGCCGAAGTGCGGCATGATCTGGTGCCAGCCGATGTGAATATCAAGATCGGTGCCGCCGATGCGGGTACCGGCATACGACAACAGGTCAGCACTACGGTCCGCGCTCGCCCGGGCATGCGGCCCGACGCGCACCACGGAGCAATCCGTCGTGCCACCGCCCACATCCACCACCAGCAAGACCTCATCATTGACCAGCCCGTTTTCGTAATCCAGCGCCGCGGCCAGTGGTTCATACATGAAGATCACATCCTGCAAACCCGCTGCCAGCGCGGCTTCGCGCATAATAGTGAGTGCCTGCTCATCGCCGCGTTCGCCGTATACCCCATGGTACCGAATGGGGCGGCCTATCACCGCCTGGTGCAAGGACATGCCACTCGCCGCCCGCGCCTGTTGCATCAGCCGCTCCAGCATGCGGCTGATGATCACGGTGAAAAATTCCAGCTGGTCGCGGCTGAGGTCGCTGCCCAGAAACACCTTGGGGGACTTCACATACAGACCATCGGTGGGGCCTTCGGTATGCGCTTGAATGGCGGCACGGCCAAACAGCAAATCCCGGGCATCGCCCAGCTGCTGACGCAGCGTCATGCGCGCATCGTCTTCTTCATCCAGATGATCCGGGCGCTGGCGATAGACCGCCGATGGCAGATAAACACTCTCGCCTTCCAGCGGCAACAAGGTCACCACGCCATTCTGCGCCACCCCCACCGAAGAGTTGGACGTCCCGTAATCGATCCCGCAATGCATGCGCGGCCCCATCTGACAAAAGAGCAGGATTCTACCATTTGTCATGCCCCCAACGCTGGCTTACCCCATCACCTGACCTTGCCTGAGGTTGCCTGAACGAGAATATCCATAGCGCCATTCGGCCACGCTGGCAAGCAATCAATTTTTAAGGTGGATGCCCATGAAGCCACGGGATGAATAGGCGACTGAGGTAAAATGCCTTGTTTTTGAGTACGCACCATGTGGTTCAAAAACCTGCAGATTTATCGCATCTCCCAATGGAATACCCCAGTCGAAGCGCTGGAAGACCAACTGGCACGCCACGCCCTGCCAGACACTCCGACATCTGAAATGCAGCAAGCTGGCTGGATTGCACCAGCCGGTCCCGGCAAGCCATTTGTGCATGTGCAAGCTCAGCAAGTGCTGATTGCGCTGTGTGTGGAAAAGAAGATCCTGCCAACCAGCGTCATCAATCAATATGCCAAGGCACGCGCGCTGGAGCTGGAAGAACAGCAGGGCTATAAACCCGGGCGCAAACAGATGAAAGAGCTGAAGGAAGCGATTGCCGATGAGCTGCGGCCACGGGCGTTTTCATTGCGCCGCACCATTTATGCGTGGCTGGACCTTGCCAATGGCTGGTTTGTGGTGGATGCCGCCAGCGCCGCCCTGGCCGATACCTTGTTGGAGCAATTGCACAAGTCTGTCGATGGCTTTTCATTACGCTTGATCAAGACCAACCTTTCCCCCACCAGCGCCATGACAGGCTGGCTGGCGGGTCGTGAAGCGCCGCATGGTTTCAGCGTGGATCGGGATTGTGAATTGCGCGCGCTGGGCGATGACAAGGCCACTGTGCGTTATGTGCGGCATGACCTCGAGGCCGAGGAAATCCGCAAGCACATCCAGGGTGGCAAGCAGGTGACTCGCCTGGCCATGACCTGGCGTGACCGCATCGCCTTTGTGTTGAATGATGTGCTGCAGATCAAACGGCTGGAAGTATTGGATGTACTGAAAGAGGCGGCGGCCGATGTCGCTGCCGAAGAAATGTTCGACAGCGACTTTGTCATGATGAGCGGTGAGCTGAGTCAGCTATTGCCCGAGTTATTGTCAGCCCTGGGCAGTGAAGTCGACACAACACCCAAACCTCAGGCTACTGCTGCCTGAGCGATCAAGCGTCTGTAGAAACCGCCTGATCGCTGTGTTGAGGCAGCACGATGCCGGACGCCACGTCCTGCAATGCCTCAATCTCGATCAGCGGCGCCCAGGAATTAATCGCGCCGAACACCGTGGCAAAGGATACATCGGCGGCATCGCGGCCCGTGCCCAGCCGTATTAATCCGAGGCGCGGCGAGATGCCGGTGGGCTCAAACACATACCAGCGATCGCCCAGATACACTTCAACGTATGCATGAAAGTCATGCGGACCACTGGCCGGGTCCGAGCCGTAGTCCACGCCAGTCACAAAGCGAGCCGGCATATTCAGGGCGCGGCACAAGGCAATCATCGCATGCGAAAAGTCACGGCATACACCGGCTTTCTGCTCGATGACGTCGGTCGCCGCACTCATGCTGTTGGTGCTCCCCGGCAAATAGGCGAGGTTGCCATGCACCCAGTCGCACACCGCCTTCACGCGCGCATAACCGCGGGGCAGATGACCAAACTGCTGGTTGGCAAATGCTTGCAGCAGATCAGACTGGCAATAGCGGCTGGGGTAAAGATAGCGCAGGTATTTGATGGGGATATCGGTGATCGCCACTTCTTCCAGCGTGTCGGGCGTCTCCAGCTGATGATCAACCTCTACTGTCGCCGAGTAATGCACTTCCAGCGGACCGGCCTCAGCCTGACAACGCACATAGCGCGTGCCATAGAAGGTGTCTTCATATATTTCATATTGAAGGGGCTGGCTGAACTGCAGACGTTCGTTAATGACGGACTGGTTAGCCGTCTGAGCCGCATGCAAATTGAGGATGAAGTCGGCGCGAGGATCCAGCACTTCATACTTGAGGCTGATGGCCAATTGCATTTTGATCATGATGGTATCTTGAGGTAGGGATACCCCATGATACGTTAGTACTTACTTAGCAGGCATCGGCATTTCGCCTATAAGCTTATCCGTGCCATCCTACAAGACGGGCAAGCGAAACGCGGGGGCAGGGTCAGGCGGTGGTATTGATATTCTGGCCGAGATGATCTGGCAAGTTTTGTATTTTAGGCAGGGCTTCTATCATGCCCGCAGCGGCTGTCGCCTGCGCGTCCAGCGCCTTTTTCAGCACTTCCATGCTAACGGCTTGCCCGGCTTTGGTCTCTGCCATGCTGGCGGCTACGGTGGCACTGGTCACAGAATCCATACAATTCTCCTCATCTACACCACTGTATCGGCAGACTTTAGAATTACTTTAGGGCCTTCACAAAAAAACTTGCTCAAGCCCGGCAAAACTTGTGTATCCCATGGCGGTCTGTTCTGATTGAATGCGCGATTCTGCTAGACTCAGCAAAGTCGCAGGTCCAGCCCACGCGGCATTCCCCGTCATCGGGGCCAACTCTCCATTTACACGCAAGGTCATGATGCTGTCTTTCGATAATCGCCTGCTAAACGAACTCCCCGGTGACCCGATACAGGGTGCCCAGCTGCGCCAGGTCCAGGGTGCACTCTGGTCGCGGGTGGCTGCAACGCCCGTCAGCGCTCCGCGCCTGGTGGCATGGTCACCTGAAATGGCCGCCACACTTGGGCTTACAGCGGCTGATATGCAATCGGACGCCATGCTGCAAGCGCTGTCTGGCAATGGCCTGTTGCCCGGCATGCAGCATTACGCCACCTGTTATGGCGGCCATCAGTTCGGCAACTGGGCCGGCCAGCTGGGCGATGGGCGCGCCATTTTTCTGGGGGAGACCGTGAGCGCGGCTGGCGAACGCTGGGAGCTGCAACTCAAGGGAGCAGGCGCCACGCCATATTCCCGTCGCGCAGATGGCCGGGCAGTGTTGCGCTCGTCATTACGCGAATTTTTATGCAGTGAAGCCATGTTTCATCTAGGCATCCCCACCACACGGGCACTGAGCCTGGTGACGACAGGCGATACCGTGATTCGCGACATGTTTTACGATGGCCACCCGGAGCGCGAGCCAGGTGCCATCGTCTGCCGCGTTGCGCCATCGTTCATCCGGTTTGGGCATTTTGAGCTGCCCGCTTCGCGCGGCGATATTGATCTGCTGCGACGCCTCACGGAATTCACCATGCAACGCGACTTTGCCGACATGGCGTTCCCCGGCGACATGCCCCTGCACGAGCGCGTGCCCATCTGGTTTGGCGAGATCTGTCGCCGCACGGCCCTGTTGATGGCGGAGTGGATGCGCGTGGGGTTTGTACATGGCGTCATGAATACGGACAACATGTCCATCCTCGGGCTCACCATTGATTACGGCCCCTATGGCTGGATAGACAATTTTGATCCCGGCTGGACTCCCAATACCACCGACGCCTCCGGCCGCCGCTACTGCTTTGGCCGCCAACCTGATATCGCGCGCTGGAACCTGGAACGGCTGGCAGAAGCGCTGGCGCTTTTGTTGCCCGAGCCTGCGCCGCTTGTCGAAAGCCTGGGCATATTTGACAGCACCTATGGTCAGGCCTGGAGTCAGGGTCTGGCCGCCAAATTCGGGCTGAGCGACTGGCAGGATGACGATGCCGCCTTGATGAGCGAGATTTTTGAATTGATGACACGGGCGGAAGTCGACATGACCATGTTCTTTCGTCTGCTGGGCGACATGGATATGCAATCCCCCAATGCAGAAGCGCTACGCGCAGCGTTTTATCGCGAGGAGTTGTGGCAGGATTTCCACCTGCCCCTGTACTCCTGGCTGCAACGCTATGGCGAGCGGCTCAAGCACGACAACCTGCCGCAGACGGCGCGACGGACCGCCATGCACAAGGTGAACCCACGCTTTGTGCTGCGTAATTATCTGGCGCAGCAGGCCATAGACCAGGCCACCGAGGGCGACACCACTATTCTGCAGCAATTGTTCAGCGCCATGCGGCAGCCTTACGATGACCTTCCGCAACATGCGCCTCTTTATGCATTACGGCCGGATTGGGCGCGGCAGAAAGCAGGCTGCTCCATGCTCTCTTGCAGTTCATAAATCGCCCGCCCACATCCACATTTTCTGTGGATAACTATGTGGGCTCGCTGCGGAAGGTGACGCCAAGTGCATGATGCAATAGCGAAGCCTCGCTATTGGTCACAATTGTGTCATCTCAGGCCAGCTTGCAGCTGCGGTAATGCTGGGCTTGGCAACTTTGCGCCAGGGCTTTGGCTTCCGCCAGCTGTTCCGGTGTCATCTTGGCTTCGAGATACATGAGTATTTTTTTGCGCTTGGCACTGCGCCCATGGGCATCCTGCGGATTTTCGGCCGCGAGCCAGATCCACATATAACCATTCACCATACTGGCTGGCACGCCTTCGCCTTCCAGATACATATTGCCGAGATTGAACTGGGCGTCACTATCCCCTTGCTCCGCTGCCAGGCCAAACCATTTCAGGGCTTCGGGAATATCCTGCGGCACCACATCACCACGCAAGTAAACAATGCCCAGATTAAGCTGCGATCGCACATGGCCTTGCTCCGCGGCCTTGCGATACCACTTGATTGCCTCGTCGTAATCCATGGGAACCCCGCCATCTCGACTAAAGTAAATCACCCCCAATGCATATTGCGCCTCCGGAAAACCCTGGTCAGCAGACAGACGGTACCACTTCACCGACTCTTGAGGATTTTCTGGAACACCGTCACCCCGGGCATACATCAGCCCAAGGTTGTACTGGGCTTTGGCATCCCCTGCAGCCGCCAACTCGCGGTATATAGCCGCTGCCTGCCCAAACTTGCCGGCATCCACGGCCACCTTGGCGTCATCCAGACTTGCCGCAATAGCCGTGACGGACAATAGCAAGGCCACACATACGATATATCCCAATAAACGTTTCACCATCGCCTCCTGGCCGGTCAAAAATCAATCAAGCCGCGCGTTTACAAACCTTTATGGCTTGATGCCCAGCCTACTATACAGCTCTGTATGGGCAAGCAATCGCAATGGATAGTTCCACCACTGCAAGACGCTCGGCCATTCCACTACGGCATAACCCCGTGCAAGCCGCGCCAGCGCTTAAGTAGGCGCAATCATCGCTTTTAATGGATAATCTCTGCTGTGCCTGTTTGCACAATTTTCCCGCAACAACGCCTTTGACCCAGGAACCCTGTTCCCGAAAGCCACCGCGACATGCTGACCGATGTATTACTGATTATTTTTGCCGGATTGCTGGTGTTGCTAAACGGATTTTTCGTGGCTGCAGAGTTCGGCCTCGTCAAACTACGGGCAACCCGCGTGCGTGCCATGGCCAAGACCTATGGCTGGCGCGGCCGCATTCTCACCCGCGTACACAGCCAGCTCGACGCCTACCTCTCAGCGTGTCAGCTCGGCATCACTCTGGCCTCGCTGGGCCTGGGCTGGGTAGGCGAACCGGCGTTTGCCGAGCTGCTTACCCCCCTGTTACATGCCGCAGGCATTGATAGCCCGCGCATTGTGCATCTGGTGGCATTCTCGCTGGCATTCTTCATTATTTCGTTCCTGCATATCGTGGTGGGCGAACTGGTACCAAAATCGCTTGCCATTCGCTCTGCCGAAAAAGTCGGGCTGTGGACCGCACCCGCGCTGTATGGGTTTTACTGGGTCATGTATCCCGCGATCTGGATACTTAACCACAGTGCCAATCTGGTATTGGGGGTGCTGGGGCTAAAAAGTGCGACATCCCACGACTCGCATTATTCGGCGGATGAGCTCAAGGTCATCCTGCGCAGCTCGCGCGCTGACGACAAATTCAGCCGTAGCGAGTGGCGCGTGCTGGCACAGGCCATCGACTTCCGCGAGCTGGATGTGGCCGATGTGATGCGCCCGTTCCACGAGGCAGTGGTATTGCATGAAGGCGACAGCCTGGAAGCCAATCTGCAAAAAATCGTGCAGCAGCGTTACAGCCGCTACCCCTATATGGAAACCTCGGGCGAAGTCATCGGCATCATCCACCTGAAAGACCTGTTTGTCGCCCAGCACAAAGGCCGTCTGGAAGATATTGAAGATCTGGTACGGCCGATTGCCATGGTCTCGCCTGATCTACCTGCGACTGAGCTTTTCAGGCGCTTTCAGCAGGGCGCGCCCCACTTTACCGTGGTGGGTTATGAGGGCAGCCCGCCGGTCGGGTTTGTCACGCTGGACAACCTGCTGAGCGCGCTGGTCGGCGAGATACGCGATGAATTCAGGCAATCGCTCAGCGAATGGACCAAGCTTGATGATGGCTCGCTACTGGGCAAGGCCAGCCTGCCCATTCCAACCTTGGAGCGCACACTGGGGATTGATATAGACTCCAACGCGGCGGATAGTGTCGGCGGACTGATTCTGTGGAAACTGGGCGACTTGCCGGAAGAAGGGCAAAAGATCGAATTCGAGCAATTCAGCATCGTCGTCAAGAAAATGGTGGGCCCACGCATCTTGCTGGTGCGGGTGTATCCAAAGTTCGACGATGAGATGGGGCTGGGAGGCTAGAAAGCCGGATGCAAAACACGTTGGGGAATCAATAACAACAGGCAATAAAAAACGGAGCACTAGGCTCCGTTTTTCACATCAAACCTAATACAGGATTAGGCTTTTTGAATGTTCGATGCTTGCTTGCCTTTAGGGCCATCGATGACTTCGAAAGAAACGCGGTCGTTGTCTTTCAGGCTCTTGTAGCCAGTGTCGGAAATTGCCGAATAGTGCGCGAACAGATCGCTGCCACCGTCATCGGGAGTAATAAAGCCGAAGCCTTTAGAATCATTGAACCACTTAACAATACCTGTTGCCATTTTGATACTTTCTAACTAAAAGGGAGGCTCCCCGAAAGTTTGAATAAAAACCATATAAAACAAATTATTAATTCTTAATTACAAACGCCTGAAAAAGGTTTTACGCAGTAATCAGCACCCTGTCAACCAATATTTAAATATATTTGCGTGGGCGCGAATCAAAAACAGCTTAATAAGTACGGCGACGCGGCACGAATGCACCACGGTTTTCAATGTGACGGAAGGTGATACGACCCTTGCTGACGTCATAAGGCGACAGCTCCAGCGTCACCTTGTCACCCGCCAGAATGCGGATGTTGTTCTTGCGCATCTTGCCTGCAGTATAAGCCACCAGTTTGTGACCATTTTCCAGGGTGACCAGAAAACGGGAATCCGGCAGGATTTCGGCAACTACGCCGCTCATTTCGATTAGTTCTTCTTTTGCCATCGCTGACCCATCCTTTTAGTAAATTAAAGTTCGTGTTGTGAAAATGTTGTCGACCGATACAACATTCGGGACAAACACGCGAGGCAAGAAAGCGAAGACATGTGCATCAGAAAATGGCAACGCACAAGGAAGACTATTTTTTACCAAGTGCAGCACTATGCGCCAAGTTGACTACTTAAGCAATGAAAAAAGCCATGACAGCTTAAATAATCAGCAGCTTAGCCGCATAAATCCTATATCCCCATGGGGTTTACAGCCAGCTTGCGCTAGAATGGCGACTGGATTATTTGCCGGACTGATTTCCGGTGCTCACGTGAATAATTGATGCCTGCCATGAGAAAAGAAACCTTTATATTCCTGTCCAGTTCGGCCGTAGTCTTGATTATCATCGGCATCATGCTGGAGCTGGGTGTTGCACAGCAGCGCGCTTCCATTATCACTACCCGCTATGCTCATTGCGAAGAAGCCCCCTCCCTCCCTGGCAAGCCATCGAGCGACGGCTGCCAGCTTGAGGTGAAGGACTACACCAAGAATGGCGACCTGCTGGTTTTTCTGGACAAGGACAACAAGCAGGGCATGCTGCCCATTAGTGCCGTTAAATCCATTGTGGCGCAAGCTGCACCACCATTTAGCATATTCCGCAACATCTACCTGCTGATTGGTGTGCTGCTGCTGCCACTCAGCATCGTGTTATACCGCTTGAGCAAATACGGGAAGCCCACCGTCTGATAGTCTGCAATCGCAGGATAGGCGCCATTTCATGGCACCTCAAGCTCCCTTTGTCACCCTACTGAAAAACATCTTTAACCTGACTGTCACCAATCTGGCACAAAGTCTGCTTATTATTGAAGTGTCATCCATGTTTAAGCAATGTCAGTTAGGAAGGAGTGATCATGATTATTACCCACACATATAACGGCTACGAACTTAGCGCTACGTTTTACCAGAAAGCCGAACGTTACTATCCCTCCGTCAGCATCATCGCGCTGCATGACAGCCAGCGCAGCTCTGTCATGGCGCCTCCATGCCCAGGCAATGGCTTTGGCAACAAAGACGACGCCTTGATGCTGGGCATCGGTTTTGCGCGTGATGCGGTCGATGGCAAGATCAAGAACTTTTGCATGGAAAGTCTGCAGTTCAAAAAATCTGCCTGATTTACCTGTCTTTGCCATTTTCGTGCGACACGGCTGTCACTGGCTAACGACTGCCTCAAGAAATCTCGACACGCTGGCTGCCTAGTGCAGGCTTTGTTTTTTCACTTTAAAAATCATGCCTAAGTTAGCATTTTGTAACATTTTTACACAGGCTCGAAAAAACTCTTACAAAGCGTTACACCGCTGTCATCGTTAAGCAATAACCACCCGCTATGATGCATACATGGTTTCTGCTGGTTAAGCATCCAGCAGCGACAGGCTGATCGGTCCATGTCATCCAAACTGACAAAGATCACCATTTATTGCTTATCTCTCTCTTCAAGTTGTTTGTTCCACGCCTCCTGCCCGGGTTCCCGGGCATTTTTTTGCCTGATGCATATGCAGGTATGCCCGATTACCAAATAAGAATTTCACATCACCAAATGGCTCTGATTATAATTAATGCCGTTCATTACCCTGGATTGCCATCATCAGCTCGCTTCCCGATCATATCTGGAGAACCTTGGCATCAAGCGCAGACCCCGACAGCTCGGACCGCCCTGTCGTTGCCATCAGCGTAGACCACGCCAAAGGACAAAGTGTGGAAACACACACCCACGAGCGCGGGCAGTTGATGTTTGTCGTATCGGGCAGCATGCGGATTACGACGATTGAAGGAGCGTGGATTACCCCGCCGGGCCGGGCATTCTGGGTACCAGCAGGCACGCATCATAGCGTGGTCTATCCACAACCTGCCCGCCTGCACACAGCCTACATCCGCCATGATCTGCTACACAACCTGCCTGCCAGCTGCCGGGTACTCAAGCTTTCGCCTTTATTGCGTGAGCTGGTGATACGAGCCGCGGCTTCGGGATGGGAATATACGGACGACAGCCCGCAGGCAAGAATGATGCAGGTGTTGATAGACCAGATTGCCCAGGAAAAAGAAGCGCCGCTATTCTTGCCTGAGGCACGGGACCATCGCGTACGCCGTGTCACGCAAGCCTTGCATGAAAATCCCGGTGACACGCGTCCTCTGGAGCAATGGTGTCACCTGGCAGGGGCAAGCTCGCGCACGCTGTCGCGCCTCTTCATGCAGGACACCGGCATGACCTTCACCGCATGGCGCCAGCAGTTATGCCTGATAAGTGCTGTGGAACTGCTGCTGGAAGGGCAGAGCGTCACGCAGATTGCCCTGCGGCTTGGCTACGCCAGCACCGGCAGTTTTACCAGCATGTTCAGCCGCGTGATGGGGGCTCCACCTACGGCTTACCTGAATCGCTGGGAACAGGCCTAGCCGGCTTTTTTTTCAGGCGCAGCGGCATCCTGCTTGATCAGCACTTTGGTACCATCAGCAATGCCATCCGGCGGGTTGTCGATGATACGATCTGTCGCCGATATACCATCGCTGAGCTCCAGCGCACTGCCAAGATCGCGGGCAACTGTAATGGCTTTGCGCTTAACTGTGCCATCTTCAGCAACCACGGCAACCTGCATGCCTTTGGCATCAAAAATCAAGGCACTCGCGGGGATGCTAAGCCGTGATGCCTGACCTTGCAGGTTAAAGCTGACGCGGGCATAACTCCCCGGCAACAGCTTGCCATCGGCATTGTTCAGGCTGAGCTGCATCAGGCTGGTGCCGGAGCTGGCATCCACGGATTGTGAAGCAGAGGCCACTTTTGCCTGAAATACCTGGCCTGGCTGCTCCGGCACCGTCACATCCGCCGTGTCGCCGGGCTTGATGCTGCCAAGATATGCCTGCGGCACGCTGACGTACAAACGCAGGCGACGATTGTCAGATACCACAAACAGCGCGGGGCCACTGCCACTTCCTACATTGATGAGCGCGCCAGTATCGGTGTTGCGCGACGTTACCACTCCATCAAAAGGCGCAACAATCCGCGCAAATGCCTTGGTCGCCACAAGACGGTCCAGATTGGCTTGTGCCGATTGCAACAGCGCCTGCTTGGCAGCGTAGTCGCCTACTTTTTCGTCGACTTCCTGATGCGATACCGAATTGGTATCGAGCAGCGATTGCAGTCGCTTGGCCGTAATCGCTGCAAGGTCAACATTCGCCTTGGCAGTTGCCACTTCAGCACGCGCTTGCAGCAACTGCTGATCCAGATCCGGCGTTTCAATTTCCGCAATCAGTTGTCCGGTCTTCACGGGAGTCCCTATATCAGCTTTCCAGGATTTCAGATAGCCGCTGACACGCGCATACAGTGGCGCTGCTGCATAAGCTTCAAATCGCCCGGGCAATTCGAGTGGCTTGCCGCCTGTGATTTCGGTGGCATTGATAACACTCACCGAAATATCCGCCTGCTGCTCGGTCCAGCTCTTGAGCGTGCGGGCATTTTGGGCACGGGCCGTAATGCCTACGATCAGCACCCCCAGCAACACGACGCCTATGGCAAGGGCGCCTATGCGTAATGATCGTGGCGTCTTATGGGTTTCAGATGACATGCGGCTCTCCATTTACTTGTGGCTGGGACGCAGCAGGTTTAAAGCGTGCGTGCACCATGCTAAATACGACAGGTACAAAAATCAGGGTAGTGATAGTGGCAAAAAGCAGGCCACCGATGACGGCACGGCCCAGCGGCGCATTCTGCTCGCCGCCTTCACCCAGGCCCAGGGCCATGGGTGCCATGCCGATCATCATCGCCAATGCGGTCATCAGCACCGGGCGGAATCGTACAAAACCGGCCTCAAGGGCAGCAGCCGTCGCATCGCCCAGCACATCCAAGCGCTCGCGGGCAAAGCTGATCACCAGCACACTATTGGCCGTGGCTACCCCCATGCACATGATCGCGCCAGTCAGCGCCGGAACAGACAACGGCGTAAAGGTCGCAAACAGCATCCAGATAATGCCGGCAATCGCTGCAGGCAAGGCGCTGACGATCACGAACGGATCGCTCCATGACTGGAAGTTGACCACGATCAGCAGATAAATCAGCACGATGGCACCCAACAGACCGAACAACAAGCCATTGAAGGATCGCTCCATGGTCTGCACCTGGCCCATCAAGGCCACGGTGCTGCCTTTGGGCACATCCTGCGCGGTCTCGTCCAATATCTTGCGGATATCGGCAGCCACCGCGCCCAGGTCTCTATCCTGCGTGCTGGCATGCACCTGGATCATGGGCTGAATATCGTACTGGCTGACGATGGCATTGGCACGATCACGAGTAAAGGTGGCAACACCGCCCAATATCGACGTGACGTCATTCGCGCTGCCGCTCATGGGCAGGTTTTCAAGCTTGGAAAGCGAATTCATCTCGTATTGCGGCGTCTGCATCACAATCGGATAAGACACGCCATTGGCAGGATTCAGCCAGTAGGTAGGCGCCACTTGGCTGCTACCAGCCAGATTGACGATCACGTTATTGGTCACATCGCGCGTGGTCAGCCCCAGCTCCTGCGCCCGCGTACGATCAATATCGATCTTGAACACGGGACTGCTGCGCGACTGCTGTATACGCGCATCGGCAATGCCCGGCACCTGGCGTATACGCTCAAGCAGCTTGTTGGCATAGTCAAAATTGGCTTCACGATTTGCCCCGCGAATCTGGATATCGACCGGCGCAGGCGAACCGAAATTCAGAATCTGGCTGACGATGTCGGCAGGCGGGAAGGAAAAGGTAGTGCCCGGGAACTGCCGTGGCAAGCGCTCCCGCAGAGCTTTCACATAGTCCGCCGTTGGTTGGTGGCCTTCAGCCAGCGCAATCTGGATATCGCCATCCTGCGCGCCAATAATGCCGGTGTTGTTGTAGGTCAGGTTGATCGAGCTGATCGGCTGGCCGATGTTATCCACCATGGTCACAATCTCATGTGCCGGAATCACCTCACGGATCGCCGCCTGAATATCCGCAAATTGCGCGGCGGTCTCTTCCAGACGTGTACCCACCGGCACGCGCACATGCATCAGAATCTGTCCGCCATCCACCGCCGGGAAGAAGTTGCGGCCGAGGAAAGGCACCAGCGCAAACGACAGCATGACAAAGGCCATAAATCCAATGACGAATTTCTTGCGGTTGCGCATGGCGACATGCAACCAGCCGTGATACCCCTCGCGCACGCGCTCGAAACGCGCCTCAAAACCACGCTGAAACCTCACCAGAGGATTGCGTGATGGTGGCAAGGCCGCATGATTGCCATGCAAATCCGTATGCGGCGCATGCGGCTTGAGCAGATACTTGGCCATGGTTGGCACCAGCGTACGCGACAAGATGAACGAGCTGACCATGGCAAAAATCACCGCCTCGGCCATGGGCACAAACAGGAAGCGTGACACGCCCTCCAGCAAGAACATCGGCACGAAGACGATACAGATACAGAGCAGCGACACGAACGCTGGCGTCACGATTTGCGCCGCGCCATCGAGAATAGCGGGCTCCACCTGCTTGCCTTGTTCCAGATGCCAGTTGATGTTCTCAATGGTCACCGTAGCATCATCCACCAGAATACCCACTGCCAAGGCCAGACCACCCAGCGTCATGATATTGAGCGTTTCGCCAAAGGCATTCAGCGCAAAAATGGCGCCCAGAATGGAGAGCGGAATAGATACCGCAATAATCACGGTAGAACGCCAGCTGCCGAGAAAAAGCAGGATCATCAGGCTGGTCAGCACCGCCGCAATCGCGCCTTCAAAGGCAACGCCCTTAACGGCAGCCCGCACGAAGATAGATTGGTCATTGATAGGCACCGCTTCCAGATTATCCGGCAAGGTCGGCTTGATTTCCTGCAAGCGTGCCTTGACCCCGGACACGATATCCAGCGTTGAAGTCGCCCCGTTTTTCAGCACGGACATCAGCACCGACTTGGCGCCATCCACGTGCACAATATTGCTTTGCGGCGGGTTGCCATCACGCACAGTGGCGACATCGCGAATGTACACGGTCGCACCATTGACCACCTTGATCGGGAAATTGCCAATATCGTCCATCGCGCCAGCGGCATTATTCAGCTGTAGCGTATATTCCTGCACACCGATTTTTTGCGTACCGACTGGCAAAATCAGATTCTGTGCGGCCAGCGCATTGGCGACATCCTGTGCTGCCAGGCCACGGGCCTGCAAGGCAGTCGGGTTCAAGTCGATTTGCACCTGTCGCGTCTTGCCGCCAAAGGGATACGGCACCGCGGCGCCTGGCACGGTAACCAGCCGCGTGCGTATAGTATTCAGTCCAAGATCGCCCAACTGTTGCTCGGACAAGCCCTTGCCGGAAAGCGCAATCTGCAAGATAGGCACCGTAGAAGCGCTGTAGTTGAGGATCAGCGGTGGGGTAACGCCCGTGGGCATCTGCCGCAGTATCACCTGCGATACGGCGGTCACCTGCGCATTGGCGGTGGCGATGTTCACACCCGGCTGGAAGAAAATCTTGACGATGCCGAAGCCGTTATACGAGTTGGCTTCGATGTGCTCAATGTCATTCACCGTCGTAGTGAGCACGCGCTGATACACCGTGGCGATACGCCCTGCCATCTGATCCGGCGGCATGCCGGTGTATTGCCAGGCCACGGCGATCACCGGGATGCGAATCTCCGGGAAAATATCTGTCGGCATGCGCAACGCGGACAAAATGCCCAGGATAAGCAGCAGGATAGACATCACTACAAACGTATAGGGGCGCTTAAGTGCAATCTGAACAATGCTGAACATACGAACTTTCAAAACGCCATGAGGCGTTTACACAAGTGAACAATAGGAAATACCACGAGAATAATGTCAGGAATCCATGCCAGGATGAGCATTACCGCAGCTGAACATTATGCGTATTCCACCCGTCTCGTGCTTGGGCAATCCTGCCATATTATTCAACTTTTACGCTAACTATTATCGTTACGCGCTGAATTTTTTATTGTTGAAGATGCTTATTGTGCGAGGCCCGCTTCTTGTGGAACCAGCTCCTGCGCCATGTCAGGCGCCAGGGCCTGCAACTGGCTGAGGAGTGTCAGCATGCGGTCAGCCTCCCCCTGCTGACGCGCAATACGGGCTTCCGCCAACAGGCTGGCACTATGGCGCGGATTGGCCTGCAATACCTGCCTGTACAAAATATCCGCTGCCTCCATATTGCCAAGACGGTCCTGCGCCAGCGCCTTGTAGTAAACTGCTTCCACGGTACCCGGCTCCTGTAACGCCCATTCGCTGGCTATTCTCAGCAACTCATCCCACTCCTCGTTCTGCATGGGAATCACCACCCGCATCAGGTAAGGGCGCTGGTTTTCCGGTGCATCCCACAACGGCCTGCCATTCTCGCTCACATGCTCCGCCTCGGGTGCCTGCAGCAAGGCCTTGATCCATTTCACTGACATGCTGTAGTAGTACCCATGACGCCCAGGGCTTTTGAAGGTGTTGAGCCCGATGAGCTTGCCTTCGCTATCAAACAGCGCACTGCCGCTGGCGCCTAGCACAAAGGAAGAGGATGTACGGATGATCTCGGCATCATCCAGCGGGTAGAGCGCCTTGATGGTACCGAAGGTGGTTTGAGGTTTGGGTGGCCCGCCAGGAAATCCAATGGCAAACACATCCTGCTCGTATTGCAGTTGTTCATCATCGCCGAGCACAACCGGTTTTAATGGCAAATACTCTACGCGCAACACACAGATATCGTGACGCCAGTCCTCTCTTACCGACACGGGCGCGTAGGTTTCACCACGCGCAGCGACGTTGATGCCATTCGCATCAGCCAGCACATGGCAATTGGTCGCCACCAGATTTTCTGCGACGACGACGCCAGAGCCTATGCCGTGGCCGCCACTTTTCGTGACTGTATGTATTTTGACTATGGAACCTTTGAGCGCAAAAATCAGCTCGGCCGGGGGTTCTGCGTCCGCCCATGAGGGTAGGCTGGCAAGCGCAAAAAGCACGCACAGGGATTGGTAAATTCGCATGGTCGCTCTCCAGCCATACTGCGCAATATCAAGGCGTACACCCCACTCAATGCTGAGGGGGTGGTTGCAGTCTCAGGATTATAAGTTATGAGGCCGCCCCATCTTGCAATCAACGCATGAGATGAGGCGGCCTTGAAGCCGCTGACCGCAGAACCGGGGAGACCACCGCCAGCGACTACATCATGATTGACTACCGGCTGACTCCCAGGTTCAATTTAAGCTGGATTTGTCCCCCGTCAGTACGGGCTGCATCGATTGGGGTTTGTGCAAGACGCGACGGCGCCAGCCCAGCTGCTTGCTGCAAATATTGCTGCACACTGGCTGCGCGGGCCGTCGCCAGTTCTTGCAAGGCGCTATCAGGAACATTCACGCCATCTTTGAGTTGCTGCAGCATGCTTTCATAAGCCGCCGGGTCTTCCGGCTTGGCAATTTCGAGATAATCCTTCAGCTTGCCCAGCACGCCGCGCTTCTTGGCATCCGGACCGCGCTCTTGCGCCAGCTGGAATACCGCCGACTGTACCTTGGGGTTATGCAGATCGACCGGCCCGGGTTGCTCATCGGGGGACAGCTTCAGCCCCATACGCTGCGCCACATCCCGACGAATAGTCTGCTCCTGCAATGCCCTCCGGTCCGCTACCGCGTCATAGGCCGGAGTCACCGTCAGCGTCAATGCCGGACGTTTTTCCATGGCTTTTGCCACTGTCTGCAATTTTTCCTGCTCGGGGGGTGCCAGCGCCGCACTGGCAGGATCAAACACCACCGCCTCCAGCTTGTCGGATTTGATGCCCAGCAAATTGCCGAGCGCGCGGAATGGGGCGGTGGCGATTTTGCCGAGCACATTCACAAATGCTTTCCAGACGATCTTGCCGTAGCTGAACTGCG
Source organism: Methylovorus menthalis (assembly GCF_020523625.1). Lineage (GTDB taxonomy): Bacteria > Pseudomonadota > Gammaproteobacteria > Burkholderiales > Methylophilaceae > Methylovorus > Methylovorus menthalis. Next base: position 383,174 of record NZ_JAJAQH010000001.1, read on the forward strand.
GATCATCCAGGCTGCCCGATACTGGCAAATTGAGATCGATAATGCCATCGCTGTCTTCCAGCAGGGCAATCGCCAGATCGAGGGGCAGATTGACCGCATCCGGGCTATCCACATGCTCCCCCAGCCGCAGTTTGTTGATGACAAACTTGTTTTCGCCAGTCATCTGCCGCTGTTTGATCTTGTACTCCAGATCCACCGAGAGCTTGCCCGATTCAATGCGGCGCCCGGCAAACTTGCCGGAATACGGCGTCAGGCGGTTCATTTCCAGATTACGGAATGTCAGCTTGAGATCGGTAAAGTCAGTGGCTTTAAAAGGTTGCAAGGAACCACGAATGCGGGCGGAGCCATACTCATCCACCTTGCCATCCAGCTCCACCTGCGCGGTGGTATTGGGGTCTGTCGACAAGCCATTGATTACGCCTGACAAGCTGTTGATATAGGTACCAAATTGTGGCTTGAGCGAATAATCCGCAAACTCCAGACGCGCGCGATCTATACGAACCCGTGAAATGCTGACCGGGAAGGTGGAGGTAGCCTCCGCCCCTGTCGATGCGTTTTTGCTCGTGGCCTTGCCCTGCGCTTTGGGCGCGCTGGCTGGGGCCGGGTTCGCTTTTGCCCCCGCAGCCGAATTCACTGGCTGGGTACGCATCATGCGCTGCACATTCAGCGTTTTGTCTTCATGAATAATGAACTTGCCCTGCGGCTCCACAATGCGCAGCTCGTCCATATGCAAGCGATCTGGCCCCAGGCTGAGCTTGAGGCTATCGCTACCCAGGGTTTTCCAGGCAAGGAAGGTAGCGCCGCCATTTTCCTCGGCAATTGCCAGCCTATCCACAGCAAAGCCGCCTTTGAATTGCGCACTGAATGCCTGGTCAGTCTTGAGGCCGAGCTGGCCATTAAGCCGGACGGCACCATCATTCAGCCGCAAGAGGGCGAACTGATTGATGTAGGGTGCCAGCGGCTTCAGCGACAAGGCATTCAGCGCCAGTTTGAGGTCTGCCTTGAAAGGCGACAGGGTGAGCTTGCCATCGGCATTGAACTGCCCACCTTGCCTGACCTTGAAGCTTGCCTTGACGGGGATGCTGCGACCAAGATCCAGCGAAACATCATGCAGCTCTATCCCAGCGCGCTCAATATCCAGCACCACTGGCTTGCCGGTCGTATTGTCTTCCACGTGTACACTGGCATCCTGCAATGCCAGTTTAGGCAGGCTCAATTTCCATGCCGGGCCTGATTTTGTGGCGCTCGCATTGCTGGCTTTTTGCCTGGCTGAGGGGGAAGCGGCAGCTTGTGCACTGGCTGCCGGGCTCCGTGTTTCCAGCATGGCCTGCCAATTCAGCGGCTGACTGGTGGAGCGCAATACCTGGGCCTGCAAACCACTGAGCAATACCGCGCCAAGACTGACCGATTGCGCGTCCACATCCACGGCGCCATTCTGCACTTGCAGGCTGGCCAGGGTCACGGCTGGCTGAGGATAGAGCGCCGACTGCAGTTGCACCGGGCCAACCCGACTTTGGATATCGCGCAACTGCAGCTTGCCTTCGGAATTACCTAATCCCAGCTCCAGATTAAACGCATTCAGCGTCACATCCAGCGGGTGAACAAAACTGGCATCGTGATATTCCGCCCGCCAATCCGCCAGACGCAGACGGCCGATATCGAACGTGAATGCCTGCCTGGTGGGAGCAGCATCGGCGGCAGGGCTGCGGCTGCCTGTTTGCGCAGGCTCGCTGTTAGCGGCTGGTATCAGCGATTGCCAGTCCAGACTGCCATTACTACTACGGGCGGCCTTGATATGGCCTGCGTGCAAGACGGCATCCGCCACTTGCAGATGCTGGCGCGCAAGGTCGTAATCGATGCCTTGTACATCAATGGCATCGAGTTGAAACAAAGGTGTTTTTGCCTGTTGCAGCGCCAGTTTCTGCAAGCCCAGCCGCATGTTCTTGAATGTCAGCTCCGTGCCTTTCCGCATGGAAAAATCCAGGCGTGGCATGGCCACGGATAACTGCTTCAGATGCAATTGTGCCGGGCCATGCTGCCCTTGTACTTCCGCCGCCACATCATCAAGTGCCAGGCTGAGGTCCTGCACAATGGCTTCTGGGGTTGGGTCTTGCTGCTCGGCGCTTTTTACCATGGCAAAACTGTAAGTCAGCTGGCTTTGCAATTCGCCTTGCGTCAGGCGCACCGGCAATGACTGATGTTTGACAATCTGCATCAAGGGAGCGAGCTTGATGCCTTGCAGCTCCAGCACCCCCTGCGACACCAGCGGATTAAGCCCGATATTCCCCTTCCACTTCAGGCTGCCGCCATCGGCGGGCAATTTTGCCACGATCAGGTAATCCCCCCGGTCCTCAGGCAAGGTAGACAAGCCATCCAGCTCCAGACCCAATGGCTGCAATGCCAGCTCGAATGGTTTCGGACGGTTGCGTTCCACATAAGCGACATTCCCGCCTTCGATCAAAATATGATCAATCAGCAAGCGCGGCATGCTGGTGGATGGCGTGTCATCCTTGTCTTCATTCAGCTTGGCAATGAGATCAGCCCAATTCAGCCGTCCATCCGAGCCAATCTCGACGGCGACCTGCGGAGCGGTCAGACGTATATCCTTGATACGCCAGGCAAAGCGAAACAGCCCGCTGGTTTCAAGATTGACATACAGGCGGTCAAAGCTCGCCAGTGGTGCGCCATTTTGCCTATTCAGCTTGAGTTGATGGGCCGTCAGGATGAGGCGCAAAGGATCAAACTTTACATGTTCAACACTGGCCTGGCTGGCCAGCTTGTTCTCGGCAAACCACGGCAAAATGCGGCGCGCCAGAGGATCCACCGCAAAATAGGCAAATAGCAGATAGGCGACAACGAGGCCTGCGAAAATCTTGAATGGGGTGGTGAGCAGTAGCGCCCTGATTCTGCTTAACATGGCAGTCTCCTTCTTTTTCGGCAGTATAAAACATGCACCGATCTGGGGCGACCTTGCTTTTGTAAAGTAAAGCCTGCTTGAGGATGCGACGCGACCACCTAAAGCGTTGACGCGGTATGCTTACAATCATAAAATGAGAACCATTCTCATTAAAAATAGACCGCATGTCTGCCCATCATCATGCCGCCCTGCACGCACTTTATCGTGATCACCATGGCTGGCTTTCCCATTGGTTGCGAAACAAACTGGGCTGCACCCAGCAGGCGGCAGACCTCGCCCAGAACACCTTCATCCGGGTACTGCAATCGCGGCAGCTCATGCACTTGCAGGAGCCTCGCGCATTTCTTACGGTATTGGCCAAGCGCGAGCTTTATACCTTCTGGCGACGGCGCGACCTAGAGCAAGCCTATCTGCAAGCGCTTGCCCAGCAACCCCAGGCCAACCAGCCCTCTCCTGAAGACATGCTGCTCATCCGCGAAGCCATCGCTGCGCTGGACCAACTTTTGAATGGCCTGGCCCCCAATATCCGGCAAGCTTTTTTGCTCAGTCGGCTGGATGGACTTACCCATGTGCAGATTGCGGAGTCCATGGGCAAGTCTGTGGCCACCATCGAGCGCTACATGAAGCAGGCTTTGTTGCATTGCTATCTGTCATCAAAATGAAGAACAAAAAACCCATGACTAGTCAGGCAATAGATCCGGTGGTACTGGCAGCCATCGACTGGATGGTCAGGCTGGACAATGGTCATGCTCCGGCAGATGTGCACACGGGTTTTGAACGCTGGATGGCAGCGAGCGATCGCCACCGCCAAGCTTGGCAGGAGATGACCCGTGCCTTGCAACCGGCCAGTCAGTTGCAATCCGTCCCACATCAATCGCCCGCTCAACTCTCTATTATTCGCGACGTATTAAACGCGCCCCCATCCCCTCAGCGGCGACGACTTCTGAATGGGATGGCCCTGGTGGTGGCCGGTCTGGGAACGGCTTATCTGCTCAAACGTTCACCAACCGGCATTGCGCTCAGCGCCGATATCACGACAAGCACGGCAGAACGAAAAACCGTCATTCTGGCCGATGGCAGCCAATTGACGCTGGATGCTGAATCCTCCATAGACCTCAGCTTCACCGCAGGCAAGCGCTTGCTAACCTTACATTCTGGTGCATGCATCGTACAGGTCGCAACAGATCCCGTGCGCCCGTTCACCGTCGCCACAACCCACGGCTCCGTCACAGCCCTGGGCACCCGTTTCATGGTGCGCCGCCAGTCAGATCGAAGTCTCGCTTTGGTATTGCAGCACAGCGTCATGCTGGCCGCTGGGCAACAAAGGCAATCCTTGTTCGAGGGTGAGTCCGCCTGGTTCGACACTAAAGGGATAGCACCAGAGCGCGAGGACATGCGCTCCTATGCCGCATGGGAAGATGGCGTACTGGATGTGCGCAACCAAGCTCTTGGCGAAGTCGTGGAAGCGCTACGTACTTATCGCAAAGACTATCTTCGCGTATCCCCTGCGGCGGCTCAATTGCGGGTATTCGGGGTATTTCAGTTGGACGACGCAGAGCGCAGCCTGCGAACGCTGGCGCAAGCCCTCCCCATCCGCATCACGCACTATGGGCCCTGGCTGACGCTCATTGATAGCCGTTGATTGCAACATTCTGATGCATTTTTGAGGGGTTTTCCCCGGCTCGCTGGACATGGTGTTTGTAAATCCAAATCACCAATCGCTTCAGGGAGCTATAACATGACATTACCTATTTTCAAGCCCAGGCTTATCACCCTAGCAATTTCGCTTGCCCTCACCGGAATGCCAGCCTGGGCTGAGCCTGTCGGCGCAAATCAGAAAACTGGCGCACAGGCCACGCATCATTACGACCTGCCATCGGACAAGCTGGATGAAACGCTTATCCGCATTGCACGCCAGAGCGGAAAGTCGATTGCCGCCGACCCGGCCTTGCTAAAAGGGAAGTTGGCCCCTGCCATTCACGGCACCCTAACTGCCGAGCAAGCACTGGATAAGGCGCTTGCTGGTAGTGGTTTGCAAGCAGTGACCACAGAAGCTGGTTTTAGCCTGAAAACCGTGGCAATCGATTCAAATGTCACTGTCGAAACCCTGCCGGAAGTCACAGTGCAAGCTGCGAGAGAGCAAAGCGCCACCACCGAAAACAGCCACTCTTACACGTCCGGCATGGTGTCCATTGGCAAAGGCGAACAACGCCTGCGGGATATCCCGCAATCGCTGAGCATCGTGACCCGCCAGCGCATGGATGATCAGAACATGACCACCGTGGCAGAAGCGATGCAGCAAACCACCGCGATGACCGTCGTGAATTACGGCAGTAATACGGCGGGTATTTCTGTACGTGGTTATGGGCTGGATGTTATTCAAATTGATGGCATTCCGGTACAGGATAGCCAAGGCGCATGGGGAACCAGCTCACTCGACCTGACCACCTACGATCGCATTGAAGTACTACGAGGCCCGGCAGGTATGTTGCAAGGCACTGGCGAGCCTGGCGGCACAGTAAATCTGGTCCGGAAACGCGCGATGGCAGACTACGCGATCAAAACCAGCGTACAGGGCGGCTCCTGGGATAATTATCGCGGTGAATTTGACGTGACGGGTGCGCTCGATAGCGAAGGTAAAGTACGTGGACGCGTGGTTGCCATGTATCAGGACAAGAAGTCCTTCATTGATCATGATTACGCGCGTAAACCCCTTGTATACGGCACATTGGAATTCGATCTGACGCCTAGAACCACGCTATCGATTGGCGCCACCATTACCAGCATGGATTCACGTCCCACCTTTGGTCTTCCCACTTATGCGGATGGGCGTGTGGCCGATATCAGCCGCTCAACCTATATCGGCTCCGGGTGGGATAACAAACACGAGAACAGCAACAGCTATTTCCTCGAAGCTGAGCACAAACTCACCAGCGGCGGAGAGCTCAAGCTCCGCGCCAGTGCTCTGGAACGCCGTTACGGCCTGGAAACAAGTGCGTTTGGTGATTCCTATATTGATGCCGCGGGTAATTTTGATCGTGTTTTGCTGGCCAGCAAAGGTAAAACCAGCGATTACGGCCTGGATGCATATCTCACCCAGCCATTCACTGCGCTGGGTAAAGAACATAACATTCTCATTGGTTTGAACTCGCGCGTGTTTAACTCCAACACCGCCTATGCTCAGGTATATGGAGCGACACAAAATATTTTCACTCCAGCGCGCAGTGTAGCAAAACCCGATTTTATCTACGAACCTGCCGATATTTACCAAACCAGCCAAACGGGTATTTATGGTCAAACCCGATTGCAAGTGCTCGACAACACCAAATTGATACTGGGCGGACGTCTGAGTAACTGGAAAAACGAAAGCAAAAGTTCGGCCGATGGCGATGCCAGTATCACGCATGAGTTCACCCCCTACGCCGGGCTTGTCTTTGATATCAACAAGCAATACTCCCTGTATGGCAGCTACAGCGATATCTTTCAGCCACAAACCGCCTTGAGTGCTGATAAAAAAATCCTGAAACCCCGCACGGGAAAACAGTATGAAGTCGGCATCAAAGGCGAATTACAGGATGGCAAGATTAACCTGCACGCTGCCCTGTTCCGCATCAATGATGAAAACCGTGCCATGACGGATCCTAACAATCCGACTTATTCCATTTCGGCGGGAGAAGTCCGCAGCCAGGGCTTTGAGTCCGAGTTCAGCGGTCGCCTGCGCTCAAACTGGGATGTGATGGCGGGTTATGCCTATACCGAAACCAAATACCTGAAAGCGGATGAAGCCAACCAAGGGCTGGTATTCGCCACCTCGACACCGAAACATAACTTCAAGCTCTGGAATAAATATCGGCTTTCAGAAGCATGGGCTATTGGCGGTGGATTGAATATCAGCAGCGGTGTTTATGCATCTGATGGCACCACGAAATGGGAGCAGGGAGGATATACACTGGCCTCAGCCCAGGTCAGCTATCGCATTGACCCGCACTGGGAGTTAAGCCTGACGGGGAACAACTTGTTCGACAAGTCCTATTATTCACGCATGGAAGGCTGGTCGCGGCAGAGCTATTTTGGCGATCCGCGAAATGTCATGTTGACCTTGCGGGGCAATTTCTAAAGCTTAAATGCCTGCAAATAATCCTGGAGAATGTCACTAGCACACCATGAGTATGGAGAATTTTTCACAACGCTTAATTCGCAATTGACAATCATTCTCAATTGGAGCATGATCAATTCACCAAGACATCATCTCCCGTCAAGGTAAGTCAGAAACTGGCTGGTGACCCTTAAACTCCAGCCAGCTTTCTGATCCTCATCTGCTCTCGTCAACCATCTCGCGGCTTTATTTCTTTAGTTAATCAGGGTCTACCTCCTTTTTAATCTCATGAAAATCATGAGCCATGTTTCATGAGTTTGTCTCTGCCATACAAGCTCGCTCCGCCCCATAATGGTCTTGTCAAACGCCCAAGCGTTTAACTCTCCTAAGTTTTGAATTTCAACGGTTACAAGGGCTATCAATCATGTGGATCAAACCAGAAGTAACAGAAATGCGTTTTGGCTTTGAAGTGACCATGTACGTTTGCAATCGCTAATCTGCCAAAGAGCAGGGACATAACTGGCACATTGCTGCCAGCGTGAAACAGGAGCCTAGGCTCCTGTTTTTTTATGCTCGAATTGCACACCTAAAACTTTCCAAACCTTTGCATAGTCCTCCACATATTGATTTAAATCAATAGGCTAGATGTACCCCTAGTTTTATTCACATTCCCCGGCTATGGTGCTTTTTCATAACTAAAAAAGGAAGAGATAATCATCATGAAAACCGGGAATTTTTTTACTAGATGGCTATTACTGCTCATCAGCTTATTCGCCATACCAGCCCATGCGGCTGTGGCATATCAATATGAGGGTAACCCGCTTTATGGCAGCATCACCGCGGTCACAAATGAGGGAATATTTACAGCAGACTATGAGTCATATCCCATTCAAGCAATTTTGGTCTTTAACGATATTCTGCAGCCCAACTCCACCTACTCCATCAACGATGTCACCGCTTTTTTTGTAGGGGATTATTTGGGAACCCCGGTGCCGGTAGCAAACCTGGGAGACCCCAATGATCACAATCTAGAGATCACCGCTACCGCGAATATTCAAACCGATAATCTGGGTAATATCTCAAACTGGTTCGTACTTTACGATTATGGGACCCTCGGATATCAGAAGGTCTTCAAAACCACCCATAGCGGGGATTACGTCTCATCTTTTATTTTCACTGGAGGAATAACTGAGACGGCCGAAGCATCCAACACCTTGCCGGGGAGCTGGACTCATTATACTTATACATCGCCAGTACCAGAATTACCGCCAATTGCCTTATTGGCGTTTGGCTTGGCATTCATGACGGCATGCCGTTCGCTGACGAAAAAAAGTATCGCACCTGTTTAATCTCATTAACCCTCGTTTGATGAATGGAAGACCTCGCAAGGGGAATAGCTAATATTCCCCGCTTTTTCGCCTGACAAGCTAAAATAGCTGATTATATCGATTCAAAAAAACACTATTTCAGGAGCCCTTGTCATGCTGATTCAAAGCCACATTGTTGACCTGCCGACACCTACCGGTGTCATGCGTACCTATGTACACCGCCCGAAAGGTGAAGGTCGCTTCCCGGCTATCCTGTTCTATTCAGAAATTTTCCAGCAGACCGGCCCGATTGAACGTGCGGCAAAAATCATGGCAGGCTATGGCTATGCTGTTCTAGTGCCAGAAGTGTTCCATGAGCTTAACCCTATCGGCACGGTCTTGGCGTACGACGACGCAGGTCGCGATAAAGGCAATGCCGACAAGTCAGCCAAGGATGTCCAAGGCTACGATACCGATAACGCAGCCATGATTACTTATCTCAAGCAGCAAGAATGGTGCAGTGGTGACATTGGCGCGATGGGTTTCTGCATTGGCGGCCATCTGGCATTCCGTGCCGCTCTTCAGCCTGAGATCAAGGCAACTGCCTGCTTCTACGCCACGGATCTGCATACAGCGGTAATCCCTAACAAACCAGGCCAGCACAGCATGGAGCGTCTGGCAGATATCAAGGGGGAACTGCTGATGATCTGGGGCAAGCAAGACAACCATATTCCTACGGCAGGGCGCGCTGAGGTGTATCAAAAACTGACAGAAGCAAATCTTTCATTCACTTGGCATGAGTTCAATGGCCAGCATGCCTTCATGCGTGATGAGGGTGAACGCTACGACCCTCAGCTCGCCAATACTGGCTACCAGCTGGCATTGCAACTGTTTGGCAACACGCTGAAAAAAGCCTAACGTCGAAATGAAGCTCTAAAAAAGCAATAGCCACACATGAAAGGCCGGAAAATCCAGGGTGGTTTTCCGGCTTTTTATTCATCGCCACAGCAGCATGTGACATTTTTTGACCATTCCCATTTTTTTGCCCTTGCCATCTGAGCGACAAGGCAGGGGCTCGTCCAAGCCCTGATTAGCATAATGAAAAATATATAAAAATCATAAATTTAATAAATACTTATGCAAAAAGACCGACGATTCTTTGTTTGCATAAGTATTCAAGAAAAGTAGCTGATACTTTGCAAAAATATTCAATGTGCATAATCACAGGAAATTTTAAAAAAATTTGTATATGAAGTGCCGCAAAGCTTGCCAGACTAGGTTAAGATAGGCGCTCCATCCAACAACCTTGATTGAAAACACTATGAACAAACAAGAATTGATTGAAGAAATTGCAACAAGCGCTGGTATTAGCAAGGCTGCCGCTGGCAAGGTGATTGATGCATTCACCAGCAGTGTTACTGGCGCTTTGAAGAAGGGTGACTCCGTAACCCTGATCGGTTTCGGTACCTTCGCAGTTTCGGAACGCGCTGCCCGTACTGGCCGCAATCCGCAAACCGGTAAAGAAATCAAGATTGCTGCTCGCAAGGCTCCAGCCTTCCGCGCTGGCAAGGCTTTGAAGGATGCCCTGAACTAAACTGAACCACGGTTCTTCAGTCAGGTAAAAACGCCAGCAAATGCTGGCGTTTTTTTATGGTCGTCACACTAAGAAATTAATCAAAGCTTGCCCGCGGGCTTTGTACACTTCTCTGTTTTCTCGCTTTCGATTTCTTTCGCCAGCCCATTTTTGTGTTCAACCTCCACACAAGCGCCAATAGCGAGCGGGCCATGATCGTCCTCGAGTTTGGTTTTTTCATTCACGTGTATCTGCTGGTCACCTATCACCCAGACGCCAAGGTTGTTATCCGGCTTGCTTTGGATGGTGCCATAGAACTCGGTATCGGCCATGGCGGCCATGGGCAAAGCCAATAGACCTGCGATTACAAGACACGATTTCATCATGGTCTCTCTCCTTATTTATCGGTATGAATGTATCTGTAGGTGTACGGGTAGAGCGATTAAGTTCCGACCTGCTGCCGCTACGCGTTGAGATGTTTAATGAAAATCATGAGGCGTGAATCATGAATGGCAGCAGGGGATTAACAAAACCGCAGGCGCATACTGCAGTCATACAGATACAGCAAGTTATCGCTGATTCATTACCCGGATGACTTAACCAACCCAATGAGGAGAACTATCATGTGGACCAAACCAGAAGCTACCGAAATGCGTTTTGGCTTTGAAGTAACCATGTACGTTTGCAATCGCTAAAACGTCGCATGCATCCAGGCGCTAACTTGTTGGCGCTTGTTGATTAAATAAAAAAACGGAGGTTTTCCTCCGTTTTTTTATGGGCACGTATACTGTGTGGGATAAATATCAGGACTGCACAAAGCGATCCAGAATATGCTTGGTCATGCCTTTCGCCAGTTCTTCTTCGCCATAGAACACCGTTCCTACGCCATCTTTTCTCAGCAGGGTGGACTCTTCTTCATTATGGGTGCGCACCACAATCTCAATGGTAGGTTGCAACGTGGAAGCCGCCTCTGACATTTTGCGGAAATCGATGGTTTCCGGGGTCGCAATCACCAACATGGAAGCATTCTGTATGTGCGCTTGCACCAGAACGGCAGGATCAGCGGCATTGCCCGACACAGCAGCGATGCCTTTTTTGCGCAGCCCCTCCACAATCTCGCGGTTCTGTTCGGCAATCACAAACGGTATCCCTTGCTCGGTCAAGGCTTGGGCAATACGTCGGCCCACGCGGCCATATCCCACCAGCACCACTTGGCCTTCAAGCAGCTTGCGCTCCGTGCTCATAGGCAGCTCGGCAAACGGGTCGGTACGTCGATCAAGGTGGCGCGCAAGCTTGGAGAAGCTCAACAGCCATTTTTCTATCGGCTTCGCGAGAGAAAATACCAGGGGATTCAGTGCAATCGAAATCAGCGCTCCGGCCAGCACCAGACTCATGCCCTCCGCCGGCAGAATACCCAAGCCCATGCCCAACCCGGCGAGGATGAAAGAAAACTCGCCAATCTGCGCCAGGCTGGCGGCCACCGTCAGCGCCGTGTTGAGGGGATAGCGGAAAGCCAGCACGATCGCCATGGCCGCAATGGATTTACCCACAATGATAATGGCGACCACTGCCAGCACACTGAATGGCTCCTTGACCAGAATAGCCGGGTCAAACAGCATACCCACCGACACAAAAAACAGCACGGCGAAGGAGTCACGCAAAGGCAAAGATTCCTCTGCGGCACGATGACTGAATTCAGATTCGCGCATCACCATGCCCGCAAAGAAGGCGCCCAGAGCAAAAGACACACTAAACAGCTTGGCAGCGCCAAACGCAATGCTGATGGCCGCAGCAATCACGGCCAAGGTGAATAGCTCGCGTGAGCCGGTCTTTGCCACATGCCACAGCAACCATGGCAACAAGCGCTTGCCAGCCACCAGCATAAAGACAATGAAAAATGAAACCTGCAACAAGGTAAACCCGATGGTCTGCCAGAGTGGGGCAGCACTTTCCACCGGGGCGGTACCGCCCAGTATGCCTGCTAGCGGCGGCATCAATACCAGCACCAGGACTGTGGCAAGATCTTCCACGACCAGCCAGCCCACGGCGATTTTGCCATTCATGCTGTCTACAATGCCCCTGGCTTCCAGCGCCTTCAGCAGCACCACCGTACTGGCGCATGACAGTGCCAGGCCAAAAATAAGTCCCTCGCCAAGAGTCCAGCCCCACAAGTGAGCCACACTCGCTCCCAGCACGGTCGCAAGCGTCATTTGCACCACCGCGCCGGGGAGTGCAATACGTTTGACCGCCATGAGGTCCGCAATCGAAAAATGCAGGCCCACGCCAAACATGAGCAGCATGACGCCAATTTCAGACAGCTGGGAGGCGATACCGGTATCGGCGACAAAGCCTGGCGTTGCCGGGCCAATCAGAATACCTGCCAACAGATAACCCACCAGAGCGGGCAACTTGATTTTTTCGGCAATAAAGCCGAACACCAACGCCAGGCCGAAGCCCGCCGCGACGGTGGAGATGAGAGTGATGTTATGGTCCATAGCGCAATTTTTTGTGAAGATTGTTATTGAACATCACTGCATTGAATGTCAGCTACAGTGCGGTAAGCGGGGCCGCAATCCATCGGTGAAGTTGACTGATCCCGTTCAATGCAAAAGCCTGTATTGACCAGACCAGCAGGCTAAGCATACACAGGGTATACCCCTGCTGTCTTTCCCATTTTTTATTGACGACGCTTCAATGAAAAGTGATTCCCCACCCTAAGGGAGTCTCATCATTAAAAATGGTTCGCATCTGGTTTAAGGATTACAAAAGATAGATGTCAGGGCAGAGCCACTGATTATAAGGATAGCCGCTGGCTACCACTGAAAATCGTTGAGCAGGAAATCTTCCAGGCCATCGTTATCCTGCGGGCGTGCAGACAAGGTTACGACACGGCCAAGACGTTTGGATTCCCAGGTGAAATCCCCTTTGTAATCACGGCGGATAATCTCGATCATGCGCTTGACCACCGCCCGGCGAATATCACCATCGGCAGGCGCTTCCACCTCGATATATTCGGTGCGGGGATTACTGAAGTAGCGCCAGCCACGGAATACAAATTTAGCCCCGCGTGAACTCATCTGTGTGATCTGGAAAACGCCGCCGCCCGCTTCCTTCAGGTTGCGCTGGATATTGGCCTCACGTACCTCATCAGCCGTCGGTCCCCGCTCTTTGGCAGCCGCATCCTCATTCACGATAGAAGGATCACCCTGCGCACGCCGCTTGTCACGCTGCTGTTTCACGTAGCTCATCATGTCGGTCGGCGGCGGCGACATATCCGGTTCCGCTGGAGGGGCAGGTACACGCCGGTCCAGCGGAGCAGGTGCATGATCCCGGGCAGGCGGCTGGGCCGCCATGACAGGAGGAGATGTCGGCTTGCTCGGTTTGGTCACCGGTTTGCTGACAGGCTTGGGTGGCGCTTTGGGCGCAGGGGCGGGCTCAGGCTCCGCCTGGGTACTGGGTTGCGGGGTCTCCGCTGCTTTGGGCGCCGCCTTGGGGGCGAGTTGCATCACAATCTGGCTGGATTCGGCAGGCTCGGACTCAGGACCAGACTCCATGGGGTGAATGATGACGGTAAACAGCAGAATCGCATGTATCAGCAGCGAAATTACAATCGCGATCAGCGTATTGCGGCTGATGCGAATCTGCAGCATGCGATCTCCCCGAGAACGTTTATCCCAGAGAAAAGGGGCCGCGGCAGAGGTAGGCAATTGTGAAGAGGGCTGTTTGTTAGTCAACACGGGTTCTTGTGTGCTTGATGCTGGTGTAAATCGCCATATTGGAGCCATGCCACCCGATATGGTTGCATGAACGACCATAAGCTTAACATCAAGCGTAATAGCGTAATGTTAAAAAAAAGTAATCATCACTTGGCCGCAGGATGGCGTCATATCCCTTTGCAATGCCGGGCTAGCGTTGGCTGCTTTTAAAAAAAATCGAAACTTTGCCGCTCAAAAGACCACTAAAAGATAACAGGGGAAGCTTACAACACCCTGACCATCCCACCTTGTCAGGAGTGGCTGAATGCAGATTATCTTTTAAAAACAACAGCAAAAGGGAACTCCATTGCAATTACAACCTCACCATAAAGACATGGGCTCATGCGTTGCCTTGTTTGGCGAAGTATTAGCCGATGTTTTTCCTGATGGCCATATCCTGGGCGGCGCCCCTTTCAATGTCGCGCGCCACTTGCAGGGATTTGGCCTAAAACCCGTGATGATTTCACGCACGGGCAATGATGTCCTACGCGAAGAACTGCTCGCCGAGATGAACGCACGCGGCATGGATACTTCCGGCATCCAGTGCGATCCCCAATACCCCACTGGCCAGGTCACCGTGCATATGGATGCTGGCGGCCACCGCTTTGAAATCCTCCCCTACCAGGCATACGACTATATCCACGCTGGCGTGACCCACATGCTGACCATGTCCCTCAAGCCAGACCTGGTCTATTTTGGCACCTTGGCGCAGCGCAATATGGAGTCGCGCCTGGCGCTGGATAACTTCCTCAACGACGCCAGAAGCCCGCGCTTTCTTGATCTCAACCTGCGTGCTCCATGGTATGACAAGCATACGGTGCGACGTTCATTGCTGCGTGCCGATATCGTCAAGATGAATGAGGACGAACTGGGCGCGCTGGCGATCTTGCTGCGGCTGCCGGGAAAATCGTTGCCTGAGCTGGCGATGGCCATGCTCAAACGCTTCAATCTCAAGCTGGTGGTGATTACACGCGGTGAGCAAGGCGCATGGCAACTGAATGCCAGTGGCCAACTGCAGGAAACCGGGCCCCAAACCATGACCCAGCCTTTGCAGGATACAGTGGGCGCGGGCGATGCATTCGCCGCGGTGTACATATTGGGTCATCTGCATGCATGGGAGACCAATCTCACCCTTAGCCGGGCCAACCAGTTTGCCAGTGCGCTATGTGCCATACGTGGCGCAGCGCCGCATGACCTGACGTTTTACCAGCCGTTTGTGCAGGAGTGGCTGTCATGATCACCGCCAGCGATAGCCCGCTCTATGTACTGATGATCAGCCTGCATGGCTTGATACGGGGTTACGATCTTGAGCTGGGACGCGATGCCGATACCGGTGGCCAGATTACCTATGTGGTCGAGCTCTCGCGCACCCTTGCCGCCCATCCCGAAATCGGCAAGGTCGATCTGTTGACGCGCGCCATCCTTGACCCCTCCGTCGCGCCTGAATACAGCCAGCCGGAAGAAGCGCTATCTGCCGGGGCACGCATTATCCGCCTGCCCTTTGGCCCCAAGCGCTATCTGCGCAAAGAGCTCATGTGGCCTTATCTGGATGAGCTGGTGGATCGTTGCCTGCATTACTTACGGCAACAGGGGCGCCTGCCTGACCTGATTCATACCCACTATGCCGATGCCGGGTATGTCGGGCAGCAACTGTCATTGCTGCTGGGTATCCCACAAGTGCATACCGGCCATTCGCTGGGCCGTACCAAGCGTGAACGCCTGCTGGCCAGCGGCCGCAAGCAGCACGCCATTGAGCGCCAGTTCAATCTGGACCGCCGCATTGCGGTTGAAGAAGATATCCTCAAGCATGCCGCGTTTGTGGTGACCAGCACGCGCCAGGAGATCGACTCGCAATACGGCATCTATCACAACTTTGCCCAGCAACGCTATGTGGTGATTCCCCCGGGCACCGATACCAAACGTTTCTCACCACCCGGCAGGCGCAAGATTCAGTCTGACCCACAGCAACAGATAGACCGTTTTCTCAGCGACCCGGACAAGCCCGTCATCCTCGCTATCTGCCGCCCGGACCTGCGCAAGAATCTCAAAGGCCTGGTGCATGCCTATGGCCAATCGCAAGAGCTGCAGGAAAAAGCCAACCTGGTCATCGTCGCTGGCACGCGCGAGGATATTCGCGCCATGGAAGAGTCGCAGCAACAGGTGATGCAAAACCTGCTGCTGGATATCGACAAATATGATTTGTGGGGCAAAGTCGCCATCCCCAAGCAGATATCGCAGGATGCCATTCCCGAGCTTTACCGGCTTGCCGCCAGAAGGCGTGGTGTATTTGTGAACTCCGCGCTGACCGAGCCGTTTGGCCTGACCCTGATTGAAGCCGCCGCCAGCGGCCTGCCTTTTGTGGCGCCGGATGACGGTGGCCCGCGCGATATCGTGCGCAACTGCCGCAACGGCCTGTTGGCCAACACCCTGGAATGCGAAGCGATAGGCCAGGCCTTGACCAGCGCGCTGGCAGACCGCAAGCAATGGCGGACCTGGTCGGCCAACGGTCTGCTCGGCGT
This sequence comes from Methylovorus menthalis, assembly GCF_020523625.1. Lineage (GTDB taxonomy): Bacteria > Pseudomonadota > Gammaproteobacteria > Burkholderiales > Methylophilaceae > Methylovorus > Methylovorus menthalis. The sequence goes on from NZ_JAJAQH010000001.1 coordinate 399,341, forward strand.
CAAGCGCCATTACAGCTGGGATGCCCATGTCGCCAAATACATGAAAGAAGTACGGCATGTGCTGCGCCGCAACCGCAAAGTGGTGCGCCGTCATCACGCGCTGTTGCTGGATTCTGGCAAATCGCAAATGCCATTGGTCGAGCGCACCCTGATCAGCGACATCGATAACACCCTGCTGGGCGAGCGAGCCTCGCTGCAACAGCTAATGCAGTGGCTGAGCCGCAATAAAGGTAAGCTGGCATTTGGCATTGCGACCGGACGGCCGCTGGAGAGTGCGATTGCCATCCTGAAAAAATGGCAGGTGCCGCAACCGGAAATCCTGATTACCTCGGTAGGCAGCGAAATCCATTATGGCGCCAAGCTGATTCCCGATATAGGCTGGGCCAACCATATCCGCCATATGTGGCGTCGCGATGATCTGCAACAAGCGCTCACCGGCATCCCCGGGCTGACCTTGCAAGCACCAGAAAACCAGCGCGAATTCAAGCTGAGTTATATCGTGGATCCCAAGCACATGCCCACCATCAAAGAGCTGTATCGCTTGCTGGGCGAGCGCAAATTGCGGGCCCAGTTAATCTACTCACATCAGGAGTTTCTCGACATCTTGCCTATTCGCGCGTCCAAAGGGCATGCCATCCGCTATCTGGCCTACAAATGGGGCTTGCCGCTTGAAAACTTCCTGGTCGCAGGCGACTCAGGCAATGATCAGGAGATGTTGGTGGGGAATACCCAAGCCATCGTCGTCGGCAATTACAGCCCTGAGTTGCAGGCGCTGAAGGGCATGCACAGCGTGTATTTTGCCTCCCGGCATTTTGCCGCTGGCATACTGGAAGGGCTGCGTCACTATGGTCTGCTGGAAGTCCCCATCAGCACGGCACCGCCTATACCGGATACGGCAGAGAGCGAGGTGCCCCATGTATGAACAGGTCTCGCACTCGCTGTTGAATGACATCCTGATCGGCCTGAAACCCGAGATCAAGAAACACAATCTGCAGCATTTCTATATCCGGCTTGGCGCTAATTTTTATGCCATCTACTCGCTATTTCATAGCCTGTATGGCGAGCGGCCAGATTACAAGCAGCAGCTGGGCAAGCTGGTGGAAACGCTCACACGGCAGTACCTGAATCGTGCGCCGCATCTGCGCGAGCAGGATCTGGCGCGGGAAAAAGACCATACCTGGTTTCTGAGCCAGAAATGGGTGGGATTCGCCATGTACTGCCAGGAGTTTGCGGGTGATCTGCAGGGCGTGCAGCGCCATCTGCACTTTTTGCAGGATCTGGGCATCAATCTGCTGCATATCATGCCCATCATGGATTGCCCGCGCGGCAAAAGCGATGGCGGTTATGCCGTGCGCGATTTTCGCAATATCGATCCTCGTTACGGCACGCTGGCCGACCTTGATGCACTGATCAGCAATCTGAAAAAGCGCGACATGCTGCTGGCGCTGGATGTGGTGGTCAACCACACCTCAGATGAACACGACTGGGCGGTGAAAGCACGGCAGGGCGACCCCAAGTATCAGGATTACTACTACATGTTCGATGACCGCGAGTTGCCGGATTTGTACGAAGAATCGATGCTGGAGGTATTCCCCGAAACGGCGCCCGGCAATTTCACCTGGAATGCCGAAGCCAATAAATGGGTGATGACCGTATTCAACCAGTTCCAGTGGGATCTGAATTACCGCAACCCGGCGGTGTTGATCGAGATGATCGACATCATTCTCTACTGGGCCAATCATGGCGTGGATATCTTGCGACTGGATGCCGTGGCCTTCTTGTGGAAAAAAATTGGCAGCAGTTGCCAGAACGAGCGTGAAGCCCACCTGATTCTGCAACTGATGAAAGATTGCTGCCAGGTAACAGCCCCCGGCGTCTTGTTTATTGCGGAAGCGATTGTGGCCCCGCCAGAAGTGATCAAGTACTTTGGCGAAGATGCCATCAATGCCAAGGAGTGTGAGATTGCCTATAACGCCACCCTGATGGCGCTGCTGTGGGAAGGGGTCGCTACCAAGAAGGCATCGCTGCTCAACAAAGGCATACGCAATATTCCCAACAAGCTGGAGCGTGCCACCTGGCTCAATTATCTGCGTTGCCACGACGACATTGGCCTGGGGTTTGATGATAACGATATCCGCCAGGCAGGCTACGAGCCTTGGGCGCACCGGCAGTTCCTGATCGACTATTACACCGGCAACCGGGAAGACTCGATAGCTCGCGGTGTAGCGTTTGGCCGTAACGATAAAACCGGCGATGCGCGTATTTCCGGCTCGCTAGCGTCCCTGGCCGGGCTGGAGACCGCCCTCAACCTTCAGGACGAAGCTGCGATTGATACCAGCATACGCACCATCCTGCTGTTGCATAGCATCATCCTGTCTTTCGGCGGCATTCCATTGCTGTATTACGCTGATCCGCTGGGCACGCTCAACGATACCTCGTATCTGGAAGACGAACTCAAATACAACGACAGCCGCTGGGTGCACAGGCCCCGCATGAACTGGGAAAAAGCCGAACTGCGCCAACAGCCAGGCACCGTGGAATATCGCATTTTCAATGGCCTGAAGAAGTTGATTGCGTTGCGCAAAGAACTCCCCGCGCTGGCCGATCTGAATAATCGAGAGCTGTTTGAGCTGGAAAACCCGCATCTGCTGGTGTATTCGCGCTTTGATCCCTTGAACAGCCAGGCACGTGTACTGGTGGTCAATAACTTTGACCATAACTCCCAGGCCATGCCGCTGGAGCAACTGCGTCGCGCCGGTTTTTTCACCCATGGCACCGTGCAAGAAACGATCGCTGCAGACAGCTATTCATGCACAGAAGATAGCTTGCTCATTCCGCCACTCACCGCGTGCTGGTTCAAGACCTGAACTACACCGCCCGGCGGGCCTGATGATTGCACACCATGCTGATCATCGCCCGCCAACACATGCAACAGGAGGCCCCATGGAACACTATCTCATTCAGCTCGGCATCGAGGACATTCAGAAATTCTGGGAAATCGCCAAGGTATTTCTCAAAATTGTGCTGATACTCGCCATCGCCTGGCTGGCGATGCGCATTTTCAACCGCATGCTGCTGGCGCTGAAAACCCATCTGCTCACGCATGCGCAGGATAACCCTGAAGAAATCAAGCGCGTACAAACCCTGGGGCGCGTGTTTCGCTACATTGCCACGGTGCTGATCTCCGTCATCACCATCATGGAGATACTGAATGAACTGGGCGTATCCATTGCGCCTATCCTGGCGGCAGCCGGGGTGGTGGGCGTTGCCGTGGGCTTTGGCGCGCAGAGCCTGATCAAGGATTACTTCACCGGATTTTTTCTGCTGCTGGAAAACCAGATCCGACAGGGTGACGTAGTGGATGCAGGCGGTAAAAGCGGCTTTGTGGAGGAGGTGACGCTGCGCTACATCAAGCTGCGCGACTACGATGGCAATGTGCATTTTATTCCCAACGGCGTTATTTCCACCGTCACCAATATGAGCCGCAGCTTTGCTTATTCCGTGATTGATGTTCGCGTCGCCTTCCGCGAAAACGTGGAAACCGTGATGACGCTGATGCGCGAAGTCGGGGACGACATGAAGGCAGACGAGGTGTTTAATCAGAAAATACTGGACGACCTGGAGATGGCGGGGGTAGATCGCTGGGATGATTCGGCGGTCATTATCAAGTGCCGCTTCAAGGTGTTGCCACTGGAACAGTGGACCGTGCGCCGTGAATACCTGAAGCGCCTGAAGCACGCCTTTGATCATGTGGGCATCGAGATTCCCTATCCTCACCTGACCATTTCGGCAGGCCAGATGCGGGGCGAGAACAGCCCTGCCATGGACGGCACGAATTAAACAGCAGGGATGTCAGAAATGCGCTGGGGTTAATGCAGGAGCTGAATTGCCGCGCTCAATGCCTAGCGCAATAACGTCAGACGCAATCGCCACTCGCAAGCGTCATCTTGACGATTTCGCGGCGTAGCTCGAGCTCACGTTGCTCTGTTTTATAAAGCGTGGTCTGGGTAAAGCGGTCGGGGATTTCCAGCACATTCAGGTACTCAGGCTGAAACGCAGGAGCGGGGATCAGATAGTCAAAACTTGCAGCATGCATGTCAATTCCTTTTGGGATATCAGGTTATTACTCGGGCTGAAATTGTGTTTCAGCGCCATTAAGAGCGCACGAGAATCAAAAGATTCCCACGCGCTCGTAGTTTATTTGGTGTTTGCGGATAGCAAAACGCCAAACTACCCTGATATCGTCCCCTAATTCGATTACTTTAGGGGCAGGCCGGAATATTTCTGCCTGAATGGACAAATTCCACTGAAGTTAATGCAGCTCGTGCAAATGCAGGCGACGCAAGCGCGGTGCCAGACGAGCCGTCGCAGCGACTACTGCCAGCGTCATAGTGCCGCCAAAAATCACCGATGGCACCAGCCCCATCAGCCGGGCACTGACCCCGGACTCAAAAGCACCCAGTTCATTGGATGAACCGATGAATATTCCGTTGATGGCCGAAACCCGTCCACGCATGGCATCCGGCGTCATCAATTGCATGATGGTGGTGCGCAACACCACCGAAATGCCATCAAATACCCCCGAGATTGCCAGCAAAAAAGCCGCCAGCCAGAAATGCGTGGTCAGGCCAAACAGGATAATGCTGATGCCAAAGCCCGCCACGGCCATCATAAGATATTTGCCCGCATGCCGATTCAGCGGGTGACGTGCCAGCACAATACCAATGATCACTGCGCCCACCGCAGGTGCGGCCCGCAATATGCCCAGGCCTTCAGGGCCGTGATGGTAAATATCATGGATAAACGCGGGCAACATGGCGACCGCGCCGCCGAACAGTACCGCAAACATGTCCAGTGCCTGCGCCCCCAGCACAATCTGGTTGCTGAATACAAAACGCAAGCCCTGCCCGATGCTGGTAAACACCGGCACGCTCTCGGCTGGCGGCGGCTCCACCACCCGTATGCTCAGGATGGCGACAGCGGCCAGGATGGCGAATCCGGCAGACACCAGATACGCCACACTGACATTGGTCCAGCCCACCAGTATGCCGCCCAGGGCGGGGCCCATGACCAGGCCGATCTGGAATACCGAACTCCCCACCCCGGCAGCCCGGCCGAATTCGCTACGTGGTACGACCAGCGCAAATAGCGCACTGAAGGATGGGCCAATGAAGGCGCGCGCAAAGCCAACGCAGATAATCGAGCCATAAATCCAGTACGTTGGACTTCCCGGCACATAGCCAGCAGACACGGCGGCCAGCGTCAGGGCATTCAGCATCAGTACGCCGCCTGCCATCGCCCCAAAAAAGCGTCGTGAATGATGGTCGACCGCATAACCAGCAAACAGGGCTGTGCAGATATAAGGCACCACTTCAGCCAGTCCGATGAGCCCCAGCGACAATGGATCGCGCGTGAGTTGATAGATATGCCACCCCACCACCACCGCCACAATCTGGTACGAAAAAATAACCGACAGGCGAAACGCCAGCAATTTCAGAAAAGACGGATTCTTGAGCAACTGCAAATTAGGGGAGTCGATAGAAGGAGTCATATCAGGGTTCGATCTAAAAACGCATTTTACGGGAAACTGGACCGAAATATGCTTGAAATTATTGGTCCCTCCCTTGTAGCAGAACCATATTCAGGCAACTCTGGAGCAGAAGCTATGCAGATGAAAACAGATGCAAACAAGCAATGGTTTACATTCGTTAACAATTTAGGGTTAAATGATGCAACAGCATAATTATAAAAAGAACTTGATGATGTCAGGCAACGCAAAAGGGGTGCTTTTTGGTGCAGTGACGGTGGTAATTCTGGCCATCATTGGTTCTTTTTTTGTACCCCAGCCGTGGTTGCCCTTGCTGGACAATCTGCACTGGACTGTCAGTAGCGGGGCTGCATTCCTGCTGGCCTGGATGGGTTACCGTCAGGCCTACCCCGAACAACGTGAACCCCGACGCTGGTTTTTGCTGGGTATAGGTTCTTACTTTGTTGGCCAGCTTTGCTGGGATGTACAATCGGTCATCGGCTGGAACCCATTTCCGGCACCTGCTGATTTCTTCTATCTGATGCTGGGCCCCTGTTGCATTCTGGGCCTGCTCAGCGCCCTCAAGCTGCATCTTTCCCATGCAAAACTGACCGCCGCCAAGCTCGATATGGCGGTGATGACCATTGCCGTCATTGGCCTCATTCTGCTGATTTATATGGGGCGCCAGGCGGATAGTAACGCCCTCCAATTGCTGGTGCTGGTGTTTTATCCGGCAGGCTTGCTTAGCGCCGCCTGCTTTGCGCTCTTGCTGGTGCCGTTTTTGCGCTTACGCTTGCAATTGGGCTGGCTATTGCTACTTGGCGGGCTGGCATTGGAAGGCGGCATTTGGATGCAGTGGAACCTGAATGTCATCGACCAGGTGAACATAGACGGCTCCTTGCTCAACCATGTGTTTTCCGCTTCTGATTTGCTGCTGGGTCTTGGCGCCATGCACTGGATGGCCACCCCATCGGGCAATCGCACTTACATCCGTATCTGCCAGGGTATACAACGCGCGATCCCGTTGATGGCCATGCTGATCGCCATCAGCACCATTTATTTCATGATGATGGATACGGCAACGCCTATCGCCAAATCCATTGCATTGGCCTCCTGCCTGAGCATTATTGCACTGGCCATGGTTAGGCAGAGCATTCTTCTGGCAGAAAGTGAGCGCCTGCTGACAGCCGAGCAATTGATAGAAGAAGGTCAATTGCGCTACCAGCATCTGGCCCATCATGACATTCTCACCGGGCTGCCCAATCGCCTGCTTTTTCAGGACAGGCTGAGCCATGCATTGGCCTTGAGTGCGCGCAACAACAATCGGGTTGGCATGCTGTTTATCGATATCGACCATTTCAAGAATATCAATGACAGTCTGGGTCATGTGATAGGAGACGAGCTACTGGTCGCGATCGTAGAACGCTTGAAACTGCGCATACGTGAACAGGATACCTTTGCGCGCCTGGGCGGGGATGAATTTGTGCTGTTGATCGAGCAGTTACAAAACGCCAGCGAAGCCGCCACCATTGCCAGCAACCTGCTGGACGCGCTCAAGACCCCGTTTCACTTAAGTGGCAATTGCGAAGTCGTCATCAGTGCCAGCATCGGCATCAGCGTATGCCCGGAAGATACCCAGGATGCCACCCAGCTTATCCGCAATGCCGACTCCGCCATGTACCGCGCCAAGGACACCGGGCGCAACCGCTATCAGTTTTATACCGAAGAGCTGACCAAGCGCGCCCAGGAAAGACTAATGACAGAAAGCCGTCTGCGTCAGGCAATACGCGACAAAGCCTTTGTATTGCATTACCAGCCGATATACGCCAAGGCCGAAAATGTCGTCGGCCCACCCCATATCTCCAGCTGCGAGTGCCTGATTCGCTGGCAGCAGGAGGATGGCAGTCTGATATACCCTGACCACTTTATTCCATGCGCAGAAGAAACCGGCCTGATTATCCCCATAGGCGAATGGGTGCTGGACCACGCGTGTGCCCAACTGGCAGAGTGGGATACCCGCCTGCCTGACAATACGCTCAGCATGGCAGTGAATATTTCAGCCAGGCATTTTTGCGACGTGAATTTTGTGACGACCGTGCATGAAGTATTGAAGCACCATGGCATTGCGCCGGGTCGGCTGACCATTGAGATCACGGAAAATGCGGTGATGGATAGAATGGATATCGCCATTCCCACATTGCAAACACTGGTTCGTACAGGCGTGCATATTGCACTTGATGATTTTGGCACTGGCCAGTCATCCTTGGCCAAGCTGAAAACCCTGCCCATCCACGCGCTTAAAATTGATCGCGAGTTCGTCAAGGATATCCCCGACAGCACCGATGACATGCAGCTTGCCGCTAGCATTATCCGCATGGCGCAGGGCCTGCATCTGCAAACCGTGGCAGAAGGGGTGGAGACACAGGAGCAGTATGATTTTCTTGCGCAGGCAGGTTGCGACAAGTTTCAGGGCTACCTGCTTTCTCGCCCAGTGACTGCAGAAAAGATTTACACCCTGCTTGCCGCTTCTGCAGAGCTTGCGACAGCCTGAAGCATCGCGGCCTGTACTCAAGCCCGGCCGACCACCGGGCTAAGGCGACTCAGGGAATGCCGATATCCTGGGCGGACAACGGCCCATACACCAGCTCATCCATGCCCCAGAAGCCGCCGGTGGCATCGAGGTAATACGCTCCACCGTCCAGCTCCTCCTGATACAGGGTGAATACATACACCTTGCTGTTGTAATACTTGCCCGGCTCCTGATACACCTGATGCAAGGCTTTTTTCTCGCGCATGCGCTTCCATTCCAGCTTGTCGATGGCGGGGAGGGGCAGCAGGGATGTGCTGTCTGCCCCAAAAAACGCCTGGTAGCGCTGATTGAATGCAGCCTGGATCGCTTCAGGCTCCGCGGCCTGACTGCTAGCAGTCATTGCCAGTGACAGGCACAACAGGCAGGTCAATAAGGATTTAATTGCCATTACTTCCTTGCGCGCTGGCATCGGTAATTTCCCGAATCTCCGGCTCTTCCAGCAGTCCTTCTGCGCCAATCACCTGATTGCGTCCGCTATGCTTGGCTTTGTAAAGAGCGGCATCGGCACGGGGCACGATGGTATCCGGCCCTTCGCCCGGCAGCCGTTCGGCCACCCCGGCGCTAAAGGTGATCAGCACGCGTTCGTTGCGATGCATGAAGAAATTCTTGGTGAGGTCACGCTGCACGCGCTTGATGATATCCATGGCCTCATCCTGCTTGGTACTGGGCAGTATGATGATGAACTCTTCGCCACCATAGCGCGCCAGCACATCGGTATTCCGCAGCGAGTACTTGATGATGCGCACCAGATGGATCAAGGCCTGATCACCGGTGGCATGGCCCAGGTTATCATTGAGCTGCTTGAAGTGATCAATATCCATCATGGCAATACTGAGCGGCGTACCATGGCGGTCGGCACGGGCAAACTCACGTTCCATGGCTTCATCCATGCCGCGCCGGTTTAGCGTGCCAGTGAGGTAATCTTCATGCGCGACTTCGCTGATATGGTCTAGGCGTCGCGTCAATTCATCGATCAGCTTTTCCGCTTCGTCAGCGCGCTGTTGGGCATCCACCAGCGCATCCTTGGAACGCTGTATGCTCAGGCCTATGCTGCGGGTATCGTTCAACAGGCTATCAATGACGGAGTTGAGCTCCACCAGATCCTCGGTGGAGGTGATACGGTCGCGATAGCCATTCAGCTTGTTCTGGTATTCACCGGTATCCGTATCCATTTCGGCCAGTCTGTCCACGAAGATTTCCGCCATGCGCTTCAGCGAATCCTTGGCTTCAATCAGCCGCGGCTTGATCTGTCCCTGCTTGTACAGCATCTCTTTCAAGCTGCTTTCGGCGTCGTAGAGGCGGGTAAGGTCCAGCGGTTTCTCGAGGATATCCTGCACGATCTGGGTCTGCCCATGCAGCCATTTATCCTCCAGCACCAGCTCACCCATGCTGTTGTTCAGCAGGCGCAATAATTGCAACAAGGCTTCGTGCAGACGGTTTTGCTGATCGCCATGCATTTCCAGGGTGAACAGCACGCCCTTCAACTCTTCGGCAATACGCTTGATCTGGGTTTCATTCGTCGCGGAATGAATATCCTTGACCAGTTGTTTAGCCTTGGCTTCCGGCTCGGGCAGGGAATGCAATTGCGGGATCAGCACCAACTCCATGGTGCGCACCAGCATTTCGCGCCAATATTCGGCAGGCTTTTTGCCATAGAGCGACTTGCTGGGGGCAGGGGTGGGCGTTTCGCCTATGGTTTCCGCTTCGCCTTCCAGCACCTGCGGGCCATCGCCCTGCACATGATCAGCCACTGAGCCTTGTCCCCATGAGTTGGCGAGGGATTGGATCTTTTGTGGCAAGACATCGGGGTCATTGCCAAAGTTGGTAAGTACCCGGTTAAGGCCTTCTTTCTTGCGTGTCAGCGTCACACCCTTGTGACTCATCTCCAGCTGCTTGAGCAGGTTGCGAATCACCACCGGCCAGCTGGTTTCATCACCACCAGCGGCGCCCAAGGGCAGGAGCTTGATGAGCTGGTCTTCCACCCGGGACCAGTCCTTTTTCTCAATCAGGGTGGCAATGGATTGGGCGGCGGCAATATACTTGGGACGCTGCTTGCCCGCGTCGTGCAAGACTTTGTCCAGCACGTGGGCAAGCTCAAGAGTTTCATTCATGGAAACAACGCCCGCGATCTCGTCGTATACCGTCCGAAAATTATCCGGCGTAGGTGGGACTTTGCGCGATGCAAGCTGCATCAGCGCCTGCCGGGCAATCTCGATGGGGGTAGGTTTTTCTTGCATACTGGCTCGCGCTTAGCTCCATAACCGATGCCACAGCATCGGAGTTTCAAACTGCGTTCTGGCTCTTGTCAGCATACGCTACCACAACTGTATTAAATGACGTGAACAGGGCCGCTATTTATGGCCATTTCCGTCATTCACAGGCTACTTTGCGCGAAATGTCACCACCAGCACATCGCGATAGGCAGGATGTGCCGCATCGATCTGCTCCACGGGCGTCACCCCATGCATGCAGCGTCTATCATTCACGATGGCGCTATCCAGCGGTTTGGTCAGGGTAAAGCTGTCCAGGGTTTTGTGCTCAAGGTCATGCATGGTGGTAGTGCCGCTGGAAATATTCACGCGCTTTACCATCATCACCAGCACAAAATCAACGCCATCGCGGTGTATGCCTTCGGGCGTTGGTTTGCCATGCAAGTCGGCACTGGCTTCAATGCGGAATTGATGGCATTCGATATGCCAGACTTTGTCAGGGAGCATGCGGCTGAACATCTTGTGACAGAAGCGCAGGATGTTGCGCATGCTGTTACCCTGCATGATAGCCGCGGGTATAGGCTCGAACTCGCGCGCGACACCTCCATTCAGCGGGTTGTAGTCCAGGCTCTGGTAATGCGGCTGATGCGGTTCCAGCACAATGTCACCGCCTTGCGCTGGTGCACTGAGCGTGGCGTAGCGGCGACGGCGATAGCGCCCGCCATCCGCCATGTATTGATCCAGCGGCATGGATTCCCAGCTGGCAGCAAAGGCGGGCCAGTCGTTCAGCGCGTCTTCGGCCTGCCCCAGTAACCAAGCCTGCATGGCTTCTCCTGCCACAAAACTGAAGCCCGCCCGGGCTATATTGTCCAACAGTTCGGATTGTCGCAGTAAGGGTGCCACGCCGGATCGCTATCTATGAAATCATGAAAGATAAGCATCTTAGCCGCTTGGAGAGGCAATCTCAACGTTGGCAGGTGCGGATTGGCGTGGTTTGAATAATATACTTGACGGACATAACTAAATAACTAATTATTTAGTTATGAAAGCCATCATGCAGATTCCATCCGAATGGGCAGATACCTCGAAACTGTTCATCGCGCTGGGCGATGAACAGCGACAACGCATACTGCTTGCCTTTGAGCCTGATGAACGCCTGAATATCGGCCAGATTGTCGCGGCCTCGACCTTAAGCCGCACCGCTGTGAGCCATCATCTGCGGGTATTGCGGGAATCCGGGGCCCTACAGAGCGAGAAAGTAGGAAAAGAGGTGTTTTTCCACATAAATAAAAAGATGATGACGGAGGCGCTTGAAGGCGTGCTGTCTTACATCAAGACTACTATCTGAAGGGAGATTTCATGCTGGCAACGCTTTTAAAATTGGTCTGTGGATTACTGTTTCGTGTTGAAGTAAGGGGCAGGCAACATCTGCCATCGCAAAACCAGGAACAGCACAAGCTGCTGATTGTGGCCAACCATGAATCCTTTCTCGATGGCTTGCTGCTCGGGCTTTTTTTGCCAGTGCGCGCGACCTTCGTGGTACACACCACCGTATTGCAGAGCCCGCTGTTCCGATTGATCCTGCGCATGGTGCCGCATCTGGCGGTTGACCCCAGCAATCCGCTCGCCATGAAACAAATCATTCGCCTGCTGGATGCAGGCGAGAATGTGGTGATCTTCCCCGAAGGCCGTATCACGCTGACCGGCAGCCTGATGAAAGTGTACGACGGCCCGGGTTTCGTTGCCGCCAAAACTGGCGCCACCATCTTGCCAGTGCGCGTGGATGGCGCAGCCCGCAGTTATTTCAGCCGTCTTTCCGGTGGCAATTATCCGCGCCAGCTTTTCCCCAAAGTGTCGCTCACCATTTTGCCAACCACGCATCTCCCCATACCGGAAGCCGCCAATGCCAGAGCCCGCCGCAAGCTGGCTGGCGAAGGCATGCGCGACATCATGCAGGATATGCTGTTCAAGTCGCGCCCGGTCAAAACACTGTTTGGCTCCCTGCTGGATGCCATTTCCATTCATGGCCGCCGCACCCGGCTGGTAGAAGACATGCAACAGATCGAGGAATCCTATGGCGATCTTTTGAAAAAGAGCCTGGCGCTGGGGCGCCTTAGCGCCAAGATTACCAGCGCTGGAGAAACCGTTGGCGTGCTGATGCCGAATGTCACCAATACCATCTGCCTCATTTTCGGCATGAGCGCATTCAAGCGCGTCCCCGCCATGCTGAATTACACGGCAGGCAGCTCGGGGCTGCAAAATGCCATCATCGCTGGCAATATCCGCACCGTCATTTCCTCACGCAAATTCATCACGGCCGCCAAGCTGGAAGAGACGGTAGCGGGTTTAGCAAATGTGCATCTGGTCTACCTGGAAGATTTGCTACCCAGTTTGAACGGATGGGACAAACTTTGGCTGATGGGCTTTGCGCTATGGTTGCCACGACTGGCAGTACCGCATGCCAATCCGCACGACGCGGCCGTGGTGCTGTTCACGTCGGGTTCTGAAGGCAAACCCAAGGGCGTGGTGCATTCGCATCACAGCATCCTGTCCAATATTGCCCAGATTGCCGCCATCATCGATTTCTCGCCTGCCGATAAATTCATGATGGCCCTGCCGCTGTTCCATGCGTTTGGTTTTACCTGCGGAGCCATCATGCCGCTGGTCACGGGTAGCAAGCTGTTCGTTTATCCATCCCCTCTGCATTACCGGGTGATTCCCGAAGTAATTTACGACCGTGGCTGCACGGTGCTGTTCGGCACCAGTACCTTTTTGGGCAACTATGCCAAATTCGCGCACCCCTATGACTTCTACCGCTTGCGCTACGTAGTCGCCGGAGCAGAAAAGCTGAATGAAGAAGTCCGCAAGGTCTGGGCGGATAAATTCGGCATTCGCATTCTGGAGGGGTATGGTGCCACCGAGTGCGCACCCGTGTTGGCGGTCAACACCCCCATGGCAAACCAGCCGGGTAGCGTGGGCCGCATGCTACCCGGCATGGAAACCCGGCTGGAAAGCATCCCCGGCATCGCGCATGGCGGACGTCTGCTGGTGCGTGGCCCCAACGTCATGATGGGGTATTACCTGTATGACCAGCCGGGCGTGCTAAAAGCGCCTGCGGATGGCTGGTATGACACTGGCGATGTGGTGGATATTGATGCCCAGGGCTTTATCCGCATTCTGGGCCGGGTAAAACGCTTTGCCAAAATTGCCGGGGAGATGGTGTCGCTGGAAACAGTGGAAGTCCTGGCACACGAAGCCTCGCCCGAGCATCAGCATGCTTCCAGCACCCAGCCGGATGCACAGCGTGGTGAAAACATCGTGCTGTTCAGCACCGATACCAGCTTGAGCCGCGATAGCCTGCAGGCGGCGGCCCGCAAGCTGGGAAGTCCAGATCTGGCGGTGCCGAAAAAAATTATTTCCCTGGAAGCCCTGCCTTTGCTGGGGACGGGCAAAACAGATTACGTGACATTGCGCACCATGGCGGCCGAGGCATGAGCCGGATATCTGCGGCCAGCAATAAAGCCCCATCCTTTGTCGATGCGGGCTTAAGGCACCCTTCAACCATTTAAGCCACCCATTCAAGCCAACCATAAAAACCAGGGAGTTTGCATGCATTCCACCTCCACCCCATCGGCGATTCCTGCGCGCGGCATGACTGCCGTTCTGATCGCCCAGTTTATCTCTGCCCTGGCAGACAACGCCCTGCTGTTTGCCGCGATTGCCCTGCTCAAATCGCAATCGGCGCCAGGCTGGCAGCTGCCCTTGTTGCAAGAGTTTTTTGTGGTGGCCTTTATCGTGCTCGCCCCTTTCGTTGGCCCTCTGGCCGATGCCCTGCCCAAAGGCCGGGTGATGCTGATTGCCAATGGCATGAAGTTCATCGGTGCCGCTGCTATGCTGTGCGGACTGCATCCCCTGCTGGCCTATGGCATGGTCGGGCTGGGCGCCGCCGCCTATTCCCCCGCAAAATACGGCATCCTGAGCGAGTTGGTCGGGCCACAACATCTGGTCAAAGCCAACAGCATGATGGAAGGCTCTACCATCGTCGCCATTCTACTGGGCGCCGTATTGGGCGGCTGGCTGGCAGATCACTCCGTCACCGGTGCCCTCACCGCCATTGCTGGCTGTTACTTGGTCGCGGCCCTCGCCAATCTCTTCATTCCGCGCCTGCCTGCCGCCCATGCCTTGAGCCGGGTGTCGTTGCCAGCATTGGTCAGGGATTTTGTCATCGCCACCAGCACGCTGCTGAAAAACCCGGACGCGCGCTTCTCGCTCATCGGCACCAGTATCTTCTGGGGGGCAGGCAGCACCTTGCGCTTTCTGCTGGTGGCCTGGGTGCCGGTTGCCTTGGGCATCGCCGATCTCAGCACGCCTGCCAATCTGAGTGGCGGTGTTGCCATCGGTATCGCGCTGGGCGCATTTGCCGCCGCCCGCTATGTACAACTACATTCGGTGAACCGCGCCTTGCCCGCCGGGGTACTGATCGGTTTGCTGATCGTGGGCTTTGCCTATGTTTCCAATCTTTACTGGGCGATTGCCGCACTGATTGTGATTGGCGCCTGCGGCGGTTTCTATGTCGTACCGTTGAATGCCCTGCTGCAGGAGCGCGGCCACGCCAGCGTAGGGGCGGGGCACGCCATTGCCGTGCAAAACCTGTTTGAAAATATCTGCATGTTGTTGATGGTAGGCTTGTATACCTTGCTGGAAAAGCAAGGCATGCCGGTCATTCATTCCACGGTAGCCGTCGGCCTGGTGGTTTTTGTGGCGATTGGATTATTGGCAGCGCAACGTCTATGGCAAAAAAAGTAGGTGCTGTCTGACACCGATTTCAGCCGCGCACTGAATGTTGGACGGCAGAGGTCCCGTTACATTGATCAGGTGTGAATGCCCTTAAATTTGCGACTGGAGATACACCATGAAGAATAAAATCGTAAGCATCCTCTGCCTCTGCTCATTCATGCTGCTGACCGCCTGTAATACCATGAGCGGCGCCGGCAAAGACATTCAGAAGGGCGGCGAAGCCTTGGAAAACTCCGCAGACAAGAACAAAGGTTACTAAACTTTCAATGTGCATAACAATGTGATTCTCATGAAAATCATGAGCTCCATTTCATGACTAACACAATGCAAGCCGTTCTCGAGGAGCGTACAGTTTGTCTCACGTTAGAAGCATGTGAGTGCATCGGACGAAACCTCAACGAAAGGAGAAACGATTATGTGGACCAAGCCAGAAGCTACCGAAATGCGTTTCGGTTTTGAAGTGACCATGTACGTTTGCAATCGTTAATATTAACGTTGCGACAACATGAACGGGGGCCCAGCGCTCCCGTTTTTATTTGGACGTTCCAACGCTGAATTCCTCAGCTCTCGGTCCCCTGCCGGGAAATCATCACTGCGTCATCCCGAATCCCCACCAGTCTTGTCTTTGCCGCTAAAATGCCAGAGCAGCACCCCTATATCTCAGGAGATTAAAGCATGAACCCTTGCAACCGTTGGCTCACTTTTGCTGGAAGAGTATTGCTGTCACTGATTTTCATTATTAGCGGTCTGGGCAAAGTGGCGGCACCTGATGCCACCATAGGCTACATCAGTAGCGTAGGCGCACCATTCCCCGAGGTGGCTTATGCCATCGCCCTGCTGGTAGAGCTGGG
Source organism: Methylovorus menthalis (assembly GCF_020523625.1). Lineage (GTDB taxonomy): Bacteria > Pseudomonadota > Gammaproteobacteria > Burkholderiales > Methylophilaceae > Methylovorus > Methylovorus menthalis. Next base: position 415,316 of record NZ_JAJAQH010000001.1, read on the forward strand.
CTTGGGCCTAGCATTGCTGTTGGGCTTCAAGGCGAAATTTGCTGCGGCAGGAATCGCGATTTTTACGCTGGCAGCGGCGTTCTTGTTCCATACGGATTTCAGCAATCAGATACAGCTGGTAATGTTCATGAAAAACTTCACCATCGTCGGCGGTTTGTTGCTGATCGTGGCTTATGGCGCCGGTGGTTTCAGCCTGGATAATCGCAAGTAAGCTTCATCCATTTTCAAGTAATGCAGCCTGGCAGGATACGGTAATGACGACGCTTTTTATTTCACATGGTGCACCTACCCTGGCGATGGCCCCGGGCAAGACCGGTGAGATGTTGCATAAACTGGGCTTGTCATTGCCGCGTCCGCGGGCCATTCTGGTGGTGTCCGCCCACTGGGATACGCCAGAACCCCGCGTCAGCTTTGTGCAGCAACCAGATACCCTGCATGACTTCAGCGGTTTTCCCAAAGCCATGTATGACATGCAATACCCGGCACCCGGCTGCCCGGAATTGGCAGAAAAAGTGGTGGAGCTGCTGACGGCAGCCCAATTCAACATCCAGCGCGACCCCAAACGCGGACTCGACCACGGCGCCTGGGTGCCCTTGATGCTGATGTATCCGGATGCCGATATTCCGGTGACCCAGCTTTCGATCCAGGGTCACCGCGACCCGGCCAGCCACTACCGCATGGGGCAGGCGCTGGCATCGCTGCAGGATAGCGGCGTCATGCTGCTGTGCTCGGGTGCCATCACCCATAACCTGCGCCACCTGTTTGAAGTGCAACGCACCACCAGCTCATTGGCCTATGTCACGGAGTTTGCCAACTGGGTGGGGGATAACATTGTCGACAAGAACGATGAGGCACTGCTGAATTATCGTACGCAGTCGATCAATGGTGTGTTGGCGCACCCGGAAGAGGATCACATACTGCCGCTGTTTGTGGCGCTGGGCGCAGCACGCGGCCCGGCGATACGCTATCAACCTGAGCACACCTATGGTTTTCTGGCGATGGATGCTTATGCCTGGGCGGCTTAGCCTGACAACATAGCGCCCAAAAAAACAAAGCCGCTTAAAAGCGGCTTTTTGATCCATCAAAGGAATTGGAATTAAGGTGCTGGAGCCGCCGTTGGCAATGGGAAGCCATGCGGCAGCAATACCCAGATCTTGCCACGCTGCTTCATGGCACCGGCTTGCCTACCGGCATCATTTCCCGCTCCCCAGAAAAAGTCAGCGCGCACGCCACCCTTGATGGCGCCGCCGGTATCCTGTGCCATCATCAGGCGGTTAAGCGACTTGCTGCTGTTGGGGTAAGTGGTAGAAAGAAACACCGGCGCGCCCAGCGGCACAAAGCGCGGGTCTATCGCCACCGCACGCTCAGCCAGGATAGGCACACCCAGTGCCCCCAACGGGCCTGGCAAACCTGGCGGCAATTCACGGAAAAATACATAGCTGGGGTTGCTGTTGAGCAGCTCGCGCAACTTGTCTGGATTATTGCTTGCCCAGTTTTTGATGCCCTGCATGGACGCCTTATCCGCGGTTAATTCACCGCGCTGAATCAGCAAGCGCCCGATGGACTGATAAGGGAAACCATTCTGGTCAGCATAGCCCACATGCACTTGCTCGCCATTGTCCAGACGTATCACCCCCGACCCCTGAATCTGCAGGAAAAACAGCTCGACAATATCTTCTACCCAGAACAGCTCGCGCCCACGCAACGGGCCTTGTGGGGATTCAATCTCACCGCGGTCGTAGTAGGGAATCAGCTTGGTGCCCACCACGCGGCCGCGTACCCGCTTGTTGGCAAGCTCGGGGAACAGGCTCGTCAACTCCACCGTAATCAGATCATCCGGCCGACTGTAGAGCGGATAGCGATAGGCGGCTGTCGGCAGGCGGCTGCCGCGCAACAAGGGCTGGTAATAGCCAGTAATCAGGCCTTCGTCGGTGCCATCCACATTGGTGGTCTGGTAGACATCAAAATAGGTTTGCAGGTAACTGCGGATACTAGCCTGATCCGGATTGATCATATTCTGGGCAGCGGCGCAGGCAGCCTGCCAGGGCTGACGGGTTTTCAGGGTCGAGCAGCTCTGCAGCCAGGCGGGCCACGCTTGCACCAGATTATCTTGCTCAAGCGCACTTAGCGCATCCCAGCTGGATGGTTTCAGCAGGCCATACTCTGGAATCTTCGGTGCCGCTGGTTTTTCCGGGGCAGGCTTGGGCTCTTCCGGCAACGGAATCGGCAAGGCAGGACAATCGCACGCAGGCTTGGGGCTTGGCTGAGTGGGCTTTTGCGGCTGGCTGCCACAGGCGGTCAGCAATACGGCCAATAAAACAATCAAACGAGCATGCATGACAACAACCTTAATGCAGAGTACGGGGGATGGAAAGGGTAAATGCCGGTATCTCGGCTTCAAACGCAGTGCCATCCTCGGCCACCAGCTGATAGGTGCCGCGCATGAAACCAACCGAAGTGCGCATGACGGTGCCGCTGGTGTACTGGAACTGCTGACCAGGCTTCAGCGTAGGCTGCTCGCCCACCACGCCCGGGCCACGCACTTCCTGCACGGACTCATCGGCATCGGTAATGATCCAGTGGCGGCTGATGAGTTGCGCGGTTTCAGTGCCGGTATTAATGATGGTCACGGTGTAGGCAAAGGCATAGCGTGGCTCGGCTTCATCGGACTGATCCGGCAAGTAGGCACTCACCACACTGACGGTAAACTGGTAACGGCGGGATGACTCCACGCTTATCCAATCATGCCGGTGGTAGGAGAACTGGGCGTAGCAGAATAGAGTTTTTTCGGCATACGCCCGGCGAGATAGGCTTCGCGACCCGCTTCCACGGCCTTTTTCATGGCGCTCGCCATCAACACCGGGTTGTGCGCCCCGGCAATGGCAGTATTCATCAGAATGCCCTGACAGCCCAGCTCCATGGCGATGGCCGCATCCGATGCCGTACCCACGCCGGCATCCACCAGCACCGGCACCTTGGCGTTTTCGATGATGATCTGCAGATTCCATGGGTTCAGTATCCCCATGCCAGAGCCAATCAGCGATGCCAATGGCATCACGGCACAGCAACCAATTTCTTCCAGCTGTTTGGCAATAATGGGGTCATCCGAGGTGTAGACCATGACGTCAAAACCTTCTTTGACCAGGGTTTCAGCGGCTTTGAGCGTTTCAACGACATTGGGATACAGCGTGGTCGGGTCGCCCAGCACTTCAAGCTTCACCAGCCTGTGCCCATCCAGCAGCTCGCGCGCCAGACGCAAGGTACGCACCGCATCATCCGCCGAGTAACAGCCCGCGGTGTTCGGCAGGTAAGTAAATTCTTCCGGCGGCAAGTATTCCAGCAAGGAGGGCTCGCCAGCATGCTGGCCGATATTGGTGCGACGGATCGCCACGGTAATGATTTCGGCACCGCTGGCATCAATCGCCGCACGGGTTTCGGTAAAGTCCTTGTATTTGCCTGTGCCCACCAGCAGTCGTGACTGATAAGCCTTGCCAGCAATATTGAGTGTATCCATAACGCGTTAACCGCCTCCTACAGCGCCTACAATTTCAAGTTTATCCCCATCATTCAGGGCCGTATCGGCAAACAGGCCGCGCGGCACGATATCGCCATTGCGCTCAATCGCCAGACGCTTGCCCGTGAGGCCCAGGGTTTGTACCAGCTCAGCCACCGTAAGGGTTGCCACATCGAACTGCCGGGAATTACCGTTGATCGTCAGATGAATCAATTGAATTACAGCCTAATCGTTTTAGAGAAGCCAGGAATATGGGACCGCAGCTTCAAGAACCGCGAGGAAAGGTATTTTACGTAGGTTAGCAGGCAATTAGCAAATCATCGCCCGCGCATCGCAAGGATTAGTGATACCTTGAATAACGGGACTTTTACACGATTGCTACCGCCTTTACCGGGCTTGCTTTCATATTAAGCTAGCTGACAACGTATGTCGCCATACACTAGCAATTGGCTTGACGCTATATCCCCTAGGATATAGGCTTCGCCAGAGTCGGAAGCACACAGGCGTTCCGCATTACAACAGACCAAGGCCAGTTAAATAGTGTCTCAATCGCCCTCTTCAAAGTCTGCAACATTATTCCAGGAAGCGCTCAAAGCGGAAGCGGAGCAGGACTATTTTGAGGCCTTGAGCAAATACACTGCCTCACTCTCCCTCGAAGGCGATCAGGTACCGACCTGGGTCCGCATCGGCAAAATATTCCTCCGCACCATGAAATACCAGCAGGCGCGCGAGACCATGGAGTTTGTGCTGGGTATGAACCCACACAATGTCGATGCGATTTATGGCCTGGCGATCTCGTATTTTTATCTGGGCAAGCTGGATGAAGCCCGTGCTTTTATTGATCAAGCCGTGGAGATGCAGCCGGATAACGCGACCTATGCCATAGACCGCGCCAACATTCATTCCATCAGCCAGCCAGATCCCGCTCGCAAGCTCCAGCTTTATCAGGCATGGGGGCAACGATTTGCTGACCCGCTGGCCCGTCAGAGCCCGCCAATGCTGAACAACCGCAACCCGGATCGCGTGCTGAAGGTTGGGTATGTCTCCGGGGACATGCGCGACCATGCCATCGCTTTTTTTATGGAGCCCGTATTCCGGCATCATGACCCGGCACAGATGGAGGTGCATGTCTTCTCCACCACCATGCATCCAGATGACACGACGGCCCACCTGAAATCCCTGGTGCCGCACTGGCATGATGTCTCCAGACTGGACGACGATGCCTTGTTCAAACTGATACGCGCACAGCAGATTGATGTGCTGGTAGACCTCTCGGGCCATACCTACGGTCATCGTCTATATGTATTCGCTCGCCGCGCCGCGCCTGTACAAGTGACATGGCTGGGCTACATGGGGGGCACGCTGGGCATGCAAGCCATGGATTACCGGCTGACGGATTACAGTGCAGATCCGATTGGGCACGAAGCCTACTATCTGGAAAAACTATATCGCCTGGCGTGTATGGCCAGCTATATCCCGCCAGCCCATGCACCGCTGGTGGAAACTCCACCCATGTTGCAGGGCACTTCGCCTACCATCGGCTGTCTCAACAGCTCGCGTAAAGTCACCGATCACATGCTGCGACTATGGAAGCGCATCATGGAGCGACGTACAGACATCCAGCTCCTGCTGCATGTACAGGAAAACACCATCGACGACGCCATCCACACCATTGAGCCTCGACTGGTCGAGCTGGATATGCCGCTGGATCGCATCATCGTCTCGCCCATGGTACCGCTGGATGAGTTCATGGAACGTGGGAGTCTGGTGGATGTGGCACTGGATACTTCACCGGTGTCAGGTGGCACAACCACTCTGCATACGCTTTGGATGGGATTGCCAGTGGTGACGCTGGATGCAGACGAAGCTGTCTCGTCCGCCACGGCATGTACGTTGGCAGGACTGGGATTTAATGAATGGATCGCCCAAAACGATGACGACTATATCGAGATCATTCTGAGATTGCTGGATAACCCCGAGCAACTCGCCTCCATGCGAAGCATTATCCGCGAGCGCATGCTGGACAGTGTGCTGATGGATTATCAGACGCGCTGCACCGAGCTGGAAACTGCTTACCGCAGGCTGTGGCATAACTACCTACTGGGTGAAAACCTGTTTCATGACTTTCAGGCAGCGACACCCGCGCAGGAAGAAAAGATAGCGGCTCTGCGTGCCGGCGGCGGCCCTGCCAAAGGATAAGCATGTCGAATCCCCAAGGCATCCCATTACTGGTTCCCCAACTGCCCGACCGGCTGGCACTGCAACCCTTTCTGGACAGGATAGACTTTAGTCGCCACTACTCCAATTTCGGTCCCTTGGTACAAGAGCTGGAACAACGTCTGGCGACAGACTATTCAATTCATGCATCGCTGCCACTCGAGGTAGTGACGGTCAGCAGTGCAACCGCCGGGCTTGAGCTGGCACTGAGCAGCCTGGAGTTACCACCAGGTTCGCGTGTCCTGGTTCCGGCGCTCACCTTTGTCGCCACGTTGACCGCCATTTTACGCGCGGGTCATTTGCCCGTGATTTGCGATATTGATCCTGACAGCTGGTTATTGACGCCAGAGATTGCGGACAATTGCCTGCGAGAGAGTGATTGCCAGGCCGTCATTGCCGTTGCCACCTTCGGTCAGGCGCAAGATACGCAAGCATGGAGCACATGGCAGCAGCGCAATCGCGTACGTGTGATTATCGATGCCGCAGCGGCCTATGGCTCACAATGGGTAGAGGCGGTAGATATTCCGGTCGTTTTCAGTATGCATGCCACTAAATCGCTGGCGGCGGGGGAAGGGGGCTTTGTGGTAACGGGCCAGCCCAGCCAACGCCGCATGATCAAGGAGTTGAGCAATTTCGGCATTAATCTCAGTCCTGATACGGATCATCCGGTGGGGCACCTTAGTTACGCCGGCACCAATGCCAAATTATCTGAATATCACGCAGCGGTCGGACTGGCCAGCCTGAATAACTGGCAAGCACAGGCCGACATGCGGCATGCCGTGTTTCTGCAATACCGGGAAACCCTGCAACAAGCGTGCGGTGATGCACTGATCTGGCAACAGGGCCCCGCTCCCGCCAGCCCCACGACGTTTAGCGTACGGCTGGGTAGCAGTGGGCGTCGCAGCAAACTTGAGCAGCTATGCGCCGTCAGCAAGATCGGCACCCGACGCTGGTATCAACCCTTGTTGCATCAGCATGCGGCCAAGGTCGGCCCGATTGTGCATCTGCCTACCCCCATGGCAGAGGCGGTGAGTGCAGACCTTATCGGCCTGCCATTTTTCCCCATGCTGACCAAGGGGCAAATGGCGGAAGTGAGCCAGCATGTGGCAATGGCGGTGGCCGCATGAGCCTGCCTCTCAACATCATCCATAGCCAAGGTTTTTATGAAGCCGAACGCTTTGCATTGACTGGCATGGCCTCCAAAGGCACGTTCCACAAGGCACCCGCTGAAATACCCCTAAATAAATCCGGTATATTGTCGATAATAAATTTAAAGACGACAATAAATCCAGACTCTTCCATCTCTCTCTATAAATCGTATAAAGGTCGCTATGAGCACAATTGAAACATTCATCGAAAAATTCAATGAAGCAGTGGATTTTCAGGAGCCTGTTGAAGTGTCGGCAGATACCAGACTTGAAACCTTGCCTGAATGGGATTCGCTCGCAGCGCTGGGGGTGATCGTGATGTGTGATATGGAATACAAAAAAACTATCACTGGCAATGACCTTTCCAACTGCCAGACCATCACTGACATTTACAAATTGGTCGCCTAAGCCATGGCTCAATCTGTCCTCCGCAATATCCGCTACCGTGGACTCACCACCTGTGTCCCGGAACGTGCTTTCTCCAATGTGCAGGATTGCCCGCCAGAGCAGCGCTCTGAACGTGAGCGCCTGGTACGTAATATTGGGATAGAAACCCGTCGGGTCTGCCTGGAGGGCGTGGTATTTTCCGACCTGGCTCTGGTCGCTGCTGAAAAACTGATTGCGGGCCTGGGTTGGGAAAAGTCATCTATTGACGCCCTGATTGTGGTGACACAATCCCCCGATTACCCTATTCCAGCCACCGCGATCATTCTGCAGGATAAGCTTGGCCTATCGCATGGCACGGTGGCATTTGATATCAACCTGGGATGTTCAGGCTATGCCTATGGCCTCTTCACGCTTGGCTCCATGCTCTCTGCTCACGGCTTGAAGCGCGGCATCATGCTGGTAGGCGACAAGTCATCCAACCCGCTGTCACTCGACAATGGCCTGCTCTCGCTGTTTGGCGATGCTGCAACCGCCACTGCTCTTGAGTTTGATGAAGCTGCCCCGCCAATGTATTTCAATATGGGTAGCGATGGCAGTGGTCATAAAGCCATCATTATTGAAGCTGGTGGTCAACGCGTACCTATACAGCCGCACCACCTGGAGCGCCTGCCGGGTGCCGATGGCATCTCGCGCAAGGGCACAGACGTGATACTGGATGGCCCGTCCATCCTTAATTTCTCGATACGCGAAGTACCCGTGGCAGTAGCGGAATTGGTTGAATTTTCTCCGTTCGGCCTGGAAGACATTGATTATTTTGTTTTCCATCAGGCCAACCGCATGATCAACGAAACCATACGCAAAAAACTGGGCCTGCCAGCAGAAAAAGTACCGATGTCTCTCAAGGATTTTGGCAATACCAGTTCGGCATCGATTCCTGTGACCATCAACACGCGCCTGCAAGAAGCACTGGCCCAGGGCCCTCAGCGTCTTCTGCTATCAGGATTTGGCGTGGGATTATCCTGGGCATCCTGCATCCTGGAAATCGAGAATGCCTATCTTCCCCCTTTGATTGAAATATGAGCAAACTCAACCTTGACGCATTCAGCCTGCATGGCAAGCGGGTATTGGTGACGGGGGCTTCGTCCGGATTAGGACAAGCCGTGGCGATTGGCGCCGCCGCCGCTGGCGCCCAGGTAGTGCTCACCGGGCGCGATAGCGCACGCCTGGAAGAAACACGTGCCGCCATGACAGGTGAAGGCCATATCTGCGTGGCGGCTGACCTTACCAGCGCAGAACAGCGTGCAGCCCTAGTAAGCCAGGCGGGCGTGATTGATGGCCTGGTGCATAGTGCAGGCACAGCCGCCGTGCGACTATTCCGGCAGATTGATGAAGACTTCATCCACCGCGACTTCAGCATCAATCTGGATGCGCCCTTGCTTCTTACCCAGCAATTACTTGCGAAGAAGCAAATTGCCCAAGAAGGCTCCATCGTCTTCATAGGCTCTATTGCCGCCCATATCGGCACCAAAGCGTCCAGTGTCTACTCTGCCAGCAAGGCTGCATTGCGCCCAGCAGGGCGTGCTCTCGCTCTGGAAGTGGGGCCCAAACAACAGATACGCGTGAACTACATGGCGGTGAGCTACATTGAAACGCCTATGCTGAAACGCCTGGCTGAACAAGGCATGGGCGGCAGCATGGCGACCGTGACCGAACCACCTTTGGGGAAAGGCGTGCCGGAAGATGTCGCCAATAGTGCTGTTTTCTTGCTCGCCCCGGCTTCGCGCTGGATTACGCGCGCTACCCTGTATGTGGATGGCGGCCTGACGTGCCAGATTAGTGCCCAATAATCATGACGCAGATCAATAATCCTTTTTCCATGGCGAACAAACGCATTCTGGTTACCGGCGCCTCATCGGGCCTGGGCCGACAGATTGCCATTTCCTGTGCAGCGGCTGGCGCCACCCTGATTATCTGTGGCAGAAACCCGGAGCGCCTTCAGGAAACCCTGAGCCAACTGGCAGGCAGCGGTCACGTCACCATACTCGGCGACTTGACCACCGATGATGCGATCACGGCCACCGTCGAGCAGGCTGGCAACATCGACGGCGTTGTACATTGCACCGGTATTTCCATCCCCATGCCAGCCCGCATGGCCAAACGCGAATTCATCGAGCGCCTCTACAACATCAATGTGTTTACGCCGCAATTGCTCACCAATCAGCTGCTGGCAAAGAACAAGCTCAACAAGGATGGCGCCGTTCTCTTCATGTCCTCCACGGCGGCCGTGCGCGGAGTACACGGAACCAGTATTTATGCCGGTACCAAAGCCGCGCTGATTGCTGCCGCCCGTTGTCTGGCATTGGAAACCGCCAAACGTGGCATCCGGGTTAACTGCCTGGCACCCGATCTGGTTGAAACCCCCATGCTACATGGCTCTGGTGCCAACATGCCCACTGGCGAATGGCTGGATCAGCAACGGGCCATTCATCCTCTGGGCCTGGGGACGCCGGAAGATGTTGCGAATGCGGCCATTTTCTTTCTCTCACCTGCCAGCCGCTGGATCACCGGTACCACACTGATCATGGATGGCGGGATTACCCACTGATGATGAGCTGAGCGTAGCGCATGAAAAATTTAATCATTATTGGCGCCAGTGGTTTCGGTAGAGAGGTATTGATGATGGCCATTGATAACCCTTCCCACCAGCTGGACTGGGTGATCAAAGGGTTTCTGGATAACCGTCCCGGCATTTTGGATGGCTTTGCAACACACGCTGCAGAATTGCCTGATGCCATGGACTATACCGTAGAAAAACGCCTGCGTTACCGGCGTGATTACCCGGTGCTGGGTGATCCCTTAAGTTACATGCCACAACCAGATGATGTGTTTTTGTGCGCCATAGGCAATCCGGCTGATCGTCGAAAATATACTGAGCCCTTGATTGAAAAGGGCGCACAATTTATCCGGCTGGTACATCCGCTGGCGGCTGTGTCTACCTTTGCTGCGATTGGGAAAGGTAGCATCATCGGCCCTTATGCCAGTCTTTCACCGGATAGCCGCATCGGCCAACATGTGACCGTCAGCAGCTACACCGCGATTGCCCACGATACCGATGTTGCCGACTGGGTGGAAATCGGCGCCCATTGCCTGATTGCAGGTAATGTGAGCATTGCCAGCGGCGCCCGCATTCACCCCGGCTCGGTCGTCACTGCCAAATCCCGTATAGGGGAAAATGCTGTCGTCGCAGCTGGCAGTGTTGTCTTCAAACATGTTTCTGCCAATACCACGGTCATCGGAAATCCAGCCCATCGATTTGACTGGAAACCGGAAACCAATAGCGAAAGCAAAGCCTTATGAGCGCATTACCAAAACCCGATAACGCCACCCAGCTGGCCCGCGATAACCTGTTGAAGATTTATGCGCGCTGCCAGGAAAATCGTCATGCCTACTTCCCGGAAATGGCCGGGGAGCTGATCAACAATACCGCTGAAATGCGCGTTATTGTGTTCAGTACGCGCGGCCTGGGCTTCTGCCAGCAGCTGGACCAGATTGAAGCGGCAGTGCGCTTGAAGGGGGGGCGGATTGAAGCGTTGGTGCATGACGTGGATGACAAAGACAACCTGAAAAATCCGCATATCGCCGGATATCCTCAACTGACCGCCGATACTTTTTTTGCCAACCCGGAAGCATACAAAGGCTGCCTCATTGTTGACCGCACCTGCACTTGGTATCCGGGTATCCGCTACAAGGTCAGGCTCAAGCAAGCCGGCTTTACCGTATTGCGCGTTGAGCAATTCCTCAATGCACCGGGGCTGGAAGCAGCGGGCGGCTCTTATCGCCTGCACGCGGATGTCATGCTGGCCCGCTTTGATGAGTTCCTGGCACTGGAACGCCACTGGGTTGATGACCTTTCGCTACAGACCTACTACTACACGCTGGCCGCCTTTATCAGCATGAATCACCAGTATTTTGCTTTCCATTGCGGGGATTATCGCCAGCGTTATTTCTCGCCTGACATTGATCTCAAGCTCAATGGCAAGACAGTCTATGCCGATTGTGGCTCGCATGATGGTCAGGAAGTGCTGATTTTTGCCGAACGGGTAAACCATCAATTCAAGGCCGTGCATGCCTTTGAGCCGGATCACACGAACTTTATCAATCTCTCCAACAATATCGCGTCTTACACGGCACGCCATGGTGCCAAGCCGATTTATTGCCATGAACTCGGCGTGTTTGATCGCAATGCCTATCTGTACGCTGAAGGGTATGACTCTGGCGTGACCATCACCGACCAGTCCTCTTCCTCCGGCTTTGGCCTGCATGTATGCCGCCTGGACGATATGCTGGGCGAGCTTACCCATTTGCGCCTCGAAATCGAGGGAGCTGAGCTGGAAGCCCTGCATGGCGCCAACCAACTGATTTTGAAAAACCGGCCTACACTGACTGTTTCTGCCTATCATAAAGCGACCGATTTTCCCGATCTGCTCAAGTACATAGAAGAAACCGGGCTGGATTATCAATTGTCGCTCCGCCACCAGTCCCTGGAGCCGGGCGTGTTATGTATTTACGGCGTGTGATCTTGCCTCAAAAGGATATAGTGCCAGCATGCGTCCTTTATTAAGCCCGCACCATTACACGTCGCAAGCATGGTTCGACACGGAGTTAAAGACGATTTTCAATCGTCTGTGGCTGCTGGCTGGCGTTACCCCCATGTTACAAAAGCACCTGGACTATCGAACCCTCACCCTGGCTGGCAAGCCTGTCGTGCTGCAAAACCATGGGGGCGTGATACGGGCGTTTTCCAATATCTGCCGCCATCGCATGGCACGTATCCAGTCAGAAGAGTTTGGCAACCGCGGCTTGGTCTGCCCTTACCATCATTGGTGTTATAACCAGGACGGCCAGCTTACACATACGCACAAAGATCCCAAGGTATTCAATTTTGCCGAGGGGGAAACCGAAGACATCCGACTCACGCAATATCCGGTAAAAGTGATTGGTAGCCTGATTTTCGTCAATCTCAGTGATGCACCCTTGCCGATTGAAGAACAGTTTGATGCGCATACCACATCGCTGCTGGAGACCTATACCGGCCAGATGGATTCTGCGTTCATTTACACGCGCTATGAAGGTGACTTCAACTGGAAAACCGGCATGGAAAACATCAAGGATTCCTTGCATGTGCCTTGCCTGCACAAATCCACCTTTCCCAAGCACTTTCGGGTCGATATCGCCAGTGACCCTTCCATCCATGGCAAGGACGCCGTTTACGATTCACAGAATGCTGGCCTGCAGCAAGCCACAACCATGGGCATGATTGCCATGCAGTCCGCTCCCGAGCTGGACTGGCAAACCTTGGTTGCACAACTGGATAGCAAGGGGCGTTACCAGACTTTTCATCTGTTTCCCAATGTCAACCTCATGGTTGTCGATGGCACCTCGTTTGCCATTCAGACCTATAACCCGCTCGCTGCTGACAAAACCGAAATGCACATGATGGTGGCATTAACCCGTCCGGTGGCAGACTTTCCGCACAAGCCTGTCGTGCTATGGGAGCACTTGCTGAGTGACATGACGGTTCTGCAGGAAGACATCGAATGTCTGGAAGCTTTGCAGCGCAATTTGGCGTCCAGCGATAGTGACTTCATACATGGGGCTTATGAAACGGGTATTCTTGATTTTCATGCCGCATATCTTGCCCAGACAGGCTCTTCTGAACCTGACGCTACCCGATGAAGAAACTACTGATTTTTGGTGAAAGTACCTCACTCGCCCGCCTTAACCACGAAATAGAGCGCTCGGCTTTATACGACATTGTGGGTATCGTGGTCGCGAAGGCGACCACGGCGACGCGATATGGCATCCCGCTGTATACCCTGGAAACACTTCCTGCCTTCGATAAGCAGGAGGTCAGTGCCTTTATTGTGGGCGATGAACAACATCTCAACCAGCAACGACTCGCGGCTTATATGGATGTCAAACGGATGGGCTACGCGATTACATCCTTCTGCAGCTCCAGCGCATCAATCGCAAATGGCCTGAAGCTGCGCGAAAATGTATTCATTGATCGGGATGCACGCGTTCTCGCCCCTGCCAATATAGGCGCCAATACCTGGATTATGCAGGGGGCCCAGATTGATGCGGATGCCAAGATTGGCAGTTCATGCTGGATAGGCGCGCAGTGCGTTATTTCAGCAGGCGCCACCATCGGCAAGAACTGCACCTTGGGTCAGGGCGTCGTCATTGGCCCTGGGGTGGTATTACCTGCATGGTCAACCATCCATTATCCAACCACGCTGACCGAATCGCCCCCAAACGCCGTGTTCCTGGATGCCCGCTTTCGGGCCCCGGTCTATTTTTTCCAAAAATAATGACGCCTCTTTCGACTCGCTAATCGCTCCCATGACAAACGCCCCTCACATCTATTGCGATCCTGCCATTTTTGCCCGCGAGCAAGCCGAGCTTTTTGCCCAGCAATGGCTGTATGCGGGCTTGACGCATGAGCTGACAGCGCATAACGATTTCGTGCGGGTAAATCTGGCCGGGCGCGACGTCATTATTCAGAACCTTCATGGTGATCTGCATGCCTTTATCAATGTATGCAGCCACCGACACTCCATCATCCATGACACCCCTTGTGGCAATCGGCCATTAACCTGCCCCTATCATGGCTGGCACTACAATGAAGAAGGCACGCCGGTCGGAATTCCATGTAAAAAAGCGTTTCCTGCCGTCACGGCTAATCCGCAGGCCTTCAATCTGCAAAAACTGGAGGTAGCGAAGGCGGGCGATTTCGTATTTGTGCGAATGAACCCGGGAGAATCCGACCTGCCTGCGTTTTTGGGAGACGCCTATGATTTCCTGACAAAGGTGTCGGCTGGTCTCGATCAATGTATTGATATTCACGAGTCCCATATTCAGGCGAACTGGAAAATTGTGATTGAGAACTCTCTGGAGGGCTATCATGTGCCGCTGGTACATCGCGCCAGCCTGGCAAAAGCCACCGAAATACAGTTCAGTCAAGAGGCGGGGGACTCACTGGAATATATGCCGCCTACTGGTCATAGCTCCGTCAATAACAAGGCGAATAAAAAGTGGCTGGAACGCTGGTCACGCTACCAGAAAGACATAGGCCAATGGCCTTTTATGTTCGAGCACTACGTACATAGATTGGTATTCCCCAATCTGACCGTTACCTCTTTTCTGGGATACAGTTTTCATATTCAGCATTTCCGCCCGAATAGTGTTGACTCCACCACCGTCTATTCAAAGATATTTTCTGCCAAATTTGATGGTCAAACGCCACGCGGCAAAATTATCATGCAGTCCATCATGAAGGAAAACATTCACTTTACCCATCTTATCTTTCAGGAAGACAAGCTGGCATGTGAGCGTACCCAGCAAGGGTCGGCACAGGCCTCACGCCCATCCATCCCCGGCGAGATCATAGAACAGCGGGTTTCCGATTTTCGTAAAACTTATGCACGCTTTCAACCGCTTAAATAAGTGCTTTAATACTTGAGGCCTTGCTGGCCGAGGAAAACCCGCGTAAGGATTCTCCGACAATCAATTCAGTCCGCTCCGACTACCTCCCTATATTCGCTCCCTTTAATCTGAGGCTGTTGCACTCAAGAGTGCCAAGGCGTATTCCTTCCTCATTCCACGCAAAGGAGATCAGCATGAACTGGGACCAAGTAGAAGGTAACTGGAAACAACTCAAGGGCAAGGTACGTCAACAGTGGGGCAAGCTCACCGACGACCAGTTTGAACAGATCAAGGGCAACCGCGAAATGCTCTCAGGCAAATTGCAGGAGCTTTACGGCATTTCCAAGGAAGAAGCCGAAAAACAGATTGAAAGCTTCAACCGCGACTGTACCCGGCATTAAGCCTTAAGGAGCATGCATGCAGATCCTACATCTGATGCGCCATGCCAGCCTGCTCCTGTTGCTGATGGGCTCGGTCACCCACGCGGCCCCCATCAGCAAACCCAATTACGAAGCAGGCAAGGTACGGGTGCAGGAGACCTATCAGCAGGAAAAAACCCTGTGTGACCATGTGAGCGGCAATGACAGCGAGGTCTGCCTTGAGCAGGCACGCGCCAACCGCAATATCGGGCTGGCAGAACTGGAAGCGCTGTTCAAAGGCAGTCAGGCGGCCTGGATAGAAGCCGAGCAGGAAAAAGCCGAGTCCAATTACAACGTCGCCAAGCAAACCTGTCAGGGCATGATAGAAGAAGACACCAAACGCGTATGCATCAGCAAGGCGAGGGGTGAGCGCGACAGTGCCTTCACCGCCATCGCCGCGGAACGCATGCCCGACAATCGCGCTGAAGCGCAGCTGGATGATGCCCTCAAGAAATGTTCAGCATTGAATGGCAACGAACAGAATGCCTGCCGCGAACAGGCAAAAAAGCGTTACGGCAAAAGCTGAGGCGGTATTGCCCAAATGCAGGCGATATGTGAGTCTGCCGAATAAATATGCAGGATTCGTTTGCAACGACACCAGCCCGCCATTTAGAATACGACCCCATGCGGGCGTAGTTCAATGGTAGAACGCTAGCTTCCCAAGCTCGATACGCGGGTTCGATTCCCGTCGCCCGCTCCAGATTTTTTGGCACCAGACCTTTTCAAGTGCCGGTTATCCAGATTCCAATTGAGCCCTGCAGGTTATCCACTTAGATCGTTCTCGCACGATCAAAATACCTTGCTCATTTACCCTCTAGGCGTCAATAGCGCGCTCGATTTCGCCGTAAAAAGAATCGATGCTCTCTCTTTTGGCACGCTCCAGCATCATTTCGTCCGCCAGTTTGGACGCATGGACGCATAGAGCGTTTATATCTAACATTTCTTCGCGTTGATCACGCTCGCGTATCAGCGCGTTAACGGCTGCCATGGCGTAGCCATCCCATATTTTCATATGTTCATTGGTCATTCGTGCCTCAATGCCGGAATGTCGGCCAGTAAGTTGTAAGTATGCGTCTGTCCATAATCGTTCAAGCGGCCTTTTCATGCCTCATTACTGATTACTTAGACTAATTACTTAGATACTTGTCGCCATCATAGGTTTGCCAGTTACCAGACATTTGATATTGGCAGTGGCTTTGGCAAGTTCTCTCAGCAGCAGTTTGTAGGTATCAAGATCAAATATCAGGTCTGCTCTGGCGCTGGCAAGATGGTGCAGACTGGCCTCATCCTCCACGCTGCCCAGCGCGCACCAATGCTCAAACACATGCAGCTGGCTCTGCCCGGTGAGGGGGTTTTGCTCATGTATGCCGATCTTGCCAGGGTAGGGCCAGGTTTTCATGCGGTGCGCGGCGAGCGCTTGTTGCAGACGCAGGTAATGCAGTTCTGAGGCCTCTTTGCCAGCGCATACGCCTTTGCATTTGCGAAGCTGATGGGCAAAGCAGGGGCCTTTGCCAGTTTCAAGGCCCAGCACTTTGGGACAAAGGGCATGATTCTCGGCAATCTGCCGCAAGACTTCCACCGCCTGCCGCTTGCTGCGAAAGGTGCCAAACAGTTGCCCCAGTGTTGCGGGATCAATTTCTTCTTCACGCACCAGCGTGAGCAGGGGCCTGACGTCATGACTGGTTGCCAGCCGCCATGAACATAGCTGACGCTCGCGCCGCAGCTGGCGGTTGTAGATGGGCTGTCGTTCTTTTACCAGACGCGATTCCAGCATCAGGGCGCCAAACTCGCCCGCCGTCTCAATCCACTCAATATGATTGACCTCTTGCGAGATGCGCATCTCCTTGGTGGAAGCATGGTCGCCACTGAAATGCGACAGCACCCGACCACGGATATTGATGCTTTTGCCTATGTACAAAGGCAGCTGGTTATCGCCATAAAACAGATAAACGCCGGGGCCTTCGGGAATATCATCCAGAATGGCGGCATCAATGCCGCTCGGCAGGGTGTGGCCTTTGAGCAATTCACGCGCGGCCTGTGCAATGGCTACAGGACCCAGCTCCACTTCCGCTGAACGGAGAAAATCCACCAGCGCCACAACATCGCCCATTGCACGGTGGCGTGCGCCGCATTGCAGGGCGTGGCGCTGGATGATGCTATCCAGACTGTGGCTGCGATGCTGCGGATAAAGCTTGCGCGACAGCTTGACCGTGCAAAGCACTTTTTGCCGAAGGTCTATGCCCATGCGCTTGAATTCATTTTTAAGGAATCCGTGATCAAAGCGGACATTGTGCGCGCACAGCACGGCGCCCTCGAGATGATCAAGCAGCTCCCCTGCTACTTCCTTGAAACGGGGAGCGTTTGCCATCATGCCATCGTCTATCCCGGTCAAGCGCTGAATAAACGGGGGAATGGCCGTATCGGGATTCACCAGCGTTTGCCAGCGGCTGACTTCCTGGCCGTTTTCAAAGCGGATCAGGGCGATTTCGGTGATACGGTCCACCAGGGGCGTGGCGCCAGTGGTTTCAAGGTCGAGCAATACGTAAGCGGGTAACATCCGGGCGAGCTACTCTTTCATTATTCAATACGGTCGGCAGAGGTTTCGGGCAGCCCCAACTCCTGGCAGGCCAGCCGTTTGGCAGTTTTGATCATCGAGTCTGAAAACACCGTAATGTCGGCATCCGCCAGCGCAATTTGCTGGTATTTCTGCAATGCCAGCTCAAACGGCGCCTGGTTGATCATCTCAATCAGCTGCATGTAGCGGTCACGTTGCTTGGTGTCTTTGCTGCCTGTTATCTGCAGGTGGATGTTTTCCAGATGCATGGAAAAATAAGCCACAAACTCCAGCTGAAAACTGTTTTGAATATCGGTCATGAGGGATAGCGCATATGCTCAACCACGACTAGCGTAGCGGCTGGTGAAGAATAATGGCCATGAGATTTCACCAGCCCAGGCAAGTTCAGCATGCTCAGATTTCGATCATTTCGAAGTCTTCCTTGCGGGCGCCGCATTCCGGGCAGGTCCAGTTGGGGGGCACGTCTTCCCACCGTGTGCCGGGGGGAATGCCATCTTCAGGACAGCCTTTTTCTTCTTCGTATAGCCAGCCGCAAATATTGCACATCCATGTTTTCATGGGCTTTTCTCCTCGTTTATTGTTAGCGGGTAATTTAAGTTAAAATAGCATTCTTGATAGCAGAACCAGCGCTGTGCCAGCGCCTCTAAGCATCTCACCGCCCACCTTGATACGGTCAACACCCGGAACCAACACCATGAATCTGATGCCCCCTACCGTGATGACCTTTGCCGCTACCGATCCCAGCAGTGGTGCAGGCTTGCAGGCTGATTTGCTGACCTTGGCCAGCATAGGCTGCCACCCGCTTTCCGTTGTGACAGCAATTACTGTACAGGATACCGTGGGCGTCGAAAATGTCATGATGTTTGATGCCGACTGGGTCAATGACCAGGCGCGTACCATCCTGGAAGACATGCAGGTTTCCGCCTTTAAAATCGGCATGCTGGGTAGCGTGGAAAATGTCGCCGTCATTGCCGAAATCGTGGCTGATTACCCGGATGTGCCATTGCTGATCGACCCGGTCTTGTCCTCTGGCCGTGGCGATGAGCTGGCAAATGAAGAAATGCAGGCTGCGATGATAGACCTGCTGTTCCCCCAGGCCACCATGATTACGCCGAATAGCCTGGAAGCGCGCCGCCTGGCTTTTCACGATGATGATTCCGATGCCATCGAACATGCCTCGCTGGATGAAAGCGCCGACCGCCTGCTCGGCATGGGCTGCGAATATGTGCTGATTACCGGCACCCACGAACGCTCACAGGAAGTCATCAATACGCTGTATGGCGAAAGCGGCCTGATCAAGGCCTATAACTGGGAACGCCTGCCAGGCAGCTACCATGGCTCCGGCTGCACCCTGACTTCCGCCATTGCGGCCTGCATCGCCCATGGATTATCCATCGAAGAAGCCATTCTGGAAGCGCAGGAATACACCTGGAAAACGCTAAAATACGGCTTCCGTCCGGGCATGGGCCAATACATTCCTGATCGCATGTTCTGGGCACGGGATGAAGAGGATGATGCCAATTAAAGGGCTGTACGCTGTTACCCCTGACCTGGACGATACGGAGCGCCTGTGCGAGATGGTCACTGCGGCTATTGCCGGGGGTGCAACGCTGGTGCAATACCGCAACAAAGAAGCCGGTCACGTGCTGCGCATTGCACAGGCGCAGGCCTTGCTCGCCATCTGCAGGCAGCATGGCGTACCGCTGATCATCAATGATCATGTGAAGCTATGCCTGGCACTGGATGCCGATGGCGTGCACATTGGCGGTACCGATGGCGATATTGCTGCCACACGCCAGCGTATCGGCAACAAGCTGCTGGGCGCCTCCTGCTACAACCGCATCGACCTTGCCCTGAAAGCACAGGCGGCTGGCGCAGACTATGTCGCCTTTGGTGCCTGCTTCAGCTCGCAAACCAAACCGCAGGCGCCTGAAGCTGCGCTCAGCCTCTTCAGCACCGATCCTGCCTTGCATGTACCCAAAGTCGCCATCGGCGGCATTACCCTGGACAATGCACCGCAGGCGGTTGCCGCCGGTGCCGACATGCTGGCCGTGATTGGCGCCCTGTGGGGAGCAGACGATATCCGGCAAACCGCCCAACAATTTTCACGACTATACAATTGACCGAGCTCATCATGACTTCTCGTAACCAGCAACTGTTTGAACAATCCCAAAAACTCATTCCCGGCGGCGTTAATTCACCCGTCCGTGCGTTTCGCTCGGTAGGTGGTACGCCGGTGTTTTTCAAACGCGGCGCTGGCGCCTGGCTATGGGATGAAGACGACAAGGCCTATGTGGATTACGTAGGCTCATGGGGGCCTATGGTGCTGGGCCACGCCCACCCTGAGGTGATCGAAGCCGTGCGCACGGCAGCGGGCGACAGCCTGTCGTTTGGTGCACCGACGGCGCGCGAGCTGGATATGGCCGAGCTGGTAAGCAAGCTGGTCCCTAGCATGGAACAGTTACGGCTGGTCAGCTCCGGCACCGAAGCCACCATGAGTGCCATTCGCCTGGCGCGTGGCTTCACCGGCCGTAGCAAGATCGTCAAGTTTGAAGGCTGCTATCACGGCCATGCCGATGCGCTGCTGGTGAAGGCGGGCTCTGGCCTCTTGACCTTCGGCACGCCCAGTTCGGCAGGGGTTCCACCGGAAGTCGCCGCCCACACGCTGACATTGGAATACAACAACATCGCCGCCGTCGAACAGCTGTTTGCGGAGATTGGCAACGAAATTGCTTGTGTGATTGTAGAGCCGGTCGCAGGCAACATGAATCTGATCGCCCCGGCAGCCGGTTTTCTGGAGGCGTTGCGTGCCCAGTGCACCCAGCACGGTGCAGTGCTGATTTTTGATGAAGTCATGACCGGATTCCGGGTGGCGCTGGGTGGCGCACAGGCGCGCTATGGCATTACCCCGGACCTGACAACACTGGGCAAAGTCATCGGCGGTGGCCTGCCAGTAGGGGCTTTCGGCGGTCGGCGCGACATCATGCAATGTCTGGCGCCCGTTGGCCCGGTCTATCAGGCAGGCACCTTATCTGGCAATCCAGTAGCCGTTGCTGCAGGCATGGCCACGCTGAAACTGATACAGGCACCTGGCTTCCATGCAGCGCTGGAGGCCAGCACCCAGCGTTTCGTGCAAGGCCTTGCAAATGCGGCAAAAGCGCACGATATTGAATTTAGTGCACAAAGTGTGGGCGGGATGTTCGGCTTGTATTTCAGCGCCGAGGTTCCGCAAAGTTATGCGGATGTCATGCAGTCTGACAAAGAGGCCTTCAACCGCTTCTTCCATGCCATGCTGGATGAGGGCGTTTATCTGGCACCTTCGGCGTTTGAAGCGGGCTTTGTATCAGCAGCGCATGGCGACAAGGAAATTGACCTCAGCATCGCCGCTGCAGAAAAGATTTTCGCCAGCTGGAAAAAGTAAGCCACTTTAGCTGCATGGGGTTTCATGCTTTTTTAGCCCTATGTGATTGAACTTATAACCCTTTAACGGTAACATTGAAGGTTCCGCTAAATATTTTATGGCCCAGCGATAATTTCGGCCACGCAGGACGGCAAGCACCAATAAAAAAACTCCACGAACTCCCTCGATTAGCGCGACGGGATGAGGGAAGAACAAGGCGCCCGGTTCTAGTAAGTGCCTTTAAAGATGCAGTGTCGAAAGATGAGATGGAGACATGAGTTTGGTAACGCGAGTGAATACGCCAATGAATGAAACAGCAACAGTGACGAACCCTGAAATGCAGGGCCTTTACAATCCGGGCAATGAGCACGACGCCTGTGGCGTCGGCATGATCGCACACATCAAGGGCAAAAAGAGCCACAAGATCGTGGAGCAAGGCCTGCAGATTCTGGCTAACCTGACCCACCGCGGTGCGACAGGCTATGACCCCAAGCTGGGTGATGGTGCCGGCATCCTGATTCAGATGCCTGATGCCTTCCTGCGCAAGGAAGCCACCAAGCTGAGCATCAACCTGCCAGCCGAGGGCGAGTACGCCTGTGGCATCGTGTTTCTGCCGCAATCGCAAAACGGCCGCGAAGCTTGTGAATCCATCATTGCCCGCATCGTGCACGAAGAAGCACAGACCCTGCTGGGCTGGCGCGACGTGCCCCGCGACAACAGCAATATTGCCGATCAAGCACGCGCTGTTGAGCCTGTCATGCGTCAGGTATTCATTGCTCGTGGCCCGGCAGCTGCCGACCAGAACGCCTTCGAACGCAAGCTGTTCGTCATTCGCAAGCGCGTTGAACATGCCGTTCGCGCCCTGAAGCTGGAAGACGGCAACCAGTTCTACATTCCTTCCTTGTCCTCGCGCACCCTGGTTTATAAGGGCATGCTGCTGGCAAACGAAGTCGGTATCTATTACCAGGACCTGCAGGACGAGACCATGGTGTCCGCCCTGGCACTGGTGCACCAGCGCTTCTCGACCAACACCTTCCCAGCCTGGGATCTGGCGCACCCATTCCGCATGATTGCCCACAACGGTGAAATCAACACCATGCAGGGTAACGTCAACTGGATGGCCGCCCGCCACGAATCCATGCGCTCTGCCCTGATGGGTGAAGACCTGGAAAAACTGTGGCCGCTGATCGTGGATGGCCAGTCCGACTCCGCTGCATTCGACAATGCGCTGGAACTACTGGTGGCCGGTGGTTACTCATTACCGCACGCCATGATGATGCTGATTCCGGAAGCCTGGTCCAGCAACACCCTGATGGACGAAGACCGCCGCGCTTTCTACGAATACCACGCTGCGCTGATGGAGCCATGGGATGGCCCGGCCGCCGTGGCCTTTACCGATGGCCGTATGATAGGCGCCACGCTGGACCGTAACGGTCTGCGTCCCGCACGTTATCTGATTACTGATGATGACCACGTCATGCTGGCATCCGAAATGGGTGTGCTGACCTTCCCGGAAGAAAAAATCGTCAAGAAATGGCGTTTGCAACCCGGCAAGATGTTCCTGATCGACATGGAGCAAGGTCGCATCATCGACGACGCTGAAGTCAAGCAAAGCCTGGCACAAGCCAAGCCATACCGTGAGTGGATTGAAAAGTCCCGTTACTTCCTGGGCGACCTGCCCAAGGTTGAAACCAAGCTGGAGCTGAATGCTAACCTGCTCGACCTGCAACAAGCCTTCGGCTACACGCAGGAAGATCTCAAGTTTGTATTGCAACCCATGATCACCAATGGTGAAGAGGGTGCGGGCTCCATGGGTAACGACAGCGCCCTGCCGGTGCTGTCCAACAAGCCCAAGCCGCTGTATACCTACTTCAAGCAGCTGTTTGCGCAGGTCACGAATCCGCCTATCGACCCGATCCGCGAAGAGCTGGTCATGTCGCTGGTGACCTTCATTGGCCCCAAGCCTAACCTCTTGGGCATTGATGAAACCAATCCGCCTATTCGCCTTGAAGCCAGCCAGCCGGTATTGACGCTGGACGAGCTCGAGCAGCTGAAAGCCATCGACAGCCTGACCCAGGGCCGTTACCGCACGCTGACACTGGACATCACCTATGCCGCCGCACAAGGCAAACAAGGCATGGCTGCCGCGATTGAATCCCTGTGCAAAGCCGCGGCTGATGCGGTGCACAATGGCTTCAACCTGCTGATCCTGTCTGACCGTCAGGTAAGTCCTGACCGTATCGCCATTCCGGCCTTGCTGGCCTGTTCCGCGACGCACCAGTCTTTGGTACGCGCTGGTTTGCGCACCAATACCGGCCTGGTCATCGACACTGGCTCCGCCCGCGAAGTGCATCATTTCGCGCTGCTGGGCGGTTATGGCGCCGAAGCGATCTGTCCATGGCTTGCTTTTGAAACCATCAGCAACATGATGAGCACCGAAGGCAAGGCCGCTGACATCAAGGAAGGTCACAAGAAATTCGTCAAGGCGATTGGCAAGGGCCTGCACAAGGTCATGTCCAAGATGGGCATTTCCACTTACCAATCCTACTGTGGCGCGCAGATTTTCGAAGCGATCGGCCTCAATAGCCCATTCATCGCCAAGTACTTTACTGGCACGGCCACCACCATTGAAGGCATAGGCCTGAATGAAGTGGCAGAAGAAAGCCTGCGCCAGCATCAATCAGCCTTTGGTAGCGATCCGGTTCTGAGCAATGCGCTGGAAGCGGGCGGCGAGTATGCCTTCCGTGTACGCGGTGAAGAGCATATGTGGACGCCTGATTCCATTGCCAAGCTGCAACATGCCACCCGCACCAATAGTGCCAGCACTTACAAGGAATACGCCAAGCTGATCAACGACCAGACCCGCCGTCACATGACGCTGCGCGGCCTGTTCGACATCAAGTCAGCCGGCGCACCTGTGCCGCTGGAAGAAGTGGAACCCGCCAAGGAAATCGTCAAGCGCTTTGCCACTGGCGCCATGTCGCTGGGCTCCATCTCCACCGAGGCCCATGCCACGCTGGCTATCGCCATGAACCGTATTGGCGGCCGTTCCAACACCGGCGAAGGTGGTGAAGATCCCAAGCGTTTCATCCCGGTGGCCAAGGCCAGCTCGCTGGCAGAAGTGCTGGGCAAGGATCGCATTGAGAAAGACGTGCCCATGCTGGCAGGTGACTCCCTACGCTCCAGCATCAAGCAGGTGGCGTCTGGTCGTTTCGGTGTTACCGCTGAATACCTGGCGAATGCCGACCAGATTCAAATCAAGATGGCGCAAGGTGCCAAGCCAGGTGAAGGCGGTCAGTTGCCAGGCCACAAGGTGAGCTCCTATATCGCCCAGTTGCGCTTCTCGGTGCCGGGTGTGGGTCTGATTTCGCCACCTCCGCACCATGACATTTACTCGATTGAAGATCTGGCTCAACTGATCCATGACCTCAAGAACGCCAATCCCAAGGCTTCGGTATCGGTCAAACTGGTATCGGAAACCGGTATCGGCACCGTTGCCGCCGGTGTAGCAAAGGCAAAATCTGACCATATCGTGGTCGCAGGTCATGACGGTGGTACCGGCGCATCGCCGATTTCTTCCATCAAACATGCCGGCACGCCATGGGAATTGGGCCTGGCCGAAACACAGCAAACCCTGGTGCTGAACCAGTTGCGTGGTCGTGTGGTTGTTCAGGTGGATGGCCAGATGAAAACCGGTCGTGACGTCATGATTGGTGCGCTGCTGGGTGCCGATGAGTTCGGCTTTGCCACGGCGCCGCTGGTGGTTGAGGGCTGCATCATGATGCGCAAGTGTCATCTGAATACCTGCCCGGTTGGCGTTGCCACTCAGGATCCAGTGCTGCGTCAGAAATTCACCGGCCAGCCAGAGCATGTCGTGAACTACTTCTTCTTTGTTGCTGAAGAAGTGCGCGAACTGATGGCAGGCATGGGTATCCGCAAGTTTGAAGACCTGATCGGCCGCGCCGATCTGCTCGACATGCAAGCCAGTATTGACCACTGGAAAGCCAGTGGCCTGGATTTCACCAAGGTATTCCATCAGCCCAAGGTCGATGAAACCGTCTCGCGTCGCAATAATGAGTCGCAAGACCACGGTCTGGTAAAAGCGCTGGATAACAAACTTATTGCCCAGGCAGCCAATGGCCTGGAAAAAGGCGAGAAGACCGTTATCGAAACGCCTATCGTCAACACCAACCGTACCGTGGGTACCATGCTTTCGCATGAGATTGCTCGCCGTTATGGCCGTACCGGTTTGCCTGATGACACCATTACCGTGAAGTTGAGCGGTACTGCAGGGCAGAGTTTTGCTGCCTTCCTGACGCAAGGCATCACCTTCGAGCTGACTGGTGAAGGCAACGATTACGTGGGCAAGGGCCTTTGTGGCGGCCGCATTGTGATCAAGCCGCCCAAGGCTTTCCGTGGCGTGGCGGAAGACAACATCATTGCAGGTAATACCGTGATGTATGGCGCCACTTCGGGCCAGAGCTATTTCAATGGCGTGGCTGGCGAGCGCTTCTGTGTACGTAACTCGGGTGCTACCGCTGTGGTTGAAGGCGTAGGCAACCATGGCTGTGAATACATGACGGGCGGCACGGTAGTAGTGCTGGGGCAGACTGGCCTCAACTTTGCGGCTGGTATGTCGGGTGGCGTGGCTTATGTGTACGACATCGATGGCATGTTCGCCAAGCGCTGCAATATGAGCATGGTCAGCCTGGAACCTGTGGAAGCCGCGGGTCATGCGCCTGCTGGTACCGGTCATCACATGGGTCAGCACGACGAAGCCACCCTGAAGTTACTGATTGAAAAGCACGTTGAATACACCGGTAGCAGCCGCGCCAAGGCAATACTGGCGGATTGGGATCAGGCACGCGCCAAGTTCATCAAGGTGCTGCCAAATGAATACAAGCGCGTTCTGAATGAACTGGCTGCTGCAGAAAAGAAGGAAGCCGCATAAATGGGCAAAGTAACAGGATTTATGGAGTATGGCCGTCTGTCCGAGGCCAACCTGCCAGTCAATGACCGGGTCAAGAATTACAAGGAATTCGTTCTTCACCTGAGCGATGACCAAGCCAAGACCCAAGGCGCTCGCTGTATGGATTGCGGTATTCCGTTCTGTATGAGCGGCTGCCCGATCAACAATATCATTCCTGACTGGAATGACCTGGTGTATCGCCAGGACTGGCGCAATGCGATTGACGTGCTGCACTCAACCAATAACTTCCCCGAGTTTACTGGTCGTATCTGCCCGGCACCCTGTGAAGCGGCCTGTACGCTGAACATCAACGCCGATGCCGTGGGCATCAAGTCGATTGAACACGCCATCATCGACAAGGCATGGGGAAACGACTGGGTGAAGCCTCAGGTTCCTGCCAGCAAAACCGGCAAGAAAGTTGCCATCGTCGGCTCCGGCCCGGCAGGGATGGCAGCAGCACAGCAACTGGCTCGCGTTGGTCATGACGTCGTCGTGCTGGAAAAAGAAAGCCGCATTGGTGGCTTGCTGCGTTACGGCATCCCTGACTTCAAGATGGAAAAAAGCCATATTGACCGCCGCATGGAACAAATGCGCGCGGAAGGCGTTGAGTTCCGTACCGGCCAGCATGTGGGCGAAAATGTCAGCGCCGATGAGCTCACCAAGGAATTTGATGCTGTGATTCTGGCGGGTGGCGCCGAATATCCTCGCGATTTGCCAGTGCCTGGCCGTGCGCTGGATGGTGTACATTTCGCCATGGACTTCCTGACGCCACAAAACAAGGTCGTCGCAGGCGACACGGTTGCCGACCAGATCATGGCAACTGGCAAGCACGTGGTGGTAATTGGTGGCGGTGATACCGGCTCCGATTGCGTGGGTACCTCCAACCGTCACGGTGCAGCCTCCATCACGCAGTTTGAACTGATGCCACAACCGCCTGAAAAGGAAAACAAGGATCTGGTATGGCCGAACTGGCCGCTCAAGATGCGTACTTCGAGCTCCCATGAAGAGGGCTGTGATCGCGACTGGTCCATCACCACCAAGGAATTGATTGGTGAAAATGGCAAAGTGGTCGCACTCAAGGGCGCACGCGTGGAGTGGAAAGACGGCAAGATGGTTGAGATTCCAGATTCTGAATTCACCATCAAGGCTGATCTGGTACTGCTGGCCATGGGCTTTGTAAGCCCGGTACAAAAGGTACTGGACGCATTTGGCGTTGAAAAGGATGCACGTGGCAATGCCAAGGCAACCACCGACGGTGAGGGCTGCTACGCAACCTCCTCCCCCAAGGTATTTGCTGCTGGCGACATGCGCCGCGGTCAATCTCTGGTGGTATGGGCCATCCGCGAAGGACGCCAATGCGCCCGCGCCGTCGATGAGTTCCTGATGGGATCATCCACCCTGCCAAGATAAGGCTAACCAGGCATGACACAAGGGGATACCGCTGGTATCCCCTCATTTTTTTGAAAAGCCCCCACCATGACAGCACTCAAGAACGACACCTTCTTACGCGCACTTCTGCGGCAGCCTACCGACTACACCCCCGTCTGGATGATGCGCCAGGCCGGACGCTATCTGCCGGAATACCGTGCCACACGGAAGAATGCTGGCAGCTTCCTGAGCCTGTGCAAAAACACCGACTTTGCCACCGAAGTCACCATGCAGCCATTGGATCGTTACCCCCTAGATGCCGCCATCCTGTTTTCCGACATCCTGACAGTCCCCGATGCGATGGGGCTGGGGCTGTATTTTGTCGAAGGGGAAGGCCCGAAGTTTGAACGCCCGGTGCGCGACGCCGCTGCGATTCACAACCTGCATGTGCCGGACATCGCTGC
Organism: Methylovorus menthalis; assembly: GCF_020523625.1. Lineage (GTDB taxonomy): Bacteria > Pseudomonadota > Gammaproteobacteria > Burkholderiales > Methylophilaceae > Methylovorus > Methylovorus menthalis. Next base: position 443,262 of record NZ_JAJAQH010000001.1, read on the forward strand.
CGATCTCGGTTATGTCACTGACGCTGTCAGCCAGATACGCAAAACGCTGGATGGCCGCGTACCGCTCATCGGCTTCTCCGGCAGCCCCTGGACGCTCGCCACCTATATGATTGAGGGGCAAGGCGGTACGGATTTCCTCACCATCAAGAAAATGGCGTATGCAGAGCCTGCGTTGCTGCATCATTTGCTGGATATCACCGCGCAAACCGTCACGCTGTACCTCAATGCACAGATTGAAGCGGGCGCCCAGGCCGTGATGATTTTTGACTCCTGGGGTGGCGCGCTCTCACATAACGCGTACCGCGAATTCTCATTGGCTTACATGGAAAAAATCGTCGCAGGGCTGATCAAGCAACGTGACGGTACCCCTGTTCCCAGCATCGTGTTTACCAAAGGCGGCGCCCTGTGGCTGGAAGCGCAGGCGGCCATTGGCGCTGATGCTTTGGGATTGGACTGGACTGTAGATATTGGCGAGGCCAGAAAGCGCGTAGGCGGGCAAGTAGCGCTACAAGGCAATATGGACCCGGCTATCCTGCTCTCGACCCCGGAAGCCATTGAAAAAGAAGTCGCCAGCATACTGGCGAGTTACGGTCATGGTCACGGCCATGTATTCAACCTCGGCCACGGCATCACGCAGCATACGCCGCCAGAAAATGCGGAAGCCATGATCAAGGCCGTGAAAGCCTTGAGTCCGCAGTACCACGTTTAAATCACGAAGATTCCTTTGGTTTTCTGCTAACGCGGTGTTTCCGCGACAGACAAACGCTAAAACTCCAGGGGATCTACATCGACCGTCCAGCGCAGCTTGCTGGCTAATGGATGGGCGCGCAATTGCGGTACCAGCTGTCGCAATAATTGCTGAATCTGCAAACGGCTTTCGCCTTGCATCAGCAAGTAAGCCCGCTCCATACCCTTCAACTTCTCCATCTGGGGCCGCACGGGATCATACGTAAGCACATGCTCACTCAGCTGCCTTGCCAATACCAATGCATCATTCAGAAAATCCTGCACTAGTGAATACTGATTGGCCTCAGCACGCAGCAGGGCTAGAAAAGCATAGGGCGGAAATTGCGCCAGCTGCCGTTCCTGCAGCTGTGAATCTGCGTATGCCACATAATCATGCTTACGCAGGGCATTGAACAGATTGTGCTCGGGGAAGGAGGTCTGTATCAGCACTTCACCTGGCTTGTCAGCCCGACCCGCCCGGCCAGACACCTGCATCAATTGGGCAAAAAGGCGTTCAGCCGCCCGAAAGTCCGGGCTGAATAGCGCACTATCGGTATCGACCACCCCCACCAGCGTCAGATTGGGAAAGTCATGGCCTTTGGCCAGCATCTGCGTGCCCACCAGGATATCAATCTCATCGGCATGCACCGCCTGCAGGATATCTGCCAGGGCTTCCTTGCGCCGCGTGCTATCACGGTCCACGCGTTGAATGCGTGCCGTGGGGAACAGGCGCGCCAGGGTTTCTTCCAGACGCTGCGTACCATGGCCGGTAGGGTGCAAATCGGCATTGCCACAGCTTGGGCACTGCCGCACGATCTTCTGCTCATGTCCGCAGTGATGGCATCGCAAGCGGCTCTGCCGCAGATGCACCACCAGCCGGCTGCTACAGCGGGTGCATGAAGCAATCCAGTGGCAGGCATTGCACAACAACACTGGCGAGTAGCCACGCCGATTGATGAACAGCAGGCTTTGCTCCTTGCGCTGCAAGCGTTGGCGCAGCGCTTCGATCAGAGCGGGCGATAACCCATCCTGCAATTCAACGCGATTGGTATCGATGCAACCGATACGGGGCAACTGCGATTTGGCGACAGCCCGGTTTTGCAGCGTCAGCAAGCCATATTTGCCGGTTTGCGCGTTGTGCCAGGTTTCCAGGGATGGCGTTGCCGACCCCAGCACGATGGGCACTTTCGCCCGTTGCGCCCGCACCATGGCCACATCACGGGCATGGTAGCGCATGCTATCCTGCTGCTTGTAAGAGCCATCGTGCTCTTCATCCACAATCACCAGCCGCAGCCTGGGCAGGGGAGTAAATACCGACAGGCGGGTGCCCACCACAATACGGGCAATACCTGACTGGGCCAGACGCCAGTTCTGCAAGCGCTCGGCCTCGCCCAGATTGCTATGCAATGCCACCATGGGCAGATGCGGCAAACGGCTGCGAAATCGCGCTTCCAGCTGCGGGGTCAGATTGATTTCAGGCACCAGCACCAGCGCCTGACCATCATTGTCCGCCAGCATAAGTTGCAGCCACTGCATGTAAACCTCGGTTTTGCCACTGCCGGTAATCCCATGCAGCAGCCATGCCTTGAACCCTTCGCTGGCCTGCATGCGCTGCAAGGCAGCCGTCTGGTCTTCGTTCAACGGCGGCGGCGGTACGGCTGCTGACACTGAGGCCGACAATCCCGCCAGCACCTCATCCGCCTCTACCCAGCCAGACTCCTGCAAGCCCTGCATGGCCCCACGCCAACCGGAAGAAATCTCGGGTAACGCGCTTTCATGCAGAACGCCATGCTCACGCAAGGCTGCATATAGCTTGCGCTGGATAAGCTTGCGGCGGGGTAGTTGTTCAATTTCGGCCGCAAGACCCTCAGGGGAAAGCCGGAAAGCATACTGCTTGCGCGACACCGCAGGCTCGGTCTGGCGTAAACGCCCAGGCAAACTGGCGAGGAGGGCTTGCCCCAGCGGGTATTGGTAATAGTCCGCACAAAAGCGCAACAGGGCAAAGGTATCCGAATCCAGCGGGGGTTCATCGACAAACGCCGTTTCGATCGCCTTCAGTTTGGCAGAGGGCACCTCGCTGACCGCACTCTTGCCGACCACAATGCCGATTTGCCGCCGACGACCAAAAGGCACGACCACGCGCTGCCCCACCGCGACATCAAAGCCGCCATCTAGGTAATCAAACAGGCTGTCGATAGGCACATCCAGTGCGACTTGCAGGATGCCCATGGGAGGTGGGGTAATGATCATTGAAACAGATATTGAATCGGGTGGTGAGCGTTGTTGGTCAATGGGTTAGAATAGCGACTTTCGTCATATTGTATAGACTTCACTCTCTTGAAAGCACATCTTACCGAATTACTGACCCAGGCCGCAAAAAGCCTGGGGGTCGATAGCGCAAGTTTTTCGATTCTGCTGGAACGCCCGAAATCTGCCGACCACGGCGATTTTGCCACCAATCTGGCCATGATGCTGGCCAAACCCTTGCGCCAGAACCCACGTGCCATTGCTGAGAGCCTGATCAAGGCACTTCCAGCTTCCGACTATGTTGCCAAGGTGGAAATCGCCGGTGCTGGCTTTATCAATTTCTTCCTCAATGGCCAGGCACGCCATGGCGTGATTGCGCAGATACGCGAGCAGGGTGACCGTTTTGGCCACAATAGCGCTGGTCAGCGCCGCAAGGTACAAGTGGAGTTTGTCTCCGCCAACCCCACCGGACCCTTGCACGTCGGCCACGGCCGGGGGGCTGCAGTCGGCGACTGTCTGGCACGGCTGCTGGCAGCCAATGGCTGGGACGTCACGCGCGAGTTCTATTACAACGACGCTGGCGCCCAGATCGACAATCTCACCAAGTCTGTCCATGCACGTGCGCAAGGGCTTACCCCCGAGCACCCGACCTTTCCTGAAGAAGGCTATCGCGGCGAATACATCATCGATATTGCCAAGGCTTACCTGGCAGGCGAAACCATCGTGGCAGATGACCAGCAGGTGACCGCCAGCGGTGACGTGAACGATCTGGAATCCATACGCCGCTTTGCCGTAGCTTACCTGCGGCATGAGCAGGATCTTGATCTGCAGGCATTCCAGATCAAGTTTGATGTGTTCTCACTGGAGTCCGGCCTCTACACCGAAGGCAAGGTGGAAAGTACGGTACAAGCCCTGATCAATAGTGGCCATACCTATGAGCAGGACGACGCCCTCTGGCTCAAGACCACCGACTTTGGCGATGACAAAGACCGTGTGATGCGCAAGCGTGAAGGCGGTTATACCTATTTTGTGCCTGATGTGGCCTACCACGTGGAAAAATGGAAACGTGGTTTTGAACGCGTGATCAACGAGCAGGGTGCCGACCACCACAGCACCATTACCCGCGTACGCGCAGGTTTGCAGGCAATTGATATCGGCATTCCGCAAGGCTGGCCAGATTATGTATTGCACCAGATGGTGACCGTGATGCGCGGTGGCGAGGAGGTGAAACTCTCCAAGCGTGCGGGCAGCTACGTCACGCTGCGCGACCTCATCGAAGAAGTGGGCTGCGATGCCACGCGCTATTTCCTGGCCGCACGCCGTGCCGATTCGCAACTGGTATTCGACATTGACCTGGCGCGTGCACAAACCAATGACAACCCGGTGTATTACATCCAGTATGCGCATGCCCGTATCTGCAGCGTGCTGGGGCAATGGGGTGGCGATCAAAGCACGCTGGTCAGCGCTGATCTCAGCCGTCTGGATGCACCCCACGAGGCAGCATTGCTGCAGCGTCTGGATGAGTTCACCGATGTCGTAAAAAATGCAGCCGATGAACTGGCACCGCATATGATCGCCAATTACCTGAAAGAGCTGGCGAGCGACCTGCACAGCTATTACAACGCACAGCAATTCCTGGTAGAAGATAGCGCACTCAAGCTGGCCCGCATGGCCTTGATCAGCGCTACACGCCAGGTATTAAAAAATGGCCTTGATCTCCTGGGCGTCAGCGCCCCGGAAAAAATGTAGGCCATATAGGAAAGTAAGCAAGGAGATATTGTGAGCAGAGATTACAAACCCCGTAGCGCCTCATCCAGCAAGAGCGGCAGCAAATCCAAAGGCAGCCCGTTCTTTTCCGGCCTGCTGGTTGGACTGGTTCTGGGCGTTGGCCTGTCGGTTGCGGTGGCGATCATGGTGAAAGGCAGTGACAGCCCGTTTGTCAGCCGTGCTCCAGAAAAAGCGCCAGAGGAAACAGCCAAGGCAGATACCAGCGCCTTGCCCAAGGCTGAAAAGAATGCCGATACCCCGGAAAAGCCACGCTTTGATTTCTACACCATACTGCCTGGCAGCGAAACCCAGGTAACGGAACAAGAGATCAAGCAGAAACAGGCCGCACCAGAAGCTGCCAAAGTGCAGGAAAGCTACTTCCTGCAAGTGGGCGCTTTTCAGACTGAGCAGGAAGCCGACAATATGAAGGCAAAGCTGGCACTGCTGGGGCTGGAAGCCATCGTGCAAACCGCGACCATTCCTAACAAAGGGGTATGGCATCGCGTGCGGGTCGGCCCATTTGCCAATGTCGACCAAATAAATAAATCCCGTGAAGAGCTGGTACAGAACGGATTTAAGGTTGACCTGATCAAAGTGAATAGCAGTACGCCTGGATAAAGCCTGTCAGCCGCAACCAGCTTAATGCGTTAGTCGATTACAACTTACATCAACAAGGATTCGAATCATGAAAAAATTCCTGGCGGCTTTGCTGCTCCTGGTTTCCACCCATGTCATGGCGGCAGACCCGCAAGCGGGCACCGATTACAACCTGACCGTGCAAAGCATCCCCAGCGATAGCAATGGCAAGCTCGAGGTTATTGAGTTGTTCTGGTATGGCTGCCCGCATTGCTATCAGATGGAACCTGCCATCAACGCCTGGGTAAAGAAACTGCCAGCCGATGTGGTGTTCAAGCGTATCCCTGGCGTGCCACGTCCTGACTGGGCACCGATGGCCAAAGCCTATTACGCCATGGAATCCCTGGGCGTGCTGGAAAAATTGCATGGTCCTTTGTTCGAAGCCATCCACAAGCAGCATGCTTTCCGTCCTGACGACGAAAAAGCCTTCGTAGACTGGCTGGTCAAGCAAAGCGGCCTGGATCGCAAAAAAGTAGAAGAAGCCTATAACTCCTTCTCCAGCAATACCAAAATCATGCGTGCTATCCAGGTGTTCCGCGCTTCTGGCGCAACTGGCGTTCCCACCCTGATTGTGGATGGCAAATACATTACTTCCAGCAGCATGGCCGGTGGCAATGACCAGGCACTGAAAGTCGCTGATTTCCTGATCGCCAAGGCCAAGCAGGAACGCGGCGGCAAGTAATCAAACCCGTGAGTTTCACGCCTTTTTCACAGCCCGCCACGGCTCCCGCCCGGCGGGCTGATACATTAAAAGTCTTCATTACCGGCGCTTCAAGCGGTATAGGCATGGCACTGGCACAGCATTATGCAGGGCTGGGGGCCACATTGGGCCTGGCTGCACGTCGCACCGAGCCTTTACTTGCTTTCCGTCAGCAATACGCCGGGGCTTGTGAAACCTATACGCTGGATGTGCGCGATGCCGACGCCCTGGCACACGCTGCTGCAGACTTCATGAGCAAGCACGGGGTACCCGATATTGTGATTGGCAATGCCGGCGTCAGCCGGGGTACGCTGACTGCCATCAAAGAAGACCGCACGGCGTTTGCTGCAGTCATGGCGATTAATGTGCAGGGCCTGGTACATACCTTTCAGCCATTTATCGGTGCCATGCAGCAAGCTGGGCAGGGCCAGCTGGTAGGTATCGCCAGTGTGGCCGGAATACGCGGCCTACCCGGCGCAGGTGCTTACAGTGCCTCCAAGGCCGCGGCGATTGCTTATCTGGAAAGCCTGCGTATCGAGATGCTGCCGCATGGCATTGCCGTCACCACCATTGCCCCTGGTTATATCCGCACGCCCATGACCGATGTAAATACCTATACCATGCCGTTTTTGATGGATGTGGACGTGGCCGCCAGCAAATTCGCGCAGGCGATTGCTGCCAGAAAGCGCTTTGTGGTGATTCCCTGGCAGATGGGCTGGGTGGCCCGCTTGCTGAGAATATTGCCGTGCTGGCTATGGGATGGCTTGATGCGACGAGCCCCGCACAAGGCGCGTATCGAAGTAGAGTAATACCGCGAGGGCCGCGCCTTTCTGCGTCGTGCGAATCAAATAATCAGGCAATGCTTAGTACGTCGGGATTAAGCTGTTCCAACTCTTCCAGCAGCATGGGTTTACCGAGGAAGAACCCCTGTGCCATGGTACAGCCCTTCTCACGCAAAAATGCTAGCTGGCTGGCGCTTTCCACGCCTTCTGCCACCAGTTCCAGATGCAACGCCTGGGCAATACGGATGATGGCATTCACCAGCTCGGCCCTATCTTGCTGCTGCACGACATCTTGCATGAACAAGCGGTCAATCTTGACCTGGCGTACCGGGAACTGCCCCAGATAGCTGAGCGCCGAATAGCCCGTGCAGAAATCATCAATGGCGATGGTAATGCCCATGGCCTTGAAGGCATTCAGCACGGCCATGACTTCGTGATTTTCCTCCAGCAGCAGGCTTTCGCGTATTTCCAGCTTTACCCATACCGGTAGACAGCCTGTTTGCTCCAATAAGCGGCTAACGGCGGCCAGCAAGTCGTTATAGAGGAACTGACGGGCGGAAAGATTGATGGCGATGGTGAGTTTAACCTCACGTGCCCGATTCAACTCGACGATGGCTTTAAATGCGTTTTCCAGCACCCATTCGCCAATTTCGACGATCAAACCGCTTTCTTCTGCCACGCCAATAAAGTCCGCCGGTTGCAACATGCCCCGTTTGGGATGGTTCCAGCGTAGCAAGGCCTCCGCGCCCAACAACTTGCCGGTAAAGAGATCAATCTGTGGCTGAAAATTCAGCACAAACTCGTTATTTCGCAATGCCTGCCGCAAGGAGGACCCAATCGCAATATATTCCGATGCCTTTGAGCCCAGATCATGGCTGTAAAACTGATAGTTGCTGCGCCCCATGCTCTTGGCATGGTACATGGCCGCGTCGGCGCATTTGTACAATGCTTCCTGGTCTTCACCATCAAGCGGGTAGGTAGCAATGCCGACGCTGGTTGAGATAAACAGCTCCTTGCCCTGAATATGGAAAGGCTGCGCAATTACCTGCACGATCTTGCTGGCAATCGTCGCCAGATCGTCCGGCTTGCGGATATCCGGCAACAGAATGGCAAACTCGTCGCCTCCCATGCGGGCAACGGTGTCATACGTGCGGATTGCCATCTGCAGGCGATCCGCCGTGGCACACAACAGCTCATCGCCTACCAGATGCCCCAGGCTATCGTTGATGCTCTTGAAATGATCAAGATCCAGCACCATCACGCCAAACTTCTGCTTGCTCCACTGCGCCTCCATCAGCACTTGGCTGATACGGTCATTAAACAAGGTACGGTTGGGAAGATTGGTCAATGAATCATAGTAGGCAAGATAATAGACGCGCTCGCGATAGGCGACCAGTTCGGTAATATCGCGTTCGACAGCCAGAATGTGCTGTACCCGACCCTGTTCATCCAGCTCGGGTACGATGCGGATATGTGAGTGCCAGGTGTCGCCTTCAGGAGTATTGCCCGACATTTCCATGAATCCCGGCTGCCCGGTAGCGATAACTTCAAGAATTTTTTGCTCGTATTGAGAAAATACCTTGCCGCCGGGGAATTCGGATGGCTTTTTCCCAAGCACGACGTTGCGCTCTACACCCAACTTTTCCAACTTGCGATTATTGACGAAGATGCGCTTGGCCTGGAGATCAAACCGGGTAATGGCGTCGGGGGTATTATCAATCAGGGTGCGTAACTCAATTTCGCGATGCACGATTTCAAGCTCGTTGAGCTTGGCTTCGGTAACGTCACGGGCATAGCCTACAATCCCCTTCAGCTCATCATTCACGCGCACGGGCGATTTGTAGATTTCCATCCAGCGCTGGCGGCCATGCTTGTCCGCCACTTGGTCTACCGCATGCCAAGGCTTGCCGCTTTCCAGCACGACCTGATCACTGGCAATATGCGCTTTTGCAATTTCTTCAGGGAAGAGATCAAAGTCTGTTTTGCCATCCACATCGCGCGTGGAAGCGGCTTGCGCCCAGTCTGCATAGGCGGTATTGGCTGCTAGCAAATGGCTTTGCCGGTCTTTCAGCCAGACCATGAAGGGGAAATTGTCGATGAGTACACGCTGGTATTCATCCCGCAAGCGCAATGCATTCTCGGCGGCCCGACGCTGGGAAATATCGCGGGTAATGCTGAGCACGCTGACCACATCACCTTTGCTATCAAACTCCGGTGCCACCTGCAGAGACTTGCACACATACTGGCCATCTTCCGTCACCCACTGCAGTTCAATATTGCCAGGTTTGCGCGATCGCATGATCTGCTGCAACTGATGTTCGTAATCTTCCGGCGTCATCCACGCCTTGCCCCATATTTCTGTCGGCTTTTTGCCTAAGGCATTTTCTAAAGGTATTCCATATACCGTTTCATAAGCTTGACTGATAAAAATGCGGCGGCAATCACGATCGTATCTAATGAAGATATCCGGTGCATGCTCGACCAGATCGCGAAACTTCGCTTCACTGGCCTCTAGCTGATCCTGCAAATGTTTGCGCGTTGAAATATCCCGCACCAGCGCCAGGTTGTAGGCGGTGCCTGCATATTCAACATAATTGGCATTGATTTCGACAGGCAAGATCTTGCCTTGATGGGTGCGGTGCCGGCTTTCGAAGGTCAGTGAGATTTCAGCGGTGAGCTTATGCCAGTGTTGGTCCCAGCTGGCTTGATCCATACTGGGGTCAATATCGGCCACCCGCATGCCCAGGAGCTCCTGCTCATTGTAGCCCAGCGTACGGCAACATTCTTGATTGACGTAGCGAATACGGGAAGAAGGATCAATCAGGAAAATGGATTCCGTCACCTTATTGAGGGCAAAGCTCAATATGGCGGGAATATCCATCGCGTCCCCTGTATCAGTATGTATATCAAGCCTGCTCATGTTTAGTGCGCCACTTGCCCTGATTTTTCGTTCTGCTGGCGCTTGCGCTAGCACTCTTTATTGGGCCAATCCCAATGACAAGATATTCCTGCACTCAGCCCTGGCAAACGGCAATCACCGGGGTGAATCCATGCCTGATCCTTAAGATGGCGATACAAAGCCTATTCTGCTGTAGGACGCTTGGCAATACGTTTGCCAATAATGGACGACTTCTGAATGAAAATGCATCGTTTAAAGTCGAGCATATCTTATTCAACAAGCAATCCGCGTGCCGTCGGGTTTATGAAAGACCGAGATTGATAGATGAAGCGCAGGAGCAATACGGGGAAATCAAAGCCAAGCTAGGACTCTTGGCTTTGATACAGGATGGGATTTTTGAATGTGGAATACGGAAAATAGCTACCGTGGCTTATTCCACTGTCACTGATTTAGCCAGGTTTCTCGGTTTATCAACATCGGTGCCCTTGAGCAGCGCCGCGTGATAAGCCAACAGCTGCACAGGGATAGTATGCAAAATAGGAGATAGCACACCCACATGGCGCGGCGTACGAATAACATGCACTCCCTCACTTTCTGTAAAGTGACTATCGGCATCGGCAAACACAAACAATTCGCCGCCACGTGCTTTCACTTCCTGCATATTCGACTTCACCTTTTCCAACAACACATCATTGGGGGCGATCACCACGACAGGCATATCACGGTCTACCAGAGCCAGTGGTCCATGCTTCAACTCGCCAGCAGGGTAGGCCTCAGCATGAATATAGGAAATCTCCTTGAGCTTGAGGGCGCCTTCCAAGGCAATAGGGTAGTGGATGCCACGTCCCAGAAACAAGGCGTGCTGTTTGTTGGCGAACAAAGTGGCCCATTCCCGAATCTGCGGCTCAAGGTTGAGCGCATACTGGACGCTGCCGGGCAGATGACGCAAGGCGTCCAGATATTCCTGTTCCTGGCCTTCCACCAGGCGGCCGTGCTGCTTGGCCAGTGTCACCGCCAGTGTAAACAGGGCGACTAGCTGTGTAGTGAATGCCTTGGTGGATGCCACACCAATTTCAGCACCGGCACGTGTATAGAGAATAAGACGCGATGCCCGTGGAATGGCACTTTCCTGCACATTGCAAATCGCCAGTGTGAGCAATTGCCCCAGAGCTTTGGCGTGCTTGAGTGCTTCCATGGTATCCAGCGTTTCACCAGATTGTGAAATCGTCACAATCAGCTGCTTGGGGTTCGGCACGGATCGACGATAGCGATATTCACTGGCGATTTCTACCGAGGTGGGAACCTGCGCAATGCTTTCCAGCCAGTACTTCGCTGTCAGCCCCGCATAATAGCTGGTCCCTGCCGCCAAGATCAGGACGCTGTCCACCTCAGCGAATACTTCTTCGGCTCCCAGACCAAACAAGGCCGGCGAGAAGCTGGCATCGTCAATCAGCGCTTCAATGGTGTCTGTCAGTGCACGTGGCTGTTCATGTATCTCTTTCTGCATGAAATGCGAGAACGGACCCAGCTCCATGGAGGCCAGCGAAACATCGCTCATATGTACTGTGCGCTCGACAATCTGCCCAGCGCCATCGTAGATAGTGACGCCATCCTCACGGATTTCGCCAACATCGCCGTCTTCCAGGTAGATCACGCTACGGGTCACTGACAATACGGCGGATACATCCGAGGCTATGAAATTTTCACCTTGGCCAAGCCCAATCAACAATGGGCAACCCTGGCGGGCGCAAATCATCAGTTCTGGGGCATTGATGGAGATAACACTGATCGCAAAGGCACCCGTCAACTCCTTAACAGCCGCCTGTACTGACGATAGTAAAGACTTACCTTGCGCGTGATGGTAATGCACCAGATGCGCAATGACTTCGGTGTCGGTTTGCGACTCAAACAGATAGCCCAATCCGCTCAGTCGCTGGCGTTGCTCATCGTGATTTTCAATAATGCCGTTGTGCACGACGGCGATTTCACCCTTGGATACATGTGGGTGAGCATTGGATTCGGTAACTCCGCCATGCGTTGCCCAGCGTGTATGTCCTATACCTACAAAGCCGCTAAGCTGTTGCGCGTTTGCTTTGTTCTGCATTTCGCTCACACGGCCCACTGCACGCACGCGTTGTATGCCCTGATTCAGCACGGCAATACCCGCTGAGTCATATCCGCGATATTCCAGCCGGCTGAGGCCTTCGATCAATATTGGCACTACATTGCGTTTGGCTACTGCTCCTACGATACCGCACATATGACTTGCTTTCCTTGTGGAGGGTTACTTCTTGATTTTTTCCGGGCGTTTCCAGCCGGTGACCGTGACTTGGCGACCACGTGCTACGGTGAGCTCGCCCGCTGGGGCGTCCTTGCTGATGGTAGATCCCGCACCTATGGTGGCGCCAGCGCCAATGATAACGGGGGCAATCAGCTGTGAATCAGAGCCAATAAAGGCATTGTCGCCAATGACCGTGCGGAATTTGTTTACACCATCGTAATTGCAGGTAATGGTACCGGCGCCAATATTCACCTGTTTACCTACGGTGGTATCGCCTACGTAGCTGAGATGATTGATTTTGCTACCCACATCTACCTGCGCATTTTTCAGCTCGACGAAATTACCTACATGCGTATCGTCCTGCAATACCGTACCAGGGCGTAGACGCGCGTATGGGCCAATTTTGGCTTGCTTCCCGACTTCGGCATCATCAATATGGGTATAGGCAGCGATTGCTGTGCCAACACCGATGCTGGCATTGCGGATGACGCAATACGGTCCAATCCGCACGCCGTCTGCCAGATTTACCTCGCCCTCAAACACACAACCCACATCGATGCTGACATCACGCCCAACGCTCAGTTTGCCGCGTATATCAATTCTGGCCGGATCACTAAGGGTAACTCCTTGCCGGAGTAATGCCGCAGCTTGCTGCTGTTGATAACAGCGCTCAATCGCCGCCAAATCTGACTTACTGTTTATTCCTGTTATTTCCGGCTCATTGGGCGCCAATACACCCCCAACAGCGATGCCTTGCTGACTTGCCATGCCCACAATGTCCGTCAGATAGTATTCACCTTGGGCATTGTCATTCCCCAGATTTTTAAGCCACTCCGACAATGCATCATTGTCGACAGCCATGATGCCTGTGTTGATCTCCTGGATTTGCCGTTGCTCTTCCGTGGCATCCTTGTGCTCAACAATCGCCACCACGGCGCCGTCCGTATTCCTGACGATACGGCCGTAACCTGTGGGGTTAGCCTTGGCAAAGGTAAGCAGAGTCAGCGTGTCTTGCTTCTGCAGCAATTGGCGGCAAGTTTCCACGCTGATTAATGGCACATCGCCCAGCATGATGAGTGTTTTAGCATGGGGATCAAGAAAGGGCAGGGCCTGCATGACAGCATGTCCGGTGCCTAACTGTTCAGTTTGTTGTACCCATTGGATATTCTCATTGCTAAATCTGTTCGGCACAGCATCGCCGCCGAATCCATATACTATCAATATCTTGTCTGGGGATAACTGTTTGGCTGTGTCGATGACATGCGCAAGCATCGGTTTGCCAGCAACAGGATGCAATACCTTAGGTAGGTCACTATGCATGCGAGTGCCTTTACCAGCGGCCAGTATGAGTATATTCAGCATGGTGGAGTGTGATTTCTGATGTTTCAAGTATAAACAAAAAAGGCAGCCTGAGGCTGCCTTTCCGTGAGCTACTGCATGTGCTCTTTAATGCGATTTCTTGCGCAGACGTTCAATGGCATGCAACTGGGCCATTGCTTCCGACAGTTCAGCCTGGGCACGGGCATAATCGATTTCAGAAACATTGTTTCTCATCGCTTCTTCAGCCGCCGCCTTGGCTTCAGCCGCCTTGGCCTCGTCCAGATCATGACCACGGATCGCGGTGTCAGCAAGGACAGTAATAATGCCAGGCTGCACTTCCAGCATGCCGCCAGAAATATAAATCGCCTGCTCTTCCGCCTCGTTTGCCACCTTGACGCGCAACACGCCAGGCTTGATCGTCGTAATCAGCGGAGTGTGGTTGGGGTAAATACCAACCTCGCCCAACTTGGCAGGAGCTACCACGAATTCGGCTTCACCCGAAAAGATGGAAGCTTCTGCGCTGACGACGTCTAGATGTATTGTGGATGCCATATTTAAGTTTCCTTAAGACTACTTAGTTTAAGGTTTTTGCCTTTTCTACGGCTTCTTCAATCGCGCCTACCATGTAGAAAGCTTGTTCTGGCAGGTGATCGTACTCACCATCCACAATCGCCTTGAAGCCCTTGATGGTGTCTTTCAGCGTAACGTACTTGCCTGGAGAACCAGTAAACACTTCAGCTACGTGGAAAGGCTGCGACAGGAAACGCTGAATCTTACGCGCACGGGCTACAGCCAGCTTGTCTTCTGGAGACAATTCGTCCATGCCCAGAATAGCGATAATGTCGCGCAGTTCCTTGTAGCGTTGCAGGGTTGATTGCACAGCACGTGCCACGTTGTAGTGTTCTTCACCTACGACCAATGGGTCCAGCTGACGCGAAGTCGAGTCCAGTGGATCAACCGCAGGGTAGATACCCAGGGCAGCAATGTCACGTGACAACACAACAGTGGAGTCAAGGTGCAAGAAGGTGGTAGCTGGCGATGGATCGGTCAAGTCATCCGCAGGAACGTACACGGCCTGGATGGAGGTAATGGAACCCACCTTGGTGGAAGTAATACGCTCTTGCAGACGGCCCATTTCTTCAGCCAGGGTAGGTTGGTAACCCACAGCAGAAGGCATACGGCCCAGCAGCGCGGATACTTCGGTACCAGCCAAGGTGTAGCGATAGATGTTGTCCACGAAGAACAGAATGTCACGGCCTTCGTCACGGAAACGCTCAGCCATGGTCAGACCAGTCAAGGCCACGCGCAGACGGTTGCCTGGTGGTTCGTTCATCTGACCGAACACCATGCCTACCTTGTCCAGAACGTTGGAGTCCTTCATTTCGTGGTAGAAGTCGTTACCTTCACGGGTACGCTCACCTACGCCAGCGAATACAGACAGACCAGCATGCTGCTTGGCGATGTTGTTGATCAGTTCCATCATGTTCACGGTCTTGCCTACACCCGCGCCGCCGAACAGGCCAACTTTACCGCCCTTGGCAAACGGACATACCAGGTCGATCACCTTGATACCAGTTTCCAGCAAGTCAACGGAAGGGGAGAGCTCTTCAAAGGTAGGGGCCTTTTGGTGGATGGAGCGGCGCTCATCACACTCAATTGGACCGGCTTCGTCGATAGGGCGACCCAGAACGTCCATGATACGGCCCAAGGTGCCGTGACCAACTGGAACCTGAATCTGGTTACCAGTGCTCTTTACTTTCATGCCGCGTGACAGGCCATCGCTGGAACCCATGGCAATGGTACGAACCACGCCGTCACCCAGTTGTTGTTGAACTTCCAGCGTCAGACCGGCTTCGGCTGTGGAGTTCTCTTCATCTAAAACAAGTGCCTCATACACTTTAGGCATCTGGTCGCGTGGGAATTCAACGTCAACCACCGCACCAATACACTGAACAACTTTACCTTGACTCATCTTGGTATCCTCAATCTTTATCTTAATTCGTTACACCGCTGCTGCCTTAAACGGCAGCCGCACCACCGACAATTTCTGAAATTTCTTTGGTAATCGCAGCTTGGCGGGCCTTGTTGTAAACCAGTTTCAGCTCGCCGATGACGTTCTTGGCGTTGTCGGATGCGGCCTTCATCGCTACCATCCGGGCGCTTTGCTCGGATGCCATGTTTTCGGTAACAGCGTGATATACCAGCGACTCGATGTAACGCGTCAGCAACTCATCAATGACTTCACGTGCCTCAGGCTCGTAGATGTAGTCCCAGTGGCCTTGTGCAGTCCCCATCTGCTCACCGTTCAATGGCAGCAATTGCTCCATGACCGGCTCCTGTTTCATCGTATTGATGAAACGGGTAAAGCAGATGTGCAGTTGGTCGATTTCACCAGCCACATAGGCATCCAGCATGACCTTGATCGTACCGATCAGCTTTTCCAGGTGTGGAATATCACCCAGGCCGGTGATATGCGATTTGACGTTGGCACCCACACGGGTCATGAAGCCCAGCCCCTTGTTGCCAATCGCGCTAACCGCAATCCCCTTGCCAGCAGCTTCCCATGCTTTCATCTGATTCAGCGACAAGCGCAGCACGTTGGTATTCAAACCACCGCACAGACCCTTGTCCGAGCTGACCACAATCAGCCCCACATTCTTGACTTCAGCACGCTGAATCAGGAATGGGTGCTTGTACTCAGAGTTTGCATGAGAAAGGTGAGCCGCCACATTGCGGATCTTTTCAGCATAAGGACGGCCAGCCCGCATCCGCTCCTGCGCTTTGCGCATTTTGGATGCGGCGACCATTTCCATCGCCTTGGTGATCTTGCGTGTGTTTTCAACACTCTTGATCTTGGTACGAATTTCTTTGCTACCGGCCATTATCTCGTCTGCCTGTCTCGTGAATGCTTAATCGCCAGAGGGCTTAATAAGCGTTCGTTGCTTTGAAGTCTTTAATTGCAGCTTCCACAGCCTTCTCGTCGTCACCGCCAAGATCCTGGGTAGATTCAATCTTATCCAGCAGGTTCTTGTACTTAGACTTCAGGAAGGCATGCAAGGCGGATTCGAATGCCAGTGCACGGGCAACCGGCACGTCATCGAAGTAACCCTTGTTGGCTGCCAACAATGTAACGGCCATGTCAGAGATGTTGAGCGGGGCGTATTGAGCCTGCTTCATCAACTCAGTCACCAGGCGACCACGCTCCAGTTGCTTACGCGTGGTTTCATCCAGATCGGAAGCAAACTGCGCGAACGCAGCCAGTTCACGGTATTGGGCCAGAGCCAGACGAATACCGCCGCCGAGCTTCTTGATAACCTTGGTCTGTGCTGCACCACCCACGCGAGATACCGAGATACCGGCATTGATAGCAGGGCGGATACCAGCGTTGAACAGATCGGTTTCCAGGAAGATCTGACCATCGGTAATCGAAATCACGTTGGTCGGAACGAACGCGGAAACGTCGCCAGCTGCAGTTTCAATAATAGGCAGGGCGGTCAGGGAACCAGTCTTGCCCTTGACTTCACCATTGGTGAATTTTTCTACGTAATCTTCGTTCACACGAGCTGCACGCTCAAGCAGACGGGAGTGGATGTAGAACACGTCACCTGGGTAAGCTTCACGACCTGGTGGACGACGCAGCAGCAGGGAAATCTGACGATAAGCCCAGGCTTGCTTGGTCAAGTCATCATAGACAATCAATGCATCCTGACCGCGGTCACGGAAGTATTCGCCCATGGTGCAACCAGCGTATGGTGCCAGGAATTGCAAAGCGGCAGAGTCAGAAGCGGCAGCAGCAACAACAATGGTGTATTCCATTGCGCCGTGCTCTTCCAGCTTGCGTACCACGTTGGCGATCGTCGAAGCCTTCTGGCCGATCGCAACGTAGATACAGGTCATGTTCTGACCTCTTTGATTGATGATGGCATCCACCGCAACGGCGGTCTTGCCGGTCTGACGATCGCCGATGATCAGTTCGCGCTGACCACGACCAACCGGCACCATGGAGTCGATAGACTTCAGGCCAGTTTGTACTGGCTGCGAAACCGACTTACGGGCAATAACGCCAGGAGCAACTTTTTCAATCTTGTCTGTCAGCTTGGCATTGATAGGGCCTTTGCCGTCAATCGGCTGACCCAGTGCATTTACCACGCGGCCAATCAGCTCAGGGCCAACAGGCACTTCCAGAATGCGACCGGTACATTTGCAGATGTCGCCTTCGGTGATTTGTTCGTAGTCACCAAGTACCACGGCACCTACGGAATCACGCTCCAGGTTCAAAGCCAGACCGTATGTGTTGCCAGGGAATTCGATCATTTCACCGGCCATCACATTGGAAAGGCCGTGAATACGAACGATACCATCAGTCACCGAAATAACCGTACCTTGTGTACGCGCTTCGGCACTGGTGGAGAAATTCTCTAACCTGCTCTTAATCAGCTCACTGATTTCTGATGTAGATAACTGCATAATTCTCTCCTAACCTTTCAGCGTGTAGGCCAACTGTTGTAATTGGCCACGTACGGATGCGTCTATTACCGTATCGCCGACTACAATCTTGATGCCGCCTAATAATTCCGGATCCACTTTAACGCTTGCTTCGACCTTCTTACCAAACTTGGCTTCCAGACGCTTCACCACGCCAGCAATATCGGCGTCGCTAGGTTGGGATGCGGCGGTAATTTCAGCTTCAAGCACGCCTTCGTCTTGCGCTTTCAGTTCATCAAACGCAGCGGCGATGTCTGGCATGACAGCCAGGCGACGATATTCCACCAGCAACTTGATCAGGTTAGTCACCTGCTCATCAATTTTGCCACTGGCCACGGTCAGTACAGCCTGCTCAATGTCAGCTGCATTGACCTTGGGATCATCGATATAAGCCTTCATCTGCTCATTCGTTACGATTTGCGCAACGAAATTCAGCATGTCAGACCAGCTCGCGAGTGCGTTCTTTTCCTTTGCCAGGCGGAAAGCCGCTACAGCATAAGGTCTTGCAATGGTTATCGCTTCAGCCATGATCTTCCTACAGCTCGTTAGCGATGGTGTTTAGCATGTCTGCGTGAACCTTGGCATCGATTTCCTTGCGCAGGATTTTTTCCGCACCGGCAACAGCTAATGCTGAAACCTGAGCGCGTAAACCTTCCTTCGCACGGTTAACTTCCTGATCGATTTCTGCCTTGGCACCAGCAAGGATGCGATCACCCTCAGCTTTAGCGTTGTTTTTCGCTTCTTCGATAATGTCAGTTGCACGCTTTTCAGCCTGCGTAATGATCGAAGACGCCTTCAGCTTTGCCTCTTCAACAGCAGCAGTCGAACGCTGCGTTGCGGCTTCAAGCTCTTGTTTACCACGTTCACCTGCTGCCAGACCATCAGCGATGGTCTTTTGACGCGTCTCGATAGCCTTCAAAAGAGGAGGCCAGACAAACTTCACTGTGAACCAGATCAGAATGGCAAAGGAGACGGCCTGCGCAAATAGTGTCAGGTTGATGTTCATATTTGCTCCCGAGCTGTTAGTTCAATCCGCTTATTAACTATCAAACGTTATTGAGCAACAACGGCAAGGAGTGGGTTTGCGAAAGCAAACATCATAGCCAGACCAACACCGATAATGAAGGAAGCGTCGATCAGACCCAGCAGCAGGAACACTTTACCTTGCAGAGCTGGAATCATTTCTGGCTGGCGAGCTGCACCTTCCAGGAAGCTAGCACACATGATACCGATACCTACGCAAGCGCCAGCTGCGCCAAGACCAATGATCAGACCGATACCAACACCGGTGTATGCTTGAATCATGGCTAAAAGTTGCAAGTTCTCCATTTAATTTCCTTTCGGCTTTCGAGAGTTGTAGTTGATTAAAACGTTTAAAGACTTAGTGACTTTCATGCGCCATCGAAATGTAGACAACGGTCAGCATCATGAAGATAAATGCCTGCAGCACAACGATCAGAATGTGAAAGATCGCCCAGCCAGCGCCCAGCAATGCCCCAAAGAAGGTGCCTGCCAAGCCCGTTGCCGCCCACATACCCAGCAGCAAGAAAATGATTTCACCCGCGTACATGTTACCGAACAGACGCAGTGAGTGAGAAAGAGGTTTGGAAATGTATTCGATGAGGTTGAACGCCAGATTGGCTGGCCAGATCAAGGGGTTGGTACCAAATGGGGAACAAAACAGTTCGTGTATCCAGCCGCCCAGGCCTTTGACTTTGATACTGAAGAAAATCATCAGTATCCATACAGACAACGCAAGTGCAAATGTTGCATTGATGTCGGAAGTAGGAACGCTGCGCCAGTGATCAAGGCCGATAGAATGATAGAACAAGGCCATGATGTCGACCGGCAGGAAGTCCATGGCATTCATGAACAGCACCCATACAAAGACGGTCAAGGCCAGCGGAGCCAGAAAGGCATGACGGTTGCCGTGAAAAATGCTTTTGACCTGATCATCGACAAACTCAACAGCAAGCTCAACAAACGCCTGGCGCTTGCTAGGTACGCCAGAGGTAGCGCCACGCACTACCCACCAAAGAAAGCCAAATACGACCACACCAAGGATGGCTGACATGATCAAGGTATCGTAATGCAATACCCAGAAACTGCCGTCGCCTACCGACTTGGCATTGAATGACAGATGGTGACCGATATATTCTGATGGGGTAAGTTTTTCTGCAGCCATTGCGTCAACCTAAAGGTTATTCTTTTCGTTTAAAGTAAAAATTGCTGCTCCCGACATGATCGCCGCCGAGCCCAGACCAAAAATCAAGGCCAGCGGTATCAAATTCCGGTAGAGCGTGAATACAAGCAACAGTGCGATGGCAATCACCGCGATTTTGATGACTTCTGCCACCAACAAATTAGCCAATGCGGAACCTGCCGTATTTTTAGCAGCGCTGGATTGCAGTTTTTTTGCAGCCGCCAAACTACCCAGTATGGCGGAACCACCACCGGCTAACGCCGAAAGGGCACCATGCAAACCGATAAGCAAATAAGCCACCAGTGCAACCAGGGCAGTCGCTACCACCTGCCTTTTTATCATCTGACCGAGCACCGCATCCATACAACGTAACCCTGCATTAGCATCTTATGTGCCAGACCCGCTGCGCCTGACCATAAAAACCCAAGATTTTCTTGTTTAATCAGCTGCAAGTCAAGCTAAATTAAGACAGACCTGCTTTCAGACGTTTTAGAAAATCATCCAACTGATCCAGATTGGCGTAATGGATTTTCACAAATCCTGCGCCTTTTTTGCTCGCTTTGATTTCAACCTGTGCACCAAGCGATTGCGAAACTTCTTCTTGTAGTGCGAGCACATCACGATCTACCGTTTTTTCAAGCTTGGCTTTTGGCTCGCTTAGCATCTGTTTTACCAGGCGTTCAGCCTCTCGTACCGAAAGGCTTTTCTGGGCAATATGCTCTGCCACCGTGATTTGTTTGACTTCTGGCAATGTGAGGAGGGCGCGCGCGTGCCCCATATCCAGCTTACCTATCATGAGCATCTCCTGCACATTGCCATGCAGGTTTTGCAACCGTAACAGATTGGTAACGGCACTGCGCGAACGTCCAACCGCTTGCGCGGCAGCTTCATGCGTCATGCTGAACTCTTCAATCAGGCGCTTGATGCCGTTAGATTCTTCAAGGGGGTTCAGGTCTTCGCGCTGAATATTTTCGATCAGAGCCATTGCCAGTGCGGCTTCATCCGCAATTTCTCGCACCAGCACAGGCACTTCTTCCAGACCCGCCAGCTGGGCAGCGCGCCAACGACGCTCACCAGCAATAATTTCGTAATGCTCATCGCTCAACAAACGCACCACGATAGGCTGCATGATGCCCTGAGCCTTAATGGAGTCTGCCAAACTGGAGAGCGACTCCTGATCCATATGCGTCCGCGGCTGATATTTGCCGGGCTGTAATTGGCCGACTTTGAGAGACCGCAAGGTATCGGCATCGCGCACTGTTTCCATATCGCCTGACAATAACGCGTCCAGGCCGCGCCCCAGACCTTTGAGTTTCACCATGGGAATTCCTTAACTTACAGCCGGACTGGCAGTCGGCTTACGATTGATGATTTCACCTGCAAGAGCGAGGTAGGCTTTTGCCCCTTTCGAGGCTTTGTCATAAAACAGTACGGGGACACCATAACTCGGGGCCTCAGCCAACCTGACGTTACGCGGGATCACGGTTCTGTATACTTTGTCGCCAAAGTGCTTGGCGAGCTCGGCAGACACCTGCTGAGCCAACATATTGCGGTTATCGAACAAGGTGCGCAGCAAACCTTCGATTTCCAATGTTGGATTCAGGTAAGCGCGTACTTTTTTGATGGTGTTGACCAGGTCAGACAACCCTTCGAGCGCGTAGTACTCGCACTGCATGGGAATCATGACGGCATGCGCTGCTGTCAATGCGTTCACGGTGGTCAGACTCAAGGAAGGAGGGCAATCAATCAATACATAATCATATTCGCCATCCAGTAATGCCAGCGCATTTTTGAGACGGACTTCGCGGGCGATTTCGCTTACAAGCTCCACTTCGGCACCCGCCAGGTCGCGATTCGCTGGCGCCACATCAAAGCCACCTTTTTCCGAACGCTGTATTACCTCTTTCAAGGATTTCTGACCGATCAGTACGTGGTATACGGTACTTTTTAAAGCAGACTTATCAATGCCACTGCCCGTCGTCGCATTTCCTTGAGGGTCCAAGTCGACCAGCAGCACACGCCGCTTGGTGGCTGCCAAACTAGCCGCCAGATTGACGGAAGTCGTGGTTTTCCCTACGCCACCTTTTTGATTGGTTATCGCTAAAATCCGCATGGTTACGCCATTCTGCTTAGAGGGGTGAACATCAATTCGTGGGAAGGTAATGTGACCAGATGCCGTTGCGCATCCAGCCCCGGCACATGCAAGGCAACTACCTTGGCTTCTGGCATGCCTATCGCTTCCAACTCGCCCACAGGATTAACACCCTTCATTGCGAGCCAATTCCCATCTTTTGCGATTAAATGGCGCGTCAACTTGATAAAAAGGGTTATTTCCGAAAATGCACGTGAAATCACTACGTCGTACGCTTGCGAAGGCTGATGCTGCTCGACCCGACCAGCGACCACATCCAGATTGGCAATACCCAGCTCAGCCTTGGCCTGGCGCATGAAACTGGCCTTTTTCTGGACCGCATCAATGGTGGTCACCTGCAGATCCGGCATGCATAGCGCGAGTATGATGCCAGGCAATCCTGCACCACTCCCCACATCCAAGAGCCGCGCTGGCGAAAGAGCCTGAACATGAGGCAGTACGGATAGACTATCCAGCAAGTGCAGGGTAACCATCTCATCGGGATCTCGCACAGCGGTGAGGTTATGCACCTTGTTCCATTTTTGCAGAAGAACAAGGTAAGCCAGCAGTTGTTGTTGTGTTTCTTCTGAGACAACCCACCCAGCGTCTACAATGCCAGCGGCCAATTTTTCAGCCTGACTCATGCGGCGACGTCCGACTTTTTACTGCGGTTGCGGCGCTTGAGGTGCACCAGCAACAATGAAATGGCGGCTGGCGTAATTCCCGAAATGCGACCGGCCTGCCCAACTGTTTCTGGCTTTTGCGCATTCAGCTTTTGCTGGGCCTCAATCGAGAGCCCATGCACTTCGCGGTAATCCATATCTTCCGGCAGACGCGTATCTTCCTGACCGCGCTGACGTTCAATTTCATCTGCCTGACGGTCAATATATCCCTGATATTTCGCAGCTATTTCAATTTGCTGACGCACTTGCTCATCCTGCTCACCGCCACCTTCAGCCAGCGTAAGCAAAGCCTCGTAACTCACTTCCGGACGACGCAAAAGCTCAAACATCGAATACTCTCTATCGATTTGCTTACCCAGAACTTTTTCCATGACCTCAGCACTCACCTGACCCGGGTGCACATACGTCTTGCGTAAACGCTCTTGCTCACGGAGTATGGCTTCCTGCTTGCGGGAGAAGACTTCCCAGCGCTCATTATCTACCAGTCCTATTTTGCGACCTGCTTCAGTCAATCGCATATCAGCATTGTCTTCTCGCAACATCAATCGGTATTCCGCCCGGCTGGTAAACATGCGGTAGGGCTCACTAACCCCCCGTGTAATCAGATCATCAACCAGCACCCCCAAGTAAGCCTGATCACGCGCAGGACACCAACTCTCTTTCTCCTGCGCATATAAAGCAGCATTTGCTCCCGCCAACAGCCCTTGAGCGGCGGCTTCTTCATAGCCCGTTGTGCCATTAATCTGCCCAGCAAAGAACAAGCCTTGGACAGCCTTGGTTTCCAGCGAATTTTTTAAGCCACGCGGGTCGTAATAATCATATTCAATTGCATAGCCAGGCCGCAAAATGTGTGCATTTTCCAACCCCTTTATGGACCTAACCAATTGATATTGAATATCAAAGGGCAAACTTGTCGATATGCCGTTCGGATAGATCTCATTGGTGGTCAACCCCTCGGGCTCCAGAAAAATCTGATGAGATTCCTTATCGGCAAAACGATGGATTTTATCTTCAACAGAAGGACAGTATCGAGGGCCCACTCCCTCAATAACTCCCGTGTACATGGGCGAACGATCCAGACCACTACGTATGATGTCGTGTGTGCGTTCATTGGTACTTGTAATCCAGCAAGGCAGTTGGGCAGGATGTTGGCTTGCGTTTCCCAGAAAGGAAAATACGGGTACCGGATCATCTCCCGGCTGCTCAAGCATCACACTGTAATCAATGGTACGGCCGTCAATGCGGGGAGGGGTGCCGGTTTTCAAGCGACCAGCAGGCAAACCAATTTCGCGCAACCTTGCTGCAAGAGAGATTGCAGGAGGATCACCTGCCCGTCCCGCCTGATAGTTGGCCAAACCAACATGCACCAGGCCACCCAAAAAAGTCCCCGCAGTCAACACTACGGATTTAGATTCAAAGCGCAAGCCAAGCTGGGTGACCACACCTGCAGCCCGAGTTCCATCCAAAATGATATCGTCAACCGCCTGTTGAAACAGCCAAAGATTAGCTTGATTTTCCAGCCGGCGCCGAATGGCAGCCTTATATAGCACCCGATCAGCTTGTGCACGGGTAGCTCTAACTGCAGGGCCTTTGCTTGAATTGAGGATGCGAAATTGAATGCCGCCTTCATCTGTCGCGGCCGCCATGGCACCACCCAGCGCATCCACTTCCTTCACTAGATGGCCTTTACCAATACCACCAATGGAGGGATTACATGACATTTGCCCCAAGGTTTCGATATTGTGGGTCAGGAGCAGTGTTTTTTGCCCCATGCGTGCGCTCGCCAACGCGGCTTCGGTGCCGGCATGACCGCCACCAACCACAATAACATCAAATTTTTCAGGGAATTGCATGAGAATCCGAAAGTTGCAAATATGCCCGCAATGATACCGCATTCACACCAGCAATGTCAGGATGTTTCACGTGAAACACAAATGAATCATTTGTGAATGTGACATATCGCTATGATACTAAAGAATTTTTTTATTTCTTTAGAAAAAATCTACTTACCTATGCAGAATCGACTAAAAATCTCACCTAATAGATCATCTGGTGTGAATTCACCCGTAATTGAGCTCAAGGCTTGCTGAGCAAGACGCAACTCTTCAGCCAATAATTCTGGCTGCTCTAAATATGCAGCAGCGTTTGCTAAATGGACTTGCACTATCTCTAAAGCCTGCAAGTGACGAGTGCGTGCCATGAAAATGCTTTCACCCGCAGGTTGCCAACCTGCAATCTTCAACAAATGGGCTTTCAGAGCATCAAGCCCCAAGCCCAGCTTTGCCGAGATATACAGATGCTCCTGACCCTCGTGTTCTTGCTGGCGGGGCTGCTCAGATTGCAAATCAATTTTATTATGGACCCATATTTTGGGTAAATTCGCTGGCAATCGCTCCAGAATCGATTTTTCTGTCTCGGTAATACCATGAGCTGCATCCACCAATAATAATGCGGCATTCGCGTTTTCTAGAGCTCGCCATGTTCGCGCAATTCCTTGCTTTTCGACTTCGTCATCGGTTTCACGCAGTCCGGCAGTATCAATCAGGTGTAAGGGAACACCGTCAATCTGGACGACATTACGTATGGTGTCACGTGTCGTGCCTGCAACAGGAGTAACAATCGCAACCTCTTCCCCTGCCAACTGATTCATCAAACTGGATTTGCCGACATTCGGCTGACCGACGAGTACTACTTGTATACCTTCCCGCAGCAAATTCCCTTGGCGAGCCCCTTTGAAAACCAACGAAAGGGCATCGACAATGTTTTGCAATTTATCAGAAACGCGTCCTTGGCTTATAAAGTCGATGTCCTCCTCTGGAAAGTCCAGGCAGGCTTCTACATACATACGCAGATTAATAAGGGACTCGAGCAGATTGTGGATATACCGCGAAAATTCGCCAGACAGTGAGCGAACAGCACTTCGTGCCGCCTCGGCTGTGGCCGCATTGATCACATCAGCAACTGCTTCAGCTTGTGCCAGATCAAGCTTGTCATTCAGGAATGCGCGCCGGGTAAACTCGCCAGGCTCAGCCTGACGTGCGCCCAACTGCAAGCAACGAAGCAGTAGAAGTTGCATGAGCGCTGGGCCACCATGTGCCTGCAACTCAAGCACATCTTCTCCCGTGTAAGAATGAGGCCCTGCGTAAAAAATAGCGATGCCGCTATCGATTAGCTGGCCATCGGCTTCTTTAAATGGAAGATAGGCAGCATGCCGTGGGGGAGGGCAGTGGCCCAGCACCGCAGCAGCAATCTGTGCGGAAGCCGGGCCGGATATACGAACCACGCCTATACCCCCTGAACCAGGGGCGGTGGCAATGGCAGCTATCGTATCAACGACGGCCATTTCCTTTTTTCTTCAGCGCAGTGGCACGCTCGGTACTACGATTAATATGCCATTGTTGAGCAATCGACAATACGTTGTTTACCAGCCAGTACAAAACCAAACCTGCCGGGAAGAAGAAGAAGAACACGCTGAATACGATAGGCATGATCATCATGACCTTGGCTTGAACCGGATCGGTAGGCGTCGGGTTCAAGCGCGTCTGGATGATCATGGTTGCGCCCATCAGAATAGGCAGCACATAGTAAGGATCAATGGCGGAGAGGTCATGTATCCACAGCATGAATGGGGCGTGCCGCATTTCCACGCTGCCCAGCAGCACCCAGTAAAGCGAGATAAATACGGGAATCTGTACCAGGATAGGCAAGCAACCACCCATCGGGTTGATTTTCTCGGTTTTGTACAGCTCCATCATGGCAACTTGCATCTTTTGACGGTCATCACCGTATTGTTCTTTCAGGCGTTGCAAGCGTGGCGCAAGTTCACGCATGTGTGCCATGGAGCGATAGCTAGCCGCAGAGAGGGGATAGAACGCTAGTTTGATCATGACGGTAAGCAGGATGATGGCCACACCCCAGTTGTGTACCACGCCCTCAATCTTGGACAGAATCCAGAATAGCGGGGATGCAATGATCGTGAGCCAACCATAATCCACCGTATATTCAAGACCTGGCGCCACTTGCTTCATGACTTCCTGATTTTGCGGACCGGCATAATACTGCGCTTCAACCTCGGCGCTAGCTCCAGGAGCAATGACACCGATATCACTTTTGGTACCGATAGAATAGATATTGTCAGCCAGCTTCTTGCTGTAAAACTGACGTGTCACACCCTCCTTGGGAATCCAGGCACTAACGAAATAGTGCTGCAGCAACCCAACCCAGCCGTCACTGGTGGTCTTGGACAAGTCGTTCTTGCCCATATCCTTGAAGGAAAGCTTTTTGAATTTGTCAGCTTGAGTGAAGTAAGCACCACCGGTAAAGGTAGGCATCATGTGTGAGCCCTGATTGGACTCAGTGTCATGCACTACCTGGTAGTAAACGGTAGGATCAATTGGGCTGGCGCTTTCGTTATGAATTTCATAACGCAGGTTGATGACGTAACTGTCACGGTGGAAAGTGTAGATTTTGTCGACCTTGACACCATCGGTGTTGGTGGCCGTCAACCGTACCTCAAGAGTATCGCTGCCCGCTGCCAGCTGATAACTGGTAGCCCCCGCAGTGAATACCGTCTTGTGATTAGGCAAGTCCTGACCAATCAAGCCACTTTGCGCCACATAGACCATAGGTGCCGCACGGTCATCCAGCAGTACAAAGTTTTCCGTCGTGGAATTATCGGCACGGTGCTTCAACAACTCGAGACGACGCAAATCACCGCCTGTGGTGTCAATAACTGCTTTATAAACGTCCGTTTCAACTTGAATACGATCCGCCGTTTGCAGTCGGAAACCGGATTCTTTGGGCATATCAGCCACAGCTTTGGTACCGGGTAATTTTTCAGCATGCGGAACACTATTATCGCTAGCTGCTTCAGCTGTCACTGCCTCAGGGGTAGGCGTATGTTCACGCTGCCATGCATCCCATAACATCAGGATAGAGAAAGAGAAAATAACAAATAAAATCAGACGCTTGGTATCCATAACTCGCTTATCTTAATGTTGAAATGCATGATATTGAATGGCTTGATTACTTGCACACATCAGGGCACAGGATCATGCCCACCTGGATGCCAAGGATGGCATTTTCCGATACGACGAACACCATAGGCTAATCCAGCAAAAGCCCCGTGTTTATTAATGGCCTCTATCGCATATTGAGAACATGTCGGGCTGAACCGGCACTGTTGCCCAAAATAGGGACTTAACGCTAACTGATAAAGCCGAATCATTGCCACCAGGGCCTTGGCCAGTAGTCTCATGATACTGATTTCCGCTTTTCGAGCTGCTTTGTCAATTTGCGCAGTAATTCACCAAACTCCCCAGCAAGACTGGAATAATCGCTTGATCCATAGACGCGTTGAACTCGCACGACCAGATCCAAAGGATCAATATCGTGCCGATGCACTCGAAATAGCTCACGCAGGACACGCTTCATGTAATTTCTGTCCACAGCCCGTTTGGCTATTTTCTTTCCCACAATCAGGCCAAGCCTTGGCGTGCCCAGGGAATTATATTGGTAGTGTATGGCGAGATAATGACCGGAAATACGCTTGCGGAAATTAAAAACGGATGAAAAATCATCCGTTTTAATAATTCTAACTCGGCTAGGAAAACCAAACTTTGGCGTAGCCAAAACTGGATTAACCGATATCGTCACACACTTATACAGCTAGACGAGCACGGCCCTTGGCACGACGCGCTGCAATTACTGCACGGCCGCCACGGGTTTTCATGCGCACCAGGAAACCATGAGTGCGAGCGCGACGAACTTTCGAAGGCTGGTATGTACGTTTCATTGTGAATCTCCGACTTCTGTGCGTTTCTAAACAAAGGGCGTAATTTAACCTGATACAACAGTACCCTGTCAATGTTTATTTCAAGTTATTCCTTATCCACATCCGCTTATGGATTGCTTGTGGATAAGTTTAATTAAACCCGCTAGAATGAATCCCTTGCCGTCACCAGCACTCGCCGTCTCCAATCCGGCGCCAATGGCGGCTCTGGTGCTCGAAATCAATAATACAAGCATTCGGGCAAATTCCATATTTGCTATCAGTTGAGGAATCGGGCAACCGATGGAAAATTTTTGGTCTATCTGTCTGGGCCGCTTTGAGCAAGAACTGTCAGCTCAGCAATTCAATACCTGGATCAAGCCGTTACATTTTGAGACGCATAACCATACTTTACGGTTATTTGCGCCGAATCGTTTCGTCCAGCAATGGGTAAAAGACCGCTTTTTACCTCGCATCCAGAATCTCGCTGAAGAGTTGATCCAGCATCCCGTTGAAATCGAGCTTGGTCTGCAAGACCCTTCGATGAAAAAACAAATGGCAACGCCTGTCGTTAAGACAACCTTTGCCGAGCTCAAGGTAGAAGAGGCTGCACCCCCTTTTCTTCAGGAAACCCCTGCGAAAAAACCAGCTGCCAAACCTGTCGAAGCCAAGAAAAGCAAACCTCACGGCAATCCTAGCGGTCTAAACAGTTCATTCAATTTCGATAACTTTGTAACGGGTCGTGCCAATCAATTGGCACGCGCGGCGGCCCTGCAGGTAGCTGAAAATCCTGGAACTGCCTATAACCCGTTGTTTATTTATGGCGGTGTGGGGCTGGGGAAAACCCATTTGCTACAAGCGATCGGTAACCATCTGAAAATGAACCGCCCGGATGCAAAAATTCGTTATCTACATGCTGAGCGCTATGTATCTGATGTGGTTAAAGCCTATGAACTGAAAGCGTTTGATGAATTCAAACGCCAGTATCACTCATTGGATTTGCTTTTGATTGACGATATTCAATTCTTCGCCAAGAAAAGCCGGACCCAGGAAGAATTCTTTTATGCATTCAATTCCTTAATTGAAGCTAAAAAGCAGATCATCATTACTTGCGATACCTATCCAAAGGAAATCGTTGATGTGGATGAACGTTTGCGCACACGTTTCAGCTGGGGGCTGACTGTCGCGGTAGAACCTCCGGAGCTGGAAATGCGTGTTGCTATCCTGCTGAAAAAAGCGGAAGAGGCCAAGTTTGTGCTGCATGAAGACGTCGCCTTCTTTATTGCGAAGCAAGTAAGATCCAGCGTACGAGAGCTGGAAGGGGCATTAAACCGGATTGTGGCAATGGCCAACTTTACGGGTAACCCCATTGATGTCCATCTGGCGAAAGATGCGCTGAAAGATTTGATTGCGGTGCGTGGCCGCCAGATCACGATGGAGAATATCCAAAAAACAGTGGCTGACTATTACAAGATCAAGGTCGCCGAAATGTACAGCAAAAAGCGTTCGCGTAATTTTGCACGACCAAGACAAATTGCCATGGCACTCGCTCGCGAGCTGACTAACCACAGCTTTCCGGAAATAGGGGAGGCCTTTGGCAGCCGCCATCACACCACGGTGATGCATGCGTGTGAGGAAGTTGAGCAATTGCGGCAGAATGATCCAAATGTTGCGCGGGATATCGCTTTCCTCACCCAGGTCATCCGCGATTAAGAATATGCCCACTGAGGTTAACAGAGCTAAGCGTAAGCCGTGGATAAGTTGTGTACGTAAATGCAGGTTAGGCGCGATTTTAATAAAAGGGTAGAATAAGCAACATTTTATCCACAGCAGACTTGCTAGTTTTACGCAGACATAAAAGTTAAATAATAAGTTGATTTAATTATAAAAAATTGAGTTATCAACAGAAGTTCACACCATTATTGTTATTACTACAGAATTTATTATTTAGATTGTTATAAAACATGAACATCAAAATAAATCGCGATACCTTGTTAAAACCCCTGTCTTCTGTGACAAGCATTGTAGAAAGAAGGCATACATTGCCTATACTTTCCAACCTCTTGCTGGAAGCAAAGGATGAAAAGATCGTTCTAACGGCAACAGATCTTGAAATGCAAATATCGCTGGCATTACAAACCCCAGTAGGTGGAGAGCTTTCCACCACAATTTCAGCAAAGAAACTTCTCGATATCTGTCGCTCGTTACCAGAAAACGCTGAAATAACCATGGCAACGGCAGAAAGTCGTATCCAGGTAAAAACGGGCAAGAGCCGGTTTAATCTGCAAACCCTGCCAGCAGCTGATTATCCTGTCATGACGAAAGCCACAGGCACCACGTATACCGTAGTCACGATTGACCAGAAATCGCTGAAGCGTTTGTTCAAGCAAGTTGAATTTGCCATGGCACAGCAAGATATACGTTACTATCTGAATGGTTTGCTTTTTGAGGTAAACGGAAATCGACTCAATGTAGTAGGAACCGATGGCCATCGCTTGAGCTTTACTTCAACTGAATTAGCACAAAGCTACGAAAAACAAGAGCTTATACTGCCACGCAAGACAGTAATTGAATTAATCAAATTACTGGATGACAGCGAAGAAGATGTCACCATTGAAATTGCCAGTGGACAAGTAAATTTCTCATTTGGCGATATAAAGCTTATTTCAAAGGTAATTGATGGCAAATTTCCTGATTACACACGGGTAATTCCGGTAGGCCACAAAAACAGCTTTAATGTTGATCGCATGACGATTTTGCTGGCAATGCAACGCGCTTCGATTCTGTCGAATGAAAAATACCGCGGTATTCGCATGGTGCTTGGTAGCGATAGTTTGCGTTTAATCAGTACCAATAGCGAACAGGAAGAAGCAGAAGAAGAGCTGGAAATCGCTTATGGTGGTGATTCGCTGGATATCGGTTTTAATGTAACGTACATGATTGACGTACTGAACAACGTTAATTGCGATACCGTGACCTTCTCATTTGCGGATGCAAACAGCAGTTGTCTTGTCACTGTAGCTGACGACGAAACCTACAAATACGTTGTAATGCCAATGCGCATTTAAAATATAAGTTTAAAGACTTACGATTGATTTCATTAGATTTAAGTGTTTCACGTGAAACTTTGAAAAGATAAAAAGCATGACAGATTACGATTCATCCAGTATCAAGATTCTTGAAGGCCTAGACGCAGTGCGCAAGCGCCCCGGCATGTACATTGGTGACACTTCCGATGGTAGTGGCTTGCACCATATGGTATTCGAGGTCCTCGATAATGCGATTGACGAAGCCTTGGCAGGGCATTGTGATGACATCAAAGTTATCATCCATCCTGATAATTCAGTCAGCGTTTCTGATAATGGCCGAGGTATTCCGACCGACATCAAATACGATGACATCAAGGCGGTAAAGCGTTCTGCTGCTGAAATTGTGATGACCGAACTGCATGCAGGTGGCAAGTTCGATCAAAACTCTTACAAAGTGTCTGGTGGTTTGCACGGCGTGGGCGTTTCTGTTGTAAATGCCTTGTCTGACTGGCTCAAACTCAAAATTTATCGTAATGGCCAAGTGCATCAGATGGAATTCCGTCGTGGCGACGCCGTTGCTCCACTCGCGATCACCGGCACTACTGAACGCAAAGGCACTGAAGTTCACTTCTTGGCTTCTATTGAAACGTTTGGCCTTGTCGAGTTTCACTTTGAAATCCTGGCCAAGCGGATTCGCGAACTGTCTTTTCTGAATAATGGCGTGAAGATCGAGCTGATTGATCAACGCAATGGTAAGTCTGAAAACTTTGCACACTCTGGTGGTGTACGTGGTTTTGTGGAGTACATGAACCGCAGCAAAACCGTGCTCCACCCCAAGCCTTTCTATGCCGTTGGCGAGAAAGATGGCATGACAATTGAAGTTTCCATGCAGTGGAATGACTCATATGCTGAAACAGTGCAATGTTTTACCAATAACATTCCGCAACGCGATGGTGGTACCCACCTGACAGGCTTGCGGACGGCTATGACGCGCACGCTCAATAACTACATTGAGCAGAACGAGCTAGCGAAAAAAGCCAAAATTGAAACCACTGGCGATGACATGCGCGAAGGCCTTACTTGCGTACTGTCGGTTAAAGTCCCCGAGCCAAAGTTTTCTTCCCAAACCAAGGACAAGCTGGTATCTGGCGAAGTCCAGCCTGTCGTACAGGAAGTGGTTTCGGCCAAGCTGGCAGAGTTTCTGCTTGAAAACCCGATAGATGCCAAAGTCATCTGCGGCAAGATCATAGACGCCGCCCGCGCCCGCGATGCCGCCCGCAAAGCGCGTGAAATGACCCGCCGTAAAGGCGTCATGGATACCATGGGCTTGCCTGGCAAGCTGGCTGACTGCCAAGAACGCGATCCTAGCAAATGTGAACTGTACCTGGTCGAGGGTGACTCCGCCGGCGGCTCAGCCAAACAAGGCCGCGACCGCAAGTTTCAGGCTATTCTGCCGCTTAAGGGCAAGATTCTGAATGTGGAAAAAGCCCGCTTTGACAAGCTGTTGTCCTCGCAGGAAATTGCCACGCTGATTACGGCCATGGGCACAGGCATAGGCAAAGACGACTTCAGCGCTGACAAGCTGCGCTACCACCGCATCATCATCATGACCGATGCTGACGTTGACGGTGCCCACATCCGTACCCTGTTGCTTACGTTCTTCTATCGTCAGATGACGGAACTGGTGGAACGCGGCCACATCTACATCGCCCAGCCACCTCTCTATAAGGTCAAGCAGGGCAAGGACGAGCGTTACCTCAAGGATCAGCAAGAGCTGGATCAATACCTGCTGCAATCTTCCCTCAAGGGTGCCGAGCTTTTAACGCGTGAAGGTGGAGAAACGCTGGCAGGCGAGCAACTGGCCGAGATCGCCAAGCAAATGGTGCTTACCGAAGCCGTTATCCGTCGCCTGGTCTCGCTTTACGATGAAAGCGTGCTGCGTGCCTTGCAAAACGTAGAAGGTACGGTAGAGCTTGATACCGAAGAGCATGCCAACGCTGTGGCCGAGAAGCTGCGCCCATTGCTGGGCCACACCGGCTCAGAAGTCATCGTGGCACAAGACCTTGAAACCGGCACCTATCGCCTCGAAGTCAACAAATACGTACACGGCAATCTGCAATCCTGCGTGGTTGATACCGACTTCCTCGGTAGCGGCGATTACCGCCAGATCAGCAAGATGTCGGTCATGCTGCAAGGCCTGCTGGGAGAGGGCGCCACTATCAAGCGTGGCGAAAAATCACAGCCTATAGCTACTTTCAAGGCCGCGCTTGACTGGTTGCTGGAAGAAGCCAAGCACAACCTCAATATCCAGCGCTACAAAGGCCTGGGCGAGATGAACCCGGAACAGCTGTGGGAAACCACCATGGATCCTACCGTGCGCCGCCTGCTCAAAGTGCAGATCGACGATGCGATTGCCGCAGACGAGATTTTCACCACCTTGATGGGCGACCAGGTAGAACCACGTCGCGCCTTTATTGAAAGCAACGCGCTGGGTGTAAATAATCTTGATATTTAAGTAGTTAGAATTATTTTGATTGTAAAAAAGCGGCCATTTGGCCGCTTTTTTATTTCAGCTATCTGAATAAAACTGGAAAAAATTATTCAGATAGTTTTTCCTGCAGTCTTTCTAATACTGACGTTTCCCCACATATCTGGAAGAAGGTCCCTTGCTCATCCGAGCGTTCGCCACGTACCTGGCAGCTAGCGTAGATTTCGCCCAGTAATTGCTGCTTGGCCCAGGGTACGAAAATTTCCGTTTCAATCAGATCCCGCTGAAAAAACTCCACGATCATCTTGTGCAACTTGGAGACATCCTCAGGACGGCGGGCACTCATGACGACACAGTCAGGGTATTGGGTTTTGAGGGCCGCTTCACGCTCGGCTTGGGCATCGGCATCGCCTACATGGTCAATTTTATTGAAGACGCGGATTCGGGGGACATCATCTGCGCTGATTTCCTCAAGCACTTTGTCGGTGACTTCCAGCTGGCGTTCAAAGCCGGGGTCGCTGGCGTCGATCACGTGTAGCAGTAGGGCGGCATCCAGCGCTTCATCCAGTGTGGATTTGAAGGATGCGACCAGACCGTGGGGCAGGTTTTTGATGAAGCCTACGGTATCGCTGACAAGCACGCGCGGCACGCTCTCCGGATAGAGCGTGCGTACGGTGGTGTCCAGTGTGGCAAAAAGCTTGTTGGCCACCAGAACTTCGCTGCCGGTAAGAGCACGCATCAGGGTGGATTTTCCGGCATTGGTATAGCCTACGAGCGCAACGCTGGTGAGGCCTTGCCGTTGTTGCCTTCTGGCACGCTGGGTTTTGCGCTCGGCTTCCATGGCCAATATCTCGAGCTGCAGCTCGGCGATGCGGTCACGTATCTTGCGGCGATCAAGCTCGGTTGAGGATTCACCGGCGCCGCGGCCACCCACACCGCTACGTTGTCGGCCCTGCGGGCCTGCGAGTTTGGCGGCTTCACGCAGTCTCGGCGCCATGTATCCCAGGCGTGCAATCTCAACCTGGGCTTTGGCAGCGCGGGAGCGGGCATTACGGTGAAAGATTTCCAGGATCACCATGGTGCGGTCCATGACTTCACAACCGGTTTCTTTTTCCAGGTTGCGTGCCTGGGAAGGCGAAATCTCATGGTCGACCAGAATTGCTTCTATGAGGTGACTGTCTGCGGGGGCATCTTCCTGTTCGGCGATTTCGTTTTCATGGCTGACCCATGCCTGGATTTCCTGGCGTTTGCCGATGCCGAGGTAGGCAGTGGTATCAAAACTGCCGCGTTTTTGCACAAAGGTATGCACGACATGATAGCCCAGCGTTTTGGCCAGTTCGCGCAGTTCGGTGAGCGATGCTTCAAACTCAATGTCACTGACACTGGGTAATTGCACGGAGGCAACGATGGCGTACTTTGGAGCGTCTTTTACATCTGTTTGCATGGTCAGGGTTAGGGTGCCTTGAAAAAAATCGCCTGAGCGATCAGAAATGCATATTGGGGAAAATAATATTAACTATGCTGCGGTCGGCTTTTATCTGCAGGTGTTTCTGTGGCGCGAGCCTGTTTTTTTTCTTCTTCCTTGCGCACATCATCAATCACCCGCAGCACGCTCTTTAAATCCACCGGCGTGGCATCTGGTGCCACATGCCCAGTGAGTTTGGATTCGATGGTCAGGTCGCCATGAGCATACAGCGCCCAAATTTCCTTGCCATATTGCGTGCCTAGCAGCGAGGGAGCAAAGCGGCCGAAATAGGCGGCAAGATTATCTACATCGCGCTCCAGCATGCTGCTGGCGTGGTTGTTACCGGCTGCGTTAACGGCTTGCGGCAAATCGATGATGACAGGCCCATGGCTGCCCAGCAGGATATTGAATTCGGAAAGGTCGCCATGCACGATACCTGCATTCAGCATGCGGATGACATCCACCAGCAGGCTTTGGTGGTGCTGCAGCGCTTCTTGCTCGGTGAACTCGACATCATTGAGGCGAGGGGCGGCGTGGCCTGCGGCATCCGTTACCAGCTCCATCAGTAACACGCCTTCGTAAAAATTGTATGGCTGGGGCACGCGCACACCAGCCGCGGCCAGGCGATAGAGCGCATCAACCTCGGCACTCTGCCAGGCCTCTTCCTGCAGCTTGCGCCCATAGCGTGAACCTTTACCCATGGCACGGGCCTGACGGCTGCTTTTGACCTTGCGGCCCTCGGTGTAATCCACACTCTGGCGAAAGCTGCGTTTGTCGGCTTCTTTGTATACCTTGGCACAGCGAACATCATCGCCGCAACGAACTACATAGACGGTGGCTTCCTTGCCACTCATGAGCTGGCGTAGCACTTCATCAATCAGCCCATCTTCAATCAGGGGCTCCAGGCGTTTGGGAGGTTTCATGGGCCCCATCATACGGGGGTGCGGGCCCCCCGGCAAACTTGCAGAGGCAGTGTTAACCCGTTGTTCCGAATTCAACCGGGGTTTTAACGTAAAACAGGGAAAGCGCATGTTGCGCTAAAAGTGCAAAAAGCTGGTCTGCCTCATTGCTCTGCACGATCATGATCACTTGCACCGGCTGATCTGCCAACTCAAAAAAATGCGCGGCATGCAAGACGCCATCGTGGCCGTAACCCTGGCTGGCAGGGATAATGGTCGCCCCTTTGATCCCAAGCTTGCGGGCTTCGTCCAGCAGCCAGTCGTGAATGGGGCGCTGTTCGTGATGGCGGTTTTGTGCGGTGTAAAACGGCAGTTGAAATCCTTGCATGGCACACTCCTTTTTCCTAAAGCGATTTGATCGCGTTGATGGTGGCAAAGCCGAGCAGCGTCATGCTGATAGAGCCGACCACATGCAGCAGAATGGCAGCGCCCGCCCAGCTTAGGCGACCTTGTTGCAGCAGGGCGGTAACTTCCGCCGAGAAAGTGGAAAATGTGGTGAGACCGCCCAGAAATCCGGTAATCGCAAACAAGCGCCATTCTGGAGATAGTTGCGGCAGGCTGGCAAACAAGGCCAGCAGCAGGCCAATAAGATAACCACCTATAAGGTTGGCAGCCAGTGTGCCTGGCGGTATGGTGGGGAAGATGGCATTAAGTGCCGAACCAAGCCACCAGCGGGATACAGCACCCAGTGCAGCGCCCAGGCCGATAACGAAAATTGAGTTAAGCATGAAAACTGTCCTTCAAGATGGGCTGATTGCAAAGCCGGGACAGGGGGCGTGCACCTACGCACCCTGGCCAGGGTGTTCTCGTAGGCATCATCAGCTGCAAGGCAGCGGTTAAGGGAGGAATGCCATCTCCACCGCTTGTAGTATAGCCGCGCCCTTAAAAAAAATCTAACTGCCAAGAGAAGGGCATCACCCGCTTGAAAAAGTGACATTAAAAGTTGGATTAACTTCATAAGTTTATGATTTATAGGTGAATTGTTTACATAACTTTACACGGGATACCAGAACTGCACGGCCGGGGGTCCAGTCTTATTTGTAACCCGCATTTCGACGGGTAGACAGGATTAACAATATGCATGGCTTTAAAAATATTATCTTGGCTGTCAGCGTTGCTGCCGGTTTGCTGGGTAGCGGAGTGGCATTGGCAGATCGCGGCCATTTCCATGGCAATGTTGGCGTTTATGTAGGGCCGGGCTTTGGCCCCGGTTGGGGACCGGGCTGGGGACCGTATTACCCACGTCCGTATTATTACGACCCTTATTACTATGGCTATCCAGTTCCGCCACCTATCATCGTGCGCCCAGCGCCGCAGCCTGAAGTGTATGTGGAGCAACCACAAGCGCAGGTTGCACCGGCACAGGCGCCAGCCGCCCCCGCGACCGATAATTACTGGTACCACTGCGCGCAGCCTGAGGGCTATTACCCGTACGTGAAGGAATGCTCACAAGGCTGGCAAAAGGTGGCTCCGCAACCACCGGCACCGGCCAAGTAGCGAGGGAACATCATGAAGATCCCATTATATGTATTGCTGGGCGGTGGCCTGGTTGTGAGTGGTTGCGTCACCGTGCCGGATGGGCCTAGTCGCATGGCCCTGCCTGGCAGTACCAAAACCTTTGACCAGTTCAGGGCCGATGACGCCAGTTGCCGCCAATACGGCCTTCAGCAAAGCGGAGCCTCGGCCAAACAGGCCGGAGACGATAGCTTGGTGAAAAGTGCGGCCGTCGGCACGGCAGTTGGTGCAGTGCTTGGGGCTGCCATCGGTGGGCATGGGGCAACAGCCGTAGGTGCGGGTACCGGCTTGCTGGTAGGGACTGCGGCCGGTGCGGATGCTGCACAAGCCTCATCGTATACCGTGCAGCAACGCTACGATAATGCGTATTTGCAATGCATGTATGCCAAGGGGCATCAGGTGCCAGTAGCAGCCAGCGAAGCAAATCAACGCCGTGTGGTGCAGAGCTACACCCCGCCACCGCCCGCTTACTATCCACCGCCACCTCCTCCACCTGGGTATTACTGAGCGGATTCTTTTCTAACAGTTGGACGTCATCAGGGCTGCATGCTGAAAGGTATGCAGCCTTTCTCACGCAGGTCGGTACCGAGCAGGCCTTGCCCCAAGCAGTTATAATAGCGCCGCTATTCATCATGCAATGGACGGATGCGCGTTAAGCGCTTGGGGAGAGACGTGACAGACAGGCAGGTAGATATTTTGTTGGTAGGCGGTGGCGTCATGAGCGCGACCTTGGGCACCATGCTGCAACAGCTGGATCCCACCTTGACCATCTTGATGGTGGAACGCCTGCCGCAGGTCGCCGCCGAAAGCTCGGATGGCTGGAATAACGCCGGTACCGGCCATGCCGGCTATTGTGAGTTGAATTACACCCCCCAATTGGCAGATGGCAAAGTAGAGATCAAGCGTGCCCTGAGCATTAACGCAGCTTTTGAAGTCTCGTTGCAATTCTGGTCTTGGTTGGTAGAGAACGATCTATTGCCCGAGCCCCAACAATTTATTCGTCCCACCCCACATGAAAGCTTTGTCTGGGGCGCTGAAAACGTCGAATTTTTACGTCAGCGTCATGTAGCGCTTAGCCAGCATCCTTTGTTCAAGGATATGGAGTTCAGTGATGATCCACGCGTGATTGCGGAGTGGATGCCATTGGTGATGGGTGATCGCCCGGCCTCGCAGCCAGTAGCAGCCACGCGTGTGGCCTATGGCAGCGATATTGATTTTGGCGCATTGACGCGCCAGCTGGTGCAGTCCCTACAAACACGTACAGGATTTGAGCTCAAGACCAATACCGGCGTCAAAAGCCTCCGTCAGCTCCATAATGGCCGCTGGCGCGTGCAACTGAAAGGCAAACAAGCCGCCGATAACCAGATCGTCGAGGCAGGCTTTGTATTTCTGGGCGCTGGCGGTGGTGCGCTGCCTTTGCTGCAAAAGTCGGGCATTCCCGAAGCGCGCGGCTATGGTGGCTTTCCGGTCAGTGGCTTGTGGCTGGTCTGCAACAAGCCCGAGATCATCCGTCAGCATCAGGCCAAGGTCTATGGCAAGGCCCCGCTGGGTGCGCCGCCCATGTCGGTGCCGCATCTCGATACCCGCTATATTGATGGCAAGCCCGCCTTGCTGTTTGGTCCTTATGCCGGGTTTACCACCAAGTTTCTCAAGCAAGGCTCATGGCTGAACCTGCCAGCCTCGGTGAAGCCACGCAATCTCAAATCCATGCTGGGTGCCGGTCGGCATAATCTTGATCTGACGCGGTATCTGATCGGCGAGGTTTTTCAGTCACACAGCAAGCGGGTAGAGGCTCTGCGCCAGTTTTACCCGCAAGCGCGCGATGAAGACTGGACGCTCGCCAAGGCCGGACAGCGCGTGCAGATTATCAAGCGCTGTGACGATAAAGGCGGCAAGCTCGAATTCGGCACGGAGATTGTCGCCTCGGCGGATGGCACGCTGGCAGCATTGCTGGGAGCTTCGCCCGGGGCATCTACCTCGGTACAGGCCATGCTGGATGTATTGCAGCGCTGTTTCAAGGCGCGCCTGCAAGAGACGGCATGGCAACAGCAATTGAAAGCCATGGTGCCATCTTGGGGCGAGTCTTTGATTGAGGATGCGGCATTGCTCGCGCAAGTGCGTACTCGCACCTTGCGCACCCTCAAGCTGCAAAGCTGATCAGGTAGCGGTGGTGTTGCTGGTCAAGGCGTGACGCTGAACCGGAACCGGTTGCTCCCAAGGCGTTTGCCTTGGCTATCCTGTAACTCGGCCTGCAACTCGTACTGCCCTGGCTTGGGTTGTTCCAGACGGTAATCTTCCAGCTTTTTGCCGCTGTCCGCGGCCATATCCAGCATCCACTCGCGTTGATCCACTGCCTGGCCATCCCGTAACAGGCTGATGGTGTACTTCGCCTGAGGATAAGGCTGCCAAAGATCATTGATGGCCCACAGGCCGATGATGATGGTTTCGCCACTCGCGTATTGGTCTTTTACCCATTGCAGGCTGGGAAGCACTGGCTGAAAGGCCGTACGCAAGGCGTCATAGCCGGGTTTTGGCTGGCGCCAGTAATCCACCACCCCCCAGTTGATGGAGGGCCAGTTTTCCACAAACATGAACTGGAAAATGGCGGATACTGGCGCATAGCGCTGGCGCCGGTAGTTTTCAGCAGCAAATTGAATCAAGCGCGATTGATAGGCCTGCGTGTTTTCCATCAGTTCTTGCACGTTGTTGCCGCGCGGCACATGGGCAATATTGAAGGTCTCATGCGGCTGAAAATTATGGAATTGCCATTTTTCCCATTGCGGTTCGGTTTGCGGCCACATCTCAGCTTCGCTAAACAAACGCTTGAGGCTGCTCATCACCGGCAAGGCCTGCGCACCAAATTCAGTAATCCAGGGGTTGGGGGCAGGGCGGGCAAAGGCATGCCAGTTGTCGGAATACCAGCCTAGCCACTCATGCTCCTTGGTGCCGGATTCACGGCGCGTGATGCGGGTATCGTCGAGGGCACGTACATCCTGGTAGAGCGCATTATCCAGCGCGAGGTTCTGATCTGCGCGGTAGTCCGGATACTTGCTGACCATCCATGGCGAATCCCACGGCGGCTCGTTGTGCATGGTCCAGGAGACGACAGAGGGGTGGTGGTACAGGGTTCGCACCATGTCAGCAGCCTGGGCGCGTGCGGTGCGATGAAAAGCGTCGTCATCGCTGTATCCCCAGAGTAGCGGGAAATCCTGCATCACCAGCATGCCATTGCGATCGCAGGCCTCGTAAAAGGCCGCAGATGCGATATGGGCATGCACCCGGATCGCGTTCACATGGGCGTCGCGCATCATGCGGATATCGCGCTCGTAACGATCAGGCGTCATTTCTGCCAGCCACTGGCTGCCAATATAGTTGGTGCCACGCATGAACATGCGATGGTTATTGATATACCACTGCTGTGTGGTTTCATCGACACGCACCTCGCGCAAGCCCAGCACCTGTTCGCGTGCATCCAATACCCGACCATTGTTGGTGATGCGCAGCTTGAATCGATACAGATTAGGTTTGCCATAGTCGGCTGGCCACCAAAGCTCGGGCTGGGTGAGTGCATACTGCAAGGGAAAGGTCTGGCTACCAGGCTTTAACTTAAGCGGCTGGGCAAAGCGATAGCTGCGGCCTTCAAAATTTTCTGGCACCAGCTCGGCTTCGACCTGTACCAAGGTTTCATGTGAAACATCGCTGGCTACCGCCACTTCCCCATCCAGGCGCCAAGCATTGCCATGGCGGCGTGGTGTCAGCTTGAGGCCCTGTACGGCAAGCTGATCGCTGAAGGCGATGGTGACCGGCGCCCAGATACCGCCGGTGTTCTGTTCTTGCCCACGCGGCGACCAAGCGCCCCCGGGGCGGGTGTCATGGTGACTGAATATTCCCTTCACCAATCGTTTATGCAAAGACCAATCTTCCGGTTTTTCCAGCGGGCTATCTACCAGCACGGTAATGACATTATCGCCATCGCGCAAATGGGGGGTGATATCAAATGAAAATGGCTGGAAGTAACCTTCGTGGTGGCCAAGGTACTGCCCATTGACCCAGACATCCGCCAGATAATCTACGCCTTCAAACTTCAGCTCGGCATGCTTGCCACGGGTGCTGTCATCCAGCCTGAAGTGCGTGCTATACCAGGCTTGGCCGGAGATATCCTGGCCTTGCCTGAACCAGTTGTCTGGCACGTTGATCGTCTTCCAGCCTTCTGCAGGCGGGGTCATGCTCGGCGTGACGGGGACGCGGTTGATGGGCATGAATTGCCAACGGCCAGATAAATCCAGTACTTGGGGGCCGCTTGATGGTGCGGAATGCGCAAGCTTAGGTGCCATGATCAGCCAGCAGGCTGCAACCAGCATCAAAAAAAAGGCGGCAGACCCAAGCGGGCGCCCGTTGTGAATGTTCTTTATCAACGTGTATCCCAGTCGAGCCTGTTAATGTGAAGTGATCGTTGAGGGTAAAGCGGAAAGGGGCGAGCCCCTGATAAAACACAGGCGCCCCACGCTTGCAGGCGCCCGATACTGCTGCAGCCAGCTTATTCTGCGATTCTAGCAGGCTCGCGATGCAGGTAAGATTTTGCAACACGCTTAACGATATAACCAACCACCAAAGTCTTGATCAATAATCTCATGATGCTCTCCTTGTGATGAGTGACGAAGTCGGTGAAAAACCAACATAACGTCTGAGTACATTATTGCGAGTAAGTTGCCGCTATCTGATCCATGCGGCAACAATGAAAGCTCAGTTTAGTGTGCCATGGGTGGCCTGCCTATCGGGGCTGGTCTGACATGGCTGTCGGACTAGTGCTTTATTTAATGGCTTCCCAGGCATTGAGTTTCTCCGCCTCCAGCTGCTGGCTATGGCGATAATAGCGTTGCCCGGCTAGCCATAACACCAGGCCGACCAGGCTGAATCCCAGTTGACCACCCGCGAGCCACAGGACCGAGTGCGACAGCATAGGAGCAAGTCCGCCGGCGACTACTGCCGAC
Organism: Methylovorus menthalis; assembly: GCF_020523625.1. Taxonomy (GTDB): domain Bacteria; phylum Pseudomonadota; class Gammaproteobacteria; order Burkholderiales; family Methylophilaceae; genus Methylovorus; species Methylovorus menthalis. The sequence continues at coordinate 486,339 of NZ_JAJAQH010000001.1, forward strand.
AGCATGGTTTGGGTAAAGGATTGGCACGAGGCCACAGTACCGCGGATGGCGGGGAAGAGATCCAGCACAAATAGGGTGATACCCGGTGCCGCCATGGACATGCCTATGGTATAGAAAAAGAGCGGCATTACCGACCACGGCAGGGCAGGTGGGAAAATGGCATGGTAAATCACGTTGGCCAGGCTGGCGCCCACCATGAAGATAAAGCCAATGTGAACCTGGCGTTGCACGGGCAATTTACCCGCCATGCGATTGGCGGCGAGTGCTCCCAGAAAAATACCCGACACGGCTGGAATAAACTGCCAGCCAAACTGGTCAGGCCCCAGATGCAAATGCTGTGTGAGAAACACTGGCGCCGCCGCCACATACAAAAACAGACCGGCGAAATTGAATGCCAGCGTACCGGACTTCAATTGGAACAATGGCGAACGAAATACCTGCTTGTAGCTGGCCCATAAAAAATGCGGATTGAATGGCTGGCGTTTGCCTAATGGCAGGGTTTCTGGCAACAACTTATAGCAGGCCCAGAACAGCAGGATGGTGTAGACAAACAAAACCAGGAAGATAGTGCGCCAATCAAACCATTTCACAATCCAGCCGCCGAGGATGGGCGCGATGGCCGGGGCAATGGAAAAGATCATGGTCACCAGCGATAGCAGCCGTGCGGCGGGCACATCGTCGTAGCGATCGCGAATGATGGCACGCCCCACCACCACGCCCGCACCCGCGGAAACCCCCTGCAAAATGCGGAATGCCCACAGGTATTCCACGCTGTGGGCGGCAGCGCAGCCCAGCGAACCAATGGCAAATACGGCCAGCGCCACCAGCACAATATTGCGACGGCCAAAGGCATCGGAGAGCGCACCATGCCAGAGGATCATGACAGCGAAGGCAAACATGTAGGCCGTCAGAGTTTGTTGCACCTCGATTGGCGTGGCGTTGATGGAATCCTGAATGGCCGGAAAGGCGGGCAGATAGGTATCCACTGAAAAAGGCCCCAGCATGGCAAGCGCAGCGAGAAGTATGGCTAAGGTGGTCGAGCTGGAGAATAATTTATTGCGCGGAATCAGTGGCATATATCCATGGCAGGGGCGATTGCCCGGTTAGGTTATTGTTGGCAAAGGGAGTGACTGGACAAGGCCTTACACATGCTGGGTTGGTCAATTTGAATAAGAAAAAGTTTAAACCTCGCCGCGTATTCTAACCACGTATGGTGTCGGGAGAGCAGGGTGTCAGGCCTGGTCATTTTACCCTGCCCAGCGCGTATTTAAATTGGACACTCGTCAGCAATTGGGATAGTTTTATAAGGGGTTGTTTGCATAATAAGTTCTTGCGTCATGTAGATCGCGAACCGGGGAATTATTCCAGCGAATTTCATGACCATGAGAATAATGGGAAGAACACAGCGCAATGATGACCACATATCTTCTTGACGCCCAGAAGGCACTGGCAGAGAGCAAACATTTGCTCGCCATGGCGGGTGAGCTGGCGTCAATCAGCATGGCGATCGTTGATACGGACGGTCACTGGCTGGCTGCCAATGGCCCTTGCTGCCAGCAACTGGGCTATGAAGAATCGGAGTTACTCAAAACCAGTTATTGCGAGCTGGTGCACCCTGAAGATTGGCAAGCGGAAAAGCTGACGTGGCGCGAGGTATTGGCGGCATGTTGTGCGCAACCACTGGAGCACAGGTTCAAACATCGTTCCGGTCGCCATGTCTGGCTCAGCAGCGCTTTCTCTCCCATACGTTCCCAAGACAATACCCTCCTGTTTTATCTCCTTCGCATTGAAAATATCACCGACCGCAAACTGGGCGAACAACATCGTGTGTTGATGAATTTTGCGCTTAACCAGGTCACTGAAGCCGCGTATTTGCTGGATGAAAATGAGCGCCTGACCTATGTGAATGATGCCGCCTGCAATGCCCTGGGCTACAGCCGTGAAGAGCTGCTGCACATGGAGATGGGGGAAATACATAGTGACGGGTGGCCGGAAATAACCAGGACAGCCCTGGACAATACCGCGTCTCATCTAGTGGTAGAGACCATGCATAGGCGCAAGGATGGCAGCCAGTTTCCGGTGGAAATTCATGCCAGCCTGTTTGAGTATGAAGGCGTTCCCTATCGGCTGGTCATGGTGCGCGATATCAACGACCGCAAAGAGACCGAACAGCAATTACGCAGTCAGGAGCAGCTCTACCACACGCTGGTGGATCATTTGCCTGATCCGGTTATTCGTTACGACAGCGAAGGCAAGCGTGTATTTTTGAATCCGGTGGCTGAGGCTTTGTTACAGCGGCCAATCGCCGAGTTGCTGGGTAAAACCAGTCTGGAGCTGAATCCGGCATCGCAGGCCTTGCAGGACTATGTGGCGCGAGTAAAGCAGGTGATCGCGAGCGGGCAGGAGTGCGACTTTGATTTTTTTATGGACAGGCAACCCACGGATAGCCAAGTCCACAACAAAGTGATTGCCGTACGCATGGTGCCAGAGCATGATGCTTCGGGGCAGATCTCCGGCGTATTGGCCGTGGGGCGCGATGTGAGCCTGCTGAACGAGGCCACGCGCAAGCTCAGTACCTTGCTGGAAAATATCCCGGATCTTATTGCACGCTTTGATCTGCAAGGCCGCTATCTGTATGTAAACCCGGTTTTTTGCGAAACGTTTCAGACCAGGGCCCCCGACCTGATCGGGCAGCAGAGTGTTAGCTGGCCAGGTATTGTGGGACAGGACGCTCCCATTTTGAAATCGATTCAGGAAGTTGCCCAACGCGAAGAAGCCATCACTGTCGTCTTGGATGTCACCATGCATGGCAAGCCGAGTTATCTGGAGTGGCGCCTGATTCCGGAAAGTGATCAGCAGGGCCGCGTGGTCAGTGTGCTGGCGGTTGGGCGTGACATGACGCAGCTGCGCATGCATGAGCGCCTGGAGCAGATGCGCTTACTGATTCTGGAATCGCTCGCGCATGGTGACGCTTTCTCCAGCGTGCTGGATCTGGTCACACGCTACATGGAGCAAGCCAAGCCCGGCTTTTTATGCAGCATCATGCTGCTCGATAGCACGGGCACGCGCTTGTTCTGTACCCATGCGCCCAGCCTCCCGGCTGAATTTGTGGCTGCGGTGGATGGGGTTACCATCGGCATGGGCGTAGGTTCTTGCGGAACAGCGGCGGTGTTGCAAGAGCGGGTGCTGGTGGATGATATATGCACCCATCCTTATTGGGCACCTTATAAAGAGATCGCCTTGGCTGCGAATTTGCTGGCGTGCTGGTCTGAACCCATTTTTGATTCAGGCCACCGCTTGCTGGGCACCTTTGCCATCTATCGACGCGAGGTAGGGGCGCCCAGTGCAGAAGACCTCAACTTCATTCATCAGGCTAGCCATCTGGTGGCCATCGCCATTGAGCGGCATCGTTCGGATACCCAGTTGCAGGAGCGTGAACGCGAACTTCGTTCATTGCTGGATAATTCCCCCGATACGATAACCCGCTACGATGCCAATTGCAGGCGTCTTTATGTCAATCAGCGCATGCTGGAATACTTTGATACCACCCCCGAAGTGGTCCTGCATACCACGCCAAGCGACTTTCCCGGTGGTACGGTGACGGTGGAATATGAGGCACGTATCCGGCAGGCTTTTCTTTCTGGCCAGCCGGATGAGCTGGAGCTTCCGCTGAAAGCGTCGAATGGAAAGCTATTGGTGCGGCATATCCGAATGATGCCGGAGTTTAACCCTGATGGTACCGTGGCCAGCGTGCTGGCAGTAGGGCGTGATATTACGGAAATCGTGGAATACCGGCAGCGTATTCATGACATGGCGTTTTATGATGCGCTGACCCGCTTGCCTAATCGCGCCATGTTGCTGGAGCAGATGCGCAGCGGGATATTGGCAGCCACAGATGCAAGTCAGATCTTTAGCCTGATGGTGCTGGATCTGGACCGGTTCAAGCAGATCAACGAAACCCTGGGGCACAGTACCGGCGATTTATTGTTATGTGAGGCGGCGGCGCGTTTGCAGGATCATCTGCGCGAAGGCGACATGATTGCCCGCATGGGCGGCGATGAGTTTGTGCTGATGTTGAGGCCGGGCGATGCGGAGCCTGAATTGATTGCCATGGCACAGACTTTGATCCAGGCTTTCCGCCAGCCATTTCTGGTGGCGGGCCGGGAGCTGTTTGTGTCAACCAGCGTTGGCATTGCCCGCTACCCGACGGATAGCCAGGATGCCGATACCCTGCTAAAATTTGCTGATACCGCCATGTATCACGCCAAGGCCCAGGGACGTAACAACTTTCAGTTTTATGTCAGTGCGCTGACCGAGGTTTCATCTGCCCGGATTGAGCTTGAAACCATGATGCGCCGGGCCATTCAGCAACAGGAGCTGGAGCTCTATTACCAGCCGCAATGGGATCTGCTGGAAAACCGGATTGTGGGGGTAGAGGCCCTGTTGCGCTGGAACCAGAGCGAGCATGGCCTCATGATGCCCAATGTATTTATTCCGGTAGCCGAGGAAACCGGGATGATCATCGAGCTTGGAGAGTGGGTGCTCACAACAGCTTGCAGGCAGGCCGTGCAATGGAACAGGGGCAAGGATGTTCCATTGAAGATCGCGGTGAATCTTTCTACCCGCCAGTTTATTCAAAACCCATTGCTTGCCTCTGTCACCCGCATCTTGCAAGAAACTGGCTGCCGTCCTGAATGGATCAAGCTGGAAATCACCGAAAGCCTGCTGCTGGAAAGCAACCTCGATATTCTCAATACCTTGAACGCATTTGATGCCATGGGGCTGGTGATTTCGATCGATGATTTTGGCACCGGGTATTCGGCACTAAGCTATCTCAACCGTTTTCCGGTCAAGCAGATCAAGATTGATCGCAGCTTCGTCAAAGATGTGCCACATGACACGCACAAATCAGAACTGGTGAAAGCCATGATCTCCATTGCCCATGTGCTGAATCTGGATGTTGTGGCGGAGGGCGTGGAAACCCAAGTGCAATCCGACTATCTCAAGGCATCGGGTTGCCGTGCGGTACAGGGCTATTTTTATGGGAGGCCCATGCCGCTGGCGGCACTGGAAGCGGTGTTACGTGAGCAGAGTCTGGGCCACAAGCCTGCTGACATATAAAAAAGGCCGGGTAAACAGGTTTACCCGGCCAACGCTATGGATATGCCAAATGGAGATAAGGCATAAACTTGCTACAGCAAACTGTTAATGCTTGACCGCGTTGCTGCGCAGAAACGCGACCACTTTGAGAACTTCGTCCGGGCTAAGCCCTTGGGTCGGATCATCCGGTACCATGGCTCCGGCGCCTTTTGCCCCCATGCCACCAGCCGTGCCGGCCCAGATTGTTTCGAAAATGCCTTGATCGTTGGCATTCTTGGTGTAGTTCCATCTGTCGTCGATCAGGTTGGGGCCGACAGCACCTTCGCCTTTTGCGCCATGACAAGCGGTGCAGCTATACATCTGAAAAATTTTCTTGCCGGTCTTGATGGCATCGGCATTACCCAGATAGGTGTTTTTGCCGGAACTCATGAATTCCTTGGCGGCAGGGGTATCAAACATCGCGCCGGGAATCGCCAGCGGTTTGTTGTCTATGGTGGATACCAGGCTGATGCCAGCGTTACCTGCGTAAGGCAGGGCGATAGCCAACAAGGCGATATAGCGTAGTTTCATCATGTTGCTCTCCTCACGGGGAGACCCGGTTAGATGGGCCTCCCACCGTTTTTATGGTTTAAAGACTGAATACATTCATGCCGCCGCCGCCAGGAGCTGCGTTCCACTTGGTCAGCTCCTTGTAGCCGCCAGCTGCACCCAGGCCATCGGTTTCATTGCTCAAGCCGAGGTTCATGGCTACGCCAGCCCAGCCGCCGATACCGGACAATACGCCAACATACTGCTTGCCCTTGTGGCTATAGGTAATGGCGTTACCCACAATGCCGGAGCCAACCTGGAATTTCCACAGCTCCTTGCCGGTTTGCGCATCCACTGCCTTGAACCAGCGGTCCAGCGTGCCATAGAACACGATGTCGCTAGACGTTACCAGCGCGCCACCCCAGGCCGAGAATTTCTCCTTGTTGTACCAGACGGATTTTCCCTTCAGGCCATCCCAGGCCATAAAGCCACCCATCACGCCATCCGGACCGGCAAACATGGTCAGGGTCGCACCTACCCAGGGTTGCCCGGCGATGTACTTGGACTCAACGGGCTCGTAAGTCATGCAAACATGGTTAAGCGGCACATAGAACTTGCCGGTCTTGGGTGAGTATGCCGAAGGCTGTTCATCCTTCACGCCCAGCGCAGATGGGCAAATGCCTTGCGCGTTATAGTCTTGGTGCGTGGAGAACTTTGGATCCTTGATCGGTACGCCAGTTTTCAGGTCTACCTTACTTGCCCAGTTGACGAATGGATGCATCTTTTCAGCAACAAGCAGGGTGCCATTGGTGCGGTCGAAGGTGTAGCCAAAGCCGTTACGGTCAAAATGGGTTGCCAGCTTTTTACCCTTGGCTTCCCACAGCACGATTTCGTTCATGCTGTCGTAGTCCCACTCATCATGTGGGGTCAGTTGATAGCCCCAACGTGCCATACCGGTATCCACATCGCGTGCGAAAATCGTCATGGACCACTTGTTATCACCTGGTCGTACATCTGGGTTCCAGGTTCCTGGGTTGCCGGTACCGTAGTACATCAGGTTCAGTGCTGGATCAAACGAGTACCAGCCCCAGGTAGGGCCGCCGCCATGTTCGTAGCCATTTTGCATGGCTTGTGGCTTGAGCCATGTACGGGTACCCAGTTCCTTTTCCGGGAATTTCAGCTGATCCTTGGTCAAGGCCTTGAATGAGCCGCCTTCCTTGTTGCCGCCGTTTACGTCTTCATACAGCGAGAGCGAACTGTAGTGCGGGTTTTCCTTGTTGAAGCCATCACCGATCAGCATTTCGCTGTCAGGGCCGGTGCTGTATGCGCGCCATGCCAAGGAGCCATCCTTGATGTTGTAAGCCGAGATATAACAGCGTACGCCATACTCACCACCGGAGCAGCCGGTAATGACCTTATCCTTGATGATATGTGGTGCATTGGTATTGGAAGCGCCTTTCTTGGTATCAACGACTTGTACGTCCCAAATCTTGGTGCCAGTCTTCGCATCCAGCGCAACCAGCTTGCCGTCGTTTTGCTGCAGGAATATCTTGCCATCGCCATAACCCAGGCCGCGGTTAACGCTGTCACAGCACAACAGGGCTTGAATTGATGGGTCCTGCTTGGGGAAGTAAGACCAGATGATCTTCTGGTTATCGTTCAGGTCCAACGCATAAACGTTATTCGGGAATGCAGTATGTACGTACATAACATCATTGATGACCAGCGGAGCGCCTTCGTGGCCGCGATTCACGCCAGTAGCAAACGACCAGGCCATTTTCAGATTGCGCACATTGCCTTTGTTGATCTGGCTCAAACGGCTGTAGCCAGTATTGGCGTAGTCTTTACGAGGATGTGCCCACTGGTTGTCGTCCTTCATCAGGTTTTCGAGTTCAGTAGCGGCCAGGCTGCTCAAGCTGCTGAGACCCAATACGCCAGCTAATGCGAGTTTCAAGGTTGTTGTCTTCACGCTAAATCTCCATAGTTAATTTGTTTTAACAGCATGTGAGTGACTAGCCACCAGCTTCCGGCGGAGGCCCTTCGGCCGGTGGCAGTAAAGCCTTAATTGCAATCGCTGTGCCAGAAAAGAAAACAGGAAGGGAGAATTACCCGAAAGCCTTATGGCGTAAGGCTTGCAGGTGGTATGAAAAAAACATGAGGGACTTGGGAGCGACGCTACTGGCAGGCGTGTGGTTGTCACGAAAATGAACAGGTGTTACATTCAGTAACAGGTGATTTTCCTGCATTTCCCCAGCCAAAGACTGACAGCTAGCCATGCAATATTCCATTCCCGATGAAGCACACCAAATCAGAAATGCACGCTCGCAATTTCTGGTCAGCGGACAGGTGCAGCAAGGTGCTGTGGCGGAAGAAATAGCCCGCTCCTGGCAGCGCTGCCTGGCCAACGGCATGGACAGCGCTGCGTCGGTGGACAATCAAATACTGACCCAGTATGAGTTGCGCCAGCGTCAGGAGCAGTACCATCTGCTGCTATCGCATGCCCGCCCCGAGATGACCACGCTTAATGAGCAGATTGCTCACACGCGCAGCATGGTGATCCTGACGGATGATCAGGGCGTGATTTTGCATAGCCTGGGGGACAATGCTTTTCTCTCAGAGGCGCAGCAGCTCGCGCTCAATCCCGGTAGCTCATGGCATGAAGCCTACCGTGGCACCAATGCCATTGGTACAGCCTTGATTGAGCAATCCGCGCTCACCGTGCGGGGTGCTGAGCACTTCATGGAGCGCAACCAGATCCTCAGCTGCTCGGCTGTACCTATATTCGGGGCGCAAAATAATCTGCTGGGAACACTGGATGTTTCCAATGATTTACTGATGCCGCAACAGCACACCTTGGCGCTGGTGAAAATGGCGGCGCAAATGATTGAGAACCGTCTTTTCCGCGCCAGTCATCATGCCGATATGGTGCTGCATTTTCATGCCCGGCCAGAATTCATTGGTACCTTATGGGAAGGTATCGCCATGTTCGGAGCCGATGGCCGGCTGGTGGCCCTCAATCGTAGCGGGCAGTTCCAGTTGGGGTTGGCGCCCACTGAGTTGCCCCAAGGTGGTGTCTATTTCCATCAGCTTTTTGAAAGTGACCTGGGCAAGCTCGAAGCCGCGAGCGCCAGCACGCTGGTATTTCCTTTGCGCCTGACCAATGGCGCGCGCTTGTTTGCCCGTGCAGAAGCACGCAGCAATAGTCCGGCACGTCCCGAGACGGCGGTAGAGCCCCAGAAGCGCGATGCCGCGGCTAATCTGGGTATGCTGAATACAGGCGATCCACAGATTGCGCGTGCGATCAGCCAGGTGACTTTGGTATTGAACCAGCAAATCCCTATTCTGATTGAAGGCGAAACTGGTGCCGGCAAGGAGCTGTTTGCCCGGGCGATTCATGAAGCCAGTGCGCGGTATCAGGGCCCGTGGGTGGCTGTTAACTGTGCCGCCTTGCCAGAAGGGCTGATTGAAGCCGAATTGTTTGGCTATGAAGATGGTGCCTTTACCGGTGCGCGCCGCAAAGGCAGCACAGGCAAGCTCGAGCAGGCTAACGGCGGTACTCTGTTCCTGGATGAAATTGGTGATATGCCACTTGGTCTGCAGGCGCGGTTGCTGCGCGTATTGCAAGAGCGTAGCGTTACGCCATTAGGCAGCAGCAAATCCAAGCCTCTGGACTTTATGCTGGTGAGTGCGACTAACCAGAAACTGCGTGAAAAAGTCGAGAAAGGCGAGTTCAGGCGTGATCTTTATTATCGGCTGAATGGCCTCAGTGTGAGTTTGCCCCCTTTGCGTCAGCGTACGGATCTGGCCGCGTTGGTGCAGCTGATCCTGCAAACTGAAAATGCTGAAACTACGCCGATTGATGCAGAAGTGATGCAATTGTTTGAATGCCATCCCTGGCCCGGCAATATTCGCCAGTTGCATAATGTGGTCAAAACCGCACTGGCCTTATCTGCGGGCGGCAAGATTCAATCTATGCACCTGATGCAGGATTTTCTGGATGAGCTTGAGCAGGGGGTGGGCTCTCCAGAGCGCGCTCAGGAATCGCCGCAGGTCTCGCTGGATGCGGTGACCACAGATGCCGTTCGCAATGCCTGGCAGCAGCACGCAGGCAATGTATCGGCCGTGGCACGCCAGCTAGGCATCAGCAGAAATACCCTGTATCGCAAGCTCAAGGCTTTGCAGCTTATCTAGCTTTTCAAAGCCAGCCCTTTCAAAACGCACATTTCCATCGCGACTTTCCGTTCGTCCTACAGCTAAATCGGACCACACCTATAGAGTCAATGTTTGCTCTCACGTATGGTAAAGAGCTGATCATTGGATATAAACAGGAGGTCATCATGGACCATTACCAGCATCGCGTCGCAGGCGTATACGTTTATCCGCAAGAGGCAGAGAACACCCTGCAAAAGCTGAAGGAAGGCGGTCTGCAGCCAGAGCAATTGCATCTGCTGACCTCGGATCGTCACGCTACACACGAGCAGGAAGGTAGTCGGGATGTATTAAAAGATGTTATCAAGGATACGGCCATAGGGACCGTAGTCGGTGGCGGCGTGGGCGCCTTGGGTCAAGCAGCGATAGTGGCTGCCAATGTGAGCCTGTTCGTCGCTAGTCCGCTTTTGGCGCCATTGGCCATGGTGGGGTGGGGAGCGGCGGTGGGAGCGATTGCCGGGGCTGGCGCAGGGATTGCGCAGAAATCAGGCGACTTCAGTAATTTTGTGATTGATGCCATCAATAATGGCTACGTAGTGTTACTGGCATACACCCGTTCAGGGGATGAAACAGAGCTGGCGCGCGAGATAATTGCCGCTTCAGGCAAGGAGCAGCATGAGATGCAAGTGGTTAAATTGTAAGGGGTAGCCTGCATATACCACAACCAGCTAAAATTGCTATAGTCGATATGTATCATTCCAATTGACGCATGTTTTGATATATTTGCTTTATCAGTAAAGTTGGGATGGTCATGACCCTTAGTGAACTTCGTTTCATCGTGGCAGTGGCCCGAGAGCGTAATTTTAGACGCGCCGCCGAGAAAAGTTTTGTCAGCCAGCCGGCGCTCAGTCTGGCCGTAAAAAAGCTGGAGGACGAGCTGGGCGTGATGCTGTTCGAGCGCAGTCGTAGCGATGTCAGCATGACGCCGGTAGGGGAGCGTATTGTTGAGCAGGCCATACGCACCCTCGAAGAGGCTGGGCGCATCAAGGAACTCGCCAAGCAGGGCAACAACCAGCTGATTGGTACTTTCAAACTTGGCGTGATTTATTCCGTTGGCCCCTATCTCCTGCCTGAAATCATTCCGCCCTTACGCAAAAGCGCGCCCGATATGCCATTGGAGGTGGAAGAAAACCTCACCGCCAATCTGGAAACCCAGTTACGTAATGGAAATATTGATGCTGCCATTATTGCGCTGCCATTCGATATTCCTGGTATCAAGCTTCAATTGCTTTATGAAGAAGAATTTGTAGTGGTGGTGCCGGCGGATCACCCTTGGGCTAGCCGTAAGAGCATTAGCCCAGAAGATCTGGCTGAAGAAAAAGTATTGTTGCTGAACACGGGCCACTGTTTCAGTAGTCAGGTACTGCTGGCTTGCCCAGACCTCTCCCGTAAGGGCGAAATGCTGCAAGGTAACTCTCTCGAAACCATACGCAATATGGTGGCTTCCAATCTTGGTATTACCGTGCTGCCCGCCAGCGCGGCGGTTGAGCGCTATCAGAATCCGCTGATCAAAGTGGTGCCTTTTGAAGCTCCAGTGCCCAAGCGGCAAATTGCGCTGGCATGGCGCAAGAGCTATGGCCGCGAAAAAGCGGTGGACGAAATTGCCCATGCCATACGCGGCATCCAGTCCGAGTGCATACACGTTAATAATCCCCATTAAAAAAGGAGGCCATGGCCTCCTTTTTTAATGAGAGTGTGGATGAGATCCACATCTCCTGTCGCTAGTGAATTAACGATTGCAAACGTACATCGTTACTTCAAAGCCGAAACGCATTTCAGTAGCTTCTGGTTTGGTCCACATGGTGTTCTCCTTGGTAGTCAATGGGTACTGCATGAAGAACATCATAATCCTGCCGGGAACACGCTGCATGCGCAGCTTCATGAAAGAACACTCATGAAAATCATGAGTGCTTAATAATTCACAAATAAGCGGTAGCCCGATACTGTCTGATGATCGGCCGTGAGCAGCAATTTGATGGGCATCTCTTTTCCTGCTGCGATGCCTTTTTCTACCACCGTTCCTGCGGGCAGATACTCTTCCGCGGTGAATGTGCGACGCAATATTGCTTGATCATTCGCATCGGTTAATGTCAATTCCAGCTGCGGATAAGCCTGAGTATGCTTGGCCTGATTGATCAAGGTACTGGTCAAGACCAATAGACCTTCATATTCGCTGTCTTCCAGCAGATTGGCATCGTCGATGACGAGCTTGCTCGCGTCTTTCGGTAATTCAACGGTGCATTTCAATGTCACGCACACCTGTTGCAGATAGGGTTTGCTATCTGGCCAAGCCAGTGCCAGCGCATTGCGCTGGAAATACGCCAATTGCAGAATAATTGCGATAAGTAGTAGCAACACAAAAAAACCACTCAGCCAGGGGAAGGCCCTAGGCTGGATAGTCACTGTTTGTAGTTTGGATTTTGGTGCTGCATCACGCCAGACGGGCTGGCTTGGCGTGTGTGGTGGCGTTTGAGGGAGCGCATGCGTTTCTACTGCAGCATGCGGTTCATCAGGTTCGACAGCCTCGGGTTCGACAGCCTCGGGTTCGACAGCCTCGGGTTCGACAGCCTCGGGTTCGACAGCCTCGGGTTCGACAGCCTCGGGTTCGACAGCCTCGGGTTCGACAGCCTCGGGTTCGACAGCCTCGGGTTCGACAGCCTCGGGTTCGACAGCCTCGGGTTCGACAGCCTCGGGTTCGACAGCCTCAGGTTCGACAGCCTCAGCCTCATTCAAATGATCCAGCGCATTAAAGATATGCTGGCATGCGCCGCATCTTACCGTGCCTCGCCGCAGGGATAACTGCTCCGGCTTCACGTGAAACACGGTGGAACACGCTGGGCAGGAGGTGACCAAACTCATCTTTTACGACCGGTGAGTAGCACCCAGCTATCCATGAATTGCGGGGTTTCCATATCAAACCATTCGGCATAGATGGCGGAAACTTGTTCCTGTTGCTCACGCAAAATGCCGGAAAGTGCGATACGGCCTTGAGGCTTGCAGGCAGCTGCCAGCGCAGGGGCCAGTACCATCAAGGCGCTGGAGAGAATGTTGGCAACCACCAGATCGGCGAAACTGTCAGGGAGTTGCTTGGGAAGGTAAAACTCCGCTTCCACGCCATTGTTTTCAGCATTGAATACACTGGACTGTATGGCTTGAGGATCAATATCGACGCCGATAACCTTACCCGCGCCTAATTTGCTGGCCGCAATGGCCAGAATCCCGGAGCCACAGCCGTAATCGAGTACGGTAAGGTCTGCGCTGACCTGGTCAGCCAACCATGCCAGACACAAGTGCGTGGTGGGGTGGCTCCCCGTGCCAAATGCCAGACCGGGATCCAGCACGATGTTTAATGCGTCCGGGTTGGGGGCGGCATGCCACGACGGCACTATCCATAAATCATCTCGAATCCTGATCGGGTCGAATTGCGATTGTGTGGCGCGTACCCAGTCCTGTTCGGCAATGTGTTCCGTGCTATAAGGCAGCGAGCCAAGCCCGGTGGCTGCTGCCAGCTCGCCCATTAATACCGGAATATCCGTAGATTCTGCCAGCAGGGCGCTGACAATATTGTGTTGCCAGATGCCTGGAGGTGGGTCCCCTGGTTCACCAAAAATCGGTTGTTCGTCAGGGGTTTCAGCATTGGCATCCTCGATGCTAACAGACAACGCCCCCAGTTCCATCAGGGTGTCACTGATGAGATCGGCGGTGTTGTCCCTGGCTTCTATTTTCAGCGATACCCAGGCCATGCTACTTACTGCTGATGCCCAGCTTGTGTTCGAGATAATGAATGCTGGTTTCACCTAGGTGGAATGCGGCATCGTTCATCAGATCACTGTGCAGGGGCACATTGGTTTTAATGCCTTCAACGACCATTTCTGACAACGCGATACGCATGCGGGCAATCGCCTGCTGACGCGTATCACCGTAAGCAATCAGTTTGCCGATCATGGAGTCATAATGGGGTGGAACCAGGTAGTTCTGGTAGGCATGGGTGTCAACACGAATGCCAGGACCGCCAGGCATGTGGAAGGTATTGATCCGGCCAGGGGAAGGTACGAAATTGTATGGGTCTTCTGCATTGATACGGCATTCAATGGCGTGACCACGCAGTACGATGTCACTCTGCTTGAAGGAAAGTTTTTCGCCTGCTGCAATCAGGATCTGCTGCTGGACGATATCAATACCGGTGATCATTTCGGTGACTGGATGCTCAACCTGTACCCGGGTGTTCATTTCAATGAAGTAGAACTCGCCGTTTTCATACAGGAATTCAAAGGTCCCCGCACCGCGGTAATTGATGCGACGGCAGGCATCGGCACAACGTTCACCGATTTTTTCGCGCATTTTCTGGGTAATGCCAGGGGCAGGCGCTTCTTCCAGCACCTTTTGGTGACGGCGCTGCATGGAGCAATCGCGTTCGCCCAGATAGACGGCATTGCCATGTTCGTCAGACAGCACCTGGATTTCAATATGGCGTGGCTGCTCAAGGAATTTTTCCATGTAGACGGTGGGGTTGCCAAAGGCTGCACCCGCTTCGGCTTTGGTCATGCTCACTGAGTTAAGCAACGCCGCTTCAGTATGGACCACGCGCATGCCGCGGCCACCGCCGCCACCTGCGGCCTTGATGATCACAGGGTAGCCAATTTCCTTGGCGATCTGCAGGACGGCATCAGGATCGTCCGGCAATGCGCCTTCGGAGCCAGGCACGCAGGGCACACCTGCCGCGCGCATCGCATCCTTGGCGCTGACCTTGTCGCCCATCAGGCGTATGGTTTCAGCGCGCGGGCCGATAAATACAAAACCGCTTTGTTCTACACGTTCTGCGAAATCAGCGTTTTCCGATAAAAAGCCGTAACCGGGGTGGATGGCTTCAGCATCGGTGACTTCTGCCGCACTGATCACGGCTGGAATATTCAGATAACTTTGACTGGAGGGCGCTGGGCCAATGCAGACGGATTCATCTGCGAGTTTAACGTACTTGGCTTCACGGTCGGCTTCGGAATGCACCGCAACCGTCTTGATGCCCAGCTCGCGGCACGCGCGCTGTATGCGCAGCGCAATTTCGCCGCGGTTGGCAATGAGGACTTTTTCAAACATGGAAACCTCGTTAGCCAATAATAAAGAGTGGTTCGCCGTATTCTACCGGCTGACCGTTTTCAACAAGAATCGCCTTGACCACGCCAGTGTGATCTGCCTCGATCTCGTTGAGCAATTTCATGGCTTCAATAATGCAAAGTGTGCTGCCAGCGGTGATGCTGCTACCTATCTCTACAAACGGCTTGGAATCAGGGGAAGGCGAGCGGTAGAACGTACCGACCATCGGGGATTTCACCACATGCCCTTCAATGACAGGTGCAGCGGCTGCTTCAGCGACAGCCGGAGCGGCTGCCTGCGGGGCAGGAGCTGCCTGGATATACTGTGGAGCGAACTGCATGCCGGCATGGGCATTGGGCAGATTGCGACTGATGCGTACTTTTTCTTCACCTTCGGTCAATTCCAGCTCGGAGATGCCGGACTCTTCGACCAGGTCGATCAGTTTCTTCAGTTTGCGTAAATCCATGTTGAACCTCTAAATGATTAAAACGCATGTGACATGCGGTTATGTTGGTAGTTAATGTTGTAAACGGCGGATGGCGTAATCCAGCGCCAGAGAATAACCATGTGCGCCAAGCCCGCTGATAACACCGACTGCGATATCCGAAAAATACGAATGATGGCGGAAGGATTCACGGGCATGTACGTTTGAAAGGTGAACTTCAATGAAAGGTACTTTTACGGCAGACAAGGCATCGCGCAGGGCGACCGAGGTATGGGTGAAGGCAGCCGGATTGATGATCACAAAATCGACAGGGTGTCTGGCGAGATCATGTATCCGGGCAATCAGTTCCGCCTCGGCATTGCTCTGAAACGTTGTCAGGGCCACGCCATGCGTCTCCGCCTGCTCTTGCAGACGCTGGTTGATCGCCTGAAGAGTATCGCTGCCGTAATGGTCAGGCTCGCGCAACCCCAGCATATTGAGGTTGGGGCCATGCAATACGAGAATGGAAGGAGTCGTATCAGCAACCATGGCAGTGAGATTCGGGGGACTGGAGACGCGATTTCATGGCAGCAAGTTTGCCGTAAATTGGGGGATATTGTCCAGTGAATTGACGAAATTTACCGAATTTACATGTTTTTGAAAACTTCTACGGGGTGTTGCTGGCTTGCAGCAAGGGCTTGACGGTTTGTTCCAGAAGATGGCGTGTAATACGGCCGAAGTACGTTTTGACAATATGCCCGTCGCGATCAATCACCACGGTGTAAGGCAACACGCTGCGGTGGTTGCCCAGACTGTAACTTAAGGGGCCTGCTTCGGTATCTGCTGCGAAAAGAGGATAGCCTACCGGGGCCTCACTAGCAAACTGATTTACACTTTCCTGATCTTCAGCAGCAATGCCTAAGACCAGTAGTTCTTCATCCTTGTATAGGGCCTGAAGCTCGCTTAGTTCTGGCATTTCTTCGCGGCAAGGTGGACACCAGGTTGCCCAGAAATTTACCACCAAAATGCGTCCGCGTAACTCGGACATAGGCTGCATGTTGCCTTTCACATCCGGCAGTATTACGGCAAAAAAGCGGGAAGTGCTGGCGGCTGGATGATCTTCACTAAAGCCGCCCTGCTGCCAGCGGCTCACAAGCGAATAGGCGCCAGTGGCAATCAGCAGCAAGGCAAGGATGAATAAGGCGCGGCGGGAAAGCTTCATATCAGCAATAGGCTATGCCGGTCTCGCAACCCAGCGTGTGGCGTGCGCGCAAGAACTGTTCGCTATTCTGATAGCCGATCAGCTTGAGTTTCGGGTCACGTTGATCCTGCCCATGGAAAAACAGAATGGCAGGGGGGCCGAACAGCTGGAAACGTTGCAGCAATGCGGCATCTGCCGGGGTATTCTGGGTAACATCCACTTGCAGTAACACAACATTTTCCAGAGATTGCTGCACCCGTGGGTCGCTAAAGGTGAACTGTTCAAGCTCTTTGCAGGCCACACACCAATCTGCATAAAAATCCAGCATCACGATCTTGCCCTTGGCATCCGCCAGCGATTGCTGCAATTCCTCCAGGCTATGGATGCGCTTGAAAGGCAATGCAGGTGCCGCGGCGGTTTTTTGCAGACTGGCGGTGTTAAAGCCAGAAAGAGGCTGCAGAGGAGATTTTGCCCCACTGAATGCACCTATCAGCATCATCACGCCCAGCAGGAACAGGATAATTCCCAGCCCCTTCCATACCCGTTGCCATCCCGTCGCGGTGTCAGGCAGGCGATCAAGCGCATGCAGAAATATGGCAGGCACAATCAGCAGGGCGGCCCATAAGGCCATTTGTACCGGAAGCGGGATCACCGGGCTGATCAGTAACAGCGCGACATACAGCATGACCACGCCAAACAGCTGCCGTATGCGCTCCATCCAGGGGCCCGCCTTGGGTAACAGGCTGCCAGCAGAAGCACCGATCAGCAGTAGGGGCAGGCCCATGCCCAGGGATAGCGCAAACAAGGCACTGCCCCCCAGCCAGACATCGCGTGTCTGGCTGATGTATAGCAGAGCACCAGCTAATGGTGCAGCCACACATGGGCTCACAATCAGCGCGGACACCACGCCCATAAGAAATACCCCGGCAAAATGCCCGCCGCGGATACGGCTGTTGGTACCAGTCAGGCGATCCGCCAGCGACTGCGGCAGGCGGATTTCATAAAAACCGAACATGGAAAGCGCAAGCAGGACGAACAGCAGTGCCGTGGCTCCCAGCACCCATGGTGTTTGCAAGGCGTTGCTCAGCAATTGCCCGGATAAGCCGGCCGCGATACCTGCCAATGTGTAGCTGAGTGACATGCCAAATACATAAGCGGCGGACAACAGCATGGCGTGGCCTTTGCCCCCATGGCCATGCGACTTGCTACCGACAATAATGCCGGAGAGTATAGGGATCATGGGCAACATGCAGGGCGTGAAGGCGAGCAGCAGGCCTATGCCAAAAAAGCCGCTCAGAATCAGCCATAGTTTGCCGCTGCCCAGCAGGCCTGCAATGCGATCCTGATCCGGTTGGCTGGCGGCAGAGGTTTGTTCGGTGGCATCGCCACCCAGGCTGACATCCAGTGTTTTATGGATGGGCGGGTAGCACAAGCCTTTTTCGCTACAGCCCTGGTAGGTCGCATTCAGCTTGAGAATGGCGGGTACATCGCCGCTAAAAGCGAGCTGCAGTTTGGCTTCGGCTTCGCGATGAAAGACATAAGTAGTACCAAAGTTGGGATCTTTTTTGGATTCGCCGGGTGGCAGGCTAATGTCAGTGACCGTCACGCCTGGTGTTGCACTGGAAAACTTGATGCGATCCCGGTAAACGTAATGGCCGGGAGCAATCTGGAAGACGGCTTGCAAGGTATCTTGCCGTATCGAGCCCACTTCCAGCTTGAACGCTTCATCGGGCGGCAGAATGCCATCGTCATCGCTGGTGAATAATGCCAGCTTGCTGCTGAGCGGCGCGGCGGTTACGGGGGCGCTGGACAGGGCGGGGAGCAGACTGCATAACATCAGCAGCACGTTCAAAAGGTGTTTCATGGGGTCAGGCCGTCGTTTCCTCGTTAAGCCACGCCAGGTAAGCGGGCAATCCAGTGCTGATTGGGACACAGAGGATTTCGGGAAGTTCGTAAGGATGCTGCTGCACAATCGCCTGTTGCAAGGCAGAATATTGTGCGCGGTTGGTCTTGATTAGTAGCGGAATCTCACTGGCGGTTTCGATGTTGCCCTGCCAGCGATAAACCGATGTGCAAGGCGCCATGATATTGACGCAGGCAGCGAGCCGCGCGTTGACCAGAGACTCCGCTAGTCTGGTAGCCGCCATCTGATCCGGCAGATTGGTCAGGACCAGAATCGCCTCGCTGGCATCTACTGCATTTGATAAGGTGTCATGTGACATGATGTCAGCATCCCCGACTTGAAATATCCACGTAAGGCTTCATTTACAAGGGAACAAGGGCGATGACGCGACGTCACACCCTTGCTTCGCTATTTTTAAAGTACCGCATATATGCCTTTACCCTTGTTGCTGCTGATTTTACTCGCATTCCCCGTTGTCGAGATATGGTTATTGATAGAACTGGCCGGGCGTTATGGCGTTTGGGTACTGCTTTACCTGGTGGTGGTCGCCATTCTGGGCTGGCGTCTGATACAGGACGAAAAGCTGATGCTGGGTCGCATGACACAAACCCTGAGCCAAGGGGGCGCCCCGGCCCGTGCCTTGTTCAGCGGTGCCAAAAACATGCTGGCAGGCATACTGCTGATTATTCCTGGCGTGGTGACTGACGCCATTGCCGTGATTCTGCTGCTATTGCCTTCGGCCAAGCCAGAGGTTTTTGATCAAACCGTACAGCCGGAGCCCCGTCAGAGCCGCAGGCCACAAGCGGCAAACGATGATGTCATCGAGGGTGAATATACCCGCGAAGATTAATAAATAGCCTGCAGAGTCTCATAGGCTATGCAATGGCTGTTTGCACGTGCTCATGCTGATTGATGGAGGGCTTGTGTTAAACTCGCGCCTCGCCTAACGGTTTGTTTTTGTGCGCATTAATGCCATGCGGCCTTATGGTTGGTCTGGCTTGGTGGCACTTTCATCATTGTAGAATCGGGAATTGAACGCATGTCTCACCAAGTTACAGTCCAGCCTAGCGGCCATAGCTTTGTCGTTGAAGGTGATGCCACCGTGCTGAGCGCGGCTATTGATGCAGGGCTTGGCCTGCCATACGGATGCCGTAACGGCGCTTGTGGTGCCTGCAAAGGCAAGGTGTTGCAGGGTGAGGTAAGCCATCATGAGCATCAGGCATCCGCCCTGACCGATGCTGATAAAGCCAATGGCCTGGCGTTGCTATGCTGCGCTGTACCGCAAACCGACATGGTGATCGAATGCCGCGAAGCGACCGGCAGCAATGGCATACGGCCACGCATCATGCCGGCAAGAGTCCAAAAAATGGAGAAGCTGTCACACGATGTGATGGCCTTGTTTTTGAAGCTGCCCAGCAACGAGCGCATGCAGTTTCTGGCAGGGCAATACATCGAGTTTCTGCTCAAGGATGGCAAGCGCCGTGCCTTTTCGCTGGCTAATGCACCGCACCATGATGAATTGCTGGAACTGCATCTGCGCCTGATCCCTGGTGGGACCTTCACCGAATATGTCTTCAACGAAATGCAGGAAAAAGCCATTTTGCGCCTGGAAGGGCCTTTTGGCAGTTTTTACCTGCGTGAGGACCATGACAAGCCTATTGTGTTTGTGGCGGGGGGTACGGGCTTTGCGCCGATCAAAGGCATTATCGAGCATATCCTGCATCAGAAAACGCCTCGCAAGATGGTGCTTTACTGGGGCGCGCGTTCTCTGGAAGACCTTTACATGCCGGAATTGCCACAGCGCTGGCTGGAGGAATCCAATCTCTTCAGTTACGTGCCGGTATTATCCGAACCCAAGGACGAAGACGGCTGGCAAGGACGCCGCGGTCTGGTGCACGAAGCCGTGCTGGAAGACTTTGCTGATCTGAGTGCTTATCAGGTGTATTGCTGCGGTGCGCCGCAGATGGTCGATGTCGCGCATCAGGCTTTCCAGCTGAAGGGCCTGCCAGAAGACGAGTTCTTTTCAGATGCGTTTACCTTTTCCAATCCTCCACCCAAGCCTGTGGTGGCATGACCTTATAGCGAGGTCTTCACTCTCAAGCCAGCGCCCTTACGCTGCTGGCTTTATTCAAGCCCCTGGCAGAACTGGGTGCTAAGGCGGAATTGATGGTTGGCGGCTTCGGTTTCCCCGCGCTTATCCAGCAGTCGCGCCAACGCCAGATGGGTTGCGGCACTTGGCTTCACGCTGAGGCTGGCTTCAAAATAACTCTGGGCCTTGCCCCATAAACTCAGGCGTACGCACAGGTTGCCTAGCGAACGCAGCAAATCAGCGTCATTTTCATGACTCAGCAACCAGTGCTCCGCCTGTTGCAGTTGTTTTTGTGGGTGCGATGACAGGCAGTCGCCCAGCATGCCCGCAAGTTTGCTGTCCCATCCTTTGGTCAGGCTCATTTCAACAATTTCTGCTGCCTGATCGCCTGCCCCTGCCTGCATGAAGGTCTGCGCCGCAATGCTGGCAATGCGATTATTCAGACGGTCTTCTTCCGGCATTTTTTTCCAGTAAGCATTCAGCTTGTCCAGATCATCTGCCAGCCGTTGCAAGAGATGCGTATGGGCTTGCTGGCGCAGTTCGCGCAAATGCCAGCTTTCGATGGCATCGTGTTTTTCCAGACGGCGCAAGGCTACCAGCACCTGCTCCCAGTTTTTCAGATGCACCTGGGCTTTCAGCTCCAGTCGCAGCGCAGGAGGGTACTTCGACTCCAGCTTGTCCAGTTTGTGCAGTACATTCAATGCTTCGTTGTAACGGCGATCATCCAGCATGAACTCTGCCTGATAAAGCAAACGGGCAACGGCGGCATCCGGCGCAATGCGCTCTGCTTCTGCCAGATAGTAATCACGCTGCGATTTGTTCTTGAGCTTGTGGGCGGCGCGAGCGGCAACCAGCGTAGATAATCCGGGATTTTCTTCTAGCGCCAGGGCTTTGTTGGCGGCTTTTTCGGCCAGCAGATAGCGACCTTCGGCCAGCGATTGCAATCCCTCACTCAAGGCTGCACGCCCCAGGCGAATGCGGCGTTCTTCCTTATAGCTGCGCACGCTGGCGGGCAGGTGGCGGGTGTATTGAATCAGCCTCAGCAATAGGTGCAGGCTGATAAAGCCGCCCACGATCATCACCAGCAGCAGGTTGAGCGAAAGCTCCATCCGATAGGGCGGACGTACGATCAATACATAGCCCTGATTATTGACTGCCAGCAGCGATACACCGACCGCCAGCCCCAGAATCAGCAATATCCAGAACAGCCAACGCACTATTTACGCTCCGTGTTGCTTTTTACAGGTGTGCTCAAGCGTTCCAGCGAAAGTTTGTACTTGCTAACCAGCGACAGGCTTTCGTTGACATCCGGCAGGTTGATGACGATTTCCTTTGCCGAAAGCTCTTTCAAGGTATTCAAGGCGAGCTGTGTACCGCTATCGCGAGGGTCGAAATGACTCTTTAGCCATTTTTCAGCGGCAGCGAGGTCAGCACGGTAGGTCGCTTCGTCATGTTGCAGCAGGGCAATGCGCGCTGTCAGCAAGTGCAGCTTGATGTTTTCACGCAGGAAGAAATTCTGTTCAGGTGCCAGGAGTGGTGGTTCCGGGCGGTCTATGCGCTCCAGACGGATCATGGTGCGCAGATCCTGCCACACTTCTTGCGCCAGGCGCCGCCATGGATTGCTGTCCCATTCGGGGGCCAGTGCAGGCGCAGATTGCGGATGGCGCTCGCTTACCAACGGCAACGTACCGACGGATTCCGCCAGGTTTTCCAGTTTCAGGCTGATGCCCACTGTGTCTACTTGCGGCATGTTTTGCAGGCGCTGAATATCCTGGCCTATGGATTTGCGCAATTGCACGACCTGGCTGCTATCAAGATGCTGCAAGCGGGTATCCGCTGTTTGCAGTGCCAGTAGCGCGGGCTTGATATTGCCTGCCAGCTGCAATTGCTGGTTGGCGATGATGATCAATTGCTCGACCTCGGCAATCGTACGTTCCTCGCGATTATTGGCAAGCTCCACATACAGTGTCTGCAGGGCTTCGGCCTGATCGCGTGATTCCGCCAGTTTTTGCTCAAACATCGAGGCGCGGGCACTGACTTCAGTGCTGCGTTCATCGGCATTGCGGGCCAGGGCCAGGGCTTGCTGGTTGACGCCATTGAACTGTTCGAGCTTTTGCGAGAGCTCCTGCTCCAGCACGGCAAAGCGCTGGCGTGCGTGATACCACTGCCAGGCCATGGCGATCGCAGCGGCCAGTGCGATGACGAGCGCGAGCTGGGTCAGCCAGCTGTTGCTGGTCGCAGGGGTGGCCGCTTCTTCCTCCATGACCTCTTGTGCAGGCACGTTGGAAGTCGCGATGGCGGGCGTTTCAGCTGGCTGGGAAGGCGTGGGTTGTTCGCTCATATTCAGTGTCGTTGTTGTTTCAAGAGGGCTACAGCATTCAGGCATTGCAGCATGGCATCATCTCCCGGCGCCTCTGCAATCCTGACGTGAAGTCCAAGATCAAGGGGCAGCTCGGCAATGCGTGCATGATTCACACACAAAGTCACATCTCGTATCCACGCTTGTTGCCCATTATTCGTCATGGTCAGCAAATGGCGCATGGCTTCGCTACTGGTGACCACAACGGCATCCAGTTGCTGTTGTTCCCAGCGTTGCGCCAGCGGCTCTGCGCTGGTTTGCGGATTGATCCGGCGGTAGCATTCGGCAAAATCCACAGTAGCACCGCGTACGCGCAGGCTCTCTGCCAGTAGTTCCCGACCACCAACGCCACGAAAAATCAAAAATCGCTTAGCCTTTACCTGCTGCATCTCGGGGAGTGCCAGCAGCGATTCACTATCATACCTGCCTTGTGGCGTTAGCACCGGGGCAATGCCCAGGCTGGTCAGTTCGGCAGCGGTAACCGGGCCGATGGCAGCATGATGCAATGTGGCAGGTGGCTTGCCTACCAGATTCAGCATCCTTGGTATTGCATTCTGAACCGCATTGCTACTGATAAAAATAGTCCAATCGTACTTGCCGAGCTCATGCAGCTGCGCATCAAAAGCGCTGTAATCTGCCAGCGGTGCGATTTCAATCAGCGGGAAGGGGTGCGGCTTACCCCCTGCTTCCACGATCATGCGCGATAAGCGCGTGGCCTGATCCGACGGCCGGGTTATAGCGACGTTCAGGCCTGTCAGTGCCAGACGGATCAGCGCTAAATCAGCCATGCGCGCTTTGTTCGGCCAGCGCTTGCAGAATCTTGTCTGCTCCCTGTGCAATCAGGGATTGGGCTAGCTGCTGGCCCAATAGTTCAGGCTGGGCTGCATTTCCATTGGCTTCGGCGTGCAGCATCTGCTTGCCATCTACACTAGCGACGAAGCCATGGATGGTGATGTTCTCGCCCTGCTTGGTGGCATAAGCCCCAAGCGGTACCGTGCAGCTGCCGGCCAGCGCCCGGCTCATGCCGCGCTCGGCTTCAACGCAGGCAGCTGTGTCCGCGTGGTTCAGGGGTGCCAATACCGTTAACAGATCGGTACGCGCTGCGTTGATTTCAATCCCCAGCGCACCCTGGCCCACGGCGGGAATGCTGTCTTCTGGCGCAATGGTTTGCGCAATACGATTACCCAGGCCCAAACGTATCAGGCCTGCGGCTGCCAGAATGATGGCCGCATATTGGCCTTCATCCAGTTTGCGCAGGCGGGTTTGCAGATTGCCGCGCAGGGACTCAATCACCAGATGCGGAAAGCGCGCTTGCAACTGGCTCTGGCGGCGCAGGCTGGAGGTACCGACGATGCTGCCCGCAGGCAAGGCTTCCAGCGATGGGTAATCATTCGATACAAAAGCATCCCGTGGATCCTCGCGTTCGCCTATCGCTGCCATGGCAAAGCCCTCAGGTAAATGCATGGGCACATCTTTCATCGAATGCACCGCCAGGTCGGCGCGGCCATCGGCCAATGCCTGCTCCAGCTCCTTCACAAACAGCCCCTTGCCGCCAATGCGTGCCAGCGGGGAATCCAGAATCTGATCACCCGTGGTGGTCATGCCCAGAATTTCTACCAGCGTCTCAGGGTACAGGGCCTGCAAGCGAGCCTGGATGTGGCGAGCCTGCCACATGGCCAGCGCACTTTCACGCGAGGCAATGACAAGTTTTTCTGGAATGGTGGTCGGAGTGGAAGTCATCATGGGCTGGCAGGGCGCAACGCCCGAAGAATCGAATAAAACGCTATTTTAACATACGGATGATGACCGCTTTGTGCGTCTGGTCAGCCTGCCAGATTTTTAAGCAGATGCAATTGCCGCCGACTGACAGCCACCGTTTCCGGAATGCCTTTCAGCAACGCTACCCATTGATGTTCCCCTTCGGTCATTTTCTGATAACCCAGCAGGTAGTGCGGATTGACCAGGCAGTTACGATGCAGTCGCAGAAAGCGTTCGCCAAACTCCTGCTCTATGCTGTTGAGGCTGTCTTCAATCAGATATTCATGTTGTGCAGTGCGCAAGGTGGTGTATTTCAGCTCTGCCCGCAGATAAATCACCTCGCTCACTGGTACCAGCAATACACGCCCACGCTCGCTGATGCTGAAGTGGCTGCGCTGAGGCTGCATGGGGCGAATCGCAGCCAGTTGCGCAGGCAGCAATGCACGTGCCTTGTTGATGGCGGTGAGCAGACGTTCACGCCGGATGGGCTTCAGCAGGTAATCAACCGCGTTCATGTCAAATGCCTGCAGCGCGTATGCATCATACGCCGTGGTGAAGATGATCGCTGGCGGGGAGACCAGCTTCTGTAAATGGCCGGCGGCTTCTATACCGTCCATTTGCGGCATGCGAATATCCAGCAGCACCAGGCTGGCGCGGCTTTGCTGGACCAACTCAATGGCCTCGGCGCCATGGCGGGCTTCTCCGGCAATGCTGATGTCGGGCATGTCGGCCAGTAGCTCGCGCAGGCGGTTGCGCGCAGGCGCTTCGTCATCGGCGATGATGAGCGTGACGGCTTGATCAACCATGGTTCAGTGGTAACTGCATCTTTAAATCCAGTTGTTTGGGCATGCCATCTCTCATTTCAATAGCGTGTGTCAGCCATGGCGATGGTAAGGCAACATGATATGGACTTCATAACGGCCATCACGCACAGAACTGGAGAGCGTGGCCGCGATATCAAAGTGCAAGGCCAGGCGCTCTCTGATATTGGCCAACGCCATTTTATTGCCCGAGGTGCGGGTCTGCTCGGGAGCCAGCGGGTTTGAGAGCAGCAGGTGCACTTCATTGTGCACGGTGTAAATCTTGATGATGATTTCGCCACTTTCGCTTAGTGGCTCAATGCCGTGGTATACGGCATTTTCCAGTAATGGCTGCAAGACCAGCGGCGGCACCATGGCATCCGGTGGCATGGAATCTATCTGCCACGTGACCAGCAGGCGCTCATCCAGTCGCAGTTTTTCCAGTGCCAGATATTGACGGCAGAGGCTGATTTCCTGCGCCAGCGGTACCAGCTCGCGGTTGTCTGCCATCAACACACGGAACAGTTCCGCCATGTCTTCCAGCGCGGCTTCTGCCCGCTGTGGCTGGCTACGCACCAGTGACAACACCGCATTCAGACTGTTGAACAGAAAGTGTGGGCGTATGCGCGCCTGCAATGCCTGCAGACGCGCCTCGGCCATGGCGGGGGACATGGAGCGATAACGCAGATGCAGATAGTAGCCAGTGATAGCGCAAGTCAAGAAGCTAAGCAGCCAGAGACGCGACAAGAGTGGCAGGGCCTCCATCCCCAGAATATTTACCCCGGCGATATACAGCAGGGTGACGACTAGCATGGCGAACACTCCGGCCAGCAGCATGGCGACTGCATAAGGCACCCGTAACAGCCATGGGTATGTCAGATAAAGCACGAGCAAGCTCAGTAGCAAGGCGGGCTGACCAAACGCCGATTGCTCGGTGAAGTGGCTTAAGGTTGCTGGCAAGCTGGTGCTTTGCACGGCAGCGGAGAGCAGCATGAGCAGATTGACCAGTAACAGGATGCGCAAGGCGATGCCGGGGTTACGAAAATCCGGCAGTTTTTGCAGCGCCCCCGGCGCGGTCGCAGTGAGCGTAAGGCCGGGCTTTTGCTTTATACTTGTCATAAGCTCATTATTCTTAACGAAAACGTCTCATGCAAGAACAATCCCGCACCCCCAATTCACTCGATGCCAAAGACAAAGCCTGGTCCGGCCGTTTCAACGAGCCTGTCGCTGAGCTGGTCAAGCGCTACACGGCATCGGTGGATTTTGACAAACGCCTGGCCGAGTTTGATATTCAGGGATCGCTGGCCCATGCTCGCATGCTGGGCAAGCAGGGCATTATCAGCCATGAGGATGTCAGTGCCATCGAACAAGGGCTGGCGGCGATCCTGCAAGAGATTCGCGCTGGCGAGTTTGAGTGGCTGCTGGATCTGGAAGATGTGCATCTGAACATCGAGAAGCGCCTGACAGACAAGATCGGCGATGCTGGCAAGCGCCTGCATACCGGCCGCTCGCGCAATGACCAGGTGGCGACCGATGTGCGCCTGTGGTTGCGCGCTACCACCGATGATGTGATCGCCGGAATTCGTGGCTTGCAGGCTTCGCTGCTGGATCTTGCTGAAGCGCACAGTGATACCGTGATGCCTGGCTTTACCCATTTGCAAGTGGCCCAGCCAGTGACCTTTGGTCATCACCTGCTGGCTTACTTTGAGATGTTGCAGCGCGATGCCGAGCGTTTTGCCGATGCGCGCAAGCGTATCAATCGTTTGCCGCTGGGCGCCGCCGCGCTTGCTGGCACCAGCTATCCGATAGATCGTGAATATGTGGCGCAACAACTGGGCTTTGATTCAGTCTGCCAAAATTCGCTGGATGCCGTATCCGACCGCGATTTCGCCATTGAATTTACCGCTGCCGCTGCCTTGCTGATGACGCATCTGTCGCGCTTCTCCGAAGAGCTTATCTTGTGGTCCAGCCCGCGCTTTGGCTTTATCGATATTGCCGATCGCTTCTGTACCGGCTCCAGCATCATGCCGCAGAAAAAAAATCCTGACGTACCCGAACTGGTGCGTGGCAAGACCGGCCGGGTCAATGGTCACCTGGTGGCGCTGCTGACCTTGATGAAAAGCCAGCCGCTGGCCTACAACAAGGACAATCAGGAAGACAAGGAACCCTTGTTCGACACCGCAGATACTATTCTGGTGACCTTGCAGATATATGCCGACATGCTACGCGGCATCAAGGTCGACAAGGCCGCCATGCGGGCAGCCGCGAGCGAAGGCTTCGCTACCGCCACTGATCTTGCTGACTATCTCGTGAAAAAAGGCACGCCTTTCCGCGATGCTCATGAAGTGGTGGCGCTTGCCGTGCGGTATGCGGTGGAAAAAGGCTGTGACCTGTCTGACCTGCCTCTGGCCGAGTTACAGAAATTCAGTGGCCAGATCAGCGATGATGTCTACGCCGTCCTGACCCTGGAAGGCTCTCTCGCCAGCCGTAATCATATCGGGGGAACCGCTCCGGAGCAGGTCCGGCTTGCCATCGGCCGCGCGCGTCAGGCCTTGGCCTGATCGCCAACCGCCCTCGGCATGCCGGTCGGTTTTCAGACATTCAATGTGTCAGATGCTGCACAGCATCTGACCTTTCCCGCCCTTAGTTTTTACCCCACCACGCAAGAACCCCAGCCGCACAGCATAGGCCCCTATACTATGCAGGTGGCGCTGGATGCTCCCTTGGCACCAGGTGTCTTCCCGCTGGTGCTGATATCTCACGGCAGCGGCGGCGCGCCCATTCTGTACCGCACCATCGCCATGGCTTT
Organism: Methylovorus menthalis; assembly: GCF_020523625.1. Lineage (GTDB taxonomy): Bacteria > Pseudomonadota > Gammaproteobacteria > Burkholderiales > Methylophilaceae > Methylovorus > Methylovorus menthalis. Next base: position 514,610 of record NZ_JAJAQH010000001.1, read on the forward strand.
GGCAGCACATGGCTATGTCGTCGTTCTGCTGGAGCATGCCGGCAATAATCGGCTTGATAACCGCCTTAAGGGTACCTGGCAAAACCTGCAAAACCGTCCGCGCCATGTATCGCTGACCATAGATCATCTGGCCCAGAACCCAGCCTACTCCCCCCATCTTGATTTCACCCGCATTGCCGTCATCGGCCACTCGCTGGGTGCATATACCGCGCTTGCCCTGGCGGGTGGCCAGCCCTGGACTCAGGAGCAGGAGGCCGTGCCGGTCGAGGCTGACCATCGCATTTCTGCGCTGGTGTTGCTGGCGCCCGCCACGGCTTATTATTTGCCCGAAGGCGCCTTGAGTGCGATCAATTTACCCATACTCATCCTCACTGGCGAGCACGATGACATTACCCCGCAATGGCATGCCGACCTCGTGATCAATGGCGTTCAGCAGCCAGCCTGCGTGAGCTGGCATGAGGTGAAGAATGCCGGACATTTTTCCTTTCTCAGCCCATTTCCGCAGGCGATGCAACGTCCAGGCCTGGCCCCTGCGCTTGATCCCGCCGGATTTGACCGGGTAGCGTTTCATCAGGTGATGCCGCTGCAAATTGCAGCGTTCCTTGATCGAGAGTTAGGGCAGCCCTGAGGCAAGCTTTATGCACTATTCAGGGGAGTTTTAGCCTGCCAAGCTTAAATGAAGCAAGGCTTTTGTTCGGCGCTTGCGCATGAATAAAGCGCCTTAGTAAATGATTTCACTACGAATTAACAACGGATAGTACTAAAGTAAGCGGGCGACGGTATAAGAGTTGCTAGTTATCCTGCTTGAGCATGTGCAAGCCTTCCCGATCTATCGGCGATGATGGGCTTGATGGTAAAGTGGCGTGCGGTTGGGGGAATGTAATACCAGCCGCGTCAGATGAGGATCAGGGGTTCATCTGTGAAAATGAGAATTAAAAGAAAAAAATCATGAAACCAAAGGCGCTGTTCCCATTTTTTAATGAGGATCCCAAGAGTCAATCGCTCTCCATAGGATGGCTCTTGCTGGGGTTTGCCAGCCTGTTGATGTACCTCTTGAAGGTATCCATTGATGTATTCGATCTTCAGCGCCAGCTCATGCTGTCCTGGGGCGTGTTTGTGATTCTGGCGTGCATGTACAAATGGCAGGTGACCAAGCGCCCACCATGGCGCTTTTTGTTTATCCTGCTTTCCGGCTTTCTGGCCTTGCGATACCTGATCTGGCGCAGTACCGAAACCCTGATCTACACCGGGCCGCTGGATTTCATTGCCATGACCTTGCTCTACCTGGCCGAAGTGTATTCCCTGACGATCTACATGCTGGGGATACTGCTGAATCTCTGGCCCCTGCGTAACCGGCCACTCAAATTGCCGCCCAACCTGGCGGATTATCCCGTGGTGGATGTGTTTATCCCGACCTACGATGAGTCGGACGATATCATTCGCATCACGACCATTGCCGCTAGCCAGATTGATTATCCCAAAGACAAACTGCGCATTCACATTTGCGATGATGGCAGCACGGTAAACAAGCGCAACAACCCGGCCTCGGCCGAAGTCGCGTGGGCGCGGTATTACCGTTTGCGCAGGCTGGCGCAGGATCTTGGCGTCAACTACATCACCCGTGAAACCAATGTTGCCGCCAAGGCGGGCAATCTTAACCATGCCCTGCACCAGACGCATGGCGAGCTTTTTCTGGTACTGGATTGCGACCACGTGCCGACCAACGATATCCTGCGCCGCACAGTTGGCTTCTTTGCGGCTGACCCAAAGCTGTTTCTGGTGCAGACGCCGCACTTTTTCATTAATCCCACGCCCGTGGAAAAAAACCTCATTGGCGTCGGCAATCCCAATCGTGAAAACGATATGTTTTACAAGGAAATCCATCGTTCGCTGGATTTCTGGAACTCCAGTTACTTCTGCGGCTCGGCCGCGCTGCTGCGCCGTCGCTATGTCATGGAAGTGGGCGGCATCGCGGGCAAGACCATTACCGAAGACGCCGAAACCTCCTTTCACCTGCACAGCCTGGGCTATAACAGCATTTATCTGGATCGCCCCATGGTGTGCGGGCTATCGCCTGAAAGTTACAAGGACTACATCTTGCAGCGCACGCGCTGGGCACAGGGCATGGTCCAGCTCTTCCTTCTCAGCAATCCACTGATGGCCAAGGGCCTGAGCTTCCACCAGCGCTTGTGCTATTTCAATTTCTGCTTTTACTGGTTTTTTGGATTGGCACGCGTGATGTTTTTCATCGCGCCAGCCTTGTTCCTGCTGCTCAGCCTCAAGATTTATTTTGCGTCGTTCACGCAAGTCATCAGTTATGCCGTGCCGTATATCTTCTCCACCTTCATGCTGATGGATTTCTTCTATGGCCGGGCGCGCCAGCCATTTTTCTCGGAAATTTATGAGAGCGTGCAGTCGATTTTCCTGGCACCGGCGGTGATCGCCGTGCTATTCAACCCGCACAAGCCCTCGTTCAAGGTCACACCCAAAGGCAGCACGCAGGAGCAGGATTTTCTTAATCCTTTGGCTGCCATCTTTTTCGTCATTATCCTGGTTAATATCCTGGCCATCGGCGCCGGGGTCATCAGCTGGTTTACGGATCCCATCCTGCGCGATACCTTGTCGGTGACGGCTGTGTGGTGTACTTATAACGTGGTCCTGGCGATCATTTCACTGGGGGCTTTCTGGGAACGCAAACAGATGCGCCAATTTCACCGCATCAACGTGGAAGAGCCCATGAGGATACGTCTGCCGGGCGGGGATGCCGAATACTTAGGGGAGACCATGGACCTTTCCATCACGGGCTTGGGGTTCAAGGTGAGGCTGCCTCAGGTGCCAAAGGTTTCGGAGCCGGTGATACTGGAAACAACCAGCAGCGATGGCAGGAAATTTATCTTTAACGCCGTCTTCAAACGGGTGATTGAGCGTGACGGCGTGTTTTATTGTGGGACGGAATTTGTGCTGGATAAGCAGAGTTACGCCCAGGCCGTGGCCTATTTGTATGGCGATAGCGGGCGCTGGACGCGCTTTTGGGCCAAGAAAACCCGCAATGAGAAAACATTCAGAATGCTGGGCCACCTGTTTGTATCTGGCATCAAAGGTATGGTGGAAAGCATGGGCATCATGACGTCATCTGGCGTGCAGTATCTGATGGCCTTGCAAAGAAAATACGCAAAAAAATAAGCCAATCAATCATAGGGAAGTTCGGGGGTAGTATGAAAGTGTTGATGTATGTCGTTTTATGGATGTTTCCGCTATTGGGTTATGCCAATACCCAGCAGGTCGAGCTCGACAAGCTGATTGCAGCGCCCACGCTTACCTTGAAATGTACCGGGGATGAGCAGGGGCTGGATATCCCGCTGGCGCATCGCTGGAATGTGAAAAAGGTGACGCTGAACCTGCATTACGTTTCCTCGATCAACCTGATTACCAGCCAATCCCAGCTGGTGGTCAAGCTGAATGGCATGCCTATCGCCCAGACCAAGCTCGATGCATTAAGCCCGGATGTGCTGGTGCAGCTCAATCTGCCGGTGCAGTATCTGACCGCAGGCTATAACAAACTCTCGTTTGCCGTAGCCCAGCACAGCGAAAGCAAAGGCTGCGAAAAGGGCTGCTCGCCCGATATGTGGACGACGATAGACCTCAAGCGCTCGGTGCTGGCGATCGACTATGAAAACAAGGCGGTTCCTCTGGCCTTGTCCAGCGTGGGCACCATGCTGTTTGACCCAAAAGTCTTCCCCCAGGCTGAAGTGCATCTCGTCACCGATACCCAGGATGCCGAGTTGCTGAACCCCTTGTCGATTGTGGCTTCCGGAGTGGCGCATCATTTTGACTATCGACAAGTCAGCTTCACGGTTTCCAGCCAGCTGAAACCCGGGGTCGACAATATCCTCGTGGGCAAGCATGCCTTTACCCAGCGCCTGCTGGGCGAGGCGAAACTGGCATTGGCCGAACATGCCGACGGTGGTTATGTCACCATGCTGCCGCTGCCACAGGCTGGCGGCGGTCAGGATGCCGGACACGCTCTGCTGGTAGTCACTGGCAAGCAGGTGGATGAGGTCAAGCTCGCTGCCGAAACCTTTGCCAGCATGTCGATTTTCCCCGGCACACAGGGACTGAGTGCCTATGAATTCAAATTGCCCAAACTCAAGGAATACAGCGGCCGTGAGCTGATTGAGCCGGGCAAGGAATATACCCTCAAGGCGCTGAATTTCCCGACGGCGACGTTCCAGGGGGGCAATGCCAGCAGCAAGGATATCAATTTCCGCTTGCCGCCAGATTTCATGATCCGGCCCAACCTGGCGGCCAAGCTCACGCTGCACTTTGCCTACGGTGCTGGCATGCGTGACACCTCGGCCATGAATATCGTGGTGAATGGCAAGATCGTCAAAGGCATTCACCTGGGCAACACGGATGGGGCTTCGTTCCAGAATTACGTGATTGAAATCCCCACACGCCTCTTCCAGCCAGGGAGCAATCGCATTTCTTTCAATACCGAGTTGCATCCGCCATTGAAAGAATGCGATCTGATGCTGACCGGCAATATGTTCCTCACCGTATTTGATGACACCACCTTCAGCTTCCCCGACATGCCGCATTTTGTCGAGTTGCCGAGGCTGGAGCTCTTCATGCTGAGCGGCTTTCCCTTCACGCGCTGGGCAGATGGCTATGAAACCAAGGTGGTATTGACGCAGACCGACGACAACACCCTGTCTGCCGCCATGAACCTGATTGGCTTGATGACGCAGAAAAGCGGTTTTCCCCTGTATGCCATCCAGCTGGATAAAGCCTTGGCCAATCCATGGAAGGGTGACTTCATCATGCTGGGGTCGCCAGACAGCATTTCTACCGCGCTAGGCGGCAAGGGCTTGCCTTTTACCAAGGCCAAGGCCGCCGTGCCGTATGCACTGGTGCGGGATTGGGCGTCAGATCCCGTGTTGGTCAGCAGTGTGCAAGCAAGTCAGTTGGGCGAGGGGCAGGGCTATCTCATGCAGTTTGAGTCGCCGTATGAGTCGGGTCGTACCGGCATGGTATTCGCCGCGCGTGATTCGAAAAACCTGCTCAGCCTGAGTGAAGCCTTGCTCAAGTCCGAGGTGCAGGCGCAGACCGAGGGAGAGCTGACCATGCTGGACATTGCCGCGCAGGAGGACAAGCCTATCGTGAAAAGCTTCAAGCCTGAAACCACCTTTACCACGGGTAAATCCGGCAAGAAGTCGTTCTGGCAGTCTTACCTCTACACCCATCCTTATGTGTATTACGGGCTGGTGATTTTGCTGACCATCGGGTTTGCCATCACCCTGTTTGTGGTGCTGCGCCGTTATCGCAAGAAACGTGTGGCCGGACGGGCAGTATAAAAAAGCGGGCTATTGCAGCTGATGGTCTATGGTACGCGTGCCATCCAGCGAACTCAGGCCATGCTGCAAGGGTTCGCGCCAGGTATACGCCAGCACCAGCAGAAAAGGGATCAGGCAAATGAGGAACAGCTTGATGAAAAAGCCTGCGGAAGACGCGCCTTGATGATGCGTGGGGCTAGCGAGCTCGAATTCCTGCATCTTCCAGATGGCTTTGTAGGCGGTGGTGCTGGCATGATCCACCGTCCTGAACTTGATGGATTGATCATGGTGGATGGCGCGGTATGCGCTTTCTGAGAGGTGGATTTCCCCGGGGCGTAAAAAAGCCGCCGGGGGAGATGTGAGGGCAGGAGTAGTATTTTCAGCGCATGCGATATGGATACCCAACAGTATGGGTGGGTGGCTGCCGTTATTGAAATTAAAGAGGTCGGTAGCGCGCTGCATGGCGATGGCGGCTTGCAGGCTATCGTCGGTACTGGCAAAGCGGGCGATCCAGTGCTGGCCTTCCGTTGTCATGCTGCCGGTGTGTTCGGTCACGGCGTCTTGGGCTAGCTGCCGAATGGTTTGCAAGGCATCGTTGCTGTGGCTGAAGACCTGGATGGTCATCCCCACTGCTTGTGCCGGATTAACATGTTGTAATTGTGCGGAGCCAGTCATCGTTACCCTGTCAGTCATTTTTGAGAGACGTTATGTTTAAAACGGATAGGCCTTTATCTTACTTTAAGGCACTGCTGCTAGGTTTCCTATTTCAATTCGGCAGTGCGTCTGCCACGGCGGGCCAGGCCGAATGGACGGAATTCAAGCAGCGCTTTGTGCTGGCCGAGGGCCGCGTGGTAGACGTAGGCAATGGCGGTATCAGCCATTCGGAAGGGCAGGGCGTCACCATGCTGCTGGCCGTGCATTACAACGATCAGAAGACCTTTGATCGTCTGTGGCAGTGGACGCAAACTTCACTGCAGGTGCGCAAGGATCATTTGCTGGCCTGGCGCTGGACCACCAAACATGGCGTCAATGATTTCAACAATGCCACGGATGGCGACCTGTACGTAGCATGGGCGCTGCTGCGCGCCTCGGACAAATGGCATGTCCCCGCCTATAAAGCGGCGGCAGAGGCTATTCTCAACGATGTGAAGCGGCTGCTGGTAAAACCGAGCAAGTGGGGCCCCGTAATTCTGCCCGGCTCGGCAGGTTTTGAAAAACCGGCTGGCCAGATCGTCAACCTGTCTTACTGGGTTTTCCCGGCCTTGAATGATTTCAGTCGCTACGCGCCCGACCCTGTGTGGGACCAACTGGGCCAGAGCGGTATCACCTTGATCGGCGAGAGCCATTTCGGCAAATGGCAGTTGCCCACCGACTGGGTGCAACTCGGCAATAAAGTGATTCCTGCCCCGGGATTCCCGGCGCAATTTGGCTATGACGCAGTGCGCGTGCCGCTTTTCATCATGTGGGGCAAGAAAGCCAGCGCAAGTGTGCTGGCGCCATTCCAAGCATTCTGGGGACATTATCAGAAAACCCCCTATGTACCGCCCACTGTCAGTATCGAAAACGATGCGATAGCGCCTTATGGCGCAGCGTCCGGCATCCTCAATATTGCAGATATGACATGCCGCTATCCTGCCTTACAGATAAGGCCTGAGTATCCGATCAACACGCAGGATTATTACTCGGCAACGCTATTGCTGCTGGCCGATATGATGGTGGAGGAGCAGTCGCGTTGAAATACAGGACTCTAGTGGTGATGCTGTCATTGGCCGGACTGGCCGAATGCCCCCTCATCGCCTGTGCGGAAGAAGCTCCCGGCAATCTGCGGGCGATGACGGCCACCACATCTGCATGGGCTGTCGTCGCAGAGCAGGATGCGGGCGCATCACCGGCAAAAATCAAGGCTGTGCCGTCCAATGTCATCAGTGAACCCAAGGCGGTGTCAGATGCCATCGAATCCCAAACGCCTGAGAAGAATGGCCGGGTGCAAAGCCAGCCACTGATCAACAATGTGCCGCTTTCCAGCTTTTTGACCTCACCGAAAAAAGCCACTACTCCTGCTGCCGTCAATCAGGCTGTACAGCCGAGCGCGCCCGATACCCGTCCCTTATGGAAGCTCTTTAACCAGCATCAATATGACCGTGTGGAACAGGATATTGCCAGGCTTGAACGTGAGCATCCCGACTGGAAAGCCCCACCGGATCTGCTTGCCTTGCTGGTGCAAAAGCGGCGCGAACAGCGGCTGGAGCGCGCAATGCGCGAGCAGGATATGGAGGCACTGGTGAAACTGGGCGAGCAGTACCCGGATGCGTTTTCATGCGCTGCCATCGACAAAGCATGGGTGCTGGCCGCCGCTCGCTCAACGACGGGGCAAATCGAAGCCTTGCAGGCGCAACTGCAATATCTGGTGACCCGGTGCGAGAAAGAAGAAGACAGGCTCGCCACCCTGTACAAAGCCCAGCAGTGGCTCGCCCGTGAAGAATGGGAGGCCTTGATTGCCCTCAGCGCAGGCACCCAGCGCAGTGCGCATGGCGAGGGGCTTTTTCAGCAACTGGTATACCAGAACGGGGTAGAGGATCTGGAGCTTGCGATCAAGCAGCAGAACAATGCCATGGTGGATAGCCTGTTTGCCCAGCTGCAACCACAGATTCTTGCCAGAAAAGATGTCAGCCAGCTATTGCTGGTGGCCTGGCATGATTTCAAGCTGGAGAGATTGGCGGCGGCGCAGGATTTGTTTGTGATTGCTCTGACGATGGAGCCGCAGAATGACAATGCCCGCTATGGCCTAGCATTGAGTTACTCGCGCCAGCAAAACCATGAGGAAGCGATTACGGTTGCCCAAGGCTTGCCGCCGGGCGATGCCGGGCGCAATGACCTGCTGCTGAATGCTTATCTTGCAAAGGCAAAACAGGCTTATGAGCAAAAGGATAGTCAGCAGGCTTTGAACTACTTGCAGGAGGCGAAGCAAGCTGGGGCCTTGCCCCGGTATGCGGCACTCATGCAGGCCTGGTCCAAGCTTGAGTTGGGGGATACTGCGCACGCTGCTGAGGAATTTGCCGCGCTTTACCGCGCACGGCCGGATGAGGAAAGCGCCGCTGGCGTCATGGCGAGCTATCTCAAGCAAGATCGGGCAGACGACATTGCCACTCTGGCGTCTACCGAGCCACTGGCCAGCCTGTACAAACACCATGTCGCCGCAGGATTATTTGGGCAGAAACGCTTTTTTGAGGCGCGCGCACTTGATCCTGCAAGCTATGGCGAAGTCGGGGCTATTGCCGCGCCACAAGCCAGTGCCGAGGCGGCCTTCCGCGACAAGAGCGGCACCCAGGGCTTATCTCAGTTGAGCATACGCCAGGTGCCCGTGCTGGATGCCAGCCTGCCGACGGGTAGCAGCGGCGAGCTGAATGTTTCACTGCGCGAAGTTCGCCTGGATAGCGGCACATTGTCACGCAATGCGCTGGTGGGCTCCGGCAATTCCGGTGCCTGGCAGTATTCGCCGGTTACCAAAACAACCGGGCTTGAGCCGCGAGTAAGCTGGCGCGACGATGTGTGGGATATCGCCTTGGGCATGACGCCGGATAACGGCGAGGTCAGCAGTCGCCCGACGGGCTATGTGGCGCATCAGAGCATGAGCAAACTGGCGAATCTCACCAGCAGCTTGTATGTAGAGCCGGTGCGCGAGTCCTTGCTGTCTTACACCGGTATTCGTGATCCCTATACCGGCAAGCAATGGGGGCGCGTGCTGCGCAAAGGTCTTCGATTGAACGGCCTGCAGCAACTGGGGAATAACTGGTCCGTGAGCGGTGCCATTAACCTGGAATATCTGGATGGCGAGAGTGTGGAAACGAATCGCCATGCGGGTATGTTTGCCAGTGTGGGCAAAAACCTCGACTTGCCTGCATTTTCATATGCCGTGGTGGGCCTGGGCTTGAATTATGATCATTATGAAAAAAATCTCAGCCATTTCACGCTGGGGCATGGGGGGTATTTCAGCCCGGAGCGCTTTGTCAGCATAGGCCCCTCGCTGGACTTTCTCACCCGTGAAAACCAGCAGTTCATCGTGAAAGGCCGTTTGGCGTTTGCCACCGTGTCCATCGCCGAAGCGGCTTCGCCGTGGTTTCCCGGCAATGAAGACGGCAATACCTATGCCTCCAGCAAAAATAACGGCATGAGCTATACCGCTGAAGCCAGCGGTGTCTGGCGCATCAACGACAGGCTGCAGATAGGCGGTGCGCTCTCCGAGCGCAATGCACCACAGTACAAGGACGAGACCGGAATGCTGTTTTTACGGGTTTTGTTTGAATCGCGGCAATCGGTATTAAGTACTGACTTACCTACCAGAACATTCAACGGGCTGTACTAACCTTTCAATCCTGTTCTTTCAATGCTGTCTTTTTGCGCGGGCCTTACGACGCGGTGCTTCGATTTCGCATTGTCAGGTCAGTGCGTGGGATTATTGCGTTGCGCGTACATCAGGCGGTGGCGGATGTACGGCAAGATAGTCGCGGGATTTTCAGTCCTGCAGAAAGAGTTGCAATAGCTCATTCAAAAAGCGCTGCCCCAGCGCGGTGGGGGCAATCAGCTCAGGAGTACGCGTAATCAGGCCGCGTTGCTCGGCCTGCTGAAGGGCGGGTTCCACCGTGCTGAGCGCTTGCCCCGTCATGGTGGTAAACAGCTTGGGGTCAAAGCCTTCAGTCAGGCGCAGGGCATTCATCATGAATTCAAATCCGAGGTCTGCGCGATCCAGCAGGCGTTCTTCCTCGACATGGCTCATTTCAGCCACGGCTTTCATGTAGGCGTTGGGTTGCTTGATGCGCGATTGCCGCAGGATGCGGTCATGAAAACTCAGCTTGCTGTGAGCGCCCGCACCGATGCCCAGATAATCCCCAAACACCCAGTAATTCAGGTTGTGCCGACAACGTTTGCCCGCTTTGCCAAAGGCTGAGGTTTCGTAATGACCATACCCGTGTTCTGCCAGCAAGTGCTCAATGGCTTCCTGCATGGTGGCGCTGGTGTCATCGTCCGGCAGGGCTGGTGGCTTGTAGTAAAACGGCGTGTTGGGTTCCAGTGTCAGGTGATAAGCGGAGATATGCGTGGGGCCTAGCGCAATGGCGGTGCGGATATCCTGAAGGGCTTCTTCCAGGGTTTGCTCCGGCAGTGCATACATCAGGTCCAGGTTCACGTTGCCAAAAATCTGGATGGCATGTGCTGCGGCGTGCTGTGCTTCTTCGCTGTTGTGTATGCGACCGAGGGCTTGCAAATGGCGCGGATTAAAGCTTTGTATGCCAATCGAAATGCGGTTGACCCCGGCATCGCGGTAGCCTTCGAAGCGATCAGCTTCAAAGGTGCCGGGGTTGGCTTCCAGCGTGATTTCCGCATCGTATTCCAGCGGTGTGAGCATGCGCACATGGCTGAGGATGCGATCTATGGATTCCGCGCTGAACAGACTGGGCGTACCGCCGCCAAAAAAGATGCTGCGTACCTTGCGGCCCCATACCAGAGGCGTGGCTTGCTCAAGGTCGGCAATCAGCGCATCGACATAGGTGCTTTCCGGGATGGGATTGCGCGATTCATGCGAGTTGAAATCACAATAAGGACATTTGCGCACGCACCAGGGGATATGAATATACAGGCTGAGCGGCGGCGGATTGCGCAAGCCGCTGCTGGTGAGCTGGCCGACCAGTGGATTCTCGGTCACCGGGGCAGGTGCAATTGGAATAATCGGGATCATGCGGCGCGGAAAACCGCTAGGCTTTGTTGTACGGGTTGATCAGGCTATCGATCAGCTGGTGCAGGGCGTCACGCATCTGCTGCTCGGAGACTTCCATCAAGAGGCCGTCTTCCAGCGCATCCTGCGCAATTTGTTTCAGCTCGTCAAAATTCTCGGTCATCACCTTCACTTTTTCCGTGCAGGAGACCACGCTGTTGTCATCGCGTACCCATTTGGGCCAGTCGTTGCTACTCATGTTGCCAATCTCTCCAGTCGATGTAGCAATCGCGCCATGGCTTGGCCACGGTGGCTGATCCGGCTCTTAACATCCAGTGGTAATTCGGCCACGGTCTTGCCGGTTTTGGCATCCAGAAACAAAGGGTCATAGCCAAAGCCATCTTCGCCGCGCAAGGTGTCCAGTATCTCGCCTTGCCATACACCTTCGGCAATCAGCGGTTCCGGGTCGTCAGCATGGCGCACCAGCACGATCACACAATAAAAATGCGCCTGCCGCTGGGTGAGACCCTGCATGACCTCCAGCAGTTTCGCATTATTGCGGGCATCCGATTTTGGTTCACCCGCGTAGCGGGCTGACAACACGCCAGGTGCGCCTTGCAGGGCATCTACGCACAGGCCGGAATCATCGGCCAGCGCAGGCAGTCCGGTATGGCGGCTGGCATGGCGTGCTTTGGTCAGGGCGTTTTCAATAAACGTACAGTAGGGCTCTTCCGCTTCCGGCACATTCAAGGTGGATTGCGGGATGATCTCCACGGCGAGCGGTGCCAGCAGGTGGCGGATCTCGCGCAACTTGCCCGCGTTGCCGCTGGCGATGACCAGTTGGTTGAATGGCAGCGCCATGTTACAAGCCCAGTACCTTGGTTTGCAGGCTGGTCAGCTCGCGAATGCCTGCGGCAGCGAGGTCCAGCATGCGATCCATATCGGCACGCTGAAACGGCACACCTTCGGCCGTGCCCTGGATTTCCACATAGCCGCCGCTGCCGGTCATCACGACATTCATGTCGGTATCGCAGTCGGAATCTTCAATATAGTCGAGGTCCAGCACCGGCGTGCCTTGATAAACACCTACCGACACAGCGGCGACGGAGTCACGCAAAGGCGATTCGCTGATCAGGCCCTGGGCCAGCAAGCGGCTGATGGCGTCATGCAGGGCAACATAGGCACCGGTAATACTAGCGGTGCGGGTGCCGCCATCGGCCTGAATCACATCACAGTCAATCTGTATGCTGCGCTCACCCAGTTTTTCCAGATCGATGATGGCGCGCAGGGAGCGGCCAATCAGGCGCTGAATCTCCTGTGTGCGGCCACTTTGCTTGCCACGCGCCGCTTCGCGGTCCATACGGCTACCGGTGGAGCGGGGCAGCATGCCGTATTCTGCCGTTACCCAGCCCTGGTTTTTGCCGCGCAAAAATCCGGGCACTTTTTCGTCCACGCTGGCGGTGCAGAGCACATGGGTATCGCCAAACTTGACGAGTACCGAGCCCTCGGCATGCTTGGTGTAGTGCCGGATGATTTCAATAGGGCGTAGCTGGTGGGTTTCTCGCTGGCTGGGGCGCATGATGGTTTCGCTCTGTCAAAACCTTGATTATAAGCCAGTCGTGGTGAATTCAATAATGCCGGGTTCCACGTGAAACGACGGCTGCAGGGCGGGGCAGGCTAGACGCGGGATTTGGCAATGGCCGCCTGTATTTCAGCAATTGCCAGGTCAATCTGCGCTTCGTTCAGCTCAACATCTTCGGCCTGGGCTGAATTTTCAGTAACGGGATTCATGATGGTCGTAATCGCCCCCATCGCTATGTCATCAGAAGACAGCATCAGCTCGGCTTGCCCCAGGCGCAGGCCGATGGCACTGGCATTGTCACCTTCGCTGCCATTTTGCTCCTCGGCGGTTTCCAGCATACGGGGAATGGCAATATCGACCGGATGCTGGTAAATCATGTCGGCCATCTGCTCTTCGCTCAAGCCTGACCACAAGCCATCCGAGCACAGCAGCAGAATATCGCCATCTATCAGCTTGCGCGGCGGCGTCAGCTCGATTTTGGGCGCATGGCCGCTCCCCAGGCAGTTATAGATTTTGTGCCGCTCCGGGTGGCGTGCCATCTCATCGCGATGCAGCAAGCCCTGACGAAACAGCTTTTGCACCACGGAGTGATCCTCCGTGTGGTAAATGCTGCGCCCACTGCGGAAATGGTAGAGGCGGGAGTCGCCTACATGGGCTGTGTACAGGCGATGTTGCTGGATAATGGCGGCGACGATAGTGGTGCAGGGGGCTTCGAGCAAGTGCTGGCTATGCTTGAGCTGATGCAAGGCTTGGTGAATGACCTGGATTTGCTCCATCAGGTAGCGGCCGGGGTGGGGCAGCAGGTCAACCGCTCTTTTTTTGAAATCCTCGGTCAGGGTTTTGACGGCAAGGCGAGCGGCCACTTCGCCATGACGATGGCCACCCATGCCATCGGCCAGCACCATCAGCACGGCATCGCGACTATAGGCATAGGCCAGCCTGTCCTGATTATGCGCACGTGGGCCTTTGCGGCTACTTTGGTAAATGCTGAATTTCATGTGTCTGGCCGCCAATACTGGCGTAGTTTGTCCATCAGCCCGGCTTTGGCGGGAGGCGCGCTGGGGATCTGCTCCGCCAGCAACTTTTGCAGGGTCAGCACACTTTGTGGGCGCTGCATGTGGTCTATCGCCAGGCAGCGATCAATAATTTCCAGCAGGGCTCGCGAATAATGCGCTTGGCCGAGGCGGGTGGCGGGTATCAGTTTGTCTTCCTTGCGGCGGGCATCCGCTGCAGGTGGTGTGCCGCGGCTGATGCAGGCATACATGCTGGCACCTACACTATAGATATCGCTCCATGGTCCCAGCAGGGTTTTGTCAAAGTATTGCTCGGGCGAGGCAAACCCTGGTGTATAGCTCGGCGGCAGGCTGGGCTGGGTAGCGGACAATGTTTGCCGGGCCGAGCCGAAATCCAGCAGCACAGGCGAGCCATCCAGCCGGATGTAGATGTTGGCGGGCTTGATATCCAGATGCAACAGCTTGCGGGCGTGCACTTCGCGCAGGCCATTCAGTAGCTCGCAAAAGACGCGACGGATGAAGTTCTCTCCCAATGGCTGCGGTTGGTTGAGGATGGAAGCTTGCAGGGATTTTCCACGCTCGTATTGCATGACCATGTATACGGTATCGTTGGCGCGGAAAAAATTCAGCACCCGCACAATATTGCGGTGTTCGATGGTAGCAAGTGCTCGCCCTTCCTCAAAAAAGCATTTGAGGCCATGCTTGAAATTGGTAGAGGCGGCGGCCGAGTTGATCTGCACTTTGCTGCCTTCGCTACGCAAGGCGAGGCCGGTGGGCAGGTATTCCTTGATAGCCACGGTATTTTTGCTGGCATCTTCGGCCAGGTAGACCACGCTGAAGCCACCCGCGCTCAGAACCTTCTTGATGACATAGTCCTGTAGTGGGTGTCCAATGGGGAGAGACTGGTTTTGCGTAGCCTGCATACTGAACGATACATCCCAAGTGTCGGCCGTGGCATGAATGAAAAATGCGCAACAAGATCATCAGAAAACCGTGTGCCGCCGCGGCGAGGCACCAGCTTATTTTGGCATGAATCCGGCGGGATTTGATACCATGCCCCAACTTTAAAATCTTCATCTCCCCCAGGAATTTTCCATGACATTCAGTATGACCGGATTTGCCTCGCTGGAGCGCGAGGTTAGCGGCGGCACTCTCATTATCGAGTTGCGCTCCGTCAATCATCGCTATCTTGAATTGCACATGAAGCTGGATGACAGCCTGCGCAGCTTTGAACCCATGGCGCGCGAACTGATTGCAGCGCATCTCGGCCGTGGCAAGGTGGAATGCCGCATGAGTCTGATGCGTAGTCAGGATGCTGCCAAAAAAGCCGAGCTTGATATCAGTATCGTGCAGCAGCTGGCCAAGCTCTCGGCCGATGTGCAGCATCATATGCCTGCCAGTGCGCCTTTGACGGTGGCCGACATTCTGCGCTGGCCCGGCGTGGTCATGAGCGATGGCATGGATACGGCTGCGCTGGGTGATCAGGTCAAGGCGACCCTGGAACAGGTGTTGCAGGACATGAGTGCCGCGCGGGCGCGTGAAGGTGCCAAACTGGCAGCGGTGATCCGCGAGCGCCTGGCTGAGATGGAGCGCGAAGTTGCCCAGGTGAAGCCGCTGTTGCCATTGCAGATCAAGGCGTATCAGGAGCGCCTGATGGCCAAGCTGCAGGAGGCCTTGAAGTCGGTGGATGAAGAGCGCGTGCGGCAGGAGCTGGTGCTGTTTGCCCAGCGCGTGGATGTGGACGAGGAGCTGACCCGCCTCACGGCGCATATTGAAGAAGTAAAGCGTATCCTCGGCGCCAAGGCCGCGGCAGGCAAGCGTCTGGATTTCCTGATGCAGGAGCTGAATCGCGAAGCGAATACCCTGGGTTCCAAGTCGGTATCAACCGAAGTATCGCAAACAGCCATGGCACTCAAAGTATTGATTGAACAGATGCGTGAACAGATTCAAAATATCGAGTAATCACATTTGAAAAGGCGGCCTGGTAACGGGCCGCCTATCTGAAGTTACCGCCAACTGGCGCAGGCCATTTACAAAGAAATCACAAGCATGACAGGCAATCTATTTATCATCACCGCAGCTTCTGGCGCGGGTAAAACCAGTCTGGTGCGCGAGTTGCTCGCGTCGGACAGCCAGATCCAGCTTTCGGTGTCGTACACCACCCGCAAGCCGCGACCAGGCGAGGTGGATGGGGTGCATTATCACTTTGTGGAAGAGGTTGAATTCATGCGCATGCTTGAAGCCAGCGACTTCCTGGAAAGTGCGCATGTGCATGGCGCGCGCTATGGCACATCGCAAAGCCGGGTAGAAGGCGTGTTGAAGCAAGGCAATGACCTGATTCTGGAGATTGACTGGCAGGGTGCTGCCCAGGTGCGCAGTCTTTATCCCCAGGCGATCAGTATTTTTATTCTGCCACCCTCGCTGGAGGCTCTGGAGCAGCGCCTGCACGGCCGTGGGCAGGATAGCGTCGAGGTGATTGCACGTCGGCTGGCAGCTGCTCGCGATGAGATGCGCCATGTGGTCGAGTTCGACTATGTTACAATTAACGACGATTTTGAGGTGGCGCTAAATGATCTGCGCGCCATCATCCGCACCCAGCGTTTGCAGCGTGAAAAGCAGTTGCTGCGGCACCAGGATCTGCTGGAAAAACTCATATAGATCATACGGAGGAATAACACATGGCTCGCATGACAGTAGATGATTGTCTCGAAAAAATCCCTAATCGCTTTCAACTGACACTGGTAGCAGCGTACCGTTCGCGCCAATTGGCCAACGGCTCGGAACCTTTGGTCAATACCCATGGCCAGAAGGACAAGCCCACAGTGCTGGCACTGCGCGAAATCGCATCCGGCAAGGTCGGTCTGGAAGTGCTGAACCGCGGCCAAGCCTAAGTTCAACATCCGGTGCTAGATGCACCGAAGATCAAGCAAGGCGCTGTTTGAAGGCATTATGTGTGTTCAATCGGTGCCTTGTTTTTTTGGTAAAACCCTTTAGAAGTTTAATGGATCGTCACAGGTGGTTGAGTCAGCATGCCTAAATTGGTAGCCAAACGTCCGGCGGAGTCGCTGAAACATGTGGCAGCCCCCTTATTGCCCGCCGATAGCGAAGATTCGCTACTGACGCAGCGCTTGCGGGTTTATCTCAAGCCAGAAGATATTGAGCAGGTCTGGGCGGCATATCGCTTCAGCGATATGGCGCATACCGGCCAGCTGCGCAAAAGCGGCGAGCCGTATATCACGCACCCGGTGTCGGTGGCCTGCATCCTGGCCGAGTTGCACATGGATGTGCCGACGGTGGTGGCTGCCTTGCTCCATGATGTGGTGGAAGATACCGGCGTCACCACTCAGGAGGTGAGCGAGCGCTTTGGCAAGCAGGTGGCCGAGCTGGTGGATGGACTTTCCAAGCTGGACAAGATCAAGTTCAGCACCGAGACCGAAGCCCAGGCGGAAAACTTCCGCAAAATGCTGCTGGCCATGTCGCAAGACGTGCGTGTTATTCTGGTCAAGCTCGCTGACCGCCTGCACAACATGAGCACGCTCGGCGTCATGAACCCAGAAAAGCGTCGTCGCACCGCGCGCGAAACCCTGGAAATTTACGCGCCCATCGCCAATCGCCTGGGGCTGAATGCCATCTACCAGGAACTGGAAGACCTGAGCTTCAAGCATTTGTACCCCATGCGCTATTCGGTCATCTCCAAGGCTATCCTGGCTGCGCGTGGCAACCGCAAGGAAGTGGTCGGCAAGATACTGGATGCCATACGCGAGCGCTTGGGCGAGATGCATATCGAAGCCGAGGTGACGGGGCGCGAAAAGCATCTTTACAGTATTTACCGCAAGATGACCGGTAAAACCGTGACCTTTTCCCAGATATACGACATTTACGGTTTCCGCATCATCGTCAAGGATCTGTCCAGCTGCTATCTGGCGCTTGGCGTGTTGCATGGGCTCTATAAGCCGATCCCAGGCAAGTTCAAGGATTACATCGCTATCCCCAAGGCCAATGGCTACCAGTCGCTGCATACCACGCTGTTTGGCCCGTTTGGCACACCGATTGAGGTGCAGATACGCAGCCGCGAGATGCACAACATCGCCGATGCTGGCGTAGCGGCGCACTGGTTGTACAAGACGACCGACGCGCATTTGACTGAGCTGCAGCAGCAGACGCACCAATGGCTGCAGCGCCTGCTGGATATCCAGAGCGAAAGCACGGACTCGCTGGAGTTTCTCGAGCACTTCAAGGTCGACCTGTTCCCGGATGAGGTGTATGTGTTTACGCCCAAGGGCAAGATCATGGCCCTGCCAAAAGGCGCCACGGCGGTGGACTTTGCCTACGCCGTGCATACGGATATCGGCAATCGCTGCGTGGCCGTCAAGATCAACCAGGAGTTGGCACCGCTGCGTACCGAGCTGCATAACGGCGATCATGTGGAAATCATCACGGCTGCTCATGCGCACCCCAACCCTGCTTGGCTGAATTATGTCGCCACCGGCAAGGCACGCGCGCATATCCGCCACTTCCTCAAGTCCTTGCAGACAACCGAGTCAGCCCATCTGGGTGAGCGCTTGCTGAACCAGGCACTGCGTGCCCTGCATGCCGACGTCGCCAAGATCGACGACACGCATTGGCTGAAGCTGCTGCGGGACTATGGCGCCAAGAACAAGGAAGAGATTCTCACCGACATTGGCTTGGGCAAGCGGCTCAACGTCATGGTCGCGCATCAACTGCTGGCAATGAGCGAAGAGCAGGGCGAGCGCCATGCCAAACACACCAACAAGCCGCTGGGCACCATCACCATCCGTGGTTCCGAAGGCATGGCCGTGCAATTTGCTCAATGCTGCCGCCCTATCCCTGGCGACCCCATCCTTGGCTTTATCAACAAGGACAAGGGGTTGGTCATTCATACGCACGATTGTCCGGCCATCCGCAAATTCCGGGTCGATCCGGAAAAGTGGCTGGATGTTGAATGGGATCCGGATGGCAAGCGCCTGTTCAATGTTAATCTGAAGCTGGTGGTTGCCAACCAGCGCGGCATGCTGGCGCAGATCGCGTCTACCATTGCCGAGGCGGGCTCCAATATTGATCACGTCAGCATGGAAGAGTCGGACAGCAGTGCCTACACCAATATGCATTTCACCGTGCAGGTAGAAAATCGCGTGCACCTGGCCGAGCTGATGCGTCGTATCCGCAAAATTCCTGACGTGGTGCGCATCAATCGCGTCAAGGGTGCCGGCACCGAGCAGCGCATACAGTAAGGCTCGGCCGCACCACGCAAACCTAATATCCTAAAAACTTAAGACCTGAGGAAAACCATGGCAAAAAAGATCATACATACCGACCACGCCCCCAAAGCGATCGGCACTTACTCGCAGGCAGTTGCAGTCAATGGCACCGTTTACCTGTCGGGGCAGATTGGCCTGGATCCTGCCAGCATGGAGCTGGTAGAGGGTATTGAAGCTCAGGTGCATCGTGTATTCACCAACCTCAAGGCCGTGGCTGAAGCGGCCGGTGGCTCCCTGGCGGATGTCGTGAAGTTGAACATTTTTCTGACGGATCTCGGTCACTTTGCCCTGGTGAACTCCATCATGACCGAGTATTTCAGCGAGCCTTATCCTGCGCGTGCTGCCGTTGGCGTCGCGACACTGCCACGCGGTGCGCTGGTGGAAGCTGATGCCGTTATGGTGCTCGCCTGAGTCTTTAACTTCCCGCTGGCAAGGATAGTCTCTGAAACCGCTGCAAGACCTCAAGGGCATCACGCAGCCGGTGCTAAGCGGGCTGCGCAAGCTCGGTATTCATAGCATTGAAGACCTGGTCCTGCATTTGCCCTTGCGCTATGTGGATGAAACCCGCATCTCGCCTATCCGCGAATTGCGACTAGGCGAGCAGGCCCAGGTCGAAGGCGAGATTATTCATGCCGAAGTCCTGTACAAACCCCGCAAGGCCCTGATTGCTAGATTGCAGGATACGAGTGGCATCCTGACCTTGCGCTTTCTCAACTTCTACCCCAGCCAGATAGCGGCGCTGAAAGAGGGCAACCGCTTGCGCGCACTGGGTGAAGTGAGGAATGGCTTTTTCGGTTATGAAATGGTGCACCCGCAGTGCAAGCCGGTGCGAGAAGGGGCTGCGGTGAAGCAGACCTTGACGCCGGTCTATCCGACCACGGCAGGCTTGTCACAGCCTTCGCTGCGGAAATGGATAGGGCGGGCCCTGGAAACGGGGAGTCATGATGAACTCCTGCCGGCCAAGGTGTATCAGGGCAAAGCCTGGCCTGATTTTCAGCAAAGCCTGCTGCAGTTGCACTATCCTCCACCCGATGCCGATCAACATGCACTGCAGGAAAAAACCACCCCCGCCTGGCAACGCCTCGCATTTGACGAGCTGCTGGCCCAGCAGATTTCCATGCGCAAGCATTACGCCCGTCGTCGTGGTCTGGGCGCGCCTGCCATGCCGCCTTCCAAAAAGCTGGTCTCCGCGCTATTGAAATCCCTGCCGTTTGGCCTGACGGCAGCCCAGCAGCGCGTATTTACCGATATTCAGCAAGATCTCGGCCGCAGCTACCCCATGCAGCGCCTGTTGCAAGGCGATGTCGGTAGCGGCAAGACCATTGTGGCAGCCATGGCCGCCTTGCAGGCGATTGAGCATGGCTGGCAAGCCGCCATCATGGCGCCTACCGAGATTCTCGCCGAGCAGCATTTCAATAAATTAACTGCCTGGCTACAAAATCTGGCATCTGGCGTGGCTCCGGTGCGCGTGGTCTGGGTGGCTGGCAGCCAGGGCAAAAAGGCGAGAGCAGAGGCGCTGGCCGCGATTGCCAGTGGCGAGGCGCAATTGGTGATCGGGACCCATGCCGTGTTTCAAGAGCAGGTGCAGTTTGCCAGGCTCGGTCTCGTGGTGGTGGATGAGCAGCATCGTTTTGGTGTGCAGCAACGCCTGGCGCTGCGGCAGAAAGGCGCACAGCCGCATCAGCTGATGATGAGTGCCACTCCAATACCGCGTACGCTTTCCATGAGCTATTTTGCCGATCTGGATGTGTCAGTGATTGATGAGTTGCCACCCGGGAGAACCCCAGTGGTGACCAAGCTGGTATCCGATGCGCGCCGCGAAGAGGTGTTCGAGCGGGTGCGTGCAGCTTGCAGCCAAGGCAGGCAAGCTTACTGGGTTTGCCCTCTGATCGAAGAAAGTGAAGCCTTGCAGTTGCAGACAGCGGTGGACACGTATATCGCTTTGCAAGAGGCGTTTCCCGAATTGCAGGTGGGGCTGGTGCATGGGCGCATGAAACCGGCTGACAAACAAGCCGTTATGCAAGCGTTTGCCGCCAATCAAATCCACTTGCTGGTGGCGACGACCGTGATTGAAGTCGGGGTGGATGTACCGAATGCCAGCCTGATGGTGATCGAGCACGCTGAACGCATGGGGCTTTCGCAGTTGCACCAGCTGCGTGGACGGGTAGGGCGCGGGGCCGCCAGTAGCGCCTGCATTCTGCTTTACCAGACGCCGTTATCGGAAACGGCGCGTGCACGTCTCAAGATTATTTATGAATCAAGTGATGGGTTTGAAATTGCCCAGGCGGACTTGCACTTGCGGGGGCCGGGCGAATTCATGGGCATTCGGCAGAGTGGTACGCCCATGCTGAAAATTGCCGACCTGGAGCGGGATGCGGTGTTGCTGGCGGAGGCCCAGGCCATGGCTGACTGGCTGCTGCAAAAGCATCCGCAGGCTGCGGAAGCGCATTTGCAGCGTTGGCTGCATCAGGCGCAAGAATTGGTCAAAGTGTGATGCAGCCTGCGATAATAATGCCGTGAGAATTATCCGCGCCTTTCCCCGTCAACGTCAGCACTGGTTGCGCCAACCGGTGGGTAGCGGTCCCTATCGCTCCTGGCTGGTCGAGACGGCATCCCTGACCCGGCGTTTGCAATCGCGTTCCGCGACATTCTCAGTCAATACGCTCAGCCTGAAGCAAGCATTGCCTGCCCCGGAAGATGCTGCATTGCTGGATATTCCCGCGCGGCATCCTTCGCTGATGCGAGACGTGCATTTGTTATGTCATGGTCAGCCAGCGGTATATGCGTCCAGCGTGTTGCCTCAGTCTAGTTTGCGCGGCGCCTGGCGCGGCTTGGGAAGACTGGGGAACCGCTCGCTGGGCTCCATGCTGTTTTCCAATCCCCGGGTCAGTCGTGCGCCATTAAGCTATCGCAAGCTGGCAGCGCAGCATGCGCTATACAAGCAAGCTGTGGCGCATTTGCAAAATAAACCGGCATACGTATGGGCAAGGCGCTCGGTCTTTCATCTCGATTGCGCCGCCATTCTGGTGACAGAAGTTTTTTTACCCTCGGTTTTAAAATTATGAACTGGCTAGTGAAGAAAAGTAGCGCCTATTGGCGATTGACCCGCATGGACAAACCCATCGGCATCCTGCTGCTGCTGTGGCCCACGCTTTGGGCGCTGTGGCTGGCCAGTGCCGGCAAGCCAGACTTGAAAGTATTAAGCGTGTTTGTATTGGGTACAGTCTTGATGCGGGCTGCTGGCTGTGTCATGAATGATATGGCGGATCGAAATTTTGACGGCCATGTCGCCCGTACGCGCCACCGCCCGTTGGCGACGGGGGAGGTCAGTGTCAAGGAAGCATTATTGCTGGCGATGATATTAAGCCTGGTCGCTTTCGCTTTGGTCATGCAATTAAACAAGCTGACGGTGCTGTTGTCTTTCCCGGCCTTGTTTCTGGCGGCCAGCTACCCCTTGACCAAGCGCGTGATTGCGATTCCGCAGGCCTATCTCGGGGTGGCATTCGGCTTTGGTATCCCCATGGCATACGCTGCACAGACCGGCAGTATTCCTGGCATTGCTTGGCTTTTGCTGCTGGGAAATGTGTTCTGGGCCATCGCCTACGATACGGAATACGCCATGGTGGATCGGGCGGATGACTTGAAAATCGGTATCCGTTCTTCGGCTATATTTTTTGGTCCTAGGGATGTGGCGGCCATTATGCTATCGTACGGAGTCTTGCTGGGAATATTGCTCCTGATAGGCCGTCATTATGGTCTGAACTGGCCTTATTATCTTGGTTTGACCATTGCCGCCATGCTCGCGGTTTACCACTACCTGCTCATTCGTGAGCGTCAACCAGCACGCTGCTTCAAGGCTTTTTTGCATAATAACTGGTTAGGTGCGGCGGTGTTTTTCGGGCTGGTGGCAAGTTATGCTCTTCATTTTTCGTCATAAAACCGCTAGCAAACGCAATATATCGTTTGACAAGCGTTACTTGCGTGACATAAAATCCGCCTCTTAATTTTTTCAGCGATTAATGGTTGTCCGATGAAGACCTTTTCTGCAAAAGCGCATGAAGTAAAGCGCGACTGGTTCGTGGTAGATGCTACGGATCTGGTGCTGGGCCGACTGGCCAGCGAGATTGCCCACCGTCTGCGTGGCAAGCATAAAACGATTTACACTCCGCACGTGGATACGGGCGATTACATTGTCGTGGTTAACGCCGACAAGATCAAAGTAACCGGCAACAAGGCAGGCGACAAGTTGTACCATCGCCACTCTGGTTACCCAGGCGGTATTTCGACTACGACCTTTGCCAAGATGCAAGACCGCTTTCCTGGCCGTGCGCTGGAAAAGGCTGTTAAGGGCATGCTGCCCAAGGGTCCTCTGGGCTACGCCATGTTCCGCAAGCTGAAGGTATATGCTGGTCCTAAGCATGACCACGCGGCACAACAGCCACAACCTTTGACTATTCAAAGCCAAGCGTAAGGATAAACGATGATTGGTAAATATAACTACGGTACTGGCCGCCGCAAAAGCTCGGTAGCTCGTGTCTTCATTAAGTCCGGCAGCGGCAATATCGTTGTTAACGACAAGCCTGTTGACCAGTATTTTTCCCGCGTGACTTCACGCATGATCGTGCGTCAGCCTCTGGAATTGACCGATAACGTTGCCAGCTTTGACATCATGGTCAATGTTGATGGCGGCGGTGAGTCCGGTCAGGCTGGTGCAGTTCGTCACGGCATTACCCGTGCACTGGTTGATTACGATGCAGCGCTGAAGAGCGCCCTGTCCAAGGCAGGCTTCGTGACTCGCGATGCACGTGAAGTTGAGCGTAAGAAAGTCGGCTTCCGTAAAGCACGTCGTCGTAAACAGTTCTCCAAGCGTTAAGCAGGACTGCTTTACCATGTACAAAAAGCCGCACTTGTGCGGCTTTTTGCTTTCCGCCGG
This sequence comes from Methylovorus menthalis, assembly GCF_020523625.1. GTDB lineage: Bacteria > Pseudomonadota > Gammaproteobacteria > Burkholderiales > Methylophilaceae > Methylovorus > Methylovorus menthalis. The sequence goes on from NZ_JAJAQH010000001.1 coordinate 538,457, forward strand.
TTTAATCCGGTTTGGTGAGCACGGTAAGCTTTGATACCATAAGCGCAACAAAGCCAGCTTAAGCTGGCGTTTTATTCAAAGAAATCAGGTTATGCAAACATCTAAAATCAAGGTAGGTATTGTAGGCGGCACCGGCTATACCGGTGTTGAGTTGCTAAGAATACTGGCGATCCACCCATTGGTGGAGTTGCGTGTGATTACATCCCGCGGTGAAGCCGGTTTGCCTGTAGCAGATATGTTTCCCAGCTTGCGTGGATATATCGACTTGAGCTTTAGTGATCCCGCCAAATCAGACCTGGCGAGTTGTGATCTGGTCTTTTTTGCGACCCCCAATGGCATTGCCATGCAACAGACCAGAGAGTTGCTGGCGGCTGGTGTACGCATCATTGACCTGGCGGCTGACTTCCGGATTCGGGATGTGGCAACCTGGGAAAAATGGTATGGCATGACCCATGCCTGTCCTGAGCTTCTGTCAGAGGCCGTGTATGGTCTGCCTGAAATGAATCGTGAGCAAATCAAGGGCGCGCAGCTGGTGGCGAACCCTGGTTGCTACCCAACCGCCGTGCAGCTTGGATTCATGCCGCTGCTTGAGGCGGGGCTGGTTGATCCGCAGTATTTGATTGCGGATGCCAAATCGGGGGTGAGTGGCGCGGGTCGCAAGGCGGAAACCCATATCCTGTTTGCTGAGGCGGGTGACAATTTCAAGGCCTATGGTGTGGCAGGACATCGCCACCTGCCAGAAATTAGTCAAGGCCTGACCAGCATGGCAGGCAAGCCAGTGGGGTTAACCTTTGTTCCGCATCTGACGCCTTTGATTCGGGGTATTCATGCCACCCTCTATGGCCGGCTGAATAAAGAAGCTGATTTACAGGCTCTATTTGAACAACGCTATGCCAATGAGCGCTTCGTGGATGTCTTGCCCAGGGGCGCTCATCCCGAGACCCGCTCGGTGAGAGGTTCCAACCAGTGCCGGATTGCCGTGCATAGACCTCAAGGTGGAGATACTGTAGTGGTATTGTCGGTCATCGATAACCTAGTCAAGGGCGCTGCTGGTCAGGCTGTGCAAAACATGAACATCATGTTCGGCTTTGCAGAGAATACGGGGCTGGAAATCGTCCCCTTGCTGCCTTAACAATGCGATCCGTCAAGCGCAAGTTACGGCGACACTTTGGCGCGACTGCGCATCGTGTTGCCGTGCGTGCGCATTTTGCCTGGTATTGGTTGCCTTTGACTGCACTTGTTGCCCTTGTATTGGGCTATGGTGCGGCCTATATGCAATTTGCTGGCAGTCAGGTCCGTGGCATACATCAAAAATTGGCCGATGTTGATGCACGAAACCAGGTTATGCAGTTCAAGCTGGTGCAGGCCGAGCGTCAATTGCAGGTAGAGCGTGCGGCCCAGGCCAACTTGTCACGAGAACTGGACAGTGTGCAGGCAGAGAGTATGCGGCTCAAGGAGGATATTGGTTTCTACCAGAATATCTTCAATGAACGCAGGGCATTACGAGAGATACGTCTTCATACATTCAAAGTGAATAAAGCCCAGGGCAATGGGGATTATGATTACCACATTCTGATTATGCAGGCAGGCAACCATGATAAAGTTGTCGACGGTAGTCTGACGCTGACGCTATATGGAACTCCAGTAGGCGGGGTTGAGCCGCAGGCTATCACGATACAGGGCAATGCCAATCTGAAACAAAATCTGAGTTTTAAATATTATCAACAGGTAGACGGTAAATTTTCCTTGCCGGTCCATGTCAAACCTGGATATTTATTGCTGGAATTTGTTGAAAAAGGCGCAACCCGTGCCAATATAAGTGAAAAGGTAGAGATTCCTGCTCAGTAGCGAATACTCAACCATGAAAGGGTCCTGATGTTTTCCAGAAACAAGAATAAGCCGCAAAGCCGCATTGATACTTTGATCGGTGTAGAGTCCAGTATTGATGGGAACATTACATTTAATGGGGGGCTGCGTGTTGATGGAAAAATCAAAGGCAATGTCACTGAGGCCGATGCCAGCGCTTGTACGTTGGTATTAAGCGAGCATGGCAGTGTTGAAGGGGCCATTACGGTTTCGCATGCGGTTCTGAATGGCAAGATCAATGGCCCAGTTCGTGCCAGCCATTATCTTGAGTTGCAGAGTAAATCGCGAATTATCGGTGATGTGCATTATCAAACGCTCGAAATGCATACTGGCGCTGTCATTGAAGGCAAGCTGGTGTATCTGGGTGAGGCGAATGAGCCCAATCTGCAGGACAATAAAACGCTGGAAGATTGACCTGCTCTCAAGTCAGCAGGATAATGATTTTATTAAGAATTTAAGGAGTGTGAAAAATGAACGCGATTACTGAAATGCCAAGCCCATTGGTCTTTACGGACAACGCTGCCAAGAAAGTGAAAGAATTGATTGAAGAGGAAGGCTCGCCAGACCTCAAGCTGCGCGTTTTTGTAAGCGGTGGCGGCTGCTCCGGTTTCCAGTATGGCTTTACTTTTGAAGATACTGTGAACGAAGACGACACCCAGGTGCAGAAAGATACCGTTACATTGTTGATCGACCCCATGAGCTTGCAATACCTGACCGGTGCTGAAATCGATTATCAGGATAGTCTGCAAGGTTCACAATTTGTCATTCGCAATCCGAATGCTACAACCACTTGCGGTTGCGGTTCGTCTTTCTCGGTATAAATGAAGATTGATTAGCCGAATCCAGAAAAGGGCCGGTTAATTTCAATAAATAAAAAAGGAGCCATAGGCTCCTTTTTTATTTAGCGCTACATCCAATTAGCGTTGGTCAATCGGCACAAAATCGCGACGGGTTGAGCCTGTGTAAAGTTGACGTGGTCGACCGATCTTGGCTTCCGGATCCGACATCATCTCGTTCCACTGTGATACCCAGCCGGCGGTGCGAGCGAGGGCAAAAATCGCGGTGAACATGGAGTTGGGAATACCCATGGCACGCATGACAATACCGGAATAGAAATCGACATTCGGATAAAGTCGGCGGCTGACAAAGTAATCATCTTCCAGTGCGATTTGCTCCAGCTTGAGGGCCAGCTTGAACATAGGATCGTCATGCAAACCCAGCTCATCCAGCACCTGGTGACAGGTTTCACGCATGATGGCGGCACGTGGGTCCATATTGCGGTAGACGCGGTGACCAAAACCCATCAGTCGGAAGGAATCCGATTTATCCTTGGCGCGGTTGATGAACTCACCGATTCTGCTCACATCGCCAATTTCTTCCAGCATGTTCAATGTAGCTTCGTTTGCACCGCCATGCGCGGGGCCCCAGAGCGATGCAATCCCTGCGGCAATACAGGCGAATGGATTCGCTCCGCTCGAGCCTGCCAGGCGCACTGTGGAGGTTGAGGCATTCTGTTCATGATCCGCATGCAGAATCAGGATGCGCTCAAATGCTCTCGCCAGAATTGGGTTCGGCTCATAGGTCTCACATGGCGTTGCAAACATCATATGCATGAAGTTTTCCGCAAAATTGAAGCGATTTTGCGGATACATGAAGGGTTCGCCGATGTTGTACTTGTAGCTCCAGGCGGCAATCGTTGGCACCTTGGATAGCAGGCGATAGGCTGAAATTTTACGGCTTTGCGGATCTTTGACATCCATGGCGTCGTGATAAAACGCGGACATGGAGCCGACGACACCGACCATGACGGCCATCGGGTGCGCATCACGACGGAACCCACGGAAAACATTCGTCAGCTGGTCATGCAGCATGGTGTGCTGCGCAATGCTGTCAGTAAATGATTTTTTCTGCGCAGCATCAGGTAATTCCCCATGCATGAGCAGATAGGACACTTCAAGAAAGTCGCAATTTTTTGCCAGTTGCTCGATGGGATAGCCGCGATAGTAGAGCAGGCCTTCATCGCCATCAATAAAGGTGATATTTGAACTGCAAGAGGCTGTTGATAGAAAGCCAGGGTCGTAAGTGAATACCCCGTGCTTGCCAAGATTGCGAATATCAATGACGTCGCTACCAAGGTTGCCAGATACTACCGGCAATTCAATAGGAGGTGCGCCATTGTCAAATGTGAGCGTTACTTTAGTGGGCTTTGTCATAGTCATTTATGTATTTTAGTGAATGCGGCGGTGAATGCCAAATTACCTAGCATAAATCGCGCCCAGAATACGCGGCCCTCTGGCTCCCGTGACCTCCGGCAGATTGGCGGGCTTGCCTTCCAGGCATTGCTGTGCGAGCCAGGCAAAGGCCGCTGCCTCAACCCAGTTCACGCTGATTCCCAGGCTATCACTCAGACGGATCTTGATAGAAGGAAGGAGCGCCTGCAGGCGCTCCAGCAGAATGCTGTTGTACGCACCGCCCCCACATATATAGGCTTCATCCACGTTATCGCAAAAGTCAGTGACAGCCGTTGCAATGGTCTGAGCGCTTAATTCAAGCAGGGTGCGCTGTACGTCTTCAGGTGCGTATTCTTCCTGCAGGGACTGTTCCAGCCAGGCCATATTGAAGCTGTCCCTGCCGGTGCTTTTGGGTGGGGATGCACTAAAATAGGGATACTGCAGCCATTGCTGGAGCAGTTTTTCGATAACTACGCCTGTGGAAGCCCATCGACCTTCAGCGTCATATCGCTTACCTTGGTGTTTTTCTATCCAGGCATCCATCAGCATATTGCCCGGGCCTGAGTCGAAGCCTATAACCACGCCTGCGCTTGGCAAATCAGTGATATTGGCAATGCCACCAATATTAATTACGGCCCGATTGGCTTGTGGGTGTGCAAACACGGCTTGGTGAAATGCCGGTACTAACGGTGCACCTTGTCCTCCTGCTGCAACATCACGGCTCCGGAAGTCGGCGATGACCGTCATATCGAGTAATTCAGCCAGCAAAGCGGCGTTACCTAGTTGCAGGGTGAACCCCAATTCGGGACGATGGCGAATTGTCTGGCCATGGCAGCCAATCGCGCGGATGCGCGATTTATCGACATAGGCGCTTGCCAGTAAGGCCCTGACGGTCTCAGCATAAAGATGTGCCAGCTGATTTGCCGCATTGGCAGCGAGTTCCAGTTCATTGTGTGCGGGAGTATGTAGATCCAGCAATGCGGCACGAAGTTCAGCGGAATAGGGAATGGAGTAGGTGTGCCGGACATGGCAGCTGTGTTCATCCAGCTCCGCAATAACCGCATCGACGCCGTCCATGCTGGTGCCGGACATCATGCCGATATAAAGCTCGGTTGACATAGAACTAGACGATGCTCAAGTGAATACGATATTCACCTGAGTCTGTGCGATGGCAATCCATTGAAAAGATTACTCGAGAGATGCAAGATTGCTGCTGATCAGCAGCTGCAACTGGGCAACAAGTTTGCTGCTGTTTGCCATGAAGTCGGCCTTGTATTTTGGCGCAATTGGAACGGCGTTGGGTAAAGCAACGGTCAGTGGATCACGGTGCTGACCATTCAGTAGAAATTCATAGTGTAGATGCGGGCCAGTGGCCAAGCCAGTCATGCCGACATAAGCAATGATGTCGCCCTGACTCACCTTGCTGCCACGGTGCAGACCGGTGGCAAAGCGTGATAAATGACCATATACCGTACTGATCCCATTCTGATGGCGCAGCACTACGACATTACCGTACCCATTCTTGACGCCAACAAAATCAACTACAGCATCAGCGGAAGCTTTAACGCGGGTGCCAATAGGCGCGGCATAATCCACGCCTTTGTGAGCACGCATTTTTTGCAGGATAGGGTGAAAGCGGCCAAGGCTGAAGCCCGAGCTGATCCGGCTGAATTCCAGTGGGGAACGCAGGAAGGACTTGTGCAGGCTTTTGCCTTCGGGGGTGTAGTAGCTGACTTGACCTTCAGGGTTGCGATACCTGACCGCGCGATATGTTTTGCCGTCATTGATAAATTCTGCAGCCAGCACTTGACCGGTGCGTGCCAGCTCGCCATTCCAGTAGCTCGCCTCATACACGACAACAAAGCGGTCGCCGCGGCGCAGGTCGCTGTGAAAGTCGATGTCAGAAGAGAATATTTCGGCCAGCTGAATGGCAATGGCATCTGGAATGCCCGCTTCATCCGTGGCGCCGAACAGCGAGCTTTTGATTTCGGCTGACTTGAGTACTGGATGCGTTTCCATCACGGTTTCTGCCACATGGGCTTCATAGCCGTTGGCAGTCAGCTCTACATGCAGGGTAGAGTTATTGTCGGTCTGGTATTGCAGCTTTAAGAGCTGGCCATCCTGGTTTGTTTGGGCCTGAATTGATCGGCCTGGACGTAACTGGGATGCCAAAGCCTTGGCATCGGGATTACGTTTCAGGAATTCAATCGCATCATCATTGGTAATATTGAGCCGAGCAAGCAGGCTGGCAAGAGTGTCATCGCGGCGAATCTGGTCTGCTTGCCAGAAGGAGCTGTTTTGCGCATCCACTTGTACGAGTGGGGCGATTGTCTCGGGAAGTTCGATGCTTTCGACCACGGTATGGATGTTGATATCTTGCACCGAAGTTTGCGGCGCAATACCGAATGCCGTGAAAATGCCGAAAAGAGGAAGACTTGAAAAGGCCAATAACCAGCGGAGGCGTAGCTTTCGTTCTTTAAATCTGCGGTTTTGCGATAAAATGCCGGGCTTGGAACTAGGTTCGCTTCGCTGCACTGGAGCTACCTCAAATACATGATAGGGATAGGGGATGCTAACAGAAAACCTATTCCTGGTGAAGGCAAAATGCCAAAGGCATGAAAGATAACAAAGAATGCGTGCTTTAAATGAAGACTTGGCGCTGATCAAGCGCGGATGTGATGAATTGCTGATTGAGCAGGAGTTGGTCGAAAAGCTCAAGCTAGGCCGGCCTCTGCGGGTAAAGGCTGGGTTTGATCCCACAGCCCCTGATCTGCATTTGGGGCATACCGTGTTGCTCAACAAGCTGCGTCAGTTGCAAGAGCTCGGACATCACGTGCTCTTTTTGATAGGTGATTTCACTGGAATGATCGGTGATCCTACTGGCAAGAGCGCTACCCGCCCACCGTTGACCGCTGAGCAGGTTCAGGAAAATGCCAAATCTTATGAGGCGCAGGTTTTCAAGATATTAAAGCCAGAGCAAACTGAAGTGGTGTTTAACTCCGCCTGGATCAGTCAGCTGGGTGCTGCAGGCATGTTAAAGCTGGCGGCTACGCATACGGTGGCCCGCATGCTGGAGCGCGATGATTTTAGCAAGCGTTATAAGAATAATCAGCCTATCGCCATCCATGAATTTCTCTATCCGCTATTACAAGGTTATGACTCGGTGGAGCTGAAGTCGGATCTGGAGCTCGGCGGTACGGATCAAAAATTCAACCTGCTCATGGGGCGCGAATTACAAAAGCATTATGGCCAATCGCCCCAATGCGTATTGACCATGCCTTTGCTGGAAGGGCTTGATGGCGTCAATAAAATGTCCAAGTCACTCGGTAACTATATAGGTATAGCGGAGCCTGCAAATGACATCTTCAGTAAATTGATGTCGATATCCGATACCTTGATGTGGCGTTATATAGAGTTGCTGTCGTTTGAGTCCATGGAAACAATCGCTACCTGGAAGCAATCTATCGAGGCGGGTGAAAATCCTCGCAATATAAAGGTAAGGTTTGCCCAGGAGTTGGTCACCCGGTTCCATTCTGCCGAAGCTGCGGAGCAGGCGCTGGCAGATTTCTCCCTACGCTCCAAAGGTGGTATACCCGATGATGTGCCTGAGGTCAGTATCGTTCTCGAGCAAGATAATATAGGTATTGCCGCCTTGCTGAAGCAGGCCGGCCTGGTATCAAGTACCTCTGAGGCTTTGCGCATGATAGAGCAGGGCGGAGTTAAGCTGGATAGCGAGAAGGTTGAAGATAAGGCTCTGCAGCTGAGTGTCGGGGTAACGGTGGTTGCGCAGGTCGGCAAGCGAAAATTCGCCCGTATTACAATTAATCGAGGCTAATTGTAAATAATTTGTAATAATCGCCGAAGGGGTATTGACGCCTCTCGGCTAATCCGTAGAATGCGCGGCTCGCTTCAACGGCGACGTCGGGCAGGAAATTAAGCAGTAAAAAATTTCCCTTGACCAAATAAATTTGGTCTGTAAAATGCGCGGCTCGCTTGAGAAAGCGGAAGTGCAAAACAGGGCGAAACAAAAGATTTTATGTTTCGCTTGACCAAGTAAAAACGGTCTGTATAATGCGCGGCTCGCTAGTAACAACGCGGTGTGCAGAGAAGTTGGCAGTAAAATTTCTCTTGACTGAATTAAAACGGTCTGTATAATGCGCACCTCTCAACGGAAACGTTGATGAGTGAAAGCGAAGTAAGAAGTACCTGCTCTTTAACAAACTGAACAATCGATAGGTGTGAGTGCTTGTGGTTTTGTGAAGTCGG
>NZ_JAJAQH010000010.1 GCF_020523625.1 Methylovorus menthalis
GCCCGGTTTTGCCGGGTGACACTCAAGATACATAAGTGCTTAACACCTTGAATGAAACTTTGTAGAAATACCTAGATTCATTTGAGAATTAAGCCAAGCGACATACCGACCCCTTTATTGGGGTCACAAGTAATAGTTGGGAATTAAACTGAAGAGTTTGATCCTGGCTCAGATTGAACGCTGGCGGCATGCTTTACACATGCAAGTCGAACGGTAACAGAGAGAAGCTTGCTTCTCTGCTGACGAGTGGCGAACGGGTGAGTAATATATCGGAACGTACCGTATTGTGGGGGATAACTAGTCGAAAGATTAGCTAATACCGCATACGCCCTGAGGGGGAAAGTAGGGGATCTTCGGACCTTACGCAGAACGAGCGGCCGATATCTGATTAGCTAGTTGGTGGGGTAAAGGCCCACCAAGGCGACGATCAGTAGCTGGTCTGAGAGGACGACCAGCCACACTGGAACTGAGACACGGTCCAGACTCCTACGGGAGGCAGCAGTGGGGAATTTTGGACAATGGGCGAAAGCCTGATCCAGCCATGCCGCGTGAGTGAAGAAGGCCTTCGGGTTGTAAAGCTCTTTCGCAAGGAAAGAAAACTTATTCGCTAATACCGGGTGAGGATGACGGTACCTTGATAAGAAGCACCGGCTAACTACGTGCCAGCAGCCGCGGTAATACGTAGGGTGCGAGCGTTAATCGGAATTACTGGGCGTAAAGCGAGCGCAGGCGGTTTTGTAAGTCAGATGTGAAAGCCCCGGGCTCAACCTGGGAACTGCGTTTGAAACTGCAAGGCTAGAGTATGGGAGAGGGGGGTAGAATTCCACGTGTAGCAGTGAAATGCGTAGAGATGTGGAGGAATACCAATGGCGAAGGCAGCCCCCTGGCCTAATACTGACGCTCATGCTCGAAAGCGTGGGGAGCAAACAGGATTAGATACCCTGGTAGTCCACGCCCTAAACGATGTCTACTAGTTGTTGGTGGAGTAAAATCCATTAGTAACGCAGCTAACGCGTGAAGTAGACCGCCTGGGGAGTACGGTCGCAAGATTAAAACTCAAAGGAATTGACGGGGGCCCGCACAAGCGGTGGATTATGTGGATTAATTCGATGCAACGCGAAAAACCTTACCTGGCCTTGACATGCTACTAACGAAGCAGAGATGCATTAGGTGCCCGAAAGGGAAAGTAGACACAGGTGCTGCATGGCTGTCGTCAGCTCGTGTCGTGAGATGTTGGGTTAAGTCCCGCAACGAGCGCAACCCTTGCCAATAATTGCCATCATTTAGTTGGGCACTTTATTGGGACTGCCGGTGACAAACCGGAGGAAGGTGGGGATGACGTCAAGTCCTCATGGCCCTTATGGCCAGGGCTTCACACGTAATACAATGGTCGGTACAGAGGGTTGCCAACCCGCGAGGGGGAGCCAATCCCAGAAAGCCGATCGTAGTCCGGATTGCAGTCTGCAACTCGACTGCATGAAGTCGGAATCGCTAGTAATCGCGGATCAGCATGTCGCGGTGAATACGTTCCCGGGCCTTGTACACACCGCCCGTCACACCATGGGAGTGGGTTCTACCAGAAGTAGTTAGTCTAACCGCAAGGGGGACGATTACCACGGTAGGATTCATGACTGGGGTGAAGTCGTAACAAGGTAGCCGTATCGGAAGGTGCGGCTGGATCACCTCCTTTCTAGAGAAAATCCGAAGCTGCAAGCATTCACACTTATCGGTTGTTCAAGAGCACATCAAGGAATGGCCTTAGAAGGGTCTGTAGCTCAGCTGGTTAGAGCACCGTCTTGATAAGGCGGGGGTCGTTGGTTCGAGCCCAACCAGACCCACCAGATTCACCCGAGTAGGGGGATTAGCTCAGCTGGGAGAGCACCTGCTTTGCAAGCAGGGGGTCGTCGGTTCGATCCCGTCATCCTCCACCACTACCTTGATGAAGAAGTTAGAAATAAGTGCAGGTTGCTGTATTTATTTCTGGCTTTTAAAGCCGGATTGATCTTTAACAAAATGGAAGAAGTAAAGAGAACACAGGAACTTTGTGATGAGGTTCTGAGTGTTCAAATGGGTAATTGATTGCAGAAATCAAAACATTTGAACTCGTTTAGTTCGAAAGAAATAAGCGGATTCAAATAAGTTGCTTTAGAAGCAAGCCTATAGCGGACCAACTACTACTCGTTGGTCGCGAGATTTGAGTTTAAAAGGGCTCAGGTTTTAACGTTATAGGGTCAAGCGAATAAGTGCATGTGGTGGATGCCTTGGCGATTACAGGCGATGAAGGACGTGGTAGCCTGCGAAAAGTCTCGGGGAGCTGGCAAATAAGCTTTGATCCGGGAATGTCCGAATGGGGAAACCCACCCGCAAGGGTATCGCTCTCTGAATATATAGGAGAAGCGAAGCGAACCGAGTGAACTGAAACATCTAAGTAGCTCGAGGAAAAGAAATCAACCGAGATTCCGGAAGTAGTGGCGAGCGAACCCGGAAAAGCCTGTTATTTTTAGCAGACGCGATAGTAGAACGGAATGGAAAGTCCGGCCATAGCGGGTGATAGCCCCGTATACGAAATCCCGTTTGTGGAACTAGGATAACGACAAGTAGGGCGGGACACGTGAAATCCTGTCTGAACATGGGGGGACCATCCTCCAAGGCTAAATACTCGTAATCGACCGATAGTGAACCAGTACCGTGAGGGAAAGGCGAAAAGAACCCCGGGAGGGGAGTGAAATAGAACCTGAAACCGCATGCATACAAACAGTGGGAGCCTCGTAAGGGGTGACTGCGTACCTTTTGTATAATGGGTCAGCGACTTACATTCAGTAGCAAGCTTAACCGATAGGGGAGGCGTAGCGAAAGCGAGTCCGAATAGGGCGATAGTTGCTGGGTGTAGACCCGAAACCAAGTGATCTATCCATGGCCAGGATGAAGGTGCCGTAACAGGTACTGGAGGTCCGAACCCACTAATGTTGAAAAATTAGGGGATGAGCTGTGGATAGGGGTGAAAGGCTAAACAAACTTGGAAATAGCTGGTTCTCTCCGAAAACTATTTAGGTAGTGCCTCGTGTCTCACTCTTGGGGGTAGAGCACTGTTATGGCTAGGGGGCTCATAAGAGCTTACCAAACCATTGCAAACTCCGAATACCGAGAAGTGCAATCACGGGAGACAGACCATGGGTGCTAACGTCCGTGGTCAAGAGGGAAACAACCCAGACCGCCAGCTAAGGTCCCTAATGACGTGCTAAGTGGAAAACGAAGTGGGAAGGCACAGACAGCCAGGAGGTTGGCTTAGAAGCAGCCATCCTTTAAAGAAAGCGTAATAGCTCACTGGTCGAGTCGTCCCGCGCGGAAGATGTAACGGGGCTAAGCACGTAACCGAAGCTGCGGATGCATATTTATATGCATGGTAGGAGAGCGTTCTGTAGGCCTGCGAAGGTGTTCTGTGAGGAATGCTGGAGGTATCAGAAGTGCGAATGCTGACATGAGTAGCGATAAAGGGAGTGAAAAGCTCCCTCGCCGAAAGCCCAAGGTTTCCTGCGCAACGTTCATCGGCGCAGGGTGAGTCGGCCCCTAAGGTGAGGCAGAGATGCGTAGCTGATGGGAAACAGGTTAATATTCCTGTACCTCAATGTAATGCGATGTGGGGACGGAGAAGGTTAGGTCAGCCATCTGTTGGAATAGGTGGTTTAAGCGTGTAGGGAGATCCTTTAGGCAAATCCGGAGGGTCAATTCTGAGGCGTGACGACGAGTGCACTTGTGCACGAAGTGATTGATACCAAGCTTCCAAGAAAAGCCACTAAGCTTCAGTTATATTGAGACCGTACCGCAAACCGACACAGGTGGGCAGGATGAGAATTCTAAGGCGCTTGAGAGAACCCGGGAGAAGGAACTCGGCAAATTAGCACCGTAACTTCGGGAGAAGGTGCGCCCCGGTAGGTTGTAGAGATTTACTCTCGAAGGCCGATGGGGTTGCAGTGAAAAGGTGGCTGCGACTGTTTAATAAAAACACAGCACTGTGCAAACACGAAAGTGGACGTATACGGTGTGACGCCTGCCCGGTGCCGGAAGGTTAAATGATGGGGTGCAAGCTCTTGATTGAAGCCCCGGTAAACGGCGGCCGTAACTATAACGGTCCTAAGGTAGCGAAATTCCTTGTCGGGTAAGTTCCGACCCGCACGAATGGCGTAACGATGGCCACACTGTCTCCTCTCGGGACTCAGCGAAGTTGAAATGTTTGTGAAGATGCAATCTACCCGCGGCTAGACGGAAAGACCCCATGAACCTTTACTGTAGCTTTACATTGGACTTTGACAAGATTTGTGTAGGATAGGTGGGAGACTTTGAAGCAGGGACGCCAGTTCTTGTGGAGTCAACCTTGAAATACCACCCTGATGTTGTTGAGGTTCTAACCTAGGTCCATTATCTGGATCGGGGACCGTGTATGGTGGGCAGTTTGACTGGGGCGGTCTCCTCCCAAAGAGTAACGGAGGAGTGCGAAGGTAACCTAGGTACGGTCGGAAATCGTACTGATAGTGCAATGGCATAAGGTTGCTTGACTGCGAGACGGACAGGTCGAGCAGGTGCGAAAGCAGGTCATAGTGATCCGGTGGTTCTGTATGGAAGGGCCATCGCTCAACGGATAAAAGGTACTCTGGGGATAACAGGCTGATTCCTCCCAAGAGTTCATATCGACGGGGGAGTTTGGCACCTCGATGTCGGCTCATCACATCCTGGGGCTGTAGCCGGTCCCAAGGGTATGGCTGTTCGCCATTTAAAGTGGTACGTGAGCTGGGTTTAAAACGTCGTGAGACAGTTTGGTCCCTATCTGCCGTGGGCGTTGGAAGTTTGAGGGGGGCTGCTCCTAGTACGAGAGGACCGGAGTGGACGGATCTCTGGTGGACCGGTTGTCATGCCAATGGCATAGCCGGGTAGCTAAATCCGGAAGAGATAAACGCTGAAAGCATCTAAGCGTGAAACTTGCCTCAAGATGAGACTTCCCTGTGCTTTAAGCACACTAAAGAGTCGTTCGAGACCAGGACGTTGATAGGACGGATGTGGAAGTGCAGTAATGCATTAAGCTGACCGTTACTAATTGCTCGTGAGGCTTGATCCTATAACCTTGAAACTTGAGTTCAAGGTTGCTCTAAAGCGCAATCAATACGCATACTTTACTTCTTCTGTTTTTTAAAGACGCTTGTCTGAAAGGACAAGGTCAGCGTGTTCTAACGAATACGCAAAGCTTAACAGGGCTTGAATGCACCATCTCAAGCACTACCGGTTATG
>NZ_JAJAQH010000002.1 GCF_020523625.1 Methylovorus menthalis
CGTATCCATCACCGTGGCGCTGATTGCCCCGATCGCGATGGAAGACGGTCTGCGCTTTGCGATTCGTGAAGGTGGCCGTACCGTAGGTGCTGGCGTCGTCGCGAAAATTATTGAGTAATAGTTTCTGATCTGACAGGGGCTGCGCGATGTTCATCGTTGCAGCCCTTGTGCGTTCTCCAAAGTTTTAGGCCAGTAGCTCAATTGGCAGAGTATCGGTCTCCAAAACCGAGGGTTGGGGGTTCGAGGCCCTCCTGGCCTGCCATAACATTAAGTGCGCAATATATATGATAGATAAAATTAAGCTTGTGCTTGCTTTGATACTTGTCGCTGCAGGCGTGGCAGGCTTTTATTTGCTCTCTGAGCATGCGCTGGTTGTACGCGTTCTGGCCGTGTTGGCCGGAGTGATCGCTGCTGTGGTTGTTTTCTGGTCCACGCCCCTTGGGCGTGAGGCTTTCGCATTTGTGCAAGATTCAGCCGCTGAAGCGCGCCGCGTTGTCTGGCCTACACGCAAGGAGACTATACAGACCACCGTTGCTGTCTTTGTGCTGGTAATGGTCATGGCCATTTTTCTGTGGCTGGTAGACATTGGCTTTTTGTGGGGTGTGAAAATGCTGATGGGAAGAGGCGCCTAATATGAGTATGCGATGGTATGCGGTGCAAGCCTTTTCTGGCTTTGAAAAATCAGTACAGCGTGGGCTTGAGGAACGTATCGCCCGGTCAGGCCTGCAGGATATGTTTGGTCAGATTCTTGTTCCGGTGGAAGAAGTCATCGAAATGAAGAATGGTCAGAAGGCAATCAGCGAGCGCAAGCTGTATCCGGGATATGTGCTGGTACAGATGCTGATGAACGATGATACCTGGCATCTGGTCAAAAGCACTCCGCGCGTGACAGCGTTTATTGGTGGAACTGCACTCAAGCCTACGCCGATCAAGGACAAGGAAGTTGAGATCATCCTGCAACGTATGGATGAGAGCAAAAGCAACCCAACGCAGAAGCTTACCTTTGAAAAAGGTGAGTCGGTCCGTGTGGTCGATGGTCCATTCAAGGATTTCTCGGGCAGTGTTGAAGATATTAACTACGAGAAGAGCAAGTTGCGCGTTTCTGTGGTGATTTTTGGTCGTGCCACGCCTGTAGAGCTGGATTTCGACCAAGTGGAAAAAGAAGTTTAAGTATTTCAGGCTTGCCATAGGCGGGCCTGTTTGCGTCATTAGATTGATGCAAAGGCTGCAGCAAATGCTGCATTTATTGACGGGGAGCTTTGCTCGTAAAGCGCTTGTACCCATTGAGGAGTTTAAAAATGGCAAAGAAAGTTGTCGGCTATATCAAGCTGCAGATTCCTGCAGGCAAAGCCAATCCTAGTCCACCAGTTGGTCCAGCTCTGGGTCAACGTGGTTTGAATATTATGGAATTCTGTAAGGCATTCAATGCCGCTACACAGAGCCTGGAGCCAGGTCTGCCAATTCCAGTGGTAATCACTGCGTTTGCAGACAAGAGCTTCACCTTTGTAATGAAGACCCCTCCGGCTACCATTCTGATCAAAAAGGCAGCCAAAATCGACAAGGGTTCCCCACGTCCTCATACCGATAAGGTAGGCAAGATTACGCGTGCGCAAGCTGAAGAAATTGCTAAAACCAAAGCGCCTGATCTGACTGCAGGTGATCTCGATGCGGCTGTCCGTACCATTGCGGGTAGCGCACGTAGTATGGGTATTGAAGTGGAGGGTGTGTAAATGGCTAACATTTCCAAACGTTTGCAAGCTCTGCGTGCCAAGGTTGATCGCAACAAGGTATACGCTGCTACTGAAGCCCTGACTCTGGTTAAGGAAACTGCAACTGCAAAATTCGACGAGTCTGTCGATGCCGTTATTAATCTGGGTATTGATGCCCGTAAATCTGACCAATTGGTTCGTGGTGCTCTGGTACTGCCACACGGTACTGGTAAGACCAAGCGCGTTGCTGTTTTCGCGCAAGGCGCTGCCGCAGAAGCAGCCAAGGCTGCTGGTGCTGACATTGTTGGTTTTGAAGATCTGGCTGAACAAGTCAAGGGCGGTATGCTCGACTTTGATGTTGCGATTGCAACTCCTGACGCTATGCGTATCGTTGGTGCGCTGGGTCAAGTGCTCGGTCCTCGTGGTCTGATGCCTAACCCTAAGGTGGGTACTGTTACCCCTGATGTGGCTACAGCGGTCAAGAACTCCAAGGCAGGTCAAGTCCAATACCGTACAGACAAGGGCGGTATCGTGCATTGCACTATCGGTCGTGCTTCTTTCGGTGTGGATGCTCTGCAAGCCAATCTGGCTGCACTGGTTGATGCCTTGAACAAGGCCAAGCCAGCATCTTCCAAGGGTGTTTACCTGAAGAAGGTCTCGGTTTCCAGCACCATGGGTGCTGGCGTGCGTGTTGATCAGTCGAGCATCGCTTAGTTTTTGTAAGAACTTGCCAGCTATGGCTGGCATTAATAAGGAACTTTGGGCCTGTGGCGGGAACATTCGCCATAGGGTTATCAAAGACCGTAGGAATTCCGTCAGGAATTTAATAGGGCTGAAGCAGTAATTTATCCCATCCTACGCAGATGGCGTTACCCGAAACAGGATATCAACACAATGTGTATTCCTGATGAAAGGTCGCCGTGGGAAGGTGTTTGCAGGCAACTGCAAATGCTTAATTAACGGAAGGAGAAGACCTTGAGTCTTAATCTTGAGCAGAAAAAGGCAGTGGTTGCTGAGGTCAGCGAGCAAGTCGCAACGGCGCAGGCAATCATTCTTGCTGAGTATCGCGGCATCGAAGTGGGTGATATGACCCAATTGCGTGCGCAAGCTAGAAAATCCGGTGTGTATCTGCGCGTTCTCAAGAACACGTTGGTACGTCGTGCTGTTGACGGCACCCCGTTTTCCGGTCTTGCTGACGCTATGGTCGGCCCTCTGGTGTTCGGTATTTCTACCGACCCAGTTGCTGCGGCAAAAGTATTGAATGATTTTGCCAAAACCAACGACAAGTTCGTTATCAAGGCAGGTGCAATGCCTAACCAGGTGATGGATGCGAAAGCAGTTCAAGCCCTGGCGTCGTTGCCGAGCCGTGAAGAGTTGCTGGCCAAGTTGCTGGGCACCATGCAAGCCCCGATCGCTACTTTTGTACGTACGCTTAATGAAGTACCTACGAAATTTGCGCGCGGTCTGGCAGCAGTACGTGACCAGAAACAAGCAGCTTAATCAACATCAAATTATCAGGAGTATTACAAATGGCATTATCTAAAGCAGAAATTCTTGACGCAATCGCGTCGTTGACCGTTCTGGAACTGTCCGAACTGATCAAGGATCTGGAAGAGAAGTTTGGTGTATCCGCTGCAGCTGCTGCTGTAGCTGTTGCTGCAGCCCCTGCTGCAGGCGGCGCTGCTGCCGCTGAAGAGAAGACAGAATTCGACGTAATTCTGCTGTCCGCTGGCGACAACAAAGTGAACGTTATTAAGGCGGTTCGCGAACTGACTTCACTGGGTCTGAAGGAAGCTAAGGACCTGGTTGACGGTGCTCCTAAGGCTGTTAAGGAAGCTGTATCGAAGGCTGATGCCGATGCTGCTGCCAAGAAACTGGAAGAAGCTGGCGCCAAGGCCGAAGTTAAGTAATAAGCAATACTGTGGTGCACAGGCTGACGGGAGACCGTCAGCCTTCACCATTTTAAGAAGATATAAAACAGAGGGTTATTTTTAGCACTCTGTTTTCTACCTTCTACCCCCTCTCAGGAGATGCTATGAGCTATTCCTTTACCGAGAAAAAACGTATACGCAAGAGTTTCGCCAAGCGTGAAAGCGTGCAGGAAGTACCTTACCTGCTCGCCATGCAATTGGAGTCGTATGCGGCTTTCCTGCAGGCAAATGTGCCAGTCGACAAGCGTGACAATGCAGGATTGCAAGCCACGTTCAACTCGGTTTTCCCTATTGTTAGCCATTCCGGCAATGCCCGTCTGGATTACGTCAGCTATAACCTTGGTCAAGAGCCTTTTGATGTCAAGGAATGTCAGCAACGTGGCCTGACCTACGCCGCACCGTTGCGCGTCAAGGTCCGCCTAACAATCATGGATAAAGAAGCTTCCAAGCCTACTGTGAAGGAAGTCAAGGAGCAGGAAGTCTACATGGGCGAACTGCCCCTGATGACGGAGAATGGTTCGTTTGTTATCAACGGTACTGAGCGCGTTATCGTGTCCCAGTTACACCGTAGTCCTGGCGTGTTTTTTGAGCATGATCGCGGTAAAACGCATAGCTCGGGCAAGCTGTTGTTCTCGGCTCGTATCATCCCTTACCGTGGTTCTTGGCTCGACTTCGAGTTTGATCCAAAAGACTACCTGTACTTCCGCGTTGACCGTCGTCGCAAGATGCCGGTGACCATTCTGCTGAAAGCCTTGGGCTTTACTCCAGAGCAAATTCTGGAAACATTTTACGATCTGGATACTTTCCACATCAGCGCAAAGGGCGTTCAGTTTGAACTGTTGCCTGAGCGTCTGCGCGGTGAAGTTGCCAAGTTCGACATTATTGACGGCAGTGGCAATGTGATTGTTGCCAAGGATAAGCGCATCACCGTCAAGCATATCCGCGACATGGAAAAAGCTGGGATCAGCAAGATCAATGTGCCTGAAGAATTCGTGTTGGGCCGTGCATTGAGCTCTGGCATTATTGACAAGGAAACTGGTGAAGTTGTGGCCAATGCCAACGACGAAATCACCGAGTCGCTCCTCGAAAAGCTGCGTGAAGCCAAGGTTGGCAAAATTAATACCCTGTACGCAAATGATCTGGATCATGGTGATTACATTTCGCAAACTTTGCGCATTGATGAAATCCCTGACCAATACAGCGCGCGCGTTGCTATTTATCGCATGATGCGTCCTGGCGAGCCACCAACTGAAGATGCCGTTGAGGCGCTGTTCGATGGCTTGTTCTTCAATGAAGAGCGTTACGACTTGTCGACTGTTGGCCGCATGAAATTCAACCGTCGTGCATTCCCTGAAAAGATTGAAGAGCGCACCGCTGCTTGGCTGCGTCGCTTCTATGAAAAATCAGGCGCACGTGGTGCCGAGGGTGCTCCAGTTCTCTCTAACGAAGATATTCTGGCGGTTATTGCTGTTCTGGTTGAGTTGCGCAATGGCCGCGGCGAAATTGACGATATTGACCATTTGGGCAATCGTCGTATTCGCTCCGTGGGCGAATTGGCCGAAAATCAGTTCCGTGCCGGTCTGGTGCGCGTTGAACGTGCCGTCAAGGAGCGTTTGTCGCAGGCTGAATCCGACAATCTGATGCCGCATGATCTGATTAATGCCAAGCCAGTATCGAGCGCAATTCGTGAGTTCTTCGGATCGTCTCAGCTGTCCCAGTTTATGGATCAAACCAACCCGCTGTCGGAAATTACCCACAAGCGTCGTGTTTCCGCGCTGGGCCCAGGCGGCTTGACCCGTGAACGTGCTGGCTTTGAAGTGCGTGACGTTCACTCGACTCACTATGGTCGTGTATGTCCGATTGAAACGCCTGAAGGTCCGAACATTGGTCTGATCAACTCGTTGGCGCTTTACTCTCGCACCAACCAGTATGGTTTCCTGGAAACGCCTTATCGTCGTGTCGATGGCAACACGGTAAGCGACAAAATTGATTTCCTCTCCGCTATTGAGGAAAGCCAGTACATGATCGCGCAGGCTAACTCCGAACTGGATAAGGATGGTCATTTCAAGGAAGAGCTGATCTCTGCCCGTTATCACAATGAATTCACCATGGCACAGCCTGATCGAGTGCAATACATGGACGTGGCGCCAGGTCAGATTGTTTCGGTAGCTGCTTCGTTGATTCCGTTCCTGGAGCACGATGACGCGAACCGCGCATTGATGGGCGCCAACATGCAACGTCAGGCAGTACCATGTCTGCGTGCGGAAAAAGCGATTGTTGGTACCGGCATTGAGCGTACCGTAGCGGTAGACTCCGGCACGACCGTTCAAGCTCGCCGTGGTGGTATCGTGGATTACGTTGACTCCGGTCGTATCGTGGTGCGTGTGCATGATGCCGAAGCCGCTGCTGGCGAGGTCGGTGTGGACATCTACAACCTGATCAAGTACACCCGTTCCAACCAGAACACCAATATCAACCAGCGTCCGCTGGTCAAGATTGGCGATGTGCTGGCCCGCGGTGACGTTATTGCTGACGGTGCTTCAACTGATATGGGTGAGCTTGCGCTGGGGCAGAACATGCTGGTCGCCTTTATGCCATGGAATGGTTACAACTTCGAAGACTCGATTCTGATCTCCGAACGCGTAGTGGCAGATGACCGTTATACCTCGATTCACATCGAAGAATTGTCGGTCGTCGCTCGTGATACCAAGCTGGGTGCAGAAGAAATTACGCGCGACATCTCCAACTTGTCCGAGCGCATGCTTGGCCGTCTGGATGAGTCCGGCATTATCTACATTGGTGCTGAAGTGGAAGCAGGCGATGTGCTGGTCGGCAAGGTAACACCTAAGGGTGAAACACAACTGACTCCCGAAGAGAAGCTGCTGCGCGCCATCTTCGGTGAGAAGGCATCCGATGTTAAGGATACTTCCCTGCGTGTGCCTTCTGGCATGTCAGGCACCGTGATTGACGTACAAGTCTTCACCCGTGAAGGCATTGATCGCGACACGCGTGCACAGCAGATCATTGATGATCAGCTGGGTCACTACAAGCAGGATCTGGCCGACCAGATGCGTATCGTGGAAGACGATGCATTTGGTCGTATCCGTCGCCTGATCGAAGGCAAGGTAGCCACAGGTGGACCTAACAAGCTGAAGAAGGGCGAGACCCTTACAGCTGAGTACCTGGAAAGCATCGGTCGTTATGACTGGTTTGATATTCGCCTGTCTGACGAAGAAGCTGCTCGCCAACTGGAGCAATTGAAGGACAGTCTGGCACAAGCCCGCGTTGAGTTTGACAGCAAGTTCGAAGAGAAGAAGCGTAAGCTGACTCAAGGCGATGAGTTGCCTCCAGGCGTGCAGAAGATGGTCAAGGTTTACCTGGCTGTTAAGCGTCGTATTCAGCCTGGTGACAAGATGGCCGGCCGTCACGGTAACAAGGGTGTGGTTTCCAAGATTGTGCCAGTAGAAGATATGCCGCACATGGCGGACGGTACCCCTATGGATATCGTGCTGAACCCGCTAGGCGTGCCTTCGCGGATGAATATCGGTCAGATCCTGGAAGTTCACTTGGGTTGGGCTGCCAAAGGTTTGGGCATGCGTATCGGTGCGATGTTGCAGGCAGAAACCAAAGCAAATGAAATCCGTAAGTTCATCGACCAGATTTATAACAACAGCAACGGCAAGAAAGAAGACATCAAGTCACTGACCGATGTAGAAGTATTCGAACTTGCCCGCAATCTGGAGCGTGGTGTGCCATTTGCAACGCCAGTGTTTGACGGTGCAACCGAGCAAGACATCCGCGACATGCTGGATCTGGCATTCCCTGATGATGATGCCCGCACGCAGCAACTGCAGTTTGCTGCTGGCAAGACCCAGGTCAAGCTGATTGATGGCCGTTCAGGTGAGCCATTCGAGCGCCCGGTGACGGTTGGCTATATGCACGTGCTGAAGCTGCATCACTTGGTGGATGACAAGATGCATGCACGCTCTACTGGTCCATACTCGCTGGTTACTCAGCAGCCATTGGGCGGTAAGGCACAGTTTGGTGGTCAGCGCTTCGGTGAAATGGAAGTTTGGGCGCTGGAAGCTTATGGTGCTTCGTACACCCTGCAGGAAATGCTCACGGTTAAGTCGGATGACGTGTCCGGCCGTACCAAGGTCTACGAGAACATCGTCAAGGGCGAGCATAAGATCGATGCCGGCATGCCGGAGTCGTTCAACGTGCTGGTGAAGGAAATTCGCTCGCTCGCTATCGATATTGACCTGGACCGTAATTAAGGAGAATCCGCGTGAAAGCTCTATTAGACTTATTTAAGCAGGTAACACAGGAAGAAGAATTTGACGCGATCAAGATCGCGTTAGCTTCTCCTGAAAAAATCCGCTCCTGGTCCTATGGCGAAGTTAAAAAGCCAGAAACCATCAATTACCGTACGTTCAAGCCAGAGCGTGATGGTCTGTTTTGCGCCAAGATTTTTGGCCCGATCAAAGACTATGAATGCTTGTGCGGCAAGTACAAACGCCTGAAGCATCGCGGTGTTATTTGCGAAAAATGCGGCGTTGAAGTGACCTTGTCCAAGGTGCGTCGTGAGCGCATGGCTCACATCGAGCTGGCTTCACCTGTTGCCCATATCTGGTTCCTGAAGTCGTTGCCAAGCCGTTTGGGCATGGTGCTTGATATTGCATTACGCGATATCGAGCGCGTGCTCTACTTCGAAGCATACATTGTGATTGATCCAGGCATGACCCCGCTGACACGTGGTCAATTGCTGACAGAAGACGACTACCTGGCCAAGGTCGAAGAGCACGGTGACGAATTCAATGCCGTCATGGGTGCTGAAGCTGTGCGCGAACTCTTGCGTACCATGGACGTGCACACGGAAATTGAAAAGCTGCGCCGCGAACTGGGTGAAACCGGTTCCGAAGCCAAGATCAAGAAGATCGCCAAGCGTCTGAAGGTTCTGGAAGCATTCCAGAAGTCTGGCATCAAGCCTGAGTGGATGATTCTGGAAGTGCTGCCTGTGCTGCCACCAGAGCTGCGTCCGCTGGTTCCGTTGGATGGTGGGCGTTTCGCTACTTCCGATCTGAACGATCTGTATCGTCGCGTGATTAACCGTAATAACCGTCTGAAGCGTCTGCTGGAACTGAAGGCCCCTGAAATCATCGTGCGTAACGAAAAGCGCATGTTGCAGGAAGCGGTTGACTCGCTG
This sequence comes from Methylovorus menthalis, assembly GCF_020523625.1. Taxonomy (GTDB): domain Bacteria; phylum Pseudomonadota; class Gammaproteobacteria; order Burkholderiales; family Methylophilaceae; genus Methylovorus; species Methylovorus menthalis. Next base: position 8,847 of record NZ_JAJAQH010000002.1, read on the forward strand.
CTGGACAACGGTCGTCGCGGCAAGGTCATGACAGGCGCCAACAAGCGTCCTCTGAAGTCACTGGCCGACATGATCAAGGGTAAGGGCGGTCGTTTCCGTCAGAACTTGCTGGGTAAGCGCGTTGACTACTCAGGCCGTTCCGTGATCGTGGTGGGTCCACAGCTCAAGCTGCATCAATGCGGTCTGCCAAAGAAGATGGCCCTGGAACTGTTCAAGCCATTCATTTTCCACAAGCTGGAAGTGCTGGGTCTGGTCACGACTATCAAGGCTGCCAAGAAGAAGGTTGAAGAGGAAGGTCCAGAAGTCTGGGATATCCTGGAAGATGTGATTCGCGAGCATCCAGTCTTGTTGAACCGTGCACCTACGTTGCACCGTTTGGGTATTCAGGCATTTGAGCCTGTGTTGATTGAAGGCAAGGCCATTCAATTGCACCCTCTGGTCTGCGCCGCGTTTAACGCCGACTTTGACGGTGACCAAATGGCGGTTCACGTGCCTTTGAGCCTGGAAGCGCAAATGGAAGCTCGCACACTGATGCTGGCATCCAACAACGTGCTGTCTCCAGCCAACGGCGAACCAATTATTGTGCCTTCGCAGGATATCGTGCTGGGTCTGTACTACATGACCCGCGAGAAAAAAGCGGCGCGTGGCGAAGGCATGCGCTTTGCCAACGTTGCTGAAGTGCAGCGTGTGTACGATGGCGGTTTGATCGATTTGCACGCACGTATTACTGTGCGTATTCGCGAGTTCGACATGGAAGTGGATGGTCAGAAGCGCGAAAAGATCACCCGTTATGAAACAACGGTTGGTCGTGCTTTGCTTTCCGAAATTCTGCCAGCAGGCTTGCCATTCAGCGTGATTGACAAAGCACTGAAGAAAAAAGAAATCTCCAAGCTGATCAATGCCAGCTTCCGTAAGGTGGGTATCCGCGAAACCGTTATTTTTGCGGATAAGCTGATGTACACCGGTTACAGCTACGCTACACGTGCTGGTATTTCCATCAGCATCAATGACATGCTGGTTCCGCCTGAGAAAGAGCAGTTGATCGCTGCTGCTGAATCCGAAGTCAAGGAAATCGAAGACCAGTACGTTTCAGGTCTGGTGACTCAAGGTGAGCGCTATAACAAGGTGGTGGATATCTGGGGTCGTGCTGGCGATAAGGTCGCTGACGCCATGATGAAACAACTGCGCGAAGAAACTGTGCTGGACGCCAATGGCGATGCAGCCAAGGATGAAAACGGCAAGGTCATCAAGCAAGAGTCGTTTAACGCGATTTACATGATGGCTGACTCCGGCGCCCGGGGCTCTGCAGCTCAGGTGCGTCAGTTGGCGGGTATGCGCGGCCTGATGGCGAAACCGGATGGTTCTATCATTGAGACGCCAATTACTGCGAACTTCCGTGATGGCTTGAACGTGTTGCAATACTTTATTTCAACCCACGGGGCCCGTAAGGGTCTGGCAGATACCGCGCTGAAAACAGCTAACTCCGGTTATCTGACCCGTCGCCTGGTGGATGTAACGCAAGATCTGGTGGTAACCGAGCTGGATTGCGGTACGACTGAAGGCCTGGTTACCAAAGCACTGGTCAAGGGCGGTGAAGTGGTTGAGCCATTGCACGACCGTATTCTGGGTCGTGTAGCCGCGTTGGATGTGATCAATCCTGAAAATCAGGAAGTGGTTTACCCAGCAGGTACTTTGCTGACAGAAGATGAAGTTGAGCATATTGATGCCCTGGGCATTGATGAAGTCAAGGTGCGTACTGCACTGACTTGCGATACCCGTTACGGTATTTGCGCAAAATGCTACGGTCGTGACTTGGGTCGCGGCAGGCTGATCAACATCGGTGAAGCTGTCGGTGTGATTGCGGCGCAATCCATTGGTGAGCCTGGTACTCAGCTGACCATGCGTACCTTCCACATCGGTGGTGCGGTGTCGCGTGCGGCTTCTATCAGCCAAGTGGAAAGCAAGTCCAATGGTATCGTTAACTTCACTTCGACCATGCGTTATGTGACCAATGCTCGTAATGAGCAGGTGGCCATCTCGCGTAATGGCGAAGCCGTGATTCACGACGAAAATGGTCGTGAGCGTGAGCGTCATAAAGTGCCTTACGGTGCGACGCTGCAAGTGACAGATGGCAAGCAAGTAAAGGCTGGTCAAGCGCTGGCTACATGGGATCCGCATACTCGTCCGATCATTACCGAATACGCTGGGCGTGTGAAGTTTGAAAACGTCGAAGAAGGTGTGACCGTTGCCAAGCAGGTAGATGAAGTCACCGGCTTGTCTTCCCTCGTCGTTATTGATCCTAAGCAGCGTGCTGGTCAATCCAAGGGCTTGCGTCCTCAGGTTAAGCTGCTTGATGCCAATGGTGTTGAAGTCAAGGTTGCAGGTGGCGATGCCTCTGTGAACGTGACGTTCCAGCTGGGGTGCATCATTACCGTGAAGGACGGCCAGGAAGTGGGTGTGGGTGAAGTATTAGCTCGTATCCCGCAAGAGTCATCCAAGACACGTGATATTACCGGGGGTCTGCCGCGCGTTGCCGAGTTGTTTGAAGCACGTTCGCCAAAGGATGCCGGCATGCTGGCTGAAGTAACTGGTACGGTTTCTTTCGGTAAGGATACCAAGGGCAAGCAACGTCTGGTCTTTACTGATCTGGATGGTGTATCCCATGAGTTCCTGATTCCTAAGGATAAACACGTGACCGCACATGATGGTCAGGTTGTTACCAAGGGCGAAAGCATCGTCGACGGTCCAGCAGATCCGCAGGATATCCTGCGTCTGCAAGGTCGTGAAGCATTGGCCCGTTACATTATTGATGAAGTGCAGGATGTGTATCGTCTGCAAGGCGTTAAGATCAATGACAAGCACATCGAAGTTATTGTGCGTCAGATGTTGCGTCGTGTACGTATCACCGATGCTGGTGATACCAACTTCATCATGGGTGAACAGGTAGAACGTGCAGATGTGTTGTCTGAAAACGAACGCGTGATTGCAGAAGATAAGCGTCCGGCCAGCTATGAGTTCGTATTGCTGGGTATTACCAAGGCGTCGCTGTCGACAGATTCGTTCATCTCTGCCGCTTCCTTCCAGGAAACGACTCGAGTTCTGACCGAAGCTGCGATCCTTGGCAAGCGCGACGAACTGCGCGGCTTGAAGGAAAATGTGATCGTGGGTCGTCTGATTCCTGCAGGTACAGGGCTCGCTTATCACGAAACACGCAAGCGTCAAGCGGCCGGGGTAGATGCAGCACCCGCCGCCATCGAGGAAGCGATTACTGAAGTTGAACCGCAGCAAACACCAGCAGAAGAAGCCGCTGGAAATGTATAGTTGCTTGACAACCTATTGAACGCTAAATAAAATGCTATGTTTTCCGGGATGGCGCTTGTCGCCGTCCCGTAATTTTTAGCGAGCTAACAAATTTAAAGGCTAAAGAGTTATGCCAACCATCAATCAATTAGTGCGCAAGCCGCGCCAAAAAGTAGTGACCAAGAGCAAAGTTCCAGCTTTGGAAAGCTGCCCACAAAAGCGTGGTGTTTGTACACGTGTTTATACGACAACACCTAAAAAGCCTAACTCCGCTTTGCGTAAAGTGGCTAAGGTTCGCCTGACCAATGGCTATGAAGTTATTAGCTACATCGGCGGTGAAGGCCATAACCTGCAGGAGCACTCTGTTGTGCTGCTGCGTGGTGGTCGTGTGAAGGACTTGCCAGGTGTGCGTTACCACATGGTGCGCGGTAGCCTGGATACTGCCGGTGTTAAAGACCGTAAGCAGTCCCGCTCCAAATACGGCGCCAAGCGCCCTAAGGCTGCATAAGCTGATTTGCTTAGCGGTCACCAAGTTTAAGGAAAAACCATGCCAAGACGTAGAGAAGTTCCCAAGCGCGATATTCTGCCTGATCCGAAATTCGGTAGCCAGGAAGTATCCAAGTTCATTAACGTGCTGATGACTGGCGGCAAGAAGTCTGTTGCTGAGCGTATCCTGTACGGCGCATTTGATCAGATAGCACAAAAAAGCGGCAAGGATGCTCTTGAAGTGTTCACCGTGGCTATCAACAACCTGCGTCCGGTTGTTGAAGTTAAGAGCCGTCGCGTAGGTGGTGCAAACTACCAGGTGCCTGTTGAGGTGCGTCCCGCACGTCGTAGCGCTCTCGCAATGCGCTGGCTGCGCGATGCTGCTCGCAAGCGTGGCGAGAAGTCTATGGGTCTGCGTCTGGCAGCTGAGTTGGTTGAAGCATCTGAAGGCCGCGGCTCTGCCATGAAGAAGCGTGAAGAAGTGCACCGTATGGCTGAAGCCAACAAAGCCTTCTCGCATTTCCGCTTCTAAACAAGTTCATTAGTAAAGGTAATAGCTGTGGCTCGTAAAACCCCCATTAATCGCTATCGTAACATTGGTATCAGTGCCCACATTGATGCCGGTAAGACCACGACTACCGAGCGTATCCTTTTTTATACCGGTGTGAACCACAAGATTGGTGAAGTTCACGATGGTGCTGCCACCATGGATTGGATGGAGCAGGAGCAAGAGCGTGGTATCACCATTACTTCTGCTGCCACTACCGCGTTCTGGAAGGGTATGGGTGGTAACTATCCTGAGCACCGTATCAACATCATTGATACGCCCGGGCACGTTGACTTCACGATTGAAGTTGAGCGCTCCATGCGCGTGCTGGATGGTGCCTGCATGGTTTACTGTGCAGTGGGTGGTGTGCAGCCTCAGTCTGAAACCGTATGGCGTCAAGCTAACAAGTACGGTGTGCCTCGCCTTGCCTTCATCAACAAGATGGACCGTACCGGCGCTAACTTCTTCAAGGTCTACGATCAGCTGAAGACGCGCCTGAAGGCTAACCCTGTGCCTGTCGTTGTGCCAATCGGCGCCGAAGATACGTTCACCGGCGTGGTTGACCTGCTCAAGATGAAAGCGATTATCTGGGATGAGGCCAGCCAAGGTACCAAGTTCAACTATGAAGAGATCCCTGCAGACTTGCTGGCTGAATGTCAGAAGTGGCGCGAGAACATGGTTGAAGCTGCTGCTGAAGCCAATGAAGATCTGATGAACAAGTATCTGGAGTCTGGCGAATTGTCCGAAGAGGAAATCGTCAAGGGTCTGCGCGATCGTACGATCGCCAACGAAATCCAGCCTATGCTCTGTGGTACGGCCTTCAAGAACAAGGGTGTTCAGCGCATGCTGGATGCGGTCATTGACTTCCTGCCATCACCGGTTGACATTCCACCGGTCACTGGCGAGCTGGAAAATGGCACGAAGACTGAGCGTAAGGCTGATGATGCTGAAAAGTTCTCGGCACTTGCATTCAAGATCATGACCGACCCATTTGTGGGTCAGCTGATTTTCTTCCGCGTTTATTCTGGTGTGGTTAACTCCGGTGACACCGTTTACAACTCGGTTAAGGGCAAAAAAGAGCGTCTGGGTCGTATTCTGCAGATGCACGCTAATCAGCGTGAAGAAATCAAGGAAGTGCGCGCAGGCGACATCGCAGCTGCTGTTGGTCTGAAAGATGCGACAACCGGCGATACACTCTGTGATCCAGATCATGTGATCATTCTTGAGCGCATGATTTTCCCTGAGCCCGTTATTCACGTGGCAGTTGAGCCTAAAACTAAGGCTGACCAAGAAAAGATGGGTGTTGCATTGAACCGTCTGGCCCAGGAAGATCCATCTTTCCGCGTGCGTACTGACGAAGAAACCAATCAAACCATTATTTCCGGTATGGGTGAGTTGCATCTGGAAATTCTGGTAGATCGTATGCGTCGTGAATTCAACGTTGAAGCTAACGTTGGGGCGCCTCAGGTTGCCTATCGCGAAGCGATCAAGAAAAAAGTCGAAGTGGAAGGCAAGTTTGTTAAGCAATCCGGTGGTAAGGGTCAGTACGGTCACGTATGGCTTATCATGGAGCCTAACGAAGCTGGCAAGGGTTACGAGTTTGTGGATGCCATCAAGGGTGGTACTGTGCCTCGTGAATTCATCCCTGCGGTAGATAAGGGTCTGCGTGAAACCATTCCTGCCGGTATTTTGGCTGGTTTCCCTGTGGTTGATGTCAAGGTAACCCTGTTTGACGGTTCTTACCATGATGTTGACTCGAATGAAAACGCCTTTAAGATGGCGGCTTCGATCGCGTTCAAGGATGGTATGCGCAAGGCGGATCCTATCCTGCTCGAGCCTATGATGGCAGTGGAAGTTGAAACCCCTGAAGACTACATGGGGGATGTGATGGGCGATTTATCTTCACGTCGCGGCATGATTCAGGGTATGGAAGACAGTCCGAGTGGCAAGATTATTCGCGCTGAAGTTCCGCTTGCTGAGATGTTTGGTTACTCGACAGTTGTGCGTTCTTTGTCACAAGGTCGTGCCAGCTACAGCATGGAGTTCAAGCATTACTCGGAAGCTCCAAGAAACGTCGCAGAAGCGATTATCAACAAGAAATAATTGAATATTAGTTGGATTAATAAAGGAAACGGTAATGGCAAAAGGTAAATTTGAGCGGACGAAGCCGCACGTCAACGTAGGCACGATTGGTCACGTTGACCATGGTAAGACGACATTGACAGCAGCGATCACGACGATC
>NZ_JAJAQH010000003.1 GCF_020523625.1 Methylovorus menthalis
CGTATCCATCACCGTGGCGCTGATTGCCCCGATCGCGATGGAAGACGGTCTGCGCTTTGCGATTCGTGAAGGTGGCCGTACCGTAGGTGCTGGCGTCGTCGCGAAAATTATTGAGTAATTTATACTTCTCAGGCCGCAAGCTTATGCTTGCGGCCTTTTTGTTCTTTGGAAACATCGCTCTTTAAGGAAACAACATGGCTGCTCAAAAAATCCGTATTCGCCTCAAAGCATTTGACTATCGCCTGATCGATCAGTCTGCTCTGGAAATCGTAGAAACTGCCAAGCGCACCGGCGCAGTTGTCAAAGGCCCGGTTCCTTTGCCTACGCGTATTGAGCGTTTCGACTTGCTGCGCTCCCCTCACGTAAACAAGACTTCTCGTGACCAATTCGAAATTCGTACCCATCAGCGCCTGATGGACATTGTTGATCCTACGGATAAGACAGTGGATGCGCTGATGAAGCTGGATCTGCCAGCTGGTGTTGACGTAGAAATCAAGCTGTAATTTACAACTGTAAGTTGTGTTTGGTTGCAGGCTCGGATATAATCCCGGGCTTGCATTAAAAATCGGCCGATCAATTGTAATCGGCCTTTTAATTATTATAAGGAATTGATCATGAGCTTAGGGCTTATTGGTCGCAAAGTGGGTATGACCCGCGTATTTACCGATGAAGGCGAAAGCATTCCGGTAACTGTGCTCGAAGTTATACCTAACCGCGTGACACAAGTTAAGACACCGTCTAGCGACGGTTATGCTGGTCTCCAGGTTGCGCATGGCGAGCGTCGTGCTAGCCGTGTAACCAAGGCGCTGGCAGGTCACTATGCTAAGGCTGGCGTTGCTGCTGGTTCTGGCATCAAAGAATTCGCTGTTGCTGAGGATGTTCTGGCCAACTATGCAGTTGGCGGTCAGATCACCGTGGAGCTTTTCGAGGCTGGTCAGTATGTTGATGTAACTGGCGTATCACTTGGTAAGGGCTTCGCTGGTGCAATCAAGCGCCACAACTTCAGCTCCAACCGTGCTTCTCACGGTAACTCCCGTTCACACAATGTACCCGGCTCTATCGGTATGGCGCAGGATCCAGGTCGTGTATTCCCAGGTAAGCGTATGCCTGGTCACCTGGGCGCTGTGAAGACTACTGTGCAAAATCTGCAAATCGTTCGCGTTGATGCAGAGCGCAATCTGTTGCTGATCAAGGGTGCTGTTCCAGGATCCAAAGGTGGCGATGTTGTCGTTCGTCCCGCTGTTAAGGCAGGTGCATAATGGAACTCAAGTTAATCGATAAAAACGGCAAGCCGGCCAAAAGCGGTGTTGAAGTTTCCGAAGTAACCTTCGGTCGCGAATTCAACGAAGCCCTGGTGCATCAAGTGGTTGTTGCTTACCAGGCAAATGCGCGTACAGCTACGCGTGCACAACTGGGTCGTGGCAATGTAAGCCACACTACTCATAAGCCATGGAACCAAAAGGGTACTGGCCGTGCACGTGCAGGTATGAGCTCCAGCCCAATCTGGCGTGGAGGCGGTCGTGCTTTCCCAAATAGCCCTGATGAAAACTTCAGCCACAAGGTTAACCGCAAGGTTTACCGCGCTGGTATGCGTTCCATCCTGTCGGAATTGGTCCGTCAGGATCGTTTGAGCGTCATTGAAGAGTTTGTAGTTGATACTCCAAAAACCAAAGCTCTGGTCGAGAAGATCAAGGGTCTGGGTTACGGTGAAGGTGTTCTGGTGCTGGTTGATGGTTTTGATGAAAACCTTTACCTCTCCGCTCGCAATCTGCCTAACATTCTGGTTGTTGAAGCTCAATACGCTGATCCTGTTAGTCTGGTTCGCTTCCCGAACGTGGTGGCGACCAAGGCTGCAGTCAAGAAATTAGAGGAGATGCTGGCATGAGCGCAAATCTGAACCAGATCGCTACTCAAGATCGTTTGCTGCAAGTCATCCTGGCTCCGCAAATCACGGAAAAAGCGACTTACGTTGCTGACAAAAACCAACAGATCGCATTCAAGGTGCGTACTGATGCAACCAAGCCGGAAATCAAGGCTGCTGTTGAACTGGTTTTCAAGGTCGAAGTTGCCGCTGTTACTGTTGCCAATGTTAAGGGCAAAGTAAAGCGCGCAGGCCGTGTGCTGGGTCGTCGCAAGGACTGGAAAAAGGCTTATGTGAGCCTGAAGCCAGGCCAAGAAATTAACTTTGCAGCAGGCGAATAGGAGATATTATGGCACTGATTAAAGTCAAGCCGACTTCCCCTGGCCGTCGCGCAGTCGTTAAGGTTGTTACACCTGAGTTGCACAAGGGTAAGCCTTACGCGCCTCTGCTGGAGAAGCAAAGCAAAAAAGCTGGCCGTAACAACAACGGTCACATCACGACACGTCACCAAGGTGGCGGTCATAAGCAACACTACCGCGTGATTGATTTCCGTCGCAACAAAGATGGTATCGTCGCCAAGGTTGAGCATCTGGAATACGATCCAAACCGCAGCGCGCACATTGCGCTCTTGGTTTATTCGGATGGTGAGCGTCGCTACATCATCGCCCCTCGTGGCGTTTCTGCTGGTGCGCAACTGGTGAGCGGTTCTGATGCTCCGATCAAGGTGGGTAATGCATTGCCTTTGCGCAATATCCCGGTTGGTAGCACCATTCACTGCGTAGAGATCATGCCAGGCAAGGGCGCGCAAATTGCTCGCTCAGCCGGTACTTCGGTCCAGTTGCTGGCTCGCGAAGGCAGCTACGCTCAGTTGCGCCTTCGTTCCGGTGAAGTTCGTCGTGTACACGTTGATTGCAAGGCAACCATCGGTGAAGTGGGTAATGAAGAACATTCATTGCGCTCTATCGGTAAGGCTGGTGCGATGCGTTGGCGCGGTGTTCGCCCTACCGTCCGCGGTGTGGTGATGAACCCGGTTGATCACCCGCACGGTGGTGGTGAAGGTAAGACCGCTGCTGGTATGAATCCAGTAAGCCCATGGGGTACGCCTACCAAGGGTTATCGTACACGTAGCAACAAGCGCACCGACAACATGCGCGTAAGCCGTCGTCCGGCTAATAAGAGGTAAGGAAAATGGCACGTTCAATTAAAAAAGGCCCATTTATTGATGGGCACTTGGCTAAGAAGGTGGAAGTGGCTGTTGCTGCTCGCGATAGGAAGCCAATCAAAACTTGGTCCCGTCGTTCCACCATTCTTCCTGATTTCATTGGTCTGACGATCGCTGTACACAATGGCCGCCAACACGTGCCAGTGATGATCTCGGAAAATATGGTAGGCCACAAGCTCGGCGAATTCGCGCTGACCCGTACGTTCAAGGGTCACGCTGCCGATAAAAAAGCCAAGAAGTAGGAGATGACGATGCAAGTATCCGCAGTATTAAAAGGTGTTCATCTGTCCCCGCAAAAGGCTCGCTTGGTTGCTGACCTGATTCGCGGCAAGAAAGTTGATTACGCACTCAACATTCTGAATTTCACGCCTAAAAAGGGTGCTGAGATCATTAAGAAGGTTGTTGAGTCCGCTATCGCTAACGCTGAACACAACGAAGGTGCCGATATCGATGAGTTGAAGGTGACTTCAATTTATGTCGACAAAGGCATTGTTCTTAAACGTATTCGTGCGCGTGCCAAAGGTCGTGCTGGACGGATTATTAAGCCTACATGTCACATTACAGTGACTGTCGGTAACTAAAGGAATCGTTATGGGTCAGAAAATTCATCCGTTTGGTTTCCGTCTGAGTGTCCAGAAGAACTGGTCATCTCGTTGGTACGCCAACAGCAAGAACTTCCCGGCTATGCTGAATAGCGACATCAAGGTGCGTGAGTTTCTGAAGAAGAAGTTATCGCACGCCGCTGTTAGCAAGATCGTGATTGAGCGTCCTGCAAAGAATGCCAAGATCACTATCTACAGTGCCCGTCCAGGTGTGGTTATTGGTAAGAAGGGTGAAGACATTGAGTCTTTGCGTTCTAGCCTGCAAGGTCTGATGGGTGTGCCAGTTCACTTGAACATCGAAGAGGTGCGCAAGCCTGAAATCGATGCAACGCTGATCGCTGAGAGCATTGCTCAACAGCTTGAGAAGCGTGTGATGTTCCGTCGTGCAATGAAGCGTGCAATGCAAAATGCGATGCGTCTGGGTGCTCAAGGCATCAAGATCATGAGCTCGGGCCGTCTGAACGGTATCGAAATCGCGCGTACGGAATGGTATCGCGAAGGCCGTGTGCCGTTGCATACTCTGCGTGCTGACATCGATTATGGTGTTGCTGAAGCTAAAACCACCTACGGTATCATTGGCATCAAGGTGTGGGTATTCAAGGGCGAAGTGTTTGGCACTCATGCCGAGCAACAAGCTGCAGTACCTGCTGAACCAGAAAAGAAAGTAAGAAAGTCGGGGGCGAAAAATGCTGCAGCCAGCTAGACAGAAATTCCGTAAACAGCAGAAGGGCCGTAATAAAGGCATTGCTACTACCGGTAACAAGGTGAGCTTTGGTGAGTTTGGTCTGAAGGCTATTGGCCGTGGTCGTTTGACTGCGCGTCAAATTGAGGCTGCTCGTCGTGTGATGACACGTCACATCAAGCGTGGTGGTCGTGTGTGGATTCGTATTTTCCCCGACAAGCCAATCTCCAGCAAACCTGCTGAAGTTCGTATGGGTAACGGTAAAGGTAGTCCGGAATACTTCGTTGCTGAAATTCAACCGGGCAAGATGTTATACGAGATGGATGGTGTGAGTGAGCAGTTGGCCCGCGAAGCGTTCCGCTTGGCGGCAGCCAAGTTGCCAATCGAAACTACTTTCACAACTCGTCATATCGGGAGTTAAAGATGAAAGCTAGTGATTTAAGAAACAAGTCTGTTGATGAGTTGAACAATGAGTTGATCGACCTGCGTCGTGCTCAATTCTCGTTGCGTATGCAATTGTCTACTCAGCAATTAAACAAAGTTGATCAGGTAAGCAAGGTTCGCCGCGATATTGCTCGTGTACGTACCGTGCTGGCTGAAAAAGCTAAGCAAGCTTAAGGTGAGTAGATGATGACCGATACACAAGCAGATAAAGTTGTACGCAGTCTGACTGGTCGCGTAGTCAGCGACAAAATGGACAAGACCGTAACCGTATTGGTGGAGCGCAAAGTTAAGCATCCACTTATCGGCAAGGTCGTTCGCCGATCCAACAAATTCCATGCACACGATGAAAACAACGAGTGCAAGGAAGGTGACCTGGTAGTGATTGAGGAAAGCCGTCCGCTTTCTAAGACCAAAACCTGGAAAGTCAGCAAGATCGTAGAAAAAACACGCAACATATAATTTATATTGCATCCCGTCTGGGATGCAATATATAATGACGGACTTTTTGGCGCCCATGCAAGCTGGCGCCCCAATACTGACCGTAGTGCTGTCGGCCGTGATGCTCGCGGCCGGTGTTGGTTTAACGGATTAAGTTGGAGATTATTCTCATGATTCAAATGCAATCTCGGCTGGATGTTGCCGATAATACTGGTGCGCGTTCCGTAATGTGTATCAAGGTATTGGGTGGCTCCAAGCGTCGTTACGCCGGTATCGGTGATGTGATCAAGGTCACTATCAAGGATGCTGCGCCCCGCGGTCGTGTTAAAAAAGGCGAGGTATATAGTGCCGTAGTGGTTCGTACCACTAAGGGTGTTCGTCGTCCGGATGGTTCTCTGGTGAAGTTTGATGGCAATGCAGCAGTGTTGCTTAACAACAAGCTCGAGCCTATCGGTACGCGTATTTTCGGGCCTGTGACCCGTGAGCTTCGTGGTGAGCGTTTCATGAAGATCGTGTCTCTAGCCCCAGAAGTATTGTAGGAGCGTTGAGATGAGTAAGATTCGCAAAGGTGACGAAGTAATTCTGAATACTGGCAAGGATGCAGGTAAGCGCGGTACTGTATTGCGCATTCTGGATTCGGGCAAAGTGGTAGTTGAAGGCGTTAATTTGGTTAAGAAGCATGCTAAGCCTAACCCCATGCGTGGTGTGGCTGGCGGAATCATCAGCAAGGAAATGCCTGTTGATGCTTCTAATGTTGCTTTATTTAACCGCGCCACCCAAAAAGGTGATCGCGTGGGTTTCAAGACACTGGATGATGGCCGCAAGGTCCGTGTTTTTAAGTCCAGCGGCGAAGTTGTGGACGCGTAAGGGTTAATCATGGCTCGTTTAAAAGATTTTTATAAAGATACTGTGGTCAAGTCTATGACCGAGCAGTTCGGCTACACCTCGCCAATGCAAGTTCCACGCATTGAGAAGATCACTCTTAATATGGGTGTTGGTGAAGCGGTTGCTGACAAGAAGGTAATGGAAAACGCCGTTGGCGATATGGAGAAGATTGCTGGTCAAAAAGCTGTCATCACCAAGGCCCGTAAGTCCATTGCGTCATTCAAGATTCGTGATGATTATCCTGTTGGCTGCAAAGTCACCTTGCGTCGTGAGCGTATGTATGAGTTCCTGGATCGTTTGATTACTGTGGCTATTCCACGTATTCGTGACTTCCGCGGTATTTCCGCAAAGTCGTTCGATGGTCGCGGTAACTACAACATGGGTGTGCGCGAGCAGATTATTTTCCCAGAAATCGAGTACGACAAGATTGATGCTTTGCGTGGTATGAATATCACCATCACGACAACAGCAAAAACTGATGAAGAAGCGCGTGCACTGCTTGCAGCGTTCAACTTCCCGTTTAGGAACTGAGGCTAACAATGGCTAAAACCTGTTTAATTGAACGCGAACAAAAACGTCGCGATACAGTAGAAAAATTTGCCGCCAAGCGCGCTGAATTAACTGCTGCTATGAATAATGCTGCAGCAAGTCCTGAAGAGCGTCGCGCTGCACGCCTTAAGCTGCAAAGTCTGCCACGTAATTCCAGCCCAGTTCGCCTGCGTAATCGCTGCGCTCTGACTGGTCGTCCTCGTGGCGTATTTAGTAAGTTTGGTATTGCGCGCGGCAAGCTGCGCGAGTTGATGATGCGTGGCGAAGTGCCAGGCGTTACAAAAGCCAGCTGGTAACGGAGGAATTAGACGATGAGTATGAGTGATCCGATTGCCGATATGCTGACGCGCATTCGTAATGCGCAGAGCACCAACAAGCAAACTGTTTCTATGCCTTCTTCAAAGCTGAAGGGCGCTATTGCTAGCGTTCTGAAGGATGAAGGTTATATCGATGATTTTGCGGTGCAGTCTGTCGATGGCAAGCCACAATTGAATATCAGCCTCAAGTACTATGCTGGTCGCCCTGTAATTGAGAAGATCGAGCGCGTAAGTCGCCCTGGTCTTCGTATTTACCGTGGCAATCAGGATATTCCTGTGGTAATGAATGGTCTTGGTGTGACTATCGTGTCTACATCCAAGGGTGTGATGACTGATCGTAAAGCGCGTGCTGCCGGTGTTGGTGGTGAAGTGCTCTGCGTAGTAGCTTAAGGGGAATACAATGTCTCGTGTAGCTAAAAACCCAGTCGCTATTCCTGCCAAAGTTGAAGTTGCATTGACTGCAAGCAACATTGCAGTTAGCGGCCCTCTGGGCAAGCTGAATCAAGCGCTGACAGGTGTGGTTAATATTGTTCGCGAAGGAGATAGCCTGACATTTGCTGCCGCTAATGATAGCCAGCACTCTCGTGCAATGTCGGGCACCGTACGCGCTTTGGTCGCCAATATGGTGCAAGGCGTGTCACAAGGGTTTACCCGCAAGCTTAATCTGGTTGGTGTGGGCTATAAAGCTCAGGCGCAAGGCGCTACTCTTAATCTGGATCTGGGTTTTTCCCATCCGATTAACCACAAGATGCCAGAAGGTGTGACCGTGCAGACCCCAACGCAAACCGAAATCTTGTTGACCGGTGTCGACAAGCAGGTTGTTGGCCAGGTGGCTGCCCAGATTCGTGCATATCGTTCTCCAGAGCCTTATAAGGGCAAGGGTGTTCGTTATTCCGATGAAGTGGTCACTATCAAAGAAACCAAGAAGAAGTAAGGTTTAAGCCATGAATAACGTAAATTCACGCCTGCGTCGTGCACGTAAAACCCGTGCCAAAATCGCAGAATTAAAGGTAACGCGTTTGAGCGTTCACCGCAGTAATGGCCATATTTATGCCCAGATCATTGCGGAAACCGGCGACAAGGTGTTGGCAAGTGCCTCTACCCTTGAAGTGGAAGTTCGCAAAGACATCAAGAATGGTGGCAATGTGGCTGCTGCAGCTGTGATCGGCAAGCGTATTGCTGAAAAGGCGAAGGCTGCCGGCATTACTTCTGTGGCTTTTGACCGTTCGGGTTACAAATACCACGGCCGTATCAAAGCGCTGGCTGATGCTGCGCGCGAAAACGGTCTGTCCTTCTAATTACGAGGTTGATGATGGCTAAAGATATTGAACAACAGCAAACCGATGGTTTGCGCGAGAAAATGATCTCGGTCAACCGCGTCACTAAAGTGGTTAAGGGCGGTCGTATCATGTCCTTCGCTGCGCTGACAGTGGTTGGTGATGGCGACGGTGCCGTTGGCATGGGCAAGGGCAAGGCGCGTGAAGTTCCAGTTGCTGTACAAAAGGCAATGGATGAAGCGCGTCGCGGTATGGTTAAGGTAAGTTTGAATAACGGTACATTGCATCACGCAGTCACCGGTGTTCACGGTGCTGCCAAAGTATTCATCCAGCCAGCTTCTGAAGGTACCGGCATTATTGCTGGTGGCGCAATGCGCGCTATTTTTGAAGTGATGGGCATTACTAACGTGTTGGCTAAGTGCATTGGTTCTACCAATCCTTACAACGTTGTGCGTGCTACATTAAATGGCTTGCAGTCTATGAATACTCCGGCTGAAGTTGCTGCAAAACGCGGCAAGACCGTCGAAGAAATCAGAGGTTAATCATGGCTAAGGCAAAAAAAGCAGCAGCTACAGTAAAAGTGACTTTGGTAAAAAGTACCATTGGCCGTATTCAATCGCATCGTGCATGTGTTCGCGGCCTGGGTATTCGTCGTCTGCATCAAACCGTTGAAGTGCTGGATACACCAGCAAATCGCGGCATGATCAATACAGTCGGCTATCTGTTAAAGGTTGAAGCATAATGAAACTGAATTCCATCAAGCCCGCTGAAGGCAGCAAGCACGCCAAGCGTCGTGTTGGCCGCGGCATTGGTTCTGGCCTGGGTAAGACTGCAGGTCGTGGTCACAAGGGTCAAAAGTCCCGTACTGGTGGTTTCCACAAGGTTGGTTTTGAAGGCGGTCAAATGCCTATTCAGCGCCGTCTGCCTAAGCGTGGTTTCAACTCCCTGACCAAGGCTGACACTGCCCATGTGCGTACTAGCGAACTGGACAAAGTTCAGGCTGACGTAGTGGATCTGTTGGCATTGAAGCAAGCCAATGTTATCCCTGGATCTGCTCGTGCTGCAAAAGTATATCTTTCTGGCGACCTTTCCCGCGCGATCACTGTGCAGGGTTTGTTGCTGAGTAAAGGCGCCAAGGCTGCAGTTGAAGCCGCTGGCGGCAAGATCGTAGAGTAATTGCAAGTTGGCTAAGGATAATATTTTAGGTACGGTAAGCAAGACCAGTGAGCTGAAAAGCCGCTTGCTGTTTGTGCTTGGTGCCCTCGTTGTCTATCGCCTAGGTGCGCACATTCCGGTTCCTGGTATTGATCCGGATGTGCTCGCCAAGTTATTTGAATCGCAAAGTGGTGGCATTCTGGGCATGTTCAACATGTTCTCAGGTGGCGCTCTTTCCCGCTTCACTGTATTCGCGCTGGGTATCATGCCTTACATTTCGGCGTCCATCATCATGCAGTTGCTGACGGTGGTTTCCCCTCGCATGGAACAGTTGAAGAAGGAAGGTGAAGCTGGGCGTCGACAAATTACCAAATACACACGCTACGGCACGGTGTTCCTGGCTACTTTTCAGGCTCTGGGTATTGCGATTGCTCTGGAAGGTCAAGCTGGGTTGGTTTTGGATCCCGGTCTGATGTTCCGATTCACAGCGGTGATCACGCTGGTAAGTGGCACCATGTTCCTGATGTGGTTGGGTGAGCAGATTACGGAGCGTGGAATTGGTAATGGTATTTCGATTATCATTTTTGCCGGTATCGTTGCTGGTTTGCCACACGCTATTGGCGGAACGCTGGAGTTGGCTCGTACAGGGGCATTCTCCATACCACTTGTGATCTTCTTGTTTGCTGCTGCTGTTCTGGTCACTGCCTTTGTGGTGTTTGTAGAGCGCGGTCAACGCAAAATCACGGTGAACTATGCCAAACGTCAGGTTGGGCGCAAAGTATTTGGTGGCCAAACAAGTCATTTGCCTTTGAAGTTGAATATGGCGGGTGTTATTCCTCCTATCTTTGCTTCAAGCATTATTTTATTCCCTGCCACCATGGCAGGCTGGTTTGGAAGCAGTGAGAATTTTTCCTGGCTTAAGGATATTGGTACTACCTTATCGCCTGGTCAGCCGCTCTATATTATTTTCTTCGCTACTGCGATTGTGTTTTTCTGTTTCTTTTATACGGCATTGGTATTCAATCCAAAAGAAACAGCAGATAACTTGAAGAAGAGTGGTGCTTTTGTTCCAGGCATACGTCCTGGCGACCAAACTGCTAAGTACATTGATCGCATCATGGGTCGTTTGACTTTGGTAGGTGCACTTTATATTACTGCCGTATGTTTACTGCCTGAGTTCCTGATATTGAAATGGAACGTGCCGTTTTACTTTGGAGGGACTTCATTGCTGATTATTGTTGTTGTGACCATGGATTTCATGACACAAGTTCAAGCGCATTTGATGTCCAATCAATACGAAGGCTTACTCAAGAAAGCCAATTTTAAAGGCGGTGCGGGTATTACTCGCTAAACAGGCGCAGGTAGCGGCATGGCAAAAGAAGACAGAATCGAGATGCAGGGCGAGGTTCTTGAGAACCTTCCGAATGCAACGTTTAGAGTTAAGCTGGAAAACGGTCATGTAGTGTTGGGTTATATCTCTGGGAAAATGCGTATGCATTACATACGTATTCTCCCAGGTGACAAAGTCACAGTCGAAATGACCCCCTACGATTTATCGCGTGCGCGGATTATTTTCCGCGCCAAATAAAGTTTTTGCGAAGAGGTGAAATATGAGAGTTCGTGCTTCAGTCAAGGCGTTATGCCGTCATTGTAAAGTGGTTCGTCGCCGTGGTGTGGTACGTATTATTTGTACTGATCCACGTCACAAGCAGCGCCAAGGTTAATCAGGCAACGCATATTTAGTTGTGAAATCAGCGAATACGATTGTTAAAACTCGTACAAGCTGTTAAAATTTTGGGCTTTTTTGGCGATTTGTAAAAAAATTAAATGCGCCATTATTTTGGAGTAGGTACATGGCTCGTATAGCAGGGGTAAACATCCCAAATCATAAGCACACTGAAATCGCTTTAACTTCGATTTACGGTGTGGGTCGTAACACTGCGAAGCAGATTTGCTTGGCTGCTGGCGTTTCTGCCACTGCCAAGATCAAGGATCTGAATGATGCAGAAGTTGAAAAGCTGCGCGACGAAGTCGCTAAGCTCAAGGTTGAGGGTGACTTGCGTCGTGAAGTTACCATGAACATTAAGCGTCTGATGGATTTGGGCTGCTATCGCGGTGTACGTCATCGCCGTGGCCTGCCAGTCCGTGGTCAGCGCACCAAGACCAATGCGCGCACGCGCAAGGGTCCTATTAAGCCTATTAAGGCATCCAAGTAAGGAATAATGCAACATGGCTAAAGCTAACGTACGCGTACGCAAGAAAGTCAAAAAGAACATTGCCGAGGGCATCGCCCACGTGCACGCTTCTTTTAACAACACGATTATTACGATTACTGATCGTCAGGGTAATGCCTTGTCTTGGGCAACTTCTGGTGGTGCAGGTTTCAAGGGTTCACGTAAAAGTACTCCTTTTGCAGCGCAGGTTGCAGCTGAAGCCGCCGGTAAGGCAGCTCAGGAATGCGGCGTGAAGAACCTTGAAGTTCGTATCAAGGGCCCAGGTCCAGGTCGCGAATCTGCTGTTCGCGCACTGAACGCTGTTGGCTTTAAAATCACCAGCATTTCTGATGTGACGCCAGTCCCACATAATGGCTGCCGTCCACCCAAAAAGCGCCGCATCTAAGCCGCGCCTGATAGAACTAGGAGAATACCTTGGCTAGAAATCTTGATCCAAAGTGCCGTCAGTGCCGCCGCGAAGGCGAGAAGCTTTTCCTGAAAGGTGAAAAGTGCTTCACTGACAAATGCGCGATTGAAAAGCGTAACTTCCCACCTGGTCAGCATGGTCAGCGCCGTAATCAGCGTTTGTCCGACTATGGTGTGCAATTGCGTGAAAAGCAAAAAGTACGTCGTATCTACGGCATTCTTGAAGGCCAATTCCGCAGCTATTACGCTGAAGCTGATCGCCTGAAGGGCATCACAGGCGAAAACCTGCTGCAATTGCTGGAATGCCGTCTGGATAACGTTGCATATCGTATGGGTCTGGGTTCTTCCCGTACTGAAGCGCGTCAAATTGTTCGCCACAACAGCATTCTGGTGAACGGTAAGCGTGTGAATATTCCTTCATATCAGGTTCGTCCTGGTGATGTGGTGCAGGTTGCTGAAGCTTCCAAGTCACAACTGCGTATCAAGGGTGCTCTGGAAGCTGCTGAACAACGTGGTTTCCCTGAGTGGCTTGAAGTTGATGTCAAGGCTCTGAAGGGTACCTTCAAGGCTAAGCCTCAGCGTGATGAACTGCCTGCTACCATTAACGAATCGCTCGTGGTTGAACTTTACTCTAAGTAATCCAGGGCCGTAAGGAACATTATGCAAAACAGTCCTACCGAATATTTGAAGCCTCGCGTTGTTGACGTTGAAGTTATCTCGCCTGTGCGTGCACGGGTGACGCTTGAGCCGATGGAGCGTGGCTTTGGTTATACGCTGGGTAATGCGCTGCGCCGCGTATTGCTTTCTTCAATTCCTGGCTTTGCTATCACTGAAGTCAAGATCGACGGCGTGGTTCATGAATATTCCACGCTGGACGGCGTTCAGGAGGATGTCGTGGACATTCTGCTGAATCTGAAGGGTGTTGCCCTAAAGTTGAACAGCAAGTCGGAAACTACGCTGACACTGAAAAAGTCGGTTGAAGGCGTTGTAACTGCTGGTGACTTTGATACTGGTCACGATGCCGAGATCGCAAATCCTGGTCATGTCATTGCGCATCTGACCAAGGGTGGCAAGATTGATCTTGAAGTGAAGGTGGAAATGGGCCGTGGCTATCAGCCAGTTCCAGCTCGCCAGAAGACTGATGAAGATCGTATACTGGGTTTCATCATGGTGGATGCATCATTTAGTCCAATCAACAAGGTAAGCTACCATGTTGAAAGCGCTCGTGTTGAGCAACGTACTGATCTGGACAAGTTGATCATGGACGTTGAAACCAACGGTGTGGTTGAGCCTGAGCAAGCCATCCGTGATGCAGCTCGCATCCTGATGGGTCAGCTGTCTGTCTTTGCTGATCTGGAAGGTGCTCCAACCGAAGTTGAAGTGAAGCATACGCCGCAGGTTGATCCTATCCTGTTGCGTCCAGTTGATGATTTGGAATTGACTGTACGTTCGGCAAACTGCCTGAAAGCAGAAAATATTTATTACATTGGTGACTTGATTCAGCGCGGTGAAAACGAGCTGTTGAAGGCACCTAATCTGGGCCGCAAATCTCTGAACGAGATTAAGGACGTGTTGGCTTCCAAAGGGCTGACACTGGGCATGAAACTTGAAAACTGGCCACCTGTTGGCCTGGAAAAAGCATAACAGCAAAGGTGTGAGGGTATCACTATGCGTCATCGCAACAGCAATCGTAAATTAAACCGCACCAGCAGCCATCGTCAGGCAATGTTGCGGAACATGGCCACTTCACTGCTGCGTCATGAAGTTATTAAAACCACCTTACCCAAGGCTAAGGAGTTGCGTCGTGTCGCTGAGCCACTCATCACCTTGGGCAAGAATGCCACTCTGGCAAATCGTCGCCTGGCTTTCAGTCGCCTTCGTGACCGTGATATCGTTGGTAAACTGTTCAATGAACTGGGCCCACGCTATCTGACACGCAATGGTGGTTACCTGCGTATCCTGAAGTGCGGTTTCCGCGTTGGTGACAATGCGCCTATGGCACTGGTTGAGTTGGTAGATCGCCCAGATCTGAGCACTGAAGCTGTTGTTGCTGAGTAATTAGTCACAACATTGCTGTAAAAAAGGCCGGTTACCCCGGCCTTTTTTATTGGGCGCTTTCAATGAGTTTTGTTATCTCCCCAGCTGAAAATGGCCAGGACAGGCTAGCTTTATTCCCCATCGTAAGTACGGGAATTTTAAGGCTATACGCATTCATCAGTTCCTCGTCTTCGATAATGTCTATGTAATGCAGTGTTATGTTGGCATATGGTTGGGTAGCCTGGCTTACCAATTCAAATGCCTGATCGCACAAATGGCAACCTTCCGTACCGTATAGTTTCAATTGAATCATGCGTTTGTGCCAGTCATAGCAATGAGGAAGTGGCAGATTGCCTTCACCAGTGAATTTAAGGTTTTCGTTAAGTTTAAAAACCTCCATAATAACGAAGTTGCATGATGCACGCATAGGTTACCTGCAAAGCGCAGGCTGGATTTTCCTGATGTATTAAGTATTTCTTGGCGGGCTTTAAAGAATGGCTGATATTCAAGAATCAAAAGAAAGCTTGCAGGAAAGTTTACAGCAGGTCATTACCCTGTTGAGCAAACACAGGCTGGTCGAAGACCTGATCCACAAGCAGGACATGCCTAAGCAGCAGCTGGTAGAGACGCTAGTTCACAAGCAGAACCTGGCCGAACTGCAGAAAAAGCTCGATACACTACATCCGGCCGACGTTGCTTACATCCTTGAGGCCTTGCCGCTTGAGCAGCGTCTGGATGTATGGGAGCTGGTCAAGGCTGAGCGTGATGGTGAAATCCTTCTTGAGGTATCCGATGCCGTTCGACAAACTCTCATTGCCGACATGGACAGCGATGAGTTGCTCGCTGCTGCTGAACAGCTGGATACGGATGAACTGGCTGATCTGGCCCCCGATCTCCCTAAAGATGTGTTGCAAGAGCTCCTGGATAGTCTGGACATCCGCAATCGTGAGCGCCTGCAGTCAGCTCTGGGTTACGAGGATGACACCGTGGGTGCCCTCATGGACTTTGATATCGTCACAATCCGGGAAGACATAACCCTTGAAGTGGCCTTGCGGTATTTGCGGCGTATTGGCGGTTTGCCAGACCACACCGACAAACTGTTTGTAGTCGATCGCTATGACATATTGCGCGGAGTGCTACCGCTTAAGCGCATGGTGGTGAATGATCTTGATGCCGAAGTCGCCGACATCATGGCCGACGATGCCGTGGTATTTCATCCAGAAGATGAAGCCGATGAAGCTGCCAAGGCGTTTGAACGTTATGACCTGGTCACTGCGCCCGTGGTGGATGCCAATAACAAGCTGGTTGGCCGGCTAACGGTGGATACCGTCATGGATTACATCCGTGAAGAAGCCGAAAGCGACATGCTCTCGATGGCTGGTTTGCGCGAAGAAGAGGATCTGTTCTCGTCTGTATGGAAGTCGGTGCAAAACCGTTGGACCTGGTTGGCCATCAATCTTGTCACGGCGTTTGTCGCGTCACGTGTTATTGGCCTGTTCGAAGACTCCATTGAGAAAATCGTAGCGCTGGCGGCCCTCATGCCCATTGTGGCGGGTATAGGTGGCAACTCAGGCAATCAGACAACGACGATGATTGTGCGCGGCTTGGCGCTGGGCCAGATTGCATCACACAATATGAAGTCATTGCTCAAGAAAGAGTTAGGTGTCGCCTTGCTCAACGGTTTGCTCTGGGGCAGTGTGTTGGGCGTTGTAGCCTATGCGCTTTATCATAATATTGCCCTCGGGTTGGTAATGACCGGGGCGATGACCTTAAATCTGTTACTGGCCGCCATCATGGGTGTCATGATTCCTCTGGTCATGACCAAGGTCGGACGCGACCCCGCGGTAGGTTCGAGCGTATTGATTACCGCCATGACGGATAGCGGTGGCTTCTTTATTTTCCTGGGACTCGCGACGATTTTCTTGTTATGAACAGCGACATGCAGCAACTTTGGAAGGAGTTTCTTGCCGATCTGGCGACTCCTGTATTCACCTGGCAAGTGGGGATCATCATTGCCGGCTTGCTCTTTGCCTGGTCCATGAATGGAATCTTGCGGGCTTATGTCATGCGCAAAGCCCCTGAGACTTGGAAAGTCGGTATTGGCGGCATCAACAGGGTGCTGTTCCCGCTGACATCCCTCATATTCATTTACGTCAGTGAATTGATTCTGAAGCACTGGCAGCATACCAGCATGCTGCTGATCGCCATGAATCTGCTGGTGGCCATGGCCGTTATTCGGCTGGTAGTCTATGCCTTGCGTTATGTGTTTTCCCCCAGTGCCTGGGTAAGCACGATGGAAAATGCAATCTCGAGCACAGTGTGGCTGGTTCTGGCGCTCCATGTCAGTGGCATTCTGCCTGAAATATTGCACACGCTGGAAGATATCAGTTTCAATATCGGCAAGAGCAAGATGAATCTGCTGTTATTGATACAGGGGTTACTTACCGTATTGATCACCCTGTTTATCGCGCTTTGGCTAAGTCGCTGGCTGGAAAACCGCTTGATGCGTGCTCAGCAGATCAACATGAATGTGCGGGTGGTATTAAGCAAGCTGATCAGGATAGGGCTGTCGTTTATCGCTATCCTGATGGCGCTGTCAGCGGTGGGGCTGGATATCACATTGCTGTCGGTGTTTGGCGGCGCACTGGGGGTTGGCCTGGGTTTCGGTCTGCAAAAAATCGCCAGCAATTACGTGAGCGGTTTTATCATTTTGCTTGATCGTTCCATGCATATGGGTGACGTGATTACGGTGGATGCGCATTATGGCGTGGTGAGTGAAATGCGCTCCCGTTACATGGTGCTGCGCAAGCTGGATGGCACGCAGGTGGTTATTCCCAATGAAACACTCATCACCAGTGCTGTCATTAATCACTCCTACAGCGAACGCAAGGCGCAGGTCAAAATGCCTTTGCAAGTGAGTTACGAGAGCCCGTTGGAAAGAGCCATGGAGATCATGCAACACGCTGCCATGGCGCAAGATCGCGTGATGCAGGACCCGCTGCCGGATGTAAAGATCGCCGGCTTTGGCGAGAGTGGCATTGATCTGACCCTGACATTCTGGATACCCGACCCGGAAGAGGGCTCTGGACGGCTGCAATCCGATATTTATCTGGATATCTGGCGAGCATTCCAGAAGAACAACATCAGTATTCCATATCCGCAGCGCGAAGTGCGTATACTGAATTCAGGGACGCCGACAATACCTGCTGCCCAGGGATAAGTTGGCGCCCATTTTCGATTGGTTACAGAAAGGAAATCGTCATGACATTCTGGATGTTTGACTTGCCATGGTGGGGTTACATTCTGGTGGCTTTGGGCCTCACCCACATTACCATTGCTGCTGTCACTATTTACCTTCATCGTTGCCAGGCACACCGCGCGCTGGAGTTGCATCCTATTGTTAGCCATTTTTTCCGCTTCTGGTTATGGATGACCACCGGTATGGTGACCAAAGAGTGGGCTGCCATTCATCGCAAGCATCATGCGCATTGCGAGACGGTGAATGATCCCCATAGCCCGCAAATTCTGGGCATCAAGAAAGTCCTGCGTGAAGGCGCCGAGCTTTATCGTCAAGAAGCGGCTAATGAAGAAACCCTGCAGAAATATGGCAGCGGCACACCCGATGATTGGATGGAGCGCAATGTCTACAGCCGTCACAGTGGCCTAGGCATACGCCTGATGCTGGTGATTAATGTGCTGCTGTTTGGCCCGCTAGGGCTGACGATCTGGGCTGTGCAGATGGCCTGGATTCCGCTAACCGCGGCGGGCATCATTAATGGGCTGGGGCACTATTGGGGCTATCGCAATTTTGCCGCCGCCGATGCCAGTACCAACCTCGTGCCTTGGGGCATCATCATTGGGGGTGAAGAGTTGCATAACAACCACCATGCCTATGCCAGTTCCGCACGTCTATCCAGCAAGTGGTATGAGTTTGATATAGGCTGGATGTATATCCGTCTCATGCAGATGAGCCGCCTGGCCAAGGTCAAGAAAATAGCGCCCAAGGTCAAGTTTGACTGGGCCAAGACGCGGTGTGATCTTGACACCTTGCAAGCGGTCATTACTCATCGGTTTGATGTCATGGGCAAGTATGGTGTGATGCTCAAGCAGGCATATAAGGAAGAGATCAGCAAGATTCGTCTGGCGTACCAGCAGCATGGCCACGAAACCACGGTACTTGAGCGTTTGCGTCACTGGCTGCATCTGGATGCCAAGGATCTTGAAGTGCAGGACAAGCAAGCGCTTGAGCAGGCACTGACACATAGCGCCCGTTTGCAAACTATCTATCAGCTCAAGCAGGAGCTTGCGCAGGTTTGGGCGCGTTCCACAGCCTCTCAGGAGCAATTGCTGAAAGGGCTTGAGGACTGGTGCCAGCGGGCTGAAAAAAGTGGCATAGCCGCGCTGGAAGAGTTCTCGCGACGCCTGCGTTGCTACCGCATGGCGTAGATGCTTTTTACTTGTACTTGCTGCTGCCCAAAATTAAATTCGTATTGGGCGGAGCATCTTGGCAGAGCATCGGGAATGGCCTTTTGCTTCAAGAGGTAATGTATCTGGATCTGAAGCGTGTTAAATAAAACGTCGACTGGTGGTATTAAAAGCGCCAGGCAATAAAAAAGCCCGCATAAGCGGGCTTTTTTATTTAAAACCATATCTGAATTACTTCAGCTTGGTTTCCTTGTACAGCACATGCTTGCGAGCGACAGGATCAAACTTCTTGATTTCCATCTTTTCAGGCATGGTGCGCTTGTTCTTGGTCGTGGTGTAGAAGTGACCAGTGCCAGCGCTAGATTCCAGTTTGATTTTTTCACGCATGATGAATCCTTAGATTTTTTCGCCGCTGGCGCGCAGATCGGCCAGAACAGCGTCAATGCCGTTCTTGTCAATTGTACGCAAGGCTGCGTTGGTGATACGTAAGCTAACCCAGCGGTTTTCGCTTTCAACCCAGAACTTGCGGTTTTGCAAGTTAGGCAGGAAACGACGCTTGGTCTTGTTATTTGCGTGGGAAACGTTATTCCCAACCATCGGCTTTTTGCCGGTTACCTGACATACGCGTGCCATGGCGGACTCCGAAATTCGAAAAGACCGCATTTATACCATGAAACGAAGCGGCATTTCAAGTTAAATTGCTAGTTTTTAATGTTTTCCTGTACTGCCGAAACCGCCTTCGCCACGCTCGCTACTGGTGAAGTCCTGCACGATATTAAAGCTGGCTTGCATGACGGGTACGATGACCAGTTGGGCAATGCGCTCCATCGGGTTTAGCAGAAAAGCTTCCTTGCCACGGTTCCAGCACGAGACCAGCAGCTGGCCTTGATAATCCGAATCTATCAGTCCGACCAGATTGCCCAGCACGATGCCATGTTTATGGCCCAGGCCTGAGCGAGGCAGGATCATGGCGGCATAACCAGGGTCAGCCAGATGGATCGCCATGCCGGTGGGTATCAACGTGGTCTCGCCAGGATGCAGGGTTTGGGTATGCTCGATACAGGCGCGTAAATCCAGCCCGGCAGAACCCGGTGTGGCGTAGCCCGGCATCATGTGATGCAAGCGGTCATCGAGGATTTTCAAGTCAACTTGTAAGCTCATTCAGGGGTACTCGCGTCAGAAGTGGTTGAAGGAGGCAGCATGCCGGCCATATGTTGCAACAGCATGTGCGCCAGCATGGTCTTGGAGCCAGGGGGAAGTGGGTGTTCACCCTGATCGTCAATCAGGACAATACGACTATCGTCGCCACCCATGGCTTCACTGACCAGATTGGCGGCCAGTAGGGGGACATTTTTTTGCAGCCTTTTTTTGTGGGCATGATCAAGCAAGTGACCGCTCTCAGCTGCAAAGCCGACACAGAAAGGGGGACGGGGCAGGCTGGTCACAGCGGCCAGAATATCCGGATTACGCACCAGATCGAGCTGCAGGGTGTCTGCATGTTTCTTGATCTTCTGGCTTTGCACTTCGCGCGGGCGGTAGTCGGCCACGGCGGCTACTGCGATAAATACATCCTGGCCGATCACTTCGGCCATCACTGCATCATGCATTTGCTGCGCGCTGGTGACCTGAATGGTGGTGCAGTGCGGGGCTGCCAGTGCAGTCGGCCCGCTGATCAGGGTAACATCCGCGCCCATCTCAATAGCCGTCTGAGCAATGGCGTAGCCCATTTTGCCTGAGCTGAAATTGGTGATGCCGCGTACCGGATCAATGGCCTCGATGGTGGGGCCAGCCGTAATCAAGATGCGCTTTCCTGCCAGCAAGTTGCTCGGGCATGTAACTTGCAGCGCATCCACTATGGATTGCGGTTCCAGCATACGGCCGAGGCCGGTCTCGCCGCACGCCTGTTCGCCGCTATCCGGACCGATCAGGCGTACGCCATCTTTTTGCAATTGCGCGACATTGCGCTGGGTGGCAGGATGCTCCCACATCTGTCGGTTCATGGCTGGCGCTACAATCAAGGGGCAATCACGTGCCAGGCATAAGGTGGAAAGCAGGTCATCTGCAGCGCCGTGCACCAGTTTTGCCATGAAGTCAGCACTGGCAGGGGCAACCAGAATGGCATCCGCCTGGCGCGAGAGCTCGATGTGCGGCATGCCATTGGCAATGCGCTCATCCCATAAGTCGGTGTACACAGGGCGACCAGACAAGGCCTGCATGGTCAGCGGGGTGATAAAGCGGGTGGCGGCAGACGTCATTACCACGTCAACCCGTATGCCCTGTTTGACTAGCAGGCGTACCAGCTCAGCGGTTTTATAAGCGGCAATTCCGCCAGTCATGCCGACAACCAGGTGTTGAATTGGACGAGTCATGATAAATTCTTGAATTAGTGGGCTCATTTTAATACAAATTACGGCAGCGCCAGTCTGCCGATTGCACGATTTGAACGGGGACGCAGGGTATGTGGCGAAAACTCAGGATATTTGTATTGCTGTTTGTGTTGGTGACCGTGGCCCAGCAAGCCTGGTTGAAAAACGGGCAGCCTGACTGGCACCGCACGCTGTATGTCACGCTATATCCCGTCAATGCTGACCTCAGTGAAGCCTCTAATGTGGCCATACGCCGCCTGAACCAGGCACAACTGACGCAGATTGAAGAGTATTTTGCCGAGCAGGGCAAACGATACCATCTCGCCTTGGCACAGCCATTTGCCGTGCATCTTGGGCCTGTGGTCGCGGATATTCCACCACCGCCACCGCGCAATGCCAGCATGCTGTCTACCATGACCTGGAGCCTGCACTTTCGCTGGTGGACCTGGCGTCACAGTCCGCCTACCCCGGTAAAAGCCGATATTCGCCTCTATCTGCTCTATTTTGATGTGGCGGGTCATCCCACCTTGCCGCATTCCACCGCACTGAGCAAAGGCCGCGTCGGGCTGGTGAACGTATATGCCGACCCTGGTCAAACAGCTCAGAACAATATGGTGATTGCCCACGAATTGCTGCACACCGTGGGCGCGCGTGACAAGTACGACTTGAATACCACACAACCGCATTACCCAGAGGGATACGCCGAGCCGGACCGGCAGCCCTTATACCCGCAACGCTTTGCTGAACTCATGGCTGGACGCATTCCAGACAGCCAGCATGGCGCGCATATTCCGGCAAATTTGTCACAAACGTTGGTGGGGGACCTCACAGCCAGGGAAATCGGATGGCAACCATGAGGAAACATAACGTATGGCAATTATCGATTGGCCGGAAGGGGAGCGCCCGCGCGAAAAGCTGCTGACGCAAGGTAGTGGCGCACTGTCAGATGCCGAGTTACTGGCTATTTTTCTACGCGTGGGGGTGACTGGCAAAAGTGCAGTCGATCTGGCGCGTGAGCTATTGCAGGTGTTTGGTAGCCTGAATGGTATTTTTGCTGCCAGCCTCGAACAGATTTCCCTGATCAAGGGTATGGGTAGCAGCAAATATGTGCAGCTGCAGGCCATCTTCGAAATGAGCAGGCGTGCCCTCGCTGAAGAAATGCAGGCGCGCGATGTCATGAATTCGCCGCAACAGGTGCGCGATTTTCTCAGCCTCAAGCTGGGCGGGCTGCCGCGCGAAGTGTTCCTGGTGATGTTCCTGGATGCACAAAATCGGGTGCTGGCGCATGAGGAGATGTTTGCGGGTACATTGACACAGACCAGCGTGCATCCGCGTGAAATCGTCAAACGTGCACTGTATTACAACGCAGGCGCGGTGATTCTTGCCCACAATCACCCCTCCGGTGTCGCCGAGCCCAGCCGTGCCGATGAGATGATCACGGCGCAGCTCAAGAGTGCTCTAGCGCTTGTGGATGTACGGGTGCTGGATCATTTTGTCGTAGCGGGCAATACCACCTTGTCGTTTGCGGAACGCGGCCTGCTCTAGACTGTGCGTTGGCACGCAAGATTAGTACTGGTTGATAGGTGTGACGGTAACGCTGACATCCAGCTGCTGGGCACCACCGCCCAATACCACGCCACGCATCGGGGATATATCGCTGAAATCGCGTCCCCATGCGATGGTGATGTGATCCGTCTGCACCAGGCAATTGTTGGTCGGATCAAAATCCACCCAACCTGTATCCGGGCAGTAAACGGAAGCCCAGGCATGCGATGCATCGGCGCCGATCATACGCTCCTGGCCTTCCGGAGGGGTCGTCAGGATATAACCGCTGACGTACCGGCAAGCCAGGCCCAAGCTACGCATGCAGGCAATCATCAGGTGTGCAAAATCCTGGCAGACGCCGCGGCGCCCAGCCAGCACGTCGGATAGCGGCGTAGAAATGCTGGTGGCCTGGTCATCAAACTCAAAATCCTGATAGATGCGTTGGGTCAGGTCCAACGCGGCTTCCAGCAAAGGCCTGCCTGGCGTGAAGCTGGGGGCGGCGTAGTTCGCCAGCGTATGATGCCGCCCCGCTTTGGGGGAGCTGAACAGAAATGCCTGCGCCTCAATATGGGTGTTGTAATGCTGGATCAGCTCTTCTTTTACAAACTCCCAGCTCGGACTTTGGCTTAATGACGCTGGCAGCAGGCGCGGCAGTACTTCCACGGTGGATTCCGAAGTAACGGAAAGCGTCTGATGCGGGCTGTAAATAGAAAAATACAGCCGTGAATTGCCGAAATAATCCAGGCGCTGTGAAGTCTCGCTGGGATTGGGCGAGATCGTGATCTGATGCGCCAGCGTGTTTTGCCAGGCCAGGTGTCTTGGTGTCATGTGCAGCATATGCTGCGACAGGGTCACATCAAAATCGTACTGGTACTCGGTCTGGTGCTGAATGTGATAGCGCATGGCGGTTTAATTGGCGGTGGTATCCGAGAAGCTGAAAAAGCGATGCCCCAGCTGGAGGGAAATTTCTACGCTGGCCTGATAGGTATCCGCCAGCCAAGACATCAGCTCTGGGCTGTTGTGATGGAAAGACGCATCCACATCAAATGCACGCAGGCTTTCCATACGCTCCATCATGCGTCCTTCACCGCCACCGCCGTTGTAGGCAGAGGATATTTGCGACAGGTATTTCACCAGTCCACGCAACTGGAACATCATCGCATTCGGATTGTTTTCATCGATCAGCAACAAATAAAGCACCGGTAGCCACTCTGGCTGAGCGGCATACCGTGCCCGATAAGTGACGATGGAGTCTGTGAGCTCCAGCAGCCAGTCCAGGCTGCTTTCGGCAGGCATTGCCAGCGCCTTTTGCAACAGGATGCACAGAAACTGCAAGCGCTCGATGCGGCGACCCAGCGACAGAAAGCGCCAGCCCTGATCGCGCGTCATGCTGTCCAGCGTAAAGCCCGAGATGGTCACCAGCGACATATTGGTTTCATCCAGCACCGCCAGCGCTTCACTCAGCGAGGCTTGCGAATGCCGCTCGGCAAAGCGCAGGTGCAGCTGGTTGATCAGGCGCCAATGGTCGCCTGACAGACGTTCGCGCAAGCTGAAGGCCAGCTGGAAGAACTGTGTGATATGACTGGCGAGGCTGGAGCTATCATCGGCAAAAATGGCGGCGATCAGCAGGCACTCGATGGCATTTTCATCTTCGGCAAACAGGGGGTAGTTGCCGTCGTTTTCCTCATCCTCTTCGGCGGGCATCAGGTTATACCAGATGCACATCGCTTTTACCGTAGGCCACTCCACGGCGCGATGCTCGGGCGAGAAGTCCAGCAGGTAATGGATGGCTGTCCGCAGCAGGCGCGTGGCATGGTAGCTGCGTACCGAGTGACGGCCAAACCAGAACAGATTTTCAATGACGCGACTGGAAAGGTGGATATTGTCATGCACCAGCCCGGCGCTGGAGGTGGTCTTGCGCAGCAGGCTCGGCGTATTAGGCTTGAGCTCAGGTGTAATCACCCAAGTGTCCTTGCTGCAGCCGCTGCCCTGCATGGTGATCACGCGCTTGTTAGCACTGCTGGCCACCCGTGTCAGCCCGCCAGGCATGACGATATAGCCATTGGGGGTGGCACAGGCAAATACCCGCAGCCCCACCGACTGCGCCTGCATTTGCTGCAGCTGGCTGTTCCACACCGGTGCCTGCGATACCTTGACCAGCTCCTGCGCCAGGTAGTTTTCCGGGTTGGCGCGCAATTGGGCGATCAGTTCTTCGCGTGCCGCGCCGTCCAGGTCCTGGCCGTAAATCATGATTTCACGCGTGTGCAAAAAGGCATTCTTGATCAATAGACGATCAAGATTGGCAATCACGGCTTCCAGGGCCTTTGGCTCGCCACACCACCAGGTGGCGACCGAGGGCAGCATCAGCGGCTGTTTCAGCAGATGCTGGCTGAGCGCGGGCAAAAAGCCCATCAGGGCACCCGATTGCAGCACATTGCTGCCCAGACTGTTCGCCAGCAGGACATGGCCGCGGCGCGCTACTTCAGTAAGGCCCGCAATCCCCAGCAGGGATTCGGCATTGAGTTCCAGCGGATCACAGAAAATATCGTCAAGCCGCCTGAGGATGGCATGCACCGGCTTGAGCCCTGCCAGCGTTTTCAGCCAGACCACGCCTTCGCGTACGGTCAGGTCGTTACCCTGCACCAGTGGAAAGCCGAGGTAGCCCGCCAGATAGGATTGCTCGTGATAGGTTTCGTTGAACGGCCCCGCTGTCAGGATGACCGTGAGCGGCTGCTCGCTAGGGCTTAACGAGGCAATATTGGGATTCGCTTGCGACTGTCGATAAGCGCATGCGCGCCCCCAGTGGGCCAGGCTGTCGCGCAGGCTGGCAAAAAATCCGCTCAGGCGCTGAATGTTAAGGTCGCGAAACAGATCTGGAAATACGCTGGAAATCACCATGCGGTTTTCCAGCGCATAGCCAGTACCTGCGGGAGCCTGCGTGCGGTCAGACACCACCCACCAGCGACCATCCGCCGAGCGGGCGAGATCAACCGCATACATGTGCAAGGCCACCCCATCCGGCTGTGGAATGCCATGGCAGGGGCGCAGGAAACCGGCATTGCCGTGAATGAGTGCAGGCGGCAACATGCCCTGCGCCATCAGGGTCTGTTCGCCGTAAATATCGCGCAGCACCGTATTGAGGATGGTGGCGCGCTGAATCACCGCGGCTTCAATATGCGCCCATTCATCCTGCGGCAGAATAAACGGCAGGGGGTCCAGATCCCACGGACGTTGACCGCCCTGGGTGTCGGCGTAGGCGTTATAGGTGAGCCCGTTTTCGTAGACCAGCCGACGCACGTTTTCAACGCGCTTGCGCATCTCGGCAGGCTCTTCACCACTTAATGAGTCAATGAGTGGCTGCCAGTGAGGGCGAGGCGTTCCGGGCGATTGCAGCAACTCGTTATGAGAGTTTGCCGCAAACGGGTATTCGTTCAGTATCGAAGACAGCATGGCGCAATATTAAACAGCTTGCCACCGCAGGTCGAGCGTAAACGGGAATTTCGGGTTGCGCGGCTCTTCTGCAATCGATACCGGCCCTGGCGTGTGTCCGTGATCCCAGAAACGGGTAAAGCGTCGCGCCTCGGCCTCAAAGGCATTCACCGGGAAGCTATCGTAATTGCGTCCACCGGGATGGCTGACATGGTAAGTGCAGCCGCCTATCGCCCTTCCGCTCCAGGTATCGACCAGATCAAACACCAGCGGTACATGTGGCGCAATGGTGGGATGCAAGGCGGACCATGGGCTCCAGGCGCGGAAGCGCACGCCCGCAACATACTCGCCGGCAATGCCTGTGGCTTGCAGCGGCAGGGGTCTGCCATTGCAGGTGACGATGTGGCGTCCATCCGTGAGGCCGCGCACGCGCAACTGCATGCGCTCTACCGAAGAATCCACATAGCGCGAGGTGCCGCCGCCACTCATTTCTTCGCCCAGCACATTCCATGGCTCGATGGCCTGACGCAGTTCCAGCTCCACGCCGTGGTAATTCACCGTACCGTAACGCGGGAAGCGGAATTCGACAAAAGGATCAAACCAGTGTTTTTCGAAGACATAGCCAGCTTCGCGCAGATCCGCCACGACATCGGCAATATCCTGCGCAATAAAATGCGGTAGCATCCAGCGATCATGCAGCTCGGTGCCCCAATGCACCAGCTTGCCCTGATAGGGCTTGCGCCAGAAGTGCGCGACCAGTGCCCGCAGCAGCAGCATCTGCAGCAGGCTCATGCGGGCATGGGGCGGCATTTCAAAAGCGCGGAATTCCACCAGGCCCAGACGGCCCGTCGGGCCGTCTGGCGAATAGAGTTTGTCGATGGAAAATTCGGAGCGGTGCGTATTCCCCGTCAGATCCACCAGCAGATTGCGCAGCAGCCGGTCTACCAGCCACGGGCGCTCGCTTTCCTTGGTGTCGGGCAATACCTTGTCCATCTGCTGAAAGGCAATCGCCAGCTCGTAGAGATTATCGTCACGTGCTTCATCCACCCGCGGCGCCTGGCTGGTGGGGCCGATAAAGGTCCCCGAGAAGAGATAGGACAATGCCGGGTGGTTTTGCCAATAAGTAATCAGGCTTTTCAGCACATCCGGCCGGCGTAGCATGGGGCTGTCGGCCGGGGTGGCGCCGCCCAGGGTGGCGTGATTGCCACCACCAGTGCCGGTATGGCGGCCATCCAGCATGAATTTTTCGGTGCCCAGGCGGGTCTGCCGGGCTTCTTCATACAGGGTGGTGACGTTACTCACCAACTCCTGCCAGCTGGATGCCGGGTGAATATTCACCTCAATTACGCCCGGGTCAGGCGTGACGCTGAGCGACTTGATGCGGGCATCGCGTGGCGGCGGGTAGCCCTCCAGCCATAGTTTGAGTTGAAGTTTGGCTGCGGTAGCCTCAATCGCCGCGAGCAGGGCCAGATAATCCTCAATGCGCGAGACAGGGGGCATGAACACATGCAACCTTCCGCCACGCACTTCCACGCAAAGTGCGGTATGCACGACTTCGCGGGCTTCTGGCTTGCTCAGGCTGGCTTTGCCGGGTTTGTTGCGCACCAGGGGTTTTTCTGGCAACGCTTCTCTGGCTTCAAACGGGTCCACCGCAAATTCAGGCTCGACATCGTCTGGCAATACCCATGGCAGGGATGCCAGTGGCAGGCGCAGGCCCATGGGCGAGTCGCCGCTCAACAGGTAAAGATGTTCGCGGCGCAGTGGCCATTTGCTGCTACGCCAGGTGGTGGTTTTACTGGTGGATTCCGGCTTGAGCGGAATCACATAACCTGCGGCCTTGCCCAGGCCCACTTCCAGTAGTTGTGCCAGGCGCTTGCGCTCTTCGCTGGCGCCAAGGTCGGCCTGCAAGGGGTTGACGTTGTCTGGCAGGCGCTGCTCCAGCAAGGCTTGCTGCATCACATCCTCATAAGCCTCTATCATGCAAGCGGTGGGCAGGCCCAGTGTTTCCACCAGGCTGGTGGCAAACAGCTTCGCTTCAGCCACATTGTATTTTTCCGGCTGACCATCCATGGAAAACAGCGAGGCATCGTTCCACATCGGTTTGCCATCCACACGCCAGTACATATTGATGGCCCAGCGCGGCAAAGGCTCGCCCGGATACCATTTGCCCTGGCCATAATGCAGCAGGCCGCCCTCGGTAAAGCGGTCCTTGAGGCGCAAGGCAAGCTTGCCTGCCAGTTCGCGCTTCTTGTCGCCATGGGCCTGGGTGTTCCACTCAGGGCCGTCCATGTCGTCGATCGATACAAAAGTTGGTTCGCCGCCCTGGGTCAGCCGCACATCCTGCTTTTGCAGATCACGATCTACCTGCTGACCAATCAGGTCTATTTTCTGCCAGTCTTCTTCGCTATAGGGTTTGGTGACGCGCGGGTCTTCATGGATGCGCGTGACGCTCATTTCATGGTGAAACGTGACTTCGGCAACATCGGTAAAGCCAGTCACCGGCGCGGCCGAGGCGGGCATGGCCGTGCAAGCCAGCGGTATATGGCCTTCGCCTGCCAACAAGCCGGAGGTCGGGTCCAGGCCTATCCAGCCGGCACCGGGAATATACACTTCGGTCCAGGCGTGCAGGTCGGTAAAGTCTACCTCGGTGCCACTGGGGCCATCCAATGCCTTGATGTCGGCGGTGAGCTGAATCAGGTAGCCGGAGACAAAGCGCGCAGCCAGGCCAAGGTGGCGCAGTATCTGCACCAGCAGCCAGGCACTGTCGCGACAGGAGCCACTGCGTTTTTCCAGCGTGTCTTCCGGCGTTTGCACCCCGGGTTCCATGCGCACCAGATACCCGATATCGCCTTGCAGACGCTGGTTGATGGCAACCAGAAAATTGGCGATGGTGAGCGGCGCCGTCAATAACTGACTGCGCGTATCGTCCAGCCATTTGGCCAGTCTGGGGCCTGCCGGTTCGGCTTTCAGGTAGGGGGCGAGTTCGTATTCCAGTTGTTCGGTATAGGTAAAGGGAAACTGCTCAGCGTACTTTTCCACGAAAAAATCAAAGGGATTGATGACCGTCATGTCGGCTACCAGGGTCACCGTGAAATCCAGGCTGGTGACTTTTTCGGGGAACACGAAGCGTGCAATGTAATTGCCGTAAGGGTCCTGCTGCCAGTTGATGAAGTGCTTTTCCGGATTAACCGTCAGCGAATACGACAGCACCGGCGTGCGCGCATGAGCCGCGGGCTTGAGTCGTACTTCATGCGGGGAGAGATTAACCAGGCGGTCAAATGTGTAGCTGGTCTTATGGTGCAATGCAACGCGTATGGCCATGCGAATCCTTCACAACTGTTCTTAAGTTCACGACTCTTGGTTACGAACGTTCTTGGGCTTATTCAGATGGCAGGCCAACACGACCTGCCACGACCATGAATACCAGCATGAACCATGCCAGCAAGCGTCTGCTGAGCCTGTTTTCAGGCTGCGGGGGAATAGCGTGGTACTGCTCTCAGCCAGCGCATACCAGGAGTGAAGACTAACTTGGTTTGAGGTATGCGCCGGACATGAGCTTTAAAGCGCTTTATAGGGTCTTCTTTAAAAGGGTATCCATCGTTTTAAAGAGGACGTTAATTGCAGTGACTTAACGACCCTTGCCACTCATGGAGCCGCGGTTGTAATCCTTGTCGCCTTGTGGAATACAACGACCAAAGCCGAGGAAGCCGCCTTGCATATTGGATGGGCAACCCTGGTTTTCAGGAAACTGCTTGGCGATTTCCTTGGCTTCTGCTGCTTTGGCGGTATCCAAAAACTCCCAGCGGCCGTTCGGGTGCAGTACGATTTTCTCGCCCTTGTCGGTGGTGCCGGTGATGTCTTGTGGCTCACTGTCGGCGGCATGGGCAAAAGGAGTGAGGGCGGCCAGTAACAGGCCGAGGTAAACGAATTTCATGGATTGTCCTTATGGTTAAGCGGCAGTTCTGCCGTGCAGTTGTACCAGTTTTTTCAGTTCGGGCACGCATGAGCCGCATTGCGTACCGCACTTGAGCTTGTTTTGCAGGGTAATGAAATCAGCGCCCATCTGTATGGTATCAATAATTTCGTTCTCTGCCACATTCAGACAATTGCACACGATCTTGCCGCGACTCCTTTGGCCAGTGGGCGGTGCACTCAGCGGCGCCAGTGCCCAGCGTCGCAGCTCATCGCTGAGCTGGCCTTCTGACATCACTTCGCGCAGCCATTCGGCCGCCAGGGTTTCGCCTATCAGCCGCACACCAGTCACTTGCTGGCGCCCGGTCTCGGCGTCGGGTTCCACCAGAATACGCTTGCTGATGCCGCGCCGCGCATCCTGATAATTCAGCATGGGCGCGCCCTCTGTCATGCCCAGCAGCGCATCCAGCGCGTCAATCACCGCTGCATCGGGTGCCGCATGGTGCGCTGCCTGCAGCACGACCATGCCGTTGCCGCGCCCATAGAGCCCGCAACTTGCATAGTCGAAACCGGGCAGCAGGCGGCGAATCGCTTCCAGCAAGTGCATGTCGTCGCAGTTGCGCATCACGGTCATCTGCCATGCCAGCTCGACTTTTTCCAGCTTGACGGCAGTGTGCTTGAGTTCGGGCTGGCGCGAGGTTTTGTCAAAAGCGGATGGCATGAGCGCATTGCAGCCCAGCCCGCTCATGAACTGGCTGCCCCAGTGCATGGGAATAAAACTCTGAGCCGGCTGTATTTCATCCGAAGGCTGCGCGCGCAGGGTCAGGCTGCCACGCTTGTTGCTCACCTTGACCAGGTCGCCCGATTTGATCTGGCGCCTCTCCATATCTTGCTGGTTGAGCGAGATCACCGGCTCATCCACATGGTTGAACAGCTGGGCCACGGTTCCTGTGCGACTCATGCCATGCCACTGGTCGCGCAGGCGGCCGGTGAGCAAATGCAGGGGTAACCGCGCATCGGTTTTGTCGGCAGTGGGCTTGTAATGCGCAATATGGAATTGGGCGCGGCCATCCGGTTTGGGGAAAATGCCATCGCTGTACAAGCGTTGTAAGCCAGTACTTACCTTCTCGCCAAGCGGCCACTGCTGTGGACCTTGCTCATCCAGCTGCTGATAGCTGAGGCCCGTGATATCCAGATCGCGCCCCCGGGTCGATTCGCGATGCTCATTGAAAATGGTCTCTGGCACCAGGTAGTTGAACAGCGTGCTTGCCTTGCCCAATCGTTGCTCCAGACGCTGGGCAAAGTCGACCACGATCTCCCAGTCATGGCGGGCCGCTCCCGGTTTGGCTACCGCAGGGGTGATGTGGGTAATGCGCCGCTCCGAGTTGGTGACGGTGCCTTCTTTCTCGCCCCAACTGGTGGCGGGCAGCACGACGTCGGCATAAATATTCGTATCGGTATTGCCATAGGCATCTTGCAATACCACCAACTCGGCATTATCCAGCGCGGCTCGCACATGGTTGAGGTCAGGCATGGAATGCGCCGGATTGGTGCAGGCAATCCAGATTGCCTTGATTTCGCCTGATTTCAGGGCATCGAACATTTCCACGGCGGTCTTGCCGGGTTTTGCGGGAACATCGTCTACGCCCCACAAGGCGGCAACCTCGGCGCGATGCTCGGGATTATCCAGATCACGATGTCCGGAAAGCAGATTGGCCATGCCACCCACCTCACGGCCGCCCATGGCATTGGGCTGACCCGTGAGTGAAAAGGGCCCGGCGCCCGGTTTGCCGATCTGCCCGGTGGCAAGATGCAGGTTGATGAGCGCGGCATTTTTATCGCTGCCGTGGATGGATTGGTTGAGCCCCATGCAATACATCGAAAGTGAGGGACCACTACCAAACCATTTGGCAGCCGTCACCAGATCGGCCTCGCGAATGCCGCAAATGTCCGCCACCATCTTCGGCGTGTATTCGCGTACGGTTTCCTTGAGCGCATCAAAGCCGTTGGTGTGCTCGCGGATAAAGGTCTGATCGAGCATGCCTTCCCACAGCATGATGTGCAGCATGCCGTTGAACAGGGCAACGTCGGTGCCCGGCTGGATTGCCAGATGCAGGTCGGCCGCATTGGCGGTGTCGGTGCGGCGTGGGTCCACTACCACTATCTTCATGTCCGGGTTGCGTGCCTTGGCATCTTCAATCCGGCGAAAAATAATGGGGTGGGCGTAGGCGGTGTTTGAGCCCGCGATGAAGAGACAGCGGGTATGGTCTATGTCTTCATAGCAGGCGGGCGGGGCATCGGCGCCCAGCGTCAGTTTGTACCCACTGACGGCCGAACTCATGCACAGGCGCGAATTGGTATCGACGTTGTTAGTGCCGATCAAGCCCTTGGCCAGTTTGTTGAAGACGTAATAATCCTCGGTCAGCAACTGACCGGAGATATAAAACGCGACGCTGTCCGGCCCGTGCTGACGTATGGTGTCGGCAAAGCGGTCCGCCACATGGTCAAGTGCCGTATCCCAATCTGTGGGCTGGCGCGGCGCCTGACGGCTGGTGCGCAATTCGGGTTGCAATACGCGAGTATCCAGCTTGGCCGTGAGGTGCAGCGTGGAGCCTTTGGTGCATAGACGGCCGAAATTGGCAGGATGATCGGGGTCGCCGCGCACGCCGGTAATGCGGTCATCTTCACTGGAGATGATCACGCCGCAGCCGACGCCGCAGTAACAACAAGTGGATCTGGTTTCTTTTAGCATGATTCTGGGTACCGCTGGTTAACGCCAACGCTGCATGACAGGGTCGACAGCGCCTGCGGATGACAGGCCATCCTCGCGGCTGAAATTATCCTTGCATGATGGCGTTGCATGATCAAAAGCCTGTGCCGTGCCGTCTTCAGGACGGAATGTCCAGAAATACCATGCCGTCTTCAACCTTGACGGCGAAGCAGGCGGTTTCGCCGACATCCGGCTCTTCTGCCTTGCCGTCGATCAGGCTGATTTTCCAGCTATGCAGCGGGCAGGCCACCTTGTCACCATACACAATACCTTGCGACAGCGGGCCACCTTTATGCGGGCAGCTATTGTTCAGGGCAAACACGCGGTCATCC
This sequence comes from Methylovorus menthalis, assembly GCF_020523625.1. Lineage (GTDB taxonomy): Bacteria > Pseudomonadota > Gammaproteobacteria > Burkholderiales > Methylophilaceae > Methylovorus > Methylovorus menthalis. The sequence goes on from NZ_JAJAQH010000003.1 coordinate 32,888, forward strand.
TCGGTGCGGAACACGCCGATGTCGCCCTTGGCTGTGCGCACCACGCGCGAACCCAGCTTGGGGATGTCGGTCAGGGGGGCAATTTTGGTCCAGGTACTCATAAAAAACTCCAAATCAAGAGATGGCAACGCAACAACAAAAACACAAAACGTACTAACAAAAACTTGACAAGCCGCTGTCCTGCACGCGCCTAAACCCGGCGGTATTACGAGACGATCAACAAGTACAGCAGCATGAAATTCACCATTAACGATACCAGCGCAATCCACTGCCATTTCACCAGTCGCGCCCGGGCAATCAGCGGTGTGCGTGGTGGCGGCAAAATCGGCCGGGTTTCGCCTATTTCCAATGCCAGCAGCATTTCTTCGGCGGTTTCAAAACGCTGCTCGGGCAGGCGGGCAACCGCTTTCAGCAGTATGTTTTCCAGCCAGCGCGGAATCTCCGGCCGATAACGTGTCGGCGGCACCGGCTCGCCAAAGCGCGGATGCTGAAAAGGCTCAATCTCGCCATAGGGGTATTTGCGCGTCAGCAGGTAATACAGGGTGACGCCCGCCGCATAAAGATCGCTGCTGACGGAGGCGCCTGCGCCATCAAACAGCTCGGGTGCCATAAAGCTCGGCGTGCCGGGGTTATCCATACTGGCGATATGGCCGGTCACCGGGCTTAGTGCCACGCCCAGATCGAGTATGCGCAGACGCTGATCCATCGCCATGTGCAGATTGGCTGGCTTGATATCGCGATGCAGTATCTGCAAACGGTGCAGGGCACCCAGGCCGCGCAGCAGGGCAATGCCAATGCCGGTAATGCCCGCGGTGGTGAAGTGATGGCCATTGTCCAGCCGATGTTGCAGGGTGGCGCCTTCATGCCAGCTCATCACGTAATACAGCTGGCTGCGTTGCTCGGCGGTCAGCGGCAGCACTTGTGGCAGGTATTGTGATACCACGCGCTTGGCCAGCCATTCTTCATTGAGCAAGGCCTGGCAGCTGTCGCGGTCTTCCGCCAGCAGCGGTTGCAGGGTTTTCAGCACCCACAGCTGACCGGTGATGCGGTGGCGCACTTTGTAGATCAGGCTGGCGCGCGATTCATGCAGCACGCTCAGCACTTCAAACTGATCAATCGCTTCGCCCGTTTTCATCTTGGGCGGTACCCGCAGGTGGCGGTGCTCGGCCAGCAGGTCAGTGAGGGTTTCCTCGCCCAGTTGCACCACATGCGCGGCCAGCACGGTGGCATTGTCGTGGCCGCCCTGGGCAATCGCCAGTCGGGTCAGCTCATCGCAGATTAGCTGCGGGTTATCGTAAAGCCCCATTACCTGATGCAGCGTCGGCTGGTCCAGCACATCCCATACACCATCGCTCATCAGCGCATACACATCGCCTACCTGCAGGGCGCCATCGGCATAGTCGACAGACAAATGCTGATCCAGTCCGATGGCCCGTTTCAATACATGCCGCATGTCGGGCCGCTCCCACACATGGTCGGTAGTGAGCTGTTGCAGCTCGCCATTGCGCAGACGATAGATGCGGGTGTCGCCCACGTGCGCCGAGTAAAACCGCTGTCCGCGAAACACCAGCAGCGACAAAGTGCTGGCCATGCCAGCAAAGTCCTTGTGCTGGGCGGCTTGCGCCAGCAGCCAGCGATTGGCGGCGGTGATCACCTTGTCCAGCGCGCTATGCACTTCCCAGGTATCGGGCGTGGCGTAGTAGTCAGACAAGATACTGCGTACCGTCATTTCGGCAGCTTCGCGCCCACCAGCATTGCCGCTGACACCATCGGCCAGGGCGATCAGCGCACCCTTGGTCTGCAGCTGCATGCCGACCGGCGTCACCATGCCCGCAAAATCCTCATTGCGTTCACGCGGGCCGGTGGCCGTGCTTTGGCCGAGCAGCAATTGCAGTGACATGGAAAGAAGCCTATACCTTGGCCGACGTCACGGCAGCCGAGCCCCAGGTGGTGCGCCAGCGTTTTTTGACGCTGGTGAGGCCGATGACCGCCAGGATGGCAAGGCCTGCAAACACGGTCAGCCCGATCTGGTAACTGCCCGTGACTTGCTTGGAATACCCGAGGCTGGAGGCCAGGTAAAAACCACCGACACCCCCGGCCATGCCCACCAGCCCAGTCATCACGCCGATTTCCTTGCGGAAACGTTGTGGTACCAGCTGGAACACAGCGCCATTGCCCATGCCCAGCGCCAGCATGGCAGCGATCACGACGGCCAGCCCGGCCACTTGTTGCGCGGGCCCAAAACTCAGCACGAACAGGAAAAACGCCGCGACGATATACATTACCGTTAGCGTGCGGATGCCACCGATGCGGTCAGCCAGATTGCCACCCAATGGGCGTACCAGCGAGCCAGCAAACACACAGGCTGCCGTAAAGTAACCGGCATGCACCGGCGACAGGCCATATTGATCGTGGAAATAAATGGTGAGCGACGATGCCATGCCAACAAAACCACCAAAGGTCACGCTGTAAAAGAACATGAACCACCAGGCATCGCGGTCTTTCAGCACCGCCACATACTGGCTGATGGACTTGGCGGCGGGAGCATCCGGCGCATCCTTGGCAAACATCATGTACACCACCAGCGCAAACCCCAGCGGGATCAGCGCCAGGCCGAACACATTGTTCCAGCCGAAGGCAATCGCCAGCCCGGGTGCAAACAGGGCGGCCAGCGCGGTACCGGAATTGCCTGCTCCGGCAATGCCCAGCGCCGTGCCCTGATGTTCAGGCGGATACCAGCGCGAAGCCAGCGGCAGCGCCACGGCAAAGGCCGCCCCGGCAAAGCCGAGAAACACGCCCAGCAGCAAAGTGTGCTGATAGCTGTGAATGCCATGCAGCCAGGCCACCAGTAGTGCGGCGATGACAATCAGTTGGCCGATCAGCCCGGCTTTTTTCGGTTTGATCTGATCCACCAGCACGCCCATGACGATGCGGAGCAGCGCCCCGGCCAGCACTGGCGTGGCGACCATCAGGCCTTTTTGCGCCGGTGTCAGTTGCAGGTCGGTGGCGATCTGCACCGCCAGTGGCCCCAGCAGTACCCAGACCATGAAGCTCAGGTCAAAGTACAGAAAGGATGAAAACAGGGTGGGCTTGTGCCCGGCCTGCCAGAAACTTGTTTGCATGCGAATCTCCTCAGCAATACCAGGTACCCGCGTAGGCCCGGGCTATCAACAGCCCTGCCCCGCGCATGGCACGCGGTGCGTTAAACGGTAATGGTGTCGAATTCCTTGTGCGTTTCGCGCTGGTTGGCACGCTCGGCCCAGGGGTCTGTAGCCCCTTGCAGGGCAAACATCAGCCGCTCATAGGCGGCCTTGCGGCCTTCGGCGTCTTCCAGAATGCGTTTCTTCACATAATCCAGTCCCACGCGTTCTATCCAGTGCACGGTGCGGTCGAGATAGCGCGCTTCTTCGCGGTAGATCTGGATAAAGGCGCCGGAATACTCGATGACTTCTTCCGCGGTTTTTACCTTGCACAGGAACTGCGCGACTTCGGTCTTGATACCGCCATTGCCGCCGACATAAATCTCCCAGCCAGAATCGACGCCGATCACGCCTACATCCTTGATGCCGGATTCGGCGCAGTTGCGCGGGCAGCCGGAGACGGCGAATTTCACCTTGTGCGGCGCCCACATGTGGTCAAAGGCTTTTTCGATATCAATGCCAAGCTGGGTGGAGTTTTGCGTGCCAAAGCGGCAGAACTCGGAGCCGACGCAGGTTTTCACCGTGCGGATGCTCTTGCCATAGGCATAGCCAGATGGCATGTCGAGGTCTTTCCACATATCCAGCAGGTCTTCTTTCTTCACACCCAGCAAGTCAATACGCTGACCGCCGGTGACCTTGACCATGGGCACGGCGTACTTGTCGGCCACATCGGCAATCTTGCGCAGCTGGTCTGGCGTGGTGACGCCGCCGTACATGCGGGGTACCACCGAGTAGGTGCCGTCTTTCTGGATATTGGCGTGAACTCTTTCATTAATAAATCTTGATTGCGGATCATCCTTGGCTTCGTGCGGCCAGGTGGAGATCAGGTAGTAGTTCAGTGCCGGGCGGCAGGTGGCGCAGCCATTCGGTGTGCGCCAGCCCATGCCCTTCATGGCATCGGGGATGCTGAGGTATTTGTGCTTGCGGATTTCATCGCGCACTTCTTCATGATTGAAATCGCTGCAGCCACACACGGCCTTGGAAGTGGAAGGTGGCGCATAGCCACCGCCCAGCGTGGAAGCCAGAATCTGCTCGACCAGCCCGGTGCAGGAGCCACAGCTGGAGCCGGCCTTGGTCTGTTTCTTGACTTCATCAATGGTAAACAGGCCTTGGCTCTTGATCGCCTTGACGATGGAGCCCTTGCATACGCCATTGCAGCCGCAGACTTCCATCTCGTCGGTCATGCTGGAGGCTTTGTCCTGGCCCTGGTGGCCGGTATTGCCCAGGCTGTCCTGGCCGAACATCAGGTGGTCACGAATCTCGTGGATAGGCTTGCCATCGCGCAGCAGCTGGAAGTACCAGCTGCCGTCGGTGGTGTCGCCATAGAGCACGCTGCCAATGATTTTGTCATCTTTGATGACGAGTTTTTTGTAAACCCCGCCAACTGCATCGTGTAAAACAATTTCTTCGGCGCCGTCAGTCCCGCTGAAGTCGCCTGCCGAGAACAGATCAATGCCCGTCACCTTGAGCTTGGTGGAGGTGACGGAACCCTTGTAGAGGCCAATGCCGAAATTGGCCAGGTGGGTGGCGCAGACTTTTGCCATCTCAAACAAGGGGGCAACCAGGCCATAGCTGATGCCGCGGTGCGCCACGCATTCGCCCACGGAGTAAATGCGGGGGTCATAGGTTTGCATGGTGTCATTGACCACAATGCCGCGGTTGCAATGAATGCCTGCCGATTCGGCCAGCGCATAGTTGGGGCGTATGCCCACCGCCATCACCACCAGGTCGGCGGCAATCTCGCTGCCATCCTTGAAACGTACGCCGATCACACGGCCGTTTTTACCCAGAATCTGCTCCGTGTGTTTTTCCAGCAGAAAGCTTAGGCCCTTGGCTTCCAGTGATTTTTGCAGCATCTTGCCAGCGGTCTTGTCCAGCTGGCGTTCCAGCAGCCAGCCGCCGATATGCACTACGGTGACTTCCATGCCCTGAATCTTGAGGCCATTGGCGGCTTCAAGCCCCAGCAGGCCGCCGCCAATCACCACCGCATGCTTGTGCGTTTTGGCGGTGTCTATCATGGTATCTACGTCTTTAATGTCGCGGAAACCGATCACACCATCCAGCTCCTTGCCGGGAATCGGCAGCATGAACGGTGTCGAGCCAGTGGCCAGCAGCATGCGGTCGTATTCGGCCTCGGTGCCATCTTCGGCATAGGCAATGCGGCGCGTGCGGTCTATCTTCGCAATGCGTTTGCCGGTATGCAGCGTGATGTTGTGCTCGGCATACCACTCGCGTGTATTCAGGATGATGTCATCGATGGTCTGCTCGCCCGCCAATACGGGGGACAGCATGATGCGGTTGTAATTGGGGTGCGGCTCATCGCCAAACACGGTGATTTCATAGAGATCCGGGGCTATCTTAAGCAGCTCTTCTACGGTTCTCATGCCAGCCATGCCATTGCCGACGACGACCAGTTTCATTTTCTTCATACTCATTCTCCTACCTCTTGAAAATCACGCAGCTGCAACGGCTGCCACGTCCAGGTTCAGTTGTGCCAGGCGTACCACATCGCCCACTACGATAATCGCCGGGCTACCCAGCCCGGCTTGCTTGACGGCCATGGGCAGCATGCCCAGGCTGGTGACGACTTGCTGCTGCTCCGGCAAGCTGCCTTGCTGTATCGCGGCTGCCGCCGTTTCTGCCGATAAGCCCGCCGCCAGCAGCTCGCTCACGATGCTGGCGAGATGCTTCATGCCCATGTAAATCACCAGCGTAGTGCCGCTGGCCGCCAGTGCTTGCCAGTTGGGTTGCTCACCATCGCGGGTGTGGCCGGTGACCAGCGTGACGCCATGTGTATACTCACGATGCGTTACCGGCACGCCAATCGCCGCCGCAGCGGCTATACCGCTGGTAATGCCGGGGATGATGTCGACTGCAATGCCAGCGGCACGCAGCTCCAGCATTTCCTCGCCGCCGCGCCCGAACAGGAAAGGATCGCCGCCCTTGAGCCGCGCCACGGTCTGGCCTTGTTCGGCGAGCGATACCATCAGGCGATTGATGAAGTGCTGCGGAGTCGACTTGCAGCCGCCGCGCTTGCCCACTTCCACAATGCGCGCTTGTGGCGCATGCGTTAGCAGGGCACGGTTCACCAGGTCATCCACCAGCACCACATCGGCAGCCTGCAAGGCCTTCACCGCCTTGAGCGTAATCAGCTCGGGGTCGCCGGGGCCTGCACCTATCAAATACACTTTTCCTGCCATCGCATTCACCGTTTCAATCTTGGTACATTGTGTTCAAGGTCCGTCGCATTAGCGCTGGGCCGACTTCATGGCGCTGACGATCAACTCGTCCAGCTCGCCCGTGATGGCAGTGAGCACACCGGCCACCACCGAAAATTCCTTGCCAGCCTCGCCTGCGCGCGCCGCCATGATCTGCGCATTGACCGACACGATCTTGGCCTGCTTGGCGATTTGCTGGATGTTGCCCATTAGCGCCCGCTGCTCTTTTTGCTGGGTATGGGCGTGCTGTCTGGCTTCCGCTTCATATACCTGCGTGATCTGGTTGAGCAAATTGACCAGCGGGGTGGCCTGCTTGCCGAGTTCCTCCACCAGGGTGATGGCAGCCTGCGTGCCCAGCGCTTCTATCGCCGACCGGGCTTGCAGAATGAAAGCGCGGATGCGCTTGTCCGCCAGCTGCTCGCCAAAATAGATGGCCTGCAGCGCGGGGAAAAACACGCCTGGCAGCGTGGCATTGCCTTTTGTCAGCTCGCCATGGCTGGTCTCAAACAGCGCGAGTGCCTGTTGGGCCACGCCCACTGCTTCTTCATGCTGTTGCGTCGCCAGAATGGCATTGAGGATGATGCGTTGCGACAACATGCGCTGACGCCCGGCAAGGTTGATCAGCGAGCTGAATGTCTCAGAGCTGACGGCCTTGGGCTCTGCGCGGTGCGGGCGGCGATGTTGTAAAACAGTATTCATGCATGCATCCATCTGGTTTAAGTTGCTAAACGGTATCTGCATCCCGGGATGCAGATACCACGGGGTGATGACAAGTCCTGGCGGATGTATCGGCCTAGAACGTGTACATCACGGTCAGCCACAACTTCTCGGTATCGCGGATCCGCCCACGATTGCCAGCAGTGGTATCGGCGGCTGCCAGCAAGGTGTAGTGGTCATCCTCGGTGTATTTGCCGTATTCCAGCTTGGTGACCAGATGCGGGTTCACGTTGTAGGTCACGGCGGTATTCCATTCGGTGCCGTACTTGTTACCAAAGCCGCCACCCACGGTGTTGAAGCGTTCGTCTGATTTCAGCACGTGGTAATCGGCAAAGAACAGGAAGTCGCCCCATTTGTAGGTGGCAGTGACAAAGCTGTCCTGGATGCCTTCTACTGGCGTGGTCAGGAATTTATCGACCCAGCCCTGGAACAGGTGGTTGGTGCCAAATGGAGTCTGGAAGGCATACTGGCCGTTGTTGCTGGACAAGAGCTCCTGATCGGCGCGAAGGCTGAAGTTATCAATGCCAACGCCGCCGCCCAGCTTGTAGTAGTGGGCATCAATGCGGGAGTCGCCACCGCTGTAATCGGTCTGCTTGGCGTATTCGGCAGTGTAAAGCGCGCGCAGGTTGGGGTTGAACGGGTGCACGCCATCCAGCCGCAGACCCAGGATTTTGTTGCCCTGGTCAGCGTTCTGGTTGATGTTGCCGTTCTTGCCCTGAGCGACACCGCCGGTAGCGGCAGCATTGCCAAACCACCCACGGCCATAGCCTAGGTCATCAAAGCCGGAGAAGTAGCCATAACCCACCAGGAATTCCGTGGGTGACAGGCGGTATTTGGCATTCAGGATTTCCAGCGCGCCGTTGTCGCGGGTTTCGGTGGTGATCTGCTTCACGCGCTCCATGTGGCCCACGAAGACTTCGGTATTGGGGATGGTCTTGTTGAGCAGGCTCACGCCGTCAAACACCTGCATGACCTGACGGAAACCGATGTCGCCAATAAAGCGTACATTATCCAGATTGATCTGCTGGCGGCCCAGGCGCACGCGGTTGTTCTTGATGCCGGTCCAGTCGATATACAGCTGGTTGATGCCGGTGTAGTCGGGGTCGACAATTTTGGCGTATTCAGCGTGGCTGGTTTGATTGGATACGCTGTTGATCAGGGTGCCATTGGTGCTGTCGTTGTAGTCATCCTGAAACTTGGCGACATCAATCATCTGTGCTGCAAAGCTGAAATTCTGGTAAGGCGCGGTTTGCCAGCCGATCAGGCTGCGTAGCGTCAGGCCCTCGCCATCCTTGAGGGCATTGTTGGCGGCGGAGGTGCCCGCTGGCCCCAGGCCGTCCTGATTCACGTTTTCATAGCGCAGGCGAAAACTGGTGAGGTTTTTGCCGGTCTTGATGGCATCCATGAAGGTATATTCGGGCAGAGTCTCTTCTGCCATGGCGATTGATGTCTGTGCGCTGCCTAAGGCCAGCAGTACGCAAATGCTGGCTTGACGCAAGGTGAAACTCGAATTACTTTGCATGTGTTGCTCCTTTTTTCTGATGAGGGGTAACTGCTGTACCGGCCCGTCCTGACCGACGGGCCACTTTTTTTGCCTGGTATTGCCTTCTCAAGCCGCCTTCTTTGCGTGGCGTTCATACAAAAACTTCAGCACTTCACTGCGCAGATGGTTGTAGTGGCTGTCTTCTGCCAGCTCCAGCCGCTTGCGCGGGCGGGCCAGTTCCACGTCCAGAATGTCGCCAATGGTGGCGGCCGGGCCGTTGGTCATCATCACAATGCGGTCTGAGAGCAGCACAGCCTCGTCCACATCGTGTGTCACCATCACTGCAGTGCAGCCTGATTTCGCCATGATGGCCATCAGTTCGTCCTGCAAATGCGCGCGGGTGAGGGCATCCAGCGCGCCAAACGGTTCATCTAGCAGCAGTACCTTGGGCTCCATGGCCAGTGCCCGGGCAATGCCCACGCGCTGCTTCATGCCGCCGGAAATCTCATTGGGGCGCTTGTCGGCGGCATGCGCCAGACCCACCAGCTCAATCGCGGCCTGTGTGCGCTTTTTCAGCTGGACCTTGGTTTCGGTGGCGCCAAATACGCGCTCGACCGCCAGGTAGACGTTTTCACTGCACGTGAGCCAGGGCAGCAGCGAGTGGTTCTGAAACACCACGGCGCGCTCGGGGCCAGGCCCAGCAATCTCGCGGCCTGCACAGAACAGGTTGCCGTCAGTGGGCTGTAACAACCCGGCAATCAGGTTGAGCACGGTGGATTTGCCGCAACCGGAGTGGCCGATGATGGAGATGAACTCGCCTTCGCGTATGCTGAAGTTCACATTTTTCAGCGCTTCAAACGTGCCTTTTTTGGTGAAGAAGGTCATGTTGACGTTTTCCAGCTGTACGTATTTTTCCTGCACGATTTTTTCCATGATGGGTTCCTTATTCGTAGCTGAAGCGGCGGGCGAGAGAGGTCAGCGCCAGTTCCAGCAAGAGGCCGACAATGCCGACGACGAAGATGGCGATGATGATGTGTTCCACATTGAGGTTGTTCCACTCATCCCACACCCAGAAGCCGATGCCCACACCGCCGGTCAGCATTTCTGCCGCCACGATCACCAGCCAGGCCACACCGATGGAGAGGCGCACGCCGGTCATCATGTAAGGCAGCACGAAGGGGAACAGGATTTTGGTGACGATCTTCCACTCCGAGAGGTTGAGCACCTTGGCGACGTTCATATAATCCTGCGGCACCTTGCTCACGCCCACAGCGGTATTGATGATCATGGGCCAGATGGCGGAGATGAAAATCACCCAGATGGCAGCGGGGTTGGCCGCCTTGAATACCAGCAGGCCGATAGGCAGCCAAGCCAGGGGCGACACCGGACGCAGGATGCCGATGATGGGCGCTGCCATGCGCGACATGAACTGGAAGCGGCCGATGATGAAACCCAGCGGTATGCCTACCAGCGCGGCCAGGCCAAAGCCCAGGCCCACACGTTCCAGCGAGGCCAGGATATTCCAGCCTATGCCCTGGTCATTGGGACTGTTGTTGTAGAACGGGTCGCTGAACAGCTCCACCGCCGAGTGCCAGGTGCTGACCGGGCCCGGCAGGTTGGGCGACTGATAGGAGATCAGCGTCCATACCGCGATCATGGCCAGCACCCCAAAAACAGGTGGTAGCAGCCATTCAAAAAACGAACGCAGTTTCAGGCTGCGCGCGCTGGGACGCTTGCTCGGCGCCATGCGTGCGGCTGCGGGCTGGGCAGCGGCTTTCACTGCCGTGGGCGTTGGGGTAGTTTGTTCATTCTGCATGATGGTCTTGATGCTTTCCTTGCTGATTCCGATTGCACTCATGATTATTTGCCTCGCATCACATGTTCGGGACTGGCGGCCCTGGCTACCAGGCCGCCGCTCGCCTTATCAGGCCTTGATCTTGAAGCCGTTGGCATAGGCTTTCGGGTCTTTGCCATCCCACACCACGCCATCGATCAGCTTGCTGCTGCGCATCGGATCGGTGGGCACGGCGATGCCCAGGGATTTGGCTGCTTCGGTGTAGATGTCGATACGGTTGACCTTTTTGGCGATGGCCAGGTAATCCGGGTCAGCTTTCAGCAAACCCCAGCGCTTGTGCTGGGTCAGGAACCACATGCCATCGGACAGGTAAGGGAAGGTCACCTTGCCGTCGTTGAAGAACTTCATGTAGTTGGGGTCTTCCCACTTCTTGCCGATGCCATTGTCGTAATGGCCGAGGAAGCGGCCTTCGATCACTTCTTCCGGCGCATTCACATAGGCCTTGCCGGCAATCAGCTTGGCAACGGCCGGGCGATTGGCCGTGGCGTCGATGTAGCGGCAGGCATCCAGAATGGCCTTGGTGATGGCGAGCGCGGTGTTGGGGTTCTTGGCCACAAACTCGGCGGTGGTGCCCAGTACCTTTTCCGGATGGTCGGTCCAGATATCCTGGGTGGTGGCAGCGGTGAAACCCACCTTGTCGTAAATGGCGCGCGCATTCCATGGTTCGCCTACACAGTAACCATCCATATTGCCGATACGCATGTTGGCGACCATTTGCGGTGGCGGTACCACGATGGTCTTCACATCCTGGAAGGGGTGGATGCCGTAAGTCGCCAGCCAGTAGTAGAGCCACATGGCGTGGGTACCGGTGGGGAAGGTCTGGGCGAAGGTGTAATCACGATTTTCGTTGTCGAGCAGGCGTTTCAGCGTAGCGCCACCGGTGACGCCCTTATCCTTCAGTTGATTGGCAAGCGTAATGCCCTGGCCGTTGTTGTTCAGCGTCAGCAGCACGTTCATGTCTTTCTGCTGGCCGCCTATGCCCATCTGCACGCCATACACCAGGCCATACAGCACATGTGCTGCATGCAGTTCGCCATTGACCACCTTGTCGCGCACACCGGCCCAAGAGGCTTCCTTGGAAGGCACGATCTTGATGCCGTATTTCTTGTCGAAGCCCATCTGCGCTGCCACGACAATAGGTGCGCAATCGGTCAGCGGGATAAAGCCGATTTTGACTTCGGTGAGTTCTGGAGCATCAGACCCAGCAGCCCATGCCTGATTGCGTATGGCGGCGGGTACCATGTTCATCATGGCGGCTGCGCCAAGCGCACCTGCGGCGGCGTTTTTAAAAAACTGGCGGCGACTGGTATCGACGGCAGGTGTGGCGTTATCTGCTGCAGTTTCTGGTGTTTTTTTCATGTCTGCTCCCTTAAAAGTGGTCCATCACGTATCAAAATCAAAATCGCAAAAACAAAAAAGGCGTCCAGCCTGCAAACAGTTTCCTGTCTACATGCTGGACGCCTTTGTCCATATTCGTGGAAGCTTAATCGCTTCGTTTAATGTATTGCTTTGTCAGCCTTACCCGTTCTGAATTAGTACCAATGTGGTGCTGTATTACTGGCGGTGCCATATCTTCGTTGATATGCACAAGCCTGCATAAACGCCAGACCGCCGTTGGCCTGACCTTTTGTCAAAACATAAGCAAGTGCTGTGCCAATCTTATTATTTAAAATAAGTTATTGTTTTTATGTGGATTTAAAAAATTTTCAGGGGAGGTGGGGCGATGGCGTGAATGTGATGCATCGCACTTATTGAGTGCGAATGCACCAGCTTGTATAACTAATTGGAACCTTGGTTGGATAAGGTAATGATGTTTTCCGCAATATCGATCAGCTTGCGATTCTGCTCCATGGCGGTATTGCGTAGCATTTTATAAGCCTCCATTTCGGTCAGGCCCAGTTTGCTCATCAGCAGGCCTTTGGCGCGTTCGATACGCTTTCTTTCGGCCAGTGATTTTTTGGTTTCCGACAGCTCGTTTTCAATTTCCGCCAGTTGCTGCGACTGCTGTTGCAGCAAGGCAATGATGGATTCCATGGGGTAGGGCGCAAGCTCATCATGGGCAAGAAAGGTAAAGGCATTCTCCAAGGGAATCGCCAGATTGAAAAATGTGCTATCCACGCTGGTCGTGGGCGTTTGCCTGGCTCTTAACTCGTCCAGATGCTGGCGTGTGTTTTCCAGATCCAGTTTGGCCTGGCTACTCAGATTCTCCAGGGTGCCATGCATGGCCGCCACCAATTGGCATTGGATATGCCATATTTCAGTGAGTCGCTTGCTGCAAAAGTCAAACCAGGCGTCGCTGTCTGCTCGCTGTAGCGCCTGCTGGTCTTTGGCCGCTGTCAATTTGCTGCGGTATTCATGCTGCATGCGGTGGGCTTCGGTCGCCAGCGAGGCACGCCAGGCATCGCGCAAGGCGTCGGTACCGAATTGGCAGAAGAGCTCAAAGTGCCGGTCTTGCTGCGCAATCAGCTCCAGCAGCTTGTGCTGGTGCTCCAGTTGCATATAGCCAGAGCCAAACAGATGCGAGCCTACAGCGCGCTCTTGCCCCGCAAACTCTTTGCCTTGCACTAGATTGTAGAGGGCGACCAGATAAGTGGAGATCTTGCTGTTGACGGCATTGTCGGTAATTTCAAAAATGAGCGAAATCAAACTGCCAATCAGCCGCGTATAGGATTGTATGCAGTCGCTGAACGGTATTTTTAGTAACGTAACCTGATGGCGAAAGGGCTTGAGCTGCTCAAACCCCAATAAAACCCATGAAACCAGGGTCAGTTGTTTGGCATCTGCCGACGTGTTATGGCTGAGGTAGCGTTGCAAAGCCTCGTTGAAACCAGACTCCAAAGCCTGATTCTGCTCAATGATGGCACCGCGTTCTTTGGCGAAGCGGCTACCGGCAGAGGCTAAATAAAGACAGCTGGCGCCGCGCTCGGCCTGCAACTGATGCACCATCCAGCCTATGCTCTCGACAAACTGAATGCTGACAGAGAGCCGTTCCAGTTCTTCGATATGGCGTGTTTTCGCCAATAAAATCGTATTGTCGGGTGAGATGTTCTGCATGGTAGTTGAGTGCAAGCAAGAACAGTGCTCAATGTATTAGCGCATTGAGCACTGAACGGCTTGAACTGCGAGACGTTGCCGGTGGCTTATGATTCGCCGAATTGTAGCTCAGCGAGGCGGCTATACAAACCGCCAGATTGCCTTAGCAACTCGGGCGTGCCTGTTTCCACGATTTTCCCCTGCTCCATGACGATGATGCGGTCTACCTGCTGCACCGTGGCAAGCCGGTGGGCAATGATCAAGGTGGTGCGCCCCTGCATGGCAGCTTGCAAGCCCTGCTGCACCAGGATTTCGGATTCTGCATCCAGTGCGCTGGTGGCCTCATCCAGCAGCAGGATAGGCGCGTTTTTGAGGATGGCGCGCGCGATGGCAATGCGTTGACGCTGACCACCCGACAGCCGCGTGCCGCGCTCGCCCAGGAAGGTATCGTAGCCCTTGGGCAGGCGGTGAATGAATTCATCGACCTGGGCGGCCTTGGCGGCCATCAGCACTTCGGCATCGGTGGCATAGGGGTAGCCATAGCGGATATTCTCCATGGCATTGGCCGAGAAAATCACCGGGTCCTGAGGCACCACGGCGATCATGCCGCGCAGGCTTTCCAGGCTGAGCTGGCGTATATCCTGACCATTGATGGTAATGCTGCCCGCGCTGGTATCGTAAAAGCGCAGCAGCAACTGAAACAAGGTGGTCTTGCCCGCGCCGGATGGGCCAACCAGTGCGATGTTTTCGCCCGCGGCGATCTCCAGTGTCAGCTCTTGCAATGCAGGCTGGGTGGGGCGTGAGGGGTAGTAAAAACTGACATGGTGAAAGCCGATGGTGGCTTCCGTGGTCGACTTCAATGCCATGGGTTCTGCCGGTGCCTGAATGGCAGGCTCGGCCTGCAATAGCTCGAGCAGGCGCTCGGTGGCGCCCGCTGCCCGCATGATGTCGCCCCAGACTTCGGCCATGGTGCCCACCGCTCCTGCCACCATGGCGGCATATAACACAAACGACGCCAGCTCGCCGCCGGTCATGGCGCCATCACTGACCTGACGTGCACCCAGCCACAGCACAAAAACGATGGTCCCCAGCACGGCGGTGATGATGAGTGCGGTTAGCGCTGCCCGCACGCGAACGCGGCGGATGGCGGTATCAAAGCTGAGCTCAGTGCTTTGCTTGAAGCGACCAATCTCGCGCTGCTCCTGTGTGTAGGACTGCACGGTGGGCATGGCATTCAGGATTTCACCGGCCATGGCCGAGCTGGCGGCGATCTTGTCCTGCGATTCGCGCGAGAGTTTCTTCACGGAGCGGCCAATCAGCATGATGGGCAACACCAGCAGGCACATCAGCCCGAGGTTGATGGAAAAGAGATAGGTGCTGGTGACCGCCAACATCACCATGCCGCCGACAAACTGGAAGAGGCTGCGTAGGCCCATGGAGGCAGAGCTGCCCACCACCGTCTGGATCAACGTGGTGTCGGTCGTCAGCCGCGACAGCACCTCGCCCGTCTGCAAGGTTTCAAAGAATTGAGGCGATTGCGTGAGCACGCGGGCATAGACCGCGCTGCGCAAATCTGCCGTCACCCGTTCCCCCACCCACGATACGGTGAAATAACGCGCCGCAACCAGCATGGCCCAGGCAAAGGCCAGCCCGAACAGCAGCAGGAAATGGCTGTTGAGGTCGCCATTGGCGCTGGGCCCTTGTTGGGGTGGTTTGTCAAAACCAAAATCCACCAGATCGCGGAATGCCAGGGGCACGGCGAGCAGGGTGGCGCTGGCAAGGCTGAGCAAGAGCAGGGCAAGAATGATCTGCCAGCGATAAGGCCGCAAAAATGGCCAGAGCCGACTCAAGGCGGAAAGGCGTTTGGCTGGTGCAGGTGCCGCAGGTGTATCGGCATTCATGTCTTGTATATCAGGCGAGGTGGTCATCTATGCGCAGACCTTGTGAAGGTTGGGAACGTTCCATTATCAAGATGGTACTCCACTAATCCTTGCGCAATGGGGGGGCCATGCGCAATGCGGGCCGTATGCTGGCGGCAGCGTTGCTCTCTTGACGGCAGGCGGCATCGCTTAGTACCTGTAAGCCTTCACTGACAGCAGTATCAGACCTACCCCTATGCGCGTTGCGGAGAAGCCTCTATACAGTAGAGGTGCGTGTCAAACAAACAAACGCTTAAAAATTAAGGAGGAATTCTGATGATTAAATATTTTATTGCCTGGCTGCTGGGCGTACCAGCATTCCTGCTCATCATCATCTATTTTTTCATGCACTAAATTAAATGCATTGAAATTCATGCATTAACACTGCTGGCCCTGGCCGGTGAAACGCATCACAAATTACCCCATAACCAGAACAGTTCACCTGTTCACTAATTTGAAGAAAAGAGGGAATTTATGTCCATCACGACCATTTTGCTTATCGTACTGATCCTGATGTTGCTGGGTGCGTTACCGACCTGGGGACATAGTCGTAACTGGGGCTATGCGCCAAGTGGCGGTCTGGGCCTGGTTGTCATCATTCTGTTGATTCTGTTACTCACCGGCCGCATCTAGCCAGCGTACTTGACGAAGTAAACAACTAAAACAGCTTTAGGAGATAGGCATGCATATCCTCAATAAAACTTGGCGGGTGACCGGCATCGTGTTGACGGTGGCATGTCTTTCCGCCTGTAGCAATATGTCCGCCCGTGACAAGAATACCGCCGTGGGCGCGGGTGTAGGCGCAGCCGCAGGTGCTGTGCTGACGGGCGGTAGCGCGGTTGGCACCGTCGGTGGCGCTGCGGTCGGCGGTATTATTGGTAACCAGGTGGGTAAAGATAAAAAGTAGGGAGGAAGCCACCAAGTGCCTGGCACAAGAAGGTGGTGATGGGTAGAAAAAGCCGGGGCATGACTGCTCCGGCTTTTTTTTGTGCATCCGTTTTTCTGTGCATCCAGAGTAGAGGTGCCATATCCATCCCAGGCAAGCTGCGGTAGAAACGGCATATCGCTCAGGTCTGTTTTATACTGTGAGCCCATTGCACATCACTCACGGTCATTATGAAAACTATCCTGAAGAATAGCGTGTGGCTACTCGTTGCCATCCTGGGGGCGGCAGCGGTTGGAGGCATCGCGCTGCATCGCGGCGAGAGCATCAACTCCCTGTGGTTTATTGCGGCGGCATTATGTGTGTATGCACTGGCCTACCGTTTCTATTCGGCATGGATCGCCGCCCGGGTGCTGATGCTGGATGCCTCGCGCGCGACCCCGGCCGTGCGGCTGGATAATGGTCGCGATTTTGTACCGACCAATAAATGGATCGTCTTCGGTCACCATTTCGCAGCGATTGCCGGGCCTGGCCCATTGGTAGGGCCAACACTGGCCGCCCAGTTTGGTTATCTGCCCGGTACCTTATGGATATTGTTTGGCGCCGTGCTGGGTGGGGCCGTGCAGGACATGGTGACCTTGTTCCTGTCCACGCGCCGCAATGGGCGCAGTCTGGGCCAGATGGCACGTGAGGAGCTGGGGGCGATAGGCGGAACCGCCGCCCTGGTCGGCACCTTTGCCATCATGATTATCCTGATTGCCGTGCTCGGGCTGGTGGTGGTAAACGCCATGAAGCACAGCCCATGGGCCACTTCCACTGTGGCGGCGACTATCCCTATCGCCATGATTGTCGGTTTATACATGCGTCACTTCCGTGCGGGCAAGGTGCTGGAGGCCTCTGCCCTGGGCGTGATCCTGCTGTTGCTGTCCGTAGCGGGTGGCGGCTGGGTGGATCACAACGCGACCTTGCGCGTATGGTTTGACCATGAAGGCCTGACCCTTGCCTGGTGGATTATTGCCTACGGCTTTGCCGCTGCCATCCTGCCGGTCTGGCTGCTGCTGGCGCCGCGCGATTATCTCTCCACCTTCATGAAACTGGGCACCGTTATCGTGCT
Organism: Methylovorus menthalis; assembly: GCF_020523625.1. GTDB lineage: Bacteria > Pseudomonadota > Gammaproteobacteria > Burkholderiales > Methylophilaceae > Methylovorus > Methylovorus menthalis. The sequence continues at coordinate 50,310 of NZ_JAJAQH010000003.1, forward strand.
GGCGATTGCGATTCTGATGTTGCAGCCGGAAGTCAAAATGCCGGCACTGACGCAATTTATTGATGGCACTGGCCCCATTTTTGGCGGCAAGCTGTTCCCGTTTGTCTTCATCACCATCGCCTGCGGCGCCATTTCCGGTTTTCATGCGCTGATTGCTTCCGGCACTACCCCCAAGCTGCTGGAAAACGAAGGCGACATTCGCATGATCGGCTATGGCGCCATGTTGCTGGAGTCTTTCGTTGCCATCATGGCGATGATCGCCGCTACCGTGCTTGATCCCGGCGTGTTTTTCGCCATCAATAGCCCGGCAGGTATCGTCGGCAAGGAAGCGGCCGACGCCGTTGCCACCATCAGCGGCTGGGGCTTCCCGGTGACCGTGGCGCAAATGGATACACTGGCGCGCGAGATGGGTGAGGCCACGCTGTTTGCCCGTACCGGCGGTGCGCCGTCGCTGGCAGTGGGCATGGCCAGCATTTTTGGCAGCGCCTTCGGCCAGGGCTTGCTGGCACTTTGGTACCACTTTGCCATCATGTTCGAGGCGATTTTCATCCTGACCACGCTGGATGCAGGTACGCGCGTCGGCCGCTTCATGCTGCAGGACATGCTGGGCAATATCTGGCCGAAGCTGGGCGAGACCTCTTGGTATCCCTCGGTATTGTTTACCAGCGCGCTGGTGGTCGCAGGCTGGGGCTATTTCCTCTACATCGGTGTGATTGATCCGAATGGCGGCGTCAATATCCTGTGGCCGCTGTTTGGTATTTCCAACCAGATGCTGGCGGCCATTGCCCTGTCGGTTGCCACGGGCATTTTTGTCAAATCCGGCCGCCTCAAATTTGCCTGGGTCACGGCACTTCCGCTTACCTGGCTGGTCATTATTACCAGTACTGCCGCCTGGCAAAAAATCATGAGCGATGATGTGCGCGTCGGTTTTTTTGCCGCTGCCAATGACATGGCGGCCAAACTGGCGGCAGGTGCTTTGCCACCAGAAAAAGCCGCCGTGGCACCGCAGCTGATTTTCAACCAGCAACTGGATGCCTGGCTGACACTGTTTTTTGTCGTGATACTGTGGGTGGTGATACTGGATATGCTGCGCGTGTGCTGGCGCTATCTGGCAGGCAAGCCGGTACGACCATCGACGGAGCACCCGCACGAACCAGCACCGCTGAATGCTCAATGGGTAAGGGATTAACCATGCTGAATAAGTTGAAAGCGTTTTGGCGCGTGGTGCGCCGCCTGTCAGGCGATGATGCCTACGAGCGTTACCTGCGGCATCACGCCGAGCAGCACGTGGATGAGCCGCCGCTGACGCGCGAAGCCTTTTTCAAACAATGGCAGGATGGCAAATGGAAAGGCATAAAGCGGTGCTGCTAACTCGTGATACCGCTGAGACCAACGTCTCCGGTCAGGAACTCAGTGCGGCCGATATTGGCCGGGTGATCGAAATGGCGTGGGAAGACCGCACGCCATTCGAGGCTATTGCCTTTCAATTTGGCTTATCAGAAGCTGCGGTCATTGATCTCATGCGGCGGCAGCTGCGCAGCTCCGCGTTCAGGTTATGGCGTAAGCGCATGCAAGGGCGAGCGACCAAGCATGCCGCCCTGCGCAGCCCCGAGGTGGCGCGCCATCGTGCCCGCCATCGGGTGCCAGCCCGTTAGCCCGCATTCGCTCACCAATTACCAGTAATATAGAGGTATTTCGTAAGGCTGCCATTTAACGTTAGCGGTCAAAATATGCCGAGTGCTGGATTTTTTGTAATTTCTTTCATTGCAATAATCTTGGTTGTTATTCCAAGCGCGATTTATTTTATCTATGGTTGGCGCTCTAGCAAACTTGGTCGAGTCTTTTCTTTGTTGGCAGTAACGTTTTTTGCTGCTTTAGTTTGGACAAGCTTTACTGACCCAGAAACGCCTGATTTTGAATCCAAAGCTATTACTCTTTATGAGGTATGGGCTGTCATTCTATATCTTGGCGCTGCTGTATATCTTGCAATCCGAGCCATAGCTCACTTTATTAAAAGGGGGCACGTTTAAGTATGTTTACTGCCCCCCTCCATCAAGCGGGACGCGCTAAAGCGCGCCCCTTATGTCACACATTGTGTGATTTTTGTGCCGCCTATTACTTGAGCTGAGCAAAAAATTGATCGTATTAGAGGAATTACTTTGAAACAGAAAAGAGACATGTATGAGATGCACAAATATTGGGGGAAGAAACCTTCCTCAAATCTAGGCGCACTTGTAAGAGAATACAGCAATGAAGGTGATACTGTGCTTGATCCATTTTCTGGGTATGGTGTTTTTTGCTGTGAAGCCTACATTCTTGGAAGAAATGTAATATCCAACGACTTAAACCCTGCCGCTAATTTTATAAACATTCAGCTTTTTGAAAGAAATGTTGATCTTGAAAAAGTTCAGAGTCAATGGGCTGAAATAAAAAAGAAATTTTCTCCTTTTGTGGAAAAGTGGTTTGAATGCAACTTTAATGGCGAGCCCGTTGTTTTAACTTCCGTATTGCGAAACAAAAACAACATACCACTTAAAGCAAAATGCAGACAAATAAATGAAAAAAAATCCAAGGAGATTGAAATTTCCATATCTGATGCACAGAAATTCTTAGAATATGAAAATAATCAAATAATAAATGATTGGTACCCGGATGTATTGTTAATCGAAAATTCTAGAATTTCTGCGCAAAAGGAAATGACAGTAGCCTCCCTATTTACAAAAAGGACACTTGCCTGTCATGCAAGGCTTCTTAGTTTGATTGAAAAATACTCCTCCGGAAAGGAGATGGAATTACTCAAGTTGGCTTTTACGGCAAATTTGGCAAATTGTTCAAAGTTAGTTCCTCCGATAAAAAGCAGAGGTGATATGGCTCCCGGGGCTTGGATGACAGGCTTTTATACTGGCGAAACATATATTGAAAATAATGTTCTTGATTATTACGAAAACAGATTAAAAAAAGCAATAAATGGAAAAAAAGAATATTTACAATTTTTTTCGAAGGACGGCGATCTATTTTCAGCTGAAAAAGAAATTAGCTCCTCCACATATAAAGTAACAAATAATGATGCAAAAAAACTTGATCTAGAAAATGAATCCATTGACTACGTGTTTGCGGATCCTCCCTATGGTGAGGCGGTTCCATATTTTGAGCAAAGTGTTATATGGAATTCTTGGCTGAAATGCAAACCGGACTATATAAATGAAATAGTCATAAGTGACAGCAAGACCAGGGGAAAAAGAAATTCTAACTTTGAAAACGATATTAATGCTGCGTTTTCTGAAATACGAAGAGTATTAAAGAAAAACAAATATTTTTCTCTAACCTATCATTCACTTTCTGGTCATGAGTGGAGTGCGATAACTAATGCGTGCGTTAAAAATGGGTTCGAGTTGCATAAATTTGAATGGTTAGTACAAAAGTCATTTACACCAAGACAGATTAATAGAATACAAAGCATTAAGGGCGATGTTTTAATTACCTTTAGAAATCTTCCAAAAATTCCCCGATTTGAAGAGGTTTCAAATGAGAAGTTATCTGAAATTTTGGTGGATAAAATCTATGAATGGCTACTAATTAAATCGCTAGATACAAATCAGATATTTCTTAAAGTAATGGAAATGATATTCAAAGAAAGGATCGTATCCTCCCCCTTTGATCTTTTAGGAATACTTCTAAATAATTTTGCCTTTACTGATGATCAATATTGGAAAATATATGACAAGCCTAAACTTCAAGCAATTAGATAAACTTTTTAGAGGCGATGACTTTCCAAAAATTGAAAATGATACTCGTGGAGTTCGTTTTTTAAAGTTGAGAAGCATGTCTCGGAAGGAGGCAATGGAGGAGTTCTGCAATCTTCATAATGTTGATATTGTGAGAATACCATCGAAGGATTATTTTGAGAGTGTGTTTAGCAATGAAAGTATTACTGATGCGCAAATCAATCAATATTTAAATCATAAATATCAAGAGGAGCGCTCAGTAAGAGCTGACAATCAGGAGTATTTAGTCGATCAGCTTAACAGGTTGCAGAATTTTGATTGGGGTGGATCTTTTGGAAACAGTCTGGAAAAAAATATTGTCAATAACTACGTTAAAAAAATTCAATCATTTGACAAAATTAATGATGAAATAGAAGGTAGGTTACTTGCTAGCATGAAGGGGTACACGCTTAATTCTTGGTACAATCATTGGACGTCTATAATAATAGAAGACCTATTCAAAGATCATGCGTCTGTTCTTCCAACCGTTGGGCTTGTCAAGAAGATTGATTTCTTTATAAATGATATTCCATTCGATTTAAAGGTCACGTATTTTCCTGAGCAATTATTGGTAGATAAGCTGCGCGAATGCGGCTTTGGCAATGAGTTAACCAAACTCAAGCAAACTTGTCGGGCGCTTCGCATTTTTATTCCAAACGATCTAAACTCTAAGGAACTAAAGTTACATCTTTTGAATAAGTTGCGAGAAGACCAAAGGCAGGGTGCAAAGAGCTTTATGAAAGAATTAAGTGATGCGAAAAAGGCAATAATTGGCGAATCAGAAAAAAATCCTGCTGATTTAAAGAAGTGGTTCTATGAAAACCAAGGTGAGGCAAGATTCGATGCATCTAATCGTTTTTTTCTTGTCTTAACAGATGAGGGTGATATGTCCGCGAGTTGGAAACTAAAACGAAATATTGTTTTTCTGCAAGAAAAAATTCATAGCCATTTGGATAGCTTATCTCAAGATATCAACTCACTTGATATGGAGTTTTATTGGGCGCAAGATCAAAAAACATATAAATGTAAATCAGATATATTGTTTTTGAAGTACGACGGAACAGCGTAGTGTTTAAATCATCAAATCGAGTCAAATCTAAAAATCACATAATAAAGTATAGGTTAGTCTCAGACACAGCGCCGCCCGCCATCGGCTGCCGAAGTTTTAAGGACGCGGCTTCCGACACAGGTAAAACATCACCAGCCCGGCTATCACCATGGGCGCGCTCAGCCACTGGCCCATGCTCAGCCCCATCGATAACAATCCCAGATAGCTATCCGGCTCGCGTGTGTATTCCGCCAGAAAGCGGAAGCTGCCGTAGCCGATCAGAAACAGCGCTGAGACCGTGCCGCGTGGCCGGGGTTTGCTCGAATATATCCATAAAATCAGGAACAGCACGACACCTTCCAGCGCAAATTCATAGAGCTGCGAGGGGTGGCGCACCACTTGATCCACCTTGGGGAAAATCATGCCCCAGGGCATGTCGGTGGCTCGGCCCCACAGCTCGCCATTGATGAAATTGCCCATGCGTCCGGCGCCGAGACCAATCGGTACCAGCGGTGCTACAAAGTCCATGATCTCCAGCCAGCGCTTGCCGGTTTTACGGGCAAACAGCGCCATGGCCGCCAGTACGCCGAGAAATCCACCGTGGAATGACATGCCGCCCTGCCACAGATAGAGGATTTCATGTGGATGCTGGCTGAAGTAAGTGGGCTGGTAAAACATCACATAACCAAGTCGCCCGCCGATGATGACGCCTAGCGCCCCATAAAACAGGATGTCGTCGACATCGCTGACTTTCCAGCCAGAGTCGGGGTTGCGGCGTATGCGCCACTTGCCCAGCCACAACAGACTCAGGAAACCGAGCAGGTACATGAGGCCATACCAGTGGATGCCGAAGCTGCCGATATGAATGGCAATGGGGTCGAATTCAGGATGTATGAGCATGGCTGGATGGAGGAACAGGGGCAAATTGAATTCCATTTGCCGTGGTTCTGTTTAAATTGACGATGTGCTATGGTAACTGAAAATAATGACATTCAGGATCGCGCATCCAGCGTTTAAGGATAGCGATACCAGTTTTGGGGGACACTTCATGCAACAGTCAGGATCGGAAACCTCTTCGGCAGCAGCTCCGCCGGAGGACGCAGAGGTCACTCTTTCCCTGATCTGTCAGTGGGCAGCCGTTCTGTTTGAGCATCTGCAAGACAAGGTTGCCCTCTACAATCTCAACGCCGAAACCCTTTACATCAATCCCATGCTCAAAGCGCATCTGCCTGCTCATTGGGGAGGCGTGGCCGATGTGGTGATGCATTCCTTTTTCTGGCGGTATCGCGAGACGCTGGAAGGCGTAATCAAAACCGGGCGGCCGGATAGTTGCCTCGCCCACTACACACTGGGTGACAAAGAGGTCTGCGATCTGGTGAATTTCAGCCCGCTGCGCGATGCAGATGGCATGTTGATGGGGGTGCTCGCCATTGGTCGGCAGACGGATCAGCGGGACTTTGAAGAAGGCGTGGAGATTCGCCGCCGCGAGCAATACCAGCGCGCCGTGCTGGATAATTTCCCGTTCATTGTCTGGCTGAAAGACAAGCAAAGCCGTTTTCTTTCAATGAATAGTGCGTTCAGCAAAATGTTCGGTCTGCAAAATGCAGATGAGATGATAGGCAAAACGGATTTTGATATTTTCCCCGAGGCCATGGCCCAAGGCTATGTTGAGGATGACAAGGAAGTTCTGGCATCCGGCAATATCAAGATGCTGGTGGAACCAATCCGGAAGTCCGATGGCGAAATGCATTGGGCGGAAACCTATAAGTCGCCGGTGGTGATTGATGGCGAGGTGATTGGCACCGTGGGCTTTGCCCGTGACATTACGGCGGAGCGGCGGCTGGAGGCGGAGATTATCCGGCGCGAAAATGAATACTCTATGCTGGTGCAGAATCTGCCGTTGACCATCGTGCGCTATGACCGCGAATGCAGGCGCGTGTTTGTAAACTCGTATTGTGCGATGCGCGACAGCCTGCAGCAGCAAGTCAGTCAGGTAATGGGCAAGTCGCCGGTTGAGTATTGGAGCGGCAATATCATCAATATCACGGCCGAGGATTACCAGAAACGTATCCTGAATGTGATGGATTCTGGTGAGCCTGATAATCTGGAGCTGGTGACGCAATATGGTGATGAGCAGCTGGTGCATCTGGTACGCATCGTCCCTGAGCGTTCGGCTTCCGGGGAGTTGATTGGCGCCATGACCGTGGCCAGTGATGTAACGGAGAACAGCCGCTACCGCAAGCGTATCGAGCAACTGGCCTATCACGATATCCTGACCGAACTGCCCAATCGGCTGCTGTTCAATCAACAATTGCAATTGCTGATTGAACAGGTGAAAACCCAGACACATGGCTTCTGCCTGCTGTTTATTGATCTTGATAACTTCAAGACTATTAACGATACCCTCGGCCACTCGGTGGGCGACAAATTGCTGATTGAGGTATCGCGCCGCATAAGCCAGTTACTGGGCAAGGACGATATGCTGGCCCGCATGGGCGGCGACGAGTTTGCCATTTCCCTGCCGCATTGCCTGTCCCGGCTGGATGCTGCCTTGCTGGCGGCGCGCATCATTGATGCACTGAATGTCCCATTTGAGGTCTCCAGCATCAAGTTCTTCGTATCTGCCAGCATGGGCATCGCTTTTTATCCGGAAGACAGCAGCCATCTGGATGACTTGCTCAAGCATGCCGATCTTGCCATGTACCATGCCAAACGACAGGGGCGTAACAATTTCCAGTTTTACAACCAGGAGCTGACCGTGAACGCGGCCGAGCGGCTGCTCATGGAAAACCTGCTGCGGCAGGCGCTGGCCAAAGGCGAGTTGCAGTTGTATTACCAACCCATTATCGAGCTGGCGACCGGAGAGATGTATGGGGCCGAAGCCTTGTTGCGCTGGAATAGTTATGATCTGGGCATGGTAGGACCAGATAAATTCATTCCGATTGCCGAAGAGCGGGGCATGATTGTTGAAATCGGTCGCTGGGTGCTGCGTGAAGGCTGCCGTACCGCAGTGGCATGGAATGCCTTGCGCAGCCAGCCTTATGTGCTGGCGATCAATCTGTCATCGCGACAATTCATGCAGCAGGATTTCCTGACCATGATTACCAACTGCCTGCAGGAGACCGGATGTCATCCACAGTGGCTCAAGTTTGAAATTACCGAAAGCCTGCTGCTGCACGATAGCGACCATATACGTCAGACGCTGGAGGCGCTGCACTCAATTGGGATAGCCATTGCGATTGATGATTTTGGCACCGGTTATTCCGCGCTGGGCTATCTGAATAAATTCCCGGTGAGTCAGGTCAAGATTGACCGTTCATTTATCAGTGATATTGCCACCAATACCGAATCTGCCTTGCTGGTAAAAGCCATTATTGCCATGGCGGATAGCCTGGGAAAAGACCTGGTGGCCGAAGGTGTGGAAACCGCCGAGCAGGCAGACTTGCTCAGCCTGCTCGGCTGTCAGTATGTGCAAGGCTATTACTATGGCCGTCCGATGCCGCTGGAGACATTCAACTTATCGTTGCGTTGATGCAACGCCCTGTCCCGCTTGTGCAACTCAAATGATGCAAGATTGATACATCTCGCGTCCTTGGCTTTGATCTGGGTTAAAATTTACTTTTTTGATCCCATTCGGATAAACGCCATGCCTCAATACCGTTCCCGTACTACCACCCATGGCCGCAATATGGCGGGTGCCCGTGCCCTGTGGCGGGCCACCGGCATGAAGGAAGAAGACTTCACCAAGCCGATTATTGCCATTGCCAACTCCTTTACCCAGTTTGTGCCTGGGCATGTCCACCTCAAGGACCTGGGCCAGATGGTTGCCCGCGAAATTGAACGCGCCGGTGGCGTTGCCAAGGAATTCAACACCATTGCCGTGGATGACGGCATCGCCATGGGGCACAGTGGCATGCTATACAGCCTGCCCAGCCGCGACCTGATCGCCGATAGCGTTGAGTACATGGTCAACGCCCACTGTGCCGATGCACTGGTATGTATCTCCAACTGCGACAAGATCACCCCCGGCATGCTGATGGCCGCACTGCGCCTGAATATCCCGGTGGTCTTCGTGTCTGGCGGCCCGATGGAAGCGGGCAAGGTCAACTGGCAAGGCACATTCCACAAGCTGGATCTGGTAGATGCCATGGTAGCCGGTGCTGACAGCAAGGTCAGCGATGCCGAGTCCGAGGCGATTGAGCGTTCGGCTTGCCCGACTTGCGGTTCTTGCTCCGGCATGTTTACCGCCAATTCCATGAACTGCCTGACCGAGGCGCTGGGGCTCTCATTGCCAGGCAATGGCTCCACCCTCGCCACGCATGCAGCTCGCAAGGAGCTGTTCCTCAAGGCGGGTCGCCTGATTGTCGAGATTACCAAGCGCTATTACGAGCAGGACGACGAAAGCGTGCTGCCGCGCAATGTGGCCAATTTCAAGGCCTTCGAGAATGCCATGAGCCTGGACGTGGCCATGGGCGGCTCCACTAATACCGTGCTGCACCTGCTGGCCGCAGCGCACGAGGCTGAAATCAATTTCACCATGGCCGATATTGACCGCATTTCGCGCAATGTGCCATGCGTGTGCAAAGTGGCGCCTGCTACCGCCAAATACCACATGGAAGACGTGCACCGCGCTGGTGGCGTCATGGGCATTTTGAGCGAGCTGAACCGCGCCGGGAATATTCATGCGGATACGCCTACCGTGCACAGTCCTACCCTGGGCGATGCGCTGGCGAAGTGGGATATCACGACTACCACCGATGAAGACGTGAAGAAGTTCTACCGCGCCGCCCCTGGCGGCATTTCCACCACCATCGCCTTCAGCCAATCCATGCTGTGGCCTGAGCTGGATACGGATCGCGAAGAAGGCTGCATCCGCAACAAGGAGCATGCCTACTCGCAGGATGGCGGTCTCGCCGTGCTGTACGGCAACATTGCGCTGGATGGTTGTATCGTCAAGACCGCCGGCGTAGATGACAGCATTCTCAAATTCACCGGGCGTGCGCGCATTTTTGAATCGCAGGATGCGGCGGTTGAAGGCATTCTGGGTGACAAGGTCGTTGCGGGCGATGTGGTCGTGATTCGTTACGAAGGTCCACGCGGTGGCCCTGGCATGCAGGAAATGCTGTACCCCACCTCCTATCTCAAGTCCAAAGGCCTTGGCAAGGAATGTGCTTTACTTACGGACGGACGTTTTTCCGGTGGCACCTCTGGCCTCAGTATTGGCCATGCATCACCTGAAGCGGCTGAAGGCGGCGCCATTGGCTTGGTGGAAGAGGGCGATATCATCGAAATCGATATCCCTAACCGCACCATCCATCTGGCTGTCAGCGATGAAGTCATGGCGCACCGTCGTGCGGCCATGGAGACGCGCGGCAAGGATGCCTGGAAGCCACAGGCACGTGAGCGTCATGTATCACCAGCCCTGCGTGCCTACGCCGCCATGAGTACCTCGGCAGCTCGCGGCGCTGTGCGCGATGTAAGCCAGATCGAAAAATAACACCGTAAGGATCAAGAGTCGGATGCAATCCATACAGCAGTTGAATGCGCGTTACGGCGTTGGCCAGAAAATCCATTTCTATTCTGATCAGAATGGTCTGGTAACGGTTCATATTGAAAACCCCCATGCCTCGGCCAAGATCGCCCTGCAAGGCGCGCATGTCATGGAGTGGCAACCACATCACTCCGAAGAGCCGGTGTTTTGGCTGTCAGACCAGGCGCGCTTTGTCCGTGGCCGCTCGATTCGCGGTGGGGTGCCGGTATGTTGGCCCTGGTTTGGTGCACATGCCACCGATGAAACGCTCTGTCCGCACGGTTTTGCCCGGGTGGCTCAGTGGAAAATCGTCGATACGGTGATTGATCCGGATGGCGCCACGCGCATCGTCATGCAACTCATTGAAACCCAGCAGCTCGGCAAGCAATGGCCGCATCACTGTGAAGTGACCCTCACGGTGATTGTCGGCTCGGCCTTGCGCATGCAGCTTACAACGACCAATACCGGTACGGCTCCCTTTGTATTGGGTGAGGCCTTGCATACCTATTTCCATGTCAGCGATATTGAAGTCATCAAGATCAGCGGTCTGGAAAACACCCAGTATCAGGACAAGGTGGAAGGCTACGCCGTCAAGCAGCAGCAGGGTGATATTCGTTTCACCGAAGAAACCGATCGGGTGTACATCAATACTGAAAGCACCTGTGTGATCGAAGACCCCGGCTTGCGCCGTCGTATCGTGGTACAGAAATCCGGCAGTAAATCGACAGTGGTATGGAATCCATGGGGCCAGAAAGCCGCCGAGATCGGCGATCTGGGTAGTCATTCGGGCTGGCGCCACATGGTCTGTGTGGAATCTGCCAATGCGACTGACAACGTGGTAACCGTCGCCCCGGGTGAAGTTCATACGCTTGAGGTGGAGTACAGCACCGAATATTACCTCTAGCCGACATCGGCGATGAGTGAGGCTGGCCGCGGGATGGAACTGCGTCCGGGCAGGCAAGTCAGAATGATGCATGTGCAAGTAATGCATGGCAGGACACGGTCAACGTTTCGTTATGATTGACGTTGATTGAGTGTAGGTGATGCGCGAGATTGACAGGGTTAATAAAACGCTTAAGCACTTTCCAAGGCGCCGCAATCCTAGGTATCATTACAAGTTGTATTAACGTAGTTTTTACAAGACCGAGATGAAGGAGAAAGCATGAAAGGTTTATTAATGACGGTTGCAGCCGCCGGCTCTTTGATGCTGGCTGGACAAGCAAGCGCAGCAGATGCCAAGGCCGCTGAAGCCCTGGCTCAAAAGAATGGCTGTCTGGCATGTCACAGCATCGCCAACAAGGTAGTGGGTCCTGCTTACAAGGACGTTGCTGCCAAGTACAAGGGCGACAAAACGGCAGAAGCCAAGCTGATCACCAAGGTCAAGGCTGGTGGTAGTGGTGTTTGGGGCCCAATCCCAATGCCGCCTAACAGCCCGCACGTAAAAGACGAAGACATCAAGACTATCGTTGAATGGATTCTGACACTGTAATTACGGATTACAGTTTTCAAACAAAAAGCCGGTTCAAAAGACCGGCTTTTTTGTTGCCCGCAACTCTCAATGGGTAGCGGTTAAACCTCGGCCCCAAGCGATTTTTCTGCCTACAACTGGGCGGCCGTAATGACGATTTCAATGCGCCACTCAGGCTTGGCCAGTGCTGCCTTTACCGTGGCACGCGGTGGAGCCGCTCCGGCAGGCACCCAGGCATCCCACACCGTGTTCATACCGTCGTAATCAGCCAGATCTGCCAGGTAAATCTGCGCCATGAGGATGCGCGATTTATCGCTACCGGCTTCTGCCAGCAAGTTATCGATCATGGTTAGCACTTCTGCGGTTTGGCCCTGGATATCCAGGCTGCCGTCATTCGCCACCTGGCCTGCCAGGTAAATCGTGCTGTTAAAAATGGATGCCTCGCTGTAGCGGGTGCCAGGATGTAAACGCTGAAGATCGGACATGGAGAGTGTTAACGAGGTTGTTTGTTAAGAATGCTATGGTGCCTTGAATACACAAAATAGAACACTATTCCGAGCAGCACCCAGATAATAAATCGGTGCCATGTTTCGTTTGGCAGGAACGTCATCAGAGCGCCACATGAGATTACGCCCAGCAGGGGAATTAACGGATTCCATGGATTCTTGAACGGACGCTTGAGGTTGGGCTGGCGTATCCGCAATACCATGACGCCAATACACACCATGACAAAGCTTGCCAGGGTGCCGATATTTACGGTCTCTGCGAGCTCACCCAGCGGGAAAAAGCCTGCGATCGATGAAATAATGAGGGCGCATAGCAGAATGATGCGTACTGGAGTACGACGCGCCGGATTCAGCTTGGAAAAAAAGGGTGAAATCAGGCCATCGCGGCTCATGGCATACAGGATGCGGGTGAGACCGTACATCAGCACTAGCAGCACAGTGATTAGCCCCGCCAGCACGCCGGTGGCCACAAGCGTTGAAGACCATGTGAAGCCGATTTTGGACAGCGCGTAGGCCACCGGCGAGCTGACATTGAGTTCAGTGTAATGCACCATCCCAGTCAGCAGGCCGGAGACAAGAATATAGACAATGGTGCAGAAGGTGAGCGAAGCAATAAGTCCGATCGGCAAGTCACGTTGTGGATTTTTAGCCTCATCTGCTGCGGTGGAAACAGCATCAAAACCAAAGTAGGCAAAAAATACCAGTGAAGCGCCGGCCAGGATGCCTGTGGTATGACCATCCGGCAGTTTTTCAAACCAGCCAAACGGCATGAAGGGCTGCCAGTTGTCGGTCTGGATATGCAAGGCCGCAATGGCGACAAAAATCACGATGGTGCTGAGCTTGATGGCAACAATGATGTTATTAACCTGAGCGCTCTGTTTTACCCCGATGATGAGCAGGAGCGCCAGCACCCAGATAATGCCAAACGCAGGCAGGTTGATGATGCCGCCCTGGATCGGCGCTTTGCTTAGCAGCTCCGGCAGATGGATATTGAAGTTGGCCAGCGTGCCGATAAAGTAACCGGCCCATCCATTTGCAACGGCAGCGGCCCCCACGCCATACTCCAGCAACAGAATCCAGCCCATGATCCAGGCTATCAGCTCGCCGAATGCGACATAGCTGTATCCGTAAGCACTGCCTGATCCGCCAACTGACGCCGCCAGCTCTGCGTAGGAGAGGGCAGCAAATCCGGAAGCGATACCGGCAAAAATGAAAGAGACCACCACCGCTGGGCCAGAGAGCGTGGCCGCCGCAATGCCTGTCAGGACGAAAATACCCGTGCCGATGGCACATCCTATGCCCAGCAGGGCGAGATCAAAGGCGCTCAGACATTTTTTGAGACCGCTACGGTCTTCAGTATCAATCGGCTTGGTACGAAAAAGCTGTGCAAACATGCGATCCCCTATTTTTTGAAAATAGTATGCACGAAATATGCCTGTTGCCTGATCTTGCATAAGCCATCCTTCTGGCCCATGTCTAAGTGTTGCCTGCTCGCCGTGCGATAAACCCGCTGGCGAAGGTGAGCCAGGGAAGGCCTGGCTCAAACAGGGGACTTATCCCTTGAAGTAGCGATCAGTTTCCGCCTTGATCACCTTGGAAAGTACCAGCAGGCCGATCAGGTTGGGAATCGCCATCATGCCATTCATCAGGTCCGAGAAATTCCAAACCAGCTCCAGGCTGATGCTGGCGCCAACGGCGACGGCCAGAGTAAAGACCAAGCGATAAATCTTGATGCTGCGGAAGCCAAACAGGTATTCCACCGCTTTTTCGCCGTAGTAATTCCAGCCGATGAGGGTGGAGTAGGCAAACAGCGCAGTTGAAATGGCGACGATGTATTTGCCGGTGTCGCCCAGGGTTTCCGCCATGCTGATGCTGGTGAGCTGGCCTGCGCTGACGCCGTGCTTCCAGGCCGTAGCCGTGAGGATGATGAGCGCGGTCATGGTGCAGACCACCAGCGTATCGATAAAGGTTTGCGTCATGCTGACCAGTGCCTGGCTGACCGGGTCTTTGGTGCGTGCTGCAGCCGCGGCAATGGGGGCAGAGCCTAAGCCGGATTCATTGGAAAATACACCACGGGCAATGCCATAACGCATGGCGGCCGCGACCGTTGCCCCGGCAAAGCCGCCGCCTGCCGCTGCCGGGCTGAAGGCGTGATGGAAGATCAGGTAAAACGCATGCGGGATTTCGCTCAGGTTATAGGCCAGTACCACCAGGCCACTACCCACATAGACCACGATCATCAGTGGCACCAGATAAGAGGTGAATTTGCCGATGGACTTGATGCCGCCGATGATCACGAGGCCGGTCAGTACCATCAGGATAAAGCCGGTGAGTTCGGTGGGGATATGAAAGGTGGATTTGAAGATTTCTGCCGTGGCATTGGCTTGGGCCATGTTGCCAATGCCAAAGGCAGCACAGGCAGTGAAGAAGGCGAACAACGCACCAAGCCACGGCATGCCCACGCCTTTTGCCAGGTAGTACATGGGGCCGCCGCGCATGCCATGCGGGCCTTTTTCACGGTATTTGATGGCGAGGACGGCTTCTGAATATTTGGTCACCATGCCGACCAGGCCGGTCATCCACATCCAGAAGACGGCGCCGGGGCCGCCCAGGGTAATGGCGGTGGCGACGCCAACGATATTGCCGATGCCCACAGTGGCGGCCAATGCCGTCATCAGCGCGGCAAAGTGGCTGATATCGCCATCGTGGCCGACTTCTTTCTTGAAAATCAGCTTGAATGCCAGCGGCAGGGTGCGGAACTGCAAACCCTTGAGCAGCACGGTGAGATAGAGGCCGGTGCCGACCAGCAGGATCAACATGGGTGGCCCCCAGATCCAGCTGGATAGTGTGGCGATAATGCTTTCAATGGTTTGCATTTATAACTCCCTTTTTACAGGGATTATAAGCACAAACCGCGCCGATCAAGCTAAGCCAGCCAGTTTTTATCGATCAGGAAATCGCTGTAGAGACGGGCTTCAGGCGAGCCTGCTTCCGGTTTCCAGTCATAGCGCCATTTAACGATGGGTGGCATGGAAAGCAGGATAGACTCTGTGCGGCCATTAGATTGCAGGCCAAACAGCGTGCCGCGGTCATACACCAAGTTGAATTCGACATAACGGCCACGACGATAAGCTTGGAAATCGCGCTCGCGCTCGCCATAGGCTATGTCCTTGCGGCGCTGCACGATAGGCATGTAGGCCTGAATGAAGGCATCGCCCACATTGCGGATCAGGGCAAAACTCTGCTCAAAGCCCAGTTCGTTAAAATCATCAAAGAAGATGCCGCCTATACCGCGTGGCTCCTTGCGATGCTTGAGGTGGAAATATTCATCGCAATGCTGCTTGAATGCGGGGTAATACTGGCTGCCGAATGGCGCGAGCGCTTCGCGACACAGACGGTGAAAATGCACGGCATCATCCTCAAAACCATAATAAGGGGTGAGGTCCATGCCGCCGCCAAACCACCAGATAGGTTCTTCGCCTGGTTTTTCAGCGACAAAAAAGCGCACATTCATATGCACGGTGGGGATGTAAGGGTTGCGCGGGTGAAACACCAGCGAGACACCCATGGCCTTCCAGCTGCGGCCTGCCGCTTCCGGGTGTGCCACGCTCGCGGATGGCGGCAATTTATTGCCGATCACATGCGAAAAGCCCACGCCTGCACGTTCAAACACATTGCCTTCTTCCAGCAGGCAGGAAGTACCGCCGCCGCCTTCCGGGCGCTGCCAGCTGTCATTCAGGAAATTCTTGCCATCAATCAGCTCAATCGCTTCAACGATGCGGTTTTGCAGACCTTGCAGATAGTCATATACGGCGTCGGAATTCATGCGGTGCTCCGGTTTAGGGGCGCAAAATGCGTCCGGTGATGAGGTCTTGTATGGTCGAGGGCTTGCGGGCGCCACCGGTCAGTCCGGCGATGACGCGTACGCGCTGCCCGAAAAGCTGGCGGCACCGACGGGTGGTTTTGGCCGAGGCATGGCCCGCCTTGTTGGCACTGGTGGAGACCAGGGCCATGCCCGCCATGCGGCAAAGTCTTGACGACAAGGGGTGTGCTGTCACGCGCACAGCAAGCGAGGGATGACGACCATGCAGCCAGATGGGGCAGTCTTCTGCGTGCGGCACCAGCCAGGTATGCGGGCCGGGCCAGGTGGTGGCAACGCGCGCTTGCTGTTCGGGGCTCAATGGTGCAATCAGGCGCTTGAAGCGTGCCTGCTGATCCGCTATCAGGATCAGGCCTTTGCGTTGTGGCCGACCCTTGAGGCGCAGTATGCGCTGCACGCCCAGACGGCTATGTGGATCGCACCCAAACCCAAAGCAGGACTCGGTAGGATAGGCAATGACCCCGCCCTGACGCAGGTAATGCCGCAACTCGCGTGCATTCATCATTGCCGTTTACTCTCAGGATTTGACGGCGCGGTAGCCGATATCCTTGCGCATCTGCGCGCCATCAAAATGAATCTCTTCGGCGATCTGGTAAGCACGGCTTTGTGCGTATTTCACGGTTTCGCCCAGCGCGGTAACGCAGAGTACACGGCCACCGCTGGTCAGCACGCGGCCATCTTCCAGTCGAGTGCCAGCATGAAACACATGGGCATCCTGCAGATCACGCGGCAGGCCGGTGATTTTATCACCGGTACGCGGGGTATCAGGGTAATTGGAGGCGGCCATCACCACGCCCAGCGCGGTGCGGCGATCCCAATCCACCGTCGCCTGGTCCAGCGTGCCGTTGACGGCATGCTCGGCCAGACCCACGAGGTCCGTCTTGAGACGCAGCATGATGGGCTGGGTTTCCGGGTCGCCCATGCGGCAGTTGAATTCCAGCGTCTTGACGTCGCCTTCGGGCGTAATCATCAGGCCCGCATACAAAAAGCCGGTGTAGGGAATGCCATCCTTCGCCATGCCCGCGACGGTGGGGGCAATGATTTCGCGCATTACCTTGGCATGAATGTCAGGGGTGACCACAGGGGCTGGAGAATATGCCCCCATGCCGCCGGTGTTAGGGCCTTGGTCGCCATCCAGCAAGCGTTTGTGGTCCTGGCTGGTGGCCAGAGGCAGGATATTCTTGCCATCGACCATCACGATAAAGCTGGCTTCTTCGCCAGTCAGGAACTCTTCAATCACCACGCGGGCACCAGCAGCCCCCAGCTTGTTGTCAGCCAGCATGGCGTCAATCGCGGCATGGGCTTCATCTTCATCCATGGCCACGACCACGCCCTTGCCTGCCGCCAAGCCATCGGCCTTGATGACGATAGGCGCGCCTTGTGCACGCACATAGTCGTGGGCAGCAGCAGCATCGGTAAACGTGCCATAGGCGGCTGTCGGGATGCCATGGCGTATCATGAACGCCTTGGCAAAATCCTTGGAGCTTTCCAGTTGGGCAGCTGCCTTGGTGGGGCCGAAAATCTTCAGGTCATTGGCGCGGAAAGTATCTACGACACCTTGCGAAAGCGGGGCTTCCGGGCCGACGATGGTGAGGGCGATCTGCTCCTTGAGCGCAAATTCCAGAAGATCGGCTACCGAGGAGGCGGGGACGTTGACCATGTCCGGGTTAAGCGCGGTGCCAGCATTGCCCGGGGCCACGTAAACGCGGCTGATATTGGGGTTTTGCGTAACTTTCCAGGCCAGTGCATGTTCGCGGCCACCGCTGCCAATGACGAGTACTTTCATGTTGTTAACCCTGTGCTATGTGAACAATGCCCCGCGATCTGAACAATGGGCATTCCGCATAATCGGAAAGCCCATCCAGATGCGCAGGGCACGGCATATTTAGTGACGGAAATGACGAATGCCGGTGAGTACCATGGCAATGCCATGCTCATCCGCGGCGGCAATGACTTCTTCATCGCGAATGCTGCCACCTGGCTGAATAACGCAAGCAGCACCGGCTTCGGCCAGCACGTCCACTCCATCGCGGAATGGGAAGAAAGCATCGGAGGCCACGGCAGAACCCTGCAGGGAAAGCCCCGCATTCTGCGCCTTGATGGCGGCGATCTTGGTGCTATCCACGCGGCTCATCTGGCCAGCGCCCACGCCCAGCGTCATACCATTGCCACAGAAGACGATGGCATTGGATTTGACATACTTGGCCACGCGCCAGGCGAACAGCAGGTCTTGCAGCTGTTGCGGTGTAGGCTGTGTGCGGGTGACCACTTTGAGGTCAGACAGGCTGAGCTCATGGTTGTCCGCGGTCTGGATCAGCAGGCCCGAGCCCACGCGCTTGGTGTCATGCGAGTTGCGGCCTTGCTCCCAGGCGCTGCTGCCACCGGGTGGCAATGCAATCTTGAGCACACGCACATTGGCCTTGGCCTTGAAAATTGCCAGTGCATCCGCAGTAAAGTCAGGCGCAATCAGCACTTCGACAAACTGCTTGGCAACGGCTTCTGCTGCGGCAGCGTCCACGGTCTGGTTGAAGGCGATGATGCCGCCGAATGCCGAGGTCGTGTCAGTCTGGAAAGCCTTGCTGTAGGCTTCGAGCGCGGTCGCGCCGACGGCAACGCCACAAGGGTTGGCATGCTTGACGATGACGCAGGCGCCACTGTCAAAGCTCTTGACGCATTCCCAGGCAGCATCAGCATCGGCGATGTTGTTGTAAGAAAGCTCTTTGCCCTGCAATTGTTCGGCGGTGACCAGTGAGCCAGGTGCCGGGTACAAGTCACGGTAGAACGCGGCCTGCTGGTGTGGGTTTTCGCCATAGCGCAGGTCTTGCACCTTGACGAAGCGGCCATTGGTTTGCGCGGGGAATGCGCTGCGGGTGCCATCGGTATTGATGGAGGAAAGATAATCGCTGATGGCGGCATCGTAGTTGCTGATGCGGTTGAACGCGGCGACGGACAGCGCAAAGCGTGTGGCCTGGCTGGTAGCGCCCCCCGTGCTTTTCATCTCATCCAGCACGGCGGCGTATTGCGATGCATCGGTCAGTACCACCACATCTTTCCAGTTCTTGGCGGCGGAGCGCACCATGGCAGGGCCGCCGATGTCGATGTTTTCAATCGCATCTTCCAGCGTACAGTCGGCCTTGGCGACAGTGGCCTCGAATGGGTAAAGATTGACGCAGAGCAAATCAATATTGGGAATACCCGCTTCCTGCATGGCGCTCACGTGCTCAGGCAGATCGCGACGGCCCAGCAGGCCGCCGTGCACCTTGGGATGCAGCGTTTTGACGCGGCCATCCAGCATTTCAGGAAAGCCGGTGTAATCACTGACTTCAATCACGGGAATCTGGTGATCGCGAAACAGCTTTGCCGTGCCGCCAGTCGAGAGGATTTCGACGCCAAAGGCGTGCAGGCTTTGGGCAAATTCGACGATGCCTGCCTTGTCGGAAACGCTGATGAGTGCTCTTTTGATGATGGCCATGATGTCAGTTGATGTCAGTGAGGGTCAGTAAATATGCGTCGTTAAATTGAAGCGGGAAAAATAAAACAGGAAAACATTAAGAACAGCATGAAGCGGCTATGGCCGCCTGGCGGTTATTCAATCTGGTAAAGCTGCATCTTCTTGCGCAGGGTGTTGCGGTTGAGGCCGAGAATCTCGGCGGCCTTGCTCTGGTTGCCCCCGGCGCGATGCAGCACATATTCGAGCATGGGTTTTTCCACGCAGCCCATCACCATGTCATACACGGCGTGTGGCGGCTGGCCATCAAGGTCTTTGAAATATTCATCCAGGGCGGCCCTGATACAGGCGGCGACGTCTTTGTTGCTCATGCTTTATTTCTCATGGCTAGGCCGCCATCGCTTGGTCATCGGAGGAGTCAGTCTCGGGCACATATTGCAGGCGCTGGTCGTGCTGCAACAACTGACCGAAGAATTGGCTGATGGCCGCCTGTTGCTCGTCTACCGTTTGCAACTGATTCATGTGGTGGCGGAAATTGGCGGAATCCTTCAGCCCCTTGGTGTACCAGGAGATATGCTTGCGCGCCACGCGCATGCCAGTCAGCTCGCCATAAAAGTCATACAGGTCCTGCACATGGTCCAGCATCACCTGATGGATTTCGCTCACCTCGGGTGGCGGCAGATGCTCGCCGGTTTCGAGGAAATGCGCGATTTCACGGAAAATCCAGGGGCGACCTTGGGCCGCACGACCTATCATCACGGCATCGGCCTGGGTGTATTCCAGCACAAACTTGGCTTTTTCCGGGGTGGTGATGTCGCCATTGGCGATCAATGGAATCTTGATGGCTTGCTTGACCGCCGCAATGGTGTCGTACTCGGCATCGCCGTTATATAGGCAAGCGCGGGTGCGGCCGTGCATGGCCAGTGCCTGCACGCCGATGTCTTCCGCCATGCGCGCCACGGCCACGGCGTTGCGGTTGTTCTTGTCCCAGCCGGTACGGATTTTCAGGGTCACCGGCACATCCACGGCGGCCACCACCGCTTTCAGAATCTGCGATACCAGCGGCTCATCCTTGAGCAGGGCAGAGCCTGCCATTACATTGCAAATCTTCTTGGCCGGGCAACCCATGTTGATGTCGATGATCTGCGCACCGTTATCCACATTGTGCTTGGCGGCCTCTGCCATCATCTTCGGGTCTGCCCCGGCGATCTGCACCGAAATCGGCTCCACTTCGCCCTCGTGGTTGGCGCGACGCAACGTCTTGGCGCTGCCGTACAGCAGCGAGTTCGACGTCACCATCTCGGAAACAGCCAGCCCCGCGCCCAGCTTTTTGCAGAGCATGCGGAAAGGCCGATCCGTCACGCCCGCCATGGGCGCAACCACCAGATTGTTTTTTAGTTTGTATGGGCCGATTTGCACTGAAGCTGAAACCTTGGACAAAGTCCGTACGATGATTGTGGAAAAGCTGCCTATTTTATATGCAAACGGCAGGCGCGCAAAACGAAAAATTGTAATTGGTGGGCTTGACATGAGTAAAAGCATGCATCTGCTAGCTTGTTGATTCCCTTAAAACTATCAAGATTGCTTGGCGCTCTGTTCTCTGGCAGGGCCAGGCAAAAATACCTTCCTTGAGTAAACAGATAGACTGCTTTCGGCATCGCTAAAAAGTGGGCGTCAAGCTATGGATGCTTTATGCTGGCGCCACCCCTGGACCATAACTTATATGCCGATGAACAAGCAGCCGATATCCTCTCCCTCCACCACCCGCATCGCCTTTGCCAGCTTCATCGGCACTGCCATCGAGTTCTATGACTTTTACATCTACGCCATGGCGGCTGCCCTGGTGATCGGGCAGGTGTTCTTCCCCGCGGAGGCTCCGGCGGCCCAGTCGCTCAATGCATTTTTGACCTTTGGCATCGCCTTTCTGGCACGGCCGCTGGGGGCGGTGCTGTTCGGGCATTTTGGTGACCGGGTGGGGCGCAAAGTCACTCTGGCGGCATCATTGTTGTTGATGGGGATCAGCACGTTGCTGATTGGTGTGCTCCCGGGCTATGCCGAATGGGGCGTGTGGGCGCCGGTGGTGTTGTGCCTGTTGCGCTTTGGTCAGGGGCTGGGGCTGGGCGGCGAATGGGGTGGTGCAGCCCTGCTGGCTACCGAACATGCGCCGGAGGGGCGGCGTGCCTGGTTTGGCATGTTTCCGCAATTGGGGCCCTCCGTGGGCTTTTTGCTGGCGACTTTGAGCTTTCTTGGTTTAAGCCTGTGGCTGACAGATGCTGAATTCAAGGCGTGGGGCTGGCGCGTGCCGTTTATTGCCAGCGCCTTGCTGGTGGTGGTGGGGCTTTATGTACGCTTTACGCTGGCCGAAACCCCGGCCTTTGCCGCTGTGCTGGCCCATAAAGCCACCCATACTCTGCCGGTGGGCGCCTTGCTGAAGACGCATGCGCGTGCCGTGCTACTGGGCGCGCTGGCGATGGGCGTGTGCTACAACCTGTTTTACACCGCGACGGTGTTTTGCCTGAGCTATGGCACTGGCACGCTGGGCATATCGCGCCCGGTTTTTCTGGGCATGCTGTGCGTGGCGATTCTGGCGATGACGCTGGCGACGCCCTTGGCCGCTGCCCGGAGTGATCGTATTGGCCGTCGACCGGTGTTGCTGCGCGGGGCGCTGGCCGCCATGCTGGCGGGTTTTCTGCTGGCACCTGCGTTGCAGAGCGGTTCTTTGTTGCTGGTGACGGCGTATCTCGCGTTGTTGTTATTCCTCATGGGCGTGACCTTTGCCCCCATGGGTGCATTTTTGCCCGAGCAGTTCCCGGCCGCCGTGCGCTATAGCGGTGCCGGGCTTGCATATAGTTTGGGTGGCATTCTCGGTGCCTCGCTGGCGCCCGCCATTTCGCAAGCGCTGGTGCAACAAGGCGGGCTGGCCTGGGTAGGCGGATATGTGTCGGTGATGGCGGGGTTGAGTGCGCTGGCTGTGCTGGGGCTCAGGGCGCGGGCTGGGTAAGTTGTTCCAGTTCGCCTAGCCAGTGTATGGCGTGCTCGCGGCTGGTGCCGCACATGGCGGGTTCCGGTTGCAGGCCGCCGCAGAAGTGCGGGCGCTCGGGCTGGCCGAAGATGGCGCAGCGCAGGTCGTCCGTTAATTGTATGCAGCGCACGCCAGCGGGTTTGCCATGCGGCATGCCGGGTATGGGACTGGTGATTGAGGGGGCGATGCAGCAGGCGCCGCAGTCCGGGCGGCAGTCCATCACATGGCTTGCCAGGGAAAGCCTGCCTGCGTCACGCCTTGCGTGATGTCGGCCATGGCAGCGGCCACCGCGTCAGACTGGCCTTTGACGCCCAGCTCGATGGTGCGTCGCGTATCCAGCTTGGGCAGGCTGAACAGCTTGACCTCGGGGTGGGTGGCGACGATGTGGTTCATGAGATCAATCAACTGGCTCTCACCGGCATCCCACACCACAATCGCTTGTTCGGTGATCACATGCTGGTGGAACAGATGGGCGTAGTGCGTATCCAGCACCCATTCCATCATCGGCCAGGCCATCTCGGGAAAGCCGGGCATGAAGTAATGCGAGCCCAGTGAAAACCCCGCCACGCGGTTGACCGGGTTAGGGATCAGGTCAGCGCCCTTGGGGAAATCTGCCATCAGCACCCGCTTGGGGTAGGCGGCCTCGCCAAAGCGCGCTTCAATTTCGGCTACTGCGCCCGCATGGCGCTCAATGGGCAGGCCAGCGGCTTCGGCAGCGGCCTGGCGGGTAAAGTCGTCTGGCGTGGCGCCTATGCCGCCAAAACTGAACACGATGTCGCAACGGTCCATGCTGCGTTTGATGCTTTGCGCGATACGGCGCTGGTCATCGCCCAGATACTCGGCCCAGCCAAGCTGCAAGCCGCGTGCGGCCAGGGTCTGGATTACCCGGGACAGATGGGCATCCTGCCGTTTGCCGGAGAGGATTTCATCGCCGATGATGTAGGCACCGAAGGTTGGCATGGTGTGTGGACGTTATCGAAAATCGCATTATATCCTGCCCGGTAATACAGGCTTGCAGTCTGGGCGCTTTCAACATGCGTCCTTATGCAACGCCATAAACCCAGGCACTATGCCATATACTTTGCAGCATATTTACCCTGATTTAGCTTATGACCACCGACAAAGATAACCCCGACAACGAAGTGCTATGCCACTGCAGCGGCACCAAGCGCGGCCAGATACGCGAGCTGTTTCTGGAAGGCCGTGATCTGGAGGGCATCTCGCGCTGGACGGGCGCGCTGACTGGCTGCGGCGGCTGTGAATGGGATATCGAGTGGTATCTAAAGGAGCTTAAGGAGGAGGGCGCGAAGGCCGCGCCCGTTTCTTCAACAGTGCCGGATTCGGCTGAGCCGCCCGCGGGTGATAGTCCTGAGGCACCGACAGAGGAGTCTTAGAGCCGAACCGGCTTGGCCTGCGAACATCTGTGGTGCTGAACGATCAGTGCGCCGCTTCCCAGTTACTCCCTACACCGACTTCTGCCAGCAATGGCACATCCAGTTTTGCCACATCCTGCATCAGCTGCGGCAGTTTTTCCTTCACCAGCGCCAGCTCGTTATCCGGCACTTCCAGCACCAGTTCATCGTGCACTTGCATGATGAGTTTTGTGGCGAGCTTTTCGGTTTCCAGCCAGCTTTGCACGGCAATCATGGCGAGCTTGATGAGGTCGGCTGCGGTGCCTTGCATGGGCGCGTTGATGGCGGCGCGTTCGGCACCGGCGCGGCGCATGCCGTTAGGGCTGTTGATCTCCGGCACCCACAGGCGACGGCCGAAGAAGGTTTCCACATAGCCTTGGGCTTTGGCGCGCTCGCGCGTGTTTTGCATGTAATCGCGCACGCCGGGGTAGCGGGTGAAATAGCGCTCGATGTAGTTCTGCGCGGCCTGCCGTTCGATGCCGAGGTTTTGCGCGAGGCCAAAGGCGCTCATGCCGTAGATCAGGCCAAAGTTGATGACTTTTGCGTAACGACGCTGTTCGCTGCTGACGGCTTCGCGTTCCACGCCAAAAATTTCGGCAGCGGTGGCGCGGTGAATATCCTCACCGGCGGCAAAGGCGGTGAGCAGGCCGTCATCCTGTGACAAGTGCGCCATGATGCGCAGCTCAATCTGCGAATAGTCGGCGGAGACGATGTGGCCGCCCGCCGGGGCGATGAAGGCTTCGCGAATGCGGCGGCCTTCGGCGGTGCGTACCGGGATGTTCTGCAGATTGGGGTCCGAGCTGGAGAGGCGCCCCGTCACGGCCACGGCCTGGCTGTAGCTGGTGTGCACGCGGCCGGTGGTCGGGTTGATCATGCGCGGCAGCTTGTCGGTGTAGGTGGATTTCAGCTTGGCGAGCCCGCGATATTCCAGCAAGACCTTGGGCAATGGGTAATCCAGCGCCAGCTCCTGCAGTACATCTTCATCGGTAGAGGGCGTGCCGCTGGGGGTTTTCTTCAGGGGCTTGATGCCCAGCTTGCCGAACAGGATTTCCTGCAATTGCTTGGGCGAGCCCAGATTGAACGGCTGGCCGGCCAGTTCGTAAGCCTGTTGTTCCAGCGCCATCAGCTTCTGGCCGATTTCATGGCTCTGGCGATTCAGCATGTCATTGTCGATCAGCACGCCATTGCGCTCGATGGTAAACAGGATGTCCAGCACCGGCATCTCGATCTGGCGATAGACGAATTCCAGCTTGGCATCTTCGGCCACTTGCGGGTAAAGATACTCATGCAGTTGCAGGGTGATATCCGCATCTTCGGCGGCATATTCGCCCGCCTGCTCCAGCGCCACCTGGCTGAACGACACCTGTTTGGCACCTTTGCCCGCTACCTGTTCATAAGTGATGGTCTGCACGCCGAGGTGGCGCATGGCGAGATCATCCATGCCATGGGTACGATGGCTTTCCAGCACATAAGATTGCAGCAGGGTGTCGTGCGCAATGCCATTGAGCGCGATGCCGTGGTTGGCCAGCACGTGCTTGTCGTATTTGAGGTTTTGCCCGACTTTTTTGATGGCGGGGTTTTCCAGCAGCGGCTTGATGCGCGCCAGCGTAGCGGCAAACGGCAGCTGATCTGGCGCGCCGGGGTAATCATGCGTCAGTGGCAGATAAGCGGCTTCGCCCGCCTTGATCGAAAACGACATGCCAACCAGCTTGGCGGTCAGCGGGTCCAGCGAGGTGGTCTCGGTATCAAAGCACACCAGTGCGGCGCTGCTGATCTTGTCCAGCCAGCGTTGCAGGCTGGCCTCATCGAGGATGGTCTCGAACTGACGGGTGCTGACGCCAGCGGCGGCAAACAAATCTGCCGAGGTGCCAGCGGGCTGCGCTGCCACGGTGGGCAATGGGGCTTGCGCGGCGGGGATGGCCAGGTCCAGCTCGCGGCGCAGGGTCTTGAATTCAAAACGGTCAAATAGCTCGATTAGCTTTTCGCGGTCCTGCGGGCGTGGCGCCAGGTCATCCAGGCTCTCCTGTATGCCCACATCGCAGCGGATGGTGATCAGCTCGCGCGCCGTGGGCAGCCAGGGCAGGGCTTTGCGCAGGTTCTCGCCCACTACGCCGGTTATCTGATCGGCATTGGCGACGATATTTTCCAGCGAGCCGTATTGCTTCAGCCATTTGACGGCGGTTTTCGGGCCGACTTTTTCCACGCCTGGCACATTGTCCGAGCTGTCGCCTATCAATATCAGGTAATCCACCATCAGGCCAGGCGGCACGCCAAATTTGGCTTCGACGCCTGCCGGGTCCAGCACTTCATCGGTTTTGCGAAAGGCATCGCGCATGGTGTTGACGACGGTGATGTGCTCATTCACCAGTTGCGAAATATCCTTGTCGCCAGTGGAAATGATGACGCGTATGCCTTCGCGCTCGGCCTGCTTGGCCAGCGCGCCGATGACGTCATCGGCTTCCACGCCGTCTTCTACAATCAGGGGCCAGCCCATGGCCCGGATGGCCGTGTGCAAAGGCTCTATCTGTAGGCGCAGATCGTCGGGCATGGAGGCGCGGTTGGCCTTGTATTCGGGGTAGATGTCGTCACGAAAGGTTTTGCCTTTGGCATCAAACACACAAGCGCTATAATCGGCCGGATAATCTTTATGCAGGCGGCGCAGCATGTTCAGCACGCCCTGAATGGCGCCGGTCGGCTCGTTTTGCTTGTTGCGCAAATCGGGCATGGCATGAAACGCCCGGTAAAGATAGGATGAGCCGTCAACCAATAACAATGTTTTCATAAGGTGCCTTCATAAACTGACTTCTGACGCATGCCGTATTCAGGATGCCGTGCGCCAGTCCCGCATTTTCCAGGCCCTCAACACGCAAGGTTAAGCCCCATGTCTGCTGCAAAAAAAATCCCGAAACTGATGGACCCGGATCTCATCGAGCATCGACGTTCATCGCACGAGGCCTGGCATGCACTCGAGATTATGTCAGAATTCGTCGATGCTACCGAACGCCTGAAACAGATTACCCCGGCAGTCTCGATTTTCGGCAGTGCCCGCACCGCACCCGATCATCCCTATTACCAGCTGACAGAAGAAATCGCGCGCCAGCTCTCCGAGGCAGGCTTCAGCGTGATTTCGGGCGGTGGCCCCGGCATCATGGAAGCCGCCAACAAGGGCGCGTTTTATGCTCGTTCGCCCAGCATCGGCCTCAATATCGAATTGCCGCACGAGCAAAAGGGCAACCAGTATCAGGACATCAGCCAGACCTTCCATCACTTTTTCATGCGCAAGGTCATGTTTGTCAAATACGCCTCGGCCTATGTGGTGATGCCGGGCGGCTTTGGTACGCTGGATGAGCTGATGGAGGCGCTGACGCTGATACAGACCGGCAAGTCGCGCAAGATACCCATTATTCTGGTGCATGAGCCTTTCTGGGGCGGCATGCTGGACTGGTTCCGCAATACGCTGGTGGCAGAAGGCATGGTGTCGCCGGATGACATGGACCTGGTGCAGGTGATTGATGATCCGGCGGCCGTGGTGGAAGCCATCTTCAAGCACTACGAAACCCGTGGCTTCGAGTTGTCGCCAGCCGAGCGCCAGATTCAGCTTTACCTGTGATTCCCAACCGACATCTTCTGCATATCCATTTTCCCGGCTTGGGGTGGTTTTTGCTAGAATGCCTTCATCCCGCCGCTTTCGTTGTGAAGGCGGCTCAAAGCCTGAGGTGATTATGCGACTGCTTCGTCATTTAGTTGTTCTAGCACTGGTATTGCCATGGCTCGCCCATGCTGCTGAACTGCCCAAGAATCTTGAACCTTTGCCAGAGGCACCTCCGCCGCCGCCAGGCTATGAAAATACGCCAGAGCCTGAAGTGACCATCACCAAAAAGGGCGAAGACACCATTGAGGAATACCGCGTTAACGGTGAGCTTTACATGATGAAGGTGACGCCTTCGCATGGCGTGCCTTACTACCTGACCAAGGATGATGAGCAAAGCGATTGGGCACGTTCCAATGGGCCAACCCCACCGATCTCGATTCCAAAGTGGGTACTGTTCCGATTCTAGAATCCCGGTGCGAAGAGTTCATCTCTTCGCCATCTCACGATAAGCGTTATGTCCGTATTCACTACCGTTACTTTCGAGCAGCTCAGCCATTGGCTTGAAGCTTATCCGCTGGGCCAGCTGCGTGATCTGCAGGGCATCGCTTCCGGCATTACCAATACCAATTATTTTGTGACGACCGATACCGGTCGTTATGTGCTCACCCTGTTTGAAGAAAATACGGCGGAAGAGCTGCCGTTTTTTCTTGATCTCATGACCCATCTGGCCGAGCGCGGCATACCATGCCCGCATCCGGTCAAGAATCATGCGGGTGCCAGTCTGGGCGAGCTGAATGGCAAACCGGCGGCGCTGGTCAGCTGCCTGCGCGGCAAATCCCTTGAGCATCCCTCTGTTGAGCAATGCGCTGAAATCGGCCGTGTACTGGCAGACATGCATCTTGCCGGGCTGACCTTTCCTGCGGGCATGAAAAACCTGCGCGATGGTGAGTGGCGTCAAAAGACCGCTGCCAAAGTGGCTCCTTTATTGCGGCCTGCAGACAAAGCATTGCTCGATGCGCAACTGACATTCGAGGCCGAGGCAGATTCGGAATATCTGCCCAGTGGCGTGATTCATGCTGATCTCTTCCGCGACAATGTGCTTTTTGATGGTAACGAACTGGGCGGCATCATTGATTTTTACTATGCCTGTCAGGATGCCTTGCTCTACGACGTCGCCATTGCGGTGAACGACTGGTGCGTGGATGCCGATGGCGGCCTAGATCAGGCCAGAGTCATGGCGCTGATAGAGGCATACCATGCCGTGCGCCCGTTGACTGCCGCCGAAATAGAGGCGTGGCCGGGCATGCTGCGTACAGCTGCCATGCGGTTCTGGTTGTCGCGCCTGCATGATTTGCATTTCCCGAGTGCCGGGGAGCTGACGCATGCCAAGGATCCGGGCCATTTCAGAACTATATTGCATAAGCGCATGACGGAGCCGTCGGCGCTGGGACCGCTACCCACTTGAGGCAGCGGCCAATCATATAAAGGGGGAAAAATCATGTTCAAGCGTAGCGCCAGAGAGGCCATTCATTGGGTCAGGGATTGTCTTGGTATTTTCAGGCAAAATCCTGCCATGTGGATGCTGGTGGCCCTGAGCTACGTGCTGCTATTCATGGTGATCCCAGCGATAGTTTTCCTGCCGGTGATCGTGAAATTGCTGGTGGTGATCATGGGGCCGTTTTTCCTGGTGCTGGCGCTCACGCTTTACCGTGAAGCCGACTACGGACGCGATACCGAGTTCAGTGACATCGTCGCACAAGTGAAGCCGCAACTTGGCAAGCTGGTCGCCCTGGGCGGCGCTTGCATGGTTTATGGCATCCTCATCAGCTATGTGACGTCAGGCGATATGCAGGCGCTGGATGACATGGTGAATGCGAAGGCCGATGCTGAGGCACTGGCGACGCGCGCGGTGCCGCTGGCGATCAAGATGCTGGTGTTGATGACGCCGATTTTCATGTCCACCTGGTTTGCTCCCATGCTGGTGGCGCATCACCAGTTCTCGGTATGGAAAGCCATCAAGTCCAGTATTGCCGGCTGCCTGACCAGTGTGTTGTCGCTGACCTTTGCCTGGATATTGCTCACGGCGGGTCTGGCACTTTGCATGATGGCGACGGGGATAGTGGTGGCGCTGGTGACAGCGATTATCAAGCCTGTTGGCCTGATCCTGACCTCGCTGACACTCTTGGCCTTTTTGCTGCTGGCGACCTCGCTGATGCTGGGGTTGCAATATGTCAGCTATCGCGACATCTTTGCCAAAAAGCTGGATGCAAAGACATTGGAACCCTCCGCTATATAAGATTCTGAGTGGCGTAGCCGCCATCACAGCTACTCCTTAGTCTCATGCATTGCAAACAAAAGGCCCGCATAAGCGGGCTTTTTGTTTTATACCTTTTCCAGCTTGGCGTATTCCAGCATGAGCCATTTCATGCCTTCGCTGCCGAAATTCACCTGTACCCGCATGTCGTTGGCGTTGCCTTCGTAATTCACGACCACGCCTTGCCCAAACTTGCTGTGCGCTACGGCCTGGCCGATCTTCCATGGCATGCTGTTTTTCTGTTCGCTGCTGGTGGCAGCTTGCGATACCGGAGACTCTCCATAGCCACCGCGGCCAGGGCTGGCGCGTGTATTCAGGCGCTTCAACAAGGCCTCGGGTATTTCATCCAGAAAGCGCGATGAAATACCGTAGCGCACCTGACCATGCAGCATGCGGCTTTGCGCGTGGCTCAGGTAAAGACGCTGGCGCGCACGCGTCACGGCTACATACATCAGGCGCCGTTCTTCTTCCAGCCCGTTCGTTTCGTAAAGGCTTTGCTCGTGCGGGCACAAGCCTTCTTCCAGTCCGCTGATAAAGACCGTGCGGAATTCCAGGCCTTTGGCGGCATGCACGGTCATCAGTTGCAAGGCATCGCGACCGACTTCTGCCTGATGCTCGCCCGCTTCGAGGCTGGCAAAGGTGAGAAAATCCGTCAACGTGCCGGCATCCTGATTATTATTGACGAAGGTAACGGCCGCCGAGATTAATTCATCCAGGTTGGCGATACGATCTTCGCCTTCTTTTTCATTCTGGTAATGGGTTTTCAAGCCGGACAGCGTGGTGGCAATCTCGGCCATTTCCGGCAGCGTGAGCCCGGTGGCTTCTTCCGCCATCTGCCGGATCAACGCGACAAAGCCTTCTACGCCCTTGCCGGGGCGGCCGTTGCCCACTTTGTTGATGGCGGCCTGCCACAAGCTGCAATCTTCGGCGCGGGCGGCTTCCTGCAATTGTTCCAGGCTGCGTGCACCTATGCCGCGGGTGGGGAAGTTGATCACGCGCAGTAATGCGGTGTCATCGTTGGGGTTGGCGATCAGGCGCAGATAGGCCAGCGCATGCTTGATTTCGGCGCGCTCAAAAAAGCGCAGGCCGCCGTATACGCGATAAGGCAGACCAGCTGAAAACAGCGCATGCTCCAGCACGCGAGACTGGGCATTGGAGCGATAGAGCAGGGCGATCTCGCTCAGCTCGGTGCCCTCACTGTGCAGGGATTTGATTTCGTCGACGATAAAGTTGGCTTCATCAATATCGTTGTATGCCTGATACACGCGTATCGGCTCGCCCTTGCCAGCCGAGGTCCACAGGTTCTTGCCCAAGCGGTTACGGTTGTGGGTGATGATGGCGTTGGCAGCATCCAGAATATTGCCGTGTGAGCGGTAGTTCTGTTCCAGCTTGACGATGTTGCGCACATTGAAGTCTTGCTCAAAGTCGCGCATATTGCCCACTCGCGCGCCGCGAAAGGCATAAATCGACTGGTCGTCATCGCCCACGGCAAACACGCAATTGTCCGCCCCGGCCAGCAGCTTCAGCCACAGGTATTGCAGGCGGTTGGTATCCTGAAACTCATCGACCAGGATGTATTTGAAGCGGCTCTGGTAGTGCTGGCGTATGCTGGCATCGCGGCTCAGCAGTTCATAGCAGCGCAGCAGCAGTTCGGCAAAATCGACCACGCCCTCACGCTGGCACTGGCGGTCATATTCTTCAAAAATCTCCCGCATGCGCTGCGAATGGGCGTCGTAGGCATCCACGGCATTTGCCCGCAGGCCTTCTTCCTTGCAGCTGTTGATATAGCCCATGACCTGCTTGGGTGGAAACTTTTCATCATCCACATTCATCTGCTTCATCAGGCGCTTGATGCTGGATAGCTGGTCGGCCGTGTCGAGAATCTGGAAGGTGGCAGGCAGCAGGGCTTCGCGATGATGCGCACGCAACAGCCGGTTGCACAGACCATGGAATGTGCCCGCCCACATGCCGCGCACGTTGATTGGGAGCATGGCAGACAGCCGTGTCAGCATTTCCTTGGCGGCCTTGTTAGTAAAGGTCACCGCCAGCAAACCATTGGGCGATACCTGTCCGGTCTGGATCAGCCAGGCAATGCGGGTGGTGAGTACGCGGGTCTTGCCACTCCCCGCACCGGCAAGAATCAATGCGGATTGGTGTGGCAGCGTGACAGCCTCAAGCTGCTTGTCATTCAGGCCTTCGAGCAGGGCGTTGGGGGCGTGTTGTGAATTCATCTGCCAATTATCGCAGGTCATGCAGGCTTAGAGAACTAAAAGCGGGATACGGGGGTGATGGCAGAAAAACGGGATGTTAAAAAATGAAAAATCGGGGATCTTTTCTGACAATTTTAGAAATTGTCGGAACTAAACGCGAGTGACTTCGTCTTACTTTGCAGATGGCGCAAGTCATCTCCCGCTTCTCCTCCCTGAGCGGGAAGCCTTATCTGATGAGGCTGCTTGATCCCCGATTTTACTCCCCTTTAATCGGGGTTTTTTTTGCCTGTCGCTCTTGTAAATCCTTGTGGACTCCGGCGCGGAAGCGTTTCTGGAACTGATTATACCTTGGGCAAAATTAAATTGTAAAAAAATGTAACAGAATTGCTATCCAATCCCTGATCCGCCATGACAGGCCCCGCTGAACGGGGCTGTCCGTGAATTAATCGGTGGCAATAATGATACAAACGCGCCGGTTTTCAGCTCGACCTTCGGGGGTGGAGTTATCGGCGATCGGCTTTTGTGTGCCGATGCCGCGAACGATGAGGCCTTCACGCGGAATGCCGGTTTGATTGAACGCATCGGCCACTGCATTGGCGCGCTGCTCCGACAGTTGTGTGTTGTAGGCATCGCGCCCTGACTTGTCGGCATGGCCTTCAATGCGCATCTTTACCAGGCCCACAGACAGCAGTGCCTGGCTCACTTTGTTGACGACAGCGCGACTTTTATCGTTAAGCACATACTGGTTGCTATCAAACAGCAATTTATCGGCAAAGCTGAGTTCCCAGCCTTCATCCGTTTGTACAAAGCCTTGTTCTTTCAGGGTGCGAAGCTGTTTTTGTCGCAGGGTTTCCTGCTCCGGTGCGGCGGTTGGAGTTGACTGACATGCGGTCAACAACGTGGAAAAAGAAATGGCCAACATGGCATAGGTGATGATGGAACGTAACAAAGAATGCAATTTAAACCTCATAGTGAATAGATTTCAGATACCCCTGTATGTTGGAAGCCCACACGTTAAAAAACCAAGCCTTATCAATGGCTTTTATCTATCAATGCTTTAAATAACCCCGATTTTCATAATCCAATCGCCCAGCTGCCACGCTCCTGATCCTTGGCGCGGTACATCGCTTCGTCTGCCGCCGCCAGCAGTTCCTGTGCAGTGCGGGCATGGTCTGGGTAAAGTGCAATGCCGATGGTGACGGAGGTGGTGACCTGCTCACCGTTGGGCAATGTGATGGGAGACTGCATCTGGATGGCGATTTTCTCGGCAATATGCACGGCATCCTCGGCATGTTTGATGGGCTTCAGCAGTGCCGCAAACTCATCCCCTCCAAGGCGGGCCACAATGTCACTCTCGCGCAACTGGCCGCTGATGCGCAGTGCCAGGATTTTCAATACCTCGTCTCCAGCGCCATGCCCATAGGTATCGTTGATTTCCTTGAAGTGGTCACCATCCATGAACATCAATGCCACAGCGTTGTTGTGGAAACGGGCATCGCGCACAGCATGCTCCAGTTCGGATTCGAGCAAGCCACGATTGCATAGCCCGGTAAGACTGTCATGGTTGGCGCGATAGGCCAGTGTGTCATGTTCGCGTTCCACATGGCGCTGCCAGGTGGCGAGCTCATCCATCAAGGCATTGAAGTCCTGGTTTAGCTGATCGAGCTCGGCAATGTCAGCAGCGGGGGCACGCAAGCCGAAACTGCGATATTGACGAACGCGGTGGGCGGTATCGGCGAGCTTGTTCAGCGGGCCGGAAATACCCGCATGCATGCGCCGCGAGAAGGCCAGCGCCAGCAAGGTACTGAATGCCATGCAAGCCAGCACGCTGGCTACCCCGGTCACCAGGTATTGCACCAGAAGGCGGCTGTGCGGTACCAGCCGAATGCGCCCGATGGTGATGTTGTCGTGGGTGACAGGGTAATAATAGGGTTCAGGCATGACAATGCTCGCCAGCCAGTTTTCGAGCCGCACAAACGGGCCGGTCTCATGCCGTTTCCAGCTTGCCAGTGGCATGCCATTGCGCCCGACGACACGAATCTCTGCGACATCTTCGCGCTTGCCGACTTTATCCAGCGCTTCCTGCACCGCCAGCTCATCGTTGAATACCACAGCCGCTTCGACCGTGTAGCTGAGCGAGCGCGCAACCAGCTGCATATTCTGCGTGGCATAGGCCTGCAAGGCATAAATGCCAGCGAGCGTGAGGGCAAGGCCGGAGGAAATGACCGCGATCAGGGCCACGCTCAGATGCGCGCGCCTTAGTACCTGATCCAATCCTGGGAGTGATGAGCGAGAGTTCGTCATGGCAAAGATTTGCGCTTTCCTAGCTGGAGTACATTGGGATGTACACGCAAACCGCTGCGCGCAATGGTATCGAGATTGACTTCAAAGTAGACATTGTCTTCACGAAACAGCAGACAGAACATGCCTCCCGCGCTGCATGAAGGCGGAGGTTCGCTGATGATCAGTATGGGTTGTCCGATAAGCTGTGCCAGCAGCGATTCACGCTCGCCACTCTCCATGGTGCCAATGTAGGCAATCTGGCATTGGGCGACGGCTTCAGGACTATGCTGTGCAAGCTGGCGTACCGTGATGCGGGGATGCATGGGGTTAGGGGTCCCCGCTATCAAGGCATCTGCATAGCGTGTGTCGCCGGTAATACATAGCTGAAGTTCAGGAAAAGGGGCGGGCCAGCGGGTGTAGCTGACGATGCCGTACACAATTTGCGCCACCTGTCTGCCACGCGCGATGTCATCGCTGGCGGCAGCATGGCTGGCCTGACTCGCAAGCAGCAGGCAGGCGAAACCCAGCCAGGTCAGCAGCGAAAAATCAGGAAGGCAATATTGCGTGCCGGAAAATGGTGTGAAACGGTAAATTTAACAACCCCCTAGTCAATCAAACATGACGAGTTACCCGTAAGCACTCGTTCTTTAATTTATCGCATAAGTATGGCCCGAATTGGGGAAACTGCATAGATATTGGCCTATGCAGTCCGCTGGTGTGTAAGCGATCAGGTGTTTATTTTACGCGAGACCATCATCTCTGGCTTTGGGCAGCCTGAGTTCAAATCGTATTTTGTGGTCTTTCGACAGGGCGCGAATATTGCCACCATGCGCATCGATAATGGATTTGGTGATGGCGAGCCCCAGGCCAGTGCCTTCACTCTCACGCTGGCGTGAGGAGTCCACCCGATAAAACCGGTCAAACACCCGGGCCAGCGACTCCTGCGGGATAGGCTCACCTGCATTATCCACAAAGACCATCATCCAGTCGGTATCGTCATTCTGGATGGTGATCGTAATGGCTTGCCCCACCGGGGTATAGCGCACGGCATTGGATAGCAGATTGCTGAAAGCACGGCGTATCATCAAGCGGTCTCCAGCTAGGGTGGCCGTACCATGGCGCATGAGCGAGAGTTGTTTTTCAGCCGCCAACGCGTCGTAAAACTCAATCACGGCATCGATTTCTACGCCCAGATCCATGGTTTCGCGATGCGGTACCAGCAGGCCATTGTCCGCCTTGGCCAGAAACAGCATATCGGCAATCATGCGTGCGAGCCGCTCGTATTCTTCAATATTGGAATAGAGAATTTCCTGATACTCGCCTGCCGAGCGCGCCTGCGATAGCGCTACATGACTTTGCGTCATGAGATTGCTAACCGGTGTGCGCAGCTCGTGGGCAATGTCGGATGAAAACTCCGATAGCCGAATAAACGATTCCTGCAGGCGGTGCAGCATGTCATTAAACGATACCCCAAGCTCGACCAGCTCGCGTGGCAGCGAGGCAACGTCGATTCTATCGCCCAGACGGCTGGCCGAAATAGTGCCCGCCATGCGCACAAAGTCGCGAATCGGCCGCAAGCCCCGGCGGGCGGCAATCCAGCCCACCACTATAAGGAACAGGATGCCCGTGGTCAGGTAAAGCCAGAGGGCGCGCTGAAAATGATGGATGAAATGGTCGTGGTGGCCGATATCCACGGCAATGGCAACATTGAGCGGCGAACGTTGTGCCGTGGTCGCAAACTGCACTACCAGTCCGCGGTAAGCGTGGTCATCATGCTGCCACTTTTGTAGCGGCGCGCCATCGCTGCCATATATGGGAGGCTTGGCCGTCAGTAGCGGGGCAGGGAAGCTTGCCTCCATAGAGCGGTAAACAACATGCCCATCCGGCGCGTATACCATGACCATCATGCCATGGTGGCCGATCAGGGCGTCATCCAGCCGCTGTGACAACGATGGGCTATCTGCACCAGGTGCCAGCATCAGCGCATGCTGGATGAGTTGCAGCTTGCCTTTTATCTCCAGCAAGTCTTCTTCGGCAAAGTGGCTATCTACCGAGTAGCTGGCGATGGTGCCGATGGCGATCATGACGCTGGTTGATAGCAGCGCAAAAATCAGGGTGATACGGGTGATGATGGAGGCATGCATGCTTATGTCGCCTCGGGCACATCCAGCACATAGCCCATGCCGCGGACGGTATGAATCAACTTGGGCTCAAACGGGTCATCAATCTTGGCGCGCAGGCGTCGCATGGCAACCTCAATCACATTGGTGTCGCTGTCAAAATTCATGTCCCACACCTGCGAGGCAATCAGCGAGCGCGACAATACCTCACCACGCCGACGAACCAGCAATTCGAGCAGCCCGAACTCCTTGGCCGTGAGCTCGATTTTCTTGCCATCACGCTGCACGCGCCGTCGCATGACATCAATTTCCAGGTTGGCAACTTGTAGTACATCCGCTTCGCGCGTCCTGCCACGGCGCAGCAGGGTGCGTATGCGGGCCAGCAATTCAGAAAAGGCAAACGGTTTGACCAGGTAATCGTCGGCGCCAAGTTCCAGGCCCTTTACCCGGTCCTCCACCAGGTCCCGCGCTGTGAGGAACAGAACGGGCGTATGCTTGCCCGCCTCACGCAGGGCCGAGATGATCTGCCAGCCATTGGCGCGCGGCAGCATCACATCCAGAATGATCAGGTCGTAGTGTTCACCCAGCGCCATATGCTGCCCATCCAGTCCATCATGGACCAGGTCCGTGACAAATCCGGCCTCGGTCAGGCCTTTGCGTAAATACTCGCCGGTTTTGTGTTCATCCTCGACTACAAGAATTCGCATGGAGTGGTCAGGTGGTGGTGTAGACAGTGATTGTGCCGCAAACCATGCTGGCTGGCAGCAAGATGACAAAAATGTAATCTTGATGTCAGCTGGCTGTTGGGTGGCAAATGACATGATGGTCAGCATGAAACCAATTCCGTATATCCACTTGTGGCGGGCAAGCATGATGCGCAGGGCCTGTGTGCGGCTGTTATGGCCCCTTGTGCTTGTCAGCCTGTTGCCGGGTTGCGCCACATTTTCGCGCGATGGCGGATTTGATCAGGTGGCTTCCACAGTGAAATCAAGAACCGGCAAGGATATTCGCTGGGTCAAGTCCGAAGACGAGCGTCATGCCCTGGACGAGCGCATCGCACAACTGTTGCAGCAGCCTCTCGGCGTGGATGATGCCGTGCAGATTGCCTTGCTGAATAATCGCGGCCTGCAGGCATCCTATGCCGAGCTGGGGATTTCAGAGGCTGATCTGGTGCAGGCCGGCCGTTTGCCCAACCCGCGCTTCTCCATGCTGCGCGCCAGCCGTGACGGCGAATACAAGATCGAACAGGCGCTGACCTTCAATATTTTTTCGCTGGTGACCATGCCCAAGGCCACCGCCATCGAGCGTCGCCGCTTTGAGCAAACCCAGCGCCAGGTATCGCTGGAGGTCCTGCGGCTGGCCAACGATACCCGCAAAGCGTATTTCACCGCGCTGGCTGCCACGCAGTCCGAACGCTACATGCAGCAGGTGACGCGGGCGGCGGAGACCAGTGCCACTCTGGCACAACGCATGAAGCAGGCCGGCAACTGGAGCACACTGGATGAGGCGCGTGAGCAGGGGTTTTATGCAGATGCAACGGTGGGCGCGGCCCGTGCCCGCCAGGCCAGTGTGCAGGCCACCGAACAACTTACGCGGCTGATGGGGCTGGATCACGCCCAATATAAGTTGCCCGAGCGCATGCCTGATCTGCCTGGGCAGATGGCAGAGGCTGGCAGTCTAGAGCAGACCGCGATGCAGCAGCGCATGGATCTGCAGATGATGAAGCTGC
Organism: Methylovorus menthalis; assembly: GCF_020523625.1. Taxonomy (GTDB): domain Bacteria; phylum Pseudomonadota; class Gammaproteobacteria; order Burkholderiales; family Methylophilaceae; genus Methylovorus; species Methylovorus menthalis. Next base: position 88,636 of record NZ_JAJAQH010000003.1, read on the forward strand.
AAACCGAAGCCCTTGCCGGTCAATTGGGTCTCACCAAAACCACGCGGTTTATCAATGTGCTGGAGCTGGGCCCTGCCCGCGTGCTGGAGGGGCGACGCTCGGACCCTTACAAAAATGGCGTCGAGATTTCGCTGGAGATTCCCTTGTTTGACTGGGGCAGCGCCCGCGTGGCGAGGGCAGAGTCTACCTATATGCAAGCGGTGAACCTGCTGGCGCAGACGGCGGTGGAAGCCCGGTCGCAAGTACGCGAAGGCTATGGCCGTTATCGCGCCAGCTACGATATCGCCAGGAGTTATCGCGATAACGTGGTGCCTATCCGCCAGAAAATCGCCGAAGAAAACCAGCTGCGCTATAACGGCATGCTGGTCAGTGTGTTTGATTTGCTGGCCGATGCGCGCGCGCAGATCGCCAGTGTCAACAGCTACATCGAAGCCTTGCGCGATTTCTGGCTGGCGCAGAGCGATATGGAAATGTCGTTGATCGGCAAGCCCGATTTTTCTGCGCCAGCTGCGGCTCTGGTCGCCCAATAATACGAGCCCAGACCAGTCAGCAGGCTCAAGTAATCAATAGAACAGGATAACGATATGGTGTCTAGGCGTGATTTTCTCAAAGGTGCCAGCCTGGCCGGGGTGGCAGCAACCGCCGCTACGGTCAGCAAAGTCGCCATGGCCGCGTTGCCGGAGATTGTCTCGGTGAGTGATGCCGAAACCCAGGCGCCGCTCATGCCCGACAATGGTCGCCCCTATAACCCGGTAGTCACCCTGAATGGCTGGACATTACCATGGCGTATGCGCAATGGCGTGAAGGAGTTTCATCTGGTGGCCGAGCCGGTGGTGCGCGAATTGGCGCCCGGCATGAAGGCGCATTTATGGGGTTACAACGGCCAGAGCCCGGGCCCCACGATTGAAGTAGTGGAAGGCGACCGCGTGCGTATCTATGTCACCAATCGCCTCCCCGAGCACACCTCCATGCACTGGCATGGCCAGCGCCTGCCCAATGGTATGGATGGCGTCACCGGCCTGACCCAGCCAGGCATCAAGCCCGGCAAAACCTTTGCCTATGAGTTTGTCGCGCAGCGGGCTGGCACCTTTATGTATCACCCGCATGCCGATGAAATGACGCAGATGGCGATGGGCATGATGGGCTTTTGGGTCACGCATCCGAAAAACCCCGCCACCATGGCGGTGGACCGTGATTTTGTGTTCCTGATCAATGCCTACGATATCGACCCCGGTGCTTACACGCCGCGCATCAATACCATGCTGGATTTCAATCTGTGGACCTTCAATAGCCGTGTTTTTCCGGGCATCAGCCCCATGGTGGTGAATCAAGGCGATCGGGTACGCATCCGCGTGGGCAATCTCAGCATGACCAATCACCCCATCCATATTCATGGTCACGAGTTCATGGTGACGGGCACCGATGGTGGCTGGGTGCCGCCCACCGCACGTTGGCCCGAAGTGACCACCGACATTGCTGTGGGCCAGATGCGGGCGCTGGAATTCAAGGCGGATGCGCCGGGCGACTGGGCGTTTCATTGCCATAAAAGCCATCACACCATGAATGCCATGGGGCATGACGTGCCCACCATGCTCGGCGTGGATCAGCGCGACTTGAAACAGCAACTGCAAGGCTTGTTGCCGGACTACATGGCCATGGGCCAGCACGGCATGGCCAATATGGCGGAGATGCAAATGCCACTGCCGGACAACACCCTGCCGATGATGTCGGGCCAGGGCCAGTTTGGCGGGGTGGAAATGGGCGGCATGTTTACCACCGTCAAAATCCGCAAGGGCATCGCCAAACATGATTATCGCGACCCCGGCCATTACCAGCACCCCGCCGGTACGGTGGCCTGGGAAGTGGAAAACGATCTCCCGCCTGTCGAGCGGCCTGCAGACACCGACGCCGAAGGTGGCGTTGAAGTGCAGGTGCGCAAACCCGGCGACCACATGCAGCATTAACCTGAATGGATGTTACTTATGACCAAGCCAGTAATTCGTGTTTTATGGACCTTTAACCTGATCGGCATGATGGCCTTGCCGCTGCCGGGGTATGCGCACGAGGGGATGACGCATGACGCGCCACCGATTTCTGCCGCAGATACCGACATCAGCGCCACCCAAGGCGAAGTGCGCAAGATCAATCTGGAGCAAGGCACCATTACGCTACGGCATGGCGATATCAAAAATCTGGGGATGCCGGGCATGACCATGGTCTTTGTCGCGCGAGATAAAGCCATGCTGCATGGTCTGGCAGAGGGCGACCAAGTGGTGTTTCGTGCTGAGCGGCTGAATGGAGTGCTGATGGTGATTGCCATCCAAAAGCAGGGGGCAGCCAGTTCATCGTCAAATCCGGCGCCCTGAGCCAGTCGCATGACGTGAGGCTGGTGGTCTGACGATAGCGCGGCTGGATATCCCATTCAATCCATTGCAAAGACCATAAAAAAAGCCCCGGTTTCCCGGGGCTTTTTACTTGATGGCGAGGCTTGCAGCCTCTGCATCAGGCCTTGATTACATCATGCCGCCCATGCCACCCATACCGCCCATGTCGCCGCCGCCCATCGCAGGCGCGTCTTCCTTAGGCAGTTCTGCAACCAGTGCGTCGGTTGTCAGAATCAGGGATGCAACAGAAGCTGCATTTTGCAGTGCGGAACGCGTTACCTTGGCTGGATCCAGAACGCCCAGTTCAACCAGGTCACCGTAAGTGCCGTTGGCAGCGTTGTAACCGTAGTTACCCTTGCCTTCCAGTACCTTGTTAACCACAACAGATGGCTCGTCACCAGCGTTAGCCACGATCTGGCGCAGAGGCTCTTCAATCGCGCGCAGCACGATCTTGATACCAGCGTCCTGATCAGGATTGTCGCCCTTCAGTTCCTTGATCGCAGCGCGAGCACGCAGCAGAGCTACGCCGCCGCCAGCCACGATACCTTCTTCAACAGCGGCGCGGGTAGCGTGCAATGCATCTTCCACACGTGCTTTCTTTTCCTTCATTTCGATTTCGGTAGCAGCGCCAACCTTGATCACAGCAACACCGCCAGCCAGCTTGGCTACGCGCTCTTGCAGTTTTTCACGGTCGTAGTCGCTGCTTGCGTCTTCGATTTGCTTCTTGATCTGCTCAATGCGGCTCTTGATGGTGTCTTCAACGCCAGCACCGTCGATGATGGTGGTGTTTTCTTTGCCCACTTCAATACGCTTGGCTTGGCCCAGGTCGTTCAGGGTTACACTTTCCAGCTTCAAGCCCACTTCTTCAGCAATCACGGTACCGCCGGTCAGGATGGCGATATCTTCCAGCATGGCCTTGCGACGGTCACCAAAGCCAGGAGCCTTCACAGCCACAGTCTTCAGGATGCCGCGGATGTTGTTCACCACCAGGGTAGCCAGTGCTTCGCCTTCGATATCTTCAGCGATGATCAGCAGAGGACGGCCAGACTTCGCAACTTGCTCCAGCGCTGGCAGCAGGTCACGAATGTTGGAGATCTTCTTGTCGTGCAGCAGCACGAATGGATTTTCCAGCAGGGCGATTTGACGCTCTGGGTTGTTGATGAAGTAAGGAGACAGGTAACCACGGTCAAACTGCATGCCTTCAACCACGTCCAGCTCGTTTTCCAGGCCGGAACCATCTTCCACGGTGATAACGCCTTCTTTGCCTACCTTGTCCATGGCATCCGCAATGATCTGACCGATGTCAGCATCCGAGTTGGCGGAGATGGAACCCACTTGAGCAATTTCCTTGCTGGTTGTGGTTGGCTTGGAGATCGCCTTGATTTCTTCCACGATCGCCACAACAGCCTTGTCGATACCACGCTTCAGGTCAGCTGGGTTGAAACCGGCAGCGACGTACTTGAAGCCTTCACGTACGATGGCTTGAGCCAGTACGGTAGCGGTCGTGGTGCCGTCACCAGCGTTGTCGGAAGTCTTGGAAGCCACTTCCTTCACCAGTTGGGCGCCCATGTTTTCCAGCTTGTCTTTCAGCTCGATTTCCTTGGCAACGGATACACCATCCTTGGTCACGGTAGGGGCGCCAAAAGAACGCTCCAGCACCACGTTACGGCCTTTAGGACCCAGCGTTACCTTAACGGCATTTGCCAGAATGTTCACACCGTTAACGATTTTGGCACGTGCCTCATCGCCAAAAATTACTTGTTTTGCAGCCATTGTTAATTCTCCTGAATCTAGATTCGGTTAAGGGATGCGTCGCAATTAAGCTTCAACAACGCCCAGAATGTCTTCTTCACGCAGTACCAGTACTTCTTCGCCGTTAACCTTAACAGCCTGGCCTGCATACTTGCCGAACAACACCTTGTCGCCCACTTTCACATCCAGAGCGATAGCTTTGCCGCTGTCATCCTTCTTGCCAGGACCAACAGCGAGGATCTCGCCTTGATCGGGCTTCTCTGCAGCAGTATCTGGAATGACGATGCCGGATGCTGTTTTACGTTCTTCTTCCAAGCGCTTAACAATCACGCGGTCATGCAAAGGACGAATTGCCATGAGTTACTCTCCTTAATAAAGTCATTTTTTGACATTGGGTTAATCAGAATTCGGGTAGGGCAGGGTGCTTTTAGCACTCAACCCTATAGAGTGCTAATAATAAGGGCGAGGGTGGGATTTTTCAAGAGAGGGCTGGTCTTTTGTCGTGAGCAATTTAATTCAAGAGGTTTTTGATTTAGGTGAATATATTAAATTGATTAATAAATTCAATAGGATGGTGTTTATTTTTGAATGGGTGCGAAAACCATGTAATTCCACATGCCCAGGATTGCTGAGTTCGGAAAAAATATAAGGTCAACTTTCGCGGCCTTTATAATTCAGCCGTTACAATTTCAGTATATTCAGTTACTAAATAATAAAAACGCATTTTCTCAATTGAGCTTACAACTTCGATCCATTTTGATACTAGGGTACGGCAGCATCGGACAAGGCCTCACCGAAATACTGCTACGACACTTTTCCCTGGCTCCTCATCAAATCATCATCATCGCAGCAGACGATGACGGCGCAATCGTAGCCGCGCATTTTGGGTTGTCGATCATTACATTGCGTCTGGATGAAGGTAATTATGAAAAGACGATCAGCCGCTACCTGCAGCCAGGCAGTCTCCTGATCAATGTATCTGTGGAAGTATCCTCAAAATCGTTAGTGGAGTGGTGTCGACCTCGGCAAGTCCTTTACCTCGATACCTGTGTGGAGCCTTGGGCTGGTGGATACCATAGGGCAGATGACCATGCTTTGACGACAAACTATTTTTTGCGGCATGAGATATTGAAAGATAGTCGGCCTGGCGACCCTACAGCTATCGTAGCCCATGGGGCAAACCCGGGCCTGGTCAGTCACCTTGTGAAGGAGGGGTTGCAATCTCTCGCCACCTTGAGGGGTTTAGATCACTGGCACTCATGGCCGGACCTTGCACAACAACTTGGCGTAAAGGTCATTCAGGTGGCCGAGCGCGACACCCAATATACAAGGCTGCCACTACCCGCAGAGCATTTTTACAATACCTGGTCCGTAGATGGGTTGCTCGCTGAAGCGTGGCAGCCAGCCGAAATGGGTTGGGGCAGCCATGAGCAAACACTCCCGTTTGATGCACATCGGCATACATCAGGCGATCAGTCTGGCATTTATCTTGATCGCCATAGCATGGATATCAGGGTCAAATCGTGGGTGCCGTCAGTCGGTCCACAAGAGGCTTTGCTGCTTTCTCATCATGAAGCGCTGTCAATTGCCAATTGGTTGACCATGCCAGTAGACGGGCTTGATGGTTCAACTTATTACCGGCCTACGGTTTACTATGCTTATCATCCCGCTCCAATTGCATTAGAGTCATTAAATAATTGGAGGGCTAACCAGTACCAACCGCCATTTGTAACCAAGGTTCTGAGAGATGAACTGGAGAATGGTATGGATCAGTTGGGCGTGCTACTTGTATTTGAGGGCGGTGCTTATTGGTATGGCTCGACATTGACACTTATAGAGGCACGCGAGCTTTCGCTCTTCAATAGTGCGACTTCTCTGCAAGTCGTGGCTGGCATCATTGGCGCCATTAGCTGGATGCTGGAAAATCCTGTCAAGGGTGTCATTGAAGCGGAATATGTGGACCATGGATATGTCATGCGCATTGCGCGCCCGTACCTTGGGCATGTTGGTGGCGTTCTCACAGACTGGCAACCACATTCAACAGGTGGCTTACAGTTTGAAGATTTCCTTATAAAAAAACACAATGAATGAACGTTGATACATTAAGGGAGACAATTTGAAGAAAAAATCGGTATCGGTGCCGCTGATTATCCTTGGCAGCCTGAGCTTGTCCGCATGTGACCCACAACCACTCAATGATGTGCAACAACAGGTATATAACAGTCGCGAAGAATGTGAGCGTGACTGGAATGATGGCCAGTCTTGCACAGACAATCCGAATGGTGAGCCTACCAACGATCATAATCCCTATTATGTGTACGGCCCCCGCTGGTATGGCCCTCGTTATTATTGGGATCATGATTTGCAACGCCCAGTGCAGTTGCGTCAGGATGGTACGACGCGGGTCATCAACAATAGCCGCATCAATTCATCAAGTGGATATAGCAGCAATTCCACTACGATTGGCAAAATTGATCGCGGCGGTTTTGGCTACACCGCACGCGGTTTTTCCGGAGGCGGTTAAATATGCAGCGCCTTACGATAACGCCCCGCCCGGATGCCGGTAAAAAGCTGGAGCAACAGGGACTCTCTTTCCACAATTGGGACGACTACTGGAAAGAAGACGCCTGTTATCAATTTACCCTGACTCAGATAGAGGAAATTGAAACCGCCACCGAAAACCTTTATGCCATGTGCCAACAGGCCTTACAGCTTGTGATTGATCAACAGCGCCTTGGCCAGTTGGGTATTCCAGAAATGTTCTGGCAGGCTATCCGCCAGTCCTGGGAAAAAGCTGACTTCTCGATTTATGGTCGCTTTGACCTTGCCTACGATGGCAAGAGTCCGCCCAAGATGCTGGAATACAATGCGGACACCCCGACCTCCCTGCTGGAGTCGGCAGTCTGCCAGTGGTACTGGCTGGAGGATGTATTTCCACAGCATGACCAGTTCAACTCGCTCCATGAAAAACTGGTAGACCGATGGAAAGCCTTGCCCAAAGGTGCGCCTGTTCATCTCACTTCATTGCTGGATAATGAAGAGGACTGGGTATGTGCCATGTACATGCTTGATACCGTCACACAGGCAGGGCACCAGGCCAAGCATATCTTTGTCGAAGATATTGGTTGGGACGAGGACCTCAAGTGTTTTGTGGACATGGAAACTGAGCCAATAGCTCGGCTGTTCAAGCTTTATCCCTGGGAGTGGATGATGCGGGAATCCTTTGCAGAACATGTTCTACAGGCACCGACACGTTTTATCGAACCACTCTGGAAGTCCGTGCTGTCCTGTAAAGGGCTGCTCCCCGTCTTGTGGGAGCTGTTTCCAGGTCACCCCAATCTGCTCCCTGCCTATTTTGATGCTGGCAAGCTTGCTTCGTATGCGCGTAAGCCGCTCTATTCGCGTGAGGGAGCCAACATTCAGCTAGTCAGGAATGGCCAGTTGATTGCGGAGGATGATGGCCCTTATGGTGCGGAAGGCTATATTTATCAGGAGCTATATGACATCCCGGTGTTTGATGGAAAATATCCTGTGATTGGTTCCTGGGTGGTGAATGGAGAGCCTGCCGGCATGTGCATACGCGAAGATGTGAAAGCCATTACCACCAATATGAGCAACTTTGTCCCGCATTTTTTTACTGAGTGAATTGAATAAAAAGGATAACTCCATGATCAACAGCATTGCTGCTTTTCTGTCCTATTTGGGTGTTGCCATCCTGCTATTGGGCGCATTTATGGCTATCTATGTCCAGATCACCCCATACAAAGAATTCAAGCTGATTGCACAAGGCAATGCTGCCGCAGCAATTTCCTTGTCAGGCGCAGTGCTCGGCTTCACTTTCCCATTGCTTGCCTCCATCTACTATACCCAATCCTTGCTCGAAATGACCATATGGGCAGGCATTACCTGCATTGTTCAGCTACTGGTCTTCACCGTCATGCGGCACTGGGCAAAACATATTGAAGATGGCGTACTGGCACCGGCCATTATATTGGCTGCATTGTCCATGAGTGTTGGCCTGCTGAATGCAGTGAGTATCAGCCATTAAGTGATCAAGGACTTATCATGAATTACCTCATTCACTTCCAGAAGATATTACTTTGGTCACCCAGTTAACAGGCTGCAATCAAATGGCCAATAAAGAAGTTGGATATCAATGGACATGCCAGGTGTGCGATCAGAGCAACTCACCGCAAGCGAATGTATGTGCCAGATGTCAATTTCCATCGCACGCTTCAGGCAGGGAGATTGAGGCCGCAAAAATGGCATTTTCCAATGGTGATCCAACGCAAGGTATTGCCAAGGATGTAAATGAGTTGGGGATAATCATCGGGATTTTGCTGCTGTGTACGGGCGGATTTTTGATGAAGTTTTGTTGGGAAAGTGGAGGATCTGCTCCCGGTATCGTATTAATTCTTCTTGGCGCATTAATACTTAACCTTAGCGGGTATGTTTGGCCGAAGAGAAAAGGTTAGAAACATGTTGTTTGTCTGGATTCCAAGGGTACGCTGCTGGGTTTAACTGCATGGGTCTGTCGCCGCTAGCGGCTAGGCTGGTTCGCTAAATCAATGTCAGTTGCGCCCTGAGCTGCATGTAAGCCTTGGATGCATGAAATGCGGGCAGGAACTCTTCAAACGTATTAATCGGCAGGGGCCTGCTGAACAGATACCCCTGGTATTTCATGCAGCCTTTATTCAGCAGGTAGTTCAGCTGCTCGGTGGTTTCCACGCCTTCTGCAATCAGCATCATGTTGAGGTTTTTGCTGAGCACGACCAGGGTTTCCACAATCGCCTTGTCACTTTCGTTGGTCAAGAGATCGCGCACAAAGGATTGGTCTATCTTTAGCTGCTCAAACGGCAGGTGCTTGAGGTAGTTGAGTGAGGAGTAGCCGGTGCCAAAGTCATCCAGTGACCAACTGATGCCGAAGGCGCGCAGGGCTTTCATTTTCTGGATGGTGGTGTCGACATCCTTTGCCAGCATGCTTTCGGTGAGTTCCAATTTCAGGTGGGCGGGCGTGGCGCCGCTGCGCATCACGATCTCGATGACTTCCTGCACAAAGTCGGGTTGCCTGAGCTGCGATGCGCTGACATTCACGGCGATGCTGAGATGTGCCGTCTGCGGGTCTTTTGACCACTTTACCAATTGGGCGCAGGCTTCTTTCAGTACCCAGGTGCCAATTGGCTGGATCAGGCCAGTTTCTTCTGCCACGGCGATGAATACGCCGGGCGGTATCATGCCGCGCGTCGGGTGTTGCCAGCGCAGGAGCGCTTCGGCTCCGAAAATATGCCCCTCGGCATCGACCTGGGGCTGATAGTGCAAGCAGAAATGGCCTTTCGCCAGGGCTTCGCGCATGTCCGCGTACAGCGAGTTGCGTATGGGGGTCTGTTGCAGGACAAGCCGCAGGGCAGCTTCGTCAAGGTGGAGTAGATTTGTCGGGCGGCCATCGCGAGGCACGCCCGCGTTCGCTTCGCGATACAATAAGGCCTCACGCCAGTGAGGTGGAAAATCGTCATGTGATCTCCACTCGCCTGGCAATCCACATTGCCTGACCCCACAAGGATTCAACATTAAGCTCGTTCCCAGCCTGGTCGTTTCCGAAAATCCCGCGGATCCGTTCCGGTACATTATTTCTGTGCGTGCCATGTGCGATCTGGTTGCCCGTCGCGGTGATCTGGATCAGCGCTTTACGCCGGCGCCCACGGCGCTGGAGGGGATGATGGGGCATACCTCGGTCACGTCTAATCGCAATGCCAGCTACGAGACCGAGATTGCGCTCACTGGCGAATATCAGAACATTTTTGTGCGGGGCCGGGCAGATGGCTATGACCCGGAGCTCAACCAGCTGGAGGAGATCAAGACTTTCAAGGGCCTGCTGGAGCGCATGCCGGAAAATCATCGCTTCCTGCACTGGGCGCAGGCCAAGGTGTATGCCGCGCTGTTGTCGCAGGAGCGCGAGCTGCGCGAGATCAATACCGCGCTGGTGTATTACAACGTATCGAGCAAGACGGAAGAGCCGCTAAGCGAGCTTTATACGGCGGAGGAGCTGGCCGCGTATTTCAACGCGCAATGCGCCCAGCTGCGCACCTGGGCGGACCGCGAGGTGGCGCACCGCCTGCGCCGTAACCTGCAGCTCACGGCCTTGCAGTTTCCGCACCCTACCTTTCGCACCGGGCAGCGCGTACTGTCGGAATCGGTGTACAAAACGGCGAGCCTGGGCAAATGCCTGATGGCGCAGGCCACCACCGGCATCGGCAAAACGCTGGGCACGCTTTTCCCGCTGCTGAAAGCCATGCCGGAAAAGAAGCTGGACAAGATTTTCTTTCTCACGGCGAAAACCTCCGGGCGCAAGCTGGCGCTGGATGCCATCCATGTGATTCACGCGGCCAACCCGGACCTTGGCTTGCGTACGCTGGAACTGGTGGCGCGCGAAAAGGCCTGCGAGCACCCCGACAAAAGCTGCCATGGAGACTCCTGCCCGCTGGCCAAGGGGTTTTATGACCGCTTGCCGCCAGCGCGCATAGCAGCGCTGGAGCGCGGCATGATGGACCGCGAGGCACTGGCGGCGGTGGCGCGGCAACATCAGATTTGCCCTTATTACCTGGCGCAGGATCTGGTGAGCTGGAGCGATGTGGTGGTGGGCGATTACAACTACTACTTTGATCTGTATGCCGTGCTGTATGCGGGCACGGTGATGAATGAATGGCGCGTCAGCATCCTAGTGGATGAGGCGCACAACATGATAGAGCGCGGCCGCAAGATGTACAGCGCCAAGCTGGATCAGCAGGTGTTCGAGGTCATGCGGCAGGAAGCCCCCAAGTCGCTGAAAACACCGCTGGAAAAACTCAGCCAGGCCTGGAGCAGCATGGTGCAGCCGCAGGTGGCACCGTATGAGGTCTATCCGGCGATTGAGGAAGACTTTGAGCTTTCCCTGCAGCGGGTGGTCACGCGCATTACCGATTATCTGGTGCTGCACCCGACCGATAACGCCGCCAGCCTGCTGAATTTCTATTTTGACGCCCTGCAGTTTGTCACGCTGGCCGATGCCTTTGGCCCGCATTCCATGTTTGATATCACGCTGAAAGAGGGCCGCGCTAATTTGTTGCAGGCAAACACGGTGCTATGCATACGCAATATCGTGCCCGCGCCATTCCTCAAGACGCGCTTTGATGCCGCGCAATCTGCCACGCTGTTTTCCGCCACGCTCAGCCCCTCGCATTTTTACAGTGACATGCTGGGCCTGCCGGATAAAACGCCGTTTATCGATGTGCCATCGCCATTCAGCCCAGAGCAGCTCGATGTGCGGCTGGTGACGCATATTTCCACGCGCTATCTGCGCCGGCGCCACTCGGTGATGCCGATTGCCCAGCTCATGGCCAGGCAATACAAAGCCCGACCTGGCAACTATCTGCTGTTCGTGAGTAGCTTTGATTATTTGCAGCAGGTATACGCGCTTTTTACCGAGCGTTATCCCGATATCCCGGTGCGGCAGCAAGCGCGCATGATGACGGAGCAGGACAGGGAAGCCTTTATCAATGGCTTTACTGATACCTCGGAAGGCATTGCGTTTGCCGTGCTGGGCGGTGCTTTCGGTGAGGGCATCGATTTGCCGGGTGATCGGCTGGTGGGCGCCTTTGTCGCCACCATAGGCTTGCCGCAGATCAACGAGGTAAACGAGCAGATGCGGGAACGCATGGAAGAGATATTTGGCACAGGGTATGAGTACACTTATCTCTACCCCGGCCTGCAGAAAGTGGTACAGGCGGCGGGCCGTGTGATCCGTACGCGCGAAGATACGGGCGCCATTTACCTGATTGATGACCGCTACTCGCAAGCCGAGGTGCGTGCCCTGCTGCCAACGTGGTGGGAAATCCGCTAAGGCATTTGGTGGCGGTAGCCTGGGATGAATAGCCCGCTGATCCAGAGTGTCATTTCCCTAACCCCCCTTGTCAGGCCCGCTCGCTTTTCCGGGTCTCGGCTATCTGGCGTTGCAGCAAATGCAACACATGCCGCTCAATGGCATCCAGTGCCCAGGGCGCATCTTTATGCGTGGTTTCCTGCTCAACTGCCTCCAGCAGTTTGCCCGCCATATAGGTTTCAATAATCAGCGGGTGCACATAACACTTGCGGCAGATGGTGGGGGTGTTGCCCAGCTTGCGGGCGGCTTCGGTGATCGCCTGCACCACATTCTTTTTGGCCTGGGTCTGGTTTTCAAACGCATCCAGTGAGGTGAGCGATTGAAAGGTATGCAAGGTGCCAGACCAGGTTCTGAAATCCTTGGCGGTATAGTCGCGGCCGGTAATCGTCTTGAGATAAGCATTCACATCGGATGAGCTGATGGCATGGCGTTGCCCATCATCATCCACATACTGAAACAGCGCTTGCCCCGGCAGGTCCTTCATCTTGCGCACCAGGCTGGCCAGCCTTGCATTCTGCAATTCGATGGCATGCTCCACCCGGCTTTTGCCGCGGAAGTGAAAAGCGATGCGGCCGCCTTGCACCTCTACATGGCGATTGCGCAGGGTAGTGAGTCCAAAGGAACGGTTGGTGCGGGCATATTCGTCATTGCCAACGCGTATCATGGTTTTTTCCAGCAAGGCAATCACCAGTGCCAGCACTTTCTCCCGGCACAACCCTGGCCTGGCAAGGTCCGCATCTACTTGCTCGCGTATCAGCGGCAGATGCAGGGCGAAATCCAGCATGTGGGCGTATTTCGCTTCATCGCGGATGGCGCGCCACTCCTTGTGGTAGCGATACTGCTTGCGGCCCTTGGCATCCACCCCGGTGGCTTGGATGTGCCCATTGGCATACGGGCATATCCACACGTCTTGCCAGGCAGGCGGAATGGCGAGCGCCTTGATGCGCACCAGATGCGTTTTGTCATGCAGTGGGCGGCCTTGCCGGTCTATATAGCGGAAGCCCTTGGCTGTGTGTTTGCGGGCAAAGCCGGGTGTGCCGTCATTCACATAGCGCAGCCGCGCGGCTTCGGCTGACAACGCCATGTCGCCATGCAATTCGGCACCGAGGGCGTCGTTGAGCTGGACTGTGCATTCATCAAGCGTGGTATCGGGCATCGCGTGCTTTCAGCGGATGGATATGTACTTGATGACCAGTGCTGGCGGGTAAAAGTGCCTGAACGTCGGATGAAACGCTCAGGTCACCATAGCCTCAGATTGCAATGGCGAAGACCGGATCGTCGGCGGGGTGCCTGGCTGAAAGTCGCTGGCCTTCGAGCAGCAGCTCGTCATGAAAGATGCTGGCAATGGGCGATAGCTTTTTGCCCTTGGACGTGACGATATGCCAGTTGGCATGAATGGGGAAACCGGCGACATCCAGCACGGTGATCTCGGTTTGATTGGGGTAATCATGAATGGCGTGGATGGAAATCACGCCGATGCCGAGATCACTGGCGACGGCTTCTTTAATCGCCTCGTTGCTGCCCAGCTCCAGCCGGATATTCGGCATGAACTTCATCTCCTTGAAATGCATATCGCAGGCCATGCGCGTGCCTGAGCCCATTTCGCGCAGGATAAACCGGTCTTGGCTGAGCTGATCCAGCGTGATGTGAGGCTGATGCGCCAAGGGGTGGGCTTTATTGGCGATGATGACGAGCGGGTTGGGCATGAAGACTTCGTCCTCAATCTCGATATGCAGCGGCGGCCGCGACATGATGTACATGTCATCCATGTTTTTTTCGAGGCGCTCGATGACTCCCTCGCGATTCAATACTTCCAGCGCAATATCAATTTCCGGATAGCGCTGGCAAAACGAGCCCAGCACCCGCGGCACAAAATATTTGGCGGTGCTCACTACCGCAATCTTTAGGCGGCCGCGCGTCACGCCTTTCAACGCCATGACTTTCTGCTCAAAGGCCTCCCACTCGGCGGACATAATGCGTGCGCTGTTGGCCAGCTCCAGCCCTACCTCGGTCATGTGGATTTTTTTGGCGATCACCTCAAACAGCGGCAGGCCGACGGTGCTCGCCAGCTCCTTCAGTTGCATGGAGGCGGTGGGCTGGGTGATATGCATCCGCCGCGCGGCTGCTGTCACGCTACCGGTATCGGCCAGGGCCAGCAGCAAACGTAATTGGCGAAAGGTGACGTTCATAGGTTTTATCTATGTAAGTGTTGATTATTATCTATTTTACACTATGAATATTGCTTCTTATACTGCGCTCACTTTTAAGGGGAGCGTATACGTGAGCAATTTTGCTGATCCAGCCATACTGTTTTTCATATTCGGGGTGCTAGCCGGGTTTGCCCGGTCCAATCTGGAAATCCCGCATGCCATTTCTCGTTTTTTATCGTTGTATCTCCTGATGGCGCTGGGCTTGAAAGGCGGCTTTGCCCTGCATCATTCCGGCATTACCTCCGAAGTCAGCCTGGCGTTGGGCCTCGCGATTTTTCTTGCCGTGTTTATTCCCATCGTGGCGTATTTCATCCTGGGAAAATGGCTCAATAAACTGGATGCCGCGGCGATTGCGGCTACTTATGGCTCCATCAGCGCGGTGACCTTCATTACCGCCTCGCAAAGTCTGGATCAGCAGGGTATTCATTACGGCGGCTACATGGCCGCGGCGATGGCGCTGATGGAATCGCCTGCCATTGTGCTGGCGATCGTGCTCGCCAATAAGGCCAGAGCGCAGCAATCGACTGGCACGTCCACTCACACCAGTTTGTCCAAGGTTCTGCATGAGTCGTTTACCGATGGTGGGCAGTTGCTGCTGCTGGGTGCCATGGCGATCGGCATTCTCAGTGGCGATGCCGGGCATAAAGCCATGACGCCGTTTTCGATTGATCTGTTCAAGGGCCTGCTGTCATTCTTCTTGCTGGATATGGGCTTGCAGGTGGCGAGAAACCTCAGCCAGTTGAAGCGCGTGCCCAGGCTGACCATTGTGTATGGCCTGGTGGCGCCACCCGTGCATGCCATGCTGGCCCTGGGCATTTGCAAGCTGGTGGGCATGCAGCTGGGCGAAACCATCCTGCTGATGGTGCTGGCAGCCAGTGCGTCTTACATTGCAGTGCCCGCCGTCTTGCGGCAGGCGGTGCCTGAGGTGAGTCCGGCGCTGTATATGGGCATGTCGCTGGGTATTACGTTTCCGCTGAATATTCTGATCGGGATTCCTGCTTATACCTGGCTTGCGCATTATTTCATGTAGCTGGGGTGGATAGAGCCTGGTTTTAGCGTGACTGATATGGTTTTTATTGAGACATCTGCATCTGTTGGTGTTTTGCCCGCTGCACTATGATGCCTCTTCGTTTATCCAGGCTGGGGCTTTCATGCAGATTGTGGCGGTAACCAAAAAAGATCAGGACTTGCTGTTTGCCTCGGGCAATACCTTGCGCATTTCGGTGGAGCGCATGTTTGAAGTCGGCATCTACGAAGGGGCGGCAGAGGTAGCGCGTATCCGCTTTGAAGCGCTGTCGTCGCTCAATAATCTGGAGCTGCCACCGTTGTATCGGCTGTCCGCCGCATCGGTGACTACCGCCATGCCGCGCGAGCAGCTGGCCGATGCGGGCCGCGCCGCGATTGCCTTGTTTCAGTATTACACCAACGGCAGCGTGCGCGTGCCCGACGAGATGCAGGCGACGCTGGCGCTGGCCTGATCAGCGGATATGTTCGGGGATCAGCCTCGCCACCGTGTGCAGGGCCTGCTCGATTTCACTGGTCCATTCATGGCCGTAATTCAGCCGTATGTATTGCGAAAACTGCCGTTGCGCTGAAAACATGGGGCCTGGCGCAATGCTGATGCCATGTTCCAGACAATGCTGATGCAGCGAGAGTGCATCGGTGCCGTCGGGCAGTTTCAGCCACAGAAAATAGCCACCTGCCGGGCGCGTCAGCTGAGTACCGGCTGGGAATACCTGCTCAATGGTTTCAATAAAGCGTATCTGCTGCATCAGCAAGGTATGCCTGAGTGAGCGCAAGTGGCGGTCATAGCCACCCATGGCCAGATACGCTGCCAGCGTTTGCTGTACCGGCGCGGGCGCGGCAAGCGTGGTGGTGAGCTTGATGCGCTCTATGGTTTTGGCGTAGCGACCCGCTGCCACCCAACCCACGCGATACCCCGGCGCCAGACATTTGGAAAATGACGAGCAATGCATGACCAGGCCCTCGGTATCAAACGCCTTGGCAGGCTTGGGGCGCTGCTGCCCAAAGTACAGTTCACCATACACATCATCTTCGATCAGCGGCACCTGATAGCGCTGCAGCAAGGCCACCAAGGCCTGCTTTTTATCCTCCGGCATCAGGCTGCCCAAGGGATTCTGAAAATTGGTCATCAGCCAGCAGGCTGCTGGTTTATGCTGCTCCAGTGCCGCTGCCATGGCATTCAGATTGACGCCGGTTTTGGGATGGCTGGGGATTTCAATGGCATTCAGCCCATTACGCTCGATCGCCTGCAGCGCGGCATAAAAGGTCGGGCACTCGATCAGAATGCTATCACCGGGTTTTGAGACCGCGGCCAGGCAGAGATTGAGCGCTTCCAGCGCGCCATTGGTAATCACGATGTCATCGGTAGGCACGCTGAAACCATCAATCATGTAGCGCACGGCAATCTGGCGGCGCAGGTTTTCATCGCCCGGGCTCAAGTCACGCACCGAGCTCCACGGGTCCATGTGCTGGGCGATGGAGGCCATGGTGCGGCCCAGTTTTTTCAGCGGAAACAGCAAAGGGCTGGGGAAGGCAGACCCCAGCGGCACCACCGTACGATTGCGAGTGGCGCCCAGAATATCAAACACCAGCTCGCTCACATCCACCGGCGTCAAATACGGATGCGCCACCGGGTGCGCGACCAGCTCCGGCAGGCTGGAACCACCACCACTGACGTAATAGCCCGAGCGCTCTTTTACCGTAATCAGGCCGCGCGCTTCCAGCAGATAATAGGCTTCAAATACGGTAGAAGCGTTTACCGCATGGCTAGCGCTGGCCTGGCGCACCGATGGCAGTTTGTCACCCTTGCGCAGCACACCGGTGCGTATGGATTCGGCAATATCTTCCGCCAGTTTTTCGTATTTTTTCATGGCCGGGCCCTGCAGCTGATCAGGCAGGCAGTATAAATCTGATATGGTTTTTTATGTGGTTTCTGCATCTGTTTTATATTGATGGCGAGTTTTAACATGGCACATACTCAAATGAATGGAGCCAGCCATGCAAGCGGTTATTGCCGGTGCTGCCAAGCCCGCCAGAAAAATCATTCCTATCGTGCCGTATGCGGTCAAGGGCAAATATCGTAATCTCAAGACCGGGATTCTACTCCTGGCCTACACGGTTTATTTTGGCCTGCCCTGGCTCACCTGGCATGGTGCCGCGCGCAGCGGCCAGCCTTTGCTGTTTGACCTTGCTAATTCCCGCTTCTTTTTGTTTGATATCGTGATCTTCCCGCAGGACCTGATGGTGCTGATGGCGATCATGGTCATGGCGGCCACCATGCTGTTTGTCTCGGCCGCGCTATATGGCCGGGTATTCTGCGGGTTTTTCTGCTTCCAGACCTTGTGGACCGATGCCTTCCGCATGATAGAAGGCTGGGTGCAGGGCGAGGCGCAGGCCCGTATCCGCTTGATGAAACAACCCTGGGGCCTGGAGAAAATCGCCAAGCTGGGGCTGACCCATGCGCTCTGGCTTTGCCTGGCGCTGGCAACGGCCGTGACCTTTACCCTGTATTTCGCCGATGCCCGCCACCTGATCTCCGCCATCTGGGAAGGCCATGCGCCCATGGCGGCCTACACCGCCATTGCTACCATCACCGCTACCACCTATGTCGCTGCCGGCTTTGCCCGCGAGAATATCTGCCGCGTGGCTTGTCCCTATGGCAAATTCCAGAGCGCGATGCAGGACCCGCTGACCAAAACCGTGGTCTACGATGCTGCCCGCGGTGAACGCACGCAAGGCCGCCAGCCACCCGCCAAGGCGCTCAAGGAGCCAGGTTCGCGTCAGCAGCAGGGCGTGGGCGACTGTATTGATTGCGGCTATTGCGTCAATGTCTGCCCCACCGGCGTGGATATCCGCAAGGGCTTTCAGATTGACTGCATTGCCTGCGGTTTGTGTATTGATGCCTGCAATACCATCATGAAATCCATACAGCTGCCAACCGGCCTGATTGATTTCCGCCAGGCCGCGGCGGTGGAGCCTGCGGCCAAATCTGCCACCATCAGCTTTGCCAGCCGCCTCAAGCAATATGGCTATCTGGGGCTGATGGCATTGGCGATTGTCTTCTTTGCCTACAAGATCCAGCACCTGGAGCCCTTCGTCGCCAATATCCAGCAAGACCAGCCGCTGGTGACCCGCATGTCCAATGGCGACCTCAAAAGCCGCTACATGGTGCGCCTCACCAATAAAGAGGCTCATGCACAGACTTATGTGCTCACCCTGCAAGGCTTGCCAACCGATGCTGCCGCTGCCCGGCACGTGATGCAAGTGCCCTCCGGCAAAACCTACGCCAGCACTTTCAGCATTGTGCTTTCACCGCAGGTGGCGCAGACGCTGCAAGGCTTTACTGCCGTGATCACGCCGCTGGAAGCGCATGAACGCGCCGAGCCTGAAAAAGCCCAGGAATTCAGTCTGGCGTATTCGTCGGGCCAGACTAGGGAGTGATAGGCGTGGCAGGGTTACAGCAACGGCAGCATGTGGCTGGCGGCGGGGACATCCTGGAATAGCAGGGCGGGATTGTGCAGTACCTGGGTCATTTCCTTGGCGGGCAGGGGTTTGCTGAACAGGAAGCCCTGCATCTTGGTGCAGCCCAGCGATTGCAGGGTGTGCATCTGCGGCAGGGTTTCCACGCCTTCGGCAATGAGGTCGAGCTTGAAGCCGTTGGCGATACCGGCAATCGCCGAGATGATGGAGGCGTTTTCGTTGGTGCTGCTGATGTCGCTGACGAAAGATTTGTCGATCTTGACGCTGTGGATGGGGAAGCGACGCAAGTAGGCAAGCGAGGAGTAGCAGGTGCCAAAGTCATCCAGGGCGATCTTGATGCCGTGGCTGCCCAGCTCTTTCAGCTTGCTGATCGAGCTTTCCACATCGCGCATCAGCAGGTTTTCGGTAATCTCGATTTCAAACAAGTCTTCGCTCAGCTGGTGGTGGCGTATCGGCGTCAATATGCGGCTGACAAAGGCATCTTCTTCCACGAGTTGCGGTGAGATGTTGATGGCCAGGCTGAAGTTGTTGAGCCCGGCATCCTGCCATTGCCGCATCTGCACGCAGGCTTCTTCCAGCAGCATTTCCCCCAGGGCGTGGATAAGCCCGGTTTCTTCTGCCAGCGGGATGAATTCCAGCGGTGAGACCAGGCCGAGCTCGGGGTGATGCCAGCGCGCCAGGGCTTCGAGGCCGATGACGCAATGACCATCCAGATGAATCTTGGGCTGGTAGTACAGCACGATCTGGCGTTTTTCGATGGCGCGCCGCAGCTCGTTTTCCAGCGACAGCTTTTTGTGGAACATGCTGTTCATGCTCGGATCGTAATACTGGAAGCCATTCTTGCCGCGCCATTTGACGTGGTACATGGCAATGTCGGCGCGCTTGATCAGGTTTTCGATGGAATCGCCATGGTCCGGGTAAATGGCGATGCCGATACTGGATGAGATGAAAATTTCGCGATCATCCAGCATGAAGGGGCGCTTCAGCTCATCAAAAATCTTCTGGGCAATTACCGTCGCATCATCCGGCTGATTGAGCTCGTGCAGCAGCATGGTGAATTCATCGCCACCCATGCGCGCCAACGTATCCTGCTCGCGCATGCAGTTGCGCAGGCGCGCGGCGACTTGCTTCAATAGCTCATCGCCATACAGGTGACCCAGTGTGTCGTTCACCCATTTGAAACGGTCCAGATCCAGGAACATGATCGCCAGCTTGTGCTTGTTGCGCTTGGCGTGGTGAATCGCCACCGTGAGTCTGTCCTTGAACAGCATGCGGTTGGGCAGGTCGGTCAGGGTATCGTGGTAAGCCTGATGAGTGATCGCCTGCTCGGCTTTTTTGCGCTCGGTAATGTCGCGCGCGACGCCATAGGTGCCGTTGAATGGCGTGCCATGTTCCGGGTGCGTGCCATAAATGCCCATGGCATTGATGACGACCGTGATGTAATTCTGGTCGGGCTGGCGACGCTCACTGCGACGCTCCTGGCAGCGCAGCCGAAGCTCCACGTTTTTGGCGGCGCGGTTGCCGGTGCGGCGCTCATTGAAGGCATGGTGTGCCCGCTCAAAATCCTCTTCATGGATCAGCAGCGTGTAATGCTTGCCCAGCATGGTCTCGCGCGAGTAGCCCAGCAGGGTTTCCACGCGGTTGTTGATGAAGGTGAAGTTGCCGTTGTCATCCAGCGTGTAGATGATGTCGGGCGAGCTGTCGATCAGGTACTGATAAAGCGTTTCGGATTCTTCGAGCCGGGCGTGGATGGATTTGTTCTGCAGCTCAAGCCGCGAGTGTTCCAGCGCATTTTCAATGGTGCGCAGCAATTCTTCTGGCTGGTAGGGTTTGCGCAAAAAGTCATAGGCGCCATGGCGCATGGCATCAATCGCGGCATTCAGGGTTTTGGTACCACTGATGACTACCACCGGTATGCGTTGCTTGCCCTTGGGGAGTTGCATCAGCACCTCATGCCCGGTCATGCCCGGCATGGAAAGGTCCAGCAGCATCAGGTCAAATCGTTGCTCGGCGACGAGATCAAGCGCCGCATGGCCGGAGTTGCACACCTGGGCGACATAGCCATGGATTTCCACCAGGTATTTGAGGCTCTCGGCCAGCCGGACATTGTCATCGACGATAAGCAGCCGGGCCAGCGGCGCTGGCTCGGCAACCGGCTTGGGTGTGGCGTTGATGGGATAGATGCTCGACATGGTGCCCTTTTATTCCATTAATGCCAGATCGCTGGCTTCGGATTGCAGAGGCAGGCGCACGTCAAAGCTGGTGCCCTGGGGGGATGTACGGCAGGCCATGCTGCCATGCAGGGATTTGATAATGTCGTTACTGATGGTGAGCCCGATGCCACCATGGTTGCCGCCCTTGGTGCTGGTTTGCGGGCTGAACAAGCGTGCCATCACCTCATCGGGGATGCCGTGGCCGGTATCGCTGACCTGAATCAGCAGCATGGGTTGTTCGCCAGCCCGATTTTCCACGTGGGTGGCAATGGTGAGCGTGCCGCCATTCGGCATGGCTTCGGCGGCATTGCGGATCAGATTGACCAGCACTTGCCGCAATTGGTACGGAATGGTGGTGACTTCAGGCAGGGTGGGATGCAGTGCTTCCACCACATCCACGCCAGCGGGTTCCAGGTAAGTCTGGCGATGCAGGGTGATCAGGTCCAGCACCATCTGGTTGATATCCACACTGGCGGCGCTATAGCTTTGGCCATTGGAATACAGTTCGCCGATCATGACGCCGATGCGGTCGATCTCTTCATTGACGATGCTGATGTCATCGCTTTGCATGCCGTTTTTCAACATGCGCTGCTCTAAAATCGCGAGGTAGTTTTTGACGGTAGTGAGCGGGTTGCTGGTCTCGTGTACAAACCGTCGCAAGCGTTCTTTTTGCGCTTCGCCGGCCAGCATGTCATCGGCGGGTTGTCCTCTGGCGGCGATGCGGCTGGCGGCAATGCGGGCAAGGGCGGTGGGGATGGACATCTGCGTGTCCAGTAGCAGAAATTCCGGCTGATCCAGCGCCAGCACCATCACCCCCATGGGCTTGCCTTTCAGCATCATGGGCACGCATAGCATGCCTGCGGCATCGCTCATGCGCATCATCTGCTTGTCTGGCAGGCTGGCCTTGCTGCCACGGAATGCCTCAAAACTATGGCGCGCAGCCTGCGCAAGCCAGGTGTCGGCAATCAGGCTCACATCCTGCTGGGTCGGCAGGATAAAGTCGGCTACCCATTTCTGGTCAGCCTGCAGCGGCTTGCCGATCAGGGTGGTCTGGGTTTCATTTGGCACAAACAGCATCAGCTGCTTGCTGTGGCAGATCAGCCGCGCCAGCTTTTGCAATTGCAGCAGCAAGGCCTCTTCATCCGGCTGCTGGCTGAGCGTGCTTTCCATGTGGTTGATCAGCGCATTGCTTGCCACGCCTTGCATCAGGCGGTCATCTATATTGGACGATGGCGCGAGCGGCGCTTGCGCACGGTTGCCCAGCGCGCCCAGCAGGGCTTCGATATCTTCGGCTTCCGGGGCGCTTTCCATGCCCAGCGCCGGTTTTTCGGCTTCGAGATTGAGCGAGATCGCCAGCACATCAATCTGCTGATGGCTGATGCTGACAATTTCATCCAGCGCGGTTTCGCTCAGGTTGAACCAGCGCTCTGCCAGTTCGGCCAGGGCGGGCTTGTCACGGATATTCTGCTGCGCCAGCAGATTGGCCAGGTAGACAATCTTGATCAGTGCCGGGGAGTGTTCCAGCTGCGCGGCAGGCAAATGGTGATAAGCAATCGCATCTTCGAGGAAAGACTTCACCTGCCAGTTTTTGATGACCCAGGCGCCAAGCTCGCAATGGTCGATGCCAAAGCGCGCGGCTTCACTCTCGATGTAGTTTGGCAGGGATTCGTCGATGGCAAAAAACGCCTGGTACTGGGCATTGAATCCGCTCAACAGCCCCAGGCGGCCAATGTCGTGCAGCAGGCCTGAAATATAGGCTTCGTCGGTAGAAACCGCGCTCGTGCGGGCGGCCAGCGCCTTGCACAGCACGGCCGTGCGCAGCGAGTGATACCAGTAACTGGCGAGATCCTGCTGATTGCTCTTGAAGTAATCGCTCAGCATGCGCTGGAAAATAATGCTCAGGGTCAGGGTCTTGACCAGGTCCCAGCCGAGGTTGGAGATGCCGCTATACACCGACAATACCTGGGTTCCACGCTGGAATGCCGCCGAGTTGGCCACTTGCAGGATGCGGGCGCTGATCACCACATCCATTTCCATCAGGTCCGCCAGCTTGCGCATGTCGGTATCTTCATCCTGCAGCAATTCCAGAATGCGTGTCAGCACCTGCGGAATAGATGGCAGCGCGCTGATCGTGACGTGATTCAGCACGATCTGCGCGTGATGGTCCGGCATATATTGAGGCGATTGCTGCATGGGTTTATGGATTCAAAGTCCGCGTTTTAAAAACAGGCTACAAAAGGGCGGGACGCAAGAATCGTGCTCGCAAGGCGCATGGTATATAGACCCCCCTTAGAAAAACTCCATTAGAGTGCATTAATTTTTTTGCTAAAAACCGATATTTTTTTATAATTTTCCAACAAATTAAGGCACTTATGCCAAGTTATTAAACCACAATGTATCATTGTGTGAATAAAGAGACAATACCGTGTCTTATAGCACAATTGATTTTTAATGGTTGTGCTAGCCACCGGCGATCGGGAGCGGAGGAGTGCAGTGCCGAAATACCATGCCAACTGATCAGATTTCGACGCTGCAGGGCTTAAGAGCAAACTGCCCGGTATAGTGCCGGGCAGTTTGATGGGAGGGGAGTTAGAACTGCATCTGTGCCGAGAAGGCCAAGCTGCGTGGGGTGCCGAGGTAGTAGGCGTTCAACCAGTAATCCTTGTCGAACAAATTGTTCACATTAAAGCGCAAGGTCAGTGGGCGGTTGGACACCATGGTCTGATAGCGGGCGCCAATATCGGCCGTGACATAGGATGGCAGGCGGTCCGTGTTGGCATCATCCGCATATTGCTTGCCGGTATAGTAAACCCCGCCAGTGAGGGTCAGCCCCTCAACGCCGGGAATCTGATACTCGCTATATACCTTGGCAAACTGCTGCGCGACATTCACCGGCACATTGCCCGCGTTTTCCGATTTCTTCACCGTGGCATCCATCAGCGTCAGGCCGGTAATCAGCGTTAGCCGGTCTGTGGCCTTGCCGGTGGCTCCGAATTCTATGCCTTTGTGGTTTTGACGGCCATTCTGGCGATACGTGCTGATACCGTCGGCCACATCAATGTATTGGTAAGCCTTTTCGATTTCAAAAATAGCGGATGTCAGCAAGACCTTGCCCACACTGGCTTTCAGGCCGAACTCCTGCTGGCGGCTGACCATAGTCGGCATGATGGCATTGGCATTAGACACGCTAGTCGGCGCCCGTCCGCCTGCCTCCAGCCCTTCGATGTAGCTCAGGTAAGAGGTCAGCCATGGCATGGGTTTGTAAATCAGGGAAACCGCAGGTGAGGTACGGCTCTTGTCATAGGACGAGGTCTTGCTATTTGCCTCGTTGTAACTGAGGGACAGGATACGGCTACGGTTTACCCCGGCCAGCATGGACCATTGCTCGTTGAAGGTGATCAGATCGCCCAGCATTAGGTTTTCATTGAAATCGCGGCCCTGGGTGTAAAGCGATTTGGTATTGGCAGCAAACGTTGGCTGTGCAACATAGCTCGGGTTGCTGATGGAGAATGGACCAAGATAGGTGGAGGTGCTGTTGTAATCTGATCCGCGGTAGAGATCGGAATTCATGTAATAGCCGGTGGTGACCTTGTGCGAAATGCTGCCAGTATCAAAGCGAATGTCGGCAAATGCTTGGCCTGCATTGAATATATCCTCGGTGTCAGCGCTGGCCAGGGCGAGTTGTCGGTAGGTTGTTGACGATAGCGGATAGTTGTAGGTACCGGCCGTGCCTTCGCGGTTGATGTAGTCGCGCATATAGGCGCCGCGCAGGGTGACATGGTCATTCAGCTGGTAGGTGAGCTTGCCCATCAGCTTGGTGTTGTGGAACTCATCGCCACTCCATTTCTGGCCCCAGTATTTGCTGGTGTCGGGTGCGGATGGGCGCTGGACTCCACTTGCAGCATCCACATACCAGTAGGCCGAGGTGCCGTCGATTCGGTAGTGGTTGTAAGCCGCATTCAGCTCCAGCAAAAGCTTGTCGGTAATCTGCCAGTCAATGGCGCCGCTGATCAGCTCGCGCTGTATGCTTTGGTGATCAACCGCGGTGTCACCTTCCTGCTTGACCACATTCAGCCGGTAGCCAGCGCGGCCTTCGTCATCGATGCGGCCACCAAAATCGCCGTGGGCGTAATACTGGCTGCCGCCGTAATTCCCCAGCGTGACGCTGTTCAGGCGTTCCATGGTCGGGCGTTTGTAGACGAAATTGATCATGCCGCCGGGGCTGGCAGCGCCATATAAAAAGCCGGAAAGCCCGTTCAACACTTCCACCCGTTCTTTGTCTTCCATGGTGGCGGCGTGGTTGTAGGCGCGGCGCATGCCATCTTCCGCCGTGTTGTAACCGCCGAAGCCGCGAATATTCACATTGGGGCTGAAGCCAGTGATCTGCGGGGTGGTGGTGCGGGTCGATGGATTGAGCTTGTAAACATCATCTGGCGATTGCGCCTGGATATTCTGGATCAGCTCCTGCGGAATCACGCTCATGGCATAGGGCGTATCCTGCAGGCGCATGCTGCCGAGCGCTCCCACGGACGAGATGGTTTTTACCCGATAGCCATCCGCAGCCTTGCCTTCTTCCTGCAAGGCGCCATTGGATTCGTTGGCGGCCGACACGCTGACTTCAGGCAGGGTAGTGGGTTCGGCATGGCTTTGCGGTTTTTCCACATTGGCTGGATTGGGCTTGAGTGTGTAGCTGCCATTGCTGCCTTTCACCGCCTGCAACCCGCTCCCGGCCAGTAGCGCGGTCAAGGCGTCTTCTGGCTGGTATTGCCCATTGATCGGCTTGGCCTGCTTGTTGCGAACCAGATCGGCATTCACCCCGATCAGCATGCCGGTTTTGGCGGCCAGCTCGGTGAGGGCTTGCCCCAGTGGCTGGGCGGCGATCTGCAAATGGCTGCTTGGGCTGGCATCGGCGGCGTGGGCCTGTGTCATCTGGCACAGGCACGCCACAATGGCGAGATGTAAAAGTGAGGCACGGCCCCACGCTGGAGATGTTGTCATGGTTGACTCCCTGAGTTTGGTCATTGGAATTGAGAAGCTCTCAACTCCAATGACCGCGCCGAGGAAAAATCGGGCAGGTTGTATTGGCGGTTTTTTCTAAAAGTCAGTTATATAAAGCGCAAATCACCTTACTGATCAGGCGCGGGCTGGCGTGCGTCTGCGCCTGCCGTGTCCACCAGCACCACGAAGTTTGAATAGCGCTGAATGCGGATAGGCAATGCCTGTTGCAAGATGCTGAGTGCCTTGTCGCCGTCATCGGTGGGCAATACGCCGGTAAACCGCAGTGGCCGGGTATCGGTTCTCAGTTTGAGCAAGCCGGGGCGGTATTCCGCCAGCCGCGCAATCACGGCACTGAGCGGCGCATCTTCAAATACCAGCCGCTGCATGTGCCAGCTATCGGCGAGTGCTGGGGCGGGCATCAGGGTGTATGCCTGCTGGGCGTCAAAGCGCAGCTGTTCGCCTGCATATACCTTGCTGATGGTAGCTGAGTGTAGCGGCTTCACAGCTACCGTGGATTCCAGCACGGTGACGGTGCTGCTATCGACATCTTGTCGCACCAGGTAGCGCGTGCCGAGGGCGGTTGCCGTGCCATCGCGATTTTCCACTATAAAGGGGCGCTGCTGCGGATCGTGCGCCACTTCGGCCAGCACTTCGCCCTCGGTCAGGCGTATGGTGCGCGTGTGGGCATCAAAGCGGATATCCACGGCGCTGTGCGTGTTGAGGGTGATGCGGCTGCCGTCACTCAGGCTGATCTGGCGGATTTCGCCAGTTGATGTACGTTCATCCGCCAGCCAGTAGCGGGTGGTCGGCAGTTGCAGGCCGCCCAGCAGCAGCAAGGCGCTCAAGGCGCTGCCGATTAGCACCTTGCGTCCACCCTTGCCGCGTTTTGGTTTTGCTGTGCCGGCATGGTCTGCCAGGCTTTGCCACAGGGTTTCCATCTGGCGAAAAATCTCGGCATGGCGCGGGTGGCGCTGTTGCCATGCCTGGCAGGCCGCCTGCAATTGAATGCGCTGCGCTTCGGTATCTGCTTCCGTCAGCTGGATCAGCCATTCGGCGGCTTGCTGTCGTACCTCGGGCATTGTCGGCTCCGGCACGGCCGAGGTTGCTGAAGCAGATTGCGATGTGGGGGGCATGTCGTCGGGCATGGTCAGGGCGCGCCGGGGTAGAGCCGGGCATGGCAATGCACCAGTGCCCGTGATAGGTATTGCTTCACGCTGCTTTCCGAGACTTGCATGGTGGCGGCGATTTCGCGGTACCCCAGCCCATCGACACGGGCGAGCAGCAGGGCGCGCCGCGCTTTTTCATCCAGCTCTTCACTCAGCATCAGCAATACCTGCGCCAGCAATTGCCGCGCCGAGCAGATGGCTTCGGGGCTATGGCTGCTGTCATCGGCATTGAGCAGCGCGACTGCTTGCAGGGTTTCCTGCTCCACCTGGCGCTTGCGGAATTCATTGATCATCAGCCGGTTGGCGGTCACCAGCAGATAGGCCCTGGGTTCGCGTATTTCGGGGATAGTATCCAGCGCCAACAAGCGACTGAAGGTGTCGTGCGAAATATCCGCCGCATGGTGCGGGCAGCCCAGCTTCTTGCGCAGCCAGCCCATGAGCCAGCCCTGATGGTGGCGGTAGAGCAGGCTCAGCCATTGATTGCGCAGATGAATCTGGGGGCTCAGCATGGTTGGTGAGGCTGATTAATTCGCTGGGCTGGGCTTGGAGCCATCGCGCTGAGCCAGATGGCGCTTGCCGATGGCGTCTGCGGACGCGGCACGCTGACTTTGAAGCAGGCGTGACTTGCGCTTGCGTGCCCAGATAATGATGCCGGTGACGGAAAGCATGGTGACGATGACTCCCATCAGCGAGATCAGGATGCGCCCCGGCAAGCCGAGAATGCGGCCTGAATGTAGCGGAAACTGCGCCTGCATGAAGATATCGCCGGCACTGCCAGTGCCCGGCACAATGGCGCCCGCATATTCGCCCGTCTTGCCATCAAAATACAGCCAGGGATTGCCGAGCCCGCCATCGCCATGGTCGTTGTCCGCTTCAAAGAATCCCACGCCGTATACGCCATACTGCGGCGACCAGAAAATGGCACCGGGTGGCGCTTCCCAGCCGCGCATCCGCGCTTCGCTGGAGGCACGATCCAGCACGGCCTGACGCGAGATGACGGGCGTTAGCGGTTTATCCAGAGGGCTGGGGGTGATGGTGTCAAACGGGCTGGCAGTCAGCGGCGATATGCGATTCACCAGCGGGCGCATGACTTCCGTACCCAGGTTCATTGAGATGGAGGTCACCGCCATGATCAGCAGCAGCCCCCATACCCAGACGCCCCCTGAGCGGTGCAAATCAAAGTTGAGCGCATAGCCGCCTTTTTGCCAGCGAAACGCAAACGATTTGCGCCAGCTCGCGAAGTTGGGGAAGGAAATCCACAAGGCGATCAGGCTGTCGATCGTCCAGACGATGGCAATAATTCCCATGAACAGCACGCCCAATTCAAGATTGAAACCATCGGGGATATGCAGGCTGTAATGCAGCTTGTACAAAAACGGCAGCAGGTTTTCAGGAGCCAGCGAAATCTCGCCCCACATGCGCTTGCCCTGCACCTCGCCGGTGTAGGGGTTCACCGCCATCTGGTTGAAGTCCGGCGCATAGGGCTTGCCTGTGGCCGGGTTGAGCCGCGGCTGCACGAATAGCTGCAAGGCATGTCCGGCTTCTGTCGCCAGCGGCAGGTAAGTCACCATGATGGAAGGATTGGCTGCCTCGATCTCGTTAGCCAGCTGCAAGGAAGGCTGTGGGATGCCATGCGCCGGGGCTTGCAGCTCGAAGAGTTGCGGATTCAGCGCCGCATCCAGCTCATGATCCCAGGAAATGATGGCGCCGGTAAGACCGGCAATAAACAGAAAAATCGCGGTGGCAAGGCCAAACCAGCGATGTAACAGGGTAAGTGGTTTACGCATGACGCATCCAGCAGTAACGATAATTTAGGGGATATTATACATATCAAATACAAATCATTCTCATTTTGTACTCAGCCGTGATTCTGCATGAAAGTAGCGCTTGATCATGTGCTTGCACACTGGGACCTTATCCTGACTTTACGATTGAGCGGTTGTGGGATGCTGGCTTGTTTCATATAATGATAATTATTCTCAACTGTATGTGTAGGCCATGTCCCTGATTCTTTGTCCCCGTCGTCGCGATGTGGCAGAAATGCTTTATACCCAGCATCACAGCTGGCTACAGGGCTGGCTGCGCAAAAAGCTGGGCTGCGCGCATGGGGCGGCGGATATCGCGCAGGACACCTTCTTGCGCTTGATGGCTTCGCGCGATCTGCTGATGCTGCAGGAGCCGCGAGCATTTTTAACGCGCACGGCGACCCGCTTGCTGATCGATGATGCGCGACACAAGAAAATTGAAGCCCTGTATCTGGAAGAACTGGCGGCGCAGCTGGAGCATGCGCATGCGCCCGACCCGGCCAAGATGCTGGAGGCAGTGCGTGCGCTGGCGTATCTGGTCTCCGTGTTGGAAACCCTGCCTGAGAAGCCGCGTCAGGCCTTCCTGATGGCGCAGCTGGAGGAGTTGGGGCATGACGAAATCGCCAGCCGCCTGTCGGTTTCCAGCCGCATGGTGCGCAAGTATCTGGTGCAGGCGCTGGTGCATTGCCACGATGCGCTGGAACAGGTGCAGCCATGAGCGAGCTGGCACATCAACCTGCTCATGAGGCTGAAGCGCGGGCTGCGACAGTGCGGGCTACGATAGTCAGGCAGGCTGCGGAGTGGCTGGTGCTGCTGGCCAGCCGGGAGGCCAGTGCCGCGGATGAAGCGGCGTTCAATGCCTGGATGGCGGCGGACCCGGCACATGCACGCGCCGTGGGTGCCATGCGCGGCTTTGTCGGCAAGCTGAATTCAGCGGCGGGAGATGCCTCTCAGCGCGCCGTGCTCCGACAAGCCCTGCACAAGCCCTCCAACAGTCGTGGCTGGCGTGGCGCGGCCGCCGCGATGTTGCTGCTGGGTGCCATGATAGGCGGCTGGCAGTTGTTCAATCCGTGGTCGGCCATATTTGCCGATCTGCGCACCGATACCGCCGAGTGGAAAAACGAAGTGTTGCCAGATCAATCGCATCTGGCATTGGCCAGTGCCACGGCGGTGGATATCAAGTTCAGCGCGCACGAGCGCAAGGTGGCGCTGCTCAAGGGCGAGATTCTGGTGGATGTCGCGCCTGATCCGCAGCGCCCATTCGTTGTGCAAACCCCACATGGCACCATGCGTGCACTCGGCACCCGCTTTGTGGTTACGCTGACCGATAACGGGACCACGTTGACCATGCTGCACTCCAAGGTGGAAGCGCGCGCAGATGGGCAAGAGGATGCGCGCGTGGTGATGGCTGGCGAGCAGGTAGTGCTGTCCCCCGCGCATGTCAGCACCCCGGTGGCGATTGATGCTGAAGGCGTGGCCGCAGCGTGGAGTGCACATCAGCTGATGGTGCAGGATCAGCCTCTGAATCAGGTGCTGGATAGCCTGTGGCGCTATCGTCGTGGCATCGTCATGTATCGCAATACCGATATGGATGCCATGCACGTATCAGCCTTGCTGCCACTGGAGGATACGGACCGGGCGCTGCAATTGCTGGCGAGTAGCTTCCCACTGCGCATCCGCCATTTGACGCCATGGCTGACCTGGGTGGAGAAGGTGGAAAAGCCTGCCCCGGCCGACCAGGTTAGCAATGGGCCTGCGCAGGGTTCATAGCAAATAGCAGGCAAAAAAACTGGCAAGAAATGCAGCACATGCAGTTCCGCTTTTGCGGGTGACTACGTCATAGCTTGTGTAGACACCATCACAAAAGGGGAGCACATGAAGCAGTATCAGAAAAGTGGGAAGGGGCAGGCGCGATTGCTTGCGACAACGGCAGCGTGGACAAGATTGAAGCCCACCTGCCTGGCGGTACATCTGGCCCTGGGCACTATGCTTGCCATGTCGGCAAGCACGCAGGCAGCAGAGGTCGTGCAGAAGAGTTACCAGATTCCAGCGGGCAGTCTCGCCCAGGTATTGAACCGCTATGCGCAGCAGGCCGGTGTGCTGATTTCGTATGATGCCGGGCTGGTGAAAAACCTGAGTTCGCCTGGCCTGCAAGGGCAGTATGACGTGGACGCAGGCTTTGCCCGCTTGCTGGATGGCAGTGGCCTGCAGGTAAAACGCAATGCCGCCGGCTACGTGCTGGAAACTGCGCCAAAAACGGCAACGCCCGAGTCGACTGTAGTGCGTGATCAGACCCTGCCCGAGGTCGCCGTGGTTGCAAACGAGGAAAGAATGGCCGTCACCGAAAATACCGGTTCGTACACCACGGGCGAGACCAGCACCGCCACCCGGCTGGGTTTGTCCCTGCGCGAAACGCCGCAGTCGGTGAGCGTGATTACGCGCCAGCAAATGGACGACCGCGCCTTGCTGGGCTTGTCGGATGTGTTGCGCCAGACCACGGGCATCAGCGTCAACCAGAATGGCTCGGACGTCACCGATGGCGTGCAGTATTACTCGCGCGGCTTTGCGGTGGAAAACTACATGATAGACGGCATTCCGCTGTCGACCAGCGAAAGCTGGCAGTATCAGGTTTCCGACCTGGCATTTTATGATCGGGTTGAGGTGGTACGGGGCGCGACTGGCCTGATGAGTGGCGTGGGCACGCCTTCGGCTGCCATCAATCTGGTGCGTAAGCGCCCGACCAAGGAGTTTCAGGCCTCGGTCACCGGCATGGCGGGCTCTTGGGATAATTTCCGCGGTGAAGCGGATATCTCGGGATCTTTGAACGAAGATGGCAGCGTACGTGGCCGCATGGTGGGCGTGCGCCAGAGCAGCAACTCGTTTATCGATCGCATGAGCTCGGACAAGGAGATGTTCTACGGCATTCTGGAGGTTGACCTCACCCCCAGCCTGCTGTTTACCGCCGGCTTGGAATACCAGAAATACACCTCCAATAGCGCCAGCCGTGCCGGCCTGCCCTTGTTTTTCAGCAATGGCAGCCGTACCAACTGGTCGCGTTCGGCCAATTCATCGGCTTCGTGGGCCGACTTCAATCATGAGCAGCGCTCGTATTTTGCCTCGCTGGAAAAGCGGTTTGACAACGACTGGCTGGCCAAGGTCGTGGTCAACCAGCGGCGCAGCGATTACGACGCCCTGCTGGGCTATGCCATCTGGAAGACACCGAATACCGACGGCACCGGCATGGGCATGTACAAGGGCAGCTGGCTGGCCAAGCCCAAGCAGAACAGCATCGATGTTTATGCCACTGGGCCATTTAGCCTGTTCGGGCGCGAGCATGAGCTGGTGGTAGGTGTCACCGCCTCCAAAACCAGTTATCAGCGCACAACAAGCACTGGCTGGGCGCGTAGCGATATCGACAATATCTTTACGTGGAATGGCGCTACGCCTGGCTACGACGATATCCCGGTGACTGGCTCCGGTGCATTTGACAGCCACGAATCCGGTGCCTATACCACGGTGCGTCTCAAGCCCGTGGATGATCTTTCCATCATGATCGGCAGCCGTATCAGCAACTGGAGCACGCGCAACTTCTCCTGGACCACCAGTGGTACGCAGAATGCAACCGATGCCCGCAGTGAAAGCGGCGTGGTAACGCCGTATGCCGGTGTAGTGTATGACCTCAACCGTACCTGGTCCGTGTATGCAAGTTATACCGATATTTTCAAGCCGCAAACCAACCGTGGCTCTGACGGTACCTTTCTGGACCCCTTGACTGGCAACAGCAAGGAAGCGGGTGTCAAAAGCGAATTCTTCAATCGCAAACTCAACTTCAGCGCCGCTGTATTTGAGATTCAGCAGGACAATCTGGCACAGATCATTCCTGGCGTCACCATCGACGGCAATTCGGTGTATCGCGCCGTGTCCGGCACCAAGAGCCGTGGCTTCGAGGCCGAAGTCAGTGGCGAACTGCGCCCCGGCTGGCAAGTCGTGGCAGGTCTTTCGCATAGCCGCGCTAAGGATAAAGATGGCGAGCTACTGAATACCTATGTTCCGCAGAACACCATCAAGCTGTTCACCACCTATCGCATGAGCGGTGTGCTGAACAAGCTGACGGTGGGCGGTGGCACCAATTGGCAGAGCAAGACCTACACCGATGGGCTGGGGCCGAATGGCGACCAGCGCTTCACCCAGGATGCCTATGCCGTGGTGGACCTGATGGCGCGCTATCAGTTTGATAGCCATCTGTCGGCTGCGCTCAACATCAACAATGTGTTCGAAAAATCGTATTACAGCACGACCAGTTCGAGCTATTTCGGTACGCCGCGCAATGCCATGCTGACACTCAAGTATCAGTTCTGACGCGCGTCGTTTTGTGGCTTAACCGTGTCCGGTGCCTGAATTTTCAGGTACCGGCCTGTTTTTTTGTAAAGGATGGATGGATGCAGGTTTATGACGAAGGCAATGAGGTGAGCGACACCGAACTGGCGCAGCGCAACCCCAAGTCCGGCACATCCGGATCCAGCATGCGCTGGGCGGTGTTCTCACGCGTGATGGCGGCGATTGTTGGCGCCTATGTGCTGACGCTGCTGAGCATCGCCGTGCTGGCACTGGTATTGCCGATGTCGCGCGCGGAGTCGGTGTTGCTGTCCATGCTGTTGTCCTTCCTGATCTATGCCTGTGCCGTCCTTTGGGTGTTTGCCACGCGCAGTGCATGGCGGGCATGGTGTGGCATGTTGCTGCCTTCGCTGCTGATGGCAGCGGGGCTTGGTTTGTGGTGGAGTTTGAAATGAAAGACGCATTTAGAGCCTCCATGGCGTGGGTGCACACCTGGGCAGGCTTGCTGGTGTGCTGGGTGTTGCTGCTGATCTTTGCCGCAGGCACGGCCAGCTATTATCGCAACGAGATTACCTTGTGGATGCAGCCAGAGCTGCATGCCATTGCTCCCAGTCAGGATAGCCAGGCCCACATGGCCGAACGTGCGGTGATCGCCCTGCAACAGCGCGCGCCCGATGCCAAGCAATGGTTTATCGGTTTTCCCAATGAGCGCAGCCAGGGCCTGCAGATTTTCTGGGAAGACAAACTGCCGCCGGGGGTAGAGCCCACGCGCGAACGCTTTCACGATGTGATGCTGAATCCCGATACCGGCCTGCCGCTGGAGGTGCGCGAAACCAAGGGCGGCAATTTCTTCTACCGGCTGCATTTTGATCTGCATTATCTGCCGGTCACGCTGGCGCGCTGGATTGTCGGCTTTTGCGCCATGTTCATGCTGGTGGCGCTGGTCACGGGCGTGATCATTCATCGCCGCATTTTCAAGGATTTTTTTACCTTTAGGCCCGGCAAGGGGCAGCGCTCGTGGCTGGATGCCCATAACATCACCGGCGTGCTGGCTTTGCCTTATCACCTGATGATTACCTACACCGGCCTCATGCTGCTGATGTACCTCTATATGCCCACGCCGATCGTGGTTGCCTACCAAGGCAACAACCAGGCATTTTTCGGCGAGCTGTTCCGCGAAGAACCAGCGCCCGAGCCTAGCGGCCGTCCGGCCACGCTGACCTCCATCGCTGGTCTGGTGACCGAGGCGCAACGCATCTGGCAAGGGGCGGCGGGCGAAGTGAGCGTTGATCACATGCATATCAATAATCCCAACGATGCCGCCGCCAGCGTCAGCCTGGATAAAGCCGGGGATAACGGCCTGATTGAGAGCGGCATGTCGCTCACCTTTGATGGTGTCAGCGG
The DNA here is from genome assembly GCF_020523625.1 of Methylovorus menthalis. Taxonomy (GTDB): domain Bacteria; phylum Pseudomonadota; class Gammaproteobacteria; order Burkholderiales; family Methylophilaceae; genus Methylovorus; species Methylovorus menthalis. The sequence goes on from NZ_JAJAQH010000003.1 coordinate 123,321, forward strand.
CAAGCTGCTGCATGAGGTGGATGCCGAGCAGCGCGCCGTGGTGCAGACCGCCACCGCCATGCGCAGCCTGCACGAGGCGAATTTTGCCCAGCCCTTGCTGCGTGCCCTGTTTTTTATCAGCGGCCTGGGCGGCTGCCTGATGATTGCCAGTGGGGCGGTGCTGTGGACCGTGAAAAAGCGCCAGGCGCAGGCCAAGCGGCTGGCAAGCGGACTGCCGCCAACATGGGGATTGCGGCTGGTTGAAGCCCTGAATCTGGGGGCGATTGCGGGCCTGCCCATCGCCTTCGCCACGTTTTTCTGGGCGAACCGCATATTGCCGGTGGGGCTGGCAGCCCGTGATGAGTGGGAGATCCATAGCGTGTTTATTGCTTGGGCCGCTGTACTACTGCTGGCGCAGTGGCGCCCGGGGCGGCATATGTGGCAGCTGATGCTGTGGCTGGGCGGCCTGATGTGGCTGGCGCTGCCCGTGCTGAATGCCATGCTGACACCGCAATCGGCTTTGTTTACGACCGTGCTGCATGGCCCGGTTGCCGTGGCCGGGTTTGATATCACCGCCATGCTGCTGGGTGCGGCCATCTGTTTCGCGGCCTGGCGTACCGGTAAGGTGCGTAGCCCTAAGCTTTCTGCCCAGCCTAAACATCGCCGCGAACTGGCTGAAACGGAGGTGGCATGATGAAAAGCGCATGGCTTTATCTGGCGGCGTTTGCCTTGGCATATCTCGGCCTTGCCAGCCTGGCCTATGGCATGGAGCGCCATCACAAGCAGCTCACTCGCGCACATGCCTCTGCAGTCCTGAAGGCGCTAAAGCGCGTGACACCGCTGGCGGCATGGGGCTGGCTGTTGGCCGCCCTGTATCTGGCGATCAGCCTGGAAGGTGCTGGCCCCGGCAGTGTGCTGTGGTTGGGCAACCTCACGGCAGGGGCGATGTTGCTGGCCTTGATGCTGACCTATGCACCGGGCCTGGCGCGTGGCCTCGCCATGTTGAGTCTGCCGCTGATACTCCTCAGCATGGTGGGAGCGTATTGGGCTTAGGGCATGCTTGTCCTTAATATTCGGCCGCCGGACGTTGCATCTTGGCTGGCAGGTTTGATTTTTGAAATTTCATACGGAAGGTAATCCATCTTGACGCACTCTATTTTTTCGTGTTTTTTCGCTGTTGCCCGTGCGGGCGGTTTGCTGCTGGCGACCCTGCTGTTCAGCCTGTCGGCGCATGCCGATTATGTCTGGCTGGAGCGGGATGGCGCCACGGCCCATGCCTACCTGGGTGAGCTGCAGCCGGATCGTCCCGCTGCCAGCGTCGAATTGCTGGGCGATGCCCGCGCTTTCATGGCGGATAGCAAATCGCTGGCGACCACCATGCGTGACAGCCATTACACCGTTGCCAACCTGCGCGAAGGTGGCGACTTGCGCTTTACTGCCAAGCGCCAGTCATCCAACGGCGGCCTGCTGTTTTACCAGGCCAAGGCTGGCCGGGAAGACACCAAGCCAGTGAATGACCTGGAGCTGGTGCCGGACCAGGCGGGTGGCAATACGTTCCGCCTGTATTGGAAAAGCAAGCAGGTGCCTGCTGACCAGGTCAACGTGTACACCTCTGAAGGCTGGACGCGCAGCTTCAAGGCGGCAGCCGATGGTAGCGTGACTATCACCACGCCATTCCCCGGCCGCTATGTGCTGGAAGTGACGGCCAAGGTTAATGGCACGGTGGAATTGGAAGGCAAAAAATACGATGACGTACGCCATGTGGCGACTGTCAGTTTTGTCGTAGCAAAATAAACCCCTAAACGCAGTACCCATTTTGCCTGCTCAACCGTCATAGAAAGTAAGAGCCGAAAAAATCGGCAAAAAGGTGGATGACATGAAGAAGCAAACATATGGATGGGGACTGCTGGCCCTGGGCATCGTACTGACCGGCGCGCTGGTCTGGACCATGCGCGACACGGTGGAACGCGATACGCAAGCTGTGAGCAAAGGTGACATCGAGATCAATGTCAGCGCGCTGGGCACCTTGCAGCCACGCAGTTATGTCGATGTCGGCGCCCAGGTCTCGGGGCAGATACGGCGCATACACGTGGCCCCCGGCAGCCATGTGGAAAAAGGCGAGCTGCTGATCGAGATAGATCCCAGCATTCAGCAGGCGGTGGTCGATAGCGACCGAGCCACGCTGGCCGCACTCAAGGCGCAATTGATGGAAAGCCAGGCGCAAAGCGAGCTGGCCGGGCAGCAGCATCGCCGTCAGCAGCAGCTGGCAAAAGACGACGCCACGCGTGAAGAAGACGTGCAGACCGCTCTGGCCAGCTGGCGCGCCGCCGAGGCACGGGTGGACAATCTGCGTGCACAGATTGAGGGTGCTCAGTCCACGCTCAAGGGCCATGAAGCCCAGCTGGGCTACACCCGCATTTATGCGCCTATGGCAGGCACCGTGGTGTCGCTTGAGGCGCGTGAAGGGCAAACCCTGAATGCCACTTACCAGACCCCCATGATCCTGCGTATTGCCGACCTCAGCAGCATGACGGTATGGGCAGAAGTCTCCGAAGTCGATGTCACGCGCGTCAAGCCCGGCATGCCGGTGTATTTCACCCGCCTGGGTACCGAGCAGCGCCGCTGGCAGGGCAAGGTGCGGCAAGTGTTGCCAGCGCCACCTACGCCCGCCGGGCAGGGGCAGAGCAGTGAGACCAAGCCCGCCGCCTCATCCGTGGGCAAAGTGGTGACTTACACCGTGCTGTTTGATGTGACGAATGCCGATGGCGACCTGATGCCACAAATGACGGCGCAGGTGTTTTTTGTGGTGTCGCAGGCACTGGATGTGGTGATGGCGCCCATGCAGGCCCTGCATGTCAAGACGCCCGGCGAGTATGAAGCGCGCGTGCTGAACAAGGCGGGCAAGATCGAGGTGCGCGAGGTGCGCATCGGCCTGCAGGACCGCATTCACGGCGAAGTCTTGCAAGGCTTGCAGCCCGGCGATCAAGTCGTGACGGGGGAGCGCAATATCAGCCACTGGGCTGAGAGGTTTCAGTGGTGAGTGAGGCTATTCCGCTGATTGAGCTGCGTGCCATCCGCAAGTGCTATGGCGGTGGCGATACGCCCGAAGTGGAAGTGTTGCGCGGCATCTCACTCAGCATCCATGCGGGCGAATTCGTGGCCATCGTCGGCGCCTCTGGTTCCGGCAAATCCACCCTGATGAATCTGCTGGGTTGCCTGGACCGGCCGACCAGCGGTGAATACCTGTTCGCCGGGCTGGATGTTGCCGGGCTGGGGGCCGATGCCCTGGCCTGGTTGCGCCGCGAAGCCTTTGGCTTTGTGTTTCAGGGCTATCACCTGATCCCTACCGAATCCGCCCGCGAAAATGTGGAAATGCCCGCCATTTATGCGGGCCTGCCCGATGCCGAGCGCGCGGCGCGTGCCATCAGCCTGCTGCAGCGGCTGGGGCTGGGCGACCGTCTGGACCACAGGCCCAGCCAGCTTTCCGGCGGCCAGCAGCAGCGAGTGTCGATTGCGCGCGCGCTGATGAATGGCGGCCGCATCATTCTGGCGGATGAGCCCACTGGCGCGCTGGATAGCCGCAGCGGCGAAGAAGTCATGGCCTTGCTCAATGCCCTGGCCGATGCCGGGCATACCATCCTGCTGATCACCCATGATCGTGAAGTCGCCGCGCAGGCCAGACGCATCATCGAAGTGCGCGATGGGCAGGTGGTGGCGGATTCCCAAGCTTCTGGCCGTGACGAGAAATCTGTATCTCCTTCCATTGTGAACGCCACACCCGCTGCGGCTTCCTTGCTGGGCTCACCCCAGCAACTGGTGGCGGCCATGCAAGAGGGCAGCACCGCCCGCCCGGTATTCTGGAGCGATCTGCGCGAAGCGTGCCGCGCCGCCTGGCGCGTGATGACCATCAACCGGTTTCGCACTGCGCTCACCTTGCTCGGCATTGTGATAGGCGTGGCGGCAGTGATCGTCATGCTGGCGGTGGGCAATGGCGCCAAGCGCAATATCCTGTCGCAGATTTCGATGTTTGGTTCCAAGAATCTTTATCTGGAGCCGCAAGGCGAAAGTGCGCTGCAAAACGGCGGGCGCATCTCGCTGGATGACGTGGCTGCCGTGCGCGAGATTCCCAACGTGCTGGCCGCCATGCCATATCTGGAAGGCTTTTATACCGCGCGCTATGACAACCGGGATTTTCGGACCGAGATTGGCGGCGTCACAGTGGATTTTTCGCTCACTATCAACTGGAACGTGGCGCGTGGCACTTTTTTCAATACCACCGATGAAAACAGCATGGCAAAAGTCGTGCTGCTGGGCACCAGTGTGAAAAAAGCCTTGTTCCCCGATGAGGTGGACCCGCTCGGCAAATATGTGCTGTTGAACAATATTCCGTTTCAGGTGATCGGCCTGTTGGCTGAAAAGGGCGCGGGCCGCGGGCAACAGGACGAAGACAATCGCGTGGTGATTCCATACTCCACCGCCAGCAGCCAGATTTTCGGCAGTCCTTACCCTAACTGGGTCGCCATTACGCTGGACGATCCGGCTCTGATGCACGAAACCGAGCAAGCGGTGGATGCGCTTATGCTGGCGCGGCACCATATCAAGGATTACCGCCTGTTCAATGCCGCCTCGTTCATCAAGGGCCAGGCCAAAGCCAGCGATACCATGTCCCTGCTACTGGGGCTGATCGCGGTGGTTTCGCTGCTGGTGGGCGGCATAGGCATCATGAATATCATGCTGATGACGGTGCGTGAGCGCACCCGTGAAATCGGCATCCGCATGGCAACCGGCGCGCGTCAGCGAGACATCATGCGGCAGTTTCTCACCGAGGCCATGCTGGTTTCGCTGGTGGGCGGTGCAGTGGGCGTGGTGCTGGGCCTGTTGATCGGTGCGGTGCTGGTGGTGGCTGGTGTGCCTATCATATTTTCAATAAGTGCCATTCTGGGGGCCTTTGGCTCCGCCATGCTGGCGGGCCTGATCTTTGGCTACACGCCCGCCAAAAAGGCGGCGCAGCTGGACCCCGTAGTGGCATTGGCGAGCGAATGATGCAATTTCCTGATCTGGATGTACGTATGAATGCTGTTGGTGCGAAGGCAGTCCGCTTGGTTGGTGTCTTTAATCTGCTCGCAATCTCAAAGAAATGGCGCCTGCTTGGCGGCATGATGAGCATCGTGGCGGCCAGCTTGAGTGCATGTTCAAGCACGCCGCCGCAAGCCTTGCCTGCCACCTCGGTGCCCGGTCGCTGGCAATATGCCACGGCGAGTGTTGCCGCAGATGCCGTCTCGCAGCAATGGTGGCGGGGTTTTGGCAGTGATGAGCTGGATCAGCTGCTGACGCGTGCCCAGCGCGACAGTTTTGATGTGCAAGCGGCTGCCGCACGGGTGGAGCAGGCCGTGGCCCAGGCGCGGATTGCCGGTGCCCCCTTGTTGCCCGAGCTTAATCTCGGCGTCAACGCCAGTCGGCAGGATTATCTGGATAGCCATCGTAACGCAGATGGTTCCAGCCACACGGTGGCGTTGGCCGCGAGTTATGAAGTGGATTTCTGGGGCCGCAACCGGGCGCTGCGCGATCGTGCCCGCTATCTGCTGCAATCCAGCCGCCATGATCTGGATACCGTGCAACTGACACTGACAAGTGGCGTGGCGCGTCTTTACCTGCAGGTGCTGGGCTTGGCCGAGCGCTTGTCGATTGCCGAACTGAATGTGGCGAATGCCAGCCGGGTGCTGGATGTGGTGGAGGCGCGGTATCGTGCCGGAGCGGCGACTGCGCTGGAAGTGGCCCAGCAGCGCGGCTTGCTCGCCAGCCAGCAGCGGACGCTGGAAACCCTGCGCCAGCAGCTGGCCGATGGCAAAACCGCGCTGGCGGTGCTGATCGGACTGCCACCGGCGGAGCTGGTGATCGGCGGGCAGGGCTTGCAGGGCGTGCAAACCCCGCAGATTACGCCGGGCCTGCCTGCGCAACTGCTGGTGCGGCGACCGGATATTGCCCGCGCCGAAGCAGCATTGGCGGCGGCCGATGCCAATACCCTGGCCGCTCGCGCTGCCATGTTGCCGCGTGTGCAGCTCACCGGCAGCCTGGGGCTAGGCGGCGAGCAATGGAGTGACATGCTGGCGCACCCGATCTACAGCGTGGCTGCTGCGCTGACCGCGCCGGTGTTCAACGCCGGGCGGCTGGCGGCCGGGCGTGATCTGGCGCTGGCGCAGCGCACCGAGCTATTGCAAAACTACCGCGCGGCGATTGTGGCGGCATTTGGTGATGTCGAAACCGCGCTCAATGCCGTGCAGGCGATTGAGCAGCAGCGGCGCTGGCAAAGCGAAGAGCTGGCCCAGGCCGAGCGCGCGTTTCGCTTGGCTGAAACGCGCTACCGTGCGGGTGCCGATACCCTGCTGACCATGCTGGATGCCCAGCGCACTTGGTATAGCGCGCAGGATCAGGCCGTTCAACTTACCCTGGCCAACCTGCAAGGGCGCGTTGCCTTGTTCAAAGCCCTGGGCGGCGGCTGGCAACTCACACCGGCATCTGCCTCCTGATCCAGCTTGAATAAGGGCAGTATTCACGGCAAAGCCTTGGGATGACGGGCTGCCTGTGTCACAATTCCATCTGAAACAATTACCCTGCCTGTGTGGCAGATGATGGAGATGATGATGGTGGACGCATTGACGGATGCGGCGATCCAGCAGCTCAATCTGGGCTACAACGCCGAGGAAGACCGACTGCTGCTGAAGATAGGATTGGCGGACGATGTGGAGGTGCCAGTATGGCTGACCCGGCGCATCGTACGCTCCTTATGGAAACTGCTGCATCGCGATCTAGCGCCAACCGCCGCGGCCGCGGCTTCCGACATGGCCGCTACCCCGATTTACCCCACCGCCGCGGCGCAGGTCATGCAGGCCTTTGCCGAAGAAATGCGTGAGCTGACGCTGGCACAGCAAGTCAGCGAAAGCCTGGACATGACCGGAGCTTATGAAGAGCGCAGCCATCAGCTGGGCGACGAACCCTTGCTCGTCAGCGTATGCCGCATGATTACCGAGCAGCCGGATAAGCCGACACTGGAACTGGCGGCGGCCGATGGTCAGACCCTGCATTTCTCCCTGAGCCCCGAACTTGGCATGGCATTGGGCAGCATGCTGCAACTCGCCACCCGCGAAGCACAGTGGGATCTGGGCTTTGCCGATGGCCCGCTGCTGATCGATCAGCATGTGGTGCCCGCTGTTCTGCATTAATGAAAGCCACCTGTATTTTCAATGACTGAAGCGAGCCGTAATCAACAGCTGCTGGCGCGCAGCCTGCACGCGGTGTGGCATCCCTGCACCCAGATGAAACATCACGAACACCTGCCGCTGGTGCCCATCCAGCGCGGTGAGGGCGTATGGCTGTATGACATGGATGGCAAAGCCTATCTCGATGCCGTCAGTTCCTGGTGGGTCAATCTGTTCGGCCATAATCATCCCGGCATCAAGGCGGCCATCAGCCAACAAATGGATCAGCTGGAGCATGTTATTCTGGCGGGCTTTACCCACGAGCCCGTGGTGCAATTATCCGAGCGGCTGGCAGCGCTGACCGGGCTGGGGCATTGCTTTTATGCCTCGGATGGCGCCTCGGCGACCGAAATCGCGCTCAAGATGAGCTTTCATTACTGGCGCAACCTCGGCCTTAATCAAGGCAAGCCCAGCGCTAAAACCGGCTTTATCAGCCTGCAAAACAGCTATCACGGCGAGACGCTCGGCGCACTATCAGTGACCGATGTGGCTATTTTCAAGGATACCTACGCGTCCCTCCTGCGGCAGAGCATCCAGATTCCCAGCCCGGACTGGCGGCTGGCAGAAGCAGGCGAGAGCGCCGAAGCCTATGCCCTGCGCTGCGCCCAGGCGTTGGAAACCCATTTGCAGCAGCACCATGCCACCACCGCGGCTGTGATCGTCGAGCCTCTGGTGCAATGCGCTGCGGGCATGGGCATGTACCACGAGGCTTACCTGCAACGCTTGCGCGCCTTGTGCGATCAGTACGACGTGCATCTGATTGCCGATGAAATTGCCGTGGGCTTCGGCCGCACCGGCACGCTGTTTGCCTGCGAGCAGGCGGGCATACGCCCTGACTTTCTGTGTCTTTCCAAGGGCATCACCGGTGGCTATCTGCCTTTGTCGGTATGCCTGACGACCGATGCCATTTACCAGGCGTTTTATGATGACAGCACCGCGCGTGGCTTTTTGCATTCGCATAGCTATACCGGCAATGCGCTGGCCTGCAGCGCGGCCCTGGCCACACTGGATATTTTTGCCGAGGAAGACGTCATTGCGCGCAACCGCGACAAGGCGGCGGCGATGAATGTGCAATTGCAGGCCTTGCAGGATCTGCCCATCCATCACCTGCGGCAACGTGGCATGATCTGGGCATTTGATGTTGCGTCGGCCCACCCCGATTTCTCCCGCCAGTTTTACCTTGCTGCCTTGCAGCATGGGCTTATCCTGCGGCCGATCGGCAATACGGTGTATTTCATGCCGCCGTATTGCATTGCGCCGGATGAGATGTCCACCCTCGTTGACCATACCGCGCAGATACTGCGCAAGCTGGGTTAGCCGTGTTGCGCCGCCTGCTGCTTTGTTGTTTGCTGGGCCTGGCCGTGCCTGCGCACGCCATATTGCCCTTGCCCGTAAGCCAGGCGTTGCAACAGGCCGGGTTGGCCGATGATGATGTGGCGGTGTATGCCCAGCGGCTGGACCTTCCCCTGCCGGTGATTGCCCACCGTGCCGATGCCGCGCTTAACCCGGCATCTACCATGAAACTGCTCACAACCTATGCCGCGCTCGATATGCTGGGCCCGGCCTACCGGTGGCGTACCGAGATTTATCGCGATGGTCCGCTGGTGGATGGCGTGCTGCAGGGCAATCTGATTCTCCGTGGCGAGGGCGATCCGGCGCTAATGGCGGAAGATTTCTGGCGCTTGCTGAGCCGTTTGCGGCAGCTGGGAGTGCGCGATATCACCGGTGATCTGATCATCGATAACAGCTATTTCGCGCCGCAAGCGCAGGATGCCTCGGCGTTTGATGGCGATGGCTACCGTGCTTACAACGTCACCGCCTCGGCGCTGGTCATCAATCTGCAAGCCAGCAGCCTGCGGCTGGCGGTATCCGCCGATAGTCCGGCCAGGGTAGAGGTCAGCGCCGAGCCAGTATTGCCTGGGGTGGTGGTGCAAAACCGGCTGCAGGTCACGCGCGATAGTTGCGGAGACTGGCGCAGCCGCCTGCAATACAAGGTGCAACCTAAAGTTGAGCCGCAGGCGGCAAATGATCCGGTGCGTGGTGTGAGCATTGCATTGAGCGGGACATTTTCGGCCGACTGCGGTGAAAAGTATCTCGAACTCAGCGTGCTGGATGGCCCGCAATATACCTATCAGCTGTTCCAGAGCCTGTGGCAATCGCTCGGTGGTTCGCTGCATGGGGAGGTGCGCTTGCAGGCCTTGCCGCCTCAAGCGGTCAAACTGACCGAGCAGTTATCCCCGCTGCCACTGGCGGATGTGCTGCGGCGCCTGAACAAATACAGCAACAACCTGATGGCGCGGCAACTGCTGCTGACTATGGCCGCCCAACAGGGCTCTGTGCCCGCCACAGAAGAAGCCGGAGCGAGTGCCGTGCGGCAATGGCTGGCTAAAAAAGGCTACCGTTTTCCCGAACTGATGATAGAAAACGGCGCCGGACTTTCGCGCGTAGAGCGCATTAGTCCGCGTCATCTGGGGAACATTCTGGCCGATGCGTATGCCGGCCCATGGATGCCGGAACTGATGTCATCGCTACCGGTGCTGGGTGTGGATGGCACCCTACTCAAGCGCATGCAGGGCCAGTCGGTGCAGGGACGGGCGCATCTAAAGACCGGGTCGCTGAATGGAGTGAGCGCGGTGGCAGGCTATGTGCTCGACCAGCACGGCCAGCGCTGGTTGATGGTGTTCATGGTTAACCATCCCCGGGCGGCAGCCAGCCGGGCGGCGCAGGATGCCTTGATTGGCTGGATATACCGGCATGATGAATAGGCAGGATTCAGGCATGGTTCGCCCTGCATTTGCGTTGCCTCCGGTGCCAGGCTACGGAACCGAAGTCGAATTCGGGTATCATAATCCCCTCAGAAACGGGCGGAGAGGCTGCAAAGCAGCTGTCTGTTTCTGCGGCACTTGATCCAATAATAGCAATATCCCGTAACAGCGATGCCGTAAAAAGGTCCCATCAAACGGGCCTTGGTAACATTAGCCCCTAAATTTTGGAGTACGCAATGAAACATGTAAGTATTTTTGCCAGCGCCTTGTTGCTGGCGATGTTTGCGACCAGCGGATGCAGTGCTGACAATAACGGAACATCTTCAACACAGGAAAAACCCGCCATGAGCAAAACCATTACCGAACTGGTCAAGATCGACCAGGTAGTCGGCACCGGCCGTGAAGCCGAACCCGGCCTCAATGTTACCGTGCATTACACCGGCTGGCTGTATGACCCCAGCAAGCCAGAAGGCCATGGCGCCAAGTTTGATAGCTCGGTGGATCGTCGCGATCCATTCATTTTTTACCTTGGTGGCGCGCAAGTGATCCGTGGCTGGGATGAAGGTGTCGCCGGGATGAAGGTGGGCGGCAAGCGTACCCTGATCATTCCATCACACATGGCCTACGGCGAGCGCGGTGCAGGCGGGGTGATTCCTCCGTATGCCACGCTGGTATTCGATGTAGAACTACTGAACGTCAAGTAATCCATCTGGGCCGACTTATGTCGGCCCCGTATAAGCCCGTAAGCGGGCGGGAGCAAGTATGAAAGCAAGAATCAAGTGGGTGGAAAATGTCTGCTTCATGGGCGAGTCCGAGACCGGGCATGCCGTGATTCTGGATGGCGCACCGGATGCAGGTGGCCGTAACCTTGGCATGCGCCCGATGGAAATGCTGCTGATCGGCATGGGTGCCTGCACCTCGTTTGATGTCGTCACCATCCTCAAAAAAGCCCGGCAGCCGGTGACGGATTGCGTCGCTGACATCAGCGCCGAACGTGCCGACGAAGTGCCAAAAGTGTTCACCAAGATTCACGTGCATTTTGTGGTGACGGGCAAAGGCCTGAATCCGACGCAGGTTGAGCGCGCCGTGAAACTGTCTGCGGAAAAATACTGCTCGGCATCCATCATGCTCGGCAAGGCGGCAGAGATCACCCACGACTTTGAAGTGGTAGAGGCTTCGCTGTGAGTACACGCCCTGGCGGCATGCTGGGCATGCATCATGTCGCGCTATTCGTGCATGATCTTGAAGCCTGCCTGCATTTTTACCGCGATGTGGTCGGCATGGTCGAAGAGTGGCAACCCGACCCGGACAATATCTACCTGACCTCCGGCAATGACAATGTCGCCCTGCACCGGCTGGCGGCAGAAAAAACGCTGGATGGTGCGCAACGGCTCGATCACATTGGATTTATCCTCCGTGCTCCAGAAGATGTGGATGCCTGGCATACACATCTGACGGCAAATGCCGTACGCATCGCGCAGGCGCCAAAAACCCACCGCGATGGTGCGCGCAGTCTTTACTGCTTTGACCCTTGTGGCAATCTGGTGCAGTTTATTTATCATCCGCCGATTTCGGGACTTATTCACTCCGCTCTGTGATCATTTTCTTTCCGGAGCCAAATAGAAAAAGCCCCGCATAGCGGGGCTTTTTTTTCAGGAAGACGTTAATACTTCCAGGTCAATGTCATCATGCCGCTACGCGGTGCGGCGTAGTAGCTTTGTGTCCAGTAAAGACTGGTCAGGTATTTTTCATCTGTAACGTTGTAGAGATTCAATGCAGCGCTCCAGTGTTTGTCGATCTCATAGTTGGCTGTGAGATTCACTACGGCGTAGCTATCTTGTCGTACACGCACATTATTGACGTCGGTGTGAATATCGCTTTGCCAGTTCACACTGGCACCTACTTTCAACTTTTCAAGCTGAGGTATCTTGTAGACTGCAGCGAGTTTAACCATGCGACGAGGCGTATAAGGCTTGACGTTATTATTATCCCCATCTTCAAGGCTAAGTATGTTGGTGAAACCACCGTTAACGCGCAAGTTGTCATTAACCTCGCCTGCAATATCCAGCTCATAGCCTTTGGCGTTGGCCTCTATGCCACTGTAGGTGGTGATACCGTTGACCATGTCTGCATTCTGTTGGGCCACATTTTTTTGCTCGCTGCGAAATAAAGCTACTGACGTGTTTATCGCTTTATTCAACCATTCGCTCTTCAAGCCAAGTTCATAGTTTTTACCTTCAACGGGGTCCAATGGCTGGAGATTGTTGTTCAGTACGACTTGTGGATTGAAAATGCCGGTGTAGCTGGCATATATCGAGTGCTGATTGGTCAGATTGTAGACAGCACCAAGGTATGGGGTGATCTTGTCTGAGCGCTTGGTATTGTATTGCTCGCCATAGTTGAGGCCGGTACTTTCGTAGCTCAACATATTGGCGCCGGTCGTGAGTTTCAATGCATCGCTGATGTTGAATTTGGCAGCGACGTAATTGTTAAGGCGCTTAATGTCAAAATTGGCTCCAGATACGTCCCCATTAAAGTTAGGCTCAGGGAAGGTCGAGCTGCTGCTGAAATTGTCCAGTGCAATAAAACGGGAGCCGCCATAAGACGCAAATAATGAACGCTCATCAGCCGTTGCGCGGGACCAGCTGCTGCCGACTACGAGTTCATGTTCGCGGCCAGCAAAAGTGAATGGGCCGCTGGCATAAGCATCGGCGAGCAACTCTTTGTAGGTACCATCAAATTTGCTTGGGTAGCCAAATAGCCCGCTACCTGTCGTCGTATTTTCATTTCCGAAAATATAGAACAGTTTTGTATCAACGGTCGACTCCTTTCGCGTAACCACTAGTTTACCTTGCCAGCCGTTGCTGAATGAATGGGCAAGTTCTGCAAAGGTGATGTTGGTCAGGACATTGCCATACGCCCAGTCAGCGGCTGTGCTGGCAGAGCGGGAGTAGGAGCGGCGTGTTCCATCGGCGTAAACTAGCGGCAAAGCTCCCCACATGGGGCTGTTTGCATTGTTTTGCTGATATGTGTGCCCGACAGTCACCCGGGTCTGATCCGTGACGTCGGCTTCTATGATGCCGTAGGCGACATTCTTGTTGACACTATAGCGATCAAGATAGGAGTCTCTGTCTTGCGTGGCCAGAACCAAGCGCCCACGCACATTGCCTGCTTCATTGAGCGGCCCGGAGACGTCAATATCCAGTCGCCGGTTATTCCATGATCCTGCACTCAGGTCTACTCGTGCCTGAAACTCTTGCGTAGGGCGTTTGCGAACAAAGTTAATGGTGGCGGATGGATTGCCTGTCCCCGAAAGCAAGCCGTTAGCGCCGCGTAATATCTCAACGCGGTCATAAACGGCAGAGTCAATATCTCCCCAGACATTGCCATTCAGGAATGGCATGCCGACTCCATCAATCTGGAAGTTAGTGATATCGGCACCGCGGGCAGTGTAATAGGTGCGGTCGGTTTCCACACGTTCCACTTTCACGCCAGTGGCATAGTCCAACACATCGTTGACAGTTTTAAGGCCGAAATCATCCATTTGCGCACGGGTGATAACAGAGATGGATTGCGGAGTTTCCCGCAAACTCGTATTCAAACGGGTCGCAGTTTCTGTAGATTTCACCGTATAAGATTTTGTTTTTTCAGAAGCCTGTGGGGCCGAGTCTTCGGCTTGGGCACTTACTTTAACTTCAGGCAGCGTGCTTGTGTTTTCAGCGGTTTGTTCGGCAGCGAAACTATTGGCTGCCCAGATGGCGGAGAGCGCCAGCGCAAGAGCTTTTTGTTGCATGGGTGTCCTCATGGGGCTTGTTGTGAGGCACGGGCGGGCTACTTGTTGCTGGCTGGTGCAGATGGTTAATTTATCAAATGATAATTGTTTTCATCTGCATTTGGAATGAGGCTGATGTAGAAGTGTTGGATTTTTACATCTGTAAAGGAACTTTAAGGTGGCTATACACCCATGGATTATGGGTAATGTTGCGGTTGTGCAACATTACCCAGGGCTGAAAAACTATTCGGTGACGGTGGCGCTCAGGGTTTGCTGGCGTGAAATTACATCCAGCAAACGATCAATATTGGGATGTTTGCCGGGGTTGGCATGTGCGTCCTGCGTATGTTCTGCATAAAGCTCCAGACCCTCTTGCGCAGCGGCAGGGGTGATCGCACCATGCTTTTTCAAAAGGTGCTGATATACCTTGAGCGAGCCTTGGCTGCCGGGTTTGTTTTCAATCAGGCCTGCGGCTTGCTGGTCAGGGGTGAATAGGGCAATGGATTTAATGTGGTCTGCACTGGCAAGTGAGCCAAGAATTTCGCTAAAAAGTTTCATGTCTGTTCTAACAATACGCTTAAAGATAATAGGTAGTGGAGGTCATCACTTTGGAGGCGGCTTGCATGGCTGACTTGATCGGGGCCGGCAGTTCTGCACCCCCTTGCGCCACAGCGGTTTCGGCATGCTTGGCTTCGTCTTCCTGCATCTGGGTGACGACAGCGCGACTTTTGGCATCCTGCTCAGGCAGTGTTTGCAAATGCGATTGCAAATGCCGACCGACTTGGCGTTCGGTTTCTGCTAAAAAGCCGAGATTCCATTTGTCGCCCAGGGCGCCTGCCAATGCACCAAGTGCAAACGATCCGCCATACCAGAGTGGGTTGAGCAGGCTTTTGCGGCCCCCCAGTTCACGGATGCGTTTTTCGCACCAGGCCAGGTGCTCGGTCTCTTCCTCCGAGGCTTCCTGTAACGCAGCCACGGTTTGCGGATTGCGTGCTGTCAGGGCTTGGCCATTGTAGAGTGCTTGCGCACAGACTTCGCCCACATGGTTGATGCGCATCAGGGATGCAGAATGGCGCTTCTCAGTCGCACTGAGGGGCGCTTCGGGAATTGCTTGATCGGGGAAGGGGCGTTGGCTGTGGGCTTCGGCAAATACCGTGCGCAGGCCTTTGTCTAACTCGATGATCAGTTTGTCCAGCATGATGATTTCCCAATGAAAACCGCCGCCATATTGCATGGCGGCGGGTTCGGTATTACTTGCGTTGCAGGATTTGCAGGCCCTTGAGCAGATTCAATGCTTGAGTGAACTGGTAGTCACTCTTGGAGCCAGGCTCCATTGGTGCTTTATCGGTGGCTTTATCCTTGCCATCCTTGTCGGTTGGCTTGGCATCATCCTGACTGTTGGCTGGTGTTTTTGGTGTCTCTATCGTCACTGGTGCCTCGCCGTCCTTCGGGTTGGACAGGTGGTGTGACAGATCAGCCTCGCGCAGATTCATGCCTTGCTCGACGGTGTTGATCGTACCTTCTTCCACGGCGATGTCGGGCACGATGCCTTTGGCCTGGATAGAGCGGCCATTCGGTGTGAAGTAGCGAGCAGTCGTCAGCTTGATGGCAGTGCCGTTATTCATCGGCAGGATGGTTTGAACAGAGCCTTTACCAAAGCTTTGAGTGCCCATGATGACGGCGCGCTTGTGATCTTGCAGAGCGCCGGACACAATTTCAGACGCTGATGCAGAGCCGCCATTCACCAATACCGCCATGGGTACGGTCTTGATATCCGCTGGCAGGTTGCGCAGGTAATCACCACCGCCGCGCACGTAGTTTTCAGGTTGTGCGGTCAGGCGCATCTTGGCATCTTCCGTGCGGCCTTCGGTGTATACCACGAGGTCACCCTTGGGCAGGAATGCAGCCGATACACCAACGGCGGCGTTCAGCAGGCCACCTGGGTTATTGCGCAAATCCAGAATCAGGCCCTTGAATGGCTCCTTGTTTTCATCGCGCATGGTCTTGAGCGCCTTGGCCAAGTCTTCCCCGGTATGCTCCTGGAACTGCGTGATACGCACATAGGCGTAGCCAGGTTCGGTCAGTTTGAATTTCACGCTTTGCGTTTTGATCACGGCCCGGTTCAGGGTGACGATGATGGGTTTGGCTTCGCCCTTGCGCAGAATGGTCAGCGTGATTGGTGTATCTGGCTTGCCGCGCATGCGCTTGACCGCATCATTCAACGTCATGCCTTTTACTGGGGTTTCATCCAGCTTTACGATCAGATCGCCGCTCTTGAGGCCAGCCTTGTAGGCCGGCGTGTCTTCAATCGGGGAAACAACCTTGACGAAGCCATCTTCCATGCCAACCTCAATACCCAGGCCGCCGAACTCGCCTTGCGTACCGGCTTGAAGATCCTTGAAGCCGTCAGCATCAAGGTATGCGGAGTGGGGGTCCAGCCCAGACAACATGCCATTTATGGCTTCGGTCAGGAGCTTTTTGTCTTCTACCGGCTCTACGTAGTCACTTTTGATCTTGCCGAAAATTTCAGCGAAGGTGCGCAAATCGTCGATAGGCAGTTGTGGTTTGGTTTCCTTATCGGCGACGGCGGAGTAGTTGAGGCTGAGCATGATGCCCAGAACAGCACCCGCAGTGATGAGGCCGAATTTTTCGAATTTTGCGCGCATGTGACACGATTCCTTCATGGGAAAAGTAATGGGAAGTACTTAATGATTAATCAGATTAAAATTGAGCTTAACGCAAAGCTCGCATATTTTCCGCTATTTAACGGGAGCTTGCAAAGCCGCCGAGTACTTTTGGGCGGTTTTTTACGCTATTTGTCAAAATCTTGCATACCTAACATCTTGCTAACTTGAGGCTGTCATGAAATCACATCATATCGAACTCGAATACTGTACCCAATGCCGCTGGTTGCTGAGAGCGGCCTGGATGGCACAAGAGTTGTTGACGACCTTCGAATCGGACATCGAACGCGTGTCGCTGGTTCCGGGCACGGGCGGCATTTTTGAGGTGCGCCTGAATGGCGAAACCATTTTTTCGCGAAAACAGACCGAGCGCTTCCCTGAATCCAAAGAATTAAAACAGCTGATTCGGGACCGCATTGATCCTGAACGATCTCTTGGCCATAGCGATCGTCCAGCATAGCTTGATTCAGGGTCGATAAAAAATAAGATAAATAAGAGCAGACAATCTTTACAAATTTGTCTTTAAATAATAATCATTCTCAAATAGAATTGGGTGGTATGTCATTCTGATTGAGGTGAAAAAATGAATGCGATTAACCGACTTGAGTTAAAAGCGCTGTTTGCCAGCCAGGCTTTGGACCCCCATGAGTTGCCTGCTCACGAGATGCTGGATGTCGTGATGTCGCGGCGTTTCGGGGTGGAGTATCAGCCTATTGTCGAAGTCCAGGCTTGTGAAGTGATGGGCTATCAGGCATCTGCCAGATTCTGGAATGCCGAGCAGCAAACGCTGGATGCAGGGCGCATGTTTGCCAGCTTGCATCGCAATCCCTTGCTGCTGTTTTATACCGAGCTGGAGATGAAGCGCCTGCAAATCGCACAGGCACCCGGTAAGGGCTGGTTGATGCTGGATCTGGATATCGACAGTTTTTTTGAAGGCGGTGATCATCTCGATAATCCGTTTTTGCAGCTATTCAAGACGCATGCGTGGACGGAACGCGAGCTACTGGTCAATATTGTCGAAAATCATAATCTGGCGGATGCCCAGCGCTCGCAACGCATGATCGAGCTTTTGCAGCAGAGTGGCACCTCGGTAGCGCTGGAGGATGTGGGCGTGCGTTGGGGCATGTTTTCGCTAAGTGCGTTTATGGATGCGACTGTGATCAAATTTAATGGTCAGCTGCTGCGCAACATGAATGAAAATGCTGCGCAGGCCATGGTGGATTGGCTGGTGAGCGCCGCCCGTCGTATCGGCGTGCATGTGATCATGAGCGGCATTGATAGCTGCGAAGAGTTTGAATGGGCGAAGCGCTTTGGCGTGGATTACGTGCAAGGTGGACTGTTTGCCAAGCAGGAAATTACGGCCAAGCTGTAAACGGTAAGGTATTAAGCAAGGGCAGTTGAAGCAGAGATTTGCAGCGGCGGGATTTGCAGCAGTGTTACTTGAGGGAGGGCTGGCTGGCCTGGATGGATTCGGTTTCACCTGGTTCAATACGTCGGGCACCATTGAAACGCTTGGCCCAGTATGCGTCTTTCATATCCACCACTTGAATTCCGCCACCTGTGCTGGGCGCGTGGATAAAACGGTTGTCACCCAGATAAATGCCCACATGAGAGAACGCCGATTTCAACGTATTGAAAAATACCAGATCCCCGGGTTGTAGCTCATCTTTTGATACTGATTGGCCCAACTGGCTAATGGCGCGCGCATTGTGCGGAAGCGTCAAGCTGGCTGCCTGCTTGAACACATAACGGACAAAGCCACTGCAATCAAACCCCGTGTCAGGTGAGTTGCCGCCATATTTGTATTGAATGCCAGTAAGACTGAGAGCGTTGAGCAGGACTTCTTGTGCAGTGTCAGACCAGCCCGCTGTGTCAGCAGCAAATCCTGATTTGGCATTACTGTTGTCCACACGTGTCTCAGCGGCATGGCAAAAACTGCTGAAGAGAAGGCTCAGAAAAATGAATAGGCTGGCGGAACGCATGCCTCGATTCTAAAAGCAAAAGACGCGCGTTGTAAACCCTTGACGCAATGTGAAATTATTTTCGGTGTTCGGTGGCCAAGGAACCATAGTGTAGAATCAGGCTCAAGACATCACCAACGCCGGAGCCTGGTATGCGCAATCACTCCCTGATGAAATTCCGCAATATTCGCTATTCCTCACCTCAGCCGGCGCCTGATTCGCAGCGACCGCACGAGGGCTTGCAGGGTACGTTGGCGGACTATGCCCATCATATGGGTGTGAGTACCCGGCAACGTTTACGCCTGATTGCCA
Organism: Methylovorus menthalis; assembly: GCF_020523625.1. GTDB lineage: Bacteria > Pseudomonadota > Gammaproteobacteria > Burkholderiales > Methylophilaceae > Methylovorus > Methylovorus menthalis. The sequence goes on from NZ_JAJAQH010000003.1 coordinate 142,050, forward strand.
AAGGCGTCGTCAATGAAATTCGAAGCACTGCGCGGGAAGGCGGCATGATGGCAGGTCGTGCGGTTGGTCGAGTAAAAGCCAGGCTGGCTCATGGGGCTGCCCGTCGTTTGATCAAGCTGGCGGACAGGCTTGAACGCAAGGTCTCCCGCAGCAAGTAGCCATATTTAAGTAGCGCTAATTTCACACACCTAACAGGATATTAAGTTAACGCCCATGATTCGTGCCACCCTCTTCGTTATTCGAGACTTTCGCCGTATTCGGGCCATAGCCGGGATTTTGATGCGCTATGGCTGGGGCGATGTCGCCAAGCGTCTTGGGCGAGGCAGCTTTATCCGCCGGGCAGGCAATGCACTGAATTCAGAAGCTTCGCGCGAGGTCATGAGCCTGCCATCCGAGGTGCGCGCACGTCTTGCCATTCAGGAACTGGGGCCCACCTTCGTGAAGCTGGGGCAAGTGCTGGCAACCCGGCCAGATATTTTTCCGCCCAATTGGATCGCCGAATTTGCCAAGCTGCAGGATCAAGTGCCGCCAGTCGCTTTTGAGGAACTGCTACCCGAGCTGGAAAAAGCCTTGGGTCGCTCGCCGTTTGATGTGTTTCGTGATTTTCAGGTGGAGCCGATTGCAGGCGCCTCCATTGCCCAGGTGCATCTTGCCAAGTTGCAGGATGGCACGCCGGTCGTACTCAAGATTCGCCGTCCGAATGTGCAGCACAGCATTGATGCCGACCTGCGTTTGCTGATGCACTTGGGCAAACTGGTAGAGGCCGAGTTTGAGCAGGCGCGCCGTTTTCAGCCTGAGGAAATCATCAGCCAATTTTCCAAATCGCTCAAGCGAGAGCTGGATCTGGCCTTGGAAGGGCGCAACACTGAGCGCTTTGCCCAGAACTTTGCCAAGGATAAAAACGTCAAGTTCGCCAAGATATTCTGGGAGTTCAGCAGCGAAAGCGTGCTGGTCATGGAACATATTGATGGCATCGCCGGCAATGCGCTGCAAGAGGCACGTGAAGCTGGGCTTGATCTGAAATTGCTGGCTGAGCGTGGTGCCAATGCCGTACTGAAAATGGTGCTTATTGATGGCTTTTTTCATGCCGATCCGCATCCTGGCAATATCTTTTACCTCGAAAACAACCGCGTTGCCATTATTGATTGCGGCATGGTGGGGCGTATTTCGTTTGAGCGCCGCGGCGAAATTGCCGATTTGCTGGCAGCGCTGGTGTCGCGCGATATTGAAACCCTGCGCGATATCCTCATCATCTGGGCAGGCGATGCCGAGGTGGACGAAACCAAGCTGAGTGCCGATGTCGACGAGTTCATCTGCAATTATGACAATGCGCCGCTCAAGCATCTCAAATTCAGTGCCTTGCTGAATGACCTGACGACCATCATGCGCGAGAATCATCTGTCAGTGCCACCTGACCTCACCATGCTGTTCAAGGCATTGGTGACACTGGAAGGCCTGGGACGGCAGCTGGACCCGGATTTCCAGATAGTCAGCCACCTCACGCCGTTCGTGAAGAAAATCATTATTGATCGTTACATGCCGAGCACTTTGTTCAAGCGCGGGCGGCGCGGCATCAGCAGTATTGCCAACGCGATTACCGAGTTGCCAGGCGATGTTTCGCAGGTCCTGAAAGAGGCTGGACGCGGCAAGCTGAAGATCAACCTGGATCTCAAGCGGCTGGATCACTTTGGCCATCAGCTGGATCACAGTACCAACCGTCTCACTATGGCCATGATTACCGCGGCGCTTATTGTGGGCTCGTCTATCGTCATGACCGTGCGGGGTGGGCCCACATTATTTGGCTTGCCAGCTTTCGGCTTTATCGGCTTTTTCCTGGCCTTCGTGATCGGTGTCATGCTGGTGATTTCCATCTGGCGATCTGGGCGGGATTGAGTAAAACATGCGGTAGCTCTACGGCGGGGCGTGCTGTTTCATGCTGCGCCCCAAATTGGTGCAAAAACTCATATGTTGTTAGGGGTTGCTCTTCAAGATGATGATTTCTATCGACATTATGCGCTGGCACGCGGTTTGCGTAAGCTAAGACATGGATACTACCCTTCAAACTGCATTCGACGAGATGCAACTGCCAGCGGGGGCGGTACGCGATATCTACACCGCCTACGCTGATTGGTTGCGCGATGTTCCCCACCAACAGCTGGAAAGCAAGCGGCAAGAAGCCGAGCTGCTGTTTCGCCGCGTAGGTATTACGTTCAATGTCTACGGTGAAACAGCGGGTGCCGAGCGCCTGATTCCGTTTGACGTGATTCCTCGCCTGCTGGCCGCCAAGGAGTGGAAGGTATTGTCCGATGGCGCGATTCAGCGGGTGCGCGCGCTGAATATGTTCCTGAATGACATTTACCACAACAAGGACATCATCAAGGCGGGCATCGTCCCGGCCAGCATCCTCGCCAATACGCAATACCGCCCGGAGATGCATGGGGTCGATGTGCCCAATGGCATTTATGCCCATATCGCCGGTGTCGATATCGTGCGTACCAGCGAAAGCCAGTTTTACGTGCTGGAAGACAATCTGCGCACCCCATCGGGGGTTTCTTACATGCTGGAAGACCGCAAGATGATGATGCGGCTTTTCCCCGAACTGTTCCGTCGTTATTCCATCGCCCCGGTCGAGCATTACCCGCAGGTGTTGTTGAACAATCTGCGTGCGGTGGCCCAGCCCGGTGTGCAAGAGCCGACCGTGGTATTGCTGACGCCAGGCGCCTATAACAGCGCCTATTTTGAACATGCCTTTATTGCGCAGCAGATGGGTATCGAGCTGGTGGAAGGGCAGGATCTGTTTGTGCGCAACAATGCGGTCTATATGCGCACGACCGAAGGCCCCAAGCGCGTGGATGTGATCTACCGGCGCATAGACGATGATTTCATTGACCCTCTCAGCTTCCGCGCGGATTCCATGTTGGGCGTTCCCGGTTTGCTGACGGTATACCGCAATGGCGGCGTTACTTTGGCGAATGCGGTAGGCACCGGCGTTGCGGATGACAAGGCAACCTATACTTATGTACCCGAGATGATCCGTTTCTATCTCGGTGAAGAACCCATACTCTCCAATGTGCCTACCTATGAGCTGAGCAAAGAGGACGACCTCAAATATGTGCTGGATCATCTGCCCGAGCTGGTGGTGAAAGAAGTGCAGGGGTCTGGCGGTTACGGCATGCTGGTGGGGCCTAGCGCCAGTAAAAAAGAGATTGAGGAATTCCGCTTGCGTATTCTTTCCAATCCGGCCAATTACATTGCCCAGCCAACGCTGGCGCTTTCCACCTGCCCAACACTGGTTGAGCAAGGCATTGCGCCCCGGCACGTGGATTTGCGACCATTCGTGCTTTCCGGCAAGACGGTTACCTTGGTGCCAGGGGCCTTGTGCCGTGTGGCATTGCGAGAGGGGTCGCTGGTGGTTAATTCATCCCAGGGTGGCGGTACCAAAGACACCTGGGTGCTGAATGACACCGGCATGTAAGCGCGGGCTTGAAGCTAAAGCAGTTGCAGGCCGCTACGATAATGTAAAAAAAGAGAGAATTCCGGCAACGCAACGCCGGACCTCTCGGAAAAGGGTTCAAAGTGTTAAGCAGAACGGCGGATCACCTCTACTGGATGGCGCGTTACATTGAGCGTGCCGAGAACATGGCACGTGTGCTGGATGTGACTTACAACATGTCACTGGTTCCCAATGCGGCTCAGAGTGAAGCGGCATTGTGGCAACCCGCGGTGGAGATCGCCGGCAATACCGAACTGTTTGAAAAAAATTACGGCGAGTACACGGCGGCAAATGTCATCCAGTACATGTCCATGGACGATGCCAATCCCTCCAGCATTTACAACTCATTGCGCAGTGCGCGCGAGAATGCACGGGCGGTGCGGGTGGCCATGTCTTCCGAAACCTGGGAAAACATCAATACCCTATGGCTGGAATTCAGCCAGTTTATCGGGATCCGGCTGGTGGAGAGCGGTCTTAGCGTATTTTGTGACTGGGTCAAATCCCGCTCGCACCTGTTTCGCGGGGTGAGTTTTGGCACCATGCTGCGTGATGATGCGTTCCGCTTTGTGCGGCTGGGGACGTTTATCGAGCGGGCAGACAATACTGCCCGGCTGCTCGATGTGAAATACCATTTGTTGTTGCCCGAAGGCGAAGAAGTGGGCGGCGCGGTGGATTACTACGAGTGGAGTGCGGTACTGCATTCGGTGTCCGCCTTTCAGGCCTACCAGAAAGTATTTAGCGACACCATCGTGCCTTGGCGGGTAGCGGAGCTGCTGGTGTTGCGGGGCGATATGCCGCGCTCGCTGCTGGCTTGCTACGATGAAATCACCATTATTCTGGGGCAGCTGTCCGGCCGCCAGAATAATGAATGTCGCCGACTGGCAGGAGAGCTGCATGCCAAGCTGCGCTATGCGCGCATGCGCGATATTTTCCAGGATGGGCTGCACGAATTCCTCGAAGATTTTATTGTCAGCAATAACAAGCTGGGTGGCGAAATTCAGCGTACCTATCTCAATGTGCACGGCGGATAAGGCGAACTAACGGGTTACGGCAATGCTACTTAATATTGAACACCGCACGACCTACCAATACAGCGAGGTGGTGAATTACACCATCCAGCTTTTGCGTCTGACGCCGCAAAATGGCTTCGGCCAGCAGGTGTTGCGCTGGGAGATTCGCGTCAATGGCCACCTGCAGCCGCACAAGGATACCTACGGCAATCATGCCCATACCCTGGTGGTAGATGCGCCGCATGAAGAGATCAGTATCGTGGCGTCGGGCGAGGTAGAAACTGGCCTGAATGTATTGCCTATCAATGATGGCTTGCCCACGCCGATTTATCTGCGCCCCACGCCGTTGACCGAGATGGACGAAAACCTGACGGCATTTGTTGAAGAATTCAAGGTAACGCATCCTAGGTTGCAGGAGCCCGCAGCGCTACAGGCATTGATGGATGCCATTATTGACCGTGTGCCCTATGTGAAAGGCCAGACGGTGGTGGACACCTCTGCGGCCAAGGCGTTTGCCCTAGGGTCGGGTGTTTGTCAGGATCACGCCCATATTTTTATTGCCTGCTGCCGCTATCTTGGCGTGCCGGCACGCTATGTCAGCGGTTATCTTTTCACGCCCGATGGCAGCCTTATGGAAAGTCATGCCTGGGCAGATGCCTGGCTGGAAGACATAGGCTGGATCAGTTTCGATGTCACCAACCGCTGCCGTACCAACGGCGTGCATGTCAGGCTGGCAACCGGGCTGGACTATCGTGATGCCTGCCCCATCAGCGGCGTGCGCAACGGTGGCGGTGTGGAAACCATGTCGGTCAAGGTCGTTGTCCATCAAATGCAGCAGCAAGCCCAGCAATAAGCGCCACCGTCATACCCAAGGAATCAGCACATGAACTCTCTCGGCTTTGCCCGTCACGGCGATAAGGAAAACTCGCCTTTCTTTGAAGAATACCTGGTGCGCCTGCTGGAAGAGCGTGACCGCGTCGGCCTGACTGACATGATTCACGAAATAGATGCACTGATGATTACGGTGGATCCTGGGCATTCCATCCAGTACATCGCCGAGCTGGCGCTGATGACGCCGTATCATTACCTGGTCACTCTGGAGAGCGAGAGTCACTGGACGCATATCTTGCGCATTGATCTGGATTCGCCGGATATTCTGGTGCGTGAGGTCAAGGACCCCAACTTGCGCGGGATTTTTCGCGCACTGAACGAGGTGTACCCCGTGGGCGCCCGCAAGCCCAACAGCCGCTACATGGGTGAGGTTCTGCGCGTCAGCAATCTGCACGAGGTCAGCCGCCTGCAGCAGGCCCGCGAGTTCCGTTTTTTCAGCCAGGATGAAGTGCGCAAGCTGGAGCTGCCCGGGAACCTTGCCGTGAGCAAACCGTCACCCTATACGCACAATATTATTGCCTATCTGGAGCGCGAGCCGCAGGAGCTACGGGTGTATGCCCTCGGTGTCAGCCGCATTGATAATGAAGTACAGGCCGTTTACGAGCAGGCGAAGAATACCCAAGCCAAGCTCGGCATTGATCAGTTGCTGCTGCCGCTGGACCATCTGGCGACGCGCGTCTACAGCCAGAACCGCGAACTGGCGATTCTGGAATACCTGTCATGGTCGAGCTACTATTTCTGGGGCGCCTACAACATCCATGACCAGAACTCCTCGACCAATGTCACCAAGAGCGTGCACGGCATCCCCGAATCCAAGAGTCCGGCCAAGGTATTTACTGCCAATAACACGCCTTATTTCGTCAATCATCTGGAAAAGCTGCCATCGCCGACCGAGACCTTTGTACGCAACTACGGGCCGCGCCTGCACCACATGGCGATCGCCGTGCGCGATGGCGAAACGCAGGGGCTGGAGAACATCGATTACGTGGTGAATTCCATCGCCGAGCAAGGCAAAGGCTTCCTGCTGGATGTGATCGGCTCCAAGAGTGAAGGGCTGAAGCAGATTTTCTCGAACGCATCGGAACACTCCTCGCTCATTATTGAGTACGTGCAGCGCTTCGGCAGCTTTGATGGCTTCTTCACCAAGGATAATGTGGCTGTGCTCACCGAAGCCGCAGGGCGGGAAGAGGGAGTGCAGGCCGTCGTCTGACGACGCTTCCCATCCGCGCGCAGACGCTAGGGGCGCTTTGCGGTAAAATGCGGGCTTCCCCAGCCTAGCCCTTCGCCATGACCGCTCACCGTCGCCAACTTGAACTGCTCGCCCCTGCCCGTAATGCTGACTTTGGCATTGAGGCCGTAAGACATGGGGCGGATGCGGTATATATCGGCGGCCCGGCGTTTGGTGCTCGCGCCAAGGCTGAAAACTCCGTCGCCGACATTGCGCGCCTAGTGCAATACGCTCACCGCTTCCGCGCCGAAGTCTTTGTCGCGTTCAATACCATTTTTCACGATAACGAGATTGAAGCTGCCCGGGACATGACATGGCAGCTTTACGAAGCGGGCGTTGACGCCTTGATCGTGCAGGATATGGGGCTGCTGGAAATGGATATTCCGCCCATTCAGTTGCACGCCAGTACGCAAACCGATATCCGCACCGTGGAAAAGGTGGTGTTTCTTGATCAGGTAGGGTTTAGCCAGATCGTGCTGGCGCGTGAGATGGATATCCAGACCATCCGCAAAGTCGCCGATGCGACTCAATGCAATCTCGAATTCTTTATCCATGGCGCGCTGTGTGTCGCCTTCAGCGGCCAGTGCTATATCAGTCATGCCCATACCGGCCGCAGTGCCAATCGCGGCGAATGCTCCCAGGAATGCCGCCTGCCATACACGCTGGAAGACAGCAAAGGCCGCATCCTCGCCAAAGACAAGCACCTGCTTTCCATGAAAGACAACGACCAGAGTGCCAACCTGCGCGCGCTGATCGATGCTGGCGTCAGCTCATTCAAGATCGAGGGACGCTACAAAGACCTGGCCTACGTCAAGAATGCCACCGCGCATTATCGCCAGCTGCTGGATGAGATTCTGCTGGACTTGCCCGAATACGCGCGTGCCTCTTCCGGGCTCTGCAGCTATAGCTTTACCCCGCAACCGGAAAAAACCTTCAACCGCAGTACCACGGAATATTTCATTCATGGGCGGGGCGAAGATGTGGGTGCGTTTGATACCCCCAAGTTTGCCGGAGAGGAAATCGGCAAGGTGACCAAGGTGGGGCCGGATTATTTTGAAGTGGAAAGCCAGCTCGAATTGCACAACGGCGATGGCGTGTGCTTTTTTGATGTGCATAAAGAGCTGGTCGGCATGCGCATCAATACTGTCAACGATAAACGCCTGTACCCGAATGAAATGCCCGCGGACATACGCCGCAATATGACCGTATATCGCAATCGCGATCAGGCCTATATGCGCCTCTTGGAAAAAGACTCTGCCACTCGCCGCATCGGTGTCGATATGGTGTTTTACGAAACGCGTGATGGTTTTGCGCTGGATCTGGTGGATGAAGATGGCGTAACGGCTCATGCGCAATGCATGGCGGAGAAGCAGCCTGCCCAGCAGGCCGAGAAAGCCTATGCCAGCTTGCGCGATAACCTGACCAAGCTGGGCGCTACCGATTTTGTGGCACGCGACATCCGGCTTGAGCTTGCTCAGCCCTGGTTCCTGTCGGCATCCGTTATCAATGGCTTGCGCCGCGATGCGGTGTCCGCGCTGGAAGAAGCGCGTGTGCAAACATATCCCCGCCCGCAACCGGCTATCCCCGCCGAGCCGCCCGCTGTTTATCCGGAAGATACCCTGAGTTATCTCGCCAACGTCTACAACAAGCATGCGCGGGCGTTTTATGAAAAGCATGGTGTCAGCGCGATTGCGGCTGCCTATGAAGCCAATGAAGAGCTGGGCGAAGTGCCGGTGATGATTACCAAACACTGCCTGCGCTACAGCTATGCCATGTGCCCGAAAGAGGCCAAGGGCGTCATCGGTGTGCAGGGGACGATTACCGCCGAGCCGATGACGCTGATAAGCGGCAAGGACAGAATCACCCTCAAATTTGACTGCAAGCGGTGTGAAATGCATGTGATGGGCAAGGTACGCAAACCTGTACTTGCCATGCCGCCGCCACAACCTGTGCAGTTCTTTGCCAAGCGGCCATGAGCCCGTTTCCGGCTCACGTGCCGGAAAATCTGTAAAAACCAGTAAAGCCAGCTGATTGCATTGTGGACTCTGCTTATACTCGATGCTCCTTGTCTGGGAGTTTTGTATGCGTTCCATCAACATGATTATTGCTGCTGTCTTGCTCTTCTCGGCCTCTCTCGTATTGGCTGACGCATCGCCGCCCCCACCACCACAAGATTTTGCCACGGCCAAACAGGCTGCCATTCAGCGCTTATCTACCGAGCTTGCTTGCGTGCAGGCGGCTAAAACGCCGCAGGCCTTGCAACAATGCCATCCACGTCCCCCGGCAGGTCCTGACGGACGGCAGCAGAATGCGCCGCCCGGGCCGCCACCATCTTCCTGGTAAGACAAGTCAGCCCGGAATCTCATGCACGCCCATGTTAGAATGCGGGCGGAAGTTGGCTGGACAGTCGCCGCCCGCGCAAGCGGGGGGAGGAAAGTCCGGGCTCCGCAGAGCAGGATGACGGCTAACAGCCGTACGCCGTGAGGCGAGGAACAGGGCCACAGAGACGAGCGTATTTAGTTACGGTGAAACGCGGTAACCTCCATCCGGAGCAAGACCAAATAGGGTAGCAAGGGCGTGGCTCGCGCTGCTACCGGGTAGGTTGCTTGAGCGTACGAGCAATTGTGCGCCTAGATGAATGACTGTCACGCATCGCAAGGTGCGACAGAACCCGGCTTATCGGCCAACTTCCTTTTCTTTTTTCAGCGATTCCCTTCCGTTTCTGACCAGAATTGTGGCACTTTTTCCCATCTGATTATCAAGCGCCTCACGATTCAGTCACATCAAAGATTGTTCTCACAAAGCACTTTCAGTTAATTAGCTATCCCCTTATTTTTAAACAACTAATTTTTTGTAAGAAAAATCCGCTAAGTCATTGTCCCGTAAAGGAAAAATAGCAAAAAACCGCTTGCGTGCCCTTATTTTTTTAACTATAGTGGGCGTAAGTGGAGAAATGTGGGTTTTTGTGGGAGATTGCTGGCCGAGGCTAAGGGCGGTCAGCAATTTTTCTAACCCGACAATTGGCAAAGGGGTGTGTGTTTTAAATGTTTCGCGGTGCTACATCATTGAATCTGGATGCCAAGGGCAGATTGGCCGTGCCGGCCAAGCACCGCGATGCCCTGCTGTCCCAGTGCGCCGGTCATCTGGTGCTGACTGCGCATCCACACCGCTGCCTCCTGTTATACCCCCAGCCCGCCTGGGAGCCCATTCAGGCCAAAATGATGGCCCTCTCCAGTTTTGATCGTCAGTCCAGCAGCTTACAACGCTTGCTGGTGGGCTTTGCCGAAGATATCGACATGGATAGCGCGGGTCGCCTGCTAGTTTCTCCCGTGTTGCGCGAGTTTGCTGGTCTGGAAAAACAAGCCATGCTGGTTGGCCAGGGTAGCCATTTTGAGCTTTGGAATATGGATGCCTGGCGAGCTCAGCTGGAACAGGTGATGGCGGCTGATGAAATGGTGCTGCCTGCCGAGCTGGAAGGTTTCTCTCTGTGAGCGCGCGCTCACAAACCCCCTCCGAAGTCGTTGTGTCTCCACATGTTTCGGTATTGCTTGAAGAGGCCGTTGCTGCCTTGGCAATCAAGCCTCATGGCATATATATAGACGGCACCTTTGGCCGTGGCGGCCATAGCCGCAGAATTCTCGAGCAATTGGGCGCCGATGGTCGCCTGCTGGGTCTGGATCGTGATCTGGCTGCCGTTGCTGCAGCCCAGTCCATTCAGGATTCACGTTTTTCCATACACCATCATCACTTTTCCGAGCTGGGCGAGGTATTGCGCGCTCAGGGCATTCAGCAGGTCGACGGGGTCTTGCTGGATCTTGGAATTTCATCGCCGCAAATCGACGAAGGCGAGCGCGGTTTCAGTTTCAGATTTGACGGTCCGCTGGACATGCGCATGGATCAAAGCCGTGGGCAAACAGCCGCTGAGTTTCTGGCGGAAGCGTCCGAGCAACAACTTACGGGGGTAATTAAAGAATATGGTGAAGAACGGTTTGCTAAACAGGTTGCAAGGGCGATTGTTGCGGCACGCACAGGGGGGAATGCCCTCACCACTACAGGACAGCTTGCCAAGGTCGTGGCTGGGGCGATCCCCAAAATCGAGCCTGGGCAAGACCCGGCGACGCGCACCTTTCAAGCTTTACGGATTTTCCTCAATCAGGAGCTTGAGGAGTTGTCGCTAGTTTTACCGCAATGCCTGGATGCTTTGGCACCGGGCGGTCGTCTTGCCGTCATCAGCTTTCACTCGCTGGAAGACCGCATCGTGAAACGCTTTGTGCGTAGCGAGCAGGACCGCGACGACTTGCCTGCCAATTTTCCGGTACTGGCGAAAGATCTGCCGCAGCCACGCATGATGGCGGTGGGCAAGCCCATCAAGCCAGGTGCTGCTGAAATCAAACGTAACCCGCGCTCACGCAGCGCGGTATTGCGGGTGGCCGAGCGCACGGCGGTGGCATAACGATCATGACACGACTCAACCTCATCCTCTTCATGGTACTGATAGTGACGGCACTAGGCGTGATCACGTCCCAGCACAAGTCGCGCAAGCTCTATATCGAGTTGCAGCAGCAAGAAGATGCGGCCAAACAGTACGACGTGGAATGGGGGCAGTTGCAGCTGGAGCAAAGTACCTGGGCCATGCATGCCCGGATTGAGCAGATCGCCAACCAGCGTCTGCATATGCAGGTGCCGGATGCCAAGCGGGTGCAGGTGGTGACGCGAGGTGCCCAGCCATGAGGTCGCGCGTGATACAGCCCGCCGTGATCAAGCTGCCAGCATGGCGCCGTCGCGTATTGTTGATCGTGGTGATGGCCGGGTTTGCCGCATTGCTGGGTCGCAGTATTTATCTGCAAAGCATGCACAAAGGCTTTCTGCAGAAAGAGGGCGATGCACGTTATAGCCGCTCGATGAAACTGCCAGCCCATCGCGGCATGATTACCGATCGCTTCGGCGAGCCCCTTGCCATCAGTACGCCAGTCGAGTCGATCTGGGCGAGCCCGCCTGATGTGCAGGCAACGCCCCAGCAGATCAGCAAAATGGCGACGCTGCTGAAGATGAAGCCCGCTGAGCTCAACAAAAAACTCGCCAATAATCCGCGCGAGTTTGTCTACATCAAACGCCGCATTCCGCCTGAGCTGGCCAAGCAAGTCATGCAGGTTGGCGTGCCGGGTGTCTTCATGCAGCGCGAATACCGTCGCTATTATCCTGCTGGCGAAGTCATGGCGCATCTGGTCGGGTTTACCGGCATCGATGAAAATGGCCAGGAAGGCTTTGAGCTGCGCTATCAGGATTGGCTCTCCGGCAAGTCCGGCAGCCGTCGCGTGATCAAGGACCGGCAAGGCCATATTGTCGAGGATCTGGAAGCAGTCAAGGTCCCGCAGGATGGCCATGATCTGGTGCTGTCGATAGATCGCAAGATCCAGTATCTGGCCTACCGCGAACTGGCGCATGCCGTCGAGCAGTTCAAGGCCAAGGCCGGAGCGGCCATTGTGCTGGATGCACGCACTGGTGAAGTGCTGGCCATGGCCAACCTGCCAACTTACAACCCCAATAACCCGGTCAATATGGCCGGGCGTTCGCGCAATCGCGCCATCGTCGATACCTTTGAGCCTGGCTCCACCCTCAAGCCATTTACCGCCGCGGCAGCACTGGAGTCTGGGCATTTCACGCCAGACACCCATATCCAGACCGCCCCTGGCATTTTGCGTATTGGCCCGGCCACCATTCACGATGCCCATCCGCAAGGCATGCTGACCGTAGCGCAGGTGATCCAGAAATCCTCCAACGTGGGTTCGGCCAAGATGGCACTGACGCTTGAGCCACAATACCTTTGGGGTATCTATAACCACATGGGCTTTGGCAGCCCCACGCACATCGGTTTCCCCGGTGAGGCCTCCGGCCGCCTGCGTAACTACAAAAATTGGCGGCCTATCGAGCAGGCCACCATGTCGTTTGGTCACGGTATCAGCCTCACGCTCTTGCAGCTGGCACGGGCGTATACCGTGTTTGCCAATGATGGCGAGCTGAAACCCGTTTCATTGCTGAAGTTGAAGGAAACTCCGGTTGGCCAGCAAGTGTTTTCCGCTAAAACGGCGCTCGCGGTGCGCGATATGCTGGAGCTGGTGGTGCAGCCGGGCGGCACTGCACCGCGTGCGCAGATATCGGGTTACCGCGTGGCCGGCAAGACCGGCACCGCACACAAGCTGGGGCCGGGCGGCTATCTTGCTGACAAATATGTTTCCTCATTTGTAGGCTTGGCGCCTGCTTCTAACCCGCGACTGATTATTGCAGTGATGGTGGATGAACCGAGCAGCGGCCAATATTACGGTGGCACAGTGGCTGCCCCCGTGTTCAGCGCCATCATGGCAGGTGCATTGCGCATGCTGGCTGTACCGCAGGATGCACCCAACGACAATATCGTGATTCCGCCGGAAGATGCGCCTGAAATCAAGGAGGTGGTGTAATGACCATTCTTGCCTCCCTGCATGATCTTGGCATACGCCCCGGCAGTCTGACCTCTGATAGTCGCAAGGTCACCGCAGGCAGTCTTTTTGTCGCTTATCCTGGCGATGCCGCTGATGGGCGAGCCTATATTCCGCAGGCCATCGCCAATGGCGCGGGTGCCGTACTGTGGGAGGCCGAAGGCTTTAGCTGGCCTGCCGATCTGCAGGCCGTCAATCTGCCAGTCAAAGGCTTGCGCAAGCAGGCTGGCGAAATCGCGGACGAATTTTATGGTCACCCCTCGCGCGAGTTGTGGATGGTGGGCGTTACCGGTACCAATGGCAAAACCTCCTGCACCCAGTGGCTGGCGCATTGCCTGAATAGCCTGCAGCGCAAAACCGCTGTCATTGGCACACTGGGTAATGGTTTCCCCGGTCAACTGGCTACCGCCATCAATACCACCCCTGATCCTGTCGTGCTGCATGGCCTGCTGGCCGAATACCTGACGCAGGGTGCTGTTGCCACCACTATGGAAGTCTCCTCGCATGGGCTGGACCAAGGGCGCGTCAATGGCGTGCATTTTGATATAGCCGTGTTTACCAATCTCACTCGCGACCATCTGGATTATCACGGCGACATGGATAGCTATGCTGCAGCCAAGCGCCGCTTGATGGAATGGCCTGGCCTCAAGCTTTCCGTGTTGAACGCAGAGGATGCCTATGGCCTCACCCTCCTGCAGGCGCTACGTGCCGAAGGCCGGCCGGTGCTGAGCTACGGCATGCAAAGCGGCGATGTGCATTGCACAAGCCTGCATCTGCATGAAACCGGCATGCAATTGTCGGTGGCTACGCCATGGGGGGAAGTCACGCTGGAAGCATCCGTCATGGGGCGTTTTAACGCTTATAACCTGCTTGCCGTGCTTGCCACCCTGCTGGCGATGGATGTGCCGCTGGAGGCTGCCGCTCAGGCCATCGCCACATTAAAGCCAGTGCCGGGCCGCATGGAACAATACGGTGGCAATGCCAAGCCGGTGGTGGTGATTGATTACGCCCATACGCCGGATGCCCTGGAAAATGCATTGCAGGCCCTGCGCGAGCAAACACGCGGCAAGCTCTGGTGCGTATTTGGTTGCGGCGGTGACCGCGATGCAGGCAAGCGGCCGATGATGGGTGCCATTGCCGATCGACTGTCGGATCAGGTGGTGGTGACGACCGATAATCCACGCAGCGAAAATCCGGACAGCATCATTGCCGACATTACCGCCAGCATGGGTGGAAATCACCAAATCATTGTGGACCGCCGTGCTGCGATTACCCACGCCATTGAACACGCAGCACCCGGCGACATGGTGCTGGTGGCTGGCAAGGGACACGAAACTTATCAGGAAATTCAAGGCATTCGACATGTGTATAGCGATGTCGATGTTGTCACAACATTATTGGGAGCCGTCGCATGATGCGTTTGTCGGAGTTGGCGGCTGCAGTAGGCGGCGAGCTGGTGGGGGAAGACGTACTGTTTACCAGCGTCGGAACCGATAGCCGCAATATTGTGCCAGGCCAGCTGTTTATTGCCCTGCGTGGAGAACGGTTTGATGGTCACGCCTACGTGCTGCAGGCGTTGCAGTCGGGTGCCGCCGCCGCGCTGGTGGCCGAAGCTCAGCCGGGCATGGCGGCTGGTGTCGTGGTCAAGAATACGCGCCTTGCACTGGGCCAGCTGGCTGCCGTCTGGCGCAATCGTTTCTCCATTCCGGTGGCGGCGATTACCGGTAGCAATGGCAAAACCACGGTCAAGGAAATGGTGGCTTCCATTCTGCGTGCCGAAGCAAGTGACAGCAATGCGGTGCTGGCAACACGTGGCAATCTTAATAATGACATTGGTCTGCCTCTGACTTTGCTGCGCTTGCGCCCCGCACACAAATACACCGTGGCTGAAATGGGAATGAACCATTTCGGCGAAATCCGCTACCTGAGCCAGCTGGCGCGCCCTACCGTGGCGCTGGTCAACAATGCTACCAGTGCGCACCTGGGTGGCCTGGGGTCGGTGGAGGGCATTGCCCGCGCCAAGGGCGAAATCTTTGAAGGGCTGGCGCTGGAAGGTGTCGCCGTCATCAATGCCGACGATCTTTATGCGCCACTGTGGACCGAGCTCGCAGGCGAGCATGACATCCTGACCTTTGGCCTCGCCAAGATGGCGGATGTCAGTGCCAATTACGAGCTGCGCGCCGATAGCAGCTATGTCTACATGAAATCGCCAATAGGCGGCATTGCGTTCAATCTGCAAGTGGCGGGTTTGCATAATGTGCGCAATGCGCTGGCTGCCAGCACCGTGGCGATTGCCATGGGGGCAAGGCCAGAGTCGATTGCCCAGGGGCTGGAGGCTTTTGATGGCGTCGATGGCCGCCTGCAGCACCGTGCCGGCATTGGTCAGGCGCTGGTGATTGATGATACCTACAACGCCAACCCGGCCTCCATGAAGGCCGCGATTGACGTGCTCGCCGTCCGTCCGGGCAAGCGCCTGCTAGTGCTGGGTGACATGGGGGAGCTGGGCGAAACCGCCGCCGCCATGCATACCGAGATCGGCCAATATGCCCGCGAAGCTGGCATCAATGGGCTGTATACCCTGGGGGATTTATCCCTGGAAATGAGCAAGGCCTTTGGCGATCCCGCCCATCATTACAAAACACCTGAGCAGCTGGTGGCGGGGTTATGCCACGAGATGGATGCCAATGCCGTGGTGCTGGTAAAAGGCTCACGCTTCATGCGCATGGAGCGCGTGGTACAGCTGATCGTCAGTGAACAGAATAATACGAAAGAGGAGGCGCACTAAATGTTACTGGAACTTGCCCGTTGGCTGGCTCAGGATGTTCGAGGATTTAATGTCGTCAACTACATTACCCTGCGCGCCGTACTAGCGACGCTGACCGCACTGGCCATCTCGTTTATCGTTGGCCCCGGCCTGATTCGCAAACTCACCCACTACAAGGTGGGGCAATCCGTGCGTGACGATGGCCCGCAGACCCACTTGGTCAAGGCGGGCACGCCTACCATGGGCGGGGCCTTGATTCTGGTGGCGATTGGTATCTCCACCCTGCTGTGGGCAGACCTGACCAATCGCTTCGTCTGGGTGGTGCTGATCGTCACCATGGGCTTTGGCATCGTCGGCATGGTGGATGACTGGCGCAAAGTCGTGCACCGCAATCCCAAAGGCCTGTCGGCCAAGGAAAAATACTTCTGGCAGAGTCTGCTGGGGTTTGGTGCAGCGTTCTATTTGTGGCACACGGCGACTATTCCCGCCGAAACCACGCTGATTCTGCCTTTCTTTAAAACCGTGACCGTGCCTTTGGGTGCTGCCAGTTTTATTGTGCTGACATATCTGGTTATCGTCGGCAGCAGCAATGCCGTTAATCTCACCGATGGCCTGGATGGCCTGGCTATCCTGCCTACCGTGCTGGTAGCGGGTGCCTTGGCGATCTTTGCCTATGCCGCAGGTCACCTCTATTTTTCCAAGTATCTGGGTATTCCCTATATTCCCGGCGCCGGCGAGCTGGCTGTGTTTTGCACCGCCATGGCGGGCGCAGGCCTGGGTTTTCTCTGGTTTAACGCCTACCCGGCCGAAGTCTTCATGGGCGATGTGGGTGCGCTGGCGCTTGGCGCCGCACTCGGCGTGGTGGCGGTGATTGTGCGCCAGGAAATCGTGCTGTTCATCATGGGCGGCGTGTTTGTGATGGAAACCCTGTCTGTCGCTGCCCAGGTCACGTACTTCAAATATACGAAAAAACGGTATGGCACTGGCCGCCGCATCTTCCTCATGGCGCCATTGCATCACCACTATGAACAAAAGGGTTGGAAAGAGACGCAAGTCGTCGTCCGCTTCTGGATCATCACCATGATGCTGGTGCTGGTTGGCTTATCCACATTGAAACTGCGTTAAGGAAAACGAAGAACATCATGCGGGATCTTGCAGGTAAACAGGTGCTGGTGCTGGGGCTGGGTGATACCGGCCTTTCGGCCTTGCGCTGGCTGCGCGGCCAGGGCGCCGTGCTGTCTGTTGCCGACTCCCGTACGACGCCACCCAATCTGGATACGCTCAAGGCGGAGTTTCCGCAGCTCACGGTGTATACCGGGCCGTTCCGTTCGGCCATGTTCAACGCGGCCGACCTGGTGGTGATCAGCCCCGGCGTGGCGCTGGCCGAGCCGGAAGTGCAACAGGCACTGGCCAATGGTATTCAGGTGGTGGGCGATGTTGAGCTGTTTGCCCAGTTCCGTCCGCGCAGCAGCAAGGTGATCGCGATTACCGGTGCCAATGGCAAAACTACCGTCACCACGCTGGTAGGTGAAATGTGCAAGGCCGCTGGTCTCAAGACTGTGGTGGCAGGCAATATCGGCCTGCCCGTGCTCGATGCCCTGCGTCAGGTAGAAACTGACGGCGCGCCCGATGTGTATGTACTTGAGCTTTCCAGCTTTCAGCTCGAAACCACGAGCAGTCTTGCCGCCGATGCCGCCGCCGTGCTGAACGTGACCGAAGATCATATGGATCGCTACCCCGGCATGCCGGAATATGCCGCCGCCAAGGCGCGCATACTCAAGGGTGCTGGCGTGCAGGTGCTCAATCGCGAAGATGCCTGGTGCCGCGACATGGCCTTGCCGGATCAGTCGGTGGTGACGTTTGGCCTGAATCTGCCTGTCGAATCCGATGCCTATGGCTTGTTGGCATTGCACGATCAACTCTGGCTGGCACAAGGCGCACACCCCATTCTGCATGTGGAAGAACTGCGTATCCCCGGCTTGCACAATGCGGCCAATGCGCTGGCAGCGCTGGCCCTGTGCCGCGCCATCGGGCTGGATTGGACACCTCTGCAGCATGTGTTGCGTGAGTTCAAGGGCTTGCCACACCGGGTGGAGTGGGTGGCCGATCTGCATGACATTGCCTTTTATGATGATTCCAAGGGCACCAATGTTGGCGCTACCTGCGCCGCGCTGGCTGGCCTGCCCCGCAAAGTGGTGCTGATTGCCGGTGGCGATGGCAAGGGGCAGGATTTCAGTCCGCTGCGTGAGCCGGTCGATCAGAATGCGCGCGCTGTGGTGCTGATGGGGCGCGATGCCGCGCTGATAGAGGCTGCCCTGCAAGGCAGTCCGGTGCCACGCCTGCATGCCGAAAGCATGGAAGATGCCGTGCAGCTGGCCTATGCCGCGGCTACGCCAGGCGATGCCGTTCTGCTGTCACCCGCTTGCGCCAGCTTCGATATGTTCCGCAACTACGCCCACCGTGCCGAAGTCTTTATCGCTGCTGTGGCTGATCTGGTGACGCGTCACGAGGAGGTCCAGTCATGATGATCACCCTGGGCAGCCGCGAGCGCTTCAATAGCGCCACCTATGATCAGGGTCTGGTGTGGGTGACGCTGATCTTGCTGGGCATCGGCCTCGTGATGGTGTATTCCGCCTCCATCGCCTTGGCCGAAGCTGACAAGGCCACCGGCCATCAAACGACCTATTTCCTGATTCGCCAAGCCGTGTTCATCGCCATCAGCCTGGGAGCAGGGCTAATGGCCTTCCAGATACCCACGGCCATGTGGCAGAAATTGGCGCCTTATCTTTTCCTGACCGGCATTGCGCTGTTGGTGCTGGTGCTGATTCCCGGAGTGGGCCGTAATGTGAATGGCAGTCAGCGCTGGCTGTCGCTGTTCATCATTAATCTGCAGCCATCGGAGTTCATGAAGCTGTTTGCTGCCATCTACGTGGCGGATTACACCATCCGCAAATCAGCCGTGATGGATAGCTTTACCAAAGGCTTCCTGCCCATGGTGTTTGTCATGCTGCTGGTCGGCTGGCTGCTGCTGCGTGAGCCTGATTTCGGTGCGTTTGCCGTCATCGCCGCTATCTCCATCTCCATCCTCTGGCTGGGGGGCATTAACGGCCGTATTTTTGCCGGTCTGCTGACGCTGTTGCCGATCGCCATCGTCGGCCTGATCTGGAGCTCACCATACCGCCTGCAACGCGTGATTGGCTTCATGGACCCATGGGCAGACCCGTTCGGCAAGGGGTATCAACTCTCGCATGCGTTGATTGCGTTTGGCCGTGGTGAGTGGTTTGGCGTTGGCCTGGGTGCCAGCGTGGAAAAACTGCTCTACCTGCCAGAAGCGCATACCGACTTCCTACTCGCCGTGATCGCCGAAGAGCTGGGCTTTGTCGGTGTCATGGTCGTGATAGGTCTCTTTGCCTGGCTGATTCTGCGCGCCTTTGGTATTGCCAAAGAAGCTATCGGCAACGAGCGTTACTTCTCCGCCCTGCTGGCGCAAGGCATAGGCGTATGGATGGGCGTGCAGGGCATCATCAACATGGGCGTGAACATGGGGCTTCTGCCTACCAAAGGCCTGACCCTGCCTCTGCTCTCATTCGGCGGCAGCGGCATCCTCGCCAACTGCATTGCCCTGGCCGTGCTGCTAAGAATCGACTGGGAGAATAGACGTTTGCAGAAGGGATTGCCAGCATGAGCAAGACGCTCCTGATCATGGCGGCTGGCACGGGCGGGCATGTGATGCCTGGCCTGGCGATTGCTGATGTGATGCAGCGTCGCGGCTGGCAGGTGCACTGGCTGGGCACGACGCACGGCATGGAAAACCGCCTGGTGCCACCCAGCGGCATTGCCATGACGCGGCTGGATTTTTCCGGGCTGCGCGGCAAGGGCTTGCTGCATACCGCCAAGGGTGTATTCAAACTGCTGGCCGCCACGTGGGAAGCCTGCAAGCTGATCAAGCAATTGCAGCCTGCGGCTGTGCTGGGCATGGGCGGCTACGTGACCGTGCCGGGTGGATGGGCTGCCCGTTTGTGCAAGGTGCCACTGGCGCTGGTGAATGCCGATGCTGCGCTGCTGATGTCGAACCGCGCCCTAGCCAAGTCAGCCAACCGCATCCTGTTTGGTTTTGAAGGTGGTGAAGGCGGCCTGGGTGGCATGGCTGTTAAGGCGCGTGTGACGGGCAACCCGGTGCGGGCCGCGATTGTGGCGATTGCTGCGCCGGAAGAGCGTTATGCCAAACGCCAGGGGCCGCTGCATCTACTGGTGGTGGGCGGCAGTCTGGGCGCGCAAGTGCTGAATGTGAACCTGCCGCGTGCACTGGCGCTGATTCCCATGGAGCAGCGGCCGGTGGTGACCCATCAGTCTGGGGCAGATCAAGTGGATATGTTGCGTGCCGCTTATGCAGCAGCAGGCGTAGTGGCTCAAGTGCTGCCCTTTATTGAAGACATGGCGAAGGCTTATAGCGAAGCGGATGTGCTGGTGTGCCGCGCTGGAGCGATTACGGTGAGTGAGCTGGCAGTGGCGGGTGTGCCCTCCATATTGGTGCCGCTGGTGGTGTCGACCACTTCGCACCAGCGCGATAACGCGGCCTGGATGGCAGCGCAAAGAGCTGCCGTGCATCTGCCGCAGCAGGAAATGACACCGCAACGTCTGGCAAATTTGTTGCAGGAATTGAATCGCACGCGGCTGCTGGAAATGGCGCTGGCAGCGCGCAGTCTGGGTCGCCCTCAGGCGACCCAGACCATCGCCAATGAACTGGAAAGTATGGCCCTGGCATCCCGGGGCGGAGCTGCGATATGAAACATAAAGTGAAAAACGTGCATTTTGTCGGCATAGGCGGCTCGGGTATGAGCGGCATTGCCGAGGTGCTGCTCAATCTGGGCTTTGGCGTCAGCGGGTCTGACCTGGCGAGCAACGCCACCACCCAGCGTCTGAACAGCCTGGGTGCCAAGGTGTACCAGGGCCATGAGGCTGCGCATCTTAGCGATGCCGATGTCGTGGTGGTGTCGAGTGCGGTGAACGAAAGTAACCCGGAAATCATCGCCGCGCGTGCCAGCAATACGCCGGTGATTCCAAGGGCGCTGATGCTGGCCGAGCTGATGCGCTTCCGGCAGGGCATCGCCGTGGCTGGCACGCACGGCAAGACCACGACTACCAGCCTGATCGCCAGCATTCTGGCCGAAGCGGGCATGGACCCGACCTTTGTTATCGGTGGCCGGCTTGAGGCTGCCAGCGCCAATGCGCGCCTGGGCACCGGTGAATTCATTGTGGCCGAGGCGGATGAATCCGATGCCTCCTTCCTGCACCTGTCGCCGGTGATTTCGGTGGTCACCAATATTGATGCTGACCACATGGATACCTACGGGCACGATTTTGAAAAGCTCAAGGGCGCGTTTGTCGAGTTCCTGCAGCAACTGCCGTTCTGGGGCATGGCGGTACTGTGCATTGATGACCCCAACATCCGGGCTATTTTGCCCAGTGTGACCAAGCCGATCATGCCGTATGGCTTTTCGGAGGATGCGCGCATTCGTGGCAAAAACGTGCGTGCGGACAACGGCACCATGCACTTCACGGTGCAACGCATTAACGGTGTGACCACCGAGTTTGATGTCACGCTCAACTTGCCTGGCAACCACTATGTGCTGAATGCCCTGGCGGCGATTGCCGTGGCGAGCGAATTGAATGTCCCCGATGCCGCCATCATCAAGGCGCTGCGCGAGTTCAAGGGCGTGGGGCGCCGCTTTGAGCGCTATGGCGAAGTGCCAGCGCGCAATGGCGGCCAATTTACCCTGATTGATGATTACGGCCATCACCCGGTGGAGATGCAGGCAGTGATTGCCGCCGCGCGTGGCGCATTCCCTGATCGCCGTCTGGTGCTGGCCTTTCAGCCGCACCGCTACACGCGCACCCGGGATTGCTTTGAGGATTTTGTAAAGGTGCTGTCGAGCGCCGATGCCGTATTGCTGAGCGATGTATACCCGGCGGGTGAAGCGCCTATCGTCGCCGCCGATGGTCGTGCCCTAGTCCGTGCCATTCGCGTGGCAGGCAAGGTGGAACCGTTATTTGTCGAGACGACGGCTGAGTTGCCAGAAGCCATTCTGGGCGTGGCGCAGGATGGCGATGTGGTGATCGTGATGGGCGCAGGCTCGATTGGGCAAGTCGCCGCCAAGACGCGGGAGGCCGCGACGGCATGATGGCCCAGCAGACCCCCATGCAAGGTGAACTGATGCTGCATGCCTCATTGGCACGCTACACCAGCTGGCGCGTGGGTGGTCTGGCGGATCGTTTGTATATTCCGGCTGGGCTGGAAGATTTGCGGCAGTTCATGCGCGCGCTGGACAAGACCGAGCCTGTGCATTTCATTGGCCTCGGCTCCAATCTGCTGGTGCGCGATGGCGGTGTGCGTGGCACGGTAATCGTGATGCATAACGTGCTGACCGGGCTGGAGATGGTGAATGGCGAACTTTATGCCGAAGCGGGCGTGACCTGCGCCAAGCTGGCCCGCTTCAGCGCACGGCAAGGTTTGCAGGGTGGCGAATTCATGGCGGGCATTCCCGGCACCGTGGGCGGCGCGCTGGCGATGAATGCAGGCTGCCATGGCGGTGAAACCTGGGACATCGTGCAGCGTGTGCTGACTATGGACCGTCAGGGCGAATTGCATGAGCGCAGCCGTGCCGGGTTTGATGCCAGCTATCGGCATGTGGCGCTGGCTGGCCAACCTGAGCATTGGCTGGGCGAGCAGGAATGGTTTATCGCAGCGTGGTTCAGCCTGCCACCGGGCGATGCGGAAGAGGCTGAGCAGAAGATCAAGCAATTGCTGGCAAGGCGGCTCGCGACGCAGCCCCTTAACCAGCCGAATGCAGGTTCGACTTTTCGCAATCCGCCGGGCGATTATGCCGCGCGGCTGATTGAAGAATGCGGGCTCAAGGGCTATCAGGTGGGTGGGGCGCAGGTATCGGAAAAGCATGCCAACTTCATCGTCAACCTGGGTGGGGCAAGGGCGGCGGAAATTGAACAATTGATTGCGCATATGCGCGATTCGGTAAAAGCCAAGTTTGGCATTGAGTTGCAGCAAGAAGTAAGAGTGATAGGCGAGACGGAAACAGGAGAGCGGGAAGTGTAAATGCGCAGGATAGCCAGCAAGGCTTACCTGCAAACACATGAACCAGCGGATGTGATGATGAAAAATTTTGGAAAAGTGGCGGTATTGATGGGCGGGCGCTCCGGCGAACGCGAGGTCTCCCTGAAGAGCGGCGGCGCGGTGCTGGCTGCCCTGTTGCGTCAGGGCGTGGAGGCTGCTGCCTTTGATCCTGCCGAGCGCGACTTGCATGAGCTGCTGGCGTTTGACCGCGTGTTTATCTCGCTGCATGGCCGCTTTGGTGAAGACGGCACGGTGCAAGGCGCCCTGGAGCTGATGGAAGTTCCCTACACCGGCAGCGGTGTGCTGGCCTCCAGCGTGGGCATGGATAAATGGCGTACCAAACTCTTGTGGCGCTCGGCGGGGATTGCGACGCCGGACTTTGAGCTGCTGGATGCCAGCAGTGACTTTGCCGCCGTGGAGCAGCGCCTGGGGCTGCCACTGTTCGTCAAGCCAGCCAATGAAGGCTCCAGCATCGGCATCAGCAAGGTCAAGCAGTCCGGCGCACTGAAAGCGGCATACGAGCTTGCTGCCAAGTCCGATCCACTGGTGATTGCCGAGCGCTTTGTCGGCGGGGGTGAATATACCGTGGGCATTCTGGGGGATGAGGCATTGCCGATCATCCGTATCGTGCCTGCCAACGAATTTTATGACTTTGAAGCCAAGTACCTGCGCGATGACACGCAGTACCTGTGCCCATGCGGTTTGCCTGCCGAGCAGGAAGCCCGCATCCGCGCTGAGGCGCTGCAAGCTTTCCGAGCCATTGGTGGCCGCGGCTGGGGGCGGGTGGATTTTCTGATGGATGAGCAAGGCCGCCATTATTTCCTGGAGGTGAATACTTCTCCCGGGATGACCGACCACAGCCTGGTGCCGATGGCCGCCAAAGCCAGTGGCATTAGTTTTGACGAATTGGTGTTACGCATATTGGAGTTGGCGCGTGTGGGATAAACCCCAGGTCCTGAACTGGATCGCTAACTTCCTGTTTGCACTGGCTGCAGTGCTCATGTTGTATGGCGCGCTGTTTGTGGTGGTACACCTGCCGATTTTTCCTATCCGCCAGGTGCGGGTAGATGGGTCGCTGGATCATGTGACGCGCGAGCAGATCAAGCTGATTGTCAGCCGCCACTTGCAGGGGAATTTTTTTACGCTGGACTTGGAGCAGGCGCGCAGCTCGTTTGAAAAGCTGCCATGGGCAAGGTCGGTGAGTGTGCGGCGCCGCTGGCCTGACCGGTTGGAAGTGACGGTAGAAGAGCATCGTGAGCTGGCACGCTGGGGCAACATCGCGCTGGTGAATACCTATGGGGAGTTGTTTCATGCGGCATCAGATAGCGATCTGCCCGTGTTTTATGGCCCCGGTGACGGAGTGCATGAGGTTGCCGAGCACTACGGTAAATACAGCCAGGTACTGGCAACAGCGGGCATGCGAGTGAGCGAGCTGGTACTGACACCGCGTCGCGCCTGGCAGATACGTACTGACAAGGGCATGGTGATTGAGCTGGGGCGCGAGCAGATGGATGCGCGGCTGGAAAAGTTTGCGGATGTGTATCAAGGCACGCTTTCCAAGCTGGGCGTGAATGTGCGCTACGCCGATTTAAGGTATCCGAACGGGTTTGCGGTACGCAAGCCCGAGACAGGCAAGGCCGGAAAACCGGCCACGAACGAGCCGATAACAGCCAAAGCGCGGGCGGCATGAGCAACACAATGAATGAAATGAATACTGGAGAAATCAATGAGCAGGGTTAGAGATGATAAGAATCTTATCGTCGGACTGGATGTCGGCACATCGAAGATCGTCGCCATTGTGGCGGAGTTGCAGCCAGATGGTGGACTAAAGGTCATCGGGCTCGGTCAGCATGCCTCGCGGGGGTTGAAAAAAGGCGTCGTGGTCAACATCGACTCCACCGTGCAGGCCATACAGCGCGCGCTGGAAGAAGCTGAGCTGATGGCGGATTGCAAGATCAGTACGGTATTCACCGGTATAGCGGGCAGCCATATCAAGAGCCTGAATTCGCATGGCATGGTGAAGATCAAGGATGCCGAAGTTACGCAGATGGATGTGGACCGCGTGATTGAAACGGCAAGGGCGATTGCCTTGCCTTCCGATCAGCAGATTCTGCATATCCTCACGCAGGAATTCATCATCGACGGCCAGGAAGATGTGCGTGAACCGCACGGCATGAGCGGCATGAAGCTGGAGGTTAAGGTGCATATCGTCACCGGCGCCGTGGCGGCTGCGCAAAACATCGTCAAGTGCATCAAGCGCTGCGGCCTGGAAGTGACTGACCTCATTTTGCAACCGCTGGCTTCCAGCATGGCGGTGCTGACCGAAGACGAAAAAGAGCTGGGCGTATGCCTGGTGGATATTGGTGGCGGCACGACAGATATCGCCGTGTTCAAGCAGGGCGCGATTCGCCATACCGCCGTGGTGCCGATTGCGGGTGACCAGATTACCAATGATGTGGCCGTGGCGTTCCGCACCCCCACCCAATCCGCCGAGGAAATCAAGATCAAGCATGGCTGCGCCTTGCGCCAGCTGGCGGATCCGCGCGAAGTGGTGGAAGTGCCGGGGGTGGATAACCGTGATCCACGTGAATTGTCGGTGCAGACCCTGGCTGAAGTCATCGAGCCGCGCGTGGTTGAGCTTTATGAGTTTGTACTGGGCGAGCTGCGCCGCAGTGGCATGGAAGAAATGATTGCTTCCGGCATCGTCATCACCGGCGGTTCCGCCATGATGCGCGGCATGGTCGAGCTGGGGGAAGAGATCTTCCACATGCCGGTTCGCCTGGGCATGCCGCGCTATGTGGGCGGTTTGTCAGAAGTGGTCGGCAATCCACGCTATGCCACGGGTGTGGGCCTGGTATTGATGGGCAAGCAGCAGATCGAGCGTCAGTTGCAAGGGCAAATGGAATCCACGTCCTTGAGCCAGATTTTCAGCAGGATGAAAAGCTGGTTCCAGGGCAATTTTTAGTAGCAGCAAGTAGCAGCTTCAGTAGTAGATCGTGATTGACAGGCAGATTTTGTTAGGCAGACAACAAGGAGGACGTACAGATGTTTGAAATTATGGATAGAGATTCGCAAGAAGCGGTCATCAAGGTTATCGGCGTAGGTGGTTGCGGTGGTAATGCCGTTGCTCACATGATCGAAAAAGCGGTAGGCGGCGTGGAATTCATTTGCGCCAACACCGACATGCAGGCATTGAAGAAAAGCAATGCCAAAACCGTGCTGCAAATTGGTACGGACATCACCAAGGGTCTGGGCGCTGGCGCCCGTCCTGAAATCGGCCGCGAAGCCGCACTGGAAGATCGCGATCGCATCGCTGAAGTGATTGATGGCGCTGACATGCTGTTCATCGCCGCTGGCATGGGCGGTGGTACCGGTACTGGCGCTGCGCCTATCATCGCTGAAGTGGCCAAGGAAATGGGCATTCTGACCGTCGCTGTCGTGACCAAGCCATTTGCCTTTGAAGGCAAGCGTACCAAGGTCGCACAAGAAGGCCTGGAGGAACTTTCCAAGCACGTCGATTCTCTGATCATCATCCCGAACGAGAAGCTGATGCAGGTATTGGGTGAAGATGTACCTTTCCTCGAAGCATTCCAGGCCGCCAACGACGTGTTGCATAACGCCGTTGCTGGTATTGCCGAAATCATCAATTGCCCCGGTCTGGTCAACGTCGACTTTGCTGACGTACGCACCGTGATGTCCGAAATGGGCATGGCGATGATGGGTTCTGCGCTGGCCACTGGTCCAGACCGCGCTCGCATTGCCGCTGAGCAGGCTGTTGCCAGCCCATTGCTGGAAGATGTAAACCTGGCTAATGCTCGTGGCGTTCTGGTGAATATCACTGCCAGCACCTCGTTCAAGATGAAGGAATACTACGACGTGATGAACACCATCAAGGCGTTCACTGCAGAAGATGCAACCGTCATCGTGGGCAATGTGGTGGATGAAAGCATAGGTGATGGCCTGCGCGTGACCATGGTAGCTACTGGCCTGAATGGCATTGTGGGTCGCCGTCAGCAAAAACCTGAATTGCGTGTCATGACCCAGGTGCGCGATGGTACGACCAACCAGCCGATGTTTGTGGGTGGAGGCGTTGTTGAAGACGAAAGCCCTGCGGTATTCAGCAGCAACGGCCGCCGTGCTCAGGTTGAAGCCATGAAGCTGTCTGGAGTAGAGGAATACGATATTCCTGCTTTCCTGCGCAAACAGGCTGACTAACCAATCAGCCATCTTCGTTCTGGCTTCCGCCTTGAGAATTTCATGGCGAATGTCAGCGCGGATGTGGGGGTGAGCCCGATGTGTAAAAGCCCGTAAAACAGGCGAAAACCGTGTGGTTGTCGCCTGAGGAAAGCTGCCGGCTATGGCGGTGCATGTGCTATGATGTTGAAATAATTGAGGTTAATGCCGCAGTGGTAAAAGCTGCGGCCCAAGTGTTAACGGGGTTTTAGAACCCAGGGTGTAGAAATCATGTTAAAGCAACGCACACTGAAAACCGTGATCCGCGCCACCGGCGTCGGTCTGCATACAGGCGACAAGGTCGAGATGACCTTGCGCCCGGCTGCGCCCGATACCGGAATTGTGTTCCGTCGTGTCGATCTGCCCGATACGGCGGCATTCAAGGTGCAACCTCAATTCGTTACCGATACCCGTTTGTGCTCAGCCTTGGAGCATGGCGGCAGTCGTATAGCCACCGTCGAGCATTTGATGTCTGCCTTGGCCGGCCTTGGTGTAGATAATGTACAGGTGGACCTGACCGCCGGCGAAGTGCCCATCATGGATGGCAGCGCCGGTCCGTTTGTCTTCCTGCTGCAGCAGGCGGGGATTGTTGAGCAGCCTGCGCTCAAGAAATTCATTCGTATCAAGAAAACGGTGGAAGTCCGGGATGGCGACAAATGGGTGCGTTTTGATCCCTATTTCGGCTTCAAACTGGACTTCACCATTGATTTCAATCATCCGGTGTTTGAACACAGCGGCAAGCGGGTCGTGATTGATTTTGCCGATAACTCCTATATCAAGGAGATCAGCCGTGCGCGCACTTTTGGCTTCATGCATGAAGTCGAGTACTTGCGTTCCAACGGTCTGGCCCGTGGCGGTAGTCTGGATAACGCCATCGTGCTGGATGAATATCGTGTGCTGAACAACGACGGTTTGCGTTATGACGACGAGTTCGCCAAGCACAAGGTGCTGGATGCCATTGGCGATCTGTATGTGCTGGGCCATCCGGTAATCGGCGCTTATACCGCCTATAAATCCGGCCATGCCATGAACAATCAACTGTTGCGCAATCTGCTGGCCGATCAGGAAGCGTGGGAATATGCCACCTTCGAGCGTACCGAAGAAGCCCCTAGCGGCTTCCAGGCACCGATTGGCATGCCGCCTGTCTTGCAATACGCCTGAGCCCGGGTAGGCCCTGATGCTGGTCTTGCGACTTTTACTGGTCATCGGGGTCATCGCGGTGGCTGTTTCCATGGCGGTTTACCTGCTGTCTGGCGATAAACGCTACCTCCGCTTCTCCTGGCAATTGATCAAGTTCACCGGTGTTTTGCTGTTTGTGGCTGCTGTCATCATGGCCATGGGCCGCATTATTCTGTTCTGATTTCCCTGGTGTAACCAAAAGTCCCAAGACTGGTTTGCCTGCGCGGGATTGCGTGGCAAAACGTGTCCTATTCGTGCCCCATAGCCAGTAGCCCTGTGCTATGCTTTTCTCAGTAGTAATCGACACAGGCTTTACCCATGCAACGGTACTCCGCAGTTTTCAGTTTTGCTCTCATGCTCATGGTGTCCACGGCGGCGTCTGTACTTCTTGTGCCTGCAGCCCATGCTGCGAGTAATGAAGAGTTGTTCAACGATGCCCGCATCGCCTACAAAAACCGGGATGACCTTACCCTGGAACGTGACCTGCAACAGATGCAGGCTCAAGACTACCTGCTCGCCCCCTACGCCGATTACTGGTTGATGCTGCTCAGGCTCAACCAATCGGATAGCCAGACGGTACGCACTTTCCTCGCCCAATACGCCGATATGCCTTTTGCTGACCGCGTGCGCGGAGAGTGGCTAAAGGGCCTCGCCAAGCGGCAGGAGTGGAGCACCTTTTTCGACGAGCTTCCTGCCTTGAAGCGGGATGATGCCGGCGTCAGCTGCTATGCACTGGAAGGGCGCGCCATTCGCGGCGATAGCGATGCCCTGAGTGAAGGCCGGGCGCTCTGGATGAGCGCCACTGAGCAGCCTGCCAATTGCCTCGCCTTGTACGATCGCATGCAAAAAAATGGCGCCTTGAGCAATGACCTGGTCTGGGAAAAGTTTAGGCTGCTGATGGCCGATAACAAGGTGAGCCCGGCCAAGCTGGTGGCACAGCGCATATCCACAATGGATGCCGCCGCACTCAAATTGCTGGACAAGACCTATCAAAATCCACAGCAGGCCCTGGAAAAGAAAACACTTAGCCTGAAAACCCGCTATGGCCGCGAGCTCAATCTTTACGCCCTGGACCGTCTGGCCCGCACGCAGCCTTTATATGCGCTGGATATGTGGCAAAAGCTGCAAGCTTCCTTTGAGCCCGCTGAGCAGGATTACTTCTGGAGCAGATTAGCCCTGCATGCTGCGCGTCGCCACGACCCGGCTGCCCTGAGTTTTTATGATCGCGTCCCTGCGGCTGCCCTGGATAAGGAACAGATGGCCTGGAAAGCCCGCGCCGCGCTGCGCGTCAGTGATTGGCCACGCCTCTTGAACACTATCGCTGAAATGCCAGCCATGCAGCAGCAGGAAGCTGCATGGCGCTACTGGAAAGGTCGCGCGCTGAAAGAGCAAAAGCAGGTTCCTGCCGCCAATGCCCTGCTGGTGCCTCTGTCGCGCGAGCGCAGCTATTATGGCTTGCTGGCGGAAGATGAGCTGGGCGATGTGCTGAGTGCGGTCCCTGCTAGTTATCGACCCACGTCGGCAGAAGTGGATGCCGTAAGTGCCGTGCCCGGCATACAGCGCGCGATGGAACTGCAGCGCTACGACATGCGCTGGGAGTCGCGTACGGAATGGGCCGCAGCGACTACCGGCTTTGATGACAAACAGATGATCGCTGCCGCTGAGTTGGCCGCGAAGCAGGAATGGTATGACCTCGCGATTATTACCGCCGACAAGACCACCAACACGCATGATTTTTCCTTGCGCTACCCTACGCCTTATCGCGAAATCGTGCGCGGTTTTGCCAAGGAGCAGGGGCTGGATGAGGCCTGGATTTACGGTCTTACCCGCCAGGAAAGCCGCTTCATGCACTATGCTAAGTCGGGCGTGGGTGCTTCTGGTCTGATGCAAGTGATGCCTGCCACTGCCAAGTGGATCGCCAAGCGCATGGGGCTGGATAACTACCAGAACACCATGATTCACCAGCTGGATACCAATGTGCAGCTGGGGACTTACTATATGCGCTACACGCTGGATCTGATGGGTGGACAATCCCTGATGGCAACGGCGGCCTATAATGCAGGACCGGGGCGCGCACGGCGCTGGATGGCGGATCAACCGCTGGAAGGGGCCATTTATGCTGAAACCATTCCTTTCAGTGAGACGCGCAACTATGTGCAGAAGGTGATGGGTAATGCCTATTTTTACGCGCATCGCTTGGGCACTAAAATACTAAGCCTCAAGCAGCGGCTCGGCACAGTGGGCGGCGGCGGAGGGGTAATGACGACGGAAGAGGCGGAAAACTAAGCATGAAAATAAAACAAATATGTGTACTCGGTGGTTCCGGTTTTGTCGGTAGCGCAATCGTTCACCGGTTGAGTGCGGCCGGCTATCTGGTCAAGGTGCTGACGCGCCGGCGTGAAGCCAGCAAGCATCTGATTCTGCTGCCTAATGTGCAAGTGGTGGAATGCGACGTCATGGATGATCAGGCGC
Source organism: Methylovorus menthalis (assembly GCF_020523625.1). Taxonomy (GTDB): domain Bacteria; phylum Pseudomonadota; class Gammaproteobacteria; order Burkholderiales; family Methylophilaceae; genus Methylovorus; species Methylovorus menthalis. The sequence continues at coordinate 172,925 of NZ_JAJAQH010000003.1, forward strand.
TACGTACGCACCTCACAGGCTGTGATGGCGTGATCAATCTGATTGGTATTCTGCATGAGAGCCGCAAAGCCAGCTTTGAATCGATGCACGCCGAGCTGCCCAGCCGACTGGTGCAATTGTGCGTGAAGCTGGGAGTCTGTCGCCTGCTGCATATGAGCGCCCTGCAGGCAGCGCCTGATGCGCCCAGTGCTTATCTGCGCTCGAAGGCGAAAGGCGAAGCCGCCGTGCTGGCCAATGCTGATCGACTCAATGTCACTATCTTCCGGCCATCCGTCATTTTTGGCCGCAATGACAGCTTTCTTAATCTGTTTGCCAGCCTGGTCAAGCTCATGCCCGTGGTCGCCTTGGCGAAACCCCAAGCGCGCTTCCAGCCGATATGGGTGGAAGACGTGGCGCAGGCCTTTGCCAATGCCATTGAAAATGCCGATACCTTTGGTCAGGTTTACGAATTGGGCGGCCCGCGCGTATACACCATGAAGGAGCTCATCCTGTTCGTGGCATTTGTGCTGGGCAAAAAGCGCATGGTGGTGGGGCTTAACGACAAGCTCTCCTATCTGCAGGCCTACGCGCTGGAAAAAATGCCAGTGAAGTTGATGACACGTGACAATCTGAGCTCCATGGAGGTGGATAGCGTGACCAGTGCGCCTTTCCCCGCCGTGCTGGGTGTGACGCCTACCGCACTGGAAGCGGTGGTGCCTGAGTACCTGACCAATGACACGCCACGCAACGCCTATAACCGTTTCCGCGGCTTGGCTGGTCGTTAGGGCCTAGTTGCTCATGCAAACCTTTGTCGTGGGCGGTGCGGTGCGTGATGCACTGCTGGGCCTGCCCGTGCAGGATCAGGATCATGTCGTGGTCGGCAGTACGCCTGCCGAGATGGAGGCGGCGGGCTTTCGCCGTGTCGGCAAGGATTTTCCTGTCTTCCTGCATCCGGATACCCATGAGGAATATGCGCTGGCGCGCACTGAGCGCAAAACCGCCAAAGGGTACAAGGGCTTCGAAGTGCATGCCTCCCCAGATGTCACGCTGGAAGAAGACCTGGCGCGACGCGATCTCACAATCAATGCCATGGCGCGGGCCGATGATGGCAGTCTGATCGATCCCTATCAAGGCAAGGCGGATCTGGAGGCGCGCCTATTGCGCCATGTCAGCCCGGCGTTTGCGGAAGATCCTGTGCGTATTTTGCGGGCAGCGCGTTTTGCCGCAAGGTTTACCGAGTTCAATCTTGCCCCGGAAACCCTGGCTTTGATGCAGCAGATGGTGGCCGATGGTGAAGTGGATGCCCTGGTGCCGGAACGGGTGTGGCAGGAGCTGGCAAAAGGCCTGATGGAGGTTAAACCTTCGCGCATGTTTGAGATGCTGCGCGCCTGCGGGGCCTTGCAGAAAATATTCCCGGAGCTGGACCGCCTGTGGGGCGTGCCGCAACCGGCCCAGCATCATCCCGAAATAGACACCGGCGTGCATGTCATGATGGTGATTGATTATGCAGCCAGCCAAGGCTATTCGCTGGCTGTGCGCTTTGCCGCACTGACGCATGATCTGGGCAAGGGCACCACGCCGCCCGACATCTGGCCACGGCATATCGGCCATGAATTGCGCAGCGTGGATTTGCTCAAGGATGTGGTCAAACGCCTGCGCGTGCCCAACGATTGCCGTGAACTCGCGCAACTGGTGGCCAAATTTCATGGCAAGGTGCATCAGGTCAATGCCATGCGCCCGGATACCTTGCTACACTTTTTGCAGGAGCTGGATGCCTTGCGCCAGCCGACGCGGTTTGATGATTTTCTGAAGGCCTGCGAGTGCGATTCCCGTGGACGGACTGGGTTCGAGCACAAAGCCTTTCCTGAAGCTGCCTATCTCAAGCATCTGTTGCAGGCGGTTCAGCAGGTCGATGCTGGCGCCATTGCCCGACAGTTTTCCCATCCCGAAGAGATTAAAAGCGCCGTATTTACTGCCAGGCTGAGTGCCTTGCAGCAAGTATTGGCCGCCAGCCATTCCTGAAAAGCGTCACCCTGCGGTGACACTTATGTGCATGGTGAGATTGGACATAGCTGGACTGTTTACAGCCCACGCCCTGTGTGAGCCAATAGGGGCGCCATTTGTAAGCAGATTGCACGCAGAGTGTTGCATATAAAGCATGCATCTGGTGCATATTGATCGTGCGTTGTGCATGTCAGCGCAAAGGCAAACTTCCGAGTAGTCTAAATCGCAGCATTTAAGCGATTTTTGACGATTTTCCCCCGAAACATGTGATTGATAAGACTTGGCACGCCGATTGCTTAAGTTACAGCAAACGTAACTTAAGGAGCCTGCACCATGAAACGAGCACTTGGTACTTCCTTTATCGCCGCGGTTGTCGGTCTTTCCCTCAACCATGTTGCGCAAGCAGCAGAGATGCCTAACAGTCAGGCAACGGCCAACTTCACCATGAGCGAGCCGGTGGCATTGACCAACAATTCAGCCACTTTGCTGGCGATGGCCGATACTGGTCGCACGGACCGGTTGTCCATGACGGGAACAGCAGATGCCAACATTCTGTTTGATGCGCCAGTGGCACCAACCCAGTCTACAGAGCTGGCCTTGCGTCCTGTGCCTGAGCCCAAAGCCGTGATGCTGCTGACCGGTCTCGGTTTGCTGATGTTTGTGGGTTATCGCCGTTCACGACTGTAATTTCTTAGTCGATAGCGCATCCATTCGCTACTTCAAGGCGATAAAAAAGGCGGACATGTTCCGCCTTTTGTTTTTTCGAGCTTTGGGTAAAAAACCTTTTTGCTGGATTAACTAGGTTTAGTTAATTAGGTTTTATCAGTTAACAAGCAGCCCGAGTTGTTGCTGCACGAATTCCATCGGTTTGCGCTTGAACCCGCTCTTGGCGAATTGCTGCCAGCGACCCACGACAAAACACAGCATCAGGTTGGCCTTGGCTTCGGGCTGCAGTTCACGCCCGGTTTGGGTTTCTGCAATGCGCAGGCTTTGCTTGAGTGTGGACTCAATACGATCAAACAACTGATTGATGCGAGTTTGCAGCGCGTCATCTTCATTTACCAGCGCGTCCCCGATCAGGACACGTGTCATTCCAGGGTTTTTTTCTGCGAACAGTAGCAGGATGGTCACAATGCGCTGTGCCTGTTTCATGCCTTCTGTTTCTTCACTGGTGATTTTGTTGATGAGGCCAAACAGGGTTTGCTCGATGAATTCGATCAGACCACCAAACATCTGCGCCTTGCCAGCGAAGTGGCGATAAAGCGCCGCTTCAGATACATTCAGGCGAGCAGCCAGAGAGGCGGTGGTAATCTTTTCGCGCTTGGGCGTTTCCAGCATTTTTGCCAGCGTTTCCAGAATTTGTTGTTTGCGTTCTCCAGCCATTGGATGTCCTTAGCTACGTGTCAGGTAAGCGGATTTTAGGGGAAAATGGCCATAAGCGAAATAGCTGATTGCCCGCGGCGCTTACAGATTGCAGCGAGTAAGCGCTAACACGCTGTTTAATCTGACAGATACATAACATGGCTTGTGCAGGCGGCGCGTGATGTGCACAGTCTTCATTCCGAGGCGCCGGGCGGTACGTAATGCAGGCACATTATCCTCCACCATGATGCAATGGGCGGGATTGGCACGCAGGGTGCGCAGCAAACTCTGAAAGCCCCGTACGGAAGGTTTGGGGTGGAAGCGGGTGGATTCGACGCTGTGCACAATCTCGAACATGTCCTCCACGCCAATCAGCTTGAGTACGCGCAGAGCGTATTGCATGGGCGCATTGGTGAAAACAACTTTGCGACCAGGCAGGCGCTGTAAGGCATGACGCAGGCGCTTGGCATGCACCACCATGTCGGGCAGGTTCATCAGCTCGTGGGTGCGCACCAGAAAATGATAAGGATCAGTGCCATGGTGGCGCATGAGCCCTTTCAGCGTGGCCCCATAAATACGCCAGTAACGCTGGCGCAAGGCATGAGCTTCCGCCTCGCCTAGCGCCAGGGTATCCATGATGTATTGCGTCATGGCGCGATTCAGGTGCGGGAAGATATGGGCGGACGCGTCGTGCAGCGTGTCGTCCAGATCAAAGATCCAGATAGGGCGCAAGGCGGAGCGACTGCTTTACTTCGCCTTGATCAGGGTGCCTACCCCTTCGTCCGTCAGCACTTCCAGCAGCAGGGCATGCTCCACCCGGCCATCGATGATGTGTACCGATTTGACACCACTGCGCGCAGCATCCAGCGCCGAACTGATCTTGGGCAGCATGCCGCCGGAAAGCGTGCCATCGGCTACCAGATCGTCAATCTGCTTGGGTGTCAGGCCGGTCAGCAGGTTACCTTCCTTGTCCAGCACGCCAGGCGTATTGGTCAGCAGGATGAGTTTTTCTGCGCCGAGAATTTCGGCCAGCTTGCCTGCTACGACGTCGGCGTTGATATTGTAGGTTTCGCCTTCCGTGCCCACGCCGATCGGTGCGATCACGGGAATAAAGTCGCCGCTATCCAGAAACTGGATCAGGCTGGGGTCTATGCCGCTGATTTCCCCGACCTGGCCGATATCGATCATTTCGTCCGGCTTGTCCTTGTTGGGGATCATCAGCTTGTGCGCGTGAATGAAGTTGCCATCCTGTCCGGTCAGGCCGACTGCCTTGCCGCCGTTACGGTTGATCAGGTTGACGATTTCCTTGTTGACCTGGCCGCCCAGGACCATTTCCACGATATCCATGGTTTCTTCATCGGTCACGCGCATGCCCTGGATGAACTCGCCTTTTTTGCCCAAGCGGTCCAGCAGCTCATTGATTTGCGGGCCGCCGCCATGCACGACGACGGGGTTCATGCCAACCAGCTTGAGCAGCACGACATCGCTGGCAAAGCATTCCTTGAGGTGTGGATCCGTCATGGCGTTGCCACCGTATTTGATGACGATGGTCTTGTCAAAAAAGCGTTTGATGTAAGGCAGGGCTTCCGCGAGGGTCTGGGCTTTTTGCGCGGAGGTGGTGTCGTTCAGCATGTGGAGTCTCGGCGTTGGCAATGCTGTGCATTTTACCTTGAACGGCTGCATTTGAGATGGTGTAATCTGCTAAAAAACAAGGGGTATGGCGATGACGTCCGATATTGAAATTGCGCAGCAGGCCAGCATCCTTCCCATGGAGGACATCGCGGCCCGTTTGGGGCTGCCTGCCACGGTGCTGGAGTTGTATGGCGCCCACAAGGCCAAGATCAATCTGCACAAGCTGCCGGTGCCTGCGCACGAGAAGCAGGGCAGCCTGATTTTGGTCAGCGCCATTAGCCCGACCCCCGCTGGCGAGGGCAAAACCACCACCACCATCGGGCTGGGCGATGCCTTGCAGCACATCGGCAAATCGGTGTGCATCTGTTTGCGTGAGCCCTCCATGGGGCCGGTGTTCGGCATGAAGGGTGGGGCGACCGGCGGTGGTCACGCCCAGGTCATGCCGATGGAAGATATTAACCTGCATTTCACTGGCGACTTTGCCGCGATTGCGGCAGCACATAATCTCCTGGCCGCGCTCATTGATAACCACCTGCATCAAGGCAATACGCTCGGGCTGGATGTGCGGCGCATTACCTGGCGCCGGGTGCTCGATACCAATGACCGCGCCCTGCGGCAAGTAGTGGTAGGGCTGGGCGGCAAGGCCAATGGCTATCCGCGCGAAGATGGATTTGACATCGTGGTGGCTTCCGAAGTCATGGCGATTCTGTGTCTTGCCTCTTCGCTGGCCGATCTCAAGCGCAGGCTGGGCAATATCGTGGTGGGCTATCGCACCGATGGGCAGGCGGTGACGGCGGGGCAATTGCAGGCGCAAGGCGCCATGGCCGTGTTGCTGAAAGAAGCGATCAAGCCCAATCTGGTTCAGACGCTGGAACATACCCCGGCCCTGATACACGGCGGCCCGTTTGCCAATATCGCGCATGGCTGCAACTCGGTGTTGGCGACGCGAATGGCATTGCAGCACGCCGATTATGTGGTCACCGAGGCCGGGTTTGGCGCCGACCTGGGTGCGGAAAAATTCATTGATATCAAATGCCGCAAGAGCGGCTTAAGACCGCAGGCATGCGTAATTGTGGCGACTGTGCGGGCACTCAAATATCACGGCGGCGAGCCGCTCGCTGCTCTGGCGCAGGAGAGTCTGCCCGCTCTCAAGCAAGGACTGGCCAATTTGCAAAAGCATGTGGAAAACGTCAGTACGCATTACGGTCTGCCCTGTGTGGTGGCGCTGAACCGTTTTGCGCAGGATACCGAGGCTGAGCTGGCGCTGGTGCAGGCCTGCATGGCAGAGCAGGGCGTCAAGGTGGTGATGTGTACGCACTGGGCAGATGGGGGCGCCGGGGCGGAGGCGCTGGCGCATGAAGTGGTGCGGCTGGCGGCTGGCGAATCCGCCGTGCGCTTTGTCTATGCGGATGAAGATACGCTCTGGGAAAAACTGCGCAAGCTTGCTACTGCGGTGTATGGGGCTGCCGATATTGCGGCGTCTTCCCAGGTTCGGGCGCAATTGCAGGCTTGGCAAGATGCTGGTTACGGGCATTACCCCATCTGTGTGGCAAAAACCCCATATTCTTTCAGTACCGATGCTGCTCTGCGCGGAGTGGCTGTTGGCCATACCCTTGCCGTGCGCGAAGTCAGGCTATGTGCCGGTGCCGAGTTTATCGTGATGATTTGCGATGGCGTGAACACCATGCCGGGCTTGCCCGCCGAGCCTGCGGCGAATCGTATTGATATTGATGATGATGGGCGGGTAAGCGGTTTGTTTTAATCTTGCCTGGTGCTGGCGTGTTTCAGGCATGAATGGAAGGCAGAGGATAAGCGTAAAAAACGAAAAGCCCCGACAATATGCCGGGGCTTTTCTCTCGGGCGACTTGTGATCGCGCTGGGATTGTTGCAGAGGGATCTTAGTTAATGGTGAGTTTTCTGGCGCTGGTTGCCGCTTTTTTCGGCAGCACCAATTGCAGTACGCCATCCCGGTATTGGGCTTCGGCGCGACTGTCGTCAATTTCATTCACCAGCTCAAAACTGCGCGAGAGTTTGCCGTAGTGACGTTCGCTGCGTAGCAGTCTTCCGTCTTCCTTGGCATCCTGTTCGCGCCGGGATTCCGCGCTGATGGCAACGCGATTGCCATCAATCGTGACATGAATGTCTTCTTTTTTTACGCCGGGCAGATCAGCATGCACGGTGTAATGGTCGTCGTGTTCTTGGACGTCAATTTTCAATACGGCGGAGCGCTCAGCGCTGACTGGACGGAAAAAGCCCTTGAAGACATCGTCAAACGGATCCAGTGCGCTGACGGTGAAGGGATCGAAACGGGTAAGGTTGGCCATGTTTAATCTCCTTTAATGACATTGGGAATTGTGTTCCTGTTGTCATTAATGGGATCGGGCTTTTGGTTTTCAAGCCCTCATCCGTATCTATTTTCGCCGCCATGCGGCCTGGTTTTTACAGTTGCTTGGTAAATACCTTGGAGCGGCGTTGCAGGTTGTAAAGCTGCTGCCGCTGCTGCGGCAGGGCGTTCACATCGCGCTCGATGAATCCCCGCTCTTCAAACCAGTGCTCGGTATGGGTGGTCAAGACAAATACCGATTTCAGGCCTTGTTCCTTGGCAATGCTTTCGCAGTATTGCAGCAGCCGGTCGCCACGTCCGCCACGGCGATAGGCATGATGCACCGCCATGCATGCCAGCTCTGCGGTTTGTTCTTCCGGGAATGGGTAAAGCGCCGCGCAGCCAATGATCCGGCCATCATGTTCCATCACATGAAAGCGGGTGATTTCCATCTCCAGGCGTTCGCGGCCGCGCCGCACCAGTACGCCCTCGGCCTCCAGTGGTTCTATCAGTTGCAATATGCCGCCCACATCGCCGATTTCTGCTTCACGCATGGATTCCAGCGGCTGCTCGGTCACCATGGTGCCAATGCCGTCGTACGTGAATAGCTCCTGCAGGATGGCACCATCAATGTGGCGGCTGATCAGGTGGGTGCGGGCAACGCCTTGGTCGCAGGCGCGCACGGCGGCGGGCAGGTAATATGCCTCATCTTCGCTGAAGTTTTGCGCCCCACTGCCCTGTGTGTTGTTTTCCACATTGCGCAGCAGGTTTTTGGCTTTCAGCGCGGTCATTTCACGCAGCAGTTCGCCGCGCACGTTGTGCACACCATTGGCATCCATCAGGAAGATCAGCTTGTCCGCGTCGAGTGCAGCAGCGGCGCTCACGGCCACATCTTCCAGCGTCAGGTTGAATACTTCACCCGTAGGCGAATAACCCAGCGGCGATAGCAAGACCAGTTCGCCGTCGTCCAGCCGCTTCTGGATGCCGATGGCATCGACCTTGCGCACGGTGCCGGTATGCTGCAGGTCCACGCCATCGCGTACGCCCAGTGGCCGCGCCGTAACGAAATTACCGCTGGCAACGCGGATATCGGAGCCAGCCATCGGTGAGTTCACGATGCCCATGGAGAGCTGGGCTTCGATTTCTACCCGAATGGCGCCGTTGGCTTCTTTTACCGCTTCCATGGCTTGTGCATCTGTCACCCGCAGGCCGTTGACCAGGCGGGTTTCTATGCGGGCGCGCTTCAGGCGCGATTCGATCTGGGGCCGGGCGCCATGCACCAGCACCAGCCTTACTTCCAGGCTGGCCAGCAGGTTAAGGTCATGCGACAGGGCGGTAAACTGCCCGTCTTCAACGACTTCGCCACCAAATGCGATCACAAAAGTCCGGCCGCCAAAGGCGTGAATGTAAGGTGCCGCCGAGCGGAACCAGCGTACAAAATCCTGGGGATGTTGCATGGGGCGCGGCGTGGATGCGGGAGTGGTGGCGGTGTCGGCCTGCGCATACAGCTGGGCGGGTGTGCAGTCCAGCGCATGACAAAGCTTGCGCAGCATGGACTCGGAAACGCCTTGTGCGCCGCGCTCGATGCGGGAGAGGTTGCCGCTATCGGTGCCTACATTGGCGGCGAGTGTTTGCAGGGTGAGCGCGAGGGTTTTGCGCCGTTTGCGGATGGCTTGGCCCAGTGACATGGCGGTGTCCTTTTATTTAATGCGCAGACTTTATATAAATTTTGCGTAATTTGCAATTAATGAAATGAGTCTGTCTTGCCGAGAGTCAAGGGCGATGCTATAAACAGCCTTAATTCGCCTTCATTCCAATAACATCAATATCGGTGGCTTCATGATCAGATCCCTGCTTGCCCGACTGCCGCGCACGGCCACAGCGCCTTTTTGTCCGTCCGAAGTACGTGGCACGGTTCAACTGGCCCCTGGGCTGCCATTCTGGAAAAAGCTGCTGAAATTTGCCGGGCCCGGTCTTCTGATTGCAGTGGGATATATGGATCCGGGCAATTGGGCAACCGATATCGAAGCCGGTTCCAAATATGGGTACGCGCTGCTCTTTGTGATTTTGAGCTCCAGCCTGATTGCCATTTTTCTGCAGGGCTTGTGCATACGCTTGGGTATTGCCAGTCGCCGTGACTTGGCACGTCTGTGCCGGGATCACTATAGCCGCCCCGTCAATCTCACTTTGTGGGGCATGGCGGAGCTGGCCATTATTGCCTGCGATCTCGCGGAGGTGCTAGGCGCGGCCCTGGCGCTGCACCTGCTGTTTGGCTGCTCAATTCTGACGGGTGTGGTGTTGACGGCCTTTGATACCCTGATCGTGCTCGGGCTCAAGGGCAAGGGATTTCGCCAGGTGGAGGCGATAGTGCTGGGGCTGATCATGACCATCAGCTTGTGCTTTGTGGTGCAGCTCTGGCTGGTGGGGCCGGATTTTGCCGCCGCCGCTGCGGGCCTTGTGCCATCGGGCACTGCCTTGCAGGATGCTGAAGCGCTTTACCTCGCCATCGGCATTCTGGGGGCGACGGTGATGCCACATAACCTCTACCTGCATACCTCCATCGTGCAGACGCGCGTGGTGAGCGATCGCCCGGCTGACAAGCGCGAGGCTATCCAGCTTTCCACCATCGATACCGGGGTGTCGCTCAGCCTGGCCTTTTTCGTCAATGCGGCGATTCTGGTACTGGCGGCGGCGGCTTTTCACGCCAATGGCCACAGCGATGTGGCGGATATCCAGGATGCGCACCAGTTGCTGAGCCCGGTGGTAGGCACGGCGGCCGCTGGCGTCTTGTTTGGCCTAGCCTTGCTGGCCGCCGGGCAAAGCTCCACGCTGACGGGCACGATTGCTGGTCAGGTAATCATGGAAGGATTTCTTGACCTCAAGATTCCCTGCTGGCAACGCCGCCTGATTACCCGGGGTCTGGCGCTCATTCCCGCCTTCATTGGGGTTTCGTTGTGGGGTGAAGGGGCGGTGGGCAAGTTGCTGGTGCTAAGTCAGGTGGTGCTGAGCTTTCAGTTGCCGTTCGCCATTTATCCATTGATGCGGCTTGCCAGCAACCGCAAGGTGATGGGGGAGTTTGCGATTGGTTGGATGAGTCAGGCGCTGGCGTGGTTTCTATTCCTGATGATTTCCGCGCTCAATGCCTGGCTGGTGTTCCGGTTTTTTGTGGCTTAAAAATCACCCCATACTGTATTGATGGCAGCAAGCGCAGCAAGGGCCGCGGTTTCTGTGCGCAGGATGCGCGGGCCTAGCTGTACTCCGGTAAAGCCCTGCGAGGCGGCCATGGCAATCTCTTCGCTGGTCAGCCCGCCCTCGGGGCCTATCAGCAGGCAAATGGGCCCCTGCGGGATCGGGAGTTCTTGCAGGCGTCTGCCCGCCAGCGGGTCTAGCGTAATGCGCGTAGCAAACGGCGGGGCGCTTGCCAGCCATTTTGCCAGCGATGTTGCCTGCCCAACCTCGGGAAGAAAGGCGCGGCCAGACTGTTCGCAGGCGGAGATGGTAACGTTTTGCCAATGTTCGCGTCGTTTGTCTGCCCGGTCACCGTTGAGCTTCACCACGCTCCGCTGGCAACTGATGGGCTGAATGGCGTGAATGCCGAGCTCTACCGATTTCTGTATCGTGAAATCCATGCGGTCACCCGCCGAAATGCCCTGTGCCAGCGTGATCTTGAGGTCAGGCTCATTGCTCACGGCGGTAGCTTGCCCGGTTTTTACGATGACTTCGTTTTTGCGGATGACTTCGATTTCAGCGCTGTAGTCATGACCGTCGCCATTAAACAAACGCAGGGTATCGCCCACCTGCAAGCGCAGTACCTTGACTGCATGGTTGGCAGCCGTGGTTGGGAGGACAATTGAGCTGTTGCTGGATAAAGGCACATCAGAGAAAAAGCGGGGGCTGGACATAAGAGCCTAAGTGAATGTTAGTATTGCGGATTATTTTAAAAGAACGACTTGCTGGCGGCGAATTTTTATAACATGGCAATGGGGTTTTATGCGCAGGTGTCGGGAGACGCATATGTCGGGTCAGCATGCCAAAGCCAGCGGGTTAACGCAAGATAGGAGTAGTCGATACAAATGGCAAGCGTAAATCCCCCGGTATGTGACTTTGGCTGGAAGGCTCCTGACTTCAGTCTGCCCGATGTGAATGGCCGAATCTGGACCCTGGCAGATATCCGCGGTGAGCGTGGCACACTTGTCATGTTTATCTGTAATCATTGCCCATATGTGCAATCCATACGTCAGCGGCTGGTGAATGATGTGCGTGAATTGCAGGCGCAAGGTATCAATACGATTGCCATCCAGTCCAATGATATCCTCGCTTATCCGGAAGATGGCCTGGATCGCATGCGGGAAGTGGCCGCTGAGTATGGTTTTTGCTTTCCATACGTCATTGATGAGAGTCAGGATGTTGCCCGCGCTTATGGGGCGGTGTGTACGCCTGATTTTTTCGGCTTTAATGCCGGGCTCGAGCTGCAGTATCGGGGACGTTTTGATGCATCACGCAAGGAGCTTGCACCAGAGAGTAGCAGGGATTTATACCGCGCCATGGCGCAAATTGCGGCCACAGATCAAGGGCCGCGTGAACAAATTGCCAGTATAGGCTGCTCACTCAAATGGAAAGAGTGAGTCATTTAATAAAAGCTTGAGCTTGTATATTCCTTCATTAATTACTGAGTCTGCATTGTACTCGCCCACCATTCAAGGGGTGTTAGCCAAGCTGATTGCGCTTACCAGCGAACGCGATGTGAACGCGCTGGAGATTTCGCTCGCCCATGCATTGTTTGAGCTGGTGGCACCAGGCGCTGTAGCCATCTATAAGCTCGAAGATCCACATAGCAAGAAATTCGCCCTCACCGTGATGGAGGGGGCGGATACGCCTGGCGCGCAGATTCCTCCTGATTTGCAGCATATGCTGGAACAGTGCGTTGCGACGGGGCAGCGCCAGCAATATGTGCGGCAAGATGGCGAAACCGTGACGCTGTACCCCGTGAGCTGTGCCAAAAACAAGCCGCTGGCCGTCATTGGTGTCACCGCGCCTGAAGTGGCTGGTTTTGATCAGATCACCGGCATGTTGCTGCAGGTGTATCAGAACTTCATCGCGCTGATTAATGATAATGAGCAGGACACCCTGACCGGGCTGCTTAATCGCAAGACCTTCGAACACAAGGTGAACAAGGTGGTAACACGCGTGCAAAACCGGCATCAGCGCGAAGACGATGCGCTGGGCTTGCACTATTACATGGCGATTTTTGACATTGACCATTTCAAGCTGGTGAATGACCGCTATGGCCATTTGCTGGGGGATGAGGTGCTATTGCTGTTCGCGCAGCAAATGACGTACAGCTTGCGTGATCACGATCTGCTGTTCCGCTTTGGCGGTGAAGAGTTTGTCGCTATCTTTGAATGTCACGATCATGACGAAATGCAGATGGTGCTGGATCGTTTCCGCGAGCGGGTGGCTGAATTCGAGTTTCCGCAGGTGGGCCGCATCACTGTGAGTGCCGGGTATACCGAGATCATGGCGTACGATGCGTCTTCGCATATCATCGATCGCGCGGATGTGGCTTTGTATTACGCCAAGCATCATGGCCGTAACCGGGTTTGCAATTATGAACGGCTGGTGGCGGAAGGTGCTCTGGAAAACAAGCGAAACGAAGGGGGAGTAGAGCTCTTCTAGTCCTTTTGATTAAACGGCGGTATTGCTCAAAAGTGGGTTCTAAGGAATAATTAGGCACTGAACGCGTACCGCAGTAGCAACGTTATATAGCGTTACATTCCCTGCATCAGGGGATTTCCAAAAGAATTTGAGGTAAGGCTTCTAGTCGGCTGAGATGGCCGGGTAGATGCCTTTTTTCTCTTTAACCGTGGGAGATTTTAATGGCAACTCGTGTAGATTTAGCAAACGCCATCCGTGCGCTTTCGATGGACGCTGTCCAGAAAGCCAACTCGGGGCACCCAGGCGCGCCTATGGGTATGGCGGAAATTGCAGAAGTAGTGTGGAACCACAACCTGAGCCACAACCCGACCAATCCTCAATGGGCTAACCGCGATCGCTTCGTGCTGTCCAATGGTCACGGCTCCATGCTGATTTACTCCCTGCTGCACCTGACTGGTTACGATGTGTCCATCGAGGACATCAAGACATTCCGTCAATTGCATTCCAAGTGTGCAGGTCACCCTGAATATCACTACGCTCCTGGCGTAGAAACCACCACTGGTCCTCTGGGCCAGGGTATTGCCAATGGCGTTGGTTTCGCCATGGCCGAAAAGCTGCTGGCCAGCCAGTTCAACAAGCCAGGCCACGACATCGTTGACCACTACACCTACGTGTTCCTGGGCGACGGCTGTATGATGGAAGGCGTTTCCCACGAAGCTTGTGCACTGGCCGGTACCTGGGGTCTGGGCAAGCTGATGGCATTCTGGGATGACAACGGCATCTCTATCGACGGCCACATCGAAGGCTGGTACACCGATGACACTGCCAAGCGTTTTGAAGCTTACGGCTGGCACGTTCAATCGGTAGATGGCCACGATGTTGCTGCAATCCAGGCCGCTGTTGATGCTGCCAAGAAGGTAACTGACAAGCCATCCTTGATCTGCTGCAAGACCATCATCGGCAAGGGCTCTCCAAACAAGTCCGGCAGCCACGACTGCCACGGCTCCGCACTGGGTGACGCTGAAGTGGCTGCCACTCGCGCCAACATCGGCTGGAACCACGAGCCATTCGTTATCCCTGCTGACGTATACGCAGGCTGGGATGCCAAGTCCAAGGGTGCTGCTGCCGAGTCTGCATGGGACGCCAAGTTCGATGCATACGCCAAGGCTTTCCCTGCTGAAGCTGCTGAATTCAAGCGCCGCATGGCAAATGAACTGCCAGCAAACTGGAAGGAAGCGACCACCAAGATGATCGCCGACTTCAACGAAAAGGCAGAAGGCGTTGCCAGCCGCAAGGCATCACAAAACGTGATCGGCGCTCTGGCTCCAATCCTGCCAGAATTCCTCGGCGGTTCCGCTGACTTGACCGGCTCCAACCTGACCAGCACTGGCAGCTTCGTGCATGTGGATGCCAAGAAACCAGGCAACTACATCTCCTACGGTGTACGTGAATTCGGTATGGCTGCGATCATGAATGGTGTGGCACTGCACGGTGGCTTGCTGCCATTCGGCGGTACCTTCCACATGTTCTCTGACTACATGAAGAACGGCATGCGCATGTCCGCGCTGATGAAGCAACGTGTTGTTTACGTGCTGACTCACGATTCTATCGGTCAAGGCGAAGACGGCCCAACCCACCAACCAGTTGAAAACACCTCCGGTCTGCGTTATATCCCACGCATGAACGTATGGCGTCCTGCTGATGCGACAGAAACTGCCGTGGCATGGGTGGCGGCTGTTGAGCGTACCGATGGTCCTACCAGCCTGGTGCTGAGCCGTCAGAATCTGCCTGGCATCAAGCACGATGCTGCGCAAATTGACCTGATCCGCAAGGGTGGTTATGTATTCTCCGACGTGGCTGGCAAGGCTGATGTGATCATCATCGCCAACGGTTCCGAGCTGGATCTGGCGATCAAGGCTGCTGCTGAGCTGAATGCGGCTGGTACCAAGGTGCGCGTGGTTTCCATGCCATCCACCAACGTATTCGACGCACAAGACCAGGCTTACAAGGACAGCGTGCTGACCCCAGGCGTGAAGCGTGTTGCAGTGGAAGCTGCTCACCCTGACTTCTGGCGCAAGTATGTTGGCCTGGAAGGTGCTGTGGTCGGTATCGACACCTTCGGCGAGTCCGCTCCAGGCGGCGTGCTGATGAAGCACTTCGGTTTCACGGTTGAAAATGTTGTGAAAACCGTAAAATCCGTACTGTAATAGTGTGTAGTTAAGTAAAAAGGGAGCCAGTCTAGCGTTGGCTCCCTTTTTCTTTACCAGGAAAGGGAAGACAAAATGGCAATCAGGGTTGGTATCAATGGTTTTGGCCGCATCGGCCGCATGGTGTTTCGCGCAGCTGCCCAGCATTTCACCGATATTGAAGTGGTCGCAATCAACGACTTGCTTGAGCCGGACTATCTGGCATACATGCTGAAGCATGACTCGGTACACGGCAAATTCAAGGGTGATGTCGCCGTCGAAGGCAATCATCTGGTGGTGAACGGCAAGACGATCCATCTGACCGCTGAAAAGGATCCGGCCAACCTCAAGTGGGACGAGGCGGGCGTGGATATCGTGATCGAATGTACGGGTTTCTTCCTTACCAAGGAAACCTGCCAGAAGCATATCGATGCAGGCGCCAAAAAAGTGGTGCAATCGGCCCCCTCCAAGGACGATACCCCCATGTTTGTCTATGGTGTTAACCACGCCAGCTACCAAGGCGAAGCGATTGTGTCGGCAGCTTCTTGCACGACCAATGGCCTGGCGCCGGTTGCCAAGGTGCTGAACGATGCATTCGGCATCAAGCGCGGCCTGATGACCACGGTACACGCTGCCACGGCAACGCAGAAAACCGTTGATGGCCCCTCCAACAAGGATTGGCGCGGTGGTCGCGGCATTCTGGAAAACATCATTCCTTCGTCCACCGGTGCTGCCAAGGCTGTCGGCAAGGTGATTCCTGCCTTGAACAAAAAGCTGACTGGCATGGCCTTCCGTGTGCCAACTTCGGATGTTTCCGTGGTTGACCTGACCGTGGAACTGGAAAAAGAAACCAGCTACGAGCAAATCTGCGCCGCGATGAAAGCCGCTTCTGAAGGTGAGCTGAAGGGTGTGCTTGGCTATACCGAAGAAAAAGTGGTGTCCACCGATTTCCGTGGTGAAACCTGCCCATCGGTATTTGATGCCGATGCTGGTATTCAGCTTGACCCGACCTTTGTCAAAGTCGTGGCCTGGTACGACAACGAGTATGGCTACACCTGCAACCTGATGCGCTTGGTTCAGCACGTCGCCAAATAAGGAGCTGGGCATGAAAGTCATCAAAATGACCGACCTGGACCTTAAGGGTAAAAAGGTACTGATTCGTTCTGATCTCAATGTGCCGGTCAAGGACGGCAAAGTGACCTCGGATGCCCGCATTACCGCATCCATGGCTACCATCGAGCACGCGCTGAAAGCGGGTGCCAAGGTCATGGTGACGTCCCATCTGGGGCGTCCGGAAGAGGGCGTGTATTCCGAGGAGAACTCGCTCAAGCCGGTGGCCGACGTGATTGCCGCCAAACTTGGCAAGCCTGTGCGCCTGATCAAGGACTGGGTGGATGGCGGTTTTGAGGTGGCCGAAGGTGAACTGGTGCTGCTGGAAAACTGTCGGTTTAACAAGGGCGAAAAGAAAAACCTCGATGAAACGTCACAAAAGTACGCCAAGCTGTGCGATGTCTTTGTGATGGATGCCTTTGGTACCGCGCACCGGGCTGAGGCCTCTACCCATGGGGTCGCCAAGTTTGCGCCAGTCGCCGCAGCAGGCATCTTGCTGGTAGGCGAGCTCGATGCACTGGGCAAGGCCTTGCTGTGTCCGGCCCGACCTATGGTCGCTATTGTCGGTGGCTCCAAGGTGTCGACCAAACTCACCGTGCTGGAAAGCCTAGCTGAAAAAGTGGACCAGCTGGTGGTGGGCGGGGGTATCGCCAATACCTTCCTCAAGGCTACCGGGCATGAAGTCGGCAAGTCTTTGTGCGAGGATGACCTGGTGCCCACTGCCAAGGCGCTGATCGACAAAATGTCGGCACGTGGTGCAGCGGTGCCGATTGCCGTGGATGTGGTCGTCGGCAAGCAATTCGATGCCAACGAGCCTGCCGTGCTGAAGGACGCGAATGATGTGGCCGCAGACGACATGATTTTTGACATTGGCCCGAAATCTGCTGAGGAATTGGCAGACATCATCATGAATGCCGCCACTGTGGTCTGGAATGGCCCGGTGGGTGTGTTTGAGTTTGATCAGTTTGGCGAAGGTACCAAAAAGATTGCCGAAGCCATTGCCCAGACCAAGGCGTTTACTCTGGCGGGCGGTGGCGACACCATTGCGGCTATTCAGAAGTATGATATCTACGACAAGGTGTCCTATATTTCAACCGCCGGTGGCGCTTTCCTGGAGTTTCTGGAAGGCAAACCGCTGCCAGCAGTTGAAATCCTGGAGGCTCGCGCACGCGGCTAAGCGTCTATCGCGCGGGTATTCAGCAAAAGGGGCGCTTGCGCCCCTTTTTTTATGGGCAGCCGTTATTTGTAATCTGGTTTCAGGTGGCTGAGCCTGCGGTCTGCAGGTGACTGCCACATCAGGAGGTAGCAATGGAATTACGCAGAACCAAGATCGTGGCGACGCTGGGGCCAGCCTCCAGTGAGCGTGAAGTGCTGGAACGCATGCTGGATGCCGGGGTGGATGTGGTGCGCCTGAATTTTTCGCACGGGCAAGCGGCGGACCATATCGCCCGTGCAGAGCTGGTGCGTGAACTTGCGCGTGCCCGCCGTCGCTCGGTGGGCGTGCTATGCGATTTGCAAGGCCCCAAAATCCGTATCGGCAAGTTTGCTGATGGCAAGGTGCTGCTGCGTCCTGGCGACAATTTCATTCTGGATGCCGCCTGCCCGTTAGGCGATCAATCGCGCGTCGGGCTGGATTACAAGACCCTGCCACAAGAGGTGGTCACAGGGACGGTGCTGCTGCTGGATGATGGCCGTATCGTGCTCACCGTGGATTCGGTAGAAGGCACGGCGGTCTATTGCACCGTCAAGGTAGGCGGCCTGCTGTCCAATAACAAAGGCATTAACCGCTTGGGCGGCGGATTGGCGGCCGAGGCGCTCACTGAAAAAGACCGCGAAGATATCAAGACCGCTGCTGCCCTCAGCGCCGACTATATCGCCATCTCGTTTCCGCGTAGCGGGGCGGATGTCGAGCTGGCGCGGCAACTGGTGCAGGAAGCAGGCGGCCATGCGCATATCGTCGCCAAGATCGAACGGGCAGAGGCGATTCCTGCGCTGGAGGAGATTGTGGATGCGGCTGATGTGATCATGGTGGCGCGGGGGGATCTGGGCGTGGAAGTGGGGGATGCTGTGGTGCCCGGCTTGCAGAAGCGCATGATCCGACTGGCCCGCGCCAGGAACAAGCTGGTGATTACCGCCACGCAGATGATGGAATCCATGATCCTCAATCCCATCCCGACCCGTGCCGAAGTGTCGGATGTGGCAAACGCCGTGCTGGATGGTACCGATGCGGTGATGCTGTCGGCGGAAACAGCGGCCGGGCAGTTTCCGGTAGAAGCGGTGGCAGCCATGCACCGCGTATGCAAGGAAGCAGAAAAAGAATATTACGATGACAGCATGCGACGACTGGGCCGCGAGACCTTTGACGAAATCGACGAAGCCATTGCCATGGCCACCAGTTACAGCGCGCGGCATTTCCAGGTCAAGGCGATAGCGGCGCTTACCCAGTCGGGAAAATCGGTCATCTGGCTATCGCGTGCCAGCACCCATGTGCCAATCTACGCGCTGAGCCCTGAGCAGAATACGCGCCGCAAGCTCACGCTGTGCCGTGGGGTGTATCCTTATCGCATGGATATCGGCACGCATGATATCGACCGTATCCTGTTTGATGCGGAAGAAGAGCTGGTATCGCGTGGTGTGGTGACCAACGGCGATTATATTTTGCTGACCTTTGGCCAGCCCATCGGCAAGGCTGGCAGCACCAACACCATGAAACTTGTCCAAGTAGGGGAACATCGCCAAAGTTAGGAGTTTGCCATGGCACTCATTACGCTCAGACAGGCACTGGATCACGCGGCCGAATACGGCTACGCCCTGCCTGCGTTCAACGTCAATAATCTGGAGCAGATACAGGCGGTGATGCAGGCTGCCGATGCGGTGGATAGCCCGGTCATTCTGCAAGCCAGCGCCGGCGCCCGAAAATATGCAGGCGAGATGTTCCTGCAGCATCTGGTGCTCGCTGCCATTGAAACCTACCCGCATATTCCCGTGGTCATGCATCAGGATCATGGCGCCTCGGCTGATGTGTGTGTGCAGGCCATACGGCTTGGCTTTTCCAGCGTCATGATGGATGGCTCGCTGCGTGAAGACGCTTCTACCCCTGCCGATTTTGCCTACAACGTGGAGGTGACGCGTCGCGTGGTGGATATTGCCCATGCGGTGGGCGTTTCCGTGGAGGGCGAGCTGGGCGTGCTGGGTTCGCTGGAAACCGGCATGGCGGGCGAGGAAGATGGTGTGGGTGCCGAGGGTCATCTGGACCACAGTCAGTTGCTAACTGACCCGGAAGAAGCTGCCGATTTTGTACGGTTTACCAATGTGGATGCCCTGGCGATTGCCATTGGCACTTCCCATGGTGCCTATAAATTCAGTCGACCGCCCAGCGGCGATATTCTTGCTATCGAGCGCATACGTGACATTCATGCCCGCTTGCCCAATACCCATCTCGTCATGCACGGCGCATCCTCTGTGCCGCAGGAGTGGTTGCAACTGATCAATGCGCATGGCGGCGATATCCCCGAAACCTATGGTGTGCCAGTGGAGGAGATTGTGCAGGGCATACGGCATGGTGTACGCAAGGTGAATATTGATACCGATCTGCGCATGGCGTTTATTGGTTCGGCGCGAGAATTTTTGCATGGTGGGCAGCACAATCGCGAGCTTGATCCGCGCAAGCTGTTGACCGCTGCCACGCAGGGCATGGCCAGCATTTGCCAGGCGCGTTTTGAGGCATTCGGCTCGGCCGGGCAAGCGGGGCGCATACGGCCTGTTGCATGCGCCGAGATGGCACGGCGCTATCGCCAGGGCGAGCTAACGGCTCTGGTGCAGCCGCGCTAGGGGATTGTGATTCTTGCGTAAGTGCTTGCTTATCTGCATATCGTGCGGGTGTGGTTGTAAGGTAAAATAGCGCTCAGGCCAGCATGCCAGGATTCACCTCGTGAGTCTGGTGCATCCGTTCATGGCACATAAGACAATATCAAGTAAAAACCTTGGGGAGCGCCAGCATGAGACCAAATAAATTTAGCAGCCTCGGCCAGTACGGCC
Organism: Methylovorus menthalis; assembly: GCF_020523625.1. Lineage (GTDB taxonomy): Bacteria > Pseudomonadota > Gammaproteobacteria > Burkholderiales > Methylophilaceae > Methylovorus > Methylovorus menthalis. Next base: position 193,214 of record NZ_JAJAQH010000003.1, read on the forward strand.
TGGGCATTGTCGAGCAGATTGTATTGATCGTAATTGCGCTGGCGACGGTGGTGGCGACGTATCAGCAAATCGCCCATATCTGGCAGGCATGGTCGGTGACGGTGGGCGATTTGCTCCTGCTGTTCTTGTACCTTGAAGTCATGACCATGCTCAACCATTACCTGGGTTCGGGCAAGCTGCCAGTGCGCTATCCGCTATACATCGGCATTATTGCCCTGGCCCGCTATCTGGTACTGGATATCAAGGAGCTGGATGCCTGGCGCATTTTTGCCGTATCGGCCTCCATCCTGCTGATTGCCATGGCGATTTTGCTGGTGCGTTATGGCCATGTGCGCTTCCCCTATACCGATGGCACCGATCTGCAATCCAAATAGCACAACAACTTCCAGATGGCCTTAGCCGCAGACCGTATTAACGCATATTGATAAGGAACCCGTTTTGACAGCACCTCTCATGCGATCCAGCATTCACAGCCTGCCTTTGATAAACCAAGGCAAGGTCAGGGATATTTACGACATCGACGACAAGACCATGCTGCTGGTGACGACCGATCGCCTGTCGGCTTTCGATGTGATTTTGCCGACGCCGATTCAGGACAAAGGCGCCGTGCTGACCCAGATTGCCAATTTCTGGTTTGATAAGCTGGGCCATATCGTCCCCAATCACCTGACCGGCATTGCGCCGGAAAGCGTGGTGGCAGACCCCGCAGAAAAAGCCCAGCTGGCGCGCCGCGCGCTGGTGGTCAAAAAGCTGAAGCCTTTACCGATTGAAGCCATTGTGCGTGGCTACCTGGTGGGTTCTGGCTGGAAAGAATACAAAACCGCAGGCACGGTCTGCGGTATATCGCTGCCCGCTGGCCTGCAAGAAGCTTCGCCATTGCCGCAGCCATTGTTCACCCCATCCAGCAAGGCTGAGATGGGCGACCACGACGAAAATATCACCCTGGAAAAATGCGCCCAGCTGCTGGGCAAAGAGCTGGCCGAGAAAGTGGCGCGCATCAGCATTCAGCTCTATACCGAAGCCGCGGCCTATGCGCTGACGCGTGGCATTATCATTGCTGACACCAAGTTTGAGTTTGGCCTCGATGCCGCTGGCGAACTTTATCTGATTGATGAAGCGCTCACACCGGATTCATCGCGTTTCTGGCCTGCCGAGCAATATGCCGTCGGCAGTAACCCACCCAGTTTCGACAAGCAGTATGTGCGTGACTGGCTGGAATCCACCGGCTGGAACAAGGTGGCGCCTGGCCCCGAATTACCCGCCGATGTCGCGCAGAAAACTGCAGACAAATACCGCGAAGCCTATCGCAAGCTGACGGGCAACGAGCTGGCCAGCTGAAACAAAAACTGAAACAGCTCGCCGCCACGCTCAAGACCGAGTTTCAGGTCTATAAGCGTGTGCTGGCGCACCCCAAGACGCCCAGGGCCGCCAAGGCCTTGTTATGGCTGGCCCTGGCTTATCTGGTAATGCCGTTTGACCTGATACCGGATTTTATTCCTGTCATCGGCCAGCTGGATGAGCTGATCATCATTCCCGGCCTGGTTTATCTGGCGCTCCGCATGATCCCATCCTGGGTGGTTGATGAGTGCCGGGCCCAACTAAAGAAAGAGACCTGCATGGCAGATTTTCAGAAACTGATAGATGGTTACCGCCGTTTCCATGACAACTACTTCGTCACCGATGAGCAGCAACTGTTTGCCGAACTGAGTCAGGGGCAAAAACCCAGCACGCTGGTGATTGCCTGTTCCGATTCGCGGGTGGACCCGGCAATTGTGCTGGATTGCAAACCCGGGGATCTGTTCGTGGTGCGCAACGTGGCCAATCTGGTTCCGCCATATGAGCAAGGCGGTGGTTACCACGGCGTGAGCGCGGCGCTGGAGTTTGGCGTGTGCGCGCTCGAAGTCCAGCACATCATTGTGCTAGGGCATCGCCAGTGCGGCGGCATCAAGGCGCTGTTTGAGGGCATACCTGAAGGCATGGAAGGCGAGTTCATCAAGCCTTGGGTTGGCATGGCCAAGCGTGCGGCTGACCGCGTCAATGCCGAGCATGGGCATGAAACGGCAGATGACAAGCTGTGTGCCTGCGAGATGGCAGGTATCGTTGTCTCGCTGGAAAATCTGCAAACGTTCCCGTTCATCCGTTCCCGTGTTGAGCAGGGGCTCATCAAGCTGCATGGTTGGTATTTCGACATCATTAACGGCGAAATGAAAGCCTACGATGCTGATCAGCTCAAATTCGAAACGCTAGTTTAAAATAACAATTGAATCACCCTATTTTTGATAAAGGATCAAAGTAATGTCATTGAACAATGTGCCAGCAGGCAAGGATATCCCTAACGATTTCAACGTTATCATCGAAATCCCGATGCGTGGCGAGCCAATCAAGTTTGAAGTGGATAAAGAATCCGGCGCGGTTTTCGTGGATCGTTTCATGGGCACGTCCATGCACTATCCCTGTAATTATGGCTATATTCCCCATACCCTGGCAGAAGATGGCGATCCAACCGATGTGCTGGTCATTACCCCTATCCCCTTGCAGCCTGGTGTGGTGATTCGTTGCCGTCCTATCGGCATGCTGACCATGGAAGATGATGGCGGCATCGATGCCAAGGTGCTGGCAGTGCCGGTAGACAAGGTATGCCCGCAATACAAGGATGTGAAAAGCTATCACGACATCCCTGAGTTCCAGCTGGCACCTATTTCCCACTTCTTTGAGCACTACAAGGATCTGGAAAAAGGCAAATGGGTCAAGGTGGGTGGCTGGGTTGGCACCGATGAAGCCAAGGCGGAAATCCTGGCCAGCGTGGCACGCTACAGCAAGTAATCTCTGCTTAAGCTTTCAATAAAAAACGGCGCATAAGGCGCCGTTTTTTATTGTCCGCGAGGCATGATGTGCCAGGCTGGCTTACCAGTGTATGGGCGTTTGCCTCCAGTCGGCCAGCACGGTGTTGGTCTGGCTGAATGGTCGGCTGCCAAAAAATCCGCGATGCGCTGAAAGTGGCGAGGGATGAACGGATTCGATTATGCGGTGCTGCGGTGCGATCAGGGATTTATGGCGTTGCGCGTGACTGCCCCAGAGGATGAATACCAGGGGCTGCTCGCGCTGGCCGAGCCAAGCCATCAACCTTTCGGTGAAGGTATGCCAATAAGCCGCATGCGCGCCAGCTTCACCGCCGCGCGTGGTGAGCGAGGCATTCAGCAGTAGCACACCCTGCTTGCTCCAGTTGCTGAGGTTGCCGCCCTCAATATGCGGTTCACCAATATCGCTCGCCAGTTCCTTGAGTATATTGCGCAGCGAAGGTGGCGGGCGCACGCCTGCAGGCACGGAAAACGCCAGGCCATGGGCTTGCTGTATGCCTTTGTCCTCACCGTGATAGGGGTCCTGGCCGAGAATGATGACACGCGCTTCTTCCGGGCCTACTGCTCGCAAGGCTTCAAACCACAGGCCGGGCTGGGGACGGATATCGGATTCATCGCGCAATTGCTCGCGAACGCTGGCATATTGCTGTGCCAGCTCTGGTAGCTGCTCGGCCCAGGCAGGTGGGATGGTTTCAGGGGAAGGCATGATGACTCCGGAGGGACGGGTAAGGGACATTACTCGCCGATTTGCAGTAGCAATCCGCGACGGCGGGCTGCACGGAAATATCCCAGAAAGGCAGCAATGCCACCGCCCAGGTATAAAATATTCAGCAGCATGGCATTTACCAGGTAATGCATATTGAATGTGCCATGCAATAGTAGCTCGCGCATGCCTTCAAACACGTGGCTTGCTGGCAATGCCCAGGCCACCGGCTGCAGCCAGTGCGGCAGGGTGGCGACAGGATAATAAATGGCACACAAGGGCTGAATGGCAAACACGGCAATCCAGGCGACACTCTCGGCGCCGAGGCCGTAGCGCAACACAATGCCGGACACCAGCAATCCCACAGCCCAACCCATGGCGATCAGATTGAAAAAGAAGGCGATGAGCGGCAACCCCATATCAAAAATGTTGTAGTCAAACAGGGGAATCGCCACCAGCGCTGCGCCGCCAATGCCAATCAGGGTGCGGATCAGGCTCATGACAATCAGCGCCGAGACCATTTCGTAGGGGCGAAGAGGACTGACAAAAAGATGACCGAGGTTGCGCGACCACATTTCTTCCATGAACACCAGGGCAATGCCCAGTTGGCTGCGAAACAGCACATCCCACAACAATACGGCGGACAGGAGAATGCCTGCAGCCTGTGCGATGTAATGGCTGTTTTCCTTGAGAAACAAGGTGATGAAGCCCCATAACACCATCTGCACCGTGGGCCAGTACACCATTTCCAGCACGCGCGGCCAGGATGTACGCATGAGGTAAAGATGGCGCAGCACGATGGCGCCGATACGGCGCGGCGAATAATGGATGTCTTGTTTGCTCATTGTGGGGCGCGGTCCCGTGCGATGTCGATAAAGACCTCTTCCATGGAGGTGCGGCCGTAACGCGCCAGCAGGGCGTCGGGCGAGCCGGTGTCGACTACTTTGCCCGCGCGCAGCATGATCACGTCACTGCACATGCGCTCGACTTCGGTCATGTTGTGCGAAGCGAGCAGAATGCTGGCGCCGGTGCGTTGCTGGTATTGTTCCAGGTGCGTGCGGATGGCGTCGGCAGTATCCGGGTCCAGCGAGGCCGTCGGCTCATCCAGCAGCAAGACCTCCGGTTCGTTGATCAATGATTTGGCGAGGGATACCCGGGTTTTTTGTCCTGCGGACAATTTGCCATAGGGGCGGTCCAGCAGCGAACTCAGGTTGAGGTCTTCGGCCAGTTTGGCAATGCGCTGCTTGAGCGCGGGCAGGCGATAGAGATGGCCAAATACCGTGAGGTTTTGGCGTACGGTAAGGCGCTGCGGCAAATCGACGTAAGGCGATGAAAAATTCATGCGGTGCAACAGGCGGTGCCGGTGTTTCAGCATGTCTTCGCCCAATATGCGGATATTGCCGCTGCTGGGCAGCAACAGCCCCAACAGCATGGCAATGGTGGTGGTCTTGCCCGCGCCATTACCGCCGAGCAGGGCCGTCGTCACCCCGCGCCGGGCCGTGAAATCCAGGCCGTTGATCGCGGTGACCTGATCGAAGTGCTTGTACAGGGCGCTGACTTCAATCACCGTATCCTTGCTGTTATCAAGGCTCATGCCATACCTCCGCTCATATGATTTTCCACAGCATGTTGAGCCCGAGAGCAAGCAGCAGGCAGGCAAAGAGGCGCCGTAAAATCGGTGTCGGCAGGCGATGCGCCAGAGCAGCACCCCAAGGCGCCGTGACAATACTTGCCAGTGCAATGCCAGCCAGCGCAGGCAGGTAGATAAACCCCAGGCTGTTGGCGGGCAAGCTGGGCACGCTCCAGCCGGTATAGATATAGCCTATGGTCCCCGCCAGGGCGATAGGCAGGCCGATGGCGGCAGAGGTGCCAATGGCGCGTTTCAAGGGAATATTGCAATAGTGCAGGTAGGGCACGGATACCGTACCGCCGCCGATGCCAACCAGGCTGGAGATAAAACCGATAATCACCCCCATGACGCCATTCAGCCAGCGGCCAGGGACGCGTCGTGCCTGATTGGGGCTGAGCTTGAACAACATCTGGCATGCCACCGTCGTGAGGAATATCGCAAAAATCGCTTGTAGCGCATGGCTGTGTATCTGGGCAACGAGCAGGCTGCCCAGCAGGGTGCCTAGCACAATGGTGGGCGCCAGTTGCTTTATCAATGGGAAATCTACATTGTCCTTGCGGTGATGTGCCCGTGCCGATGACAGCGATGTAAACACAATGCTGGCGAGCGACGTGCCCAGCGCAATGTGCATGATATGACTTTCCGGGAAGCCAAGTCCGGCGAACAGGTGCGCCAGGATAGAAACAATCACCACGCCGCCGCCTATGCCAAAAAGGCCAGACAGCACGCCGGTTGCAGCACCGGCTGCCAGATAGTACAAAAATTCCATAGTCAGATCAGAGCTTGGGTTAAGAGATTAGTTTCAGAAGGGATGTTGAGTGCTTATTTTTCTGCCCGGCTAATGAGTCGGCTCAATGCTTCACCCAGCGGGGAACCTTTGAGTTTTTGCGCCAGATCGTCCAGGTTTTCCGCGGCTTGCGCGCTTAATGTACGCAGTATTTTGGGTGTTTCGCGCGTGCCAGATTGCACTTGCACTTCCACCCGAATTGAAGTAACTTCAACCCCTTGCTTTTGCAGACCACTGATTAAAGTAGGTAATAAAAGCTTCAGTCTGGCCGCAATCGCGCCGTTATGGGCGTATACGGTCAGGCGCTTGTGCTTGATCACACCCGGTTGCGTATAGCGCGCCAGCTGAGCAGGCACAACAGCATTCCAGGCATTTTTAGAGGCAGTCAAACTGTCCGACAAGCTGGTCAATGCTTCGAGATTGGCATTGTCTTTGAATAACGCGTTCAGCTTGCGCATGCCGATGGGCTCTCAAAGGGGAATTGCGTGAATATCATTATTGTCTCTGACACAATGGCAAAACCCAGGGTTCTCACTCTGGGGCAAATAGTGCTGTTTTTGGCGCTGCTGGTAGCAGGCATTGCTTTGCTCACATCCTTCCTTATTCTGCCACAGGCAGATGGCAAGCACCATGGCGTCAAGGCACTCATTCCTGCCGCCCTGAATCTCGTATCCCCCAATACTCAAGAGCATATTGATGCCCTCGCCATGCAGCTTGGTGAATTGCAGGCGCGCATGATGCGGCTGGATGCCACCAGCGAGCGCCTCTCCGGCATGGCGGGTATCTCGCCATCCACTCCTGAAGAAGCGCAGCACGAACCTGGACGGGGCGGCCCCGAAGTACGCGGGTACGGACTGGATGTCCCGCAACTGCAGGAGAAGATATCAGAACTGCTGTTTGAGATGGAGCGCAAGCAGGACCAGCTGAGTGCCATTGAGGCATTCATGATGCAGCAGAGCGTGCAGAAAAATGCTTTCCCCAATGGGCATCCCGTCAATGGCGCTTATAACTCTTCAAGTTACGGTTGGCGCCTGGACCCCTTCAGCGGCAGGATGGCCTTCCATGAAGGCCTGGATTTTACCTCTGAGGTAGGTACGCCCATTTACGCGGCGGCAGGTGGCCTTGTCACGACGGCAGAGCAGACGCCCGATTATGGTAAAATCGTCAAGATTGACCATGGTGCAGGTTTTGAGACCAGATATGCCCACGCCTCAGAATTATTGGTAAAGGTGGGTGACCGGGTTGAAAAAGGCCAAATGATCGCAAGAGTAGGTACTACAGGACGTTCTACGGGTGCCCATCTGCATTTTGAAGTGCGTCTGAATGGCGCTCCGCTCGACCCAAGGAAATATTTGCTGAATTAAGTCGTCCATCATGGATGGACGCGCGTTGTTGCTGGCATTGTTACATATCCAGAAACTGTTTAAGTCAACCTAGAGGTTTCCGTCCATGTGGCGGAAAGTTGGTGTTATTGCATGTTATCCACGCTGTTCAAGAAAATTTTCGGTAGCCGCAACGAGCGGCTGGTCAAACAATATGCACAGAATGTGCAGGCGATTAACGCGCTGGAGCCTGCATTGCAGGGTCTGAGCGATGAACAGCTGAAAGCCAAGACGGAAGAGTTCAAGCAACGCTATCAAAACGGCGAGTCGCTGGAAAAACTATTGCCTGAAGCCTTTGCGGTGGTGCGTGAAGGCAGCCGCCGTATTCTGGGCATGCGCCATTTTGACGTGCAACTGATTGGTGGCATGGTGCTCAACGCTGGCAAGATTGCCGAAATGCGTACTGGTGAAGGTAAAACCCTGGTGGCCACATTGCCCGCCTACTTGAATGCGCTTACCGGCAAGGGCGTGCATGTCATTACCGTCAATGATTACCTGGCAAAGCGTGACGCCGAGTGGATGGCGCGTCTGTACAACTTCCTGGGCCTAAGCGTCGGCATCAACCTCTCGCAGATGTCGCATGATGCCAAGCAAGAGGCTTATGCCGCTGACATTACTTACGGTACCAATAACGAATTCGGTTTTGATTACCTGCGCGACAACATGGTGTTTACCTCGCAGGAGCGCGTGCAGCGCGGTCTCAGCTATGCGCTGATTGATGAAGTCGACTCCATCCTGATTGACGAAGCCCGTACTCCCCTGATTATCTCTGGTCAGGCCGATGACAGCATCGATCTCTATGTGCAGATGAATGGCATCGCCGCCAAGCTGAAGCGCCAGCAGGAAGAAGAAGGCGAGGGTGATTTCTGGGTGGATGAGAAATCCCATCAGGTGTTGATGTCCGAAGCCGGTCATGAGCATGCCGAGCAATTGCTGGCTGAAGCCGGTTTGCTGTCCGAAGGTGCAAGTCTTTACGATGCTGCCAGTATCAGCCTTGTTCACCATATGTATGCCGCGTTGCGTGCGCAATCGCTGTTCCACCGTGATCAGCACTATGTGGTGCGCGATGGCGAAATTGTGATCGTGGACGAATTCACTGGCCGCATGATGCCGGGCCGCCGCTGGTCCGATGGCTTGCATCAGGCAGTTGAGGCCAAGGAAGGCGTGGCGATCCAGAAAGAAAACCAGACGCTGGCATCCATCACCTTCCAGAATTATTTCCGTATGTATGGGAAGTTGTCCGGCATGACTGGTACTGCCGATACCGAAGCTTATGAATTCAACCAGATCTACGGTCTGGAAACCGTGGTGATTCCTACCCATCGTGGCATGCAGCGCAAAGACATGATGGACAAGGTCTACCGTACCTCAGGCGAGAAGTATCGCGCTGTCATCGAAGACATCAAGGACTGCCAGAGCCGTGGTCAGCCAGTGCTGGTGGGTACGACCTCGATTGAAAATTCCGAACTGATTTCTCATCTGCTGAACGAAGCCAAGCTGGAGCACCAGGTGCTGAACGCCAAGCAGCATGAGCGCGAGGCGCAGATTATTGTGCAGGCTGGCCGTCCAGGCGTGATCACGATTGCTACCAACATGGCGGGTCGTGGTACCGACATCGTGCTGGGGGGTAACCCTGAGCCAGAGATCGCGCTGGTGCGCGGTGATGAAAGTCTCAGCGATGCTGACAAGGAAGCCCGTATCGCTGCCATCAAGGCAGACTGGCAGAAGCAGCATGACGCTGTGCTGGCAGCAGGCGGCCTGCATATTATTGGTACCGAACGCCATGAATCGCGCCGGGTGGATAACCAGTTGCGCGGTCGCTCTGGCCGTCAGGGTGACCCAGGCTCCAGCCGCTTCTATCTGTCGCTGGAAGACCAGTTGCTGCGTATTTTTGCTTCTGACCGCGTATCGGCCATCATGGAACGCCTGAAAATGCCTGATGGCGAAGCGATTGAGCACCCATGGGTGACGCGTGCCATCGAGAATGCACAGCGCAAGGTGGAAGGCCGTAACTTCGATATCCGCAAGCAACTGCTTGAATACGATGATGTGTCGAATGACCAGCGCAAGGTGATCTACCAGCAGCGTAATGAATTGCTGGAAGCCGCCGATGTAGGCGAGACCATCGCCGCCATGCGCGCAGATGTCGTCAATGACACCTTTGCTTCGCATATTCCGCCTGGCACGCTGGAAGAGCAGTGGGATATCGCCGGGCTGGAGAAAGTTTTGCTGGCCGAGCTTGGCCTTGATATTCCATTACAAAAAATGCTGGAAGAAAATCCTGACCTGCATGAAGAAACCTTGCGTGAGCATGTGGTGAATGCCGCTGAAGCTGCCTATGCCGCCAAGGAGCAGCAAGCCAGTGCCGATGTCATGCGTCAGTTTGAGCGCGCTGTGATGTTGCAAAGCCTTGATAACCATTGGCGCGAGCATCTGGCGGCGCTGGATCATCTGCGTCAGGGTATTCACCTACGGTCTTATGCGCAGAAAAATCCTAAACAGGAATACAAGCGCGAGGCATTTGAATTGTTCGCAGCTCTGCTCGATACCGTGAAGCGTGAAGTTACCCAGATCACTATGCTGGTTCAGGTACGTAATGAAGCGGATGTTGAAGCGGTTGAAAAGCCAGTGGAACTGGAAAACGTGCAATATCAGCATGCTGACTATGATGCGAGCGCCAGCGTGGGTGAAGACTCACTGGAAATTGCCGATGCTTCCGCTACCGAAGAAAGCCAGCCCTTTGAGCGTGAAGGCGTCAAAGTTGGGCGCAATGATCCTTGCCCATGTGGTTCCGGTAAAAAATACAAGCAGTGCCATGGCAAGCTGAGCTGAGTTACCGCTTTTTGTTTGGCTTGATGAAACCCGGCTGATGGCCGGGTTTTTTATTGGTGGCATGGCTTTTGCGTGAATAAGCCTGTGAAAGAAGTGCCCGGTGAGTGTTGGTTCGGGCAAAAGCAGAAGGCGAGGCGTATCAATGGCAGTCAGCAGCGGTGTTACGCGCATGATATTGGGCCTGGGCGGGCTTATGCCAGCAAGTGTGATGGCCGCTGTCGCTGGCCCCGGCATGGTGCCTGTGACACAGATCAGTGCCGGGGATACGGCGTGGATGCTCACAGCCACAGCCTTGGTGTTGCTGATGACCATTCCCGGTCTCGCCTTGTTTTACGCAGGCATGGTGCGCAAAAAGAATGTGCTCTCGACCGCCTTCCAGAGTCTGGCGGTTACCTGCGTGGTCACCCTTGTCTGGGTGGTGGTGGGCTACAGTCTCGCGTTCACGCCATCCAGTTTTTTCATTGGCGGCTTTGATCGGGTCTTGCTGCATGGGCTGGGTTTCAGCCCGGATGGGGCGGAGATCAGTGTCAGTCATATTGCCTCCAGCGTGCCTGAAGCCGTGTTTGTCATGTTTCAGCTTACCTTTGCCATCATTACGCCAGCCCTGCTGACGGGCGCTTTTGCCGAGCGTATCCGCTTCCCTGCCATGCTGCTGTTTATCGCTCTATGGAGCTTGCTGATCTATGCGCCGATTGCGCACTGGGTGTGGGAGCCAGGCGGCTGGCTGGCCGCGCAGGGTGTGCTCGACTTTGCGGGTGGCACGGTAGTGCATATCAATGCGGGCATCGCTGGTCTTGTCTGCGCTTACATGCTGGGGCCGAGGCTGGGATATGGCCGAGTCGCTTTCCCACCATTCAATCTTACCTACACCTTGCTTGGGGCTTCTTTGCTGTGGGTGGGCTGGTTTGGGTTTAATGCAGGGTCTGCCGTAGCCGCCGACGGCCGGGCAGCCATGGCCATGCTGGTGACGCAAGTGGCGACTGCCATGGCGGTATTAACCTGGATGGCGCTGGAGTGGTGGGTGAAGTCGCGCGCGACTTTGCTTGGGGCTTGCTCGGGTGCTGTGGCGGGCCTGGTCGCCATTACCCCAGCCTCCGGGTTTGTGGATGCAGGTGGCGCCCTGATTATCGGCGTGGTGGCAGGTATTGCCTGTTATTGGGGCGCCACCGGCTTGAAGCAGGTGTTGGGCGCGGATGATGCGCTCGATGTGTTTGGCATTCATGGCATAGGCGGCATTGTCGGTGCTTTGCTTACCGGCCTGTTGGCGAATCCTGCCGTGGGCGGCATGCATGGCAACATGATCGCGCAAACCACAGGGGTGATTGCCACCCTGGTGTATAGCGGCGTCGGTACCTGGGTGATCTTGCTGCTTGTGAACCTGGTGAGTCCGTTGCGGGTGAGTGCCGACGATGAGGAAGATGGGCTGGATATTTCGCAACATGCGGAGCGCATCATCTGATGGCGGACACTGAAAAAACAGCGATTGCCGCGCATCTCTATGTTGCCTTGCGTCGGGTTGCCAACCGCGTCATTGATATCGAGTGGATGGCGCAGAACGAAGAGTATGCCCGTGCCATCATCAAATTCGCGGTTGAGCAGGGCAATGAAGAACTGGCGCGCCAGGCGCTACGCTACCAGGCCTTGCTGGATGGCGAGCCTGCACCCAGGGAAGCCTCCGCCAGAGCCGAGGCCACTCCACCTTCGGCCGATACTGTCAAAAAGCGCTATATCGGCACGTTGCGATAGTATGCTTGATCAATCCTCCGGGGTCGCTTGCTGTTGACAGGCTTGTGATTCTTGAGATGGTTTCATCTTCGCCTGCACTACGCTCATTCCATTGCACTATCCATATCCAGGGTTTTCTGCGCCTATACCTCGCTGCATGTTTGTTATAATCCTGAGGCTATTCTCCAGAGGTTGTTTCCCATGAGTTCTGATCCCAATTCCACTGCTGTATCCTCGCCCTGTATCGGGGTCTGTGCCATGAACGAAGAAACTGGCTTGTGCGAAGGCTGTTTTCGCACCATAGACGAGATTCGCGAGTGGTGGGATATGTCACCACAACAGCGCCATGAAGTGAAGGATCGACTGGCGCAGCGCCAGATCGAGATTGCCCGGTTCGACGACTAAGCCTGCTTATCCTCATTTGCCAGCTTTGGGGCTTCAGCTTGCGCGGATAATGACGCTCAGGTTTGCCCCCGCCCACATGTCATGCCCTTGTCGTGGTGATCGGGTAGAATCGCGACTACTTTTAATTTTGTGTCCATCTTTCGGGAAACCTCCACATGCCAGTTCACCTTACTGCTCCTGATGCCGCCACCCTGAAGCCGGTTGCCGGCATTACCTTAGGCTATGCCAAAGCGCATATCCGCAAGCCAGACCGCAAGGATGTGCTGGTTATGCAACTGAGCCCCGGCACTCGGGTGGCGGGCGTATTCACGCAGAACCGTTTTTGCGCCGCGCCAGTCACGCTTTGCCGTGAACACCTGGCTGGCCCGAATGAAATCCGCGCGTTGGTGGTCAATACCGGCAATGCCAACGCGGGTACTGGCGAGCCCGGCATGCAGCATGCGCGTGAAACCTGTGATGCTCTGGCGCAGTTGCTGGAGTGCAAGGCTGAACAGATTCTCCCATTTTCGACCGGTGTGATTCTGGAGCCTTTGCCAGTTGATCGTCTCGTGGCGGGCTTGCCTGCTGCCGTTGCCAATCAGCGTGCTGATGGCTGGCTGGATGCCGCCGAGGCCATCATGACGACCGATATCGTGGCAAAGGGCGCATCGCGTCAGGTAACGCTGGGCGGCAAGCTGGTGACGATTACCGGCATCGCCAAAGGCTCCGGCATGATACATCCCAACATGGCGACCATGCTGGGCTATGTGGCGACCGATGCGGCGGTTAGCCAGTCTGCCCTGCAGGCGATCATCGATCACGCGGTAAATCACTCGTTCAACTGCATTACCGTCGATGGCGATACCTCGACCAATGACTCCTTGATCCTTATGGCGACGGGCCAGGCGGCGAATGCGGAAATTACTGAAAGCAGCAGTGAGTTTGAGGCTTTGCGTGCGGTGATGACCGAAGTAGCTGTTGAGTTAGCGCAAGCCATTGTGCGCGATGGCGAGGGTGCTACCAAGTTCATGACCATTCATGTCGAGGCCGGCAAGGATCGCGAAGAATGCCGCAAGGTGGCCTATGCCATTGCGCATTCCCCGCTGATCAAGACGGCATTCTTTGCCTCTGACCCCAATCTTGGCCGGATTCTGGCGGCCATCGGTTACGCCGGTATCGCTGACCTGGATGTCAACGCCATGCAGCTTTACTTGGGCAACGTGCTGGTGGCGGAGCATGGTGGCCGTGCCGCCAGTTATGAAGAAGCCCAGGGTGCGGCAGTCATGAAAGAAGCGGAAATCACCGTTCGTGTGGTGCTGAATCGCGGTAATGCGAAAGCTACCGTGTGGACCTGTGACTTTTCCTTTGATTACGTCAAGATCAATGCAGATTATCGCTCCTGATTTTTGAATCCAGACGAGGTATACATGGCGGATATTGAACAGTTGATACAGAAGGCCGAGCGCTTGCTCGATCGCCTGGAAAAGCACTTGCTGCCGCAGACGCAGGATACCGATTGGAGTGCGATTGCCTGGCGCTGGGTCGCGCATCAAGGACGTGGCTACCTGCAAGCTGTGCATCATCCGCATTATGTCAGCCTGTATGGCTTGCAAAATATAGATGAGCAGAAGGCGCGCATCGTGCGCAATACCGAGCAGTTTGTACGTGGCCTGCCTGCCAATAATGCCTTGCTGACGGGCGCGCGTGGTACCGGAAAATCCTCGCTGGTGAAAGCGGTGTTGAGCCATTTTGCCCAGCATGGCTTGCGGCTGGTCGAGGTTGAAAAGCAGGATCTGGTGTCATTGCCCGAGATCGTGGCAATTTTGCGCGAGCGCCCCGAGCGCTTTATTGTCTTCTGCGATGACCTGACGTTTGATGCTGGCGAGCCTGGGTACAAGGCGCTCAAGGTAGTGCTCGATGGCTCGGTCTCGGCGACCTCGGATAATGTGCTGGTGTATGCCACTTCCAATCGCCGTCATCTGATGCCGGAATACATGGCCGAAAATCTCGAAACCCAGCATCTGGGCGAAGAGATACGTCCTGGTGACACCGCCGAAGAAAAAATTTCCTTATCGGAGCGCTTTGGGTTGTGGTTGTCGTTTTATCCGTTCAGTCAGCAAGACTACCTGCGCGTTGCCGAGCAATGGCTGGAATACCATGGCATTACGCCATTTACCGAAGATGCCCGCCAGGCGGCCTTGCAGTTTGCGCTGGCTCGCGGCTCGCGCAGTGGCCGTATTGCCTCGCAATTTGCCCGTGATTACGCAGGCCAGGCCAAGTTGAGTGAGCTGGCTGGTGTGAGTAATCCACCGGATGCGCAATGACCGATAAGCCGGCGGTGCATGCGGCCGTAGCTGTGCTAGTGCGGGATGACGGGCAGGTACTCCTGGCGCAACGCCCCGAAGGCAAGCCTTGGGCTGGGTGGTGGGAGTTTCCCGGAGGCAAGATTGAGCAGGGCGAATCCGTATTGCAAGCGCTCAAGCGCGAAATAGAAGAAGAGCTTGGTACCGGGATTGTCGAAGCTTATCCCTGGATCACCCGCCGCTTTGCTTATCCCGAGCGTACGGTCCAATTGCATTTTTATCAGGTGCGCCGATGGATTGGCGAGCCCCATGGCCGGGAGGGCCAGGCCTTGTCCTGGCAGTTTCCTTCGTCGGTGAATGTTGGGCCTTTGTTGCCGGCCAACGAGCCTTTGCTGCGCATGTTAAGCCTGCCAGCCATCTATGCGATCACGCAGTTGGAGGAGCTTGGTGAGCCGGTGTTTCTTGCCCGACTGCAGCGGGCATTGCAAGCCGGGTTGAAGTTGATACAGGTGCGTGAAAAGCATCTGAATGAAGAGGCTTTGCAGGCATTTTCCGCAAAAGTCATCGCACTCGCCCGCCCCTATGGTGCTCAGGTCTTGCTGAATGGTTCGCCGGAATTGGCTTCCATGGTGAATGCCGATGGCGTGCATCTCAGCAGTCAGGCACTCATGGCCTTGCGGCAGAAACCTGAAGGCTTGATAGTGGGGGCGTCCTGTCATGATGCGCACGAGCTTGCCCGCGCGGCGGAGCTTGAGCTCAACTTCGTCGTGTTTTCCCCTGTGTTGCCAACCTTGTCCCATCCGGATGCCAAGCCCCTGGGGTGGCATGGGCTGGGGGAGGCCATTGCAGGGTATGCGTTGCCAGTGTATGCATTGGGTGGCTTGCAGAGGCAGCATCTGCAAGAGGCTTGGCGCCAAGGGGCACATGGCATTGCTTTGTTGAGAGGGGCCTGGAATGAAGCTGGCTAAGCGCAAAAAATGGGCGTTGTTGGCGCTCTTGCTAATGGTGGGATCGGCGGCATTGTATTTCTACATGCGAGCCCCCGAAGTGCCGCAAACTATCAAACTCTTATATTGCCCTACACCTCTCGAAGGTTGTGGTGATCAGAATCTGCATGTGGTATTCGCTTCGCAGCCTGCTGTGTTAAAACCGTTTGGCATTGATGTCGCCATGACGGGTGCCCAGGCTATCCATGCCAGTTTTGCCATGGACGGCATGGAGATGGGGCTTAACAAATATCGGCTGCTGCAGAAGCCGGATGGCCGCTGGCATGGGGATATTACGCTGCCGGTGTGTGTGCAGGGGCGCAGTGACTGGATCGCGCGTATTGATGTGGAAACCGCCACCGGGCTGCAGCGTTACCAGTTCACCTTCAAGGCTGAACCGCGCTGAGAGATTCTTTGGGCGCGGGAAGGCCCTATTAATCTGCTGCCGCTTTTATCGGGCTGCTATGCGTGTAGATGTGTTGCTTGCCGTGGCTATCCTGTACGTAGAGTTTGAACGTCACATTTGAGCCTGCCTTTAGCGGGGCTTTCAGATCAAACAGCATCAGGTGAAAGCCGCCCGGTTCCAGGTTAACCGCTTGCTGTGCTTTTAATGGCAAGGTTTCCAGCATGCGCATACGCATGACTCCGTCGTTCATGGTCATGCTATGTATCTCGACCGATACTGCTACGTCACTTTCCACTTTGGTCAGCGTTGCGTCTTCTGCACTGGTCAGTGTCATGTAAGCGGCGCCCACGGCTTGTCCGGGCGCGGTGGCTCGCACCCAGTCTTGGCTGATGCGCAAGGCATCGGCTGCCCAGGCACTCTGCGTGCTTGAAAGTAACAGGCATAAAGCGATACATCTGAGCTGTTGGAACATAGAATGGCTCCTTATTCTTCCAGGAAATCGTCAGGTTCTATGGGTTGTGGAATGCGGTAGCCTTCGTCCGCCCACAAGCCAAGATCAATCAACTTGCAGCGCTCGGAGCAAAAGGGACGAAAGCGATTTTCGACGGAATATTCAGACACAGACTGGCATTGCGGGCAAGTGACCAGGCGTTTTTTTACGGGTTTTACAGGTTGCACAGAGTAAGGGTGAAGTTAACGTTTTTATCGCATGCACGCGGCTTTTGCGCGTAGTCCAGGCTATTGAAACGGATGTTGATAGCGTATTTGTTGGCGCTGACTTCCGGGAAGCACTCGACATCATCGTCGACCTGCAACCTCAGCATCTGGGCAGGTTTTGAGCCCCCCAGCATTTGCTGATAAACACCATTGACTGCGGTCAGCGCAACGGTATTGCCACTGCCGCGCAGTATATGGAGGATGATGCGCAAGGCCTCGTAAATGCTGATCAGTGGTTGCAACCAGTTATCGAGATCCTGGCGACGCCTGTCTTCGTCCAGGCCCAGCCAGTAATGATAGGACGGCAAATCAAATTCGCATACGCCGCCTGGAATACCTGCTCGCTGTTTGATGCTCATCAGCCAGTCGTTATCGCGCAGGGTTTGCCCAAGCTTGGTCGTGTTCTGGCGAAGTACCTTGCTGGTATTCTCAATTTGGCCGATCAGGTCGGTGAGTACGTTTTCTGCGATGGAAGGGTTGCCGAGAAGGCTGGTCATGACGATCTTTTGCCGGTCCAGCTCTTGCAGCAGGTCTGCCTTGAGCTCGGCGCGATCAATGACATCAAGAATCTGGAACAGGGAGAGCAGCGCGCAGTGATGGTGATACTCATGCCCGGCTGCCATATTGTGCAGCACTTTAGTGAACAGATCCTCCAGGCGCAGCAGCGTCCGGATACGTTCATTAAATGGGTAATCGTAACTGGGCACGGGCTTTTTTTGGCTGAGCGCTTAGCGTTTTTAAAGTTACGGTGGATTATGAAATCTAAATGCTAACTATGCAAGGATTAATGTATTTTTGGTGAAAAGCGATGACATTTTTTTGTAGTTGATCAAGGCTGCCATTGTTGCTGATGATGTCATTTGCCAATTGCCGACGGGTTTCGCGTGATAGCTGGGCTGCCATAATGTTTTTCACCTCGATTTCCGACATATGGCTGCGTTGCATGGTGCGGGCAATCTGTATGGACTCCTCACAATCAATCAGCAGGCTGCGATCTATCAATTGCCGGTAGCGTTCGCTTTCAAACAGCAAGGGCACAACAATAATGCAGTAAGGCGCGGTGTTGCTGACCCGTTGCAGCTGGCGTTGCGCCTCTTCATAGATGGCTGGATGCAATATTCTCTCCAGCTGCTGACGCGCCGCGGCATCTTCAAATACCTTGCTGCGCACTGCTGCGCGGTTCAGGCTGCCATCAGCGTTCAGCATGCCATCGCCCAGTGCGTCGGCTATCGCGAATACGGCTGCTTGTCCTGGAGCGGTGAGTTCGTGCGAGATGACATCGACATCAATGACAGGGGCGCCCAGCGCAGCAAACTGCGCTGCTGCCGCTGATTTTCCGCTGCCTATGCCGCCCGTCAGTCCAACGATCATGTCAGCTGCCCAGGTAGAAGCTTGCCAGGATCGGGCCGAAGAACAAGGCGGCAATGCCGCCCAACGCCAGATAGGGGCCAAATGGGATGGGTGTGCTGCGACCATGGCGGGCAAACAGAATCAAGCCGATGCCAATGACCGAGCCCGCGAGTGAGGAAAGCAGGATGACGGCGGGCAGCATTTGCCAACCAAACCAGGCGCCTATGGCGGCAAGCAATTTGAAGTCGCCGTAACCCATGCCTTCTTTGCCCGTTATCAGCTTGAATAGCCAATAGATGCTCCACAGGATGAGATACCCGGCAGCTGCACCAACTACGGCGGATTGCAAATCGGTAAATCCGCCATTGAGGTTGATCAGCAAGCCCAGCCATAACAAAGGTAGCGTGATGTCGTCAGGCAGCAGCTGGGTATCCAGGTCGATGAAGGTCAGGGCGATCAGCGCAAATACAAACAGCCACGCAAATACCGTGGTGCCAGCGTAGCCCAGCTTCCAGCTCACCAAGGCGGTCAAGACGCCGGTGAGCAACTCGACGGCCGGGTAGCGTATGCTGATAGGTGCCTTGCAGCCGCGGCATTTGCCACGCAGGCCGATATAGCTGATAAGGGGGATGTTCTCCAGCGCCGTGATGGCATGACCACAGTGCGGGCAACTGGAGCGTGGTGTCAGCAGATTGAATTTTTTCGTGGCCTCTGTGGGCATTTGTCCGTCGAGTGACTGGCAATTCAGTCGCCATTCGGCTTCCATCATTTTAGGCAGCCGGTGAATAACGACATTCAGAAAGCTGCCCACAAGAAGTCCGAGCAGGGCAGAAACGGCAATAAAAAAGACAGGGGAGTCCTGCAATACCTGAAGAAAATTGCTGAAGACGTCGGGCATACGCTTGTTCCATTAAACTTTCTGCATCATCGCACCGTTATACAGATATAGGCAACTATCCACTGTCGGGTACAGTCACACTTGAAATTGCGCCGTATCGACGCCACTTATACCTTAACCAACCACTTGAAACGAAAGGAAGCGAATGATGGAAAACACTGTCCAAGCTGCATGGGAAGCCCCGGTCGTTTGCCGCGTAGAGGTTGATCTTCCAGGATGGATGGAGCAGTTGACCGGCCGCTCCAACTGGGAAGTTTATGGAGAAGAGGAGGACGACGGGTACATGAGCTTTGCCATGAGGCAGGGACGGCAGCAGGCCGAAGTGACGCTCTACCATAACGGGTATGCCGTGGTGGATGTTGATGGGCGCGCCTTGTTTGATGGGGCGCTGACACCCGACACCAGCCCATGCGCACACTTGAGCTACTATCGGGCTGATAGCGGCGAACAGATTGTATTGAATTAAGTTGGAATTGCACTAACGGCACTGGCTTGGCTGGCGAGTGCTGATGCCAGGCTGATATTAAGGCCGAATAAAAAACGCCACCACCCTTTCAGGGTTGGTGGCGTTTTTTATTGGAGGCGGCAGATGCGTGTTGCGCTTGACTCAAAATGTGCGGTCAACAGCAAACTCGGCCAGTTTCAGCAGTGCCTGGCGCGACGGGGAGTCTGGCAGGTGCAGGATAGCAGCACAGCCCGCCTGCGCTTCCTGTTGGGCGATGGCTCTCACCTGATCAAGTGCCCCGGTGTCATGCACTGCCTGCATGACGGCAGGGAGTTCATCCAGGCCGCCCTCTTCAATCGCCTTGCGTATGGTCAACGCTTGTGCCGGAGTACCCAGGCGCATGGCGATCAGCAATGGGAGTGTGGGTTTGCCCTCGGCCAGGTCATCGCCCAGGTTTTTGCCGATCTCCTGGCTGTCGCCACTGAAGTCCAGCACATCATCAATAAGCTGAAAGGCGGTGCCCAGACGCATGCCGTATTCCGCCATGGCATGCTCATCCTGTTTCGAGGCGCAGCAGATAATCGCACCCAGGCGGGTAGCGGCTTCAAACAGCTTGGCTGTCTTGTAGTGGATAACCTTGAGGTAGGCCTCATCCGTAATGTCGGCGTCGTGCACATTCAGCAATTGCAACACTTCACCTTCTGCGATGATATTGGTGGCCTCTGCCAGCACTTCCATCACGCGCATGCTTTCAACGCCGACCATCATCTGAAAGGCGCGCGAATAGATAAAATCACCCACCAATACGCTGGCCGCATTGCCAAACAAGGTGTTGGCAGTGGCGCGGCCACGGCGCATGGCTGATTCATCCACGACATCGTCGTGCAGCAAGGTGGCGGTGTGGATGAATTCCACAACAGCGGCTAGCTCGTGATGGCGGGCGTTGACCTCGCCAAACGCGCCGGCTGACAGAAGAACCAGCGCAGGCCTTAGGCGCTTGCCCCCGCTATTGATGATGTACTCGGCAACCTGGTTGATCAGAACAACATCGGAATGAAGGGATTTGCGAATCACCGCGTCGACTGCTTGCATGTCTTGAGCGATGCAGGATTGTATAAAAGCGAGGGACACGAGTATCAGCCAGAATTAGATGCGGCATTTTAACATATAGGGTCTGGGCTTATACAGCGCTTGTCCCGTGCTTGTTGGCCTTGCGCAACGTATGCGGCATAATGTCGGCGTTGTAGCGAATTGTTTGCGGAAAAGCGCATTAAGATTTGCTAAACGTCCAATTTTCCGTATAATGCTCGATTCATTTGAATGCGTAGCGAACGAGGCTAGATCATGTATGCAGTCATCAAGACCGGCGGTAAGCAGTACCGTGTAGCAGCCGGCGACAAACTTAAGGTTGAGAAGTTGGTGGGCGAAGTCGGTAGCGACATCACCATCGACCAAGTATTAATGGTTGCTGACGGCGACAACGTTACCATCGGTGCACCTGTCATCGCCGGTGCCAGTGTCAAGGCCAAGGTGGTTGCCCACGGTAGAGGTGACAAGGTCTTGATCTTCAAGATGCGTCGTCGTAAGCACTACCGCAAGACCCAGGGTCATCGTCAGGATTTCACTGAAATCCAGATCGAAAACATTGCTGCCAAGTAATTCGGCTGCAGTTACTTGAGATAAGGAATAAAACATGGCACACAAAAAAGCAGGCGGTAGTTCCCGTAACGGCCGCGACTCACAGGCCCAGCGACTGGGCGTGAAAGCCTTCGGCGACCAATTGGTTTCTGCAGGCAGCATCATTGTTCGTCAACGCGGCACCCGTATGCACGCTGGTGACAATGTTGGTATGGGCAAGGATCACACCCTGTTTGCCAAGGTGGATGGCAAGGTTGCTTTCTCAGTTAAGGGCGCTCTGCGTCGCAAGCTGGTCAGCATCATCCCTGCTTAATCCGCAGCACAGGTTGGTAAAAGCCCTATCGTACAGATAGGGCTTTTTTATTTCAGGCGTGCATGTCGGAAAAAACGGCTTGCTATAATAAGCCGCGCTTGTCGATATTGAGATTGACTGGAAAACATGAAATTCATAGATGAAGCAACCATCAAGGTCTACGCTGGTGACGGCGGTAATGGCGTAGCCACCTTCCGTCGCGAAAAGTACGAGCCCATGGGCGGTCCCAATGGCGGTGATGGCGGTCGTGGTGGCTCCATCTATGCGGTCGCTGACCGTAACATCAATACCTTGGTGGATTATCGATACACCCGAACCTTCCGCGCTCAGCGTGGTGAAAATGGCCGCGGTTCTGATCAGTATGGTGCCGGTGGCGAAGATCTGATTCTGCGTGTGCCGGTGGGCACGGTGATCAGCAACAAGGCCACCGAGCAGGTGCTGATCGACCTTGCCGAGCATGGGCAGCAGGCCTTGCTGGCCAAGGGCGGTAATGGCGGTCTTGGCAACATCCATTTCAAGTCCAGCGTTAACCGCTCCCCGCGGCAATGTACTAAAGGTGAGCCGGGCGACGAGTTTGAGCTCTATTTCGAGCTTAAGGTGTTGGCTGACGTTGGTCTGCTCGGCATGCCCAATGCAGGCAAGTCCACCTTTATTCGCTCTGTATCCGCCGCTAAGCCCAAAGTGGCAGATTATCCATTTACGACCTTGCACCCCAATCTCGGGGTGGTGCGCGTGGATACCAACCGCAGTTTTGTCATTGCCGATATTCCAGGGCTGATAGAAGGCGCGGCAGAGGGTGCCGGGCTTGGCCACCAGTTCCTGCGACATCTGGCTCGTACGCGTTTGCTGCTGCACCTTGTCGATATTGCGCCTTTTGATGAGGCTGTCGATCCGGTCAAAGAGGCGCGCGCCATTGTTGAAGAGTTGCGCAAATACGACGAGTCGCTGTATCAAAAGCCACGCTGGCTGGTATTGAATAAAGTCGACATGCTGTCTGACAGCGCAGATGTCGTCGCGAAATTTGTGCGTGACTATGGCTGGGAAGGGCGTGTCTTTGCCATTTCCGCCCTGGCCGGCATGGGTTGCAAAGAGCTGACCTACGCCATCATGGAACATATCGAATCTGTACGCGCGGGTGAGCACGCGCAAGAGGATCAAGATGGACTCCCTGCTGCTTGAGGCTGACTGTATTGTCGTCAAGGTAGGTTCAAGTCTGGTCACCAATAATGGTGAGGGCTTGGATCGGCAGGCGATTGCCGCCTGGGCAGACCAGATTTCGCATCTGGTAAAGCAGTCGCGGCAAGTGGTGCTGGTTTCCAGTGGAGCAGTTGCCGAAGGCATGCAGCGTCTGGGCTGGAAAAAACGGCCAAAGGCGGTCAATGAATTGCAGGCCGCAGCGGCTGTTGGGCAAATGGGCCTGGTACAAATGTACGAGAGCTGCTTCAGCAAGCATGGCTTGCATACGGCTCAGGTGCTGCTGACGCACGATGACCTGGCAGACCGCAAGCGGTACCTGAATGCGCGCAGCACATTGCGCACTCTGCTTGATCTCGGTGTTATCCCCATCATCAACGAAAACGATACGGTCGTCACCGACGAAATCCGCTTTGGGGATAACGACACCTTGGGCGCCCTGGTGGCCAATCTGATTGAAGCGGATGCGCTGGTTATTCTTACCGATCAGCAAGGGTTGTACTCGGCGGATCCACGCAAAAATCCCGATGCCCAATT
The DNA here is from genome assembly GCF_020523625.1 of Methylovorus menthalis. Classification (GTDB taxonomy): domain Bacteria; phylum Pseudomonadota; class Gammaproteobacteria; order Burkholderiales; family Methylophilaceae; genus Methylovorus; species Methylovorus menthalis. Next base: position 216,302 of record NZ_JAJAQH010000003.1, read on the forward strand.
CATTAATCACGCGGTGGCAGGTGCTCCCGAGCTGGAGGCCATGGCAGGCGGCGCGGGCAGCAGTGTCGGTACTGGTGGCATGCTGACCAAGATACTGGCTGCAAAGCGTGCGGCACGCAGTGGAGCCCATACCGTGATCGCCTCAGGCCGCGAACCGCAGGTGCTGGTTCGTCTGGCGGCAGGTGAGGCGGTGGGGACGCATCTGCAGGCGGGGCAGGTTAAATTGCTGGCTAAAAAACAATGGCTGGCAGATCATCTTCGTCTTTCTGGCAAGGTCATCATGGACGAAGGTGCGGTTAAAGCCTTGCGTGACGATGGCAAGAGTCTCCTGCCCATTGGCGTGGTTGCAGTAGAGGGCACTTTCGAGCGCGGCGAGGCGGTTGCCTGTTTTGATCAGCAGGGGCAAGAAATTGCCCGTGGCCTCGTGAACTACAGTGCCAGTGAAACCTCGCGCATCCTGCGCAAGCCCAGTGCGGATATTGCCCAGATACTGGGCTATGTGGATGAAGCCGAGCTGATTCACCGCGATAATCTTATTCTTTTGTAAAGGTAGCTTCCATGTCTACAACACAGGCGCAAGTCGCCATCATCATGGGGTCCGATAGTGATTGGCCCGTCATGCGGCTTGCGGCGCAAATGCTGGCTGATTTTGGCGTAGCGTATGAAGCCCGCGTAGTGTCGGCCCACCGCACGCCGGACCTGATGTTCGAGTTTGCCGAGCAGGCTGCTGAGCGTGGCTTCAAGGTGATCATCGCTGGCGCTGGCGGTGCTGCCCACTTGCCAGGCATGGTGGCTGCCAAGACCATACTGCCTGTTCTGGGCGTGCCTGTTCCTTCCAAGCATTTGCAGGGACAAGATTCCCTGTTATCGATTGTGCAGATGCCCAAGGGCATTCCCGTGGCCACCTTCGCCATTGGCGAAGCCGGGGCAGCAAACGCTGGCTTGTTTGCCATCGCCATGCTGGCGACGCATGATGCTGCGCTGGCTACCAAGTTAAATGAATTCCGTGCGGCCCAGGCCGCCAAAGTATTCGCCATGCAATTACCGGAGCAACCTTGAGCGTGAATTTAGCTGAACTTTCTTCCAAGATTTTGCCGCCTGCCATGCTGGGCATGCTGGGCGGCGGCCAACTGGGCCGTTTTTTTGTGATTGCTGCCCATGAAATGGGTTATCGCGTCACCGTGCTTGACCCGGACCTGAATAGTCCGGCAGGCAAGATTGCCGATGTGCACCTGTGCGCGGCTTACGATGATCGTGAAGCGCTCGAATCCATGGCGCAAAGCTGTGTTGCCATTACCACCGAGTTTGAAAATGTGCCGGCCGAAACGCTGGAGTTTTTTGAGCAGACCCGCATCGTTCGCCCGGCTGCGGCCGCGGTTGCCACAGCGCAGCACCGTGTCATGGAAAAAAACTTTATTCGCGATGCTGGCTTGCCGGTGGCGCCATTTCATGTGATTGAAACCTCTGCTGATTTTGATGCGGTGGATGCCGCGATTTATCCCGCGATTTTAAAGGTTGCGCGTTTTGGCTATGACGGCAAAGGCCAGGCACGGGTGGGTGGGCGCGAGCAAGCTGAGGCGGCCTTTGAGCAGTTTGGCGGTGAAACCTGTGTGCTGGAGAAAATGCTGGCACTCGATCTCGAGGTTTCTGTGGTGCTGGCGCGCGATGTGCATGGGCATGTGGCTGCGTTCCCAGTGGCAGAAAACAGCCATCTGAACGGCATTCTGGATATCAGCATTGCCCCGGCGCGTTGTGATGATGCCTTGCGCGAAAAAGCAACCGCGCTGGCGATTGAGCTCGCCCAGAAGCTGGAATATGTCGGCGTGCTAGGCGTAGAGTTTTTTGTCTGTGGTGACCAGATTCTGGTGAATGAAATTGCCCCTCGGCCGCATAACTCCGGGCACTACACGCTGGATGGCTGCGTGACCAATCAGTTTGACCAGCAAGTACGCGTGCTGACTGGGCATGCCCTGGGCGATCCGCGTTTGCATAGTCCGTCTGTCATGGTGAATATACTCGGCAATATCTGGCAGGACGGCGAGCCGGATTGGGCTGCTGCGTTTGCCGTACCAGCGCTCAAGCTGCATTTGTATGGCAAGCATGAGCCGCGCGCCGGTCGCAAGATGGGCCATTTTACGGTGGTGGACGCGGATGCGGACAATGCTTATAGCCTGGCCATGCAGGCGCGTGAAGCGCTGGGGATTGGCGAGTAACTCTCGATATATACGTGATTGGTCGGTCAAGTTGTGAGGGTGCGAAGGTTGCGCCCTCATTTGCTTTATGGTGCCCGGATTTTTTAAGATCAGGTTAATTTGCTTGCTGATCATCATGGGGCTGAATGCGGACGTAGTTGATTGGCGCCATTGAAGCGCATGGCGGTGATTGAGAGTGGTCCGGATTTGGGTGTACAAGGCTAGCGCCCAATAAAAAAGCCGAACATCTGTTCGGCTTTTTTGCTTGCAGCTATGTAACTTGAATACTATGCCATGGCCTTGATAGAGGCTGACAGGCGGCTCTTGTGGCGAGCGGCCTTGTTCTTATGGATGATATTCTTGTCCGCGATGCGATCAATCACGCTTACATTTTCAATGTAAGCACTTTGTGCGGCAGCCTTGTCACCTGCTTCAACCGCTTTGATGATCTTTTTGATCGCGGTGCGCAGAGTGGAACGTAAGCTGGCGTTGTGGGCGCGTTGCTTAACTGCCTGACGGGCACGTTTTCTCGCCTGTGCGCTATTAGCCATGGATAATCCTAATCAAGTTTGTAAATTCGAAGCCGAGCATATTAGCCGTTTTTTTGCCATCGTGCAAGTCGTCTCGCGCATGTTGCGCTTTAGGCTTGCCATGTGGGCATGCTAAAATCATGCGCTTGTATTCATGGCTTTATTTGTGCTGCTGATCTTGGCTTGCAAATGCAATATTCTTGGATTGCTGCCCTGGCTTCTGGCCCAAGTTCCATGATGAATTTTTCAGGTTTTGAACTTGAACAGTGGCTTCGCAGGCCACGTGCATTTAGATGGCTCCGCGCCAACCCACGGCGGTGGCAGAATATTAATTGAAAATACTGGCGTAATGAACCTCTTAAAAGCTCTGGCTACTGTCGGCAGCATGACCTTTGTCTCGCGCATCCTCGGTTTTGTGCGCGACACGCTCATTGCTCGTGTATTTGGCGCTGGTATTTATACCGATGCTTTTTTCGTCGCCTTTAAAATTCCCAACCTTTTGCGCCGCCTGTTTGCGGAAGGCGCATTTTCGCAAGCGTTTGTACCCGTGCTGGCCGAATACAAAAATCGGCGCGGCCATGAGGAAACCCGTCTTCTGGTAGATCATGTCGCCACCTTGCTGGGGCTGGCGCTTATCGTCGTGACGATATTGGGCATGCTGGCAGCGCCCTGGGTGGTCTATATCAGTGCCCCCGGCTTTGAATCCGAGCCTGACAAGTTCGCCATGACCGTAGCGCTGTTGCGCGTGACCTTTCCCTATATCTTCTTCATTTCGCTGGTCTCGTTGGCGGGCGGCGTGCTGAATACCTATAGCAAGTTTTCCGTGCCAGCCTTTACGCCGGTCTGGCTCAATATCACCTTCATCGTGGCGGCACTGTTTTTTGCTCCCTACTTTGATCCACCTGTCATGGTGCTGGGGTGGGCGGTATTTGCCGGAGGTGTGCTGCAGCTGCTGTATCAGATTCCCTATCTGCGCCAGATTGGCTTGCTGCCGCGCATACGGCTGGGCCTGGGCGACGAGGGGGTCTGGCGCATCTTGCGCCTGATGGGCCCGGCGGTGTTTGGTGTGTCGATTGCGCAGATTTCCCTGCTCATCAACACCATTTTTGCCTCGTTTCTGCAGACTGGCAGCGTCTCCTGGCTCTACTACGCAGACCGCCTGATGGAATTTCCGACCGGCATCCTGGGTGTGGCCCTGGGGACCATCCTGCTGCCCAGCCTGTCCAAAAGTTTTGCCGACAAGGCCGATGGCGAATATTCGCAATTGCTCGACTGGGGTTTGCGCTTGACCTTTATTCTGGCATTGCCTGCGGCAGTGGCACTCGCGGTGATTGCCGTGCCGCTGGTGGCGAGCCTGTTTCACTACGGCGCGTTTTCTGAACAGGATGTCTGGATGACGCGCCAGGCCTTGATGGCATACAGCCTGGGGCTGCTCGGCCTGATTCTGGTCAAGGTGCTGGCGCCTGCCTTTTACTCGCGCCAGGACATTAAAACTCCGGTGAAGATCGCCATTTTTACCCTGCTGGCGACGCAGGCGATGAATCTGCTGTTTATCGGTCCATTCAAGCATGCCGGGCTGGCGCTGGCCATTGGCCTGGGGGCTTGTCTTAATGCGGGGCTACTGTATTTCTACCTGCGCCGCGCCAATATCTACAAGCCGCAAGCTGGCTGGTGGGGGTTCATGTTCAAATTGCTGGTCGCGGTTTCAGTCATGGGCGGCGTACTGTATGTCGCCATGGGCGATAACCAGCACTGGATGCACCTCAAGTTGCTGGCAAAGCTGACTTCCGTGACCATGCTGGTAGGGTTGGGAGCGGTTTCTTATTTTGCTGCGCTGTGGCTGATGGGCATACGCCCCAAAGATTTCATGCGGCGGGTGGCTATCTGATGCGGGTATTCCGACATTTTCCTGATAGCGGACAACGCTTACCCGCAGCGCTGGCGATAGGCAATTTCGATGGCGTGCATCTGGGGCATCAGGCCTTGTTGCGCCAGCTGGTGCAAGTGGCGGCGGCAAAAGGATTGCAGCCCGTCGTCATGACGTTTGAACCGCATCCCCGCGAATTTTTCACTCCACTGCAAGCTCCGGCACGCTTGACCTCACTGCGCGAGAAGCTCGAGCACTTTATCGAGGCAGGCGTGGCAGATGTGTACGTTTGCCATTTCAATCAGCGCTTTGCTGCGTTGGAGGCTTCTGCCTTCATGCAGGATGTTCTGCGCGGGCAATTGAATGCCGAAGCCATTCTGGTGGGGGATGATTTTCGCTTTGGTGCGCGGCGCCAGGGTGGACTGGATGATCTGCGCCAGGCGGGTTTTTCACTGGAAAGTGTGCCGGAGATTCAACTGGATGGCGATCGCATTTCCAGCACGCGCGTACGTCAAGCACTGCATGATGGCGATTTGCCCTTGGCGAGTGCCTTGCTGGGACGCTACTACAGCATCAGCGGCAAGGTGGTGCATGGCCGCAAGCTGGGGCGGCAGCTGGGATTTCCCACTGCAAACATACACATGCGGCACGAACGGCCTGCACTGACCGGGGTATATGCGGTAAAATTGGACGGTTTGCCGGGGGTTGCTAATCTTGGGGTGCGCCCGACCATTGCCGGAACCCCGCGCCTGAGTCTCGAGGTCCATCTGCTGGACTACAGTGGCGACCTTTATGACCGCCATGTCCATGTCAGCTTTCTGAAAAAGCTGCGTGAGGAAATGAAATTCCCCGGGCTGGATGCGCTCAAGCAACAAATCGCGCTGGATAGTGCCGAGGCGCGTGCATTTTTTGCCAGCCAACCAACCTGATGGTTAAGCAATACCGATATACATTTTTCAAGCCTTAGGGCTCAACTTAAAGATACGCGTTCATGACCGACGAAACCAAATACCCGCTTAACTTGCCGGAAACCAGCTTTCCCATGCGTGGCGATCTCGCCAAGCGTGAGCCAGGCTGGCTGAAAGCCTGGCAGGATAAAAAACTTTACCAGCGCATCCGCAAGGCACGTCAGGGCAAGCAGAAATTCATCCTGCATGACGGCCCGCCGTATGCCAACGGGGATATTCATATCGGTCATGCCGTCAACAAAATCCTGAAGGACATCATCGTCAAATCCAAGACCCTGAGTGGTTTTGATGCCCCCTATGTGCCGGGCTGGGATTGCCATGGCCTGCCTATCGAGCTGATGGTGGAAAAGCAGCACGGCAAGAATATTGATCCTGCGCGCTTCCGCGAGCTGTGCCGCGAATATGCTAGGGAGCAGATTGAGCGCCAGAAGAAGGATTTCATCCGCCTGGGCGTGCTGGGCGATTGGGATCATCCCTACCTGACCATGGACTTCAAGACCGAGGCCGACATCATGCGCGCCCTGGGGGAGATCTATCAGAATGGTTACCTGTATCAGGGCAGCAAGCCCGTGCATTGGTGCGTGGACTGCGGCTCTGCGTTGGCCGAAGCCGAAGTGGAGTACGAGGACGTCAATTCGCCTGCCATTGATGTGGGTTTTCGCTTTGTTGACAATGATGCCCTGAGTGCCGTTTTTGACACGCCATTGGATGGTGATGTGTATGCCGTCATCTGGACCACGACTCCTTGGACGCTGCCTGCCAACCAGGCAGTGAGCGTGCATCCTGAGCTGGATTATGATGTGCTTCGCACAAGCAAGGGCCTGCTGGTGTTGGCGCATGCCTTGGCCGAGGCTACGCTCAAGCGCTATGGCGAAGAGGACGCGACTACGCTCGGCAGCTGCAAAGGCTCAAGCCTGATGGGCTTCATGTTGCAGCACCCGTTCGATAAGCGCCAGGTGCCTGTGATCACTGGCGAGCACGTCACCACCGATGCTGGTACCGGGCTGGTCCACACGGCGGCTGCCCACGGTAACGACGACTGGCTGGTGATGCGCGCCAATTACCCTAATGAAAAGCCATTGGTACTCATCGGCGGGGATGGCAAATTCTTCACTAGTGATCTGGTCGAGCTGGAAGCGATCCGTGGCCTCAACCGTCAGGAAGCCAACAAGGTCATTCTCGCCAAGTTGCAGGAAAACGGTGTGCTGTTTGCCAGCGCCCGTCTGAATCACAGCTTTCCGCATTGCTGGCGCCACAAGACGCCGCTGATGCAACTGGCGACGCACCAATGGTTTATCGGCATGAATGCCCAGGACAGCAACGGCACCAGCCTGCGCGAGCATGCCAACCAGGCCGTCGACGCTACCGAATTCTTCCCGGCATGGGGCCGTGCGCGCCTTGAAGCCATGATCAGGAATCGTCCGGACTGGTGCGTGTCGCGTCAGCGCAACTGGGGCGTGCCCATGCCGCTGTTTGTGCACAAGGAAACCGGCGAATTGCATCCCGATACCATGCGCCTGCTGGAAACGGTGGCGTTGCAAGTGGAACAGCAGGGCGTCGAAGCCTGGTTCTCGCTGGATGGGGCTGCCTTCCTCGCCCAGCATGCGCCGAACAATGCCGAGCAATACAAAAAAGTCACGGATACCCTGGACGTCTGGTTTGATTCCGGTGCCACGCATGCGGCCGTGCTCAAGCGGCGCGAAGAGCTGCGCAGCCCGGCTGATCTGTATCTGGAAGGCTCGGACCAGCATCGTGGCTGGTTCCAGTCCAGCCTGCTGACCGGTTGCGCCATTGATGGCCGGGCGCCGTATAACGCCTTGCTGACGCATGGCTTTGTCGTGGATGGTGCTGGTCACAAGATGAGCAAATCCAAGGGCAATGTCGTCGCGCCACAAAAGGTGATGGACACTTATGGCGCCGATATCCTGCGTCTGTGGGTGGCTTCCACCGATTACTCCGGCGAACTCACCATCTCCGATGAAATCCTGAAGCGCGTGGCCGAAGGCTATCGTCGCATTCGCAATACCTTGCGCTTTCTGCTGGCAAATCTGGCTGACTTTGACGCCAGCAAGGATTTGCTGCCAGTCGATCAATGGCTCGAAATCGACCGCTATGCGCTGGTGTTGACCACGCAATTGCAGGAAGCCATCGTCAAGGATTACGACCGGTATGAGTTCCACCTCGCGGTGCAGAAATTTGTCGGCTTCTGCTCAGAAGACCTTGGCGGTTTCTATCTGGATATCCTGAAAGATCGCCTCTACACTACTGGTGCCAGCTCGCATGCGCGCCGTGCTGCGCAAAGCGCGCTCTACCATATCACGCACGGGCTGATGCGCTTGATGGCGCCTATTCTCAGTTTTACCGCCGATGAAATCTGGCAGACGCTGGGCTTGAGCGCAGACGATAGCGTGTTTGAGGAAGAGTGGTATGAGTTTCCAGAGGTGGATAACCAAATTGACTTATGTACTCGTTGGCATAATTTGAGGGTTATTCGTTCAGATGTTATGAAAAAGCTCGAGGAATTGAGGTCATCTGGACAGATTGGATCATCGCTACAAGCGGAGGTTTCTGTCTTTGTTGGAAAACGGACTTTCGATCAAATTGAGTCCATCAAAGATGAACTGAAATTTGTCCTTCTCACATCCGAAGCAAAACTTTATGTGGATGAATCGCTTAATGGTTCTGACTTTGAGGGGGTAATAATTCAAGCTGAATCGTCACCTCATGCCAAGTGCGATCGCTGCTGGCATTACCGTGCCGATGTCGGTGCCCATGCCGACCACCCGACCCTTTGCGGCCGCTGCGTTAGCAATCTGTTTGGTGCCGGTGAGCCACGTCAGCATGCGTAAATGGCTGGCGCTTAGCGCGGCGGTCATTGCGCTCGACCTCTACACCAAGCATCTGGTGGTCAAGGCGTTTGCTTATGGCGAGCATCTGCCGATCACCTCGTTTTTTGATCTGGTGCGTTACCACAACGAGGGCGCGGCATTCAGCTTCCTCAGTCAGGCGGGCGGCTGGCAGCGCGTGTTTTTCAGTGCAATTGCCTTGATTGCATCGGGCATTATCCTGTTCATGCTGCGCCGCCATCCCACACAGAAACTTTTCTGTTTTGCGCTGGCCCTAGTATTGGGTGGGGCGCTGGGCAATCTGTATGACCGGCTGACGCTGGGCTATGTGGTGGATTTCCTGTTCTTCCATTACCAGAGTTTCTATTGGCCCGCGTTTAATGTGGCCGATTCGGCTATCTGCGTGGGCGTCGCCCTGCTGATCCTGGACAGCTTTAAAAAGAAGTCCTGACCCTCTTTTCTAACCGACGGCCCCGGGCGGGCTAGTCCACAGGAGCCATTGCATGCCGGATTGGGAAAAACTCATCGCTGCCAAGGTCGCCGTCGCCAAGCGTGGCTTGCAACGGCCGGGCAAGGTCAATGCCAACGCGCGCATTCCGGCCGGGCAGACTGAGGTCCGGAATTTCCCCGTGCTTGATTTGGGCATCCAGCCCGAGATTCCCTTGCAGGATTGGTCATTGCGCGTATTCGGTCTGGTGCAGAACGACATCACGCTGGATTGGGCGGCCTATCAGGCTTTACCGCAGGTTGAAGATGTTTCGGACTTCCACTGTGTCACCCGCTGGTCGCAGTTGGACATGGATTGGGTGGGCGTTGCCGCCAGTGAGTTATTGATGCAGGCCGGGCCTTTGCCCGAGGCGGGGTTTGTGACCTTGCATTGCTACGATGGCTATACCACCAACCTGCCGCTGGAGGCCCTGCTGGATGATGATGTGATCATTGCTCATAGTGTATTGGGCCAGCCGTTGACGGTTGAGCATGGTGGCCCGGTGCGATTGGTGGTGCCCAAGCGCTATGCCTGGAAAAGCCCGAAGTGGCTGAAGGCGATCGAACTGCATGCCGAAGACCGCCCCGGTTTTTGGGAAGTGCGTGGATATCATAATGAGGCGGACCCATGGCTAGAACAGCGCTTCGGTTAAAGCTGATCGAAACCCTGATGGCCAAGCGTCAGGCGGATCGTGAGGAGAGCAACATGGCTACGGTATTCAAAACCGATGAGGAATGGCGAGCCCAGCTGACGCCATTGCAATATGAAGTCACCCGCAAGGCAGCCACTGAGCGTCCGGGCACCGGCGAATATGCGTTTCGCTTTGAGCCAGGTGTCTATCGCTGTGTATGCTGTGATACGCCGCTTTTTGCGTCGGATACCAAGTTTGATGCAGGCTGTGGCTGGCCCAGCTATTTTGAGCCACTGGACCCGGCCAATGTGCGTGAGAAGCGCGACATCAGCCATGGCATGATACGCACCGAGGTGATTTGCAATGTTTGTGATGCGCATCTCGGGCATGTGTTTCCCGATGGCCCCAAGCCTACCGGGCTGCGGTATTGCATCAACTCTGCTTCGCTAAGCTTCGAGCCTTTGCAACCCGTTCAGGGCTAGGTGTAATTCAAGTCCATCTTTCTTGAGTCGCCTCAAGTGCGGCTGTAGTTACTTGCGGCGGATCAGCCGCTGAATAATGGTGACTGCCAGCACGATCAATCCACCTGCCACGATACCGATCAGGGCATCCAGGGCAATGGTCGCCAGCAAGGCAACCGCGCTGCCTGCACTGGCACTCACCGTGCTTTGCACGTCCGCTGCGAGATGATGCAGCCAGGGCAAGCCATGCGCCAATATGCCGCCGCCCACCATGAACATTGCCGCGGTACCCACCACGGAAAGCGTACGCATCAGCCAGGGTGCGCCTGCCAGTAGCAAGCGGCCCAAGCCACGGCTTAACGCGGCTAATAATGTTTTTCCGCGACGCTTTGCCAGATAGAGGCCACCGTCATCCAGTTTGACGATGCCCGCCACCAGGCCATATACCCCGACCGTCATGATGATGGCGATGCCCGTCAGTACCGAGATTTGCTTGGCAAGCGTGGCGCCCGCCACCGTGCCCAGGGTGATGACAATAATTTCTGCGGACAGGATAAAGTCGGTACGCACGGCGCCTTTGATCTTGTCGCGCTCAAAACTCACCATGTCCACCGCCGGGTCACTCAGCGCCTGTACTTGCGCGGCGTGTCTTGTGTCTTCTTCAGCGCCATGCAGGTATTTGTGCGCGATTTTTTCAAAGCCTTCAAAACACAAAAATGCCCCACCCAGCATCAGCAAGGGCGTGATCGCCCAAGGCAAAAAAGCGCTGATCAACAGCGCGGTAGGCACCAGTATCAGCTTGTTGATAAAAGAGCCCTTGGCCACGGCCCACACCACCGGCAGTTCGCGGTCGGCTTTTACTCCCGCCACTTGCTGGGCATTAAGTGCCAGATCATCGCCCAGTACTCCGGCGGTTTTCTTGGCGGCCACCTTGGTCATGACGGAAACGTCATCCAGTATGGTGGCAATGTCGTCGATCAGGGTGAGCAAGCTGCTACCGGCCATGGTGTTGTCCTGTGTATCAAATGATCCGCCAGTGTACCTGAATGTGTTGCGGATAATAAAAGGCCCCCGGCACACATGGCGGCGGGGGCGGGTAACGCATGGATCTTTTATCAGGCTGCCTGTTTCAGGCTGGCAAGATCAATCACAAAGCGGTATTTCACGTCACTCTTCAACATTCGTTCAAACGCATTGTTGATGTCCTGCATATTGATCAGCTCAATGTCCGAGGTGATGTTGTGCTCGGCGCAAAAGTCCAGCATCTCCTGGGTTTCGCGCAAACCGCCGATCAAGGAGCCCGCCAGTGAGCGGCGCTTGAAGATCAGGTTGCCAATATTCGGCGTCGGGTGAGGGCTGTCCGGCACGCCGACCAGGCAATGCGTGCCATCACGCTTGAGCAGGGAGGTGTACTGATCCAGATCATGAGGTGCGGCGACGGTATTCAGGATGAAATCAAAACTCTGTGCGTGCTTGGCCATTTCTTCCGGGTTTTTGGAGATCACGACTTCATCCGCGCCCAGGCGCTTGGCATCTTCTACCTTGCTGGCTGAGGTAGTGAACAGCACGGTGTGAGCGCCGAAGGCATGCGCAAACTTCACGGCCATGTGACCAAGACCGCCGAGGCCAACCACGCCGACCTTTTGACCAGGGCCCACCTTCCAGTTGCGCAGCGGAGAATAAGTTGTAATGCCAGCGCATAGCAATGGCGCGACTGCGGCCAGGTCCAGTTTCTCTGATACCTTCAGCACAAAGCGCTGTTCCACCACGATCAGGTTGGAATAACCGCCATAGGTAGATTGCCCGGGCATTTGCTTGTCCGGCGAGTTGTAGGTAAACACCGCGTGGTTACAGTATTGCTCCAGGCTGTCTTCGCAATCCGGGCAGCTGCGGCATGAATCCACCAGGCAACCAACACCTGCCAGATCGCCCGCCTTGAACTTGGTAACGGCGCTACCGACCTTGGTCACGCGGCCAACAATCTCATGCCCTGGCACCATGGGGAAAGTCGAGTTACCCCATTCATCGCGTACCTGGTGCAGGTCCGAGTGGCAAACGCCGCAAAAAAGAATCTCGATTTCGACGTCATTGGCACCTACTTCGCGACGCTCAAAGCTGAAAGGGGCCAATGGTTTCTTGGGATCATACGCGGCATAACCAATTGCTTTTGCCATGGGGGAACCTCCGCAGAATTATTAGAAAACAGAAGAGACTGTGCCGAACGGCACAACGTCATATAGGACAGTATGCAATAGTCTGGTGTTCCAATAAATGATGCAGTCTTGAAATCAGAATTCCGAAAAATGAAACAATCTTTTATGGCTTGGAGTGGAACTTGATATCTCCTGTGAAGCCCGGACTTGGATTTTATTTTTATATCGCCATGCTTTTTTTGCAAACCTCTTGTGGTATCGCGCCTTACATAAACTGTACTGAGGGTAAAAAAGTGCATGTGGGAATGACACAGGCCGAAGTGATAAAGCTGATGGGCGATCCTTACTTTGTCAGCCTTAGCAAAGGCTCCTTCGTCTTTGGTTGGCAGGATAAAGAGGATGTGAGGCAAGTGAAAAATAACCTTCAGGTCACCATTAACCCGCAAACCAGGCTTATCAACAAGGTGGAAGGAACTTGCTTTCAATGACCAGGATAGTTGTTCTCTTGATGTTGGTTTTTCTCATCAATCTTCCGATGGCCGTACCTGCTCTCGCGGATACCGTGGTTGGCATGCCATTTAATGTAAAAGGCGAGCGCCTGGATGTGACAATGCCTCCAGGCTGGAAGATCGTCTGGATGGAAGGTGACCCCAGGGGGGAATACTTTGTGGAGTATGCGCCGCCAGGGGAGGATGTGGAGACATGGAAAACGGGGCATCTTTCCATCATCAGAAAACCGTATCCCTCTGCCCAAACCATGAAGGAAATTAGCGATGCCAAGCTCAAGGTTGCGGATGTCGCGTTGATTGGTATGGTCAAGCGCTTGTCTTCCGCGTGTGCCGCATATGAGGAAATCACCATGCGCACGACGACGGCCAACGGGCTTTATTTAGCACTTGGTGGAGGATTTTGTGGCAAGCCATCCGAAAATGCCCCTTTGGGCGAAGGTGCGTTCGTCGCTTTTTATGAAAGCAAGAATTTTATATACAAGGTGCAGTACAGCTGGCGCCCACAATCCGAAGCCGAAAAACAAAGTTCGCCATGGGGTATCGATGCTGCTCACGCCAAGCTTTATCGCGAATCCATCAAGTCAGCCACGCTTTGCGATGAAAGCAAGAAAACCTGTAAAACGCGTTATCTGCCTTGAGTAAGCTTTTTGCCTCGGCATGTATCCATTGTCGAGGCAAAAAAAAGCCCCTCATTCCAAAAGGATGAGGGGCTTTTTTCATGGCGGAAAATTACGAAATAGCAGCAATTGCCTTTTTCACGCCAGCAGCATAAGCCGGGTCGGCCTTTTCAAACTGGGCCAGCACGCGTGCCTGGATGTCTGCATTGGCTTGCGACAAACCACCGGCGATGTTGTTGAACAGCTGTTGCTTCTGGTCATCATTCATCAAGCGGAAGAGATCACCGGCCTGCGTGAAATAGTCTTCCTCGCTTTGGTCGTGGTAGCCAATCCAGGCTTGTTCCAATACTGGCATTGGCGGTGGTGCAAATTCCGCTGCGGGTACTGGCGCACCTTCTGCTGCCCGATCATTCGGGTAGAAGTTCGGCGAGCCGAGGAAGGCATTTTCATGACCATGTGCCGGGCAACCCATGCCTGCCATGGCGCCATCGCGCTGGTAATGGTTCACCGGGCAGCGCGGGGCGTTGACAGGCAACTGGTTGGCGTTAACACCCACGCGATAGCGATGCGCATCCTGATAAGCCAGCAAGCGGGCTTGTAACATCTTGTCCGGTGAAGCGCCTACACCAGGCACCAGATTGCTGGGCGCAAAGGCGGCTTGCTCGGTTTCGGCAAAGTAGTTGCGCACATTGCGGTTCAACTCCAATTGGCCAACTTCGATCAAGGGGAAATCCTTGTGCGGCCAGATCTTGGTCAAGTCGAACGGATTGATGTGATAACCCTTTGCTTCAGCTTCCGACATGATCTGCAACTTCACCGTCCAGCTGGGGAAATCACCGCGATCAATCGCATCTACCAGATCCTGCTGGGCACCAAACGCTGGCATCTTGGCGGCTTCTTCATTGGTCAGGGTTTTAATGCCCTGATTGGTCTTGAAGTGCCATTTGATCCAGTAACGCTGGCCATCCTTTTTCCAGAAGCTCAGCGTGTGCGAGCTGAAGCCGTGCACGTGGCGATACGAGGCTGGGATACCGCGGTCCGACATCAGGATCGTCATCTGGTGTAAGGATTGCGGGTGGTTGGCCCAGAACTCGAACGCATTGGCCGGATTGGGCAAGTTGGTACGCGGGTCTTTTTTCTGACTGTGAATAAAGTCCGGAAACTTGATCGGGTCATTCAAAAAGAACACGGGTGTATTGTTACCCACAATATCCAGGTTGCCTTGCGGTGTGTAGAACTTGACGGCAAAGCCACGTGGATCGCGCGCATAGTCGCTGGAGTCCTGGCCGCCACCTACGGTAGAGAAGCGCAAGAACACGTCGGTCTTTTGCCCCACATCCTGCAAGAAGCTGGCGATGGTGTAATCCTTGAGGCTCTTGCTCAAGGTGAAGGTGCCGTAAGCACCGGTGCCGCGAGCATGCACCACACGCTCGGGAATGCGTTCGCGATTGAAGTGGGCCAGCTTTTCAAAAAGGTAGTGATTGTCAAAGGTCAGTGGGCCACGTGCTCCAACACTAATGCTGTTATTGTCATCGGGCACGGGGGCGCCGGCAGAAGTGGTTAAGATGTCTTTGCTCATTACGATTCTCCTTATCTCGGTTGATAACCTGGCGGTGGCGCCGTGGTATGGGTGCCATAGTAATGAAAGTTTATTGATATCTGAAGTTGATTGTTTTGATGTTATCAATAAGTAAAACTGATCAAAAAATTCCTACCCTGCTGACTATAAAAAAAGAAGGCGGTTTCTACTAGAGAAACCGCCCACAGCGGAGATGAAACCAGTGATGAATTGAAACGGCAGACCTGATTAACTATTCAGTGTCCTGCTCTTCAAATGGCAGCTCGGATTCGAGCCACATGACATTGATGATGCCAAATGCCAGCGCCAGTCCGACGCCCAGTATCCAGGTGAAATACCACATGTGCGTGCTCCTTAGTAGGCTGTATGCGAGTTGTCGCGGATATGCTGTACCGTGATCTTGCCGCGCAGCACGCGGAATACCCAGGAGGTATAGATCAGGATCAGCGGCAGGAAGATCAGGGTCACGATGAACATGATGCCCAGCGTTTTCTTGCTGGAGACCGCATCCCACAAGGTCAGGCTGCTCACCGGGTCGGTGCTGGAAGGCATGATGAACGGAAACATGGAAAACCCGGCCGTGAGGATGATCCCAGCCAGCGCCAGGCTGCTGAAGACAAAGGCACAGCGCTCCCATTTTTTTGCCGCACTCAGCAAGGCCAAGGCAATGCCGGCAAAGCCGAAGGCGGGTGCCAGCATCATCCAGGGGTAGGTGCTGTAATTGCTGAGCCAGGCTCCAGCCACTTTTTCCACGGTTTTATGGAGTGGGTTGATGGCGCTATTCACGTCTGGAATCTGCAGCAGTCTGTAACCCTCAATGCCGGCTGCCAGCCACAGGCCTGCCAGCGCAAACAGGATGGCGCAGGCAATGCCACTGATGCGGGCCGCGCGGGCAGCGCGCTTTTGCACGGCACCCTCGGTGCGCAATTGCAGGTAGATGGCACCGTGCATCAGCAGCATGGTCAGGCTGACCAGGCCACAGAGCAGGGCAAACGGATTGAGCAAGGCCCAGAAGCTGCCAGTGTAAAACGAGCGCAGCGTGTCGTCGTAATGGAAGGGCAGGCCCAGCAGTAAATTGCCAAAGGCCACGCCAAATACCAGCGATGGCACAAAGCCGCCGACAAACAGCGCCCAGTCCCAGCCATTGCGCCAGGCCGGACTTTCCATCTTGCTACGGTAATCAAAGCCCACTGGGCGGAAAAACAGGGCAAACAGCACCAGCAGCAAGGCCACATACAGGCCGGAGAAGGCTGCCGCATACACCAGCGGCCACGCCGCAAAAATGGCGCCACCTGCGGTAATCAGCCATGTCTGGTTACCCTCCCATACCGGGCCCACCGAGTTGATGATGACACGACGCTCGTCGTCGGTTTTGCCCAAAAAAGGCAGCAAGGTGGTCACGCCCATGTCAAAGCCATCCATGATGGCAAAGCCAATCAGCAGTACCCCTACAAATAGCCACCAGATAAGCTTGAGGGTTTGATAGTCGATGATCTCGCTCATGATTTTTCCTTAAGCAGTAGCACGCGATGAAACTTCAAAGTGATAGCGACCGGTATGCAGGCTGGAAGGCCCGAGGCGCGCGTACTTGAACATCAGGAACAACTCGATCAGCAGCAGCAGGGTGTAGAAGCCGAGAAAGCCGGCAATGCTGAAATAGAGTTCACCGGTGTTGAGCGATGAGGTGGACAGATGCGTCGGCAGGATGCCGGAAATGGTCCATGGCTGGCGTCCCATCTCGGCGACCACCCAGCCCATTTCGGCGGCAATCCATGGCACAGGGATCGCGACCACGGCCAGGCGCAGCAGCCAGGTTTGGCTGGCAATAGTGCGTTGAGCAGAGTAGTAAAACGCGGCGCCCAGCATGAACAGCATCAGCACGCCCAAGCCGACCATGACACGGAAACTCCAGAACAGCACGAATACATTGGGGATGGTATCGGCGGCCGCGAGTTTCACTTGCTCATCCGTCGCATCCACCACATTCGGCGTGTATTTTTTCAGCAGCAGGCCATGGCCCAGATCATCCTTGACCGCATTGAAGGCCGCTACGGCTTCGGCGCTGGTGTCGCCACTTTTTAGCTTCTGCAGGGCAGCATAGGCCACCATGCCATTGCGGATGCGGTCTTCGTTTTCTCGCTTGATGTCTACCAGGCCTGTTACCGGCTCGTCCAGCGAACGGGTAGCGATGATGCCCATCACGTAGGGAATCTTGACGGCATAATCGGTGCGTTCTTCTTTCTGGTTGGGCAGGCCAAACAGGGTAAAGGCGGCCGGTGGCGGCTCAGTATGCCACTCGGCTTCCACGGCGGCCAGTTTTACCTTTTGCACTTCGCCCGTGGCATAGCCTGACTCATCGCCCAGAATAATTACCGACAGGATGGAGGCGAGGCCAAAGCCGGAAGCAACCGCAATCGAGCGCAAGGCAAATGCCGTATCGCGCTTTTTCAGCAGATACCACGACGAGATGCCGAGGACGAACATGGCGGCGGTGGTGTAGCCAGCTGCCACGGTATGCACGAACTTGACCTGGGCGACAGGGTTGAACAGCAGATGAGCGAAGTTCGTCATTTCCATGCGCATGGTTTCAAAGTTGAATTCAGCGCCCACCGGATTCTGCATCCAGCCATTGGCAATCAGGATCCACAGGGCCGAGAGATTGGAACCCAGCGCCACCAGGAAAGTAACGCCCAGATGCTGTTTCTTGCTCAGGCGATCCCAGCCAAAGAAAAACAGGCCGACAAAAGTAGACTCCAGGAAGAAGGCCATCAGGCCTTCAATGGCGAGCGGCGCGCCGAAAATATCACCGACGTAATGCGAGTAGTACGCCCAGTTGGTGCCAAATTGGAATTCCATGGTGATGCCGGTGGTGACCCCCATGGCAAAGTTGATGCCGAACAGCTTGCCCCAGAATTTCGTCATGTCGCGGTAGACCTGCTTGCCGGTCATGACATATACGGATTCCATGATGACCAGCATCCACGACAGGCCGAGCGTGAGAGGGACAAACAGGAAATGGTAGAGTGCGGTTGCGCCAAACTGCAGCCTGGAAAGGTCGACGACTTCAGCCGAGGGTAGCATCACATGACTCCTATTGTGAGGTATTCATTATTATGCGGGTGACGGCCGCCTGCCTGTCCTGCTTAGCGATGGGGTGGGAAAAGCAGGCCCACCACAGCAGATACAGCAGGAAGACTTTGGCGACCAGGATCACCGTAATTTCTATGGCCAGACGACTATATTGGCGATTAACCTTGAGTGACGACAGATGCGATATCCAGCGATTTTTCATCATTCAGCATAGTAGTTTGGCTGGCCTCATTATAATAGGCCTTTTTTAAATATGGTTATTAATCTGGGCTTATTTTGCGATGTATAAATTAAATATATCAATGATTTATTATTGATATATTTACTAGTGATGTGAGTCGGCTTATTGCCTGGTCGGGTGCTTGTTCAACTTGCGCTGCAAGGTGCGCCTGTGCATGTTGAGGCTGCGGGCCGTGGCCGAGATATTGCCGTCATGTTCTTTCAACACGCGCTGTATGTGCTCCCACTCCATGCGGTCTACCGATAATGGATTGGTCGCTAGCGGGATATGTTCGTCTGCTTCCTTGCGTTCCAGCGCCTGCATGATTTCATCGGCATCGGCAGGTTTCGCCAGATAGTAGGTCGCGCCCAGCTTCACCGCTTCAACCGCTGTCGCAATGCTGGCGTACCCTGTCAGCACGACGATACGGGTTTCTTCATCTAGCGCTTTCAGGTGGCGTATCAGCGTCAGGCCAGAATCACCCGGCATCTTGAGGTCCAGCACGGCATATTCAGGAGGGTTTTCGGCTGCCATGGCAATGGCCTGCGCGGCATCGTGCGCCACGCTCACGGCAAAGCCGCGCCGCGTCATGGCGCGCGCCAGCACATGGGTAAAGGTCTCGTCATCATCCACCAGCAGCAGGCTGGGGAGTTCGTCCATCTCACTCATGCGAAGAGTCTCTTCAATGGCAGGCTGACGCTTGTGAGCGTGCCGCCTTGTTCACGATTGCTGAATTGCAGGTTGCCGCCCAGGCGCTCAATCACGGATTTAGCCAGAAACACGCCCAGCCCTAGACCGCCAACGCTGTCCTTGTCTGTGGGGGGGGGCAGGGTGGATTCCAGATTCACTGAGGCCTTGGTGGTGAATCCCGGCTCCCCCAGTCGTGCCTGTGTCAGGCTATTGAGGCCGGGGCCATTATCTACAATCTGCAGTTCCAGCCAGTCAGCCCGCCAGCTGGCGTGCACGCTGATGCCATTGGGGGAAGCATCCCCGGCATTATCCAGCAGGTTGCAGATGGCCTGGCCCAAGGCCCGATCAGCCACAATCTGCGGCGCGGGGCTGCTGCCTTGCTGATCCAGCGCCAGAGGAATGGCGGGGCGCATATCCTGCCAGCGGCTGAAGGTATCCTGTAAAAATGCATCCAGCGGGCGACTAAGCCCCGCCTCGGCGCGCAACTCACCAGCGGAACCCGAGAGCGAGGACAGGATGCCTTTGCAGCGGGTGATCTCCTTGCGCAGCAGGTTGAGCGAGTCCGTCAAATCGCGATTGTCCGTGTGGATTTGTCTGAGCTCTTCGGTGACAACTGCCATGGTGGCAAGTGGTGTCCCGAGCTCGTGCGCAGCCCCAGCGGCCAAGGCACCAAGTGCGAGCATGCGCTCACTTTCCAGCGCCTGTTCGCGGGCTTCTGCCATCAGCCGGTCATACTCGCGCAGGCTGCGCCCCATGCGCTCAACAAAAATGGCGATCACACCGGCTGACACTACAAAGCCTGCCCACATGCCCAAGAGATGCACGCTGAAACCGCTCTGATTGGCGTGCATATGCATCATGTGCATGTCCATATTCTGCATGTCCATGCCACCGTCCATCATGTGGGGCATGGCCGTGGGTAGCGGCTGATACCAGAACATCAGGCCGCTGTAGCAGGCAATCGCCAGAGTGGCGACCAGCCAGACAAAGCGCGAGGGCAGGGCGACAGCCGCGACAGTGAGCGGCAACAGATACATCCAGACAAAAGGGTTGGTGTAGCCGCCCGCCTTGTAAAACAGCACGCTGAGCACGCCCATATCCAATAGCAGTTGCACTAAAAGTTCGATATCGGAGACTGGCATGGGATGGCGCAACCGCCACCAGGTCATGCCATTCAGTAACAGCATCAGCAGCATGGCCCCCACCACCGTATGCATGGGCAGGGCCACATCGTAATACAGCATGGCAATGGCGGCTGCCGCACCCAGAACCACGGTCATGACCAGCCGCAGCCTGAGCAGGCGCCTTAGATTAGTCAGCGTGGCAAGCGGGGAGGAGGTGGATGAGAACATGCCGGGAATTCTAACCCAAGTTGCCAGCGCATCGCTGCGGCAAATTGCCACAGCGGTCTTGCTACACAAAGGCCGTACGGGCAAGGGTGCGACAACATGTCGCATGGTGGCGCCATGGGGTAGCCCCTACAATTTCGAGCATGAAAACTTATGCTCCTGTCCTCCCCTCGCTGGCTTACGGGGCCATCATTGCTGCGGTGGCGCTGCCTGCGCATGCCGACCATAACGAAACCGTGGTGCTTGATCCGCTGGAGGTGACTGCAACGCGCAGTGCGACTGACAGCAACCAGCGCGCGCCCGCGGTCATCGAAAGCGTGACGGCACAACAGATTGCCGAGACCATCAACGCCGCCACTGCGGCCGAAACCATCAAATACCTGCCCAGCCTGCAGGTGCGTGAGCGCTATATTGGTGACCGCAACGGCATTATTGCCAGCCGCACTGCCGGTACCTTGTCCAGTGCGCAGACGCTGCTGTATGCCGATGGCATTCTACTGTCCAATCTTCTCGGCAACTCCTTTGCCTATCCGCCGCGCTGGGGCATGGTATCGCCGGAAGAAATTCAGCAGGTGGATGTCATGTACGGGCCTTATTCCTCGCTCTATGCGGGCAATTCCATGGGCGGCGTGGTGAATATCCAGACGCGCATGCCGCAGAAATTTGAAGCGCATGCCAATATGCAATGGTTCATGCAGCGCTTTGATCTCTATGGCACCCAGCAAAACAACGAGGGCAAGCATGCTAGCGCTTCCGTTGGTAATCGCATCAATGATCTCTCTTTTTGGCTGGGCGTGGATCATCTGGATACCTGGGGCCAGCCCATGCAGTTTGCCGTCGCGACCGCCACCACAGGTGGTGCGGGTACGGCAGTGACCGGAGCGTATCGCGATGTCAGTGAAAAAGGTGCATCCCGACTGGTGTTTGGCGCCTATGGCATAGACCACTCGGTGCAGGACAATCTGAAGCTGAAGCTGGCCTATGACATCAGCCCCAGCCTGCAGGCACGTTATACGGTGGGTCTGTGGCAGCTGGATTCCGATACCCGGGTGGACAGTTATCTGCGCACCGCCAGCGGCGCAGCGTTTTACAACGGTAACGTCAGTATTGGTGGCAATACCTACAGTGTACGTGGCCTCAATCCTGCGGCTGCCAACAGTATGCATCTGATGCAGGCGCTACAGCTGCAATCAAAGGCGGATGGCGGGTGGCAATGGCAACTCGGATTGTCGGATTACCGCTACAACCGCGATGAAAGCCGTACCTCGACCGCTGCCAACCCCACCTTGAGCAGCGTGGGGACAGTACAGGATATGCAGGGGACTGGCTGGACAGCCGCTGATGCCCAGGGCACGTTGAGCAAAGGCGCCCATCAGCTGGATGTGGGGTATCACATTGATCACTATGCCCTGCGTAGCGTGACCGATAATGCCAGCGACTGGAGCAGCGCCACCACCACGACGCGCAACAGTGCTTCACGCGGCGATACCATGACCCAGGCGCTGTATGTGCAGGATGCCTGGCGGTTTAATCCGGGCTGGAAGCTCACTACTGGTGGGCGCTATGAATACTGGCGGGCATGGAATGGGCAGAATCAGGCAACCGTGGGCGGCAGCCTTCAAACCAGCGATTATGCAGATATGCAGGAGCACGCGTTTTCGCCCAAGATTGCATTGAGCTTTGAGCCAACGCCCGCCTGGGGATTCAACGCCGCGCTTGGGCGAGCCTATCGCTTTCCTACCGTGAGCGAGCTGTTCCAGAGCATTACCAGTGGCAGCAATCTGGTGCAGGGCAATCCCGACTTGCAGCCGGAGCGGGTGCTGTCCGCCGAGCTTTCTGCCGAGCGGCGTTTTGCCAAGGGCTATCTGCGTGCCACCCTGTTTCAGGAAAACAAGCACGATGCCTTGATCTCGCAAACCGTCACCAATGGCGTCAGCGCCTGTGGCAGCGCCACCTGCAGCTTTATCCAGAATGTGGACCTGGTGCGTACCCGCGGCATTGAGCTCGCAACGCAATGGCAGGATGTGTTTGTGCACGGGCTGGACCTGGGGGGCAGCCTGACCCTGACCGAGGCTGAAATCCTGCGCAATAGCGCCAACCCCGCCACCGAAGGCAATCGTCCTCCGCGCATCCCCAATGCCGTGGCAAAAGCAGTGGCGACCTATCACCAGGGGCAGGCGCTCACTTACAGCTTGGCTTTGCGTTACAGCGGGCGCCAGTATACCTACCTGGATAACAGCGACAGCAACCCGGATACCTATGGCGGCGCCAGTCATTTCTTTTTTGTGGATGTACGCGTGGCCTACAAATTGGCTGACCGCTGGACAGCGGCGCTGGGCATCGATAATCTCAACAACGACAAAGCCTATGTGTTTCATCCCTACCCGCAACGCACGGCCTTTGCTCAACTCAAGTTTGATTACTGATAACGGATTTGCATGCGCATGCTGATGGCTTTACCGGCAATCTGCCGGGCGATAGTGTTGTTCTTGCTGGGCTTGCCAGCACTGCTGGGGGCTAGTCTTGCCCTCGCCCATGAGGGGCATGATCACGGCGCTGCGGCATCGCCCCTTGCCATCTCCCTGGTCTTCGATGCGCAAGGGACGTTGTGGCGTGCCTCGGTAAAAGATGGCCATGTGCTGGTGGATAGTTCCCGCGACAACGGCCGTCATTTTGACGCGCCGCGCGTGGTGAATCCTGACGTGCAGAAAATCGGCGTGGATGGCGATGCCAAACCCAAGCTCGCCATCGGTAGCGCCGGCCAGCTCTATGTCACCTGGACGCAGGCCCTGCAAAAACCTTACACCGGTTATATCTGGTTTGCCCGCTCGGTGGATGGCGGCAAGCACTTCGAGCCGCCGTTTATCGTGCATCAGGACCGTGCCGAGATTACCCATCGTTTTGATGCGCTGGCCGTCACCCGTGTGCCGGGACAAACGCAGGATCGCCTCTACGTCGCCTGGGTGGACAAGCGTGATCTGCTGGCGGCGCAAGCCGCAGGTCAACCCTATGCGGGCGCCGCGATCTATTACGCGGTATCTGACGATGGCGGCGCCAGTTTTGCTGCCGAGCACAAGCTGGCCGATAGCAGTTGCGAGTGTTGCCGTATTGCGCTGGTGACCCCGGATGACGGTTCGGGCGATGCCGTGGCGCTATGGCGGCATGTGTTCGAGGGCGGCGTGCGCGACCATGCCATAGCGCGGTTCTACACCAAGCCCGTCGCTCTCGATGCCATCAAACGCGCCAGCTTTGGCAACTGGCAGATAGATGCCTGCCCACACCATGGCCCGGCGCTGGCCCAAGGCGGCGACTGGGGCTGGCACATGGCCTGGTTTGATGGTGGCACGCATAATCGCGAAAAAATGCCCGGCCTGTTTTACGCCCGCATGGACGGCGAAGCCTGGGTGTCTTCTCCCGCCAAACGCATAGGGGATGGCAGCAAGCAGGCGGGGCATCCTGCGCTCATTAGCCGTGGTGATGCAGTATGGCTGGCCTGGCGCGAGATGGAAGCCGAAGGCAGCCGCCTTTATCTGATGCGCTCGGACGATGGTGGCCGCAGCTGGGGTCAGGCCGAGCCTATGCTGAGCACCGCAGGCAGCGCCGATTACCCCATGCTGCTCATGCACGGCAATCAGGTGTATCTGGCGTGGAATACGGCACGTGATGGTTTGCTGCTGAAGTCGCTGGAGACGGCGCCGTGAGCATGCGTGACCTGGCCGCTATCTGTGGCCGTGCTGCTGCTGGCATGGCGCGGGAGATTGCCCTGGTTGGCTTGCTGATGTTGGTATCCGTGGTCGGCAGCCGCTGGGCCATGGCCGCCGACCTCCAGCCCTGGCAAGGGGACAGTCGTCGCGCACTCGAACAGCAATACGCCCGCAAACCTTTCATCCTGGCGTTGTGGTCACTTGATTGCACCTATTGTGCCGAGGACTTGCGCACGCTGGGCGCCTGGGTGAAGCAGCATCCGCAAGTCACCCTGGTTACGGTGAATACCGATATCGGGCAGGCGACAGAAGCTGCAACATTCATGGATGCGCTGGCTTTGCCAGCCCATGCCCGCTGGCAATTTGCCGGGAATGATGCCGATCGCCTGCGCTACCAACTTGACCCGGCCTGGTATGGCGAGCTGCCACGCACCTATTTTTATGATGCCCGGCACAGCGTGCAGGCCATCAGCGGCAGACCCGCCAAAGACTGGCTGGATAACTGGGGCCGCAGTCTGCCTTAGCGTATCCATGGCTACCCGGATATTCATGCGTGGCGCACTTCTTATCCTGAGTTTCCTGATTTCCCCTTTGTCTCCCATCTGAATCACT
The DNA here is from genome assembly GCF_020523625.1 of Methylovorus menthalis. Lineage (GTDB taxonomy): Bacteria > Pseudomonadota > Gammaproteobacteria > Burkholderiales > Methylophilaceae > Methylovorus > Methylovorus menthalis. Next base: position 240,807 of record NZ_JAJAQH010000003.1, read on the forward strand.
GGCGTGTCTGACAGGCCCGCCCCGTCTGCGCCTGCGACATCATGTCGCATTTTCAATTTCCCCCGCTTCGCTAGAATGCCTGCGCAACAGCCACCCCGGGAGCATGCATGACAAGTCAGGTATTGAGTCCGCAGTCACAGCGGCGCGCAGCCCGACTGTTTACCCGGCTATGCATTGTGTCGGTGCTGTTGCTGCCAGCGTTCCCCCTGTTTTTTCTTGGGATCGCCGGTTCCATTTTTATCTATGCCGCTGCTGTGGGGCACCCCAACCCACGGGTAGGTGAGTATGTACGCCATAGCGGTTATCGCCTTTATGGCTTGATCGGCGTGCTGGCAATTGTGCTCAATGTTGGCCATGAAGCCGCTGACCTGCTGGGCGGTGGCTGGACTTTGTTCCTGGCGGTCTGGCTTCTGGCCGTGGTTGTTGTGGTGCCTCTGGGTGTGCGTGATATTGCACGTGCAGGCCGCGAAGCATGGTTGCCGTTTCGGCATGACATGAAATAGAAAAGGAAATAAGTGCATGAAAGCCGCGTTGCAGATCGTTGGATTCTCCGTGTTGTTGATGGCAGGTACTCAGGCTCAGGCAGTCGATGCCAAGGCGGCTGAGGCGCTTGCCCAGAAGAGCAATTGCCTGGCTTGCCATGGCATTGCCAACAAGATCATCGGCCCGGCCTACAAGGATGTTGCCAGCAAGTACAAAGGCGACAAGACCGCCGAGGCAAAGCTGATTCAGAAGGTGAAAGCAGGCGGCAGTGGCGTTTGGGGCACCATGCCCATGCCACCCAATAGCCCGCAGGTAAAGGATGAGGATATTCAGACACTGGTGAAGTGGATACTCAGTCTGTAAGAAGTGGAAGAAAAAGCAAGGAATAGGGAGCATATGAAACAATCGGTCCGGATGAAACATCTGCCATACGCGGTGGCCGTCGCCCTAGGCGCGATGAGCTGTAACAGCCTGCACGCGGAAGAGGCGACGGTGAAACTGCCCGAAGTGGTCGTGGATGCCAAAAAGGACAGCGAGCCGGTGCGTGCCCGGCCGCTCAACAGCGCGGATATGGCCGAAGTGCTGGCGGCTGAAGGCAGCCTGCAGTTTTACCAGTCGGGCGGAGTGTCAGCTCTGCCGGTGATACGCGGACTCAATGATGACCGCATCAAAATTCTGGTGGATGGCGCCGAGGTGACTGCTGCCTGTGGCAATCACATGAACTCCCCCTTGTCGTATGTTTCTTCCGCTACCGTGGCAAACGCCAGCGTGCTGGCGGGTATCACCCCCGTCAGCCAGGGTGGCGACAGCATCGCCGGGACCATCTTGCTGACGTCGCCCGCTCCAGTGTTTGCCGAGAATGGCGAGACGCTGGTGACCCAGAGCCGTTTCTCCAGCCTCTATCGCAGCAATAACAATGCCTTCAGCACCGCCCTCAGCGCCTCTGTTGCCAATGACAGTATGAGCCTGGGCTTTACCGGTACCATAGACCGCGCGGGCAGTTACGAAGATGGCCGCGGCAATAAGGTACGTTCCACCCAGTTTGACCGGCGTACGCAAACGGTTAACTTTGCGGCGCGCGGCGAAGACCAGCTGCTGACCGTCAAGCTCACCCATCAGGATGTGCCGTTCCAGGGCTATGTGAATCAATACATGGACCTGATCAATAACCAGTCTGACGCCATCAATATCGGCTACAGCCGCCAGTTTGCCTGGGGCGATCTGGATACCCGGATCTACTGGCAGAATGTGAATCACGAGATGGGCTTCTTCTCGACCGAGAAGACCGGCACAATGCCCATGAAAACCAAAGGCGAGGACATGGGCTATAGCGTCAAGGCCACCGTGCCGCTGGATGCCATTCATACCCTGCGCATTGGCAACGAAGCTCACCGCCAGAAGCTGGATGATTTCTGGCCTGCCGTGCCTGGCAGCATGATGATGGGCCCGCAGACGTATGTGAATATCAACAACGGACGCCGCGATCGCGTGGCCGTGTATGCCGAGGTGGCCTCCAACTGGAGCAAGCAGTGGAGCACGCTCTTGGGCTTGCGTGAGGATGTGGTACACACCAGTACGGGCGAGGTGCAATCCTACGGCGGCATGATGAATGCCACCGACAATGCGGCTGCCCAGGCTTTCAATGCGGGTGACCGTTCGCGTACCGACCAGAATATTGACGTCACGGCCATGGCGACCTATATCGCCAGCAACACCACCAGTGTGGATTTCGGCTATGCCCGCAAAAACCGCGCGCCCAGCCTGTATGAACGCTACTCTTGGGGCCGTGGCACCATGGCCATGACCATGATAGGCTGGTTTGGTGATGCCAATGGCTATGTGGGAGACCCCGACCTCAAACCGGAAACGGCCAATACCATCAGTGCCACGCTGAATCTGCACGATGCTGCCCAGGCGCAATGGGAAGTCAAGCTCACGCCGTATTACACCTACGTGCAGGATTACATCGGCGTGAATCGCATAGGCACCTTCAACCTGGCCAGCGGCGTGCCGCGTGCATTGCTGCAATTCCAGAATCAGGATGCCCAGTTTTATGGAGTGGAGGCCGCCTTCAAGCGCAGCCTGTGGGATAACGCACGCTTTGGCCAAGGCCGTGTCAGCGGTTCCCTGGGATGGACCCGCGGCGAGCGCGTCAGCAATGGCGACGATCTCTATCACATCATGCCGCTGCAGTTCAAAGCGTCGCTGGAGCAGCGCTCCGGTGCCTGGAGCAATGCCATTGATCTGCAACTGGTGGACAGCAAAACTGAGGTGGATAGCGTGCGTTTTGAATCCAGGACAGCAGGCTACACGCTGGTGAGCCTGCGTACTGGCTATCAATGGAAAAAGGCGCGGCTGGATCTGGGTGTCACCAATCTGTTTGACAGGTTCTACTACCTGCCATTGGGCGGGGCAGATTATGCCAACTGGAATGCCAAAGGCGGGCAGGGTGCGATTGGCCCTGTGGCCGGGATGGGGCGCTCCATCAATGTGGGTTTGAGCGTGGATTTCTAGCCAGACCTTGGCGGCTGAGAGGTCTCAAGCCTGACGAAAAAACGGCGGCCGGTGCACATGCACTCGCCGCCGTTTTTTACACCTGCAGACCTGCCTTGAGCGCGGCTTATCCCGCGATCTGGTTATCCTTGCTGATGAAATAGCTCAGGCGCTTGCGCGGCTTGAGAAACTCCATCGCATCGTCTGGCAACTGCGATGGTTTGAGGCAGAGGCTGATATTGAGGCTGGGGTCATCGCGCAGGTCGATCAGCTGGCTTTCCTCGGTTTGCGATGCCGGGTCATGCACCATGACAAAGGGGCGCAAAGGCTTGTCCATATTGACCGAGACCACGATGCCATGCAGGCCCGTGGAAAGCTGCACCACGCTGCCCGGCGGATAAACGCCCAGGCATTTGATCAGCCGCTTCAGCAGGCTTTCATCGAACTTGCTGCGCTGGTGGGCAAACATGTAAGCCAGCGCTTCATAGGGCGTCAGTGCCTTGACGGTGAGGGCCGGGTTGCACAGGTTGTCGTAGACATTGACTATAGCGAGCAGGCGCGCCAGCAGCGAAGTGTCGTTCTGCTTGAGGCGCTTTGGGTAGCCCGTGCCATCGGCACATTCATGGTGGTGCAGTATCAGCTCGACCACTTCCGCAGACATGCCGCACTGTTTGGCAATGCGGGCGCCGATTTCACTGTGCTGCTCCATGAAGGATTGCTCGGCCTTGGTTAGCGGCTCGGTTTTCATGAGCAGGCGGTTGGGAATCTCGATTTTGCCGATGTCATGAAACAGCGCCGCCAGGCCGAGAATACGTGCTTGCTCTTCGGTCATGTCCATGGATTTGGACAGCATCAGCGCCAGCGTCGTCACATTCAGCGGGTGATTGAAGTGTTCGTCCCCGGAGCGATTGCCGCTCATGGCGTAAATGGCGACATCGCTTTCGCCCAGCACCGAGTCCACCATCCCTTCAATCAGCGTATTTGCCTGCTGCATGGAGGTTTGGGTCTGGGTGAGGATATTGCGCGTCACCTGTTTGGCCACATTGGCAGCGGCTAGAAATTTCTTTTCGCTTTCATCCAGAGCGTGCTGTAACTGTTGCAGTCGCTGAGCCGGGTCTGGCTGGTGCCTGTCATGATGGGCTGTTTCAGCGATGGGCTCCACCGGCGGCTCCACCAAGGGGCCGCGGGGTGACCTGATGGGTTCAGGCAAAGGCAAGGGATCGCAATCGCTGCGGTGGGGGTCGTAGCGCAAGCGCTTGAGGCCGACTTTTTTGATGGTGGCGATCTGCTCTTCATCCTTGAGCTTGAAATTGCTGAAGGTAAATGGATGATCCATCCAGCCGAGATCCAGGTGGACATAGAGCCCGACTCTCAGCTGGTTAACATCGATGAAATGGTTTTGTTGCGGGTTCATTTTTTATTGTTGAGTTGTTCTGCTCGCAAGAGCGCAGTGAATTCGCTGGCAGTGACCGGGCGGCTGTACAGATAGCCCTGGCCCTGCTGGCACCCTATTTTCTGTAAAAAACTGGCTTGTTGCCGTGTTTCTACCCCCTCGGCAATCACGGTAAAGCCTAGGCTCTGTGCCATGGCATTGATGGCGGTGGCAATCGCGGCGTCATCGCTGTTGTTGGGCAGGTCACGCACAAACGACTGGTCAATCTTGATCTTGTCCAGCGGCAGGCGCTTCAGGTGGGAGAGGGACGAATACCCCGTGCCAAAGTCATCAATCGCCAGCCTTACCCCCAGGTGCTTGATGCGATCAAACACATCAATCACATACTCCGTGTTGTGCATGACGGTGCTCTCGGTAATCTCCAGTTCCAGCAGATGCGATTCGCAATCGGTTTCCACCAGTATGCCGTATACCGTATCAGCAAAATTGCTGCGCTGTATCTGCACGCCGGAGACATTCACCGACACCCAGTCGATATCAAATCCCTGATCGTGCCACTCCTTTACCTGGATGGCGGATTGCCGCAATACCCATTCGCCGATAGGGATGATCAGCCCGGTTTCCTCTGCCAGCGGGATGAACTTGGCGGGGGATACCACGCCTAGCTCCGGGTGTATCCAGCGAATCAGCGATTCGGCGCCGATGATGCGGCCGGTTTCCAGCGACACCTGCGCCTGGTAATACACTTCAAACTGATCCCGTGCCAACGCGCGCCGCAGCTGGTTTTCCAGGGTAAAGCGTTCCACTGCATTCTGGCTCAGGTCAGCGGAGTAGAAGCAATGGTTATTCTTGCCTTTGTTTTTCACCTGATACATGGCGATGTCGGCAGCCTTGATCAGGCCATCCACATCAAGGCTGTCGTCCGGGTAAACCGAGATGCCGACACTGGCGCTGATAAATAGCTCGCGCCCATCAATCAGGAATTCATTCTGCAGGCTGCTGATGATTTTCTTGGCGACCTTGGCCGCATCTTCGCGTTCGCGCAGCACATCCATCATCACAATAAACTCGTCGCCACCCAGCCGGGCGACCGCGTCACTATCCCGAACAGCGGCGCGTATGCGCTGCGACACCTCAAAAAGCAGCTTGTCGCCCATCTGATGGCCCAAGGTATCGTTGATCGCCTTGAAGCGGTCCAGATCGACAAACAGCAGGGCAATTTCATTCTGCTCGCGTTCGGCATATTTGATCGCATGGTCCAGCAGCTCATGCATCAGGCGCCGGTTGGGCAGACCAGTGAGCGGGTCGCGATTCACCAGCTCATTCAGGCGGCTTTGTGAATGCTTGATTTCGCTGATATCGGCAAACACGCCGACATAGTTGATCACTTTGCCTTCTTCGTTATTGACGGCGGTGAGCGTCACCCATTCGGCATATTGTTCGTTGTTCTTGCGCTGGTTCCAGAATTCGCCACGCCAGCGGCCATCGCGCGTCAGGGCTTTCCATATTTCGCGGTGCGGCTCGGGCTTTTTCAGGTCAGCTTCCAGCACGTTGGGAATATTCCCCAACACCTCATCTTCGGTATAGCCAGTGATGTCGGTAAAGCCCTGGTTGATGGCGATGGTGCGCAGCTGGTCATCAGTGATGAAAATGCCTTCTGCCGTGCTTTCAAAGGCGATCTTGGCCTGATGCAGCCGGTGGTCGGAGGACTCGCGTTGAATCGCCACGCCGAATGAGCGGCCGATGGACATCAGTGCGCCCAGCTCCTGCGAGGTGACGGTGGACGCCGCGTGATCACGTTCTATCATGATTACGCCCCACCAGTGGCCATGCACGAAAATCGGGATAATCACGAAGGACTGGCTATCGTGATTTAGCAGGAAACGGCGTTCGTCCGCCGGGAAGTCGTCGGCATTGCCAAAAATCGGGCTGCCTTGTTGCAGGATATTGAGCCAGCGACTGCAACCATCGCGCAAGTAATCGATGCAATGGTAGCCATCGCTCAACGGCTTGAAGCCGGGGGCATTCCAGTGATGCAGTAATTCGGATACTGGCGCCTCGGCTTCGAGGTCATTGCTGTTTTTCATCAGCGCGGCGCGGCTGGCATGGGCGGCCAGCCCCAGTAGTTCCAGCACCCCCACGGCGACCTTTTGCCAGGACTCTGACGAGTGCAGCAGCCAGTCGCACGAGATCAAGGCATCCAGGATTGCGCTGCGCTGGCGTAACTGGCTTTCCACCTGCTTGCGGTCGGTAATATCCCGTCCCAAGGTAACAATGCCGTGCCGGCTGCCATCATCATGAAACAACGGTACCTTGATCACATCCAGCACACGATCCCCGTGTGGCAGTGGAATGGTTTCTTCCTCGCGCAAGAGTTGGCCGGTTTCCCAGACATATTCATCCGCGGCCTGCCAGTGCTGCATGAAGTCACGCAACCTGGGGTGGGTGAGCTCGGCAAGCTCGCGGTCAGTTTTGCCCAGCGTTGGCACATCGTTCAGGTGCAACATGGCAAGCCCGCTGGTATTGGCATGCAGCCAGCGGCCTGCGCCATCCTTCAGGCAGATGTAGTCGGGACTGGCATCGATCAGCTTGCGCAGCAGGTTGAGCATGCTGCGTAACTCGTATTCGCTGGCAAAGCGTTCGGTGACATCCTGCATGTAAAGCACATAGTCCGCCCCGGCGGTGGCGGGCTCTAGTGCGGCAATCTGCGCGCAAAAACTTTTAAGGGCATTGCCGACGGCATGTTGCAGGGTGAATTTGGGATTGTTTTTTTGTAATTCGGCCAATACCCGCTGGCCTATGCTGGCGGGCAGTTTGGCGCGGGAAAGGGATTTGAGGCTGAGAATCTGGAGGGCATACGGGCTGGCATAACGAATATGCAGCTTGGCATCAAAAGCAATAACAGCGACTCCATCCATGGCGTGGAGTAGCTGATGAATCAGATCGGATTCTGTAGGCGCAGTCAGTGCCATACCAGAGATAAGTAAATCTTGATCATGATAGGCTGGCCTGCTGCACGGCCGTGCGTAAAACAGACATGTTGCTTCCCCCGGATTGGTCTAATTTTGCTGCATGACATTCATTTTTAATCAAGCCGTTAAGGCATTAAATGTCGAATTCTCATGAAGCTTATGGCGCTAAGTTAACACGAGGTCTGTCAGATGGAAACCTTTTATGCTTAAGGATATATCGGCTAATGACAGCTAAAACTTGAAATATGGAAAAACCCTCCCATCTATAGGGTATTCAAAATAATGACGAGGAGCAGGAAATGCGTATAGACAAGCTGACGACCAAGTTTCAGCAAGCCCTGAGCGATGCCCAAAGTCTGGCCGTAGGTAACGATAATCCCAGCATAGAAGCTCAGCACTTGCTGGCAGCACTCATGAACCAGGACGATGGCGGCACGGTGTCGCTGCTGTCGCGCGCTGGCGTGAATGTCGGCAGTCTGAAAACCAGTTTGCAGCAGGCCATGGAAAGCCTGCCCAAAATGGAAGAGAGCACAGGCGAAGTAACCGTATCGCGTGAGCTCAATAATCTCTTGAACCTGACCGACAAGCACGCGCAGAAACGTGGCGATGCCTATATTGCCAGTGAGATGTTTTTGCTGGCGCTGGCCGAGGACAAGGGTGACACCGGCAAGCTGCTGAAACAGGCTGGGCTCAACAAGACGGCGCTAGAGGCCGCGATTAATGCCGTGCGCGGTGGCGATCAGGTCAATAGCCAGGAGTCGGAAGGCAATCGCGAGGCCCTGAAGAAATACACCATGGACCTGACCGAGCGCGCTCGCGCTGGCAAGCTGGACCCGGTGATTGGTCGGGATGATGAAATTCGTCGCGCGATTCAGGTGCTGCAACGCCGCACCAAAAACAATCCAGTGCTGATCGGCGAGCCTGGCGTGGGTAAAACCGCCATTGTGGAAGGCCTGGCGCAGCGGATTGTGAATGGCGAGGTGCCGGAATCGCTGAAGAACAAGCGCGTGCTGTCGCTGGATATGGCGGCATTGTTGGCAGGGGCCAAATACCGCGGTGATTTTGAAGAGCGCCTGAAATCTGTGCTGAAAGAGCTGGCACAGGACGAAGGGCAGACCATCGTCTTTATTGACGAGATTCATACCATGGTCGGCGCGGGCAAGGCCGATGGCGCCATGGACGCGGGCAATATGCTGAAGCCTGCACTGGCACGCGGTGAGCTGCACTGCGTGGGTGCCACCACGCTGGATGAATATCGCAAGTACATAGAAAAAGATGCCGCGCTGGAACGTCGTTTCCAGAAAGTGCTGGTGGATGAGCCAAGTGTCGAAGCGACCATTGCCATCCTGCGCGGCTTGCAGGAGAAGTACGAGCTGCACCACGGCGTGGAGATTACCGATCCGGCGATTGTGGCAGCGGCTGAACTCTCGCAGCGTTACATCACCGACCGCTTTTTGCCAGACAAGGCGATCGACCTGATCGACGAGGCCGCGTCGCGTATCAAGATGGAAATCGACTCCAAGCCGGAGGTGATGGACAAACTGGACCGTCGCCTGATCCAGCTGAAGATCGAGCGCGAAGCCGTGCGCAAGGAAAAGGACGAAGCTTCGCAAAAACGCTTTGACCTGATAGAAGACGAGATCAAGCGTCTGGAGCGGGAATATGCTGATCTGGACGATATCTGGAAATCGGAAAAAGCCCAGGTGCAGGGGTCGGCCCATATCAAGGAAGCGATTGAAAAGCTGAAGCAGCAGATGGAAGAAGCCAAGCGCGAGGGCGACTGGCAGCGGGTTTCAGAGATGCAGTATGGCAAGTTGCCGCAGCTGGAAGCCCAGCTCAACAAGGCCGCATCGGAAGAGCTGAACGGCGTGCCGGTGAAAAACCGCTTGCTGCGCACGCAGGTGGGTGCCGAGGAAATTGCCGAGGTGGTGAGCCGCGCGACCGGGATTCCCGTGTCCAAGATGCTGCAGGGCGAACGCGATAAATTGCTGACCATGGAAGACAAGCTGCACGAACGCGTGGTCGGCCAGGATGAGGCCGTGCGACTCGTGGCCGATGCCATCCGCCGTTCGCGCTCTGGTTTGTCGGACCCGAATCGGCCTTATGGCTCATTCCTGTTCCTGGGGCCTACCGGGGTCGGCAAGACCGAGCTGTGCAAGGCGCTTGCCAACTTCCTGTTTGATTCGGAAGAGCATCTGGTGCGTATCGACATGAGCGAGTTCATGGAGAAGCATTCGGTTTCGCGCCTGATTGGCGCGCCTCCCGGCTATGTGGGCTACGAAGAAGGTGGCACGCTGACCGAGGCCGTGCGACGCAAACCCTACAGCGTGATCCTGCTGGATGAGGTTGAAAAGGCGCATCCGGATGTATTCAACGTGCTGCTGCAGGTGCTGGACGATGGTCGCCTGACCGATGGCCAGGGCCGTACGGTGGACTTCAAGAATACCGTCATCATCATGACCTCCAATCTGGGCAGCCAGATGATACAGAGCATGAGCGGCGACGATTATCAGGTGGTGAAGCTGGCGGTGATGGGCGAAGTCAAAACCCATTTCCGTCCCGAGTTCATCAACCGGATCGATGAAGTGGTGGTGTTCCACTCCTTGGGTGAAGCGCATGTGAAGTCGATTGCTGGCATCCAGTTGCAAAGCCTGGCCAAACGCCTGAATGCGATGGACATGCTGCTGGAGGTTGCGCCGTCTGCCTTGGCGGAGATTGCCGCTGCCGGGTTCGATCCGGTATATGGCGCACGTCCGCTCAAGCGGGCTATCCAGTCCGAGATCGAGAATCCGCTGGCACGTGAAATCCTCAGTGGCCATTTCGCCGCCAAGGATACGATCAAGGTCGAGTACAAGGGTGGCAAGATGCTGTTCAGCAAGGCCTGAGTTTGATAGATGGTCAGTTTGATAGGCCGCTAGTTTGATAGATGATGAGTTGTATAAAGCTCAGGTAGTAAACGAAAAAAGCCGACTTCATGTCGGCTTTTTTCTTGCGCCTTATCTCCAGGCGAATTACAGCGCAGCGGCGATAGCTGTCGCCAGAGGTGTCGTCGGCCGGCCGATCAGCTGGCTTAATTGATGGCTGTCATCAAACAGGCCACCCTTGGAGGCACCAGTGTCCGAATCCGCCAGCAGATCAGCGAGAAAATCAGGCAGCCCGGCATCCAGCAAGGCTTTGGCATAGTCGGCCTGGGGCAGGTTCTGATATGCAACAGTCTTGCCTGCGAGGCGCGAAAGCTCTGCGGCAAATTCCGTCAGGGTATATGTGGTATCGCCTGCAAGTTCGTAAACCTTGCCAGCCTGGTTGGGGGTGCGTAATACAGTGGCGGCCGCCACGGCGTAATCATGGCGGGTAGCCGAGGCGATTTTGCCCTCTCCCGCGCTGCCCAGCAGTACACCGTATTGCAGTGCTGGTGGGATGCTGGCGGTGTAGTTTTCGGTATACCAGCCATTGCGCAGGATGGCATATGGCACGCCGGAGGCCTGGAGTGCCTGTTCGGTGGCCACGTGCTCGGCGGCCAGGCCCAGCGGCGAAGTGTCGGCGTGCAGCAGACTGGTGTAGGCCAGCAGGCTGACATTGGCGCGCTTGGCAGCGGCAATGACGTTCTGATGTTGCGGCAGGCGTTGACCTACTTCGCTCGATGAAATCAGCAAAATCTGGCTGGCACCGGCAAAGGCAGCATCCAGGGTCGCCGGTTGTGAATAATCCGCCTGACGCACAACGACGCCTCGGGCGGCGAGGTCGGCCACCTTGGCGGGGGTGCGGACGGCGGCAATAATCTGGTTGGCAGGCACCGAGGTTAACAGCTCCTCAATAACCAGTCGGCCGAGTTGGCCGGAAGCTCCGGTAATCACGATCATGGTAAAACTCCTGTTGGCTTGAAATGAAAGAAAAGGCACAATAACAAACAAGCTAACTTTTAGTAAGTACTTACAGAAAGGTAAGTGTAAACATGGCGAATCAGGAAACAAGACAAGACGAATCGCTCTCCACATTGATGGAGCGTGGCAACGTCTTTGCCGCGCAATGTCCTTCCCGTGAGGTGTTGAAGCATGTCACCAGCCGCTGGGGCGTGCTGGTGCTGGTGGCCTTGCTGGGCGGTACCCATCGCTTCAGCGATTTGCGCCGAAAAATAGGGGGCGTGAGTGAACGCATGCTGGCGCAAACCCTGCAATGGCTGGAGCAGGATGGCTTCGTGCTGCGCATCTCTTACCCGGTGGTGCCGCCACATGTGGAATACAGTCTGACGCCGCTGGGGCAGGAGGTGGGCTTGCGAGTAGAAGCACTGGCGGACTGGATACAGGAAAAATTGCCAAACATTCTGGCCGCGCAACAAGCCGATGCATGATGCGACGCGGGCCTTTATGCATGGCAATGGCGTAGAATGCAGCAAGTCTTCAGGCGCACTCAAGACTTGCGCTGGCAAGCCGTTTAAATAGAGCGTGCGGCGCAATGACGCGGGTGAATGTACTGTTCAAATCATGATGGAATAACGTAAATCAGGCATGGGTAAATTCCCGATTATCTTGGTGTGGATGCTGGGCTTTGTCAGCTTGCCCAGTGGCATGGCCTTGGCCGCCGAAAGTGCGTTGCCTGCTAGCCAGACCCAGCAAGCGCCTGCCATGGGCGACATTCTGGATAATGAGCCGCCCGTCATCCGTCAGCTTTTGCAGGAAGCCAGCCGCCTTGAAACCAGCATGGACGAAGTGGAGGGCGAATGGCAGGCTGCACGGCTGTATTGTCAGGCCTCACGCATGGGCAGTGCCGAGGCGCAGTACCGGCTCGGCATGCTGTATGCCTTTGGCAAGGGTGTGCCGCAAAGCCAGGCGCTGGGAGCATCGCTTTTTACCCTGGCATCCAGCCAGGGCCATCTGCAGGCGCAGCGTATGCTGGATACCATTGCGCTCACCTCCACCGACTTGCCACCCTGTGTGCTGGCGGATGTCGCCCCGGACAAAGCGCCGTTGGACAGTTATGCCGGCAGTGACGCCGCCCGGATAGAACAGCACATTGCCAGCCTGCCTGCCAACAAGCGCTGGCTGGTCGGCCTGGTGGATACCCTGGCGCGCTGGCACCAGGTGGATCCTAAACTGATATTGTCGATTATTGCCGTCGAGTCCAATTTCAAACTTTCCGCCCGCTCTTCCAAGGAAGCCATGGGGCTGATGCAGCTGATCCCCGATACCGCCGAGCGCTTCAATGTGCGCAATGCCTACGATGCCAGCCAGAACATACGTGGCGGCATCGCCTACATGCGCTGGCTGCTGGCGTATTTCAAGGGCGATGTGCGCCTGGCGGTGGCCGGCTACAATGCGGGCGAACGTGCGGTGGAGCGCTATCGTGGCGTTCCGCCTTATGCCGAAACCCGCGCTTACGTAAAACGTGTGATGGAGTTATATCCGCGCCTGCATCATCCCTATGATGACCGCGTGGTGGACCCGACGCGGGTGATCATGAAGCAGGGCTAATATCTGCCCCGGCGCATTTCGCCAGCATCGTGCGGTTGGCGATGAATTTTTAAGCAGCAGTACAGTCGAAACAACACTCATTATTTGTTCTGGAGATGAACGTGCAAACAATCAAACAGCTCTGGCTGGCCGGTATGTTGATGCTGCTGGCGGCGTGCGCTACCACAGGCCAGCAGGAGCCGCAGGTCAAGCGGATTTCCCCGGAGGAGCTGGAGCGCCTGATGCCGAAGCCGGTGCCCAATCTCAGCCTGGAAGAGCTGGTGCAGCTTTCCAAAACCACGCCGCCGGAAGAGCTGATCGCCAAAATCAAGGCCAGTAATTCGCAGTATGACCTCACGCCCTCGCAATCGGTGGAACTGAGTAAGCAGGGCGTCAGCCCCAAGGTGCTGGATTATATTTACCAGACCCGTGAAGCTGCCTTGCGCGAAGGCTTTGCCGATGAAATCAACAAGCGCGAAAAAGCCAAGCGCGAAGAGCAGGAGCGTTTGCGCCGCGAATACCAGCTGCGCTATCAACCTTACTATGACCCTTGGTGGGGCTATAGCTATGGCCCCGGTCCCTATTGGCGGCGTCCTTTCTACGGCCCGAGTTTCCGTTACGGTTACGGCTGGTAATCTTTCCGATGCCGGACAGGACGAGTACAGCGCGGCTGCGTTGCCCTGTGCTTGCCTTGTCCGGCATATAATTCTGCTTGATCTCATGGGAGAAGCAGATGCAACAATCATCCACGCACATTACCGTGCGCACGCAGGGCAAGCGCCTGTATGACATCACGCCGCAAGTCACGGACTGGGTAGCCGATACCGGCTTACAGGCCGGCTTGCTCACGCTTTATATTCAGCACACCTCGGCCAGTATTCTTGTGAATGAAAATTACGACAGCGACGTGCTGGTGGACATGGAAGCCTTTTTCGCGAGGCTGGTGCCTGAAGGTGATCCCTTGTTCATCCATACTGCCGAAGGGCCGGATGACATGCCTGCCCACATCCGCAGTGCGCTGACACAGACCAGCATCTCCATCCCCATCCTCAACGGTGCGGTGGCGCTCGGTACCTGGCAAGGCATCTTCCTCTATGAGCATCGCCGCATGTCGCATACGCGCAAAGTGCTGTTGCACGCGATAGGCGAGTAATGCAGATTCCCGCGTTCAGTTTTGGCCAGATGCCGCGCATCGTGTTTGGTGCGGGCGCTCGTCAACAATTGCCTGCCCTGGCGAGTGAGTTTGGCTCGCGCATCCTCATCATCACCGGTGCGCGCTCGTTTACCGCGAGCGAGGATTGGCCTGCGCTGCAAACGGCGTTGCGCCATGCCGGTTTGTCGTTTGAGCACGCCGTGGTCGATGGCGAGCCATCGCCGCAGCTGGCCGACGCGCTGGCCAGTCAATACCGTGCTGCAGGCATTGAGGTCGTTATTGGCATAGGCGGAGGCAGCGTGCTGGATGCCGCCAAGGCAGTGGCGGGGTTGTTGCGGATACCGAATAGCGTGATGGATTTTCTGGAAGGCGTCGGGCCGGAATTGCCATATCCCGGGCCAGAAGTGCCATTTATTGCCGTCCCTACGACGGCAGGCACTGGCTCGGAAGCCACTCGTAACGCCGTGCTCTCGCAACATGGCGAAGCTGGCTTTAAAAAATCATTCAGGCACGAACGGCTGGTGGCGAACTATGCAGTGATAGACCCCGATCTATTGGCATCCTGCCCACCTTCCCTGATCGCGGCGAACGGCATGGATGCGTTGACGCAGTTGCTGGAGTCGTATGTCTCTACTCGCGCCAATCCGCTTACTGATGCGCTGGCCATGTCTGGCCTGCGGGCGGTACGCGACAGCTTGTTGCCATGGTTTCGCGGCGAGGGTGATCTGGCAAACCATCGTGGCAATATGGTCTATGCCGCCTTGTTATCCGGCATTACTCTGGCGCAGGTGGGCTTAGGCTCGGTGCATGGGTTAGCGGCACCGCTGGGGGCATTTTTCCCGATGCCGCATGGTGTGGTTTGCGGCACGCTGGTGGCAGAGTGCACGCGCGTCAATATTGCCTGTTTGCAAGAGCGCGCCGCGGGCAGCGATTTCCTCTGGCGTTATGCGCATGTCGGTAAAGTGCTGGCCAATGATATGCGGCTTGGTGAGGCCGATGGCCTCCATGCTTTGGTCGAGCGGCTGGAATTCCTGACCCGCGAGATGGCATTGCCGCGGCTATCCAGCATGGGCATGCAGGCCTCGGATATTCCCCGTGTGGTGGCTAACTGTCGGGGTAGCAGCATGAAAACCAACCCGGTCGTGCTGAGCGATGAAGAGGTGGCGGGCATTTTGCAGGCCCGGTTGTAATATTCACTTCATCTCAACGTCATGCGTTTGCCATATGCCCCGGCAAACATGGCAGCATGGATGATCAAACAACAATAGTGCGTCCCGCCATCGGGCAAGCCCGGCGCCTGGTACTGGTCACGGAAACCTGGCCGCCGGAAATCAATGGCGTTGCCATGACCTTGTCGCGGCTGGTACAAGGAATTTCAGACCTTGGTTGGCAGGTGCGGCTGGTGCGCCCGCGCCAGAAGTCGGATGGCGAGGATTCTGCCGGCCACATGCTGGTGCCCGGCTTGCCTATCCCTGGCTATAGCGGATTGCGCTTTGGCATGCCCATGGTGGAAAAACTGCGCCAGGCCTGGAAAAAAGAGCGGCCAGATGTCGTGCATATTGCCACCGAAGGTCCGCTGGGATGGGCCGCCCTCAAGGTGGCACGCAATATGGATATCCCCGTCACCTCCAGTTTTCATACCAACTTTCATCGCTACTGCAAGCACTACGGCATGAGCTGGCTGCGGGGCGTGGTGACCCGTCATCTGCGCCAGTTTCATAATCAGTCGGCGCTGACCATGGTGCCGAACGATACCCTGCGCCAGATGCTGCTGCAGGAAAATTACCGCAATGTGGCCGTGCTGGGGCGCGGCGTGGATAGCAGCCTGTTTTCCCCCGCACGGCGTAGCCCGGCATTGCGAGCCGAGTGGGGGCTGGCGCCGGATGATCTGGCGGTGATCTATGTGGGTCGGCTGGCGGCGGAGAAGAACCTGGCGCTGGTGATCAAGGCATTTGACGCCATACAAAAAGTGAATCCGACAGCCCGCATGGTCTGGGTGGGCAGTGGACCGGAAGCGCGCAAGCTGATGCGCCGCTATCCACAGCATATTTTTTGCGGGGCGAAATCGGGCGAGGAGCTTGCTGAGCACTATGCGTCCGGGGATATGTTTTTGTTCCCCAGCATGACTGAAACCTTTGGCAATGTATTAACGGAAGCCATGGCCAGTGGTTTGGCGGTGGTAGCGTATGACTATGCGGCGGCTGAAATTTTCATACAGCCGGGTGTGAATGGCGTCAGGGTGCCGTTTGGCGATAGCGCGGCGTTTATTCAGGCCTCCACGGCACTGGTGGCTGCCCCTGCGCTACTGCGGCAATATGGCCTCGCTGCCGCCAGCGCGGTGGCGCAGTGCTCATGGCAAAGTGTGTGCCGTTTGTTTGATGGCTATTTGCAGGCGCAGATTCCTGCAAATGCTGCTGAAGATGAAGTTTCCGGCGCCAGTTTGACGCCGCACCTTTAAGCAGTTGGGATGCACAGCCTGGCAGTGAAGGTTGGCTGCTTTAAGCGATAGTCTGCCGGACCAAGAGCCGATTGCTCGGCCCTTCCCGCATTAACGCACTACGCTCCAGCTTAAGGGGTCAAACGGTTTGCTCTGGTAACGCAGTTCAAAGTAAAGCCCTGAGGCCTCGTTGCCGCCACTGTTGCCCACGGCGGCAATGGTGTCTCCGCCCTTGACCGTATCTCCTACCCCTTTCAGCAGCGCCTGGTTGTTGCCATACAGGCTCATGTAGCTATTGCCGTGGTCGACGATAATAAGGTTGCCGAAGCCGCGCAGCCAATCCGCAAACACCACCCGTCCGCTGGCCACTGACTTGACCTCGCTCCCCTCGCTCGACTTGATGAACAAGCCTTTCCACGAGACGCCGGTATCTTCACGCGAGCTACCGAAGCGGTTCAGGATATCGCCGCGCACCGGCAGATTGAGCTTGCCTTTGAGCGCCGCAAAATTGCCTCCCTCAAACGTATTGCTGGGCAGTGCTTCGTTGCGGGCAATCACTTGCGGTGATGACGGGGTGGCCTTGTCTGTTGCGGCGGGTTTCTGCGGTTTGCGTTTCGGTGGCATGGCCGCCAGACGCGCCAGTTTTTCCACCAGTTGCGACAGCCGCTGTTCATCGCGCTTCATCTTGTCAATCTGGCCACGCTGACTGTTGATCTTGGCAGCCAGACTCTGGAGTACCTTGTTGCGCTGATTTTTTTGCGCTTGCAGCGCTGCCCGCTCCGACTCTTGGGCGGCTTTCAGTTCTGTCAGCTTTTGAAGGGTGGCCGAGGTTTCGTCATTCAGCCGATTAAGCTTGTCCAGATTGCCCTGCATGGCGGTGATCAGTTCAGCCCGTGCCCGGGCCACATAGCCATAGTATTGCCATTGCCGCGCCACCTCAGCCGGGTTTTCCTGCTGCAAAAAAAGCTGGGTGTAGCCGGGCTGCCCGTGCAAGTATTGCCGGTAAATTTGCGAAGACAGCAGGCGTTGTTGCGCTTGCAGCTGGTTGTCCACGCCGTTTTGCTGCTGCTCCAGCGTTTGCAGTTGGCTGCGTGTTTCCAGCTGCTGCTGTTGCAGGTCGTAAAGCTTGCGATTAGTGGTGCTGATGGCCTTTTCGCTCTCTTTCAGCGCGTCGCTGGCATCGGCATGGGCTTCCTTGGTGTCGTCGAGTTCCTTTTTCAGGGACTCGATTTTGTCATGCAGTTCGCTGAGCTCCGCCTTGGACTTTTCCACCTTGGGCGCTGCCAGGCTGGTGCCTGGGCCCAGAGCGAGTGCGCATAGCAAGGCTAGCCCGAGTGCACGTGCATCGGGTCGCAAACGCAGGTAATCAAGCATTCGTCGGGGCGGTGAAATGGACGAGAGGGTGTCCGGTCATTTCAGCAGGTTGCGTCAGGCCCATCATCTTGAGCAGAGTGGGGGCGATATCGGACAGCGCACCCGTGGCCGACATGGTGGCGTCACGGCCCACATACAGCAGTGGCACCAGATTGGTAGTGTGCTGCGTGTGTGGCTGGTGATTCGCGTAGTCCTGCATCTGCTCGACATTGCCATGGTCGGCGGTGACGATGACTTCTCCACCGATGGATTGCATGGCCTTGATCACGCGGGCAACGCAGGTATCCAGCGTTTCCACGGCCTTGATGGCGGCATCCAGCTTGCCGCTGTGGCCTACCATGTCGCAATTGGCAAAGTTGCAGATAATCGCGCTGTACTGGCGGCTCAAGATAGCGGCTTCCAGTTTTTCCGTCACTTCAAATGCGCTCATTTCCGGTTGCAGATCATAGGTGGCGACCTTGGGCGAGGGCACCAGAATGCGGTCTTCGCCGGGGAACACCAGTTCTTCGCCGCCATTGAAGAAGAAGGTGACGTGCGGATATTTCTCTGTTTCGGCGATGCGCAGCTGGGTCAGGCCCTGGCTTGCCAGGTATTCGCCAAATGTGTTGCGCACTTCCATGGGCGGAAAGATGGGCACCGCGCGCACTTCATTTTTGTCATACATGGTCAGCGTGAAGTAGGCGCTGAATTGCGGAATGTGGTGACGCTCAAAACCATCGAACTCGGGGGAGAGCAGGGCGTGAGTCAGCTGACGCGCACGGTCTGAACGGAAGTTCATGAAGACCACCATGTCGCCATCTTCCATGCGCAAAGGTGCGCTGCTGGGGGCGGTGATGGCGGTTGCTTTTACGAACTCGTCATTCTCGCCGCGGGCATATGCGGCAATTAGCGCTTCTTGAGGGGTGCTGGCGGTGAACTCGCCTATGCCTTCTGTTACCAGGCGGTAAGCCGGGGCCACGCGCTCCCAGCGCTTGTCGCGGTCCATGGCGTAATAGCGGCCACATACCGAAGCGACTTTGCCCGCGCCGATCTCGGTCAGTGCGGTTTCCAGCTTTTGCAGGTAGGGGCCAGCGCTGATGGGGGGCGTGTCGCGGCCATCAAGGAAGGCATGCACGTAAATGCGCTCCAACCCTTGCTGGGCAGCCATGCGCACCATGGCATAGATATGGTCCTGATGGCTGTGTACGCCGCCATCGGACAGCAGGCCAAAGATATGCAGTGCTTTGCCTTGCTGCTTGACGTGTTGCACGGCATTGACCAGGGCGGGCATGGTGTAAAACTCGCCGCTGGCAATGGCGTTGTTGATGCGTTCAAATTCCTGGAACACCACACGGCCAGCGCCGATGTTGAGGTGGCCGACTTCCGAGTTGCCCATCTGGCCGTCTGGCAGGCCGACATAGTGCTCGGAGGCATTGATCAGCGTGTGCGGATATTGGCTCCACAGTGCATCCCAGTTTGGAGTGTTAGCCTGGGCGATGGCGTTGTCCTTGATTTCTTCGCGATAACCAAAACCATCAAGAATGAGCAGTATGACCGGGGTGACCTTCATGGGAGATTGTTTTCCAGCTGATTGAACACGAGCCTTGTATTTTAGAGATTTTTTGCCAATAAATCTGCAAGTAAATGTCAGGCGCCGTCAGCCCTTGTCGCTGACGATGGTGTGGTGCTCTTGAAATTCCGCTGATTGGCAGCATAGTCATTCAATGTCATTGGGAATTCGGTACAATCGGCAGGCATTTTTCGGGGTATTTTTTCGAGGGTTTAACAGTGAAATTTCTGATCAATAACGCAATTTATATCGGCCTGGCCGTCGGCTCCGGCCTCATGCTGTTGTGGCCCATGCTGCGACGCGGTGCGAAGAGCGTCAGCCCCAGCGAGGCGGTGCTGCTGATTAACCGTAACCAGGGTGTGGTGCTGGATGTACGCGACGATGCCGAGTTTGCTGCCGGGCATATCAACGACGCCCGCCATATACCGCTGGCCAAGCTGGATGAGCGGCTGGCGGAGCTACAAAAGTTTCGCGAAAAACCGGTGATCGTGCATTGCCAGAGTGGGGTGCGTTCCAGCAAGGCGGCCGCCACGCTGCGTAAACATGAATTCACCCAGGTGTATGAACTGGATGGCGGCGTGAATGCCTGGACACAGGCCAAGCTGCCCTTGGTAAAGGGATAAGTCATGGCCAAAATCACCATGTATACCACGGCCTATTGCCCTTATTGCATGCGTGCCGAGCAACTACTGGACGCCAAGGGCGTTACCGTGGAAAAGATTCGGGTGGACCTTGACCCGGCCGAACGCGAGACCATGATGACACGCACTGGACGCCGTACGGTGCCGCAGATTTATATCGACGATTTTCATGTCGGTGGCTTTGACGATTTGCGTGCCTTGGACCTCAAGGGCGGGCTCGATCCGTTGTTATTCAAAAACACGCCATAAGCAGTTAGAATGGCATGAGAGATGCGGGGCCTGCCCCGCTTTTTATTATTCATTAACGATAGGGATAAGGGAGCGCCTTTGCTCCCATTAGGAAACATCATGGCCGAAGAACAAGCAGTAGCCCAGGATCAAGACAATCAACCTGGTTTCAGCATTGAAAAAATCTACGTGAAGGATATCTCCCTCGAGATCCCTAACGCCCCTCAAGTGTTCATTCAGCGTGAAGCTCCACAAGTGGGCATTGAGCTCAGCAACAGTGCCAGCGCCGTGGAAGATGGCATCTATCAGGTGCTGACCACCGTGACGGTGACCTCCAAGGTGGAAGACAAGACCGTATTCCTGATCGAAGTGGCACAAGCCGGTATTTTCCAGATTCGCAATGTCCCACAAGAAAACCTGGAAATCATTCTGAGCGTGACTTGCCCGAACATTCTGTTCCCTTACCTGCGCGAAGCGGTTTCCGATATTTCAACCCGCGCTGGTTTCCCACCTGTACTGCTGAATCCGATTAACTTCGAAGCCCTGTACGCACAACAAAAGCAGGAACAGGCTACGCAAGCGAATGGTTCAACTACCCACTAAGTTTTTACTTTCCATTGCCGTTATTCTGGCGCTGACGCCCTCGCTGGCTTCAGCGCTGGAATACCGTTCTGTCGCGGTTCCGCGCGCCATTCTCTACGACGCCCCTTCCGGGCAGGGCAAAAAGCTCTATGTCATCTGGCAAGGCTATCCGCTGGAAGTCATTGTCAATCTGGGCGACTGGATCAAGGTGCGCGATAACCGTGGCGGCCTTAACTGGATAGACGCCAAGCAGCTGGCGACCAAGCGCACGGTCATCGTGATTGCCGCGCAGGCGTCATTGCAGCAGTCGGCCGACCCTGCATCGAGTGTGGTGGGGACAGTGGAAAAGGATGTAGTGCTGGATATGCTCGAAATGACCGGCAACGGCTGGATCAAGGTGCGACATCGTGACGGGCTGGTGGGGTATCTGCCCACGACCGCCGTCTGGGGATATTAATGAAAGTTACCGTATTGGGGGCTGGCGCCTGGGGAACGGCGCTCGCCATGCAAATCAGCATACAGCACCCGGTGGTGCTGTGGGCGCATAATCCGGAGCATGTCTCCGGCATGAAACGGGCGCGTGCCAATCCGCGCTATCTCGGCGATTTCAAGTTTAATGACAATCTGAATGTAGAAGGCGATCTTGGCCGTGCGGTAGCCCATTCTGATCTCGTGCTGTCTGTCGTGCCTACCTCAGCATTTCGAGCCACGCTGCAAGCCCTGAAAGCGCTTGATTGCAAGTTGCCCGTAGTCTGGGCCAACAAAGGCCTGGAGCCGGAAACCGCCAAGCTGCCGCATGAGGTTGCAATGGACGAACTGGGGCCGCAACATCCATGGGGTGCGCTTTCCGGCCCCAGCTTTGCTGCAGAGCTGGTGCGTGGCTTGCCCACTGCCGTGACACTGGCCGCGAACGATGCCGATTTTGCCCGCGAAGCAGCAAGCGTCATGCATGGCGGCAGTTTCCGGGTTTACTCCAGCGATGATGTGGTCGGCGCATCGGTAGGCGGCGCCCTGAAAAACGTGATGGCGATTGCCGCCGGTATCAGCGATGGCATGGACTTTGGTAATAACGCCCGTGCTGCTCTGATTACCCGCGGTCTTGCCGAGATGACGCGTTTTGGCGTGAGCCTGGGCGCCAAAAAAGAAACCTTTATGGGCCTGGCTGGTGCTGGCGACCTGATACTGACGTGTACCGGCCAATATTCGCGTAACCGTGAAGTTGGCCTGCAACTGGCTTCTGGTCGCAAGTTGCCCGAGATTCTGCAAAGCCTGGGGCATGTGGCTGAAGGCGTGAATACCACGCGCGAAGTGGTGCGACGTGCCAAGCTGATGGGGGTGGATATGCCGCTTACTGCAGAAGTTGACCAGGTGCTATCGCATGGCAAATCACCACGCGTTGCCGTGGAAAGCCTTCTGAGTCGGGAACAGAAGTCGGAATCTGTTTGAGTCCGGGTTACTCGCGATAGATTTTTTGACTTAAGAAAACAGGCTGGCATTTCCCCAGCCTGTTTTTTTATGAAGATTGAAGATCGCACGCTCGCTTAAACGGCGCCTGCAAAATCATGTTGCCGCCAGGCTTCATACAGCAGCACCGCGGCGGAGTTGGATAGATTCAGGCTGCGGTTATTCGGCATCATGGGCAGTCTGACGCGATGCTCCGGGGCGAACTGATCCCTGATCTCTTCCGGCAGCCCACGGGTTTCCGGCCCGAAGACAAAGACATCGCCCTCTTTGAAGGCGATGGTGCTGTGGCGCGTACTGCCCTTGGTGGTCAGGGCAAACATGCGGCGATCCGCGAGTGCGGTGCGGCATGCTTCCCAATCTTCATGCACCTGCAGACTGGCATATTCGTGATAGTCCAGGCCTGCCCGTTTCAATTGCTTGTCTTCCAGGCTGAAGCCCAGTGGTTTTACCAGATGCAGGCGCGTGCCCGTATTGGCGCACAGGCGAATGATGTTGCCGGTATTGGGCGGGATTTCCGGTTGATAGAGCACGATGTCGAACATGATGGGGGCCGCTGAGCAGATGTCATGCATTCTACATGAGCATGTAAGCGGCAAGCGGCGTAGTTCTGAGTAGATTAACTGCAAAATCAGGCGGGGGATACGCCCTGAACAGAAGCAGGCAGATGCCCGTCATTCGTGGAATACCCATATTTGAGTACATCGAGATGTTTTATTACCTTAAGCATCGGCATAGTTTCAATAATGGCCTGCCGCCAATACAGTATGAAAAGTATTATTTGGAGACAGCTTTCGACTGTCTAAAGATAACACCACGGGTGGAATATACACTGACAGATCGTGGCAGAGATTTTCTTCTTCCTGTAGAAGCACTAGTCAATTGGATGGTTAGTGAATGGCCAAATATAGAAGTCTCTCGGCATGAATATGATAGTAAAAATCAAAAATCAGAATCTACGGATTGATTCTGATTTTTGACCGTACTAATTTTTGTGCCTTATCTAAGGTTCAACGAGCGCCTTCTGAACCGTTGCACTATCGACAAACTGTTCCATTTTAATGATCTTTCCATCCTTGAGCTGGTAGAGATGGGCAAATGTAGCTCTCATGCTTTTGCTGGTTTTTCGGTAGGTCCCTGAGTACACACCAAAGGCGGCGACTTGATCGCCGTCAGCCAAGTACGTATGAACCTGAGCCCGATAATCTATCCATTCCGTAGCCAATCTTCTGAATACGTTGGAAAGAATCTCCTCTGCCCCAATATAGGTGCCCGCGTATGGAAAGCCTGCCGCCTCCGTCCATCTTGCATCAGGAGCCAAGGCTGCGAGCAGGTTCTTACCATTCTCTTCTGACGAGCCTTCATAGGTTGCACGAATAATGTCGAGATTAGCCGTCATTGCCTTAACCCCACTTCATTTCGCCGAGGGCAACTTTAGCGCCTATTTGTAGCGCAATGCCCATGCCCGCATCTGGATAACGTTTGGTCATTGCCGCGATGAGATCAGCACTATTAGTTGCCTTGGCCAGTTCTTCTTCGAATGCCAAGAGATAGTTGCGTGTATATGTGATGGCAGAGAGGTCTATCGCTGCTCCCGGCGCTAAATGGCCAGGAATCACAGCCACTGGTTTGCGTGCTGCCATGGCATCCAAAGTTTTTACCCAGGCTGCACGCGCCTCGACACCTGCAGTATCTGCGGTCCATACATGAACGCCAGAGAAGACCATGACACCACCGAAGATTGCATGGAGCGAAGGCGCCCAAATGTAACGGCGGTTAGCAAGGCCATCAGCATTAATGATCTCAATCGTGTGCCCTTCTAATTTCAAGGCAGGACCATCAAACACTTCGGGCATGACTACTTCAGCCAGAGTTTGAGGGCCATTCTCTTTAAGCTGAGGTCCCCAGACGCCTAGCTTCTTTTCAACACTAGCTTTAATCGCATCTACTGTCGCGGTTGCAGCAATAACCCGAACAGATGGGAAAGCGGCTTTGATTGGAGCAAGCCCAAAGTAGTAATCTGGATCGCTTTGGGTGATGTAAATCGTCGTCAGCTTTTTGCCTGTGGCTTGGATTGCTTCTGCCAGCGCAGTACCATCGGGAAAAGTGAAGCCAGCATCAATCAGAATGGTTTCGTGAGCGCCAGACAGCAATACAGGAGCACGAAAGAAGCCATGTTCACCTGCTGGGAAGTGTTTCCAGCTAATGTTGGAACTGGCAGCAAAGACATTCTCGTTACCAACAATGGCCATTGCAACACCAGTTGCGGCAAGGGTCTTAAGTACATCGCGTCTTGTTGTCATGGTTTTCTCGCTTTAAATTGAATGAAGTTGAACTTTTGGTTATTAATTTGTTTAATTACCGTCGGATGCTAATCCGTTAGCTTGCGGTCAGCGTGCCGCAATCTGCGGGTTGGAAAAAATTGCACTCGCATGCATCACCCAGCGCTTGTCCCCAGAGTCTGCGATGAAAGTAGGCACACCCCTTGCGTCAAATTCCCGCATCAGAGCCTGGGCTAGGTTTACCCGCGCACGATTGGCTGCAAGGAGATCCGCATCGGGATGCTTAATCATCAATGCTGCATCTTCCAACTCGAGCGATTTCAAGATAGAAGCCAGTGTTTTTAATTCGGCGATATCTTGACCATTAATGAAACGCGCCTGCTGCATGGCCTTCAATGCATCCAACTCTCGGGAAGGGGTTGTCAATGACACTGCGGTCAGCGCTACTGTTGCTGGACCACTGTCGAAGTATTGCTGGCGGTTGCCAAGTACCGATTCTCGATAGCGTTCAGTAAAACCCTGCCCAGTGAGGCGCGCAATACGTTGATCATTGTTCCAGGCGTATGCAGCAAAATCATCATCCATCTGCCTTGCGCCTTCGCCAGAAAAAAGGCCAGTCGGCAATAACTCAATCTTCACATCAGTTGCTTCAGCGATGCTGGAAAGATATGGTGAAGCGCCATAGCACCACCCGCACAATGGGTCAAATAAATAAGTAAGCTTGTTGTACATAGTAATTCCTTCTTGATGTCACAAATTATAGGCATGGCATATTGATATTTAAATGCATACGTGATAAACATTAAGTATGTTAAAAACATACAATAAGAATGAAGTTGGTATCGGGGATATGGCAAACCTGAGACGCCTTGTCTACTTTGTTGCAGTCGTCGAAACTGGATCCTTCACCGCAGCTGCAGACCGACTGGGCATCACGAAGGCGGTGGTGAGCCAGCAGGTTTCTCGTCTTGAACAGGAGTTCCAGACTTCACTCTTGGTGCGTACTACACGCAAAGTACAGCCTACCGAGGCTGGACTGGCTTTTTACCAGCGTTGCAGTATGATTTTGCGCGACGCTGAAGATGCGTTCGGTCAACTATCCGAGGTAGCGGGAGAGCCTTCTGGCACATTGCGGCTGACTGCGCCTTTTGACTATGGCATGAGTGTGGTTGTACCTGCCATCGCCGCTTTTACTCAGCGATATCCAAATTGTAAAGTCGATGCAGTGTTAAGCGATCAGACACTCGACATCATGTCGGGAAATATCGAATTAGCCATTCGCGTTGGTTGGCTTGCTGAGTCTCCTTTGCAAGCCCGTAAAATTGGAACATTTCGACAGTTGCTGGTTGCATCGCCAAGCATGCAACATAAGATCGAACGGATCACTAGCCCAGATGAGATTGCACAACTGCCGTTTGTTGCCAATACCGCATTGCGGGATCCATTACATTGGAATTTCTCATTAAATGAGATTGAACGTCGAAGTGTAAATGTGCAAGCCTCGATTTATTTAGATGCGACGCTTGCTGTTCGCGAAGCTGTGAAAGAAGGCGTAGGAATATCAGTACTGCCGGATTATTCAATTGCCAATGACCTCGCTGAGGGGCGCTTAATCCAAGTGCTCCCGCAATGGTCGCTACCTTCAGGTGGAATCTATACGGTCTTTCCATCGGCACGCTTTCGACCAGCTAAGGTACGGGCTTTTGTTGATCTCTTGGTAGAGAGAGAAACAGCGATACTCTGATCAAGAGTCAAATCTATAAACGTTAATCATCGATTTTTTATATTTCACTCTTTCTCGCAATGCATTGATTCGATGTGCTGATTAACGAAAGCAATATCAAAAATACAGGCATCACCGCCGGCGATGATGCCTGCTTTTGCTTCATTACATCTTGATGAAGTTGGACATTGATAGTGTGCCGAAGGGGAGTTCTATCAATGGACCGCCAACATCAAGTAAACCAAGATCAACAGGAAAGTAACCGGTAGTTTCCAGTAATTTTCTAACTTCAGCTCTTGCGTCAGCATCGTCTCCTGAATAGAACAAGGTACGCAGCCCCCCCCCGCAACTTCTGGTTGGGATAACACATTAGCATCTAAATGATTAAACGCCTTAACAACGCGCGCCCCTGGAACTAAATCACGGAATACTACACTCGAATGCTTGGCAAGACGAATTGCCTTGATGCCATAGGCTGCGAGTGGAGTGCTTGGATGACGGGCGTGAGGTCATTATTGAGTTCGATGATCTGGAGTACATGAATCACGCTTGCATCGAGCTGATTGATGATTGGCAAAAGCAGTATCTGGGGACGGGTGGTCGCGTGCAAATCGACTGGGACACACTCATCAGCAAATACCACGACAAGTTCAATCGGCGGGCCTTGCCTGCCTGAATTTGCTGGTTTGTTTTGCGCTGCGTTTTGTTACAAGCTGCCGGGCTTGTGGCAGGACGCAGCTTTTTTACTTATCGCGGCAATGTCCGGGCAATCACCCAGCACTCCACTTCAGCGGCGCCCGCTTTTTTGATGGCTTTTGCCAGTGCCTGCAGGCTGGCGCCAGTGGTCATCACATCATCCAGTAGCACGACACGCTCACCTGTCATGGCGGCGTGACAGGCAAATGCGCCTTTCATATTGCTGGCGCGCGCTTTCAGTGGCAGGCTGGCTTGGGGTGGCGTGAACTTGATGCGCTCGCAGCTGGTGTAATCCAGCGGGATAGCCAAGGCCTTGCTGATAATGCGGGCCACTTCGAGAGACTGGTTATAGCCGCGTTCGCGCAGGCGCAGCGGATGCAATGGCATGGGGATCAGGCGGTCAGGGCGCGGTCGCGCGCTCACTGATTCCGCCAGCAGATGGCCGAATACGCGGGCCATGTGCAGCATGTCTCGGTATTTATAGCCTTGCAACATGGCATCGAGCGGAAAGTCGTAGCGGAGCAGGGCATGGGTATGGTCAAAAGCCGGTGGCGAGGTTAGGCAATGCCCACAGAGCAATCCCTGGCTGGAGGGGAGGGCGCATTGCGGGCAGCTCGGTACTTTGTGCCAGGGTAGGTCTTGCTGGCACGGCGCGCACAGGCCAAGGTCACCGCCGTCGTCGGAGGTGCACAAGAGACATTCCTGCGTCAAAGCCTGATTAAAAAATGAGCACATGTTTTAAAGGTGACTGGCATTTAATCGACAAGTATAATGGCGGACACGACATAGCGAGGTGTATACATGGCTACTCAAGTGATTACCGTCAAGCAGCAGATTCGTGCTGCGCAGATGTTTACCTTCTTCTCCATCATCGCGGTGCTGCTGTTGCCCGCGATTATCCCGATGCTGTTGTGGCTGGCAGCCTCGATCTTTGTATACGCGGCGGCTGCCAATCATCCCAATCCCAAGATCTGTGATTACATCCGTTTCTCCGGGTACCGCTTTTATGGCGTGGTGGGCTCGCTGGTCGTGATTCTGAATTTTAGTCCCCAACTGGCGAAAATGGCAGGCGGCTGGCCACATTTGATGGGTTATATCTGGTTGGGATGTTTTCTGGTGGTAGTGCCTTTGGGCGTGCGGGATTTACTGCGCGCGAAGAATGATTCCTGGCAAGAAATGAATGTAGAGGTAGACAATGCTTGAAGTTGCAGTGGATGTGAACAGCATCAAGAAAAACACACCTGTCGTCGAGGCTGAAAAACGCTGGACGGTGGCCCAGATTGTTGAACTGTTTGAAATGCCGTTCAGTGATCTGATTCACCGTGCACAGACGGTGCATCGCCAGAATTTTGACCCGAATGCCGTGCAGGTAAGCACCCTGCTGTCGATCAAGACCGGCGGCTGTTCGGAGGATTGCGGCTACTGTCCGCAAGCGGCCCGCTACCATACTGATGTTGAAAATGAGCCTTTGATGGCGCTGGATGCCGTGCTGGAAGCCGCCAAGGCCGCCAAGGAAAATGGCGCCAGCCGTTTCTGCATGGGCGCTGCCTGGCGCAGCCCCAAGCAGCGTGACCTTGAGCCTGTGCTCAAGATGATCGCCGAAGTGAAGGCCATGGGGCTGGAAACCTGCGCTACGCTGGGCATGCTGAAGGACGGCCAGGCTGAACAATTGAAAGATGCAGGTCTGGATTATTACAATCACAATCTGGATACCGCGCCGGAGTTCTATGGCGATGTGATCACCACTCGTACCTACCAGGACAGATTGGACACGCTGGATCGCGTGCGCGATGCGGATATCAATGTCTGCTGTGGCGGCATTATCGGCATGGGCGAAAGCCGCGTTCAACGCGCCGGTCTGCTGGCGCAACTTGCCAATATGGAACGCCCGCCGGAAAGTGTGCCCATCAACCTGCTGACCCAAGTGGAAGGCACCCCGCTGCATGGGACTGATGAACTCGATTCTTTCGAGTTCGTGCGCACTATTGCCGCTGCCCGTATCACCATGCCTGGCAGTTACGTCCGCCTGTCTGCAGGCCGTCAAAGCATGCATGAAGGCATACAGGCCCTGTGCTTTATTGCCGGCGCCAATTCCATTTTCTACGGCGAAAAGCTGCTGACGACCGGAAATCCTGAAGCCGAGGCTGACCGTGCGCTGTTCGCCAAGCTGGGGCTGCATCCCGCCTGATCATGACCTTGCTGGACGAGTTAGCTGCTGAACTGGCAGAGCGCACCTCTGCCGGATTGCTGCGTAAACGGCGCATTGTCGAGGGGCCGCAACAAGCGGAAGTGATGGTAAACGGTAAGTGCTTGCTCTCGTTCGCAAGCAATGATTACCTGGGGTTGGCCAATCACCCGAGCCTGATCTCAGCCATGCAGCAGGCAACGCAAACCGTGGGGGTTGGCAGTGGTGCCTCGCACCTCATTACCGGCCATCATGCCTTGCATGAAGAGCTGGAGCATGCCTTGGCCGACTTTGTCGGCTTGCCTGCTGCGCTGCTTTTCTCCACCGGCTACATGGCCAATATGGGTGTCGTGGCCGCGCTGCTGGGGCGAGATGACGCCGTATTTGCCGACAAGCTCAACCATGCTTCGCTGAATGATGCCGTGGTATTGTCGCGCGCCGAATTCAAGCGTTACCCGCATCAGGATCTGGCCGCACTCGAATCGATGCTCGCCAGCAGTCGCGCGCGACGCAAGCTGGTGCTGGTCGATGCTGTTTTCAGCATGGATGGTGATATTGCCCCGGTGCCGGAAATCCTGGCCCTGTGCGAACGCTACGATGCCTGGCTCATGCTGGACGATGCACATGGCTTTGGCGTGCTGGGCGAGCATGGTGCTGGGGTACTTGAGCACTTCAATATTACTTCGCCCCGCATTATCTACATGGCCACTTTGGGCAAGGCGGCGGGCGTGGCAGGTGCATTCGTTGCCGGCGAGCCCGTGCTGATTGATTACTTGCTCCAGCAGGCACGGACTTATATTTACACCACGGCCAGCCCTGCGCCATTGGCCGCAGCGCTGCTGGCAGCGTTGAAGGTCATCCACGACGAGCCGCAACGCCGCGCGCACTTGCGGCATCTGATGTTTATCCTTAACACCCATACTCCTCGTCGCTGGCAATGGATGCCCTCTGAAACAGCGATACAGCCTTTGCTGGTCGGTAGTAATGATGAGGTATTGCGCCTCAGTGAGTATTTGCTCACGCGTGGCCTGCTGGTACCCGCCATTCGCCCACCCACCGTTCCCAAAGGCACTGCCCGCTTAAGAATTTCGCTCTCTGCAGCACATAGCGAGCAGGATGTGCATGCCCTTATTCACGCTTTGCGCGAGGCAGAAGTCGCGCTGGAGTCTGCGGCATGAGCCTGCATATTGAAATCAAAGGCAGTGGTCATCCGCTAGTGCTGATCCATGGTTGGGGCATGCATGGTGGCGTCTGGCAGCCGCTTATTAAAAAACTCAGCCAGTATTACCAGCTTCATATCGTGGATCTGCCTGGCATGGGTCACAGCCGTCCGCTAGAGCCTGCGCATCTGCATGCCATTGCCGAGGCATTGGCGGCGCAGTTGCCGCCCAATGCCGATATATGTGGCTGGTCCATGGGGGGGCTGGTGGCCATGCGCTTGGCACTGGCGCATCCTGAGGTGGTGCGGCGCATGATACTGATTGGCAGTTCGCCGCGCTTTGTTAATGCGGAATCCGATACCGCCACGGATTCTTGGCAATATGGCATTGCGGCGGATGTTTTTCATCAGTTCGCGGGCCAGGTGAATGCGGATTACCATGCGACGCTAATCAAGTTTCTGACGCTGCAATGCATGGGTTCCAGTGACGCCCGTGCCACGGTCAAACAACTGCGCTCGACGTTTTCCGAGCGCCCGGTGCCGACGGCGGGCTCATTGCAGAAAGCGCTGCATATCTTGCTGGAAAACGACCTGCGTCACGAGATTCCCCATCTACACAAACCTGTGCTGCTGATTCACGGGGATCGTGACACGCTGGCGCCGGTGCAGGCGGCGCACTGGCTGTCGCAACATTTACCATTTGGTCGCCTGCGCGTCATTGCCGGTGCAGGGCATGCGCCGTTTCTTTCGCACCCTGATCAATTTATGCGGGCGATTGACGAATTTCTTGAGCCTGGCAATGCAGTCCACCCGCTGGAGCGTCAGCCATGACCACGGACGCTTACCTGATAGATAAAGCCCGCGTACGGCGTTCGTTTGACCGGGCGGCGGGCACGTATGATGCGGCGGCCTTGCTGCAACGCGAAGTCCGCGAGCGCATGCTGGAGCGGCTTGATCTGGTCAAACTGACTCCCCGGGCGGTACTGGATGCTGGCTGTGGCACGGGACACGCCAGTGCGGCTTTATCCGTCCGGTACCGCCAGAGTCAGGTGATCTCGCTGGATATTGCCATGGGCATGCTTAAAAAAACCATGGCGGCGCGCTCGCTAGTGCAACGGCTGTTTGGCTTTGACCGGCGTCATGCCGTGTGTGCGGATATTGAGCGTTTGCCGCTAGCAGCCGCCAGCATGGATCTGGTTTGGTCGAATATGGCGATTCAATGGTGCAATGATCTGGACCTAGCCTTTACGGAAATGCAGCGCGTGTTGAAGCCGGAAGGGCTGCTGATGTTCAGCACGCTGGGCCCCGATACCCTCAAAGAGCTGCGTGCAGCGACGCGTCAGGATGATGCCCATGTCACCGTCAGCCGTTTTATCGATATGCATGATATTGGCGATGCCTTGGTGCGGGCGGGCTTTAATGCGCCGGTGCTGGATGTCGAGTATTTCGAGCTGACCTATGACGACGTGCTGGGCGTGATGCGTGACCTCAAAGCCATAGGCGCTCACAACGCGGCTGAAGGACGCCATCGCGGCTTGCAGGGGCGGGGCTTCCTGCAGCATGTGCAGGCACGCTATGAATCTTTCCGGCGCGATGGCAAGTTGCCTGCCACGTACGAGGTGATCTACGGCCATGCATGGAAACCACAGGCGCGACAGGAGCTGCCCGATGGTTTGTCGCCCGTTCAGTTTCGTCCACGCGCCTCCTCCTCGACATAACGGCCCTGATTAACCAGATGCAAACTACCGTCAATAACAGCAAGGCCTGGTTTGTGACCGGCACGGATACCGGCGTTGGCAAAACCTTGATCTCCAGTGCGCTGGTGCATGCCTTTGCAGCGCAAGGCATGCGTTCGGTAGGCATGAAGCCAGTGGCCGCTGGCTGTGAATGGCGGGATGGCGAGTTGCACAATGACGATGTGGCGATGCTGCGGGCCGCCAGCAATCTGCCGATGGCGCGCGAGCGCATCAATCCATATGCCTTTATTCCCCCGGTTGCGCCACATATTGCGGCGCAGCAGGCCAATACCGCGATATCGCTAGATATATTGCTGCAGAGTTTTCATGGCTTGCAGGCTGAAGCGGAGCGCGTGATTGTGGAGGGGGTAGGTGGCTTTTGCGTGCCGCTGGGCGATACACTGGATACGGCCGATCTTGCCGTGGCGCTGGGTTTGCCCGTCATCCTGGTAGTAGGCTTGCGACTGGGGTGCCTGAACCATGCCTTGCTGACACAGGAGGTCATCCTGTCGCGTGGCTTGCGCCTGCAGGGCTGGGTGGGCAATCACATTGATCCCGACATGGCGATGCCACAAGAGAATATAGCTGCCTTGCAGCAACGATTACAGGCGCCTTGTCTGGGGATTGTGCCGTGGCAAGCTGGGGTCAGCGCTGACCTATCAACTTCCCATCAGCCGAATTTTCGGCAGGTGAGTTCGCTACTTAATCTCGCATTGCTGACAGACTCATCAGTTGCTTAGGCGTGCCGCGCCAAGCATACTTAAGCTGCCCCAACAATAGCGGGAGTATTCAGGCGTTATCCCTATAAAGCTTGTGCTGGTTGATGTATGTCAGCACGTTGTCCGGCAGCAGATATCGCACGCTCAAACCTTGCTCCAGCGTGGCGCGTATATGGGTTGCTGAAATATCCAGCGCGGTGATGTCCTGCAGGTAAATATGCCCGGCGGGTTTCTGGTGCAGGCGGGCGGTATCGTGGGTCTGGCGTTTGCCGAGCAGGCCGCGCAGCTCAGGGCTGAGGTCGGCATGTATTTCGGCCGGGCCTGGGCGATACGCCACTATCAGGTGGCAATACTCCAGCAGCTCTTGCCAGCGATGCCAGTTGGATAAGCCCATGAAAGCATCACTGCCCAGCAGCCAGCATAGCGAAACACGCTCGCCCAGTTCAGCTCTCAGCGATATCAGGGAATCAATGGTGTAAGAGTGCCCGGGGCGTTCCAGCTCGCGGGTATCCACTAAAAAATGTGGATTGTCCGCGATGCCCAGCTTGACCATGGCAACGCGGTGCGTCGAGCTGACCTCGGGCTCTGCGCGGTGCGGTGGGTGAGCAGCTGGCATAAAGCGCACCTGCTCCAGGCCAATGGCATCGGCCAGCTCCTCCGCCATGCGTAAATGTCCCAGATGCAGCGGGTTGAAGGTGCCGCCCAGGATACCGATGACTGCGGGGGACTTCATGGGCGGGGTTTCATGCTGGATGGAGGATCAGGCCCGGACCTGGCCGTCGCCGAATACCACGTACTTGAGCGAGGTCAGCCCCTCAAGACCCACCGGACCCCGGGCATGCAGCTTGTCGGTCGAGATGCCGATTTCGGCCCCCAGGCCATATTCAAAGCCATCGGCAAAGCGTGGCGATGCATTGACCATGACGCTGCTGGAATCCACCTCACGCAGGAACTGCCGCGCACGTGTGTAGTTTTCCGTGACAATGGCTTCGGTATGCTGCGAGGAGTACTGGTTGATATGGGCAATGGCCTCATCCACATCCGCGACTACCTTGCATGAAATGATCGCGGCCAGATACTCCGTGTAGTAATCCTCTTCGGTCGCAGCCTTGGCTTCTGGTACCAGGGCGCGCGTTTCATCGCAGCCACGGATTTCCACGCCTTTGGCTGTCAGCATGGCGGCCAGCCGTGGCAGTGCCTCAGCAGCAATGCCACGCGCAACCAGCAGCGATTCCGCCGTGTTGCATGTGCCCAGGCGCTGGGTCTTGGCGTTCTCCAGTATGCGTACGGCCTTGTCGAGGTCGGCGCTGTCATCCACATAAACATGGCAATTGCCATCCAGATGCTTGATGACGGGAATGCGCGCTTCGTTGGAGATGCGCTCAATCAGCCCCTTGCCGCCACGTGGCACAATCACATCCACATATTCTTTCATGGTGATCAACTCGCCTACGGCGGCACGGTCAGTGGTTTCCACCACTTGCACGGCCGAGGTTGGCAGGCCTGCGGCATGCAAGCCCTCGTGCACCAGCTTGGCCAGGGCGCGATTGCACTCAATGGCTTCGGAGCCGCCGCGCAAAATGGCAGCATTGCCGGACTTGATGCACAGTCCGGCCGCATCGACCGTCACATTCGGACGAGCTTCGTAAATGATGCCGATAACGCCCAGCGGCACGCGCATGCGCCCAATCTGGATACCAGAAGGCCGGTATTTGAAATCGGACATTTCACCGATAGGGTCGGGCAGGGAGGCGATCTGTTCCAACCCCTCCGCCATAGTGGCGATGGATTTTTCGCTCAAGGCCAGGCGATCCAGCATGGCGGCTTCCATGCCATTGGCTTTGGCGCGATCCAGGTCAGCCTGATTGGCAGCCAGTAGGGCGGCCTGATGGCGGCGTATGGCCTGGGCGATGGTGACTAGCGCCAGATTTTTGGTATTGGTGTCGGCGCGGGCCATGGCACGCGATGCCTGCCGCGCCTGCTGCCCTACCTGCTGCATGTAATGTTTGATATCCATGGTGTCCTCTATGCTGCCTGATGCAGCATGTTCTTATGTCCGCCGTGCTGCGCGGCTGCTTACTTTTGCCAGGCCGAAGCACAGGCGGGATATTTCAAGCCAGGCATCCTGACGGATCAGGCCCTTGGCGGTTTTGTCGATCTCGGCCAGCTTGTGCAGGGCGGCTTGCAGTTGCCGCAGGCTAAGCCTACCTAGGGCGCGTTTGGTCAGTGCCTGTCTGTCCCCATAAATGCGGGCTTGCTGCATGGCCTGGTTCAGATTCTCGCCACGCGTCTCGGCTTCTTTCACACGCACCAGTGGGCGCAACACCCATAGCAACGGATTCATCACCGCGATAGGCTGCACACCTTCATCCCGCAGGCCCTGTAGTATCCGTACCGTGCGTTCGGTGTCACCCGCCAGTACGGCTTCGCCAAGTTGAAACGCATCGTAGCGCGCCACATTTAATACGGCATCGCGCACGGCTTCAGCAGCAAGTGGTCCCGGTGGATACAAGAGCCCCAGTTTCTGGATTTCCTGATGGGCGGCCAGCAGATTGCCTTCCACCTGATGCGCCAGAAACTCTAGCGTCGCCTGATCCGTCTCTTGCTGCTGCATGGCCAGCCTACGCGCAATCCATTGTGGCAGCTGAGCGGCCTCCACTTCTTGCAAGGTCAGGGTGACTGCTGCATTTTCAAGTGCGCCAAACCAGGCGCTGTTTTTACCGTCGCGATCCAACTTGGGCAGGATGATGATGGTCACCGCATCGGGCAGTGGTTTTGATGCTATTGCTTGTAGCGCTTTGCCACCATCGGTACCCGGCTTGCCGGAGGGTATGTGTAGCTCCAGTATGCGCTGGCTGGCAAACAGCGAAATCGACTGGCCAAATGCGGCAATCTGCTGCCAGTTGAAATTGCGCTCCACGGTCAGGCTGGTGCGTTCATCAAAGCCCAGCGCACGTGCCTTGGCACGTATGGCATCCAGACACTCGCGCTGCGCCAAAGGTTCGTCACCGGTCAGCACATAGATAGGCTCCAGGCCCTTTTCAAGATGCTTGGCGAGTTGCTCTGCCGGTAAACGCATCAGAGTTTGGGCGCTTGCAGATTGCCTGGTTTTTGTACGATGAGGCGCCGTAGCAGTTCTCGAGCTGCCTCGGCGCGCATGTCATCGTACAGCCGGGCTTCTTCGCCCTGCTTGGCCAGCAATTCGGCATCGCTGTAGGAGTAGTCGCGGCGCTGTTCAATCATTTGCTCCTTGCCCCATAGCTCACTGTCTGGGTCTTTCAGGCGGAAATAGACGCGATAGTAGAGATCAAACTCTCGCACAAGACCGGTACCGCTCAGGGACAGAATGCGTTTTTCCGTTTTCTCGCCCACCATCTCCAGCATCAGCTCAGCTTTTTCCTTATCCGGCACGATGACCACGCCATTGACAGCCAGAGACTTTTTCAGGGGCTTGTCTATGCTGGTACTGACGCCTGTCATGTAAAGATTCTTGAATGCCAGGTCAGCAGTGCCACGCATCTGAAAGCCGCAGCCGGCCAGCACCAGACTGATCAGCAAGAGCAGTACGGAGAGGCCGGAAAATCCGGAGCCAATAAAAGGGTTAACGCCGTTACGCATTCTGTGCATGGACTATCCCACTACAATGTTGACGAGTTTGTTTGGTACCACAATGATCTTGCGTACAGTGCCTTCGGCCAGATGTTTTTGCAAGCTTTCGTGTTGCAGGGCCAGTTGCTCTATGCTCGCTTTGTCCATCGTTTTTGGCACGGTCATATTGCCGCGCAGCTTGCCATTCACCTGCAAGACCAATGTGATGTCATCCTGTACCAAGGCGGCCTGATCTGCCAATGGCCATGCGGCATCGACAATCTCGCTGCCAGGGCGAAGCTCTGTCCACAAGGCCTGGCTGATGTGCGGCACAATTGGCGACAGCAACAGGACCGCATGCTCCAGGACTTCCTGGCGCACACTGCGTGTCACAGCATCTTGCCCTTCCAGTTTGGCATAAGCATTCATGAGCTCCATCACGGCAGCAATCGCAGTGTTGAAGGCATGGCGGCGACCATAGTCATCGCTGATTTTTTCAATGGTCAGGTGCAACTGGCGGCGCAGGGTTTTCAGCTC
The DNA here is from genome assembly GCF_020523625.1 of Methylovorus menthalis. Classification (GTDB taxonomy): domain Bacteria; phylum Pseudomonadota; class Gammaproteobacteria; order Burkholderiales; family Methylophilaceae; genus Methylovorus; species Methylovorus menthalis. Next base: position 277,645 of record NZ_JAJAQH010000003.1, read on the forward strand.
GGCATTCAGTTCGCCAGCGGATGTGGCGGCGCTATATGCCGACACTACGCCTTGTTCCACATGGGCGGCTACGGCAGCCCATACGCGCTTCAGGAAGCGGTGCGCGCCTTCTACGCCAGCGTCTGACCACTCCAGGCTTTGCTCGGGAGGGGCTGCAAACATCATGAACAGGCGCGCGGTATCGGCGCCGTATTGCTCAATCAGGGCTTGCGGATCCACCGTGTTGCCTTTGGATTTCGACATCTTGCTGCCATCTTTTAGCACCATGCCTTGCGTCAGCAGCTTGTTGAATGGCTCGTCGTTCTTGAGCAGGCCGACATCGCGCATCAGCTTGTTGAAGAAGCGGGCGTACAGCAAATGCAGAATCGCATGTTCAATCCCACCAATGTATTGATCTACCGGCAGCCAGTAGTTGGCGCGCTCATCCACCATCGCCTTGTCGGCATCAAAGCTCGCATAGCGGGCGTAATACCACGATGACTCGAAGAAGGTATCCAGCGTGTCCGTTTCGCGCGTGGCCTTGCCACCACAAGTGGGGCAGGTGGTCTCGTAAAAGCTTGGGTCTTTCTTGATTGGCGAGCCCACGCCATCCATCACCACATCTTCCGGCAATACCACAGGCAGCTGGTCGGCGGGCACAGGTACTTCGCCACAGCTGTCGCAATGGATGATGGGGACAGGGCAGCCCCAGTAGCGCTGACGTGAGATACCCCAGTCACGCAGGCGATATTGCGTGCGGCGCTTGCCGAGGTTTTTGGCGCTGAGGGTGGCGGCAATGGCCGCAGAGGCGCCATCGAAATCCAGCCCGTCAAATTCACCAGAAGCAAACAATACGCCGTGTTCGGTAAATGCGGCGGTCAATGGCAGGTTGAGTTCACCATCGGCAGGGCGAATCACCGCCTTGACCGGCAACTGGTATTTGCCCGCAAACTCAAAGTCGCGTTCATCATGCGCAGGCACGGCCATCACAGCACCTTCGCCGTAGCTGATCAGCACGTAATTGGCGATCCACACCGGCAGCTTTTCGCCGGTGAGCGGATGCGCAACAAAGAGGCCAGTCGCCATGCCTTTTTTCTCGGCGGTGGCGAGGTCAGCTTCGGCCACGCTGCCCATCTTGCATTCGGCGATGAAAGTCTGCAGCGCAGGATTGTTGTCTGCTGCCTGAGTGGCCAGTGCGTGCTCGGCGGCGACGGCTACGTAAGTGGCGCCCATCAGCGTATCCGGCCGGGTGGTATACACCTTGAGCGTTTCGGCGGTGGCATTGCCTGCCGCATCCAGAATCGGGAACTCGACTTCACAGCCGTAGCTCTTGCCTATCCAGTTGCGCTGCATGGTCTTGACCTGCTCGGGCCAGCCTTCCAGCTTGTCGAGGTCTGCCAGCAGCTCATCGGCATAGGCGGTGATCTTCATGAAGTACTGGGGGATGTCGCGCTTTTCAACAATCGCGCCCGAACGCCACCCACGACCATCAATCACCTGCTCATTGGCAAGCACGGTCTGGTCCACCGGATCCCAGTTCACCGTGGCGGTCTTTTTGTAGATCAGGCCTTTCTTGAACAGCTCGGTGAACAGCCATTGTTCCCAGCGGTAGTATTCCGGTTTGCAGGTGGCGATCTCGCGCTGCCAGTCTATACCCAGTCCCAGCGATTTCAGCTGGGTTTTCATGTGCTCGATATTGCTATAAGTCCAGCCAGCAGGTGCCACGTTGTTCTTGATCGCGGCGTTTTCCGCAGGCAGGCCGAACGCATCCCAGCCCATGGGCTGCATGACATTGAAGCCTTTCATGCGGTGAAAACGGCTTAATACATCACCAATCGTGTAGTTGCGCACATGGCCCATGTGCAGGCGACCACTCGGGTAAGGGAACATCGACAGGCAATAGTATTTTGGCTTGTCGCTTTGCTCGCTGGCGGCAAATGTCTGATGGGTTTCCCAGTATTGCTGGGCCTGTTGTTCAATTTCGCGGAAAGGATACTGCTGCTGCATGAGGACGTGGGCTTTTGTAATGATTTATAAAGGTAAAATTATACCTTGAAGCCGTATGCCATGTCAGACTGCGGCGTAAAAACATGTGCCTGGATGGGCCATGAAAAAAAGCCCGCGAATGCGGGCTTTTTGATGAAATGCAAGATCGTAAAGTGGCTTACTTCAACGCATCAAAAATGCTGTCGCGTATCTTGTTCATGTCGCCCAGGCCATTCACCTTGACGTACTGCGGTGCGCCGCCAGTGCCAGACTTGGCCCAATCGGAGTAGTAGCCGATCAGTTGTTCGGTTTGCTCGTGGTAGACCTGCAAACGCTTTTGCACGGTTTCTTCCTTGTCATCTTCACGCTGCACCAGGTCTTCGCCGGTGATGTCGTCCTTGCCTTCGACCTTGGGCGGGTTGAATTTGACGTGGTAGGTACGGCCTGAAGCAGGGTGAGAGCGGCGGCCGCTCATGCGTTCCACGATGGCTTCATCCGGTACGTCGATTTCCACCACATAATCAATGCCGACACCGGCCTGCTTCATGGCTTCGGCCTGGGGAATGGTGCGAGGGAAGCCATCAAATAGGAAGCCGGCCTTGCAGTCGTCGTCCTTGATGCGCTCCTTGACCAGGCCGATGATCACTTCATCGGGAACCAGGCCGCCCGAATCCATGAATCTCTTGGCTTCCAGACCTAGTTGTGTGCCTGCCTTGACTGCTGCGCGCAGCATGTCGCCGGTGGAAATTTGCGGAATATTGAATTTTTCCTTGATGAAGTTGGCCTGGGTGCCTTTACCGGCGCCGGGAGCGCCAAGAAGAATCAGTCTCACGTGAGGTTCCTTTTTTGTACTGAGTGCGGAATCGAAACCGCGATTATATCAAACGAGGTAATTGGCGATGCTCACAAATGCGGAGAGCGGCAGATTTTCTGCGCGCCACTGCGAATCGATGCCCAGCGCTTCGAAGCCAGCATCGTCCAGCATGCCTTTGAGCGTGTTGCGCAGGGTCTTGCGGCGCTGACCAAATGCGGTGGCCACCACGCGCGCGAACAGGGCGTAATCCTTGGCCGGAAATGGCAGCTCGGTGTGCGGCACGCAGCGCACAAAGGCCGACTCCACCTTGGGCGCAGGGTCGAAGGCTTCCGGCGGCACGGTGAACAGGTATTCCATGTGCAGATGATATTGCAGCATGACCGATAGCCGTCCGTAGGCTGCACTGGAGGGCTCGGCCACCATGCGCTCGACCACTTCCTTTTGCAGCATGAAGTGCATGTCGATGATGTGGGCTACATTGTCCAGCAGATGAAACAGGATGGGCGTGGAAATGTTGTACGGCAGATTGCCGACCACACGCAGCCGCGGCGCGATGCTGGCGAAATCAAACTTCAGCGCGTCCCTGTTATGGATGATGACTTTGCCTGGGGCGTAGTGTTTTTCCATCCAGGCGATGATGTCACGGTCGATTTCCACCACATGCAACTTTTCCAGCCGCTGCACCAAGGGCTGGGTAAGGGCGCCGAGGCCAGGGCCGATTTCGACCATGATGTCCTGCGGCTGTGGAGTAATGGCATTCACCAGGCTGGCGATAATGGCCTGATCTGTCAGGAAGTTCTGGCCGAAGCGTTTTTTTGCTACATGTTTCATGTGGAAGCAGATGTTTTCTGAGAGAGTTCAATGGCAAGCTGGATAGCGGCCATGAGGCTGCCTGGATTGGCTTTTCCGCTGCCAGCGAGATCAAGCGCGGTGCCATGATCTACCGAAGTGCGAATGATGGGCAAGCCCAGCGTGACATTGACGCCGCCGCCAAAGCTGGCGTGCTTCAGCACAGGCAGGCCCTGGTCGTGATACATCGCCAGTACGGCATCGCCATGCTGCAGATGATGCGGCGCAAACAGCGTATCCGCAGGCAATGGACCTTGTAGCTGCATGCCCTCGCTACTCAGTTGTTTCAGCACCGGTGTGATGGTGGTGATTTCTTCATCGCCCAGATAGCCGCCTTCGCCTGCGTGCGGGTTGAGTCCGGCCACCAGTATGCGCGGATGGGCGATGCCGAATTTATGGACGAGATCGTGATGCAGTATGCGCAGGGTAGTTTCCAGGCTGCTGCGGGTAATGGCAGCGCTGACGGCAGTCAGCGGCAAATGGGTGGTGGCAAGCGCTACCCGCATGCCGCCGCCCACCAGCATCATGACCACTTGTGCGGTGCCGGTTTTTTCTGCCAGAAACTCAGTGTGGCCGGTAAAGGCGATGCCCGCATCATTGATGATGCCCTTGTGCACTGGAGCGGTCACCATGGCATTGAAACGGCCGCTGGCGCAGCCTTGCAGCGCGATTTCCAGCGTGCGCAGCACATAAGCGCTATTGCGGGCGTCCAGTGTGCCTGGCTTGGTAGGCGTGGCGAGCGGGGTATGTAACACCCGCAGCTGGCCATTGCCGGTGTGTGGAGATAAAGGCGAATCTGCACTGATGATGGTGAGGGGCAGGCCCAGCTGTCGGGCGCGTGCTTCGAGCAATGGCTGGTCCGCAATGATGGTCAGGCAGGCCGCGAGGGGCGTGCCTGCCAGCATGACGCATACATCCGGACCTATGCCAGCAGGTTCGCCAGCGGTAATGGCAATATGGGGTAAGGGCCTGTCCACCGCTTAATATTTGTCTTCCAGGCGTAGCTCGACATAAGCACGGTCACGCAGTTCGCGTACCCAGTCCTGATAGGCTTCATCGGCTTTGCGCTGACGGATTTCCTGGCGCGCTTTCATGCGCTCTGCTTCACGCGTCATGTCCTGGTTGCGGCGTTCCAGCACCTGGATCAAATGCCAGCCAAACGGCGAACGCACGGCATCGCTGATCTGCCCTGGCTGCAAGGCATTCATGGCTTTTTCAAATTGCGGAACGGTGTCGCCCGGGTTAACCCAGCCGAGATCGCCGCCAGTGGCCGCCGAGCCGTCATTGGAGTAACGTTTTGCTGCCTCACCAAAATCCTCACCGTTATCGATGAGCTGCTTGATGCCATCAATCTTGCGCTTGGCTTCTGCTTCCGACAGCACTTCGCTGGTCTTGATCAGGATGTGGCGGGTGTGCGTTTGTTGCACCATGGTGGAGGTATTGCCGCCACGACGATCGGTGAGTTTAAGAATGTGGAAACCATTGGGGCTGCGCAGAATGCCTGATAACTGGCCGACCTGCATGGGTTTCAGTGCTTCCAGAAATAATGCCGGTACCTGCGCTGCAGTCTTCCATCCCAGTTTGCCGCCTTCGAGTGCATTCGGTGCATCTGAGACGCGGGCAGATACCTGACCGAAGTCCTCGCCTGCCTGCAGTTTCTTCAGGGCGTCCTCGGCTTTTTCTCGCAGGCGCTTCAGGTCTTCAGGAGAGCCATCTTCCGGCGCGCGGATAAGGATGTGGGAGATTTCATATTCGTCCGACGAATCCTGACGAGAGGATTGCGTAGTCAGGAAATTGTCCACTTCGGATTCGGTAACGTTGACGCGGTTGTCGACTTCACGCTCGCGCAAGCGTGCCAGCAGGATTTCGTTGCGGATGTCTTCGCGGAATTTCTTGTAGACAATGCCTTCGGACGCCAGGGCTTCCTTGAATTCAGGCACGCTCATCTTGTTCTGCTCGGCGATACGCATGATGGTCTTGTCGAGCTGGTCATCATCCACACGCAGGCCGGTCTGCGCTGCATATTGAAGCTGCAGCCTGTCATTGATCAGGCGCTCCAGGATCTGTTTTTCCAGGACATTGCGTGGGGGTAACTGGTTGCCTTGCTTTTCCAGTTGCGCGCTGACGATTTCAATGCGGTCGTTTAATTCTTTCTCGGTGACGACGCCTTGGTCGACGACGGCCACGATACGGTCAATCTTATTGACAGAGCCTTCCTGTGCGGCGCTAGCCACATGCGGTAGCAGGGCGCCAGCCCACAGGAACAAGCCTGCCATCAGGCAGTTTTTAATGGTCATATTACTCATAGGAGGATGGTTGTTGCTGAACGGTATCGGGTAGCAAGCCAGTGCTGGTGTAGCCTGGAATGCCCCGGTTTAACAGAGTTAAAGGATTGGAACCGATGGAGGCGAGGCCGCCCAGTTCCAGTTGGATAAAAAATGCATAGTTGGCACTAGCAGTCGCGGTGGATACGCGTTGCAGTACAGTACGTGCCTGCCAGCAGCCCGCGTTGTATTCAATTCCCGCCAGGCCTTCAATCGGACGGGTTTCACGCAGGGAGTAGTTCCAGCGTCCCAGGCCATACCAGCCATTGCCCAGGGGCCATTGGCTGGAAAGGTTGATCTGCTCCAGACGATCTTCGGTATAACGGTAGCCGATATTCAGTACCTTGCCGGGCTCGGGGTTGTAGCGTGCGCCGATGTTGGCCTTGGTGGTGCGGCTGCGATCCGTGTTGAACTGCCACGCTGTATCCAGGCTCCACTTGTTGAGCAGTTTGGCGGTGAGTGCAGTCACGATATCCGAGGAATCACCCGTACGAAGGTTGGCTCCAGGGACGCCGACCTTCTGGTCCGCAAAGTAAAAGCGCTGACCAATTGTCGCGGCCAGACGTTGTTCACCCGTGCGGCTGTCGATCATGCGGGAGGTAACCGCCAGGGTAATCTGGTTGGCATTGTTGATACGGTCATTGCCGTTGAACTGGTTTTCCAGGAACAGGGTGCTCATGCTCAAGTCCGATTCCGAGCTATCAAACACTGGCAGCATCGACTGGTCGCGATAAGGAATGTAGACATAGTAAAGGCGCGGCTCCAATGTCTGTGTGTACATGTTTTTTACTACCCGTACCTGGCGATCATAAAACAGGCCGCTATCCAAACTGACAATGGGAAGTGACCGGTTCGTGGATTCATAATTGCCGCTGACCGACCCCAGGGTATATTCGGTGTTCTGCAGTCCATAGCTGGTGTAATGTAGGCCGATCTTGGGCGTGATATAGCCATACGGCCTGGCCATCGGCAGGCTGACCGAAGGGTAGGCGGTAAAGCGATTGCCGGTGACCGAGGTTGTCAGCACTTGGCCGCTAGCCGTGGTCGAGGTCAATGGGCTGCTGGGATTGCGGTCGAAACTGACCCATTGCGTATAAAGATTGGTGTTGAACGCGCCCACATCCTTGTTGCCGGTCAATGTCAGCTGGGGCAGGCGCTCATAAGGATAGGAAATGCCGTCAAGAGTCTGATATTTTTGCACCAGACCATTGAAGTTCCATGTGTCGTCCGAGTAATTCAAATATGCCTGTTGTGGCAGGTTCACCCGGCTGGTCACCGTAATGCGGGTAGACAGTTCAGAGAAGTATTTGTCATCCGACACTTTCTCGAACTGGTAACCCGTCGACCAACCATTGGGCAATATCTGGTCATGCTTGAAGCGCATGTAGTAACGCGTATCGCCCGTGCTGGAGTCGCTAGGCAGATACTCCACATTATCGATACCGGAATACGTTTCACCCAGATAGCGGAATTCTCCCTGGTACTGCATGCCGCGCGTACCCAGATAGCGGGTGGCGACGGTGGCGTCCATATTGGGGGCAATATTCCAGTAAAACGGCGTCAGCAACTCGAAACCACTACGCGATGTGGTGCCGAAGGTCGGCGACAATAAACCGGTTTTGCGCTGGTTCAGGAAAGAGAAGCTGATCCATGGTGTATAGAGAATCGGCGTATTCATAAACTCCACGCGTGCATTTCGGGCCGTGGCCGTCTTGGTGTAGTCATCGAGCTCAAGATCACTTGCCTTGATATACCAGTCATCGCGGCCCACTTCGCATGTGGTGTAACGTGCGCTCTTCAGGCGTTTTTTATCCTGACCTTCAAAGAAAATGGCGGAAGCATCCCCGCGTGATGCACCTATCTTTTTTTGAAAGCCTGGGGAGTTGCTGGATCTGTCATCCAGATTCTGCGAGCTGATCTGTGAAGTGCCGGCGGATGCCCCTCCAGCATAGTTAGTGTCAGCAATGACCTCATTAGGGTCGGCGAAGGTTTTGGTCGTGCCCAGGCTGCCTGCGCCAGCCAGCGGTATGCCGCTGAATTGGTTATTTAGCTTGAATGACGCATCGCGCATCTCACCGATATTTTCATGCAGTTGCATGCGCAGTTCCGGGCCAGTGACGACACCGCCGCCCGACTCGATCCGTGCATTGCCCAAGACATGCAATGCTTCATTTTGCTCATCGTAGTCAATCACATCACCATAGACATCCTGACTTTGCTGATGCAGCGAGGCATTGCCGGTGGCTTTCATTTTGCGGCCCAGATTCATCTGCAGCTTGTCGCCTTCAATCACCACTTCGCCTGGCTGGCTGGTGACGCCCACGGTTTGCAACGGAGCGCTGCCCATTTGCTCGAGTTCGGATGGCTCTGCGGCTTGGACTGAACTGTAGTTGAGGCAAATGAGGGCTACGGCAAATGGTAGTCGGCGGATTTTCACTGTGGTTGGGCTACGCAAAAAGTGTGGGTGGGACTTTGTTATAGGGTGATAAAATCGCATAAATTCAATTTTTAGGCAATGCATATCTTTGCCGCCGATAGCGTGAAAACCGCGTCGCGCAAGCATTCGCAGGCGTTGCCACAAGTGTTAATTTTGTCAGGAAATCTTTATCCCATGCGATTGACTCAATTGCAGGCATGGCTGGACCAAGTCCTTGACCATGCCTCTTATCAGCTGACCACCGCTTCGGCGGATGCCAGTTTTCGGCGTTATTTTCGAGTGCATCTAACTGACCGTACCCTGATTGCGATGGATGCGCCCCCGCCCCAGGAGGATTGTCGACCATTCGTCCATGTTGCCAAGCTCTTGCTGGATGCCGGCCTGAATGTGCCGCAGGTGTTGGCGCAAGATCTGGAGCAGGGATTTTTGTTATTGAGTGATCTGGGCGACACCACCTACCTGCAAGTGCTCACGGCGGACAGCGCGGGTGCCCTCTATCGTGACGCCTGTCAGGCGCTGGTATCTTTGCAGCGCGTCAGTCGTCCCGGCGTTCTGCCTTCCTATGACGAAGCCTTGCTGCTGCGAGAGATGCAGCTGTTCCCGGATTGGTATGTCAAGCGCCACCTGAATATTGAGCTGGATGCAAAACAGCAGGCAGTGCTCGAACGCACCTTTGCCGTCCTCACCCAAAATGCCTTGTCTCAGGGGCAAGTGTATGTGCATCGTGATTATCATGCCCGCAATCTGATGCTATGCGAGCCTAACCCCGGCGTGCTGGATTTTCAGGATGCTGTGTATGGTCCGATCACCTATGATCTGGTTTCCCTGTTCAAGGATGCTTACATTGCCTGGGAAGAAGAGCAGGTGCTGGACTGGACCGTGCGTTACTGGCAATCGGCGCGCGATGCCGGTTTGCCAGTAACGCAGGATTTTTCCGAGTTTTATCGCGATTTTGAGTTCATGGGCGCGCAGCGTCATATCAAGGTTCTGGGGATTTTTGCCCGCCTGAATTACCGCGATGGCAAGGATGGCTATCTCAAGGATATGCCACTGGTGCTGGAGTATCTGCGCCGGGTCTGCGCCCGCTATACCGAGTTGCGTCCCATGTGGCGCTTGCTGGATCAATTGCATGATGTTGCGCCTCAGCAGGGTTTGACCTTTTGATGCGAGCCATGATCCTGGCGGCTGGGCGCGGCTCACGCATGCGCCCGCTCACTGACCATACGCCCAAGCCCTTATTGAAAGCGGGGGGCAAGCCGCTTATCGTGCATCACCTCGAGCATCTGGCTGCTGCTGGCTTTTCCGAGGTTGTCATTAACTATGCCTATCTCGGCATGCAAATTGAGCAGACGCTAGGGAACGGCAGCGCCTGGGGCCTGTCGATAGAATACTCCCGTGAAGCCGAGGCGCTTGAAACCGCAGGCGGTGTCGCAGCGGCGTTGCCTTTGCTGGGCGATGCGCCTTTTCTGGTGATCAGTGGCGATATTTATGTCGAAGCGGATTACCGGCAGTTGAGCGAGGGCGTGTTGGCAGAAAACGATGCTGCATTGGCCTGCCTGTGGATGGTGGACAATCCATCCTGGCATGCTGCTGGAGATTTTGGCCTGGTCGATGGGTTTATTCAGCTGGAAGGTCATCCCAAGCTGACCTATGCCAATATTGGTGTCTTCCTGCCCGCTTTTTTTGCCAGCGTCCCCGCCGGGGCAAGTATGCCAATGCTGCCGCTGTTCAAACAGGCGATTGCCAAGCGACAATTGGGCGGTCGGCATTTTTCGGGTGTTTGGGACAATATAGGCACTCCTGCCCAGCTGGCGCAGCTGGATGCCTATCTGAATGAGTCACATGCTTAAGGTCATGCCATGTTAGATATACCGCATTTGCAATCTCGACGTGCCGCCCTCGCCAGTCGCATGCAGCACGGCGTCGCCATCATTCCTACCGCGGCCGAGGCCTTGCGCAATCGGGATACCCATTATCCCTATCGCTATGACAGCTACTTTTACTACCTGACGGGCTTTACCGAGCCCGAAGCCGTGATCGTGGTGATTGCCGGGGATACCCCAAAAAGCATCCTGTTCTGCCGCGACAAGGATATGGAGCGCGAGATATGGGATGGCTTTCGCCATGGCCCCGCCGGTGCGCTGGCCGAGTTCGGCGTGGACGAAGCCTATTCCATCAGCGAACTGGATAGCCGCATACCGGCCTTGCTAGCCAGCCAGTCAGAACTGTATTTCAGCCTGGGCGCCGATGCGGCCTGGGATCAGCGTGTAACAGGGTGGATCAATCAATTGCGCAGTCAGGGCCGGGCTGGTGTCGCTGCGCCTGCCGCGCTACGCGATGTGAGAGTGTTGCTGGACGAGATGCGGCTTATCAAGTCGCCGCAGGAGATTGCCACCATGCGCCGCGCGGCCGTTATTTCGGCAGAAGCGCATGCGCGTGCCATGCAGATCACCAAGCCCGGCAAGCATGAATACGAAATTGAAGCCGAGTTACTGCATACCTTTTATCGCCATGGCAGCCAATATCCGGCGTATACCTCCATTGTGGCGGGCGGCGCGAATGCCTGCGTGCTGCATTACATCGCCAATAATGCGCCGCTCAACGATGGCGATCTGTTATTGATCGATGCGGGCTGCGAACTGGATGGTTATGCCTCCGACATTACGCGGACTTTTCCGGTCAATGGCCGTTTCAGTGGGGCGCAGAAGGATGTTTACGAGCTGGTGCTGGCGGCGCAATACGCCGCCATTGCCCAGGTCAACCCGCAATCACATTGGAACGCGCCGCATGAGGCGGCGCTCAAGGTGCTGGCACAAGGCTTTATTGATCTTGGGCTATGCCGGGGGACGGTGGATGCGGTGCTGGAGTCGGGCGATTACCGCCAGTTTTACATGCATCGCACTGGTCACTGGCTGGGTCTGGATGTGCATGATGCCGGTGAATACAAGCTGGACGGCGAATGGCGCACATTGCAGCCCGGCATGGTGCTGACGGTGGAGCCGGGCTGCTACATCCGTCCAGCCGAGGGGGTGCCGGAAGCCTTCTGGAATATTGGCATCCGCATTGAAGATGACGCGCTGGTGACCGCCGAGGGATGCGACATCCTTACCGAAGCAGCACCCAAGACAGTCGCCGCCATTGAAGATCTGATGAGGGCAGCATGATTAATCAGGCCGATATCATTATCGTAGGTGGCGGTCCGGTCGGCGCTACTCTGGCACTCACGCTGCGGCAGCAGGGGCTGCGCGCTACGCTGCTGGAGGCCCGCGCGCCCGGTGCCGCACATGCGGATCAACGCGCGCTTGCCTTGTCTTATGGTACGCGGGTCATTCTGGAAAAACTTGGGCTGTGGGCTCAGCTGGCGGATCAGGCGACCGCCATCAACACAATTCATATTTCACAACGGGGCAGCTTGGGCCGCTCGCGCTTGCGGGCAGAAGAGCATGGACAGTCCGCGCTGGGCTATGTGCTTTCCTATGGCAATCTGACCCGGGTGCTCGATCACGCCTTGCAGCAGGACAACGAGACCGATATCCGCCATGAAGCCGAAGTGCTGACGATTACGCCTTCAGCCGAGCATGGCGAAGTGAGCTACCGGCAGGATGGCATCACGCATACCTTGACCGGCAAGCTGGTGGTGCTGGCTGATGGGGGGCGTAGTCTGGGCGATATACCTGGGCTGAAGCGCGAAACCAAGCACTATGGGCATGATGCGCTGGTTACTAAAGTGCGCGCCGAGCTGGCCCATGACAATATTGCCTATGAGCGATTCACCCCGGATGGCCCGGTAGCGCTGCTGCCCAACGGGCCACGCGATTTTTCACTGGTTTGGACCGGGCAGGCGGCTGCCATCCACAGTTTGCTGGAGCTGCCGGATGATGTTTTCCTGCAACAGCTGCATCAGCATTTTGGTGATCGCGTCGGGCGCTTTTTGCAGGTAGAAAAGCGCATGAGCTTTCCGCTCAAACTATCCTATCTTGATCCGGTTACCGCACCACATCTGGTGGTGATCGGCAATGCCGCCCAGACCATGCATCCGGTGGCCGGGCAAGGTTTCAATGTGGGCCTGCGCGATGCCTGGGAGCTGGCCAGGAAAATTGCCGAAACTCCTGCCGCCGCATGGGGTAGCCCGGATATGTTCAAGGCTTATAGCGCCAGCCGCAAAACCGATACCAAGCGTGGTTTGCTGTTTACTGATTTTCTGGTCAACCTGTTTTCCAATGATATTGTCGGGCTCAATCGCATGCGCGGCATAGGCTTGGGCTTGCTGGATGTAATCCCTTTTGTAAAACACAGGCTGGTGCGCAAGATGAGTTTTGGGAGTCGTGGATGAATAAACACGCTGAGTTGGTGGTGATTGGCGGGGGCCTGGTTGGTTTGGTAACGGCATTGGCTGCCACGTCCCAGGGCGTGCATGCCATTCTGCTTGATCGTGCTGCACGGCCGAAAGCAGGTCCGGCAGAGGGCTGGGATAGCCGTATTTATGCGATTACCCCGGGCAATGCTGAGTGGCTCGATAAACTCGGCGTGTGGTCGCGCATTCCCTCATCCCGTATTTGCCCCATTGATCGCATGGCGGTCTGGGGCGATAGTGCTGAGGATCAGTTGCAATTCAATGCGGAAGACATCAGCGCCGCCCAGCTAGGCTTTATTGTTGAAAACGCTGCGTTGCAACAGGCGTTATTGGAAGCGCTGGACGATGCTGCCGTGGATATGCGTTTTGAGGCTACCTGTGCGAACGTCAGATTGAGTGACGAAGCGGCTACGCTGACCTTGGAAAACGGTGAGAAAATCAATGCCGATTTGCTAGTGGCTGCAGATGGCGGTGCTTCGTGGGTGCGGCAACAGGCAGGCATCGGCAGCGAGAAATATGTATATGCCCAGCAAGGGCTGGTGGCGAATTTTGAGACGACGTTGCCGCATGGAAATATTGCGCGGCAATGGCTGAACAAGGATGGAATTCTGGCCTGGCTGCCTTTGCCAGGGAACCGCATTTCAATTGTCTGGTCCACGGAAGGGGCAAAGGAATTACTTGCCCTTGATGCGGCAGACCTTGCGGCTCGCGTGGCAGAAGCCGGCCAGCATGTGTTGGGGACGTTGCGGCTCATCACCCCTGCCGCTGTTTTCCCGCTGGTAAAACAGGCAGCGCATGCGCTGGTAGCGCCACATCTGGCCTTGGTGGGCGATGCTGCGCATCAGGTACATCCTCTGGCCGGGCAAGGCGTAAATCTAGGCTTTCGCGATGTGATTTCGCTAATGCAGAGTCTGACCAGGAGGCATGCTTTGCAAGGTTGGGGTGATATTCACCTTTTGCGTCACTACGAGCGGTCTCGCAAGACGGATATGGTATCGTTGCAGGGATTGACGCATGGTTTGCAGCTGTTATTTGCCAGTGAACACCCCTTGCTAAAGCGCCTGCGCAACCAGGGTATGCGGCTGGTAGATAGTTCCACACTGAAAAAGCCGCTGATACAGCACGCTATTATTTAAGCAGTTTGATTAAGGATATTTCATGATTAAGAAGTTGATGGGAATGATGCTGGTCGCGGCGTTCAGTCTTAATGTCCACGCCGATGAAGCCAGTCTCCGCAAGGCGATTGAGGCGACGTATCCCAAAGTGCGGGTTGAAAGCATCACCAAAACCACCTATGCCGGACTGTATGAAGTGTTTCTGGATGGTCAGATTATTTACACCGACGATAAATTCAGCTTTCTGATTGCCGATGGCCGCCTTATTGAACCCAAAACCAAGCGCGACGTGACCGGTGAACGTCTGGATGAGCTGACCAAGGTAGACTTCTCTTCATTGCCGCTGGATCAGGCGATCAAGGTGGTCAAGGGTAATGGCAGCCGCAAACTGGTCGTGTTTTCTGATCCTGACTGCCCTTATTGCAAGCGTCTTGAGCAGAAAGAGCTGGTAAATATCAACGACGTGACCATCTACACCTTCCTATATCCGCTGGAGCAATTACATCCGGATGCTGTGAACAAATCCAAGGCCATCTGGTGCGCGAGTGACCGTGCCAAGGCCTGGCAGGATTGGGTACTGAATGGTCAATTGGCCAAGGCTGGTAATTGCGATACCACAGCAATTGATAAATCAGCCGAGCTTGGTCGCAAACTGGGTGTGGTGAGCACGCCAACCCTGATTTTTGCTGATGGCAAACGCATGCTGGGCGCCTACCCTGCCAAAGATATTGAAAAAGCCATGAGCAGCACGCCAGCTAAGAAATAACAGTTCTCCTTATTCGGGCTGCACAAAAAAGAGGCGCTAATCCGCCTCTTTTTTTGTGCGCGCGACTAGCTGAAAAGCCAGCGCCGGAATCTGAGCCAATGTGCCTTAAACCACTTGTCCCATCTTGAAGATAGGCAGGTACATGGCGATGACCAGCCCGCCGATCAAGGTGCCAAGTACCACCATGATGATGGGCTCCATCAAGCTGGACAAAGCTTCTACCGCATCGTCGACTTCGGCTTCGTAAAAGTCTGCGACCTTGGACAGCATAGAGTCCAGCGCGCCAGATTCTTCCCCAATCGCAACCATCTGCAAGACCATGTTGGGAAATACTTCTACGTTCTGCATGGCCACGGTGAGGCTGGTACCCGTGCTGATCTCGCTTTGAATCTGTTTGGTCGCTTCATAGTAAACGCGGTTGCCTGACGCACCAGCAACGGAATCCAGAGCCTCAACCAGCGGTACACCGGCGGCGAACATGGTCGATAGTGTACGGGCGAAGCGGGCGATGGTCGCCTTGCGGATCAGCTCACCAAATACGGGAATTTTGAGAACAAGCCTATCCATGGTGGCCTGCATCTTAATCGAGCGTTTCCAAGAGTAGAAGAAAAACCAGACGCCGCCGCCAACGGCGCCAAAAATAGCCCACCAGTACGCTACAAAGAAATCGGAGATGGCCATCACCACCAAGGTCGGCGCTGGCAAGTCTGCCCCGAAGCTGCTGAATAGCTCCTTGAACGCCGGAATCACGAAAATCATGATGACAGCGGTGATGATGAATGCCACGACAATAATGGAGACGGGGTAAAACAGGGCCGACTTGATCTTGCTTTTAATCGCGAGGATTTTTTCTTTGTAGGTCGCCAACCGGTCGAGCAGCGAATCCAGAATGCCGGCTTGCTCGCCTGCGCCTACCAAATTGCAGTACAAGGCATCAAAGTATAGCGGGTATTTGCGGAATGCCTGACTTAAGCTGCTGCCGGTTTCCACATCCGATTTGATATCGCCTAGCAGCTTCGAAACGGCGGGGTTGTTATGGCCTTTGCCGACAATTTCAAAGGCTTGCAGCAGAGGTACCCCCGCTTTCATCATGGTGGCCAGTTGGCGTGTAAACAGGGTGACATCCTTTTCCTTCACCTTGCCGCCGGATTTGAGACCGCTCTGTTTTTTGATTTTGGTGACCGTGATGCCTTGGCGGCGCAAGGTGGCATTGACAAACGCTTCACCGCTGGCCTTGATTTCACCTTTGATTTTTTTGCCTTTTTTGTCCGTGCCTTCCCAGGCGTAGGTCACTTCCTTGCTAGCTTGTGCGGCCATAATTACCCCTGAGTGATGCAATGGTTGGCGGATTATTCATTGGTCACCGCTTCTACCTCTGCGATGGAGGTGAGACCTTGTTTAATTTTTATGAGACCAGACTGGCGGAGATCGCGAACGCCTTCGCGTTTGGCTTGGTCGGCAATGTCATGGGCGGTACCGTTTTTCATGATGATGCGGCTCATTTCATCCGAGACGGGCATCACCTGATAAATACCCACCCGGCCTTTGTAGCCGCCATTGCACATTTCGCAGCCACCTTCGCGCGGCCCATAAAGTTGCCAGCTGCCATCCAGGTCGGCCTCCGTAAATCCTACGCTGAGCATAGCCTCCCGCGGCAGTTCCAATGGCTGTTTGCAGTGTGGACATAAGCGTCGCGCCAGGCGTTGTGCCGTAATGAGGGATACGGCTGAGGCAATATTGAACGGCGCCACGCCCATATTCATCAGGCGGGTTAGGGTCGATGGCGCATCGTTGGTATGCAATGTCGAGAGCACCATGTGGCCGGTTGAGGCGGCCTTGATCGCCATGTCGGCAGTTTCAAGGTCACGAATTTCACCGATCATGATGATATCGGGATCTTGCCGCAAAAACGCTTTCAGTGCGGCGGCAAATGTCAGGCCCTGCTTGTCATTCACATTGACCTGATTGATGCCGGGCAGCGGGATTTCGGCAGGGTCTTCTGCCGTTGAAATATTCACGCCGGGGCTATTGAGAATGTTGAGGCACGTATAAAGCGAAACGGTTTTACCTGAACCGGTAGGCCCGGTCACCAGCACCAGCCCATAAGGACGACTGACGGCATTAAGTAATGCTGCTTTCTGATCCGCTTCATAGCCGAGCGCTTCAATGCCCAAAGTGGCACTGCTCGGGTCCAGAATCCGCATGACGATTTTCTCGCCATTGATCATGGGCAGGGTGCTGACGCGGAAATCGATAGACCGGGTTTTTGACAGCACCAGCTTCATGCGCCCATCCTGCGGGACACGCTTTTCCGAGATATCCAGATTAGAGATCACCTTGATGCGCGAGGCCATCTTTTCTTTGATGGCCAGCGGGGGCTGGGCAATTTCCTGCAGTACGCCATCCACACGGTAACGTATGCGGTAATACTTTTCATATGGCTCAAAATGGAGGTCGGATGCGCCCATGTTGATCGCATCCAGCAGAATTTTCTGGATATATTTCACTACTGGCGCATCGTCAATTTCTGCGCTGCTGACTTCCGGCTCCAGTGGTTCGTTGCCAGACTCCATGTCCAGGCTGAACTCATCGCTCATATTGAGCGATTGCATGCTGGTATCGCTAGCTTCAATCAGTCTGGCAATCCACTTGCTCAGTTTGTCCTCTTCAACCACCACTGGCGATAACGCCATGCCTACCTGGAATTGCACATCATCCAGGGCATGCAGGTTGGTGGGGTCTGACAAGGCCACAAACAGGGAATTGCCACGGCTTTGCAATGCCATGACGCGGCTACTCGCCATGAGCTTGGCATCTATGGTTTTGGCGGGGACGTAGTCAGGATTGAGTGCATCAAGATCAAACAAGGGAAAGCCAAATGCATTGGCCGCGGTCTCGGCAATTTTAAGCGCTGGTAGTTTCTTGCTTTGCACTAGTTGGCTGACAAACGGGATGCGCTGTGCTGTCGCACTGGCTTGTACACTGGCCGCATCTTCTTCCGATAGCAGTTGCTCTTGCACCAGCATGCGTGCAAGCCCGCCTAGCTTACTGGGAAGGGTGGTGGCTGCCATTCAGATAACCGACCTTGCTCTGCTTGTATTGGGAGTTTTCACGACATTTAATAATGCACGGTCAGCTTTTTTTTGTAAAGTAAGTGACATGTGCAGGTGACAATTTTTGCATTTCAATACATATAAATAGCAATTGCACTTAATGAAACAAGTGAATACCAAGGGTATGTGAGGTGAATATGGGAAAATAGCGTTGTTGAATTAGATACTTAACCCTCTTGTATTGAAGGTGTTTAAAAAAGTTCAAATAAAATGCAAAAAACGCTAAAAAAACCTTGACTTCTTGATTCAACACACGTAAAAACGCGTTCAGGCGTTTGGATTCGAGGTCATAGTAGCCGGCACTACCGACTTAAAGTCTTGAAGTACAAACTTTTGAGGACGCCTCCTCTTAATGTTTTAGCAAGGAAGTATGAAATGGCAACAGGTACCGTAAAGTGGTTTAATGACTCCAAAGGTTTTGGTTTCATTACCCCGGACGATGGTGGCGACGATTTGTTCGCACACTTCTCCGCAATTGTAGAGTCTGGCTACAAAAGTCTTAAGGAAGGTCAGCGCGTAAGCTTTGACGTTACCGAAGGCCCTAAAGGCAAACAGGCTTCCAACATCCAGAAGGCCTAAGCTTTTTAAGCTAACCAGTCTTCATGAAAACGGCCCGTCACGCGGGCCGTTTTCATTTGTAGTGAGTTTGGCGCATGTTAGCCACGACAAGTAGCGTGGCTAACATGGCTTGGCTGATTACATGCTGTTGATGATTTCGTCGCCAAATTGAGCGCTGCCAACCTGCGTAGCGCCTTCCATTTGCGAGGAGAAGTCATGGGTCACGCGTTTGGCGCTAATGGCTTGGCCAACACCTTTCAGTACCAGGTCGGCAGCTTCTGTCCAGCCCAGGTGCCGCAGCATCATCTCGGCAGAGAGGATGAGTGAGCTCGGGTTGGCGATATCTTTGCCCGCAATCTTGGGAGCGGTGCCGTGGGTTGCCTCAAACATGGCCACGGTATCTGACAAATTGGCGCCTGGCGCAATGCCAATGCCACCCACTTGCGCGGCCAGCGCGTCAGACATGTAGTCGCCATTCAGATTCAGGGTAGCAACCACGTCATAGTCTTGTGGGTGCAGCAGGATTTCCTGCAGGAAGGCATCGGCGATGCAATCCTTGATAATCATGCCATTCGGCAGCGTGCACCATGGTCCACCGTCGATCTCCACCGCGCCAAATTCTTCCTTGGCTACTTCATAGCCCCAGGTCTTGAAACCACCTTCGGTGAATTTCATGATGTTGCCTTTGTGGGCAATGGTCAGGGACTTGCGGTTGTTGTCGATCGCATATTGAATAGCCTTGCGCACCAGACGCTTGCTGCCATCCACCGATACCGGCTTGATGCCGATGGAAGAGGTCTCGGGGAAGCGGATTTTCTTGCGCACGCCCATATCGGAAAGAAAGTCGATGACCTTCTTGACCTCATCGGTACCCGCGGCCCATTCAATACCAGCATAAATATCTTCGGTATTTTCACGGAAGATCACCATATCGGTTTTCTCCGGGTGTTTGACCGGGCTGGGCACGCCAGTGAAATACTGTACCGGGCGCAGACAGACATAAAGATCCAGTTCCTGGCGCAGAGTCACATTCAGTGAGCGGATGCCGCCACCCACAGGGGTCGTCAGCGGACCCTTGATTGAGATCACATAGTCACGCACGGCTTTCATGGTTTCTTCGGGCAACCAGGTGTTTTCCCCATACACCTTGGTCGCTTTTTCACCGGCGTAGACTTCCATCCAGGCAATCTGGCGTTTGCCAGCATAGGCCTTGTTCACGGCCGCATCGACTACCTTGATCATGGGGGGCGTAATATCGATGCCAATGCCATCGCCCTCAATAAATGGGATAATCGGCTGATCGGGAACGTTGAGTGAGTTATCTGCGTTTACGGTGATTTTTTCGCCAAAGCCAGGCACAACGATTTTTGTAGACATTAGAGTAGATCCCTAGAAATTAAATGCTTATTCTGTTCAACAAGCCTTTTGGCGTAGTTTGCCAGTTCAGCGCGCATGAAAATCATCCCACGCTCAAGGATTACATCGCGATGCCGGATGTATATGCAGCAGGGAGACTTGATACGGACAGCGAAGGTTTGCTCATTTTAACCGATGACGGCCGCTTGCAACACAGGATTGCGCATCCCAAGCATAAAGAAATCAAGATATATTGGGCTCAGGTGGAGGGCGCGCCGGATGATGAAGCGCTCTCCCCATTGCGTCGGGGAGTGGATCTGGGTGATTTTGTCACGCAGCCAGCGCAGGTTAGAGTGATTTCCGAGCCGGCCAATTTGTGGCCACGTGTTCCCCCTATCCGAGAGCGCAAGGCAATCCCGACCACCTGGCTGGAAATCCGCATCAGCGAGGGTAAAAATCGCCAGGTGCGCCGCATGACGGCCAAAATCGGCTTCCCCACATTAAGATTGATACGCTATGCGATAGGCTCACATACCTTGTCCGGATTACAACCAGGCGAGTTTAAGATATTGGCTGGTTAGTAGATTACCGCCGCCAGTTGGCTAAACCCGTGTGTAGCGGTGTGAGATGGTTGCCATTCTTTTTTAGTTTAACCATATTGTTGAATATGAGGATTACGCATGAAGCCGGTCATTATTTTTCGTCACGCTGCTGTTGAAGGCCCAGGTTTTCTGGCGCAGTTTCTGGATGCGCATCAGATTCCCTGGCGATTGCTGAAAATTGATCAGGGGGAAAGCGCCCCGACATCTATTGCCGACTACAGCGGTATGGTGCTGATGGGTGGGCCGATGAGCGTGCATGATGATCTGCCATGGATTGCCCCTGTGCTTGGCCTTATCCGCGAAGCGCATGCGCTGGATATCCCTTTACTTGGGCACTGTCTCGGTGGGCAATTGATCAGTCAGGCGCTTGGCGGACAGGTGACACTGAACCCGATCAAGGAAATCGGCTGGGGAATGGTGTCAGCAACGTCGGTGCCGGAAGCAAAAGCCTGGTTTGGTGACCAGGCCGATTTTCTGGCATTCCATTGGCATGGTGAAACATTTACCCCGCCACCGGCGGCCACCTCCTTGCTGGTTAGCCCCTATTGTGAAAATCAGGCCTATGCCATCGGCAAGCACCTGGCATTGCAATGCCATATTGAAATGACCGAGCAAATGGTGCTGGACTGGTGCCGTGTCGGGGCGGATGAAATCCAGGCCGCTGCGGCCAGCCCGGGTGTGCAGCAGGTTACGGATATCACAGCGGCGCTAAGTGCAAATGTGGCAGAACTGCAGCAAACGGCAGAGCGCGTCTACACGCAGTGGATTCGCGGCCTCAAGGCTTGAGGCGCGGCATGCCAGTCTGGCGCTTATGGTAAACTTCAGCCTTTTCAGGCTTATAGGCAAGAGAATCTCATGTCCGGCAATACACTAGGCACACTTTTTACGCTCACCTCCTTTGGTGAGTCCCACGGTCCTGCCATTGGCGGTGTGGTGGATGGGTGTCCGCCGGGCATGGCGCTCAGCGAGGCTGATCTGCAAGTGGAGCTGGACCGGCGCAAGCCCGGCACCTCGCGCCATGTGACGCAGCGCAAGGAGCCGGATACGGTTGAAATCCTGTCTGGCGTATTTGAAGGTAAAACCACCGGCGCGCCTATCGGTTTCATTATTCGCAATCAGGATCAACGCAGCCAGGATTACGGCAAGATCGCCGAGACATTCCGCCCCGGTCATGCGGATTACACCTACTGGCAAAAATACGGCATCCGCGATTACCGCGGTGGTGGCCGCTCCAGCGCCCGCGAAACGGCGGTGCGTGTGGCGGCAGGCGCCATTGCCAAGAAATGGTTGAAAGAGCGTTACGGCGTCACCATTCAGGGTTATATGAGCCAGCTGGGTGAGCTGACCATTCCCTTTGAGACCTTTGATGCCGTCGCAGAAAACCCCTTCTTTGCGCCCAACCGTACCATCTTGCCAGAGCTTGAAGCCTATCTGGACAAGATTCGCGCCGAGCGCGACTCCGTCGGTGCGCGCATTTCCGTGGTGGCACGCGGTGTGCCAGTCGGCTGGGGTGAGCCGGTGTATGATCGTCTGGATGCCGAGTTGGCCTATGCCATGATGAGCATCAATGCAGTCAAAGGCGTCGAAGTCGGCGCAGGTTTTGCCAGCGTGGCACAGCGTGGCTCTGAACATAGTGATGAGTTGACGGCTCATGGCTTTGTCACCAATCATGCGGGCGGCATACTCGGCGGTATTTCGAGCGGGCAGGATATTGAAGTGCACCTCGCACTCAAGCCTACCTCCAGCATTCCACAAGAGCGCCGTTCCATCGACAAGCAGGGCGACGAACTCACCATGCAGACGACGGGACGCCATGACCCCTGTGTTGGCGTGCGTGCGACGCCCATTGCCGAGGCCATGATGGCACTGGTGCTCATTGATCACGCCTTGCGTCACCGTGCGCAGTGCGGGGATGTTGTGACCTCTACACCGCATATCTGATCTCTCTGAATAAAACCGCAGGCGCCCGGTATGCATAAGTCCCTCTACTGGCGTCTGTCTGGTTTCTATCTTGCCTATTTTGGCTTCGTCGGTGCATTTACGCCGTTCTGGAGTCTCTACCTGAAATCCCTCGCGTTCAGCGCCTTCCAGATTGCGATTCTCATGTCGCTGTTTCAGGTGGCGCGCATATTTTCGCCCAGTTTGTGGGGCTGGCTGGCCGATCATCTGGGGCATCGCGTCCGTATCATTCAATGGTTGGCAGGCTTGAGCCTGCTGGCGTATGCCGGTGTTTTCTTCGGGACTTCATTTGCTTGGTTGTTTGCCGTGATGCTGGCTCTGAGTTTTTTCTGGAGCGCATCTTTGCCCCTGATCGAGGCGTTAACGCTGGGGCATTTGGGGGATAAGTTTGATCGGTATGGCCGCATCCGTTTGTGGGGGTCGATCGGATTTATTGCTGCCGTCATTGGTCTTGGCTACCTGTTGGATTTTAGCGATATTCGGGCCCTGTTATGGGTTGTATTGGGCTTGCTGGTCGGCGTGTTTCTGTTTTCGCTCAAGCTGAATGATCCTGCTGTACTTCGACACCATGATGATGCCGGATCACTATGGGCGATTATTCGCCGGCGCGAAGTGGTCGCGCTGATGGTCGCCTGTTTTACCATGTCGGCGGCCCATGGCGTGTATTACACCTTTTACTCGATCTATCTCGTGGCCCACGGTTACAGCGCCACCCATGTCGGCTGGTTATGGGGGCTGGGTGTGGTGTGCGAGATCCTGATTTTTCTCGGCATGCCGCGGCTGACCGCCATGTTCGGCTTGCGTCGCATCATGATGGGCAGTCTTATTCTAGCCTTTGTACGATTCAGTGTGATTGGCTGGGCGGTGGATAACTGGGTGCTGATTTTGCTGGCGCAGATGCTGCATGCGGCGACCTTTGGCTCTTATCACGCTGCCGCCGTGGCGCTTACCCATCAATACTTCAAGGGACGTCACCAGTCCAAAGGGCAGGGGCTGTATACCAGCGTCTCCTACGGCATGGGCGGCACGGCCGGAGCCATTGCCAGTGGCTATGCCTGGGATACGCTGGGTCCCAGCTGGACATTTACCCTCTCGGCTAGTTGCGCTATGCTGGGCTGCCTGTTATTTGCCTGGCTAATGCCCAAGAAAAATACCTGAGTCCTCTCTGAAGGAGACCTGCATGCCGCGGCTGTTCATTCTCGCTTTGCTTTGCCTGTGGCCGTTTGCCGTGCATGCGGATACCGATATCAATGTGGTGGCCCTGTTTAACAACAAGGCCATGCTCATTATTAACAAGGGTAAACCGCAAACCCTCTCTGTGGGCCAGGTATCGCGTGAAGGCGTCAAATTGGTGGCGGCAGATACCAGTCGGGCGGTGCTGGAGGTCGAAGGCAAGCGGCGCGAACTCGGGATGGGGCAGGCCGCCACTGTGGCTGGAAGTCAGGCCACTGGCCCGGCCAGTGTCACTCTTTATGCCAATGGTGCCGGACACTTTGTCACAGATGGCTTGGTAAATGGTCGTGAACTCAGGTTCCTGGTCGATACCGGAGCTACCTTGATCGCCATGAACAGTGGCGATGCTGTCTATGCCGGCATTGATTACAAAAAGGGAATTCGCATTCCTATCCATACTGCGTCGGGTGAAGAGGTGGGGTACCGCGTGGTGATCAATACGCTGAAACTGGGAAACGTTATCCTGAACCAGGTCGATTGCGTGGTGCTGGAGGGTGGTTCGCCCGCGATGGTTTTGCTGGGCATGAGTGCGCTGAACCGGATGGAAATGCGGCGCGACGGTATCACCATGACACTGACCAAAAAGTATTGATTCGATATTTTCGTCTGGCGAGGGCAACAAAAAAGCGCATCCGGTGAGATGCGCTTTTTTTATTTTAGCTGCCTGCAGGCTTTGCTAGAGTTAAGCCTGGATGCGTTTATCCCGCTCAATCAAGGCATAAGCTGAGTGATTGTGAATGGACTCGAAATTCTCGGATTCCACCACGTATTTCACGATGCGTTTTTCCACATTCAATTGGGCAGCCACATCACGCACCATGTCTTCCACAAATTTCGGATTGTCATAGGCGTGCTCGGTGACGTATTTTTCATCTGGACGCTTCAGCAGACCAAACAGCTCGGAAGAGGCTTGTGTTTCCACGATGCGGATCAGGTCCTCCACCCAGATGAAGTCATTGATCAGCGCGGTGATGGTGACATGCGAACGCTGATTGTGCGCGCCATAGTTTGAAATCTTCTTGGAGCATGGGCACAGGCTGGTGACCGGCACCATGACTTTGACCGTGATATCAAATTTGCCCTTGTTGATTTCACCAATGAACGTGACTTCATAATCCAGCAGGCTTTGCACGCCGGAAATCGGCGCAGCCTTGTTGATGAAGTATGGGAACGTCATCTCGACGTAGCCGGACTCCGCTTCCAGACGCTCCACCATCGCACGCAGAATGGTCTCGAAGGATTCCACCGAAATCTCACGCTCATTCATGTTGAGTATCTCAACAAAGCGCGACATATGGGTGCCCTTGAAGTTGTGCGGCAGATGCACATACATGTCAAACATGGCGACCGTATGCTGCACACCACCAGTTTTATCCTTGACCTTCACCGGATGGCGTATGGATTTGATCCCCACCTTGTCGATGGCGAGATGTCGCGTATCCGGCGTATTCTGGACATCTTCAATGGCTGGTGTAACTGGCTGGTTCATGGGGCGTTCCAATATCGTAAAGAGGGTGCGGTGTAATACTTGAGTATACTACTAGGTTAATTTTTTCTCAATTGAGGCAATGATGCCTTCCGCATTGAGACCGCATTCCGCCAGCATGGTTTCATGTACGCCATGATCGATAAAAGTATCCGGCAGCCCCAGGCTTAAGGTAGCGATGTGTGGGTTGATATCTTGCAATGCTTCCATCACCGCGGCGCCTGCGCCACCGAGCAATGTATTTTCCTCTACCGTAACCAGCAGGCTATGGCTGGCGGCGAGTTCTGCAATCAGGGCCACATCCAGCGGCTTGACGAAGCGCATGTTGACGACGGTGGCATCCAGCTTTTCCCCGGCTTGTAGCGAGGGTGTCAACATGCTGCCAAATGCCAATATGGCAACGCTCTTGCCATGGCGGCGGACTTCGCCCTTGCCAATAGGCAGGGCTTTCATGGCCTTCTCGATCACGGCACCCGGACCGCCGCCACGTGGGTAGCGCACGGCGCTTGGGCCATCATGCTGATAGGCGGTATACAGCATCTGGCGGCATTCGTTTTCATCCGATGGGGCCAGGATAAGCATATTGGGAATGCAGCGCACAAAGCTCAAATCAAAGCTGCCGGCATGGGTCGGGCCATCGGCACCTACCAGGCCAGCGCGATCAATCGCAAACACGACCGGCAGGTTTTGCAATGCAATGTCGTGAATAAGTTGATCGTAGGCGCGCTGTAAAAATGTCGAGTAAATGGCGACCACTGGCTTCATGCCATCGCAGGCCATACCCGCGGCAAAGGTGAGGGCGTGTTGCTCGGCAATGCCCACATCAAAAAAGCGCTTGGGGAATTTCTCGGCAAAGGCATTGAGGCCGGAGCCATCGCACATGGCTGGGGTGATGCCGATCAGGCGCTCGTCCTGTTCAGCCATGTCGACCAGCCAGTCACTGAATACCTGGGTGTAGGTTTTTTTGCTGCTGGTGGCAACAGAGCAGCCATTGCTTGGATCGAATTTTCCCACACCATGGTATTTGCCGGGATTATCCTCGGCAGGCGCATAGCCATGGCCTTTTTGCGTCACGATGTGGAGGAATTGCGGCCCCTTGAGCTTGCGGATGTTTTTCAGCGTGGTGATCAGGGTTTCAATATCGTGGCCGTCAATCGGGCCGATATAGTTAAAGCCGAATTCTTCGAACAGCGTGCCTGGCGTGACCATGCCTTTGACGTGCTCTTCTGCACGCTTGGCAAATTCCAGCATGGGCGGTACCACGCCCAGCACTTTCTCGCCCGAGCGGCGCATGGACGCGTAAAAGCGGCCGGAAAGCAGCTTGGCCAGATAGTTGTGCAGTGCGCCTACATTCGGCGAAATCGACATGTCATTGTCGTTGAGGATCACCAGCAGGTTGGCATCCATGGCCCCTGCGTTGTTGAGCGCCTCAAAGGCCATGCCTGCGGTCATGGCCCCGTCGCCTATGATGGCGACCGCGCGGCGCTCTGAACCCTGCTGCTGGGCGGCGATCGCCATGCCCAGTGCGGCGGAGATCGAGGTGCTGGAATGTCCAGTGCCAAAGGTATCGTAAGGGCTTTCATTGCGACGCGGAAAACCAGCGATGCCATTTGGCATGCGCAGATCGGCCATGCCATCGCGGCGTCCGGTCAGAATCTTGTGCGGATACGTCTGGTGGCCGACATCCCATACCAGCCGGTCTTCCGGCGTATTGAATACATAGTGCAGGGCGATGGTCAGCTCAACTACGCCCAGGTTGGATGAGAGGTGGCCGCCCGTGCGCGCCACGCTATCAATCACAAACGTGCGCAGTTCCTGGGCCAGCTCGGGCAGCTGCTTGCGATCAAGTAATCGTAGCTGTTCAGGCGATTGGATAGTGTCGAGTAATGGATACATATCAGAAGCTGCGTTGCGTAATGAATTTAGCCAGTTGCTGCAGGCGTATGGCGGAGTCCCCGTAAGAGGCCAATGGAGCCAGGGCTTCGTCGTAAAGCTCTTGCGCCAGCTGCTTTGCCCGCTCCAGCCCGAGGATGGTGACATAGGTCGGCTTGTTGCTGTCTGCGTCTTTGCCCGCAGTTTTGCCTAGCGTGGTGGTGTCGGCTTCGCTATCGAGAATATCGTCCACCACCTGGAAGGCGAGACCCATCGCCTGGGCGTAGTGGTCGACGGCTTTAATGCGGGCTGCATCAACCGTTTCAGCGCTCTCGGCGCCCAGCAGGGCGGCAGCGCGGATCAGCGCCCCGGTTTTGTGGATGTGCATCTGTTCCAGTTCGGTCTGCGTCAGGTCCAGGCCCACGCTGGCGAGATCAATCGCCTGCCCACCGGCCATGCCGCGCGAACCGCTCGCCACTGCCAGAATGTGCACCATATGCAATTGGCGTGCTGCATCACGAAGCAGGCCCGGCTCGGTCAGCACTTTGAAGGCCAGTGTTTGCAGGGCATCGCCGACCAGCAGTGCAGTGGCATCGTCGTATTGTTTATGACAGGATGGTTTGCCGCGGCGCAGGTCGTCGTCGTCCATGCAAGGCATGTCGTCATGCACCAGGGAGTAAGCGTGTATCAGCTCTACCGCGGCGGCTGCCTGTTCGACGGCCGTGATCGGTGCCTGGCAAAATTCCCCCGCTGCGTGGGCGAGCAGGGCGCGAACTCGCTTGCCGCCGCCCAGCACTGCATAGCGCATCGCCCCATGCAGGCGCGATGGTATGATATTTGCAGCAGGTAATATGTCGTCCAGCACCCGCTCCATGCGGGTCTGGATATCCAGCGACCATGCGTTGAAATCCATTATTGTTGATCGCTAAAAGATTTAAGTTGGTGGGTATCGTTCAATATCTGCACTTGTTGATCGACATCGGCCAAGGTCTGCTGGCAGAATTTAAGTAACTCGGCCCCGCGTTTGTAGGCGGCCAGCGAGAGCTCCAGCGGTAGCTGGTTGGTCTCCATCTGCTGTACGAGGGCTTCGAGTTCGCTCACGGCACTTTCGTAAGTGAGTGGCGCATCGGCAATTTTTTTGCTCATGACATTGATTGTTCTGGGGCGTGCGTCTGTAAAATGAAGGCCGCGAGGCGATAACGAGTATGCATTTCTAGCCTGAATTATATAGTTTACGCTATATCTTTGTCAGGGCTAAATGCAGGGTCGGGAATAACAATACAACAGGGAGCAGCGCAGGCTGCATATAACGATGATGAAGAATGCTACCTCGCTGGACGAAGAGTGGCTGGTGCGCCTGGAGTCAGCCAATCTGGCATTGTCCAAGGCCATGCCGCTGGGCGATCTTGAAGCGGTGATTTACCTGCAGCAATCCTGCCGGCCGGATTTGCTGTCACTGACACGCTATTTCGCCATGACGCCCAAGCTCGATGTGGTGCTGGAAAACCGGATTGTCCGTACCGTTGGCGATCATCTGCAACAGTCGCGCGTGGCATGCACCCACCATATCAAGGCCTTGATGGCACGCCAGAGCAAGCAGCAGCTCATGCAGCTGCTGCTGGAAAAGCTGCAGATCATGGCGTTGATCGCCAAATGGTGCTACCTGCGTTATCAGCCTATCCCTGAGCGATACTGGCTGGAGCTGCATGCGGATTATCTGTTGGCCGAACGCTTGCGGCTGGATATCCCGGCGTTCCAGTCGGGCTATGTGCATATTCTGATGCTGGACAGCATCAATCTCAGCAGCATGCAGAAAGCGGAAATCGAAGCGCTGGACCGCTGGGTGTCGCAGTGGAGCGTACAAGTGGCGGTAACAGCGCATTGCGACGACCGGCCGCATGCCATGTTTGTGGACCTCGGGCAGGATGTCGGTGCCCGGCGTTTGCGCAATTTTACGCCCACCGATAACTTCCGCTGCTGGGTGATCGAGATGATCTTGCGGGATCTGGAGCAGATGCGCGAGCAGCTCTCCGCTGGCGCCACCAGCATGCCTGTGTTGCCAGGGGTTACGCCTGCCCGTGCTGCGCAGATCATCGATCTTCTTATCATGGCCTGGTCTGATCTGCGCGAACAGCGCAGGCGTGTGGAGCGTGCCGCCGTCTCCAAGCTGGCGCAAGCCGTAAACGGCCTGTTTGCCGTATGCCAGCAAATCCGGAACGAAGCCTACCGCCCGACTTTTCTTCATCCGGATGATGTGCAGCCCCTGCCCAATTCGTGGGAGGTGCAGAACGAGAGCGTCTTTGGCTTGGGTGCCGTCGTGAATGCGGACCTGAATCTGTGGGTCAAGCCTGGAGCTTTGCTCTCCCTGCAGTTTGCGCTGAATCCGGATATGGAAGTGCTGGCCGTGGTGCGTAGCCTGCAACAGCGGCCGGGCAGGGAGCTTTATGTAGGCCTGGAAGTGATTTCCTATACGCCAGCCTATGTGCAGTTGACGACGGAAGACCCGCCAGCCGAAGAGGAAGCCACCCCCGGCCTTTATCTGGGGCGCGATGATGACAGAAACTGGCCGCCGAGTTTGCTATTGCCTCTGCAGCCGCCAGCCGATGTTGGCGAGCTGGTGATGCATCTGGAACATTCTGATTACCGGGCTACGCTGGGCGATGTGCTGGAACAGCAGGCCGACTGGGTGCGGATAGCGGTCATGGTGCGCGATTAAATACGCTGCGCCCGGGCATGCTGTTGATTTTTAACGTGTATGCATCGGGCCGGAAAGCGATGAGCCCTAATTGAGCACGCGCTGCAAAAACTGGCGAACGTCATCAATTTCTTCGCCACATACGCTATGCGGCATGTCATACGTGTGCCATTCCAGCGCATAGCCATTGTCTCGCAATACATCGCGCGACGTGGCCGCAGTGGAGGGCAGAATCACGCTATCGTCCGTGCCATGGGCCATGAAAATGGGCGTAGCCTGGTTAGCGGCATGTCTTTCAGTAGCCAATGCTTGCTTTATCGGTAAATAAGTCGATAGCGCGAGTACACCAGCCAATCGCTCTGGGTAGCGCAATGCTGTTTGCAGCACCATGGCGCCCCCCTGCGAAAAGCCCGCCAACACAATGCGGTCAGTCGGAATGCCACGCGTGATTTCATCCTGAATAAGCGCTTCGATCTCGGTTTGCATGGCACGTATGCCCAATTCATCCTGCTGGCTATCCAGCCCCAAGCCAAAAATATCGTACCAGCCGCGCATGGGGTAGCCGTTATTGAGGCTGATAGGCCGCACCGGCGCATGCGGAAAAATATAGCGCACCTGCGGCAAGCCCAGTTCCTCGGCAATCGGCACAAAATCGTGGCCATCTGCGCCCAGGCCATGCAGCCAGATAATGCTGGCCGTCGCCAGCCCTTGAGGTTCCAGGGTGATTTTTTCGAGCATGTATAGAGTTCCAGAGGATGTTGATAAAGGCCGGGCGCTAGGCTGGGTGGATAATACGCGCTACCATCTTGCCATGCCCGTCCGTCCGGCAGCGGGCATGCACCTATCATAACAAAAGACGGAAGCGGGGCTATATGGAGCGAGTGCCATGCAGGTAAAAGTATTGGGATGTAGCGGTGGCATAGGCGGCAATCTGCGCACTACCTCATTGCTGGTGGACGACGATATCCTGATCGACGCTGGTACCGGCGTGGGCGATCTCAGTATTGAGCAAATGGCTCGAATTGATCATGTCTTCCTCACCCATTCGCATCTGGATCATATTGCCTGTTTGCCGCTGATGCTCGATACCGTCGCTGGCCTGCGCCAAGCGCCCGTGACTATTTATGGACTGCCCGACACCTTGCATGCGCTTAAGACGCATATCTTCAATTGGACCATCTGGCCTGATTTCAGCGCTCTACCCAGCGAAGCCAAGCCCTTGATGTGCTATGCCGAAATTGAGATGGGTGAAACCATCGCACTGGGTCAGCGGAGCATAACCCCGCTTGCTGCCCATCATACTGTGCCTGCTGTTGGCTACTGGCTGGATAGTGGCGTTCACAGCATGGTATTCACGGGCGATACCACCACTTGCGATGCTTTGTGGGAACAGGTTAACCGAATTGAAAACCTGAAATACCTGCTGATTGAAACGGCGTTTGGCAATGATGAGAAGGCATTGGCAGAGGCATCAAGACACCTGTGCCCATCGTTATTGTTTGAAGAGTTGAGTAAACTGCAGCGATCAGCCCATATCTACATCACCCATCTGAAGCCGGGCGAGGGGGGCGAGATCATGTATCAGGTTGAGCAAAGCTCGAAACATGCGGCCTTGCGTGGGTTGCAGAATATGCAGTTGTTCAAGCTGTAAATTGACAAAATAAAAGCCCTTATAAAGGGCTTTTATTTATATACGACTAGGTATTATGGTGCTTGACGGCATTCGGCGGGGACAAAGTTATAGCTTGTGTCAGCTGTCCCGCATCTCCAAGCGACTGGAGAGTTTACATTGGCAACTGAAGGGGTCAGTGTCAGAGCCACATTGCGGGCCTTGTCGGTCATTGTGACGACCAACACGCCTGCATCGCAGGTGAGGGATGAAACATTCCCTGCCACATTTGTATTGACGCCTCGGCATGCCGTAGCATCAACAACGCCACCAGCATTGGCAACATTTTCACCGACGGTGAGCTTTTGCGCGGCTGCCAGGCCCAAGCCTTCTGTTACACGTGCGCGAATGGTGTAATCCTGATAAGCAGGCAATGCCACCGCTGCCAAAATGCCGATAATCGCGACCACGATCATCAGTTCGATTAAGGTAAAACCTTGCTGTACGTTTTTCATGTCATCACCTTTTCAGTCAATTTAGGAGAGTCTCTAGCAGTTTGCTGCCAGGGGTATTGCGTCGATAAACGGGGTGTTTGTTGATCACTTCGTTTATCAGATGAATCAAGCATAACGCAGGCAAAAAAAAAGCGGATGGTGACATCCGCTTTTTTGATTTTCAGTGACAAAAAATGTCACCGATTGCTGAGGGCAATTAGTTGCCTTCGGCCACTTTCTTCAGGTTGGCCAAGCCGGCATCGTACACGCCGGTCACAGCGTTGATGGCGGATTCGTCATCCTGGCCTGGGGGGATAGGTGGGTTCAGCTTGTATACGCGGTAAAAGCGGCCTACCCAGGTCACCGTGCTTTCGCCAGCGCCAGGGCCTGCCTTGACGGTGATGAAGGAGTTGTAGTCGGCAACGGGCAATACGCCTTCCACGATTTCATATTTCAGCTTCATGTCGGCATCGTCAGCGCTACGCAGTTTTTCGTAGATGGTGCCGCCGCCCTTGAGAGTCAGCAGGCGATAGGTGTCACCATCCTTGGTTTCAAGCTTGGTGCTGGCAACGGCGGGGT
The DNA here is from genome assembly GCF_020523625.1 of Methylovorus menthalis. GTDB lineage: Bacteria > Pseudomonadota > Gammaproteobacteria > Burkholderiales > Methylophilaceae > Methylovorus > Methylovorus menthalis. The sequence goes on from NZ_JAJAQH010000003.1 coordinate 309,825, forward strand.
GCCATTTTTGCATGTTGCCGAAGTCCTTGATCAGCGCCCAGACCTTGGCTGGGTCAGCCTTGATGGTGACTGTTTTTTCAACTTTTTGTGGCGATGGGCCGTGAGCAGCGGCAGTCAGGGGCATGACGGCCAGAGCGATAAGGGCGAGTAGTTTTTTCATGCGATTTTTCTCCGTTGATAAAAGTCTTTTTGCTAAATCCGAATCCGGGGCTGGATTCATTCTCAGTGCGCCGTCTCCTGAATAAACTGGCCGAATGCCCGACTTTGCTTGTCAGTGGCAATGGTAGCAATCAGTTTATTGTTGCTGGCGTCGATCACTGAAACCGTGTTGTCGAACCAGTTGGCGACGTAAACCCGCTGGTTCGCATGATCAAAACTGATGCCTTCGGGGTAACCTCCCACCGGCACGATGCTGATGACTTTTTGCTGGCTGGCATCAATCACCGAGACATTGTCGCTTTGCGTATTGGTGACGTAGATGCGGCTACCATCCGTGCTGACCGTGACGCAGTAGGGATGTTCCCCTACCTTGATGGTGCTGACCTTGAGCGTTTGCGTATCAATCATGGAGACGCTGTTGCTGTATACATTGACGGCGTAAAGCTGTTTGCCATCCCGGCTAAGTCCCAGGCCAAAAGGATGTTCACCCACGGCAATGCGACTGACGATCTGCATGCTTGCGGTATCAATGATGGCGACATCGTTGCTATCGCGATTGGCCACATAAAGCTGCTTGCCGTCAGGGCTGACGATAATGCCTGCTGGGGCCTTGCCCACGCTGACCACACGCTGCTGCGTTAGGTCGGCGGTATCCAGAGCGAGCACCTTGTCTTCAAACCAGTCGGCAACGTACAGCGTTTTGCTGTCTGGCGAGAGAGCAATGCCGACCGGGGATCCATGCAAAGGCAGCTCTTGCAGTACTTGATAATGCTGGCTGTCGATCACGGTAATGGATTGGCCATCAACATTGCTGATGTATGTGCGGCCCAAGGCTGCAGAGGTGGCAACACCTACAGGGGCTTTGCCAACTTCTATGCTGGCAATGACCTGATTCGACGCAAGATCAATCACCGAAACCGTGTTATTGCCTTGATTGCTGATATAGGCAAAGCTGCCAGCCTGGCATGACCATGCGATGCAGGTGGAGAGTGCGGCAATGATGATAAGCAGCGATTTCAATGGGAAGCGGATCTGCGGATGGTTGTGATGTGAATCAAACGCTTGAAAAGCCGATATGGTTGACTACGCAGTATACGGGCCGCTTGCAAAGAGCGTCAAGCCGCGCTTGGCGGGTGATATTCCCGAATTTGGCCGGCATGCAGACGCAATCCTGTTGCCTCTGGTGAGGCAAGTTGGCATGCAGCTTTCAATCGGGGCTGAAGTGTGAAAAAATTACACTAAATTATTAAGGTAGTACGTCATGATAGATCGCGATGGATATCGCCCGAATGTCGGCATCATATTATGCAATGCCCGCAATGAGGTTTTCTGGGGCAAGCGTATTCGCGAACACTCCTGGCAGTTCCCGCAGGGTGGCATCAAGCACGGCGAAACGCCAGAGCAGGCCATGTACCGTGAACTTATGGAAGAGGTTGGCCTGCGCCCTGAGCATGTCAAAATTCTTGGCCGCACTCGTGACTGGTTGCGGTATGAAGTCCCCACCAACTGGATCAAGCGGGAATGGCGCGGCAGCTATCGCGGCCAGAAGCAGATATGGTTTTTGCTGCGTATGGTAGGCCGCGATTCGGATGTTTCGCTGCGTGCCAGCACGCATCCTGAGTTTGATGCTTGGCGCTGGAGCGAGTACTGGGTGCCCATGGATAGCGTGATTGAGTTCAAGCGTGAGGTTTATCGCCTGGCGCTCAATGAGCTTGCTGCGCATCTTAGTGGAGATCCCCGCAAAAAGCCGCGTAGCCACGGCAGCTCGATTATTGCTTCTTGAGTAAAGCCTGCCGGGGGCTGGCGCCTGCTAGCCCCTGTTTGCCATGGCTTCGCCCAGTCTGATTGGGCGCTCTTCCTGCCATAGCGGATTAAACTCTAAAGGCTGCTTTGGAAAAAGCAGGACGACAGTAGAACCCAATAAAAACCGACCCATTTCCTCGTTCTGCTTGAGGTGAATCTGGTGCTCGGCATATTCCCATACAGAGATATTGCCCGGACGTGGCGGATTAACCACGCCATGCCAGGTGGTGGCCATGCTGCCGACGATGGTGGCGCCCACCAGTACCAGCACGAACTTGCCGTGGGCTGAGTCAAACTCGCACACTACGCGCTCGTTGCGCGCAAACAGGCCAGGCACGCCCTGGGCGGTTACCGGGTTTACCGAAAACAGATCGCCGGGTACATAGGTCATGCGCAGCAGATGCCCATCGCAGGGCATGTGGATGCGGTGATAGTCTCTGGGGCTGAGGTAGAGGGTGGCAAAGTGGCCATCCTGAAATTCATCTGCCAGTGCCTGATTGCCTGCCAGCAATGCCGTGGTGGAGTAGTGGTGGCCTTTGGCCTGAAAAATCTGGTCGCCAACAATAAGGCCAATCTGGCTGATAGCGCCATCAACCGGGCATAGCCAGGTGGCCTCCGCGGTGGGGCGGGCATCTGTGCGCAGTGGGCGGGTAAAGAATTCATTAAAACTGACGTAGCGCCGGATATCGGGCTCAACGGCTTCCTGCATGTTGACGGCATAGCGAGCTACGAACCAGCGAATAATCGCCGTTGTGATCCAGCCCATGCGGGCATTGGCGACCCATCCGGCAAAAACGGTGATGGCCTGTTTGGGCAAGAGGTATTGCAGGGAGACGGCGAGACGATTCAACACACAAGATTCCGGATGGGCAATGAGCGGACTATTATAATGATAGCGGCAACAAGTCCCAAGGAATGCGCCGGGTGGAGGGAATAAAAAAGGCGATGCATCAGCACCGCCTTTTTTATGTTGTCATGCGCTGACTGCGCGCATGACGGAATTGCGCTTCTTAGTTCTTGCTTTGGTCAACCAGCTTGTTCTTGGTGATCCAAGGCATCATGGCGCGTAACTGGCCACCGACTTGCTCGATGGGGTGAGCAGCGTTCAGGCGACGACGTGCCGTCATGGATGGGTAGTTGGTACGGCCTTCTGCAATGAACTGCTTGGCGTATTCGCCGGTCTGGATGTTCTTCAGGCATTCCTTCATGGCAGCACGTGCCTGATCAGCAATCACGCGTGGACCGGTCACATACTCACCGTATTCTGCGTTGTTGGAGATCGAGTAGTTCATGTTGGCGATGCCGCCTTCGTACATCAGATCCACAATCAGCTTCAGCTCGTGCAGGCATTCGAAGTAGGCCATTTCCGGAGCGTAACCAGCTTCGGTCAGGGTTTCAAAGCCAGCCTTTACCAGCTCAACCGCGCCACCGCACAGCACAGCTTGTTCGCCGAACAGATCGGTTTCGGTTTCTTCGCGGAAGTTGGTTTCGATCACGCCGCCTTTGGTGCCGCCGTTGGCGCAAGCATAGGACAGTGCTACATCCTTTGCCTTGCCGGATTGGTCCTGGTAAACAGCGATCAGGGTAGGTACGCCGCCGCCCTTCAGGTACTCGGAGCGCACGGTGTGGCCTGGGCCCTTAGGCGCAATCATGATCACATCCAGATCAGCACGTGGGATGATCTGGTTGTAATGGATGTTGAAGCCGTGAGCGAAGGCAACGGTTGCGCCCTGCTTGAGGTTGGCAGCGATGTCAGCGTGGTAGATTTGCGGCATGGTTTCATCTGGCAGCAGAATCATGACCAGATCGGCCTGCTTCACTGCATCAGCGATTTCAGCAACCTGGTGACCTGCATTCACAGCCTTGCTCCAGGAGCTGCCGTCTTTGCGCAGGGCCACGGTGACATTGACACCGGAGTCCTTCAGGTTTTGTGCATGGGCATGGCCTTGAGAGCCATAACCGACGATCGTAACTTTCAGATTCTTGATCAGTGAAAGGTCGGCGTCTTTATCGTAATAAACTTTCATTTCAACTCCTAAATTTATAGTGTTTGGCGTGAGTCCGGATGGTTGAAATCGGGCCTGGGCTGTTCAGCGTCAGGCTACGGGCATTCAATTGCCCGAACTCACCATGATTAAATCTTGAGAATTCGGTCGCCGCGTCCAATGCCAGAGGCGCCGGTACGCACTGTTTCCAGTATGGCTGTCTTGTCCAGCGCTTCCAGAAACGCATCCAGCTTGCTGCCAGTGCCGGTAAGCTCGATGGTGTAACTGCCGTCTGCCACATCAATGATGCGACCACGGAAGATATCGCACATACGTTTCATTTCTTCGCGGAAAGGGCCGGTGGCTTTCACCTTGACCAGCATCAGTTCGCGTTCGATATAACGACCATCGTTAAGGTCGAGTACCTTGACCACATCCACCAGCTTGTTGAGCTGCTTGATGATCTGCTCGATCACTTCATCGGATCCGGAAGTGACGATGGTCATGCGTGACAATGTGGGATCTTCGGTAGGAGCCACAGTCAGGGATTCAATGTTGTAGGCACGCGCTGAGAACAGGCCGGCCACGCGGGACAATGCGCCCGCTTCGTTTTCCATGAGTAAGGAAATAATGTGTTTCATCTAACAGCTCGCTCTACAGTTCTTCGGCCAGAATCATCTCGGACAACCCCTTGCCATTCGGCACCATCGGGAATACGTTTTCCTTCTGGTCAGTGAGGAAGTCCATGAATACCATGCGCTCTTTCAGCTTGGGGCCAAAAGCTTCTTTCAGTGCTGGCTCTACATCGGATGGCTTCTCGATGCGCATGCCAACGTGGCCATAAGCCTCCGCCAGTTTGACGAAGTCAGGCAGCGCGTCCATGTAGGATTCGGAGTAACGGTTGCCGTAGAAGAACTCCTGCCACTGGCGCACCATGCCCATGTAGCGGTTGTTCAGCGTGACCACCTTGACCGGCAGGTGGAACTGCTTGCAGGTAGACAGCTCCTGAATACACATCTGGATCGAAGCTTCGCCAGTCACACAGGCGACTTGTGCATCGGGGTAAGCCAGCTGCACGCCCATGGCGTAAGGCAGGCCCACACCCATGGTGCCCAGGCCGCCAGAGTTGATCCAGCGACGTGGCTTGTCGAATTTGTAATATTGCGCCGCCCACATCTGGTGCTGGCCCACGTCGGAGGTGATAAAGGCATCGCCCTTGGTCACTTCCCACAATTTTTCCAGCACATACTGCGGCTTGATGATGTCGCTGTTGCGGTCATAGCTCAGGCACTTCTTGCTGCGCCATGCCTCGATCTGGGTCCACCATGCCTGAATGGCAGCCTCTTCCGGCTTCTTGTCGGCAGCGGCCTTGAACTCGCCATCCAGCAGGTCATTCATCTCGCCGAGCACGGACTGTACGTGGCCGACAATCGGCACGTCCACTTTCACGCGCTTGGAGATGGAAGAAGGGTCGACATCAATATGAATGATGGTGCGACTCTTGCTGAAGAAATGATCCGGGTTACCAATTACGCGGTCATCAAAACGCGCGCCGATGGCAATCAGCACATCACAGTCCTGCATCGCCATATTGGCTTCCAGCGTGCCGTGCATGCCCAGCATGCCAACAAACTGACGATCGGTAGCGGGGTAGCCGCCCAGGCCCATCAGTGTGTTGGTAATAGGGAAGCCAAGGCGGCGTGTCAGCTTGACCAGCTGTTCGGACGCATCGCCCAGAATAATGCCGCCGCCCGTGTATAACATGGGGCGCTTGGCATCCAGCATCAGACGCAACGCTTTCTTGATCTGTCCGGAGTGACCCTTGAGTATCGGGTTGTACGAGCGCATTTCCACGGTTTCAGGGTAGCTGAAGGCATGGAACTGCGCCGTGATGTCCTTGGGGATATCCACCACCACCGGGCCTGGACGACCCGTGCCAGCGATATAGAAGGCTTTTTTGATGGTGGCAGCAAGATCCTTGATGTCTTTTACCAGGAAGTTGTGTTTTACACAGGGGCGGGTAATGCCGACCATGTCGACTTCCTGGAAAGCGTCCATGCCAATGGAGGGCGCAGGTACCTGGCCACTCAGCACAACAAGTGGAATGGAGTCCATGTAGGCGGTGGCAATGCCGGTCACGGCATTGGTTGCACCTGGACCTGAAGTCACCAGTGCAACGCCGACCTCGCCTGTGGCACGCGCGTAAGCATCCGCCGCATGCACGGCAGCCTGCTCATGACGAACCAGCACGTGCTTGAAGTGGGTTTGATTGAAAATCGCGTCGTAAATATTCAGGACAGCGCCGCCAGGATAGCCGAAAACGAATTTGACGTTTTCCTCCTGCAAGCAGCGAATAACGATTTCTGCGCCCGTGCATTGATTGCCCGTGGTCGGATTGCTAGGGTCTTCCATAAATCTTGCTGTTTTTACTGAGAATTGGGGAACCCTGAACAGTAACTGTTTGAATGTATTTGGTCAAGAATCAAAATGCGAAATTGACGGATGTACAAACATATTCGGCACAGATAATGAAATTTGCGACGTTGAGGCTTATTCCAGAGGTGGGGCGACCTTGCTCAATTCTTCCATGGTGGTGAGCCCGGCTGCGATTTTTTCGGCACCGTTGATGAGTAATGGCTGCATGCCTTGCTTGTAGGCCATGGCGCGGATTTTTGCCAGGTCGGCATCCGGAGTGATGAGTTTTTTGATCTCGGGCGTGATGGTCAGCATTTCATAAATGCCACTGCGGCCGCGATAGCCCGTCATGCGGCATTCCAGACAGCCGATAATACCGTGTGCATGCGCAGGCGGCGGCAGCTTCCAGGGGGCGGTGTATTGCTGCCACTGCTCGCTATCTATGTTGATGGGTTGCTTGCATGCGGGGCACAGGGTGCGTACCAGACGTTGTGCCATGATGCCGAGCACTGTGGACTGAATGAGGTAGGACGGCACGCCAAGATCCAGCAAGCGAGTGATGGCAGATGGCGCATCGTTGGTATGCAATGTCGACAGCACAAGGTGACCGGTCAGCGCGGCCTGTATTGCCATTTCGGCGGTTTCCACATCGCGGATTTCGCCGACCATGATGATGTCCGGGTCCTGCCGCAGCAGCGTGCGTATGCCATCGGCAAAACTGAGGTCAATATTCTGCTGCACTTGCATCTGGTTGAACGCAGGCTCCACCATTTCAATAGGTTCTTCCACCGTACATACATTGACTTCCGGTGTGGCCAGTTGCTTGAGGGTGGAATACAGCGTGGTGGTTTTGCCAGACCCCGTAGGACCGGTCACCAGAATGATGCCATTCGGATTGCGGGTCCACGCACGCCATTGGGTATCTTGCTCAGGCGAAAAGCCCAGTTCGATGAAGTCCTTGACGATGACATCCGGCGTAAATACCCGCATCACCAGTTTTTCGCCAAACGCCGTTGGCATGGTGGAAAGGCGTAGCTCGACTTCATTGCCTTCGGTGGTCAGCGTTTTGATACGGCCATCCTGCGGGCGGCGTTTTTCCACCATGTCCATGCGGCCCAGCAGTTTGATGCGGCTGGTAATGGCATTCATGATGGTGGAAGGCAGCTGGTAAACCTGATGCAGCACACCGTCAATGCGGAAACGCATGATGCCGAGGTTGCGGCGCGGCTCCAGGTGAATATCGCTGGCGCGCTGCTCGAATGCGTATTTGAACAGCCAGTCAACGATGTTGACGATATGTTGCTCGTTGGCGTCCAGGTTCTTGTTCTTGCCCAGTTCCACCAGTTGTTCGAAGTTCTGCACCCCGATGATCTGCCCGGCCTTGGCTGTGTTGGCCAGATTGATCGAATTGGCGAGGTTGTAGACTTCGGGCAGGTAGCGGTTGATCTCCAGCGGATTGGCAACTACCAGACGTATCTTGAGATTCATGATGCGCTCAAGATCGGGGATCCAGTCGGTCAGGAAGGGTTCTGCGGTGGCAATGGTAGCTTCGTTGGCGCCTACCTTGACCGGCATGATTTTCAGGCGTTCGGCATAGGCTTTGGAGACCACCTGAGCCACCGACCCAAAATCCAGATTGAGCGGGTCGATATGAAAGTAATCGAGGCCCACACGCTTGGCCAGCCACTCGGTCAGGTTTTCAACGGACAAAGGCTTGTGTGGACTCTGCAGGCTTTTCCACTTTTGTTCGCCGATGACCACCAATGGATGCAAGTTGGATTTGTCGAGCTTGCGATCTTTATATAACTGCTCGGCATCCTTTTTTTCCACCATGCCGTCATTCACCAGCATGCGCAATACATCGCCTATCGTTAGGCGGCCTTGCAAAGGTTTGGCGGTGGCGGCGACTTTGCTCATGTGGGGTCCTTCGGTATGTCCTGTTGTCATATTTCAGTCATTCAGGATAGTGGCAAACGCGCTCACGGGTCTAGCGTTTTTACGATTGTAAGTCTTGCAACACTCAGCCTTGAAATCTCAGGGATAAATCTATCGCATGCACATGTTTGGTCAGGCCGCCAATTGAAATGCGGTCGACTCCAGTCTCCGCGATAGCGCGCACGGTTTCCAACTCCACACCGCCGGAGGCTTCCAGGGTTGCGCGGCCTGCCGTCAATGCCACGGCCTTGCGCATGCCATCCAGATCAAAATTGTCCAGCAGAATCAGCTTGGCTCCCGCTTGCAAGGCTTCTTCCAGTTGTTCCAGTGACTCTACCTCAATCTGCAGGCTGGCATGCGAGCTCAATTTGATGGCGGCTTGCATCACCGCCGCAATGCTGCCTGCAGCGGCAATATGATTTTCCTTGATCAAAATACCGTCGTACAAGCCCATGCGCTGGTTCATGCCGCCGCCGATGGTGACGGCATATTTTTGTGCCATGCGCAGGCCAGGCAAGGTTTTACGGGTATCCAGAATTCGCGCTTTGGTGCCTTGCACTGCTTGCACATAGCGCGCAGTGACCGTGGCGGTCGCCGACAAGGTCTGCAGAAAATTCAGCGCGCAGCGTTCAGCGGTCAGGATTTGCCGCGCATTGCCCGTGATGGTACACAGAGTTTGCCCGGCGGTGACTTCAGCACCTTCGCTGATCTGCCACTCCAGTTTGGCATCTGGTGCCAATCGGGTAAAACATGCCTCCACCCAAGGAATACCGCAAATGATGGCCTGCTCGCGACTGATCAACGTGGCATGTGCGTGCTGATCGGCGGGTACCAGGCTAGCCGTGAGGTCGCCGCCTGCAATATCTTCGGCAATGGCTGCCTCGATATTGCGTTGAATAGCTCTCTGTAATTCGCTGGTGAGGAGGGGGGCGGATAGGGTGGTATTCATAAATTACATTATAATGCCGACTACGCTTATCTTCGTCGAATACCTCCATCCCTATGAAGCTCTATTACTCACTTACCAGCCCCTATGCCCGCAAGGTACGCGTCGTGGCCGCCGAAAAACGGATTGATATCGAGATGGTGCAGGTCGTGCTTGCCGATCCTGATTGCCCGGTGCCGGACCACAATCCCTTGGGCAAGATTCCCGTGCTCGTGCTGGATGATGGTGAGAGCATTTTTGATTCGCGCGTCATCGTGGAGTTTCTTGACCACCGTACCCCGGTGGCCCATCTGATTCCGCAAGATCATGGTCAGAAAATTCGCGTTCGCCGCTGGGAAGCGTTGGCCGATGGCGTGTGCGATGCCGCCGTGGCGGTGATCATGGAAGGTCGCCGTGCACCTGAAAAGCAGGATGCGGCAGTGCTGGAAAAACAATTGGGTAAAGTCACGCGTGGCCTTGCCGCCATGAATGATGAACTGGGCGCGGCCAAGTGGTGTGTCAACGGCAACTTCAGTCTTGCGGATATTGCGTTGGGCTGTGTGCTGGGCTACATGGACCTGCGCTATGCCCATCTTGGCTGGCAGGAAACCTACCCCAATCTGGCCCGGCATTATGCCGCCATGCTGCAGCGTCCATCGTTCAAGGATACTATGCCACCCGCTCAGTAATAGCAGAGCCGGTTAAGCAGTTGTGAGGCCAAGCGTAACCCAGAGTGTCGATGTTTTAGCGCTGAAGCTTCAAAGCACCCGATTCAACTCGCGTGCAATCTCCGTCCCCCCAGTTTTACCGCTAGCGTCAAACCGCGCGCGTAATGATGCCGCCACCCAAGCACACCTGGCTTTCATAGACGACCGCGGATTGTCCCGGCGTAATCGCCCATTGCGGCTGACCGAAGCGGATTTCGGTTTCGTTTTCTTCCAGGCGATCAATCTCGCAGGGCGCATCCGGCTGGCGATAGCGGGTCTTGGCAGCATATACCCAATGCGTTTCCGGCGCTTCACCGGCAATCCAGTGCAGCTGGCTGGCAACCAGGCCGTCGTTGGACAGTAGCGGATGGTCATGCCCTTGCACCACAACCAGCACATTGCGCTGCATATCCTTGCCCGCCACAAACCATGGCTCGCCATTACTTTCGCGCGAGCCGCCAATCTTCAGGCCCTGGCGCTGACCCAGCGTGTAATACATCAGGCCTTCGTGTTCGCCCACCACCTTGCCTTCCGGCGTTTGCATTTCGCCGGGTTCGCGTGGCAGGTAGCGATTGAGGAACTCGCGGAATGGCCGCTCGCCGATAAAGCAGATGCCGGTGGAGTCTTTTTTTCCGGCCGTCACCAAGCCTTCGCGATGGGCGATTTCACGCACCTCACGCTTTAACAGGCCGCCCAGCGGAAACAGTGTTTTGCTGAGTTGGCGCTGGTTAAGGCGATAGAGGAAATAGCTTTGGTCCTTGCTGCCGTCTTCCGCTTTTAATAGCTGGAACAAGCCGTTTTTCTCGCGTACTTGCGCGTAATGGCCGGTGGCAATCAGGTCTGCGCCCAGGCCCATGGCATGATCCAGAAAGGCCTTGAACTTGATTTCCGAGTTGCAGAAGATGTCCGGGTTGGGTGTACGGCCTGCCTGATACTCTTCCAGGAAGTTCTGGAAAACACGCTCTTTGTATTCCTTGCTGAAGTTGACCGCTTCCAGCTCAATGCCGATCTTGTCGGCGACGGCAGCGGCGTCTATCAAGTCCTGCTTGGCGGGGCAGTATTCATCGGTGTCGTCGTCTTCCCAGTTTTTCATGAAAAGACCCACGACGTCATAGCCTTGCTCTTTCAATAGCAAGGCCGTTACAGAAGAGTCGACGCCGCCGGACAGGCCGACGACTACACGCTTTTTACTCATGGTTCACCGCGTTCCAGATGGGTAATGATGTTGAGCGGGAAACGTTGCCCCGCCAGATAATGTTCGATGCAGGTAAGCACCTGCGGGCTGCGATGCAGCGCGCGACAGGACTGGATTTCCTCCAGGCTCATCCACAAGGCGCGCCGTATGCCGCTATCCAGTGGTTGCTGCGGATCGTGGTCGGACACTGCGCCAATAAAGGCATACCGCATATAGGTAATGTCTTTTTGCGGATGATGCCATTGGTAAATGCCAAGCAGGGCTTGCGGCTCAAAGCGGTAGGCTGATTCTTCGCGGGTTTCGCGGATCACGGCTTCCAGCAGGGATTCACCGCGTTCCAGATGGCCAGCCGGCTGGTTGAAGCGCACGCCGTCCGCGGTGTCTTCTTCTACCAGCAGGAATTTGCCGTCCTGCTCAACGATGGCGGCGACAGTGGTGTTGGGTTTCCAGACCATGCAATTGCTTGAAAAATTGCATATTTTACCGCGCTTGCTACGGCTTAGCCATTCAAACCGGGAAAAAGTCCGCTAATACCCTGCGCAATGAACTCTACCGCCATCGCCGCCAGAATCAGACCCATCAGGCGTGTGACGATGTTAATCCCCAATGTCCCCAGCTTGTGGGCAATCGCAGAAGACAGTCGCAAGGTCAGCCAGATCAGCAGGCATACCGCGGCTACCGGCACAATCAATGACACATGCCCCCAGAAGCCGGAATGCTTTTGCGCCGTGATGATCATGCTACTGATGGCGCCTGGCCCCGCCAGCAGCGGGATGCTGAGCGGCACGATGGCGATGACCTCGCGTTCGGCCACTGCCTGGGCTTCTTCCGGCGTCTGCCGTGCATGGCTTTGCTTGCCGTGCATCATGGAGATCGCGATCAGCATGACCAGTATGCCGCCGCCGACCTGAAACGAGGGAATGCTGATGCTGAAGAAATCCAGAATGCCATTGCCGAGAAACGCCGACGTCATCAGCACAACAAATACCGTCAGCCCAACGGTTTTGGCGGTGCGGGCGCGATCTTTGGGGCTCCAGCCATCGGTGGCGCTGATGAATATAGGCACACTGCCCACCGGGTTGACGATGGCAAACAGGGCAATGCCGGTTTTGAACAGGTAGGCCCATTCGCTCATAGCTTCAGATTCTCCGTGACAGGCTTCGGTTGGTGGTTTTTGTAGACATCAGTTAGTATTTGTCACCATTTGATTATAACTGCCGCACAAGGTTTTATGCCCTCTGTATTGATTCCACTGGCCCATGGCTGTGAAGAGATGGAAGCCGTCATCGTGATGGATATTTTGCGCCGCGCTGGCGTGGATGTTGTGGCGGCCAGTTTGACGCCAGGACCGGTGAACTGTAGCCGTGGAACGCGCCTGCTGGCAGATGCCTTGCTGGATGAGGTGCATCAGCAGCCATTCGATATGCTGGTATTGCCTGGTGGCATGCCGGGTTCCGAGCATTTGAAAAACGATGTGCGCATTCAGGCACTGCTGACGCAATATGCAGCGGAAGGCCGCTATATTGCCGCCATCTGCGCGGCGCCCATGGCATTGCATGCGGCCGGATTGCTGGAAGGCAAGCGCGCGACCAGCTTCCCCGGTGTGCTGGATCAGCTGCCGGGGAGCCATCATTATGTGGAAGATGCCGTGGTGGTGGATGGCCGCATTGTCACCTCACGCGGACCTGGTACGGCCATGGCATTTGCGCTGACGCTGGTGGGCTTGCTGTGTGGCGAGGCCAAGCGCCAGGCGGTAGAAGAACCTTTGCAAAGAGCATGATGAAAAAACGTATATATCTGGCATCGCGTTCACCGCGCCGTGCCGAGCTGCTGCAGCAATTGGGCCTGGAGACGATATTCATGGCCGCCGATGTGGATGAGTCGCCGTTGCCCGATGAAGCCCCCCACGATTATGTGCTGCGCCTGGCGCAAGCCAAGGCGGAAACCGGCCTCGCCGCATTGCAGGCGCAAGGTTGTGAAGCCCTGCCACTGCTCGCGGCGGATACCACGGTAGCGATTGATGGCCTGATACTTGGCAAGCCGGAAGACGATGCGGATGCCCGCGCGATGCTGTTGCGCATGTCCGGGCGCTGGCATGAGGTGCATACTGGCGTGGCAGTCGCCTCGGCATCGGGCGTACATGTACGCTTGTCTACCACCCGTGTGGAGATGGCCACGCTGGACGAGGCCACTATTCAGGCTTACATTGCCAGCGGCGAGCCGCGTGACAAAGCCGGCGCTTATGGCATACAGGGCTTGGCCAGTACTTTTATTCGCCGCATTGAGGGCAGCTATTCCGGGGTGATGGGCTTACCGGTATTTGAGACGTCCGAACTATTGAAGCAGGCAGGAATTTCCGTGTTGTGAGCGTCATGCATGCATGGCAGAGAGCTGGTAAATGAGTGAAGACATTCTGATCAACGTCACCCCGCAAGAAACGCGGGTGGCCATTATCGAGCAGTGCATCGTGCAGGAGCTGCATATCGAGCGCAATACCTCGCTGGGCCTGGTGGGCAATATCTACCGTGGCCGCGTCTGCCGTGTATTGCCGGGCATGCAGTCTGCGTTTGTTGAGATCGGCCTGCAGCGCGCGGCATTTCTGCATGTGGCCGATGTGCTGGAGTGCGCCAATAGCGACAAGGACAAGGAAAAAACCATTCAGGAAGTGCTGCACGAAGGCCAGCCCATCATGGTGCAGGTGATCAAAGAGCCGATAGGAACCAAAGGTGCGCGCCTGACGACCCAGGTCAGCATCGCCGGGCGCTTTCTGGTGTATCTGCCACAGCAGCAGCATATCGGCGTGTCGCAGCGGATTGAAGACGAAGCCGAGCGCGAATTTCTGAAAGAGCGGCTGCTCAAGCTGTTGCCAGAAAACCGGCAGGGCGGCTACATCATACGCACCATGTCCGAGACCGCCACCGATGATGAGTTGCTGGCGGATGTGGATTATCTCAACAAGGTCTGGAGCAATATTCAGGCGGCCAGCCATGGCGCGGCAGACCGTTCGCTGGTGTTTCAGGATCTCAGCCTGCCCATGCGCGTATTGCGCGATGTGGTGAATGAAGACACCGACCGCGTGCTGGTCGATTCGCGCGAGACTTATCAGAAGCTATTGGAGTTTGGTCAACACTACGCCATCGGCGCCGTGAAAAAGCTGGAACATTACCAGGGCGAGCGCCCACTGTTTGATATGTACCATGTCGAGCAGGAAATCGAGCGTGCCATGTCGCGCAAGGTGGAGATGAAGTCTGGCGGCTATCTCATTTTTGACCAGACCGAAGCGCTGACCACGGTGGACGTGAATACCGGTGGCTTCGTCAATGGCCGCAGCCTGGCCGATACCATCTTCAAAACCAATCTTGAGGCATCGCAATGTATTGCCCGGCAGCTGCGACTGCGCAATCTGGGCGGCATCATCATCATCGACTTCATTGATATGGATGAGGATGAACATCGCGTGGCGGTACTGGATGAGTTGAAGCGCGCGCTGGCCAAGGATCGCGCCCGTACCGGCATCAGTGGGTTCTCCGCGCTGGGGCTGGTGGAAATGACGCGCAAGCGCACGCGCGAAAGTCTCGCGCATATTCTGTGTGAGCCTTGCCCCGCCTGTCAGGGCCGCGGCGAGATCAAAACCGCGCAAACCATCTGCTATGAAATCCTGCGCGAGCTGTTGCGGCATGCCCGCCAATTCACGGCGCGCGAGTTGCGCGTGCTGGCCTCGCCCAAGGTCATTGATCTGTTGCTGGATGAAGAGTCGCAGAGTCTGGCCAATCTGTCGGACTTTATCGGCAAGCCGGTATCGCTGCAGGCTGAAACCCAATATCCGCAAGAAAACTTTGACATCATCCTGATGTAAGGCGGCATGCTTGATAAATAAAAAAACGGCGCGACCATCTGATCGCGCCGTTTTTATTGAGTCTATGCGATGAGGCTGTGGATTAGAACAGCTTCAGGAATTGCAGCTCCAGTGGTGCCACGACCAGCATCAATAGTAATTGCGCGAGGATGAAGACCAGAATCGGTGTCAGATCAAAGCCGCCTACCAGCGGCACACGGTTGCGCAGTGGCGCGAGGATGGGGCGGGTCAGCGCATCCAGCACCGGGGTAATCACCGTGTAGGGATTTACCCAACTCAGGATCGCTTGCAGGATCACGGCATACAGGAAGATATAAATGCTGAGCTTGATCAACCCGACCACGGCGAGGCCCACCAGGGCAATCCATACACCGCCGCCCGCAACGAGCAGCGGGAAGTCACTCAACCACAAGGAAGCCAGCTTCAATATCAGCTGGGCGATAAAAGCCACGATCAGCGTGGAGATATCCAGCCCGCCCCAGCCGGGAATCACCCGACGCAGCGGCTTGACTGCAAAGTTGGTAATGGCCACGACGAATTGCGATGCCGGATTTTTGAAAGGCGCGCCAGTCAGCTGCAGGTAAAAACGCAGCAGCGCGGCCAAGGTAAACATGCCGAGGATGGTTTCCAGCAGAAATTGCAAAGCGTTGGCGATCATGTCATTCCTTACCTAATTGGTCGCCCAGCTCGGCTGAGCGGGCAGCAGCAGCGTGGGCTGCCTGAATAATGGCGGTTTTAACCCCGGCGCTTTCCATGGATAACAGCGCTCGTTCGGTAGTGCCGGCCTTGGAGGTGACCTGCGCGCGCAACGTGGCGGGCGTCTCGCTGCTCTGGGCGGCGAGGGCGGTTGCTCCGGCAAAGGTCTGCAGGCTGAGCAAGCGGGCGTCTTCTGCACTCAGGCCCAGCTCCAGCGCGGCTTGCTGCATGGCCTCAATGAAATAAAACACATAGGCCGGACCACTGCCGGAGATGGCGGTGACCGCATCCATCTTCTGCTCGGCATCCAGCCACACGGTTTTTCCGGCCGCCTGCATGATGGTATCGGCGATTTCCTTCTGCGCGGCACTGACGGCAGGCAGGGCGTACAAGGCCGAAATCCCGGCCTGTATCTGGGCCGGTGTATTCGGCATGACGCGTACGATGGCCTGGTAACCGCCGAGCCAGCGTGCCAGATCCGGGCTGCGGATGCCAGCGGCAATCGAGATCACCAGCTGCTCATGCAGCAGGCTGCCCAGGAAGATCGCCAGGTCGCGCAGTTGCTGCGGCTTCACAGCCAGCACGATGACATCGGCACTGCTCACGCTGGGCAGTTGCTCGGTCACATGTACCCCGTATTCCGCATGCAGTTGCTTGCGCTTGTCCGTATCTGGCTCGATGACGCTGATGGCATCCATGGCGTAACCATTGCTTTGCAGGCCGCCAATGAGGGCGCGCGCCATATTGCCGCCGCCGATGAAACTGATTTTTGTCATGGTATTTTCAATGGGTTAAGTGTTCAGTGCTTTAAGGTATTCATTTGCCCGCATGGCGCTATGCCATATGCGGGGTTTATGACGCCTAAACTTGGTTTGATGCATGTCGGCTTATTCTGCTGCTGCCACTTTGGCAGGCCGTGGGCCAAAAATCGCCGAGCCAACCCGCACGATAGTGGCGCCTTCGGCAATGGCAACCGGAAAATCTTCCGACATGCCTATCGACAACGTATCCAGCGCGATGCCTTGCTGCCTCAGCGCATCATACAGGGCGCGTACTATTCTAAACTGCGCGCGTTGCAATTCCATATCCGGCGTCGGGGCCGGTATCGCCATCAATCCACGCAACTGCAGGCGGGGCAATTGGGCAACTGCCGTGGCCAGCGCATAAGCCTCATCGGCCGAGATGCCACTTTTGCTTTCCTCGTGGCTGACATTCACTTGCAGGCATATCTGCAGGGGTGGCAGCTCCGCTGGCCTGGCCGCGCTCAGGCGCTCGGCAATCTTGAGCCGGTCTACGCCATGCACCCAGCTGAAATGCTGGGCGATAGGCTGGGTCTTGTTACTCTGGATAGGGCCGATGAAATGCCACTCAATCGGCAGGTCTTGCAGCAGAGCCTGTTTATTCAGGGCTTCCTGCAGGTAATTCTCGCCAAACTGTCGCTGACCAGCGGCCCAGGCATCGCGGATGGCGTCGGCATTTTGTGCCTTGCTCACGGCCAGCAGGGTAATCTCCTGCGGGTCGCGTCCGGCGGCCGTGGCCGACTGACAAATACGGGCTTGCACGGCTTGCAAGCGTTCTGTGATTGCGCTCATAATCCATTCATCATTTTTATAAAATTATAGCAGGAGCCTAGGGTGGATATTTCGGATTTGCTGGCGTTCTCGGTTAAAAACAAGGCTTCTGATTTGCATCTTTCCGCCGGTATGCCACCCATGATCCGGGTGCATGGCGATGTGCGCAAAATCAACCTGCCCTCCATGGATCACAGCCAGGTGCACGACATGGTGTACGACATCATGAACGATGGCCAGCGCAAGATTTACGAAGAAACTCTGGAGTGCGATTTCTCCTTCGAGATTCCCAATCTTGCGCGTTTCCGGGTCAATGCCTTCAACCAGAATCGTGGGGCCGGCGCGGTATTCCGTACCATTCCTTCCAAGATTCTCACCATGGAAGAGCTGAACTGTCCGCCCATCTTCCGTGAAATCGCGCAAAACCCGCGCGGCATCGTGCTGGTAACTGGTCCAACCGGTTCCGGCAAATCCACCACGCTGGCGGCCATGGTCGATTTCATCAATGAAAACGAGTACGGCCATATCCTGACGGTGGAAGACCCGATTGAGTTCGTCCACACCTCGAAAAAGTGTTTGATCAATCAGCGCGAAGTGGGTCCGCATACCCTGTCATTCTCCAATGCCTTGCGCTCGGCGCTACGTGAAGACCCGGACGTGATTCTGGTCGGCGAAATGCGCGATCTGGAAACCATACGCCTGGCCCTGTCTGCCGCTGAAACCGGCCACCTGGTGTTCGGCACCCTGCATACCAGCTCGGCGGCCAAGACCATAGACCGTATCGTCGATGTATTCCCCGCGGCCGAAAAGGAAATGGTGCGCTCCATGCTCTCTGAATCCCTGCGTGCCGTGATCTCGCAAACCCTGTGCAAAACCAAGGATGAACAGGGTCGTGTGGCCGCGCATGAGATCATGATCGGTACCCCGGCCATCCGTAACCTGATCCGCGAAAACAAGATTGCGCAAATGTATTCCGCCATCCAGACCGGGCAGAATGTGGGCATGCAGACGCTGGATCAGAACCTGCAGGAGCTGGTGAAGCGCAATATCATTTCGGTGGGTGAGGCCAGGGGCAAGGCAGCCAACAAGGAAACCTTCGGCGGTTAAGCGCGCCTTTGTTCGATTATTAACCCGTTTACTTAAGGTAGTCTTCCATGGAAGAAGGTCAGGCAGAGAAGTTTGTTTTTGATTTATTGCGCATGATGATTGGCAAGAAGGCTTCTGATCTGTTCATCACGGCGGCCTTTCCTCCGGCAATGAAGATCGATGGCAAGATGACGCCCATGAGCAGCCAGGCACTTACGCCGCAGCATGTGCGCGAGATTGCCCGCGCCATCATGAACGACAAGCAGGCCGCCGAATTCGAGGCCACCCGCGAATGTAATTTCGCCATCAGCATGCCGCGCGTGGCCCGGTTCCGGGTCAATGCCTTTGTGCAGCGTGGCTCGGTCGGCCTGGTGTTCCGTACCATTACCTCGGCCATTCCCAAATTTGATGATCTGCATCTGCCTGAGGTGTTGAAGGAAGTCTCCATGACCAAGCGAGGTCTGGTGATTCTGGTTGGCGGTACCGGCTCTGGTAAATCTACCACGCTGGCGGCGATGATGGGGTATCGCAACGAAAACAGTTACGGTCATATCATCACCATTGAAGACCCGATTGAATTCATACACGACCACAAAAACTGCATCGTGACTCAGCGCGAAGTGGGGGTGGATACCGATAACTGGTTTGCCGCGCTGAAAAACACGCTGCGGCAGGCGCCGGATGTGATCATGATCGGCGAAATCCGCGATCGCGAAACCATGGATTACGCCATTGCCTTTGCCGAAACCGGCCATCTGTGCATGGCGACGCTGCATGCCAACAGCACCAACCAGGCGCTGGACCGTATCATCAACTTCTTCCCTGAAGAGCGTCGTCAGCAATTGCTGATGGATCTGTCGCTGAACATGCGGGCCTTTGTCTCGCAACGCCTGATCCCCAAGCGTGATGGTCAGGGCCGTGCAGCCGCGATCGAGATCATGCTGAATTCACCGTTGATCTCCGATCTGGTGCTGAAGGGTGAAGTGCATGGCATCAAGGAAATCATGGCGAAATCACGCGAGCTCGGCATGCAGACGTTCGACCAGGCCTTGTTTGATCTGTATGAGCGCGACGAAATTACCTACGAAGATGCGCTGCGCAATGCAGACTCCATCAACGATATCCGCCTCAAGATCAAGCTTGAAGGCAAGGACGCTCAGGACCGGGATATGTCTGCCGGGCTGGATAAGCTAGGGATCGTTTAGTCTTCAGCGCAGTGGCTGGCCAGTCCAGCGCTTGGCTGAGCGAACTTTTGCCATGACTTCGCTTACCAAAGGGTATGGCGGCTGATATACGCATTGGTATTTCTGGTTGGCGATACCCTCCCTGGCGCAAGGTCTTTTATCCGGATGACCTGACGCAGGCCCGGGAGCTTGAGTTCGCCTCGCGTGCCTTGTCCAGTATTGAGCTTAACGGTTCGTTTTATGGGTTGCAGCGCCCCTCCAGTTACCAACGCTGGTATGAACAAACGCCTCCCGGCTTTATCTTCAGCATTAAAGCCACCCGCTACGTCACCCATATTTTGCGCTTGCGCGATATTGAAATCGCCATGGCCAATTTTTTTGCCTCTGGTTTGCTGGCTTTAAAGGAAAAGCTGGGGCCTGTACTTTGGCAGTTTCCGCCCAGTTTCAAGTTTGACGTTGATCTGTTCGAGTCTTTTTTGCAGCAACTACCCCATGATACCGATGCGGTAGCAAGGCTTGCCCAGCAGCATGGCCCTGAGTTGGATGGGCGTACTTTTTTTGCGGTGGATGAATGCAGGCCTCTGCGCCATGCCTTGGAAATCAGGCATGCCAGCTTTGCCCAGTCCGATTTTATAGCGCTATTGCGTCGTTACAAGGTGGCCCTGGTCGTGGCTGATACTGCTGGAAAATGGCCTTATCTGGAAGATGTGACGGCTGATTTCATGTACCTGCGGCTGCATGGGGATGCAGAACTTTATGCCAGTGGCTATAGCGATCAGGCGTTGGCGCGCTGGGCTGAGCGCATACGGTGCTGGAGCCTTGGGCGTGTGCCTGAGGATGCGCAGCTTGCTGCGGAGGGGCATCCTGCATCACATGGCAAAGCACGCGATATCTATTGTTATTTTGATAATGACATCAAGGTGCGTGCCCCATTTGATGCACGCAAGCTGATTCATCTTCTGGGAAGGGAGGAGGGGCTTGCCCCATTGGATGAATCAGCCCTGAATAAGCTCGTGAAGCCCGCCAGAAATGCGGTATCTGGCAGGCGCCAAGTAGAAAAATGAACATCCAGGGGCGATCTGGCAGCGGCTTGCAGCCAGACCGCCCTGTCGCTCATGGGGTGGACTGGCTTATTTTGCCTGGTACACAATCTGGCCGTTGACCAAGGTGTAACGTACCTTGCCTTGCAGGTTCAGCCCGGTGAAAGGCGTGTTTTTGCCCTGACTAATCAAGGCGGCCGCTTCCACTTTCCACTCTTCTGCGGGATCAAACAGGCAGAGGTCCGCATCGGCGTGCAAGGCCAAATCACCGGCAGCCACAGCCAGAATGGCGGCGGATTTGCTAGTGACCGAGGCCAGCGCCTGGGTGAGCGGAATGTCTTGTTCATCTGCCCATTTGCAGACCAGTGGCAGCAATAGCTCCAGTCCGGTGGCGCCAGCTTCTGCTTCACCAAATGGTTGCAGTTTGGCATCGTCATCCACGGGCGTGTGATCCGAACAAATGGCATCAATGGTGCCGTCGATGACGCCCTGGCTCAGGGCATCGCGGTCGCGCTGGCCACGCAATGGCGGACGCAGGTGGCAGTTAGGGTCAAAGAATCCGATATCGTGTTCTGTCAGGTGCAGGTGGTTGATGCTGACATCACAGGTCACAGGCAGCCCTTGCCGCTTGGCTGCGCGCACCATTTCCACGCCTTCGGCGGTGGAGAGGCGGCACAGGTGTATGCTGGCACCCGTTTCGCGGGCAATGGTCAATATGCTGGCAATCGCCAGGGTTTCAGCTGCCGCCGGGATGCCTTTCAGCCCTAGGCGACTGGCGACTTCGCCGTCGTGTGCCGTGCCGCCGCTGGCGAGGTAGGGTTCTTCCGGACGCAGCCAGATGGTATAGCCAAAGGTGGCTGCGTATTGCATGGCACGCCACAATACCTGGGTATCGGTAATCGCGACATCGGCCTGCGAAAATCCCACGCAGCCCGCTTCCGTCAGTTCGGACATTTCGGTCAGCTGTTTGCCCTGCAGCTGGCGGGTAATGGCACCGAGCGGGTAAACATGCGCCAGGTGCAATTGCTTGGCCTTGTGCTTGAGCATCTCCACCAGGCCTGGTTCATCCAGCACTGGATCAGTATCCGGCGGGCAAGCCAGGCTGGTGACACCGCCTGCGACGGCAGCCTGCATTTCACTTTCCAGCGTGGCTTTGTGCTCAAAGCCGGGCTCGCGCAGGCGGGCGGATAAATCCACCAGCCCCGGTACGATCAGCAAGCCGCTGGCGTCCAGGGTTTGCGTGGCTTCGTAGCCAGCTGGGCCGCTACCTATGCCGACGATTTTGCCGGCGGCGATATAAATATCCTGCGTCGTATCTATATTGTTCTTTGGGTCGATCAGGCGCCCGTTTTTAATCAGTATTTTCATGCACTGTTTCCTGCAAGCATGGACATGACCGCCATACGAACGGCAATGCCGTAAGTCACCTGGGGCAATATCACGGATTGTTTGCCGTCAGCGACGGCGGAGTCGATTTCCACGCCACGGTTCATGGGGCCGGGGTGCATGACAATGGCATCCGGCTTGGCGAGGGCCAGCTTTTCCGGTGTCAGGCCATAACACTTGAAATATTCCTGTGCGCTGGGCAGCAGCGCGCCATTCATGCGTTCGTTCTGCAGGCGCAGCATCATGATCACGTCTACATCCTTCAGGCCCTCACGCATGTCGTGATACACCTGTACCCCCAGTTTTTCTACATGCTGGGGCAGCAGGGTCTTGGGGGCAATGACGCGCACTTCGGGAACGCCCAGCGTGGTCAGTGCGTGAATCTCGGAGCGGGCCACGCGCGAATGCAGCACATCCCCCACCAGTGCCACGCGCAGGTTGTGCATGTCTGGCTTGTAGCGGCGGATGGTAAATACATCCAGCAAGCCCTGGGTCGGGTGCGCATGGCGACCATCGCCCGCATTGATGACGTGGATATGCGGCGCAACATGCTGCGCGATCAGGTGTGCAGCACCGGATTGCGCGTGGCGGATGACGAACATGTCGGCATGCATGGCCGTCAGGTTGTCTATGGTGTCCAGGATGGTCTCGCCCTTGGATTGCGACGAGGTGTTAACGTTAAGGTTGATCACGTCAGCAGACAGGCGCTTGGCGGCAATCTCGAACGTCGTGCGGGTGCGGGTGCTGTTTTCGAAGAAGATGTTGCACACGGTTTTTCCCCGCAGCAGCGGCACTTTTTTAACTTCGCGCTCGGCCACGCCGACAAAGGATTCTGCGGTATCCAGAATCTGGTTGAGGATGGCGCGCGGCAGGCCTTCGGTAGACAACAGGTGTCGCAGCTTGCCATCCGGCGTAAGTTGGGGGTTAAGCATCAGATGCTGTCTTTCAGTTCAAAATGGAAACGGCCGTCTTCCGATTGCAGCAGTTGCAGGTTCTGGCTTACGGGCAGTGGAATATCGGCCGCGACGATCTGCGGCACGATGGGCAACTCGCGGCCGCCCCTGTCCACCAGCACGGCAAGGCTGATGCTGGCCGGGCGGCCGTAATCAAACAGTTCGTTCATGGCGGCGCGTATGGTGCGGCCGGTATGAAACACATCATCGATCAGGATGATGTGCTGATCCTGTACATCAAAGGGAATCTGCGATGGCTTGTTTTCTGCACGCAGCCCGCGTTGGTCAAAGTCATCCCGATAAAACGAGATATCCAGCGTTCCACGTGCTACAGGGCGGCCAAGCAGTGGCAGCAGGCGGTCTACCAGCCAGACGCCACCGCTGTGAATGCCAACCAGGGCAGTGTTGTCGGTGATGAGCGGTTTCAGCTTTTGCAGCAGCACCTCAAAGGTGGCTTCGGCGTCAGGCAGGATCATGTTGATGTACTCTATTCATGATGTCATTGGCTCCCCGCATGCGGTTGTGAGACGGAGAGGGATGACAAGGTATCAAAGTAGGATTGCAAGATATGCTGGGCGGCCACTTGATCCAGCATGACTTTCTGCTTGCGGCCGTATACGCCACTTTCATTCAGCGAGCTGCTGGCTTCTGCCGAGCTCAGGCGCTCGTCTATCATGACCACCGGCAAACCAAAGCGGCCATCAAGCCGTCGGGCAAATTTGCGGCAGAGCAGGCTGGTGGCATGTTCTTCGCCTTCAAGCGACAGCGGCAGGCCGACAATCAGCACGGTAGGGCGCCACTCGTTGATCAGGGCGGTAATGGCTGCAAATCGCACATCATTGGCTTCACTCTCAATGGTGGTGAGCGGGTGGGCAATGCCCAGCAGGTGTTCCCCTACGGCCACGCCTATGCGTTTTTCGCCAAAGTCAAAAGCCAGAGCCGTTCCCTCTGAGGTGAGCAGCAATTGCTTGGCGGGATCGTTGTTGATGGTGTTGAGGCGAGGGGCGGCGGTCTGCATGCGCTCAGGCAGGAAGGAGTGTGTGGGACATATCAGGCATGCCCGGCCTCTTCCGAAAGCTTGGCAAAATCGAGCCCCAGCAGCTGCATGGCGGCTGTCAGCTTGTTTTCACTTGGCAGGTCAAACAATACGGTGTCGTCAGCGGGTACGGATAACCAGGCGTTCTGCGCCATTTCCTGTTCCAGTTGCCCGGCAGCCCAGCCTGAATAGCCAAGTGAGATGAAGATTTTCTCTGGCCCTGTGCCATTGGCGACGGCTTCCAGCACATCTTTTGAGGTGGTGAGCGTGGTTTTGCCATTGATGGAGATGCTGGACTGCCACTCACCTGGCGGCTGGTGCAGCACAAATCCGCGATCTATCTGTACCGGGCCGCCGAAGTGCACGGCGCTGGCCGCCATTGCAGCATCGTCCAGCGACAGGTTGATCTGGCTAAAGAGCTCCTGCAGCGTCATCTCTGTTGGACGGTTGATCACGATACCCAGCGCACCATCTGCATTGTGCTCGCAAATATACGTGACCGACTTGGCAAAATTCGGGTCGGCCATGGCAGGCATGGCGATCAGAAAGTGATTGGTAAGATTGACGTTTTCCACGGTTCCAATTATCGCATAAATATTAGGTCGGGGAAGCTTCCAGATAGCCGACGACTTCCAGCCCGAACCCGGTCATGCTCGGCATTTTGCGCGGGGCTGCCATCAGCCGCATTTTGCGCACGCCAAGGTCGAGCAGGATTTGCGAACCTATGCCGTAATTCCGCAGATCCTGCTTGTGCCGGATGGATTGATCCGCACGCTGGATGCGATCCACCAGATCGCTGCCTTGTTCGTTACCGCGCAGCAGAATCATCACGCCACACTCCGCCTGGCTGATGGTCTCCATGGCTTTGAGCGTATTCCAGGAGTGGGAGCAACTTGAACTGTCCAGCAGATCGAATACTGACAGCGGCTCGTGGACGCGCACCAGCACTTCCTTCGACTCATCCGGAGTGCCTTTGGTTAGCGCCAGATGGGTCTGGTCGTTGATACGGTCAGTGTAGGCAATCAGTTGCATGGGGCCGTATGGCGTTTGTACGGTGCGTTCAGCACTGCGCTGTACCAAGCTTTCGGTCTGGCTGCGGTAGTGAATCAGGTCGGCGATGGTGCCGATCTTAAGCTTGTGCTCGCGCGCGAACTCAATCAGGTCAGGCAAGCGGGCCATGCTGCCGTCATCCTTGAGGATTTCGCAGATGACGCCTGCTGGCTCCAGGCCTGCCAGAGCGGCAAGGTCACAACCCGCTTCGGTGTGCCCGGCGCGGACCAGTACGCCCCCGTTTTCTGCCGTGAGCGGGAAGATATGGCCGGGGCTGACAATGTCGGCCGGGCTGGCATTGCGGGCAACGGCAGCCTGCACTGTGCGTGCGCGGTCTGCAGCCGAAATGCCTGTGGTGACGCCTTCGGCGGCTTCAATCGAAACTGTAAATGCCGTGCCAAGGGGCGCGCCATTTTTCTGCACCATGGGCGGCAGGGCCAGTTGCTGGCAGCGGTCTTCGGTCAGCGTCAGGCAGATCAGGCCGCGACCATGCTTGGCCATGAAGTTGATATGCTCTGGCGTGGTGAATTGCGCCGCGAGTACCAGGTCCCCTTCATTTTCCCGGTCCTCTTCGTCCACCAGGATGACCATGTGGCCCTGGCGGATTTCCTCAATAATGTCTTTGGTCGGGCTGATCACGCACTTTCTCCTTCGGTTTTCCATTGCGCCATGCGCTCTACATAACGGGCGATCATGTCGACCTCCAGGTTTACCCGGCTGCCCACGCCCAAACTCTTGAGCGCCGTGACTTCTATCGTATGGGGAATCAGGTTCACACTGAACACATCACCATCCACATGGTTGACGGTGAGGCTGACGCCATCAATGGTGATGGAACCCTTGATGGCGATATAGCGCGAAATGGCATGTGGCGTGCGCACGGCCAGCAGCATGCAATCTCCCGCAGGCTCAAATCGCACGACTTGGCCTACGCCATCCACATGGCCACTGACGATATGGCCGCCCAGACGGTCGGAAAAGCGCAAGGCTTTTTCCAGATTAACCGCGCGTACATTGTCGAGACCAACGGTGCAGTTAAGGGTTTCGCGCGAAACGTGCGCCTGAAAGTGGCTGGGGCTCAGGCTGACGGCGGTGAGACACACGCCATTGACGCAAATGCTGTCGCCGATGGCGACATCGCCAAGATTCAGCGCGGCTGCATCTATCGTCAGCTTGACGTCGGTGCCGAGGGTGTCGACTTTTTCGATACGGCCTACCGCTTGGATGATTCCGGTAAACATGAGGGTATATACGCTCCAGGATGTAATGGTGTGCTGTGCTCGCGAGTGTGCTTGAGCCTGCTGGCCGAGCCACGCTTCGGTGCTTGTCACAGCCTTGCATAATTTTAGCAGAATGGCGCCTGTTCCCTGCTAGAATTCGGCGCTATGGCTATTAAATTCACTACATTGCCGTACGAAATTTTCGTCGGATTACGTTATACACGCGCCAAGCGTCGCAATCATTTCATCTCCTTCATTTCCATGACCAGCATGATAGGTATCGGCCTCGGTGTGGCTGCGCTGATTATCGTGCTGTCTGTCATGAATGGTTTTCAGGAGGAGTTGCGCACTCGCATTCTGGGGGTGGCTTCGCACATGCAGATCAGCGGCGTCGATAACAAGCTGGCCGACTGGCCCATCCTTGCCAAAGAGGTGGAGCATGGGCCACATGTGCAGGCCGTGGCACCTTATATCATGGCGCAGGGCATGCTTTCTTATGGGCAGTCGGTGCAGGGGGCGATTGTGCGTGGCGTGCTGCCGGTGGATGAAGACCGCGTGGCGGACCTGGGGCGCCATATGCGCGCCGGCAAGCTCACAGACCTCAAGGAGGGCGAATTCGGTATTGTGCTCGGTGCCGAGTTGGCGCAGTCGCTAGGGGTGATACTTGGCGACAAGGTGGTGGTGCTGGCGCCGCAGGGGCAATTTACGCCCACGGGTATCGTGCCGCGTATCAAACAGTTTCGCGTGGTGGGCATTTTTCAGATCGGCATGTACGAATACGATGCTGGCCTCGCCTTGATCCATATGGCGGATGCCGCCAAGCTTTATCGCATGGGCACGGATGTATCCGGTGTCAGGCTGAAACTGGATGACCTGTTCGCTGCCCCGCGCGTTACCACGGCACTGGTGGCGCAGTTGCAAGGCAAGGGTAACTATTACATCAGCGACTGGACCGAGCAGCATGCCAATTTCTTCCGCGCCGTACAGATGGAAAAACGCGTCATGTTCATTATCCTGGCGCTGATTGTCGCGGTGGCGGCCTTTAATATCGTTTCCACGTTGGTGATGGCCGTGACCGACAAGCGGGCGGATATTGCCATCATGCGCACCTTTGGCGCCAGCCCCTCCAGCATCATGCAGATATTCATCGTGCAGGGCGCGCTGATTGGCGTGATCGGCACAGTCTTTGGGGCGATTTTTGGTGTGGTGATTGCGCTGAATATTGAAACCATTGTGCCGTTTATCGAACGCAGTCTGGGTATCCAGTTTTTGGCCAAGGACGTGTATTACATCAGTGAGCTGCCATCACATCTGCTGTGGGGCGATGTCGCGGTGATTACCGTCATGTCTTTTGTATTAAGCCTGCTGGCCACGCTTTATCCAAGCTGGCGCGCGGCGCGCATTAACCCGGCGGAGGCCCTGCGCTATGAGTAATGAAGTGATTGCATGTAGCGCCTTGCGCAAAACCTACGCTGGACTGGATGTGGCAGTGCTGAACGGTATTGACCTGCATGTGGCGCAAGGCGAGCAGGTGGCGATTGTCGGCACATCTGGCTCGGGCAAGAGCACGCTGTTGCATTTGCTCGGTGGTCTGGACGCTGCAAGTGCTGGCGAAGTGCGGGTGATGGGCGAAAAACTGGCGGACCTTAGCGAAGCGCGCCGGGGTGAGTTGCGTAATCATGCTTTGGGCTTTGTTTACCAGTTTCACCATTTGCTGCCGGAATTTACTGCGCTGGAAAACGTCGCCATGCCTTTGTTTATACGCCGCATGCCACGGGCAGAAGCCCTGGACGCGGCTGCCGAAACGCTTACTCAAGTGGGGCTGGCACATCGTCTGGAGCATATGCCGGGCGAACTGTCCGGCGGCGAACGGCAACGCGCCGCGGTAGCACGGGCGCTGGTGACCAATCCGCGTTGCATACTGGCGGATGAGCCGACGGGCAATCTAGACCGACACACGGCCAATGCGGTGTTTGATCTGTTGCTGGAGCTGAATGCGCGGCAGGGCGTCAGCCTGGTAGTGGTGACGCACGATCTGGAGCTGGCCGCCAAGATGCAGCGCCAATATCGCTTGCAGGATGGTCAGCTGATCAGCACGGGTGCTGATCATTCCTCGTCTGTTAGCGCTTGATCTGACCTGACGTGATTACCCTGGCGCTCGCGTTCACTGCTGGCGCCTGGGTACTGCAACAACTCCCTTCTCTCCCTGTACTTTGGCCGGTCGGCCTTTTACTTATATTTCTGATGGGTGCTTGCTGGTTTTTGCCAGCCCATATTCGGCGGTTGTTCCTGTGCTTGCTAGCCGCCGTGTGCGGCTTTGTCTGGGCAGCATGGTTGGCGCAGGCGCGGCTGGCCGATGCCTTGTCTCCGGAATGGGAGGGCCGTGATATTACGGTGGTGGGGGTGGTGGCTGGCTTGCCCGAGCAGCGCGAACGTGGCTTGAGCTTCGCGTTTGATGTTGAGAAGGTATTGACGCCAACAGCCAGGGTGCCACATCGCATCTCCCTTAATCTTTATCGAAACAATGTCTTTGCCTCCCGGGATTCGGGAACGGGAGGGGATGCCTCGCCTGTGACGAAGCATCCCTCGACACCGCAAATACACGCCGGTGAGCGCTGGCAATTAACTGTCAGGCTCAAGCGCCCGCATGGCAGTGTGAATCCGCATGGGTTTGATTTTGAACGCTGGGCGTTGGAGAACGATTTGCAGGCGTTCGGCTATGTCCGCACAGGCAGCGAATATCGGCGCTTGGCCGACATGGTATGGCGCCCGGCGTATGTGGTGGAGCGGGTCCGGGAGCGCTTGAATGCGCGCATAACCTATGTGTTGCCTGGCGAACCAGCCATGCCTCTGCTGCAGGCATTGGTCACTGGCGATGATAGTGGCATTGCTGCAAAAGACTGGGATGTCTTTTTGCGCAGCGGGATAAATCATCTGATCAGTATTTCCGGCTTGCATATCACCATGCTGGCAAGTCTGGCGTATTGGGCCGTGTATGCCGGCTGGCGCCGCAGTTACCGGCTGAATCTGTTGCTGCCTGCGCGCAAGGCGGGGGTGCTGCTGGGCTGGCTCCTGGCATTGCTTTACTCGCTGGTGGCCGGGTTTTCGGTGCCTACCCAGCGCACCTTATATATGTTGAGTGTATTTGCCATTGCCTTGTGGCTGGGGCGACGGTTTGGCATAGCCTGCGTACTCGCGTGTGCCTTGCTGGCGGTCGTGCTGATGGACCCCTGGGCGACCATGGCGCCGGGCTTCTGGTTGTCATTCGGTGCGGTAGCGGTCATGGCGTTTGCCGGGGCGTATCGTATCGGCATGCTGGCCAAATGGCGTCAGGCGGTGCATGCCCAGTGGGCAGTGACGCTGGGCTTGTTGCCTTTATTGCTATTGCTGTTTCAGCAAGTGTCGCTGGTCTCGCCGCTGGCGAATGCCATCGCCATCCCGGTTGTTAGTCTGGGGGTAGTGCCCCTGGCTCTGGCCGGTACCTTGCTGCCGATCGATAGTCTGCTTTGGCTGGCGCATGCCTTGATGCAGTTTGTTACCCAGGCTATGCATTGGCTCGCCGTATCACCCTGGGCGGTATGGCAGCAGCAGGCGCCGCCTGCATGGTCGCTATTGCCAGCGATGGCAGGTATCGCTTGGATGTTGTTGCCGCGTGGATTTCCCTTGCGTTGGCTGGGTTGGGTGGGCTTATTGCCCCTGTTGCTGATCCGCCCGCTACCGCCTGCAGATGGCGCCATGCGTGTCGTTATGCTGGATGTCGGGCAGGGCATGGCGGTGGTGGTGCGTACTGCCCGACATACCTTGCTTTACGATACCGGGCCGCGTTACTCGGCCGAGAGCGATGCTGGTCGGCGCGTCATACTGCCTTATTTGCGAGGAGAGGGCATTGCCCGGCTGGATGGCTTGGTCGTCAGCCACAACGATAATGATCATAGCGGGGGCATGGTGACCGTGGCGGATACCTTGGCGCCGCAATGGATGCTGAGCTCATTGCCTGCCGATGTGGTTCCGCGTCAAGTCACGCAGCATCGAGCCTGTCAGGCAGGCCAGCGCTGGCAATGGGACGGAGTGGTATTTGAAATGCTATATCCGGATTTAGCGAGCATGGCGCAGACCGATCTGCAGGATAACAACCGCAGTTGCGTATTGAAGGTAAGTAGCCGCTACGGCAGCATATTGCTGGCTGGCGATATTGAAAAAAGAGCGGAGGCTCGCCTGCTGGATAATGCAGGCAGTCGCTTGGCCGCAGACGCCTTGCTGGTGCCGCATCATGGTAGCCGCACCTCGTCTACCCCTGAGTTTGTCGCGGCCGTGCGCCCCGCCATTGCCTTATATGCCGTCGGCTATCGCAATCGATTCGGGCATCCCAAAGCTGAGGTGATGGCGCGCTACGAGGCGCAGGGCGTGCATGATTACCGCTCAGATCGCGATGGTGCCATCCTGCTCGACTTTTTCTCGGCGGAGGGCATCGCCGTGCACCGTTGGCGACAGCAATCCATGCGCTATTGGTATGCGCATGATTGAGCGCGCCTCCGCACACCGGCTGTCTCATAAGTAATACCTATCGCTTTTTTCTCCACAAATAGCCGGATTCATCGTAAAGTTTGGCTCGGTGCTGCCGAAGTATCTAAAAGACAGGGTACGCATGCATGGGGGATTAGCAGTAATGCATGGTGGCAACGAAAAAAACATACAAAATCGAGACGGAGTAGCTTGATATGACACCCTTGCGCGTTGGCATTGCAGGACTGGGCCGCATAGGCCGCGGTATTTTACGAGCGAACCACGCTGCATTAGCCGAGGGGCGTTTCGATATCAAGGTAGTGTGTGATGTGATGCCCATCGATCAGGTGGCTTATCTGCTCGCGCACGACACTACCTATGGCAAGCCGCCATTTACCCTGGATTTTCAAGGCAACGATCTGATTCTTGGCGATAAGCGTATTCGGTACGAACGTGTTGATCGCCGCCGCCGCCCCACTGAAGACAGCTTTGCTGCCCTGCGCGAGTTTGATCTCGATGTCTTTATCGATGCGACCGGCACGGCATCCATTGCTGATCTGCGAGCTGTCATCGAGCGCAAGGTAGCGCGCAAGGTGGTGTGTACGGCCAATATTGCCGATTGTGATTTGAGCATGGTCTACGGCGTTAACCACGAGCAATATGATCCCCAGCAACACGATATCATTGCTTCCAATACCTGTACTGGCAACGCGCTGGCGCCGGTGGCGTATGTGCTGCAAAAGCATATTGGCATTGAGTATGCCCGAGTGATTACCATACACCCGGCCCTGTCTGATCAGCGTGCACTGGATGGTTATCACCCCACTTCACATCTGGGCCGCGCCTGCGCAGCTTCCATCTTGCCGACTAGCACCAACGTTGCTGCTTCTGCCGTACTGGCCTTGCCTGAGCTTGAGGGTAAGCTGGATTCCTTGTCTTATCGAGTGCCTACCGAGATTGTGTCTATCATCGACATGACCGCCACTCTGGCACGGGATACCTCGCGGGATGAATGTATTGAGCTGTTCGAAAAATATGCCAGGGGTGATCTGAACGGTATTGTTCAATGTGATTACGGCGCATGGGGGCATCAGCGTGCCAGCATCGATTATCTGGGCACGGAGTTTTCCGCCATCCTGCAAATGCGGCACCTGACCGTGAGCCATGGGCGACAGCTGGGGCTGACGCTCATGCATGACAACGAGGTTGCGTACTGTTGCCGGGTACTGGATGTGCTGGGGGTGATTGATCGCGTAAAAGCAGCCAGCAAACTCAAACTGGTGGAGTCCTTGCGCGCCTGAGGATTTTTTTCTGCAGTGCCATCATGCCATTTTCAAAAGCCGGACACCTTGTCCGGCTTTGTCATTCCTGCGTTTCGCGAAGCCCAGGTCAGTTGTAAGTTTGCTTGCTGAAAACCGGCTCGCACGCTAAAGTATTGCCACTTTTGATCATCCTTTGGAGCCTCACTGTGTGGGAAATTATTCTAGCGGCCGGCTGGCCGATTTGGCCGCTGATTATCGCTTCTATCATTGCTGTAGCGATTATTGTTGAGCGTTTGTGGGCTTTGCGCGCCGAATTGATTGCGCCAAGCAACTTACTGCCGGAAGTGCAGCGCTGGCTGGGCCAGGGAGGCGTTAACAAGGAAACCTTGATCAAGTTGCAACAACACTCCCTGCTGGGGCAGATTTTCGCCAGTGCCCTGGCCAATGTCGATTCTTCTCGCGAAGTCATGAAAGAAGCGATTGAGGAGTCGGGCCGTGCGGTGGCCCACAAGCTGGAAAAGTACCTGACCACGCTAGGTACCATTGCGACTGTTAGCCCGCTGCTGGGTCTGCTGGGTACGGTGATCGGGATGGTCGAGCTCTTTGGCGCCTTTACCGCCACTGGTCATGATGTAGCGCAGTTTGCCCGCGGCATTTCCGTCGCTTTGTATAACACGGCTGGCGGTATTGTGGTGGCTGTGCCCGCCATGATTTTCTACCGCTATTTCCGCGGCAAGGTGGATGGCCTGATTGTGGAAATGGAACAGCAAGCCGTCAAGCTGGTGGAAATCATCCACGGCGAACGTAAATAAGCGAGCAAACACCATGAATTTTCAACGCGGAAAAAAGCACGAAGATCTGGAAATGAATCTGGTGCCGCTGATCGACGTGTTGCTGGTCATTATTATTTTTCTGGTCGTCAGCACCACGTTCTCACGCGTGAGCGAGTTGCAGATCAATCTGCCTACCGCAGAAGCCACGCCGCCAGAACAAAAGCCGCTGATCGTGAATGTGGGTGTTGATGCCAGCGGACATTATGTGGTGAATGACAAGCCGGTGAGCGATACAAGCGTGGCCGGTCTCGGCATGGCACTGCGGCAAGCGGTAGGTAATGGCAAGGAGCCGACTATCGTGATCAATGCCGATGCCAACAGCACGCATCAATCTGTCGTCAATGTCATGGAAGCCGCGCGGCAGGAAAACTACACACATATCAACTTTGCGACTCAGGTAAAGTCTGGCTCCTGAGTCTGATGCATGTTTACCTGTTTGGGTAACTCCACTATCCTGTTTTGCCCGCCATTTGGCGGGCAAACCTTTTAACAGTCCCTGAGATTTATGTCCAAAAAATCCTCCAGCCGAGCCTCCGTTGCTTCCGAACATAACGCCAGAACGCTTTATCTGCGATTGCTCGGCTATACCCGTAAATTCTGGGTGGCCATGTCCCTCACTATCCTGGGCCTGGTCGTGTTGTCAGCGACAAATACTGGTTTTCTGGCAACCATCAAGATGGTGACGGATGAAGGCTTTGTTCAGCGCGACAGCAGCAAGGTGGCATTGTTGCCATTAATGCTTTTTGGATTGCTGGCGTTGCGGGCGTTTGCCGGATTTGTCTCCGCATTTGGCATGCGATGGGTGTCCCGCCGGGTGGTCGAGAGTCTGCGGCTCGATGCATTTCGCCGCTTGATGGCATTCCCGGTCAGTTATTTTGATGCCAATTCGGCTGGAATAGTGACTTCCAAGCTGACCTACGATACCGAGCAGATTGCCAAGGCGTCTACCAATGTTGCGGTGGCCGCGGTGCGGGATACTTTGACCATTATCGGGATGGTTGGCTACATGCTCTATCTCGACTGGAAGTTGACGATGATTTTCGTCATCGTGGTGCCGTTGATGGTGTTTTACCTGAAAATCATGACGCCGAAGCTGCGTCAGGCGAGCCGTGTGGTGCAAGAGTCCATGGGCGACCTGACCCAGGTGATTGAAGAGGCGGTTTCTGGCCAGCGTGTGGTCAAGATTTTTGGCGGTGGGGATTACGAGTTTCAGCGTTTTGCCAAAGTTGCCGGGCGTAATCGCTATACCTTGATCAAGATGGCGCGCCTGTCCAGTCTTAATAGTATGGTGATTGAGGTGTTGGCGGGCTTGGCACTGGGGCTGGTGGTTTACTATGCCATTGGCAATTTCACGGCAGGGGAGTTTGCTGCATTTATTGGCGCCCTGTTGATGTTGATTGCCCCGATTAAAAGCCTGACGGGCATGAATGAAGACATTCAGACGGGGCTTGCCGCGGCAGAAAGTGTTTTTGCGCTGATTGATTCGCCGGTGGAGATTGATGCTGGTACGAAGGAAATTGGGCGTGCGCGTGGCCTGATTGAATTCCGCCATCTGGAATTGCATTACGAGAATGCCAAGCGGGCGGCCTTGAGTGATCTCAACTTTACAGTCCATCCGGGAGAGAAGCTGGCGCTGGTTGGTCGATCTGGTGGTGGAAAGACTTCTTTGGTGAATCTGCTGCCGCGTTTCTATGATTATCAGCAGGGCGAGTTGCTGTTGGATGGTCTGGATACACGGCAGATGACCTTGCGTAATCTGCGTGCGCAGTTTTCGCTGGTGAGCCAGGATGTGATTCTGTTTAATGACACGGTATTCAATAATATTGCTTACGGTGTGTTGCGTAATGCGTCGGAGGCGGATGTGATCGCTGCAGCCAAGGCTGCGCATGCGTGGGAGTTTATCCAGCAATTGCCCCAAGGGCTGCAAAGTGAGATTGGCGACCGCGGTGTGCGCCTGTCTGGTGGTCAGCGTCAGCGGCTTGCCATTGCGCGAGCCATTCTGAAGGATGCGCCCATTCTGTTGCTGGATGAAGCCACTTCCGCGCTCGACACGGAATCCGAGCAGCATGTGCAGGCGGCATTGGATGAGTTGATGCGCAATCGCACGACCATTGTCATTGCTCACCGGCTCTCTACCATTGAAAATGCAGACCGTATTCTGGTTATGGATCATGGTCGTATTGTCGAGAGTGGTGATCATCAGTCATTGCTGACGCAGGATGGCTACTATGCCAAGCTGTATCAAAAGCAATTTCACTAATCTATTTTTGCTAGGCCTGAGTTAGATGAAGGCGAAACTGGTTACCTTTATCCAGCAGCAATGGACTCACTTGGGTATATGGCATCTTTTGCTTATCCCATTATCCTGGCTGTTCGGGGCGCTGAGCCTTCTCAGGCGCCAGGCCTATAGCTTTGGCTTGCTTTCATCATTCCGCATGCCGGTTCCCGTGATTGTGGTGGGGAATATCAGTGTCGGCGGCACAGGGAAAACCCCGCTCGTTATCTGGCTTGCTCAACATCTGAAAGTGGCTGGTTTTCATCCGCTTATTATTAGTCGTGGCTATGCGGGCAATGTTAGCACCGCCATAAAAGAGGTTGGCCCGCAAAGCGATCCCTTGATGGTTGGGGATGAGCCACTGCTGATGTCGCGCCGCACAGGGGTGCCGGTATGGGTGGGGCGGCATCGGCCCCAGGTCGCTCAGGCTGGCCTTGCCAAATATCCTGACTGCAATGTGATTATCAGTGACGATGGGTTGCAGCATTATGCGTTGCAGCGCGATATTGAAATCGCCGTAGTGGATGCCGCGCAATGGTTTGGTAACGGACAACTTCTACCCGCTGGCCCTTTGCGCGAGCCCGTTAGTCGGCTGGCAAAGGTCAGTGCGCTTGTCCTTAATGGGGGGTGGGCGGATGAAGATGGATTTTCGATGCATCTTGTTAGCATGGATCTCTACAGTCTGGAGATGCCATCCAATACATGTCCCATAAATGCATTTGCCAATAACGCTGTGCATGCGGTCGCGGGTATTGGCAACCCTCAGCGATTTTTCGCACAATTGAAAAGTAAAGGGCTTGAGGTGATTGAGCATCCATTTCCGGATCATCACGATTTCCAACCCGCTGATCTGGCCTTCGGTGACAACCTCCCTGTTGTCATGACTGAGAAGGATGCCGTTAAATGCGCGGCCTTTGCGCAACCCGGCTGGTGGGTGCTGCCAGTGAATGCTGAGCTAGCTCCCGGGTTCCTGCCACATGTTCTCAGTAAATTAGGAGTTTGATATGGATGCAAAATTACTCGACATTCTGGTGTGCCCGATATGCAAAGGCCCGCTGGTTCTCAAGAAGGACGCACAAGAGCTGGTTTGCAAGCCTTGCCGCCTGGCCTACCCCATACGTGATGGCATTCCCGTCATGCTGGAAGAAGAAGCTCGACGTCTGGCGGATACGGAAGAAGTTTGAACATGAAATTCAATGTCGTCATCCCCGCCCGCTATGCCAGCTCCCGCCTGCCAGCCAAGCCTTTGCTCGACATTGCCGGAAAGCCCATGGTGATCTGGGTTGTCGAGCGCGCTCTGCAGAGCGGAGCGGGGCAGGTGATTGTGGCGACGGATCATCCCGATATTCTTCAAGTAGTGCAGTCTTATGGATACCAGGCGGTCATGACGCGAGAGGATCACCCATCCGGGACAGATCGTATTGCGGAGGTAGCGGCACATTTTGGATGGAGTGATGACACGATTGTCGTCAACGTGCAGGGCGATGAGCCACTGATCGATCCACTATTGATTAGAGAAGTCGCGACCAATCTGCGGGATCATCCAGAAGCTGCCATGGCAACCGCATGTCATGCCATTCATGATCGTGAGCAGATATTCAATCCCAATGTAGTCAAAGTGGTGGCCGATAAGGATGGGCATGCGCTTTATTTCAGTCGGGCCCCCATTCCTTATGCTCGCGATGCTTTCCAGAGCGAGTCATCACCATTGGAGATGGTGGCGTACCGACATATAGGTATCTATGCTTATAAGGTGACTTTTCTTAATGCATATAGTCTTCTTGAGGCGTGTTCCTTGGAAAAGACCGAAATGCTTGAGCAACTGAGAGCGCTTTGGCATGGCTATAAGATCAGTGTTGCCGAGACTGCGCATGCCCCCGCTGCCGGGGTGGATACCCCGGCAGATCTGGTCAGGGTGCGGATGATTTTGAAAGATGCGGCAGCTGCGTAAAAAATGCATCAATCAGTCATGTTGCCAAAGGGCGGTTGATGTTATTGATTTTTAGGGGAAATGGCATCTGGGGCCGGTTCTGGACATGCGGGAGTTTAGAGGAAAACCTCAAAAGTCGTTGACAGTGTCGTTTCTGCTTTGCTATAGTCTCACCTCTCGACGCAACGTACATAACGAAGCGACGAAGCGGACGCGGGGTGGAGCAGTCTGGCAGCTCGTCGGGCTCATAACCCGAAGGTCACAGGTTCAAATCCTGTCCCCGCAACCAAGTAAACGAATCTGAATTTAGTTGTTGACGAAACGTTTAAGCGCTGTATAATGCGCACCTCTCAACGGAAACGTTGATGAGTGAAAGCGAAGTAAGAAGTACCTGCTCTTTAACAAACTGAACAATCGATAGGTGTGAGTGCTTGTGGTTTTGTGAAGTCGG
>NZ_JAJAQH010000004.1 GCF_020523625.1 Methylovorus menthalis
GCTTGGCGGCCATAGCGAATTGGAACCACCCCTTCCCATCTCGAACAGGGCCGTGAAACGATTCTGCGCCAATGATAGTATACTTCTCGTATGCGAAAGTAGGTCACCGCCAAGCTTCTCATAAAAAAAGCCTCTGCTCTTGCAGAGGCTTTTTGCTTTTATATTCCCCGTAGTTGTCTATTTTGGCTTATCTCCGATTTCTAAAAACGTTAGGTCGTTGCGGTTTTATATACATATATCGAACGGGCAGGTATTTGTAATTTCTCTTGCTGTTTTACGTCTTGCCCTTCACCGGTTGAACTCACAAGGAACTGCCATTGCTTGATTTCACAGTCGGGGATGGTGGCCTCAATTTCTATATGGGCTGCATTGAAAATAACGAGAATGCTGGCTTGATGTTTGTCTACAGCCATTAGCTTAACCATGAGCGACTTGTTGAATGGATCCTCCCATTGCTCATTGGACATTAGCTGGCCATTGACGTTGTACCAAGCTACATCGGTATTACCGTGCTTGTTCATTCCGGTAAGAAATTCCGCTCTGGATATAGCATTATTCTCGCGGCGTATCTGTGCAAGTAATCCAACAAGCTCTATCAATGTTTTGTCCGGATTTTGCCAGTCTACCCATCCGATCTGGCTATCCTGACAATAGGTATTGTTATTACCGCCTTGGCTATTATGTAGTTCATCCCCCGCCAACAACATGGGAACGCCTTGCGAAAGAAATAGAGTGATGAGAAAATTTTTCTTTTGTTGTGAGCGCAATGCATTAATATCCGGATCGTCCGTCTCACCTTCTGCGCCGCAGTTCCAGCTTCTATTGTCATTAGCGCCGTCGTTATTGTCTTCCCCATTGGCTTCGTTGTGCTTTTCGTTATAGGAAACAAGGTCATGCAGGGTAAATCCGTCATGTGCCGTCACGAAATTTACACTGGACCACGGACGCCGGTGTTGCGCATCAAACAGATCGCTTGATGCGGCAAATCTGCCCGCAAATTTTGCCAGACAGCCTTCATCTCCTTTCCAGAAGTCACGGGTTACATCACGGTAGTCGCCATTCCACTCCGAAAACCCAGGGGGGAATTCACCCAGTTGATAGCCTCCAGGTCCCACGTCCCAAGGTTCTGCGATGAGCTTGCAGCGGGACAGCACGGGATCTTGCAAAATCGTGTGGAAAAAAGGATGGCGAGCGGTAAAGCCAGAATCCTCTCGTCCCAAGGTTAAGGCAAGATCAAAGCGAAAACCATCCACCCCATAAACCGTAGTCCACGTGCGCAGGCTATCCATCACCATTTGCAGCACTTTGGGATGTGAGGTATTCAATGCATTACCACAGCCTGTGAGGTTATCGTAATAACGCGGTTCGCCCGGCAACGTACGGTAATAACTTAAATTGTCTATACCCTTCCAGGATAGGGTGGGGCCCAGATGATTCCCTTCGCATGTATGGTTGTATACAACGTCCAGAATCAGCTCGATACCTGCTTCATGGAGGTTATCAACTGTGTTGGCAATTTCTTCGAGATCACCGCTATGCAGATAATTTGCCTCGGGTGCAAAGAAAGCCAGGGTGTTATAACCCCAATAGTTTCGGAGGTTGCGTTCGATAAGATGTCTATCCTGAGCAAACGCATGAATGGGCAGTAACTCCAACGAGGTGATGCCTATGCGATGCATGTGATCGATCAGTGCGGGGTCTGATAGTGCCGCAAAGCTTCCGCGAATATCATCCGGTATTAATGGATGTTTCATTGTGAGACCCTTTACATGTGCCTCATATACAATCGTTTTTGGCCACTTGACCTGAGGCTTGCCAGATTTTGTCAGGGGTGCTGGATCAACCACGATGGCTTGGGGCATAAAAGGAGCACTGTCGCGATCATCCATGCGCAAGTCGGCATCTTTGGATGGACTGAGTTGATAGCCATATAGTGCGTCATCCCACTGGATATCGCCGGAAAGCTTACGTGCGTAAGGGTCAAGCAGTAATTTGTTGCTATTGAAACGTTGCCCCTGCATGGGATCCCACGGGCCGTGAACACGGTAACCATACAACTGACCCGGTTTGATATCCGGGATATAAACATACCAAACACCATTAGTACATTCAGTAAGGTCTATGCGCTCAACTTCTTTTCCATCTATCGAAAAAAGACATAACGTCACCCCAGTGGCGTTATCAGAAAAAATGGCAAAGTTGGTACCGCGGCCGTCGTAAGTGGCGCCCCGGGGGAAGGGGGATCCTTCTTTTAATGTGCGCATACTATCCTCAGAACAAAAGTTAAAGGCAATTGTTCAATTGGAACGTACTATTTTCATAAAGTTTATGTGGAATTTATCCGATAAGCATCAGTACAATTCAGCGTGATATGTTGTAAACGCTTGAGTTGCTTCTCTAGGGGCCTTATATTGATGAATAAGAGTACAAGAGAAAAAGCAATGTAATGACAAAATATGTATATCGGATACGCAGCAAAAATGGTGTAGTGATAGATAATTTGCAAATATATGGCCGAGATGAAGACGATGCCCGGCAAAAATTACAAAAAATGTATATGCATTGTGAAATCCTGGATTGCAGAGCTTTATCGAGTGTTAAAGCCGTGACGTCCAATTATGAAGATATACTCGATTTCTTGATTAAATCCACCTGAGCAGTATCATCAATTTCTCCAGCTAGCTCAATATTGTTCAGCTCTTGAAGTAGGGCTATGTAATCGTGTGCGCCTTTTGCCTGGTTGTTATAACGAAAAATATCCTGTTTGGACTGAGGGCTTTCGGCAACCGCCACATTTTCCGAAATTACTGTTTGAAACAGCTCATGACCGAAATATTGCCGGGCTAGTTTTTCGACCTCGAATGTCATGCTTCTGCGCCTATCGTAGCATGTCATTAAGTAACGTCGGGGGACTCTACGCTTAAGTACGATTTCGAGTGCCTTGAGCGTTTTTTCTACTTTCTGAGCACTTTGCAAGGACAAAAAGTCCGAAGAAATCGGCACAATCATCAAATCTGCTGCAAAAACTGCATTTAAGGAAAGTACACCCAGATAGGGGCAGCAATCCAATAAAATACTATCAGCACTGATCTTTTTTTCCAGAGAATCCAGTCCCAATCGAAGGCGGTTAAGGATGCTTGGCCCCTTACCGAAAATGCTGTCGACTTTCGCGAGTTCGCGGTGGGCTGGAATCAACAAGCCCGTATCGTTCCAGGCCACCATGAGCTCATCAAGCGGCGTATTGTTCTGGTAAAAACCAAACAAGCTGCGTTGCGAACCAGGAAGGGCTTCACTCAGGATCTCCGTCAGGTGACATTGGGGATCCATGTCTATCAATAACGGGGATTGCTTCTGACTGAGCATGGCACCTGCGAGATTAAGTACGGAGGTTGTTTTCCCTACGCCTCCTTTTTGATTGAATATCGCAATTCGACGCATGTAGTTCCTTTAAGGCATACAAAAGCTGAATCTAAAACCGGATCTTCTTATGAAACAGAACTATCATACGATCAAGCCCACTAATTCGATAGTGATGCATATCAGGGTTTTCTTACGTTCGCGATAATTAACAGGATGCGCCATGGTTAAAGAATTGGATGTAGCAGTATTGGCAGGCGGTTGTTTCTGGTGCCTGGAGCCTGTGTTCTCACAACTGGATGGCGTTGAGAAAGTTGTCTCTGGCTATACGGGTGGGCATACATCGCAACCGGATTATAAACAGGTGTGTCGCGGTGACACGGGGCATGCAGAAGCTATCCGCATCAGTTTCGACCCTGCCCGCCTCAGTTTTTATGAGCTGTTGGAGATATTCTTCTTGTCGCACGACCCTACGACTCCCAATCGGCAGGGCAATGACATCGGAACCCAATATAGATCGGCTATTTTTTGCCAGAATGCCACTCAGCGTTCCACCGCGGAGCAAATGATCGCCGAGCTGAATCAGTTGCATGTGTTTGCATCGCCTATCGTGACCGAAGTGAATGATGCTGCCGTATTTTATGCGGCGGAAGATTACCACCAGCAATACTATGAGCAACATCAGGAGCAGCCCTATTGCATGCTGGTTGCGGCCCCAAAGGTAGCCAAAATTCGTGCCAAATTCCCCGAAAAGATCCGCAACTGATTAAGCATCCCCCGGGTGGTGAATGCTTAATGTCGACTCAGCCATTGGCGACGCCAGAATAAAAGTCCCATGGATGAAGCGACCACGGCCATGACGGACAAGGTCCACCAAAATCCATTCGGGTTTTTAAGCCACGGCATGCTGTCAAAGTTCATGCCGAAAATCCCGGTGATCAAGGTGGCCGGCATAAACAGCATGGTAACGACAGTCAGTGCCCTGACTTCCATATTGACCCGGTTGCTGATGCTCGACATGTAAATATCCAGCATGCTGCCCAGCTGGTCACGTATTGCTTCCAGCGATTCGATCAAGTGGATGGTGTGGTCATACACATCGCGCAGGAAGACAACATTCTCTACTGCAAAAAACTTATCGTCATTCCGCACCAGCTGGTTAACCGCTTCGCGCAATGGCCAGATGCTTCGGCGTAGTTCCATACTCTGCCCTTTGAGCTTATGCAGCTGGAGCAAATGTTGATTGCTGGGAGCATGCAATAATTGTTCTTCCAGTTCTTCGCATTCATCGCCCAGCTTTTCCAAGGTGCTGAAATACTGATCTACGGCGGCATCCAGCAAGGCATACGCGAGGTAATCTGTCCCGGCCTCACGGATGTGTACACGACCATTACGCAGGCGCTCGCGTACCGGCTCAAAGCAGCCAGTGGGGCGTTCCTGAAAGGTTAATACGTAGTCGCGCCCGAGGATGATGCTGATTTGTTCGGATTGCAGCTGGTCAGATACCGAGTCATAGGCCACATGGTGCAATACGATATAGAGATAATCGCCATAACTTTCCACTTTGGGACGCTGATTGGTGTTGAGAATATCCTCCATCACCAGCGGATGTAGTCCGAAACACTTACCCAATTCGGCAATCAGGCTGGTTTCGTGCAAACCATAGACATTCAGCCATAACTTGCATGAGGGCGGCCGCTGGTAATTCGCGAGCTCGGCTTGGGTAAGCTGCTTTTCATGCAGGCTCTCCGGTCCATATTCCAAAATATGGATGGCGGGTTGCTGTGTTTTTATGTCCCCGATATAAACCAGGGTGCCGGGCGCTGCCCCCGCTTTTTTCAGGCGGGATTTGCGGTGTTTTTTACTGGCCATTACACATCCAGATGGCTATAAAGCGGCGTCGACAAGTAGCGTTCGCCGAAGGAGGGAATAATGACCACGATCAGCTTACCTTTGTTTTCGGGGCGAGCGGCCAATTGCAGGGCCGCCCAGACGGCGGCACCGGAAGAAATGCCAACAAGCAGGCCTTCTTCCGTGGCCATGCGGCGGGCAATGTTCATGGCATCATCGTTTTTAACGCGGACGACTTCATCGTAAATCGCCGTATTCAAAATCTCGGGAATAAACCCTGCCCCTATGCCTTGAATCGGATGCGGCCCGCGAGCACCCCCGGATAATACCGGGCTGGCATCGGGTTCTACAGCAACGACCTGGACAGCTGGATTGCGTGCTTTCAGCACTTCGCCCACGCCGGTAATCGTGCCACCGGTGCCGACGCCCGAAACAAAAATAT
Organism: Methylovorus menthalis; assembly: GCF_020523625.1. Classification (GTDB taxonomy): domain Bacteria; phylum Pseudomonadota; class Gammaproteobacteria; order Burkholderiales; family Methylophilaceae; genus Methylovorus; species Methylovorus menthalis. The sequence continues at coordinate 5,651 of NZ_JAJAQH010000004.1, forward strand.
CCACTTTGCCATCGGTATCGCGCCAGATTTCTTCGGCAGTGGTGCTGCGGTGTATGGCCGGATTGGCGGGATTGGAAAATTGCTGGGCAATCACATAACGTGAGTCGGCAGCAGCCAGCTCTTCTGCCTTACGTATGGCACCAGGCATGCCCTCGCTGCCCGGGGTAAGGATCAGTTCTGCGCCGTATGCCTTCAGTAGTAACTTACGCTCGCGGCTCATGGTTTCCGGCATCACAAACGCACAGCGCAATCCGCGCGCGGCACAGACCATGGCGAGACCGATGCCCGTGTTGCCGCTGGTTGGCTCCAGCACGATGCTTTCTGCGGTGAGTTTGCCTGCTGCCTGCAAGGCATCAATCATGGCCACCGCAATACGGTCTTTCACGCTATGGGCTGGATTCATGTACTCCAGTTTGCAGACAATGGTGGCACCCAAATTGGCGCTGATGCGATTGAGCCTGACCAGTGGGGTGTTTCCCACCAACTCAGCGGTATTGTTGGCAATGTTCATGCTGACTGCTCTCCAAAAATGTGCGATTTAATAAGGCAAAGTACATCGCCACTATTTTATCTGCGCGAATGCTTGAGTAGGCGCATAAATTGCATCTGCCTAGCAGATTATTCAGTCTGGTCAAACAAGCATTGCCATTTACAGTCACCTTGGAAAGGGTTACTGTACCGAACATTAGGGATGTACTTATAAAAACAGATGCAACATGATGAAATTACTACCATTATTAAAAAATTCAATGATGCCAATATGCCTTCTATAAATTCCCTCGCGCGCAAGTCTGGATATAAAGCGATTTCGCTGACACTTCTACTGGTGTTAGTGCCTGTACTTGCATATGGTGCAGGTCTGGGGCGTATTAACGTCAAATCGGCGTTAGGGGAACCGCTTAATGCTGACATTGAGTTACTGGAAACATCAGCAAATGAAGCCGCAACCCTTGTTGCGCGTATCGGCACTAATGATGAATATCTGACAGCGGGGCTGCAGGATGCCATCGTGCCGCCTGGGGTTCGTGTGACCAGCGTTACGCGCCCAGATGGTAGGCACGTGCTGCATGTCGCTACACCAAGAGCGGTCAATGAACCCTTTCTTGAACTGCTTATCAAGGTGGACTCGGACAATTTGCATTTGGTTCGGCAATACACTGTGTTGCTCGACCCCCCCGTCAGCAAAATGGCGGATGAGCCCGTGGCAGTCAATACTATTCCCGAGTTGAAAAGTCAGGGCTTGGTTGCCGATGTGCCTCCACCGCTTCCGGTAAAACCCCAAGGCCGTAAAGTGCGGTCAGGCAGTAACGGTTTCCCCGCCGCTGCACCGTCCAAAACACCTGTCCCTGTCTCCGGGGATACTTACCTGACACAGCCGGGGGATGTTTTTGGCAAGGTGGCTCAACAGTATCAGCCTGCTGGCGTGGCGTTAAAAAAAGTGATGGCCGCTTTCTATGCAGCCAACCCCGAGGCCTTTCGTGATGGCGACATCAACCAGCTCAAGTCTGGCCAGGTGCTCAAGGTTCCCAGCCCGGATGCGTTGGGGGGGGAACTGCCAAACAAGGCGCAGCCTGCCATCGTCGAAGTTCCTCCGCCTGCGCCGACAAAATCTGCTGATGCCCCACCTAACCCAGAGTTTGTTTTAAAAATATCACCAGGCGATACGTCCGAGGCTGGTGATAAAGATAGCCAAAACGGTGAGCCCTTCGCTGATGCAAAAGCCGCAGGGGATAGCTCCAGCACACAAGCCACACCAACTCCCGAACCTGTTGCCGCGGCACCGGCAGCAATCCCGCCTGTAACGCCGGCTCCTGCGCCTTCACTGGCAACTTTAGCCAATCAGGATCAGCCTGGTTTTTTAGATACCTTGCTTGACCGTTTGCTATGGATAGGCTTGGGCTTATTATTGGGATTAGCCTCACTAGGCCTAGTCTATTACCTGCATATGCGCCGATTGACGGCCATGCAGAAGTGGCATGAAAGCATGGTGGAAACTACCAGTCGTCCTCATCCGAATGATGTTGAGCCTAAAGTGGTTAACAGACAGGCTGCCTCGCCTGTCGAGGCTCCCCCAGCAGCAAGCGTTGCCCCGGTGATCGCCGTGGCCGCGTTGAGGGGCAGGCAAGATGCTCCCGCCCCGGTTGCCGCTGCGCAGTCAAACGCTGCGCAGGAGGCCGACTTTGACATTCACGAGGTAGACCCTATCGTCGAGGCGGAAATTTATATTTCTTATGGTCGTGACGAGCAAGCCGAAAACATTTTGCTGAATGCGCTGGAAAAAACCCCCGATCGCCATGAACTGACGCTTTGTCTATTGAAAATATATGCGGAACGTGAGGACACGATCGCGTTTGACAATCTTGCCTTGCGCTTGCAACACGCTGCCGAGAATGAGGAGCCGGGCACCTTGGAGCAATGGCATGCCGCTGCCGTGATGGGCCATGGTTTATCCCCCCATAACCCACTTTATATGATTGAGGGTCTGACTGATCAGGAGCCTGCTCCCGAGCTTGAAGAGGATACCCTCATGCTGCCTGAGTTGGAGTCAATTGTGGAGGAGCATCCAGTTCTTCCGGAGTTTGAGCCGCTAAAGCCACTGGCGGAAACCAATATTCTGGAATTCACGTTTGAGAAGATTCCGGCGGCGGAAGATGCAGATAACAAGACCGGGCGTGATGGAGAGCAGGAGATTCATGATGCTTTACTTCCGGCAGAGAAAAAATAGTGCATATTCGTCCCAATAGGAAAGTAGCGCCCATAAAAAAACCGACTTAATTGTCGGCTTTTTTATGCACACTTGCTGTGCTTATTCTTGATGCGCCTGAATGCTATCGCCCGGCGTGAAGAAAAATCCCCCGGCGACATGATGCAGGGTTTTCAGATCGTCATGACCATCAAAATGCCAGCGACCATCCGAAAAAACACGTTCATCCGCCCATGCAGCGACGACTTCAGCGAGATATAGATCATAAGCCTCCTGAATGTGCGGCTCAGAAATCAGCTGGCACTCAAGCCAGGCGATGCAGCCTGCAATTAATGGCACATGGACCTTGCTGGCGGGGAATGTTGCCAGATCAAATGCCGCAAACTTGGTGGATTGTTCTTTCCCCAGCAACTCGCGTCCGGAGCTGGAGCCGACCTTCATGACCATCTCGGTCTGAGCGGCGCATGGCACATTAATGGCAAAGTTGCCGCTCGCCATTATGAGTTCGCGCGTGTAGGTATTCTTGTCGATCACAATGGCCACTTTGGGCGGCTTGAAGTCCAGCGGCATGTTCCAGGCCGCTGCCATCACATTGCATTGATCACCATGGGCAGAGGTTACCAGCACGGTAGGGCCGTGGTTCAGCAGTCGATATGCTTTGTCCAGACTTACCGCTACTGCCTTGTTTTCCATGGAAATCAATCTGCGTGTTTACTTTTGCCAGGCGTCGCGCAATGTCACGGTTCGATTGAATACTGGCTTGCCTGCAACCGAGTCTTTTTTGTCAGCAACAAAATAACCGTGTCGTTCAAACTGGAAGGTGTCTTCCGGCTTGGCATCCTTCAGGGCGGGTTCGAGTTGCGCCGTGATTACGGTAAGCGAGTTTGCGTTGATGTCATCCAGATAGTTGCGGTCGCCGCTGCCGGGATGCGCGTCCTTGAACAGGCGATCATACAGGCGCACCTCAGCCGCATAGGCATGCGCAGCGGATACCCAGTGGATGTTGCCTTTGACCTTGATGCTATCAGCACCTGGCGTGCCAGATTTGGTGTCTGGCAGGTAATCGCAATGCACGACAGTCACATGGCCATCGGCGTTTTTTTCAAAGCCGGTACATTTGATCACATAGCCATAACGCAGGCGCACGGTATTGTCCGGGAACAAGCGGAAATATCCCTTGCTGGGGACTTCCATGAAGTCTTCGCGCTCAATCCACAGTTCGCGCGACAGTGGTACCGTGCGCTTGCCGAGTTCTGGCTTTTGCGGATGGTTGGGCGCAAAGCAGTCTTCCGACTGACCTTCCGGGTAGTTGTCGATGACCAGCTTGATCGGGTCCAGCACGGCGATACGGCGTTCGGCAGATTCATTCAGCGTCTCGCGCATGCAGTCTTCAAGGATGGTGTACTCAATCCACGAATCGGCTTTGGATACGCCGATGCGGTCGGCAAACAGGCGGAACCCTTCCGGGGTATAGCCGCGACGGCGTGCGCCCGCCAGGGTTGGTAGGCGAGGGTCATCCCAGCCACTCACATGGCCGCCCTCTACCAGTTCAATCAGCTTGCGCTTGGACAGCACCACATAGGTGAGATTGAGCCGTGAGAATTCGTATTGTTTGGGTAACGGGTGCGCCAGCAGGCCCCCCTCCGCCAGTTTTTCCAATACCCAGTCGTAAAACGGGCGCTGGTCTTCAAACTCCAGCGTGCAGATGGAGTGGGTAATGCCTTCCAAGGCATCTTCCAGCGGGTGGGCGTAGGTATACATCGGGTAGATGCACCAGGTGTCGCCTGTGTTGTGGTGGGTCGCACGTTTAATGCGGTAAATCGCCGGGTCTCGCAGATTGATATTGGGCGAGGCCATGTCGATCTTGGCGCGCAATACCATGCTGCCATCCGGATGTTTGCCATCGCGCATCTCGCGGAAAAGGGCGAGGTTTTCGTCTGCCGGGCGGTCACGCCAGGGCGAGTTTTTGCCCGCTTCGGTCAGTGTGCCGCGGTTGGTGCGCATTTCTTCGGCGGATTGCTGGTCCACATAGGCATTGCCTGAAGTGATCAGATATTCGGCCGCGCGGTACATAAAGTCGAAATAATTGCTGGCGTAATACAGATGGGAGTGGCCAAACGCCTCCCAGCCGAAGCCCAGCCAGTGCACCGAATCCTTGATGGAGTCGACGTATTCCTGTTCTTCTTTTTCCGGGTTGGTGTCATCAAAACGCATGTGGCATACGCCCTGATAATCTCGCGCCAGGCCAAAGTTCAGGCAAATGCTTTTTGCATGGCCAATATGTAGGTAACCATTGGGCTCAGGTGGGAAGCGCGTGCGGATCTTGGCCGGATCGGGCTGGCCAGTGGCCTGCGTGCTTGCGTCGCCGGGCTCGCCGCACCATTGGCGGCTGGCATAGGTGCCTTGCTCGATGTCGCGTTCAACGATATGGCGAATGAAATTGGAGGCAGGTGCTACTGGGGTTTTATCGGCTGACATGGAATCTGACTAAAATAGGATTGCCGATATTTTACACCCAGCCGCCTGCTGAGTGGACACTCGTGCCTATGCTAATATAGCCCTGACATGACAAACCCGCTTACATTCCCCATTCTGCACCGCCTGGCGGATGGGGGCTTCCATTCTGGCGAGGCACTGGCTGCCCATTTCAAAGTAAGCCGATCCACCGTATGGAATGCCATCAAACATGCAGAAACCCTGGGCGTGGAAATTTTCTCGGTTCGTGGCAAAGGCTATCGTCTCTCTCAGCCACTCAATTTATTGCGGGCCGACAAGATTTCGGCCGCGCTGGGGCCTGCTTCTATTCCCGTGCAATTGTTTGTGCACGACCAACTTGATTCCACCAATCGCTGGTTGATGCAGCAGGCAGCGAACGGCGCTGCCCACCTCAGCTGTGCAGTGACCAGTCACCAGACGCATGGACGTGGCCGACGTGGTCGAGTATGGCAATCCGCGCTGGGCAATAGCCTTACCTTTTCTTTGCTGTGGCGATTTGAATCAGGGGCTGCCGCATTATCCGGCCTGAGTCTGGCGGTTGGCCTGGCGCTTGGGCAGGCATTTGCCGAGATGGGCGTGCCCGTCGCGCTCAAGTGGCCGAATGATGTGCTGGTGGAGTACCGGAAACTTGCCGGTATTCTGATTGAGTTGCAAGGTGACATGGAAGGCCCGAGTGCTGCCGTGATTGGAGTCGGGATCAATTTGCGTTTGCCGCAGCGCATGCTGGCTCAGATTGACCAGGCAGCGATAGACCTGCAAAGCCTGAAAGCCGAACCGGTGGATGCCAACGTGGTGCTGGGGGTTGTGCTGAAACACATGCTGCAGGTGATTACCCGATTCGAACAAGAGGGGTTTGCCGCGCTGGTGGCAGATTGGCAAGCCATGCACGTTTACCATCAGCAGGCCGTTCGTTTGCTGATGCCCGACGCCACTGAACGCCATGGTGTAGTCGCTGGCGTCGCGGAGGATGGAAGTTTGCTGGTGACGACTGAGGCTGGCGAACAGCGTTTTACCTCCGGCGAAATCAGTTTGCGAAAGGCCATGGCATGATATTGGCGATTGATGCTGGCAATACCCGTTGCAAATGGGCCTTGTTTGATCCCAAGGCAAGCATGGTGGCAGACGGTAATTGGGTAAACGAAGAGTTGGCAGATCAGGCCTTGCCCACATGCTGGCATGAGGCAAAGCGCATCGTCGTCTCAAATGTGGCTGGTATGGCGGCAAGCCGACCCTTACTGGGCTTGTTTCAGCAGATGCAGGCGCCGGTGCACTGGGCCCATGCATCGCATGCGGCAGCCGGGGTGATTAATGGCTACCAGCCGCCAGAGGCATTGGGTAGCGATCGCTGGGCAGCATTGATTGCGGCCTGGCAACACTACCAGGCCTCCTGTCTGGTAGTGAGTGCAGGAACAGCCCTGACGGTGGATATGTTGAGTCGCAACCAGCAGCCAGCAGGCGAATTTGTGGGAGGGACCATCAGCCCTGGGTTTCGACTGATGCATCAAGCGCTTTTACAAAACACCGAAGGCATCCGTACGTTGCCGGGGATGAGAAGTTCGGCGCCGACGAATACGGGAGATGCCTTGTATACTGGTATATCGCATGCAATGGCAGGTAGCGTATTGTTGCAATGGCAGCAGATGAAGACGATGCCGGGCAAGGGTGCCGACACAACTATTCCATGCGTGCTGACTGGCGGCGATGCGGAATTGTTGAGACAGGCCTTGCTGCATGCCCAGCCCGATTTGCCTGTAATAATAGATGCCTCGCTGGTATTGCGGGGCTTGTTCTATCTGGAAAGAGAATGTTTATGAAGTGGCTGGTTTCTGCGCTGGTAGTCATCAATGTATTGATATGGGCCTATTTTGCAACCCAATCTCCCTATGATGGATTGCCTGCAACTGCCGAACAGTCGATTTCTCCCGAGCGTATCAAGCTCTATACGGCAGAAGAAGCGGCCAAGTTGCCGAAAAAAGCGGCGGTGACGACGGATCCCGTTACTAACGCATGCTACGAATGGGGCGGATTTAATACTAATACGGTTGCAACTGCGCGTGCTGCATTGCTGAAGTTGTCGATATCTCCTCAGGAGCGTGAGGATGTGGTGAGCGATACTATCCGCTATTGGGTTTATATTCCCCCATTCAAATCATTGCAGGCCGCCCAGACAAAAATCCAGGAGCTACAGGCGCTGGGTGTTGCCGAAAGTGCAGTAATGCAAGATCCATTGTGGAGAAACGCAATTTCACTAGGGGTGTTTACAGATGAACAGCTCGCCAATCGCCTGCTTACTGATTTGCGGAACCGCGGAGTGCGTTCTGCAATCAAGGGAATGAGGCATGCTGAAAAAGGGCTCACCACACTGTTGCTCGGGCCATTATCTCCCGAGGTCGTGACGGAAGTCGAAAAGCTCAAACCGGAGTTTGCCGGGTCTGAATTCAAGCAGGTTAATTGCCAATAGGAGGTAGTATGGGGTTATTCAACACAGTACTGAAGTCCATCGCGAAGAAAGCCGCGCTCGCTGCATTGGTCGTGGTGGGGAAGCAGGTTCTCACCAAGGCCATCGGGAGCGCTATTGATAAACGCAAAGCCGAAGATGCTGGCGTTAGTGAGGAAGTAAAAGCGCCCTCACAGACCACGCCTACAACATCTGAATCGACGGTAAAAGCCAAACCAGTACGCAAATCACGCGCCAAAGCCAAGCCAGCTGCAACTGCTGATGACACGCCCGCCAAAAAACCAGCTGCCAGCCGCAGTAAGCCCAAGGATGCCAGCGCCGTGACGACAACGACTCGGAAACCACGGGCACCGAGAAAACCTAAGAGTGTGGAAAGCCAAGCGGTAGAGCCAAGCTCTGTGACTGTGCCAACAGAAGACACGTCCAGCCAGTAGGCAATGTTAACCCTCGCCTAGGACAGGCGAGGGTATGACTTCTTTATTACTTCACTTCTGCACTTGCTTGCGGGTTAGCAACGGCGACCTCGGTAGGCGCAGTGCCAGTGCTCTTGCCTGCCAGAGGTTGGTTTTCTACTTCATCCTTGCGGTCATAAACCAGATGCTGGCCCATGACAACCCTGATCCATGCTGGATAGCTATAAGCCGTGCCTTTGTTATGGTCAATAATGGCACCAATGCCTCCGCCCAGGAGGATATTGCCATACATCCCCCCGTTGGCGCGTGAGATCACCGTGCCATCACCCGTAGGCTTGTCTTCCAACTCGCAATGTACTTCCAGATTCTCTCCAGAGCGATGCACGCTGACGCTACCCGGTGTGTAGGTGGTCCATGTACCCCTGTCATTTTTGGCCGAGCAACGTACCCCTTTCATGGGTTGATTGTCAGCAGTGAATGTTTCAATCTGGACGTTCTGATTGGCGTCTTTGGTGATCGTTGCGCAACCGTTAAGTGCTGCTGAAAATGCTAACAAACCTGTGAGCAAAAACATGTTTTTTTTCATTATTGTGATTATCCCTAAAAATAGAAAAGCCGCGTTTTTGCGGCGCTCTATTTTGCCATGACTCCTATTCAACAGAGCATGCAGCTATCACTGACGAGAGTGTTTTTTTGGGGTTATTTAGGGATGGAGGGGAGTGTTGCTTGCGGTGGTTAGAGGTATTGCATCCGAAGATTCATTGCCAAGAGTTTTTTTCGTCTCGTATAAGCGCGGCTGATCATCTCCCATGACAACGCGCATGGTAATCGGGTAGTTATAGCCATAGCCAGTGGCGTGATCGATAAGCGCCCCAATGGCGCCACCTGGCATGATCAAATTGCCTCGTGTTGCATCATTGGCATGTGAGGTTGAGGTGAAATGTCCGGCCTCATTGTCACCACGCTCCCGTTCACAAAGAATCTTTAGGTCGCCGCTGGAGCGATGTATCTGCAGACGTCCGGGGGCATAGCCAACCCAGGTTCCTACATCATTCTTGGCAACACAGCGTGCCTGTACTGGCTGGTTATCCTTGGTGTAGGCCTCCAGCATCACAGTCTGCATGCCATCCTGTGTTAGCGTGGCACAGCCATTGAGGCTGGACAGCAGGATAATGACCAAGCATGTTGCTGTGCGCATAACGTATTCCTTGTGCCAGGATGGAAAAATCGGACAAAAAAATAGCTGAGGAAAGCCTCAGCTATTTTTACGGCACAAATCGCAAAAACTTGATTAGCGTTTTTTCGGCGGCAACATATCCGTGATCGTGCCTTCCTTCAGTTCCGCTGCAAAGCAGATGGTTTCGGACAGTGTAGGGTGGGCATGGATGGTGAGACCCAGATCATGCGCGTCGGCTCCCATCTCGATGGCGAGCACGGCTTCTGCCAGCAATTCACCGGCATTCACACCGACGATACCAGCACCAATGACGCGGTGGGTTTCCTTGTCGAAAATCAGCTTGGTCGTGCCTTCGGTGCGAGCAATAGACAATGCACGGCCGCTGGCGGCCCACGGGAAGGAGGCCTTTTCGATCTCAATGCCTTTGGCCTTGGCTTCGGTTTCGGTCATGCCTGCCCATGCGACCTCAGGGTCGGTGTAGGCAACGGATGGAATGACCAATGCCTGGAACTCGACCTTGTGACCGGCAATGACTTCGGCGGCGACTTTGGCTTCGTGCGTGGCTTTGTGCGCCAGCATCGGTTGTCCCACGATATCGCCGATGGCGAAGATGTGGGGCACATTGGTGCGCATCTGCTTGTCCACCGCGATAAAGCCACGATCATCCACCGCGACACCGGCATTCTCGGCGCCAATATTCTTGCCATTGGGACGGCGGCCAATCGAAACCAGTACGCGGTCATAGACCTGGGCTTCTTTCGGTGCATTTTCGCCTTCAAAGCTGACATGAATGCCGTCTTTTTTTGCATCAATCTTGGCAACCTTGGTTGACAGCATGATGCTTTCAAAGCGTTTTTCCATGCGCTTTTGCAATGGACGGACCAGGTCGCGGTCGCAACCGGTGATGAGGCCATCCATGAATTCGACCACGCTGACCTTGCTGCCCAATGCGTCGTATACGGTGCCCATTTCAAGGCCGATAATCCCGCCGCCAATGACCAGCAGACGCTTGGGGATATCCGCCAGCGCGAGAGCGCCAGTGGAGTCCATAATGCGTTCATCATCGGGGGCGCCGGGGAATTTGGTAGCTTGCGAACCAGCCGCGATAATCGCGTTCTGGAAGCCGACAGTCGTGACCTTGCCATCTGCCGCTGTGACAGCGATCTGATGTGAGCTGGTGAATTTGCCCACGCCTTGCACTACCGTTACGCCACGTTGCTTGGCCATGGCGGCTAGGCCGCCAGTCAGCTTGCCGACAACATCGTTGGCTTTCCAGTTGCGCAACGTGTCGAGATCTACCTTGGGGGCACTGAAGCTCACGCCATGATGGCTGGTTTCTTCGGCTTCGGTAATGACTTTGGCGGTATGCAGCAAGGCCTTGGATGGGATGCAGCCCACATTCAGGCAAACACCACCCAGGGTAGAGTAGCGCTCGATCAGCACTACCTTCTTGCCCAGATCAGCGGCGCGGAAGGCAGCGGTATAGCCGCCAGGGCCAGAGCCCAGTACGACGACTTCCGTATCGATATCATTATTGCCACTGGGCTCAGCGGCCACAGGAGCGGGCGCTGGTGCAGGAGTAGCTGCCGGAGCCGTAACTGGTGCCGGGGCGCTGGCTGCAGCAGGTGCCGCCTCAGCAGCCGAGGCTTCCACCAGTAAAATCAGCGTGCCCTTGGCCACTTTGTCACCGACCTTGATTTTGACCTCTTTGACGGTGCCAGCGTGGGAGGATGGAATGTCCATGGAGGCCTTGTCGGACTCCAGGGTTACCAGTGCATCTTCCTTGGCGATGACATCGCCAACTTTTACCAATACTTCAATGACATCGACGCTATCGAAATTGCCGATGTCCGGGACGAAAACTTCTGTTAACTGACTCATGAAAACCCTTTACAGCAAGAGACGGCGAACGTCGGACAGCATCATGCGCAGGTGGCTGGTAAAGCGCGCACCATCGGCGCCATCGATCACGCGGTGGTCGTAAGACAACGACAACGGCAGGATCAGACGCGGCTCGAAGCCCTTGGTCTTGGGGTCATACACCGGCTGGAAGCTTGAACGTGACACACCCAGGATCGCCACTTCAGGGCAATTGATGATAGGCGTGAACGCCGTGCCACCGATGCCACCCAAGCTGGAAATCGTGAAGCAACCACCCTGCATTTCCTCGATCTTGAGTTTGCGTTCGCGCGCCTTGGCCGACAGGTCGGCCAGATCACGGGCAATATCCAGCACATCTTTCTGGTTCACATCACGGATGACCGGCACGACCAGGCCATCTGGCGTGTCGCAAGCAAAACCGATGTGGTAATACTGCTTGAGGATCAACTCGTCACCCGCGGGAGAGAGCGACGAGTTGAAATTGGGGTAAGTGCGCAGGGCGTTGACCACGGCTTTCATCAGGAAAGCCAGCATGGTCAGCTTGACGCCGCGCTTGGCAGCCTCATCCTGCATGGACTTGCGGAAGTCTTCCAGATCGGTGATGTCGGCTTCGTCGAATTGTGTGACGTGAGGCGCGGTCACCCAGTTGCGATGCAGGTTGGCACCTGACAGCTTCTTGATGCGGGACATCGGCTTTTGCTCGGTGTTGCCGAACTGGCTGAAATCAATCACAGGCGCCTGTGAAACGGCAATGCCACCGGCGGCACCACTGCTTTGCGGCTTGGCCAGCTGAGCTTTCACATAAGCTTGCACGTCGCTTTGCAAGATGCGGTTTTTCGGGCCGCTGCCGCTGACCAGCGAGAGGTTGACGCCGAGCTCGCGCGCAAACTTGCGGATGGATGGGCTGGCATGTGCCAGTTTGCCAGGCGCTGCCGCTGTGCTGGCGGCGACCGGATTTGGCGTGGCTTGCGGCTGGATCACCTTGGGTGGTTCAGCCACTGGACGGGTAGGTGCAGGCACGGCTTGCTCCTGTACCGAGGTTACTACGGGTGGTGCAGTGGGAGCTGGCGCAGGCTTGGCTGCAGTAGCCTGCTCTTCTGCGGCATCCAGCGTCAGGATCAATGTGCCCTGGGCTGCCTTGTCACCTACCTTGATGCTGACTTCCTTGACTACCCCGCCAAATGGCGCGGGAATGTCCATGGATGCCTTGTCGGATTCCAGGGTCACCAGCGAGTCATCCTTGGCGACGGTGTCGCCAGCTTTGACCAGCACTTCGATGACATCTACGCTATCAAAATTGCCGATATCGGGGACGAGTACTTCCTTGATTGCCATTTTCTAATCGTCTCCTGAATTAAAGAGTCACCGGGTTTGGGCGGGTGATATCGATGTTGTATTTCTTGATCGCTTCAGCGGCCTTGGCTGCAGGCAGTTTGCCTTCGTCAGCCAGCGCCTTGAGGGCGGCCAGCACAACGTAGTAGCGGTCTACTTCGAAGAAGCTGCGCAAGGCTTCACGCGAATCCGAACGGCCGAAACCATCGGTACCCAGCACGACATAGCGTTGCGGGATGAAGTTGCGGATCTGGTCAGCAAACGAACGCATGTAGTCAGTGGAGGCAATGACCGGACCTTCGGCCTTGGACAGTTGTTGTGCCAAATAGCTTTGCTTTTGTTTCTTTTCCGGATTCAGCAGATTCCAGCGCTCGACATCCAGGCCTTCGCGACGCAGCTCGGTAAAGCTGGTCACGCTCCAGACATCGGCGGATACGCCCCAGTCTTTTTCCAGCAATTCGCCAGCGGCAATCACTTCGCGCAGAATCACGCCGCTGCCCATGAGTTGCACCTTGGGGCCTTTGGCTTTGGATTTGCTGAAGTTGTAGATGCCCTTGAGTATGCCTTCTTCAGAACCTTTGGGCATGGCCGGATGGCTGTAGTTTTCGTTCATGAGGGTGATGTAGTAGTACACATCTTCCTGATTTTGCACCATGCGGCGCAGGCCTTCCTGAATGATCACGGCCAGCTCGTAAGCAAAGGTCGGATCATAGGAAATGCAATTCGGCACGGTGGCAGACATCAGGTGGCTGTGGCCATCTTCGTGTTGCAGGCCTTCGCCATTCAGCGTGGTGCGGCCAGCGGTTGCGCCCAGCAGGAAGCCACGTGTACGGCTGTCGCCAGCGGCCCAAGCCAGGTCGCCAATACGCTGGAAACCGAACATGGAGTAGAAGATGTAGAACGGGATCATCTGCACGCCGGTCACGCTGTAGGAGGTACCCGCCGCAATCCAGGACGAGAATGAACCGGCTTCGTTAATACCTTCTTCCAGAATCTGGCCGTCCTTGGATTCCTTGTAGAACATGACCTGGTCAGCATCCTGGGGCTCATACAGCTGGCCCAGGTGGGAGTAGATGCCGAGCTGGCGGAACATGCCTTCCATACCAAAGGTACGGGCTTCATCCGGCACGATAGGGACCACGAATTTGCCCAGTTGCTTGTCGCGCACCAGCGTGGAGAGAATGCGAACAAAGGCCATGGTGGTCGAGATTTCGCGCTCGCCGGTAGCACCTAGCATGTTCTCAAAGGCGGAAAGCTCGGGCACGGTCAGTTCGTTGCCCTTGCGGCGACGTGATGGCACAAAACCGCCCATGGCTTCGCGACGCTGCTTCATGTATTGCATTTCAGGGCTGTCATCCGCAGGCTTGTAGAAGGACAGGTTTTCTACCTGTTCGTCTGTCAGCGGCAGATCAAAACGATCACGGAACGCCTTCAGCGAGGCAATATCCATGCTCTTTTGCTGGTGGGTCGTGTTATGACCTTCGCCAGCTTCGCCCATGCCGTAGCCCTTGACCGTCTTGGCCAGGATCACGGTAGGTTGACCCTTGTGGTTGACTGCCGAGTGGTAGGCCGCGTACACCTTGTGTGGATCGTGGCCGCCGCGGTTGAGACGCCAGATATCCTCATCGGACATGGCGGCCACCATTTCCTTCAGCTCAGGATACTTGCCAAAGAAATGTTCGCGGGTATAGGCGCCACCCTTGGCCTTGAAGTTCTGGTATTCGCCGTCCACGGCTTCTTCCATGCGCTTCTTGAGCAGGCCGTCCTTGTCCATGGCAAGCAATGGATCCCAGTAGGAACCCCAGATCACCTTGAGTACATTCCAGCCGGAACCACGGAAATCGGATTCCAGTTCCTGGATGATCTTGCCATTGCCGCGTACCGGGCCATCCAGGCGTTGCAGATTACAGTTGATGACGAAAATCAGGTTGTCCAGCTTTTCGCGGGCGGCCAGTGAAATCGCACCCAGCGATTCCGGCTCATCCATTTCGCCGTCGCCGCAGAATACCCAGACCTTGCGATCGGAGGTATCGGCAATGCCGCGGTCATGCAGGTATTTCAGGAAGCGTGCGGTATAGATGCCTTGTAATGGCCCCAGGCCCATGGACACCGTGGGGAATTGCCAGAAATCAGGCATCAACCATGGGTGTGGGTAGGATGACAGGCCGTTGCCGCCGGTCTCCATACGGAAATTGGATAATTGTTCTTCATCGATGCGGCCTTCAAGGAAGGCGCGGGCATACACCCCGGGGGAAGAGTGACCCTGAAACAGCACCAGGTCGCCACCGAAGTTATCGGAAGCGGCGCGGAAAAAATGGTTGAACCCGGTGTCATACAGGGTGGCAGCAGACTGGAAGCTGGCAATGTGGCCGCCGACGCCAGGGGATTTTTCATTGGCGCGCAATACCGTCATGATCGCGTTCCAGCGCACCAGTGCGCGGATCTTGCGTTCCATGGCGGTGTCACCCGGGTGCTTGGGCTGCAGGTGCGATGGAATGGTGTTAACGTAGGCCGTGGTGGCATTGTACGGAAGGTATGCGCCTGAGCGTCTTGCTTTGTCTACCAGGGTTTCGAGCAAAAAGTGCGCGCGTTCTGATCCCTCGTTCTCAAGTACCGCATCGATGGCTTCCAGCCACTCGTGGGTTTCTTGAGGGTCAATATCGGGGGTTAATGCCATGTGAGAAGTCTCCGGGAAACTTTTGTCTATGCTGTAGGTATAATCAGCCAAGGACTTATTGTTGTGCTTGAACTGAAGCTTGAGTGCCGAGGCAGTTTTTGACTGACTGACTTAAGGCGATATATTGGCTTTTTTGACTATTTTGGTCAAGTTAAGCATCTCCAGTAGATTTAAAACTTCTGCTGCTAAGTGCCCGCAAAATCTGAAAAATTTGTAACAAACTGTATACATTCCAAGAGGGTTTATGGCTATCCAATTAAAGCAAAATGCGGCATATGCTGATGCCAGCCAGCTAAACAACGCGACGCATATCCTGTTTGTACTCCCCGCCAAGCGGCCGCAGCATATCCCCCATGCATCGGTGCTGGATGCCAGAATGAAACGCCAGCGTAGTCAATATGCCGAACTCGCCAAATCCCCCTTGACCGCAGATTTGCCAGAAGGCGCCAAGGCAAGCTGGGTTGTGCTTGAGCAAAAGCAATCTGTGTTCCAGCGTCACACCTTGCTGCGCAAAGCGGTCAAGCCGCTGCTGGATGAGTCGCCCGCGCAATTGGTGATCGCGGTATATGGTGACGCGGAAGAGGCCGCGCAGGCAGCAGCAGAGGCGCTGTATGTCACTGAGGTGAATGCAGCGGTGTTGCCTACCCGCAAATCCAAGCCAAAAAAACATGCGCTCAAGACGGTTCATTTGTACGGACACAAGCGTGCCGACGGCTTTGCCACGGTGCGTGCGCGTGCCCAGGGCAATATTCTGGTGCGCCAGCTTACCGTATTGCCGCCGAATGAACTGACGCCCGCCCTCTACCGGGACCGTATCGCCGAGCTGGCAGCCAAGCATGGCTGGGACCATGAGAGCTTTGACATGAAGAAGCTCAGCAAAATGGGCGCCGGGGCATTTGTGGCCGTGGGCCAGGGCTCGGACCCGCTAGACGCAGCCATTGTGCATCTGCGCTATAAACCCAAGCATGCCAAAAAGCGCATCTCGCTGGTGGGCAAAGGTATCTGTTTTGATACCGGTGGCCATAATCTCAAGCCCGCTCGCTACATGAATGGCATGCATGAAGACATGAATGGCTCCGCCGTGGTGCTGGGGACGCTGCTTGCCGCTACCGAGGCAGGCTTGCCCGTGGAAATTGATGCCTGGCTTGCCATTGCGCAAAACCACATTGGCCCGCGAGCTTATAAACAGAATGACGTCATTACCGCGCTCAACGGTACCACTATCGAGATTGTGCATACCGATGCCGAGGGCCGCATGGTGCTGGCAGACACGCTTACTTTGGCTTCACGCCAGAAGCCGGACCTGATGATCGACTTTGCCACCCTGACCGGCAGCATGGTGACGGCTGTGGGTAACCGCTACAGCGGTGTGCTGGGCAATCGCCCCGACATGCTGTGCCATGCGGTGGCGGCGGGGAATGAGGCGGGCGAGCGCGTGTGTGCATTCCCGTTTGATGCGGATTACGAGGAAGATCTGGATAGTGATATTGCCGATATCAAGCAATGCACGCTGGATTCGGACGCCGACCATATCATTGCGGCGCGTTTTCTCTCACGCTTTATCGAGGGCGATATTCCCTGGATGCATGTAGACCTCGCTGCCGTGAACCGCAAGGGTGGGCTGGGCGCCGTTGCCACCGATACCACCGGTTTCGGGGTTGGTTTTACCCTTAATGTAATAGCTTCTTTATATGGCATCCAAGGTGTGAGCAAGGCCTGACGCCATCAGTCAATATTCACGGGGGAGCGATGCCACAAATTAAGCCCATAACGGATCTGGAGTGGTTGGTACAGTTTCCCGCGCTGACGGCACTGGAGCCCGAGGCGCGGAGCTTGCTGCTGAAACATGCGAAGATGGTGGAAGCTCCCATCGGCACGATAGGCTATGAAGAGGGCACGCCGTGTCATGCTTATGTGCTGAGGTTGGCTGGCCAGTCGCGCGTATACAAACTATCCAGTAGCGGCCGTGAAATTTTGCTCTATCGCGTCACCGGCGGCGAAACCTGCGTGCTGACCACCACCTGTCTGTTGGGCTCCAGCGATTATCCGGCATCCACTATTGTAGAAGAGCCGATACGCGACATTCTGGTGCCTGCCGCTGCCTTTCATGAAATGATGCTGGAGTCGCGGGTATTCCGCCGTTTTGTCATGGAAAACTATGGCGCCTTGATCAGTGACCTGATTGTGCTGCTGGACGAAGTGGCCTTTCACAGCCTGGATGCCAGGCTCGCGAAGCTGCTGCTGGATGAGCCCGGCGACCAGGTCCGCCGTACGCATCAGCAGCTTGCCGATGAACTGGGTACCGCCCGTGAGGTGGTCAGCCGCCAGCTCAAGCGCTTCGAGATGAAGGGCTGGCTGGCGTTGGGGCGAGGGCAGCTGGAGTTACTGGACCGTGCGGCCCTGAAGCGTATGACCCAATAAGCATCGGCTATTGGTGGCCGTTTGCGCGGCGCTGGACTTGCTCGCGACAGGCAGTGCGCAGTCCACGCATTTCCCTTTGGCGATGTCATACCCGTCAATCGCTTCCAGCCCGCTGACCTTGGTCATGATGGTGCCATCCAGAATAGCTTCTTTCATATTGGCACCGCTGATATCGGCTCCGGTCAGGTCAGCCTTGCTCAGGTCGGCCCTGAACAAATCGGTATTGCGCAAGTTGGCACCCCGGAAATTGGCGAACTGAAAATTCGAGCGATTGATGTCTGCCCCTTCAAAATCGGTATCGGCAAAATTGCCGCCCACCGCGTCAAAACGCATGGCGCCCATGGGCTGATTGCCAATATCCAGGCCAAAGCGGCCGTGGGTGATATGGGCCTCGCTCATGTCTACATTGCCTAGCGTGCCTATCATGCGTGCATTCTCAAGATTGGCGTTCTTGAAATTCGTCTTGTCGAAAATGGCCTGGAAGATGCTCGCATTTTTCAAATTGGCGCCGCTGAGGTTGGTTTTTTCCAGTCGCGCCAGATTCAGATAAGCCCCTTCGAGATTTGCGCCGCTCAAGTCTGCTCCGCGCAGATAAGCCCCGAAGAAGCTGGTGTTCTGCATATTGCAATGCCGCAGGTCCATGCCATCCAGTTCCAGATAACCAGCATCCCGATTGGATAAATCGCAATGTGCACTTTTGATCTGGTTAATGGCGTCATCCTGGCTGATTTCCCCCCGCTCCTGCATGACTTCCTTGTCTTTGGCTGGTGATGGGGCAGCCTGTGTTTCATAAAAGGCATTCGCTTTGCGCAACATGGCGTCCGGATTTGCCATAAAAGCGTCTTTCCCCTCTTGATTGCTGAAGCAGTAGGTTTTGCCTTTGAAGATTGTCTGGATGCTGCAATCGGTATTGACGACGGCGCCCTGAGCAAGGCCATTGGTGCATTGATTGCCAAACTCGCCCGCCAGGGCAGGTGTGCCAATCAGAGATAAGGCCAGCAGGCTAAAGCTGTGCAAGAAGTGTCTGTTCATTTCCATTTCCATCTCCATTGTTGGTTGCCCCATGCCACCTGGGTGGCCATGAGTTGCATTATGTTTTTTATATGAGGATCGGTTGATCCGTCACCGAGTATCGGCTTGAGGTGGAGATTGCACAGTAACTTCAGTCACATAGGGCAAACAATGTGAGCCTGGATCACTCAGGGAGTGAAGGCGTTGAGGAGTGGCGGCCTGGTAGCCCAGAGTGCGTGAGATTTAAGGCGCGCTTGTTTGTGCCGATTTGCGCCGTTTGATCTGCCGCCACAACCAGCTGTCGGCCAATTGCTGGTCATGCAGCATGTAACGCATGGTTTTGAAATCACCCAGGGCGTAGGTGGTGGTGCTCTTGGCGTTGTCATGCCCGCAAAACAGGATGCGGTCGCCACGTTCCAATACGGTATCTGCTTCTGGCAATAGCAGGGGCTGATTCCGCCGCAGTATCATCAGCGGCACAATCGGCAGGGTTGCGGCGCGATCATTGGGGTTGCGCAGGATGTCGGCCAGCGTAATGGGCTCATGCGCCAGCATGTGAAACAGGGCTGGCGTGTTTTCGTTGGTGATGCTGATGGCCCAGGTTTCCGGGACATTTTCGCCGACGGTTTCCACTAGGCGCTGGATCAGGCTGTTTGCCCAGGCATTACTTTGCAGCCTTACTAGACTCAGGAATTGCGCCAGCAGTGGCGAAATCATGTTGGCCAGGCATTCATGCGCAATGATGTCGCTGGGCTCCATGGTGATATCTGCCTTGAAGTGCTCGAACAGCGCGGCGTTGAAACGCTTGTTCTTGCGCAATACCACAAACAGATCCGGGTTCATTTCCCGCGCGGTCATCACAATAGACAGGTTGTTGATGTCGTCATTGGTACCCGCCACGATACCGACCGCTTCATGCACGCCCGCCTGTTGCAGTGTCTCTTTCTCGGTGCCATTGCCCACGATACATTCCTTGCAGCCGGTGCGTTCCGGGTCAGCCTCAATGATGGTGGTAACGATGTGCTCCAGCTCCAGATTCTGCACGACCGAACGGCCAAAGCGGCCATAGCCGCAAACGATCCATTTGCCGATGGGCGGACAAATCGGCGACTTCAGGCTTTCCCCAGGCACCCCGGTTAACCATTCATGCAGCAGGTAAGTGCCGATGGCGTGCACTTCCATCGCCAGATGGTCACCGAAAATCGTGTAAGGGTTGATGATGTGGTCGGTGCCAAACGATGCCATGTTGGAAGCCGTTTGCTCGGTTTCAGCACGCCCAAGCACACGTAGTTCCGGGCTGATCAGCTTCACCGCTACGGCAATGGCGAGATTGGCATGGTCATCATCGGTGAGTGCGGCTACGCCTTGGCACATCGGGTTTTTCAGCCCGGCACGCAACAGGGTTTCAGGTAGCTTGGCATCTGCGCACAAATTGGGGATATCAAACTGGTAGTCTTCCAGCTCCAGTTCATTGATGCGCTCTTGCTCCATTTCGATCACCACCACGCGCACTTCATTCTTATCCAGCGCGCGCACCAGCAGGCTGCCGGTTTCACCATAGCCGCAGACGATATAAAACGGCTCCAGCAGGTGGTGCACCTCGCGGGCAAAGCGTGAGGTGGTAAAGGCCTGGCGCAGGCCCGGGTCCTGGAACAGGGTAATGATCTTACCGATGGCATAAAACCAGGGGATCACGGTGAGGTAAATGGAAAACGACATCCACATGCGTTGTGCGGTGGAGTAGGGGAAAGGCACTTCGCCAAAGCCAATGGTGGTCGCGGTATAGCTGATGACGTAAAACGCTTCAAAAATGCTGAGCCGCCATGGATGACCATCCGGGTCTACGCCGGGCATGAGTGACATGCCAGCGACTGCGATGGTGTAGCTGACAATCACCGCGATGATAGGCAGGCGCATGCGCCTGAGAATCAGAAACAGGATGTTGTTCACGGCGCGGCGGCTTTACGGTTGACTTGCCTTGGCCTAGCGCTTGATCTGGATGGTTTCTGCAATCAGTAGCACAACCGAGGTGATGTTGGCGAGCAAGGCTCCACCCGACAGTGACACTACGCTGACAATCACGCTGGGGTCATCGCCCTGTGTGCCCGCTGCTGCCCAGAGGATGGCCGCGGCAATCAGTTGAAGATCCGCTACCAGGCTGGTGGCCAGGTGGATCGCGCCAATGTGCGTGCGGTCGCCGAACTTGAGTACGGTGGCAATCAGGTTTACCACAATCGCGATGTAAAGCTCATACGCGTGGTGATGGTGCGGGTTATCGATGTCGCCGATAAAAAAGCCGAAATTCAGCGTCAATGCCAACAGGATAAAAAAACCGAAAATGACTTTCTCGAGATTCATGGTATTCCCTTGTGCGGATGATGCTAAAAGCGGTTGCCCATTATGCAGAGCTTGCCAAGGCTGGACAAGCGTTGCCTATGCCAGTAACCACGCGCCGGTTTGCAGCAGCAGGCGCTGACAATGCTGGCTTTGCAGTCGTGTGTTTACTTGCTGCGGTAGTGCCTCTTCATCTGGCTGCATGGCCGCTATCGCATCCTGCAGCCAATGATATTCGGTCAGCAATGCAGCGGGGGTGCTCGTGTACGCCTGCAACGCATTGACCAGATATTGCAATGTGCTGCGGATCTCGGCGATGGCATGCTGCTGGAGTTCCGTGGCATCGGCTTCCAGCAGGGCTTGCTTGCTTTGCAGATGATGCAGACATGCCCAGGCCAGTTTGGTGAGGCCTTCTTTATCCAGCATGTCCGGCAATGTGGCTGGAGTCAACACTGAAAGCTCGGGCGGCAGTGTGCGGTAATGCCCATAACCGCGCTGCGCCTTGCTGATGTTTTCGATGGTGAGCGGAATGTCCGCTTGCAAGGCGAGCGCTAGCGAAAATACCTGTGCAGCATCGCCACTTTTCAGCTCGATTTCCACCTCGCTGATGGTTTCGCGGATATCGCTACCTACCTCCAGCTCGCCCAGATCAAGTGCCACTTCCAGCGCCGTGCCGTCCGGCATGCGTAACTGCCATTCGGTGCGCTCCACATCGGTAAGAAAGATAGGCTGCAAGGCATCGCGCAACGCACTGTCAGCAAAAATGGCGGCGAGTGCGGGTTCGGTGATTTTGCTGAAATCAGGGCTGCTGCCGTTGATGATGTCTTCCCACTCCATGCGCTGGTGGAGGCCGGCGACGGAGGAGCCTGCAGCTTTTACCGCCTGAAACCAGCCGCCCGACATGCTGCGCACGCGCAGACTGATCTCGGCATTCAGCAAACCCAGCTCGGGTGTGTCGAAGTAGGTGCTGATGAGCTGGCGTGTAAGCGGGCCATGCTCCAGCCCGTGTTTGAGTGCAGGGTGATTGAACAGGAAGGGGGCATCCGCCGCGTCTATGCGCAGCTTCAGTTCTATTTCATTTGGCATTGCGGTCTGCGTTCACCAGCCAGTGCAGCAAAGGAGCCCATTGCTGCAAGTCGCGAGCGACCTGCGATGGGCGAATGTCAAACAGGCTGGCGCCTTGCTCGGCGACCAGGGCGTAAATCTGGGCGTCCCGGAGATTACCCATGACGGGAAAGCCGCTTTTGTCCAGGTAGCGCTGCAAATTCGCTGCCGAGCGGGTCCGGCTGTCGATGCGCATGCCGACGACGGCCACAAAAGTACGCTCTTTGCGCACAGCTTTTTCTTCGCGCAGGGTTTCAAGGAATTCCTGGCTGGCGCCGATATCGAACGCCGATGGCTGGATAGGCACAATCACCCAGTCGGCTGTTTTCACAGCTTCGGTGAGCTTGTCACCGCGCAGGCCAGCGGGGGAGTCGATGATGGTCCAGTCTGCGCTCAGGCTGTCTGCATGTTTGCCGCGACCATCCATGCCATGGATCAAAGGCAATTGACTAGGTCTGCGCTCCAGCCATTGCAGGGAGGATTGCTGCCTGTCCATGTCGGATAGCACCACATGGCGTCCGCGACTGGCAAAGTACCCGGCGAGATTAGTGGCCAGCGTGGTTTTTCCACTGCCTCCCTTGGGGTTGGCGATCAGTACAGTTCTCAAATTCAGTCTTCCTTGTTTGCCGGAATGGTATGCCAGCCAGTTGCTGGTAACGTTATTCTGCGAGGCATTTTTTCTTGTATCTGTATGTGTTTGAGCGCTTAAAATTTTATAGGCGTGTATGTATACAGTGGCGAATTTTCTCGCTGACTTCTTTGCGCTTAAATTTCTGTGTACTTAAATCTTCGCACTCATGACGGCATGCGGCGCCATGGATATTCCGATGATCAGACCTGTCATCACCGTATAAAATTTCTTAAAGATAGTCCGGTGAAATAACCGCGCGCAGTATGGTCTGGTCTTCATGGGCACGCTGGCGATTGCTCAGCCACCAGATATTGCCTTTCTTTACGCACCAGTATTGAATCTTTCCGCTCATGGCCAGCGCGGCGGCCATGCCCAGCGAGGGTTGATGCCCGACGACCAGCACTGCGCCCTGAGCCTTGGGCCAGCCGGCGGCTTGCAATACATCATGCGGAGCTGCACCGGGAGCGAGGGCGTCGACTGTTGTGAAATCCATCCCCAGTGCCAGCGCAGTTTGCTGGGTACGCGTCGCGGGGCTCACGATAATGCGGGTGGCGGGCGGCAGATGCTTGCGCAGCCATTCTCCCATGGCAGCAGCCTGCTTTTTCCCATTGGCCGTGAGGGCGCGCGTGATGTCAGGTGAGGTGTCGTCTGCTTCGGCATGACGCCATAAAATGAGATCCATATAGCGTATCATTCTGTTAAGTTGAATATATCTTAGCGCCTGCACGGCGTATAACAAAGTGACATCTAAGTGAACCTGAATTGAATCTCCAGATTTTCCTGAAAACACCGCACGCCTTAATGGCCATGAGTCCCGCCGTGACGGCGACCTTTGAGCGTCTTCTGGCGGTAGGTCGACGCGAGTTCCTGGCGACGACCATTGATGAAATGTTATGCAGCAGCGCCGGGCTTGCCAGGCAGCGAGACTGGCCGTTGGCGTCACTGGCCGCGCTGGCTGACGGCCTTTCGCTGTCGACTGAGTATGTATTGTTTGCCCAGCCCGTGCATCTGCAACTGCAGCGCGACACTTTTTCGATTGCAGGGCCTGAGGGCTTGCCGCTGCAAAAAACAGAGGCCGATGCCTTGCTGGCCTTATTGAACCAGCATTTTGCGGAGCAGGGGCTGATGTTTGTGCAGAGCCCGTATTGCGCTCACCGCTGGTATTTGCAGGTGCAAACACAGCCTAACATTCAAACAACCCCGGTTGATGTGGCGATGGGGCGTGACATTCGCAACCTGATGCCCCAGGGGCGAGATGCTGCTTTCTGGAATGCCTTTTTGAATGAAGTGCAGATGTTGCTATTTGAGCATCCGCTTAACCAGGCGCGCGAGGCCCGAGGCGAGTTGCCAGTGAGCGGGGTGTGGGTGTATGGCGGCGGCGTCTTGCCATCTGAAGCTACCGGCGTCTTGCCGCTGCTCTTTACAGAGGATCCTGTGGTGCGTGGTCTGGCTGTCTTGCATGTCGGCGAATGCCATGAGGTGCCGCAGGAGATGCATGAAGTGCTGCGATACGAAGCGAAGCATGCCTGGCTTGCTCCGGTTGAATCAGCAGCCGCGGTGGTCAATGGGTTGCCCACACTATGGCAGGCGCTGCGTCGCGGGGGGGTAAGTCAGCTGGAGCTGAATATCGCCATTGGGGATAGGGTATTGCAGTGTCGCGTGGGTAAATGGGATACCTATCAATTCTGGCGTAAATCCAGACCGTGGACGGAGGTGCTTGGTGGTTAATATTGTGAGACGCGAGCTTGATGAGTCTGCGGCTGCCACGCTGGTAGCCAGTGGCTTGTCGCCATTGCTGGCGCAGCTGCTGGCGGCACGCGGAGTTAAAACGCCGGGGCAGCTTGAGGCGTCGCTCGCGGGGCTGATTCCTCCCGATCGTCTGACCAATAACACCCGCATGGCAGCTTTGCTGGCAGATGCGATTGTTGCAAAGCGCTCATTGCTGGTGGTGGGCGATTATGATGCGGACGGGGCCACCGCCACCGCCGTGATGGTGCGTGGGCTGCGCATGCTGGGCGCGGTGGTTGATTTTCTGGTGCCTAACCGCTTTGAATATGGCTATGGCCTGACGCCTGAAATTGTGGAGCTTGCTGCGCAGTCCAAGCCGGACTTCATCATTACCGTTGATAATGGCATTGCCAGCGTAGATGGGGTCGCGCGTGCTAATGCACTGGGCATGTCCGTGCTGGTGACTGATCACCATTTGCCAGGCGACCATATGCCGGCAGCGGCCTGTATTGTGAATCCCAATCAGCATGGCTGCGACTTCCCCAGCAAGCACCTCGCTGGCGTGGGCGTCGCGTTTTATGTGATGCTGGGCTTGCGTGCCGAGATGCGGGCGAGAGGGTTGTTTGAGGGCAAGGCTGAGCCGAATTTGACCAGCCTGCTCGACTTGGTGGCCTTGGGCACGGTGGCTGATCTGGTCAAGCTGGATGACAACAATCGCATTCTGGTCGAGCAGGGGCTGCGCCGCATTCGTGCCGGGCAGTGCAGCCCAGGTATTTTGTGGCTGATGCGTCTGGCAGGCCGGGAGCCAGCCTCAAGTTGCGCGCAGGATCTTGGTTTCAGTGTGGGGCCGCGCCTCAATGCGGCAGGTCGTCTGGATGACATGACGCTGGGTATCAGCTGCCTCCTGGCCGAGGACGATCAATCAGCCCATGCCATGGCCCAGCAGCTGCATGCCCTCAACTATGAACGCCGCAGTATAGAAGCCGATATGCAGGAAAGCGCCTTGGCAGAACTGGATGGGCTGGATGCAGAAGGCCGCTATAGCCTGAGTCTGTATCAGCCGGATTGGCACCAGGGAGTTATTGGCATTCTGGCATCGCGCATCAAGGAGCGTTATCACCGTCCCGTGATCGCCTTTGCTCAAGCGGGCGATGGTGTACTCAAAGGCTCGGGTCGCTCGATTCCCGGGCTGCATCTGCGCGATGCGCTGGATTTAGTGTCCAAGCACGAGCCTGATCTGATACTAAAGTTTGGCGGACACGCCATGGCAGCCGGGCTCAGTATTCGCGAGGATGACATGGAGCGCTTCCGGCTGGGCTTTGAGTCGGTGGTGGCAGGGCTGCTGACTCCTGCCGATCTTGAGTCCATTATTGAGGTTGATGGAGCGCTCGCCCTGGATGACATGCACTGGGATGTAGCGGTTGCCCTGCAACGCCAGGTATGGGGGCAGGGATTTCCTCCTCCCATGTTTTGCGACGAGTTTGAGGTGGTGGCGCAACGTATTGTCGGTGGCAAGCATCTCAAACTCACTTTATCGACCCGTGGAAGAGCCGTGGATGCGATATTTTTCCGGCAGGAAGAGTTTTTGCCGCAGTATGTAACGGCGGTGTACGAATTGCAGACCAATGCCTTTAATGGCGCTCGTAATGTTCAGTTGCTGATCAAGCACTGGCAGCCTGTGCCGGCGCAGTCAAATTGACTGCCAAGCAGGCTGCACGTTACCATTCGGAAAATTTTTAGGTATTCATATGCGTCGTAAGCTGGTGGTCGCTAATTGGAAAATGCACGGCGACCTTGCGCAAAACAAGGTGCTGTTTGAAGCATTCAGGCAGCGGCTTGATCATTTGACCTCGGCCGATTTTGCGGTCTGTGTTCCATACCCCTATCTATTCCAGGCGCAGCAGGCGTTGCAGGGCAGCCATATTGCCTGGGGTGCCCAGAATGTCGCTAAACATGAAGTCGGCGCATATACCGGGGAAGTCAGTGCCCGCATGCTCAAGGACTTTGGTGCCAGCTATGTGATTGTGGGGCATTCCGAACGCAGCACCGCCTATTGCGAAAGTGATGAGAATATTGCCGCCAAGTTTGTGGTGGCGCGCAAATCTGGCATCACGCCTGTGCTGTGCCTGGGCGAGACTCTAGCCGAGCGTGAGTCCGGCCTGTGTCATCAAGTGATCGCCAGCCAGATTGATGCTGTGCTGAAGACCGTGGGTGCAGGGGTATTTGCGCATGCGGTTGTTTCATACGAGCCCGTGTGGGCCATCGGCACGGGTTTATCTGCAACGCCGGAACAAGCACAGCAGGTGCACGCGTTTATCCGTGATAGAATCGCCGCGCTGGATGTGCATGCGGCAGAAACCGTAAGAATTCTGTATGGGGGTAGCGTAAATCCCCTAAATGCGTCACAATTATTCGTTATGCCGGATATAGACGGCGGTTTGATTGGCAGATGTTCATTGAATGCCAACGATTTTGAGGAAATTTGTCGCGCTGCTTGTCAGTAGATTTGATAAAATCAAACTAAAGCTGACTTAAGCAGTGGATTTGAGAGAACATGGAAACTTTAGTATCAATTGTGCACGTATTGGCTGCACTCGGTGTTATCGGATTGGTATTGCTTCAGCACGGCAAAGGTGCTGATATGGGCGCCGCTTTTGGTAGTGGTGCTTCCGGCAGTCTGTTCGGTGTTAGCGGATCCTCCAACTTCATGAGTCGTGCCACGGCTGTTTTTGTGGCCATCTTTTTTGCTACCAGCTTGACCCTGGCTTATATGTCGAGCCATCGCACTCAAGGTTCAAGCGTCGTCAAGCTCCCAACGAATTCTGTTGTCGCACCTGGCAAAGCAAGCGAAAGCGCGCCAGCCAAACCTGCTGAATCCTCACCAGCAAAGGATGTGCCGCAGTAATAGTTGTACTGGCTTTAGCAGCCAGACTTGCCGTCGTGGTGGAATTGGTAGACACGCTATCTTGAGGGGGTAGTGTCGAAAGACGTATGAGTTCGAGTCTCATCGACGGCACCAATAATTAAAATACTCAATCACAATTATGTGCATTGCGTTAAATTGGGGCGTGAACATGCTGGAAAACTACTTTCCTATATTACTGTTCATCATCGTCGGCTTAGCCGTCGGTATAGCCCCTATTGTCCTTGGCAAAGTGGTGGCCCCAAGCCGCCCTGACGCCGAAAAAAACTCTCCGTATGAATGCGGCTTTGAAGCTTTCGAAGACGCTCGCATGAAATTCGACGTTCGTTACTATCTCGTCGCTATCCTCTTTATCCTGTTCGATCTTGAAATCGCTTTCCTCTTTCCTTGGGCCGTGGTGCTGCAGGAGATTGGTCTTTTCGGTTTTATTGCCATGCTGGTTTTCCTGGGAATTCTGGTAGTGGGTTTCGTCTACGAATGGATGAAGGGGGCGCTCGAGTGGGAATAAACCTCCATCGCTGTCCTGGTGATGTGCCGTTGGCGGCGCACTCTCAGTCTGCCGCCTTACTACCCATTACGCATATTGTTATCGCTCTGCTACCTGCTTTGTGGCAAGTAGATGCCGAATACGGGGTCTCTGCATGAGTATTGAAGGTGTACTGGAAAAAGGATTTGTCACGACCACGCTGGATACGGTCATCAATTACACGCGCACGGGTTCGCTGTGGCCGATGACGTTTGGTCTGGCGTGCTGTGCGGTGGAAATGATGCACGCAGGTGCATCGCGGTATGACCTGGATCGTTTTGGCATCGTGTTTCGCCCCAGTCCGCGCCAATCCGATGTGATGATCGTCGCTGGCACGCTGGTTAATAAAATGGCCCCTGCGCTGCGCAAGGTGTATGACCAGATGGCCGAGCCGCGCTGGGTCATTTCCATGGGTTCCTGTGCCAATGGCGGCGGCTACTACCATTACTCGTATGCTGTGGTGCGTGGCTGTGACCGTATCGTTCCTGTCGATGTCTACGTGCCAGGGTGTCCGCCGACAGCCGAGGCGCTGCTCTACGGCATCATTCAGTTGCAAAACAAGATCAAGCGTACCAACACTATCGCCAGGTGAACACATGACCCGTCTGCAACAACTTATCGCCAATATCGAGTCGGCGCTTGGAGACAAGCTGGGTCGTCTGGTAAGCAACGTCGGCGAGGTGACGATAGAGTGTTCCGTTGCCAATATGCTGGATGTCTGCCTTGTCCTGCGTGATCACCCCTCGCTCAAGTTTGAACAGTTGATCGATCTTTGCGGTGTCGATTATGCGGAGTATGGTGAGGGCAGCTGGACCGGGCTGCGTTTTGCCACGGTCTATCATTTTCTTTCCATCAGCCTGAACCAGCGTGTGCGTTTGCGCGTATTTGCGGCGGATGATGATTTCCCCGTTCTGCCAACGCTGGTGGACATGTGGCCGGTAGCCAACTGGTTTGAGCGCGAGTCGTTCGACCTCTACGGCATCATGTATGAAGGCCATCCTGATTTGCGCCGACTGCTGACTGACTACGGCTTTGTAGGCCATCCTTTCCGCAAGGATTTCCCGATGATAGGCAATGTGGAAATGCGCTACGACCCTGAGCAGCAGCGCGTGATCTATCAGCCGGTGACGATTGATCCCCGCAACAATGTGCCGCGTGTTATCCGTGACGAGGGCTTCCATCATGGCTGAAATCCGTAACTACACCATGAACTTTGGTCCCCAGCACCCGGCTGCACACGGCGTGCTACGACTGGTGCTGGAGCTGGATGGCGAAGTCATCCAGCGGGCGGACCCGCATATCGGCCTGTTGCATCGTGCTACTGAAAAGTTGGCCGAGAATCGTACCTATCTGCAATCCGTGCCTTATATGGATCGTCTCGACTACGTCTCGATGATGGCGAACGAGCATGCCTATGTGATGGCGATTGAAAAGCTGCTTGGGCTCGAAGTTCCCATCCGCGCGCAATACATCCGCGTGATGTTCGATGAAATTACTCGCGTGCTGAACCACCTGCTTTGGCTGGGTGCGCATGCACTCGACGTCGGCGCAATGACGGTATTCCTGTACGCATTCCGCGAGCGCGAAGATCTGTTTGACTGTTATGAAGCCGTCTCCGGCGCCCGCATGCACGCTGCTTACTACCGTCCTGGTGGTGTTTATCGTGATTTGCCGGCCCGTATGCCGCAATACGAAAGCTCCGCGGTTCGTGCCAAGGATGAAATCAAGCGCCTCAATGAAAATCGCCAGGGTTCCCTGCTCGATTTTATTGAGGACTTTACCAACCGCTTCCCGGGGTATGTGGACGAGTATGAAACCCTGCTGACCGATAATCGTATCTGGAAGCAACGTACCGTCGGCATAGGTGTGGTGACGCCGGAGCGTGCACTGGCATTGGGCCTGTCTGGTCCCATGTTGCGCGGTTCCGGTTTTGCATGGGATTTACGCAAGAAACAGCCCTACGAAGTCTACGATAAGATGGATTTCGATATCCCGGTGGGGGTGAATGGCGACTGCTATGACCGCTATCTGGTGCGTATCGAAGAAATGCGTCAATCCAACCGCATCATCAAGCAATGCATAGAATGGCTGCGCAAAAATCCTGGCCCGGTGATTACTGACAATCACAAGGTGGCACCGCCTGCTCGTGAAGGCATGAAGCAGGACATGGAGTCTCTGATCCACCACTTCAAGCTCTTTACCGAAGGCTTTCATGTGCCAGCCGGGGAAGCCTATGCGGCGGTGGAGCACCCCAAGGGGGAGTTTGGCATTTATCTGATTTCGGATGGGGCCAACAAGCCTTACCGTTTGAAAATTCGTGCGCCTGGTTTTCCGCATCTGGCAGCGCTGGATGAAATGACGCGCGGCCATATGATTGCCGACCTGGTGGCCATTATCGGTACACAGGATATCGTTTTCGGGGAGATTGATCGCTAATGTTGTCTCAGGAATCCCTCGCCAAGATTGATCGCGAATTGACCAAATACCCGGCTGACCATCGTCAGGCAGCCGTCATGTCCGCCTTGCGCATTGCCCAGGACGAAAAGGGCTGGTTATCAAAAGATACGGTGGCCTTTGTGGCTGAGTATCTGGGTATCCCGCCGATAGCTGCCCTTGAGGTAGCCAGTTTCTACAATATGTATGAGCTGGAGCCAGTGGGTCAGTACAAGATCACCGTCTGTACCAATATTTCCTGCATGCTGCGTGACTCCGATGTCATTGTTGACCATTTGCAAGAACGCCTCGGTATTGGGTTCAACGAAACCACACCTGATGGCAAATTCACTCTCAAAGAGGGCGAATGCATGGGCTGCTGCGGCGGTGCACCTTTGTTCCATATCAACAACAAGCGCATGTGTGAATTCCTGACCAAGGAAAAAGTGGATGCGATTCTGGAGGAGTTGAAGTAATGGCTGCTTTTGATACGCCTGTTCAACATCGCTCCGACAAAGAAGCCCTGGTCTGTCTGCGCACGCTTGGGCAGCCTGATCCCGCATCACTGCAAGCCTATCTTAATGTAGGCGGCTACAAGCAATTGCAACGCCTGGTGCAGGATAAGGTGAAAGCCACTGACGTCATCACCCAGGTCAAGCTCTCCGGTCTGCGCGGCCGTGGCGGTGCAGGGTTCCCCACTGGCCTCAAGTGGAGCTTTATGCCTCGTTATTACGATGGCACCAAATACCTGGTATGCAATACTGATGAAGGCGAGCCTGGTACCTTCAAGGACCGCGACATCATCCGCTACAACCCGCACCAGCTGATCGAGGGTATGGCCATCGCTGCCTATACGCTGGGTGCACGTGTGGGCTACAACTACATTCACGGTGAAATCTGGCAAGACTACGAGATCTTCGAGCGGGCGCTGGATGAAGCGCGTGCTGCCGGATTCATCGGTGAAAACCTGTTTAACACCACTTTCAGTTTTGATCTTTACGCCGTGCATGGTTATGGTGCTTACATCTGCGGCGAAGAAACCGCACTGATCGAGTCCATCGAAGGCAAGAAGGGCCAGCCGCGTTTCAAACCGCCATTCCCAGCCAGTTACGGCGTGTTCGGCAAGCCGACCAATGTCAACAATACCGAGTCCTACACTTCGATTCCCTGGATACTGGAACATGGCGGCGATGCTTTCCAGGCGCTGGGCGTGCCAAACTCAGGCGGTACCAAGCTGTTTTCGGTGTCGGGCCATGTTGAGCGTCCAGGCAATTACGAGGTGCGCATGGGCATGCCGTTTACCGAACTGCTCGATATCGCGGGCGGCGTATGGAAAGGCCGTCAGCTGAAGGCCGTGATTCCTGGCGGCCCATCAACGGCCGTCATGCCCGCTGCGGCCATCATGGGCGCGACCATGGATTACGATGGCTTGTCCAAGGCAGGTTCAAGCCTGGGTGCTGGCTCCATGATCGTGATGGATGAAACCACCTGCATGGTGAAAACGCTGAAGCGTCTCTCGTATTTCTTCTATGAAGAATCCTGCGGTCAATGTACGCCCTGCCGCGAGGGTACAGGCTGGCTTTACCGCGTGGTGAAACGTATTGTGGAGGGCGAAGGGCGCATGGGCGATCTTGATCTCCTGACCGATGTGAGCAGCAATATCTCCGGCCGCACGATTTGCGCGCTGGGCGATGCCGCTGCCACGCCGGTGCTCAGTTTCATCAAGCATTTCCGTCCCGAATTCGAATATTACATTCAGCATGGCAAGTCCATGGTGACGGGCAAGGCGGAGTGATGGTCATGACCACGTACACACGCGATTTCAATACTGATGAAGCAAGCCAGATGGCGTTCTTGTGTGTGTCCGGGGTTGTACATAGCTTTTCAGTGTTAGGCTTTTCAAGGTTAGTACCATGCTGAATATAGAGATAGACGGCAAAGCCGTAGAAGTCGATCACGGCACCACGATCATCGATGCAGCGGACAAGCTTGGCATTGCCATTCCGCGTTTCTGCTATCACAAAAAACTCTCCGTAGCCGCCAATTGCCGCATGTGCCTGGTGCAGGTCGAGAAGTTTGCAAAGCCTCTGCCTGCCTGTGCAACGCCAGTTGCCGATGGCATGAAAATTTTCACCCGCTCCAAAGCCGCCGTGGAAGCGCAGAAAAGTGTCATGGAGTTCCTGCTGATCAATCACCCGCTGGATTGCCCGATTTGCGATCAGGGCGGTGAGTGTGACCTGCAGGATATCGCCGTTGCCTACGGCGCCCCCGCTTCGCGCTATGCCGAAGAAAAGCGGGTAGTACTTAACAAGAATATCGGCCCATTGGTCTCCACCGACATGACGCGCTGCATTCAGTGCACGCGCTGTGTTCGCTTCTTGAAAGAAGTCGGCGGCATGATGGAACTGGGTATGGTCGGCCGTGGTGAGCATGCCGAAATTACGGCGTATGTGGACAAGAGTGTCAATTCCGAACTTTCCGGCAATATCATTGATTTGTGCCCCGTGGGCGCACTTACCAGCAAGCCATTCCGCTACAAAGCCCGTACCTGGGAACTGACCCGCCGTCCTTCCATCGCGCCGCATGATGGTCTGGGTTCGCAGATCGAAGTGCATATCAAGGATGGCAAAGTGCTGCGCGTATTGCCGCGCGAAAAAGAAAGCATCAATGAATGCTGGCTGTCTGACCGTGACCGTTTTTCCTATGAAGGCCTGAACAGCCCAGACCGTCTGACCGTGCCCATGATCAAGCATCATGGCGAGTGGCATGAAACCGACTGGAAGACCGCGCTGGAATTTGCCGCGGGTCAGCTGAAAGATATCACCAGTGCCGAAGGCGGCGAACAGCTGGGCGTGCTGGTTTCGCCCAACAGCACCATGGAAGAAGCCTATCTCGCCAAAGAGATTGCGCATGGCCTGGGCTCGGACAATCTTGATTACCGCCTGCGCCAGACCGACTTCCGCCTGGACGGCAAGCGCATGGGTACGCCGTGGATGGGCTGCAATATTCCTGATCTGCAAGAGATGGATCGCATACTGGTCATTGGCAGCAATCTGCGCAACGAGCACCCGCTGCTGGCAAACCGTATTCGTAAAGCGGTGGCACTGGGCGCCGAGCTGTCGCTGGTTAATCCGATGGATGATGATCAGCTGATGGCGGTGAAACACAAGGCGATCTGTACCCCGAACGATATGGTCAACGTGCTGGCGCAGATACTGAAAGCCATGTCCGGCTTGCAACGCCTGTCGCTGTGTTTGCCAAAGTCACTCAATGATCTGCTGGAAACAGTCCGTGTGTGGGAGAACTCGCAAGCCATGGCAGAAAGCCTGGCTGGGCTGGGCAAGGAAGTCGATCTGGTCAGCCCGCGCACGGGTATTTTCCTAGGCAATATTGCGCAAAGTCATCCTCGCTTTACCGAGCTTTATAGTCTGGCCGAAGCGATTGCATCGCTCTGCGGCGCCACATTTGGCATCCTGTCGCCAGCAGCCAATAGCACCGGTGCCCATCTGGTTGGCGCTTTGCCCGGCGAACATGGCCTGAATGCTAAAGCCATGCTGAAGTCGCCTCGCAAGGCTTACCTGCTGGTGAATGTAGAGCCTGAGCTGGATTGCCATCATGCTGCCCAGGCTCGCCAGGCCATTGCGGAAGCCGAGTGTGTGATCGCACTGACAGCATACAAATCCGAGGCGCTGGAGCATGCGGATGTGCTGCTGCCGATCGCGCCATTTACCGAGACATCGGGTACCTACATGAGCATGGAAGGGCGCGTGCAAAGCTTTACCGCAGTGACCAAGCCATTGGGCGAGTGTCGTCCCGGCTGGAAGATATTGCGCGTGCTGGGGAATACCCTGGGCTTGTCCGGGTTCGATTTCGATAGCAGTGAGCAGGTTAAAAACGCGATTTTTGGCGGCCAGAAACCGTCTACTGTGGTCTGGAACTCGCTCAATAACAATCTGCGCGAGCTGATCGAGATTCAGGTCAAGATCAAATCCAATGTCTTGCAGCGCCTGGGCGAAGTGCCGCAGTTCCAGTCCGATGCCATTGTGCGTCGCTCACCGCCCTTGCAGAAAACCCGTGCTGTGCAGGCTCCAGTAGCCGCCATGCATAGCCAACTGCTCACAGAGCTGGGCCTTGATGATGGTGAAATGGTCACCGTGAAGCAAGGCGTAGCGAGCGTTCTACTTAAAGCCAAGCGCGATGATGGCCTGCCACATGGGGTGGTGCGCGTTCCCACGGCGATGCCAGTGACCAGCCTGCTGGGTGATCTCATGGGCGAAATTGAGGTGACACGCGCATGATAGCTTTTATGCAAAACCTGTTGGGTCCGGCGTGGCCTGTGGTCTGGACGCTGATCAAGATTATCGCCATCGTGGCGCCTATCATGGGCGCTGTGGCTTACTTGACCCTGGCTGAGCGCAAGGTGATTGGCTTCATGCAGGTACGCATAGGGCCCAACCGTGTGGGCTATTTTGGCCTGTTGCAGCCAATTGCCGATGGCCTGAAGCTGCTGATGAAGGAAATTATCATTCCTTCGGCGGCCAATAAAACCCTGTTCCTGCTGGGGCCTGTGCTGGCGATTGCGCCTGCGCTGGCGGCCTGGGCCGTGGTGCCGTTTGATGTCGACATGATCCTGGCCGATATTGACGCCGGCTTGCTGTATATCCTCGCCATGACTTCAGTTGCCGTATATGGCGTGATCATCGCGGGTTGGGCATCCAACTCAAAGTATGCCTTCCTTGGCTCGTTGCGCTCGGCAGCACAGATTGTTTCTTACGAAATTGCCATGGGCTTTGCGCTGGTGGGCGTGCTGATGTGTGCCGGCAGCCTGAATCTGGGAAAGATCGTGGTCGCGCAGGCGGGCGGTTTCTGGCAATGGTACTGGTTGCCCTTGTTCCCCTTGTTTATCGTTTACTTTATCAGTGCGGTAGCGGAAACCAATCGCGCGCCGTTTGATGTGGCGGAAGGCGAGTCGGAAATTGTCGCGGGCTTCCATGTGGAATATTCGGGCATGGCGTTTGCCGTGTTCTTCCTGGCGGAATACGCCAACATGATACTGGTCTGCATGCTGGCGGCCATCATGTTCCTGGGCGGCTGGCAGCCTCTGCTGGATGTCGCACCATTCAACATGATCCCAGGGTTCCTGTGGCTGATCATCAAGGTTGCCTTCCTGTTGTTCTTCTTTCTTTGGTTTCGGGCTACTTTCCCGCGTTATCGCTATGACCAGATCATGCGACTGGGCTGGAAGGTGTTTATTCCTATCACGCTTGTTTGGATCATCGTGGTTGGCGGTCTGATGCAGACCCCGCTGGCCTATCTGTTCCACTGAGACCATTATGCTAGCCAAGATCAAAACTGTATTATCAAGCCTGATGCTGGTAGAGCTGCTGAAGGGGATGGCGCTTACCGGACGCTACTTCTTTGCACGCAAGATCACCATTCAATTCCCTGAAGAGCGTACGCCCATGAGCCCACGCTTCCGTGGTCTGCATGCCTTGCGTCGTTACCCGAATGGCGAAGAACGCTGCATTGCCTGCAAGCTGTGCGAAGCCGTTTGCCCGGCCATGGCGATCACCATTGAGTCCGAACAGCGTGAAGACAACACGCGTCGCACCACCCGCTACGATATTGACCTGACCAAGTGCATTTTCTGCGGCTTCTGCGAAGAGTCATGCCCGGTCGACTCTATCGTGGAAACGCGGATTTTTGATTACCACGGCGAGAAGCGCGGCGACTTGATGTATACCAAGCCCATGTTGCTGGCGGTGGGCGATAAATATGAAACCCAGATTGCGGCGGATCGCAGTGCGGACGCCAAATATCGCTAATTTAGCGTGCTAATAAACATGAGCGACGGATTCGAATAACCATGCGCCTAAATCAACTGAGCTGACTAGATGAATTTCAACGACTACGTATTCTATGTCCTGGCGGCTATCCTGCTGTTTGCCGGCCTGCGCGTCATTACCTCACGCAATCCGGTGCTGGCTGCCTTGCATCTGGTGCTGGCCTTTTTTACTGCCGCCGGTATCTGGCTGTTGCTGGAGGCCGAGTTTCTGGCGATTGCGCTGGTGCTGGTTTACGTGGGCGCGGTGATGGTGCTGTTTCTGTTTGTGGTGATGATGCTGGATATCAATCTCGACAAGTTGCGCGAAGGCTTCTGGGAAGCCCTGCCGATTGCCTTGCCGGTGGGTATTCTCATGACGCTGGAAATGGTCATGATCCTTGGTTCCAAGCACTTCGGTGTAGACCGTGTTGCCGCCCCGCCGCCACATCCCGCTGGTTACAGCAACACCGCCGAGCTTGGGCGCCAGCTGTATACCGATTACCTGCTGCCTTTTGAGCTGGCCTCCGTTGTCTTGCTGGTAGCGATTGTGGCAGCGATTGCGCTGACCCTGCGCGATCGCAAGGATTCGAAATTCATTGATCCGGCCGAGCAGGTCAAGGTCAAGCGTGCAGACCGAATCCGCATGGTGAGCATGCCTGCTGATGTGGAAATCCCGGCAGCTGCCGAGACCGAAGGAAAGGACAAGGCGTAATGGTCGGACTCTCGCATTACCTCATACTGGGTTCATTGTTGTTTGCCATCAGCGTGGTCGGCATTTTCCTAAACCGCAAAAACGTCATCGTGCTGTTGATGGCGATTGAGCTCATGCTGCTGGCGGTTAACCTCAACTTTATTGCCTTCTCGCATTATCTGCAGGATACGGCTGGCCAGGTGTTCGTGTTCTTCATTCTGACGGTGGCGGCAGCTGAGTCTGCCATTGGCCTCGCTATTCTGGTGGTGCTGTTCAGAAACCTGAAAACCATCAACGTCGATGACATCAACAGTCTCAAGGGTTAAGCGGAAAATAACAAATGACTGACATGCAAACCATCTATCTGCTGATTCCGCTCTTGCCACTTGTGGCGGCGACCATTGTGGGCCTGTTTGGCCGCATGCTGCCGCGCGCTGCTGCACATTGGCTCACCATTGCCGGTGTGGCGGGTGCCTTTGCGCTCTCAGTGGTGGTGTTCAATGATGTGTTGCAGGGCAGGGTGTTCAACGGCACGGTCTACACTTGGCTGACCAGTGGCGATACCAGCTTTGAAGTCGGTTTCCTGATTGACCGGCTGACGGCCGTCATGATGCTGGTGGTGACGTTTGTTTCGCTGATGGTTCACGTCTACACCATAGGCTACATGGCCGAAGATCCTGGCTATAGCCGCTTCTTCAGTTACATCTCGCTGTTTACCTTCTCCATGCTGATGCTGGTGATGAGCAACAACTTCATGCAGCTTTTCTTCGGCTGGGAGGCGGTGGGCCTGGTGTCCTATCTGCTGATTGGTTTCTGGTATACGCGCCCGACCGCCATCTACGCCAATCTCAAGGCTTTCCTGGTTAACCGCGTGGGCGATTTCGGCTTCCTGCTCGGCATTGCCATGGTGCTTTATTTCTTTGGCAGCCTGGATTACGCCGCCGTGTTCTCCATCGCACCGCAGTTTGCCGATGCCACGGTCAGCATCATCCCCAATACCGAATGGTCCTTGCTGACGGTGATTTGCATCCTGCTATTCATCGGAGCCATGGGTAAATCGGCACAGGTGCCATTGCATGTGTGGCTGCCAGACTCCATGGAAGGTCCGACCCCGATTTCCGCCCTGATCCATGCGGCCACGATGGTAACCGCCGGTATTTTCATGGTGGCGCGTATGTCGCCCCTGTTTGAAATGTCGACGACAGCTTTATCCACTGTGATGGTGATCGGCGCGATTACTGCCTTGTTCATGGGCTTTCTGGGCATTATCCAGAACGACATCAAGCGCGTGGTGGCATATTCCACACTGTCACAGCTGGGCTACATGACGGTGGCGCTGGGCGCATCAGCCTACTCGGTTGCCATCTTCCACCTGATGACCCATGCCTTCTTCAAGGCCTTGCTGTTCCTGGCCGCGGGTTCTGTGATCATGGGTATGCACCACGATCAGGACATCCGCAATATGGGGGGCCTGCGCAAATACATGAAGATTACTTGGATTACCTCGCTGATTGGCTCCCTGGCGCTGATCGGCACGCCATTGCTGTCCGGCTTCTATTCCAAGGATTCGATTATCGAAGCGGTCAAACTGTCGCATATCCCCGGCAGTGGCTTTGCCTACTTTGCCGTGCTGGCTGGTGTGTTTGTGACCGCGTTTTACTCCTTCCGCATGTATTTCCTGGTGTTCCATGGCAAGGAGCGCTGGATGGAAAAAACAGCGCACGCGCATGACCACCATGATGCACATGCCGATGATGATCATGATCACGACGAGCACCATCACGGCCTTGGCCCGCATGACAAACCGCACGAGTCACCCTGGGTGGTGACCCTGCCCTTGATCGCGCTGGCGATCCCATCGCTGGTCATCGGTTATATCGCCATTGGCCCCATGCTGTACGGGCATTTCTTTGATGGCGTGATCTTTGTGGATACCGAAGCGCATCCCGTCATGCACGAGCTGGCACATCATTTCCATGGCGCAGGTGCCATGGCGCTGCATGCCCTGAC
This sequence comes from Methylovorus menthalis, assembly GCF_020523625.1. GTDB lineage: Bacteria > Pseudomonadota > Gammaproteobacteria > Burkholderiales > Methylophilaceae > Methylovorus > Methylovorus menthalis. The sequence continues at coordinate 44,425 of NZ_JAJAQH010000004.1, forward strand.
CAGCCTGCCCTTCATTTTTGCCCTGGCGGGTGTGGTGTTGTCCTGGTTCTTCTACATGAAGCGGCCAGATATCCCTGCGGCTATCCAGAAGCGTTGCGGCTGGCTGTATCGCCTGATGGAAAACAAATATGGCTTTGATACCTTCAATGAGAAGGTGTTTGCCGGTGGCTCGCGCTTCCTGGGCGGCAAGCTCTGGGGCATAGGCGACGTCAAATTGATCGATGGCTATCTGGTCAATGGCACGGCCCGCCTGATTGGTCGCATTTCCGGCATTATCCGGCACTTGCAGTCCGGCCTGATCTATCACTACGCCTTTGCCATGATCATCGGCGTGTTCCTGTTACTGTCCTTGTTCATGAAAGTATAAGCGGTGGATTGGCCTATTCTTAGTCTAAGTATCTGGGTACCTATTTTCGCCGGGGTGCTGGTGCTGTGCACGGGCGGTGATCAGAACGCACGCCTGGCGCGCTGGCTGGCCTTGTTCGGCAGTATCGCGGCTTTTCTGGTTACGCTGCCCTTGTATACCCATTTCAACATGATGGATGGCGGCTTCCAGTTTCAGGAAGGTCACCGCTGGATCACCTCCTTCAATATCAATTACCACCTGGGCGTTGATGGCCTGGCCGTACCGCTGATCATCCTCACCAGCTTTACCACCGTGATTGTGGTGATTGCTGGCTGGGAAGTGATTGAGAAGCGTGTGGCCCAATACATGGCGGCATTCCTGATCATGTCCGGACTGATGATCGGCGTGTTTGCCGCACTGGATGCCATTCTTTACTACATGTTCTGGGAAGCCATGCTGATCCCCATGTTCCTGGTGATCGGTATCTGGGGTGGGCCTAATCGCGTCTATGCCACCATCAAGTTCTTCCTGTATACCTTTATCGGCTCTTTGCTGATGCTGGTGGCCTTTATCTATCTGTATCACCAGAGCAACAGCTTTGAGCTGGTGGACTACTACCAACTGCCGCTGAGCTTCAAGGCGCAGATCCTGATCTTCCTGGCCTTCTTCATGGCGTTTGCCGTCAAGGTGCCGATGTGGCCTGTACATACCTGGCTGCCGGATGCCCACGTGGAGGCGCCAACGGGGGGTTCCGTGGTGCTGGCGGCCATTGCCCTCAAGCTTGGCGGTTACAGCTTCCTGCGCTTTGCCATGCCGATTGCCCCGGATGCCGCACATTACCTCTCCGGCTTCATGATCACGCTGTCGCTGATTGCCGTGGTGTATATCGCGCTGGTGGCGCTGGTGCAAAAAGACATGAAAAAGCTGATCGCCTACTCGTCGATCTCGCACATGGGCTTTGTCACCCTGGGCTTCTTCATTTTCAATCCGCTGGGCATGGAAGGCGCAATTGTGCAGATGATTTCGCACGGCTTTGTGTCCAGTGCCATGTTCCTGTCGGTTGGCGTGCTGTATGACCGCATGCATAGTCGCCAGATCGCCGATTACGGCGGTGTGGTCAACACCATGCCAACGTTTGCCGCCTTTGCCGTGTTGTTTGGCATGGCCAATGCGGGCCTGCCAGGCACCTCCGGATTTGTGGGGGAATTCATGGTGATTCTGGGCGCCTTGCAAGCCAACTTCTGGTTTGCCTTCCTCGCCTCAACCACGCTGATCCTGGGTGCAGCCTATACGCTCTGGATGGTGAAGCGCGTGTTCTATGGTGAAATCGGCAACGCCCATGTGGCTGCATTGAAAGACCTGAATCGCCGCGAGTTTTTCATCCTGTCGGTGCTGGCTGTGCTGGTAATCGGGTTCGGCGTGTATCCGCACCCGATTACTGAAATGACACACGCCACCGTAAACAACCTGCTTGCGCACCTGGCGCAGAGCAAGCTGCTTTGATAATGCCTAGATAACAAGCGAACCAGCCAATGAACGCGATTCAATCCGACCTGTATGCCGCCTTGCCGGAGATCATCATTCTCTGTATGGCGATGTTCGTGCTGCTTCTGGACCTTTTCCTCAAGTCACACAATCGCTCCCTGATTTACATCTTCACCCAGCTGGGCCTCGCAGCGGCGGCCGTCGTCACAGCGTGCACGCATAATGTCTCGGTGGTGAGCTATGCCTTCAATGGCATGTTTGTCGATGACCCTCTGTCCGATGTGCTCAAGCTGATGATGTACCTGACTACATCTGTCATGCTGGTCTACACCCGCCAATATGTCTCGCTGCGCGACATGTTCCGTGGCGAGTATTTTGCCCTCACGTTGTTTGCCTTGCTGGGCATGATGATCATGGTTTCCGGCCAGCACTTCCTCACGCTCTACATGGGCCTGGAACTGCTGTCGCTCTGCCTGTATGCACTGGTTGCCATGGACAGGGACAACCCTCGCGCCACCGAAGCCGCCATGAAGTATTTTGTGCTGGGTGCGCTGTCTTCCGGCATGTTGCTGTATGGCATGTCCATGCTGTATGGCGTGACCGGTACGCTGGATGTTGCCGAAGTCGCCAATGCCCTGCTGCAGGGCGCACCGGATCGCTCGGTGCTGGTGCTGGGCGTGGTATTCCTGATTGCAGGCCTGGGCTTCAAGCTCGGCGCCGTGCCGTTCCAGATGTGGGTGCCGGATGTGTACCATGGCGCGCCAACCGCCGTCACGCTCTTCATTGGTTCCGTGACCAAACTGGCCGCGTTTGCCTTCATGATCCGTCTGTTGATCCAAGGGCTGTATGTGCTCGCCATCGATTGGCAGGGCATGCTGGCGATCATGGCCGTGCTATCCATCCTCATCGGCAATATCACCGCCATTGCGCAAACCAACCTCAAGCGCATGCTCGCTTACTCCACCATCTCGCATGTGGGCTACCTGCTGTATGGCTTCATGAGTGCGGGCACCAATGGCTATGTTTCCGCCATGTTTTACATTATGGCCTATGTGCTGATGACCCTGGGCGGCTTCGGCATCATGCTCTTGCTGTCGCGCAAAGGCTTTGAGGCCGATAACCTGGAAGACCTGAAAGGCCTCAACCAGCGCAGCCCATGGTATGCCTTCCTCATGCTCATTATCATGTTCTCCATGGCCGGTGTGCCACCCACGCTGGGCTTCTATGCCAAGTTTGCCGTGCTGCAGGCCGCGCTTCAGGCTGGCTTTGTCGGCCTCGTCATCTTTGCCGTGGTCATGGCCGCGATTGGTGGTTTCTACTACCTGCGCGTGGTCAAACTCATGTACTTTGACGATGCGCTGGATAACACGCCGATCAAGGCCCCTATCGACATGAAAGTGCTGCTCAGCCTGAATGCGCTGCTGTTGCTCGCACTCGGCATGTTCCCGCAACGATTGATGGATATTTGCGCGTACGCCATCACCCACAGTTTTCAATAAGTAGCTGATATGACACAAACGATTTTGCTATTGCTGGCCCTGGTGCTGGCAAATATGCCCTGGTTTTCCGAACGCCTGTTTTTCGTGATCCCGCTTAAAGGCGGCACCAAGCACACCGGCTGGTGCCTGCTCGAAATCATCGTGATGTACTTCATCACCGGTGGCATTGCCCACTACGCCGAGCTCTCCACTATGGGCCAGGCCTTTCCCCAAGGCTGGGAATTCTATGCCACCACTGGCAGCCTGTTCCTCGTCTTCGCCTTTCCCGGCTTCGTCTACCGCTACTTCTGGCTCAACCGCGCCTGAAACTGCGCTATCAGGCCGCCCAAATATTGAAGGGTGGCCGTAGGTTGAATTTTGCTATTAGCACCAGGATAATTAAACCTCCATTCGCCATCACCCGCATGGCTTCCGGGGTGTAGCTTAGCCTGGTAGAGCGCCGCGTTCGGGACGCGGAGGCCGGAGGTTCGAATCCTCTTACCCCGACCATCCCTAAATAATAAAATCATTCGTTTAAATGTTTCGCAATCTAGAACGATTGATCTGTCTTGTTTGAGACACTTGTTGTCTCAAGATTGTATTTTTTAGCGTTCCGAAAAAGGGAACGCTAATGCCTTCCTATGATGGAGGTGACTACAACGCGCTGATGAATGCTTTGATGCATATTGAAAATGTAAAGCTGTTGGTAGGGGCTGGCGCAGATGTGAATATCACTGATTCTATTGGTAGAACCGTAGCTTTAACAGCAGCTAATTTAGCTCAGTAGGATGTGATGATTTATTTGCTGCCTGTCTCGCAGATTACATCTGTGCCCTTTTTTAGCTTGCCGGTGTTCCTTTACAACTATTTACCCCAGTTAACATACTTTGATTCAAACGTCTTTAACCTTTTGCTACACGCGGCGTCTTACTTTGCGTAACACTTAATACTGAGTGAATTAAAGGAGCGAGACATGAAAATCAATAAACATATTATTTTGCCAGGTCTGTTGCTGGTGGGTTCAATCGCAGCATTTGGTACGGCACTGAGTTATGCGGGCGATGAAGAGAGTTGTGCCGGTCCGCATGGCAAGCATGCACATGCAGGTGGCCCTGGAGCTGAAGATGCGGGGTTTCATCGCGGGTTGCGTGGTCTGGATCTGACTGCGGATCAAAAGGCGCAGGTGAAGCAGATTCTGGATAAGCAGAAGGCGGTGCGCGAGCAGAAGATGCAGGCTTTGCATGATGGCATGAAGAATCTGCAGACGCTGGCGAAGAGCGAGCCTTATGACCCTGCCAAGGTGCAGGCGGCGGCAAGCGAGCAGGCCAAGATTCAGGCTGACCTGATTGTCTTGCGCACGGATACGGCGCATCAGGTGTATGCCTTGCTGACCCCAGAGCAAAAGCAGAAGTGGAATGACCGGCCAGAGCGTGGGCCTAAAAAACCGGAAGATCGTGGCTAATAGAATGTCCGGTTTCTATCTCTCTCATTACTCCGGCGATATATCGTTCAGTCTGGAGTAATGCCCGCCATGATGGGCGTATCGCCTGAGAGCCGTTGCCACAAGCATGCGTGCTCCTTGGGTGCGAGATAAAGCAGGGCGCAGTGAATTGTCTGCGTCCTGTTTTTATGTCTCTGTGCATGACGTTGAATAATGCCAATGTTATGCTTGTGTTCTGCCCGGGTTCTTCCGTGCTTGAATGCCAGTCTTGGCTGAATTTCCGTCCCATGTTTGAATGCAGAGCCTGCCCAGCATGCCTTTCGTATGGAATTTGATGATTGAATTGATCCTGTACGTATTTCCCGGCGCTCAAAAAAACGGGAAAGCGGAGAATAAATGAAAACAATACCTTACCAGCAGATGGCATCCTTCGCGGTGCTTGCTCTTATTTCTGTATTGACGGTTGCCTGCCAATCTGGCGACAAATCCCCTAAAGAAAAACCCACGCCAGAAGTCGGCGTGATGACCATCAAGCTGCAGTCGCAGCCACTCGAAACCGAACTGCCAGGCCGCACGGCGGCCCACATGGTGGCGGAGATACGGCCACAGGTCGGCGGCATCATCCTCAAACGTGCCTTTACCGAGGGCGCCAATGTGAAGGCGGGGGAGTTGCTGTACCAGATTGACCCGGCGCCTTATCAGGCCACCTATTCCAGTGCAGAGGCCGCGCTGCAGAAGACGGAAGCCAGTCTGGTTTCGACGCGGCTGAAAGCAGAGCGCTATGCCCAGCTGGTGAAGATTAATGCGGTCAGCAGCCAGGATAATGATGATATTCAGGCCACCTTGCGCCAGGGAGAGGCGGATCTGGCATCGGCCAAGGCGGCTCTTGAAACCGCGCGCATCAATCTGGCCTACACGCGCATCGTGTCGCCGATTGCCGGCCGGGTAGAGACATCAACGGTCACCCCGGGCGCACTGGTGACAGCAAACCAGACAACGGCGCTGACCACGGTGCAGCAGCTCGACCCGATTTATGTGGATATTACCCAGCCCAGCAGCGCCTTGCTGCAACTGAAGCGGCAGCTCGCCAGTGGAGCACTGAAAAAGTCCGGTGAAAATGCCACGCGCATGCAGGTAGTGCTGGAGGATGGCAGCCGCTATGCGCACGATGGTGTGCTGAGCGTAACGGGTGTGACGGTCAACCAAAGCTCCGGTGCAGTGACCTTGCGCGCCGTGGTGCCCAACCCTGAGGGCTTGCTACTGCCGGGCATGTATGTACGCGGTATTTTGCAGGAAGCGGTGAATACCAATGCCATCCTGATCCCGCAGCTGGCGATGAGCCGCAATAATCGCGGAGAAGGCACGGCTCTGGTGGTGGATGCTGAGAACAAGGTGGAGCTGCGCACGCTGGCCGTAGAGCGGGCGATAGGCAATCAGTGGTTGATCAGCAAAGGCTTGAGTGCTGGTGAAAAGCTGATTGTAGAGGGCCTGCAGAGGGTAAAGGTCGGTGACACGGTGAAAAGTGTAGAAGTGGCTGCTCCCGGCGAGGCTAGTGCTACACCGTCGCCTGCCAGTTCAGCAGCTTCGGCCGCAGGGAAGTAGAGGCAAGCATGGCCCGTTTTTTCATCAACCGCCCTATCTTTGCCTGGGTTATTGCCATTGTCATCATGCTGGCGGGTCTCGCCGCCATTGAGACATTGCCGCTGGAACAATACCCGGACATCGCGCCGCCGCGCGTTTCCATCAATGCCACCTATACCGGTGCCTCCGCCAAAACCATTGAAGACTCGGTCACCCAGATTATTGAGCAGTACATGAAGGGCATCGATAACCTGACCTACATGTCTTCGACCAGCAGCTCCAGCAGCGCCAGCGTGTCGCTGACGTTTGATGCCGGCACCGACCCCGATGTGGCGCAAATGCAGGTGCAGAACAAGCTGCAACAGGCCTTGCCGCGCTTGCCGCAGATTGTGCAGAGCCTGGGGGTGACGGTGAACAAGACCGGCACCGACTTCCTGATGGTGATGTCGATTTACTCTGATGACCCCAAGGTCACCACCACCGATATTGGTGATTACATCAGCAGCAGCCTGCTGGACCAGATCAGCCGGGTGGATGGCGTGGGTGACGTGCAGACCATGGGGAGCGGTTACTCCATGCGCATCTGGCTTAATCCGGAAAAACTGCAGAAATATGCCTTGATCCCTTCGGACATTACCTCAGCCGTTGAGGCACAGAATACCGAGGTGTCATCCGGCCAGCTGGGGGCATTGCCTGCCGTTGGTCAGCAACAGCTCAATGCGACCATTACCGCACGCAGCAAAATGCAAACCGTCGCGCAGTTCCGCAATATCGTGGTGAAATCGGCGGCGGATGGCTCCGTGGTGCATCTGGGCGATGTGGCGCGGGTAGAGCTGGGTAGCGAGAATTACGCGATTGCCGGGCGGTATAACGGCAAACCGGCCGCCGGTATGGGCGTCAAGCTGGCATCGGGTGCCAATGCGCTCAAGACCTCCGAGGCTGTTCTGGCCAAAGTCAAAGAGCTGGAGCCTTATTTCCCCGCCAGCCTGAAACTCAAAACCGCGGTCACCTACGACACCACTCCGTTTGTGCGCATCTCTATCAAGGAAGTCGTCAAATCACTGTTTGAGGCGGTTCTGCTGGTGGTGCTCATCATGTACATCTTCCTGCAGAGCTGGCGCGCCACCATTATTCCTGCGGTGGCGGTGCCTGTCGTACTCCTGGGGACGTTCGGCATTCTGGCGGCCTTTGGTTATTCCATTAATACACTCACGATGTTTGGCCTGGTGCTGGCAATTGGCTTGTTGGTGGATGATGCGATTGTAGTGGTGGAAAACGTGGAGCGCGTGATGCGCGAGCAGGGGCTATCCGCGCGTGAGGCCACCCGGAAATCCATGGAAGAGATTACCGGCGCCCTGATCGGCATTGCCCTGGTGCTCTCTGCGGTATTCATTCCCATGGCATTCTTTGGCGGGTCTACCGGGGTGATCTACCGTCAGTTTTCGATCACCATTGTTTCGGCGATGCTGCTATCGGTATTGGTCGCCCTGACTCTGACGCCTGCGCTCTGCGCTACTGTGCTGAAGCCGGGTGAGCACGCACCACGCCGTGGGTTCTTTGGCTGGTTTAACCGAAATTTTGAGCGAGGTTCCAAGGCTTACCATGGTGGCGTGCAGGGCATCCTCAAGCGTAAAGCGCTTACCATGCTGGTGTATGTCGCTATCGTCGGCGTGATGGCAGTGTTGTATATGCGCCTGCCCACTTCGTTTATCCCCACTGAAGACCAGGGCGTGTTGATGGCCCAGGTGCAATTGCCGGTGGGCGCCACCGATCAGCGCCTGCAAAAGGTGATGGATCAGGTGCAGGAGTATTTGCTCAAAGAGCCCGATATTGTGGCGATCAATATTTTCACGGGCTTGGGTGTGAGCGGAAACAGCCAGAATACCGGGCGGATTTTCATACGCCTCAAAGACTGGGATGAACGCAAAGGGCCAGGGCAAAGCGCTGCCGAGATTGCGGACAAGGCTACCCGTGCGCTTGGCAAAATCCGCGATGCCACCATTTTTGTGACGCAGCCACCCAGTGTGCGCGGCCTGGGTGCCAGTGCCGGGTTTACTGTAGAGCTTAAGGACTTGGGTGGCCTGGGGCACGAGGCCCTGGTGGCAGCGCGTGACCAGTTTCTCAAGCTGGCACGCCAGGATACCCGCATGACCCGCGTGCGCAGCAATGACCTCGACGACACGCCGCAATATAACGTGCAGATTGACGACCAGAAAACCGGCGCATTTAGCCTTAGTACCGGCAATATCAATGAAACGCTGGCGCTGGCGATGGGGGGGAGTTACGTCAATGACTTTATTGACCGTGGACGGGTCAAGCGCGTCTATATTATGGCAGACGCGCCTTATCGCATGCAGCCGGAAAATATCGGCCAATGGTATGTGCGCAATGCGAATAACGACATGGTGCCATTCAGCTCATTTTCGCAGGGCAACTGGACGTATGGCTCGCCGCAGTTATCGCGCTTTAATGGCATCTCGTCCATTGAGCTGGTAGGGGAGTCTTCCCCTGGGGCCAGCTCGGGCGACGTGATGGACAGCGTGGAAAACATGATGAAGGAAATGCCGACCGGTATCGGCTATGAGTGGGCAGCGCAGTCATATCAGGAACGCTTGTCCGGCTCGCAGGCGCCGATGTTGTATGCAGTGTCGGTCGTGTTTGTGTTTTTGTGTCTGGCCGCGCTCTATGAGAGCTGGGCGGTGCCTTTCTCGGTCATGATGGTGGTGCCGCTGGGGATTTTGGGGGCCTTACTGGCGACCACCTTGCGCGGGCTATCGGGCGATGTTTACTTCCAGGTAGGCTTGCTGACCACAGTGGGGTTGGCGGCAAAAAATGCCATTCTGATCGTGGAGTTTGCCAAGCATCTGCAAGAGCAGGGCCTTAGCCTGATGGACGCTACCCTGCAAGCCGTGCAGCAGCGCTTGCGGCCTATTTTGATGACATCGCTCGCGTTTATTTTCGGGGTGCTGCCACTGGCCGCCAGTAGCGGGGCCGGTGCGGCCAGTCGCCAGGCGATTGGTACCGGCGTATTGGGCGGCATGCTCACCGCCACCTTGCTGGGTATCTTTTTTGTTCCGCTGTTCTTTGTGCTGGTCAGGGGCTGGTTTCCTTATCAGGCACCCGAGGCGGAAAAGACGGAGCATCAATCATGAAGTATTCCCTGATCACCCAGGCGGTGCTGGCTGCGATGTTGGCAGGCTGCGCGAGCATGGCGCCTGATTATCAGCGTCCGGCAGCGCCGGTGGCCGAGCAATGGCCCGCGCAGGCATCCGACCAAGGCACGCCAGCGGCAGATATTGGCTGGCGCGAATTTTTGCTGGATAGCCGCTTGCAACAACTGGTTGAGCTGGCCTTGCAAAACAACCGCGATCTGCGTGTAGCCGCGCTCAATATCGAGCAGGCGAGGGCAGAGTATCAGGTGCAGCGTGCTGACTTGTTCCCCACTGTGAATGTGATCGCCAGCCGCACCGCGCAACTGGGCAGTGCGAGCACTACCAGTAGCAGTACTAGTGCCACAACGGGCGCTGTGACTTCAAGCTCGAGCGGATCTGTCTCGCAGAGTTATCGGGCTACCGTGGGTTTCAGCGCCTATGAGCTGGATTTCTGGGGCCGTATCCGCAGTCTGAATGAGCAGGCCCTGCAAAGCTTTTTTGCCACAGAAGAGGCGCGCCGCAGCACGCATATTTCGTTGGTGTCCGAAGTTGCCTCGGCATGGCTGACACTGGCGGCGGATATGCAACGGCTGAAACTCGCGCAAGATACGCTACAGAGCCAACAGGCCTCGTATGATCTTACCAAGCAAGGTTTTGATATAGGTGTGTACTCTGCGCTGGAGCTGCGCCAGATTCAAATCAGCGTGGAAACTGCCCGCGGCGATGTCGCCAATTATCGCAGCCAGGTGAAGCAGGATCAGAATGCACTGGCCTTGCTGCTCGGGCAGCCTGTGCCGGACAACCTGCTGCCGCAATCCCAGCCTGACCAGGTCACCAGCGTGGCCGATCTGCCCGCAGGCATTCCCTCGGAGGTTTTGCAACGCAGGCCGGATATCTTGCAGGCCGAGCACAGCCTGCAAGCGGCCAATGCCAATATCGGTGCTGCACGGGCGGCGTTTTTCCCCACCATTACCTTGACCACCACACTGGGCAGCGCCAGCAACCAGCTTTCCGGCCTGTTTGCTTCGGGCTCCAAGGTCTGGTCGTTTGCACCGCAGCTGACATTGCCGATTTTTGATGCCGGACGTAACCGCTCAAAACTCAAGAGTGCCGAGGTAGCGCAGCAAATTACTGTGGCTCAATATGAAAAAGCCATTCAGAGTGCGTTCAAGGAAGTCGCCGATGCGCTGGCGATTCGTGAGAACCTGACGGAACGTATGCAAGCCCAGCAATCGCTGGTAGAAGCTTCGCAAGAAAGCTACAAGCTGTCGGATGCCCGCTTCCGTGGCGGAATTGATAGCTACCTGGCGGTGCTGGATTCCCAGCGTACGTTGTATTCCGCGCAGCAAACCCTGATCACCGTGAACCTGACAGCGCAAACCAATCAGGTGACGCTGTATAAAGTGCTGGGCGGCGGCTGGAACGAATCCACCAAGACTAATCCTTAAAGGCGCGGACTGATCGCGATGGCTGCTTGATGCAGGAATTAAGGTCTGGGGTGCAAATGCATTGCCCGTCCTGCTTTCGGCATAGCCCGCTCGGTATGTGATTCAAGTCACCTGCGGTTGCATGCTACTATCGCAGGCAATAGCGCTGTTTGTTTGCCCTCGTATGAGATTTACCGCCGGATAACGCATGAAACTACCAGACCATCCATTAGAGCCCGAAATCAGCCCGATCGCGCGCGATGAGTTCGCCATTATCTGCCAGTCCAATCTGCTCTCGTATGTCGCGGGGTTTGTGGATGTGCTGGGTTTTGTAGCGCTGTTTGGGCTGTTTACCAATCACGTCACTGGCAATATCGTGATGATAGGGGGCCTGCTAACAACCCATGCCGATGGCTTGATTCCCAAGCTGCTGGCTATTCCTGTGTTTGTCATGTGTGTGGCGCTCTGTCGCCTGGTGGTGCTGTATTACCAGCGCCGCGGTCAGCAATGCTGGCGCCTGCTGTTTTGCACGCAAATGCTGTTTTTGTTGCTGTTTATGGTGGTCGGCCTGGCTGCGCTGCCGATCACGGATCCGGATGCCCCCATGGCGATTCTCGCCGGGATGATGGGGGTAGCCGCCATGAGTATTCAGAATGCCCAGGCTCGCCTCATCAATCCAGGCCAAGTACCTACCACCATCATGACCGGCAATATCACCCAGGCGGTGATTGATATGGTGGATATCCTCAGTCGCGATGTCACGCATCGCGATACCGCCTTAAAGCGTCTCAAGATCATCGGCCCTGCCATTTTTGCCTTTATGGCGGGCGTGGTCACAGGCGCTTATGCGTTCCTTTATGTCTCGTTTTACGCGCTGGTGGTGCCCTTGGTGCTCCTGGCCGGGCTGGTATTGCATGCCTCTTTGCGCCGGGCATAAAAATACCTGGCAACGTTACCGCTGCCAGGTATAACCCCTTGCGGAGTATTTCGACATGAAGTGAGAGAGGTCATGTCGCGTGATTCATACTACTCAGCCTCATCTGTGAACACTATCGGGAGTTGTCCGAGATGCTTGTCAGTGTTTCGCCTAGGCTTGGGTCTTGCCGCTGGGCGAATGACAGTCTCTGCCAATGGCGGCAGATTGCCCGCCGCCTGCTCCAGCCATCGTGCCAATACGCGCACAATATACGCCTGCTGCTCCGCCGTTAACGCACTACCTTGGGCAATGCCATGCCACTCCGCCAGACAGCCGCGGCAACAGCACGCCGTGGCATGCTGCGCAATAAACACCGGGTGCCCGCGAAACGGTGTCTGCTTGCCATCCCGCGCAGGCAAGGCCGCCGCCAATCGGTTCGCCACGATCTCCCCCGCGTGCTGCATCACCAGTCGCAAGCCCTTGTCACGCACATACGCCTGTTCCTTGAGCCCCAGCTTGAACTGACGACGAAAAGCCGACTGTTGCAAACGGTCAAACAGGGCATCCAGTGAGGACATTCATATACTCCGGCAAGTAAGGTGAGTGTGGAGACTAAGCCGATATTCAGCTTGTGCTGCGGGATTCAGCGATAAACGCGTATAATTGCACTCTTGCAAACCGAATGGCAATCCCCATTGTCATAGTGTTGCAGATGCAAAACCAACAGGGGCCGACCAGGTTTCGACGTGGGTTGCAAAGCAGTGCAGGGCATACCGAGGCCTAGTCACCTCGTAAATAAACTAGAAAAAAGTATAGTCGCAAACGACGAAACTTACGCTTTAGCCGCTTAATCCCGGCTGAACGCTGCACCGAAGAGCCTCTCGGTCGGGCGGGGTAAAACCCGCAGCAGCGTCATATAGAGAGGATCGTGCGCTATTGGGTTACTTAATAACGCATTAAATCCAAGGTAACTCGCTTGATATTTGCTTGCTCGTTGGTGTGTATCAAGTTAAATCAAACAACACAGCTAAGTATGTAGAACTGTCTGTGGAGGGCTTGCGGACGGGGGTTCGATTCCCCCCGGCTCCACCATTTAAGGATGTATAGTAGTCTAAAGCAATGTAAAGCAAGATGACGTAAGATAAAAAGCCCAATGGTTACAGCCACTTGGGCTTTTTTATTGCCTGATGGATTTTAATGGTTTGTATTGACAGTGCATAAATTTTGACGGTATTTTGGACAGTATCTTCAACTCTCGGCCGCCAGATACCGTTAAAAAAATACCGTCATGCCTCTAACCGAAATCCAGATCAAGAATGCCAAGCCTCAAGAAAAGCCCTATAAGCTCACAGACGGCAATGGTCTCTACCTCCTCATCAATCCTAAGGGTAAATACTGGCGGTATGACTATCGCATTTACGGCAAGCGGAAAACCCTAGCCATAGGCATCTATCCAGTTACCACCCTCGCCAACGCCAGAGAAAAGCACCTTGCTGCAAGACGGCTGCTTGCTCAAGAGCCTCCAATTGATCCCTCTGAGTACAAGAAACAACAGAGAACAGAGCAAAAGAAGGTCGTCGAGAATGCCTTTGAAAACATCGCCCGCGAATGGCTGGTCCATTACCGCCCATCAGTAAACTCAACTCACCACGAAAGAACCATGCGCCGCCTTGAGGTGTATCTGTTCCCATGGATTGGCAAAGATGAAATATCCACGCTTACGCCTCCAGATATCCTAAAACCCATAAAGCTCATTCAAGAGCAAAACAAACTGGAAACTGCGCACCGCGTATTGCAGGTGACTAGCCAGATATTTCGCTACGCCGTCAGAACGGGCAGGGCAGATCGCGACATCACTGCGGATTTGAGAGGTGCTATACCATCAGGGCGGACACGCCACATGGCATCCATGACGGAGCCTGAGGACGTCGCCCAACTCATGAAAGCCATCCAAGGCTTCAAAGGCTCTCTGACGGTCCAGATCGCCCTAAAGCTGGCTCCATTGGTATTCGTTCGTCCAGGTGAGCTTAGACGAGCAAGATGGGCTGACATTGACCTGGATGCAAAGGAATGGCGCTACATGGTCACGAAAACGAAAACAGAACACCTCGTCCCGCTTTCAACGCAAGCCGTAGAACTGCTTAAAACGATTCACCCTATATCAGGGCGTGGGGAATGGGTTTTTAGGGGCGGACACGACCCCAGAAAGCCAATGAGTGAAGCGGCAATCAATGCCGCCTTAAAGAGAATGGGCTATAACACCCAAACAGAGATAACAGGCCACGGTTTCCGCGCTATGGCAAGAACGATCCTACATGAACGCCTCAACTTCGATCCGTATGTCATCGAGCATCAGTTGGCCCACAAAGTGCCTGATGCTCTAGGCGCTGCTTACAATCGCACTAAATTTATCGAGCAGCGAAAGGATATGATGCAAAAGTGGTCAGATTATTTACAAAGTACTATTATTAGGTAGTATTTTTACTTAATAATAAAAAATTAGGGGGATGTTATGCGATATATCTGGATGCATAATTTTAGGGGTTTTGACGAAACCCTTGTGCCACTTCATAAGGTCTCTTTCTTGGTAGGGGAAAATAGTACAGGAAAGAGCTCTTTTCTAAATTTATATAATCTAATATCAAAACCTGACTTTTGGATTCTTCCATCCTTTGATGGCGGGGTTGATAGTGTTTTTGGTGGATTTGATGACATAGTGTCCGCCTGGTCAAAAAATAAATCTTTTTTTGAAGTTGGTTTTGTAGAAATGTCTGAGAAAAATATTGTTTCTATAAAATTATTCAAATTCAAGAAGAGAGGGGGTAATACACAGATATGCATGTATCTTAATTATGAGGAAACGGTATTTACATCGATTGTTTTTGATCCAGCTCGAGTTAAATATAAAATAGGAACTCTAAGTTTCCAGGAAACCGATAATCCTATTCAGGTTTTTAAAGAGTATATGAGGGAGTATAGGGAGACTAAAGTTGGATACAGTAAATTTCCTGAAGGTGTTAATTACACAACGTCTTTGCCTGTTTTACTTTCTATATTAAGAAATGCTCGGCACAAAAAGAATAGTCCAGATGTGAAGAGAGGCTTTTCTTATGAGGATTTCAGTGCTTCACTTCCAAGGCTAACACCTTTTACTTGGACCGCTCCTATAAGGACTAAACCTAAACGTTTTTACGATGGACTCCCTCAAACATTCACTCCAGAAGGCGATCATGCGCCATATGTGCTCAGGAGAATATTAAAATCTCCGTCATCATCGCCGGTGTTTGTTGAAAAGTTAACTAATTTTGGCAAAGCAAGTGGGCTTTTTGAAACTGTCATTTCGCATTCTTTTGGTATTTCTCATCAATCTCCTTTTGAGATTCTCGTTAAGTTCCCAGGGGCGCAGCTTAACATCAACAATGTTGGATATGGTGTATCACAAGCTTTGCCTTTGGTTATTGAATTTCTTCGATCTGAAAATAAAACTATATTTGCAGTGCAGCAGCCAGAAGTACATTTGCATCCTAAAGCACAAGCGGCATTAGGAGACTTAATATTTGAGGTTGCCGCTGATTCAGAGTCATCGTTTCATATAGAAACACATTCAGACTATTTAATTGATCGTTACAGACTTTCTCTGAAATTATCTCAAAAGAAGGTAGATTCAACCGTCTTGTTTTTCATGAGAACAGATAGAGGTAATCAGGTTTTTGAAATTCCAATAGATGAAAATGGTCGATATTCTTTAGATGCGCCAAAAGAATTTAAAGACTTCTTTATAGCTGAAGCAATGCAGTTATTGGAGTTGTGAAATGGGGATAGTTATTGATACTAATGTTTTCCATAAGGTTTTTGATGACCGATCAGAGGGGCACGCCGATTTTGTTGACATAAAGAAATGGTTTGATGATCGGCAGGGTGTTATGATTTTGGGAGGGTCAAAGTATAAGAAAGAAATAACTCATACTCATAAGAATTTGATACTTATTAAATTTCTTAGAGATGCGGGAATGGTAATAACCTTTGATGATGGATTGGTTGATCAAAGGGAAAAAGAAGTTGTTGACCTTACGAAAGGTACAGATTGCGACGATCAACATATAATTGCTTTACTTGATATCTCAAAATGTACAATTCTTTGCTCTGAAGATATACGATCTTATCCATTTATAAAAAATAAGAAACTCTATAAAACACCTAAGCATAATGTAAGGATTTATAGATATTCTAAGCATAAAAATATGCTGATTAGAGCCAGGAATTGCCAAGCTCGACTTGGTAAATAGTCCTTATAGTAATACTTCAAATTTTTTATTCAGGGTTTATCTGAATAATGTCTGTTTTATCTGTGAGTAAATAGGCCGCGTACTGCGGCCATTTATTTGCTATAGAGATTAATACTCCAGCCTTCGGCTCGTGCCGCCCCTGTTCGATCCCTATCAGCGTACCTATCGGAACACCAGTCTCCACACTGAATTCCTCTCTCTTCATTCCTATCGTTTCGCGAACGAGTTTGATCCTTTTACCAATGCTGTTTGACATTTTTCTCAGTCTTATGTAACGTGTATTTAACTACGTGAATACACGTATGTAATGACACGTAATGTAATGTGAAGGAGCCTATCGCATTATGGACACTCCCTTCGACGCAAGTCAATTGACCGTCGTGCCCCTTATGTCCCGTAGCAAATTCGCCCAACACGTAGGTGTGACAGAAGACACCGTGACGGGCTGGATTAACAAGGGCTACCTCCCCGTTGTAGAGATCGGCAAATACCGCCTGGTCAATCTCGCGCTCGTCACCAAAAACGCGTTAGAGCAATCCTTTTATGAATAAGACTCCCCTCGGCAACGCCCGCACCGTAGGGGCTTAACACCCAATAAGCGGGTACATAAGCACTCAATCAACTAAAGGAAACACACCATGGAACTCAAGATTCAAGTACTGGCAATCAGCTCACGCACTGGCAAAAGCGAACGCGGGGAATACGTCCGCCACGATCTGCAATGCTTCGTCGATCAGGTCGTCGGGGTCATCCCAAGTTATGACCCGGAATTCAAGCCTGAGGCTGGCTTTTATATGGCTTCTATCGGCTGGAGTAACTACCAAGGGCGGCTGCAACCCCGTATCGAAAAACTTACCCCAATCAGTCAGACCAGAGAGCATGCACGGGAACAGGTAAAGGCATAAAACAAAAGCCCTGAAAGGCGGCAGACCAATCAGGGCTTTCT
>NZ_JAJAQH010000005.1 GCF_020523625.1 Methylovorus menthalis
GCTTGGCGGCCATAGCGAATTGGAACCACCCCTTCCCATCTCGAACAGGGCCGTGAAACGATTCTGCGCCAATGATAGTATACTTCTCGTATGCGAAAGTAGGTCACCGCCAAGCTTCTTACATATACTTACCCTTGGGTAAGTTTTTAGAAAAGCCCTCATTAGAGGGCTTTTCTATTTGTGCTATCTTGTATTATCAATTCATTGAATTGATTGATATAATGTATTTTTGATGGGCGTAAGCCCATTTTTTGTTTCTGTAGAGGATAAAAGGCATCTCGAATGCAGGATTTGTATTCATTATTGGAAAAATCTGTAAGCCAACTCGGATATGAATTGGTGGATGTCGAGATTTCGAACCGTGGCAAGCTAATTCGGTTGTTTATTGATAAGCCCGAGGGTATCAATATTGATGATTGTGTTCTCGTTAGCAACCAGCTAGGTAATGTGCTCGCGGTAGAAAATGATATTGACTATGACAGGCTGGAGGTTTCATCTCCTGGCTTGGATCGTGTCTTGAAAAAGGATGCTGATTTCATCAGATTTATTGGTGAGCGGGCGCAAGTGAAATTGCGTATGCCTGTTGATAACAGGAAGAATTTTATTGGTATTTTGCAAGGTATTGAGCAGGATAGCCTGTTGATTGAGCAGGAAGGCGTGCTGCATCGACTCGCCTTGTCAAACATAGACAAAGCCAGACTGGCACCTGAGTTTAAATAATTTAAGTACCTGTTGTGATACAGATTTTAGGCGGAGATTTGAAATGAGTCGCGAAATATTATTGTTGGTAGATGCGCTGGCACACGAAAAAAATGTGGCCAAGGAAGTTATCTTTACGGCTTTGGAGCTTGCGCTAGCCTCTGCAACCAAGAAACGCTTTAGTGAAGACGCGGATGTTCGTGTCGAAATTGAGCGTGATAGCGGTAATTATCATTCTTTCCGTCGCTGGCAAATCGTTTCAGATGATGATTTGGAAAATCCTGCCGCACAAATGTACACGGATGATGAGCGTGCCGAAGGACTGAATCTTGGTGATTTTTACGAAGAGCCTTTGGAATCCGTGGAGTTTGGACGCATTGGCGCTCAGGCTGCTAAGCAGGTCATTCTGCAAAAAGTGCGAGAAGCTGAGCGTGAACAGATTCTGAACGATTTTCTTGCGCGTAAGGAACACCTGGTGACGGGTGTTATCAAGCGCATGGAAAAAGGCAATGCGATTATTGAAGTCGGACGTATCGAATCCGTATTGCCGCGGGATCAAATGATTCCTAAGGAAAATTTGCGTGTTGGAGATCGTGTACGCGCGTATTTATCACGCATTGAACGAACTGGTCGAGGCCCGCAACTGGTTCTTTCACGTATCGCCCCTGAATTTTTGATCAAGCTGTTTGAGCTCGAGGTTCCAGAAATTGAAGAGGGCTTGCTAGAGATAAGATCTGCTTCTCGTGATCCTGGCTTGCGTTCGAAAATTGCCGTTAAATCAAATGACCAGCGCCTTGATCCCGTCGGAACATGCGTAGGGATGCGTGGCTCACGTGTGCAGGCTGTAACCGGCGAGCTGGCTGGTGAGCGTGTGGATATTGTTTTATGGTCTATGGAGCCAGCGCAGTTCGTGATTAATGCGATGGCCCCTGCTGAAGTGTCCAGCATTGTCGTGGATGAAGATGCACACAGCATGGATGTGGTCGTGGATGAAGAGCAACTGGCACAAGCAATTGGCCGTAGCGGTCAAAATGTTCGTCTTGCATCTGAGCTGACGGGTTGGACACTAAATATCCTGACCGAAGCGGAAGCAGCTCAAAAGCATGAAGAGGAATATACCAAGACCCGTCAGCTCTTTATCGACAAGTTGGATGTTGATGAAGAAGTTGCAGATATTTTGGTACAAGAAGGCTTCAATACATTAGAAGAAATTGCCTATGTACCTATCGCGGAAATGAGCGAAATTGATGCCTTTGACGAAGAAACAATCAATGAATTGCGTAAGCGCGCACGCGCTGCATTGTTGACTGAAGCCATTGCCAAGGAAGAGAAGCTGGAAGAGGCTTCGGAAAGCTTGCTGACAATGGAAGGTATGGATGATGCCACTGCTCATTTGCTGGCATCCAAGGGGGTTTCCACGATGGAAGACCTTGCAGATTTGGCCGTTGATGAGCTGATGGAAATGGCCAACATGGACGCGGAGCGTGCCAAGCAATTGATCATGACGGCACGTGCGCCATGGTTTGCGTAAGCAAGCCATGGAATTGAATTTCAGTTAGACGCAACAACGTTTGTAATTAAATGAACAGTGGTATGCGTAAGATGAGGATGGAGTAACAGGATGGGACAAACAAGCGTAGCACAATTTGCCAGTGAGTTAGGGCTGCCGGCCGAGCTGTTGTTGGAGCAATTAAGAGGGGCTGGGGTAAATAAGGCTGCGGCGGATGATACCTTGACTGAGCATGACAAGACCTCATTGCTGGAGTTTTTGCGCAAGGAGCATGGTGCGCAGGCACCAAAGAATAAAATTACCCTTACCCGCCGCCAGAATACGGAAATCAAAAAGACCGATAGTAGCGGTAAGGCCAGAACCATACAGGTGGAGGTGCGCAAAAAGCGCGTGTTGGTCCGTCGCGACCCATCCTTGCCCGAGCAGGATGATCAGGGCAATGAATTTATTCCCGAATCTCAGGCTGAGCTTGAAGTTCAAGAATATGAAGTAATTGCCGAAACTCCTGTTTCTGACCAGGTCGTTGAAGAAGCTGTTCATGAAGAGCCAGTTGTGGAGCCGGAGCCCATTGTGGCTGTTGAAGCTGAAGTTGAGACTGTCATAGAAGAGCCCGAAGTCATTTCGGAACCCGTTGCTGCTGCGGAAGTGGCGCCAGAGCCCGCTGTACCAGCGTCTAGCGGACGTATCAGTGTATTAAGTCCCGAACAAATTGCCAAACGCGAAGAAGAAGCGCGTCGTCACGCTGCACTGGTCGCTATCCAAACCGCTGAGTTGCGCAAGAAGCAGGAAATCCTGCAGAAGCGTCAGGAAGAGGAGGCCAAGAAAGCGGCTGCGGCCGCTGCAGAAGCTGCCAAGCCAGCCAAGGTGGAAGGGACTCTGCACAAGCCAGCCGTCAAGGAAGCCGCCAAGGCCGATGACAAGGGTGCCAAAAAAGGCAGCAAAAATAACAAGGATTGGGCGGACGCCGAAAACAAAAAGCGCGGTATCAAAACCCGCGGCGATGCTGCGCCTACACAGGGCTGGCGCACGCATAAATCCAAGTCAAAATCACATCGTGATGAAGACCAGCAACACGCGTTCAATGCACCTACGGAGCCAATTGTGCATGAAGTGCTTGTGCCTGAAACCATCTCTGTCGCTGATCTTGCACACAAGATGGCAGTTAAAGCCAGTGAAGTGATTAAGGTACTCATGAAAATGGGCATGATGGTGACGATCAATCAGGTGCTGGATCAGGAAACAGCGATTATCCTGGTAGAGGAAATGGGTCACGTAGCCAAAGCGGCAGCGGCAAACGATCCAGAGACTTTCCTGGAAGAGCATGATCATGCTGAAGCCATTCAGGAAGCTCGCCCACCAGTAGTTACCGTTATGGGTCACGTTGACCATGGTAAGACTTCCTTGCTGGATTACATTCGTCGCAGCCGTGTAGCTTCGGGTGAAGCTGGTGGCATTACGCAGCATATTGGCGCATACCATGTGGAAACCCCTCGTGGCATGGTCACATTCCTGGACACTCCAGGTCACGAAGCCTTTACAGCGATGCGTGCACGCGGTGCCAAGGCTACCGATGTGGTAATTCTGGTCGTGGCAGCCGATGACGGTGTAATGCCTCAAACGATTGAAGCTGTTCACCATGCCAAAGCTGCGGGAGTGCCCGTTGTCGTGGCCGTGAACAAGGTGGATAAGCCTGATGCCAACCCTGAGCGCGTCAAACAAGAACTGGTAACGCACGAAGTGGTTCCGGAAGACTGGGGCGGCGACACCATGTTTGTTGAAGTTTCAGCCAAGGCAGGCACGGGTATTGATGATCTGCTGGAAGCAGTACTTCTGCAGGCAGAAGTACTGGAGTTGAAAGCGCCAAAGAACACCCCGGCCAAGGGCCTGGTAATCGAAGGTCGCCTGGACAAGGGCCGTGGCCCTGTGTCGACTATTCTGGTTCAATCCGGCACTCTGCGTCGTGGAGATATGTTGCTGGCCGGCACAGCGTTTGGTCGTGTACGTGCCATGCTGGATGAAGCGGGTAATGACATCAAGGAAGCGGGCCCTTCTATCCCAGTGGAGATTCTCGGCTTGTCCGATGTGCCATCCGCAGGTGAGGAAGTAATTGTGCTGAATGATGAACGCAAGGCTCGTGAAATTGCCTTGTTCCGTCAAGGTAAATTCCGCGATGTGAAGCTGGCCAAGCAGCAGGCTGCCAAGCTCGAGAATATGTTCGAGCAAATGGCCGAGGGCGAAGTGAAGGTACTGCCGCTGATCATCAAATCCGATGTACAGGGTTCTTACGAAGCGCTGGCAACCTCCTTGCAGAAGCTGTCCACCAATGAAGTCAAGGTCAATATCATCCATACCGGTGTAGGCGCGATCAGCGAGTCTGATGTCAACTTGGCCGCCGCATCGAAGGCAGTGGTGATTGGCTTTAACGTACGTGCTGATGCCGGTGCCCGCAAGCTGATTGATTCCTCAGGCGTGGATGTACGTTACTACAACATCATTTACGAAGCAGTGGATGAAGTGAAGGCTGCCTTAGGTGGCATGCTGTCACCAGAGCAAAAGGAATCCACGATCGGTACCGTGGAAATTCGCGAAGTGTTCCGTATCTCCAAGGTGGGCGCAGTGGCGGGTTGCTATGTGAGCGATGGCGTTATCCGTCGTTCATCCAAGGTACGTGTCTTGCGTGACAATGTAGTGATTCATACCGGTGAACTGGATTCCCTGAAGCGCTTCAAGGATGACGTCAAGGAAGTGAAGTCCAATTTTGAATGTGGTTTGTCGCTGAAGAATTTCAATGAAATTGAAGTGGGTGACACGCTGGAAGTATTCGAAATTGTTGAAGTTGCCAGAACGCTTTAAGGCTAGAAGACAAACATGGCAAAAGAGTTTTCTCGTAGCGATCGCGTAGCGGAGCAAATGCAACGTGAGTTGGCGGATCTGCTGCAGTTTGAGGTAAAAGATCCACGTGTGGGCATGGTCACCGTCACTGAAGTTGAGGTGAGCGGCGATCTGGCCCATGCAAAGGTCTTTTACAGTGCCGAAAAGGGCACGCCGGAATTACAGAAAGCGCTTGAAAAAACGGCAGGTTTTTTGCGTAGTCAGCTGGCTAAACGACTTTTGCTGCGCACGGTGCCTCAATTGCATTTTGTTTACGATGCCTCTATTGATAACGGCATGAAAATATCCCGGCTGATTGATGATGCATTGGCGCAGGATAAGCTGGATCAAGAGAATGCTGACAAAGGTGATGCCTGACGCAATAACGTCAGTCATGTTTCAACGTGCAGTTCAAACGAATCAAACGCGATATCAGCGGCATATTGTTGCTGGACAAGCCGCTGGGCATATCCAGCAACCAGGCATTGCAAATCGTCAAGCGCCTGTTTCAGGCTGCCAAGGCTGGTCATACAGGCAGTCTTGATCCGCTGGCAAGCGGATTGCTTCCCATCTGCCTCGGCGAAGCGACCAAATTTTCCCATTTTTTACTCGATTCCGATAAAAGTTATCGTGCGCTAGTGACGCTGGGCAGCACGACCACGACGGGTGATGCAGAGGGGGAGGTGCTTGCGCGATTGCCAGTTACGACTACCCCAGGCGAACTTGAAGCTGCGCTGAAGAAAATGGTGGGCGATATTTTGCAGGTTCCTCCCATGTATTCAGCATTGAAGCATGGCGGCAAAGCGTTATATGAGTATGCCCGCGACGGCGTCGAAATCGCGCGAGAAGCCAGGCCAGTTAAGATACATGCGATTACTCTTGAGCGCTTTGAAGGCGAACAGTTTGAGATGGTGGTCTCCTGTAGCAAGGGTACCTATATACGAACTTTGGCCGAAGACATTGGCAAATTGCTAGGCTGCGGTGCCCATCTTGGTGGTTTGCGACGACTGACGACAGCGCATTTCAATCTGAAAGATGCCGTGACGATTGAGCAACTTGATCAAATGTCGATAGAGGCGCGTGATGCAGCTCTGCTGTCTGCCGATGCCGCGATTGAAGATTTGCCGCAAGTCAGTATCGATGCCGATAGCACGTTCTATTTATTGCGTGGCCAGGAAGTATGGAAGGCTGGATTAAGAATCGAGGGTTTGTTCAGGATTTATTCTGACCAAGGCATTTTTCTGGGAATAGGCGAACAAACATCTCGCGGGTCCATCGCCCCCAAGCGCTTGCTTCGCCAAGCCGTGTAACGAGGTTAATCTGCGGGATACGCGGGTTAATATTCCTAAATGTATAAGCCTCAAAGCAGACGGGAATTGCTTTGTTGAACTTATACTTAAATCAAGTTATAATCAAAAGTTGATTGTAAATGAATGCTCTAGCGGGGTTGATGTAGCCTGCCTTTGCATTGACGCAAAACACATCTCACAAAATACAGGATTTAAGTTATGGCAATTACAGTTCAAGAAACAGCAAAGATTGTTGCTGATTTTCAACAAGCTCCAAACGATACAGGCAGCCCTGAAGTTCAAGTTGCACTTCTCAGTGCTCGTATTACCTATTTGACAGAGCATTTCAAAAGCAATGCCAAGGATCACCACTCCCGTCGTGGTCTGCTGAAGTTGGTAAGTCAGCGCCGCAAATTGCTGGATTACCTCAAGCGCAAGAATGCTGATCGCTATCGCACTCTGATTGAGCGCCTGGGTCTCCGTAAATAATTACGTTGTACCTTGTAAAGTATCAGCGCAAATTCGTGAATTGAAGAAACAAGCCGAAGGCAAAGCGGTAACGCGGCGCTTATCGGCTTTTTTCGTTTTAATAAGGACATAAGACGTGAAAGCCATTAAAAAAACGATTACGTATGGTCAGCATGAGCTGACCTTGGAAACGGGTGAAATCGCTCGTCAGGCAGATGGCGCAGTGTTGGTGAGTTACGGTGATACCGTCGTGCTCGTCACTGTGGTGGGCAAAACCGATGTGAAGCCTGGCCAGGATTTCTTTCCGCTGACTGTGGATTATCAAGAGCGTACCTATGCTGCTGGCAAGATTCCCGGTGGTTTTTTCAAGCGTGAAGGTCGCCCTTCAGAAAAGGAAACACTGACTTCACGCTTGATCGATCGCCCTCTGCGTCCGCTCTTCCCGGAAGCCTTTTACAATGAAGTGCAGATCGTTGCTACCGTGATGTCTTCAGACAGTGAAATTGACTCCGATATTCCTGCCATCATTGGTGCCTCCGCTGCGCTGGCAATTTCCGGTATTCCATTCTATGGTCCAATCGGTGCAGCCCGTGTGGGTTACATCAACGGCGAATACGTACTGAATCCGACAGCAAGCCAGCTCAAAGAAACCGAGTTGGATCTGGTGGTCGCTGCTACCTCTACCGCTGTATTGATGGTGGAGTCTGAGGCAAAAGAACTGCCTGAAGATGTGATGCTGGGTTCCGTAGTCTATGGCCATGAGCAAATGCAAGCTGTGATCAATGTTATCAATGAGATTGCTGCAGAAGTTGCTAAAGAGCCATGGGATTGGACTCCTCCTGCTGAAAACACGGCGCTCATCGAAAAAATCACCACCATTGCTAGTGCCGATATTAATGCAGCCTACCAAATCAAGTCTAAGGGTGCTCGTTCCTCCAAGCTTGATGAAATCAAGAGTCGTGTCCTGGGTGAACTCATCACTGAAGCTACTTCAACTGAAGAAGCCAACGAGATCAAATCCATTCTGCACAATCTGGAAGCGAAGGTTGTTCGTGGTCAGATTCTGAATGGCGAGCCACGCATTGATGGCCGTAACACCCGTACTGTGCGACCTATTACCATCCGTACTGGCGTGTTGCCTCGCACTCACGGTTCTGCCTTGTTCACCCGCGGTGAAACTCAGGCGCTCGTGGTTGCAACTCTGGGTACCGGCCGCGATGAGCAGATCATTGATGCTTTGCAAGGCGAATACACCGATCGTTTCATGTTGCATTACAACATGCCTCCGTATGCCACTGGCGAAACTGGCCGCGTGGGTACGCCAAAGCGTCGTGAAATCGGACATGGTCGTTTGGCCAAACGTGCTTTGCTGGCCGCATTGCCTAGCCAGGAAGAGTTCGGTTATACCATTCGCGTTGTATCTGAAATTACTGAATCCAATGGTTCAAGTTCCATGGCATCCGTCTGTGGCGGCTGTCTGGCATTGATGGATGCGGGCGTTCCAGTCAAGACCCATGTTGCTGGTATTGCCATGGGCCTGATCAAGGAAGGTAACCGCGTTGCAGTTCTGACCGACATTCTGGGCGATGAAGATCATCTGGGTGATATGGACTTTAAGGTAGCGGGTTCCGAAGATGGTATTACCGCCCTGCAAATGGACATCAAGATTACCGGTATTACTGCCGAAATCATGCAAGCTGCTTTGGCACAAGCCAAGGAAGGCCGCCTGCACATTCTGGGTCTGATGAAGGACGCGATGGGCGAAACCCGTCAAGAGCTGTCCGCTTTTGCTCCACGTATCATCAGCATGAAGATCAACCCTGAAAAGATCCGTGATGTCATCGGCAAGGGCGGCGCTGTGATTCGTGCACTGACCGAAGAAACTGGCACCACTATTGATATTGAAGAAGATGGCACCATCAAGATCGGTTGCACCAGTGCAGAAGCAGGTGAAGAAGCCAAGCGCCGTATTGAAGCCATTACCGCTGAAGTGGAAATTGGTCAGACTTATGAAGGCACTGTCATCAAGCTGCTGGATTTTGGTGCGATTGTTTCATTGCTGCCAGGCAAAGATGGTTTGTTGCACATCTCACAAATCGCTCATCAACGCGTGAATGCTGTTGGTGACTTCCTGAAGGAAGGCCAGGTTGTTAAGGTCAAGGTCATGGAAGCTGACGAAAAAGGCCGCGTGCGTTTGAGCATGAAGGCACTGATCGATCCACCTGCAGAAGAAGCCAAGGCTGAAACCGAAGCTTCTTAAGCAATAGCACTAAAACAAAAAGGCCGGAAATTCCGGCCTTTTTGTTTTTCTGGCAAACAATCAAAAGATCGCTTGTCAGTGGAGGTGTCTACTTATTTTGCAACTTGACGCTCACGAATTTCATCCAGGGTTTTGCAGTCAATGCAAAGTGTTGCGGTAGGACGTGCTTCCAGACGCTTCAAGCCAATTTCAACGCCGCAGCTGTTGCAATAGCCATACTCGTGTTCGTTTATTTTGCCGAGGGTTTCATCGATTTTTTTGATCAGCTTGCGTTCGCGGTCACGGTTACGCAATTCCAGTGCCATATCCGATTCCTGGCTGGCGCGGTCATTAGGGTCGGCAAACATGGTCACTTCGTCCTGCATGGTATGTACAGTACGATCAATGTCGTGACTTAACTCGGCCTTCCAGTCATTCAGAATCTTGCGGAAATGATCGAGTTGCTTGTCATTCATGTATTCCTCATCCGGCTTCGGTTGATAAGGAATAAATTGTCTTGTGATTGCTTCAGCCATAGGTGCCTTGAAAACTCAAAATGCGATTGACAAAATTTAAAGCGGAGAAAGTGTACACCTAATATAAATGGGATGCAAAACACCTAACTGCATTGAACATGTTGCCTTCGTATATCAAATAAGCGTTCAAATTCCACAATGTCGGCTAGTGTACTCTCAATCAGCATACTGGTAACTATATTTGGGCGGATTCCTTGAGTTCAAGGGCCATCAAGGTATTTTCCATCAAGGTTGCTACCGTCATTGGGCCGACACCCCCGGGAACGGGTGTAATCCAACTGGCCCTTTCTTTTGCGATATTAAAGTCGACATCTCCGCAGATCTTGCCATCAGGAAGGCGATTAATACCAATATCAATAACAACTGCGCCGGGTTTTATCCATTCACCACTAATCAATCCTGGTTTGCCTGCAGCCGCTACGACGAGATCCGCGCGTTCGATATTTTCACGCAGATTTTTTGTGTGGCGATGACAGCAAGTGACAGTACATCCTGCCAGCAGTAACTCGAGAGCCATTGGGCGGCCTACATGGTTCGAGACGCCTATAACAACAGCATCCAGTCCCATCAGTTCGATATTTGCCGACTTCAGCAGTTTAATGACGCCAAAAGGCGTGCAGGAGCGCAGCGTGGGCTCACGTACCGCCAGGCGCCCGATGTTGTAAGGATGAAAACCATCCACATCCTTGCCTGCGGAGATGGTCTCGATGATTTTCTTCTCGCTGATATGGTGTGGCAAGGGAGATTGCACCAAAATACCGTCAATTTCGTTATCGTCGTTTAGCTGCTGAATGAGGGCCAGTAAGTCTGCCTCAGATGTGTCAGCGGGTAAGTCATAAGCAAGAGAGCGTATGCCGACTTTTTCACAGGCAACCCGTTTGTTCCGCACATAGATTGCCGAAGCCGGGTCAGCGCCCAGCATGATAACGACCAAAGCAGGCGCACGCTTGCCGACAGCCAAGCGTTGATCAACACGAGCCTTAAGCTCAAGTAACATGGATTCGGCAACGGCTTTGCCATTGATGAGTTGTGCGGACATAGAATTCGGATCAATGAAAAAGGATGATTTTAGCAGATTCAGTTTGACCACACCGCTGGTTTGCGCTATATTTGCGGTCCTCGGGGTGTAGCGTAGTCTGGTAGCGCGCCTGCTTTGGGAGCAGGATGTCGGGAGTTCGAATCTCTCCACCCCGACCAGTATTTCAAAACGATTGTCCGACAATCTGCCCGTAGCTCAACCGGATAGAGCACCAGCCTTCTAAGCTGGGGGTTACAGGTTCGATTCCTGTCGGGCAGGCCATGATACTGATCCCCCAGTTTCAATGGTGGCTGTAGCTCAGTTGGTAGAGCCCTGGATTGTGATTCCAGTTGTCGTGGGTTCGAGCCCCATCAGCCACCCCATCTACTTCCTTGCTTTAAATCCTCCAGTTGGTTAAGTTATCTATCCAAGTTGGTTCAGCTCGATTACGTTAATCTGTAATCATTTTAAGAGCTTGCAGGATTGATTCCTGACTGACAGGTCTTACTTCCCTCGTTACTTCTTTGCCCTCCTGCAGGAATATCAATGTTGGCCACAGTTTTACGCCGAAACTGCGACCTAGGCGACGACCTTTCCCATCTTCAATACGAAAGTAGCTTATTTGTGGGTTTGCCTTCATTAAGGCATCTACCCAAGGACGGCTACGCTGGCAATAACCACAATCTGTGGCGCCAAACTCAATCAATGCAGGGCCAGCAAGTTGGTCAATATCTGTGCGGCTAGGATCAGTGTGCTTTTCCGTCATGATGCTCCGATTTTATTAAATGATACAAATATGGTGGATATCGTATAACTGCTTGCGTTCAAAATGGGCTCGATATTAATGAAGTAAATGCGCGCATAAACTTATTGGCTAACATATTACCAACCCCTCTTGCAGGTATCTAACATGCCCGCCAGTATGGACATCTGCCATTGATGCTACTGTGCTTAGTGGTTATAGTAACGTCATGAAAAATAAAAATTCTTTAATTTAAGCTGTGGTAAGGGGGTGCCATGACTACAGCTCGTCCAGTTCTCATTATTGTTGACGATGATCCACTGATCACCGATACATTGCATTTTGTATTGGGTAAATCGTTCGATGTTTTCGTCGCGGCCTCACGCGCGCAAGCACAAAGTGTATTACGCCAGCTGAGTGAGCCACCTTCGCTTGCCCTGGTTGATCTGGGCTTGCCTCCCTCGCCGCAAAAACCGGATGAGGGGTTTCAGTTGATTTCCGAATTGCTGGCACATTCACCGACCATGAAAATTCTGGTGCTATCTGGCCAGAACGAGGCGTTTAATGTTAAGCATGCCCTGACGTTGGGAGCTGTTGATTTTATCCCCAAGCCTTGCGATGTGGAGCGCTTGCAGACCATTCTGCTCAATGCATTGCAACTGCAGCATGCTGAGCAAATTGAGGGCGCGCTAACCAGTGAAACTTCACTACCAGGCTTGCTGGGAGAGAGTGCGCCGATTCAAACCTTGCGTACGCAAATCTCGCAATTTGCAGATGCCCCGTTCCCCGTATTGATTGAAGGCGAGTCTGGCAGTGGCAAGGAGCTGGTAGCTACCAGTCTGCACCGCTTGAGCAAGCGCGCGAACGCGCCTTATCTTTCCATAAATTGTGCTGCCATCTCGCCTTTGCTCGCAGAGTCCATTTTGTTTGGGCATGGCAAGGGGGCATTCACTGGCGCGGCAAACACCCAGACAGGGTATTTTGAAGATGCTGGTGACGGTACTTTATTCTTGGACGAAATTGGCGAGTTGCCACTGGAGTTGCAGGCCAAGTTGTTACGCGTGCTGGAGAATGGCGAATACCAGCGCGTAGGTGAGACGCAGAGCAGGCAGAGCCGTGCACGCATCGTCGCCGCCACTAATCGCGATTTGCGTACCGAGGTGCGCAATGGAAAATACCGTATCGATCTTTATCACAGGCTGAGCGTATTCGCTTTACGCGTGCCGCCACTGCGTGATCTGGAAAATGACCGACTGCTATTACTGGAGCATTTCAGCCAGTTCTATGCCCGCGAGACTGGGCAGGCATTATTTACACTGGATGAACAGGCGCGGCAGTTATGGATGGATTATCACTTCCCGGGCAATGTGCGCGAGCTGCGTAACATCATCATTCGTCTCCTTGCCAATTACGCTGGCGAGACCGTGACACAGAGCCGCTTATCCTCAGAGCTGGATTTGATCGGGCAGATCAAGGTGAAAGAGATCATGCTCAACGATGGTGATGCCATCACCCTGCATGCTTACCAGCACTTGCGCAGTGAGGCCAACATCAATGTAGATGCTGTGCTGAAGCGTTGGGAAAATGCCTATGTGAATGCAGCCCTCAAGATCACCCACGGTAATTTGAGCCAGGCCGCCAAGCTGCTCGGAATCAACCGAACCACCCTATATAGCCGCATACAAACCCAGGAAGAGTACAAAGAATAGGCCCATGTACTATGCGCATTTCGGCTTAAAGGAACCGCCTTACAAAATCACGCCGAATACCGACGTGTTTTTTACGGGTGGCAAACGAGGTGCGGTCCTGGACGCCCTGATATATGCCATTCGCAGTGGCGAAGGCATTATCAAGGTGGTCGGCGAAGTGGGAAGTGGCAAGACCATGCTATGCCGCATGTTGCAGACGCAATTGCCGGAAAGCATAGAAACCGTTTACCTGGCTAACCCCAGTATGGCGCCGGATGAGGTGTTGTATGCCGTGGCCTTTGAGCTTCAGCTCAAGTTACCTAAAAATGCCGAAAAATTTCATGTCATGCAGATCCTGCAGCAGTATTTGCTCGACAGGCATGCGGCAGGGAAGCAAGTGGTGGTGTTTGTGGAAGAGGCGCAAGGGATGCCGCTGGCCACGCTGGAGGAGCTGCGCTTGCTTTCCAATCTGGAAACCAAGCACGACAAGCTTTTGCAGATCGTCCTGTTCGGGCAGCCTGAGTTGGATACCAACCTCAATGCTTCGCATATTAGGCAACTGCGTGAACGTATTACCCATAGCTTCAAGTTGCAACCGCTTGATCAGCAGGAGGTGAGTGAGTACCTCATGTTCCGCCTGCGTGCGGCAGGCTATTTTGGCCCACCTCTCTTTACGCAGGCTGCTATCAAACTGCTTTCCCAAACTGCGGAAGGTCTGGTGCGCAGAGTGAACGTGCTGGCAGACAAAGCGCTGCTGGCAGCTTTTTCAGAAAATGTATATCAGGTGCGCCCCAAGCATGTGAGGAGCGCGATCGCCGACAGTGAATATAGTCAGCGAGCACAGCTGCGAAAATGGCGGAGGTGGCAATGGATATTAGGCGGGCTTACCTTGCTCGTGGGGGTAAGCGCAGGATATATCGGGCATCAGTGGCAGGCTACAAAACCAGCTCATCCGCTTGCAACAGCGGCTGTTGCAGCGCCTCCGCCTGCAAGCATAGTTTCCGAGCCCACACGTGATAATGCGGAAGTTAAAAGTGCAGCAGTGAATGCGGCCGAGCCTGCTGTCCCGCCCGTGAAAGAGGCGGTACCACAAGATATTCTGGATGCACGTTTGCATGCGACTCAGGCATGGTTAGATCAGCAGATGGAGACAACGGTTACCCTGCAGTTAATGGGGGCATATCGCGATGCCGATATGCGCGATGCCTTGAAAACATTGGCGCTCAAGCTGTCGCCGGAGGATCTTTATGTCGTGCGCACGCGTGTTGGCGGGCAGCCATTTCTGAGTCTTTTTTATGGCAGCTTTGACAACCGCGAAGAGGCTGCATCCGCTCTGAAACAATTGCCGGAGAATGTGCGAGCCAACCAGCCACACATCAGGACTGTGGGTGGGATCACAAAAGAAATAAAACAACTTCAATAGCTTAATTGCCATACTGTACTTAATATGCGATAAATCAGGGGCTGTTTACATGGGAAATCACAAGGCACGATGAATAATAAGCTCGTCACTGCTGTTGCCTGGCTTGGGTTGGCCGGCTGTTCACATGTATCGCAGATCACGCCTTCCACCGGGCATATCGATGCGGTGACGCCTCCCCCGGCAGTTGCTGCCATCCCTCAGCCCGTCAAAATCACACCTTTTGTTCCCGCCCCCAAGGCTAAAAATCGCGAGCAGACTTACAGCGTTGTCGTGAATGAAGTACCAGTCAAAGAAATCCTGTTTGCGCTGGCGCGTGAAAGCAAGCTCAATGTGGACATACATCCCTCCATTCAGGGCAAGGTAACGCTGAATGCCGTGGACCAGACTTTGCCTGCCATTCTGGAGCGCCTCGCCAAGCAGGTTGACCTGACTTACAAGGTCGAAAACAACGTGTTGTACGTGGCCCCCGACATGCCGGTATTGCGTACCTACAAGGTCGATTATGTGAATATGTCGCGCGACACAACCGGCTTTATCGGTGCCGCGGCAGAAATTGCCAGTACCGGGCGTAGTGCCAGTACCGGGACCGCAGGTAGTGTGTCCACCGTCACAAGCAATGGCACGGGTGCCGCCAATAGCTCACGTACGGCGGTGAATAGTGAATCCAAAAATCATTTGTGGGAAACACTGATTCAGAACCTGCGTGACCTGCTGGCAGAAACCGATAAGGAAGTCATTATTTCGCGTACTGGCAGTTCGTCTCAAGTTGAGTCACCAGCACCAACGGGCGAGGGTGGTAATGCGGCCCAGCTATTAAATCCTAGCCAGACAACGCTACCTCCCAGTACGGCCAATGCGCGCAATGCTCAGGAAGAGCGCGATCAGGCACGCGCCGAGTACAAGACCTTATTTGCAGCTACCGTGATTGCCAGTCCAGAGACGGGCGTCATCAGCGTGCGTGCAACCAGCAAGCAGCATGAAAAAGTGCAGGAGTTTCTGGATAAAGTCATGGCCAGCGCCCGGCGCCAGGTATTGATCGAAGCCTCTATCGTGGAAGTAACTCTGAATGACACCTACCAAGCCGGTATTGACTGGACTCGACTGGGGGGCGGCTTTAACCTCGACGGCTCTCTTGGCACTACCGGCATTGTTTCCCCTTCCGGGGTGGCGGCCGCAGCAGGCACGTTGAGCCCATTTGTGGTGGGATATAGCAGCAACGACATCAGCCTGGGTCTCAGGCTGTTGCAGCAGTTTGGCAATACAAAAGTGCTTTCCAGCCCCAAGCTCATGGTATTGAATAACCAGACCGCCGTTCTCAAGGTGGTGGATAACCTGGTGTACTTCACGATTCAGTCGCAAATATCCCAAGGCCTCAGCACCGGCTCCACGAATCTGCAGTCGGTGACCACAACCCCCAATACCGTGCCTGTTGGCGTGGTCATGAGCGTCACGCCTCAAATCAACGATCTTGGCCAGGTCAATATCAATGTACGGCCTACGATCTCGCGTGTGGTGAGCTATGTGAATGACCCCAATCCACAACTCGCCACCGCCAATGTTACAAGCCGTATCCCGCAGATCCAGGTGCGAGAGCTGGAATCGGTGCTGCGGGTGAACAGCGGCAACACGGCTGTATTGGGTGGTTTGATGCAGGACAATATCCAGCAGGCATCCGATCGCGTGCCTGAAGTGTCCAAAATCCCGCTTTTCGGCAAGCTGTTTACTGCCCGTAGCGATTTCACGATTAAAACCGAGTTGGTGATTTTCCTGCGTCCCATCGTGATTCAGAACGCCACGCTGGAAAGCGAAGAGTTGCAGTCATACAAGCAATATCTGCCCAGCATGCAATTACAGCAAAAGCTCGATGAGTCTGCTCATTAAAGCCCTATCTCGCGCCGAACAAGGCAAAAGCAGTGGGGATGCCGCAACCCCCGATGCTTTGTCGCTTGAGCCGCAAGTAAACACAGGCAATACGCGTGAGGCTGAGCGCGCACCCGCAAGGGATAGAGCCGCAGCGAGCACATTGATGCAAGCCACTCCGCGTAGCTACGGTATTTCGCCAGCGACCATGGGCGTGCTGGGGGCCGTGCTCATACTGGCTCTGCTCTGCGGATACTTTTTATACGACTATCTGCAATCGCTTGCCAAACCTGACATCGTGATGGCAAAAATGGCCCCTCCAGAAGTGCCTGCCGTTTCAGTCAACCCGGTTGCCGAAGAACATACTGTTGTGAGCGATACTCCACCGGCTGCGGTTTCGGCCGCTGAGGGGTTCTCTAACAAACATCCTGTGCAAAGCACTGGCGCAGATTCTGCTTCCGATGTGAGTAAGCCAGCGAAAACCCCAGCCGTGATCAAAGCACCGCAGGTATTTGGCGCTACGCCGGAGCTGCCGACGACGAGTACATTTACCGTCAGCAAAAGCAACGTGGCGCCCGCCCTGAACCCGAATCTCTCCGCGGCGTATAAAGCCTGGCAGGCAGGGGATATTGCCTCAGCTCAAAAGCAATACCGCATGGTCTTGCAGAGTGATAACGGCAATGTGGATGCCTTGCTGGGCATGGCGGCTATTGCCTTGCAGCAAGGGCGGCAGGCCGATGCACGCGGCTGGTACGGCAAAGTGCTGGAGCTGGACCCGCGCAATCCGACGGCACAATCTGCCTTGATTGGTATAGGAGAGGAGGCTGATCCGCTAGGTAGCGAAAGTGCGCTGAAAAGTTTGCTGGCGCAGCAGCCTGAAGCGGCCCACCTGCATGCCATGCTGGGCAATCTGTACGCGAGCCAGCAGCAGTGGTCCTCGGCGCAGCAGGCGTATTTTCAGGCACACCATTTTGCGCCGGAGAATGTCGACTATCTGTTTAATCTGGCGGTGAGTCTGGACCAGATGGGTAAACCCGCGCTGGCGTTACCGTATTATTTGCAGACCCTGCAACGCCTGCCGGCGGCCGGGGCGTCCAAAGTGGATCGCGTCCAGCTGGAAGCCCGTATTGCCCAGCTAAAGCCCTGACCTACATTACATTTTTAAAGAGCATACTCGAACGGCATGACAGAACCTCAGCGTAAACAGCGGCTTGGTGAATTAATGGTGCAGCAGGGGCTGCTGAGCCAGGATCAACTCCGCATCGCGTTGATTGAGCAGTCGCAAAATGATATTCCGTTAGGCCGCCACCTGGTGCGCCTGGGGTTTGTGACCGAAGCCATGGTGCGCGATCTGGTCGCGGACACCATTGGGTATGAAAGCATAGACCTGGCGCCCGTGGTGGCCGATGCTGAAGCGCTCGCCATGGTGCCTGAGGACTTTGCCCGCCGTTATCATCTGTTGCCGATTGCGTATGAAGAAGCAGCGCGCCAGCTGGTGATCGCCATGGCCGACATGTTCAACGTGGTGGCGCTTGATCAGCTGCGTGCCATGCTCGGTCCCCAGATTCAGATCAAGCCAGTGCTGGCCGCTGAGGCCCAGCTGGAAGAATATATTGACCAGTTTTACGGCTATGAGCTCTCGGTAGACGGTATTCTGCGCGAAATCGAGACTGGCGAAATCGATTACCAAAGCCTGCAGGCCGATGGCAATGAATACACCCAGCCTGTGGTGCGGCTGGTGGGTTCGTTGCTGATGGATGCCGTCAAACGCAACGCCTCGGATATTCACTTTGAGCCCGAGCTGGCTTTTTTGCGCATACGTTACCGTATCGATGGCGTGCTGCGTCAGGTGCGCAGCCTGCACAAGACATTCTGGCCCGCCATTGCCGTTCGTCTCAAGGTTATCAGCGGGATGGATATTGCCGAAACCCGTGCCCCGCAGGATGGCCGCCTGCAGATTAATCTGGTGGGTCGCCCGATTGATTTCCGTGTCGCCAGTCACCCCACCATCCACGGTGAAAACCTGGTACTGCGCGTGCTGGACCGCGAAAAATCCATCATGCCGCTGGAGCGCATGGGCATGCGGCCGAATACCCTCAATGAATTGAAGCGCATGATGACGCGCCCAGAAGGTATCGTGGTTGTCACCGGCCCTACCGGTAGCGGGAAGACCACCACCCTGTATTCCCTGCTGGCGCATCAGAATACCGAGGCAGTAAATATCATGACGCTGGAAGACCCGGTGGAATATCCGGTCACCATGATGCGTCAGACTTCGGTGGCCGAGGTCAACAAACTCGATTTTGCCAATGGCATACGATCCATCATGCGCCAGGACCCGGACATTATCCTGGTGGGTGAAATCCGTGATGAGGATACTGCCACCATGGCGTTTCGCGCTGCCATGACCGGGCATCAGGTTTTCACCACCCTGCATACCAATTCCGCGCTTGGGACGTTCCCTCGCCTGCTGGATATCGGCATTTCGCCCGATATCATGGCGGGCAATATCATCGGGGTGGTGGCGCAACGGCTGGTGCGGGTCTTGTGCCCGCAATGCAAGCAAGGCCATGCGCCTACCGAAGACGAGCGCACCCTGCTTGGCTTGGCCCCCGGGCAGGATGCGATTATTTACCGGCATGTGGGCTGCAAGCGCTGTGGCTATACCGGTTATCGCGGCCGCATGGCGATTATCGAGTTGTTGCGTATCGATAGCCAGATGGACGCCTTGATTGCACGCCGCTCGCACTTGGATGAAATGCGTGCCCTGGCGATGGAGCAAGGGTTTGTGCCGCTGGCCGAAGATGGCGTACGCCGCATTCTGGAAGGCTATACAAGCATCAGCGAAGTCATGCGGGTGATCGACCTGACCAACCGGATGCGTTGAGCATGCCTACCTTCAACTACAAGGCGGTGGATCAGATCGGACGGCCTGCCCATGGCCAGATAGATGCGCTTAACGAGGTTGACCTGGAAGTGCGGCTGGAGCGCATGGGCCTCAGCATGATTACCTTTCGGCCAGCCCGGAAATCGCCCGCCTTGTTCAAACGCAGCCATATCAGCCTGCAGGATTTAATGATGTTCTGCTTTCAACTGGAGCAGCTCACCAGCTCAGGCGTGCCCTTGCTGGAGGGGTTGGCGGATTTGCGCGACAGCACAACCAACCTGCATTTTCAGAAGGTCATCGGCGCGGTGACCGCTGAAGTCGAAGGCGGCAAAATGCTGTCCCAAGCGCTGGCCGAGCACCCCAAGGTGTTTAACCCGCTGTTTGTCAGCCTGGTGCAGGCGGGTGAGCAAACCGGGCGTTTGCCCGAGGTGTTCGATAATCTCGCCAATACTTTCAAATGGCAGGATGAGCTGCTCTCGCAGACACGCCGCCTCTTGGCCTATCCACTGTTTATCATGGTGATGGTGCTGAGCGCGGTGGTGTTCCTGATGATTTACCTGGTGCCCAAGATGGTGGGCTTTCTGCGCAATATGGGGCAAGAGTTGCCCTTGCAGACCAAGGTGCTGATTTTTCTTTCCAATGCCTTCGTCAATTACTGGTGGCTGATTCTGGGGCTGCCCGTACTCGTCATTAGCGCGCTGGCTTATCTCATTCATCATTCACCGGCGGCGCGTTATCGCTTTGATTACCTGATGCTGCATTTGCCGGTCACTGGCCATATTCTGCAAAAAATCATACTGGCGCGTTTTGCCCGCTATTTTGCGCTGATGTACCAGACGGGTATCCCGATTCTTGATGCCATCAAGACCAGTGAAAATATCGTGGATAATCGTGCTGTGGCCGATGCCCTGACGCGCGCTCACCATCAGATCAACGCGGGTGAAAGCATGAGTGAGAGCTTTCGAAATGCCGGGCTTTTCCCTCCGCTGGTGGTGCGCATGATCAAGGTCGGCGAAAGCACCGGCGCGCTGGATGTCGCCTTGCTCAAGATCAGCTATTTTTATGATCGCGATGTACGCGAGTCCATCGAAAAGATGCTCAAGATGCTGGAGCCCGCGCTCACGGTCATCCTCGGTGCCATCATGGCCTTTATCATGTTTTCGGTATTGGGGCCGGTTTACGACTCCTTCAGCACGCTAAAACTCTGATGGCCCTCTTCAATAAAATCGTCCTCTGCGCTACCACTACCCAGCTGATTGCCGGGGTGTGGAGTCTGGGCAACCTGCAGTCCAGCCAGGAGTTCAGTAGTGATGCCACAGGCTACGAGCAATTTGCGCGCTTTCTTGCCCAGCACGCCAATACCCGGCTCTACATGCTGGTGGACGCGGTGGAAGAGGATTATCAGCAGGATTATCTGCCACATACCCGGGGCAGTGCTCGCCGTGAAATGCTGACGCGTAAGCTGAATCATGGCTATCGCAATGCGACGTTCAAGGCGGCGCATTTTATTGAGCGGCAGAAGGATAAGCGCAAGGATGATCGCTTCATCTACGTGGCCCTGACCAAGTCTGATTTCCTGCAACCCTGGATGCAAGCCATTGCTGCACAACGCATGCCACTGGCTGGTGTCTATCTGCTGTCGATGATGAGCGAGCTGCTGCTGCAGCGCATGAAGCTCAGGGCGCCGCATATCCTGCTCAGCGAACGGCTCAACTCCGGCCTGCGCCAGACTTATTTTCACCATGGGCGTCTGTTGATCAGCCGCTCGGCGCCAGTGTCGCCCGCTATGCAGGAGCGCATGGCCTATTTTTACCTGGCTGAAACCGAAAAAACCCGGCTTTACCTTATCAGCCAGCGGCTGGTGATGCGCGATACGCCGATCAAAATGGTGCTGGCGGACGTGGATGACACTAGCCGCCAGATTTGCCGCAATATTTCACAAGAACAAAACCTGGAATGCGTAAGCGAGGATTTGAAAGTTCTCGCTAAAAGCCTGGGGCTTAATCCAGATTTGTTGACACGCTATCCCGAGCTTTTACACATGCATCTGCTGGCAACGGGCGAGCTGCCGGTTAATCTGGCCCCGTCCAGTTATACCCGGCATTACCAGGTCGGCAATGTAGCGCGCAGTATTCATCTCGCCAGTGTGTTGACCTTGCTGGGGGGATTTGTCGCGGCTACTTATGTTGGGCAGCAAGCGGCGCAAACCTTGCAGCAGACCCGCGAGACAGGGCAGGAAACCCGACTGCAGGAGCAGAAATACCGGGAGGTGGCAAAAAACTTTCCTCAGACGCCCATCCCCAGTACAGACCTGCGTGCCGCAGTGGAAACAGCGCGCAAGCTTCAGTCATATGCACAGGCGCCACATGCCGCCATGCAGGCGCTCAGCGAGGTTTTGCAGGGGCAGCCGGATATCCAGATTCATCGCATGCGCTGGCTGCATACGCCGGATATCACCACACGCGATGATAAAGTCGCGAGCGTATCGGCTGGCCCCGCGCAAGCCACGCCCACGGATAGCCAGCTTGGCGATACCAGCACATTGCATCAGCTCGTGTTTGTGGATGGGGAGGTGGCGGGTTTCAATGGCGATTACCGGGCGGCGCTGGTGCGGGTGAATCAGCTCGCCGAAAAGCTGCGCAGCTTGCCACAAGTGGCATGGGTTGAAGTGCTGCAGGAGCCCGTGAATGTGAGCTCCTACTCCCAATTGCAAGGCAGTACCACCGACGCGGTGTCGGCTGTCTCCATGGCGGCTGATTTCAAGCTCAAGTTCATTCTCCGGCCAGCGGAGGGTTTGCAATGAAGCTGACACGCCAGGATTGGTCGCGGCTGGTCTATCCCTTGGCCGGGTTGGCGCTTGCGCTGATTGTGGCGGCCCTGCTGATAAGCTTTGCCTGGGACCGCGAGCAAGATGCCATCGAAGCGCTGCAGGCCCAGCAGCAGCAATTGCAACAGGCACGCAGTCGCTATATGGCCTCCGGCCAGGAAAAAGACACGATCGTGAATTATCTTCCTCCCTATAAAACGCTGGTGGAGGAGGGCTTTATTGGGGAGGAGCGGCGCATCCTTTGGCTGGACAGCATCCGTAATATTCATCAGGAATACAAGCTGTTCAAGATCAGCTACACCATAGGCGCGCAGGAGCCGTATACGCCGCCATTTGCTGTGGATACAGGGAGCTTCAGACTCAACCGATCTGTGATGC
Organism: Methylovorus menthalis; assembly: GCF_020523625.1. GTDB lineage: Bacteria > Pseudomonadota > Gammaproteobacteria > Burkholderiales > Methylophilaceae > Methylovorus > Methylovorus menthalis. The sequence continues at coordinate 22,436 of NZ_JAJAQH010000005.1, forward strand.
AGCTCGAGCTGCCCATGCTGCATGAAGGCGATATCCTGACCTTTCTGCAGGCATTGCGTCAGCAGCAGCGCAGCCCCATCATCATTCGCGAGTGTGAACTGACCCGCTTGCGTGCCGTCATGGATGCGACCATCACGCCTAATCTGTTAGCCAAATGTGAGCTTGACTGGTACACCCTGCGTGAAACGCAGCCTGGAGGTACGCCATGAGGAAGTGCTTGGCGATCTTGCTGTGCCTATCTGCCACTCAGGCGCTGGCGGATGACCTGGGGCGTTTATTTACCACGCCTTCGCAACGCGTACAGCTGGATACGCAACGTCGTAACATGCGCGCACTCCCGGAAAAAATGCCGGAACAGGAGATGGTGTCCGATATGGACACCGCACCTGCTGCGCCGATTTCGGTGCAAGGCTATGTTCGTAGAAGCGATGGCAAGCCGGGTACAGTATGGGTGAATCAGCAAGCCATGCAGGAAAATAAGGCGACTGGCGCGGTCATCGTCGAAGAAGGTAAAAACCGGCGGGTTGAAATAAAGTTGCCAGGTACCGGGCAATCAGTGAGATTGAAGGCTGGGCAGGTGTATAGGCCGGAGAGCAACAGCATTGAAGAATACAAGGCGACGGCAAGGGAGTCGGCGCCTGCGTTGCCAGAACGAGATAATGCGCCTGCGTTGCCCTGAGGATTCCTGGCCTGCAACGACGGGTCAGCAAGGGGTGATCATGATCGTCATGGCGCTGATCTTGCTGCTGGCGGCCAGCGTGGCTTTTTTTGAAGGCATGGATGGCTATCAATACAAAGTGACGCGCGAACAAAAGACGCTGGATGCCTTAGCTGAGGCAAAAGCAGCCTTGATCGGATGGTCGGTTGCACATGCGCAATACCCCGGTATCTTGCTGTTCCCTGATCGTAATTCGGATAAAAACTACGATGGGCAGAGCGACTGTGTCAGTCAGGAAAGTACCCTTGATTACAGCCATTTGCTGGGCAAGTTGCCTTATCTTGCGCAAACGGCGCCTTGCGTCGGCATCGGGGCAGGTAACTATGGTTTATCTGAAAATCTGATGGATGCGGAGGGCGAGCGCTTGTGGTATGCGGTGTCACGCAATCTGGTGCGGCCTTCCCTCAACAGTGTGGTGATCAATCCTGGTATTGCCGATGCCCCGACCTATCCCTGGCTGCAAGTGCGCGATAAAAGTGGACGCTTGCTTTCAGACCGGGTGGCAGCGGTGGTGATATCGGCAGGTCCGGTACTCGGTTCACAAAGCCGGGCGGGAGGTATTGCGGGCCCTGCGGCTTATCTGGATAGCATTACCATTAATGGCATTGCTTATTCGAATGCCAATTATGTGGTCGCGAATGAGGTTTTTATTGCCGGAGAGGCTAGCGATCGCCTCTCCAGCGAGAAGCAAACCGAATTCAATGACACCCTGGTATTTATTACCATTGATGAGCTGCTGGCTGCCCTGCAAAACCGGGCGATGGGGGAGGCGGCCACCGCGTTGCGCACTTATTATTCGGCGAGTGCAGCCGCTGCAAATGGCCGGTTTTTTCCTTATAGCTCGCTTTTGTCAGATAGCACGCGCGCCTGCCAGGAAGGCAACTTGAGCGGCAGTCTGCCGCTCATTAACAATAATTGCAGCCACCCGAATCCGCTACTGACACTACCTGCCTGGTTTGCTGAAAGCCGCTGGCAGGACTATATGAAATATGAACTCACCGCTGACTGCAGCTATGCAACGCCTGGCTGCAGCAGTGGCGGGCTGGCTCAAATATCCAACCTCAATAGCAGTCGTATTGTGAAAGTCACGCCATGATGTCGTACCCAACTACCAGCCGCGGCTTCAGCTTGATCGAGTTATCGATAGTATTGGTCATCGTAGGACTGGTGATTGCCGGCATGCTGGTGCCGCTGTCTGCCCAGATTGATCAGAAAAATTACAACGAAACGCAGAAAGCAATGGTCGAGCTGCGCGATGGCCTGATTGGCTATGCCAGCAGCAATGGCTATTTGCCATGCCCGGATACGACAGGGGATGGAGTGGAGGACCGGGATACAGGCACAGGCGCCTGTTTGGCAGACCCCGCCGAGGGTAATCTGCCTTGGGCAAACCTGGGCATGGGCAAGCAGGATGCCTGGGGGCAAAAATATCAGTATCGCGTCACCAATGGGTTTGCAAATAGTGTCACCAAATTTACCCTCTCCACCGGTCCCTCCATGACCATCACAGATACCAGTGGCGTTACATTGGCGTTACGGGTTCCTGCCGTCATTGTTTCTAAAGGCAAGTCTGGTGCGGGAGCGGGAGTGAATGAGCAGGAAAATTCTGACAAAGACGACAGTTTTGTCAGTGATGTGCCAAGTGCCGTGGCAGGCAACGAGTTTGACGACATTGTGGTGTGGGTGCCATCTACCTTGCTATTCAACCGCATGCTGACCGCCGGAAAACTGCCATAATTACAGGTATGAACGACAACCAACTTTTGCGCTATAGCCGCCATATCCTCTTGCCCAATATCGGTTACGAGGGGCAGGAGCAACTCGTCAACAGTCACGCCTTGATCGTGGGGGCGGGTGGGTTGGGGGCGCCGGTGGCAATGTATATGGCGGCCGGCGGTACCGGCAAGCTGACAATCTGTGATTTTGATACGGTGGATATGACCAATCTGCAGCGGCAGATTATTCATACCACGGCCTCTGTGGGCATCAACAAAGCGGAGTCTGCCCAACAAGCCTTGCATGCATTGAATCCGGAAGTTGAGGTAGTGACCATCCGCGAAAAATCGACAGAAGCTTCCTTAACGGCACTGGTAAGCAACGCCGATGTCGTGATCGACTGCAGTGATAATTTTGCCACGCGCTATGCGTTGAACCGTATATGCCTGGCGGAAAAAAAACCGCTGGTTTCCGGGGCGGCCATCGGCTTTGAAGGCCAGATTACAGTGTTTGATTTCCGGCAGGAAAACAGCCCCTGCTACCATTGCCTCTACCCGGATACCGGTGCCGATGATGCGCTGCGTTGCGCTGAAAACGGTGTATTTGCGCCGCTGGTGGGCATGATAGGCACAACGCAGGCCGCCGAAGCCATGAAGCTCTTGATGGGCATAGGCCAGAGTCTGCAGGGGCGCCTGCTATTGCTCGATGTATTGACTATGGAGTGGCGCAGCCTGCGCCTGCAACGTGACCCCACCTGCAGCGTTTGTCATCCTTCTTAGGGGCGGATGCGTATGTAAGGGTATTGCTCTGCGATATAGTGCAGCAGGGCATTGATGAACAGGATCAGGCCTAACATCTCCAACCCTTCTTCCAAGGTGGTAAGCAGGCTGTAGCAGAAGTCGTCCACGCCATGCAGGGCTGCGTAGCGTCCTCCCAGCGTTTCCAAACCAATAATCGCCGTGCAGTAAATACCACCAGCAAGTAGAAAGCGTATACGGTGAGTGCGGCTAAGGTGCTGCAGAAAGCGCACATACGATATGCCGATAAGCGCAATGACCAGCAAGCCGGGAATCACCCAGGAAAACTTGAGCCATACGCTGTTTTCCAGGTGAAGTTGCCTGTGGGTAATGCTGGTGAAAATCTCATGAAAGCTCATGAACTCATCAGCCGCCATCAGCAGAAAGCCCGCCGACAGGATTTGCCAGTGCAGGGTATAAGGTGCGCGCTGGGCGCGTTTAAGATAAGCGATCAAACCCAGCAAACCACTGCATGTGAGGAGGAGCACCACCGAGTAAAAGGTGGGGACATTGACTTCAGCATTCAGGTTGAAGAGATGCGTCATGCCCATCAACGAGCCATGCCCCGTAAAGTATTTGATGCCTTGAGTTACCAGGCTGGCTAGCACTAGCGTGATCGCAATGAGCAGAAAAGCACGCGTTGCAACGAGTGTTGTTTTCATTCCCCATCCCCCTTTTATTATCCAATCTGCACGCTATTGCTGCGTGCTTAGATATGGCTTATGTCAGCTTTTGCCTCCCACAATGGCTCGAATGGCGCTGACGATATCCCCAGGCAACGCCACAATCTTGCTGTTTTCTGACTCACCCATGCGCTGCAGCGCCTGAATATAGCGATCGCCAAGCAGGAAGGTTGCCGAGCTGTTGTTCTCTTTCACGGCTTCGGCAATCAAGCGAATCGCTTCGGCCGACGCCTGCGCGGCGACCATTTGCCCTTCGGCATCTTTACGGGCGGCTTCGAGGCGGGCTTCGGCGTTCAGGATAATGGCCTGCTTCTCACCTTCGGAGCGTGTCACCAGCGCTACCCGCTCACGGTCGGCGGAAGCCTGCATTTCCATCGCTTGCTGCATGTTGGGGGAGGGCTTGATGTCCTGAATCTCTACCGACTTCACAGTGAGGCCCCAGTCCAGCGCTTCATCGGCAATCGCTTCTTTCAGCTCGGCCTTGATGCGGTCACGCGAGGTGAGTGCCTGGTTCAGATCCATGCCACCAATGATGGAACGCAGGCTGGTCTGCACCATGTTGCGCATGGCTTCGCGGAAATCTTCAATGCCATACACCGAACGCTCAATATTGCTGACCTTGATGAACGACACCGCATTCGCCAGGATCACTGCATTGTCCCGCGTGATCACTTCCTGCTGCGGCACATCCAGAATGATGTCTTTGGTGGTGACCTTGTAACGCACCTCATAGATAAACGGGATGATGAGATTAAGCCCGGGCATCAGCACGCGATTAAACCGGCCCAGGCGTTCAACTACCCATTCTTCGCCCTGCGGCACGATGCGCAGGCCTTTCCAGATGGCGATGATGACCAGCACGATCAGGGCCAGCATGAGTTCTGTCATTTCAGTTTCCTTATTTGGAGTTGCTTGATGATGGTCAATATTGCCTCAGGACCATGTTTAACGTCATCCGCCAGCGGGGCCGGATTTTTTTACGCGCAGGGCGTTGCCTTCAATGCTGGTAATCATGGCTTCATCCCCCACGGCCAGTGTCTGGCTGGAAATAGCCGTCCACTCCTTGCTGCCCATCACGCCCTGGGAGAAGCGGATACGTCCGCATTGCTCGGGACTGACCGCGACGACAATATGCCCGGTGCGGCCAATTTCTTCCCCTTGGGATTGCCCCAGGCGGGAGGCGGCCGGTTGCCGGCGTTCAAATTTTTTCCAGATGAGCAAGGTGCTGAGCGAAAGACCCGCGAAGAGCAAGAGTTGCACCGCGAGGGAAATGCCGGGGAACAGCCATAACAGCCCGCTGATGATCAAGGCCGCAAGGCCAAACCATAGAATGTAAAGCGTGCCCGTTGCCAGCTCGGCTGAGAGCAGCACCAATCCGAAAATCCCCCAAATCCAGACTGCGTCCAATCGTCACCTCGTTTGTAAACAGGCAAAGTCATATCCTAACCCAAACTCTCTGATTCGCGTCAATTGCGGCGGGGATCATGCTGCATGAATCTCGGGCAAGGGCAGGCCAGCCAAGCAGGGGCTGTGGTAAAATCCCCCACCTATGAATACTCAAACCACTGAAAACGCAGACACTTTAGCCAAGGCTTTTGACCCCAAGGCGCTCGAAAGCAAATGGTATCAATTCTGGGAATCCCACGGGTATTACGCGGCTGGCATGGATGCGTCCAAATCGGACAATTTCTGCATCTTGCTACCCCCGCCCAATGTCACGGGCACCCTGCACATGGGCCATGGTTTCAACCAGACCATCATGGATGCCCTGACGCGCTATCACCGCATGCGCGGCGACAATACCTTGTGGCAGCCAGGTACCGATCACGCCGGCATCGCCACGCAAATTGTCGTGGAGCGCCAGCTGGATGCGCAAGGCGTGAGCCGACATGACCTCGGCCGCGAAAAATTCCTGGAAAAAGTGTGGGAGTGGAAAGAATACTCTGGCGGCACCATTACCCAGCAGATGCGTCGCCTGGGCACATCGCCAGACTGGAGTCGCGAGCGCTTCACCATGGATGTCGGCCTTAATAAGGTGGTGACCGAGAGTTTTGTCTGCCTGTATAACGAAGGCCTGATTTACCGCGGCAAGCGCCTGGTGAACTGGGATGTAAAGCTGGGCACGGCGGTCTCTGACCTGGAAGTAGTACAGGAAGAAGAAGACGGCTCCATGTGGCACATCAACTACCCGCTGGCCGATGGCTCCGGGCATCTGACGGTGGCAACCACCCGCCCTGAAACCATGCTGGGTGACGTGGCGGTGATGGTGCACCCCGAAGACGAACGCTACGCGCATCTGATCGGCAAGACCGTCAAACTGCCGTTGTGTGATCGCGAGATACCGATCATCGCCGATGACTATGTGGACCGCGAGTTCGGTACCGGCGTGGTCAAGGTGACGCCTGCGCACGACTTTAATGACTATGCGGTGGGGCAGCGTCATGGCTTGCCGATGATCGGCATCCTCGATCTCAAAGGCTTCGTCAACGAGAATGCGCCTGAAAGCTATCGTGGTCTGGAGCGCTTTGCTGCCCGCAAGCAGGTAGTGGCTGATCTGGAAGCCCAAGGTTTTCTGGTCAAGGTCGACAAGCACAAACTCAAAGTGCCACGTGGTGACCGCACTGGTGTGGTGATTGAGCCCATGCTGACGGACCAATGGTTTGTCGCCATGAGCAAGCCTGCTGCCGATGGCAAGAGCATTACGCAAAAAGCGCTGGAGGTGGTAGCCGACGGTCAGATCAAGTTCTACCCCGAAAACTGGGTGAACACCTATAACCAGTGGCTTAACAATATTCAGGATTGGTGTATTTCGCGCCAGCTGTGGTGGGGGCATCAGATCCCGGCCTGGTATACGGACAGTGGCAAGGTGTATGTCGCGCATGATGCGGACGAAGCACAAGCCCTGGCCGCAAAGGATGGCTATACCGGCCATTTGAAGCGCGATGATGACGTACTGGATACCTGGTACTCCTCCGCGCTATGGCCGTTCTCCACCCTGGACTGGACAGGCGATGAAGCCTTGGATGCTGCCAATCAGGCCCTGCAGCAATACCTGCCATCCAGCGTGCTGGTCACCGGCTTTGACATTATTTTCTTCTGGGTGGCGCGCATGGTCATGATGACCACGCACCTCACTGGCAAGATTCCGTTCAAGCATGTGTATGTGCATGGCCTAATCCGCGATGCGGAAGGACAGAAGATGTCCAAATCCAAGGGTAATGTGCTGGACCCGATCGACCTGATCGACGGCATTGATCTGGATGCGCTGATCAAGAAGCGCACAACTGGGCTCATGAACCCCAAGGATGCGGAAAAGATCGAGAAGCGTACCTGCAAGGAATTCCCGGAAGGGATTGCCGCTTATGGTACGGATGCGCTGCGCTTTACCTTTGCCAGCCTGGCTTCGCCGGGTCGCGATATCAAGTTTGACCTGCAGCGCTGCGAAGGCTATCGCAACTTCTGCAACAAGCTGTGGAATGCCACGCGCTTTGTGCTGATGAACACCGAGGGGCAGGATTGCGGCCTGGAAGATTGCAAAACCAAGCCTGAAGGCTATCTCAGTTTTTCACAGGCGGACCGCTGGATTGTCAGCGTGCTGCAAAAGGTGGAGGCCGATATCGAGCGTGGTTTTGCCGATTACCGTTTTGACCTGATCGCGCAAAGCATCTACAAATTTGTGTGGGACGAGTATTGCGACTGGTATCTGGAGATTGCCAAGACCCAATTGCAAACTGGTACCGAGGCTGAACAACGCGCCACACGCCGTACCTTGCTGCGTGTGCTGGAAACTATCCTGCGTCTTGCGCACCCCATCATGCCATTCATCACCGAAGAAATCTGGCAAACCGTGGGCCCATTGTCTGGCCGTGACATGAATCAACCTGGCCCCAGCATCATGCTGCAGGCCTACCCGAAATCGCAGCCAGGCAAGATTGACGAGCAGGCGGAGGCTTGGGTGGCCCTGTTGAAACAAGCGGTCGACGCGTGCCGCAGCTTGCGCGGTGAGATGGGGATTTCACCCGCGACGCGCGTGCCGCTGATCGCGGCGGGCGACACATCAGCCTTGCAAGCCTATGCGCCGCATATTAAAGCGCTGGCGAAGCTTGCCGAGGTTGAGATTGTTACCGAGCTGCCGCAGGTCGATGCGCCGGTTGCGCTGGCGGGTGACTTCCGCCTGATGCTGAAGATTGAAGTGGACGTTGCTGCGGAAAAAGAACGCCTCAGCAAGGAAATTACCCGCCTCCAAACCGAAGTCAGTAAAGCTGAGGCCAAACTGGGCAATGCGAGTTTTGTGGATCGCGCCCCTGCGGCCGTGGTGGCGCAAGAGCGGGAACGTCTGGCGGGCTTCCAGGCTACGGTGGACAAGCTGCAATCCCAATTGGCGCGTTTAGTTTAATCAAATGACGGCTGCATGATGCGACCGTCATTGACTGACCAAAAGTGTCAGTCCTTTTTAAACAAGCAGATAGTGCGTTGACTTTACCCGATGGCGGGGCGTTAATAGACACATGAAAAGGCAAACCCGTTTGAAAGAACGGAGACGCAAAGCTTCCGGTCTAAGGAGAAATCTATGATAGCGGAGCCGCCACCCCTCCCGTAAGCCAACCGGCAGACCGCCTTTTCGCAAAATATTCAATTTTTTGTTCTTAACACCGTTAAAGAACACTATGGATGCAAGACGAGAGGACGACATGATGAACCCCAGAAACGCAATATTGGCTGCGATCAGTATCATGGCCAGCACCGCAGGAATGACTGCTCAAGCTGCGGACTACATCAAGTGCACGGGCACATCAGGCAAAACGATTTATACCAATATGCCCTTTATGTGTGCAGACGCTGCCAAGCAAGCGCAAGAAGCAACAAAAGCCGCACTCGCTGCGCAAGCGGCGAAAGAGGCCGCTGCCAAAGCTGCCGCAGAAAAGGCGGCCGCTGAAGCCAAGGCTGCTGCTGAGAAGGCTGCTGCTGTAAAAGCCGCGGCAGCTGCGGTCAAGGCAAATGCGCTGGTCACCGATGCTGTATTTTCCCCCGATAGCTTCTGGTACACCCCTATTCCTAAAGAGGTAGAACTCCACCCCTATACGGCTCAATACACACAAGAGTTTCTGCGTCAGAAAAAAGCCTACTATGGTACGGTCACGATCAACACCTCCAAATACTCAAGCCCAGTGTATGTCGCGGATAATAAAACTACTCCTGTAAGAGTGAATCAATGGGATTGCCAAAATAAAGGCTATAAGGACTCTGGCCTACTCACACAGTGGGCTAGCGTCCCAGTGCCTAGCTATGCGGTTCCTGCAGAAGGTACTGATATGGAGATGACGGTTTATCAGCCCTCTACAGACACCGTATGGGAGTTTTGGAAAGCCAAGAAAGAAAATGGCGTGTGGTACGCATGCTGGGGTGGAAGCCTGCCAAATGCATCCAAGAGCAATGGTGTGTTTTACAAGTACTATGGTACAACGGCTACCAGCCTACCGTTCCTGGGCGGGCAAATTACCGCTGAGGAGCTGGAGCGCGGCGAAATTAAGCATGCTATCGGCATAGCATTGGTAGATACCGAACATTACAACCTGTTCTCTTGGCCAGCTAATCGCTCGGATGGCTGGAACGGTAATAAATTAGCTTATCGAATTGCAGAAGGCCAACGTTTCCGCCTGGATCCTAGCATTGATGTGAATTCATTGAAGTTGAGCAAAGCCGGGAAAATTATTGCCAAAGCGGCACAGACTTATGGCTTCGTGGTGTGGGATAAAGCTGGCTCAATTTCACTCCGTGCACAAAATGCATACTCTTATACGAAGCTTGGAAAGCCAAATCCTTACCCAGCCTTGTTTGAGAACAAGCCGAATTATTCGGTCATGGAAGGTTTCCCTTGGGATCGTCTGCAATTCCTGCCCATGGATTACGGCAAGCCTCAAACCACGAGCAAGTAATTAAACGGCTTAACTCGTCCGTTTGCGGATGTGAAATGTAAACACCTTGTCCTGCATAGCCTCATCCGGCTCTTGCAGGGCAAGCATTTCATGGCCGGTCTGTTTGCAGAACGCCTGAAAATCTTTTACCGACCCAGGGTCGGTTGCCAATACCTTCAACACTTGGCCGGGCTCTAGCTCGGCCAAACCTTTTTTACAGCGCAAAATGGGGAGCGGGCATTTCAAGCCACGTGCATCCAGTTCTTTTGTGAATTCCATTTGATACGTCTCTTTCACTATCAGGATTGAGGTGGGGCAAAGGGAAACCCAGCCCTTCCCCATGCCAATACACCGCCCTGCAGGTTATACACATGCTCCCGACCATGGCTGGCAATAAACGATGCAGCCTGTCCTGAGCGGATGCCGCTATGGCAGTAAAAAACCAGCGTCTCGCTTCCCCCAGTCAAATCATCCACGCTGGCAGCAATGATGGATAGCGGAATATGAGTTGCGCCAGCGATGATGCCGCGAGCGACTTCATCCGCGTTGCGTACATCAATCAATCGCAGATTGCCTTTCTCTAGGAGGGAAAACAGTTCGGCGGCGTCTATGTCTTTATGAGTTGTCATGGTGGGGCCTAAACAGAAAAGTGGTGTGCAACGGCGTCGACTTAACGCGGAGAGGATGCATAAAACAGTCGATATCTTCTTACGACGAGATCCAGCCAAATTGAGTAAGGAAGAATAGTCTTAGTTTTTTTACCCAATGGTCACAGCTCCGCTGGTGATGTGACGCCAAGCACTTGAGGCGACGATTTTAGCGTTAATGCGATACGCCGTCTCTTGTTAGCACTTTAAGTGCTGTCATCCAGAGTATTTTCAAGTCAAAGATCAGCGATTTCTTGTGCAGGTATTCGGCATCCAGTTGTACTTTTTGCGGAATAGGCAGCTCATCCCGGCCATTTACCTGTGCCCAGCCAGTCAGCCCAGGCACCATTTTGTCCACGCCCATATCGGTGCGTAATGCAACCAGGTCATCCTGATTGAACAAGGCCGGACGTGGCCCGACAAAGCTCATGTCACCCTTGAATATGCTCCACAGTTGCGGCAACTCATCCAGGCTGGATTTACGCAAAAACCCTCCTATCGGTGTCAGCCACCGCGCCGGATCATCCAGCAGGTGTGTCGCCACGGCAGGGGTATCGATACGCATGCTACGGAATTTCGGCATTTTGAAAATGCGGTTATACCGCCCCACTCGGTCACTCCAGTAAAGCACCGGGCCGGGGGAGGTGAGACGAATGGCAAGCGCGACGGCTAAAATGGGGAAAACCAGCAATGTTGCGGCAATCAAGGCTAATGCCAAATCAAATACTCGTTTCATACGTCATCCTTGGCTTGCGCTGAACGTCGTAACCCTTCATCGAGAGTGATTTTTGGACTCCATCCCAATATGCGTTGAGTCTTATGTATATCGACTTGCAACGAGCCGCACAGGCGCTGAAAAAAACTGGATTTATTCAGCAATGCGGCACCAAGCCTGAGTAAAGGCAGGGGCACAAAAAACAGTCGTGCCGATTTACCTGACGCTTGCCCCATGCGCCTTAATAGATCGGCGGTGGAGATATCCTCACCATCACTCACCAGAAATATCTCATTGGCAGCAGCAGGGTGATCGAGACAAGTGACAATCAGATCTACCAGATTATCCAATGCTACCAGGCTGCGCCGATTATCGGTAACCGCCGCCAGTGGCAATGGAATACCATGATCCAGCCAGCGCATCATGGTAGCAAAGTTGGCTTTTACCCCCGGGCCATAAACTAACGGGGGGCGGATGATCACGACCTCCATGCCAGTCTCTGCCGCCAGATTTAGCAACGCTTGCTCCGCTTCATATTTTGAAATTCCATATGCATCTGCTGGCGCGGGAATGTCATCGGCAGAGTAAGCGTGGCCAGGTTCTGTTGATTCGCCATTCACCTTGATGGAACTGAGGAAAATAAACCGTTTCACACCCAGTGCCGCTGCTTGTCGCGCCAGATTGAGGGTGGCTTCGACATTGATGTAACGAAATTCACTCAAGGCATCTTCGCTGTGCTCTGACATGACATGCACGCGCGCGGCGAGATGAACCACGGTTTTTACATCCCATAGTGGGGCCGCCCAATCGGTTTGAGCAGTGATCTCGTCCGAATGAGCAATCTCCATATCTCGTAGTAGCTGCACAGAGGAGCGCACAGCACCGCGAACGGTGACATTTTCTTTCAGCAGTCTTGTGCAAAGTGCCGTGCCGACGAACCCATTTGCACCTGTAACCAACATCGTCATTGCATTAGGGTGCCTTGTGCCACACAGTTCGATTCACGTAGTCGGTGTAGCTTTCTACGATGCGAAGCACTTGTTTAGAGACTGCTGGGTTCTCGTAATCATGGACGTGTCTAACCGGATGCTTGAGAGGATCATGTTGCGCTATTGTTATACGGACGGCATCAAGTACACGTTCTTTTTTCAGCCCAGCCATAATCAGTGTACCCGCATCCATCCCTTCAGGGCGCTCATGCGCATTGCGGATCGTGATGGCGGGCAAGTTCAGAAGCGAGCCTTCCTCCGTAATGGTGCCGCTATCGGATATTACACAGAGCGCTTCCATCTGCAGGCGTATGTAATCGCAAAAGCCAAATGGTTTCATGAATTGAATACGAGCATCTGCTTGCACTCCCTGCAGCATGTCCAGGCGCTTCCTGGTGCGAGGATGCGTTGAAACGATAACTGGTAGATCGTAAGACTCGGCCAAGGCGTTTAATGTCTCCAGTAAATCAATCAGATTCTCTGGGGTATCTACATTTTCCTCTCGATGCGTACTGACTAGAAAGAATTTCCCGTTTTCTAATCCCATTTGGGTGATTACATTGGACGCTTTTATTTTTGGCATGTAATGATCAAGCACTTCTCGCATGTGGGAACCAGTTTTGATGATGGTCTCAGGCCTTACTCCTTCAGCAATCAGATAGCGACGTGCATGTTCGGTTAAAACGAGGTTTATATCGCTTAGGTGGTCAAGTACTTTGCGGTTTAATTCCTCAGGAACACGTTGATCAAAGCAGCGATTGCCCGCTTCCATGTGAAATACTGGAATTTTTCGACGCTTGGCAGCAATGACGGCCAGACAGGAGTTGGTGTCGCCATACAGCATTATGGCATCGGGTTTTTCACTTTCTAAGACCTCGTCGGCTTTTTCAATGACACGAGCTATGGTTTGCGCTGCGTTATTTCCCACTGCTTCCAGAAAATGATCTGGTTTCCGTATGCTCAGATCTTCGAAGAACAGTTGATTAAGTTCATAGTCATAGTTTTGGCCAGTGTGAACCAACACATGCTTGGTGTGTTGATCGAACTCGGCGATGACTCTGCTCATCTTAATCAGTTCTGGGCGTGTGCCCACGATAGTCATGACCTTAAGCATGCAATTCTTCCTTGATGTAATCTAGTTTTAGTAACAATTCTTTGATTTGCTCGATATTGAGACGCTGAGTGTTGTGTGAGGTGTAGTCATCCAGAAGGGAGATACTTTCTTCCCCTTCACTGAAATATTTTGCGTAATTTAAATCACGATTGTCAGCCGGGATGCGGTAATACCCGCCCATATCTTGCGCATGGGCCATTTCCTCACGAGAAATCAATGACTCATAGAGCTTTTCGCCATGGCGGGTTCCGATCACGCGAGTAGAAGTATTCGCCATGAATATCTCTTTAAGGGCTTCAGCTAAGTCGCCGACCGTCGAGGCGGGTGCTTTCTGGACGAAAATGTCGCCTTGCTGGCCGTGAGTGAATGCATAAAGCACCAAATCGACTGACTCCTCGAGCGACATCAAGAAGCGAGTCATATGTGGGTCGGTTACCGTGATGGGATTTCCAGATTTAAGCTGGTTAACAAAGAGCGGGATTACGGACCCACGCGATGCCATCACATTGCCGTATCGAGTCGCGCAAAAAACGGTTTCGTCAGTACGTTGCATGCGTGCTTTTGCTACCATGATTTTTTCAGCCATGGCTTTTGAAATACCCATTGCGTTAATGGGATAGACGGCTTTGTCAGTGCTCAATACAACGACCCTCCGCACCCCATTTTCCGTTGCAGCATTGAGTACATTCTCCGTGCCTATCACATTGGTGCGAACCGCTTCCATAGGATAGAACTCACAAGAAGGCACTTGTTTAAGGGCTGCCGCATGAAATACATAATCAACCCCTTTCATGGCCTGGCTAATACTTAGTGGATCACGGACATCCCCAATGTAGAAGCGAAGTTTTGAACTATTGAATGCAATGCGTAGATCTTCTTGTTTTTTTTCATCCCTGCTGAAAATACGGATTTCCTTGACGCCCGTATTTAAGAAGCGATTCAGCACGGTCTGCCCAAAGGAGCCTGTACCGCCGGTTATCAATAGAACACTGTTATCAAACATAATTTGAATGACTCCTTAAACCTTATCCTTGTGCATCGCTTCGATCATTTCATGCCAGTCTGGGGCGCGGTAGCCTGTCGCGCTGGAAAATTTCTCCGAACTCAACGACCTGTCTATGGTGATCTGCTCGTCTGTTTGTATCTCAACTTGTTTTTGATAAACCTTGGCTATCAAGCGAAGCAACGCATCTTTGTTAATTGGTTGAGCAGCTACATGGTACAGACCTTCGAGCGTGCTATCCGGAATAACCACATCTCTTAAGACCTTGGCAAACTCTAAGGAAGGAAGACCTGAAAATATTGCATTTCGGTATCCTTTGCAGGTGTCTTGGGATAAGAACCACTCTAGCAAGCCAAATTTAGTACCTAGTTCGTGACCAATCGTGGATGTACGTAATGTTAAAACACCAGGGGCGATCACCTCTCCCAAATGCTTGGTTTTTCCATAGATATCCGTTGCATCCGATTGATCATCTTCCAGGTAGTTTCCCTTCTTCCCAGAAAAGACACAGTCTGTACTTATGTGAATCAGGCGAGCACCCGTAAGCTGGCATAGCTTTGCTAACCGGTGAGGTAGCAAAGCATTGATGCTTAAAGCCGCAATGGGATCATTCCCCATTGGCAAGTGTTTGGTCAGCCCCGCGCAATTTACGATGACATCGGGCTTTGCTTCGTTCAGCAACTGGGCGAGGTGATCCTGGTTCGTCAGCTCGACCCCGTATAACCAACTCACCTGGCTTGTTCCAGGTATTATTGGCTTTCGGGAAGTACGCAGTGAACCGGTTACTTCCCAGTTTTTATTTTGGGCCAAAACTCGAAGCACAGTGCTGCCAATCATGCCATTAGCCCCGAGAATCAAAATTTTCTTCAATTAACGTGTCCTTATATCCTCAAAATGCCTGATCAGCTGTGAAACCAGTTTTTCATGGGCGAAGTGCTCAAGATAGTAAGCTTGCGCATTTTCCGCCATTTTATTTCGTTCGGCAGATGACATGTTATACATACGCAAAACAGCCTCAGCCAATCCCTTAGAGTTCTCGGCAGATACTGCCAAGCCAGCTTGTGCTTCAGTCACCAGACGAGCCCCCTCGCCATTGACGCAAGCAATGATCGGCCGACCAGCAGCCATATAAGCTTGAATTTTATTCGGAACAGTCGCTGCAAAAATCTCTTTGTCTGCAAGCGTTACGAGGAGGGCTGACGCTTTTTGCATGAAACCGGGCATAGACTCTACCGGGAAGCGACCTGGTAAATGAAGATTTTTCAGTCCTCGCTTATTAACTTGCTCTAGCATTGATAAGCGGCAACTTCCGTCACCAACAACAATGAACTGGATATCTGGATAGTCTTTCAAATGGGTTGCTGCTTCGACAATCACATGGACTGCCTGCGCGGCACCGATATTACCTGCAAACATGACAGAGAACGGCGCGTCTAGCCCTGGAACGTCAGGTACTTTGTCATTTGTGCGGAGAAGAAAGCTGCCATCTACCGAGTTCGGATAGTACCTAATGGGCGTGCCGGAAGCTAATTTACTTACCGGTTCGATAAAGGCACGTGATTGCACGAGCAACAGGTCGGCGTGTGTATAAATAAATCGTACTAATTGCTCCACCGCCCATAACACGAATCGATTCTTGACATAGCCTGTGGCGGAAAGACTTTCAGGCCACAAGTCTTGCACCCAAATAACTACGGGTGCTCGCTTGATCCAACCTAGAAGTAAGCCAGGCAGGGCTTGCAGTAGTGGAGATACTCCATAAACAAAGACCACATCATATTTTTGTCGCCGTTTCAGCCAAGGTCCAATGAGCGTGCCAAAAATGATGAAGGATATATAGTTAAGGGCCAGACATATTTTACTATTCTTTCCTCGCGGAATCAGAGGGACGCGGCTGATAGTTATGCCCGCGTTTTTTTCATGAGTACATTTCCAGAAATTGTAGCCTGGATAGATTACCCCTTCAGGGTAGTTCGGCTTGCCTGTTAGTACGTCAACCTCTTCCCCTGACTCTACAAGCGTGCGGGTAACCTCATTGATGCGGAACCCCTCCGGCCAGAAATATTGACTAACGATGAGAATGCGCACTTTGTCTGGATCTTTCAAAAACATGTTTAAGAAATGCGCTCGCATTTTGCAATGGCAATGGAGTTTCTTGAACAGTCATAAACCGTTTAACTGCCTTGGCGATAGAGATTGCTGATTCGGGGTCAAATGACTGTTCGGGATCAATTACATCGCGAACGTAATCCAGTTCCGAGGCTAGAATAGTCAGATTAGCCTGTCGTGCTTCTATCAATGGCAAGCCAAAGGACTCGAATGTTGATGGATAAATAAGTGCATCAACACATCTGTAATGTTCAAGAACACGGTCATGCGACAGCGTCCCGAGATTCTCGATATTAAGAGAATGCCGCTTTGTCATCTCATCTATCCATCGACATAGATCAGGTGAGGTGGACTGGTTCAATGTTAATTTCAGCAATGGATATATTCCTTGCTCAGCCAGCAGGCACCACGCTTCAATTAGTTTTCGATGGTTTTTGTGAGGTTCTCCGGAGGCCACGTAAAGGAAAACGGCTGTATTTCTTTCCGGCGTCTCCGCTGTAGTCTTAATTGATCTTGTGTACCCCTCCTGCTGAGTCACGAATGGCAGCATGTGTATAGGCGTTGCCGTCATGGATTGCAGTAATCTTTTCATTGACGGAGTCTGCACTGCAAACTCATCTACGTTTGATATCCGGGTTCGCAACCACAGGCGCTCCATCATAATTCTTAGTTTTGTTTTTAATGGGAAATGATCGAGTTTCACTGCTTCGACTAAATAGCGGTTTTGTAAAAAAACGGTTACATCGCCGAGTAAGCGAAACAACGGCGGTAAATTCCCCAGGCAGATTACGCAATCATTTTGGGTTACATTCTTTTTGAGCCACCATTCAGCTCGTAATCTTTGAAATACGGATGGCTTGATTTTTTTTACTTGAATGTGCGGCGAACCGTCCGGGAAAACCATTCTTTCGTCTAAACACAAAATTACTTCTACATCCTTATCCAAAGCGCTAGCTAACGATAATAGTAACGTGGCCCCCCCGCCTTGATGAACATTTGTAGCATGAATAAATAAACGTTCTGGCATTATTGCACTGATCATTTTTTGTGTATTTTTTTAAAGGTTGAAAGTGCTCTAAAAAAATAGTCCGACTGTATAAAGCCAACAAAAATGATGGCTACAGCCGTGATACTCATCGGAAATAAAGCATCTTTAGGGGCAACGCCCATTTGCGCAAAATAATTTGCTGTCAAGCACCCCCATAGACCGCACAAAATAGGATTTCCTGTAAGTTTCATAACAGCGGCCTCACTTATAAGTAGTAAGCCCGTCAGCAGAACCATGCCCAAACCGACTACCCAGAATTTGCCCGAAAAAAAGCAAAAAGCTATTGCTCCTGGGATCTCTGAAAACTGGTACTTACTTTTGTCTACTACCAAATAGTAATTAGGTTTACTAATGCTTGAGTATAGGGTGTCAGTACCTATTTTTCTATGTTCTTGTAAGCCATGAATGAATAGTTCATGGCTTTTTTCAGAATGTGCTTGAAGCACCATTAGGCCTTCGATCCCGATCCAGCGGTCAACTAATAGGGATGCTACTCCACTGATAATATTTACAAAATGGGGCGCAGGCTTTGAAGTTAATGTCGCTTCTGAATTGGAAGCATGGGGAATATTGACAGTAGTATAGTAATGCTCTCGAAGAAAATTAACAGAGGTGTTTGATACAAAAAGTAATGTTATAAATGTGATTGAAATTAGAGGGACACTTTTGATAGAGAAGTTTGTTATTATTTTTCTATTTGTAAATGCAGCAAAAAATTGAGGTAGCGTTTGGAAAATATAAATACCTCGACTTAAAACGGAAGTGGTCGAAATAAAAGCTATTATTATAATAAAATATATGGAGTATTTTATATCTTTCTTAAGTAGAATTTCCCACCATAAAAATACGCAAGTTAAAATGGATAATCCATGACCTATAAGATAAGATATAACAGCGTTGAGTGGCCATGCTAATATTGTCCTAGGAACAAGCCCAATTTGGAATATGCCAAAAGAAGCGTTGAATACTGCCAGGAAAATACAAAAAAGCAGTAATGTAATCCATAGTTGTATCCGCCACTGGCTATACCATAAAAGAACTTTCAGTTCTTTTTCTTGTTTATTGGCTACGTTTGTTACTGACTTTAACCCAATGACTGGGAGAAGAATTCTGGTGGCTAGAATGCACAGGGCAGCATAGCTGGCGATATCTAACGTTTCATCCCAAGAGTAAGCGGAGTAGTCGAATGTTCCAGTCGACTCCCTAAATGCATAGTTAAGCCACAGATGAACTGTGAGCTTCATCCAGAACCCTAAAAACAGCATACCTGCGACAAACGTGTATCCGTAACTTATACGTCGTATGAGTCCGCTAATTAAAAGACATAGAAATACAAAAGAAAATAATGAATAGGAAAATGTAGAACCTGGATAATGGGATACCCCGACAATATAAAGTGCACACCATAGAGTGAGCATTCCTCCACCGATAAGAAGGCTTTTCCCTATGGACGGAGTGACTTTATTGGCAATGGTTACTTGTAACATTTAACAATATCAAGCATGGAGTTGTAGTAATTTTTATATTCTGGACTAAGAATAAAGTCTCTTCCTGCTTGGCGTATCTTTGTAATTTCATCTATGGATAATGATTGGATGTACCGCCACATTTGTATTGCGGATGAATAGTTTCGATAATCAATGTAGCAATTTTCTGGAATCAGGGATGTAATATCTGTTGCACCCAGATATATAGGGATAGTTCCAGAATAGAGGCAGTCAAATATTTTCTCAGTGACATATCCTTTCATCGCCATATTCTCAAAGCAGAGGGCAAAATTATACTTGCTCATAACTTCATACTTCGAGACGCAGCTTCCTTTATATATGCTCTTTAAGGCACCCTTATTACGCCAGTATGGTAACCACATTGCATTTCTTGACCACCATTTATCCCATCCGCGCCCATAAAGATCAACAGCATTAACACTAGCGAGAGCTGCCATGGTCTCGATGCGCTTACTGTACAGCTCACCCGGGAAGGAGACCGGTTTGAGGTTGCTATTGATCACTACAATTCGGTGCTGTCGGTGGTTGTTCTGCCATAGCGGCTCGATAACGTCTGCTCTTGGTTGGGGCCAAAATAACTGACGGAGCTTACTTCTATCAACTCCTTCGAGCGAGTATCCATCTCCTTCTGTATTATGCACATAAACATGTTCAAATGCAGAGGTAAGCGTTGGCAGTTCACGATACAAATGTGGAGCGACAACAGGAGGTTCCATTACAACGAATGCCTTTAGATTCACCGCTGATAGAGAAGTTAGCGCCGAGTAATTGTTTGATATTCCAAGAGAGTAATAGTCACTTGGTTCGGGTGTTGACTCGACGTTTTTGAATAGATAATCCGCAGTATGAATGGCCGCACCTTGTTCAGCGAGTGCGCCGCGCAGGCGAACGAATGGCGAGAGCATGTCATCGCGATTCAATTGAGGATTGTATTCATCAAATAAGCGATCCTCGTAGAAAACGGTGTAGGACGGATCAATATAAATTTTTTGCATTCAGCGCCTTCTTACTTATGCATTAAATGCTTTAGATATTGTAGGGATCGTTGACCAAAATTTTCCATTTTCAGTATTAACAATAGTTTTAAATAGATGGCTGCACACATAACACCTAGCCCTCGTTTTGTCTGAATGGAAGCTTTGATGGTACTCCAAGAAAAAATATCATTCAGCAAGGCTGGTGCTTTGTGCATATTGCCAGTAATGATACAGTTCACGGCACGCATTACCCTGTCACGACGATCCAGCCGATCATAGTTCTCGATATCTTGCTCATTTAGCACCCGCCTTACGGGTGGTTCGGCGATATAGTGGTCGGCAACCAGAAAAAAGTCGGGTCTTTCTGTCTGTAGCCGTATTCTTGCTGAGAATTGATGGCTGCTGATACGGTAGCGTAGTAAAGGAGCCGGAATAAATCCGACTTTATGCGTCTTTGCTATTCGTAACCATACATCCAGGTCGGCAGATGATCTGAATAAATCGCCACGCCACTGCTTGATTTCATCCTTGTATATCGATGTACGAGCCATCACACTAGGACAGATAAGAAAATTTGAGTGTCGTAATATTGCTTTCATCAAGGCAGGGAAGTCATGTACGTTTCCAGCTGAAACCATTTCAGCTGGGAATTTGATAGCCCCAATTGGATCTCCATTTTCGTCTATGAGGCGTGCCTCAGTGAAGGTGGCTCCAACCTCCGGGTGTGCCTCAAGAAAACTTACCTCAGTTTCTACTATGTCTGGTTCATAGACATCATCCGCATGAAAGATAGCCGTGTATTTTCCAGAAGCTATCTGTATGCAGCGATTAAAATTACCTTCTCCGCCTACATTAATAGTATTACGGTGGATTAAAACTCGTTCATCAGCGACTGATTCTGCAATTGATACTGTGCTGTCTTCTGAAGCATTGTCTACAACATGAATACGCAAATTCTTGTAGGATTGATTCAAAATCGAAAGCAAGGTCTCCCGAATTGTTTTTTCCGAATTAAATGTCGGAATGCATATGCTCACAAGGGGAAGTTGGGTATTCATTTTTCAACATGCATTTAATGCACTACCTCAAAGAAAACTCACAGAAAGGGCGACTGTTTATTTAGGATATATCATCTTATTGCATATATTAATTAGTTCTTACGAAAGACGGTGTGTCCGCCAGATGCTTTCGTAAAAAGAAATATTGCGCAAATAAAAACACTGCACCGGTTATTGCCACGATGATTGTCAGTGTAAAACCGCTGCCTGTGGTCAATTCATGACGCAATATCCAGCTCAGCATACATAACCCCACACCCGTGCCCAAGGCTGCAACAATAGGCAGAGGAGATGGTTTGTATTCCATTTTTCTTACCAGCAGCAACTGCATAAGTGCGACTATGGCAAAGCCAGATCCTGCCAGACCTACCCCAGCGCCATCTGCTCCCAGATGAGGTATGAGCAGCGCGCACAGCAGAACCGATAGTATTCCGCCTGCCAGGTTGGGAATAACAAGCCATCGTGTACGCATGTGTACATGCGCAATCAAGGCATATACGCTTACTAGTACGCGCGCGGCTTCAGCACATGCGCCCCATATGACAAAGTCTGATGAAGACTGGAAGTTTTCCCCCAGCAACAATCGGGTAAGCTCTGGGGCAAGCGCTATAAGCAGCGCGACGGTTAACAGCAGCGATGGGATGACTGCGGCCGCATAACGCTGCCATGCCCCTGCCTGCTGAGCGGGATGATTGCTGCTGGCATCACGATAGAGGCGGGGTTGAAAATAGGTGGTCAGCACGGATTCAAAGCCCGCGATAATGCCTGCGCTTATGCTATAGCCAGCTACAAATAGGCCCAGTTGGCCCAGGCCCATTTCGTTTTCAAGTATAAATCGATAGCTTTGTGCCTGGACCCAGCCCAGCCCAGCCGCAATGGCGAGTGGCCATGCAAAAGCAAAGAGCACGCGCAGATGCTTTTGATCTACATGCGGCCGTAAAGAAGTGGTGGTTGGGTGCAATTTTGCAATTAGCATTCTGGTGCCGATCATCCCCACCACGACTTGGCCCAACAGTAACCCTGATAACCAGTACTCTGCATTTGCCCCTGCTGATTTTACCCAGACAAAAGCACAGATAAAGCTGGCTGCAAGGCTGCTGACGGTCAGTACAACAAATCGTCCACTGTCGCCCAGCAAATTAAGGGATGGAATAGCTGTTTGGTTAATGGTATTGAAAATAAGTGAACCGCATACCAGCAGCAAAAGCCAGGAAATGGGTATGCCGAAGTGGACCCAGCCACTGATATTCAACAAGGGGAGGCTGATAGCAGCAACCAGCGCTACCAGGCATAAATAGCCTGTATATAACCGTAAATAGGCCATGGCCAACCCGCCAGATTGCCACGCGTGTAGTCTCCGGTTGATAAACATACCTACCGGATTAACCAGAAACAAGGCAAAGAACGCAATGGTGGTAAGGGTTAGCGAGACCTTGCCCATTTCTTCTGGGGACAACAGCGTCGTTGCCACTCGCAGCATGGCAAGTGCCAGTAAAAATTGCGCGGCTCTGCCGATAATGATGGTAAGAAGTACCAAATCTAATTAGCGCTCATGCTTGTTGCTCAAGGATGGCGGTGGATTCCAGCAATATGCCATCCCATGAACTCATCGCCGGTTGATAGCCGAACCCGGCAGCTTTCCGGCTAAGCGAATAATAATGCGGCTTGCCCCCCGTGGCATTTAGCCCGGCTGAGGCGTCTGTCATTTCATAGCGCAGGCCAAAATGCTCATGCATGGCAGCTAACAGCGCGGGTTTGTCGATGGGCGCACGGGTGTAGCAATCCAGCGCGGTGTTGGTCGCGGGCGCTTTCAACACTGCCTCTATCAGTTGAAAAAAATCCGAAGGGTGCAAGAAATCACGAACGATATAATCCGGGGAGATTTTGAGCGTGGTTTTTTCCTGGATCGCACGCAATATGTCTGAAAGCAGAAATCTGGCAGAGATATCTTGCTGTCGGCTGAAGTAGCTGAATACGCGAATATCTATCACCGATAAATGCGCCAATGAGCGGTGACGGGTTTCCGCATGAAATTTGGCTATGCCATACCAGTCTTGCGCGCTTAGATGATTGATATTGAACATTGCCTGTATGTGTTCGTCCGCTGGCTGGGTGAAACTTGCCCCATATGCCGCGCCGCTGCTTAGAAATAGGTAGCGTGTTTCCGGGTGAGCTTTCAGGTAATCCAGCGCCATGTTGTCGAACTCGGCGGTAATGTCGAGAATGGACGCGCCCATGGCCTGAGCCGCCGCTGGACTGCCCACCCCCACAAAATTAATGATGGCGTCGAAACGGGCGCGCTCATTAAAAGCACCAAAATCCAGTATCTCTGTAATGTGCTTTAACTGCTTACGCTGTGCCCAGTCTCGTACAAACTGCGGCCGACGTGCAAAGAGGCTGAATTGGTGAGAGCCTGCTTTTTCAGCGGACAGGATGAAATCCTGTGCAATCTGGCTGGTGGAACCCAGGATGGCAATATGCATGATACTCAGGCAGCCCGGGATAGAAACTCAGCCAACTGCTTTTCAATCGACGTGCGATCAAGACCGTGTTCTTTGAGTAGATAGTCATAAGTGCCGCAGTGCTCTGAAAAGCGGTCTTTTACCCCTATGCGCAGAATCCGTACCGGGCAATGTTCACTGGCTATTTCTGCAATCATGGAGCCAAGCCCGCCATGGATTGAATGTTCTTCCATGGTGACCAGAGGGCCGCCATTACGGCAGATAGCCGCCACCTGAGCTATCTCTGCTGGTTTGATAAATGGCGCGCTCCAGACAGATGCGTCCGCATAGCTTGCGCTCGCAATGTCCATTGCTGTGCGCACCATGGAACCCGTGGCGATAAAGGATAAGGCACCAGGCTTGCCCTGTTTTAACTGAAGCAGTTCTCCTGAGGATGCCTCGGGCACGGCTGCATGAACTAATCCACGGTCAGATTTGCCCATGCGCAGATATGCCGATGCATGGGCCTGATAAGCAGCCTGCATGCACATGGTCATCTCAAAGGCATCTGCCGGAGAATATATCTGCAAATTTGGAATTGCACGGGCACAGGCAATATCCTCAGTGGATTGATGGCTGGTACCGAGGTGGCTGTAGACGAACCCTGCGCCATCCCCGATAAAAATCACTGGCAAACGGTCATGCGCAACATCCAGCTTGATCTGTTCCAGCACGCGCACCGGAATGAAGGCACTAAGTCCGTAGACAACAGGGCGAAAGCCTGTACGGGCAAGGCCGGCAGCCATGCCGACCATATTTTGTTCGGCTATGCCGGCATTGATGTATTGATTCGGGCAAACCCGCCTGAATTCATCAAATAAGGCATAACCATGGTCGCCAGTCAGCAATATGACACGCGGGTCTTGTTGGGCCAGTTGAATCAGCGCGGTAGAAAAGGCCTCTCTCACAAGCGGTCACCCATGACTTCTGCCACTGCATGAGTGTGAGTCTCCGCTGTAAGGCGCGTGTAATGCCAAATGTTATTGTGCTCCATAAAAGAAACACCTTTGCCTTTGACTGTTCTGGCGATAAGCGCTCTGGGCTGTCGCGATGGGTCGGCCCATAGTTCGTGTATGGCGTTATCAATTTCTGCTTCGTTGTGGCCATCAATGGTGTGGGCAAGAAAACCAAAACTTTCAAATTTTGCCCGAATGGAACCAAGCCCGATAACCTCTTTGGTTGGACCCATGGCCTGATAACCATTTTCATCTACGATCACCATGAAATTTTCGAGCTGGTGATGCGCAGCAAACATGGCACCTTCCCATATCGGGCCTTCATTGATTTCGCCATCGCCTACAATGACGTAAGTTTTCTGATCAGTGCCCTTTATCTTGGCGCCCAACGCCATTCCGACCCCGACAGATAAGCCATGCCCCAAGGAGCCTGAAGTTACTTCCAGTCCGCGGATACGAGAGTCAGACAAGCCCTTGAGATCGCTGCCATCAGCAAAATAGGCACTGAAAGCTTCTTCCGGCAGCCAGCCAAGTTCACGCATGCAGGCATATTGCGCCATTACGCCATGCCCTTTGCTCAGGATAAGAAAGTCACGGTCAGGGGCGGCCGGGTCATTATCCGGATAGCGCAAATGCTGGCGGTAAAGCACCGCCAGCAATTCAATAATGGAAAACGCGCAGCCGATATGCACAGTTGAGCCTGCAAATGCCATATCCAGCACCGTTTTGCGCAGATTGCCTGTATCAAAGGCTGAAATATGCTTGCTCACAAGTGCCGCCTAGAAATTAACGCCAAGGTATGTTTCGATCTTGCGCGCCGAATACTCAAGCATCTCGCGTGTCAGCGAGGGTTGCACACCAATCCAGAAGGTGTTGTTCATGACATTGTCAGTGTTTGTGAGGTCGCCGCTGATGCGATATTCGACGTCTGCCATATAGGGCTGGCGTGTGAGATTGCCCGCAAACAGCAGGCGAGTGCCGATTTTGTTCTGGTCCAGATAGGTCAGTAGTTCCAGTCGGGTGACCGGACTGTTTTCTTTCATGGTGATCGGGAAGCCAAACCAGGACGGGTCTGAGTGCTCAGTCGCCTGTGGCAAATGCACAAACTCTTCGCAGGCCGCCAGACGTTCTTTCAGGAAGGCGAAGTTGTCTTTACGAGCCTGAATAAAGGCCGGTGCCTTGTCCAGCTGGGCCAGGCCGCATGCGGCTTGCATATCTGTGATCTTGAGGTTGTAGCCCAGGTGGCTGTAGGTGTACTTGTGGTCATAACCTTCGGGCAGGCTGCCGAGCTGCCAGCAAAAGCGTTTGCCGCAGGTGTTGTCTTTGCCGGGAGGGCAATAGCAGTCACGACCCCAGTCACGAAAGCTTTCTGCAATGATTTTGAGTTCGTCATTATTGGTGAATACGGCACCGCCTTCCCCCATGGTGATGTGGTGCGCGGGGTAAAAGCTCAGGGTGGCAATATCGCCAAAGGTACCGACCATCTGGCCGCGATAGGTGGTGCCAAGCGCATCGCAACAATCTTCTACCAGCCAAAGATTGTATTTTTTGCACAATTCCATGACGACGTCCAGATTGAATGGGTTGCCCAGGCTGTGCGCGAGCATGATGGCCTTGGTTTTTGGCGATATGGCGGCTTCGATTTTGCTGGCGTCAATGTTATGCGTGTAACGATCCACATCGACAAAAACGGGCACTGCACCAAACTGTATGATGGGGTTCACGGTCGTGGGGAACCCTGCTGCCACGGCGATAACTTCATCGCCTTTGCGTATGGCGCGATTGCCTAGTTTGGGCGAAGTCAGGGTGGTGAATGCCACCAAGTTGGCTGATGAGCCGGAGTTCACGGACAAGAGATGCTTTACGCCGATAAACGCGGCGAGTTTTTTCTCGAATTCGGCATTAAAGCGTCCGGTGGTCAGCCAGCCGTCAAGCGAAGCTTCAACCATTAATTTGATTTCAGCACCATCGAGCAATTTGCCCGAAGGCGGAATAACTGAAGCGCCCGCCAGAAAAGGCTGAGGAGCCAGCGCGATGGCGGCATACTCTCCTACCAGCTTGGCGATTTGCTCTCGCAACTCTTGAGTTTTGGCGTTTTGCATAACAATCTATCCTTGATTCAATTTTTGATAATGTTCAATTTGAGCCAGCGTGGCCTGGTTTAAATCTTCACCGGCTAGGCGCTGCATAGACCAGTCGACAATAAGCTCAAGTGCTTGCTCGAGGCGAAGTGCTGGGTGCCAGTCGAGTAGTTGGCGGGCTTTGGAAATATCCAGTTTGAGGTAGGTGGCTTCGTGGGGGTGCTCTCCTTCAGCAATTTGCCACTGGGCCTCATGCCCCCAGAGCGCAGCCATTTTCTCCACGATCCAGCCCACCGGCTTGGCATCCTCATCGTTGGGGCCAAAGTTCCATCCCTCAGCATAGCGCGGGCCGTGCTCGTACAGGCGCTCTGCCAAGGTGAGATAGCCACGCAATGGCTCCATGACATGCTGCCATGGACGTATGGAGTTGGGGTTGCGGATATTCACGGTCTGCCCTTGTTCAAATCCGCGCAAAATGTCGGGAATCAGCCTGTCCTGAGCCCAGTCGCCACCACCAATGACATTGCCGGCGCGCGTGGTGGCAATCGCCACCCCATGCTGGGCATACGTTTCCGCATTGAAAAAGGATGAGCGGTAGGCTGCGCTCACCAATTCTGCACACCCTTTGCTATTGCTGTAGGGGTCATAACCACCCATGGGTTCATTCTCGCGGTAGGCCCATACCCATTCGCGGTTTTCATAGCATTTGTCGGTCGTGATGTTTACTACGGCCCGGGTCTCGGGCGAATGCCGCACGCTTTCCAGCAGATGTACCGTGCCCATGACATTGGTCGCATAGGTTTCCACTGGATGGTCATAGGAGTAGCGCACCAATGGTTGAGCCGCCATATGGATCACGATTTCGGGCTTGGCCTGCAATATGGCGTGCTGGAGCGTTGGCAGATCCCGAATGTCGGCAATGATGGACCGCATGCCTGCACCTACTCGGGCCTCTTCAAACAGGCTGGGTTGTGTTGGCGGAGCAAGCGCAAAGCCTGTGACTTCTGCCCCAAGGCTTTGCAGCCATAATGATAGCCAGCTCCCCTTGAAACCGGTGTGCCCGGTCAAGAATACGCGTTTACCGCGCCAGAATGCCGGGTTCATTCCCAGACCTTCCATGGCGCCTTGCCGCTGGCCCAGAGTTCTTCCAGATAGGTTTTGTCGCGCAAGGTATCCATCGGCTGCCAGAAACCCTCATGCGAAAATGCTGCAAGCTGGCCGCGTGAGGCCAAGGCCTCCAGCGGCTCTTTTTCCCAGATGGTGCTGTCGTCGCCAATCAGCCCCAGAACTTCAGGCGATAGTACGAAAAACCCCCCATTGATCATGGCGCCATCGCCTTTGGGTTTTTCCTTGAAGCTGCGAACCTTGCTGCCATCCATATCCAGTGCCCCAAAGCGGCCTGGGGGCAGGGTGGCGGTCAGCGTTGCCTTTACCTGTTGCGCCTGGTGAAAAGCAATCAACTCAGCAATATTGACATCGCTTACGCCATCGCCATACGTAAAGCAGAAGGCCTCCTCACCTTGCAGGTAAGGAGCAACGCGTTTCAGGCGGCCGCCGGTCATGGTGTCTACCCCGGTATCCACCAGGGTGACCTTCCATGGCTCAGCATAGCGCTCATGCACTTCCATCTGGTTATTGACCATGTCAAACGTGACATCCGACATGTGCAGAAAGTAATTGGCAAAATATTCTTTGATGACGTAACCCTTGTAGCCACAACAGATCACAAAATCATTGATCCCGTAGTGGGAATAGATTTTCATGATGTGCCATAAAATCGGTTTGCCGCCTATTTCAACCATAGGTTTTGGGCGCAACGAAGTCTCTTCGCTGATACGCGTACCCAGGCCTCCCGCAAGGATCACTGCTTTCATGCCTTACCCTTATAGTGTTGCCAGGGCTTCAAATGCACCTGGAATGGGGTAGTGGTGGTTGCCGACAAACAAGCCATTCTGGTCGATATGGTCTGCATTTTTCAATTCGCCATGTACCTCGGAATAAAAGTATTTTACTACTTCATTTTTGGCAAAATTCCCTGCCACGATAGGGCGACACTCGAAACCAAGCCCGGTAAGTTTTTCCAGCAACTGCTTGCGCGTCAGTTGGCTGCCGGGACGTATCACCAGGCTAAAGCCAAACCAGCTGCTCTCGCCGATTTCCTGCTGAATGAGTACATCAGGATGATTGGCCAGGGCGGCTTGCAACAGCTTGCCGTTCTTGCGGCGCTCTTCCACCATGCCTGGCAGGCGTTTCAGCTGCACCACACCCAATGCACCTTCCAGCTCAAGTGGCCGCACATTGAATCCTGGCAGCACAAAGCGGAAAGACTCTTCAAACGGGTCATCGCTTTTTTCACTACAAACATGGTTGTGTTTAGGCAGATTGCGAGTCCAGCCATGCGCGCGTAGCGACAGCAAAATATGGTAAAGCTCTTCATCATCCGTCACGATCAGGCCGCCCTCCATGGTCGAGATATGATGGCTGAAGAAAGAGCTATAGCTGCCCATGATCCCGAAAGTCCCCGCCTGCTGACCATTGAATCTGGCACCCAATGATTCGCAATTATCTTCTATCAGCACAATGTCACGTTCGCCGATGATCGCGTTGATACGATCAAAATCATTCGGATTCCCCAACAGATTCACCGCCATGATCATGCGCGTCTGGTCAGTAACTGCCGCCTCAAGCGCATCGAGGTCATAGTTCAGCGTATTAAGGTCAATATCGACAAACTTGATTTTCAGGCCGTACTGATAAAGCGGATAGTATGTCGTGCTCCACGAGACGGCAGGCACAATCACCTCATCGCCACGCTTCAATTTCAGCTTGGAGTTCTTCGTATAAAACAAGGCTGCCACCATGAGCAGGTTGGCTGAAGAGCCGGAGTTCACCATCAGACAAAATTTGCTGCCTGTGAATTGGGCGAAGTCGCGCTCAAACGCCTGTACATTGGCGCCCATGGTAAACATTCCAGAAGCGATGACATTTTGCATCGCGTCTATCTCTTCTTGCCCCCAAGAGGCAGTGGCTAACGGGAATTTAAAGCTCATCGTAAATACTCATTCACATAAAATTGGTATGATTTTTCAATACCCGAAAGAAGGTCGTTTTTGGCTTGCCAGCCCCACGACTGCTGGCGCTCAATGCTGACAAGCTTGCGTGTCATTCCCACCGGTTTTTCCAGGTTGTGGGTAAACTCTCCCGCATACCCCATCACCTCGGCCGTAGCCTGATAATATTCATTGATGGTGTAATCGTAGCCCAGCCCCACATTCATCATCGACGGCAGGGAGTCAAACTGGTCGATGGCGTGCACCATGGCATCTGCCAGATCGCCTGCGTACATGAACTCCCGGCGGGCTGTACCATCGCCCCATATCTCGACGGATTTTTCGCCTTTCTCGCGGGCTTGATAGACTTTGTGGATGATGGCTGGAATCAGATGCGAGTGCGCTGGATCAAATTTGTCATGACGGCCATACAGATTGCAAGGAATCAGGGTTTTGTACTGAAAGCTGGGATCTTCACGCATGATGTAATCACATAGCCGGGCAGTGATTATTTTCGCAAGGGCGTAGCCTTCATTGGTAGGCTCCAGTTCACCTTTCAGTACCAGCTCTTCAGGCAGGGGGTCATTGTGATTTCGTGGGTACATGCACGAGCTGCCGAGGTTGATCAGGCGCTTGACTCCTGCCTGTCGGGAGGCCCAGACAATATTGCGGCCCATATCCAGATTTTCCAGCAGGAACCCGACGGGTTCGCGCATATTGGCCTGAATGCCCCCAACCTTGCCCGCGCAATGTATGACGATATCGGGCCGGTGATTCTGCAGATATGTGAGCACGGCAGTGTAGTCTCGCAGATCGAGTTGCTGGCTGTCCGGCGTGAGCACGTCATGCGCAAACATGGACGGGTGCTCGAGCAGATTGCGCCCGACCATGCCGCCACTGCCGGTCAACAAGATACGCTGTTTGCTCATGCTGGTTTACTCGTGGGGAATAAAGGCGGCATAGCCATGCTGTTTGACCAGTTCATCCCGCTGCGCTGATTTAAGGTCTTCACGCACCATCTCGGTAACCAGTTCATCAAATGAAATCCTGGGCACCCAGCCCAGTTTGTTTTTTGCCTTGCTGGGGTCGCCCAGCAGGGTTTCGACTTCCGTGGGGCGGAAGTATCGTGGGTCAACAGCCACGATACATTTGCCGGATTCATCGTAACCTTTTTCGTCAACACCATCACCTTGCCAAGTAATGGCAAGCCCCAGCTCTTTTGCTGCAGCATTGACGAAATCACGTACGCTGTATTGCACGCCTGTGGCGATCACGAAGTCTTCTGGATTTTCCTGTTGCAGCATCAGCCACTGCATTTCGACATAATCCTTGGCATGACCCCAATCGCGTTTTGCATTGAGATTGCCGAGATACAAACATTCCTGCAGTCCTAGCTTTATGCGAGCCAGCGCCCGAGTAATTTTGCGGGTAACAAAGGTTTCTCCGCGTATGGGCGACTCGTGGTTGAAAAGGATGCCGTTACAGGCATAAATCCCATAGGCTTCGCGGTAATTGACGGTAATCCAATAGGCATAGAGTTTCGCCACAGCATATGGACTACGTGGATAGAAAGGGGTGGTTTCTTTTTGAGGAGTCTCTTGTACCAGGCCATAGAGTTCCGAAGTTGAGGCCTGATAAAAGCGGGTTTTTTTGGTAAGGCCAAGCATACGGATCGCTTCCAGAATCCGCAATGGACCGAGGGCATCGGAATTGGCCGTGTATTCAGGCTCTTCAAAAGAGACCGCTACATGGCTCTGGGCGGCAAGATTGTAAATCTCGTCAGGCTGCACTTTCTGGATGATATGTGTCAGGCTGGAAGAGTCAGTCATGTCGCCGTGGTGCAGGTAGAAGGGCTTGCCTGTCTCGTGCACGTCATGGAATAGATGATCAATACGCGCAGTATTGAATAGCGAGCTGCGACGCTTGATGCCATGAACTTCATAGCCTTTGTTCAGCAAAAACTCTGCGAGATATGCGCCATCTTGTCCGGTGACGCCCGTGATTAAAGCCTTTTTCATTCTGTTGTCCTTGATTGTCTGCCATGCTGATTGAGTAGAGGCAGTAAGGCTACAATCGAGCAACACAACCGGCATATCTCCCTTACTTCCTATTGAGGAAGCCAGGTCATGTACGCGTTAATTGCCCTTGTAACCGCAAAATGTAAGTTTAACATGCAGATGCGCATAAGCTGACCTGCAGAGGGCCGGTTGATGTCAGGATTTCAGGGCAAATATTGTCGGTCGAGCTTGACGATCCTGAAAAATTCTTTGTTATCAAACCCATCTCCTCTAAAAAGGCTGATGGTTGGAAGCGCTGGGTCTATTGCTCGGGGGGATTGGGTGAGTGCAAAAAAATGTTAACCAGCACAAGAGATTTAGTGATGGCTTGTCAGCTTGCTGCATGATTTTTGTGCCATAGGGAACAAGCTAGCTTGGCTAGTTCAGCGTTGTTCGAATCGTATATCCACTTAACTCAACATCTGGTTAATCAATCAACCCCAACTCCTTGAGCCTGGCTCTTAGAATATTCCGGCTGATGCCAAGCAGGCGTGCGGTATGTACCTGATTGTGATGGCAAAAATCATACGCTTTGCTGACGAGCAGGTTGTTGACGATGTCAAACAGCTTGTCCGGAGATTCCTGGAACAGCTCGTAAAACACTGTCTCAAGAGGATACGTCGAAACCTCGTTTTCGTGGCCTGCTTGCGGCTTTGTAGGCTTGGACTGATGGTGTGGCCGTGCGCTGTGTTCCTCGCGTTGCAGCAAGGAGTGCGGCAGGTTAAGGTCGTGCGGTTGCAGCGTATTGGTATTCGACACCAGCAATGCGCGGTGAATCACGTTTTCCAGTTCGCGGATATTGCCCGGCCAGGGGTATTCGAGCATGACGCGGATGGTTTCTGGAGCCAGCTGCGGGGCGGCGGTCTGGAGTCGTTCTTTATATACATTCAGAAAGTGCTCAACCAGCGGCAAAATGTCGCCGCGGCGCTCTCTGAGTGGGGGAAGATTGATGGGGACGACTTTGATGCGGTAGTAAAGATCTTCGCGGAAGCGTCCGGCGCGGACGGCTTCTTCCAGGTCGACGTTGGTGGCGGCAATCAGCCGCACGTTGATCGGAATAGCCTTGCGTGCGCCAACACGCACGACTTCGCGCTCTTGCAGCACGCGTAGCAGTTTTACCTGGGTAGACTGTGGCAGGTCGCCGATTTCATCGAGAAACAGTGTGCCGCCATTGGCAGATTCAAACCAGCCTATCTTCGATTGCGATGCGCCGGTGAAAGCGCCACGTTCGTAGCCAAATAATTCGCTCTCCACCAGGGTTTCAGAGAATGCGCCGCAATTTACCGCTTGGAAAGGCGCGTGTTTACGGGCGCTGAGGGCGTGCATCTGACGCGCAATCAGTTCCTTGCCGGTCCCGGTTTCACCAATAATCAGCGCGGTGGCATCGCTCTTGGCCACGCGCTCTATCATTCTTAACAGCTGTTGCGATTTGGGGTCGCTGAAAACCAGGGCGCTGGCCCGGATGGACAAGCTGACAGAAGATGGATTCGGGTGCGTGATGACATGCTCGGCCCCTTTTGGTGGCTGAGTGGGGCCGTCGTCTTCCAGGTCATAGTCCCATAATTGAGTTCGCATTGTGTGACGCTCTCTTTGGTAAATTGCAGGGTGCAATATAGCTAAATGTTATTAAAATTTCCACTAATATCACATTATACCTATATAAGGTATGGTTATATCCTATGCAGGCTTATGCAAATACGGCATGTGAAAAGTGGTGATCAAGCAACAGTCTTGTATGTGGAAATGTTTGCCAGCCAACACTTGCTTGTTCATATCCTTCTGGGTAATCGCCATGTGATTTTCATAGGGAAATGAATTTAAACGATTAAATTTAATAAGGTCGCGCTTGTTCTTTTTGGCATAGCTCTTGCCCCTGCATGGTTATGCATCATTGGATGCAATACACATACCAACGTAGAGGGCAAAAAAATGAGCGTGATCGCTGTTGAAGCAAAAAGAGAGCTGGAAGATTTTGTACAAAGCGTGCTGGAAGAGTCGCAGTTGGCATTTGATGTGTTCCGCGAGACCGGCACGATTACGGCCAATGGCACGGTAGGTTTTGTTGAACGTGTTCCAGGCCAGGAGCAACTGGTCATCGTCAATTACGGCGGGCCTTTCAACAAGGGCAAAAAACTGGAAGCGCTGGTGGTGGATTTTGATGGCAATGTCGTCATCGGCAAAAGCGGCCTGGGCAATACCCGTTACAACAAGCTGTTCAAGCAGCATGCGGATGTCACCTCGATTTCGCACGTGCACTCCCCTTACCTCGGTGCCTGGGCACAGGCACACCGCCCATTGCCTATCCGTTACGTGCCAGTGCAGCGCTTCAACCTGATTCGTGAAATCCCGATCTATATTGACCGTCGTCAGCAAGAAGTCGATTTCATTCTGGATCAGATTCGCCTGAACCCGCACAACACGGCCATTCTGGAAGCCAATGGCGGTTCCACCGTCTGGGGCAAGCAAGGTCTGCGCAAGCTGGCAGAATTCATTCTGCTGCTGGAAGAGGGCGCATTGATTCAAAGCCTGGCGGATTCCCTCGGTGGCTCCCGTGATTATGGTCCTGGCGTGCTCACCCAGCAGTGGAAAATGGCCAAGATTTATGATCAGGCGCATGCCTTGGGTCTTGTTCCGGCCAACGATAGCGCACCCGCCAGCGTTAAGGCTGCAGGCTAAGGGGGTATCCGTGAGCTCAACAACCCCTCAAGCGATCGACCGCCTTTGGTTTACCCGTTGCCCGGTCCCGACGGCCACCGGCCTTGCCCACAAGCTTGGCTGGCTGGAGTCAGAATTTGCGAAGGATGGCATTGCGCTTTCCACCTTGCAGGATCATCGTGAACTGGCGCGTCATCATTATGATCACCAGTTGCCCACGCTGATCCGCGAGGGCGGTAATCTGCTGGCGATCGCGGCGCGTGCCCAAGGGGCGCCTACGCGACTGATCGGCCTCACCTGGATCGATGAATGGCAAACCATTCTGGTACGGCCTGACTCCGGCATTACCGAGCCTGCCCATCTCAAGGGTTTGCGTCTCGCTTTGCCAGCCTTTATCGAGCACCCCCTGCATGACCATATTCGGGGCAGCAGCATTGCCCGCGGCATGAGCCTGCATGGCTACAAGGGCGCGCTGAAAATCGCCGGGCTTACGCTGGATGACGTTCAACTGGTGGAAGTCGGCTCCGGGCAAGGCGGTCGTGAAGACCTTGGCGGTTTGTGGGCGGGCATCGAGCAGTTGGCGGCAGGCAAGGTCGACGCTGTGTATGGTAAAGGCGCATCAGCAGTAGAAGCAGCACAACGGTTGGGTGTCGTCGTCGGTATCAATCTGGATACCTATCCTGATCTGCAGTATCGCGTGAACAACGGGACGCCGCGTCCGATTACCGTGCATGAGCAACTGCTACAGGAGCATCCTGAGCTGGTCGCGCGCTTCCTTTATCAATCCTTGCGCGCCTCGGAATGGGCGAAAACCAATCTGGAAGGGGTGCGCAACGTACTGGAAGGCGAAACACGCTCAAGTGGTGTGGGCGTGCAACAGGCCTATGGCGATCATTTCCATCTGAGCCTGGCACCTGATCTTTCCGAGCAGCGTGTCGCCCTTTTCCAGCAGCAAAAGAACTTCATGTTGATCCATGGGCTGCTGGATCGCGACGTTGATCTTGACACCTGGATAGACCGAGGCCCGCTGGAGACCGCCATCGGCTGGCTGCAAGCAGAGCGAAAAGCGGCCTGAGGGTAGTGATGGGCACGTTGTCCCAAATGAATGAATTAAGGAGTAGGTAATGAACGTGAATGTAGTGTATCGCCTGGCGATACTGGCAGCGAGTGTGGCGGCGTTCTGGGCATTTGTCGCCCAGCAGGCCGTGGCAGAAGAGGCGCCCAAGGTGGTGCGAATAGCCGTGGTCGCCTATAACCTGGCGGGCAAGACGTCCTACATGGGTGTGGATGCCGTGAACAATGAAGGCGGCCTTGAACAAAGCCTGGCAAAAAAAGGCATCAAGCTAGAGTGGGTGCCTGCATCGCACTCCGGCGTCGGTCCTATCATCAATGAAGCTTTTGCCAACGGCACGATTGATTTTGCGGCCTATGGCGATTTGCCGCCCATCATCCTCAATGCGGCTAAGCCGGTCGTCCAGCTGGTGGCTCCTTGGGGCAGCAATGGCAACTCGTATCTGGTGGTCCCTGCCAATTCCACGGCCAAAAGCATTCTTGATCTCAAAGGCAAGCGCATTGCCCTGCATCGTGGCCGCCCATGGGAAGCTACTTTTGCCAGCCTGGCGGCTTCTCAAGGGTTGACCCTGAAGGATTTCAAGATTGTGAACGTGAATCCGCAGGTGGGCGCCGCCGCGCTTGCCAGCGGTACGGTGGACGGTTTTTTCAGCCTGAATGATGCATACAACCTGCAGGATAAAGGCGTAGGTCGCATTATCTGGTCTACCAAGACTTCGCTGACAGATCAAAAGCTGCGTGGCGGCATCTGGGCCACCAACGATTTTGTGAACAAATACCCAGAAATTACCCAGCTGGTGGTGAATGCCTATGTCAAAACCAGCTACTGGGCATCGCAGGAAGCCAATCGTGATAAGTACATCAAGGACTACTTGAGCCTGGTGCAACCGGAGTCGGTGGTTCGCCGCGATTACGAAAGCGACGCCGTGCCATGGAAAGACCGCTGGTCTCCGGTATATGACGGTCTTCTCACGGCCCATTATCAACGCTTGGCCACTTACGCCAAAAGCTCGGGTTTGATTCGCAACGATGTGAATGTGCAGCAACTGCTGAACCCACGTTTTGTGAATCAGGCACTCAAGGATCTGGGTATCGAACATTATTGGGTCGCGCGCGCTGCGCCGCCCCCCGTGAATGTGGCTCAAGCCAGGAACTAAGTATCAAGCCGTCGCAAGACGGCTTTTTCTTGGCTGTTGCAGGGGAAACAAAATCACCAGTATTTGCTGTTGCCTGGGCAACAGTTGATTTTTTTATGATGAGAATGTTTTTTGTAAGGCAATGAAAATAAACAATAAAAATTACTTACTCGCGGCTGGTATATGTCTTGCATAAGCATATAGACATCCATGCTCATGCTGTTTTGGAATAAACAGTGATGGGTAAACAGATATGACGTCGCAATACGATGCGGCATTGAAAAAGAGGTTGGCAGGCATGGCAGTGACAAGAGCAGTAATCGATTTCAGGCGGAGTGAAGAGCCAAAAAATGAGGCAGAGCAACAGCCTGCGTCGTATGCGCTACAGCTGGATCACGTATCCAAAAGCTACCTCCTGCATGGCGAGCCGCTCAAGGTGCTGGATGATATCCAGCTGGATATCCGCTCAGGCGAGTTTGTGTCTATCGTCGGCGCCAGCGGTTGCGGCAAATCGACGCTGCTGCGCCTGATCACCGGCCTTGATGCGCAGTACCAGGGGAATATCGTTTACCAGGGCCAACGCATTTCCGGCACTTCGCTCGATCGCAGCATTGTGTTTCAGGAGCATCGGCTGTTTCCCTGGTTGACCGTGGAAGAAAACATTCTGCTGGCGTTCTCTGCGACCGATGTTTCGCAGGAAGAGCGCCAGGCGCGCGTCAAGGCGCAGATTGCCACGGTGGGGCTGACCGGTTTTGAGAAAGCCTATCCCCACCAGATTTCAGGCGGCATGTCACAGCGTGTCGCCATCGCCCGCGCGCTCGTGCTGCGCCCCCAGCTCTTGTTGCTGGATGAGCCATTTGGCGCTCTGGACGTATTGACCCGCATGAAGCTGCAACACGAATTGCAGCGCCTGTGGGAGCAAGAAGGTTTAACCACCGTGCTGGTGACGCATGATGTGGAAGAAGCCGTGTTTCTGGGCGACCGCATTGTGGTGATGACATCACACCCTGGCCGTATAAAACGCATTGTTCCAGTGAAACTGCCACGTCCGCGCATACGCTCGGCGAGCGAGTTTCAGCGCATACGTGACGATGTATTGAGCGATTTTATTTGATATGCGCAACTCACCAATTACTTATCGAAAGGAGAAAGGTCATGTCTAGTCTTTCGAGTTACCCGGCAAGTTATACGAAATCTGGCGCCTTGCCGGATATTCAGGAAAATTTATCGGTTCTTAAGGACGCTGTTGCCCGTGCTGTCTCGGATGGAGGCGAACGTTTTGGGCTTTATCGCAGTCGTGCCCTGGACCAGCTGGAAAGCTCCGGCAAGTGGCTGACACAACGTAACAGCGGCATCGTGGCGCTGGTGGTGATCGCGCACATTGTCGGTATTTCTGCCTATCTGGAATCACAACGCGTGCCGCCAAAACCGCCCGCACCCAAAGAGGTCGTGATCGAATTTATCAAGCCAGCGCCCAAGATTGAGCCTGAAAAGAAAATCGAGCCGCCACCTCCGCCACCGCCGCCCAAGGTCGAGCGTAAACCGCAGCCTGCCAAGCCAGTCCCGGCATTGAGGACCGCGCCTGCCGAGCCGGATATCAAACCCAGTGACATGACCGTGCAGGAAAACACCACGGCGCAGCATACGCCAGAGCCCGTGCAAGCGGTGCCTACGCCACCGCCAGCGCCACCCGCGCCCAAGGAAGAGCCACTGACAGAAGCCTTGGGCTATGCCGGGTATCTTAACAATCCGCCGCCAGAATACCCCGCGTTTGCCCAGCGTCAGGGCTGGGAGGGCAAGGTGATTCTGCGTGTGCGTGTATTGGCCAACGGCAAGCCAGGAGCCGTGGAAGTGAAGCAATCCAGCGGTCGCAAGACACTGGATGAAGCCGCCCTCGAAGTGGTGAAAAACTGGGTATTTGCTCCGGCCAAGCGTGGGAGCACCCCCGTCGATGGTTGGGCCACCGTGCCTATCGAATTCAGGCTGGCCAAATAAGTTGGCCGCCAGATCAGTATTTATCAAATATAGCTAAGTTAAAGGAAACATCATGGCAATTGTGAGTTCATCTACCTCCCTCATCGTCGATAGTGTGCTTTGGACACTGGTCGCATTTTCCGTCGTCACCTGGACTCTGTTGGCCGTCAAAGGCGTGCAGAATTTCCGCGCCGGCTATCAGAACAAACGCTACAAGCAGGCATTCTGGGCTGCGCCGGATTTACTCTCCGCGGCGGAAATCAACGATTTCAAGGGCCCAGCCGCCCGCGTGGCGCAGGCTGGTTTTAATGCCTTGCGCGATGCCGATACCCCAGGTCAGCATGATCTGAAGCATAGCGGCGAGCGTCAGGACTTGCTGGAGCGTTCGCTGCGCCAGCAGATTCTGAAAGAGCGCCGCAGCCTGGAAAGCGGCTTGGCCGTGCTTGCCAGCATTGGCAGCACTTCACCGTTCGTCGGCCTGTTTGGCACGGTGTGGGGCATTATGCACGCGCTGACCGATATTGGTCGCCTTGGCACCGCCAGCCTGGAAGTGGTTGCCGGGCCCATTGGTGAAGCGCTGGTCGCGACTGGCTTGGGTATCGCGGTGGCGGTGCCTGCCGTGCTGGCCTATAACTTCTTTACCCGTCGCCTGAAGCTGGCAAGTGGCGATCTGGATGATTTCGCCGCTGACCTGATCAACCTGTCACGCAAGGTATCGTTTCGTAACAGCCGCAAGCCCGATGTGGCATCGTCTGTGGTCAACATCAAGAAAGAGGCATTCGCATAATGGCATTCTCTACAAGTAACGACGCCGATGAGGTATTGAGCGAGATCAACATCACGCCACTGGTGGATGTGATGCTGGTGTTGCTGGTGGCCTTTATCGTCACCATTCCCGTGCTGAATAACGCGATTACCGTCAATCTGCCGAAAACCGCGCCCACGCAGCCTGCCGAGCAGAAAAAAGCCGTGAGCCTGAGTGTGGATGCCCAGGGCAAGGTGTTTATCGACAAGCGTGAGCTGGCGGTGGCCGATGTCGAGCGCGAGCTGAAATCATTGCACGCTGCCGACCCTGACCTGAGCTTGCATCTGAGCTCTGATGAATCGGTGAATTACGGTACGGTGGCCAAGGTCATGGCCGCTATCGAGCGGGCAGGGATTACCCGGCTGGCTGTATTAACCAACGCAGAATAGCGGGCCCAGGCAAATGAGTATCGGTATTCGGGCCGCCATTGGCCTTAATCGTGTGGCCGGGCGCGTGCATTATCGCCAGCTCAAGCTGGCGGCGTTTGTATCGCCCGTGCTGCTCTTGTTGGTGTGGGGCTGGGTCAGCCACCTGCAGCTGATCTCTCCGCAGTTGCTGGCATCGCCGCTGGAAGTGGCCGCCACGTTTGGCGAATTGCTGTCTTCGGGTGAGCTGCAGGAACATCTGACCAAAAGCCTGTCGCGGCTGACATTGGGCTACAGCATTGGTGCCTCTGCGGGCTTGCTGTTTGGCATCCTGATGGCGCTCTCCCGAAACGTGGAAGCGCTGTGCGCGCCACTATTTCACGCCATACGCCAGATTCCCACTATCGCCTTGATCCCAATTTTCATCCTGCTGCTGGGCGTGGATGAAAGCTTCAAGATCGCTATTGTCATCAAGGCCTCGTTCTTCACGGTGGCGCTGGCTGCCTATGAAGCCACCAAGGGCGTGTCAGTGAACTACCTGGAAGTGGCGCGTGTGTACAAACTGCCCTGGACCACGCTGTATGGCAAGGTGATTATCCCGGCGATTTTCCCGCCGGTGCTGACGGGTTTGCGCATTGCGTTTGCCCGCTCATGGACCGTGCTGGTCGCCGCCGAGTTGCTGGTGGCAGATAGTGGCCTGGGGCAGATGATGCAGATGGGCCGCGATATGTTCCGGCTGGATATTGTGCTGGTTGGGGTGGTGCTGACCGGGTTGATCGGTTTTTGCATTGATCGCAGTTTTAAGTGGGGTGAATCCCATCTGGTGCGCTGGCGCGTTGCCTGAGGAGTTTGTAGTCATGCGTTCAATTTCTTCTGTGTTGTCCAATCTGGGCCTGGGCCGTCGTGCGGTCGGACTTATCTTGCCCATATTGCTGCTCTTGGGCTGGCAATATATGTCCACTCGTGGCGCCTCGTTTGCCTATGCCTTTTCGTCGATATCGCAAATGCAGGAGGCCCTGCGTGAGCTGATCGCCACTGGCGACCTGCAGGTCAATCTGGCGTCTAGTTTGCAGCGGGCACTGACCGGGCTCGCCATCGGCGGCACGTTTGGCCTGGTGCTGGGCGTTTCCATGGCCAGCTCCCGCATCATCGATACCTCGGTGGGGCCGCTGTACCATATCCTGCGTCAGGTGCCGCTCATGGGCCTGGTGCCGGTGTTCAGCCTGTGGCTGGGGAATGGCGATACCGCCAAGCTGTTTATTGTTTGCCTGTCGGCGTTTTTCCCGCTGGTGCTGGCCACCTATGAAAGCCTGCGCCAGGTTGATGGCAAATTTCTGGAAGTAGGCAATGTGCTCAAGTTGAGCCGTGCGCAGCAGTTCCGGCATATCCTGCTGCCCGCTGCCTTGCCCAATATCTTTACCGGCGTTTCGTTCGCGCTGGCCATGGCGTGGTTGTCTACCATCGGTAGCGAAATTCTGTTCAATGCCGGGGCTGGTCTGGGCAATCTGATGATGAATGCCGAAATGGCCTCGCGCATGGATATCCTGGTGGTGGTGACCATACTGATCGGCGTGGTCGGATATCTGCTGACCTTTGTGCTGTATCGCATCACGGCCTATCTTTTCCGCTGGCGCAAAGTCGCTAGCGAGTAGGCCGCCTTCACAAGAACACCCGTCCCATAACAACAATAATTCGCCATGACCTACACCACCGAGTTTACTTACACC
This sequence comes from Methylovorus menthalis, assembly GCF_020523625.1. GTDB lineage: Bacteria > Pseudomonadota > Gammaproteobacteria > Burkholderiales > Methylophilaceae > Methylovorus > Methylovorus menthalis. The sequence continues at coordinate 63,811 of NZ_JAJAQH010000005.1, forward strand.
CGCTCTCCTGTTCCCACGCCATTAGGGCTGGCGATACAACTGGGCCTGCTGGAGCGGGAGTTTGCCGGGGATATCCCACTGCGCTCGCTGATTGAGTCGGACAAACCCTCTGACCTGGTCTCGCACTTTGACCACCGGCTGCCCAATCTCTTTCGTCAGGGCGGCAATACACCCGCCATCTGGGCCAAGGCCAATGGCAGTGACACCCGGGTGATCGGCATCAGCTGGACCGACGAATACCAGGCCATTATCACGCTCCCTGGCTCTGGCATACGTACCGCCAAGGATCTCAAAGGCCGCAAGGTTGGCATTCCCATCCACCAGATTGCCAGCGACTACAATCGCGCCGCGGCGCTACGGGCTTTTTATGTGGCGCTGGAGCAGGCAGGCCTGGGCCTGCGCGATATCGAGCTGGTTGAGCTGCCGGATTCTGCCTATATCACCGTGAATGATATTGATCGCCCCGGTGGCTGGGGCCATGCGCGACACGGCTATGTGAACGAAGTCTATGCCTTGGTGCGCGGGGAAGTGGAAGCCATCTACGTGAAGGATGTGCGGGGTGCCGAGATCACCCATCTCTTGGGCGCCCATATCGTGTTTGATCTGGGCTTTCATCCCGACCCCTATATACGCGTGAGCAACTGCGCCCCGCGACCATTGACCGTCAATGCCGAGACCATTGAGCAATATCCCGATGTGGTTGAGCGTTTTTTACGCCAGGTAGTGACTGCTGGCTTATGGGCAAAAAAGAACCGCGAAGAAAGCCTGCGCCTGATCGGTCATGAAACCGGCTGGTCTGAAGCCTGGCTTGATAAAGTGCTGGGCCCCGAGTTTCACCAGAACCTGGTGATTACCCTGAATCATCAGGTGATTGAAGGTCTCACGATTGCCAAGAAATTCCTGCTTGAGCATCACTTCATCGAGCAGGATATCGACATCGCTGCCTGGATTGACCCTCTGCCGCTGGAGCGGGCGCATGACAATGTACGAAGGATTGCCTGATGGTGTAGAACATAAGTAATAAAAAAGCCTGCATGTGCAGGCTTTTTTATTACCGGATGTAGCGTGTGTTATTTGTTGGGCTGTGGTGTCAGGCGCAGATAAGGTCTGACGGTTTTAAAGCCTTTGGGGAATTTGGCCTTGAGGATATCGGGGTCCGTGAGCGAAGGCACGATGACCACATCTTCGCCGTCTTTCCAGTTAGCGGGGGTTGCTACGCTATGGTATTCGGTCAGTTGCAGCGAATCGATCACGCGCAGGATTTCATCAAAGTTGCGGCCGGTGCTGGCGGGGTAGGTGATGGTGAGGCGTATCTTTTTATGCGGGTCGATGACGAATACCGAGCGCACGGTGGCGGTTGCGCTGGCATTGGGGTGAATAAGGTCGTACAGGGTGGACACCTTGCGATCGGCATCGGCCAGGATAGGGAAGTTGACCGTGGTGCCCTGGGTCTCGTTGATGTCCTTGATCCAGCCATGGTGAGATTCGACTGGGTCAACGGAAAGCGCCAACACTTTGACATTGCGCTTCTTGAATTCTTCGGCGAGTTTGGCGGTGGCACCGAGTTCGGTGGTGCACACGGGGGTGTAATCGGCCGGATGTGAAAAGAGGATGCCCCAGCTGTCGCCCAGCCATTCATGGAATGCGATGGGGCCTATGCTGGAGTCCTGCGTAAAGTCGGGGGCGGTATCGCCCAGTTTGAGAGAAGCCATTCATACCTCCTGATATTTTCAAGGTGAAACCGGCACCGCCCCGAAGGGCAAGTGCCAGATAAACTAACGGGATGATTAAATACAGTAATTCCGTATTGAATCGATATCAAGTGGAGTGTGGATCATGCGGCTTTTTGCTTGCGGGTACGCAACAGTTCGTCCAGTGGACCAGGCGCGATCCACTCTGTCACGTCAAAATTCGATTTTAGGTAGCCCCATTTGAACAGGAAATCCTTGTAGGCACTAAGGCCGGCAATGGAAAGATCATCCAGCGAGGTCCCTTGCTTGAGATGGATATCGTTGCCGTAGGCTTTGCGTACCCATTCGTCCTTCGAGTGGGATTCCTTGGCAATGTAGCTCACGGTGTCAGCTTCATGCGCGGCAGCCCAGTCGGCGACATCCAGAATCTTGCTGAGGAAGCGCACTACGAGGTCTGGGCGCTCTTGCAAGAGGGCGTTGTCGACGGTAATCGGACGCGGCGCGCTGTTGTTGGCACGGGCGATAGGATCGGGGTGGTTGCGTACATCATAGAGCGTGGTCACGCCATGCTTGTGGGCTTCTTCCACGCCGCGCGCGCCCTTGACGTAGATGGCATCGACCTTGCCGGCTTTCAGGGCTTCAAACTCGGTGGCATAAGGCGTGTGGTTGGATGTCCAGCCCACGCCAGCGCCGCCCTGTGGCACGGGTAGGTCTACAAATACGATATCGTCGGCGCTCAGGCCTGCGGCTTCGAGCGAAACGACAATGCCGCGCAGCGCGCTGGCGCGTTGATGGTCGATGCTGATGTTGTTAAGTGGCAATGCAATGCGCTTGCCTTTCAGTTCGGCCACGCTGGTGATGCCGGAGTCGGGCAGGGTGACCACCAGCTGCGCTTCATCCACCCAGTTAAGGCCGATGACGCGGGTATCGGTGCCATTGGCACGCGCCCAGATGGCAGGCACGCTACCGCCCTGGCGGAAGGAGTGTGGCAGGCGATGGTCGTAGTGAGACTCGCGCAGATCGGCGTCCGTCACTTCCTGCAGGGTTTTGATGGTGATGTGGTCAGGGGCGAATTCCTGGGCAAACCAGTTTTCGCGCGCGGCCAGGCCCAGGGGGGTAGGCACCGGGCAGCGGGTGTACCAGATGCTATCGATAGCGGTAACAGACATGAGAGCTCCTCGTGATAAAGATGCGTAGTTAAAAGATCAATACATGGAAATACGTGACAGGTATTTGCAGTATCCATACCAGCGCGTGACAGGCCTAGCGTAAAAATATTGTCTATGTAAATCAATGTCTTGGTTTGAATTATTGGCGCATGCCGCTGTTGCAGTGACTCGCACTCAACAGGCGGCATGGCAGTTCTGCTTCCTAGGCAACAGAGCGCAAGCCGTCAGGCTCGGGTACTGAGGCTTCTTCATAAGCTTTATAGAGCTGACTATAGGCACCGCCCTTGGCGATCAGGGTGCTGTGGTTGCCGATTTCCTTCACTTCGCCATTCCAGATCACGGCAATGCGGTCGGCATCGCGGATGGTGGCGAGACGGTGGGCAATCACAATGGCGGTGCGGCCTTCGCACAGGCGACGGAAGGCCACTTGCACGCGGCGTTCGGTATGAATGTCTACCGCCGAGGTGGCTTCATCCAGCACCAATACTGATGGGTTGCCCAGATAGGCGCGCACCAGGCACACCAGCTGACGCTGGCCATGGCTGAGGAAGGTTCCGAGCGGCCCGACTTCGGTCTGGTAACCCTGTGGCAATCGTTCCAGCACTTCATCCGCCCCCAGATCACGGGCGGCCCGAATCAGGTCTTCATTGCTGAAGTCAGGCGCCGCCAGCCGCAGGTTGTGCAACACGCTGCCAGAAAACAGCACGTTATCCTGCAGCACAACGCCCACCTTGCGACGCAATACCTGTTGCGGGTACTCGCGCACGTCCACATCGTCCAGCAAGACGGCACCGCCCTGTACTTCATAAAAGCGCGTCAGCAATTGCACCAGCGTGCTTTTGCCATGGCCGGTCGGGCCGACGATGGCCAGTACTTCACCTGCCGCCACCTGCAGGTTGAGATGGCGGATCACCGGGCGGCTGCCATCCTGCTGGTAGCCAAACAGCACATCGCGAAACTCCACGCTGCCGCGTGGCAGCAAGGGGTTGCGGGGGGTCGCCGGATCATTGATTTCGGGCTCGGTATCCAGCATGAGAAAAATCCGCTGGGCCGACGAGGCGCCCGAGGTGTAGCGTTCCAAGAGCTCATTCAGCTCCTGCAGAGGCCCCAGGAAAAGATGCACATAGAACAGACTCTGGGCGAGCTGGCCCACTGTCATTTCGTGCTGGGCAATGCCCAGGCCACCGGCGAGCAGCAGGGCGGCCTGCCCCACGGTGCTGAGCAGCTGCGTGGTCGGCAGGAACCAGCCCGTGCGGATATTGCCCTTGACCAGCGTATGGTTGAAGTCATATACCAGCGCGCTGTAACGCGCTTCGTTGGCGTCTTCCTGTACCGTTTGCTTGATGATGCGCACGCCGGAAACAGTCTCCACCAAGTGCGCGGTAAACCGCGCGCGGGCTTCGGCCACACGCGCCCAGTTGTGTTCCGAAATGCGCTTGAACAGCCAGGTGCCCAGGATCAGCAATGGCGTGATACTGGCGAGGGCCAGCAGCAGCTTGGGCGAAATCCACCACAGGGCAAACGCCGCGCCCACCAGGCGCAGCACCGCAGACAGCAGCTCGGGCGGCCCCTGAATCAGCAGAGGTTCCAGCGCATCCACATCGCGGTCGGCGCGCGAGATGATGCGCCCGGCCTTGGTGCTATCAAAGTAGCGGATGCTGAGCGCCTGAATATGACGGAACACCCGTACACGCAGGCCGTTCAGAATATGGATGGCCGTGGAACCCGCCAGGTATTGTGAAACGGCGGCGAAGGCAAAGCGCAGTGCCCAGGTCAGGCCCATGCCCAGTGCCATCCATACCAGCAGCGGTGTATTCAGTACCAGCCCTTTGGCCGTCTGGATAAAACCGTGATCGATGACTTGGCCAACAAACCATGGCCGCAAAAAGATAATGCCGACCAGCACCACCTCAATGCCGATAATGGCGGCGATACGGCCTTTATACGGTGCCAGCAGCGGTAACAAACGCCAGAACATATTGCGGTCCAGGCTCTTTTTGGCGAGCTTTTGCTCCAGCTCAATGTCATTCAGGGCGCGCTCTTGGCGCAGGGACTCAGCCATGATGGACTCCTACCAGTTCGCGATATTCCGCATGATGTTCAAGCAAATGGGTGTGCTGGCCTTCGGCGACGATACGGCCTTTGTCCAGCACGGCGACGCGGTCTGCCAGCAGAATGGTGGATAGCTTGCTGGCAATCAGCAGCACGGTCACGGCCTGGCCGCTGGCATCGCGCAGACCGCGAATGTTATCCAGTACGCGGCGTTCGGTAAGCGCATCCAGTGCACTGGTGGAATCGTCCAGAATCAGGATGCTGGGGTGTGCCAGGAAGGCGCGGGCCAGGCTGATGCGCTGGCGCTGGCCGCCAGATAGCGTGATGCCCCGATCACCGATGCGGGTCTGCAAGCCATCCGTCAAGGATTCCAGCACATCGCGGGCGGCCGCCAGCTCCAGCGCTTCCAGCAACTCTGCTTCGCTGGCATGGGGTCTTGCCAGACGCAGGTTGGCTTCCAGCGTGTCAGAAAACAGAAAACTTTCTTGCGGTACGACATGGATGCGTCGCCGCAACTCATCGAGCCGGAATTGGTGTACGTTTTGCCACCCGGACGATGCGGAGCCGATATCCACGCTGCCATGGTTTGCATCCAGCAGTCTTGGCAGCAGGGCGGCCAGCGTGCTTTTGCCCGAGCCGGTAATGCCAACCAGCGCCAGGATTTCCCCCGGGGCGGCACTTAAATGGCAATGCTGCAAAATAGCGTTGCCACCGGCGGCTTGCACGGTGACATCTTGCAAACGGAAACCCAGGGCGGCCTTGGGCACGGAGCCCTCACCGCCGACAATGGTGGGCGATTCGTCCAGCAGCTCCCAGATACGGCCGGCAGAAGAGCGGGCATCGGCAAATACCTGCATCACGCGACCAATAGGCTCAATGCGAAAGATCAGGGTATTGGCAACCAGCAGGGAGGCAATGAGCGCACCGACTTCCAGCTGACCTTGCTGGATCAGCCAGGCACCAAAGCCCAGAATCCAGACCTGGGAAAGCGCGACCAGCGTTTGCGGCAGTGGCGTGTGGACGGCGGCATAAGCCAGCGCGGTGTGGGCATGGCGCACAAAGGTCTGCACAAACCCTTCAAAAGCGCCAACACGCGAGGACTCCAGGGCAAACGCCTTGATCACGCGCACCCCGTTAATCCCCTCGCTCAACTCCTGGTTAACCTGGTCATACGCTTGGCCCACAGCGCGATCCAGCGTGACCAGTTGATCGGTCTGGCGAATGAAAATGGCAATGCCTGCCAGCACGAAAGTCAGCGTGCCCAGGCCCAGCCATACGTTGTAAAGGCAGAGCAGGCTGATCGATACCAGTATCCACACGCTGGCCTCAAATACCTGGCGCCAGAAGTTGATCAGCGCATCGCGCACCTTGTCGGCATCGCGTGTGGTGCGGGTAACCATTTCACCTACGCCATGCTGCAGGTGATAGGCAAGGTCCAGGCGCTGCACCTGCACCAGAATACGCTCACGCAGCAGGGACAGGAGATCCTGGCCGATGATCAGCGACAGCACTCCGGCAAAGTATTGCAGGATGCCGCGGCCAACGGCGACGGCGATGATGATGGCGATCCAGTGCCAGGCCACGGCAAGATCATAGCGACCATCCGGCAGGAGCTTGATCGCTGTACCGTCATGCACGGCCTGCACGGCTTGGCCAATCAGCCAGAGCTGCCATGCCATGGCGGCATTCACCAGTAAAAACAGAATGGCGGTCAGGCTGAAGCGCCATGGCATGGTGCGATAAAGCCACAGGCAACGCAGCAGCGGGTGTGTGGGGGAGATGGACATAATGCCTCGCATAAACGTAAAAAGCGGATACCCGGCACGTGGCCGGATATCCGCTACAGGGGCTCTGTTTAGAAACGCAGTGTCAGCGATACGCCAGCGGTACGGGGCGCGCCATAGATGGCGGTGGAACCGGTTGCAGGCGTAGCTGGCAGAGCATGCGCCAGGTATTCCTTGTCAAACAGGTTGTTCACATACCCGGTAATGGCCAAGCGATCACCCTTACTGCTCCAGGTGACGCGCGCATTGACGATGGAGTAGCCATCCTGGCTCAGCAGTTTGTAATATGTGTTCTGCGCGGTGTTCTGCGCATTCACAAAGTAATACTGCTCGCTGGTGTAGCGCCAATCCAGGCTGGTCACGATCTTGTTGTCGTTCGCCAATGGAATGCGATAGTTGGCCGATAGCAAGGTGTTGAGGTTGGGGGTACGTACCAGGTCGTTGCCGTTGTAGTTGGTGGTGCTGTTTTGTACCTGCAACTTGTCAAACTCGCTCGACTGCAAGCCGATATTGCCAATCAGGCGCAGATTGCTGGTAGGCAATGCTTCCACTTCAAACTCCGCGCCCTTTACCGTCGCGCTGTCTGCATTCTGCAGGTACGACACGGTGGTGGTGGCGCCAGGTGGTAGACCCACCACGTTGACTTGCACATCCTTGTAGTCGTAGTAGAACAGGGTCGTGTTGAAGTTAAGGCGGCCATTTAACCACTCGGACTTGTAGCCGATTTCATAGGCATCCAGTTTTTCCGGCTTTACCGTGTTCAGTGCAGCTGTCGCTGTCGCGGCCGTGTTAAAGCCGCCAGACTTTTCACCGTGCGCATACTTGAAGAAAGTGCGGCTGGTGTCGCTGATCTTGTATTCCGGCGTGAAATCGTAGGTGAAGGAGTTCCAGCGTTTTTCCTGATGCGCATCGAAATTGGTCACGAGGCCCGTTGGGTTGTTGTAGCTGCCGATGTAACTATCCCACCATTGGCCGAGGTTGCCCCAGCTGGCGGCGGTAATGCCAGCGCCCGAGGCCGAGCGGCGGCTGATATCCACTTCTTTCTTCTCGGTAGACCAGCGGGCACCCAAGGTGGTCTTGAATGCCTCGGTCCAGTTGTAGGTGGTGCTGCCAAACAACGCAAAGCTGGAAGCCTTGTGGTCGTAATCGGTATAGCTGAAGTTGTTCAGCGCATTGGTGCTGGTGCCGATAAACGCAGGCACGCTGCCATTCGGTAAACGGGCGGCGGCGCTGTAGGAGTTGATGTCCTCCTTGAAAAAATGCACGCCCGACAGCCAGTTCCATCGGTCTTCACGTGGTGACGCGAAGCGGAACTCCTGCGAGTACTGCTTGCTGTCGGCCTTGGTGTAGCCTCGTGACAATTCCAGCGCGCTATTGTCGGCGTCGTTCAGCACGGTTTGGTCCCAGTCTTCGTATGCCGAGATCGAAGTAAGCGAGTACTTGCCCAAGTCCCATTTCAGGGTCAGCGATGCGCCGTTCTGTGTCGAGTCGCCGCTGTTTTCGGCATTCGAGCTCACATCCTTGCGGCTAGTGCTGGGCACATAACCAAAGCGGAAAGCGCCACCCGGGCCAGCTCCAATGATGGTCTGAATGCTGCCATCGGTCGTATAGTCCCGACGGTGCACATTAAGCAGGGCTTCCAAGTTATCGGTCAGCTGAAACAGCAATTGACCACGCACGGCGGTGTCCTTTATCGATCCATCACGTTGGCCGGTGAACTGGTTACGGAAATAGCCGTCACGGTCCTGATCATAGAAAGACAAACGGCCCGCCACGCGCTCGCTGACAATTTCGCCACCTACTGCCCCTTCAAAAATACGCGAGCCATAGTTGCCGATATCGGCTTTTACATAATTTTCACCGGTATTGAACGAAGGCTTCTTGCTGATGATATTCACCGCGCCGCCGGTGGTGTTCTTGCCCCACAGGGTGCCTTGCGGGCCACGCAGAACTTCCACCCGATCCAGGTCAAACAGCGGGAAGCCGCTAGCGGTGGCATTGCTGATGTACACATCATCCAGGTAGATACCTACCGGGCTGGCCATGTCGATCTGTTGCTGGCCGGAACCCACACCGCGAATCCACCAGCGGGGGCGACCATTGAACTGCGTATTGGCAGACGCATTGGGTACGTAGTTGAGTACCTCACCTGCGGATTTGCCTATCCCCTTGTCCTGCAGTTCCTTGCCGCTTAATACAGTAATGGCGGTGGGCACCTTTTGAGCCGTTTCTTCACGTTTGTTGGCAGTTACTACCACACTGCCCAGTGAGGCTTCGCTTTCACCCTGGTTGTTCACTGCGGCTGGCTGGGCAACCGTCGCGTTGGTACTGGTGTCGGTCGTCGCGGCTTCGGACGATGTGGTCTGTGCGGCAGATGCGTCATTGGACGATGCGTTTCCGGCGGCATAGGCCTGACTGATGACCAGGCTGCCGATGAAGACGCTGCTTACTGCACGCAGTAAAGGTTTAACGATAAAGCGCGCTTGCGCTGGCTGATCTGATGAGCTGCTTGTTGTTATGGGCATGTTGGTTCCTGTTGAATGCAAATAAATAAACGACGACATGGGCTAGCGCAGAATCTGTGCCAGTGATGATTGGCGCTCTCGAATTAACGCTAACTGATTGTTGTAAAAAGATTTAAATTTGATGCTGTGTGGTTGCTGTCCGGCGGCTGCTGTTTTTGCAGCAACAATTTCTGGTGGGGCTGTTGCGTCTACTGTTGGCAGGGCAACAACAGCTCGCTACCCGTATGCGCGAAAGTCAGGTCAGGAAATAATGCGCGCTGTTGCTCCAGCATCAGCGTTGATGGCTGAAGTGTTGCGTGTGGTACAAGCCCGTGGAGTGAGCGCGAGTGAATAGCGATAAAAAATGAAGGAAGAAAGATAGCTAAAACAAGCTAATCGATTGAAAAATAAGAGATAGCTTTTGCGCAGCCATGGGAATGCCATGCGCTGGCACAGGCATTGCCAATGCATAGGGGTCTGGCTATCAAGCCATTAACTGAAACCTCTTATTTAAGGAGACCCTGATGTCGAACCCGCTTTCCGAGATTGACCTGATTTCGTACGTGGAAGATGCCAAGGCCGATGCCATTCATGCCTTTGGCATACTGAGCCGCAACGGTACCTTGTCTGCCAGTCTGACTTACCATGTCACCCACCTGGTGCCTGGGCACGATAAATTGCTGCATATCCGCTTCCCAGGCGGCCTGGCGCGTGATCAGTCGCCCAGCATCGCCATTACCGAGTTCTCCAAGCATCCCGACCATATCTTGCGTGAATCCCGACTGGACGCCGATACCGTCATCCATGCCCATACCAACTTCCTGTCGGCGTGGTCGCTGGCGCACAAGCCGTTTCCGATTTTGTATGTGGCCGCTGCCCGCCATCTGGCAGCCCGCGAGATTCCCAATCATCTTGATCGTACGCGCAGTGTTTACGATGTCATCAAGGAGCGGCTCGACCAGCATCCCGAACTGGCACCGCCGCCAGCATTGCTGGAATCGAATGGTGGCGCCAATTTCTGGGGCAAGGGGATTATCAAAACCTCGGAGTTGATCCTGTTTATTGAGGAGGCCGCGCGCTATCAGGCGATTGCCGAGCAGATCGGCGGCGCACAGCTGTATACCCCCGGGGCGCTGGAGTTGCAGTGGCAGCGTACTGGCCTGCTGGATAAAGCCAAGTCCTATACCGGGCGCTATCTGGCCGATATCGCTGGCTAAGTGCGGGGCCGGAGGCACACGCTCTGGCCCGTCATACACCTTGATAAGCATGAGAACAAGCACATGAGTAATTCCCGCAGTTCGACCTACCCGATTGAACCGGTTTTCCTGCAGCGCTGGTCGCCGCGCGCATTCACAGGCGAGGCTATCTCCGAAGATATCTTGTTGGCTCTGGTCGAGGCGGCGCGCTGGGCGCCCTCGGCCAATAATGCTCAGCCCTGGCGTTTTATATATCTGCTGCCGGATTCGCCGGATTGGCAGGCGCTGCTGAATACCCTGAATGAGAATAACCGGCGCTGGGCACCGCAGGCTTCGGCATTTCTGGTCCTGCTTTCCAAGACGACGCATATACGCCCTGGCGCCAGTGAGCCTACCCATCTTTATAGCCATTCGCTGGATGCTGGTGCCGCCTGGGCTTATCTGGCCTTGCAGGCCGAGGCCAGCGGCTGGAGCACCCATCCGATCGGCGGCTATGATCGTGCGGCCTTGCAGGTATTGCTCGGGGTGCCAGAGGACTATCAGCTGGAAACGCTGGTCGCGGTGGGCAAAAGGGGGCCTGCCGATGGTTTGCCAGACGATCTGCGCAGCCGGGAGCAACCCACGCCGCGCCGTCCACTGACGGAGATCGTGACCAAAGATCGCTTCAGCTTTCCCACGACCTAGCGTGAACAGGCCTGGCCAACGCGACAGTTGGTCAGGCAACAGTCCGTTGTTGTAGCAGCAGCTGGCGTGTTGCCACAGCACCAGCTGCCCACGCACTGCTGATTTTAAAACAGTAATAAGTTCATGGTTTTTATGTGTTTTTATTGGCGTGCGAGGGCGGGCACGCATCCTGCAATATCCAGTTGTCGACCATAGCGTCAACTTTTAATAAGGAAACCGACATGACTATCCAGTTTTACTGGCACGTGCCTACGCGCGGCGATGGGCGTTTGGCGGACGCTGCCGTCAAGCTGCGCGGCGAGCGTAACGATGAGCAACCCTATTTCACGGCAGGCGTGACGGACCCGCGTGGCCGCAAATTCAATTATTACGATCATCTGCATCAGATTGGCAAGGCGGCGGAGCTGGCAGGATTTGATGGCTTGTTGGTGCCCAACGACCCGGAGGGCGAAGAGTCCTGGATCGTGGCCGGCTATCTGACGCGCAATACACGCCGCGTCAAGGTATTGGCTACGTTTGATTCCGCACGAGGTTCTGCCGTGTATGCCGCCAAAAATGCCGTGAGTTACCAGCGCTTCAGCAATGGACGTTTTGCCTGGCAGATTGCCACATCGGCGAATGTGGCAGAGCGCCGTGCCAATGGTGATTTTATTGAAGATGCGGATATTCCACAGCGCACCGAGGAGTTTGTGACGGTGGCGCGGCATGTCATCACCGAGACAGGCTATAGCTTCAAGGGACGTTTTTTTGAAGTGCTCGAAGGCGGTTTCAAAGGCCCGCTTTCCGGCCAGGCGGTGCCGCAGGTTTTCCTGACCGGGCAGACCGAGGCTGATCTTGCGGTATCGGCCAAGCTGGCTGATGTACATGTGTTTGAGGCGCTGCCACTGGCGGATTTGCAACCATATCTTGAGCGCTTGCAGGAGCTCTCCGCCAAGGCCGGCCGGCCGGTGCAGGCGGCGTTGCGCATTGATCTGCTGGTGCGCGAAACCGCCGCAGAGGCCGTGCACGATGCCGCGCGTCAGGCGCGGCAGCAAGGGCAAACGGCGCTGCCAGACAAAGCCGGTCTGTGGGCTTTGCAAACGCCGGGGGCAGGCGCGGCACGCGCCACCCTGGTAGGCGATGCCGATCAGGTCACTGCTGCCCTGGAAGAGTATGCCTCTGCCGGCATTACCGTGTTCCAGCTGGGCGCTGTGCCCGCGCTGGAAGAAGCTTACCGCATAGGCGAACAGGTGCTGCCCGCCCTGCGTGCACGCCTTGGTTTATCTCAACAACAGGCCGCCTAAGGAGACGATGATGGCGATTGATATTTTCTGGCGTATTCCTACGCATGGCGAGCCCAGCTCGCTTCGCAACAAACTTCACCATCGTGGCGATTGGTCGCAGCAGGAGGGTGATCACATTGTGCATCGCGGTCTTGCAGGCGGCGGTGGCGATGGTTTCAATAGCCTGGACTACATTGCCGAAGTGGCACGCGCAGCTGAAATCTCCGGCTTCCATGGTGGCTTGATTCCCTCATTCCCCATGACCGATGAGCCTTGGGCGATTTCGTCTTTCCTCGCGCGCGAAACCAGCACGTTCCGCTTCATGATCGCCTTTCAGCCGGGCTTCCTCAATCCGGTGACGGCCGCCCGCATGACGGCCAGTCTGCAACGCGCCAGCAATGGGCGTGGACTGTTCAACATCATCACTGGTGGCGGTGGTCCAGCCCAGCTGTGGTGGGGCGATGTGGCGCCGCATGATGACCGTTACGCGCGGACAACCGAGTTCTTGGATGTGCTGCGCAGCTTGTGGAAAGGTGGCAGCTACTCCCATCAAGGCAAGTTCTACCAGCTGGAAAATGCGGCGCTGCCAGAACAGTTGCTGGGGCAGGATTTCCCGGAAATCTATTTTTCCGGTTCATCGGATGCTGCCTTGGTCTCTGCCTCCCAGCACGCTGACTTTTATCTCTCCTGGCTGGAGCCTTTTGACCAGCTCAAGGAGAAGTTTGACAAGGTAAAAGAGAAAACCGACAAGCTGGGTCGCAAGGTCAAATGCGCTGTGCGGGTGGATATCGTGGCACGCGCCACGGAAGAAGAAGCCTGGCGCGAAGTCCGCCGTGGCTTTGAAAACCTGAGTGATGCCGACAAAGACCGCTATGCGCGCTTTGCCCAGCAGACAGGGGATTCGGTCGGCGCCAACCGGCAGCGCAGCAATGCCCCGAAGAATCTGGACAATTACCAGGACTTTATCCTGCACCCTAACGTCTGGTCCGGCTTCAGCCTGCTGCGTGGCGGGCAGACCAACGGTATTGTCGGCAGCTACGAGCAGGTTGCCGAGCGGCTGGATGATCTGGTGAGACTGGGTGCCGATTCTTTTATTCTCGCCAGCACGCCACATCTGGAAGAAGCTTACCGGGTGGGCGAAGAGGTGCTGCCGCTGGTACAAGGCCATAGTGCCAGAAACTCGGTATTGCGCGCCGTAGGCTGATAGTCTGCGGCAGGCAGTGTGGAGATATTGTTCTCTGAACCATAAACATGCCCTGAACAATCAATAAAGCCCAGTCTAGACTGGGCTTTTTGCTGGGAGCAGCGGTTATATGTTGGTGCTTTGGCGGTGTTGCAGAACTTTCAGGTTATGCAACATCCACATCTCACCATCACATGTGGTGTTATCTGAGCGCTTGGGATATTTTTCTGTTTAGTTAAGTAACTAGATCAGCATTCCGGGGTCTGAACAAGTGAAGGTTGGCTGATGGATATCAGCCACGGTGTTCCCCCCGGTGAGCATGCGGAGTGACAAGTCATGTTTCTTGGTCGCTATCTGTGCTTCCGTCTTTGTTGTGGCGTTGTGCCACAACGCTTTTTAGTCCTTTTTTTAGTCCGCATTTAGTGCATGATGAAGTCTCTATGGAAATAAAATCCCACGATCTCCTGGCAAGCTTCATGGATCTGCTGATGGATGCTGTCCTGGCGGTGGATACCGATGGCAAGATTGTCGTGGCAAGTGCGGCATGTGAACGTGTGTTCGGCTACACCCCGCAAGAAATGGTGGGCAGGAATATCTTTGCCATGGTGGTTGCGGAAGACCTTGATCGCACGACGCAGACTGCGCGTGATGTCATGTCCGGCAACCCATTGTTGTATTTCGAAAATCGTTATGTCCGCAAGGATGGGCAAATTGTCGACATCATGTGGACGGCACGCTGGTCTCCCGAAGACCAACTGCGCATCGGCGTGGCGCGTGACATCACGGAGCGCAAGCGGGCCGAGGCGCTGCAGGCAGCACTTTATGCCATTTCAGAGGCCGCGTATGCCGCGGAGGACCTGATCTCGCTGTTTCAGCGTATCCATCATATTGTTGGCGCATTGCTTCCCGCAGACTGTTTTTCCGTCACGTTATATGACAACGAGACCGATCAGTTAAGTTTTCCGTATCTGTTCGATAAGCTGGAGTGGACTGAGCAGCCGTCCAAGCCCGCTGCCGGTACGCTGTGCGCCGAGATTATCCAGAGTGGGCAGCCGCTGCTGCTGACCCAGGAAGAAATCGCTGAGGGACGCGCATTACTGCAAAACGCGCTTGATCCGCATGTGCTCAGCTGGCTCGGCGTCCCGCTCAAGTCGCATAAAGGCATGATTGGTGTGCTTACGGTAAAGCGCTATCTCGGTGGCGTGAGCTATAACCAGAAGGATCTGGAGCTATTGCAGTTTGTCTCGACGCAAATCGCCACGGCGATTGAGCGTCAGCAGATGCAGGCGCGGCTACAACATCTTGCGCAGTATGATCAGCTTACAACGCTACCCAATCGTGAGTTTCTGACGCATCGTCTGGATGTCGCGCTGACATCCGCACAGCGCGAGCAAAGGCGCTTGTCGCTGCTTTATCTGGATCTGGACAAATTCAAACAGGTAAACGACACCCTGGGGCATGATGCGGGGGATCGCCTGCTGCAGGAAGTCGCTAACCGCCTCAAGCTCTGCATGCGAGAAACAGACATCGTGGCCCGCCTGGGTGGGGATGAGTTTGTGGTGTTGTTGCAAGACATTTCCATGCCGGAGCAGGCGGCCATGGTGGTGGAAAAAATACGCGGTGTCCTTTGCCAGCCGTTTACCATTGAAGGTCGCACCCTCACTATTCGTCCAAGCATTGGTATTGCTCTCTATCCTGACCATGGGGATGACAGACATCAGTTGCTCAAACACGCAGATAAAGCCATGTATATCGAGAAGCAAACGGAACAGCGTTTGAAGATGCCGCTGGAAACAGGCGATGCGGCGGGCGAGGCTGCCATTCTTGGCGATACTGATGCGCGCTGATGCCGTTTAGTTGATGGGAAGAGGAAGCGGCCTTGAGCGATAACGCCAAAAGATAAAACGAGAAAGCCATAACAAAAAGCCCAGCACGATGGCTGGGCTTTTTGTTTGAATCTAATTGGTGGCCGGGGGCAGAATCGAACTGCCGACACGCGGATTTTCAATCCGCTGCTCTACCGACTGAGCTACCCGGCCAGCGTTTTTGAGCACTTGGCTCGCAAACAAGACGCGCATTATAGCAAACTTATTTCAGCTGTGTCATTGCCAATCTGTGCTCACGTAAAGAATTTAAGATATTTTGCCGCCCTGCCATTAAAATGATGCCAACTCATTGTTAGCTGTTCTTATGCAAATTCCTGATATTCAAGCGCTAGACCGCGGCCTTTCTGCGGCCATCCAGCACAAGATTGACCATAAAACCAAGCCGCTGGGCGCCTTGGGCCGGCTGGAAGGGCTCGCCATGCAGCTGGGGCTGATCCAGCAGAGCCTTGATCCTGTGTTGCGTAAGCCGGTGATGATGGTGTTTGCGGCCGACCATGGCATTGTCGCCGCAGGCGTCAGCCCTTATCCGCAGGCTGTGACCATGCAGATGGTGTTGAATTTTCTGCAGGGTGGGGCGGCGATTAACGTGTTTGCCCGGCAGGTGGGGATGGAAATCCGCGTGGTGGATGCCGGGGTGAATCATGATTTTGCGCCGCATCCCATGCTGCTCTCGCACAAGGTGGCGATGGGTACGCAGAACATGCTGCAAGCGCCCGCGATGTCCGAAGCTGAATGTGAAAAGGCCATGAATACAGGCCGGCAACTGGCGCATGCCGAGATTACCAAAGGCAGCAATGTGCTGGCGTTTGGCGAAATGGGCATAGGCAATACCACAGCGGCGGCTGCCCTGATGGCGGCGCTTTGCCAGCTGTCTGCCCAGACATGCGTTGGCCGGGGTACCGGGCTCGATGATGCTGGCCTGCAACGTAAAGTAGCGGTTGTGGAACAGGTGCTGCAATATCACGCCCAGCATCTGCATAGTCCTTTGTCCGCCCTGCAGCATGTGGGCGGGCTGGAAATCGCCATGATGGCAGGCGCCATGTTGGGTGCGGCAGAAAAGCAGGCCGTGATTCTTGTCGATGGCTTTATCTGTACCGCTGCCATGCTGGTGGCAAGTCGCATAGCCCCGGCTGTCCTACAATACGCCGTGTTTACCCATTGCTCCGGCGAGCAAGGCCACCGGTGTCTGCTGCAAGCCCTGCAAGCCGAGCCTTTGCTCGATATTGGCATGCGACTGGGTGAAGGCACAGGGGCTGCGCTGGCGTATCCGCTGTTGCAGGCCGCGGCCAATTTCATGAGTGAGATGGCGTCGTTTGAATCCGCCGGTGTGGATGGCAAGAGCACTTAAATCGCCGTGAAGTTCATCCATCCATTTTTGCTGGCGCTCGGTTTTTTCAGCCGCATTCCCGTCCCTCCCAAGCCAGATTTCAAGCCTGCCGATATGGCCGGCATTTCCGCATACTTTCCGCTGGTGGGTTGGATCATCAGTGCTGTAATGGGCGTTGTGTATATCGCCTTGCATCAGCTCCTGCCGCATGGCGTCAGCATTCTTTGCATGCTGGCAGTGGGCCTGTGGCTGACCGGAGCCCTGCATGAAGATGGCTTGGCGGATACGGTAGATGGTCTGGGTGGCGGGCTGGATCGAGAGCGTGCGCTCACCATCATGCACGATTCGCGGGTGGGCAGTTACGGTGTGCTGGCGCTGGGCATGATGCTATTGCTTAAATTCAGCACTTTGTCCGGCATGTCTACAGGGGGGATGCTGTGGGCCGTGTTTGCCGGGCATAGCCTGAGCCGCCTGGCGGGCGTGTGGCTGATGCAAACCCTGGATTATGTGCGTCCGCAAGGCAAGGGCGGTGGCATGACCCAGCCACTCGGCAAGCGAGCGCTGGCATTTGCGATGCTTACCGGCTTGCTGCCTTTGCTGGGCGCGGCCTGGTTTATTCCACCGTGGTCGTTGCCATTGGTGCTGCTGGCGGTGGCCTTGGTGTGGTGGTGGTTTCGCGCCATGTTGCAGCGCCGTTTGGGTGGTTACACCGGAGATTGCGTTGGTGCCATGCAGCAATTGACTGAAGTCATGTTTTATCTGGGAGTATTGGCATGCTTAAGCCAGTGATGGAGCTGTATCTGGTGCGGCATACCACGCCGGACATTGCCCCGGGGATCTGTTACGGACAATCGGATATTGGCGTCAAACATACCTTTGAAGAAGAGGTGGCGGCGCTACGTCCTAAAATTGCCCATATTGAAGCCGCCTCGTTCCACAGCAGCCCATTGCAGCGTTGCCTGCTGCTGGCGCAAGCCGTGGCCGGTGGCCAGCATGAAATTCAGCAGGATGCCCGTCTCAAGGAGCTCAACTTTGGCGATTGGGAGCTGCAATCCTGGGACGACATCCCGCGTGGCCTGCTGGATGAATGGGCCGATGAACATGTCAAGCTTGCACCGCCCAATGGCGAATCTTTCCATGATCTCTCGCTACGTGTGCAAGCCTTTGTTGAGCAGCTGACGCACCAAGGCGCAGGTGTGCATGTTGCCTTCACGCATGCCGGGGTGATACGCGCGCTCACCGGATTTGCGCTGGGTTTACCCCTCAGTAACGTGTTTAGACTGCATGTCGACTATGCTAGTGTCACGAAACTGATAATTGATATTGATCGTGACCGGCCGCTGATGCGCGTCGGGTTTGTTAACCGCTGAGCCCCGTAACCTTATGTCTACTTCGTCCACCCCATCCAATCAGAAAAAAAACGCCGGGGCGGGCGAGCTGGCGAGTCTGGTAAAACGCGCTGATCAGGCACTGGCACAGGGGCATTACAAACTTGCGCTTGAACAGTACAACCACATGCTCGCCCTGCAAGCGGACAATCTGGCGGCGCTGGTGGGCTGTGGGCGCGCACTAACTTCCCTCAAGCAATACGAATTTGCCATCGCGCATCTGGATTATGCGCTGGCTGCCGCGCCGCAAGACGCTGCTATTCATCATTATCGCGGGCTCGCCCTGCAAAAGGCGCGTCGCTTTGATGAAGCCATCGTGGCCTTGCAAACCGCGATTGAACTGCAACCCGATCAGCCTGCGCTTTACCTTAATCTCGCCAATACCTTGGCAGATGCAGGAGATGTCGAGCTGGCCCTGGCGTTTTACGACCAGATCATTGCGCAATACCCCTCGGCGCTGGCCTTCAATAATCGCGGTAATCTGCATCTTGATCAGGGCCGCTTTGCCCTTGCCATGCAGGATTTTACTGAGGCCATTACCCGCCAACCCGATCAGCCCCGGTTTTTCTGGAACAAAGCCCTGCTGCATCTGCTGCTGGGCGAATATGCCCAAGGCTGGGCGCTATATGAATACGGTTTTCATACCGAAGGCGAAGCACGTGGCCTGATGCGCCGGTTTGATCAGCCGCGCTGGCTCGGCGATACCCCGTTGGCGGGCAAGCGCTTGCTGCTGTGGGCCGAGCAGGGCTATGGCGACACCATCCAGTTTTGCCGATACGCACTGGATGCCATGGCCCAAGGGGCTGAGGTGATACTCGAAGTGCAAGCACCATTAAAGGCGCTCATGCACTCATTGCATCCAGCGGTGCAGGTCGTGGCAGCGGGTGAACACTTGCCCGCATTTGACTTGCATAGCCCCTTGCTCAGCATGCCGCTGGCATGGATAAAGGCTGGGGTCTCTACTTTGCCCACGCATACGGCCTATTTAAAAGCGGATAAAACCCGCAAGGCAACATTTCAGCTCGCGCCCCCTGGCAAGCTGCGAGTGGGAGTGGTGTGGTCTGGCTCTACTACGCATAGCAATGATCACCGCCGCAGCCTGCTGTTGCAAAACCTGCAAGCCTGGCGTGATTTATCGATAGAACTGCATTGCTTGCAGCTTGACGTGCGCGAGGTTGATTTGCCAACCCTGGCCGACTGGCCCGAGATGCATCTGCATACCGGGGCCCTGAAAGATTTTAGCGATACCGCGGCCCTGATCAGCGCCATGGATGTGGTGATTTCGGTTGATACTTCGGTCGCGCATCTGGCAGGCGCATTGGGCAAGCCGGTGTGGGTCTTGTTACCCTGGATTCCGGATTTCCGCTGGCTGCTGGATCGTGTAGATAGCCCCTGGTATCCCACTGCACGCCTGTATCGGCAACCGGTTGCCGGGGACTGGGCCAGTGTGGTGCAGCAAGTGATGCTTGATCTGCAAGCTCTGGGCAGTCAACCAGAAGCGCCCACACAAGAATGAATAAGGATGCAGCCGGCAAGCGGCTTGCTGAGAACATGGAGTTAATGGCATGAAAAATAAACGGCCTGCTGCGCCCCCGCACAAACAACCCCATGCCGGTGTCGAGCCGCTGGAAGTTGGCTTGCGCCGTGGCATGCAGCTGCAAACCGCGCATGACTGGCAAGCTGCCGAAGCGGTTTATCAGCAACTGCTCACTCGCTTTCCGGAGGATGGCCGGTTGCTCACCTTACTGGCGAGCCTCTATTTGCAGACGCAGCGTCATGAGCCATGCATAGACTTCTGCATGCGGCTTTTGAGCGCCAATCCTGAGCAGGCCGATGTCTGGGCCATGATAGGCGAGGCCTGTTATGCGTTGGGGCGCTATGAAGAAGCACTTACTGCGCTGGAAAGTGTATTGCAGCTGCGTGAGGCCGATGCCGCCAGTGCTTTCCTGGCGGGCAATACCTGCATGATGCTGGGCCGCGCTGAATCAGCCCAGGCCTATTACCAGCGTGCCTTGCAATATCGTCCCGACCACGCCGAGGCCTACCATAATCTTGGCATTATCCTGAACCAGCGGCTGCTATGGCAGGATGCGCTCAGCTTCTTCAACAAAGCGATTGATCTGAAGCCAGACTATCTGGAAGCCTATACCAGCTGCGGCAATGCCCTGATTGAGCTGGGCAAGCACGATTTTGCCATTGCCCATTTTGATCATGTGTTGCAAGTGCAGCCGCAAAATCCGTTGGCGTTGAATGGACGCGGCGTTGCACTCAAGCATCTGCGTCAGCATGCGCAGGCACTGGCGAGTTTTGATGCTGCTCTGGCCGCGCGCCCTGAGTTTGCCGAAGCGACATTGAATCGCGCCAATGCGCTGCTGGCGCTAGACCGGCATGATGAGGCGCTGCAGGCTTACGGTGCCGCACTTGCCCTGACGCCACGCAATCCGCAAGTGTATTCCAACCGCGGCAATGCCTATCTGGATCTGGGGCAGTATGATGCTGCCCTGCAGGATTATGATCAGGCATTACAGCTGGAGCCGGATAATGCCACCGTGTTGTGGAACAAGGCATTGATTTGCCTGGTGCGTGGCGACTTTGAGCAAGGTTGGCATCTGTTTGAACACGGCTGGGAGGCAGAAGGCCCACCACGTGGCTATCGCCGGGTCTGCGCGCAACCGCTGTGGCTGGGCGATGCCCCCATTGCAGGTAAGCGCCTGCTGCTTACCGCCGAGCAGGGCCTGGGCGATACAGTGCAGTTTGTGCGCTATGCCAGGCTTGCGGCAAATGCCGGGGCTCAGGTGACGCTTGAGGCACCGCCAGCCTTGGTAGATCTGCTCAAGACCATGGGCCCGGACTTTGCCGTGGTAGAGCGGGGTACGGGGTTTGAGGCTTATGATCTTTATTGCCCTTACATGAGCCTGCCGCTGGCGTTTGAAACTACACTCGCCACCATTCCTGCCGACATTCCATACCTGCGCGTGCCACAAACCGCGCATCGATTTGAGTTCCCTGTAGTGGCAGGCCAACCGAAGCAGCTGAAGGTTGGGCTGGTCTGGTCTGGCTCCGCCACACACATGCGCGATGCCAAACGCAGCATTCCGCTGCAAAGCCTGGCGCCGCTGATGGCGCTCCCGGTCGAATTTCATTGCCTGCAAAAAGAGCTGCGGCCGGCTGACGAAGGTGTGATGGCGGAGCTGCCGATACAGGATCACCGTGCCGCGCTCAACCAGTTTGCCGATACCGCAGCCTTGATTGATGCCATGGATGTGGTGATTACTGTGGATACCTCCGTGGCGCACGTGGCAGGTGCCATGGGCAAGCCAGTATGGGTATTGCTGCCCTTTGTGCCGGATTATCGATGGTTGCTGGCGCGGGAAGATAGCCCCTGGTATCCCACCGCCAGATTGTTCCGTCAGGCCCAGCGGGGTGACTGGTCGGCAGTGGTTGCTCGCGTGGGTGAAGGCTTAGAGGCCTTGTTGGACGCGGATTGAGGTTGAAATGGTGAGAGGCACTGCACCTTCAGGGTTGCAGGCTATCGCTCAGTTGAGTAATGAAGTAAGTCTGCGCTAGGCCTTGTCATTACTTATCTACCCAAGCGTGCAGTGCTTGTTTCAGTATGTCCCAGCTTTCAGGTGGCGGCAGCCCAAGCCGTATAGCCGATGGTTGGGAAAATCGCCGCGTCCAGATGCTGTGCTGCGCCAGATGGGCATGCAGCTCAGCCGCACGCGGGTCTTGCCAGTAGCTGAAGAGTGCCGTGCTGCCAGTGGGCGCGATACCCGCCGCCTGCAATATGGCATTCAGCTTCTGCATATCCTGCTGCAAGCGACTGCGCTGCACACGCTGCCAGTCAGCGTCCGCCATGGCTGCCGTGGCGATCTGGCGCGCTGGGCCGGTTAGTGTCCAAGGCCCCAGCCATTCCCTTAGTTGATCCAGTAGTTCCGGCGCGGCGAGCACCACGCCCACACGCGCCCCGGCCAAGCCAAAAAATTTACCCAGCGAACGCAGCAGTATCATTCCAGGTTCTGCGGCTTGCGCGCTGATGCTGTGCTCCGGCGTTGCGTCCATAAACGCTTCATCCACAATCAGCCAGCCGCCCGGCGCCAAGGCTTGCCGCCATGCATGTAATTGTGCAGGCGAGCACAGGCGGCCAGTCGGGTTATT
Organism: Methylovorus menthalis; assembly: GCF_020523625.1. Taxonomy (GTDB): domain Bacteria; phylum Pseudomonadota; class Gammaproteobacteria; order Burkholderiales; family Methylophilaceae; genus Methylovorus; species Methylovorus menthalis. The sequence goes on from NZ_JAJAQH010000005.1 coordinate 86,095, forward strand.
TGGGTTGCACACTACCAGCACGTCGATGTCGTGCAGCTCGCGCGCATCGGGTAAGGTATCGCGCTCAGTGACGGTATGCCCGTGTTGGCGCCAGGCATGGGCATGCTCGGCATAAGCGGGAGTGAGTACCAATACACGGCTGGATGGGCGTAAATGAGGCAGCGCCTGAATGGCGGCTTGCGAGCCTGCCACGGCCAGTACATGCTCTTGCTGGTAATAGTGGCGTGCGGTGTCCAGCAGCGCATCGTTTTCTATCGGCAGTCGGTGCCAGAGTGCAGGGTTGATGGATGGAATCGGGTAGACGTATGGGCTGATGCCGGTGGAGAGGTCCAGCCAGGCTTCCAGCGGGCGATCGTAGTCTATGCAGGCTTGTTGCAGGTTGCCGCCATGTTCAAGCATGCAGCAGTTTCCAGATCAGCCAGGCAACTAAAACGCCCACGCACCACAGCATCATGCTGCGTTTGATCAAGGTCAGTGCTGCCGGAATATGGGCCGCCTCCGCTGCTGCTCCCAGCCCTAGTGTTGGGCGGTCTTTCCATACGCCATGGTAGGGCGCGCGGCCACCCAGTTTGACTCTTAACGCGCCAGCGCCTGCCGCCATTACCGGCCCGGCGTTGGGGCTGTACCAGGTGCGCGCCTGGGTGAACCAGCATTTGAGCCCTGACCAGGTGTGGCCGCAAAGCGCATAGGCCAGCGCTGTCAGCCGCGCCGGAATCAAATTGAACACATCATCGAGCCGGGCGGCGGCCCAGCCAAAATAGCGGTAGCGCGGCGTGCGGTAACCCCACATGGCATCCAGCGTGTTAGCGAGCCGGTAAGCTACTACGCCTGGCCCACCCAGCAGCGCAAACCAGAAAATGGCGGCAAATATCGCGTCATTGCCATTTTCCAGCACGGATTCCACCGTGGCCGAGGCAATCTGGCCACGACTCAGTTTTTTGCTATCGCGGCTGACCATCATGCCGACGGCTTCGCGTGCACGCACCATGTCGCGCGCCTGCAAGGCCTCAAAAACCCGCATGGCATGCAGGTGCAGGCTGCGCGCGCCGATGGCGAGGTAAAGCAGGAGCACATCGATCAGCCAACCCAGCGGATGCCAGGTGATTAGGATGGCGACCAGCACCGCAGGCACCAGCAGTATGAGCCACGCCAGCAAGCCCGCGATGCGACCAGAAAACGCACCTTGCAGATGATTCATGGCGCGCTCCAGTCGTGCTGCCAGCGTGCCAAAGCCCACCAGGGGATGCCAGCGGGTGGGCTCGCCCAGCCGCCAATCCAGCAGGCAGGCGGCGATAATCAATAGGGCTGGGGTTGGCAGCCAACTCATGGAATAATGGACCAATGGCATCCGTTCAAACATTCATGGTTCAGGGTACGACTTCCGATGCGGGCAAAAGCACGCTGGTCGCGGGATTGTGCCGGGTATTGTATCGCAGGGGCGTGCGAGTCGCGCCGTTCAAGCCGCAAAACATGGCGCTCAATTCGGCCGTGACGGTGGATGGCGGCGAGATAGGCCGTGCACAAGCCGTGCAGGCCCAGGCCTGTGGCCTGCCCCCGCATACTGATATGAACCCCGTGCTGCTCAAGCCCAATAGCGATACGGGCTGCCAGGTGATCATTCACGGCCGCGTGGTTGGCAATCAGGAGGCCACGCGCTATCACGATTACAAACCCACGGCCATGAAGGCGGTGATGGCCTCGTGGCAACGCCTGTGCCAGCAATATGAACGTGTGGTGGTGGAGGGCGCGGGCAGCCCGGCCGAAATCAATCTGCGCCAGAACGATATTGCCAACATGGGCTTTGCCGAGGCGGCGGATTGTCCGGTGCTGCTGGTGGCGGATATTGATCGCGGTGGCGTATTTGCCCACATCGTTGGCACGCTGGCCTTGCTCAGCGAATCTGAACGCCAGCGTGTTATCGGCTTTGTCATCAACCGCTTTCGCGGCGATATTGCCTTGCTGCAACCCGGCCTGGACTGGCTGGAGCAGGAGACCGGCAAGCCTGTCCTGGGCGTGCTGCCTTATCTGCATCAACTGCATATCGAGGCAGAAGATGCCGTGCCGCGCGAAGTCGCGCTCAAGGACGACATCCGCCTGCGGGTGATCGCGCCCGTGCTGCCGCATGTGAGCAACCACACGGATATGGATGCCCTGCGCCTGCATCCGCATGTGCATTTCGAATTCATCAGCATGGGCGAGCCGGTGCCACCGGCGGACCTGATTATTCTCCCCGGCAGTAAAAACGTGCGCGGCGATCTGCAGACGCTGAAAGCGCATGGCTGGGAGGCCGCTCTGGCGCGCCATTTGCGCTACGGCGGTAAAGTGCTGGGCATTTGCGGCGGCTTCCAGATGCTGGGGCAGCAGATTCACGACCCGCACGGGCTGGAAGGCGATGCTGGCTCAGACCCAGGTTTTGGCTGGTTTGACATGCAAACCACGCTGCACACGCATAAAAAACTGGCGCAAGTGGCAGGGCGCTTCAGCTTCGGGAATCAGGCGGAAGTCACGGGCTATGAAATCCACATGGGCGTCAGCGAAGGCCCGGCCATGCAACAGCCCATGTTGTATATCGGCGATGCGCCAGAAGGCGCCATGTCAGTGGATAGCCAGATAGCAGGCACTTACCTGCATGGCCTGTTTGACCAGGCCTCGGCGACCAGCGCCCTGTTGCAATGGGCAGGGCTCCCCGATCTGGAAGCGCATAAAACCGTGCTGGAATACGACTATATGCAATTGCGGGAAGATGGCCTGAACCGCCTGGCTGATGCGCTCGAACAGCATCTGGATTGGGCGCGGCTCGCGCCCTATTTGTAGTACCCGCTCAGCATGCGCGGCGGGTAATTCTATCAAGCCGGGTCTGCCGCCAGCACCTGTATGGTCTGCTCCATGCATTCCACCACCTGGCCCGCGCGTATCTTCGCGGTCTTGCGGCTTTCCGGCTTGCCATCCACCGTTACCAGACCATCGGCCACCATGGCCTTGCCCTGGCCGCCAGAGTCGGCGATGCCGGTCAGTTTCAGCAGGTTGCAAAGCTCAATGAACTCGCCCTTGAGTGTAAATTCCATGATTATCCTTTTAATGTAAGTGGCAGCCCGGCGGCGACAAAGGTCACCCGGGGCGCAATGGCGGCAATGGCCTGGTTCAGCCTGCCCTGTTCATCCTGAAACTGGCGGTTGATCTCGCCCAGCGGCACGATGCCCATGCCCACTTCATTGCTCACCAGCAAAATTTCGCCAGGCAATGTCGGCAGGGTTTCCAGCAACGCTTGTTTCTCCTGCTGCCAGTCTACGCCTTCAGGTGGCGCGCAGTCCGGGCATATGCATTGGGCCAGCCACAAGGTCAGGCAATCCACCATCAGGCAGCGGTCCGCCGCCGCGTGTTCGCGCAAGGTAGCCGCCAGGCCAAACGGCTTTTCCACCGTTGGCCAGTGCGCCGGGCGCTGTTTGCGATGATGCGCGACGCGCTCGCCAAATTCGCTGTCATATACCTGAGCGGTAGCGATATAAATCACCGTCTTGCCGCTTTGCTCCGCCAGCTTTTCGGCATACAGGCTTTTGCCAGAGCGGGCACCGCCGAGGATCAGATGAGTAGACATGCTTAACTCCAATGCTTTTGATGGGCCTGCCGTGCACCCCATTGCTGAATGATCTCCTGCAACTGCCGCAAACCATGTTGAATCAGGCTGGGGCCGGGCTGCAGAATATCCGCTGATTTTATCTCACGCAGCCAGCCCTGCTGTACGGCAGGGATAGTATCCCACCCTGGCCGTGCCATCATTTGTTCCGGCTGGAATTTTTTACCGCACCACGAGCCGATGATGATATCCGGCTGCCGCTCCACCACTTGCTGCGGGTCCGCAATAATCCTGTCCTTGGCGGAGGGAAACTGCGCCAGCTCGGCAAAGGCATCCTCGCCCCCCGCCAGCGCAATCAACTCGCCTACCCAGCGTATGCCGCTCATCATGGGCGCATCCCACTCCTCAAAATACACCCGCGGCTTGCGCGGCAGATAATCCGCCGTCTCGCGTACCGCATCCATCTCCTGCTGCAAGCGCGCCACCAGCGCCTGCGCCTCGGCGGCCTTGTCCACCAACACACCCAGGCTCAAGATCATCTGCAACACCTGCGCCAGCGAGCGCTGGTTATACACATGCACCTCCACCCCCGCCCGTATCAGCGCCGCTGCAATATCCGCCTGCAGGTTGGAAAAGCCGATCACCAGATCCGGCTCCAGCGCCAGTATCTTGTCCAGCTTGGCACTGGTAAACGCCGACACCTTGGGCTTTTCGCGCCGCGCCGCCGCTGGCCGCGTGGTAAAGCCGGAAATGCCGACAATACGATCCTGCGCGCCTAACAGGTAAAGCGTTTCAACGGTTTCAGTGGTGAGGCAGACGATGCGGTGGTACATGGGAGTTCCAAGTCTGTAAGTAGTTTAGAGCTTAATTGCATCACTATATTTTTGTGTATATTGATCAATAAATAACTGAAGCGATATTTATATGAAATATAAAACCTCAATTTTTGCTATAGGGATTTTCATATTGTGTATTTGGTTTTTACTGCCACTTGCTCTTTATGTTTATTCTTTTGGTATACAAATCTCCAATGATCATGAGCGTTGGGCTGAGTTTGGTTCTGCGATGGGTGGAATTTACTCCCCATTACTTGCAGTATGTACCTTAGTTGTTTTAGGAGCTCAAGTCACACTCCAAAGGCGCCAAACAGCTTTACAGCAACAGATTAATACGCATGAGTACGATCAAGCCTTTTTGTTACAGTCGCGATCAGATATTGAATTTTATGGCTCAAAAATGAATGAGGTAATGAGCGTTCAAGTATTGCCAGGTATTCCAATTAAATTATTTTTAAAAAGCAATTTTACGAATTTAACGAAGGAGGATTTAGATTCACCATCCAAGAGAGAGTTGGCTGCCAATCTGCATGCGTCTACTCCAATGGCTTATGATTTGTGGGCTGCTGTTTATCCAATTCTAGCTGGAATGGCCCACCCAGTTGATAAGCCAATGTATGAGCTAGGATTTGTTGCATCATCCCAAAAGCTAATCGCATTGCTTGGTTTTGAAATGTGTGTGGCTCTGGATAACTTGCACCGAGTTCAATCCGAAAATAGGACATGTGTGGATTATTTATTTAGCCCGTTACTTAGGGCTGCTGAATGAATCCTTCTTAAGAATCTTTCCACCAATCCTCCATCACCATCTCACTCAATGGCTTCGCTTCCGCCCATCCCTCTTCAATTAGCATGGGTTGCGCATAAAACGCGGGCACATGGCCCAGGCATAGCACGGCTACTGGCTTAGCGCCTTCTGGCATATTAAGCAGTCTTGCGAGTTGCTCGGGGTCGAAGATAGAGACCCAGCCCATGCCGAGGCCTTCAGCGCGGGCGGCGAGCCAGATGTTCTGGATGGCGCAGGAGACGGAGGCGAGGTCCATCTCGGGCAGGGTGCGGCGGCCGAAGACGTAGCGTTCGCGGCCATCGCACAGAGCGGCAACGATGACTTCGCCGCATTGCAGAATGCCTTCCACTTTCAAGCGTAAAAATTCGGCTTCGCGTTCGCCCAGGGCATGCGCGGTTTGCTGGCGCTCTTGCTCCACTAGCGCGTGTATCTGCTGGCGTAAGGCGGGCTGGGTGATGCGGATAAAGCGCCAGGGTTGCATGAGGCCAACGCTGGGGGCGTGGTGCGCGGCATTGAGCAGGCGTTGCAGGGTGGCGGGGTCTACCGGGTCTGGCAAAAAATGGCGCATGTCGCGCCGCTCGGCGATGGCGCGGTAGATGGCGGCGCGCTCTTCATCGCTGTAACGAAAGTCGCTCATTTTGCGGTTCCTTGCGCTGAGGCTGAGGGTTGGGCTGGGGCGGATGGGTTGGCTTGCTCGATCAGCAGCAGTTTGCCGGTTTTTTCATCGCGATAAACCTGGCCGACTGATTGATAGCCGCTGCCAGGGTTGCCGGAAACACTGGGTGGCGCGGCGATTTCGCGGCCGCGCTCCAGTTCCTTGGCGGGTTTGATCATGGCCTGGCCACCGGCGCTGAGCGCGGCTAGCAGACCGCAGGCGAATACCAGCATGACATCCACCAGATTGACCAGGCTGGCGCGTGGGTCTTCATCGTCGTGGTCAAAGCGGCTGTGCAGGCGGCGTTTGGCCGGGCGCGGTGCGACGGCCGCTTCCGTATTCATGTTATGGCTTGTTTTCATGGCTTAGCTTTTTTCATGACATGGCCTTCAGCTTTCCAGCGATTCCAGCACATCTTCATACCAGCGGCGGCGCAGCTTGCCGATCACGAGGCCGGCAATACCGGCGATCAGGCCCAGCACGGTGGCATCAAACGCGGTGGTGACGGCTTGCGCGAGTTGCGCCGGGTTGCCTTGCCCCAGCGCAGCGAGGCCAGGCCCGAGGGGAATGATGGTTGCCATCAGCCCAAGCATGGGCGGAATGCGCGCCAGCAGATCGGCGCGTTCCAGCCGGTGGCGGGCAGTTTTGATCACGGCATCGCTCGCCGACTGGCGCATCTGGCGCAGACCAAACAGCCGCTCGCCGATGGCAATGCCGGATTCCAGCACGGCGAAGGCGACCGAGGCGATCAGAATGGCGATCACCGGGGTGAGCAGGCTGGTAATGGCCGCGTGCAGATTGTTCATGTCAAACAGCATAAATCGTCCTTTTTACAATGTGATGCCGGGATGGGCTGCCACGGTATGGCGCATCCTGCATTGCAGGGTCGCCATCATCAGCGGGCGTTGTATATCGCACCGATCAAGCCTGCGGTTGCTTGCGCATGCCCAGCCAGATACCCAGGCCCAGTGCAGGCAGTAGGGCCAGCAGCCACCACCCCAGATGCATTTGCACGGATTTCACCGCGACTTCATACATGGTGGGTGCTGCTTGCACCGGCGTTGGGGGTGTTTTGGCCGCGGGCGTCGGTTTTTGCGCGGCCTTGCTGGCGGGTTTGTTGGCATGCACTGGCTCGGGTTCTGGCGTCGCATCAGGCAGATGGGGAGCGTTGGCCTCAGGCTGGGCAGTGGGGCCATAGGCATTCAGGCCGTCACCGCGCGCTTTGGATAATACCTGCTGCAAGACTTGGTTATCCTGGCTGCTTAGGTGGCCGGCGAGCCACGACCACATGGGGTGATTGGGCGCGGTATGGCCGCTGCCGGGCAGGCCATTCTTGCTGACCAGTTGCGCGAGTTGGCTGCCGAGCTGGCGCACAGTGGCATCATCGGCATGCCAGTAGCCTTTTTGCGCGGCGACCAGCATGATCGCCAGCATCTGTGCTTTCACATGCGCGTTGTGCTTGTCCTCCAGGAATTTATCCAGCCCCAGTCCGAGGCCATCGTCTACATATACCCGCTTTACTTCGTCCCAGGCCCAGTCCTTGATGATATCTGGCCGCGTGACTTGCCAGCCCCACAGGTTTTCCATGAACTCGGTACCCATGGTGCGTGCACCGGCATAGCCATGGTCCATCAGCGGCCGTATCCAGTTCGGGTTCAGGTAGCGGCCGCGCATTTCCATCAGCAGGGCGGTTTCCAGTGGGTCATCACTCACATTGTTCGGGTCGCTGTGGTTAAGTATGCGCGCCGCCGGACGCTGGCCGGTGACCTGCTCGGTAGCGAGGGAGAGGCCGCCCAGGTAATCAAACGCATCGTTGTTATCCATCAGGCCATAGAGGTTGGATGCGCGGCCATGGTAGGTGTTGGCAATGCTGCCCAGTGCGGTGGAAAACACGGCATGGGCAGGCTGGCCCTGCGCATCCAGCCCGTAGGCGTGGCCCATGCGGGTGAGGTAGGCATTGCCCAGCTCGCTACGATCTTTCCAGCTGCCGGAGCGCTCGGTCAGGCGGTTGATGCCGGTGCCATAGGCGCCGGGGGCATCGCCAAAGATACGCCAGGCGGCTTCACGCCCGGCTTGCGCCAGCGGCATGCCCTGGGTTGCCAGTGCCTGGGTGCGGCGCAGCCAGTGCAACGCCACGCCATTGCTCTCCAGCGATTCATCGGCTTCCTGCCGGCCTTCGCCCAGCGGAGTCAGGGCGGCATCCAGCGCATCGCTGAGTTCAGGGTGCTGCTGGCGTATGCGTGTGGCTGAGGCGGCGAGCGCCATGCGGCCTGCGGTGTCTATCCATTGCATGAGGTTGGGGTAAAGATCACGAAACAGCCCCGAGGTGGTGACGATGACATCGTGCCGCGGCACGCCGGGGGTGAGCTGCATTTTTTGCACAATGCCGCGTGCATTCCACTCCGGCTCCGTGCCCATCAGTCGCAGGATAAAGCTCACGATCACGCCTTCATCGCGTACCGCATCGGATGCCCAGAGAATCACGCCTTCGCTATCCTTGATGCTGTCGCGTTGCTTGACCTTGTCAGCCATGGCGGCCCCCATCTGAAAGCCAAGCCGGGTAGGCAATACATCGCCATCCAGCGCATGAAAATTGCGGCCTGTGGGCAATGATTCAGGCGAGCGCAGCGGGTCGTTACCCTTGCCGGGGGCAATAAACCCGCCCTCCAGCGCATGCAAAAAGGCATGCATTTCCAGCCCTGGCGAGGCGGCGAGCGCATCGCGCGTGGCCTCACTCACCTTGTGTTCCTGGCCGCGGCCCATGGAGTCCAGCATCAGCTGCAAGGACGCCTCTGACCAGGGGCGGCCAAAGATATGCAGGCCGTGAGGCATGAACTTCTCCTGCAGCTTGGTCAGGTAATGGCCGACTTCATGTGCCAGCAAATCATCGTCCGTCTGCTCAAAGCCGATGCCGCGTACCTGCAGCACATCGGCCATGCTGGCTTCCAGCTCCGAGCGCAGTTGCAGGGCCTCCACCAGCCGCCGCATTTCACGTGCGGCTTCCAGTTTCATGGTGTCCGAGCTGGAGGATTCGTAGGTTTCCACTACCTGCCGCAGCTCCAGCAAGCGGTCATACAGCGGCGTGGCGGTCAGCGGCGGTGTCAGGTGGTCTATCATCACCGCGAGGCCGCGGCGCTTGGATTGCGTGCCCTCGCCTACGCCATCGACGATATACGGATAAATGCCGGGCAGATCGCCCGCGATCAGGCGCGAATAATCACTGGCCGAGAGGCCCACCGCCTTGCCGGGCAGGAATTCATAGGTGGAATGGCGGCCGATGTGCACCAGCGCATCGGCACCGAAATCGGCTTGCAGCCAGTGGTAAAACCCTAGGTACTGGTGCGGTGGCGGAATGGTGGTGTTGGCATGCAGCAATTCTTCATCCACCTCCCAGCCGCGTGGCGGTTGCGGGCCGATGAAAATATTGCCGAAGCGGATGCCGGGAATCAGCATATTGCCGTTATGCACCATGACCTTGCCCGGCGGCTGGCCCCAGCCGCGCAGGCCTTCAATGCCCAGTGCGGCGAGGCGGGATTTGTCTTGGGTGAGCTTGTTGCAATCGGTGTGTTGATCCAGGCATTGCTCGTAGCCCGTTTGCAGTGCGGCAAGCTGGCGCAGCGCTTCATTGCGCTTGGGGTGGTCTGCGCCTTCCAGCAGGTGGCGCAGCTCATGCATGGCTTTATCGAGGCGGGTGCGGCCAATGGCGATTTCTCCGGCTTGTTGCGCCGCGACGATATCCGCATGTAGCCTGCCGAGTGGACCTTCCGTCATCTCGCCGCGCACGGCGGCGGGTAGCGTGGCAAACCAGCGCTGATAGCTTGCCGCATCCATATTGGTGACGTGCTGCTGCATCTCCGCCAGGGCGCCGTTGTCTTCCGGCAGGTTAACGCCGCGTTGCTGCATGATGTCGAGCAGCGCCTCGGGCGAAGCTGGCAGCTCGCCGGTGGTGTAGCCCGCTTGTTGCAGCGCGTGCAGCATGTCGAACAGGCTGGCGGGTACATCAAGATTATCGGCCCCAATGTTCTGGCGACCTGGCGGGTGGTTGTAGTAAATCAGCGCGACTTTCTTGTCGGCATTCGGTTTGTCGCGCAGCGTTTGCCAGCGTATTGCCCTCGTTACCAGCGAGCCAACTTCGGCAGGCAGCATCTGCGGCAGTTTGAGCTCCACGCCGGTTTGTTTGTCCAGTGTGGCGGGGCCAGCGGCTGCGACTACGATAGGCTGCGAGCTGCCTTGAATCTCTGGCATGGCCACGCGGTATTGCACCGAGTTGATCGGCAGGCCATCTTCGGAAAGCTGCCAGGCCGAGGCGGTGCGGTCGGTGAGGCGTATGGCCTTGTAGACCGGCACATCAAGCTGCGATAGCAGGCTGGTGACGGCCTCACGCCCTTCGGCGGCACCAACCACAAAATCCTGCAGCACTACCAGCCCGGCGGGCATGGCCGGGGCGACCAGGGTTTTCAGCTGCGCGATGGCGTCACGCGAGCTTTCTCCCCAGCGCGCCATCACGACCAGGCATTGCAGCTTGCGGCGCGCGCTGTCGGCGCAAATGGCATCGGCGGGTTGCGGATCGCTGGTGTTAAGGTCCAGCACCACCAGTACCGGCGCTGCATTTAGACGCAGGGCGGTGTGCGGGATTTCCTTGCCTTGCATGCGAAATGCCATGGCGGGCTGTGGTTTGGGTAATGGCGCTGTGCCACGCGGGTGCAGCCAGTAGCGGATGAAGGCCGCCTGGTTTTCAGTGCCACCGGCTTGCCACAGGTCGTGCATGGCCAGCCATTGCCCGGCGGCCGGATGGTTGCGCGCGGCGCTGGCAATCTCCGGGGCGAGGTTATTTTGGGTGAGTGTCAGCGCTGCCGCATCCTTGAAGCGGCTGACGGGCTCACCAGCAAAGCGGCTGCGCATGGAAAGGCCGCTTTCGCCATTGATGGCGATGAAGTTGCGGATATTGCCACTGCCAGCCCGATCCAGCCGGATTTGCAGGCGTTGCGCGGCTTCGCCGTATACGGCGATGGCCATCACTGCATCCGCATTTTTCAGCCAGCGATCCAGTGTTTTGTCGTCCGCCGCCAGCACTTGCGATTGCGTGCGCAGCAGGATTTTATCTTTGCCGTTATTGGCGAGCACCACATGCGCCGCATTGGCCACTGCCGGGGCGGTGCGATCGGAGACAATGCCGAACAGCGTGGCGGCGGAGGCGGGCAGGCTGGAAAATGTGAATGCCGCAAGCAGCAGGCCGCCAAGGGTAGAAGCAGGCAGCCGGGACATCATGCGGTGAAGAGGGCGGCGGCCGCTTGCGGGTTGGAGGGGAAGTAAAAGTGCAGATAGCTCGCGGTCAGGCTGCCATGGCGGTAGATGGCTTCGCCGGGTTTGCCGCGTTGGGTAGTGGCGATGTGCATGGGCGGCAAGGTGGTTTCCATGCGGGAATAATGAAAGGTGTGGGCGTTGAGGCGGCCATCGGTAAAATCGGCAAACTGCACGCCCAGGCCCTGAAAGCGCGACTGCATGCTGGTGCTGCCGGGCAGCAGGCCAAACATTGGCGTGGTATCAATCGCTGCACTGAGCGCCATCATGCCGCCGCATTCGGCCAGCATGGGCGTGCCTGCTTGCCAGGCTAGTTGCAATGCCTGGCGCATGGCTTGGTTGGCGCTGAGCGTGGCAGCGTGGATTTCCGGATAGCCGCCGGGAAACCATAGGGCATCGGCCACGGGCAGCGCCTGGTCTTGCAGCGGCGAGAAAAATTCGAGCTTGGCGCCCAGCTCGCGCAGGCAATCGAGATTGGCGGGGTAAATAAAACAGAAGGCCGCATCGCGTGCGATGGCGATGGTTTTGCCCGCCAGCGGACGGAAGGTGTCGGCTGGGGTGTGGGCGGGTGCAGCGAAGTCGGTAGCTGGGGGTAGCGGTAGTTTGCCATCGGGCTGCGAGGCCAGCAGGGCCTGTGCCGCAGCGCTGATGCGTTGCTCCAGATCGTCAATCTCATCGGCGCGATGCAGGCCGAGGTGGCGTTCTGGCAATGAAAAGTTGTCGGATTTTGGCAAGGCGCCCAGCCATGGAATATCGGCTGGCAGGCTCTGACGCAATAAATCCGCATGGTGGCTGCTGCCGGTGCGGTTGCCGATGACACCCGCCGGAATCAGCGCCGGGCGATAGCGATAAAGCCCGGCTGCCAGTGCGCCAAAAGTCTGCGCCATGCCAGCAGCATCTACGGTCAGGGCGACGGGGATACGAAATCGCTCGGCGATATCGGCGCTGGATGGTGCGCCATCGTATAGCCCCATGACGCCTTCAATGATGATCACATCGGCGTCGAGCGCGGCCTGATGCAACCTGGTCTGGATGTCGGCCTCGCCATTCATGGCCAGGTCGAGGTTGTAAACGGGATGACCGGTGGCGGTTGCCAGGATCATGGGGTCAAGAAAGTCGGGGCCACACTTGAAGCCACGCACCCGCAAGCCGCTATCGCGCCAGGCGCGGGCCAGGGCGGCGGTGACCAGGGTTTTGCCTTGATTGGATGCCGGGGCGGAAACCAGCAGGGCCGGGCAGGCCGCCGCTACCACTCCACCCCCGGCATGGCTTGCACGCCATTTTTAAAGGCATGCTTGACCATATTCATTTCGGTGACGGTATCGGCTTGCTCTATCAGCTCTGGCGGGGCGGCACGGCCGGTGACGACCACGTGCTGCATGGCCGGCCGAGCGGCAATGTCCGCCAGCACATCGGCCAGCTCCAGGTAATGGTATTTGAGCACGATATTGAGCTCGTCCAGAATCACCACGCTGACACTGCTATCCTGCATGGCTTGCTGCGCTTGGGCCCAACCTTGTTTGGCTGCAGCAATATCGCGATCGCGGTTCTGCGTTTCCCAGGTAAAACCTTCGCCCATGACATGCCAGGTGACATTTGGCTGGCTGCGGTAAAAGGCTTCTTCGCCTGTATCCGAGCGGCCTTTGACAAATTGCACCACCACCGCACGTTGCCCATGCCCCAGTGCGCGTGCCAGGAGGCCAAAGGCTGCGGTGGATTTACCTTTGCCATTGCCGGTATTCACCAGCAACAGGCCGCGCTCAACCCGGGCGGCCTCAATCTTGGCATCCACCACCGCTTTTTTGCGCGCCATGCGATCAGCATGGCGCTGGTTCAGCCCCTGGTCTTGCTCACTCATGCGGCTTGCTTGGCATCAGCGCGCACCAGCTTGATCACGATATGAATGATGGCGGCGGTGGCGATGTAAAACGCCAGGGTTTGCAGGGAGGATGGATAGTATTTGGTCAGGCGTGGCAGGAATTCCATCAGTGATGGATCGGCATAGCGACCGGAGAAGAAGTAGAAACCGCCGCTGGAGAACAGGTGGCAGATAAAGCTACTGACCAGCACAGCGCCGCTCAATGTGAACAGGGACTTGATGGCAAAACTGTAATGCTTGGCAAACCAGCGACCACCCAGCCACAGGGTGCCATAAGCGGGTACCAGGAAACCATAGGCCGGGCTGGTGCAGAAATCACTGCCGCCACTGGCGCTCACCGAGGCAAAGTCCAGCCCGGCGGCGATGCCCATGAACAAAGGAAACACCCACATTGGGCGCAAGTAGACACCCAGCATGAAAAAGACAGCCCAGGATGCGCTGGGCAGATGGTTGATGCTGGCAAAGTGATTGCCACGCGTCATGATCATGAGTGCTGCGAGTAGCAAGCCGACGATAAGCTGTTGCTGTTTGGTGAGGTTAAGCATGAGAGATTGCCTTATGGTTAAAGTATTTAAGAAACGGAACATTTCAATATTTTAAATGAAATGTTCCCTTAACATTGCCTCTTGCATGGTCTATTGTCTTGCCGCTGCTATTTGCCCGCCTTACATCGCGGGCGAATAGCGCAGCGTGACGAACAGGTTGGTGCCAAAGGTTCCGTAGTTCTGTGCCAACTCGTACTCGCGGTCAAACAGATTGTTCACACGTGCATTCAATGACCAGTCCTGGTTGAGGCGGTAATTGGTAAACACATTCACCAGGGTGTAGCCGCGCAGGCGTAGGGTATTGGCCGCATCATCAAAACGATGGCCGGAGCTTTCGATTTCGCTGCCAAATTGCCAGTCGCCCCACGTTTGGGTAAGTCCCAAGGTACCGTGGTCGCGTGCACGGCGCGGCAACCAGTTTCCGGTTTCGGCATCTTCGGCGCGCTGAAAATCTGCATTGCCATATACCTGGGTGCGGTCCCATGCGCCGTTGTAGCTCAGGGTCAGGCCCTTCAGCTCGGCTTCATTGACATTCAGTGGCGTTAACAATGTCCCGACACGGGTGTTGACGATCAGGTTATCCACATTGTTTCTGTAATAAATGGCCCCCAGGCGATGGTTGCCATTGGTATATTGCAGACCCACTTCACGGTTCTCGGCTTCTTCAGGCTTGAGGTTGGCATTGCCAGAAAAGCCAAATTGCAATGGGCTGTAAAGTTGATTGAATGTTGGTGCGCTGAACGCGGTGCCATACGATGCGTGCGCACGCCATTCCGGGGTAATCTGATAGCCATAGGCCAGACTGCCGGTGGTTTTATCGCCAAATTGCGAATTCTGGTCGAGGCGCGTGTTGGCCTGGAATTGATGGCTGCCGAGCTTGTACTGCCAGCCCGCGAGATAGGATTGAATATTGCGTTCATCCTTGGCAAAGGTGGTGGTTCCTTCTACTTTTTGCTCGCGGCGCTCTGCGCCCAGGTTGAATAATCCGACTGGGGTGGTGATGTCGTTTTGCCATGCATACTGGGTTTGCGTGGTCTTGATCAACGAGCGGACTTTCAGTGTATTCGCTGTGTTGGGGGTGAATGACTCGAGATTGTCTTCACTCTGGCCGACGCTGAAATTGCTCAGCCAGTTATCCGTGAACTGGTTTTTGCTATAAACCGAGATCAGGCTCTGGCGGCGATTGCCATAATAATCAAAGCGGTTTGTTGGATTGGCTGCTGGACTAAAGGTGCCACCATCGTAATGGTTGGTGCCCTCATTCAGCCAGCCCTGGATGCCGAGTTCATGGTTCTCGGTGAAATGCTGAGCCAGTTTCAATGACACATTTCTGTTGTTATAGCCATCGTCATCCGGGTTGTAATTTCTTAATGTTTTATTGGCAATGGCCGAGACGCCATTGGTGGAGCTGGCGCCGGCCTGCACGCTGAAGCTGGTGTTTTCTACACGCCCGGCGACGCCTGCGGTAGCGCTGCTGCTGCCATAGGTGCCCAGACCCACACTCGCATTCAGGCGAGGTTTGCCTTTGCCGCTCTTGGTAAAAATCTGGATGACGCCTCCGATGGCGTCTGCGCCATACAAGCTGCTGGCCGGGCCGCGCAGGATTTCCACGCGCTCAATCTGGTCGAGCGGGATATTTTCAAGCGCTGTGGTACCGGTAGTGGCGGAGCTGACGCGCAGGCCGTCTATCAGTACCAGCGTATGCGTGGCATTGGCACCACGGATAAAGACATCGGAAGATTTGCCGGTGCCGCCATTCTGTACGATCTGCACGCCAGGCTGCATGGCCAGCAGTTGTACCAGCGAAGTCTGGCCGGCTTTCTGAATCTGATCTTGTGTAATGACGGAGATATCGCCCAGCGCATCGCTGACTTTTTGTTCAGTGCGGGCGGCTGTAACGACGATGTCGGACAGCGTGGTATCCGCCGCCAGAATGTGGGATGAATGGGCAAACAAAGGTGCAAGCGCAATGGCGAGTGCAGAACGGCGAAGCATGGAATTTTCCTTATGCTGTTCCCGGCAACGCTTGCGCCTGTGGCGTGGTAATCAAGACAGAGTGGAGAACAGCTGAAGCGAGTCTGGTGACGCTGCAACCCCGCAGCAATCCCTTGAATCATCAGGCCGGTCTCCGGGCTCATACGTTTTGTTAATCCGCCTTCCCATGGCATATGCCACAGTGGCGTGTAGGATCAACCACACGTAATTACCGTTGCGGGGGCAGCACAGGGTTAGTTTGTAAAAACGCACCTGTTTCCCAGTTTCACCTCATCACAGAATAGCGACTTCGGCACCTGAACAACTGCGTGAATTATATGCGATGTCGCCGAAAATAAACAGGCGTAGAAAGATGCATGACGTTACTTTTCAGGCAGGAGGGCACGGTACGACTGGCAGGCACAGGGAGGTTCACTTTTTGCCAGGCCAAATGCATTCAGCCCAGCAGCTTGCCGGGCGGAGAAGGTGTTCACTGCTGGTTGACATGATTCTTAACCAGCCAAGAACTTAACAAAGAGATTAAAGCGATATGCTGCTGGGGGCGGCAATCCGCAATTTGAAAAAACGGGCTGCCAACCAGCCAATGCCCACATACATCAACGCATAGCCGATATAAGGCGTGTAGTACTTCGCCACGCGGACGCTAAACTCGGTAATAGTCAGGCTATCCACTTTGTCTGAAAACGCGAACCAGAAGGCATTGGACACCACGAACGCAATGCTGGTGGAAATCCATGCAAACAAGGTAAATGGCAAGATGGCAAAAGGCTTGTCACTGTCCGCCAGTAGTCGTCCAGCGCCCCATACCAGGCCATAGGTCGGAATCAATCCCCAATAGCCAGGCGACATGCAGTAATCCGACACGCCTTGCCAGCCCATGGCGTAGCCATCCATGCCAAACGCAGCAATCAGCGCCAGCCCCAGCCAGCTCGTATTCGGGATCAGCAAGCCGCCCATGAACAGCACTGCCAGCGTAGCGTCTGGCACGTAAACCTCATTACCGAAATGCTGGGTGCGAGTGGCAATGATCAAGAGGATCAGGATAGCACCCACCCACAAAGACTGTTTGTTGTGCTGCGGCATTTCGTCAAAACTCCGTTGTGCTTGCTTAGTGCCTTGGATTGTAACTGTTTAAATCAAAATCCCCAAAAGCAAAAAGCCGCCATATACATTCAAGTATGTGGCGGCCATATGAGCTTTAAGGTGTATTAAAAATCAGCTTTCATGCCAACTCGCCATGTACGTGAGAAATCGACTGGGTAGATGGCATCGTCACGTACCTGTATGGAGTTCTTGTGCTCAAAAATGTTATTAAGCGCTGTGAATAACTGCACGTTCTTGATTTTATAGCTCAATGCAAGGTTGGTAGATTCATAGCTGTTTTGTTTCTGCGTCAAGTTGTTGGCAAAGTCATCCGCAGAGTATGTGGATGAGCGCCATACATGGCTAAGATTCAGGTAGGCATTTTCATAAAAACGATACCCAAGATTAGCTACTACGCCATTACGCGATACTCCAGGGAGTTCTTTACCATTAAACGTTCCATTTCCATCAGCTTCTCTATCGATAATTGCCCGTGTGTATGTGTAAATCAAGGACGTGCTGATGTTATCTGTCACTTGAAACTGATCTTGAAACTCAAGGCCATATTTATGTGATTTATCTATATTCGTGTTAGTGAACGTGCTGGCGTTGTAATAGATTTCATCATCCAATCTGCTTTGGAAAAGAGTGATCTTCAAGCGATTTTTTTCAACAACATGATTGAACCCTACGTTTAAAGTTCTAGCGCGAGCAGGTGTAATGAAACTGTTAAACGTGCCGAAGAATGTGAAAAAGCGATCAATATCGGGCGCTTGGTATGCCTTGTTGTAGTTGGCAAATACGCTGGCTTGCTGGTTAAAGCGATAATTCATCCCCAGATCCCATGCACCAAGTTTGTCCGAATCATCTAAACCGGCTGCTCCCGTTGGCTTGTAATCATATTCCACCTTTTCTCGGCGAGTCCCTGCTGAAAGCGTAAGCGCCTCAAGATGAAGTTCTGTTTGGATGAAGGCAGCCGTATTGTCTTTAGTGGTTCTATCACTAGCGCCTCGGCGCTCACCTTCAAAGGTTTGCAACCCTCCTACAACGCTGAAAAGGTCACTTTGATATGTAAGTGTCACGTCATGAGAAAGGTAGTCGTAGTCGAACTTCGAGCCAAAGTTGATGAACTCAGAGCGCTTATCTTCCCGGGTTCGATTGGCATTGAACTTCCAGTGATTGTTGAGTTGATACTCAACGCCCACTCGCCATTGGTCAGAGTCCAGCCCCTGATGGGTGTATGCTGAACCACTGCCGTTTTGACGGGGGTCATCTCTAAACTGAGCGCGTGTCAGTGAATTGACATAGCGGATGTCGGTGCGCGAGCTGGTGCCCTCCACATTGAAGCGAAGGCCATCCATAGGCTTGATGCCCAGCTTGATGTTCTGGGCTGTGCTGGCATAACTGTCTTTTTTGCCGGTACTATCTTTTTTGCTGTATCCATCGTTGCTGTCGTCTGATGCGCTGGCAGATAAATCAAAGTATTGCTCAGAAATGCCCGCGGAAATATTGCCTGTTTTGCTACCGAAATTGCCCACAGAAGCGCTGACAGAAACGCCAGTCCGTGTTTTTGTATAAATCTGGATAGTGCCAGCCATGGCGCCATCGCCATAAACAACCGAACCACTGCCTTTGGTAATTTCAATGCGATCAATATTGTTGAGCGGAATCCCGCCAATCAATTGCGGTGAGCTATCAATGTTATTCAGGCGTTGACCATCGACTGACACGACGATGTTTTGATAGCCGTTAGCGTTGCCATAGCCACGCATATCAATCGAAGGCGTCGCTTTGTTCCCGAAGTTTGGGAGTGTGGTGATTGACGTATGCTGGGCAAGATAATCGTAGAGGTTGGTAGCACCGGAAGCCTGAATCATCTCTTGAGTGTGTACTTCGGATGCGTAGGTGGTTTCGGTATCTTTCCGCTCAAGCCGGTTGGCTGTGACGATCACCGTGTCAATATCCACGCTTTTTTCTTCTTCCGCGTAGACGCTCGTCGTAAACAGCAAGCCTATTGTGCTTGCCAGGATGGTTTTGTTCATGAATACCCCTTTGTGTGCATGCGACCCCGCATGCGAGAAATAAAAAGGGAATACCGTAAGGATTTAGTCTGAGAACTATCCGGAACGAAGGCGCGAGGAATAATAATGTGCGACTCGCTGCGAAAACCGTCACCCCGCGGTATTGCCTGCTTGTGAGATATCGGGCCGGTCTCCGGGCTTATACGTTTTGTTCATTCGCCTTCCCATGCATGGGCACAGTGGCTTGTTGAATGAACCGCACGTAATTACCGTTGCGGGGGCAGCACAGGAATAGTTGCTCGATTAATCGTCAACGCACCTGTTTCCCAGTTTCACCCGGTTTGCAGAGCAGCAAATCGGGCACCAGATAACGTGCATCGGATTATACGTGATGCAAAAAAATTCACCAAAGTGAGATTAAAACTTAACGTCTTGTAATACTTTCAAAATTGCTCGTTAGCAGTTGACCATGCAAGCTTTTTACAATTATAGTGCCGATATGGAATCCGATCTGAAAGCCCTCGAAGACAAGGTAGGTGAGCTGGTGAAGCTTTACCATGCCGTGCGTTCGGAGAATCTGCAATTGCGTCAGGAGCTTGCCCAAAGCCGTGACGAGTCGCGGCTTTTGAAAGAGCAAATGTCTAAGGCTGGCAGCCGGATCGAGGCTCTGCTAAGCCAATTGCCAGAAGGTAGCCTATGAGCGAAGTGCGTGCAGTTGATGTCAACATCATGGGCCGGGAGTTCAAGGTTTCCTGTACGGATGATGAGCGTGAAGGCCTGATTTCGGCAGTCACCTATCTGGATCGCAAGATGCGCGAAATTCGCGATACCGGCAAGGTAATTGGCATTGAGCGCATTGCAGTGATGGCAGCCCTCAACATGGCGCATGAGCTTTTGACCACCCGTAGCGGCGGCTTTGACATCGGGGATTTGAAGCGTAGAATGATGTCCATGCAGGAACAGATTGACGAGGCTATCGCCGAGCAAAACAAGTTGTTCTGATCGAATTTTTTCTTTTGCCATGTCTGTCATGGCGCCAGTTTGTTCCCTGCGGTATTGTTTAGGTCATAAATTCCTTGAACTAGTCTTTGGCATCGGTTTCGGTGTGTTGATTCACTGTTGAGCGCGCTCCTAATGTGGGTGTACCTGATGTGTTCCACGCTGTTACCACTTGAACCTTTTGGTTCAGGATGCTGGCCTGGGTGATGCTTGCGGGGAACTCCCACATTGCAAAAAGCACGCGATTCCATTGGAACCGCGTGCTTTTTTTATGACTATGCCCTGCTGATTTGGGGTTATCGCAGTTCGTGATATTTCAAATCGCCCAGGCTTACAATCTCCAGCGCACGTTCGTGCGTGGCTTCCAGAATCACGGGTGGGGCAAACCCCGCTTCTGCTGCCTCATGCCAGCGGGCCGCACATAAACACCAGCGATCGCCGGGCTTCAATCCCTCAAAGCCATATTCGGGACGTGGTGTGCTGAGATCGTTTCCCCGGGATTGGGAGAACACCAGAAACTCTTCGGTGACTTGCGCGCAGACCGTATGGCTGCCTGTGTCTTCGGGGCCGGTTTCGCAGCAGCCGTTACGGGTGAAGCCGGTCAATGGTTGGGTGCTGCATGATTGCAGTGGGGTGCCTAACACGTTTTTTGCCATGGTGCAGTTCCTGTATCAGTGCTTGAGTGAGTATGCTCCTCGATCTTGAGGTGCAAAACCGAGAAGCTGGCTGGGCTTTGACGTTACGCCATTGAGTTGGATTATCATACGTAAAACTGAACGTCATAGAGAAGAAAAATGCGATATTGGTTAATGAAGTCTGAACCTGGTGATGTGTCGATTGATGATCTCGCGGGGTTTCCCAATCAAACCGTGGACTGGTATGGTGTCCGCAACTATCAGGCACGCAATTTCATGCGCGATCAGATGAAGGTTGGTGATGGCGTGCTGTTTTACCATTCCAATTGTGCCGAGCCCGGCATTGTCGGCATCGCCGAGGTGAGCAAGCTGGCCTATCCTGACCGTTTGCAATTTGTGGAGGGGCATAAATATTATGACCCCAAGGCGACGCCGGAAAATCCCCGATGGTTTAATGTGGACGTCAAGCTGGTGCGTAAAACCCGCTTGCTAAGCCTGAAGGAAATGCGCGAAACCCCTGAGCTGGAAAGCCTGCGCATTCTGCAGCGTGGCAATCGTCTCTCCATTACCCCGGTAGACCCGCGTGAATGGAATGTCATCGTGAAGCTTCTGGAAGCCTAGTATGAGCAAGCAGTTCGATGCACTTGGCCAGGAGCATATGGAGTTCATCTGGCAGCAGCCCATGTTTTTTGTGGCGACGGCGGCTGCCGAAGGCCGGGTTAACCTCTCGCCCAAGGGCTTGGATTCATTGCGCGTGCTGGATGCCAACACCGTTGCCTGGCTGAATGTGACGGGCAGCGGGAATGAAACGGCTGCGCATCTGCTGGAAAACCCGCGCATGACCCTGATGTTTTGTGCGTTTGAAGGCAAGCCGCTGATTTTGCGTCTGTATGGGCAAGCGCAAGTGGTGCATCCGCATGATCGGGCCTGGAGCGAGTGGGCCGCACGCTTTGAGCAATTGCCAGGAGCGCGGCAGATTTTTATATTGAAAGTCGATCTGGTACAGACTTCATGTGGCATGGCAGTGCCGCTGCTCAGTTATCAGGGACAGCGCACGCAGCTTACCCAATGGGCGGAGAAACAGGGGGAGGCTGGCATGCGTCGCTACTGGCAGGACAAGAATCAGCGTAGTCTGGATGGCAAGCCAACCGGGATTTTTGGTCCGGACCTGTTTGATACGGTTTAGCCAGTTTCATCGGCATGCACAGAGTGATGTGCCAATGCGCGATACAAAAAAGCCCGCAAGTGCGGGCTTTTTTGTTGATAGGCGCTGAATTAATTCACTGATGCATTAATTAGGCTGATCCAGGCTACCCATGGATTTAGGGTAAGTGACCAGGCCCCAAGGCATATCCTTGTCAGTCACGCGTTTGACGACATCCAGCGTCGTCGCATCAAACACGACCACTTCGTTGGATTTGCCGCATGCCAGCAGAATCTGCTTGTCATCGGGTGTGAAGCTGAAGTGCCAGCAACGATCACCCGTGGTAACAGACTTCACCTTGCTGTAGGTCTTGGCATCGTAGACTTCCAGAGCTTTTTCCTTGGAGGTGGCGACATAGATGTGCTTGCCATCGCGGTCATAGGCGATGCCGTATGGGCCCTTGCCGGTATCCACGGTCTTTAACACCTTGAACTTGTCATTCAGCACGACAAACTTGTTGCCGAACTCCAGTGTGGCGACATAGGTTTTGCCGTCCGGCGAGATTTTGATGCCGCGTGGGCGCTCGCCGTATTGCTTGGTCTTGACGGTTTTTAGCAGCTTGCCCGTGGCAATGTTATGCACGGTAATCGTGTTGTCAGCTTCGTTGGTGATGATCAGCTTTTTGCCATCCTTGGAGAATTCGATGCCTTCGGTTTCCGGGCCGCCGACGATCTCGCGGATTTTCTTGCCTTGCTTCAGATCAATGATGGCAATGCGTGCGGGTTCGTCATCATCGTCATCATCTTCCTTGGCTGCAGGTTCACCTGGCTTGGGTGGTGGGCCGCCTTTGGAACTGGGCTCAAACGAGACAAATGCAAAGTCGCCCTTGATACGTACAAATTCGGGATTCTTGCCGATTTCAATGTGCTGCACCAGCTTGCTGGTGGCGGTATCAATCACGGAGATATTGCCGTTTTCCTTGTTGGCCGTGATCAGCAATTTGCCGTCGGCGGTTACGCCCAAACCGCGGGGGGCCTTGCCTTGGATGTCGATGGTTCTGCTGGTTTCCAGGGTATCCAGATTGATCACGCTGACACCGGCATCCTGATTGGTCACATACGCGATACCTTTGTCCGCCATTGCCGCATGGCTCGCCAGCAAGCCGCTGGCTGCCAGGATCAAGGTGGCGCTAAACCTCATGATGAGGGGGGTAGATTTCATGCTGACTCTCTCCTTCTTACGTGGTTGTTGACGTGCTTTTTATGATCTGTTGTAGGCAACGTCATTTTGCATAGGTTCATTGCCGTGCAGCCCGATTTAGTCGCTTGCACGGCGATGTTGAAGCGCATGCAATATTCATGCTGAAAAATAAAATTTATCTATTTCAATGGCTTGGGAGTTATGCGGATGCCGGTCTGGCTGTATGCAACCACCACTTTGGTTGCATACAGCCAGCGACCTAGCCTAAAAATAATTCGTAGGCAGGGTTGTGGCTTTCGTTCCAGTGCGGATACCCCAGGTTTTGCAAGAAGTCCGCGAATGCCTGCTGATCTTCAGGCGGTACTTGCATGCCGACCAGCACGCGGCCGAAGTCTGCGCCGTGGTTGCGGTAGTGAAACAGGCTGATGTTCCAGTTATGCCCCATGGTGTCGAGGAAATTCGTCAACGCACCGGGTTTTTCGGGGAATTCGAAACGGAACACACATTCATGCTCGGCTTGCGGGGCATGGCCGCCCACCAGATGGCGAAGATGCAGCTTGGCTACTTCATTATCCGTCAGATCCAGCGTGGCCAGGCCATGCGCCTGTAGCATCTCGACCAGCGCACGCGACTCGGCGGGATCCTGAATGGCGATGCCGACATAGATATGCGCCGCCAGCGGATCAGAATAGCGATAATTGAATTCGGTAATGCTGCGGCCACCCAGCAGGCGGCAGAAGGTTTTGAACGAACCCGGCTTTTCCGGAATCGTCACGGCCAGCACTGCTTCGCGTTTTTCGCCGATTTCGGCACGCTCGGCGACAAATCGCAAGCGGTCAAAATTGATATTGGCACCAGAGGCAATGCCAATCAGCGTTTTGCCATGCAGTTGGTTGCGTTTGGCGTATTCCTTAAGCCCGGCTGTTGCGAGTGCACCGGCAGGTTCCAGGATCGAGCGTGTGTCTTCAAACACATCCTTGATGGCCGCGCAAATGGCGTCGTTATCGACCAGGATCATTTCATCCACATACTCACGCGCCAGGCGGAAGGTTTCTTCGCCGACCTGCTTGACGGCGGCACCATCGGCAAACAGCCCGACCTGATCCAGCATCACACGCTGGCCTTGATCCAGCGAAAGCTGCATGGCGTTGGCATCGCTTGCCTCTACGCCAATGATCTTGATCTCCGGGCGCACCTGTTTGACATAGGCGGCAATGCCGGCAATCAGGCCGCCACCGCCTACGCAGCAGAAAATAGCCTCGATGGGTTCGGGATGCGCATCCAGAATTTCCATGGCAATGGTACCTTGACCTGCAATGACATAGGGGTCATCGAAAGGATGAACAAAGGTCAGGCCTTGCTCCTGCTCCAGCTTGAGCGCGTAGGCATAGGCGTCCGAGTAGGAGTCGCCTTGCAGCACGACTTCAGCGCCGCGATTTTTGACCGCATTGATCTTGATCATGGGCGTGGTGGTGGGCATCACGATCACGGCACGGCAATTCAGCTTTTGCGCGGCGAGTGCGACCCCTTGGGCATGGTTACCTGCAGAGGCGGTGATGACACCACGCTGCAGCGCATCAGCGCTGAGATGTGCCATTTTGTTATAGGCACCACGCAGCTTGAAGGAAAAAACCGGCTGCATGTCCTCGCGCTTGAGCAAAACCCGGTTGCCAATTCTGGCAGAAAGATTGGGCTGCAATTCCAGTGCGGTTTTGCTGGCAACGTCATAGACGCGCGCAGAGCGAATTTTTTCCAGGTAGTCGTTTTTCATTAGGGGGCCGGGCGTGTATGATTCAAGTTTGGACGTGATTATAAAGAAAACAGGTAGGTAAAAGTAAAATGGCAACACAAGACGAATTGAAACAACAAGTAGCGAAGGCCGCGGTTGAATACGTTAAGGGCGGCATTATTGGGGTAGGCACCGGTTCTACTGCCAACTTTTTTATCGACGAATTGGCCAAGGTCAAAAGCAAGATTGATGGCGCTGTTGCGAGTTCTGAAGCCACTGCACAGCGTTTGCGTGCACATGGTATTGAGGT
This sequence comes from Methylovorus menthalis, assembly GCF_020523625.1. Taxonomy (GTDB): domain Bacteria; phylum Pseudomonadota; class Gammaproteobacteria; order Burkholderiales; family Methylophilaceae; genus Methylovorus; species Methylovorus menthalis. The sequence goes on from NZ_JAJAQH010000005.1 coordinate 110,788, forward strand.
ATTTGACCTCAACAGCGTCGATGGCATGGAAATCTATGTGGATGGCGCCGATGAAATCACCGAGCACATGCACATGCTGAAAGGCGGCGGCGGCGCGTTGACCCGCGAAAAAATCGTTGCAGCCTGTGCCAAGACCTTCATTTGTATCTGTGATGCCAGCAAGTACGTGCCCGTGCTCGGCAAGTTCCCGCTGCCAGTCGAAGTGTTACCTATGGCCCGCAGCCATGTGGCACGCGAATTGACCAAACTGGGTGGGCAACCCAAGCTGCGTGACTTTACGACCGATAACGGCAACCTGATTCTGGATGTACATGGTCTTGAGATCCTCAATCCGGTTGAGATGGAAGCCAAGATCAACCAGATCGTGGGTGTCGTTACCAATGGCCTGTTTGCCGCGCGTCCAGCAGATGTATTGCTGCTGGCGACTCCGGAAGGCGTAAAGACTTACAAGCGCTAATTATCGGCCGCTGATGAGCTGATCTGGTTTTGTAATCCGGATCACTCAGGCCGATAAATCGGGAAGAAGAAGCGGTTGGGGTTGTGCGGGCAGACATCAAACTGTCACATTCGCTGATTACACTACAGCGCTCACTTGATGACTGACCTGCGCTCTACATACTGAATAAAGGATCTGCGCTATGCAATTTGAACATACTTTCAAGCAATACGATGCCGAACTGGAAGCCGTCCGCGCCAAAGTGCTCCAAATGGGTGGCCTGGTTGAGCAGCAGATCGTCAATGCGCTGGATGCACTGGTAAACGCCAATGCCAGTCTTGCCGAAAGCGTCATTGCCAATGATCACCGCGTCAATGGCCTCGAAGTCCAGGTGGATGAAGACTGCAGTCATATCATTGCCCGTCGCCAGCCCGCTGCCGGCGATTTGCGCATGATCATGATGATGGTCAAAACCATTACCGATCTCGAGCGTATTGGTGACGAGGCAACCAAGATTGCCCGCGTTGCCCAGAAAATCTACGAGTCCGACCGCATGTACACGCCACGTTTTGCTGAAATCAAAACCATGGTGGGTCTGGTGCGTGAAATGCTGCGCACTTCGCTGGATGCGTTTGCCCGTCTGGATGTCAGCAAGACCGTGGATGTAGCTCGTCAGGATGAACAAGTGGATGAGCAATTCCGTGCCGCCATGCGTCAGCTGATCACCTTCATGCTGGAAGATCCCCGTACCATCTCCATGTCACTGGAAGTGCTGTTCGTGGCCAAGGCTGTGGAGCGTATCGGTGACCATGCCAAGAACATCGCTGAATATGTGGTGTACATGGTCAAGGGCAAGGATGTGCGCCATACCAGCATGGAAGAAATGGAACGCGAAACCCTGCAGTCCTGATTCCGGGAGCCTGCACAGCAAACCCCGTCTCTCCAGATCACCGGAAGACGGGGTTTTTGTCTTGAGGTGCGCCAATCGGGCATTTCAGGATTTATACTAAGAATTCATCACCTCATATTCCCAAAGGTTGTTTTGGCTACACAAATACCGGCACCTACTGAAATTGCCGCAGTAGATCTAGGCTCCAACAGTTTCCGTCTGCAATTGGCCAAAGTGGTCGATGGCCATCTTATTTTTCATGACTCCCTGCGTGAAGCGGTGCGCTTGGGTGCGGGCTTGGGTAAAGACAAGCGCCTGGATGAAGATGCGCAGCGTCGCGCGATTGAATGCCTGAAGCGATTTGGCGAGCGCCTGCGTGGTTTGCCTCCGCATGCCGTCAGGGCCGTGGCGACCAATACCTTTCGTGTTGCCAAAAATGCACCACAGTTGCTGAAAGAAGCCGAAGCGGCGTTAGGGTTCCCGATTGAAATCATCGCCGGGCGCGAAGAGGCGCGCATGATTTTTGTGGGCGTCAGCCATTGCCTGCCGCTGTGTGAGCACAAGCGGCTGGTGATTGATATTGGCGGCGGTTCCACTGAGTTTATTGTGGGCGAAGGTGTTGAGCCTATCCAGATGGAAAGCCTCTATATGGGCTGTGTCAGTTACAGCTTGCGGTTTTTCCCGGAGGGCCGCCTGACTGAAGATAGCTTTGAACAGGCTCGCATCGCTGCCGCGACTGAAATTCAGGCAATCCGCAAAAACTTCTCTTCATCCAACTGGCAGGAAGCAGTGGGCTCATCTGGCACGGCGCGCTCCTTGGGTGAAATTATTCGCCTGAATGGCTTGAGCGATGGCAGCATCACCTATGAGGGATTGCGTTTTATTCGACAGCAGCTGATCAAGGCGCGCGATATCAAGAAAATCGAGCTGGCGGGAGTCAGTGCCGATCGCGCCGCCGTATTGCCGGGCGGCCTTTCCATCATGCTGGCCGCCTTTGAGGCCCTGAACATAGACCAGATGACGACAGCAGACACTGCGCTTCGCGAAGGCGTGCTGTATGAGCTGCTAGGGCGCATACACCATCATGACACGCGGGAAGCGACGGTGAGCAGCTTCATGCGGCGTTACCATGTGGATGCCGCCCAGGCCAAGCGCGTGCACAAACTGGCGCTGGATTTGCTGGCGCAGGTGAATGACCAGTTGCGTATGGAAGTGGGCAAGGCAGAAAACTATCTGACCTGGGCTGCCAAGTTGCACGAGATTGGCATTTCCATCGCGCATAGCGGCTATCACAAGCATTCGGCGTATGTGATTGAGAATGCGGATATGCCGGGCTTTTCCAAAATGGACCAGGAAACACTGGGCTTTCTGGTGCGGGCGCAACGCCGGTCGCTCGCCAAGCTGGCGGTGCCCATGTTGTCGGATGACCATTGCCTGCTGGTGCTGATTTTGCGCCTGGCGGTGCTGTTCCATCGCAGTCGTCTGAGCGACAGGCAACCCAAGCTGGGGTTGAAAGGTCACGGCCAACGGTTTGAATTGTCGGTAGAGCCTGGCTGGCTGAGTGAAAATCCGCTCACGGATGCCGAATTGCGCAACGAGGTGGATTACTGGCGCGAGATTGGTATTAGCCTGACTCTGGTGTGATGAGCAGTCGACTGGCTTGACTTGGCGTTTAAGCTTGCAAGATTGGGCTGCTTTGAGCGCAGCGCCTTGAGCTTAAGCTGAGGAAATTCAATATGCCCGGCAAGGTAATTCCTTGCCGGGCATATTGCTTTAAATCTCCGGAGGCAGATCCTGCCCCAACTCCTGGATCAGGAAGTTTTGCGCGCTGAACGCAGTTCCGCGGCGTGCCGGACGCAGCTTGTATGTGCCGTCTGGCAGCATTTCCCAGGCGTTCATATTGTCTTTCAGATAAGGCTCCAGGCCTTCTCGAATGACGCGTTTTTTCACCTTGGCGTCCAGTATCGGCAGGCATACTTCAATCCGGCGGAAGAAGTTGCGGTACATCCAGTCGGCACTGGCGAGGTACAGATCCTCAGCCCGGTTATTGTAGAAGTAGAAAATGCGGGTGTGTTCCAGAAAGCGCCCGACAATCGAGCGCACGCGGATATTGTCGGATACACCGGGGATGCCCGGTTTCAGCGCGCAAACGCCGCGTACGATCAGGTCAATTTCCACGCCAGCTGCCGAGGCGTCATACAACGCGCGGATGATGTCCGAATCCAGCAAGGCATTCATCTTGGCGATAATGCGGGCCTTCTTGCCGGATTTTGCGATCTCGGTTTCGTTCTGGATGGCTTTGATCAGCCGCTGATGCAGGGTGAATGGCGATTGCCACAGGTGGCGCAGCTTGCTGGCCTTGCCTAATCCTGTCAGTTGGGCAAACACATCATTCACGTCTTCGCAGATTTCTTCCTGGCAGGTCAGCAGGCCAAAATCGGTATACAAACGGGCGGTGCGCTGGTGGTAATTGCCAGTCGACAAGTGCACATAGCGACGCAGCTTGTCGTCCTCGCGGCGGACTACCATGGCCATCTTGGCGTGCGTCTTGTGGCCAACCACGCCATAGATCACATGCGCACCAGCGTTTTCCAGTTTGGCAGCCCAGTTGATGTTGGCCTCTTCGTCGAAACGCGCCAGCAGTTCCACCACGACGGTGACTTCCTTGCCGCGCCGGGCCGCCTCAATCAGCGATTGCATCAGGGTTGAATCAGCACTGGTGCGGTAAAAGGTCTGCTTGATCGCAAGTACAGTGGGGTCTTCTGAGGCCTGCTTGATGAACTCGATGACTGGGTTGAACGACTGGAAAGGGTGGTGCAGCAGCACGTCGCCCTTGCGGATCACCTTAAATATGTCGGCTTCCTTAGCGAACTCTTTGGGTGCGCTGGGGGTGTAGCGGGCAAACTTCAGCTCTGGGCGGTCCACCCAGTCTGGCACTTGCATCAATCGCACCAGATTGACGAGGCCATTTACCTGATACAGGTCTTCTGGCCCCAGGCCAAACTGGCCCAACAGAAAGGAAGACATGGCCGGTGGGCAGCTGTCGGCGACTTCGAGGCGGACGGCATCGCCATACTGACGATGCGAAAGCTCGCCTTGCAGCGCAATGCGCAAGTCCTTGGTTTCTTCGTCGTCCAGGTTGAGGTCGCTATCGCGCGTTACGCGGAACTGGTAGCAGCCTTTGACCTGCATGCCGGAGAACAACTCATCAACATGCGCATGCAAGATGGAGGACAGGAAGACAAAGCCGTATTCGCAACCGGCAATGTCGCTAGGCAGGCGGATCACCCGCGGCAGGGCGCGCGGCGCTTGTACCACGGCAACGCCTGAGTTACGGCCAAAGGCATCTTTGCCTTCCAGTTCTACCGCAAAGTTAAGGCTCTTGTTGAGTACGCGCGGAAACGGGTGCGACGGATCCAGCCCGATCGGCGTAAGGATCGGCATCAGCTCGCGGAAGAAATAATTGCGTATCCATTCACGCTGTGTATCGTTCCAGTGCCCACGGCGCAGAAAGCGGATATCCAGCTGGGCCAATTGTGGCAGCACGATGTTATTCAGGATGTTGTACTGGTGATCAACCAGTTCATGCGATTCGCTGCTGATTTTTTCAAATGCCTGCTTGGGCATCAGGCCATCCGGGCCTACATGCAGCGAGTTGTATTTGATCTGTTCCTTGAGACCGGCCACGCGGACTTCAAAGAATTCGTCCATGTTGCTGCTGAAAATACAAAGGAATTTGAGGCGCTCAAGCAAAGGGACACGTTCATCTTCGGCTTGGGCCAGCACGCGGCGGTTAAAGGCAAGTATGCCGAGTTCGCGATTTACAAAGTATTCTGGGCTCAATTTGAGTGGGAACAAAATTAAAACCTCACTCTACTGATGCAATATGACAAAAGGATGACTCATGTGAAGGTTTTGCGAAGCACATGGGTCATCACTCGATGAGGGGCGTTATTAATTAATCTTTTGGCGGCACATAGCCAGAAGCGGTATCTGCTCCACCACCGAAAAAGTAGGCTTCGGTTTGCTGTGAAAGATACTTGCGCGCCTGAGGATCAGCCAGGCTCAGGCGGTTTTCATTCACCAGCATTGTTTGCTGCTTCAGCCAACCTGCCCAAGCTTCTTTGGATACGTTTTCATAAATACGTTTACCGAGCTCGCCAGGGTAAGGGGGGAAATCCAGGCCTTCCGCGTCATGTCCCAATTTAACGCAATGTACAGTCCGTGCCATAAGTGTTCTATCTCGCAAAAGCCAAAACGACATGATAACGCATGGGGTATGCCGGGGGTAGCTCTGCTTGGGCCTGGTAAAACGCTGGATGTATGGAAAGAGAAGGCGTGGAGCATATGCAGCCCCACGCCCGGTGCGGCTAGAACGCGCCGCGCAAGCCGACCATGATGGAGCGGCCGCCCATGGGGGCAATGTCCTTCAGGTAGGAGGTGTGGTCACGAATCTCTTCGTTCAACAAGTTGTAGGCCTTGGCAAAGGCTTCCAGATAAAACTGCGAAGGAATACGGTAGGTCGCTGTCAGGTTGACCTGGGTGTAGCCATTGGTGGCCAGTTCAGCATCTGCCGTGCGGTCTTGCTTGAACGCATGTAGCACATCCAGCTTGGAGCCAAAGCGATCGAGTTGATACAAAAAGCCGAAGCCCAGCTTGAGCGGTGCAATGCGTGGCAATGGTTCACCGGTATCGCGATTGGTGGCGCGCACATAGTCACCACGCAAGGTCAGGTCAAGGTCGCCCGTGCCTTCGTATACGCGGAATTTGCCTTCGCCTTCCAGGCCCTTGAAAATGGCGGGCACTTGCAGAATTTGTGCCTCGGTAAGATCACCGCCTACCACACCATCTTCATCCACTTGCCGCCCGGTATTGTTGAGCGTGATGAAATTGTTGAAGCGGGTGTAGAAGGCGCCCACGCTGAAACTGTTTTTGCCCTCTTTCCAGCGCAATTGGGTATCCACGCCATTCGAGCGTTCCACATCCAGATTGCTGTTACCGATTTCGTATTGTGCGGTGGCGACGTGAGCACCGTTGGCATACAGCTCGTTGTAGCTGGGGGCGCGTTCGTTATGCGAGAGGTTGCCCACCAGCGACCATGTGGGTGTCAGGGTGTACAAGGCGCCAAATGCGGCGCTGCGCGGTGCAAAATCACGCGAAACTGCCGGGCCAAATTTTCCGCCGCCGTTTGAATCCACATCCACTTGCTCAGCGCGGCCGCCCAGGCTTAATTTCAATGCATCCAGTGGCAGCTCCTCGTATACATACAAGGCTTTGCTATCGGTGCTGTTTTTGGGAATGAAGGCTTCTTCGCCCAAGGCCTGGAAGCGGGAGTTTTGCAGTTGCAGACCCACCACGCCAGACAGCGGACCGATGTTGCCGTGACGCGCTTCAATCGCGGTTTCCAGACCACGGTTACGGAAGGTCGTACCTACTGCGCCATCTTCGATTTCCTGGTGCTGGTAATCGGTATGCGCCATCTTCACCTTGACCGCCTGCACGATATTGCCGAGATCGCGGAATTCGGAAGCGAAATCCCAGCGCTGGCTATCCATGTCAATACGGACGTCTTTTTCAGCCACCGTGCCGTAATTGCTGTTGTAGTCGGAGAACGAAAGCCCGGCATAGCCATTACCGAAATTGACCGAAGCGCCCAATGCACCGCCATCCGAGCGTGCGCCGCTGTTGACCAGACGACCACTGTCTTCGCGCGCTGTGCCATCGGCCTCGCTTTTGCGACGTGAGACGGCATAGCCGGGGATATCCAGATCATCGGTTTTGCGTTCGTAGGCATCGGCGTGCAATGTCAGAACGCCATTGCCCGCATCAATGACCGCGGCACCGCTTTTCTGGTTATCAGCGCCGCCGAGGCGGACTTCGCCACGCCCCGTCACGCCATCAATCGCTTCTTTAGGGATGCGGTGATCAATGGCATTTACCACGCCACCAACGGCGCTACCGCCATACAGCAATGCTGCCGGGCCGCGTACCACATCGATTTGCTCAATGACTAAGGGATCTAATGCCACGGCGTGGTCTGGACTCAATGCTGAGGCATCCAGAATACCGACCCCGTTTTGCATGATACGAACGCGGTCATTGTCCAGGCCGCGTATCACGGGACGCGAAGCATTCGGCCCAAAGTAACTTGAGCTGACGCCCGGGATGGATTTCAAGGTTTCACCCAGTGTACTTTCCCGTTGAAGGGATAATTCGCGGCCGCTCAGCACGGAGACTGGCGTTACCAGGGCATCGGAATCCACGCCCAAGGGATTGGCCGTAACGGCGACGGGCGCTAATTGCAGAGTAGTGGAAGATTTTGTGGTGTCATCTGCGGCATGGGCGTGGGTTGCAGACAAGGCAGGACTAAACGCCAGGGCGATAGCCATGAATAGTTTTTTGCGTGCGTCAGGGCGCGCGGCAGGGGAGATCGGCAGCATGGGTAAACCTCAATTGCATAACATGAGATGAGTGTCGGAAATTAACCGGCACAGCGAACAATGGTTATGCGATGGAGGGCGGGGCGCGAGCAGAGAAGTGGCTGGAAAATGCAGGATGGAACGGGGTGCTTTGGTCGCGCCAGGCTGATTGCGAAAATGGCACTACGGGGATGGCATGGATGGTAGGCTGAAGGCCTGCTGCAAGCTCGCCAAAACTCAAGCATTTGTCACAGAACCCGCCGTGAGGAGAGGCGTCCTGCTTCTGCGACAGGATATCCGTGTAGTGGGATATTTCGTGCACGGCGGCGCTCTGTTGGCCAAAGGCAAACAGGAAAACGAGCGAAACCGTGAGAAATATGCGACGCAACATAGTTGCAAGTTTAGCAGAAATTTACACTGTACGGATAGGCGCCAAGAATGCCATACATTTATGACAGCCAAAAAACAAAAGGCCGCTATTGCGGCCTTTTTCTCTGCTAGCTTAAGTCCTTAAGCTGCGAAGTTTGCTGACGCAAAATCCCAGTTTGCAAGAGAAGCCAGGAAGGTCTCAACGAACTTGGGACGCGCATTGCGGTAATCGATGTAGTAAGCATGTTCCCATACGTCGATGGTCAGCAGCGCTTTGTCGCCAGTAGTCAGTGGGGTGCCAGCAGCGCCCATGTTGACGATATCCACGCTACCGTCAGCCTTCTTGACCAGCCAGGTCCAGCCGGAGCCGAAATTGCCAACAGCAGAAGCCTGGAAAGCTTTTTTGAACTCGTCAAATGAGCCCCATTTTGCATTGATGGCATCAGCCAGTGGGCCTGTAGGAGCGCCCCCGCCATTTGGCTTCATGCTGCTCCAGAAGAAGGTGTGGTTCCAGATTTGCGCGGAGTTGTTGTAGATACCGGCTTTGGAATTCTTGATGATGTCTTCCAGGCTGCTGTTTTCGAATTCAGTACCTTTGATCAGGTTGTTCAGGTTGGTGACATAGGCTTGGTGATGCTTGCCGTAGTGAAACTCAAGGGTTTCTTCAGAAATGTATGGAGCAAGCGCGTTTTTGGCATAAGGTAAAGCAGGTAATTGATGTTCCATTGAGAATTCCTTTGAATAAATGAGGGAGGTGTGACGAAGCTTAGAGTTTTATTCTGCCATAAGAATTCGAGAATTCTCGTGCTGAGAATGATTCTCAAAAATGGCGAAGCGCGAGCTGAACAATGGTTGCCATACAGTATGTCATTCACAAAAAGCAGCTTGCCGCCTGTTGCGGTGGAGACTCATGTCAGCAGGGCTGACGTGGTGTCGTAGCCAAAATCCAGACCTTACTTTTTACGTGCACGTGGGTGTGCCGAATCGTAAACTTTGGCGAGATGGTGACAACAGGCAGGCTACGGCCTGTTGCGGTGGAGACTCATGCCAGCAAGGCTGGCGTGATGTCGTAACCAAAATCCAGAATTTTACTTCTTGCGGGCACGTGGATGAGCTGAATCGTAAACTTTGGCGAGATGGTGAAAATCCAGATGCGTATACACCTGCGTAGTACTGATGTTGGCATGCCCCAGCATTTCCTGCACGGCGCGCAGGTCGCCACTGGATTGCAGTACATGACTGGCAAAGCTGTGCCTGAGCATATGGGGATGCACGCGAATATTGATGCCTTGCCGGATAGCCCATTGCTGCAGGCGATATTGCACGGCACGCCGGCTCAAACGCTTGCCAAGACGGGACAGGAAAAGCGCCGACGCGTCCTGAACCGGTAACCCTGATCGTATGGCAAGCCAGGCTTGCAGGGCATTCATGGCATGTTGCCCTACGGGAACGATGCGCGTTTTGTTGCCTTTGCCGGTGACGGTGATGGTACCTTCGCCCAGATTCAGTGCATCAAGATTCAGGTTCACCAGTTCGGCCAGGCGCAGGCCGGAGGAGTAAAACAGCTCCAGCATGGCATGGTCACGCTGGGCCAGGGTGTCTTCATCGTCTATGGAGACGAGTTGTACCGCCTGATCTGGTGATAAGGCATGCGGTAATGATTTGGGGGATTTTGGTGCGCGAATGCCCTGGCATGGATTGGCAGAAAAACCATGGCGCTGAATAAGAAACTCGAAAAATCCGCGCCATGCAGAGAGCATGCGGGCAATGGATCTGCCACCCAGGCTGCGGCCATGGAGGGTGGCTACATACCGGCGAACATGCGCCCCGGTCATTTCATTCAAGGGAAGCTCGCCATGCAATTCCAGCAAGGTCCGCAGATCGCGCTGGTAGTTTTCGCGCGTTAATGGGCTTAAGCGGCGCTCATGGCTCAGATGGTCGAGATATTGGGCAAGGTAATCGACCATCTGGGTTTAGCTATGCAATCTAGCTGAGCGTGACATGACGTAGCAGGGCGGCACTGACCAACTCGCCGATACGCTTCAGGAAGAGTGTGCCCATTTCGGGATAAAAGCGATTGGCATCGTCAGAAGCCAATGCCAGCAAACCAAATGCATGTTCGCTACGCAAGGCAATCAAGGCATAAGACTGCGGTGCCGTATCCGCGCCAAACCACGTGCCAAGATCCAGTCCAGGCTGTTTGCCGCAATAAGGGGTCAGTAGGTTTTGTGTCCATTGGCTGAGCTCGGCATCCACTTGCTGGTAGGCATCGTGCGCCGCATGTGTCAGTTGTTGCGGCGTTGCCCACAGGCGAACCGCAACGTGTGGTACCTGAAAGTCTTCGCGCAGGCTATGAACAAGCAGTTGCAGCAGAATGTCAAACTCTTGGGCAGCTAGCAGGCCCAAGCTCAGGCGATGGACCTTCTCGCTGATGTTGTCGTTTTCCTTGCCATAGCTGAGAAGCTCCGCCATGCGGGACTCAAGTACTCGAATCTTGTCGCGTTGTGCAAGTTGTTGACGTTCCGCTAAGGAGACAGTGCCGATGCCATGCGGGCTGGGCAGGTACATATCCGCGAGCAACATGGGGTGGCGTTCAAAAAACTGCGGATTTTTTTGCAGATATTCAGCGACCTGATCGTCTGAAACTTGCAGCGTGACTTCCATGTAAATTCCTTGTACTTGGTGGAGAGGGCGGATGAGATCCGCCCCTGATTTATAGATGAATAGCGCCTGTAAATACCGTGGCTGCAGGCCCTGTCATCCAGACCGGGCTATCGCCACCCGCCCATGCGATATTCAACTCCCCGCCATGAGTGCTGACCCTGACCGGGGATTCAAGATGCCCTAACCGTATACCGGATACGACAGCGGCGCAAGCCCCGGTGCCGCAGGCCAAGGTCTCGCCACTGCCTCGTTCAAATACACGCAGCCTGATGTGATGAACATCGATAATCTGCATGAATCCGGCATTCACCCGCTTGGGAAAACGTGGGTGAGATTCAATTTGTGGCCCTTGTTCGGCGACTGGCGCAGTGTCTACATTAGCCACCAGTTGAACGGCATGCGGGTTGCCCATGGAGGCGATGGCCACTTCAACGGTTTCATGTGCCAACTTCAGGGGATATAGCGACTCTGTTGCCTCGGCTTCAAAGGGTAGATCGGCGGGCAAGAAGCTGGGTGGCCCCATGTTGACGGTGACTTCGCCATTTTCCTCCAGGCGAGGATAAATCAAACCGCGTGCGGTTTCGACGCAAATCTCGCGTTGCTTGGTCAGGCCCTGGTCATGCACGAACTTCACGAAACAGCGTGCACCATTGCCGCATTGCTCCACTTCGCCGCCATCTGCATTGAAGATGCGATAGCGAAAAGCCGCGTCAGGCGTGGTGGAGCGTTCGACGATCAGCAGCTGGTCGCAGCCCACGCCAAAGTGCCGGTCAGAAATCGCGCGGATTTGATCAGGTGTGAGGGATACGGGCCTGGAGTAGGCATCAATCACGACAAAGTCATTGCCGATGCCCTGCATCTTGGTAAATTCAAGTTTCATCATGGGTTGCCGTTGCTAAGTGTAAGCAGGGGAATAACCTGCATTATAAGTAGAGTCGCTGTTTGCCCCTAATTATGGGGCCGGTGTTGCGCTGGTAGGCTCTGCTTTTCGCGACTGTGGTTGCTTGAAGCGCCGATAGCTCCATAAATATTGTGCAGGATATTGTCGAACAAGTTGTTCAATTGCATCGTTAATACGTTGGGGTGATGCGTCGCCTTGCAAGGGGGTAATATGAATGGCAAATCCGCGTCCCCATGAAAGGCGCTCTCCAAAGGCCATGAGTACAACGGCACCGGTGGCTTCTTGCAGTTTGCTGACCAGTGTCATGGTGTAAGCGGGATGATTGAAAAACTGTGCCCAAACGCCTTCGCCATGCTCGGGCACCTGATCGGGAAGTATGCCTACGGCCTCGCCTTTTTTAAGGGCTTTAAGCAGGCTGCGTACGCCGCTTAAGGTAGTGGGTGCTAGCTTCATCTGGTCATGCAGTCGACCTTGCTCCAGCACGCCAGATAGCCACGACTGGCGAGATGGGCGGAACAGGATGGTGATGGGATGCAATGTGGCATAAAAGCGGGCGGTGATTTCATAGCAGCCCAGATGCGGCGTGAGAAAAATAATGCCTTTGCCGCTGGCGAGCGCCTGGTCAACATGCTCCCATCCATGTTGGCGTTTGACCCAGCGCAGCATCGCGGGGCGAGAACGCCCCCAGAGGGACAGGGTCTCAAGGATGGATTTGCCGGTTTCGGCAATATTCCGGCGCAGCAGATGCCGGAAATGATAAGAAGTGCTGGTCAGTTCGACCATCTTGAGGTTTTTACGGGTGCGACGCGAGAATTTTTTGTCCGTCCAGAAGGTGATCCAGCCTGCCACAACACCGACAAGATGCAGCAATGGCAAGGGCCATGCAGCGAGAAAACGGAGTAGTACGTTGAGCATGTATTTCTTTTTGAACCAAAGGGATTTTTGCTATTCTAGCAATCTTTTGTCGTCTAGCCTGTGACGACTTCAATCTTAAAAAAATATCCACTATATAAACCGAGAAGCGATGAGCGAATATCTTTTTACCTCCGAATCCGTATCTGAAGGCCATCCTGATAAAGTGGCTGACCAGATTTCAGACAGCATCCTGGATGCTATTCTCGAGCAGGACCCTACGGCACGTGTCGCGGCAGAAACGCTCACCAACACCGGCCTGGTTGTGCTGGCTGGCGAAATCTCCACGTCTGCCAATGTGGATTACATCAAGGTAGCGCGTGAAACCATCAAGCGCATTGGTTACGACAATACCGACTATGGCATCGACTATAAAGGTTGTGCCGTGCTGGTGGCTTACGACAAGCAGTCTCCCGATATTGCACAAGGTGTCGACAATGCCAATGATGATCCGCTGGATCAGGGCGCTGGCGACCAAGGCTTGATGTTCGGCTATGCCTGCGATGAAACTCCGCAGTTGATGCCATTGCCGATATGGCTGTCACACCGCCTGATGGAGCGCCAGTCGCAACTGCGCAAGGATGGTCGCTTGCCTTGGCTGCGTCCAGATGCCAAAAGCCAGGTGACGGTGCAATACGTAGATGGCAAGCCGCACAAGATTGATACCGTGTTGATCTCGACCCAGCATGCGCCAGAAAAGTCGCTGGATGAAATTCGTGAAGCCGTGATCGAAGAGATCATCAAGCCGACCTTGCCTGCGGAACTGATCAAAGGCGAAATCAAGTTTCTGGTAAACCCTACCGGTCGCTTTGTGATTGGCGGCCCTCAGGGTGATTGCGGTCTGACGGGGCGCAAGATTATTGTGGATACCTATGGCGGTGCTGCGCCGCATGGCGGCGGTGCATTCTCTGGCAAGGATCCTTCCAAGGTAGACCGCTCTGCTGCCTATGCCGGTCGTTATGTGGCCAAGAATATCGTGGCGGCGGGCCTTGCTTCGCGTTGCCTGGTGCAGGTTTCCTACGCTATTGGCGTGGCGCGTCCGACCAGTGTCATGGTGGAAACCTACGGCACAGGCAAAGTGCCGAATGAAGTATTGACCCAGCTGGTGCTGGATCATTTTGATCTGCGCCCCAAGGGTATTGTGAAGATGCTGGATCTGTTGCGGCCGATTTACGCCAAAACGGCTGCCTACGGCCATTTTGGTCGCGATGAACCGGAATTCAGCTGGGAGTCTGTAGACAAGGCGGCTGCCTTGCGCGCTGCTGTGTAATTTTCAACGATTAACAAATAATAAACACGCTCAACATCTAGCCATCTTTAGAAAGCCATTATGTTAAAGCGTATTGCTGTTACCCAGGTACGCCTGGGCATGTATATCCAGGAGCTGGGAGGCTCCTGGATCGACCATCCATTCTGGCGCAAGTCTTTCAAGCTTGAAGACCCCGTCATGCTGAAAACCTTGCAGGCAAGTCCGGTAAAGGATCTTGTCATTGATGTCAGCAAAGGGCTGGATGTGTTGCACGAGGCCGGGAGTGTCCAGGCGAGTGAGGTGGGTGAGGCTGCGCTGGTTCGTCCAAAAGAAGATGAGGGCCTGCCCTCCAGTGCGGAACCCCAGCCCTCTTCGCCGACACCTGCTATCAAGCGAATCAGCGCCGAGCAGGAAAGGGCGCAGGCAAAAAAACTACTGAAGGCTTCCAAGCAGGCCATTACCTCGATGTTTAATGAAGTGCGCATGGGCCAGGCAGTTAACGCGGTCGATGCGATGCCATTGGTCGAAGAGATTACTGCTTCTGTGTCTCGAAATGAAGGGACACTCATCAGTCTGGTGCGGCTCAAGCATAAAGACGATTACACCTATATGCACTCGGTGGCTGTCTGTGCTTTGATGGTCGCCTTGTCCAGACAGCTCGGCATGGATGACAAGCAAACCAAACAGGCGGGCCTTGCCGGTTTGCTGCACGATATCGGCAAGTCTGCCATTCCACTCGAAATACTTAACAAGCCAGGAAAGCTGACGGATGAAGAGTTTGATGTTGTACGTGGCCATCCAAAGGCGGGGCATGACATTTTGCTGGCATCAAATGGTGTGGATGAGGTCGCTCTGGATGTCTGTCTGCATCACCATGAGAAGGTGGATGGCACGGGGTATCCCTATAAATTGCCAAGCGAAGGAATAAGCATCTTTGCCAAAATGGGTGCGGTGTGTGATGTCTACGATGCCGTCACTTCCAATCGGCCTTATAAAGAGGGCTGGGAGCCGGGTGTTTCGCTGCAGCGCATGGCGCAGTGGAGCAAAACACATTTTGATGACCGGGTATTCAAGGCATTTGTTAAAAGTGTGGGTATTTACCCGATAGGCTCCATGGTCATGCTGCAGTCCGGGCGCCTGGGTGTTGTGGTTGACCAGAATCCGGTTTCGCTGCTCAAACCTCTGGTGAAAGTGTTCTTTTCCACCAAATCCCGCACGCGTATTCCTGTAGAGGTGTTGGACTTGTCCAAGCCTTCGGCACAAGACAAGATCATGGGGCACGAAGATCCACTGCTGTGGGGCGTAGAAGATATCCACGAGCTATGGAGTCAGTAACTTGTTAACTAGCGAATACCGCGTATAATCGCGAGAATTCCGAGGAGCGCTGCAAGACCGCTTCGCCAGACGAAGCCTTCCCAGGCTCGGAACATTGCAGTAAACGGCGCTCACCTTACCAACCCGTGCCGGACACGGGATGAGGGTGAGCAGCGTCAATAGACCTCCCAGCCCCTTCCCCCCGGCCACAATTCAAAGGAATAGAAAATGAATTCTGTGGCTGATATCAAAGATTATGTAATTGCCGATATGAACCTAGCCGCCTGGGGCCGCAAGGAAATTGCCATTGCCGAGACCGAAATGCCTGGCCTCATGGCGATCCGCGAAGAGTATGCGTTAACCAAGCCTTTGCGCGGTGCGCGCATTACCGGTTCCCTGCACATGACCATCCAGACTGCCGTGCTGATTGAGACGCTGAAGGATCTGGGGGCTGATGTACGTTGGGCTTCCTGCAATATTTACTCTACGCAAGATCATGCGGCGGCTGCCATTGCCGCTACTGGTACACCTGTGTTTGCGATCAAGGGCGAAACGCTAGATGAGTATTGGGATTACACACATCGTATTTTTGAATGGACCGATGGTGGCTATTCCAACATGATTCTGGATGATGGTGGCGATGCTACGCTGCTGTTGCATCTTGGCACCAAGGCAGAAACCGATTCTTCCGTATTGAGCAGCCCAGGCAGTGAAGAAGAAATTTGCCTATTCAATGCCATCAAGGCGAAGCTGGCGGTTGATCCTACCTGGTATTCCACACGACTCAAACATATCAAGGGCGTGACCGAAGAAACCACCACAGGGGTGCATCGTCTTTATCAAATGCACAAGGAAGGCCGTCTGGCATTCCCTGCCATTAACGTGAATGACTCTGTTACCAAATCAAAATTCGACAATCTCTATGGTTGCCGTGAATCCCTGGTCGATGGCATCAAGCGCGCCACCGATGTCATGATCGCTGGCAAAGTTGCCGTGGTTGCCGGTTACGGTGATGTGGGTAAAGGTTCTGCGCAGGCACTGCGCGCCCTTTCTGCCCAAGTTTGGGTGACCGAGATCGATCCTATCTGCGCATTGCAAGCCGCGATGGAAGGTTACCGCGTTGTCACCATGGATTACGCCGCTGAGCATGGCGATATCTTTGTCACAGCTACCGGCAACTACCATGTGATTACCCATGACCACATGGCAAAGATGAAAGACCAGGCGATTGTCTGCAATATCGGCCACTTTGATAACGAGATAGACGTCGCTTCCCTGGAAAAATACCAGTGGGATGAAATCAAGCCACAAGTGGATCACGTGATTTTCCCGGACGGCAAGAAAATCATCCTGCTGGCCAAGGGTCGCCTGGTGAATCTTGGTTGCGGTACTGGTCATCCGAGCTATGTCATGAGCTCGTCATTTGCTAACCAGACCATCGCCCAGATTGAGCTGTTTACCCGTACCGAGGAATACCCGGTCGGTGTGTATACTCTGCCCAAGCACTTGGACGAGAAGGTGGCTGTGTTGCAGTTGAAGAAGCTGAATGCTCAACTGACGCGTCTGACAGACCAGCAAGCGGCTTATATCGGGGTGTCAGTTGCAGGCCCATTCAAGCCTGAGCACTACCGCTACTAAGTAGAACGCAGGCCCGCGCGGGCCTGTTTTAAGGAGATATGCCATGAAATTACTGCTGGTCTGGATACTTAACGCGCTGGCTTTGCTGGCAGTTACCTACCTGATGCCATCTATACACGTGTCTGGCTTTGTGGCTGCACTTATCGCAGCAGCGGTGATCGGGCTGGTCAATATGCTGATACGGCCGATACTGGTATTGCTGACCTTGCCGGTCACCATTGTGACGCTGGGCCTGTTCATCCTCGTGATCAATGGTCTTTTGTTCTTGCTGGTGGGGCATGTATTGCAAGGCTTTGAAGTACATGGTCTGTGGGCAGGTATTGTTGGAGCATTCCTGTACAGCGTGATTTCATGGTTATTAAGCGCAATTGTGCTGCGCGATTGAGAAGGCGCAGACTGTGATGGATAACCAGGAACTCATGATCAGTGTTGAATTTTTCCCACCGAAAACGGAAGAAGGCATGGCCAAGCTGCGCGAGGCGCGCACTCAACTGGCCGCCCTTAATCCCAAGTTTCTTTCGGTGACTTTTGGTGCGGGTGGCTCAACCCGTGACCGCACCCTGGATACGGTGCTGGATATTCAGGCAGCGGGATTTGAGGCGGCACCGCATATTTCATGCATTTCTTCCAGCAGGCAGGAAATTAGCGATCTGCTGTTGCTTTACCAGCAGCACAATATCAAGCGGCTTGTCGCATTGCGTGGCGATATTCCATCCGGCGAAGTGAGTGCTGGCGATTTTCGTTATGCCAATGAGCTGGTTGAATTCATCCGGCAGGAAACTGGCGATCATTTCCATATTGAAGTAGCCGCGTATCCCGAATTTCATCCAGAAGCGGCATCGCCCACGGCAGATCTCGCCAACTTCAAGCGCAAGGTGGATGCGGGCGCCAACTCTGCCATTACCCAATATTTTTATAACCCGGATGCGTATTTTTATTTTCGGGATGAATGCACGCGCCTGGGCATCGACATGCCGATTGTGCCGGGCATTATGCCCATCTATAACATTACCCAGCTGGCACGTTTTTCCAGTGTCTGTGGCGCAGAAATTCCACGCTGGCTACGCTTGCGTTTGCAGGATTATGGTGATGACCTTGCATCCTTGCGGGCGCTGGGGTTGGATGTGGTAACGGGAGTATGCGAGAAGCTGCTGGCCGGAGGAGCCCCCGGCCTGCATTTTTATACACTGAATCAGAGTGGGATGATAACTACCCTGGCCCAGCGCCTGGGTTTGAAGCCGCCTGACGCTTAGCCGGCCAATCCATCTTGCGCTACTTAATGTAGCGTGGGATGGGCGTCGCCAAATACGGCATCTTCCACAAATAGATAGTCCTTGGTTTTTCCTTGCTTCCACAAGGCCATCAGCACAATCCAGCGTGTTTCATCGAGGCCGATGACTGGTTGTGGCAGGGCAAGCGCACGATCAACAATCAGTTCGCGCTCGGTCGCATTCAGCACCTTGGCCTGTTCCAGAAACATGATGAAGCTCAGGCTTTCACTGCTGATCTTGGTGGTTTCAGGTTCGCTGAAAATACGGAAGCCCGAGGTGTTGAGTTCAGTGCCGGCCAGCTCTTTGGCGGTCATGGCTTCCAAGGCGCTGAACCAGTCGAAGGCGTGATTAATGTCATCACTATCGAAACCTGCGGCGAATAATTCTTTGGCGAGAGTAGATTGGTCGGGACGGATATCTGCTTCAAAGTAATTCTCAAACATATATACCAGCACTTCGAACATATATATTCCCCTATGTGGATTCTTCTAAGAATTAAGCCTGACATCTATATCTTTGTAACGCCAGAATCAGGCCAAGCTTTAATTCTTAGAAGCAATCCCGCAAATGCTGCAATCAGCTCATGCGCTGGTAGCGGCCACCGGGCAGTGCCGCCACTTTGTTTTCAAGCTCCAGTATCAACAGCATGGCCGAAAGGTTATCGCTCGTCAAGCCACTTGATTGCTGTAATGCATCGATACTTATAGGGTCGTAACCCATGCATGCGAGCAGCTGGGTATGGGGGTGTTCCTCTGGATTTTTTCCATCAAAAGCGTCTTCCTGAGAGGCTTGTTGCTGTGCGGAATGCAAAGGGGCCATCTCCTGCACGATATCCTGAATACAATCGACCAGTTTTGCCCCTTGCTTGATCAGCTCGTGGCAACCCTTGGATACGGGGGAGTGGATGGAGCCAGGGATGGCAAATACTTCGCGCCCCTGTTCTGCCGCTAGCCTTGCCGTGATGAGAGAGCCACTTTTTGCATTGGCCTCCACTACCAGGCAGCCCTGGCTTAATCCGCTAATGAGGCGATTTCGCCGAGGGAAATTCTGTGGGCGAGAGGGTGTGCCGAGTGCAAACTCCGAGATTATCAAACCTTGCTCGACAATCTGATGGGCCAGCGTGCGATGTTTTGACGGGTAAACGATGTCGAGCCCGGTGCCGACGACAGCAATGGTGGTGCCTTTAGCTCGCAAGGCGCCGTGATGTGCTGCACCATCAATCCCGAGCGCCAAGCCACTGATGACGCAATAGCCTTGTTCACACAAGGCCTGAGCAAAATCGGCCGCATTCTTTTCGCCCTGAGGTGTCGCATTTCGACTGCCGACAATCGCCATTCCCGGTAAATCAAAGGCTGCCAATTGGCCTTTTGCATAAAGCAGGGGAGGGGGGTCGGCGATTTCCAGCAGGGCGGGTGGGTAACGGCTATCAGCCAGGGTGAGGAGGTGGTTATTTTCCTGCATGAGCCAAGTGGCTGCGAAGTCGGTGGCGGCCAAGTCGGGACCGGCGATAATCGCTTCGGCAACAGCATCAGGCACGACTTGCCGCAGGGCATCCTGAGGCGCTGCAAAAATCTGTTCTGGACTGCCGAATGCTTTGAGAAGCTGGCAGATACGCTGACTGCCCAAGCCAGGAACCAGGCTCAATGCTATCCAGAGGCGGGCTTCCTCCAGGTCTGAAGCACTAAGAGACATGCTAGCTCAGGGCGTGTTGACGGTGTCCAGCAGATTAACTGGCTCTGCTGCCTGCATGATCAAGCCGTAAGAAACCCGGTCAAAGGTCCGGAATACCATCAGCAAGCCAATACGCTCGTCGGGTAGTTTGACCAGGGATTTGTCATTGGCCGGATCTTTCTTGGGGTCGTATTTCTCATCGGATTTAGACTGGGGCTTCTTGTTTTTCTCTTCGTTAGGGTCCACATCCTTGAAGCGGAACTCTGGCAATTTGAATTTTTCTTCAGCCTTCTTTTCAGTCGGTTTGCGGCTGACGTAGGTGCCTGCACGATTGATGCTCAGCACATGGCCTTCTTCCAGGCCATCAGCCTTGCCCTTGTTGATCGAGATGATGGTGTTGGCACCTGCTTCAGCCACGCCACCGTAGATGGCCATGATGCGACCTTTAATCTCGCTTTCCGGGGCATGCGGAATATAGTTGAATTGTAGTTTGTCCTCGACCTTTACCAGTCGGTCATCGCTGAAAATCTCTTCTTTGGCACGCGTAATTTCACCTGTGGCTGGGTCACCGAATTTGATGACCTTGAGGTCACCTAGGTAGAGTGCTTCCAGGCCCAGTGGCTCTTTGTTTTCGGGATCCACCATGATTTTACCGGGGCGGTAAATATGCCAGACGTTGCCTTGATCTTCCGGCATCTTATCGATGTAGACCTTGTTGCCAGGCGCATACGCCACGCGGTTTTGCGGGCCAGCGATAATAGTGGGCGACTCTTTAAGGGAGTCTGGCTCCACAATCAGCGGACGGCTAAGAAATGGGGCAATGGTGCTAGGTGAGATGCTGGGAACGGCTTCTCGATCAAGCGGCTCTTCACGAATGCCTGGCTGCAAGGTGACGGTTTCGCGCAATAGACGCAGCTGAGGTTCCCCGCTACTGGTATCCAGCACGACCACATCGCCGGGGTAGATCAGATGCGGATTCTTGATCTGCTCGCGGTTCATATTCCACACCTTGGGCCACTTCCACGGGTCCTTGAGGAATTTGCCGGAAATAGCCCATAGCGTATCGCCTTTAACCACGACATAGCGTTCGGGGCGGTCAGGCTGCAGCTGAACATCATCCGCCGCGGCAGGTAAAGCCAGACAAGCCAATACGAGCGGCGTTATAATGTATCTCAACATATTCAAGACCTCGGCAATGATGCGGCATGAAATATCCGCGAACTTGCATTAAATTCTGCATGTAATTCATTCAACAATCAAGATTTATGGCAATTTTAGACATATTAAACTACCCCGATCCACGGCTTTATACGGTTGCCAAGCCGGTAAAGGAAGTGAACGCCAACATCCGTCGCCTGATCGATGACATGGCAGAGACTATGTACGCTGCGCCGGGCATAGGCTTGGCCGCTACGCAGGTGGATGTGCATCAGCAGATTATTGTCATGGATCTGTCCGAGGCAAAGAACGAGCTGCGGGTGTTCATCAACCCCAAAATTACCGCGAAATGTGGCGCTCAGGATTACGAAGAGGGGTGCCTTTCGGTGCCGGGGATTTATGAAAATGTGACACGCGCCGCAGAGGTCACCGTGGAAGCGCTGGATCGCAATGGCGAGCCGTTTGTGCTGGAAGCGCAGGGCCTGCTGGCTGTTTGCATCCAGCATGAAATGGACCACTTGCTGGGCAAGGTATTTGTCGATTACCTGTCGCCACTCAAGCAAAACCGCATCAAGACCAAACTCAAGAAACGTCAGCGGGATCGCTAACATGCCCGCACTCAAGATCATATTTGCTGGCACGCCAGACTTTGCCGTGCCAGCGCTGGCTGCCCTTATCGCATCGGAGCATGGCGTTGTGATGGTGCTTACCCAGCCCGATCGCCCGGCTGGTCGTGGCATGAAACTCAAAGCCAGTCCGGTCAAAGAGCTCGCCTTGCAGCATCAGATTCCGGTGTTGCAGCCCGAGACTTTGAAGGATGCCGTTATACAGGCACAGATTGCAGCGGTGGAAGCCGATGTCATGATCGTGGCAGCGTATGGCCTGATCATCCCGACCACCGTGCTGAACATGCCCGCGCTGGGTTGTTACAACATCCACGCCTCCTTATTGCCGCGCTGGCGCGGGGCGGCCCCCATCCAGCGCGCATTGCTGGCGGGAGATGCCGAAACCGGCGTGACCATTATGGAAGTTGTGCCCGCGCTGGATGCAGGTGCCATGGTTGAGAAGGGCGTGCTGCCTATCCGTGAGCGCGATACCGCACAATCGCTGCATGATGGCTTGTCGACCATGGGGGCGCAACTAATGGTCAAGGCCATGGATACACTGGCAGTCCAGCGCAATCTGCCAGCCGAGCCGCAAGACGAAGCCCTGGTGACGTATGCGGCCAAGCTGCAAAAGGCCGAAGCCGGCATAGACTGGACATATAACGCCGAGGCGATTTCGCGCCAGGTGCGCGCGTTTAATCCTTTCCCGGTTGCCCAAGCCAAATTTAACGGTGAGGTCTGCCGCATCTGGATGGCCACCGCAGTCGAAGGAAACGCCGCCCCCGGCGTGGTAGTTTCGGTGGGGGATGCCATTGTGGTCGGCTGTGGTCAGGGTTTGCTGCGCATTGAAGAATTGCAGATGCCTGGCGGCAAGCGCTTGCAGGCTGCACAGTTTATTGCGGGCCATGCATTGAAGCCGGGTGACCGCTTTCTTTCGGTCTTGCCACAGGCTTGAATTTTTGCTGATGAGCCGCATCTAAGGGTCATGCATCCCTTATCAATGAAAGACTTGAGGAGTACACATGTTAGGTAACTGGTTGAAAACCTCCATCCTGATGGCGGGCATTGTGGTGCTGTTTGGTACCGTGGGCGCTGCGCTTGGTGGTGCCGGTGGCATGATGATCGCCCTGTTGCTCGCCGCGGCCATGAATGTTTACGCCTACTGGTTTTCTGACAAGGCCGTACTCAAGATGTACAACGCCCGCGAGGTCGATGCTGCCTCAGCCCCACAGTTTTACAACATGGTGAAGGAGCTGGCGCAAAATGCCCAGTTGCCCATGCCCAAGGTCTATATCATTGACGAGGACCAGCCTAACGCATTTGCCACCGGGCGCGA
Organism: Methylovorus menthalis; assembly: GCF_020523625.1. Lineage (GTDB taxonomy): Bacteria > Pseudomonadota > Gammaproteobacteria > Burkholderiales > Methylophilaceae > Methylovorus > Methylovorus menthalis. The sequence goes on from NZ_JAJAQH010000005.1 coordinate 133,620, forward strand.
CCCTGAGCATGCAGCCGTCGCCGCGACGACAGGCATCATGCGCATCCTGTCTGAGCGCGAATTACGTGGCGTCATGGCGCATGAGCTGGCACACGTCAAACACCGTGACACGCTGATCTCCACCATCTCGGCCACCATCGCCGGTGCTATTTCATCGATTGCCCAATTCGGCATGCTGTTTGCAGGTGGCCATGACCGTGAGCGCAGTGTGCATCCGGCAGTGGCTATTCTGATCATGATTCTGGCACCGATTGCTGCCATGTTGATCCAGATGGCGATTTCACGTGCACGCGAGTTTGAAGCGGACCGCGGCGGCGCAGAAATCAGTGGTGACCCCACTGCGCTGGCCGCAGCTTTGAAAAAGATCCACGACTACGCACATCAGATTCCGCTGGAGACAGCTGAGCGGCATCCTGAAACCGCCCAGATGATGATCATCAATCCCTTGTCTGGCGAAGGGATCAAGGGCTTGTTCAGTACACACCCGCAAACCCAGGAGCGTATCGCGCGCCTGATGGCTATGGCCTGATCACCCCTCACAAGCGGCCGCAGACGTTAAGCTCTGCGGCTTTTGTTTTTTCAGAATTCCCCGAAAGGCCGTTTTGCAACTAGCTCAACAACTCGCCGCCGAAGCCGTGCATCAGGTGCTGACTGGCCGTAACCTTGGTGTCACCCTGGATGCCATTTTTAGCCGCCAACGCAGCCTGACCCCCCAACAACGTGGCATGACGCAGGATCTCAGCTACGGCTGCCTGCGCCAGTATGGGCAATTGCAAGCACTGCTGAATCAGCTCCTGCAGAAGCCATTGCAAGATGAGCGCTTGCGCTGCCTGCTGCTGGTAGCGATCTACCAGTTGCAGCAGGCGCGTGCCGCCAGCCATACGATTGTGGACCAGGCCGTGCAAGCCTCGGCGCAATTCAAAAAGCCATGGGTCAAAGGCTTGACCAACGCCGTATTGCGTAACTTTCTGCGGCAGCAGGATGCGCTGGTGAAGAATATTGACCCCGCTGACGATGTCGCCCGCTACTCCTATCCGCAGTGGTGGGTGAACAAGCTTCGCCATCAATATCCGCAAGAGTGGGAGGCTATGCTGCTGGCAGGCAATCAGCACCCGCCCATGACCTTGCGCGTTAATCGTCGCCACCTCAGCGTAGAAACCTATTGCCAGCAGCTGGCCGACGCCGGTATAGCCTTCAGCGAACTGGGCGGTCGCGCGGTTAGCTTGACCCAGCCTATTCCAGTCGAGCGTATCCCCGGGTTTCTTGAAGGTGATGTCTCGGTGCAGGATGCAGGTGCGCAATGGGCGGCCCCCCTGCTTGATCTGACAGCGGGCATGCGGGTGCTGGATGCCTGCTGCGCGCCGGGTGGAAAGACCGGCCATATCCTTGAGCTGGCCGATGTGGATTTGATCGCCATGGATAGCGATGCCGGCAGATTGCGCCGTACGGAAGAAAACCTGCAACGCTTGAAATTGAAAGCCCAGCTGGTGACGGGCGATGCGGCGGATGCTTCCGGATGGTGGGATGGTCGGCCGTTCGATCGCATTCTGGCAGATGTGCCATGTACGGCTTCCGGCATAGTCCGGCGGCATGTGGATATCAAATGGCTACGACGCGAGGCGGATGTTGCCTCCTTCGTTCGCCAGCAGGCACTCATTCTGCCGCAACTGTGGCAGTGCCTGGCAAAGGGTGGTAAATTGCTTTACGCAACGTGCTCGGTTTTTCATGAGGAAAACCAACAGCAGATTGACCGGTTCCTGCAACAGCACGCCGATGCGAAGCAGTTGCCGCTGAGTCAGGATGCTTCGCCTCATGCTCGGCATGGACAACTTTATCCTTGTGCAGCACATGACGGCTTCTTTTATGCACTTTTACAAAAAAACTGATTTTCGTCGTTTATTTGCCACGCTGTTGACCGGCAGTTTTGTTCTTTTCATGCTGACGACGGCATACGCTGCCGTTAGTAATCTTCACATTCGCAATGCAGAGCTGGTGCCAACCGAAGATAGCTATCTGCTGAATGCCGATTTTGATGTCAGCCTGAGTCCCACGGTAGAAGAAGCCTTGAACAAAGGCATCCCGCTGACGTTCCTGATTGAATTCCAGCTGACCTCACCACGTCGCTACTGGTTTGATGACGAAATCGCCACGGTCAGTACCTATGTCACCCTGAGCTACCATGCCTTGTCACGGCAATATCTGGTCAATCTCAATAATCACCACCAACGCTCCTTTGCGTCCTTGCAGGATGCCAAACAGGAACTCTCACGCCTGGAGCAATGGCCAGTATTCGAGAAAGCCCTGCTGAAAAAAGGTGAAGCCTACAAGGCTGCCTTGCGCGTGCGGCTGGATCAAACCAGGCTGCCCAAGGCATTGCAGGTGGATGTGATTGGTGGCTCCGAGGACTGGAATATGGTTTCCCAGCGTTATCGCTGGGTGCCCACGCTGTTTTAGCATGCCTCCGCTCCAATGAAATACATCGTTTTTATCAGTGCCCTGCTAGGTGCAGTCCTACTGTATCTGCTGTCGCATGCCAGCACCAATACGGCCGCCTCGGGTAATTATTACACTTTGCTGCTGGTGCTGAATGGCGCCCTGGCCGTGGCATTGATCGTCATGATCAGCATGCAGCTCTGGCGCCTGTTTCGCCAGATGCGTGCGCATGTCATGGGCAGTCGGCTTACCCTGCGTTTGCTGGGCGCCTTTGCCCTCATGGCGATTATTCCCGGCGTGATCGTATATGCGGTATCGGTCAATTTCCTGACGCGCTCGATTGAGTCGTGGTTTAACGTGAAAGTGGAAGCAGCGCTGGAGGGCGGTTTGCGCCTGGGCCAGAGTGCGCTCGACATCATGTTGTCCGATATCGAGGAAAAAGCCGAGAGCATGGCCGTCTCGCTGGCGTTTCAGCCCTCCAACTCACACCTGAGTGTGCTGAATGACCTGCGCGAAAAAAGCGGGGTGGAGGATGCGGTTCTGCTGACCTTGCAAGGACGTATCCTGGCGTTTTCAAGCAACAATCCGGCGACCTTTCTGCCGGAGCTGCCCAGTATTCCCCAGCTGCGTCAGGCACGGCAGCATGTATACGGCACCATAGAGCCGATTCCGGATAAAGGTCTTTATCTTCGGGTGCTGGCCCCGATCGTGATGCCCGATCTGGCAGGGGAAACGCGTATTTTGCAGCTGTTGCAGCCGGTGCCCAAGAGTTTGTCTGCCACGGCGGAATCCGTGCAGGATGTGTATCAGGATTATCAGGAGCTATCGCTCAGCCGCGAATCGCTGAAAGAGGTGTTTGCCCTGACGCTGACGCTGGTGCTGATGCTTGCGATGTTGTCCGCGGTATCGATTGCCTTTGTGCTTAGCCGCCGCCTGTCAGCGCCGCTGGGTGTACTGGCCGAAGGCACGCGCGCCATTGCCCGCGGCGATTACGGCACCATGTTGCCGGTGCATGGCAAGGATGAGCTGGGCATACTGGTGCAATCCTTTAACAGCATGACGAGGCAGCTCGGCGATGCCACATTGGCAGCAGAGCGCAACCGGGCACGGGTAGAAGCGGCTCGTGGGTATCTTGCCACCATCCTCGCGCACTTGTCCTCCGGCGTGCTGGCGCTGGATGACCGCGCGCAGTTGCGTACCTGCAATATGGCCGCCTCAAATATTCTTGGCGTCAACCTGAGCAATTTTCTTGAGCAGCCTTTCCAGCAGTTGGGTCAGACACATGTGGCGCTGGAGGCTTGGGTTGAGCTGATTCTTTCGCATTGTGGGGATGACGATACCGGCGAATGGCAAGAAGAACTGGAGCTGGTGACTGCGCAGGGCAAGCGTATTTTGCTGGTGCGTGGCACGCGGTTGCCGCAAACCGCCGATAGCGGTTTCCTGATTGTGTTTGATGATGTGACGACCATGGTACAAGCCCAGCGCGATGCCGCCTGGGGGGAAGTTGCTCGGCGACTGGCGCACGAGATCAAGAACCCGCTGACGCCTATTCAGCTCTCGGCCGAGCGCCTGGAACACAAGCTGGCGGCCAAGCTCGAAACCGACGATGCCGATATGCTGCGGCGCGCCACCAATACCATCGTGACGCAGGTGGCGGCCATGAAAACCATGGTGAATGAATTTAGCGAATATGCACGGGCACCAGCGCTTAATCTGAGCGAGCTGGCGCTGAACAGCCTGATCAAGGATGTACTGGCCTTGTATGAACCGGCAGATATTCACCTTGAAATCAGCCTGGCGGATGGTTTGCCATCGGTCATGGGTGACGCCACCATGCTGCGGCAAGTGCTGCACAACCTACTGCAAAACGCCCAGGATGCGCTGGAAGGCAGGCCGGACGGGGTGATTCAGATCATCACGGCGATGGAAGTGGATACGGTCAAACTAGAGGTAAGAGACAATGGCACCGGTTTCCCGCTGGAAATCCTCAGCCGCGCCTTCGAGCCCTACATGACCAGCAAGCGCCATGGCACCGGTCTCGGTCTGGCAATCGTCAAGAAAATCATAGAAGAGCATAAAGGCCACATTCATATTGAAAACCTGGCAAAGGGGGGCGCAAGCATCACTGTGACTTTGCCAGCAAAAACGAAAAGGGTGGAGTAATCGCAATGACCGCAAGACATGTGCTAGTTGTCGATGATGAAATCGGCATACGTGAGCTACTGTATGACATTCTGCAGGACGAAGGCTACCAGGTAAAACTGGCAGAAAACGCGGCGGAGGCTCGGCTTTATCGCGAACAGATGCGTCCTGATCTGGTGCTGCTGGATATCTGGATGCCGGATTGTGATGGTATCAGCCTGCTGAAAGAGTGGGGGAATAGCGGCCTGCTCACCATGCCGGTGGTCATGATGTCCGGTCATGGTACGATTGATACCGCGGTGGAGGCTACCCGCATCGGTGCTTTTGATTTCCTGGAAAAGCCTATCGCCCTGCAAAAGCTGCTGAAAACCGTCAGTGCCGCGTTAAAGCACGGTGAGCAATTGCCGCGTTCTGACATGACCTTGCTCAACCTCGGCAAGAGTCCGGTGATCAGCGAGCTGCGTCAGCGCCTGGAGCAGATTGCAGGCGTCAAGACGCCGCTACTCCTGATCGGCGAGCAAGGCAGTGGTGCCGAGTTATGCGCCAAGTTTCTGCATACCCCGGATACTCCCTGGCTCAGTCTTACCGATTATGAGCAGCTGGCTACCGCTCCGCTGGATATTCTGGAGCAGATTCAGGAGGGAATGCTCTTCATTCCAGAGGTGGCCGACCTCAGCAAAAACCAGCAAAAAGGCCTGCAGCTCTTATTGGCGCGCGCGGACAAGTATGGCGCCCGCGTCGTGTGTGTTACGGCTAAAAGCCTGCCGCAACTGGTCGTTGCCGGGCGATTCGATAACTTGTTATTGCAGGCTATCTCCGCTACCAGTCTGCGTATTCCCAACTTGTCCGACCATCGTGAGGATATTCCAGACCTGGCGCGCGCCATGGCTGCGCTGCTGGTCGATGGTGGTGAGGTGCTTTACCGCGAGTTTGATGTGGCGGCGCTGAATGCCCTGCGCAATGCAGAGTGGCCGGGCAATATCACACAGCTGGATAGCGTAATTCGTAACCTGATGCAGACCAGCCTCGGTGAGAAAATCACTTTGGCGGATGTAAACCGCGTGCTGGAGCAGTTTGCGGCATTTCAGGCGGCACTGCCTATTGTTGAGAGCTCTCCTGCCAGTGCAGGCCTCGCGGCCTTGAACATTGACAAGCCCTTGCGCGAAGCCCGCGATGATTTTGAGCGCCTGTATTTTGAGCATCATCTGGTCAAGGCCGGGCATAACATGAGCCGTGTGGCGGAGGCAGTGCAGCTGGAGCGCACGCATCTTTACCGCAAGCTGAAGCAGCTGGGTATCAAGGCAAAATAAACCGGGCAGCAAGTCAGCGAGGGCTGACTTTGCTTGCCCGCGTGTTGCTGCGTCTGGGTTTCAGTGGTTTGGTTCGCATGGCCGCCGCATAAGCCTTGCGCGCCCAGCTGGCTGCCAGGTCGCGATCCTCCAGAATGAAATCCGGGGCTTGATAGTAGGGCAGGGCAATCCAGCGGCCCTGCTTTTCATATCCGAACCTGGGCAGGGCGAGGGCTTCAAAGTCACCAGCATTTTCAGCATCTGCCTTGAGGTACACGGCATCTTCAAATACCAGACCGAAGGTCAGTCCTTGATGATAGAGCGCATGGCCACCAAACATTCGCCGAATGCTGATGGGGCCAAACAGCGCAAATATATCGGGCAGGTAGTCGGTAAATTCGCTCATCACGTTTCAGGGTTGAATACAGGCTTGCTCAGCAGGTTTTCAACGTCATTTATCGCAGTGTCAGTCTTGCTCGGATAGTTCTAATACTACCGGCGTATGATCCGATGGCCGCTCCAGCTTGCGCGGGGCCTTGTCTATCCAGCTTGCCTTGCAGGCGGTCAGCAATGGTGTACTGACCAGTATGTGGTCAATGCGCAGCCCCAGATTGCGCCGGAAACCCGCCATGCGGTAATCCCACCAGCTGAAGCTGGCTTCTGGTTGCTCGAATAAACGGAACGTATCATGCAGGCCCAAACCGACCAGCCCCTGAAACGCGGTGCGTTCTGGCTCGCTGACCAGCACCTGGCCTAGCCAGGCCGCGGGGTCGTGTACATCGCGGTCTTCCGGTGCAATATTGTAATCACCTAGCAAGGCCAGCTTGGGGTGGGCTACCAGCTCTGCCTGCAGATGCGTGGTGAGTGAGGCCAGCCAATTGAGCTTGTATTGATATTTATCCGAATCAAGACTTTGCCCATTGGGAATATAAGCGCAGACGATGCGTATGCCTCTAACCGTCGCGGCAATCAGCCTCTTTTGCTCATCGGCAAAGTCAGGAATGCCATAGCTCGGATGTTCCAGTACATGGCGGCTGAGAATCGCCACCCCATTATAGGTTTTCTGGCCGCTATGGATGGCGTTATAGCCAATGGCGGTCAGCGCTTCATAGGGGAATTTGCTGTCTTCCTGCTTGGTTTCCTGCAAGCAAAGCACATCGGGCTGATTGGCCGTGCACCAGTCCAGCACATGGGGCAGGCGAACGTTGAGCGAGTTAACATTCCAGGTGGCGAGTTTCACGTAAAGCTCCTGTGGATGCGTGGGCGCATCTCTTGGTGGGTGCCGTTGACCAGGGTCGAGGCGTGTTTAAGGGGATTTGGTCTCGGCGGCCGGTTGTTTGTCAGCGACCTTGGCCGCCTTGGATGGTTTTTTGAAGTCCGCCATCGGGTTACTGCGTGGGTAGCCGGCTTGATCCAGTGCACTGTTCCAGGTGGACTCCTCAAACCCCAGATGCGGGTTCTTGCCCACCATCAGGAAAGGCACTTGCAAGCGGCCAGTGAGTTTCTGCAATTCCAGCTTGTCCTCGTCCTTGTTCTTCAGGGTGTAGGGCGCGCCCCGCTTGTCCAGCAAGGCTTTGGCCTGATCGCATGGACTTGCGCATTCCTTGAAGATATACAGGATAAGGGGATTTTTTTCGACGGCCACCTTGATTTCATAAGGCTCTTTGTCGGTTTCCACCACATTCAGGTTTTGCTTCAGCTTTTCTACCGAGCGATTTTTTGCTGGCGGAGTATCCCCATAATTCACGCTTTCGGCATCGGTCCATTTGTATACATCCCCCAGGCAACTGGGGGCGCTGCAGAGAGCGATCAGGAGCAATGCACGAAAGCGCATCATGGTGGTGTTCCCTTAGGTAGTCATGCCGTTGTGGCGCAATAGCGCATCAATATCAGGTGCACGGCCACGGAATGCAATAAAGGATTGCAACGCCGGGCGTGAGCCGCCTTGTGCCAGAATCTCATCCCAGAAACGGCGGCCTGTTTCTTCGGATAATACCCCGTTTTCTTCAAACAGGCTGTAGGCATCGGCAGACAGCACTTCGGCCCACTTGTAGCTGTAATAGCCAGCACCGTAGCCGCCCGCAAAAATATGCGAGAAGTTATTGGGGAAGCGATTCCATTTTGGTGGGCGCACCACAGCCACTTCGTCGCGGACTTCCTCAATCAGGTCCAGCGAGGTCTTGCTGCTATTCGGGTCAAAGTCGCCATGCAGGCGCATGTCGAACAAGGAAAACTCGATCTGGCGCACGGTCTGCATACCAGCCTGGAAATTCTTGGCGGCGATCATCTTGTCGAACAGGTCACGCGGCAATTGCGCCCCGGTCTCCACATGCTTGGTCATGTGACGTAGTACATCCCACTCCCAGCAGAAGTTTTCCATGAACTGGCTGGGCAGTTCCACTGCATCCCATTCCACGCCCTTGATGCCGGAAACGCCATAATCATCCACCTGCGTCAGCATGTGGTGCAGGCCATGTCCAAATTCATGGAACATGGTAATGACTTCATCATGGGTGAACAGCGCAGGTTTGTCGCCGACCGGGGCCGAGAAATTGCAGGTGAGGAAAGCCACAGGCGTTTCAACACCATGCGATTTTTTACGGCGCGTAATCGCTTCGTCCATCCAGGCGCCGCCACGCTTGTTGTTGCGGGCATAAAGATCGAGGTAGAACTGGCCTACCAGCTTGCCCTGATGGTCGGTTATTTCGTAGAACTCGGCATTGTCGTGCCATACCGGCGCATTTGACTTGCGCACATGCACGCCAAAAATGGTCTCCGTGACCTTGAACAGGCCATGCAGCACTTGCTCTTCCGGGAAGTACTGTTTCACTTCCTGGTCGGAGAAGGCATATTTTTCTTCGCGCAGTTTTTCCGAAGCGTAGGCAATATCCCAGGCTTGCAGCTCGGTGAGCCCGAGCTTGCTGGCGGCGTATTCGCGCAGCTCCTGCATGTCACGTTCGGCAAACGGCTTGGCACGTACGGCCAGGGTTTGCAGAAACTCTTCAACCTGTGCCGGGCTTTCGGCCATCTTGGTGGCGAGCGATTCTTCAGCGTAATTGCGATAGCCCAGCATGACAGCAGCCTCATGCCGTAGCTTGAGTATGCTGGAGATCAGCGCAGTGTTGTCCCACTCTGGCTTGCCAAACTCCGACGCACGCGTGGCATAGGCGCGATACAGCTGTTCACGCAATGCACGGTCGTCGGCATATTGCAGCACAGGCATGTAGGAAGGGAAATGCAGGGTGAATTTCCAGCCCGTCTTGCCATCTTCGCGGGCGGCATCCTTGGCCGCTTGCAAGGCATCCTGGGGAATGCCGCGCAGGGTATCGGCCTGGTCGATATATAGACTGAAGTCGTTGGTGGTATCGAGCAGGTTTTCCTCAAACTTGGCGGACAGCGTGGATAACTCTTCCTGTATGGCCTTGAAACGGGCTTTTTGATCATCTGGCAATTCAGCGCCACCCAGGCGGAAGTCGCGCAACTCGTTGTCGACGATTTTGCGTTGGGCCGGGTTTAATGACTGGTAGCCTGCGCTCTCACGCAGGGCACGAAAGCGCGCATACAGGCGCTCATCCTGCGAGAGATCGGCATAAAAAGCGGTCAGCTTGGGCAGGTTGTCGTTGTAGGCTTCGCGCAGTTCCGGGCTGTTGACCACGGCATTCATGTGCGACACCTGGGACCATGCACGCGAAATCTGCTCTTCCATGTCCTCCATCGGGCGCACGAAGTTTTCCCAGGTGGGCGTTTCGGTGGCGCTCGCCAGTTGCTCCAGTATGGAACGGCCCTGATCAAGCAGGCGATCAATGGCCGGGGTGACATGGTCGGCTTGCACTTCATTGAAGCGTGGCAGGCCGGAAAAATCCAGCAACGGGTTATCTTGCAAAGCCTTGTCGTTCACGTGAGCCATCCTTCGGTAATGCGGGTTAATCAAAAATTCGGTATCAAAAATTCAGGGATTAGTTAATCAGGCGCAGAGTAAACGGGTAACGGTAAGTCTCTCCGCGGCTGGCGGCAACGGCAGCCAGAAAGCTGAACACAATATTCAGCAGCCATACAACTCCCATGAGCAAAAATCCGACCAGAATGAAAATAAGCGCGGAGCTGATGGCCTGGGCGATCAGCACCGTAATCTGAAAATTCAGGGCTTCACGCGATTGCTGGCTGATGTAGGGACTATCGTTGCGTTTCAGCAGCCAGACAATCAGGCTGGGAAAAACGGAAAACAGAATACCGCCCAGGTGCGTCAGCACCATGATATTCAAATCGTCTGCCGGAACATCCTGTGGTTCGCGCTCGTGTTCTAGGTCTGTCATATCGTTATCTCCTTTACTGGAGATTCAGTTTTTGTAGCAAAGGTTCCACCCGATCAATATCCTGGGTGCCCAGAATCTTGCGCGCTACCGGGGTGATCAGGGGTAAATCGCTCTGTAGGATTTCGCGTTTTACCGTCAAGATCTGCGATGGATGCATGGAGAACTGACGCAAGCCAAAGCCGAGCAACAGCCGTGCCAGCTTGGCTTCGCCAGCCATTTCGCCGCAGACGGATACGGGCTTGCCCAGCTTGTTGCCGGCGCGTATGGTCATCTCCACCAGCTGCAGCACAGCGGGATGCAATGGGTTATACAGGTGGGAGACCGTGTCATCGGTACGATCAATCGCCAGCGAGTACTGGATGAGATCGTTGGTGCCGATGGAAAGAAAATCCAGCTCGCGGGCAAAGGCCTCGGCGCACAACGCCGCTGCCGGGATTTCAATCATGCCGCCGACCTGGATGTTTTTGTCGTAATGGGCTTTTTCCGTGTCCAGGCTATGTTTGGCCCGCTCTATCAGCACCAAGGTTTGCCGCAGCTCGGTAATCGATGACAGCATGGGGATCAGTATCTTGATCTTGCCGTAATGCGAGGCACGCAAAATGGCGCGCAGCTGCGTCAGGAAAATGGCGGGTTCTGACAGACACAGGCGAATGGCACGCAGCCCTAGGGCCGGGTTGGTGCAGGTACGGGCGGTGTCCGGATTCATTTCCTTGTCCGCGCCCAGATCCAGCGTACGGATGGTGACGGGTAAATCTTTCATGGCCTCAGCCACGCTGCGATACGCCTGGAATTGCTCTTCCTCACTGGGCATCTCGCGCCGGTTCATGAACAGAAATTCAGTGCGATACAGGCCAATACCGGTGGCGCCAGCCGCTTTGGCATGGCTCACATCCTCCGGCACTTCAATGTTGGCATGCAGTTCAATGCTGGTGCCATCCAGTGTCACCGCTTTGGTGAGCTTGAGGCGCTTCAGCTTCTGCTGCTCGATTTCCCATTGTTCTTGCCGCAGCTTGTATTCGGCCAGGGTGTCCTTGTCCGGATTGACAATGACCACACCCTGGTTGCCATCGACGATGATCAGTTCGCCATCGCGCACCAGCGTGCGTGCCCGTTGCAGGGCGACGATGGAGGGAATGTTCAGGCTACGTGCCAGAATCGCCGTATGCGAGGTGGCTCCACCCACGTCGGTGATGAACGCCGCGAACTGATGCTGCTTGAACTGAATGGCATCGGCGGGTGAGAGATCATGCGCCACCAGGATAATGGCGCTCTCTTGTGAGCGCAGGGGCACCTGGCTCGGATGGCCGAGCAGGACCTTGATAATCCGCTCGACGACTTGAATCACATCCTGTTTGCGCTCGCGCAGGTATTCGTCTTCAAATTTCTCGAACTGGGCAACCAGGTCTTCCATCTGCTGCTTGAGCGCCCATTCGGCATTGCAGCCCTCTGCCTTGATCATCTGCTTGGGCGTTTCAGACAGGGCATGATCCTGCAGGATCATCAAATGCGTGCTGATGAAGGCGCTGAGCTCAGGTGGTGCTTTTTCCGGCAGCAAGCGGCGCACGGTTTCAAGATCGTGCTTGACCGTTTTCACCGCCTTGTCAAAGCGGATGATTTCGTCGGCAATCAGGGCCTTGGGCACCTGGAAATGCACGACCTCAAGCAAGGCATGCGAGACCAGATGGGCATGGCCAATGGCAATGCCGCTGGATACGCCAACGCCGTGGATGGAAAAACTGACTTTAGAAGCGGGGCTGGGGGCGGCCACGATGAACTTATTCCGGTTCGCCAAACTTGCCCGAGATCAGGGTCACCAGTGCATTCATGGCGGCCTCTTCATCGGCACCATTGGTTTCCAGCACAATCTTGCTGCCCTTGCTGGCGGCCAGCATCATGACCCCCATGATGCTCTTGGCATTGACTCTTCTACCGTTGCGCTCGATCCAGATTTCGCTGCCAAACTGGCTGGCGGTTTGCGTCAGCTTGGTGGATGCGCGTGCGTGCAGGCCGAGTTTATTGATGATTTCTATTTCTTGTTTAGTCATGGTGCTTGCATGCTTCCTCAGTAAAATGGATAACGCCTTCGCTACCCCCGCTCAATGCTTTTTGTACCAATAGCTGAATATCGCCGTTACGGTAAGTCAGTGTGCGCACCAGCATGGGCAGGTTCACCCCGGCCACGCCTTCTACCCGCCCGGGCTTCAGCAATTTGCCCACCATATTACATGGGGTCGCCCCGTAAATGTCCGAGAGGATCAGCACACCGCTGCCCTCGTCCAGCTCATTCACCAGCTGCTGCGCCTGCGGCAGCATGGCTGCGGGATCATCGTGGGTGCCTATGCCCAGTTGCTTGAGCAATGGTGGGCGTGTACCCATCACATGACTGGCGCAATGTATCAGGCTCTCACCCAATGTGCCGTGCGCAATAATCAGTATACCTATCATGAAAGCGTCCTGTTGCCGGGGTCCGGCATCGTGAATTTGAACAAGCCTGCTTACTCCAGCTCGCGGTGCCTGATCAGCACTTTTTGTTGTTTATCCTTGAAGTACTGACTCAGCTGCTCGACAAAAAATACCGAGCGATGCTGGCCGCCGGTGCAGCCTATCGCTACCGTCAGGTAGCTGCGATGGTCGCCATCAAAGCAGGGCAGCCAGCGCTCTACATAGCCGCGTATATCCTGCAGCATGTCCAATGCCATGGGCTGTTGCCGCAAAAAGTCCTGCACCGGCGCATCCTTGCCGGTGAGTGGGCGCAGTACCGGATCGTAATGGGGGTTGGGCAAGCAGCGCACGTCAAACACAAAATCGGCATCCAGCGGTATGCCATGCTTGAAGCCGAAGGAGACAAACAACAGTGTCATCCCCGTGCTTTGCTGCACGACAAAATCCCGTACCCAGTTGCGCAGAGTGTTGGCGCTGAGGTTGCTGGTGTCGATGCGGTGATCGAGGTTCACCAGCCGGTTCAATAGCTGACGTTCGTATTCTATGCTTTCGGCCAGCGTGGTTTTTTCATCGCTGAGTGGGTGGCGCCGCCGCGTTTCGCTGAAGCGCTTGACCAGGGTTTCGGCGTTGGACTCCAGATAGAGCACCTGCACCGAGATCCCTTTGTCGCGTAATGCCTGGATGTTTTCCGGCAAGGTTTCCAGCGCTGCACTGCGGGTGTCTATGCTGATCGCCACGCGTTGCTGGGTGGCGGGCGCCAGATGTTCGGAAATCTGGGGCAGCAGGGTAGCGGGCAGATTGTCTATGCAATAAAAGCCGGCGTCTTCCAGGGCGCGCAGCACAATGCTTTTGCCCGAGCCGGAAAGGCCGGTGACGATGATAAGACGCATGCTGCTGGTGGCCACGCTTAGCTCTCCACTTGCTGCTGGCGTTTCATGGCTTTGCTCATCTCGCGGTGCTGGCGCTGCATGAATTGCTTGGTGCCGTTAATGCCGCGTAGCAGCAGCATATGGTTGCGCACGGCGACTTCGACCAGTACCGCAATGTTGCGGCCGGCTGCCACGGGAATCATGACTTTGGGGATTTTCACGCCCAGTATTTTTTCGTGATGCGATTTGATCTTGAGCCTGTCCAGCAATTGCGGGGCCAGGGTGTCGGCCATCTCAAGCTGGATGATGAGGTCGAGCGGCTTGGTAGGCTTGACGGCATTGTCACCAAACAGGGCGCGGATGTTCAGAATGCCGAGGCCACGCACTTCCAGGAAATCCTGCAGGATCGGGGGGCAGCGTCCCTCAAGCCGGTCCGGCGCAATACGATAGAAATCGACAATATCATCCGCCACCAGGCGATGTCCGCGCGAAATCAGTTCCAGCGCAAGTTCGCTTTTACCAATGGCCGGGTTGCCTTTGATGAGAATGCCAAAGCCCTGCACCTCTATGAAGACGCCGTGCGAGCTTTCGGATTCGGCGACGGCTTGCGCCAGATAATGGCTCAATACATCCATCAGCCCAGGGCTGCGCATGGGCGAGGTAAACAGGGGGGTCTGGAAATCGTCAGAGGCCGCGTTCAGTTCGATCGGTGGCTTTTCACCATTGGCAACGACGACGGCGGCAAGGTCAGTGGAAAACAGATTGTGGATGGCTTTCTTGAGCTCCTGCTTGGGCAGGCTGCGCAAGTAATCCATCTCGGCACACCCCAGCACCTGCACGCGGTTGGGATGTACAAAATTCAGGTGCCCGATCAGTGCCAGCGAGGGCTTGGTCACCGTTTCACTGGTGAGCAGGTTTTCACCGCCATTCAGCCCGGAAACCCAAGTGAGCTTGAGATTGCGGCGCATATCCCGGTAAAGCTGTGCAACACTGATGGTAGCCATATGATTACCTTATGTTAGGCAGGGGCAAGGCAGCTAGCGGTGAGTAAGAGAACACGCCATTGTCTTGCCCCCGATTAGACCTTTATTCCGCCGCCGCCTGGTGCTTGAGGGCACCGTTGGCTTTGTGATGGTCGCTTACTTTTTCCTTATGCTTCAGAACCTGGCGGTCCAGCTTGTCAGCGAGCGCGTCAATCGCGCCGTACATGTTTTCACCGCTGCTTTCAGCATGGATATCGTGCCCCGGCACATGAATGGTGGCTTCCACTTTCTGCGCCAGCTTCTCTACGCTCATGGTGACTTTGACGTCAATCACATGGTCGAAGTGGTTACTCACGCGCTCAAGCTTGCTCTGCACATATTCGCGCAGGGCAGGGGTAACGTCGAGATGGTGTCCGGTGAGATGCAGGTTCATGATTTACTCCTTCAGGTAAAACGCAGATCAAAGCGATCTGCGCTGGTTGGCCGCGGGTATCTGCAAAGACTCGCGGTATTTGGCAATGGTGCGACGAGCAACCACGATGCCCTGTTTGCCCAGAATGTCCGTGATCTGGTTATCCGACAGCGGCTTTTTCGGGTTCTCTTCGCCGACCATTTGTTTGATCAGGGCGCGTATGGCGGTGGCGGAGCAAGCGCCCCCGGATTCGGTGGCAACATGGCTGCCAAAGAAATATTTAAGCTCGTAAACACCACGTGGTGTGAGCATGTACTTGCGTGTGGTGACGCGTGAAACCGTGGATTCATGGAGGCCCAGCTCATCGGCAATCTCGCGCAATACCAGAGGGCGCATGGCGACCTCCCCGTGCTCAAAGAAATTGCGCTGGCGATCTACAATCGCCTGAGAAACGCGCAGGATGGTCGAGAAGCGCTGCTGGATGTTTTTGATCATCCACTTGGCTTCCTGCATCTGGCTCATCAGATATTGGCTCGAGCTTTCGCGGTTGCGCTTGAGGATGCCGGCATACAGCTGGTTGATACGCAGCTTGGGCACGACTTCATCATTTAAATGGGCAAGCCAGACGCCTTTGATTTTCTTCACCACGATTTCATGCTGAATATAGTGATCGGAGGTGATTTTGCTGAATTCGCCACCTGGACGCGGGTTGAGTTGCAGTACCAGCTGTTGCACTTCACGCAAAATGTCATCGTCGCAGGCCAGCAATTTTTTCAGTTTTGCGTAATCGCGGGCTGCTAGCAACGGCAAGTGGGTTTCGGCAACCTTGATGGCGAGATCCACATAAGGCGTATCTGGTGGCAAAGCGCGCAATTGCAAGGAAAGGCACTCCGCCAGATTGCGCGCACCTATGCCCGGTGGGTCCAGGTTCTGGATATGCTTGAGCGCAGTTTGCAGCTCCAGCATGTCGATCTCGAGTTCCGGCGGCAGCATGTCTGCCAGCTCTTCCAGCGACTGCTCCAGATAGCCGTCATCGGTAATGGTGTCGACCAGCAGCATGGACAAGGTCTGGTCACGTTCGGACAGCGGCAACAGCTTGAGTTGGCCTAGCAGATGGTCGCGCAGACTGAGGCTGACGGCTTCCTGGTAGCTGAAGTCATTGTCATCGTCGTTGCCGGAGCTGCTGTCTTCCCAGCGGTTACTGCTGCTACTGCTGCCGAATTCAAAATAATCATCACCACCAAAATCATCCTGGCGGGGCGCTTCTTCTGGCGTTGCGGCAACGCTGGGCTCTGGCGTAACGGGTGCCGAAATGAAATTGTCCGGGATTTCCAGCGGTTCTTCGATCTTGTCGGCGCGTTCCAGCAATGGATTCGCCTGCAACAGGGTTTCCAGCTCCTGATTGAGCTCCTGTGTGGATAGCTGCAACAAGCGGATAGACTGCTGCAACTGCGGAGTCAGCGCCAGGTGTTGCGAAAATTTGAGTTGTAAGCTTTGCTTCATACGTGGGGGCCGCCAAATGTGTGCTTAAAGGCGGAAGTCCTTACCAAGATACACTTCTCTTACGCTATCGTTGTGAATAATTTCGCTGGGCTTGCCTGCCGCGAATACCCGTCCTTCATTAACGATGTAGGCGCGGTCGCAAATGCCCAGGGTTTCGCGCACGTTATGGTCGGTGATCAGCACGCCAATATTGCGCTCGGTCAAAAAGCGGATGATCTTCTGAATATCCAGCACGGCGATCGGGTCGATCCCGGCAAATGGCTCATCCAGCAGGATAAAGCTAGGGTTCGTGGCCAGGCAGCGTGCGATTTCCACACGGCGGCGCTCACCGCCGGACAGGCTGACTGCCATGCTGTTGCGGATATGGGTAATATGCAGTTCCTGTAACAGCGACTCCAGCTGGTTTTCCATCTGTTCTGGCGCCAGTTTCTGCAATTCCAGAATGGCCATGATGTTTTCGGCCACGGTCATCTTGCGGAAAATCGACGGCTCCTGTGGCAGGTAAGCCAAACCCAGGCGAGCACGACGGTGTATGGGCAGGCGGCTCAGGTCCTTGCCATCCAGCAAGATGCGGCCATCGTCCAATGCCACCAGGCCGACCATCATGTAAAAACTGGTGGTCTTGCCTGCGCCGTTGGGGCCCAGCAAGCCCACGACTTCGCCGCTATTGAGTTGCAGCGAAATATCCTGCACCACCGTGCGGGATTTATATTTCTTGCGTAGACCTTCTACAATTAATTGGCTCATGTTTACTCAGGTATTTCGTGTTGCAGGCAACGGGGCAACAGGGTTGTCCAGCCGACTCAATTGGGCGCCGCGCCATCCGCGCCGGCTGCCGGTTTCTTCTTGGGCTGGATAACGGCCCGTACTCGACCACTTGGTGTGGCAGGGGTTGCAGCCTGGCTGCCGCCGCCAATCACCTCGGCGTATTCGGCGTTTGCGTCATACATGATGTAGTCACCATGCACGATATCATCGCCCTTTTTTACCCAGGCCTTGGTGTAGAGCTGTACCTTATCCATACGTCCATCGTACTCGATACGTTGACCACTGCCTTCCATATATTCGCTTTTCCCTTCCATTTTCTGCTTGAAGGTGGAGGGAGTTTGCGGATTGCCGTAGGTGGTGCTGTGCTGAAAGCCTTCCTTATCCTCGCGGACGACCAATTTATCGCCACGAATCATCAGCGTGCCCTGCGTGAGAATCACATTCCCGGTATAGATGCTGGTTTTTTTCGCATCGTTCACGGTGACGGCATCTGCTTCCAGATTGATGGGCTTGTCCTTGTCCGCCTTTTCGGCATGGGCAGGCAGGCAGGCCATCATCAAAAGTAGCGGCAAAAGGCTACGGTGCAGCAGGGTTGTCATATTTTCTCCGGATCCGGGCTTGGTTATTGGTACTGGTGGTTCGTTTATCCTGTGTCGCCTGTTTTTTGGCAGGGCTGGCTGTGGCCTTCGCTTTTTTCTGTGGCGCAGCTTTGCTGGCTTTTGCCGGGGCACTGGCTGGCGCCTTGTTGGCGGCCTTTTTGGTAGCGCTAGGTGGCAGATAATGTGTACGCACACGACCACGCAGATTCACGGTCTGATTTTTCTTGTTGAATACCATGCCATTCGCATGAATCACGGTTTCCGGTGCCTGTGTAATGACCACGGGTTTGTCGGTAACGGCGACTTCCTGCTTAGGGAACATCTTGAGATATTGGGTACGAACGGTCATTTCCCCTTTATCCTTGGATGCTTGGCGGACCACAATTACATTATCCATGAATTCCACGGTCTCGCCATCGCTGGAAACATTGCCGCGCTGCCCTTCAATCTGGGTATAGGGCTTGTTGACGGCATATTGCGTAAAGCGCGGCCGTTCAAGCTCGGTGGTGTCGTCATCCGGGTAATGCTTCATCTTTACCGCAGCCAGCACATAGGCCAGCGCACCGTTGACGTTAGTCCGCGTCGTAACAAAGTTATCCAGGATGTAATCCGGATCATGGCGCAAATTGGCATCCGGCCGCCGCTCGGGAGGCTGGACACTGCGATCTATCCAGAACGTGAGCAGCGCCAACAGGGCGAGCAGCACGAGCGGAAACACAACGGTTGGACGTCCCAACATCAATCCTTACTTCAGGAACCTGGCCATCTGCGCGTCAAAAGTGCCTTGTGCCTTCATCAGCAACTCGCACACTTCACGTACGGCGCCATGGCCTGCGGGGCGGCTGGTGATGTAATGCGCGTATTCCTTGACCAGTGGCATGGCGTGCGGCACGGTAATGCCCAGGCCGCCGTAGCGAATGGGCGGGATATCAATCACATCATCCCCCATGAAGGCACATTCTTCGCGGCTGAAGCCAAATTGCGCGCGGACTTCATCAAAGGATGCGAGCTTGTCATCCACGCCCTGATGAAAATGCAGAATCCCGACATTGGCGGCGCGCTTGACGACGACCTGCGATGTGCGACCGGTGACGATCGCCATATGCACCCCAGTGGCTTTCAGCAGTTTCATGCCCAAGCCATCATGCGAATGGAAAAATTTGTATTCCTGACCATCGTCGCCCAGCCCCAGGCCGCCGTCGGTCATGACGCCGTCGACATCGAATACCACGAGTTTAATGCGCTTGGCGCGCTCTTCTACTGACAACAATTCAAACCACCTTTGCAATAAGGAGATCGTGCATGTTCAATGCCCCGATCAGGGTTCCCTGCTGATCCGTGACCAACAGGCTGGTAATTTTCTTCTGCTCCATGATGGCAACCGCATCGACTGCCAGCTGCTCCGGGCGTATTTGCTGCGGGGATGCATGCATTACATCACGCATGTATGTTTTGTTGACATCCACTTCATTTTCGAATGCCCGGCGCAAATCGCCATCGGTAAACACGCCAACCGCGTGTTGCTGTGCATCGACAATCGCCGTCATGCCCAGACCTTTGCGTGACATTTCCAGCAAGCCTTCTTTCAGGCTGGCTTCCACCCCGACACTGGGGATAGCCTCACCCGTGCGCATCACATCGCGCACATGCAGCAGCAGTTTGCGACCCAGCGTACCGCCGGGGTGTGACATGGCGAATTCTTCGACTGAAAACCCGCGTTGATCCATGACGG
Organism: Methylovorus menthalis; assembly: GCF_020523625.1. Taxonomy (GTDB): domain Bacteria; phylum Pseudomonadota; class Gammaproteobacteria; order Burkholderiales; family Methylophilaceae; genus Methylovorus; species Methylovorus menthalis. Next base: position 153,105 of record NZ_JAJAQH010000005.1, read on the forward strand.
CAATGGCCAGCGCATCGCCCAGGGCCAGCGATGCCGTGGTGCTTGCAGTAGGCGCCAGCGCCAGTGGGCAGGCTTCTTCGGTTACATGCGCATCCAGGCTGACATCAGCCGCTTTGGCGAGAGTGGATTGCGGGTTGCCGGTAATGCTGATCAGGCGTGCACCCATGCGCTTAAGCGTTGGCAGGATCACGCGCAGCTCGTCCGCTTCGCCGGAATTGGAAAGGGCAATCACCACATCATTGCCGGTAATCATGCCGAGGTCGCCATGGCTTGCTTCGGCCGGATGGACGAAAAAAGCGGGCGTGCCGGTGCTGGCGAAGGTGGCTGCGATTTTGTTTCCTATATGACCGGATTTGCCCATGCCGGTCACCACAATGCGACCATGGCATTGTAAAATGAGTTCGACGGCACGCGTGAAGCTGTCATCCAGCCTGCGGGCTAAAGCTTCCACCTCGCGTGCTTCAATTAACAGGACTTCCCTTGCCAGATCAATCGGTGTTTTGTTCGCACCAATTTTTCGTATTTTTGATGGTTCCATACCCGGCAAGTATAAAAGGGAATGTCCGACGAATAAAGGATTTATAAGTAATCCATGCCGACTTTTGATAAAGTCGGCATAAATTTTGCCTGTAAGATTTTTCAAGGGGAGGCGTGCATGAAAAGGGTTGTGTCTGAGGATCAAGCCAGCTGCCAGAGGATATCGGTTGACGGTCAATGCATGACGGTCGGCCTAGTCTGCTTTCCCTTGCCTTCTACTCCAGACAGCCCTCTTTAAATGTTGAGTTCCTTCAAAGCCATTTTAATGCACGATACTTTACCCGCCATTCTGATACTCCTGACCAGCTCGGTGCTGGCTGTTGCCCTATTTCGTGCCTTGCGTCTGCCGGCGATGCTGGCCTATTTTCTGGTCGGGCTGGCCTTGGGGCCGCATACCTTCGGCATTCTGCCGGATACGGAAGCCAATCGTGAGCTGGCCGAGTTCGGCATCGTATTCCTAATGTTCAGTATCGGGCTGGAGTTCAGTCTGGCCCAGTTGTATGCCATGCGCAAGACCGTGCTCGGCCTCGGCGGCATGCAGGTGCTGCTGACCATGCTTGCTGTCATGATGGCCTGCATTGCCTTTGGGCTCAGCTGGGAAACCGCGTTTGTCATCGCGGGAGCCTTGTCCATGTCATCGACCGCCATTGTGTCGAAAATGCTGGTAGAAGGCCTCGAGCTGAATTCGCGCCACGGCCGTCTCTCCATCGGCGTACTCTTGTTTCAGGATATCGCCGTGGTGCCCATGCTGGTGCTGATTCCGGCGCTGGCTTCGCATGGCGGTGATCTGGGGCAGGTGTTGCTGATTTCCCTGCTAAAGGCTGCGGTCATGCTGATTATCCTGTTTGTATTTGGCAAGTCGCTGATTAATCCCTGGTTTAGCCTGGTCGCCCGCCAGCGCTCGCGTGAGCTGTTTGTGATGAATGTGCTGATGGTGACGCTGATGCTGGCATTTGCCACCAAGCTTGCCGGGCTTTCATATGCGCTGGGAGCCTTTATCGCCGGTATGCTGATTTCGGAAACCCGCTATCGCTATCAGGTGGAGTCGGATATCGCGGCGTTCCGCGACATTCTGCTCGGCCTGTTTTTCATTACCGTAGGCATGCTGCTGGATGTGCATGAGCTGGCGGCCAACCTGGGGCTGGTATTGCTGGTGACGGCCGGGTTTATCCTGTTCAAGGGCGTGCTGGTGGCGGTACTGAGTCGCGCTTTTGGGCACGAGCCTGGGGTGGCTATCCGCACCGGCATTACGCTGGCACAGGCAGGGGAATTCAGTTTTGTATTGCTGTCGCTGGGCTTGGGGCATGGCCTGATTGATGGGCAGGCCTTGCAGGTGGTGCTGGCGGCTTCGCTGATTTCCATGGTGGTGGCGCCCTTTATTATCCAGCACAACGAGCGGCTGGGCGAGTTGCTGTCGCGTAGCTATGTGCGCAATCGGGAAAAGCAGATCCACGACATCGAGAGCGTGGGCAAAGAGCTGGTTGATCACGTGATCATTTGCGGTTTCGGCCGCAGTGGCCAATATCTGGCGCGCTTTCTCAGCGAGGAAAATATTCCGTTCATTGCCTTGGATATTGACCCTTCACGGGTACGGGAAGCGGCAGCCGCAGGTGAAAACGTGATCTACGGCGATGCCGGACGGCGCGTGGTATTGGCCGCTGCCGGTGCAGCGCAGGCCAAGGCGCTGATTATCAGTTATGATGATGCGCCTTCTGCCATGAAGATTCTGCATGTGGTGGAAGACAATTACCCCAAGTTGCCAGTCATTGTTCGGACGGTGGACGATGCCAATATGGAAGGCTTCCGCAAGGCTGGCGCGGCTGAGGTTGTGCCTGAGGTGCTGGAAGGCAGTCTGATGCTGGCTTCGCATGCGCTGGTCTTGCTCGGCGTGCCGCTGAATCGCGTGGTGAAACGTATCCGCTTGTTCCGTGAGGAACGCTACAAGATGTTCCGTGGCTTCTTCCACGGCATGTCGGATCTGGATGAAGAGGCACAAGAGGTGCCCCGTCTCAATTCGGTGCTGATTACCTCTTCCGCCTATGCGCTCAACATGCGGCTGGGGGATATCAATTTCTCCGGCCTCAACGTGGAGGTGAAGTTTATCCGTCGTCTTAACCTGAAGCCATGGGCTCCCACTTCCGAGTCTGTCTTTATCGAAGGCGATGTGGTTGTTTTGCTAGGCACCCCCAAGGATCTTGTACTGGCTGAAAAAGCCTTGCTGCAAGGGCGTTAAAGTCCGACACTCTTCATTTTATTGCACCTGAATTATTCAAATCTTATGAGCCGTAACATTATCGTAGCAGGGGGCGGCATACTCGGCTGTATGACTGCCATGTCCCTGATTCAGCGTGGCCATCAGGTGACCCTGGTGGAGCGCGGCCAGATCGGCGGGCATGCGCAGGGCGAGGCATCCTGGGCGGCCGCGGGGATACTTTTTCCTCTTTTGCCATGGGCCTATGTCGAGCCGGTAAACCGGCTGGCGGTGGCCAGCATGCGTGCGTATGGCGAGCTTTGCCAGCGGCTATTGGAAGACACCGGTATAGACCCCGAGTATCAGCAGGATGGCATGCTGTTGTTGCCGGATTACAAGCGCGAGCAGGCATTGGCATGGACCAGCCAGTATGGCTTTGCCGAGCAGGCGGCGGCGCCTCCGCATAGTTTCGCGGCTGATTGGCAGGATGAGCCCATGTGGCTACCGGAAGTGGCGCATGTAAGGCCGCCGGTATTGCTGGCAGCATTGAAGCAATGGCTGCAGCAGCAGGGGGCTACCATACTGGAAAACACCGAGCTGCTGCCTTTGGCTGCCGCGCCAGAGCGAGATCACCTGACGCGCTGGCAAACGGAGGCTGGCCGTGAACTGCAGGCGGATGCCTTTGTACTGACGGCGGGAGCATGGAGTGGTTTGTTGCTGGGAGACCAGCAGCCGCTGCACATCAAGCCCATGCGTGGCCAGATGCTGCTTTACGCGCAACCGCATCAGCAGAAGCTCACGCATATTGTCTTCCGTGAAGGGTTTTATATGGTGCCGCGGCGGGATGGCCTGATCCTGGCGGGCAGTTGTCTGGAAGATGTCGGGTTCGACCACGCGGTGACTGATGACATGGGCAGGCAGCTGGCAGTCAAAGCTGCTGCCCTGTTACCTGAATTAGCGGATGCGCCTATTCTGGCGCACTGGAGTGGTTTCCGCCCCGGCTCGCCAGATAATGTGCCGACCATTGCCGCGCACCCACACTACAAAAATCTGTATATCAATAGTGGCCATTTCCGTTATGGCCTCACCATGGCCCCGGCGAGTGCGGAGCTGCTGGCGGATTTGGTGCAAGGAAGTGCTACTGAGAGTGCGCTGGCCGCTTACGCCTACCGTGCTGCCGAATAGGCGCGCGGGTAGGCGAAGGCTGTGTACGCTTACTTGAGTTGCTTGATGATTTTGTCGGTAATGTCGACGCGCTTGCCGACATAAGCGGAGGTGTTGTAAAACACGATATCGTAACCTTCGCTCTGCGCGACGGCGGTAACGGCTTTATTGATGCGATCTTGCAGATTGGCAAGTTCGTCTTTCTTGCGCTGCTCAAACTCTTCCTGCAAGGCGCGCTGGCGGCGCTCAAGGTCCACGCGCTGGTTGTTCAGCTCGCGACGCTTGGTTCTCGCCACAGTCTCCGCCATCGTCAGCGAATCTTTGCTGAAAGCGGTTTCCCGGTCTTCCAGTTGCTTGTAGGCTTGCTGCAACTCGGCATTGCGCGGCTTGAACTCGGTCTGCAGCTTTTGGCCAGTGGCCAGAAACTGGGACGACTGCATGACGGTTTGCAGATGGACGTAGCCGATCTTGATCTCGGCGCTGGCATGCATCGAGGCCAATGCCAGGGTGGCGGCGAGGGCAATATGCTTTAATGTTTTCAAACGATCTCCTTGTGACGTAGCGCATGAGCTGGCAATAGGATACCCCTTCATCCCGTCTCTTCCAAATAACGCGTCGTCGTCGTTTTGATTTATGTGTGGCTGGCGGCCTGCCAGTGGCCGGATTTTCCACCTTGTTTTTCCAGCAGTTGCACGTCTCGAATCACCATGCCACGATCCACGGCTTTACACATATCGTAAATCGTCAGCAGGGCAACGCTGGTTGCCGTCAGTGCTTCCATTTCTACGCCGGTTCGGCCCACGGTTTCCGCAGTGACCGTGCAATGGATGGTGTGCTGGCTGCTCTCAATCTCGAATTCGACTCCGACCTTGGTCAAGGCAATCGGATGGCAAAGCGGGATGAGGTCAGCGCATCGCTTGCTACCTTGAATCGCGGCAATCCGCGCGATCCCCAGCACGTCGCCTTTTTTGCTATTCCCCTCCTGAATGAGCGCCAGCGTAGCGGGCAGCATGCTGATGCTGCCCCGTGCCACGGCAATGCGCCTGGTTTCCGCTTTATCCCCGACATCGACCATATGGGCCTGTCCGCTGGGGTCAAAATGGGTGAGTTGCGTCATGATGGGGCCTGCTCCGAAACGGTGAACTTGCTTGAGAATGCCGTTATCATAGCAACAATGAAGCTTGTTTATACCTCTGTCATCGCCGTCATGGCCTTGTTTTTTGTGCCCACATCCCCCGCGGATGGATTGCCCGATCTGGGCGATGTTTCGGCCACCGTGCTTTCCCCGCTGGATGAAAAGAAAATTGCCGATCAGATCATGCGCAGCGTCATGGCCAGCGATGATGTAGAGCGTGATCCCGAAGTGCAGGATTATGTGCAGCAACTGGGCATGCGGCTGGTGGCGTCCAGTTCTGACAAGCTATTGCCCTTCAATTTTTTTGTAGTGAAGGATAATTCCATCAACGCCTTTGCCATGCCGGGTGGTGTGGTGGGGGTGCATACTGGGCTCATCGTCGCTGCCGAAAACGAATCCGAAGTGGCAGGCGTGCTGGGTCATGAAATCGGCCATGTGGTGCAGCGTCACTTGGCGCGCATGATGGCGCAGCAGAAACGCGACTCTATCATCAGCATGGCGACCATCGGTCTTGCATTGCTGGCGGCGCGCGCCAACCCGCAGCTTGCCAGCGGTGCCATGATGTCAGCCAGTGCCGGCTCATTGCAAAAGCAGCTGGACTACACGCGTGAGCACGAGCGCGAGGCTGATCGCGTAGGTTTGCAGATCATGGCGGATGCGGGGTTTGATACGCGCGGTATGCCAGCTTTTTTTGAGATTCTGCAGCGGGGTACGCGGTTTATTGATGGCAGTGCGCCTTCATTTCTGCGTACCCACCCGCTGACGACCGAGCGGATTGCCGATGTGCGCTCCCGCGTGGAGCAAGGTGCTTATCGGCAGGTGCAGGATAGTGCGGAATTCCAATATGTGCGCGCCAAGCTGCTGGCCAACCTGGGTCCTGCGCGGCAAGCCATGGAACTGTTCAGGAACAATCTTGCGCAACGCACGTATACCAATGAAGCCGCCCAGCATTATGGGCTTGCCATTGCCAGCCTGCGGGCCAATGACGTAAAGACGGCAGCCAACGAGCTAGTCTGGCTCAATCAGAATGCCAGTGCGCACGCCATGTTTGCCAGCCTGGCAGCCAATATCGAGATGGCGAAACAAAATCCTGCGGCTGCTACCCACTTATTCCAGCAAGGCCTGGAGCATTATCCTCGATCCCGTGCCCTGATATTCGGGTATGCCGAACATTTGCTGCGACTGGGCCAGACCGACGCAGCGCTTAATCTGGTGGCGCAAAATATCGACCTCTATCCGGATGATCCCTACTTTTATGAATTGCGCTCAAAGGCGTATACCATGCAGGGCAAGCGTTTGTTGCGGCATCAGGCGCAAGGGGAAGCCTATGTGCGGAGCTATAACTTGCCGCGGGCGATAGAGCAGATGGACCTGGCAGCCAAGGCGGGCGATGGCGATTTTTACCAGCAATCTATTGTAGAAGCGCGCCTCAAGCAGTTGCGCCTGCTGCTGAATGACCCCAAGGACAGGGGCTAACACGATAAAAGGACAGCCATGAAAAGACGCGGATTTATCCTGATGAGTGGTGCAGCATTGCTCAGTGGTTTGCTACTGCCACTGCGGGCGCTGGCGGCGGTGTGGAATAAAGCGGCATTTGAAGCGACCACGCTGGCTGGTGCAACCCAGGGCTTGCAGGTCGACAAGGAAACGCCTAGTGCAGACATTACCGTCAACGCGCCAGACCGTGCTGAAAATGGCGCCGTAGTCCAGGTGGAGGTCATCAGCCGGATTCCGGGCACGGAGGCGATTGCCATCGTAGTTGAGCACAACCCTACCCCTTTGATCGCCAATTTTATGTTTGCCAAAGACGCAGAGCCTTATGTGGTCACCCGCATCAAAATGGCAGAAACCGCCGAGGTGAAGGCGATTGTCAAAGTGGGGTCGCGCTACTTTACGGCGGGCAAACAGGTTGAAGTGCTGGAAAACGGCTGCGGCTAGGAGGCAATATGGCAGATAACATTAAAATGCGGGCACAGCTCAAGGGAGACGTAACAGAGCTGAAAGTGCTGATGACGCATCCGATGGAAACCGGGCGACGTAAAAATGATCTGGATGAAGTGGTACCAGCCCATTTTATTCAGCTGGTGACGATCAGCCTGAATGGCAACGTGGTGACAGAGGCGCAATGGGGGACAGGTATTTCCAAGAACCCCTATTTGACCTTGCACTTGCGCGGCGCCAAGGTCGGCGACATGGTCGCTGTGGTCTGGCATGACAACAAGGGCCAGAGCGCCCGCCATGAAATTGCTGTCACGGCGGGCTAGCGACTAGTGATAACTGTAGCTCAGCTGAGCTATGGATTAGCTAACCTCGAGATCAGCTGACTTACAGATCAGCTTCCCAGGCATTGCCGTAGACTTTGCCATTCCGCGACAAAATCCACATCTGGTACATGCTGGTAAACCACATGAAGGTTGAGGCGACGCTGTAACCCAGACCGCCAATGATGGTGAGCCAGGCAAAGCCAGGATTCAGCTTGGTCAGCCACCATGACAGCACATCCAGAATCAGGAAGGCGAATGGGAAGGCGATGGCCAGAATCTTCAATTTGCGTGGCACGTTGACAGCAAAGCTGAAAATCAGCGACATGAAAAAGAAGATGAACGCGATACCAAACAAGTGAATGTGCGAGACACGCGTCAGGCTTGCCACGCTGGCGCCTTCATTTACCTGAGCCACTTTTTTCACTTCATCAAAGTGGGTGAAGTTGGGGATGCCGGGCACATTGCTGTGGCACATGACACAGTGCTGGGCGAATACTTGCTTGAAGTGGGGTTCCCATTCTTTTTCCGGTGCGCCATCGCGCGCCCACTTGATAATCTCCAGGCGTACTTCAGGGGGTGCCTTGTCTTTCATGGCGCCGTTCAGCATGCCTTCGAGGCGGCTGCCACTGCGATCACCGTAGTAGCTGTAGACGATATCGTCTTTTGACAAGCCGATTTTGCCGTCTGCCATGCCGTGAGTCAGCATGATCTGCAAACCTGCCATACAGAGGCCGACGCCGATTACCAGCAAATAGCCAGAAAACAGAACCTTGACAGGGGTGGGGAGGTTGGGAAGGTTGAACCAGTCCATAGGTGATGTTGACTTCATTTGATTCTCATAAAGCAGGTTGAAAAAGCGGGATGACGGCTGCGTATTAACGTGGCGTTACATTGCTCTGCAGAGAGATGTATCAGGCACAGCAGTTTCAACGAAAGAATACCTCAAACTTAGGTGCCTGCTACAAAATAAACAGCATTTTTATCAAGGGCAGATTTTTTTTGCATCGGTATCTTTCAGAAATGATGGAACAAATGGCAGCTGACAGGGTTTAATCAACATGCCGCTGAGGCTGCGGCATTATTACCACACCGATATTTAAAATATATCAAAAGTATTTAAACAATCAATTTTTATTATTATAAGACTTTCTCTATACTTAGCTTCGTTTCCAAACCAACCCAAAAGGAGATTTACATGAGCACCTTGATCAACACTGAAGTTAAGCCATTCAAAGCCCAGGCATTTCATAACGGCAAGTTTATTGAAGTGACCGATGCAGCTCTGAAGGGCAAATGGTCCGTGCTGATTTTCATGCCAGCCGCGTTTACTTTCAATTGCCCAACAGAAATTGAAGATGCTGCTGACAATTACGCTGAATTCCAGAAGGCGGGCGCCGAAGTTTATATCGTGACCACCGATACGCACTTCTCACACAAGGTATGGCACGAAACATCGCCAGCCGTGGGCAAGGCACAGTTCCCGCTGGTAGGTGATCCGACTCACCAACTGACACGCGCTTTTGAAGTGCATATTGAAGAAGAAGGTCTGGCACTGCGCGGCACCTTCATCATCAACCCAGAAGGCGTGATCAAGACGGCTGAAATCCATGACAACGCCATTGCGCGTGATGTGAAGGAAACCGTACGCAAGCTGAAGGCAGCGCAATACGTGGCCAACAACCCAGGCCAGGTTTGCCCAGCCAAGTGGAAGGAAGGCGAAAAGACCCTGACTCCTTCTCTGGATCTGGTAGGCAAGATCTAAGGCGGGAATAGCGCCTTAAACGCTCCTGCTACGGCAGGGCGTTGAGCACAGGGCATGGAAGGCCACTAGCCAACCGTGTCCTGCCCTCGACGCGATCCCTGGAATAAACGAAACCAAGCCAGCGCCAAAAGCGCAAGGCCGGGGTGAACTCACCCCGAACAACTGGAGAACACCATGCTTGACGATACACTCAAAACCCAACTTCAGACCTATTTGGGCATGTTACGTCAGCCTATCCGGCTGATAGCCTCGCTCGATGACAGTGAAAAAGCCACTGAAATGCGTGAGTTGTTGCAAGACATTGCCGCGCTGTCAGACAAGGTCAGCCTGGATCTGGCTGGCAATGATGCCCGCAAGCCTTCGTTTGTGATTGCACGTGAAGGTGAGACCAGTGGCGTACGCTTTGCTGCCATTCCGCTGGGCCATGAGTTTACGTCGCTGGTACTTGCTTTGTTATGGACTGGTGGTCACCCGCCCAAGGTCGAAGCGGACGTGATTGAACAGATCAAGGCGCTGGATGGTGATTTCCGCTTTGAGGTTTACATGAGCCTCTCCTGCCATAACTGCCCGGACGTGGTGCAGGCGACAGCATTGATGGCGATTCTGAATCCCAAGGTACAAACCACCATCATTGATGGTGCCTTGTATCAGGATGAAGTAAATGGTCGCAACATCATGGCCGTGCCAACCACCTACATGAACGGTGAGCCATTTGGCTCGGGCCGCATGACGGTAGAAGAGCTGCTGACCAAGCTGGATACCGGTGCTGAGGCACGCGAGGCTGCCAAGCTGGACCAGAAGGCACCATATGATGTGCTGATCGTGGGCGGTGGACCTGCTGGCGCCTCAGCCGCTATCTATGCGGCTCGCAAGGGCATACGTACCGGTATCGTGGCCGAGCGTTTTGGTGGTCAGGTGATGGATACTCTGGGCATCGAAAACTTCATCTCGGTGAAGGAAACCGAAGGGCCCAAGCTGGTGGCAGCACTCGAAGAGCATGTGCGCAGCTACGATGTCGACATCATCAACCTGCAACGTGCCGAGTCGATTACGCGCGGCGAGCTGGTTGAAGTGAAGCTGGCAGGTGGCGCTACGCTCAAGAGCAAAGCGGTGATTGCGGCTACTGGTGCCCGGTGGCGCGAGCTGAACGTGCCAGGTGAGAAGGAATACCGCGGCAAAGGCGTGGCGTATTGCCCACACTGCGATGGTCCTTTGTTCAAAGGCAAGCGTGTCGCGGTGATTGGCGGTGGTAACTCAGGCGTTGAGGCGGCGATTGATCTGGCCGGGTTTGTTGGCCATGTCACGCTGATCGAATACGACACCAAGCTGCGTGCTGATGCCGTGCTGCAGAACAAGTTGTTCAGCTTGCCCAATGTCACGGTGGTCATTAACGCGCAAACGATCGAAGTAACCGGCGATTCCCAAAAGGTCAACGGTTTGGTGTACAAGGACCGCGCCACAAGCGTGGATCATCATCTGGAACTGGAAGGTGTCTTTGTACAAATCGGTCTCTTGCCGAATACCGACTGGCTCAAGGGCAGTGATGTCGAGCTGAGCAAGTTCGGTGAGATCAAGGTGGATGCGCATGGGCAGACATCGATGGCGGGTGTGTTTGCGGCGGGGGATGTGACGACCGTGCCTTACAAGCAGATCATCATTGCCATGGGTGAAGGTTCCAAGGCAGCACTGGGCGCATTTGATTACCTGATACGCCAGTAAGCGTCACGCTGCACCTACTTTTATGACAATCTCAATTGCCATAAAAGGCCAGGGCCAGTGTTCTTTCCCGGGTAGGGGAGAACACTGGCCCTGAATTTTTTGGTTTTGCCGTTGTTACAACTCAAGCATTTTTGAGGTTTTTAAATGGCTTGAGAGATGACAAATGATGGGTATTGGTCAAAGAAGGTGACTCTGACGTTGAAACCCAGATCACGGGCCCGTTGTGCGAGCAGCGTGAAAATGTGCAGTTCATTCTTCAGTGGGATCAGGAACACATTGTCGGCAAACGCCTGAGTAGACTCCGACTTGTGCTGCTCCTTGTTTAACTGAATGATGTTTTGACTGCTGGTGATGAAGGTGACCCAATTCTTGTTTTCATGATTGGGGTTCGGCCGGTCTACGATCAATAGTGCTGAGTGCATTTTATATCTCCTCGTTTTTATAAAAGACCTACAGTTTCCGTACTTAAAAAATCAAAAACCGTGAAACTAGCATTACAGGTCTCTACAAGAAAATCAATACTCGCAAGATGGATATAGCTTTAAATTTTTATGATTTTGCTGCCGAGGGCGTCACGACAGGCTCAGCAGCTGGCGTAGCAAGGGCAGCGTTACCGGGCGTTTGTAACTGAGCGACCATTCATCCAGAGCATCCAGCGTGGAAACCAGCGTCGGCAAGTCGCGACGCAGGTGACGCAGGCAATAATCCAGCACTTCATCCGGCAATCGCATGCCACGCGCTGCCGCATGTTGGCGCAATGCCAAGGCTTTTTCTTCATCGCTGAGCGGATGAAGTTGATAGCTGAGGCCCCATGCCAGGCGGGTGGCAAGGTCATCACGGAGCTGCATGGCGGTAGGAGCCGCGATGCCAGCAGCCACCAACACGCCTTCACCAGCACGCAGGTGGTTGTAGCTGTCAAACAAGGCAATCTGTTCTTCTTCGTTTAGTAGCTGTACATCATCAGCGCAGATAACATGCACACCCGAGGCTTCGCCGGCGCGGTTGCAGGCATGCAACAGATGGCTCTTGCCGCTGCCGGTTTCGCCCCACAGGTAGATAAAGCGTTGCGGACTTTGGCCCTCCAGCGCGGCGCGCAGGCTGTGCAGGGCTTCGGCATTGCGGCCTGGAACAAAATTATCCAGGCTGGGCAAGGCCGATGGTTGAATGTCGAGCAATAACTGTTTCATGGCATTTAGCCGCGGGGCGGCATGAGTAGGGGCTGCATTTTATGTGAACCTGCTTAACGCAGGTAGATATCGCTATTGAGATAGGCGCGTTTGGCATGGCGCAGACCGACGGCAATCGCGGCGCTGACAGGCAAGGCCAGCAGGATGCCGGTAAAGCCGAACAATTGACCGCCAGCCAGCAGGGCAAAAATTACCATGACAGGATGCAGGCCGATACGGTCTCCTACCAGCCAGGGCGTGAGCCACATGCTTTCCAGCATCTGCCCGATCCCAAACACCGCGATGACGGGCACATATTGGGCAAAGGTGGTGAACTGCAGCACCGATGCCAGTGCCGCGAGTAGCATGCCAGTGCCGATGCCCAGGTAAGGCACAAAGCCAAGCAAGCCTGCAATCAAGCCAATGGGCAGCGCGAGCTCCAGCCCGGAAAGCCAGAGACCGGTCGCATAAAATGCGCTCATCAAGAGCATGACGGATAACTGCCCGCGTAAAAATTCTGCCAGCATCATGTCAACTTCGCGGGCAATCTCTACGGTTTTGGCATACCAGCGCCGTGGCAGTAGCTGGTCAAAACGATTGAGGATATCGTGCCAGTCGCGCAGCAGGTAAAACAGCACAATGGGAATCAGCACCAGATTGGCCAGCCAGGCAAACAGCGCCAGCCCGTGATCGCTCAGTGCCAGCAAGAACTTGCCAACGAAATCACTGGCAGATTTCCAGTTGCTGGTAATCACCTGCTGTACTTTGGTGGCATCAATATCCACGGCGACGCCAAAGTGCTGTAACAGCCAAGGCTCAATACGGGTGCGCAAGCCGGTGATGTAGGTCGGCAGCTTTTGCATGATGAGCATGAATTCTTTCTGCATCATGGGGATCACGATCAGCAGCAGGATGCAGATAATGGCAATTAACATCAGCATGACCAGAAGCGAGGCGATAGTGCGCCCCAAGGTGAGCTGCCAGAGGCGTACCTGAGCTAGTCTGTCGACCAGCGGATTGCAGATATAGGCGAAAATGGCGGCAATCAGAAACGGCGCCATGATGGGCAGCAGCAGATATACCACCAGCAGGAACAGGCTGCCGAGCAGAATCACGCGGTAATCAGGCAACAGGTTTTCTCGTTTGGCGGTCATTTCGGGTAAAATTATATTTAATTACTGTAATTTATCTTGTGGAAAGCGAGAACTCAACTTGAATTCTGATCAAACCAACGGCGGTGCCGCACCAACTTCAATGAGCTATCGCGACGCCGGTGTCGATATCGAAGCCGGCGATGCGCTGGTCGAGGAGATCAAACCGTTTGCCAAGCGTACCATGCGCCCCGAGGTTTTGGGCGGAATTGGCGGATTCGGCTCGCTGTTCGAAGTCCCGAAAAAATTCAAAAATCCTGTGCTGGTTTCTGGTACCGATGGCGTGGGCACCAAGCTCAAGCTGGCATTTCAGCTGAACAAACACGACACCGTAGGTATCGATCTGGTCGCGATGAGCGTGAACGATATTCTTGTGCAAGGCGCTGAGCCTCTGTTTTTCCTGGATTACTTTGCCTGTGGCAAGCTCGAAGTTGGCGTGGCTGCCCAGGTGATCAAGGGGATTGCGCTGGGCTGTGAACAAGCGGGCTGTGCCCTGGTTGGCGGCGAGACCGCTGAAATGCCCGGTATGTATCCTGCAGGTGAGTATGACCTCGCTGGCTTTGCCGTGGGTGCGGTCGACAAGGAAGCCATCATTGACGGTACTACCATTGCGGCGGGTGACGTCGTGCTGGGTCTGGCATCCAGTGGTGCGCATTCCAATGGTTACTCGCTGATCCGCAAGCTGATCGAGAAATCCGGTATTGATATGGATAGCGATTTCCATGGCAAGCCATTCCGCGATGTGGTGATGGCGCCTACCCGTATTTACGTCAAATCCCTGCTAAAGCTGCTGGCGGCCATGTCGGTCAAGGGCATGGCCCACATTACCGGTGGCGGCATCACGGAAAATATCCCGCGCGTATTGCCTGCCGGGCTGACCGCCGAAGTTCGCCGCGACAGCTGGACCCTGCCGCCCTTGTTCCAATGGCTGCAGGCACAAGGCAACGTGGTCGATGACGAGATGTATCGTACTTTCAACTGTGGTATCGGCATGGTGGTGATTGTGTCAGCCGCGCAGGCGCCAGAGGCAATCAAGCTGCTGGCAGATGCCGGTGAGCAGGTGTGGCAGATTGGCCAGATTCGCGCGCAGCAACCAAACGAAGCGCCTACGGTCGTGGTGTAATCGCCGGAACGAAAACCAGCGGCTATCGTCACATGGACATCGCTCACTTCAAGTAGACATCATGCGCTATCTTTCCTTACGCAATTCCATTTTCACTGCTTGTTGCCTGCTGGCGGCGTCGGTCGTGCACGCCGCGCCGCGCCAGGTGGAGCTGGTGTATGAAGCCACCCGCAATGGTCAGCCATTCGCCACGGTGACCGAGACGTTTCGTCAGGAAAACGGCCGCTACCGCATTGAAAGCGTGACGCAGGGCATAGGTGTGTATGCTTTGTTTGGCAAGCGCCGCCTGATGAGCGAAGGCGAAGTCACCGAGCAAGGGCTCAAGCCCAGCCATTTTGAGCTGCATCAGGGTGACAACGATAAAAAATCATTGCTGACGGACTTCGACTGGCCCCAGAACCAGCTCAATATGCAAGTGAAAGGCAAAACCGTCACTGCCCCCCTTGAGCCAGGTGCTCAGGATCTGGCCAGTTTCATTTATCAATTCATGTTCCGTCCCCCTGTTGGCGAGGATGTGAATATGCCGGTGACGACTGGCAAGAAGCTGCGTAGCTATCATTATCGGGTGACTGAGCGCGATGTCCCGCTTGATTTGCCTGGCGGCCATTTCAAGACGCTGCATCTGGTAGATGCCACGCCGGATGGCGAGGACAGCAAGGAATTCTGGCTGGCGACGGACCGTCATCATCTGCCTGTTCGTTTGGAAATGCGCGATGACAAAGGTGCCAAAATCGAGCAGATTCTGACCAGCGTGCATGCGGAATAAGCAAGACGACCCTCAGCGTAAGTATTACCTCCGCTATGCCCTGGCCCTGCTGATTTCACTGCTGTTGCATGTGGTGTTGCTGGGCGGGCTGGATATCAGGCTACCAGATTTGCCTTCTGCCCCCAGCACGATGCAGGTCGAAATGTTGCCTGCGCCATTGCCCAAGCCATTGCCACCGGCCGTCAAGCCCAAACCCAAAAAAGCGGCTACCCAGGCCACGCCTGCCGCTCCTCAGGAGGCGGTGCCCTCAGAGGGGACGCCAGCGGAGAATGCTCCCACTGGTTTGGCGGATGCTGGTGATGCCGCTGCCCCTGTTCTAGAGGAAAACGAGCCGCCTGAAGAAGTGACCGAGGCTCCACCTGAGCTATCCAAACCTGATCCGGTGAATTATGTGGAAATGGATTATGAGGTAAAGCGCGGTGGCCAGGCTGGCGCATTAGGCCGTACCCATGTGCTTTTCAAGGTGCATGACGAAAATCGCTATAGCCTCACGAGCGAAACCGAGGCTCAAGGGCTCGCATCCCTGTTTGTCTCCGGCAAGCTGGTGCAGCGTAGCGAAGGCGTGGTGACGGAACACGGTTTGCAGCCGCAGCATTTTTTTTATCAGTATGGCAACAACGAAGCCAAGGCCCAACGAGCCGAGCTGGATTGGGATAACCATACGATCGCCATGCAAAGCAGCAAGGGGCTGGTGACGCAGGTCCTGCCAGCGGGGACACAGGACTTGCTAAGTTTCATGTATCAATACATGTATCAGGATCCTCTGGCCCAGATGCAGGTGGCGGTGACCAATGGCAAGCGCCTGCGTACATACAGCTATAGTTTTGAAGGGGAAGAGCAGGTGCAGACCCGCATGGGCGAGATACGTGCCCTCCATATTGCAAAATCCAGTGGTAACGAAAAGACCGAGTTGTGGCTGGCGGTCGACTATCGTTACCTGCCTATTAAAATACGTAAAACAGACGAGGACGGTACAGTGCTTGAGCAGATTATGACCAAGCTGAATACCGATATCATGAAATGAAAAACATCCATCCCCAATTACTTCGATTTGCTGGTACTGCGCTGGCCGATATTCTCGCCGGTACCGGCCCGGCCGATGCTGTGCTCGGTTCTTTTTTCCGCAATAACCGCGAGCTAGGCACCAAGGATAGAGCCTTTGTAGCGGAGTCCGTCTATGGCGTATTGCGCCGCAAGCGCTTGCTATCCTACCTTGCCGATGGTGATGACCCGCGCAAACTGCTGGTGGCCTGGCTGGTACGTGTGCAGGGTATGAGCCTGCGCGACCTGGAAGACACGCTTAACACCCAGCAAAAAGAGTGGGCGCAGGAAATCAAAGCCAAAAATACAGACAATCTCAGTCTCGCCATTCAGGCCGACATGCCGGACTGGTTATGGGAAAAACTCAGTGCTCAATACGGTGATGAGCAGGCACTCACTATTGCGCGCAGCATGCAACAGCAGGCCATGATGGATTTGCGTGTGAATACGATCAAAGCGACCCGCGAAGACGTGCTGGCCAAATTCATCAGCGAAAATACCCAGCTGAATCAGGACACCATTGTACCGACCCCGCTATCACCGACCGGTATACGTCTGCCCCAGCGCCTGAATATCAGTCGGCATATTCTGTTTACCGAAGGCAAGGTAGAAGTGCAGGATGAAGGCAGTCAGCTGCTGGCACATCTGGTAGCACCACGTCGCGGCGAGATGATTGCTGATCTCTGCGCGGGTGCCGGGGGCAAGACCCTTGCCATGGGTGCACTCATGCGCAATACAGGTCGTCTGTATGCATTTGATATATCCGAAAAACGCCTGACCAATTTGGGGCAGCGCCTCAAGCGCTCGGGCTTGTCCAATCTGCATAGCCAACTGATCAGCAGCGAGCAGGACGCCAAGCTTAAACGTCTGAATGGCAAGTTCAACCGCGTGCTGGTGGATGCACCTTGTAGTGGCCTGGGTACCTTGCGTCGCAACCCCGACCTCAAATGGCGGCAAACCCCGCAGGATGTGTTGGAGCTGAGTGGCAAGCAAACGTCTATCCTGGCGCGAGCCGCCAAGCTGGTGAAGGCGGGCGGCCGCCTGATTTACGCTACCTGCAGCCTGCTTTCCGATGAAAACGAAGCCATTGCCGAAGCGTTTCTGGCAGCCCATCCCGATTTCAAGCTGATTCCTGCCAATGAAGTCCTGGCGCAACAGCAGATTCCGGTGGACACCGGGGCTTACCTCAAACTGTTGCCTCATCTGCATCAGACCGATGGTTTCTTTGCAGCGGTATTTGAAAAAGCCGCCGCCAGCCAGGAAACGCCAGCCGCTTGATCAGGGCTGGCTGATTAAGCGCTAGCTTCCGCGCGCCTCTAATCAATACTAGGCAGCACCGGGCGGCTGCGGTAAAGTCATTTCATGCAGGGCTTGCCTGCATGCAAGCAGCACTTAACCGTAGCCGCCTAATCCCCGAGGTCTCGATGAAGCTTAGTCTCAACACCCAGATTTTTAGCGGTGCCGCCATAGGCGTGCTCATTGGCATGGCGATCAGCACCCTTGCCCAGGATAGCGAGCTGCGCGTGCAGTCACTGTATGCGCTCGGACTTGTCGGCAGTGTGTTTATCGACCTGCTCAAGATGGTGTTGATCCCCCTGGTATTCACGTCGATAGTTGTCGGGGTCGCCAATCTTCAGGCGCATCGTCAGGTACACCGGGTGTGGATCAGCACGCTGGGATTTTTCATCCTGTCCATGGCGCTGGCCATCGCACTTGCGTTAGCCGCGAGCAATATCTTCAAACCGGGTGAGGGCATGCAACTGGCCATGTTCCAGGATGCCATGCAGAATTTCGAAGCTCATCGGATGACCATGTCTGAGTTTTTCAAACAATTTCTGCATGAACTGTTCATGAATCCGTTTGCCGCACTCGCCAATGGCAAGGTGCTGGCCGTGGTGATTTTCGCCTTGTTCATGGGGATTGCCCTGGTGGTTGGGGGCGAGCGCTACCAGAACATACACAAACTGCTGCAGGAAGCTCAGGAGCTGGTCATGCGGATTGTTGGCTGGATCATGCACCTGGCGCCGCTAGGGATCATGGCCTTGCTGGCCCAGCTGGTGGCCAATCAGGATCTGGGTCTGCTACAGACCATGGGCAAATTTGTCACGCTCATCGTGGCGACGACGCTGATCCACGGTGTCATCATTCTGCCACTGTTACTGTACGTTGTGACTGGGGTAACGCCTTTGCGCTTCTGGCGTGGCGCGCGCGAGGCGCTGATTACAGCCTTTGCGACCAGTTCGAGTTCGGCGACTTTGCCGGTGACCTTGCGCTGCGTCGAAAACAAGCTGCACGTAAAACCGGAAATCGCCGGGTTTGTCGTGCCGCTGGGCGCCACCATCAATATGGATGGCACCGCTTTGTATGAAGCGGCGGCCGCTTTGTTTATTGCGCATCTGGCGGGCATAGAGTTGGGTACGGGCCAGCAGCTGGTGGTATTTTTTACCGCCATGATCGCTGCCATGGGTGCACCGGGCATTCCCAGTGCGGGTATGGTGACCATGGTGATGGTGTTGCAGTCGGTGGGGTTACCCGCTGAGGCCATTGCGATTTTGTTGCCCATAGACCGCTTGCTCGATACCTTGCGGACCACAGTGAATGTTGAAGGGGATATGGTGGGCAGTCTGATTGTGCAAAAACTGGTGCAGCGCTAGTTTGACTACTTATTTGCTCGTGAAAGCCCAAGTATCCGGCTGTTTTTAAGAGCATTAAAATTTAATCTCAACGCCACCACGTGCCAGTCGGAGCAAGGCTGGCATTTTTTATGGCTTTATATGATAATAATTCTCATTAGCCAGCGATGTCCCGCAGAAAAGCAGGGCTGTAAGCCAACAACTCCCTACTTTAGCTCAGTAAAAAAGGACATTCACTATGCGTTTATATCGTTCCCTCGCACTTGTCATCGGATTTGCTTCCAGTCAGGCCATGGCGGCTGCCTGCAGTATTGATATCGAAGCCAATGATGCCATGCAGTTCAACACCAAAGCTGTCGAAGTCAGCAAAAGCTGCAAGGAATTCACCGTGAATCTCAAGCATACCGGCACCATGGCAAAAGCCATGATGGGTCACAACTGGGTATTGGCCAAAGCCAGTGACGAAAAAGCTGTGCTGACCGATGGCGCCGCTGCCGGATCAGCGAATGATTACGTCAAGGCGGGCGATGCGCGCGTGATTGTGCACACCAAGCTGATTGGCGGTGGCGAGAAAGATAGCGTCAAGTTTGCTGCCAGCAAGCTCGCAGATGGACAAGACTATGTATTTTTCTGCTCTTTCCCCGGCCATGCCTTCATGATGAAGGGTAGCGTCAAGCTCGTAAATTGATCAGCCATTCAACAAGCTGAAGTCAGGGCCGGGGGCATTACCCATGCACACCGGCCTTGACCTTAGAACAGGCACTGCCTTATAGTGCCGCCTCCATGAAAAAACAAATAGCGATCATTTCCGTCATTAACCGCAAAGCGCTGTGGCTGCGTGCCACCCAGTGCTGCGGTTGCTATTTGTCCTGAATTTTGCAACCGCGGGCTCTCCGCGGTTGACTACTGTCTATTCTCGTTGAGCCCAGAACTGGGTCAACGATGTCTATGTTTAACAGCTCACGCTTTTCCTCTCCCATGGCGGGTATTGCCATGGTGTTGCTCGCCTCTGTGGCGGTGTCATCCAAAGCCATCATCGTCAAGCTGGCGTACGTGTATCCGGTGGATCCGGCCACGCTGATTGCCCTGCGCATGGCATTCTCCATTCCGTTTTTCGCGGCATTAGCGTGGTGGTCATCCCGGCAGGATAGCCTGGCAACACTCTCTTTGCGCCAATGGCTGGCGGTGCTGGGGCTGGGCGCTATTGGCGGCTATGGTCCCATGTGGCTGGACTTTGCCGGGTTGGCGTATGTCAGTGCCGGCCTTGAGCGCATCATCCTGTTTCTTTACCCCACCATGGTCTTGATGTTTTCTGCCTTGCTCTTCAGGCAGGCAATCGGGCGGCGCGAGTTATTTGCCGTGGTCTCGGGCTATGCGGGCGTTGGCTTGGTGGTAGGACACGATATCGAGTTTGTGCACGGTACTGCGGATGCCGTCCTTATGGGGGCAACACTAGTGTTCGCCAGTGCGGTGTTGTATGCCGCATATCTGGTGTTGAGTGGCAAATTGATTCCGCAGGTCGGTGCGTCGAGGTTTACCGCTTACACCATGCTGGTGGCGACGTTTACCAGCGGCATGCATTACGCCGGTAGCCAGCATGTGGTGAGCTGGACCCAGTTGCCGAGCGAGGTCTATCTGCTGAGCTTGCTGATGGCCGTGGTGGCGACGGTGTTGCCAGCGGTGTTGCTTAATATTGGTATTCAGCGGCTGGGCAGCAACCGTGCGTCGCTCATCAGCTCAATCGGCCCAGTATCGACCATTTTCCTGGCCTGGATATTTCTTGGTGAACACATCACCTGGCTGCAGCTGGGCGGTACCGCGCTGGTCATGGCCGGTGTGTTGGCCGTTAGTCTCGGCCGCAAACCAGCATGAGGGGCAGGTTTGGCTTGAATGGCAGACGGCTAAGGCTAAGCGATCTTAGACCAGTCAAAACCGGGGCCGGGATCGGTTTTGCGGCCGGGCGCGATATCCGAGTGCCCGGCAATGCCGGCAATGGGGTAACGCTTTTTAAGGGCGGCGATCAGCTGCTGCAATTGCGCGTATTGGGCTTCGGTAAAGGTATCGGTATCGCATCCTTCCAGCTCGATGCCCACGGAAAAATCATTGCAGCGTTCCTGGCCTTGCCAATTGGACACCCCGGCATGCCAGGCGCGAAGGTCGCACGGAACAAACTGCAGCAGGCTACCATCGCGCCGGATGAGAACGTGGGAGGAAACCTTGAGCGTGTGAATCTCGGCGTAATACGGGTGCGCTGTCGGATCCAGCTGGTTGGTGAATAATTCGATGATGCCGCTTCCACCGTACTGTCCCGGCGGCAGGCTGATATTGTGGATCACAATCAGCTTAACCTCAGCTCCATCGGGCCTGACGTCGAAGTTGGGCGAGGCAATAAACGTCGCCTGATTCAGCACGCCGTCTGCGTTAATTTCGAGAGCTGTCATGTTGGCGTTCATGTTATCCGATAAAATCCTGAAATTCGTCGCGTGCCCCACGGCTACGCACCTTGACCGATACTGAAGAAATGGATGCATAACCATGGTGTTTTTTGAATTGTTCCTCATGCTGATTGTGATTCTAATCGCAGCAGAGGTGTTTACCAATGCACTGGAGCATCTGGGGGAAAAGCTGGGGATTTCAGAAGGGGTGACCGGCTCATTGTTCGCCGCTGTCGGGACTGCCTTGCCAGAAACCTCCGTGCCTTTGCTGGCCTTGCTGGCGGGCACGCAAAACCTGCAAACCAATGAAGAAATTGGCGTAGGCGCCATTCTCGGTGCACCTTTGATGCTGGCAACCCTGTCGATTTCCTTGATGGCATTTGCCGTGCTGAAAAAGCGCGGCGCCAATGGTCGTTTCCATCCGGAAAAAACCGGCTTGAGGCGCGATCTCGACTTTTTCATCGTTGCCTTCTCGTTTGCCGCGCTGGCCCTGTTCATTCCCCATACGCAGGCGGCTATCCGCGCTGCCCTGGGTTTTGGCATGGTGTTGATCTACTTCATCTACATCTTGCTGACGATACGCGCCTCCAAGCATCTGGTGAGCAGTGGACATGGTACCGAAGCGGAAGATCCGATGTTTCTGTGCCGCCTGGGCCTGCCCAATAACACTGTCGTGATTGTGCTGCAGTTGGTGCTCGGTCTGGGGCTGCTGGTAGCTGGGGCAAAAGGCTTTATCCATGGCGTGGAAGAAGCGGCGCAAATTATCGGGGTATCGACCCTGTTGCTATCCCTGCTGATTATCCCTATTGCGACCGAATTGCCTGAAAAGGTGAATAGCATCCTGTGGGTGCGCAAAGGCAAGGATACCCTGGCCTTTGGCAATATCACCGGCGCCATGGTGTTTCAGGGTACCTTGTTGCCCGCTATCGGCATCATGCTGACGCCGTGGGAGCCGAGGGTGGAAGTGTTATCCGGATTGGTGATTACGCTGGTCGCCGCCATCTGGTTGCGTGTGCTGGTGGCGCGGGGTGGCATCAAGATCTGGCATCTGTGGGTGAATGGCCTGATGTATCTGATCTACCTCGGCATTGTATTGCTCTGAGTTTCGGACTAAGTCTGTAAGCCAGGGCGCGTTAAGCCCAGCCCTGGCTCGAGTTTCAAGCAATCCACCTTATCCGTACAGCCTGTTCATTATTGGGGCTGGTTCGATGCTCAAGTTAGTCTTCATCCTCGTCACCCTCGCTCTCTTTGCCCAAGCCCAGCTTGGAAAGGCGATAGCGCAAGGTGCGAAAGCTCACTCCAAGCAATTTGGCGGCGGCTGTCTTGTTATGGCCGGTTTTTTCCAGCGCATTCAGAATCGCCTGCTTTTCTATGCTTTCCAGATAGTCTGGCAAGGGCAGGCCATTGGCTTCAATTTCAAGCGCGACCCGCTTGCTTTCGGTTTGCAAGCGCAAATCAGCGGGCTGCAGACTGCGGCCATCATGCAGGGTGAGTGCACGCTCGAGTATGGTTTCCAGCTCGCGTACGTTCCCGGGGTAGTAATGTTGCAGCAGCATTTGCTGGGTTTCACGCGCAATCAGCGGGACGTCAATTTTCTGGCTCTGGCACAAACGCTTGAGCAAGTATTGGCTGATAGGGGCAATGTCTTCGGGAATGTCGCGCAGGGCGGGCAGGTCAAGCGCAATTACATTAAGGCGGTAATAGAGATCTTGGCGGAATTGGCCGCGTTCCATCATGGTGCTTAGATTGCGCTGCGAAGCACTGATGATGCGGACATCGATGGTTTCTTCCTTGCGCTGCCCCGGGATGGAAATCGATTTATCCTGAATGGCGCGCAGCAAGCGCACCTGGCTTGCCAGCGGCAGGGCGGCAATTTCCTTGAAAAACAGGGTACCCCCCGAGGCTTTTTGCAGCGCGCCGGGTTCATCTTCGTCGCCAAAGATTTCTTTTTCCAGCTGCTGCTCAGGGATGGCACTGCAGTCCAGCGTAATGAAGGCGCCGCTTTGGCGGGAGCTAGCCTGGTGAATCAGGCGTGCTACCAGCGATTTTCCGGTTCCGGCTTCGCCGCTGATGAAGACCGGAGCCTGGTTGCGCGAAAGCTTGGTGATGGTGGCGCGAATCTGTTGCAGGGCGTTGGATTCGCCGATCAGGCTAGGGCCAGTGGCATTGCCTGCCGCATTGGGCAGGTTGAGCGCGGATTGCACCAATGGCCGCAGTTGTTGCAGCGAAATGGGCTTGGTAATGTAATCAAAGGCCCCTGCCTTGAGGGCCGAGACCGCGTTGTCCGCACTGCCATACGCGGTAATGACGGCGACTGGCAGGCCGGCATGATGCTGGTTGATATGTCTTACCAAGTCCAGCCCGTTACCGTCGGGCAGGCGCATGTCGGTGAGGCACAAGGCGTAAGTTTTTTGCCTGAGCATGAATTTGGCATCGTCGAGATTGGCAGCGCTATCGGCTTTCAGGCCCATGCGAGTCAGCGTCATGACGATCAGTTCGCGGATGTCGTGTTCATCATCCACGACGAGGCAGTTGAGTGGGTTAGCCATTTTTTATAGTCATCGTAAAGAGGCTGCCTTGCGGAGTGGAGCTGCATTCCAGCCGCGTATTGTTGGCCTGACACAATTCGCGGGCGATATACAATCCCAGGCCGGTTCCGGTTGCCTCGGTAGTGTAAAAGGGTTCAAACAAGTGTGGCATCACATCAGGTGCAATGCCTGGTCCATCGTCGCGAATGGCGATGCGTATCGCACGTGAGCGCGATGAGCGGCGAATTCCCATATGCAGGCTTCCCTCCTGCTTTCGCCCGTGGCGCCAACCATTACGACAGATGTTCCACAATATCTGGTTGAGGTGCCTGTGGTCAAACATCACAATGTGGGCACCCGGCTGGATATCCAGCACAAATCCGCTGGCGGGGATGTTTTCGACCTGGCAGAACTGTTCATGAAACGCCTGCACGAAGCTATCGAGCGCCACCGCCTGCTGCTGCGTGCGGTCACGTCGGTTCAACTCCAGCACATCGGTGACGATGTGATCCAGTCGTTCCACGTTATCGGCCACGATGCGAAGTAACTTTTGCGAGCCAGGATCTGTAATGTCCTCTTGCAGCAGCTGATTGGCGTGGCTGATCGAGCTCAACGGGTTACGGATTTCATGCGCAATGTTGGCAGTCAGCTTGCCTAGCGCTGCCAGTTTGATCTGGTGAGCCTGGGTTTGTATCTGGCTCCAGTCTTCAATGAAGATGACAGCGCCCTGATCGCGCTGGTGATTTAGCGGCATGAAGCGCAGGCGAAGATCATGATGCGCGCTTTGCAGCTTGAAGATGGACTCCTGCTCGGTATGATCATCTATCCACTCCTGCATCAGTGCAACGACTTCCGGCAACGCTTGCAGGTTGGTGGGGGCCGGTGCTTCAGGGTCCAGTCCCAGCAGGATGATGGCTTGCTGGTTATGGTGCCGTAGCTGCATGGCATGGTCGACGACCAGCACGCCATCGTGCATTTCTTCAATGATCAGCGCATTGATCTGGGCCATACTGGCAAGGTCGACGCCGCGTTCTGAGGCCAGCTTTTCGCTCTCGCGGGCTCGCTTGGCCAGGCTATGCGCTAGCCAGGCTGTGGCGTAGCAGCTGAGGCTGAGCATCACGGCGTGCGAGTAATCGACGATATTTTCCTGCCAGTGCAGGAGCTGGTAGGTTTGCTCCAGCAACAGCGCAATGGTGGCAAGCGATGCATAAAACAGGGCCAGCCGTCCGCGGCTGATCAGACTGGCGGCTGCAATCGCCACTACCAGCAGCAAGCCTAGGCCGTTGCGTATGCCGCCCGAGGCGTACATCAGCATAATGATGAAGCCGATATCCATCACCACCAGCGTGGTCAGCTGGGTTGAAAAGCCAGGTTTTTTCAAGCCGGTGAATACAATCGCCACCAGGCTGATGCCGAGGTAGCCTAGTGCAATCTGAAAATACAGAGCTTTGTTGAAGTTTTCCCAGAAGGGCAGGTCATCCAGAAACTGGAAAGACACGACAAAGATCAATGCAATGACGAGCCGGTAAAGATTGAATAACCCCATCGGCCGCCAGAAGGCGCGCTTCTCTATGGTGGGGGATGTTTCCGGGCTACTGCTCATGATCGCGTGTTTGATCGGTACTGTGCAGTTGGGCGTGAGCCTCGCTGCAGTAATCTGTTTGCGCGATGCGCACGCTTTCGCTTTGTGGCAGATGTACGCCACAGTGCGCGCATTTCACCATCTTTTCCTCGTCAGAGGGGTGCGAATTGCGAGAGTTGAGGTTTTTTGCATAGCGCTTGAGGATGCTGTAGACCAGCCATGCAGCCACGGCCAGCAGTAATAGTTTTGCCATTGCGAATTTGCTATCTGATTGAGTGACTAATATCTTAATTGATTTTTACAATTCGACGGCAAGGATCGAAACTCAACTGTTATACTGCATTGGCCAAGAACCACTGGGAATGCGGCTCAGGCCCTCTCCAGCGGTGTTTTATATCTCAAAGAACATGCCCGTCTGTACCCAACATTATGTCTGCAACTGCATAGAAAATGGCAACAGCTCAGGAACTCTCAAACTTTCTAGCCGAGGTTGAACGTCGCGCTTATCGACAAACTGCGTATGCAGTGCGTGATGAGCATGCTGCGCTCGATATTGTGCAGGATGCTATGCTCAAGCTCGCTGAAAAATATGGCGCGCGGCCGGCAGCAGAATTTCCCATGCTGTTTCAACGTATTCTGCAAAACACCATGCGTGATTTCTGGCGGCGCCAGAAAGTGCGCAATCTCTGGACCTCGTTACTTTCTTCCTTTGGCGGGCACTCCGCAGAGGATGATGACGAGCATGACCCTCTGGACACCATGGAAACTGGCCAGCGCAGCGAGGATGAGCCCGAGGCGCAGCTTGAGCGCAGTCAAACGATTGCTATAATTGAACGTGCGATAGAAAAACTGCCAGCCCGTCAACGGGAAGCTTTCCTGATGCGTTACTGGGAGGATATGGATGTCGCCGAAACTGCCGCTGCGATGGGATGCTCAGAGGGGAGCGTCAAGACCCATTGCTCCAGAGCAGTACATGCGCTTGCCGCAACATTACAAAACTATGGATTTAATCAACAGGGACTCAAGAAACCTGGAGCCGGATCATGAACCAGCAAGAATCTACCGTTAAACTAGTCGTTCAAGCGCTAGACGCCAGTGTCGAAGACCTGGATGACGAGGTCATTCGCCGTCTGGCGACGGCTCGTGAGCATGCCGTGTCGGCAATGCAGCCGCAATGGCAGGCTGCGGGCCACGCTGGCGTGTTCCGCAACCTTGGCAATTATGTCGTGCATCACCGCATGATGACCTCTGCTGCATTGCTGCTGGGGGCGCTGGTGTTCGGTTTTATCGTGACGCAGCATGTGATTGGCCAGCATCAGCTGGAGCAGGGTGATGCATTTCTGCTGGGTTCTGAGTTGCCGCCTGAAGCATATCTGGACAAAGGGTTTGATACATGGCTGCAACAAAACGCGCGCTAGGCCTGCTGTTGCTGGTCCTGCTGAGCGGGCCGGCCTGGGCAGAGGGTGAGGGTGGCAAGAGCGTGATGTTGAAGTGGTCGCAACTCACGGAAGATCAACGCAAGGTATTGAACCCGCTTTCCAAAGAGTGGGATACCCTGCGCCCTTGGCAACGCGAGAAAATGCTGGATATTGCCCGTGACTATCCCAAGATGAATCTCCAGCAGCAGGCGCGTGTTCAGCAGCGCCTGAATGACTGGAGTCGCATGACCCCTTTCGAGCGCGAGAATGCACGCAAGAAATACCAGCAGTTCCAGTCTTTGCCTCCCGAAAAGCAGGAAGAATTGCGCAAGAAATGGCGCGAGTACCAAAGCCTGCCCGAGGCTCAGCGTGAAGGACTGCGCCGCGAGCAGCCGGATCTATACGACGCCAACGAACTTGATAACTAGCTCGCGCTGAATCTGGCCGGGCCCATTTCCCTGATGACGCTACCTGACTCCCCCCGCTGGCCACGCCGCATTGCCGCTATGCTCTATGAGGCCTTGCTGCTGGTGGCCATCTTGTTTTTTGCCACCTTCCTGTTTGTCATGTTGCTGGGTAGCGCTACCGAGGCTCCGGCACGGTATATTCTGCAGGGGTATTTGTGGCTGGTAGCCGGAGGGTATCTGGTGTGGTCGTGGCGGCGCGGTGGGCAAACGTTGGCGATGCAGACCTGGCGCATTCGCGTCACCAATCGCCAGGGTGGGGCATTGGACTGGCGTCAGGCTTGCTTGCGCTATGTCATCGCCAGTGTGTTTTTTGGGGTGGGATTTTTATGGGCCTTGTTTGATCGTGAAGGCCTCTATCTGCATGACCGCCTGACTGGTTGCCGCTTGCAACTGGAACCACCCAAGCGTCCTGCCAAATAGAATCGCTACCGGCGCTCGGCCATGAATAGCATGGTCAGGCCTGCCAGCAGGAACAGCAGTGTCGGTACCACCGCACTCATCAGTGGCGACCAGTCGTTGAGCAGCCCCAGGTGAACAAACACGCGGTTCAATACCTGATACACAATCCCCAGCATGATCCCGGCAAAAATCTTGGCGCTGGCGCCTCCCGAGCGTTGCTGCAAAAAGCCGAATGGCAGCGCCAGCACAACCATGACCAGCGATGCCAGCGGGTAAACCATTTTGGACCACAGGGCGATTTCATGCCGTGAGGTTTTCTGTTTGTTGGCACTCAGGTGGTGGATGTAGAAATACAGATTCCATGCGGACATCTTTTCCGGCACTACCAGCAATACATTCAGCAACTCCGGACGAATGAGCGATTGCCACTGGGCTTGGGGGAAAAACTCGGATTTGACCGTTTTATCCAGAAAATGCGTCTGTTGCACATCCTTCAGATGCCAGTTTTCTCCATCAAAACGACCAGTTTTGGCGTCACTGATGGTGCGCAGGTGGAAGGTGTCATCAAATTCATAAATGTGGATATTCATGAGCCCCGAGTCCGGCATTACCTCTTCCACATTGACGAAACTGCGGCCATCCTTTACCCAAAGGCCAGAGCGAAAATCCTGCGCCACCACAGAGTCCGTGGCCTGTATTCGCAACCGCTGTGCGGTTTTTTCACTGTAAGGAGTGACAAATTCACCGACAAAAAAGGTAATCAAGGCGAAGATCAGACCGACTTTCAGCAGTGAACGGGCAATGGTGGCAATGGAGATACCGCTGACGCGCAGGATGATCAGTTCAGAATGCCGGGATAATTGGCCCAATGCATACATGGTGCCGACCAGCACGGCCACGGGCACCACTTCATATACGTGCCCCGGGGCGCTTAAGAGCACAAACATCAGCACCTTGTTCAGGCCATACGTGCCTTTGCCTATGCTTTCCAGTTCCTGGATCAGGTCAAAAAACGAAAACATGGCCAGCAGCGCGACCATGATCAGCATGATGCTGGAAACGATTTCATGCGTCAGGTAACGGTTAAGCAGTTTCATGGCTTGAACCAGCTCAATTTCCAGAACGCCGGGATGAGTGGACGTTGCAGCAGGCGACGATAAAACATCCAGATGGTAAGCAACAGGAAGAACACATGCACCGGCCACAGCCCAACGACTGGATTGAGCTTGCCTTGCGTGAGCCAGGCTTGCACGATGCTGAGCATGTTGTTGTAAATAATGTAGATCAACAAGGCCAGCATCATGTTGGCGGAACGGCCGGAGCGGTTATCCACAAAGCTCAGGGGAATGGCCAGTAGCACCAGCAAAAACGCGGAGATGGGGATAGCCAGGCGCCATTGCAGCTCGGCGTTGTTGGCGGGGTTGTGATTTTTCAGCAACTCCAGGCTATCCAGTGCTGCGGTGCCCGGAGGCTGTTCCTTGACCTCGGTGGGCTCAATCCGAATGGAGTAGCGCTCAAACTCGGTGGTGGAGAATTCTGCCGTATTCGGTTTGCCTTCATAGCGGCGGCCATGTTCCATCACCAGGAAGTTATCGCCGTTTTCGGCCTCAATGCGGTGCCCCTGGCTGGCGACTACCACGCCCAGACGCTGATGCTGAACCGATTGAACAAAAATGTTTTTGACAACATTGCCCAGCTCGTCAAAGCTCTCGACGAAGAACACGCGATCAGCGTTACGCGACTCCTTGAAGACGCCGGGGCTGATGGAAGCAAGCTCATCGCGGCTTTTCAGCTGGTCGCGGAATTCCGAACCTTTATTGGTGGCCCATGGGGTCACGAACAGGCTCAGCACGGCAATGACGGCAACCACCGGGATGGCGAATGTCAGCACAGGGCGTATCCAGCCCGCCAAGCCCATGCCGGAGCTGAACCAGACCACCATTTCACTATCACGATGCCAGCGTGTCAGTGTCAGCAACACCGCCAGGAATATGGTGAGGGAAAGAATCATGGGCAGGAACTTCAGCATACTGAAGCCCAACAAAGTATTGATGGCATCGCTTGCCAGACTGCCTTTGGCGGCCACGCCAATGTAGTAGGCAACACGTTGCGCAATGACGATGCCGAACAGCACCAGAAAAGCGCCGATAGCGGTGCCCACAAGCTCTTGCAGCAGGGATCGTTTGAAGAGCATAGGCTTAATTAAATGGTCTTGTGATCAAGGATTTTGAGTTACAGCGAAAACGCAGGATAATCAAAAGAAGCTTAATAAAAAGGATAACTTGGAATGGAATTTAGCATAAAAACCGGCAATCCGGAAAAGCAACGTAGTGATTGCATCGTCGTGGGTGTATTTGACACGCGCAAACTGAGTGAGGCCGCCGTGGCGCTGGATCGTGCCGCAGAAGGGTATCTGACAACAGTGCTGGCGCGCGGCGATCTCGACGGCAAGCTGGGTTCCTGCCTGATGCTGCATAGCGTACCTGGTATCGCCAGTGATCGCGTATTGCTGGTTGGCCTTGGCAAGGTGACTGAATTCAAGGAGCGTGAGTACCGCCAGGCGGTGCGTGCTTCTTTCAAGGCGCTGAACGGTACCAGCGTCAAGACCGCCAGTTCCTATCTGGCCGATTTGCCAGTGAAGAAGCAGGATGCCGCCTGGAAGGCAGCTCAGGTCGCCGAGATTGGTCAGGACGTAGATTATCGGTTTGATGTCATGAAGGGCAAGGCCGCGCAGGAAGAAAAGGCAAAATCTGCCAAGCGTGTTTCCAAGCTGGCAGTTGCCTTTATCGAAAAATCGGAAGG
Organism: Methylovorus menthalis; assembly: GCF_020523625.1. Lineage (GTDB taxonomy): Bacteria > Pseudomonadota > Gammaproteobacteria > Burkholderiales > Methylophilaceae > Methylovorus > Methylovorus menthalis. The sequence goes on from NZ_JAJAQH010000005.1 coordinate 183,388, forward strand.
CAAGCTGGCTGAGAGCGGCCTCAAGCAGGGTCTGGCATTGGCAGCAGGTGTGAGCTTGACCAAGGATCTGGGCAACCTGCCACCGAATGTATGTACCCCGACTTACCTTGCTGATCAGGCCAAAGCCATGGGCAAGCAATATGGCTTGCAGGTTGAAGTGCTGGATCGCGACCAGATGGCCAAATTGGGCATGGGTTCATTCCTGGGCGTGGCACAAGGCAGTGCGCAACCGCCAAAGCTGATTGTGCTGCAGCATAAAAAAGGCAAGAAGAGCCAGAAGCCTGTCGTGTTGGTAGGCAAGGGCATTACCTTTGATACCGGTGGCATCTCCATCAAGCCCGGCGCTGAAATGGATGAAATGAAGTACGACATGTGCGGCGCAGCCAGCGTGTTGGGTACCTTCAAGGCAATTGCGGAAATGGATTTGCCGTTGAACGTTGTTGGTGTGATCCCGACCTGCGAAAACATGCCTGACGGTACCGCCATCAAGCCCGGAGATGTATTGACCAGTATGTCTGGCCAGACCATTGAAGTATTGAATACGGATGCCGAAGGCCGCCTGATTCTGTGTGATGCGCTGACATATGCTGAACGCTTTGAACCTGCAGCCGTAGTCGACATCGCTACCCTGACCGGCGCTTGCGTTATTGCGCTGGGGCACCATGCCAGCGGTTTGTTCAGTAACAATGACAAGCTGGCACAAGAGCTGCTGGCAGCGGGTGAAACCTCTCATGACCGTGCCTGGCACATGCCTTTGTGGGAGGATTATCAACCACAGCTGGACAGCAATTTTGCCGATATGGCGAATATTGGTGGCCGTGCAGGTGGCAGCATTACCGCGGCCTGCTTCCTGTCGCGCTTCACCAAAAAGTACGAATGGGCCCACCTGGATATCGCTGGGACTGCATGGAAGTCTGGCAAGGACAAAGGCGGTACAGGCCGCCCAGTGCCTTTGCTGACCGAGTTCCTGGTAAAACGGGCAGCCAAGTAATCCGCATGACCCGCATCGAATTTTTCTTTAATGTGGGCAACAAGCTCGATAAGGTGGCCGAGCTTAGCCAGCGTGCGGTGTCCAAGGGGCGGCGCACGATGGTGTTCGGCCCCGACGACGCGGTACTTTCCGAACTGGAAAGGGTGTTATGGAGCGGATCGGCGCTGAGTTTTGTGCCGCATTGTCGTGCCCAGCATCCGCTGGCGCCGGAAACCCCTATCGTGCTGGACTTTAAAGGTGAGCCGCTGGTGCACGACGATGTGCTGATCAACCTGCAACATCAGCATCCCCCATTTTTCAGCCGCTTTCGCCGACTGATCGAGATTGTGGGCACAGATGAGGCAGACAAGGCGCAGGCGCGGGTAAGGTATCGCTTTTATCGTGACCGTGGATATGAGATTCGAACCTTTGACGAAAATGGAGCCGCTTTGTGATGGAACCGGTTAATCGCCCTGGAGATGATCTGGCCGCCGTGCTTGGCCGTATCAGCTTGCTGACCCAGCAGGCGGGTGTGCCTGCTGTCGACCCAGTGGGGGCATCTGAAATACCTATGCTCACCGATGTGTACATAGGGTCTACCGTGCAAGTGAAGCCCGAAAGCATGCAACAGCAGGCATTGTCGATTCCGGGTGATGCTACGGCAGTTTCTTATGAAGCGTTGGTGGATGAGATGCTGCCGCTTATCCGGTCAACGATCAACAAAGTGCTAACGGAAAGTCTTGATGAATTGATCCCCGGCTTGCAAAACAAGCTGACGCAAGAGCTGGCCGAGCAGGTCAGGCTAAAACTCATCAGTCTTGCAATGAATAAATCCGAATAAAAACGGCCCCATGTGGGGCCGTTTTTATTATGGCGGCGAGTTTCAGCTTCGCTACTTATTCACCTAGCTGCGCCTGATAGCCGGCCGCATCGAGTAATTTATCCAGATCATCTGCATTATGTGCCTTGAACTGGAATATCCAGGCCTCATACGGCTTGTCATTGATAAGTTCAGGAGTGCCTTGCAGATCAGTATTGATGGCAAGTACCACGCCATCAAGCGGCGCATGCAGGTCTGAGCCGGTCTTGACGGACTCAACCAGTCCGCACGCCTCGCCTGCCTTGAGCTCGGCCCCAGGCTGCGGCGCTTCTACATACACAATATCCCCCAGCAGGTCTTGGGCATAATCCGTAATGCCAGCATTAAAGATTCCGGCCTGGTCCGTGGGGGCTACCCAGAGATGTTCGGCAGAATAATGCAGATTGTCCTTAATTTTCATGATATCGGGCCGTTAGTGTGGATATGGGTTATTTTCGCACAAGCGGACAGGCTTCGGCAGCCGGGGTGAGCGGATTTTTACGAAGGTTAAGGTCAGTGCCGAATAGCTAAACCAGCGCGTAAAGAATCTTCGCTATCTTGATGACAAATTGTGATTATTTGGATAATATCCAGCTAATCGTTTTAGAAGGGCAGGCCGCAATGTTACGAAATTTTCTTATTATGGTGACGGCGTTCACCCTGTCCATGCCTCCCCTCGCGGTTGAAGCGGCAACGACGCATAAATCCAGCAAGCGTGTTGTGGCAAAATCAAAACCAGCCAAAACCAAAGTCAGTAGTCGCAAGATCATTCGTACCATTCGCGCTGACCGCAAATATCAGGTTCAAAAAGCGGCTTACCATCCCGGTGTTTTCCAGGAAGATCATCCCTCCAATCTTCAACTCGCCTCTTCCAAGGCCTTGATCGTCAATCAGGAAACGGGCGAAGTGGTCTATGCAAAAAGTGTAGATCAGGCAACGCCGATTGCTTCGGTTACCAAGCTGATGACGGCAATGGTCATGCTGGATGCACATTTGCCTATGGATGAGGTGTTGACCATTAACGAGGGTGATGTGGATACCCTGAAAGGTACCAGCTCGCGATTGCGTCTTGGTACCATGCTGACCCGCGCTGAAATGCTGCATCTAGCCCTGATGTCCTCGGAAAATCGTGCCGCATCGGCACTCGGCCGCAATTATCCCGGTGGTTTGACTGCCTTTGTCCGCGCCATGAATGCCAAGGCCTCTATGCTAGGGATGGCCCATAGCCAGTTTGTCGATCCTACAGGCCTTAACAGCGCGAATGTGTCCACGGCGGAAGACCTGGTCAAGATGGTGCGCGCGGCTTATCAATATCCTGAAATTCGCCAAGTCAGTACCTCTGCCTCGCAAGAAGTGCCTGTGAATGGCTTGCGCAACCCGATTAACTTTGTAAACACCAATGTGCTGGTGCGTAATAGTGACTGGGTGATTGGTCTTTCCAAAACTGGATTTATCAACGAAGCAGGCCGTTGCCTGGTGATGCAGGCCGAAATTGCCGGGCAGCCCATGATCATCGTACTGCTGGATTCCTACGGAAAATACTCGCGGATTGGTGATGCACAACGCATTCGTAAATGGATAGAGAGCAGCAACGTATCGCGTCACATGAGTTAGTGTTTATAAGAGCGGCGAAAAGCCGCTGTGTAGTGCCGGCTAACCCCATCGAAAGATGGGGTTTTTTATTGGGCGGAGGTTGTCATGACGAATAGGCTTGAGAAAACAGGAGGCAGGACAACATGGGCAAAACCACTGAGCGGCGTCTAGGGTTACGGTGTTGCGTAGGGCGCCTCCCAAAGATCAGACCTCAGGAGGGCTTTCTCTGAACAAGGTCAGCTTTCTGTAGCCGCGGCTTTCTTGGTGCGAGTTGCCGGCTTTTTGGTGGCCGTCGCTTTCTTTGCAGCAGGCTTTTTGGCAGCCGTCGTTTTTTTCTTGGCGGCCGGTTTTTTGGCTGGGGCTTCCTTGGCGGCTTTGGCTGCCAGTAATGCCAAGGCTTCTTCCATGGTCAGCTCTTCTGGTGCCTCGCTGCTCGGCAGTGTGGCGCGTAACTTGCCATGCTGCACATAAGGGCCATAGCGTCCGGCGTAGACTTCAATGTTGCCATCCTCGGTCGGGTGCTTGCCAAGATCCTTGAGTGGGGCCGGGCCCGACTTGGCCTGCGCCAGCAGTTCAACGGCACGCGACTGGTCAATATCGAACACGCTATCCGAGCGCGGAATCGACTTGAACTTGCCGTCATGGTTCACATAAGGTCCAAAGCGGCCAATGTTGGCCACGATCTTCTTGCCGGTTTCGGGGTGCAGCCCCAAGTCACGTGGCAGGGCGATCAGCTTCATGGCGACTTCCAGGTCCACATTCGCCAGCGGAATTTCTTTTGGGATACTGACGCGCTTGGGTTTCTTTTTGCTGCCTTCTTCTGGCAGCCCCAGTTGCAGATAAGGGCCATAAGGGCCGTTCAGTAGCAGGATGTCCTTGTCGCTTGCCGCGTCGTGGCCCATGATCACCGGCTCACTGCTGACGGCGGCGTTACTGCCCGTATTGCGAATGTAATCACACTCGGGATAGCCGGAGCAGCCAATAAACTTGCCGAAACGGCCCAAGCGCGAGTGCAATGGCTTGCCGCACTTGGGGCAGGCTTCGCCGATATCTTCCTGCGTGATTTCCGCGCGGTCGATATTGGCTTTTTCCAGTAACTGCTTGTTAAAGCCTTGCCAGAATTCATCCAGCACCGGCACCCATTCGCGTTCGCCTTCGGCAATATCATCCAGCTCGTTTTCGAGGTTGGCAGTAAAGCCGTAATCCACATAACGGGTGAAGTGCTCGGTCAGGAATTTATTGACGACGCGGCCCACATCCGTTGGTGTAAAGCGCTTCTTGTCCAGCAGTACATATTCTCTATCCTGCAGGGTGGAGATAATGCTGGCATAAGTAGAAGGGCGGCCGATGCCATATTCTTCCAGTACCTTCACCAGGCTGGCTTCAGAGTAACGTGGTGGTGGCTCCGTGAAATGCTGGTCGCCGAAAATCTTGTTCACATCCAGCACTTCGCCAGTTTCCAGATGCGGCAGTTTGGCTTCAGCCTCTTCCTCGGCATCGTCCTGGCCTTCCATGTACACGGCAATAAAGCCCGGGAAAATCATGGTTTGGCCGGTGGCGCGGAACAGGTTGGCATCGGAACCAACCGACAGATCCACGCTGACGGCATCAAACTTGGCAGGCGCCATCTGGCAGGCGAGGGCGCGCTTCCAGATCATTTCATAGAGGCGGAACTGCTCTGGGGTCAGATAGTTTTTCAGGCTTTGCGGTGTGCGGGTGATATCGGTTGGACGTATCGCTTCGTGTGCCTCTTGGGCGTTCTTGGCCTTCGTCTTGTACATGATGGGCGACTTCGGCAGATAGTCAGCCTCGAAGTTGCGCTTGATGTAGTCACGAATCTGCATGACGGCTTCGGCGGCCATGCTGAAACTATCGGTACGCATATAGGTGATCAGACCAACGGTGCCGTTGCCGACATCAATACCTTCATACAGCTGCTGCGCAATGCGCATGGCGCGGCTGGTGGTGAATCCCAGTTTGCGCACGGCTTCCTGTTGCAGGGTGGATGTCGTGAAAGGCGCTGCCGGGCTGCGGTTTTTCTGTTTCTTCTCTACGCGGCTAACCGTGGTTTTACCTGCGCTGGCGAGTAAAAGCTTGCCCACGATTTCGGCCTGCTGCGTTTCATTGGTCACCGTAAACTGTTCGACCTTGGTGCCATCCAGCTGCACCAGTCGTGCGTCAAACATGTGCTGGTGCTTCTTGGACTCCAGGTGGATGGTCCAGTATTCCTGGCTTTTGAAGGCTTCAATCTCAAGTTCGCGCTCGACAATCAGGCGCAAAGCCGGACTCTGCACGCGGCCAGCCGAGAGACCACGGCGAATCTTTTTCCAGAGCAGCGGTGAAAGATTGAAACCTACCAAGTAATCCAGGGCGCGGCGCGCCTGCTGCGCGTTGACCAGCGGCATGGAGATATCGCGCGGGCTGGCAATCGCATTCTGTACCGCGGTTTTGGTGATTTCATGAAAGACGACGCGCTTGATCAGTTTGTCCTTGATCAGCTTTTTGTCTTTCAGGATTTCGGCAATATGCCAGGAGATGGCTTCACCTTCGCGGTCCGGGTCGGTTGCCAGGTAGATGGCATCGGAGGAACGAACTGCTTTGGCAATGGCATCGACATGCTTGGAGTTGCGGTCGATGACTTCGTATTTCATGGCGTAGTCATTTTCCGGATCTACGGCGCCGTTCTTGGGAATCAGGTCACGCACGTGCCCATAGGAGGCAAGGACCTCAAAGTCGCTACCCAGATATTTTTTCAGGGTTTTGGCTTTTGATGGTGATTCAACAATCAGCAGTTTGGACATTGACGTGGGCGCAGACGATGGCAAGAGTGGCAGATAATAAGAGTAAATCCGTGACTAGACAAGGAAAGTCGCGCGGCAACGGCTTGTCTCGCAACTATTTTGCAGCGTTTATGTGTCTGTCGGCAAGTGTGCAAAATTGCTGACGCGACCATGCTTAACCATCAACCGGTGTCGGGCTCGGTCGATTTTCAGGCCGACGAAACTCAATGCGGGTGCCTTCCTGGCTGGCCATGGCGAGTGCGGGCTGGTCTTCCTTCGCGATATCGCCAAACAAGGGGTCTTCATCCTCCAGCGATGCACTGGTCAGGCCTTTGAAATCATATAGATCGGTATCTGCCAGATGCGATGGCTCTACATTGGTAATAGCGCGGAAGATATTGTTGATGCGGCCAGGCTGTTCGCGTTCCCATGCGTTCAGCATGTCCTTGATCTTTTGCCGTTGCAGATTTTCCTGAGAGCCACAGAGGTCGCAAGGAATAATCGGGAATTCCATGCCCCTGGCATAAGCGGCAATGTCTTTCTCGGCGCAATAGGCGAGCGGACGGATCACCATGAATTCGCCACGGTTGGTACTGAGTTTGGGCGGCATGGCCTTCAGTTTGGAGCCAAAAAACATGTTAAGGAACAAGGTCTGCACAATATCGTCACGATGATGGCCCAAGGCGATTTTGTTCGCACCCAAGGCCTTGGCTGTGCTGTAAATGATGCCACGACGCAGGCGCGAGCAAAGTGAACAGGTGGTTTTGCCTTCGGGAATTTTTTCCTTGACGATGGAATAGGTGTCGGCCTCGACGATGCGGTATTCCACCCCCAGCTTTTCCAGATAGGCTGGCAACACATCGGCCGGGAAATTAGGCTGCTTCTGGTCCAGGTTCATGGCGATCAGCTTGAAATCGACAGGTGCGCGTTCCTGCAATGCCAGCAACAGCATCAGCATGGCATATGAATCCTTGCCGCCGCTCATGCACACAAGCACGGTATCGCCGTCTTCAATCATGTTGTAATCACCAATGGCTTTGCCAGTGGCGCTAATCAGGCTGTTGCGCAACTTCAGGAAGTTGGCGGAGACGTTGTCGGGGTAATGTTTCATGTGGCTATTATAAAGTATGCGTTCCGATTTGATGCATGCTCACAGGTTAAGCGAGCGCCCACCATCAATCGCCATTACATGACCGGTGACAAAAGGTGCATCCTGAATCAGGAAACGAACAGCCTTGGCCACGTCGTCGCCTTCGCCTATACGCTTCAGCAGGGTCTGCGAGATGACGCGTTGCCGATAGACTTCGTCAAACTGCGGGTTATCTTCCGGCCATAATACTGGGCCCGGAGCTACGGCATTGACGCGGACTTCAGGCCCCAGCTCATGGGCGAGCGATTTTGTCAGGGTGACCAAACCAGCTTTGGCGACGCTATAGACGATGTAGCCTTTCTTTGGTCGCTCGACATGCATGTCGGTAATGTTGACGATGCAGCCGCTGTTCTTGCGCAGCTCGGGTGCTGCGGCTTGCGATAGGAAGAGGGGGGCTTTCAGGTTGGAGCCCAGAAGATCAGTCCAGGCATCTTCGCTGATTTGCCCGAGCTCGGTTGCATAGTAGCTGGAGGCATTGTTGATGAGCACATCCAGCTTACCAAACTGCTTGATGGTTTCCTGAATCAGGCTCGGCAGTACGGCAATGTTCAGCAAGTCGGCCTGAATGATGGCGACCGAGTTGGGGCGTTGCAGATTGAGCTCCGATTGCAGTGCGCGTGCTTCGACGGCGGAACTGCGGTAATGGATCATCAGCTTGGCGCCGCCAGCATGCAGCAAGCGGCAAATGGAGGCGCCAACGCGCTTTGCCCCTCCGGTAATCAATACTACTTTGTCGTTAAGATTTGAATTCACGCCAGTTTCCGAAATAGTGCCCAGTGCTGTTTATAATGCCGAGCTATCATGATCAATTCATTACCAAAACCAGATGCCGACGCGGCTGCCCACAGTCAGCAATTGAAGCTGCATATCGGCAGGCATATTGCAGAGGCGGGTGGCTGGCTGGACTTTGCACAATACATGGATTTGGTGCTGTATGCACCAAGCCTTGGGTATTACAGTGCCGGGTCCAAAAAGTTCGGTCCGGCAGGGGATTTTGTAACGGCTCCCGAGCTTTCTCCGCTGTTCGCCCGCACACTTGCCATGCAGGCTGCCGACATACTCCGTGCAACAGATGGGGATGTGCTTGAGCTAGGCGCCGGAAGTGGCCGCTTGGCGGCTGATGTGCTGCTTGAGCTCGATCGTCTGCAGCAGCTGCCATCACAATACCGCATTCTGGAGATCAGCGCTCACTTGCGGCAGGTGCAGAAGGATTACTTGCAGAAAGTTTTACCCGCGCATTTGATGCTACGCGTGGACTGGCTGGACAGCCTGCCTGAAGAGTTTTCCGGGCTGGTGCTTGGAAATGAAGTGCTTGATGCTTTGCCCGTTCATATCGTGCATCAGCAGGCCGAGGGGCTACTGATGCGAGGTGTGGGGCTATCTGCGGATGGCGAATTGGAATGGGTTGATCAACCAGCCGACGCGTCTATCACATCTGCATTCGGCAATATCAGCTTGCCCGAACCGTATACGACTGAAATCTGTCTGGCGGCTGGTGGACTCATTGCCAGCCTTGCCAGCATGCTGCGACAGGGCGTTGTGCTACTGATTGATTATGGATTTCCGCGGCATGAGTATTACCACCCGCAACGGCAGCAAGGCACGCTGATGTGCCACTATCGCCATCATGCACATACGGATCCATTTTTGTATCCCGGCTTGCAGGATATTACGGCGCATGTGGATTTCACCCTGATTGCCGAATCTGCCATTCAACAGGGGCTGGCCGTCCTGGGTTATGCGAGTCAGGCGCAGTTTCTGATTAACTGCGGCATTACGGAGTATCTTGCCGAAGTATCTCCGCACGATGTGGCAGCTTATGCACCGCTTGCTTCATCTGCCCAAAAGTTACTCTCCCCGGCGGAGATGGGCGAGCTATTCAAGGTGATCGCTCTTGGGCGCGGTGTTGATGAGCCTTTGCGTGGCTTTGGCCGCGGTGACAAGCGGCATACTCTGTAAACCCAAATTCCCGATAGGGTGCAATGCCCCTCCGTTATAATGGCGGTTTAACGTACGTTGCATTGTGACCGGTATGGAACATAAAGAGCATGAGCTGCCAGCCCATGAGCAGGATAATCCCAAGCATCGCCCTATTCGCAGTTTTGTGCTGCGTCAGGGCCGTCTGACCGAAGGGCAACGCAAGGCGCTGGATCAATGGCTCCCTGTCTATGGCGTGGCTTATCAGCCGGAACCCATCGCGCTTGATCAGGTATTTGGCCGTGCGGATAGTCCAAAAATTCTCGAGATCGGCTTTGGCATGGGCGATAGCACAGCCAAAATTGCCCAGGTACAACCCGAGCGCGATTTTATTGGCGTAGAAGTGCACACCCCCGGCGTGGGCAGCCTGCTCAAGCTGGTGGGCGAAATGCAGCTGGAGAACATCCGCGTTATCCAGCATGACGCCGTCGAGGTCTTGCAGTACATGATCCCGGATGCAAGTCTGGATGGCGTGCATATTTTCTTCCCTGACCCCTGGCATAAAAAGCGCCATCACAAGCGCCGCTTGATTCAGGCTGCTTTTGTGCAGTTGCTTTGCAGTAAGCTTAAAGCAGGCGCTTACCTGCATGTGGCCACGGATTGGCAGGAGTATGCAGAGTGGGTGCTGGAGGTGTTGCAGGGCGAGCCGCAATTGCGGAATACGGCGGATACCTATGCAGAAAAGCCGGACTACCGTCCCTTAACCAAGTTTGAAAACCGGGGCATCAAGCTGGGTCACGGCGTCTGGGATATCATCTTCACCCGTCAATAGGGCTTTACTCCGCAGGGCTCTCGGAGGGCTCTTCCGTTGTGTGGTCCTGTGGGGGAAACAGCCATTTGCCGATGACAGCTTCGGCTTCTTCCACCCCCTGTTTTTTCAGGCTGGAGAACAGTTGTACCGAGCAGTTGCCCCACGTGGTATTCAGCTCTTTGCGCACGGCATTCAGTGTCAGCATGGCGGCACTTCTGGACAGCTTGTCCGACTTGGTCAGCAGCACGTGAATCGGTTTGCCGCTGGGGCCAAACCAGTCCAGCATTTGCCGGTCCAGTGGCGTTAGCGGGTGGCGGCTATCCATCACCAACACCAGTCCGTATAAGGATGAGCGGTGGCTCAGGTAGTTGGAAAGTGTCATCTGCCAGTGCTTGCGCAAGCTCTCCGGCACTTTGGCGTAGCCATATCCGGGCAAATCCACCAGAAAACGATCTCCACCAAGACTAAAGAAGTTGATCAGTTGGGTGCGGCCTGGTTGCTTACTGACAAAAGCCAGACGATTATGATTCGCCATGGTGTTGAGCGCGCTTGACTTGCCCGCATTTGAACGGCCAGCAAAAGCGACCTCGATACCGAATGGCGGAGGCAAGTCGCTCAGATGATGAGCGGAGATATGAAATGTGGCGTTTTGAAACAATGGCATAGATAGAGGCTTATTCAAGGACAGCAAGGGGCAAAAATGCTACCACGATAACGTAAATTTGGATAAAATGCGTGGCTAATGTTTAACCATATTTAAATCAGTAGTATTGTTTGAGGAGCTGGATATGAATTTCCGTCACATTGCGGTGCTTGCCCTGGGCTCAATGACCGCCATTTCTGCATTCGCCGCAGGGGATGCCAGCAAGGGCGCTGCGACAGCGACCACCGTCTGCGCGGCCTGTCACGGTGCTGATGGCAATAGCATGGTGCCTATGTACCCCAAGCTGGCAGGTCAGCATCCAGAATACATTACCAAACAACTCACAAATTTCAAGGCGGGTGACCGCAAGAACCCGATCATGGCTGGCATGGTGGCTAACCTGACACCTGAAGACATGAGCAACCTGGGTGCTTACTTTGGTTCCCAGGCTCCCAAGCAAGGTACGGCCAAGAGCAATGGCGCTGGTTCTGTTGGCGAAAAAATCTTCAAGGGTGGTATCCCTGGTGTAGGCGTTCCAGCCTGTGCTTCCTGCCATGGTCCTGCTGGCGCTGGTATTCCTGTGCAGTTCCCACGCCTGGCTGGACAGCATGCGGATTACACCGTTACCCAGCTGAAGGCATTCCGTGCCGGTGAGCGCGCCAATGACGCGGCCAAGATGATGCGTATGGTGGCTGCCAAGCTTAGTGATAGCGATATGGCAGCGGTTGCTGACTATATTCAGGGTCTGCACTAAGCTAGTCCCATTGGGGCTGGTCCAATAGCTGTTTTAAAAAGTTAAGGGTGGCTGCAAGCCACCCTTAACTTTTTTGGCAACTCCTGCCAGTCTTGTTTGTCCTAAACGAACTCTTTCAGATTGATTACGCCTTGAAGCCTCAGTTCTCCAACTCCCGTCGACTATACGAGCTCCTCAGTTCCATGCGTTTTGCCGTGAGCTTGCTTACCGTATTGGGGATCGCGTCTATCATCGGAACGGTCCTCAAACAAAACGAGCCCTACCCCAATTATGTGATCAAGTTCGGCCAGTTCTGGTTTGATTTGTTCGAAAAGCTGGGCTTGTATGACGTATATCACAGCGTCTGGTTTCTGGTGATTCTGGTGTTTCTGGTGCTGTCGACCAGCCTGTGTATTTATCGTAATAGTCCCCTGATGTTGCGCGAGTTGCGCGCCTATCGCGAGGGTGCAACGGAAAAATCCCTGCGCGCGTTCAGTCACCGTGCTTCCTATACTGTAGCGGTGGGTGCTGAGACCCGCGCTCGTATTGTTCAGTTTTTGGGGCAGCGTGGTTTTCGATTTAAAACCGTGCAGCAGGCCGATGGCAGCGAGCTGATTGCCGCCAAGGCGGGCAGCTATCAGCGCCTAGGCTATATCCTGACGCATACGGCTATTGTGGTGATTTGTGTGGGGGGCCTGATTGATGGCAACGTCCCATTCAAGGTGCAGGAGCTGCTGGGCTATAAAAAAGTCGAGACGCTGGATATTCCCGAGAATGAAGTGCCTGCCATCAGCCGCTTGTCCGTGCGCAATTTGTCGTTCCGCGCCAATATGACCTTGCCGGAAGGTGCCAGCTCCAATGTGTCCTTCATGCGCATCCGCGATGGCTATCTGGTGCAGGAGCTGCCATTTCGCATTCAGCTTAAGCAGTTCCGTATTGAGCATTACGCTACCGGCCAGCCCAAGTCCTTCGAGAGTGATCTGCTGATTATTGATCCTGACCTCAAGGAACCATTGGCGCACACCATCAGTGTCAATCACCCGCTGATCTACAAAGGCATTGCCATTTATCAGTCCGATTTTCAGGATGGTGGTACCAAGCTCAACTTCAATGCGTATGGTTTGTTTGGTGGCAAAGACCAGCCGATCAAAGTGCAAAGCAACATATTCAAGAACGTGACCTTGGGTGAAGGCGATCAGGCCCTGAAAGTTGAATTCAACGATTTCAGATTATTCAATATTCTTAACTTGTCCCCCGATGGCAAGGGAAAGCCGCACAACGTCGGCCCCAACATCACGTACAAGGTGCGTGACACCCAGGGGCAGGCGCGTGAATACGTGAGCTACATGCAGCCCTTGCAGCTGGATGGCCGTCGCTACTTCGTCACCGGTATGCGGGCAACGCCTCAGGATGAATTGAAGTACCTGCGTATTCCTGCGGATGAGGATTACAGTTTGCAGGGTTTCATGCGGCTGCGTGCCACCATGTTTGATCCTTCGTTACATGAAGAGATTGCGCGTCGCTTTACCCAGGATGCGATGGGCGACAAAGCCGATGCCGAGATGCGCAAGAAATTCCAGGCGAGTGTAGTGCAGTTGCTGCAAGGCTTTGATGCAGGTGGCTACACAAAGATTGCCAAGATGATTGAAGATGCTGTGCCTGAACCGCAGCGTGAAAAGGCCGCACAGACCTATCTGAAAATCATCTCTGGTGCGACGCTCGAGGCATACAAGCTGGGGCTTGAGCGCGCTGGGCTCAAGGCCGGTGAACTCGACTCCAATACCCAGATCTTTCTGCAGGAAAGTCTGAACGCCATGAGTGATCTTTTCTTTTATGGCGCGCCGTTTTATTTGCAGCTGGATGAATTCCAGCAACGCCAGGCCAGTGGTTTGCAACTGACACGTTCACCGGGCAAGAATCTGGTGTATGGTGGGTCCGTGCTGCTGGTGTTGGGCATCTTTGCCATGATTTATATTCGGGAACGTCGTATCTGGATGTTGATCAAACCCGCTAATGAAGTGTTGTTTACCATGTCCGCCAATCGCAAGAATCGCGATCTGGATATGGAATTCGAGCAATACCGCGAACAGTTGCGTCGATTGTTGCAAAGCGAATAGCGCATGCTATCTAGCCAAGGATCAGGAAAAACCATGAATACCATTTTGTTTGAAGATCATCCTCAACCGCTGTTGAAGCGTTTGCGCTGGCAGGATTGGCTGTATGCCCTCATCCTCTGTGCGGGTGCCCTGTTTGCGTATCAGCAGTATGGCGCTTACATGGATGCCTACGAAAAAACCTTTCTGATTGGCGCGGCGCTGGGCTTTAGTTATCTGGGCTGGCAGTGGAAGCCCATTCGTCTCCTGATTATTGGCATCGGCATCATCAGCCTGTTCGCCATTCAGCTCTATCAGGCTGATCTGGCGCGCGCTGAACATGCTTTTCTGCTGAAATTCCTCATTTCCAGCCAGTCCGCCATCATGTGGATGAATGTGCTGTTTGTGCTGGCCATGCTGACCTACTGGTTTGCCTTGTTCCGTCGCTCCGAATTTTCGGGCAAGGTGGCGACCAGTCTGACCTGGGCTGCTGTGCTGATGGGCTTTGTGGGCCTGATGGTGCGCTGGTATGAGTCATATCTCATTGCCCCGGATGTTGGCCATATTCCCATCAGCAATCTGTATGAAGTGTTTGTGCTGTTCTGCCTGATTACGGCGCTTTTGTATCTTTACTATGAGCGCCGTTATGAAACCCGCCAGCTGGGTGGCTTTGTCTTGCTGGTGATCAACGCCGCGGTAGGATTCATTCTCTGGTATACCTTTGATCGTCAAGCCAATGCCATCCAGCCTCTGGTGCCTGCCTTGCAGTCTTACTGGATGAAAATTCATGTGCCGGCCAACTTTATTGGCTATGGCGCCTTCTCGCTGGCAGCAATGGTGGGTAGTGCTTACTTGCTGGCTGAGCGTGGCATTCTGGCTTCGCGCCTGCCCAAGCTGGAGGTGCTCGATGATGTGATGTACAAGGCAATTGCCGTCGGTTTTGCGTTCTTCACCATTGCGACCATTCTGGGCGCCATGTGGGCGGCTGAAGCCTGGGGCGGCTATTGGTCCTGGGACCCGAAGGAAACCTGGGCGCTGATCGTGTGGCTGAATTATGCTGCCTGGCTGCACTTGCGCCTGGTCAAGGGCTTGCGTGGAAGCATGCTGGCCTGGTGGGCGTTGGTGGGTTTGCTGGTCACCACCTTTGCCTTCCTCGGTGTCAATATGTTCCTGTCCGGCCTGCACTCTTACGGCACGTTGTAATCAGTTTCGCTAGGCAGTTTGTTGCGGGCCTAGCGTAAACCAGACGGCGCCTTCGCGATTTTCTTTCAACGCCAGCGTTAATCCGCTGGCGTTTGCCTGTCTGGCTGCTTGATATAGCCCTATGCCCAACCCTTTGCCCGAGCTTACCTGTTTTTTGAACAGATTCTCGGCGATCGCCGAGGGCATTGCGCTGCCGGTATCTCCCACGGCTACCGTATAGCGCTTGTCTCCGTGCAAGGTGACGTAAATTTCCAGCCCAGGCTGACTGCTGCGTTTGGCCAGGGCGTTCTGAATCAGATTGTCAGTGACGCTATCCAAAACGTCGCTATCTACCTCGGGGTTTTCAGAAATAGTGGCCTCAAAAACAATGCCAAGCTGGGGGTAGTGCGCCTGAAAATTTTCCCACCATTGCAAAATGGGAAGACTGCGACGGCTCTCGCTGGCAGGCGATTGGAGCTTGGTCAGCGTTCTTGCCATCCGCTCGTTCAGCAGGGGCAGTTGCTTGCGCACCAACGCCAGAAGTCGATCCTGATCGCTCGCTGCCGTATGCTCCGCCGCGCTGCACAGGGCGCCCATGGATTGCACCAGATTCTTGATGTCGTGGGTCAGGCGGGCGCCTGTTTCATACACGGCCTGCATGTAAGCATTTTGCGTCATCGATTCTTCGCGGCGTTTCGCTTCGTAAAACTCGGCCACAATCCGGGTCAGCAGTTTGACGTGTATCGTCAAGGCGGGTGTCAGCGGCCAGCGACTATACAAAGTCAACTCCACATCATGAAACTGCAACTCATGCAGATGCATGCTGGGTTTGCCTAGTTGCTGTTCCTCCTGACCTATCTGCCATTTAGCTCCTTCAACCCACGGGAGCTGGGCGATTTCGGCAACGGCATGCGAAAGAAAGCTTGCGGGGGTGCGTTGTTGCTGGGCGAGTTCAGCGATGTTCTGTATCCACTGCTCGAATGGCAAGCCTACACTCAGCAGATAGCGTGAGAGTATCAGGCCAATGCCCGAGAAGCCGGCTCTGGGGTTCCAGAACCAGCTCAAGGCCAGCAGGCCTGCTGCCAGGGCAAAAATCATCTTGAGTAACACTTCTGTGTAGCGGGCTTGTGTTGTCGTGGCGATAGCGAAGCACCCAAGCACCAGCGTAATGGTGACCATCAGCAGCATCAGCGTATAAAAAAAGTCCATGGCGAGGGCTTGCTGTGTGTCGCCATATTCGGCTTTGGTGAATAGCAGGCTGACGGGAAGCAGAAGCAGTCCATATTCAACCAGCAATATCAGGGCGTCGGTGTCGATATTCCTGGCGAGAAGCCGCGGGACAACATGCAGTGTAAGCATGGCTAGCAGGTAGGTTGCAGCCAGCAGAAATCCAGGACGGGAGGGGGTTTTTGTGAGGGAAAAAATGCGCCCGCCCAGCAGCGAGAATAACAGGCAAAGCCAGAACGCCATGAGCCACCAGCTCATGAACATCGTCATCAAGATGCCCCCGCCCAGCAGGATAAGGGCCGTTCGCAAGGTTAAGGGTTCGCGGCCATGTAGCACGGGTTGCCATAGTAGAAAGCAGCCATAATGAAAAAGCGTCCAAGCGGTTTGCAGCTCGCTGCCTATGCCCCACACCAGCAAACCGTGCAGTGAAAACAACATTAGCGCCAACTGCCATTGCTGACGAAAGGGTGTGAAGCCGAATCGTGAGCTGGGTGTGTTGGATTGAGATGGGCTGGTGGGTGTCATTTTCTTGTCAGAGATGATGATATTTTGACGCTTCAAAGATGATTTTAATCATATAAACCAACAATCGTAATCAATTTAATTTCAGAACAAGAATTTCGCCTGTGGCACGCCAATTGCAATGTAGAATGCAACGAAAATCAGTTATTTCTGATGTTGGCAGGTAAAAAAATAACAGGGGTCATAAGGATAGCTTAATGAACAAACAATCTGGATTTACCTTGATTGAGCTGGCAATTGTGCTGGTAATCATCGGTTTGCTGCTTGGCGGCGTGCTGAAGGGGCAAGAGTTGATTAACAGTGCCAAGGTAAAGAACTTTGCGAGTGATTTCAGAAATATTCCAATTTACATATATGGGTATCAGGATAAATACAAGGCTTTGCCAGGGGACGATGCAAAAGCTGTAGCGCGGGTGGGCGCTGAGAAGGGCGGGAATGGTGATGGTGCATTGAGTGGTAGTTGGACTGACTCTGGTGCAGGGTCCACTTCTGAGGCATATAACTTTTGGCAGCATGTACGATTAGCAGGTCTGTCTACGGGGTCTACCGATCCAACGGTGAGCGACTGGCGTCCGACGAATGCAGATGGGAATCCAATTGGGATACAGGCTGGCACTACCGATGCAACTAAAACTGCGATTCAAGATAAAAATAGCAAAGCTATTACAGGATCTTATGTGATTTGTTCCACAGGGATTCTAGGAAAATATGTTTTGCAACTGGATAGCACCATGGACAATGGTGAAACTGACTCTGGGTCTATGCTTGCAACGCCTACCGTAAGCTATGCGTTGGGAGCTAAGTCCACTGCCACTGCAGATATAGACCAAGCAAAATCTTACATAGTGTGCTTTGGTGTTTAGGTATTTTTAGCCGTGTAATATGTTGTAAAAAAGCCCGCATTTGCGGGCTTTTTTGTTTTTGTATTACGTCCGCAACACGAATTGATTTAAAATAGCCGGATTCTAAATCCCAAGACCGCTATGGCCGACAACATCGTCGAAATCGACAATCTATCCTTTGGTTACAAAGGGCGACTGCTGCACAAGGGCATCAATATGTCCTTCCCGCGTGGCAAAGTCATCGCCATCATGGGTGGTAGTGGTAGCGGCAAAACAACCCTGTTGCGCCTGATCGGCGGCCAGCTGGTGCCAACCCAGGGAGAGGTCCGCGTTGAAGGGCAGGTTGTGCATAAGCAGGATCGCCACGGCCTGTTTCAACTGCGTCGCAAGATGGGCATGCTGTTCCAGTTCGGCGCTCTGTTTACCGATTTGTCGGTTTACGAAAATGTGGCTTTCCCGATTCGGGAGCATGCAGATTTACCTGAATCCATCATCCGTGATCTGGTGATGATGAAGCTGAATGCGGTGGGTTTGCGCGGCGCGCGCAATTTGATGCCAACCGAACTGTCTGGTGGTATGGCGCGCCGGGTTGCGCTGGCACGTGCCATTGCCCTTGATCCTTCCATCATCATGTACGACGAGCCGTTCACGGGCCTTGATCCGATTTCAATGAGTGTCACCTGCAACCTCATTCGCAGCTTGAATGATGCGCTGGGAGCGACGTCCATTCTGGTTACCCATGACGTGAAAGAAGCGTTTTCCATTGCGGATTACGTCTATATCGTGGCCAATGGCGTGGTTGAGGCGGAAGGTGCGCCTGACGAGTTGCGGCAGTCGACGCTGCCGTTCGTACATCAATTTGTGCATGGTGAAGTTGATGGGCCAGTGCCCTTCCACTATTCCGCGCCTGATTACAGGCGCGATATGCTGAGAGGGCAGGATGCTTAAACGTTTGGCTGAAGTGTTGCGTGGCATGGGCCACCGCATTATTGATCGTATCTGGCGTCTGGGTTCCGGCGCACGATTCTTTCTGTACACCCTGATTTACTCCGGTGAGAGTTTCAGGCGTATCCACCTGACCATCCGGGAAATCTACTTTACCGGGGTCATGTCGCTGCTGATCATCCTAGTGTCGGCGTTTTTTGTCGGCATGGTGCTGGCTTTGCAGGGCTACAATACCTTGCAAAAATATGGCTCATCCGAGGCGATCGGTGTGCTGGTGGCGCTTTCGCTGGTGCGCGAGTTGGGGCCTGTGGTGACGGCGCTGCTGTTCGCTGGGCGCGCAGGTACTGCCATTACCGCTGAAATTGGTTTGATGAAAACCACTGAGCAGCTGTCGGCAATGGAAATGATGGCTGTCAGCCCGATTGCGCGCGTGGTTGCTCCCCGGTTCTGGGCGGGCGTGGTGTCCATGCCGTTGCTGGCGGCATTGTTCTCGATGGTTGGGGTATTGGGCGGCTACATAGTCGCGGTGCCTGTGATCGGGGTTGATAATGGGGCCTTCTGGTCGCAGATGCAGGCGAATGTCGATTTTCAGGCAGATATTGTGAATGGTGTCATCAAGAGTGTGGTGTTTGGCGTTGCTTGCACCATGATCGCATTGTTTGAAGGGTTTGATGCCCCGCCGACTGCTGAGGGCGTGAGCCGCGCGACAACACGGACAGTGGTGAATTCGTCTCTTGCTGTGCTGGGCTTGGACTTCATCCTGACCTCTTTCATGATTGTGACTTGATCCGCTGATCGCGGTTGAGTAAGCCCTTTTGTCAGGGCGCGAAATAAAATGCGTGATAACGCAAAGACTGGAGATTGAATGGAACGCACAACAATGGATTTATGGGTCGGCATTTTTGCCGTCGCTGGGGCTGCCGCCTTGTTTGGGCTGGCGCTTAAAGTGGGTAACCTCACCTCCAGTAGTGTGGGTGAAACGTACACGGTAACCGCTGCATTTGAAAATATCGGCGGCTTGAAGCCACGTGCTCCCGTGAAAAGTGCTGGTGTGGTGGTTGGGCGCGTAGACAATATTCAGTTCGACAGTAAAACCTTTGAAGCAAATGTGACTCTGAAGGTGGATAAGCGTTATCCATTCCCCAAGGATACGTTTGCCAATATTTATACGGCTGGCCTGCTAGGTGAGCAATACGTAGGCCTGGAAGCCGGTGGTGATGAGCAGTCATTGAAGGATGGCGACAAGATTTCCCATACCCAGGATGCGGTAGTCCTGGAAAAAATGATCAGTCAGTTCTTGTATAACAAAGCCTCCGAAAGTGGCGATAGCAAAAAGGCGGAATAAACATGAAGTCTGTAATCAAATTCGTAGCAAGTGCGGCCTTGATGGGCGTAATGCAGTTGGCCCTGGCTGATGTGGCACCTGATGTGCTGGTTAAATCGACAGCCGACGAAGTGTTGACCATCGTCAAGAAAGACAAGGACATCCAGGCTGGCGATCAGAAAAAGATTTTTGCACTGGCAGAAGAAAAGATTTTGCCAAATTTTGATTTTGATCGTGTGTCACGCATGGTGCTGGGTAAAAACTGGAGTCGTGCGAGCAAAGAGCAACAGGATGCATTCCAGAAGGAATTCCGCAGCCTGATGCTGCGTACCTACGCAACCGCGCTGGGTAAATATCGTAACCAGACCATCAACTATAAACCTTTGCGCGCTGAGCCTTCAGACAAGGAAGTCACCGTTAAGACTGAAATCGTGCAGCCAGGTGGCCAGCCGATCGCCGTTGATTACAGCCTGGAAAAAACCGGTGAAGCCTGGAAGGTTTACGATATCGTGATTGAGGGCGTGAGCCTGGTGACGAACTACCGTGGTCAGTTCAGCAATGAAATTCGCCAATCCGGCATGGATGGTCTCATTCAAAAGCTGGCTGACAAGAACGCTGGTTCTGCCAAATAACGGCAAACAGAATGACGCAAATTATTTCTGAAGGACAGCGCTGGCAGGTGCAGGGCGATATGACAATGCCGCAGGTCAACAACCTGCTGGCACAAAGTCAGGCCTTGCCCATGTCGGATCGTCTTGAAGTTGATCTTTCTGCAGTGTCTGATGTGGATACCGCGACTATCAGCGTTCTGTTTGAATGGTTGCGCCGTGCGCAGGATCAGAAGTGTGAATTGAAGTTCATCCATTTTCCCAAGAATCTGACCAGTCTGGCGACGCTATATGGCGTTCTGGAACTGATTCCACACGCCGCCGCCGCTTAGGCATTCGGGCTTTGCCCGTTTCATGACCATGACTCCCGCGATCAAGATTGAGCAGGTAACCAAGGATTTCGGTGCCTTAAAGGCATTGAAAGGTATCGACCTGTCAATTGAGCAGGGCGAGTTTTTTGCCTTGCTTGGCCCGAATGGGGCAGGCAAATCCACCCTGATCAATCTTCTGGCAGGTCTGCTGCGCCCAAGCAGCGGAAAATTGTCAGTGATGGGGTATGACGTGGTATCCCAGTATGCGCAAGCCAGACAGCTGCTGGGCGTCGTGCCCCAGGAGCTGGTGTTCGATCCATTTTTCAATGTACGTGAAATGTTGCGCTTTCAGGCAGGCTATTTCGGCCGTGGACCGGAAAACGATGCCTGGGTGGATGAAGTAATCGAGTCATTGGGTCTCACCGATAAAGCCCATGTGAACATGCGTCGCCTGTCAGGTGGTATGAAGCGCCGTGCGCTGATTGCACAGGCGCTTGCCCACAAGCCGCCCGTGATTGTGCTGGATGAGCCAACAGCTGGGGTGGATGTGGAGTTGCGCCAGACTATGTGGGCGTTTATTCAGCGGCTCAATCGCGAAGGCCACACCATCATTCTCACCACGCATTATCTGGAAGAGGCCGAGGTGCTCTGTTCGCGGGTTGCCATGATGAAATCGGGGCAGATTGTGGCCTTGGATACCACGGCCAATCTGCTCAAGCATATTCCTGGCAAGCAGCTGCGGGTGACGATGGCACCTGGCAGTGTATTGCCTGTTGTCATTGCCGCGCTGGTGCGCCATCGTGACGGCGATATCTATACCTTCGGCTTGACTGATGTGACTCAGGTGGCAGATGTGCTCGCTGAACTTCGGCAGGCGCAACTCGTATTTACCGACATGCAATTACTGGAAGCCGATCTCGAAGACGTGTTTGTCGATATGGTGGGACGGGCATGAGCAGCCTTATCTCAGCGCGGATGCGTGGCCCTTGGACTCTCTTTAAAAAAGAGCTGCTACGCTTCTGGCGCGTCAGTTTCCAGACCGTTGCGGCACCCGTCATGACGGCTCTGCTGTATTTGCTGATTTTTTCGCATGTATTGGACAAGCACGTGCAGGTCTATGATGGCGTGGGTTATACCGCCTTCCTGATTCCGGGCCTGATCATGATGTCGGTGTTGCAAAATGCCTTCGCCAATAGTTCATCCAGCCTTATCCAGTCCAAGGTGATGGGCAGTATTATTTTTGTGATGTTGACTCCGCTGTCTTATCTGGAGTTTTTCCTGGCATTTCTGGCGGCGTCCATCATCCGTGGCTTGGTGGTCGGGCTATGTATTTATCTGGTGGCGATCATTTTCATTGATCTTCCCATCGCGCACCCCGGTTTCATCCTGGCATTTGCCTTCCTGGGGAGTGCATTGCTGGGGGCATTTGGCATTATTGCTGGCATATGGGCGGACAAGTTTGACCAGATGGCGGCATTCCAGAATTTTATTATCATGCCTTTGTCATTCCTTTCAGGGGTGTTTTACTCGATCCATTCGCTGCCGCCGGTATGGCAGACGGTTTCGCATTTCAACCCGTTCTTTTACATGATAGATGGCTTCCGCTATGGCTTCTTTGGGCAAGGCGATATTTCCCCCGCCCTTAGTTTGCTGGTGGTGGGGATCAGTTTCTTGCTGCTGTCATGGCTTGCGCTCAGAATGTTGAAATCCGGATATAAGCTCAGGGGCTAAAATGTTAAGCGCAGATGATGTAAAAACCTATATAACGCAGGGGTTGGCGTGTGATTACGTGCAGGTGCTGGGCAATGATGGCCAGCACTTTGAAGCGGTGATCGTAAGCGCTGCCTTTACAGGTAAAAATATGGTGCAACAGCACCAGCTGGTCTATCAGGCTTTGGGCGATCGCATGCGCCAGGAAATTCATGCCTTATCGATGCGCACTTTTACGCCCGAAACCTGGGCGCAACGTGCTTCGACTTAAGCTTTTAAGGAGTTTGAAATGGATAGTACTCAAGAATTGATCAAGAATCAGGTCACTGCCAACCCAGTGGTGCTTTATATGAAGGGCTCACCCAAGTTTCCGCAATGCGGTTTCTCGGGTCTTGCCGTGCAGATTTTGCAGGCGAGCGGTGTAAAGGATTTTGTGGCGGTGGATGTGCTGGCCGATCCTGCCATTCGCGATGGCATCAAAGTCTATGCTAACTGGCCTACTATCCCCCAGCTGTATATCAAGGGCGAGTTCGTTGGTGGGGCTGATATCATGCGCGACCTGTTTCAACAGGGTGAACTGCAAAAAATGCTGGAATCCGCTACCGCCTGAACTGTTCAGGCAGCTGTAACACAATAAAAGTTAGGGATGGATTTTGGATAAGCTGGTTATTGAAGGCGGGATTCCGCTACAAGGGGAAATTACTATTTCCGGGGCCAAGAATGCGGCGTTGCCGATTCTCTGTGCCTCGCTGCTGGCGGAGACCCCTCTTAAACTGAGCGCCGTGGCCAAACTCAAGGATGTGGGTACCACCATCACCTTGCTGGAGCACATGGGTGTTCAGACCAGCCGATCCGAAGATCGTGTTGTACTAGATGCTTCGCATATCCATACCCAGGAAGCTCCCTATGAAATGGTGAAAACCATGCGGGCTTCCATCCTTGTGCTAGGGCCTTTATTGGCGAGGTTTGGTCATGCCCGGGTGTCGTTGCCGGGTGGTTGTGCCATTGGTTCGCGTCCTGTGGATTTGCATATCAAGGGATTGCAGGCCATGGGCGCCGAGATTCATATCGAGCATGGATACATCGAAGCGCATGCCATCAAGCTCAAAGGAGCGCGCTACTTCATGGATATGGTGACGGTGACCGGCACCGAAAATCTCATGATGGCGGCATGCCTGGCAGATGGAACAACCGTGCTTGAGAATGCTGCCAAAGAGCCCGAAGTGGTCGATCTTGCCGAGTGCCTGATCAAAATGGGCGCACGTATTGAAGGTGCCGGTACTGACATCATTACCATCCACGGTGTAGAGCGCCTGCATGGCTGCGATCATCAGGTGGTATGCGATCGTATTGAGGCCGGGACTTATATGGTGGCTGCCGCCATGACGGGCGGTTGTGTCAAGCTGAACAATGCGCGGGCGGAGCTGCTGGATGCCGTGATCGAGAAGCTGCGCGATGCGGGTGTAACAGTGGAAAGTGATGCAACTAGCATCACCGTGAAAAGTAACGGAAAATTGAAGGCTGTGAATATTCGTACGGCGCCGCATCCGGCTTTTCCTACGGACATGCAAGCGCAAATGATGGCGTTGAATACTATCGCGGACGGCGTAGCAAAAGTCACCGAGACCATCTTTGAAAATCGTTTCATGCATGTGCAGGAAATGCAGCGCTTGGGTGCCCAGATAGAAGTGGAAGGCAATACGGCGATTGTGCGCGGCGTGCCCAAGCTGGAGGGTGCTACCGTGATGGCGACCGATTTGCGCGCTTCGGCCAGTCTGGTGCTGGCGGCGCTGGTTGCCAGCGGCGAGACGATAATTGAGCGTATTTATCACCTTGATCGTGGCTATGAAAATCTCGAAGAGAAGCTCACGGCGCTGGGTGCCAAGGTCAAGCGCACTTCTTAAAGCGCATGGCCATTGAATGACAGTATTAACAGAGAATTGAATTCATGATCACCATTGCCCTATCCAAAGGCCGCATTTTTGAAGAGACCACCCCTCTGCTGGCGGCTGCGGGCATTCATGCCCTGGAAGCACCAGAGGCTTCGCGCAAGCTAATTCTGCCAACCAATCGTCCTGACGTACGCTTGCTGATTGTGCGGGCGACCGATGTCCCTACATACGTGCAATATGGCGCGGCTGATTTGGGTATTGCTGGCAAGGATGTGCTGACCGAACATGGTGGCGAAGGGCTATATCAGCCGCTGGATCTGCAGATTGCGCGTTGCAAGATGATGGTCGCCGTACGCGAGGATTTCGATTACTTCGGTTCCATTCGTCGAGGTGCCCGCCTCAAGGTGGTGACCAAGTATGTGAAGACAGCGCGTGAGCATTTTGCCAACAAGGGCATGCATGTCGACCTGATCAAACTGTATGGCTCGATGGAGCTGGGGCCATTGGTAGGCCTGGCCGATGCAATTGTCGATCTGGTGAGCACGGGCGGCACCTTGCGCGCCAATCAGCTCAAGGCGGTGGAAGAGATTGCGGACATCAGTTCTCGCCTGGTGGTGAATCAGGCCTCGCTCAAGCTCAAGCGTGGGGAGCTGCAACCAATCATGGATTCATTTGCCCAAGCAGTGGCAGAAAATGGAAAGAAATAAGGCTACACAATGAATATTCGACGCTTTTCTACTCGCGATGCGACCTTTGATGCTGATCTCAAAGCCTTGCTGGCATTTGAGACTGCTCAGGATGACCAGATCGATCTGGTGGTTGCCGATATCTTGCGCAATGTAAAACAGCGCGGCGATGCTGCTGTGCTGGAGTATACAAAGCGTTTTGATCATCTGGATGTGGCGGGACTGTCATCGCTGGAAATTTCGCAGGTAGAGCTGCATGCCGCACTTGAAGCATTGCCGGCTGCACAGCGCGAGGCACTGCAACAAGCGGCCGAGCGTGTGCGCCTGTACCATGAGAAGCAATTGATGTCGTCCTGGAGCTATACCGAGGATGATGGCACCTTGCTGGGTCAGCAGGTTACCCCGCTCGATCGCGTGGGCTTGTATGTGCCTGGTGGCAAGGCCGCTTACCCGTCATCGGTGCTGATGAATGCTATTCCAGCCAAGGTGGCAGGTGTAGAGGAGCTGATCATGGTGGTGCCGACGCCTAATGGCGAGCGTAACCAGCTGGTATTGGCTGCTGCTGCAGTATGTGGCGTGGATCGCGTATTCTGTATCGGTGGCGCTCAGGCTGTGGGCGCCTTGGCGTATGGTACCGAGACCGTGCCGCAGGTAGACAAGATTGTTGGGCCTGGCAACGCCTATGTAGCCGCTGCCAAGCGCCGCGTATTTGGCGTGGTCGGTATTGATATGGTGGCTGGTCCCTCTGAAATTCTGGTTATTTGCGATGGTAAAACCAACCCGGACTGGGTAGCCATGGATTTGTTTTCGCAAGCTGAGCACGATGAGCTTGCCCAGGCCATTTTGTTATCCCCCGATGCAGAGTTTCTCGACAAGGTGGCTGCGAGTGCGGCGCGACTGGTTGAAGAAATGCCGCGCAAGGACATTATCAAGACATCGCTCGAAGGCCGTGGTGCGCTGATTCAGGTGCAGGATCTGGAAGAAGCTGCACGCATCAGTAATTACATTGCTCCAGAGCACTTGGAGCTTTCGCTGGATGATCCCTTGGCCTTCAGCAAGAAGATCAAGCATGCCGGTGCCATCTTCATGGGGCGTGATACTTGCGAAGCGCTTGGAGATTACTGCGCAGGCCCTAACCACGTGTTGCCTACCTCGCGTACGGCCAGATTCTCTTCGCCGCTGGGCGTATATGATTTCCAGAAGCGTTCCAGCCTGATTATGGTGTCAGCAGACGGCGCGCAAAAGCTGGGGAAAGTTGCGGCTACCCTGGCTTATGGCGAAGGTCTGCAAGCACACGCTCGTTCTGCGGAGTACCGGCTTAAAAAATGAGCAAATTCTGGAGCCAGGTAGTACACGGCCTCACCCCCTATACGCCGGGTGAGCAGCCTAAAATTGCCAACCTCATCAAGCTGAATACCAATGAAAATCCGTATGGCCCCAGCCCTAAAGTGCTGGAGGCTTTGCGCGGCGAAGCAGCAGATAGTCTGCGTCTTTATCCGGATCCCAATTCAGACCGCCTCAAGCAGGCCATCGCCGAATTTCACGGCCTGACGCCCGCGCAGGTGTTTGTGGGTAATGGGTCGGATGAAGTGTTGGCGCATGTGTTTCTTGCCTTGCTCAAGCATGAGGCGCCTTTGCTTTTTCCGGATATTACCTACAGCTTTTATCCGGTGTATTGCGGGCTCTACGATATTGATTATCAGACCGTGCCGCTTACACAGACTTTTGAAATCAATGTGGATGACTATCGCGTTGCGAATGGCGGGATTATTTTCCCTAATCCCAATGCGCCTACTGGCCGTGTGCTGGCGCTGAGCGAAATTCGCCGCTTGCTGGATGCCAATACTGACTCCGTGGTTGTTATTGACGAGGCCTATATCGATTTTGGTGGTGAGTCTGCCGTTGCGCTGGTTAAGGAATATCCTCAACTGCTGGTGACGCATACCTTATCAAAATCGCGTTCACTAGCCGGTTTGCGCGTAGGGTATGCTGTTGGTCACCCCGAGTTGATTGATGCATTGCATCGGGTGAAAGACAGCTTCAACTCTTATCCCATCGATAGGTTTGCCAGTGCGGGCGCTGTTGCTGCCATGGAAGATGTTGCTCACTTTGAAGCGACCCGGCAGCGCGTGATAGATTCTCGGACAAAGCTGGTAGACAGGATGCAGGCCCTTGGCTTTGAAATCCTGCCCTCAGGCGCCAATTTCATTTTTGCCCGCCATCCTGAACGGGAAGCTTTGGCCTTGGCTACGGCATTGCGTGAGCGCAGTATTATCGTGCGTCACTTCAAAAAGCCAACCCGTATTGATCAGTTCATGCGTATTACCGTAGGGACTGATGATGAATGTGAAGCCCTGGTTGCTGCCTTAAAGGACATTCTCTCCGCCGCCTGAACTTAAAAGCGATTATGATGCTGCCTAGTGATGCATTTAAGGTGCATCATGGCAAAATATTGCTAAAATTCAACCGATTTACCCTATTCACAAGAAAAAATGTATCATTACGGAGTGAGTAAATCATAACCCTGTAACTTAAGCGGAGGAAGTATCGTGGCACAACCATCAGTACAAATGGCATTGGATTCATTGGATTTCGATGCAACCGTAGCACTGGCTACCAAAGTAGCCCCCCATGTAGATATTCTTGAAATCGGTACCCCTTGTATCAAGTACAACGGTATCAAGCTGCTGCAAACATTGCGCGCTAAATTCCCGAACAACAAGATTCTGGTCGATCTGAAGACCATGGATGCTGGCTACTACGAAGCTGAGCCTTTCTACAAGGCTGGCGCTGACATTTGCACCGTACTGGGTACTGCCGATATCGGTACTATCAAGGGTGTGATTGATGTTGCCAACAAGTATGGCAAAGAAGCTCAAGTTGACTTGATCAACGTAGCTGACAAAGCTGCACGTACTAAAGAAGTTGCCAAGCTGGGCGCACACATCATTGGTGTGCACACTGGTCTGGATCAGCAAGCTGCTGGCCAAACGCCTTTCGCTGACCTGGGTCTGGTATCCGGTCTGAACCTGGGTGTTAAGGTTTCTGTTGCTGGTGGTATCAAGCCAGCTACCGTGAAGCAAGTTGTTGATGCTGGTGCAAGCATTGTTGTTGCTGGCGCTGCTATCTACGGTGCTGCTGACCCTGCTGCTGCTGCTGCTGAAATCAGCGGCCTGGCAAAAGGTTCGACTGCCAGCGGCGGCGTGTTCGGCTGGTTGAAGAAGCTGTTCAGCTAAGACGAAATTTACGTCTGGAACTCAAACCGCCGCAGTCGCTGCAAAGGTCTGCGGCGGTTTTTAGTTTTTTGAAACTCAAGAAAGTAATGATCTTCCCATGCGTATTGCCGAAGTAAGTCGTAATACCCTCGAAACGCAAATCTCAGTGTCAATCAATCTGGATGGAACCGGCGTGTCCAAGCTGGCCAGCGGGTTGGGCTTTTTTGATCACATGCTAGATCAGATTGCCCGTCATGGCATGATGGACATCACTGTCTCTGCCAATGGCGATCTGCATATTGATGCGCATCATACCGTCGAGGATATTGGCATAACCCTGGGGCAAGCTTTTGCCAAGGCGATAGGCGATAAAAAAGGCATACGTCGTTACGGGCATTCATATGTGCCGTTGGACGAAGCGTTGTCGCGTGTGGTGCTTGATATATCCGGCCGTCCTGGCATGGAGTTCGGCGTGGAGTTTACACGCGCCCGCATAGGTGACTTTGATGTCGACCTCATACATGAATTTTTCCAGGGCTTTGTTAATCACGCCCTGGTAACCCTGCATATCGATAACCTGCGTGGTGACAATGCGCACCATCAGGCAGAAACGATTTTCAAAGCTTTTGGCCGCGCGTTGCGTATGGCCGTAGAAGCGGATGACCGGATGACCGGCATCATGCCTTCGACTAAAGGCACTTTATAAGTTTTGGGTAGTCCCAATATTTCTGGTTTTGTTGAACACACACTATGATCGATATTGCTGTTGTAGATTATGGCATGGGCAATTTGCGGTCCGTATCCAAGGCGCTGGAACATGTGGCTCCCGGTAAGCGGGTGATCGTGAGCAGTGATCCTGCGGATATTGCGGCAGCTGAACGCGTGGTGTTTCCGGGGCAAGGGGCAATGCCTGATTGTGTTCGGGAGCTAGACGCCAGAGG
Organism: Methylovorus menthalis; assembly: GCF_020523625.1. GTDB lineage: Bacteria > Pseudomonadota > Gammaproteobacteria > Burkholderiales > Methylophilaceae > Methylovorus > Methylovorus menthalis. The sequence goes on from NZ_JAJAQH010000005.1 coordinate 212,342, forward strand.
TTTGCGTCAGGCAGTTATATCTGCAGCTGCTGACAAGCCTTTTTTAGGTATTTGCATTGGCCTGCAGCTCTTGTTTGATCACAGTGAAGAAGGCAATGCCGCTGGACTGAGCATCTTGCCGGGCAACGTCAAGCGGTTTGCTGATGCCGACATGGTGGATGCGCATGGTGCCCGCCTTAAAGTGCCACATATGGGCTGGAATGAGGTATACCAAAGCCGCCCTCATCCAATGTGGAATGATATTGCCGATGGCGAGCGTTTCTATTACGTCCATAGTTATTATGTCGTGCCCGAAGACGCTGGAGTTGAGGTGGGATATAGTGAGTACCCCAAACGCTTTACCAGCTGTATTGCGCGCGATAATATTTTCGCCGTGCAGTTTCACCCAGAAAAAAGCCAGCACGCCGGTCTGAAGTTGTTATCCAATTTTATTGCGTGGGACGGACGTCCTTAATTTCTTTCTATTAAAAAAATATGCTGATCATTCCTGCCATCGACCTGAAAGACGGTCACTGTGTACGACTCAAACAAGGTCTTATGGAAGACGCCACTGTGTTTTCCGAGGATCCAGGCGCCATGGCGCGTCACTGGGTAGATAAAGGCGGCAAACGTTTGCATCTGGTTGATCTTAACGGCGCATTTGCTGGAAAACCTGTCAATGAAGGTGCCATCAAGGCGATTGTCGATGCCGTAGGCGGCGAAATTCCTATCCAGCTGGGTGGTGGTATCCGTGATCTTGAAACCATTGAGCGCTATCTCGACGACGGTATTGATTACGTGATCATTGGTACGGCTGCTGTCAAAAATCCTGGTTTTTTACATGAGGCATGCTATGCCTTCCCCGGTCAGATCATGGTTGGGCTCGATGCCAAGGATGGCAAGGTCGCCGTGGATGGCTGGTCGAAGCTGACGGGGCATGACGTGATTGACTTGGCGCAGAAGTTTGAAGGCTATGGCGTGGAAGCCGTGGTTTATACCGATATCGGCCGTGATGGCATGCTGAGCGGCGTGAACATTGAAGCAACGGTGGCATTGGCCCGGGCGCTGACTATTCCGGTCATTGCCAGCGGCGGCATTACCAATCTTGATGATGTGCACAAGTTATGTGCAGTCGAAAGCGAAGGCATCATGGGGGCGATCACTGGGCGTGCCATATACGAAGGCACCTTGGATTTTGCTGCGGCCCAAGCACTGGCGGACGAGCTTAACGGATGAGTCTGGCCAAGCGCATTATTCCCTGCCTGGACGTGACCGACGGACGTGTGGTCAAGGGCGTGAATTTCCTGGAGCTGCGCGATGCAGGTGATCCAGTCGAGATTGCAAAGCGCTATGACGATCAGGGCGCGGATGAGCTTACTTTCCTGGATATCACGGCCAGTTCTGATAACCGTGGCTTAATCCTCAATATTATTGAGCAAGTGGCTTCCCAAGTGTTTATTCCGTTGACGGTTGGCGGCGGCGTGCGCGAAGTGGAAGATGTTCGTCGTTTGTTGAATGCCGGAGCCGATAAAGTCAGCATCAACACTTCTGCAGTCACCAACCCCCAGCTGGTGGCAGATGCGGCTGGCCGCTTTGGTTCGCAATGCATTGTTGTGGCCATTGATGCCAAGCAGGTGGGTGATCACTGGGAAGTGTTTACCCACGGCGGCAGAAAGGCCACAGGTCTTGATGCTGTTGAGTGGGCAAAGAAAATGGTTGAGCTGGGCGCAGGCGAGCTGCTGGTGACCAGTATGGATCGCGACGGTACCAAAATCGGTTTTAACCTGCCATTAAATCGTGCCATCAGCGATGCGGTCAGTGTGCCTATCATTGCTTCCGGCGGTGTAGGCAATCTTTTGCATCTCGTCGAAGGTGTGCAAGAAGGCGGGGCAGATGCTGTACTAGCAGCCAGTATTTTTCACTATGGTGAATTTACCGTTCGGCAAGCAAAAGAATACATGCGGGATCATGGCATAGAGGTGCGGTTATGAGCGTTGCATGGTTGGATAAAGTGCAATGGACTGCCGATGGCTTAGTGCCGGTCATCGCGCAGGAAGTTGGCAGTAACAAGGTATTGATGTTTGCCTGGATGAATCGCGAGGCTTTGCGATTGACGGCCGAAACCGGTCAAGCTGTTTACTGGTCGCGTTCACGCAACCGCCTGTGGCATAAAGGCGAAGAGTCTGGTCACGTGCAAAAAGTGCACGAGGTTCGCCTCGATTGTGATGAAGATGTTGTGCTTGTCAGTGTCGAGCAGGTTGGCGGCATTGCCTGCCATACTGGGCGGCATAATTGTTTTTTCCAGAAACTGGCAGATGACGAATGGGTAATTGACCAGCCTGTTATTAAAAATCCTGGAGATATTTACCACCGTGAGTGACGTTCTTAACCGGCTGGCCGAGTTGCTGGAGCAGCGTAAACAAGCCGATCCTGCAGCCTCCTATGTGGCCAAACTCTATGCCAAGGGCATGGATAGCATCCTGAAAAAAGTAGGCGAAGAGGCAGCAGAGACCATCATTGCTGGCAAGGGTGGTAACAAGGACGAAATCATCTATGAAACAGCGGATCTCTGGTTTCATACCATGATCATGCTGGCCCATGCCGGGCTACAGCCTCAGGATGTGCTCAACGAGCTTGCCCGCCGCGAGGGCCTTTCCGGCCTCGTGGAAAAAGCCCAACGCAAGGAGTAGCATGCAATGAGTGCCGATTGTATTTTTTGCAAAATTGTCGCTGGCAGTATTCCATCCACACAGATTTACGCGGACGAAGATGTGATCGTATTCAAGGATATCAATCCTTTGGCGCCGGTTCATTTTCTTATTGTTCCTCGCCAGCACATCGAATCTCTTGCTAGTTGCGACTCATCGCATCAAGCCTTGTTGGGAAAGATGCTGCTGCTGGCTCCCAAGCTGGCTGAAGAGCAGGGTCTCGCTGGCTTTCGTACCATGATCAATACCGGTCGCGAAGGTGGCCAAGAGGTATTCCATATACATGTTCACGTTTTTGGTGGCGGTGCTACCCTGCCCAAAACCTAGAGCTAAATATTCAGGAGAGTTGAAATGGGTTCATTCAGTATTTGGCATTGGTTGATTGTACTGGTTATCGTGGTGTTGATTTTTGGTACCAAAAAGCTGCGTAATATGGGCAGTGATGTAGGTGGGGCGGTCAAGAATTTCAAGGAGGCCATGAACGAGGGTGCGCAAAAGCCTGGCAGTCTTGACGACCGTGGAAACAGCAATACGGTTGAAGGCGAAGTCACCCAAAAAACTAAGCAATAAAACGGACAGATACGTGTTCGATATCGCCTTTTCCGAACTTCTACTTATTGGTGTAGTAGCCCTGATTGTGATCGGGCCGGAAAAGTTGCCCAAGGTTGCAAGGACCTTGGGTTTGCTGGCGGGACGTTTGCAACGCTATGTTGCCAATGTGAAATCGGATATTGATCGCGAACTGCAATTCCAGGATTTGCAGAAATTGCAGCAGGAAATCAAGCAGGGCACGGATCGTCTGCAAGCGGATATGCATCAAATGCAATCTCAGGCGCAGGAGCAGCTTAAAGATGTCGAGCGAAGTATCATTCCTCCCGACACATCATCATCTACCGTCACTCCCCCGGAAAACTCAGACGCTAGCAAGCCACAGTGAGTACGACGGATACCTTTATTTCGCATCTGATTGAGTTGCGCAATCGCTTGTTGCGCATTGTGGTCGGACTTATTCTGGTTTTTATCGGCTTATTCCCGTTTGCCAATAAAATTTACACGCTATTAGCCCAACCCTTGCTTAGTCACTTGCCTGCTGGTGGGCAAATGATCGCGACTGCCGTCACCACACCTTTTTTTGTACCCATGAAGGTGGCGATGTTAGCCGCCTTTGTTATTTCCCTGCCACATACCCTGTATCAAGTCTGGTCATTTATTGCACCAGGTCTTTATACCCACGAGCGCAGGTTCATGGCGCCTCTGGTTTTTGCGAGTACGCTCTTGTTTTTTGCCGGAATGTGTTTTGCCTATTTTCTTGTTTTCCCCGTGGTATTTGGCTTTATTGCAGGTACGGCTCCTGAGGGTGTCGCGGTGATGACTGATATCGGCAACTACCTTGATTTTGTTATCACCCTGTTCATGGCCTTTGGTATCGCTTTTGAGGTGCCTGTTGCTGTGGTGTTGGTCGTCTATTTTGGCTTGGTCAGAATCGAGACACTTAAAGATATACGGTCGTATGTTATTGTCGGAGCATTTGTCATCGGGGCCATTTTTACCCCTCCTGATGTGATTTCTCAGATCATGTTGGCAGTTCCTCTGTGGTTGCTTTATGAAGCAGGCATTCTCGTCGCAGGTTTTCTGCGAGTTCGTACGACCCAAGCGGATTAGCTTTTCCTGTTAGCGTTGTAAAAATACATACAACCATTATTTATTTATGGTTATTTAACCATATTTTAAAAAAGGTCTTTAAAAAGATTTTTGTCCGGCGTAAGATCAACTTGCCTATAACAATGACAGGGTAAAGGAGATTGAAATGCTTAAGGTACTGTTTGGATCCTGGGTTGGAATCGCATCAATACTGACAATAGTGTTGACGATCGTAGTGATCAGCTATTGGGTGGGATATTGCGTGGTGCATGCAAACCGCGCAAAGTAGAGCGCGAAATTTCCCGGGCATGTGCCCGGGCTTACTCGGTGGGGACGACTGTTGGGCGAGGACGTTTGCCGATAAGAACGGGCACTGAAAACTCCTTCTGATCCCGTGAAATTTTCAAGATGGCTTTCTTGTTTGGTTTCAGGCTCGAGATGAGGTTCAGCATGGTTGAACTGTCTTGAACCTGGCGGCCATCAATTTCCAACAGTATGTCTCCAGGCTTTAAACCGGCGCGTTCCGCCGGGCTATCACGCAATATGCCGGCAATGAGCGATCCGCGTACTTCCTTCAGCCTGAAAGACTCTGCCAGCTCCGGTGTAATGTCTTGAGCCTCGATCCCTATCCATCCGCGGGTAACGCTACCCTGGCGTATAATTTGTTCCATTACCTGCTTGGCAAGGCTGACTGGAATGGCAAAGCCAATCCCCATCGAGCCGCCACTGCGAGAATAGATGGCGCTGTTCACACCGACAAGATTACCGTCAGTATCAATCAATGCGCCACCTGAGTTCCCGGGGTTAATAGGTGCGTCTGTCTGAATGAAGTTTTCGAAGGTATTGATCCCCAGGTGGCTACGACCTACGGCACTTATAATGCCCTGCGTCACTGTTTGACCAACCCCAAATGGGTTACCTATAGCCAGAACCACATCACCCACATTAATCTGATCGGCTTTTGCAAATGTGATGGCGGGTAGATTGCTCACATCGACTTTCAACACTGCCAGGTCGGTCTCTGGATCGGTTCCCACGACGCGCGCTGATACCGTTCTGCCGTCAGCAAGTGCCACCTCGATTTCGTCTGCAGATTCAATCACATGGTGGTTCGTCAGAATCAGCCCTTGAGTGCTGACGATAACACCTGATCCAAGACTGTTTTCACGTTGAGGTTGCTCATCCTGCTGATCACCAAAAAAGTGACGGAAAAGCGGGTCATCCATGAAGGGTTGCGAAGGATTTGCTTCCGCCTTTTTGCTGGTGAATATATTAACAACGGACGGCATGGCCTTTTTTGCCGCAGAGCTGTAAGAGCCGGGGGGTATGGCTGAGGCTGGAGTCGCTGGGGCTTCGGTAACGACCAAAGGCTTGGATTTGGGGGCGATTAAATCTGGGTAGAATTGCTGCGCGACAAAAATGACAGCGAGACTGATGGTGACAGTCTGTGCAAAAATGAGCCAAAGTTTGCGCATGATCTAAATGATTTTTTCCGAAAATGGATACAGAAAAATGAAATTGAATGAGTTGCTCGATTATACCGGACAAATTCTTCAGGTAGCGCGCTTCAAGGATTATTGCCCCAACGGTCTGCAGGTGGAGGGTAAGGAGGAAGTTGAGCGTGTGGTTACCGGGGTGACGGCATCCCTATCGCTACTGGAAGCGGCTCGGGAGCGTGGCGCAGACCTTGTGATGGTGCATCACGGATATTTTTGGCGGAATGAGGATGCGCGAATCGTGGGAATAAAGCAAAAGCGTATCAAGCTTTTGCTGGAGAGTGGAATGTCGTTAGCCGCATACCATCTTCCGCTGGATGCACATCCAGAACTGGGCAATAACGCACAATTAGGAAAAAAGCTTGGCTTGGTGCAGGATGGATGGGCAGGGGAGCAGGATATTATTGCTTATGGCAGAACGATTGCTAGCGTGACGGCGCAGGACTTCAGTCAGCATGTATCGGGAGTGCTTAATCGTGAAGCATTGATGCTTGGGTCGGCAGATAAAACAATAAGCAGGGTGGCTTGGTGCACGGGTGGCGCGCAAGGATATATGGAACAGGCTATCGCATTGGGAGTGGATGCATATATCAGCGGCGAAGTTTCTGAGCAGAACTTGCATCTCGCAAACGAAGCTGGTGTGGTTTACATTGCGGCAGGGCATCACGCAACTGAGCGCTATGGCGTACAGGCTTTAGGCGAACATCTCAAAAATCGATTCAATGTTCAACATGAGTACATCGAAATCAATAACCCTGTATAAGCCGCGGTTTTAGGTTTAAGTTTTTCTCTGAACGCTGTAAAATGGCGCGCTAATTAACTGCATTTAAAGCAAGTCGCATTAATTTTAAGGGAATGTGATGGCGAATCAACAAGTGGATCAGGGGAAGCGGCGCTTTTTAATCGCAGCGACTACCGCAGTAGGAGGTGTGGCGGCCGCGGCTGTTGCAGTTCCTTTTATTAGTAGTATGTTGCCAAGTGAGCGCGCAAAAGCCGCTGGCGCCCCGGTCGAGGCTGATATCAGCAAGATCGAATCGGGAGCAATGATTACAGTAGAGTGGCGAGGCAAGCCGGTATGGCTTATCAATCGTAGCCAGGAAATGATGACGGCATTGGTGCAGCACGATGACAAGCTGTCCGATCCCAAGCTGGAAGTAACGACGCAGCAGCCCGCATATTGTCAAAATGCGTCACGTTCAATCAAGTCTAACTTGATGGTCCTTGTGGGTATTTGCACGCACTTGGGCTGTTCTCCCTCCCCTAAGCTGCAGGCTGGCAATGAAATGGGTCCGGAATGGCCGGGCGGTTTCTTCTGTCCTTGCCACGGTTCGCGTTTTGATCTGGCTGGGCGTGTATTCAAGGGTTCACCTGCACCTATCAATTTGGTAGTACCTCCGCACAAATACATCAACGACAACCTGCTGTTGATTGGTGAAGACGACAAGGGGGCTGCGTAATCATGCAAAAATACTTAACTGGCTTGCTGGGATGGGTGGATGACCGTTTTCCATTAACGGCCAACTGGAAAGCTCATCTGTCGGAGTATTACGCTCCCAGGAATTTTAACTTCTGGTATTTCTTCGGTTCGTTAGCACTGTTGGTTCTGGTGCTTCAAATTGTTACCGGCATTTTTCTGACTATGAACTACAAGCCCGATGCCGAGCTCGCCTTCGCGTCCGTCGAGTACATCATGCGGGACGTATCTTGGGGCTGGTTGATTCGTTATATGCATTCAACTGGAGCCTCCATGTTCTTCGTGGTGGTTTACCTGCATATGTTCCGTGGCTTGATTTATGGCTCGTACCGGAATCCGCGTGAGCTGATCTGGCTGTTCGGTGTGGGGATTTTCCTTGCGCTCATGGGTGAAGCATTCTTCGGGTATCTGTTGCCATGGGGCCAGATGTCGTATTGGGGTGCGCAGGTTATCATCAATCTGTTCACATCCATTCCGTTTGTTGGTCCGGATATTTCGCTTTGGCTGCGCGGTGACTATATGGTGTCTGACGCAACGCTTAATCGATTCTTCGCTTTCCATGTGATTGCTCTTCCGCTGGTATTGCTGGGCTTGGTGGCCGCTCATATTATCGCTCTGCACGAAGTGGGTTCGAATAATCCAGACGGTGTTGAAATCAAGAAGCACAAAGATCCTGAAACCGGTATCCCTTTGGATGGTATTCCATTCCATCCTTATTACACGGTGAAGGATATTGTTGGGGTTTCCGTCTTCCTGATCGTGTTCTCGGCCATTATTTTCTTTGCGCCGGAAATGGGAGGTTACTTCCTTGAGGCAAATAACTTCATTCCGGCCGATCCATTGAAGACACCTTCTCATATCGCTCCTGTATGGTATTTCACGCCTTACTACTCCATTTTGCGTGCGGTGCCACCCATCATGAATTCACAGTTCCCTGGCGTAGCTGCCATGGGTCTGTCAGTGGTGATTTTTGCCTTGTTGCCTTGGTTGGATCGTAGCCCGGTGAAGTCAATACGTTATCGTGGCCCTATCTACAAGGTATGGCTGGCATTGTTCGTAGTGAGTTTCTTGATTCTGGGTTACCTCGGTACCGAGCCATCCAATGTTTGGGGTGTTTTTGAACCTTCAACATTGATTGTGGGTGGTGCGGACCGTGCAACGGTAGTGGCTAGAATTTTCACTGCGGTTTACTTTCTGTTCTTCATCTTGATGCCTTGGTACACCAGCATCGATAAGACCAAGCCAGTTCCAGAAAGGGTAACAGGATAATGAAAAAGGTATTGTTGTTGGTCGGCCTGTTATTGCCTGCCTTGGTAATGGCGAATGAAAGCGTGCGTCTTGATCATGCGCCTATTGATCCCAATAATCAGGCTTCGCTTCAGCGTGGGGCCAGGACATTTGTAAATTATTGTCTGAGTTGCCACAGTGCAGCCTATATGCGCTACAACCGGCTTAAAGACATTGGGTTGAGCGACGCTGAGATCAAGTCCAATCTGATGTTTGCCGGAGAGAAGGTGGGTGACACGATGATCGTCACCATGCCCAAGCGTGATGCCAAGTCTTGGTTTGGTGCAACGCCTCCTGATCTGTCTGTCCAGGCGCGCGCGTATGCAAATGGCCCTGATTGGTTGTATAGCTATTTGCGTGGTTTCTATCGGGACGAGACCCGCCCAACGGGCTGGAATAATACGGTCTATGACAAGGTGGCTATGCCGCACGTGCTTTGGCAACTACAGGGTGAGCAAATACTCAAAGTTCAGAAAGCAGTTGATGAGCATGGTAATGAAGTCGAGAAGCACACGCTGGTGCTGACTAAGCCTGGCGCCCTCGAGCCCGCTCAATATGATGCGATGGTCGCTGACTTGGTGAATTATCTGGTATTTATGGGTGAGCCTGCCAAAGGCTTGCGTCTGCAATTGGGTTTGATAGTGATCTTATTCCTCGGTTTGCTTTTCATCGTTGCTTACTATCTGAAAAAAGAATTCTGGAAAGATATACACTAACGTTCTATTCAAGGCGGGATTGCCTTTGCGGGCAATCCCGCTTTTTTGTTTTGTAAGGAAACAACATCATGATGACTTTGTATTCAGGAACTACTGATCCATACAGCCACCGCTGTCGTATTGTGCTCTTTGAAAAAGGCATGGATTTTCAAGTGATTGACGTCGATCTAGCCAACAAGCCGGAAGATCTCGCAGTGATCAATCCGCATAATGAAGTCCCTGTTCTTGTTGAGCGTGATTTGGTGCTGCAGCAGGCGAATATCATCAATGAGTATATTGATGAGCGTTTTCCTCATCCCCAGCTTATGCCCGCGGATCCGGTGATGCGCGCGCGCGCCAGATTATTTTTGCACAACTTTGAAGAGCAATTGTTCAGCCACATCAAGGATATTGAATCTGGTAATCAGAAGCTTGCAGATAAGGCTCGTCTGATTATTCGTGACAATTTGACGCAGATCGTGCCGTTGTTCAGTCGTCAGGAATATATTCTTGGCGACGAATTCTCCATGCTGGATGTAGCCATTGCGCCGCTGTTGTGGCGTCTCGGTCATTATGGAATTGAATTGCCTAAGCAAGCTGCTCCTTTACTTAAGTACGCAGAACGTATATTCTCTCGCCCGGCTTACATCGAAGCGATGACGCCTTCCGAAAAAGCAATGCGGAAGTAACGGTATGGCAATTGTTTCATCCACCAAGCCTTACCTGATACGTGCCGTGCACGAGTGGTGCGTCGACAACGGGTTTACGCCACATTTGTTGGTGGCGGTGGATGAAAATACCCGCGTACCCATGGCATACGTGAAGAATGGCGAAATAGTGTTAAATATCAACTATTCAGCCACCAAGGACTTGGTGATTGACAACGCGGCAATCAGTTTTTCAGCAAGATTTTCTGGTGCTTCGCAAAATATTTACGTGCCAATTGCTGCTGTTCGTGGTATCTTCGCTCGCGAAAATAGTCAGGGCATGTTTTTTGATGCTGAATCTGATCTGGATATTCCTGATCAGGTTGGGCAGTCTGCGGCGGTGGTAAAGCCTGAGGTGCTCAAAGAAGTCAAAAAGCCATCTCTGACGTTGGTTAAAAAAGATTAAATAAGTTTTACGCCGGATTAGCTCAGTTGGCAGAGCAGCGCACTTGTAATGCGAAGGTCGTCAGTTCGATTCCGACATCCGGCACCAGTTACCGCCCAGTTAGGGTTTGACAGTAAGTGAAATTGTCAGCATAATCTCGGGTTCGGTTTGGAGGGGTGGCCGAGTGGTTAAAGGCGACGGACTGTAAATCCGTTCTCTCAGAGTACGAAGGTTCGAATCCTTCCCCCTCCACCAAATTTAAAGTTGGAGCCAGCGTTGATAACTGGCGAGGCGCGCGGGTGTAGCTCAGTTGGTAGAGCACTTGCCTTCCAAGCAAGATGTCGCGAGTTCGAACCTCGTCGCCCGCTCCAGTTTAAGTAAGAATTTAGTAAAGCGCCCATGTGGCTCAGTGGTAGAGCACTCCCTTGGTAAGGGAGAGGTCGCGGGTCCGATTCCCGCCATGGGCACCACTTCATTAACTTGATAAAGTCGGTTAAAGGAAACGGTAATGGCAAAAGGTAAATTTGAGCGGACGAAGCCGCACGTCAACGTAGGCACGATTGGTCACGTTGACCATGGTAAGACGACATTGACAGCAGCGATCACGACGATC
>NZ_JAJAQH010000006.1:0-1410670 GCF_020523625.1 Methylovorus menthalis
CGGACACAATACAACCAAGACACGCTTTTTTTGTCATACGAAGGTCATGGACACATTGCAAAAAAAGAGTAGGATCAAATGTAAATTGTTTGACCTGAGCTTGATATCAGGCCAGACTCGACAACATAACTATAAGTATTCATAAGAGTCGTTAGCAGACGGACAGGTAGTATGAATACAAATGATGATCAGAAGGAAAGCTTTGCTACACACCCGGGATGGCGTTGGAATTTCGCTGTAATTGCACTATTTTTCCTTGCCCTGGCTTTCTTGGGGTTGGCATTAGTTCTAGTCATTGATTCTAACTGGGCATATCAGGTGCTAGCGCCTCAAAAGTAAAAAGCCCCGAATTAATTGATATTTACTAATGTGATGACTAGATACAATGCCATGAGTGAAAATCCTGTGAGAAAGGGTGATCCTAACAATAAGCTAGGATGGAGGTGGCATATCATTGTTGTAGGAAGTTTCTTTTTTTCAATACTGGCGTTTGTTGGTGCGTTATTCTTTTTAATCGATCCGGAATGGGCATATGAATTAATGCATATCTCACCTGTAGGTTCTGGAAAAGAGCTTGGTAAGTGAATTGACCTAATAACCTGACGGTATCTCTGTCGGTATCGCAAAATTTCAAATCGTAATATCCCGCAGCAGCATTGGTTTTCCTCCAGTTGTTTAGTAGCTATCTCCGCACCATTTATCCTCAATCCACACAGTATCCCAGTGCACTAAGTTAACGCCTTGTTAGTCTATGGGTATCACCCCGAATCGAATGCCCGAGTCGCAGTCTCAAAACTGTAGCTGGACGTTATGGGGGAAGTTACGCACCCAAGTGAATAAAAAAAGCGCCCATCAGGCGCTTGGTGCTGGGAGTGCAGCCCGAATTCATATTGGGGACACCATACAATCTGATAAGCAGATTTTCGAATTGAGATAGTACGTATGGACTAAATACATCTTTGATTTTTCAGCTTATTCTGAAAGTGCAATGTTTATAAAACCAGGGAGAAAATAATGAATAAAGTCGTAGCTTTACTATTATGTTTTTCTTTACTTCAGCTGAGTGCTTGTGCAACCACCAAGCGATCATCCGTTGCATTTAATCAAGATTCAGGTGGTGGATTATCTGTGTGGAATCCAGATATGTCGGCGGCTGTAGCATATAGTAGCGGTCAAATTTGTATGCAGAGAGCATTAGCAATAAAGGCTGTTGATAGTAGTACTAGCGTTAAGTTATCTGATGCAATTCTTAAATTATCAATCGCGGCTGAGAAATCAGCGAACCCTCAAGAATTACTCAGTCTTTCAAATACCATAAAGCAAACTGTCAGTTTATTGACGACTACGACTGAGCGTACGGCATTTTTGGATATGGGAATGTTTTACCTTTGTCAGATATCCGCTAACGGTGGATTGACCGATACGCAGGTTGCAGAGCTACTTAAGATACTTGCGATTACAGGTTCTGCAATGTCAACAAACGCGATAGGGGAAGCTGTTGCAGAAGCCGGCAAAGTGGACATTACCAAAGGCGATAACTTGAACTATCCGATTTCGGACAGTTTGAAGCAACAACTACTATCTCGAAAAAAAACTAAGCCATGACCTGATCAATAGGCCTTGATCATATCCACGGTTAAGGCTTATTGATTTACTACAAATGTAACAATTATTTTTGATCCATTAACTAGCACCAATTTTCCTGCTTCAGCCTGTCCAAATGCTCTCTCACATGGGCCTGCCAGCGTACGTCCTGTATGGTCGTATTATGTGCTTTCACCTTAGCGATGGATGAGGCAGTCATGGCTTCTAGCGATCGCGCTTTTCATGATCAAAAATTATAAGTCAGCGTTGCCCTCGCAGTCCTTGGCTCCACCGGGTGAAAGTGCACATCATCCACTCCTGCCAGCGCATTGCCTTGCAGTCGGGATGCGTAGTAATAGTCGATGTCACTGTTTTTGCGGTTGAAGAGATTGAACATCTACAGGGCCAGCCGGGTTTTTTCATCCATTTTGTAACCTAGTTGCAGATAGATAATGGAGTTGAGGGCGGAGTGTACGTTGTTGTGTTCGATCAAGGGCCTGAGTACCAAAGTAGCATACCTGATGGATGGTGCCGGGGATGTAGTCGCCTGCCGCACCATTTACCATTTCTCTATGTTCATCCAACGCTATGCAATGAGGTTGAGCGATGTTTATAAGCTCATCAATACATTCATAGCAAAACTCGACAAAGCCAGGAAACGCTTCGCGAATAAAAAAGCAGGGCCGTAGCCCTGTTTTTTTCTATCTCGAATTACTCCCCGGCGTTGGGAGCAGGGGCAGTCTCAGGAGTCGGAGGAAGCTCTGCCGCAGGGGCCGCGTCCGGCGCTGGAGAAACGTCGGAAGATGGGGGGGTTTCTGTAGCCGGTGGAGTTTCAGCAGCCGGAGCAGTTTCGGAAATCGGCGCAGCGTCTGGAGGGAGGGGGGCGTCAGCAAAAGCCTCAGGTATGGAAATAGCAAAGAGTGCAGCTATCACAGCTATTGATCTTTTCATTATGGTTACCTTTCGCGAATTTATATGTCAGACAAGATGAATGTTCTGGGTGGTTTCCCCTGAGAACGCCGCAACGTTACGATTCAATTCTTACTCGATACTTACTAAGATATCTTTGGAAATCGAAATCGTGAATTACCTGAAAACCATGTGATTTACGACACTCGGAATGGAGTGCTGAGGTCGCTCGGGGAAACTTTGGCCATACTTGACCGACGATAGGCCATTGATGAAATTATCACTGAATACCGCTCTTCCCCGACGGTATCTCTGTCGGTGCTGCTTAGTTCTAGATCGTCCTCAACGGCATGAATATTGGTTAGGGCCAATTTGTTTCATAGCTAACTCCGCACCATTTTCAGTGAATATCCCCAACGTATATTGCCTTCGCGGTTACTAAGTTGCAGTAGCCGTGAGTTGCTGAAAAGGTCAGGAATCATAGTGCCGCCGAAATTTATATAAGCACACAATATAACTAAGGCACTATTTTTATTGGAAAATGATGGTGCAAGGGCTAGACTTCATCCCACTACACTCGGAATGAAAGATCACGATGTTTCTAATGTTTAAGTATTTGGTGACGGCTTTAATTGTGATCGTGGTTTCGGAGTTTGCTAAGCGTAATGATCAGCTTGGGGCGCTGATGGCGGCTGTCCCTTTGGTCACGGTATTTACGCTTGTATGGCTGCACATAGAGGGGCAGTCACCAGAAAAGATCGTTAACCACTCTTACTATACCTTCTGGTATGTGCTGCCCACGTTACCCATGTTTCTGGTGTTTCCATATCTGTATTCAAAATTGAGTTTCTGGCCCGCGCTGATTTTCTCTTGCTTGCTAACCATCCTGCTGTTTGGCTTGTTATCCTTGTTTATGAAGAGATTTTCAATTTCCTTAATGGGTTAATCATTCTTTCAATATGGATGGTATTTACGGCGGTATTTTGGTTTTTTGTATTTACGTTTGCCGCATGTTGCTTGGCTTGTAGTTAGTTGTTGAAAGATACTCTTCTCACTCCACTCTTTAAGGTCATCCATATCAACTAAGTTGCGCGTGCAAGTAATCGACTCAAGCTGCAGTCAAAATGAGCCTCAACCTGACGTGGGAAATTGAGAGCGTCATGAGCGCGAAGCCTTATGCCTGTATGTCGCCCCGACATATAGCCGCAGCATCCAGCTCCCACTAGTACCAAAGTACTATTATGTAATAAACCCCAAGCTCTACAATGGCGCCAGCATCAAGCAATATCTACAAAAACAGATTAGCCAACTATGGGGAACGCCAAATGTTTAACAATTTTTTCAAGGGTCTGATTACCAGCCTTGCCTTGCTGGCAAGTGTGGCCGCCAACGCTGCAACTGACACTTACGGTAATTTGCTGGCGGGTTCTTTCACACCTTCCAGTTCCTTCGCAACGCTGACTTACAGCAATGTCGGTAACGTTTACACCTTCACATTGACTGCCAATGACCTGAACAGCCTGTTCACTACCGATGCATTTATCGGTGCCATCGCTGTGGATTCATCTGTAACCCCAACCGTTTCGAATGTCACAGGCGACTCGCCAGTGAGTGTCGCTTCCGGTAAGGGCCCTGGTGGTGGTTTTGATTTCCGCTTTGATCTGACTGGCCCCAAGAATGCCCGCCTGACCTCAGGCGAAAGCGTTACCTGGACTGCAACGTTTGCTAGTGCTAGCTCAGTTGAACTGAGCGCATCCTCGTTTGCGCTGCATGTGCAAGGCCTGACCAAGGCGCAGGGTGATAGCGCCTGGTACACCGCTGGCACGCCAGGCGTATCCGCCGTGCCTGAAGCTGACACCTACGCCATGATGGCACTGGGTCTGGGCCTGATGGGCTTTGTTGCTCGTCGCCGTCGCGCCTGAACTCTGCGTGTGATATGAAAAAGCCCCGCTTGCGGGGCTTTTTTTATGGGGCTGAGCCTTGAGAAGCTGGTCAGGGCGCCACCCTGATCTGGTTCTTGCCACTGCGTTTGGCCTCGTACATGGCATTGTCGGCATCTTTCAGCAGGGCTTCTGGCAGTACATTGCTGGAGGGGGCGTAGTAAGCCAGCCCCAGGCTACAGCTGATGTGGCGTAGCAGGCCTCCCAGATTGATGGGGTCGCGCAGCAGGTGCAGGATTTTTTCGGCCACCAGTTGGGCGTGGGCTTGCGCTGGCATGTTTTCCAGCAGCACGACAAATTCATCGCCAGCAAAGCGGGCGACGGTGTCGGTTTGCCGTGTGGCGCTGCTCAATCGATTAGCAATTTCGCGCAGCAGCATGTCGCCAGCATCGTGGCCCAGCTCGTCGTTAATCTGCTTGAAGCCATCCAGATCAATAAACATCAGGGCCATCCACTGCTGGGTGCGGTCAGCGCGGGCCAGCGCCAGCGGCAATGCCTGGGTAAAAGCACGGCGGTTGGGCAGGCCGGTCAGTACATCATGCTTGGCTTCATTTTCCAGCAATTTTTGCAGGTGCTTGCGCTCGCTGATGTCAGTGAGAAAGGCGCTGAAGATATGCTTGCCATGCACCTCTATCTTGCTGATGCGTACTTCAATCGGGATGGTGCGGCCGTCCTTGCGTATGGCCTCCAGCTCCAGCCGTTTGCCGAGCACGGCGGCTTCGCCGGTATCCATGTGGTGCTGCATGCCATTGAGATGGGCCTGCCGCAGATGGGGCGGAATGATGACCTGGTCCAGGCGCTGGCCGATGGCTTCGCGTGCGGTCCAGCCAAAGGTGATTTCGGCCTGGCGGTTCCAGGCGGTGATAACGCCGGCTTGATTGATGCTGATGTAAGCATCGTTGGCATTTTCGATCACCATGCTGATCTCAAGCTCGCGCTCTTTCAGTTCCTGCGCGGCGAGCGTTTGCTTGGCCATGGCGAATGACAGCATCTCATTGCTCTTGTTGAGCTCAAAGGTGCGCTGGGCAACGCGGTTTTCCAGCTCGTGCTGCAATTCGTGCAATGCCTGCTCGGCGACTTTAGTGGCATGAATGTCTTTGACGATGGAGACGAAGTACTCCAGTTCACCGCGCGGATTGAGCTGCTTGGTCACGCTCAGGCTCGCCCAGCGTAGCTCACCGTCCTTGCGTATGTAGCGCTTCTCGATCTGGTAGCGGTCAATTTTGTTTTCGACCAGCTGTTGAAGCAGATCAAGGTCAGCCTGCAAATCATCAGGGCAGGTAATGTCCTTGAAACTGAGCAAATAAAGCTCATCGGCACGGTAGCCCAAAAAGCGGCACAGCTCTTCATTCACGCTCAGCCAGCCGCCATCGGGTGCCACCAGTGCTATACCAATGGCAGCCTTTTCAAAGATGGTGCGAAAGCGCGCCTCACTGGCATGCAGCACGGCTTGCGAGAGTTTGAGGTGCGATTCGGTCAGCGCTAGTGTTTCGCGCATGCGGATTTCCTTGCTGACGAGATCAGCCAGACAGATCAATATTTCCAGCTCGTGTTTGCTTAATTCGCGAGGATGCTCGTCGATAGCGCACAGGGTACCCAATGCGTAACCGCCCATGGTGCGGATGGGGATGCCTGCATAGAAGCGAATATGCGGGGATTGCTGCACCATGGGGTTGTCGGCAAAGCGTTCGTCCAATAACGCATCTTCGACAACCAGGGGCGTTGTTTGTGTGATGGCATGGGCGCAAAAGGCAATGTCGCGTGGCGTTTCCTGTGCAGTCACGCCCACGCGTGACTTGAACCATTGCCGGTCACTATCCACGAGCGAAACAAGCGCAACAGGCACATTCAATGTCAGCGCAACGAGTTGCGTGATTCTGTCGAAGATGGGTTCTGGCTCAGAGTCCAGTAGCCCGAGGGCATGCAGCATGGTGATGCGTTCCGCTTCGTCCGGCGGCAAGGTGGCTGATTTCATATGGCTCTCTTACACATCAATGGCCCAGCATAGGGGTATTGAAAATTGCATTCAACCCTTATCTGGGGAGGGTTGCTGCTGTGGAGGAAACGTGGTGGTGTATTCCAGCAAGGCAATGCAAAAAGTAAGCCAGAGCAGGCCGGACATCAGGCCAGCCAGCACATCGCTGGCATAGTGGTAATGTAAAAACACCCGGCTGCTGGCAATGGTGAATGCCAGAGAGCTGCCCAGCAGCAGGGCTGGCAGATGGTAACGTGAAGGCAGCAGGCGCATGACAAGGTAGGCCAGCAGGCCATACGTCACCAGCGAGCCGGAGCTGTGGCCACTTGGGAAGCTCCAGCTGTCTACCGGGGCACCATACGGGTTAATCGGGCGCAGGCGTTCAAATATATCTTTCAGGCTGACATTGATCAGGCCATTGCCACCAATGGCCAGCAGGCTGCCCACGGCCAATTTGAACTGTCGCAGCCAAAGCATCAGCAATACTACCAGCACGCATATCACGGTGAGCGTCGAGGTATTGCCTAGATTCGTCACCAGGCGAAAGTACTGCATGGCGACGGGGCTGGCGTGTTTCCGCACGGTTTCGCTGAATTCGGCATCCGGCTGTATCAGGCTGCCGGTTTCCAGCAGATAGGCAATGCCGCAAAACACACCACCGGCCATGCTCATCAATAGCAGGCTGGTGATGAGCCAGCGTTTTTCAGAATCCGCACGCGAAAAGTGCGCCCGGTAAGCCAACGGCACAATCAGCCAAAGCGCCACCAGTCCCACCACATAATACTCAGCTGCGTATGTGGCAATGTGCATCCACCAGGTATTCATGACGATGTGCCTTCCAGATTCAGCGCTTCAGCAGATACCTGCACAAACTGCTGCTGGGCTTCCGCATAATCCCAGCGCTCGACCATGCAGGGAACATGCCGCTCCTGGTAGCGAATCAGGTTGATGGAGTTGCCGGCATTGCGCCGGATGCGGGTAGATACTGCCGTGCCTGCCTGCACCGCCCATATGCGGCGGCGAATGTCGGGCCGTTTGTCATGCAGGGCAATCACGAACGGCAGGTGAATATGCCCGCCCAGTATCATGTCGGCCCCGGCCTCAGCCCACGCATTGACCGCGGCCTGATAGCCGTGCAGCAAATTGCCCTCATCGCGCTGTTCGGTCACATAAACCGGCTGGTGGGTGATGACCAGCCGCAGTTGCTGCGGTCTCGCTTGTTGCAAGTGCTCGCATACCCGCTTGATCTGCGCGGGGGAGACTTCGCCGTCTTCATGCCGATAGGCCCGGGTGGTGTTTACGGTGATGGCGAGCAATTGGTCGTCGCGATACATGGGTTCAAGGTCCTGGCCAAAGGCATGGCGATGACGGCGATAGGGTGCCAGCACCCGCGCCGCCAGGTTGAAAAGTGGTATGTCGTGGTTGCCGGGAATCACCAATCTGTGCGGAATATTCAGGCTATCAACAAACGCGCGGGCATGCCGGAACTGGCTGCGCCGTGCCCGCTGCGTGATGTCTCCTGAAAGGATCAGCAGATGCGGCGCCTGCTGCCATAGCAAGGCTTGCAGTGCCTGCATCACGGGCAACTGTTCGGTGCCAAAGTGCGGGTCGGAAAGATGGGCGATCAGAGCCATGGCGCCTAAGCCTTACACGGGCTCGTCGAGTTTGATCAATTGCAGCGGACGCGGCGCCACCTGAAACTGCAAGGGCGATTTGAGCCGCACAATTTCTCCATCGGTGGCGACCTTGATGCGGCGGCGCGGAAACGAAAACTGGCGTATGCCCATGCTGGAAAAACTGAAGCTGACGATATTTTCGGCTTCGCCCAGGCGCCCCAATGCGCCTTTCAGCATCAGCCCCAGCATCGCCAGTTTGCTGGTCGGCTTCAGCATGATGGCTGCCAGCTCGCCTGACGCCAGCGCATCGGTTAATGGAATCCCAATTTGCTCAAGTTGTAGCTGATTGTTGCCGACAAAGAGAGTAGGCGTACGCAATTTGCGCGAAACGCCTTTGGTGTTCATCTCGATCTTGAGTACGCGGTGCTGGCGCAGCAAGGTGAAAAAGCCCGCAATCAGGGCCACCACGCGGCTACGACCATATTGGCGCTTGAATTGTTCGCGTGCTTGCAACAGCTGGGGATACAGCCCCACGCTGGCATTCACCAGAAATACCTTGTCATTCACCAAACCGATCTGCACTGGCTGCAGGCGCCCCGTTAGCAGCACATGGGTAGCTTCTGCGGTGTCTTCGGGGATGTGGTGAGTGCGGCCAAAATAATTGAAAGTGCCTTGCGGCAGGATGCCCATGGGGCAATCGCGTTGCCAGGCCTCCTGCACAATGGCGTTGATGGCGCCATCGCCCCCGGCGGCCACGACAATGCCGCCGTGCTGCATGGCAGTAGAGACGGTTTCGCGGGCAATACGGCTCAGGTGCTGCGGCTCGGCCACTTCGATGATGCTGCACTGGCGGCCTGCTTCATCCATGATGCCCTGGATGGTTTGCCGTACATCGTCGGTGTCGTGGCGGCCAGAGCCCGCATTGAGAATCACATAAAACGGCGCTTGGTTAGCTGTGGTAGTTGGCATGGTATCCAGTAGATGATTGTTCTAGTTAAAGACTGGCGTACGTGTTGTTTAGCAATTACATTTTATGTGATATGAAAGCTTGCCCATAGTTCCTGATGTTAAACGCATCAGCCTCGCGTGCATTAAAAAAACGTGTATAACCCTTATACGGCATAGTTGAAAACCGGGAGTCAGGATGGAAGTCATTACCAGTTTTTTCAGTACAGATGGGTTTATGCCACATGGGCATTGTTACCTGTGGCAACCCCCCTTGCTCTGGACTTACATCATCTCCGATCTCATGATCGCCGTCGCCTATTATTCGATTCCCATGGCGCTGGTGTATTTCGTGCGCA
Organism: Methylovorus menthalis; assembly: GCF_020523625.1. GTDB lineage: Bacteria > Pseudomonadota > Gammaproteobacteria > Burkholderiales > Methylophilaceae > Methylovorus > Methylovorus menthalis. Next base: position 9,329 of record NZ_JAJAQH010000006.1, read on the forward strand.
AACGTTCCGATCTCCAGTTCGACTGGATCTTCGTGATGTTCTCCATCTTTATTTTTGCCTGCGGCACTACCCATTTGTTGGGCTTGTGGACGATCTGGAACCCCGACTACTGGGCGGATGCCACGATGAAAGCCATCACGGGGGTGGCCTCGCTGGTGACCGCCGTCATGCTGTGGCGTTTGATGCCGCAAGCCTTGCGCCTGCCCAGCACACGTCAACTGGAAGAAACCGTGGAGCGGCTGGAACACGAGGTGGAAGAGCGCGAGCTGGCCGAACGCTCGCTGGCTGCTTTTAATGACACGCTGGAAAACCAGGTGCTGCAGCGCACATCCGAGCTGGAAGAAATCAACCGCCTGCTGAAGCTGGAAATTGAATTGCGGCGCGAAGCCGAGCAAACCCTTTATGCCGAGAAGCAGCGGGCAGTCGTGACCCTGCAATCCATCGGGGATGGGGTGATCACCACCGACAAGCAGTCGCGGGTGAATTACCTTAACCCGGTGGCTGAACGCATGACCGGCTGGAGCAATGCCGAAGCGCAGGGCAAGCCCCTGCTGGAAGTCTTCCGCATCGTCAATGAAAGTACGCGCAAGCTGGTCCCCAACCCGGTGGATGTGGTGCTGCAGCATGGCGAAATCTACGGGCTCGCCAACCACACGGCCCTGATCGGCCGCCATGGCAATGAGTACGCCATTGAAGATTCTGCGGCGCCCATTCGCGATCAGGATGGCAATGTCCTCGGTGTGGTGCTGGTGTTTCATGATGTGAGCGAAGCCCGCAACATGGCCAACAAGATGACCTATCTGGCCGAGCATGATTACCTTACCGGCCTGCCCAATCGCTTACTACTGAATGACCGCCTGAATCAGGCGCTGACCATCGCCCGGCGTGACCAGGAGTTCATCGCCCTGATGTTCCTGGATCTTGATCACTTCAAGAATGTCAACGACAGCCTGGGCCATGAGGTGGGGGACCAACTGCTGAAAATGGTGGCGCGTCGTCTGGAAAGCTGCCTGCGCGCCAGCGATACCATCAGCCGCCAGGGCGGAGATGAATTCATGATTCTGCTGCCCGAGCTGACCAATTACTTTTCACCCGCCGAGGTCGCCGAAAAACTGCTGGCCGCGGCCACCGTGCCTTATGAGGTAGGGACCCACGAAATCACCGTCTCCGTCAGTATCGGCATCGCGGTGTTCCCCGATGATGGGGAAAACGCTGAGCTGCTGACCAAAAATGCCGATGCCGCCATGTACCATGCCAAATCACTGGGGCGCAATAATTACCAGTTCTTCACCCGCGCCATGAACGAGCGTGTGATGGAGATTGCCGAGCTGGAGAGCAAGCTGCGTCGCGCCGTGGAGCGTAACGAGTTTGTGCTGTATTACCAGCCCAAGATTGATATACGCACCGGCCAGGTGGTTGGCGCTGAAGCCCTGATCCGCTGGCAACATCCCAACTGGGGGCTGGTGGCACCTGATCGCTTTATCCCGATTGCCGAAGATAGCGGCCTGATCCGTCCGATAGGCTTATGGGTCATGCGCGAAGCCTGCCGCCAGAATCAGGCATGGCAAGCGGCTGGTCTCGCTCGCATTCCAGTGGCGGTGAATCTTTCCACCGTGCAGCTGCGCCAGCATAACTTCCTGCAAGAGGTCAGCGAGATCCTGCTCATGAGTGGTCTGGAGCCGGACTATCTGGAGCTGGAAGTCACCGAAAGTGTGGCGATCCATGCCGAAACCGAGGTGATCAACTGGCTGCACAAATTAAGAAGCATGGGCGTGAAACTGGCACTGGATGATTTTGGTACCGGCTACTCCAGTCTTTCTTACCTCAAGCGCCTGCCGATCAATAACGTCAAGATCGACAAGAGCTTCATCCGCGATATCGAGAGCGATCCCGACGATGCCACCATCATTACCGCCATCATCCGCATGTCACACGGCCTGCGCCTGAATGTGATCGCCGAAGGCGTGGAGAATGTCAACCAGCTCGAATTCCTCAAGAAAGAAGGCTGCGACCAGATGCAAGGCTTCATCGCCAGCCGCCCGGTGCCCGCTGAAGAGTTTGCCTTGCTGTTACAAAACTGGCCAACGGGTTCGTGAGCAGATTAGCCTTTTGCCAGCGCGTTGCTGGTGAGCGTTTCACTTGCTGGCATTTAAGGTTGGCAGGCAGTGCTGGCCTGACTCTCTGCCCAGGTTAACAGCTCGCCCAGTACTTGGTCGCTGGCTTTGCTCAGGGCGGCAACCCCGCCAGCGGCGTCGGCCGTGGGAGCGGGGCTGCTGGCTTGAAATGCGCGGCTCGCCACGATCTGGCGTGATTTCTTTTGCTGCAGGCTGGCGTTGATCTGCACCAGGCCATGGCTCGCGGTTGGGCTGTCAAATACCTGATCAAAACTATCCAGTGAGAGTGCGAGCAGACAACCGTTGCTTGCACCTGCAGGTGCTTGTCGGTTACGCAGTGTTTGCGTCAGCAGGTCTGCGGGCGGTGCGGTCCAGCGGCTGTCGGCATAGTAGGCAACCTGCTGGGCATTCTGGTAGGCCAGCCGGTAGCGTATGCGCTTGTTGTTGAGGGCATCGCCGCTGTGCACGTTTTCAATGCTGGTTTGGGTGGCGATGCGTTCGCCTGGCTCGCTCAGGCCAAAGTCAAAGGTTTGCGGGCCGCTTTGTGGCTTGTTGCCATTGAGGCTGAGGCAGGCGCTGAGGCTGCCTGCCAATACCAGTAATGTGATCCATCGTTGCATGTCCATTCCTCACTTGTCCTTATTGGGGTTAAGGCTTGAAGCCTGCTTCGCCGGGGCCGGGCTGGGCTTTGGGTTTGCCCAGCAGCAGGCTTTGCGGGTGGTCTTCCAGCATTTCCATCAATTGCTCAAACTGCTGGGAGTCACGCTGCAGGCTGTCGGTCAGCGCATTCAGCCGGGGCAGGGTGTCTTGCTGCAGACTGTTGCTCAGTTGCTGGCTGCTCTGCGTGAGCGTGCCGGTCATGCTGCTGAAGTCACGCGCACTTTGGCCCAGGGTATCCATCAGCGGGCGCACGGCGTCCGAGGTTTGTTGCAGGCTTTGCAGGGTGGTTTCCAGTTGCTGGCGATTGCGCTCGGAAGCAAAGCTGCCGAGCCGGTTCATGGTGGCGGTGCTGGTGCGGAGCAGGGGCTCCAGCTGCGCCGAGGCTTTTTCCAGATTGGCAATGGTGCGGTTGAGTTGGGCAGTGTCTATCTTCTGCACCATCTCATGTGCCGTGGCGGCTAGCTGGCTGCTGCTTTTCACCAGGGTTTCCACCTGCTCGATGATTTCCGGCGCATGCTGGGTAATGCGGTCCACAAACGAGGGGCGTAGCGGAATGGTGTCATCCGGCCCCAGTCGCTGCTGGCTGCTGCCATCATCGTTGAGGTCGATATAGGCAAGACCGGTCACGCCTTGCAGGCGCAGCTCGGCGTAGGCGGCCTTGCTCAGTTGCAGCGTCTTGGTGACTTCGATGTCGACATGGATGTCGTTTTGCGTGTTGTCATCCAGCGAAATGTGCAACACCTTGCCGACTTCCACGCCGCGAAACTTGACCGAGGCTTCGGGGTTGAGGCCGCTGACCGGCCGGTTGGAGTTGATGGTGTAATGGGTCTTTTCTTCACGTGACCCCGAAAGCCACCAGAAGGCGAAGATGGCCGCGAGCCCCAGAATCAGGGTGAACAGGCCGACAGCAATGGCGTGCGAGCGATTTTCCATGGTTGATTAAGACCTTTCCATGCGGGCATGTATGCCCTGAAAGAAGTTGGTAACGAACGGGTGATCGACCTCGCCTAGCGCTTGCAGCGAGCAGGCGGTGATGATGTGCTTGTCCGCCAGCACCGCCACGCGGTCACTCATGGCGATCAGGGTGTCGATATCGTGGGTGACGAAGAGCACGGTGAGCCCCAGCGTTTGCTTGATCTGCTTGATCAGGCCCACGAACTTGCTGCTGCGGTCCGGGTCCAGCCCGGCGGTGGGTTCATCCAGCACCAGTAGCTCAGGCTCCAGCGCCAGGGCACGGGCCAGGCCCACGCGCTTGATCATGCCGCCGGAAAGCTGGGCGGGCAGCAGGCTGGCGTGCTGCGGCTCCAGCTCCACCAGGGTCAGCTTGTGCATGACCAGGGTGTGGATGGTGTCCTCGTCAAACTGCTTCAGCTCGCGCAGGGGGAAGGCGATATTGTCGAATACCGACAGCGCCGAAAACAGCGCGCCTTGCTGAAACAGCATGCCCAGCCGCGTCATCAGCCGCTGCCTGCGTTCGCGCTCCAGCGCGTGCAGGTTTTCGCCAAATAACAAAATATCGCCGCGTGAAGGTTCGGTCAGCCCAACAATATGCCGCAGCAAAGTGGTCTTGCCACTGCCGGAGCCGCCGACCAGCGCCATGATCTCGCCGCGCTCCATCACCAGGTTAAGATCGCGATGGATGACCACATCGCCAAATTCGGTCCAGACATGGCGTGCCTCGCATACGGGCGCTGGTGGCGTGCTGGGTTTGTTATTCGCGGTGTCGCTCATACGCCAATCCCACGGGTCAAGATGGCAAATGCCGCATCCAGCAGGATCACGGACGTAATGGCGGTGACCACCGAGCTGGTAGTGCTGGCGCTGAGGCTTTCGGTATTGGGCATGATGCGCAGGCCAAAATGGCAGGCCACCAGGGTCACCACAAAGCCAAACAGCACGCCCTTGAACAGGCTCAGAGTCAGGTTGACCGGCTCTACTACCATGGGCAGATAGTCAAAAAAGAAGCGAAAGCTCAGGCCCAGCTCGGTATTGGCTGACAGGGCGCCCCCCGCCAGCCCCCAGAAGGAAGTCCATAACACCAGAAAAGGTGCGACAAAGGTCAGGCCGAGCACCTTGGGCAATACGATGCGCAATATGCGCGAGACGCCCATGGTGGTCAGCGCGTCGATTTCCTCCGTCACCCGCATCACGCCTATCTGTGCCGTCATGGCGGAACCTGATCGGCCTGCCACCAGGATCGCCATCAGGATGGGCCCCAGCTCGCGGATCATGCTCAGGCCCAGAATATTGACGATGAAAATGTCAGCGCCAAACGTGCGCAGCTGCGATGACATCAGGTAGCTCATGGCAATGCCGATCATGAATCCCAGCAGGCCAGTGACTGGCAATGCAGTGACGCCACTTTTGTAGATATTGGCCATGAATTCACGCCAGGGGAATGCCGATGGGCGGCGCAACAGATAGAGCATCTCCAGCAGCAGCAAGCCGATCAGCTGCACGAAGTCAGTCAAATGCTGGGCAAATTTCAGTACCAGCTCACCCGTCGCTACCAGTGGCAGCGCCCAGTCGATGCGGGAGCCCGTGCGTTGCGGCGCGCGCAATCCCTGCAATGTGGTGAAAAGTGCGCGCTGCTCGTCCGTCACCTGCATGCGGGCATCCAGCTTGCCCTCCCAGCCATTCAGCAGGACGGTCGCGCCCGCCGTGTCCAGTTGTTCGGTGGCTAGCAGATCCCATTGCGTGAAGGGATCGGAGAAGAAAGGCTGCAAGGCCTGTTTGAGTTCGGCAAAGTCGTTGTCCAGCGCTCGCAAGGACCATTGGCCCAGCAGGCGCACGCGACGGCGGCCTTTTGTATCCTGATCAATTTCGAAACTGGCAGCTGCCATGTTTACCCCTTGCGAACGCCCCCACAGTGGGGTGCCGCATTGCAAAACGCGTCAAGGCTGGTGTGTGTCTTTTTGTTGTCAGGCATCCGGCGGCTTGTGAGTGTTCATCCTTTTTAAGGACAGGCCGAAGCTGATCTTGGTTCAACAGTCACGCTGGTTCAACATTAGTGACTCAACAATGCACGACTTGGCAGAGCGCGACAAGTCGGGATTGTCCTACAGGTAGGGGGAGGGCAGAGGCAGGCCTATAAAAACATGCGGCGCGCCTGCAGCTGGGTGGGTTGCCAGCCAAGATGCTGGTAATAGCCGACGGCGGGCGTGTTTTCAGTATCGACCAGGATTTGCGCACGGGTGACGCCCTGATCCTTGCACCATTGCAATACGGCATCAATCAGGGTGCGGCCGATACCGGCATGGCGATAGTCCTTGTCTACGATCATGTCTTCCAGCCAGGCGGCGGGCGTGCCCTGGGCGGTGGAGATGATGAGCTGCGCGCTGACCATGCCGATCACCTTGCCTTCGGCCGTGCGTGCCACTTTGATCATGCCGCGATCCGGCGCTGCAATCAGCATGGCGAGTCCGCGCCGCTGGGCTTCGGTATCCGCTTCAAAATCAGCTTCTATGCCAAACAGGTCTTCCAGCAGCAGGCAAAGGGTGGGGATGTCGGCGGCGACGGCGTTATCAATGGTGATGCTGGTTTCTTGAAGCTGCATGCCTATTCCTCCGGCGTGTCAGGGAAATCGTGATGGATGATGGAAAGAAACTTCACTGGCGCGCTCACCAGCCGCTCGGGCCGGTGTGGCTGCTCACCGCGAAACGTCAGCGAGTCGCCGGGCTGCAGCAGAAAGGTCTCATTGCCCACTTTATATTCCACTTCGCCTTCCAGCATGTGAATGAACTCGGTGCCGCTGTGCTCGAAGGGCGGAAATTCCTCGCCCGGATCTTCCAGGGTAATCAGGAAGGGCTCGAAGGTTTTTTTCGGGCCCTGATCATAGGCCAGCAGGTGGTAGGTGTGCCCACGTTTGGTGCCACGGCGCACCACTTCCATGCCCTGGCCGTGTTTCACCAGCTGGGCGCTGCTGGTCTGTACGTTGTAGTCGCGAAACAGCCTTGAGAGGGTCACGCCCAGCGCATTGGCAATCTGTTCCAGTGTTTCCAGGCTGGTGGACACCAGACCATTTTCTATCTTGCTCAACATGCCGCGGCTGATGCTGGCGCGCTCGGAAATATCCGCAATGGTCAGGCCATGTTGCAGGCGAATCTGCCGTATGACGTTGCCCAGATGGCGACCCAGCGACCTGGCGTCGCTGTCGCTCATCACCGGCGCAATGTCGGCGGAAGCAGTGTTGGATGGGGTTGCCATGGGCTCTCCGGGGTTGCAAATCAGGCTTCAGTGTACAAGAAAAAGAAGGGGCTAGCCACGATAAGTTTCCTGTGAAGAAAAAAAGTTGCAAAAAACTGTTGACGGCGAAATTCAGGGAATGCTTAAATAGCAACAAATGTTTCACCACAGTAAACAAAGTTATTAAACAGGAATATTTATTGCTTATGTACAGCATAAGCAATGGAGACAATCGATGCCCTTAAGACTGCTGAAATACGCCCTGAGCCGAAAGCACCCGGCCCCCCGCTTTTTCCGGGACTGTACCGAACCCAAGAAAAGCTATGACGCCGTGATTATTGGTGGTGGTGGCCACGGCCTGGCAGCGGCCTATTACCTGGCCAAGGACCATGGCATTACCAATGTGGCGGTGCTGGAAAAAGGCTATATCGGCGGCGGCAATACCGGCCGCAATACCACCATCGTGCGTTCCAATTACCTGACCCCTGAAGGCGTCAATTTTTACGACGCCAGCGTCAAGATATATGAAGGCTTGTCCGAAGAGCTGGACATCAACCTGTTCTATTCCACCCGCGGCCACTTCACCCTGGCGCATACCGAATCTGCCTTGCGCACCATGCGCTGGCGTGCCGAGGTGAACAAGCATGTCGGCGTGGATAGTTATGTCGTCGGGCCGGACGAGATTTCCAAAGCCTGTCCACAGCTGGATATCAGCTGCAGCGGCAAGGCGCCGATTGTCGGGGCGCTGTACCACGGGCCAGGCTCGATTGCCCGTCACGATGCGGTAGCCTGGGGCTATGCCCGCGGTGCAGACAGCATGGGCGTAGAAATTTTCCAGAATACTGAAGTCACCGGCCTCGACATCCAGTCCGGCAAGATCAAGGGCGTGCACACCAGCCGCGGCTATATCGCTACCAACAAGGTGCTGTCAGCTGTGGCCGGGTTTACCCCCCGCATCACCAATATGGCCGGGGTTGATACCCCCATCGTCATTCATCCGCTGCAGGCATGTGTCAGCGAGCCGATGAAACCCTGGCTGGACACGATTCTTGTCTCTGGCAGTCTGCATGTGTATGTCAGCCAGTCCTCGCGCGGCGAGCTGGTCATGGGTTCTTCGCTCGATCCTTACGAAGTGCATTCCACGCGCTCTTCGCTGGATTTCGTCGAGGGCCTCACTTCGCACATGCTCGATATGTTCCCTTTCCTTTCCAACGTGAAGATCGTGCGCCAGTGGGCAGGCATGGCGGATATGACGCCTGACTTCTCACCCATCATGGGCACGACGCCGGTAGAGGGCTTTTACCTGGATGCTGGCTGGGGTACCTGGGGCTTCAAGGCCACGCCGATCAGCGGCAAGACCATGGCTGCCACCATGGCCAATGACCAGGCTCCCGAACTGATCAAGCCCTTCCGCTTGAGCCGGTTTGAAGATTACGACCTGACAGGCGAAAAGGGCGCTGCTTCCGTCGGTCACTAGGCACGGACGCAGATTGTTTGGCGAATTGTTAAGTTAAGGATGCTGTTTTGAAATTACTGACTTGTCCCGTGAATGGAACCCGTCCCCTGAGTGAGTTTGTCTTCGGTGGCGAGATGCGCAACATGCCTGACCCCGCGCAGGCGAGCGATAGCGCCTGGGCCGCCTATGTGTACAACCGCACTGGTGCCCCCGGCCTGAAAAAGGAATGGTGGTTTCACAGCCCAAGCGGTACCTGGTTTGTGGCCGAGCGCAATACGCTGACCGATCAGGTGGCGCGTACCTATCTCTACGGCCAGGAGGACAAGGCATGAGCAAGCGTTTACCTCAGCGTGCCAGTGAATGGCTGAAGCGCGACAAGCCCATCAGCTTTTATTTCGAAGGCCAGAAATACCAGGCCTATGAAGGCGACACCATCAGCAGTGCCCTGTGGGCCGCCGGTGAAACCGTGCTGGGTCGCAGTTTCAAATATCACCGTCCTCGCGGCGTGTTGAGCCTGGCCAATCATGACGTCAATGTCATGCTGGCCGATGGCACCGATACCAATATGCGCGGCGATGTATTGCCGGTGCAGGATGGCATGCAGCTGACCGTGGTGAATACCGATGGCGGTGTGAAGAACGACAAGAAGCGCTTTATTGATGCGATTTCATCGATATTGCCAGTGGGCTTTTATTACAAGGCTTTCCATACGCCACGCAGTCTGTTCCCTTTCTGGGAAAACATCATCCGCAAGTCGGCAGGCCTGGGCGTAGTCAATTTTAACTACCCACGTGATCTCAAGCGCAAGCTGCATACGCATTGCGATCTCTTGATCATCGGCGCTGGCCCTACAGGGCTCACCGCTGCGCTGATGGCGGCTCCGCACGGCCTCAATATCATCGTGGTGGATGAAAATGCACAAGCGGGTGGTAGCCTGAGCTATGACATGGGCGGCTCCGACGAGTCGGCCAAGCGTCTCGCCGAGCTGCTGGCCGAGCTGGCCAAATATCCTAATGTCACGCTGCGCACGGGTGGCTATGCCGCCGGGTATTACACCGATCATCTGATTCCAATTGTGGAAACCACCGGCATTACCAAGGTGCGCGCCAAAGCCGTGATCGTGGCCAGTGGTGCCTTTGAGCAGCCTCCCGTATTCCGCAATAACGATTTGCCCGGCGTGATGCTGGCGACTGCCGCACAACGCCTGCTGGCCCGCTACGCCACCAAGCCATGCGAAAGCGCCGTCGTATTTGCCGCCAACAAGCAAGGCTACCGTGCCGCCATGGATTTGCTGGATGCCGGTGTGACCGTCAAGGCGATTGTCGACCTGCGTGCTGAGGGTGAACCTTGCAGCCTGGTGGATGCAATCAAGAGCCGTGGCGTAGCCATCTACAACGGTGCCTGTGTGTATGAAGTGCTGCCTGCGGCCAACAAGTTTGGCGTCAAGGGTGCGGTGATCTGCAGTTATGACGAAGCCAGCGCCAAGCCGCTGCTGCATGACCGCTTCACCATCGCTTGCGATGGCATCATCATGAGTGCAGGCTGGGCACCGGCCGCCGCCTTGCTATACCAGGCTGGCACCGCCATGCGCTATGAAAAGTCTGCCGAGCAGTTTGTACCTGCCAAGCTGCCTGCCGGCATGTTTGCCGCGGGCAAGGTGAATGGCATTTTTGATCTGGCGCAACGTTTGCAGGACGGCGCCCGCGCTGCTTCCGAAGCGCTGGCCTACCTGGGTAAGCAAGTGCCCACCGTCACCGTGGACCGCGACTACATCGCCAGCCCCAGCCATCCTTACCCCATGGTGGAGCATCCCAAAGGCAAGAATTTTGTCGACTTTGACGAAGACATCAGCATCAAGGATTTTGTGCATGCCGCGCAGGAAGGCTTTGACAATATCGAGCTGATGAAGCGTTTTACCACCGTCGGCATGGGCCCCAGCCAGGGCAAACATTCCAATATGAATGCCATCCGTATCCTGGCGCGCATTCGCCAATTGCCGGTGGAGCGCATTGGCACCACGACCGCGCGTCCGTTCTTCCACCCAACGCCGATTGGGCACCTGGCCGGCCGTGGTTTGCATCCGCATCGCCTGACCACGCTGCATGGCTGGCACGAAGCGCATGGCGCCGAGTTTACCGATGTGGGCGTTTGGCAGCGTCCGGCCTGGTATCGCCGCGCCGGTCTGGAAAAACAACAGGCCATTTACGAAGAAGCGCTGGCCGTGCGCAAGGCCGCCGGCATGATTGATGTGGGCACGCTGGGCAAGCTGGAAGTGCGCGGCCCCGATGCGGCGGAATTCCTGGAGCGCTTTTACACCGGGTCTTTCAAGACGCAGAAGATTGGCCGCACTCGTTATGCCCTGTTGCTGGACGAAGCCGGTGTGATGGTAGACGACGGCATTGCCTGTCGCATTGCCGAGGATTATTTCTACATCACCGCCAGCACCACTAACGCGGCTGCCGTCTACCGTGAAATGCAGCGCTGGCTGCAGATCTGGCAACTGGATGTCGGTCTGGTGAATGTCACCGGTGCTTATGGTGGCATCAACCTGGCAGGCCCGGCTGCGCGCGGCATTCTGTCCAAACTCACCTTGCGTCCGCTGGACGATGCCAGCCTGCCATTTGGCGCGGTATGCGATACCGAGATTGCCGGGGTTCCGGCCCGCCTCATCCGCGTGGGCTTTGTGTCTGACCTCGCATTTGAAATGCATGTGCCTGCCGGCAGCACCCAGCATGTGTGGAATGCCCTGCTGGAAAACGGCGTGGCTGAGGGCTTGCGTCCTTTTGGTACCGATACCCAGCGGCTGTTGCGTCTGGAGATGGGCAATCACCTGATCGGTCAGGACACCGATGGCCTGACCCAGCCGTTTGAAGCAGGCAGCGATGGTGCGATCCAGTTTGCCAAGCCCTTCTTCATCGGTCAGCGCAGCTTGCAGATCATCGCCCGCAAGCCGCTCAACAAGCGTCTGGTGCCATTCACTTTATCCGAAGGCTATCAGGGCGAGACCATCAACGAATGCAATCTGGTGATAGGCACTGACGGCAATATCAAGGGCCGCGTCACCAGCATCGCCTTCAGCCCCACGGTCGGCCGCTTTATCGGCTTTGCCTATGTAGACCCGGCCAATGTCGCCGAGGGCGCTGCCTTCAATATCCGCACAGATAGCGGCAGTCTGGTCATGGCCCGTGTTGCGGCCACGCCATTCGTTCAACTGCAATCGGAAGCCTGATCATGACTTTTATCCAGACCTCTCCTGTCAGCCACGCCCAGCACCATGCACATCCGGTCATGGGCAGCCTGCATGGCATGGAAATCGCCCTTGAATTTGGTACTCCAGCCAGCCAGCAAGCCCAGGCAGCAGTGGCCGGTGTGGCTGAGTTCAGCGCCTTCACACGCTTCGCCGTCAAGGGGGCAGGCGCTGCCGAATGGCTGGGCGCGCAGGGCATGGAACTGCCCGCCGCAGCCAACAGCTGGCTCATGCAGGATTCCACGCTGGTGCTGCGTCTTGGCAATAGCGAGTACTTGCTGGAGGACCAATTTGTGGCGGGTCACGCCAGCAGGCTGGCGCAAGGCTCAGCCCCGGTGGGCGCCAAGCTTTATCCGGTGGCGCGTAGCGATGCAGCCCTGGTGCTGAGCGGTCAGCATGCGCTGTCGATACTGGCAGAAATCTGCGCGCTGGATGTGGCCGCCGAGCTGGCAAATAACCAGCGCCTGCTGATGACGCAAGTTGCCAATATTTCGGTCACGCTGCTCAGCCAGACATTGAATGGCAAAACGCTTTACCGCCTGTGGTGCGATGGCACCTATGGCCCCTATCTGTGGCATGAACTGACCGCCATGGCCCAAGAGTTCGGAGGCGGTCCGGTGGGCCTCTCCTTTTATTTCAAGTAAGCATATTCAAGTTACCAAACATTGCAGCATCTACAAGGGGATCACACGATGAAGTCACTGGAAGAAGCACAGAAGTTTCTGGAAGACCACCACGTCAAATACGTGCTGGCGCAGTTTGTCGATATACATGGCGTGGCCAAGGTAAAGTCTGTGCCTGCCTCGCACCTGAACGATATCCTGACCACGGGCGCCGGCTTTGCCGGTGGCGCCATCTGGGGTACAGGCATTGCGCCTAACGGCCCTGACTACATGGCGATTGGTGAGTTGAGCACCTTGAGCCTGATCCCCTGGCAGCCGGGTTATGCGCGCCTGGTATGCGATGGCCATGTGAATGGCAAGCCTTACGAATTTGATACCCGCGTCGTCCTGAAACAACAGATTGCCCGCCTGGCCGAAAAAGGCTGGACGCTCTACACCGGCCTGGAGCCTGAATTCTCCCTGCTGAAAAAAGACGAGCATGGTGCGGTGCATCCGTTTGATGACAGCGACACGCTGCAAAAGCCCTGTTATGACTACAAAGGCATTACTCGCCACTCGCCCTTTCTGGAAAAGCTGACCGAATCGCTGGTGGAAGTGGGCCTGGATATTTACCAGATCGACCACGAAGATGCCAACGGCCAGTTTGAAATCAACTATACCTATGCCGACTGCCTGAAGAGCGCCGACGACTACATCATGTTCAAGATGGCGGCGAGCGAGATTGCCAACGAACTGGGCATCATCTGCTCTTTCATGCCCAAGCCCTTCAGCAATCGTCCCGGCAATGGCATGCACATGCACATGTCGATCGGCGATGGCAAGAAGAGCCTGTTCCAGGATGACAGTGACCCCAGCGGCCTGGGTCTTTCCAAACTGGCCTATCACTTCCTCGGCGGCATTCTGGCCCACGCCCCGGCGCTGGCGGCGGTGTGCGCACCTACCGTCAACTCTTACAAGCGCCTGGTGGTCGGCCGCTCGCTGTCTGGCGCCACCTGGGCACCGGCTTACATCGCCTATGGCAACAACAACCGCTCAACGCTGGTGCGTATTCCCTACGGCCGCCTGGAACTGCGCCTGCCCGATGGCAGCTGCAACCCTTACCTGGCTACCGCAGCCGTGATCGCCGCTGGCCTCGATGGCGTGGCACGCGAGCTTGACCCCGGCACCGGTCGTGATGACAACCTCTACGACTACAGCCTGGAACAGCTGGCCGAATTCGGCATTAACATCCTGCCGCAAAACCTGGGCGAGGCGCTGGATGCGCTGGAAGCTGACCAGGTGATCATGGATGCCATGGGCCCTGGCCTCAGCAAGGAATTCGTCGAGCTGAAGCGCATGGAGTGGGTGGATTACATGCGCCATGTGTCGGATTGGGAAATCAATCGCTACGTACAGTTTTACTAGTTTGGACTTTGAGCGCGCTGCCCGGCAGCGCATGGCGGAGGCCCTCTCCGCCACCTGATGAATGAATTTGAAAGGAGCAACATCATGTGTGGAATTGTAGGTTTGCTGGTTAAAAACCCCAGCATGCGCGCCAACATTGGCGAGCTGATGATGCCGATGCTGATCGGCATGACAGAACGTGGCCCTGACTCTGCCGGTATGGCGGTGTTTACGGCGCCGGTGGCAGGCAACGAGCTGAAGTACAGCCTGTATGCCCCGACCATGGATTTCAACTGGCAAGGCCTGGCGCATGACTTTGATGCGCACCTGGGCAGCAAGGTCAGCCTCAGCACCAAGGGCAACCACGCCATCCTGATCTCGCATCTGGAAACCCCGACCATCAAGACCTGGATCAAGGAACACTATCCACAGGTTCACATGCTGTCCGTCGGCCAGTCGATTGATGTGTACAAGGATACCGGCCTGCCAGCTGATGTCGCTGCACGGTACGACCTGCCGCAACTAAGCGGTACCCATCTGGTGGGCCATACCCGCATGGCAACCGAGTCTGCCATTACTCCGGCCCACGCCCACCCATTCACGGCTGGCCGTGACTGGTGCCTGGTGCACAACGGTTCACTGTCCAACGCCAACAGCCTGCGCCGCAAGCTGCAGCACGAAGGCATCGACTTTGAAACCGATAACGATACCGAAGCTGCCTGCCGTTTCCTGGAATGGCGCATGCGTGAAGGCGACGATCTCAAGACCGCGCTGGAACATGGTTTTGACGAGCTGGATGGTTTCTACACCCTGTTGATGGGCACCAAGGACCAGCTGGCCCTGATCCGCGATCCGTTTGCCTGCAAACCAGCCGTGGTGGCCGAGCATGATGATTACGTGGCGATTGCCTCCGAGTTCCGCTCGCTGGCCCACTTGCCCGATGTGAAGAATGCGCACGTGTTTGAACCTTCGCCCAAGGAGATGTATGTATGGAAAGTCTAAAATTTGATCTGGCGGCAACGCCTTTGCGCGAGGTTAACCAGTACCTGCACAGCCCGGCTTCCGAGTTGAATGGCAAGCATGTAGTGATTCATAACCCGAACGGCGCACACAATATCGCCGTCGGCCTCAAGTCGGATGTGCAGGTGACGATTGATGGTCACGCTGGCTATTACGCCGCAGGCATGAACCAGCTGGCCAACGTCGTGGTAACCGGCAGCGCCGGTACCGGTGTGGCCGAGAACATGATGTCTGGCGTGGTGCACGTCAAAGGCTTTGCCTCCAATGCGGCCGGTGCCACGGCACAAGGTGGTTTGCTGATTATTGATGGCGATGCTGGCCTGCGTTGCGGTATCTCGCTCAAGGGCGCGGATATCGTGGTCGGCGGTTCGGTCGGCAGCTTCTCCGCCTTTATGGCACAAGCCGGTAATCTGGTGGTGCTGGGCGATGCTGGCGAAGCGCTGGGCGACTCCCTGTACGAAGCCCGCCTGTTTGTGCGCGGCGAGGTCAAGAGCCTAGGTGCCGATTGCGAAGAAAAGCCGATGGATGACGAAGCCCGCCAGATTCTGGTGGACCTGCTCGCCAAGTCCGGCCATGCCGATGTCAGCCCCGACAGCTTCAAGCTCTTCGGTTCTGCCCGCACCCTGTATAACTTCCATGTCGATAACGCAGGAGCTTACTAATATGAGCGATACCCCAAAAACCCCTCAGACGCAGCCACGGTTCTCCGCGACTTTCGACCCTTACACCCTGTCTGAAATCCGCCGCGCAGCTGCGACCGGTATTTACGACATTCGCGGTGCCGGTGCCAAGCGCAAGCTGCCGCATTTTGACGATCTCCTGTTCCTGGGCGCATCGGTCAGCCGTTACCCGCTGGAAGGCTATCGTGAAAAATGCGGTACCGATGTTGTGCTCGGCACCCGTTTCGCCAAGAAGCCAATACACCTGAAAACCCCGGTGACGATTGCGGGCATGAGCTTCGGTGCCTTGTCCGGTCCGGCCAAAGAGGCACTGGGTCGCGGCGCCAGCGCCGTTGGCACCAGCACCACCACCGGTGACGGTGGCATGACGCCGGAAGAGCGTGGTCAGTCTTCCATTCTGGTGTATCAATACCTGCCATCGCGCTACGGCATGAACCCGGACGACCTGCGCAAGGCCGATGCGATTGAAGTCGTGATCGGGCAGGGCGCCAAGCCGGGCGGCGGCGGCATGCTGCTGGGCCAGAAGATCAGTGACCGTGTTGCCAAGATGCGCTGCCTGCCCAAGGGCGTGGACCAGCGTTCTGCCTGCCGTCACCCTGACTGGACCGGCCCGGACGATCTGGAAATCAAGATCGCCGAGCTGCGTGAAATTACTGATTGGGAAAAACCCATCTATGTCAAAGTCGGCGCAACTCGCCCTTACTTTGACGTGACCCTGGCCGTGAAAGCCGGTGCCGATGTCGTGGTGCTGGATGGCATGCAAGGCGGTACTGCCGCCACGCAGGAAGTGTTCATTGAACACGTCGGCATTCCTACACTCGCCGCCATTCGTCCCGCCGTGCAAGCCCTGCAGGACATGGGTATGCACCGCAAGGTACAGCTGATTGTGTCCGGTGGTATCCGTAATGGTGCCGACGTGGCCAAGGCGCTGGCCCTGGGGGCTGATGCCGTAGCAATTGGTACCGCCGCGCTGGTGGCTTTGGGTGACAACGACCCACGCCTCGAAAGCGAATACCAGGCTCTGGGCACCACTGCTGGCGCCTACGACGACTGGCACGAAGGCAAGGATCCTGCAGGCATCACCACGCAAGATCCTGAGCTGATGAAGCGTCTCGACCCGGTAAAAGCAGGTCGCCGCCTCGCCAACTACCTGGCCGTGATGACCATGGAAGCCCAGGTGATCGCCCGTGCCTGCGGTAAATCGCATCTGCACAATCTGGAACCGGAAGATCTGGTCGCATTGACGGTGGAATCCGCCGCCATGGCCAAGGTACCGCTCGCCGGCACCAGCTGGATTCCAGGTCAGGTGCAGTACTAGTTCATCTTATCCAAGCAGCTACCGCTTGCTGTCTGGGTGGCGTGAAATCAAAAGCCCGCATTTGCGGGCTTTTGGTTTTGGCGCGTGGCATGGCCGAGGGGGATAAGTTAGTCGCATGGCTTAATGCGATGCCTCAGCTGTTTTTTTGTGAACCCTCTCGCCATTCGAGTCTCTAAACAGGTGCAGTTTTGTTTGTCTTGAATACTCAAGGAGAGGTGAACATGAAAATCGATATCTATCAGAGCGCCAGCAGCAGCCAGAAATATCTTTCCGTCTTGTCGGGCGCAGATGTATCAAAAATTGCCGTGGATGACCCGGATTACGCCAAGTTGATCCGGCAAAAAACCGGTGTGGAAATTGGTGAGGATTCCCTGGCTGCCGATGCCATCAAGGATATAGACCAGCAGGGTTACCATTTGCATAAAGTGCGGTTCGCCATTAACTAGGCAGGCGATAAAAAATGCACCCTTCCCGGTGCATTTTTTATCGGGGAGCATACTGAAGTCATCTGCTAAAAGCCCCGTGCGGCACGATTCGTGCATGCTTTGGGTGTATCATTCACATATTGTTTTTTAATCGAATTCGTCATGAAGCCCGTTGCCGTTGTCCAGTTTACCGCCAATGATACGCCCGCCTTTTTTGCGCATTACCTGAATCGTATGGGAGTCCCCTGGCGCCGCATTTCCGTGCATGCAGGCGATGCCTTGCCCCAGCCTATCACTGAATACAGTGGGCTGGTGATGATGGGCGGCCCCATGAGCGTGAATGATCCCTTGCCTTGGATACCGACTTTGCTGGAGATTATTCAGGATGCCGTGGCGCAGGATATCCCTGTGCTGGGGCATTGCCTTGGCGGTCAGTTGCTGTCGCGCGCCATGGGGGGGCAGATTACCGATAACCACTGCGCCGAAATCGGCTGGCATACGGTGCAGGCGGCAGATCCGCAGCTGGCAGAGGAATGGCTGGGCGGCATCAGGGAGTTCACGACGTTTGAGTGGCATTACCAGACCTTCAGCATGCCGCCGCAAGCCAAGCCATTGCTGGGCAATGCGCAATGCTGCAATCAGGCATTTGTCATGGGCAAACACATTGGCTTTCAATGCCACATTGAAATGACGGTGGACCTGGTCAACACCTGGTGCACCACCAGCGCGCACGAGATCGAAGCCGCCTTGCATCAGCCTAGCGTGCAACCGCCGCAGGCGATTATGGAGGCTGCACCCGATCAGGTGGCAGCGCTCAATCAGGTGGCCAGTGCCGTTTACACTCGCTGGATCACCGGACTCAAGCACTAACTCGCGCAATAGCGCTGCAACTTCGCGTCGCACCCAGCGTCGTATCCGACATCATGCGTCATTTGTTGTCGGGCCTGCTTAAAGGCGGGCCCGCTTTCTTTTTTTAATCCATCACAAGGAGCAGGATATGAGTGATCCGATTGTTATGCGGGTAGGTGAAGCGTTGGTGGCAGGGGGCCCTCCAGGCACGGCAGCCGAGCCGGAAGTTGCCATTGGCGAAATGAGCGGTCCCATGGGCGTGGCGTTTGCCAATCTGCTGGGAGACCAGGTCAAGGGGCATACCCGGGTGCTGGCGATTCTGAATACTGATGTTATGGTGCGCCCGGCGACACTGATGGTGAGCAAGGTGACGGTGGATAATTCGCGCTATACCAATATCCTGATGGGAACCGTGCAGGCGGCGATTGCCAATGGCGTGCTGGATGCCGTGCGCAATGGTGATATCCCCAAGGATAAGGTGAATGACATTGGCATTATTGTTTCGGTATGGCTGCACCCCAGCGTGGCGGACAAGGATGACCTTGATCACAAGGTGCTGTTTGAACTGCACCGCAAGGCGACAGCGCAGGCCATCCATAAAGCCATGAGCAACGAACCCAGCATCGACTGGCTGCTGGAAAACCAGGAAAAGATCGTGCACAAGTACTACCAGATGGGCCTGGACGGCAAAATCTAGCATTCATTTTTTCGTCATTTGACACATGCAGGAGGCCGCGCTGGCCTCTTGTGCGTGTTTACTCGCCAGAAGCGCTGGCTATAATGCAGCTTGAATAATCCTCCATTGCAGAAAGGCGCTTCCATGAAAAGCTACCGCAAAGAACTCTGGTTCAATCCTCCCACCCGCGTTGCCTTTATCAACATTACCCCGCAAATCCGCGAGTGCCTGCACGAAAGCGGCGTGCGCGAAGGCTTTGCCCTGGTGAATGCCATGCATATCACCGCCAGTGTGTTTATCAATGACGATGAATCCGGCCTGCACCACGACTACAAAGAGTGGCTGGAGCGTCTGGCACCGCACGAACCTATCCGCAATTACCGCCATAACGATACCGGCGAAGACAATGCCGATGCCCACATGAAGCGTCAGGTGATGGGCCGCGAAGTGGTGGTGGCGATTACCGAAGGTCAGCTGGATTTTGGCCCGTGGGAACAGATTTTCTACGGCGAGTTTGATGGGCGCCGCAAAAAACGCGTGCTGGTCAAGATCATCGGCGAGTAAGGGATATGTTTCGTATCCTCTGCCTGCTGCTCATTGCGCTACTGGCTGGCTGTACCGGACGCCAGCTCTACGATAGCGCGCAAGCCACCCGCCAGGCAGAGTGCCGCCTGTTCACCGATCCCATTCAATGGCAGAACTGCATGGATGCGGCGAACCGCAGCTATGACAGCTATCGCATGGAAATGCCCAAGAAGGAAGCTCCTTGATGGCGCAACGTGTCCTGATCCTGTTTTCGCACCCTTATGCTGAAGCCTCGCGGGTGAACCGCGCCCTGGTGAGTGCTGTGGTGGACATGCCGGATGTCACGGTGCATGACCTCTATGAGCACTACCCCGAGCAGATGATCGATGTGGCGCATGAGCAGGCGCTGGTGGCCGAGCATGATGTATTGGTTTTTCAGCATCCGCTGTTCTGGTACTCATGCCCCTCGCTGATGAAAAACTGGCTGGATACCGTGCTGACCTTCGGCTGGGCGTATGGCGATGATGGCGATGCCCTGCGCGGCAAGCCATGGATACATGCCATTACCAGTGGCGGTGCCGCCAATGTGTATCAGCGCATGGCCTACAACCAGTTTTCCATCGCTGAGCTGCTGCGCCCATTTGAGCAGACCGCCACGCTGTGCGGCATGCCATATTTGCAGCCATTTTTGACCCAGGATGTAAACCAGCTGGATGAAATTGCCCTGCAAAAACGGGCGGCGCAATATGCGCAATGGATACAGGGCTTGGTAGATGGTGATTTGCCGCCCGTGGTACACACGGCGCATGCGCCGCAAGTTGATTTTCTGGCAGGAGCATAAGCATGGCTGAAGCGCATACCCCTGCCTTGCTCATTCAGGGCGCTGTTTATCTGGGCGCTGCCGTACTGGCAGTGCCCTTGTCCAAACGCCTGGGGCTGGGCTCAGTGCTGGGCTATCTTATCGCCGGTATTCTTATCGGCCCGTGGGGGTTGGGGCTGATAGCCGAGACCGAGACCGTGCTGCACTTCTCCGAATTCGGAGTGGTGATGATGCTGTTCCTCATCGGGCTGGAAATCGAGCTGGATAAGCTGCTGGAATTGCGCACGCCGATTTTTGGGATGGGCGGATTGCAGGTGGTGCTGACCATAGGCCTTGTGGTGGCGCTTGGGCTATTTCTGCATCTGGATTGGCGCTTGGCGCTGGTGGCGGGCATGGGGGTGGCGATGTCATCCACTGCGATTGCCATGCAGGTACTGGCGGAGCAGGGCGTGCTGGCACAGCCGTCGGGTCGGTCGGCATTTGCTGTCTTGCTGTTCCAGGATCTGGCGGTGATTCCGCTGATGATTCTGCTGCTGGTGATTGCGCCCGGCACCGAAACCGCTACCGGCTTTCATATGGATTGGCTCGCCATTACCAAGGCGATTGCGCTGGTGGTGGTGCTGATCGTTGGCGGCAAATACCTGCTGCGGCCTATTCTGCGCTATATCGCCAACACCGGCTTGCGCGAGATTTTCATTGCTTTTGCCCTGTTCCTGATCATCGGCGTCTCCATCCTCATGACCTCGGTGGGTCTCTCCATGGGCTTGGGCGCATTTATCGCCGGGGTGCTGCTGGCAGATTCCGAATACAGGCAGGAGCTTGAGCTGGATATCGAGCCATTCAAAGGCTTGCTGCTGGGGCTGTTTTTTATCGCGGTCGGCATGTCGGTCAACTTGCCCTTGATCATGCAGCAACCCTGGCTGGTGCTCGGCCTGGGCCTGGGATTTGTGATGCTCAAGTTGGTGTTGCTGTTTGGTCTGGCACGCGCATTTGGCCACAAGTCGCAAGATGCGCTGCTGTTTGCGCTGACATTGTCGCAGGTGGGCGAGTTTGCCTTTGTGATTTTCAATGCCGCTGCCGATGCCCGGATTTTTACGGACAATACGGCCAGCCTGCTGAATTCCGTGGTGGCGATTTCCATGCTGACCACGCCGCTATTCATGCTGGCGCATGGCATTTACCTGCGCAAGCGGCTTAACCGAAAATCCTCCAGCCACGATGCATTTGAAGAGCAACGCGCAGTTATCGTGGCCGGCTTCGGACGCGTGGGGCAGGTGATTACGCGTTTGCTGAGCAGCGTGGGCCAGCCGCCCACTGTGATTGACTTTGACCCGAACCAGATAGACCTGATGCGGCAGTTTGGACACAAGGCGTATTACGGCGACATTACCCGGCCCGATGTCTTGCGGGCGGCGGGCATTGCCAAGGCCAAGCTGCTGATACTGGCGATTGATAATGCGGAAGATGCGCTGGAGACGGCGCGCTATGTGCGCAAACACTATCCGCAAGTGACGATACTGGCGCGTGCCCGCAACCGCAGCTATGCGTTTGAGTATATGGATCTTGAGGTGGATTTTGTGCGGGAGACGTTTGCTGGAGCCCTGCAGCTAGGCGAAAAGGTACTGACCGAGCTAGGCTACAGCCGTTTTCATGCCTACCGCACAGCCTGGCGTTTCCGTCAGCACGATGAAAAGCTGATGTGGGCCAGCCACCCGATCCGCAATGACATGCAGCAAGTGGTGGTCAACAGCCTGCGCATGCGTAACGACCTAACCCGTATCCTCACCGAGGAGCAGGGAGATGACTTGCGTGAGCGCATCAACCAGGGCTGGGAGCAGGTGGGACGGACCGAGGCAGACCGCAGCTGAGCTTCAGCCCGCGGCTGCGCGATGGATGGCTCTGCCTGGGTGAGGCTTCAGCTCTGGATATAGCTCTCCAGTTGCTGAATCAGGAACTGCTGATACTCGATGGTCGCCTTGACCAGATCGCCAATCGACAACACGCCGACTACCTGACTGTGCTCGATCACCGGCAGGTGGCGTATGCGTTTGCCTGACATCAGGTTCATGCATTCGTCCACGGTCTGGTCAGGCGATACCGTGATCACCTGGTGCGACATGATGTCAGAGACCGGCGTGGTTTTAGATGTCTTGCCCTTGAGTACCACTTCCCGCGCATAATCCCGCTCGGAAAAAATACCTACCAGGGCCTGTCCACGCATCACGAGCAGAGCGCCTACGCGATACTCGGCCATGATCTTGAGGGCGTCGTAAACCAGGCTATCGGGGCCGACGGATAAGATGGTATTACCTTTTTCTTCCAGCAATTGCCGTACTGTTTTCATACATCCTCCTCGAACGTTTTTAAGGCTTGTTATGGCTGCCTGTTCTTTTTTACGGCCCGCGCTGAATCACGCAAGGGCTTGTTTCGAAATTTAAATATACACCTATCGGCTAGTTAGTAGAACCTTAAATCCCGTCATGGGCTTGACATGGTTAGCCAGCTAACTATAATGACCCTAATCATGTTGCAACTGCGCGATCTCCCTACCCCTGAAGTGCTGGATAAATTTGCCCAGCGCTACCCCGAGGCTGATGTCTCGGCGATTTCGTCTTTCCTGCATTTGTTGCGGGTCGCTACGGACCTGTCCATTGCCCTCGATACCTGCCTCAGTCGGCATGGCTTGCTGCAAGGGCGCTGGTGGGTACTGATCCTGCTGATGCGCGAAGAAACCCTGACATCAACGCCTTCTGCGCTGGCGCAAAAAGCGGGCGTTTCACGCGCCACCATGACGGGCCTGATTGATGGTCTGGAGCGCGATGGTCTGGTTGAGCGCATTTACGCAGGCGAAGATCGCCGCAATATCAGCGTGCGCCTCACCCCGGCCGGGCAGGCCAAGCTGGATGAGGTAATGCCGGACTACTACAGCCGCCTCAAGCAATGCATGGCCGGTCTGGATGAGGCCGGGCGCAAGCACCTGCACGAGATGCTGCACCTAATCGTGGCGGGCGTTCCCGCCATGGTCCAGGCCTGACATTTCACGCTTTACTGAATTCGTTACTAACCCCAAGGAGTAATTACCATGCAAACCAATGACGCATTAAAGGCGCAATTCACCACATCTAACCAGGCGTGGGATTCGGCTTTCAACACCCAGCAGCCTGCTCTGGTGGCTTCTTTTTACGATGATGAAGCCAGTCTTTTGCCATCAGGCGCTGCCCAGGTGACGGGCGGCAAGGCGATTCTGGATTTCTGGCGCGACCTGATCGGCCAAGGCGTGGTTGACCACAAGCTGGAGCTGCTGGAAGTGGGCGCGGATGAAACACTGGCTTTTCAACGTGGTCGCTGGAGCGCTGCTGCAGTGAATGCCGCCGGTGAGCGTCAGGAATTCAGTGGTAATGTGCATCTGCTGTATCGCCGTCAGGCCGATGGTAGCTGGAAGCTGTATACCCATACCTGGAATTGATTTTGCAGAGATGAATACCTCCGCCAGCGCCACGGTGCGCGCCTTTCTGGCTCTGCTTCTGCTCGCTGTGCTGTGGGGCTATAACTGGGTGGTGATGAAGCATGCGCTGCGTTATGCGGGTGCCTTTCAGTTTGGTGCCTTGCGTACCTTCCTGGGGGCGCTGTGCCTGCTGGTTCTATTGCCGATCTTGCGGCGGCCGATCCGGCCACGGCAGATTCCCACCTTGCTGTTACTGGGTGTGCTGCAAACCTGCGGATTTACCGGCCTCATTATCTGGGCGCTGGTAGAAGGGGGTGCGGGCAAGACGGCTGTACTGACTTACACCATGCCATTCTGGGTGATGATCCTGGCCTGGCCCTTGCTCGGCGAAAAAATCCGTGGCACGCAATGGCTGGCGGTGGCCTGCTCCATCATGGGCCTGCTTTTCATTCTGGACCCGTTGCATCTCGGCGCTGACCTTTTCAGTATGGCGCTGGCGGTGCTCGGTGGTGTGTTCTGGGCCTTGTCGGTGATTGTTGCCAAGAAGCTGCATCAGCGCTCACCAGAGCTCGATTTGCTCTCGCTCACTGCCTGGCAGATGTTTTTTGGCTCGCTGCCATTGGTGGCAGTGGCGTTGATCGTTCCCGCGGGGCCAATTCAATGGACGCCCCAGTTCATTGGTGCAGTCGCCTTCAATGCCATCCTGTGTAACGCGCTGGCCTGGATGCTGTGGCTTTACGCCTTGCAGCGGCTGCCTGCCGGTATTGCCAGCATGACTTCCATGCTGGCGCCGGTGATCGGTGTACTGGCCGCCTGGTGGCAATTGGGCGAGCGCCCCACGCCAGGCGAGTCGATCGGCATGCTGCTCATCGGTGCTGCCCTCGTCATTATTTCACTGCGCAGCATGCGCAGTCGCGAAGCCATAGACCCCGCCATGGGGCAGGATTAGTCTCGCCTTTCTTCCCTGTTTATCGAGTATTGCTTGTTTTAGCGACTGCCAGCAGCAGGCCTGGCTATGGTAAAATCCGGCGAATTTAAAGGGTTAGAGGATTTAGTCATGGCAGGTCATTCCAAATGGGCCAATATTCAGCATCGCAAGGGCCGTCAGGATGCCAAGCGCGGCAAGATTTTTACCAAGCTGATCAAGGAAATTACCGTGTCGGCCCGTCTGGGCGGCGGTGATATCAACTTCAACCCGCGCCTGCGTGCCGCGGTGGCGGAAGCCAAAGAAGAAAACATGCCGGCAGAAAACATCACCCGCGCCATCAAGCGTGGTACAGGTGAGCTGGAAGGCGTGAATTACGAAGAAATTCGC
Source organism: Methylovorus menthalis (assembly GCF_020523625.1). Taxonomy (GTDB): domain Bacteria; phylum Pseudomonadota; class Gammaproteobacteria; order Burkholderiales; family Methylophilaceae; genus Methylovorus; species Methylovorus menthalis. Next base: position 34,070 of record NZ_JAJAQH010000006.1, read on the forward strand.
TATGAAGGCTATGGCATTGGCGGCGCCGCCATCATCATCGACTGCATGACGGATAACAAGCAGCGTGCGGTGGCCGATGTGCGCCATGCCCTGTCCAAAAATGGTGGCAACCTGGGCACCGATGGCTGTGTGGCCTTCATGTTCAAGCATTGCGGCACCCTGGTATTTGAACCAGGCACCAGTGAAGAGCAGGTAATGGAAGCGGCGCTGGAAGCCGGTGCGGAAGATGTGATTACCGATGAAGACGGCAGTATTGAGGTGATTACGCCGCCTGCAGATTTCACCGCCGTGAAGGAAGCCCTCGAAGCAGCGGGCCTCAAGGCTGTGCTGGCTGAGGTGACCATGAAGCCGCTCAATGAAACCGCGTTTACCGGCGACGATGCCGCCAAAATGCAAAAACTGCTGGATGCGCTGGAAGACCTGGATGATGTGCAGGACGTGTACACCACAGCGGTGATCGAAGAGTGATGCCCTTGCTGGCGACAGGTCGCAGCTGATGCGCATCCTTGGTATTGATCCAGGGTTGCGCCTGACCGGTTTTGGCGTCATCGAAAAAACCGGTGAAAAACTGAGTTACATCGCCAGCGGCACCATCAAGACCACCCAGGGCAAGGGCGCCGAGATTGAAGACCTGCCCTCGCGGCTGAAAATCATACTCGATGGCCTGGCCGAAGTGATCGCCACCTATGCCCCGGAGCAGGTGGCGATTGAAAAAGTATTTGTAAACGTGAATCCGCAATCGACCCTGTTACTCGGGCAAGCCCGTGGCGCGGCGATTTGTGCGGCTGTGATCCAGAATCTGCCGGTGGCGGAATATACAGCGCTGCAGGTCAAGCAGTCGGTGGTGGGCAATGGTCATGCCGCCAAGGAACAGGTGCAGGAAATGGTAAAGCGTCTGCTGAAGCTGCCTGGCGTGCCCAAGCCGGATTCGGCCGATGCCCTGGCATGTGCCATTTGCCATGCGCACGGCGGCCAAGGCCTGGGCAGGCTGGCAACGGCCGGGTTTCGCGTACGGGGCGGGCGGCTGGTGTGATTGCGCATTTCCCCCTGGCAACGTTTATATACATCTCAATTAATTAACCCTGCCGCATAGGCGGCATCTGTGGGAGCGTGTTCATGATTAGCCGAATCAGCGGAGTCCTGATTGAAAAGGCACCGCCGCAAGTGGTGATTGATTGCCATGGCGTCGGCTATGAATGCGAGGTGCCCATGAGCACCTTCTATAACCTGCCAGCCCTGGGTGAAAAAGTGGTGCTGCTGACGCAGTTTATCGTGCGCGAAGATGCGCAGCTGCTATATGGTTTTGGCACCGACCGCGAGCGCCAGACCTTTCGCCAGCTGCTGAAGGTGAATGGCATAGGTGCCAAGTCGGCGTTGTCGATATTGAGCGGCTTGTCGGTCGATGATCTGGCGCAAGCAGTGGCCTTGCAGGAAACCGCGCTGCTGACCCGCGTGCCGGGCATAGGCAAGAAAACGGCCGAGCGCCTGTTGCTGGAGCTGAAAGACAAGTTCAGCGTGGATGGTCTCACCACGCCCGCTGGTCAGCCGAAATCCGCCAGTGGCGATGTGCTCAACGCGCTGCTCGCCTTGGGGTACAATGAGCGGGAAGCCATGGCAGCCGTCAAGCAATTGCCTGCCGATGTTGTAGTGGCCGACGGTATCCGTCTGGCACTCAAATCCCTTTCCAAATCCTGATTAAAGACCGCCTGACAGGCCCATGATAGAAACCGACAGACTGATCGCCGCCGAGCCGCTGGGCCGGGAGGAAGAAGCGCTGGAGCGTGCCCTGCGCCCCAAGGTGCTGGACGAGTATGTCGGTCAGGAAAAGGCCCGCGGTCAGCTCGAAATCTTCATCAATGCTGCGCGTGGCCGCAGCGAAGCTCTGGATCATGTCTTGCTGTTTGGCCCGCCTGGCCTTGGCAAGACAACACTGGCGCACATCATTGCGCGCGAAATGGGCGTGAACATGCGCCAGACATCTGGCCCGGTGCTGGAACGCGCAGGCGATCTGGCGGCATTGCTGACTAATCTTGAGCCCAATGATGTGCTATTCATCGATGAAATCCATCGACTATCCCCCGTGGTGGAGGAAATTCTTTACCCTGCCATGGAAGACTATCGCCTGGACATCATGATAGGCGAAGGCCCTGCTGCGCGTTCGGTGCGGCTTGATTTGCCCCCTTTTACGCTGGTGGGTGCCACTACGCGTGCCGGCATGCTGACCAATCCGCTGCGCGATCGCTTCGGGATTGTGTCGCGGCTGGAGTTTTATACGGCCGATGAATTGGCGCGTATCGTGCATCGCTCGGCTGGTCTGCTCGATGTCAGCATGCAGGAGGCGGGTGCGCTGGAGATTGCCAAGCGTTCCCGCGGCACGCCACGTATTGCCAACCGCTTGCTGCGCCGCGTGCGCGACTATGCGCAGGTCAAGGCGGATGGCATCGTCACCTCGGCGATTGCCGATGCGGCATTGCAAATGCTGGATGTCGACAAGCTGGGCTTTGATGTCATGGATCGCAAGCTGTTGCTCGCCGTGCTGGAGAAGTTCGGTGGCGGCCCGGTGGGCCTGGATAATCTGGCCGCGGCCATTGGCGAGGAGCGCGACACGATTGAAGATGTGCTTGAGCCTTATCTGATTCAGCAGGGTTACCTGATGCGCACGCCGCGTGGCCGTGTGGCTACCCAGCAGTCATACCAGCATTTTGGGTTGCCAACCCCGGCCAGCATGCAAAATGGAAGCTTATGGCAGGAGTGAGCGATACCGTGCATGCGGATCAGTTTGCATGGCCGATCCGGGTTTACTACGAAGATAGTGATGCTGGCGGCATCGTCTATCACAGCCAGTATCTCAACTTTATGGAGCGTGCCCGCACCGAGTGGTTGCGCAGCCTGGGATTCGAACACACGGAACTTACCGCGCAGTTTGGCATCATCTTTGTTGTGCGTAATATCGAAATCAAATTTAAAAAGCCCGCCCGTTTCAATGACGCCATTGAGGTACATAGCGAGCTTGCCAGCATGGGCCGCAGCCGCATGGTGTTTGAACAAAAGATTTTCCGGGACGGGCAGATCCTTACCGAAGCCAGCGTGGAAGTTGTCTGCATTGATGCGGTCAACTACACGCCAGTAACGATTCCCGCCCCTATCCAACAGTCAATGAAAAAAATGGAGCAGTAATGAACCTCAGCGAGGATATGTCCCTATATACCCTGTTGTCCGGCGCCAGTGTGCCGGTGCAGATTGTCATGGCCATCTTGCTTCTCACCTCTCTGGTGTCATGGTGGTACATCTTCATCAAGGTGTTCAGCATTCGCAGTGCAGAGCGCGATGCGCTGGCATTTGAAGAGGAATTCTGGCGTGGTGGTGATCTCAACAAGCTCTACGACAGTGTGAATGCTGGCCGTCGGCGCGCACAAGGCATGGCCAGTATTTTTGAGGCCGGGTTCAAGGAATACGCCAAGCTGAAACGCCAGGGCGGCCTGGAAATCAGTGACGTGACCCAAAGCGCACAGCGTGCCATGCGCGCCGCCTACAACCGCGAAATGGATGATCTCGATTCGCATCTGCCATTTCTGGCATCCGTCGGCTCTGTCAGTCCTTATATCGGTCTGTTCGGTACGGTTTGGGGCATCATGAATGCGTTTCGTGGTCTGGCCAATATGGCGCAGGCGACCTTGTCTCATGTGGCGCCAGGCATTGCCGAAGCGCTGGTGGCAACCGCCATTGGCCTGTTTGCCGCCATTCCCGCGGTCATCGCCTACAACCGGTTTGCTTCTGCGGTTGACCGGCTGGCCGTGCGCTATGAAAGCTTCATGGAAGAATTCACCAACATCCTGCAGCGCAACAAGTAAGGGGGCATCATGGCGAGAACCCGTAAACGGCGGATGATGAACCAGATCAACGTCGTGCCTTACATTGACGTGACGCTGGTGCTGCTCGTGATCTTTATGGTCACGGCGCCCATGACCAATCCTGGGGTGGTGGAACTGCCGCAGGTAGGTCAGACGCTGAAACAAGCCGCGGCGCCACTGGTGATTACCGTCAAGGCCAATGATCAGGTCGAAATTGAAGGCAAGGCGCTGGAGCGCGATCAGCTGCTGTTTGAAGTGCGCACCATGCTGGAAAAAACGCCAGACCGCGCTATTGTCATTGCTGCCGATAAAAACGTGAAGTATGACCAAGTGGTCAGCCTGATGGATGGCCTTAAGCAATACAAGGTTGGGCTGTTGCTCAAGCCTGCAAAATAGGTTGGCATGATACGCGAGCGTGAAAATACATTTGCCATTCGTGCTGGCGCCCTGTCGGTGCTGGTGCATGGTGTTCTGTTGATGTTGCTGCTGTTTTCCTTTCATTGGAAAACCGTGCAGCCCATGAGCGTGGCTCAGGTGGAACTGTGGGAAGCGATTCCCGCTGAAAAGGCGGTGCAGCCGCCCAAGCCTGAACCAATGCCTGAGCCGGTAAAACCAGAACCAAAACCGGAGCCCAAGCCCGAGCCTAAACCTGATCCGGCTCCCGAGCCTCAGCCCAAAGCTGAGATTCAGGTGAAAAAGGAACCGGTTAAACCCAAGGAAGAAAAGCCGGTAAAACCGAAAGAAGAGCCCAAGCCTGAGCCAAAAAAGAAAGACGAAAAGCCTAAAGAGGACATGCTGAAAAAACTGCAGCAAGCCATGCTGGAGGAAGACGCAAAGGCGACGCATGCAGCTGCGCCCCAAACCGGCCCGGCAGCGTCAGCATCGCCCAAGGTGGATCCCAGCGAAGTCGCGAAATATATCGGCCTGATCACGAACAAGATCCGGCGCAATGTGAATTCGCAATTGTGTGGCAGCGGCAAACCCGAGCTAACCTTTAACCTTAATCTGATGCCGACGGGGGAGCTGATTGGCTCGCCACGGCTGGTTAAAGGCAGCGGTATTACTGCCTGTGACGACGCTGTGGAGCGGGCTATTCTGCAGTCTCAGCCCTTGCCATTGCCTACGCAGCCAGACCTGCTTGCACAGTTTCGTAACCTGGAACTCAAGTTCAGGCCGAATGAGTAGCATAAGTTTGCTAGAATGGCTGGACTTTGCACAAGGGAACTTTGCAAAACATATTTACCCTAATTACCCATGAACAAACTACGTCTACTACTTAGCTTTTTCCTCTTGGCCTTGCCGCTTGCCGGTAATGCTGCATTGACAATCGAAATCGTTGGCGGCGCTGCACAGCAAATCCCGATTGCTGTCGTGCCTTTCGCCAAAACGCCTGGTGCACAGGATGATATTGCCACGGTCGTGGGGGCTGACCTGCGGCGCAGTGGCTTATTCCGTGTGCTGGAAACGCGTGGTGTGGTGAATCAGCCGCACGATCTGCCCGAGGTGAAATATCCCGAGTGGGCTGCCATTCAAGCCCAGGCGCTCACGATAGGCTCAGTGGAAACGTTGCCTGGCGGCCGCCTCAAGGTGTCTTTCCGCTTGCTGGATGTGCTAAAGCAAAACCAGCTTGCAGGACTTGAATTCAATATCTCGGCATCGCAGCAACGTGCGACAGCGCACAAAATTGCCGACATCATTTATGAGAAACTGACTGGCGAGCCTGGTGTGTTCTCCACACGCATTGCCTACATCACCAAGACCGCTGGCCGCTATGCATTGCAAGTGGCCGATGCCGATGGGTACAACCCGCAGACTGTGATGTCTTCCAATGAGCCAGTAATATCCCCACGCTGGTCTCCGGATGGCACGAAACTGGCTTATGTTTCCTACGAGAAAAAGAAGCCGATTGTATTTGTGCAGTCGCTGGTGACGGGGCAGCGTAATGTGGTTGCAAACTTCAAGGGTAACAATAGCGCCCCTGCATGGTCTCCTGATGGTAGCCGACTGGCGATTGTATTGACGCACAGCGCCAACTCACAGGTGTATGTGATCAATGCCGATGGTACCGGATTGAAGCAGCTGACCTACACGACGTCTATTGATACAGAACCATTTTTCAGCCCGGATGGCTCGGTGATCTACTTCACATCCAACCGGGGTGGCGGGCCGCAGATATATCGCATGGCCAGCACGGGCGGTGATGCCAAGCGGATGACGTTTGACGGTAATTACAACGTCAGCCCGCGCATCTCGCCGGACGGCAAGACCTTGGCCTATATCAAGCAGGATAGTGGCAAGTTCCGCGTGGCCGTGCAGGATATAGCCAGCGGTCAGGTGCAGATTCTGAGTGATACCGCACAGGATGAGTCTCCCAGCTTTGCTCCGAATGGCCGCATGATTCTTTACGCGACCAGCATTAGCGGGCGTGGTGCCTTGGCTGCCGTCTCTGCAGATGGTCGCGTCAAGCAGCGTCTAAGTGAAACTGGCGGGGATGTGCGTGAGCCCGCGTGGGGACCCGCAGCGAATTAGCCGTTTTGTGATGGAACAGATTTTTTAGTAGTGAATTTTGGTTGTATTTTATTGATTTTAAAGGAGAGAAAAACATGAATAAAAGTTTAGTAACAAGCGTACTGCTGGCGATGATGCTGGCTGCTTGCTCAAGCAAGCCTGTGAAGAATGCCCCTGTTGTTGAAGACAAGAGCCCAGCGCAAACTACCACCAGCCAAAGCTCTGACTCTGCTTCTACCAGCGGTGTACAGAACAGCAGCATGTCGGTTAACCCTTTGACCGATCCTAACAACATCCTGTCCAAGCGCAGCGTTTACTTCGATTTTGACAAGGATGAAGTCAAGCCTGAATACCGTGATCTGGTTAATGCCCATGCCAAGTACCTGGTTGAGCATCCAGATGCCAAGGTGATTCTGCAAGGTAACACTGACGAACGTGGCACCCGCGAGTACAACCTGGCGCTGGGTCAACGTCGTGCTGTTGCTGTCAAGCAAGTGCTGAACCTGCAAGGTGTTTCTGACAAGCAAATCGAAACAATCAGCTACGGCGAAGAAAAGCCACAAGCTGCTGGTTCCGACGAAGCTGCTTACAGCAAGAACCGTCGTGCTGACATCGTTTACCAAGGCGAGTAATTGATAATGCGTGGTTTGATAGTAGGTTTGGGGCTGTTGATGGGTGTTTCTCAAGTGGCGCATGCTGCGCTGTTTGGGGATGATGAGGCACGCAGGAAAATTGCTGACCTTCAGCAACAGGTGCAAACCCAGAATCAGGCCACGCAAGCTGCGATAGATGAGTTGAAGAAAAATCAGCAGGCTCTGGAGCAACGTTACACCCAGAGCCTGACTGACATGCTGGGCAAGATTGATGCCCTCAATCAGCAGATCAGTCGTCTGCAAGGCCAATTGGAAGTGGCCAACCATAACGTTGACATGACGCAACAGCGTCAAAAAGATTTATACGCAGATACGGATAGCCGTCTGCGCAAACTGGAGAGTGGGGCGCCAGCCGCCGCTACCGATGCGGCACAGTCCACATCAGGTGCTGTCGCAGAGGCGCCAGCCAGTTCGTCGGAAAACAAAGACTTTGAGGCTGCTAATGGCTTGCTGCAGGTCAGCAAGTTCAAAGAGTCATTTGATGCCTATCAGAAGTTTCTGCAGACATACCCCGCCAGTACTCACGCAGCCGATGCGATGTATGGCTTGGGCTTCTCGCAGTTCTCACTCAAAAATTACAAGGCAGCGATTGCTACCCAGCAAAAGCTGCTGAAGCAATATCCTGATAGCGCCAAAGCGCCGGAAGCCAGTTTTAATATTGCCAACAGCCAGATACAGCTGGCCGATGTGGATGGCGCCAAAAAGACCCTGCGCGACCTGATCAGTCAGTATCCTAAGAGTGATGTGATTCCGCGCGCGCAAAGCCGTCTCAAAGTTCTGGAATCGATAAAGCGCTAAGCGTTCAGGCAATTCGCCAGAACTGCCCCAACTTCAAGTAAAATAACGTTTATTGATGGCCGACAGCAGATTGTTGTCGGCTATTTTCCATTTATCCGGTCATGAAACTTAGAATCCACGAAATCTTCCATTCGCTGCAAGGCGAGTCATCGCGCGTTGGCCTGCCCACGGTGTTCGTGCGGCTGACGGGCTGCCCCATGCGCTGCGTTTATTGCGATACTGCCTATGCCTTTCATGGGGGCGGTAGCATGGAGATTGACGACATCATGCAGAAGGTGGCCGAGTATGGGGCGCATTATGTGACGGTGACGGGCGGCGAACCCCTGGCGCAACGCGATTGCCATGTGCTGCTGACACGGCTGTGCGATGCGGGGTATAGCGTGTCGCTTGAGACCGGCGGTGCGATGGATATCGCCAGGGTCGATCCACGCGTATCCGTCATTCTGGATATCAAAACCCCCGGATCTGGCGAGCTGGAAAAGAATATGTGGGGCAATCTTGAGCATCTCAAGGCGCAGGACGAGGTGAAGTTTGTATTATGTGATCATGCTGATTATGTCTGGGCCAAAGAGCTGCTTGCCGAGCAGCCATTGCATCGCACATGCAGTGTGCTGTTCTCCCCGGTATATAGCCAGGTGAATCCGACAGAGCTGGCTGAGTGGATATTGGCGGACAAGTTGCCTGTGCGCATGCAGGTGCAGTTGCACAAGATATTGTGGGGCGAAAGGCCCGGAGTTTGAGATGAGCAAAAAAGCGGTTGTGCTGTTATCCGGTGGGCTTGATTCCGCCACTGTGCTGGCCATTGCGCGTAGCCAGGGCTATGAGTGCTATTGTCTGAGTCTGGATTATCACCAGCGCCACTCTGCCGAGCTGCTGGCGGCACAGCGTGTCGCCGAATGTCTGGGGGCGGCGGAGCACAAGACCGTGCAACTGGATCTCTCCCTGTTTGGTGGGTCCGCCCTCACAGATAACCGCATCGATGTCCCACAGTCCCCTACGGAAGGCATTCCGGTGACGTATGTGCCAGCCCGTAATACCATCATGTTGTCATTGGCACTTGCCTGGGCCGAAGTGCTGAAATCGAGCGATATTTTTATTGGCGTCAACGCGCTGGATTACTCGGGCTATCCAGATTGCCGTGGCGAATATGTGCGGGCTTTTCAAGCTATGGCCAATCTTGCCACCAAGGCCGCTGTCGAAGGTGACACCATTACCGTGCATGCTCCGCTGATTGATTTATCCAAGGCTGACATAGTGAAGCGCGGCAGCGCGCTGGGCTTTGATTATGGAATGACAGTTTCCTGTTATCAGGCGGATGAGCAAGGCCGGGCTTGTGGCAAGTGTGATTCATGCCGCTTCCGTCGCGATGGTTTTCTGGCGGCGGGCATGGCAGACCCTACGCGCTACCAGCCTGCATAGTAGAGGGTGATCGGGCAAGAATGCAGATAATCTGATATTCCCCTTGCCAAGCCCCTCATAAATAACGTAAAATCCGCGCCTTTCTGTGTCAATTAAAAGAGAACAACTATTATGGTGATCATTCGTCTCGCACGCGGTGGCGCGAAGAAATCCCCCTTTTACAGCGTAGTGGTAGCTGACTCGCGCAATCGTCGCGATGGTCGCTTCATTGAGCGTGTAGGTTTTTACAATCCTTTGGCTAAAGAAGGCCAAGAAGGCCTGCGCCTGAACGGTGAGCGTATTGCTCACTGGCAAAGCAACGGCGCACAGCTGTCTGATTGCGTTGCACGTCTGGTCAAGCAATCTGCCAAAGCAGCTGCCTAAGCGGGGTATTGCCTTTTAACAGGCGATAACAACTGTGAAGGATATGGTCGTCATGGGGCGCGTTGTCGCCCCTTATGGCATTTATGGCTGGCTGAAAATTCAGCCGGATACCGAGACCATAGATAGCCTGTTCGATTACGATAACTGGTGGCTGGGGCGTGACTCCAAGTGGCAGGAATACGTAGTCGAAGCAGCGAAAGTGCATGGCAAGACCTTGCTGGTCAAGCTGGTGGGGATTGACGATCGTGATGCTGCATTTGCTGCCCGAGGCAAGCAGGTGTCCGTGCCGCGCGAGCAGTTGCCCGAAGCTGAAGAGGGCGAGTATTACTGGTCCGATCTGATTGGTTTGCGCGTCAGCAATTTGCAGCAGGTAGATTTTGGCACTGTGGTGGATGTATTCGAAACTGGTGCCAATGATGTGGTGGTGGTGAAAGATAATGCCGGGCGTGAGCGTCTGGTGCCGTTTACCGCAGAAGCCGTGCCTGAGGTGAATATTGAAGCAGGAACCATGCTGGTAGACTGGGATCCGGAGTTTTAATGTCGCTGGCGCCTGAAGCCACCAAGTCTGTCACCAGACAGTTTGATGTGGTGAGTCTGTTTCCGCAGATGTTTGAAGCCGTCAGCCGGTTTGGCATTACGGCGAGGGCGCTGGAAAAAGCCATTTATGCCCTGCATGTGTGGAATCCACGCGATTTCACCAGCGACAATTACCGTACAGTGGATGACCGGCCATACGGTGGCGGTCCTGGCATGGTGATGCTGGCCGAGCCGCTGGAAAAAGCGATTGGTGCTGCCAAAGCAAGGCAAGTGGAAGCCGGAGTTGCTGTGCCCAAGGTGATACACATGTCACCGCAAGGCAAGCCTCTTACCCATGCCGCGGTGATGCAGTTGGCGCAAGAGCCTGGCTTGATATTGCTGGCCAGCCGCTATGAAGGTGTAGACCAGCGCTTGCTAGACCGTGTGGTTGATGAAGAGTATTCGATAGGCGATTATGTGCTATCGGGTGGTGAGTTACCCGCCATGGTGTTGATAGATGCGATTGTGCGTCAATTGCCCGGCAGTCTGGGCGATATGGATTCCGCACTCGAGGATTCATTTGTGGATGGCTTGCTGGATTGCCCCCACTATACCCGCCCGGAAGTATATGAAGGCGTGGCGGTGCCCGAGATTCTGATGTCCGGGCATCATGTAAAGATCAAGCGTTGGCGACTCAAGCAGTCGCTGGCGCAAACAAGGGCTAAACGCCCGGATTTACTGGCCGAAAGGTCGTTGACGAAAGAGGAATCTCGGCTGCTGGCGGAGCTTGATGTTGAGCAAACGTTGAAGCAGGAACAAGAATCCTCATAATTAAAAGGAACTGAAAAATGGCAGACATTATCAAGATGTTGGAAGAGGAAGAAATTGCCCGTCTCGGCAAGAATGTTCCTGAATTTGCACCTGGTGACACCGTTATCGTTGGTGTGAACGTGGTTGAAGGTACTCGTAAGCGTGTACAGGCTTATGAAGGCGTTGTGATTGCCAAGCGCAATCGTGGCCTGAACTCTTCTTTCATCGTTCGCAAGATTTCTTCCGGTGAAGGCGTTGAGCGTACATTCCAGACTTACTCCCCACTGATCGCTTCTATTGAAGTGAAGCGCCGTGGTGATGTACGTCGCAGTAAGCTGTACTACTTGCGTGAGCGTTCAGGCAAGTCTGCACGTATCAAGGAAAAGCTCAAGCTGCGTGAAAAGCCAGTTAGCGCTGAATAAATTTCAGCCCAGCTGTCCACAAAAAGCCCCGCAAGGGGCTTTTTGCTTTTGTAGCTTGGGAGTTGACTGGATACGCCACGAAAGATTGCGTTACCATAGTCCGATGAATGCTGGAAACACACCGCACGATTATGATGCCATCATCACTGCGCCATTTGGAGCAATAGGCCTGCGCGTTCAGGATGACTTCGTGGTCGGCATTGAACTGTTGGCCGAGACCTTAGAGCCTCATGCGGCTCCGCTTCCATTTGTGCAGCACGCCGTGCATGAACTGCAGCAGTATTTGCTGGATCCCGCGCGCCTGATAGACCTTCCATATCTTACTGGCGGCACCTTGTTTCAGCAGCGTGTCTGGAAGGCCATTGCCGATATCCCGTCTGGAGAAGCCTTGAGCTATAGCCAGCTGGCCCAATGTGTCCATTCCGGCCCCAGGGCGGTTGCCAACGTGTGCGGCGCGAACAGGGTACCCTTGCTGGTTCCCTGTCATCGCGTCGTTGCCAAAAGCGGCCTGGGGGGCTTCATGCAGGGTAATCCACGTGGTCTTGCCATCAAGCAGTGGTTGCTGGCACATGAGGGTTTTGCATGAGCGCGGCGAATACGGCGCTGCTGGACAGCTTTGTGGATCACCTGTGGCTGGAGGATGGTCTGGCGCGTAATACGCTGGAAAGTTACCGGCGCGATCTCGCGCTGTTTGCTGGCTGGCTGTGGTCGGAAAATGCCAGGTTGCTCAATCAGGCTGATCAGGGAGATATTCAAGAGTATCTCGCGTTCCGGTTTCCGACCAGCAAGCCGCGTAGTGTCAGCCGTTTGATTGCGAGCTTGAGGCGGTTTTATCGCCATGGCTTGCGCGAGGGACACATTAGCGTTGATCCCACGATACTGATTGATACGCCCAAGCTGCCACGCTCATTGCCAAAGAGCCTGAATGAAGACGAGGTGGTCGCCTTGTTGAGCGCACCGGATATTTCCCAAGTCATTGGCCTGCGCGACCGGGCCATGCTTGAGACCCTTTATGCCTGTGGCCTGCGCGTCTCCGAGTTGGTGGGTTTGCGCTATACCGAAGTCAGCCTCAATGAAGGGGTAGTGCGCGTGACGGGTAAAGGCAGCAAGACTCGCCTGGTCCCGTTGGGGGAAGAGTCGGTGGATTGGTTGTTGCGTTATGTACGCGAAGGACGGCCGCAGATGCTGCAGCAGCGCGTTTCTGATAGTTTGTTTGTGACGCAGCGCGGCGAGGCCATGACGCGCCAGGCATTCTGGTATCTGATCAAGCGCTACGCTTTGCAGGCAGGCATACACAAACCTTTATCGCCCCATGTGCTGCGCCACGCTTTTGCCACCCATTTATTGAATCACGGGGCAGATTTGCGGGTGGTGCAGATGCTGTTGGGGCACTCGGATATTTCAACCACGCAAATTTACACGCATGTGGCGCGTGAGCGCCTGAAGCAATTGCATGCCAAGCACCATCCGCGCGGCTAGGGTGTGCCCCAGACTTTACTCGCCGCTTGCATCCAGATAGTACCAATCGCCATTCAGTTTGATAAACCGGCTGATTTCATACAGTTTTTCCGCTTTGCCGTTGATCTTGTAGCGCGCTTCGAACTCTACGATCGCGCTATCGCCTTGCACTTCATCACGCAAAATGCGCAGGCCTATCCATTTGGTGGGCGCATCTTCGGTTAAGCCAAGTCGCGCCGGGCGGGTGTCAGGATGCCAGGTAGCCAGCAGATAATCTTCAAGCTGGAGCGCGTAAGCCGCATAACGGGAGCGCATCAGCTGGACAGGGGGTGGTTGCTCACGGCTGCCAGTATGCCAGCGCTGGCAGCAAGTGGAGTAGTTCGTGCCACTGTGGCAAGGGCATGGCGTTGGCTTCATGGGCTCGGTGCGCCCTGTGTTCTGGCATATGGAGTAGCCAGAGGCTCCCCGATGAAAAGCCCTTGCGCTGGCCATGCCACGCTTTTCCAGTAGCTTTCAATCAGGGTTTCGCCCTCAAGATAATGTTTCATGACGATGCTAGGTGCCGGGAATTTTTGCCAGTAATTGCAAGGCTCTGAAACCGTGCCATAGCTGCCCGTGGCACCTGCATCCAGCCAGCGCAGGCTGGACATCTGGGATTTGCCTAAAAGGTCGCCGCCACTGGATGTCAGATGATCGGCAATGGCGCCCGGCCTGAATGTCAGCGTATCCAGATGCGGCACGGAAATTTTGCCCGTAAAGTAAAACATCACATCCTTGCGATCCTGAATGCTGTCCGCCTCTATGCGTTGAATGGTGAGCTGGCTGGCGGCAATCTGCATGGGTTTCGGAAACATGGGCACGCGCGCATTGCGTGCCTGGTCCGATGTCGTCAAGAGATAAGCACTGCTGGGAAGCAATCGGAAGCTGCTGAATACGCCACGGTCTATCAGCGCTTTTGCCTGCTCCACTGACTCGACTGGCAGCAGTATGGTGGGGCGTATGCCGAGGGTAGTATAAGGTTGGCTGACAGAGCTGTTGAAATAGGGGCTGGGCTTGCCGGGATCGCAGGTTTTTTTACACTGCTGGGCGTCATAGCCTAGGGTCATGGCGGAAGTGATGCTGTTGCACTCCACCGCATAAGGGGTGGTCCAGATCAGCACGATGGCCTGGATCTCAGGGCCCAGGCGCGGAAGTATATTGCTGCGTAAACCGGCAAATTCCCAGGCGCTTAATTTGACTTTGCCCGCAGGCAGTTTCACCTTGATCAGGTTTGTCGAGGGAATCTGGCGTGCTTGCAAATAATATTCCCCCACTTCCATGCTGTTGGGGTCCGCTTCGTTCACGATAACGGCGAGGTTATTGGGTCCTATTCGTTCCGAGGCTGCCGATGCCTGGGTGGAAAACAGGCAGCAGGTAAGCACTAGGATAAATGCGCGGATTAGGTAGGGCTTCATGGGATGAGAACGCGAATGTTGAGCTTAAGTGGATGGAGTGAGCTAAGGCTTGTTTCGTTCAATAACAACACCCAGTGCTTTTAGCCCCGGCAGAATGCCTGGTTTGGCGACCTTGATTTTGACCCACGGTGCGCCGAATTCATTAAGCACGATCTGACACAGATGCTCAGCCAAAGCCTCTACCAGCCTGAACGACTTCTCGCTGAGCGTTTCGCGTATGCGTGCCACCACCATGCCATAGTCTATGGTGTCGTCGATTTCATCGGTCTGGCAGGAACGACTGTGCGGCATGGCAATTTCCAGATCAAGGATAATGGTCTGTGGCACCATGCGCTCCCACTCCGGCACGCCAAGTCGGGTTTGCACTTTGACTTCGCTCAAGAAAATCATGTCCATGCTGGGTGTCCTTAAGTTGATTCATGCCTGATGATGGCGAGTCAGGCGTCGGTTTAGCGCTGTTGCACAGAGGTTTGCGTTCACGGCGGTGCGGGAATCCAGTATATTCCTGCTTTTGTGCGTGGTTCATGCGCACTGGCACCGTAAAAATTTCAGGAATTTTAAAGTATTTATGATGATTGATAGCGCTTTTATTCTGGCAGCGTATTTGCTGGGTTCAATTTCATTTGGCATTGTCATTAGCAAGCTGTTTGGTTTGCCTGATCCGCGCACCGTTGGCTCCGGTAATCCAGGGGCGACCAATGTATTGCGCAGTGGCAAGAAGCTGGCAGCCCTGCTTACCCTGCTGGGCGATGCTGCCAAGGGCTGGCTTGCCGTGTTCATCGCGCAGCAATGGGGATTCGATGCCGATATGGTATGCCTGGTTGCCCTGGCGGTGTTCATCGGCCATCTTTACCCCGTGTATTACGGCTTCAAGGGCGGCAAAGGTGTGGCAACAGCGCTTGGTGTGCTGCTGGCATTTTCGGGCTGGTTGGGCTTGGCGGTGCTGCTGACTTGGGCGCTGGTGTTTGCCATCTGGCGTTACTCTTCCCTGGCGGCCTTGGTGGCAGCGTCCATGGCGCCGCTGTATGCGTGGTATCTATTGCCCAGCGAGAGTTATGTGTGGACAGCGCTAGTACTCGCGCTGCTGTTGATCTGGCGCCATCGTAGCAATATCAGCAAGTTGCTGGCGGGAACCGAAGCAGGCTTCGGCAAAAAATAAGCCCTTAAACTCAGGCTGGGTGCTGCAGGCTGGCAAGGTCCCAGCGTGGGCGTACGCTGAAGCCATGGTCGCCCTCGGTCTCATGCTGCATGCGCATGGCGCCGGCAAAGGCAATCATGGCGCCGTTGTCGGTGCAAAATTCCAGGCGCGGATAGTGCACATGGCATAAACGTCGCTTGGTGGCGCGGTTGAGTTTTTCACGCAGTTGCCTGTTGGCGCCTACACCACCAGAAACCACCAGCTGATCCAAGCCGGTATCCCGCAGGGCCGCCATGCATTTCGCCGTCAACACTTCCGTGACGGCTTCCTGAAATTCCAGTGCAATATCTGCCTTGGTCTGCTCATCCAAGATGCCGTCGGCATCACTGTGATCATTTACCAGCGTCAATACGGCGGTTTTAAGTCCGCTGAAACTGAAATTCAGGTCGCCACTGTTCAGCATCGGGCGCGGCAGTTTGAAGCGTCCGGGTGTGCCACTGTCCGCCAGGCGAGATACTGCCGGGCCACCGGGGTAATTCAAGCCCAGCAGTTTGGCGGTTTTGTCGAAAGCCTCGCCTGCGGCATCATCCAGCGTATCGCCCAGCAATATGTAATCGCCTATGCCTCCCACGCGCATCAATTGGGTGTGGCCGCCAGAAACCAGCAAGGCCACAAACGGAAATGCCGGTGGATTGGCTTCCAGCAATGGAGCCAGCAAATGCCCCTCAAGGTGATGCACGCCCACGGTGGGCAAATTCAGGGTAAACGCCAGTGATTCGGCAATGCTGGTGCCGACCAAAAGGGCACCAGCCAGGCCTGGGCCTTGCGTGTAAGCAATGCCACCAATATCGGCAAGCGTCAATTTGGCTTCATCCAGCACGCGTTGTATGAGTGGCAATGTGCGGCGCACATGGTCGCGCGATGCCAGCTCTGGCACTACGCCACCGTACTCGGCATGCATATCTATCTGCGAGTGAAGCGCATGGGCCAACAGGCCATGCCCCTGGTCGTACAGGGCAATGCCGGTTTCGTCGCAGGAGGATTCAATGCCGAGAATAATCATAGTGGGTTGGGCTTGCAGTACGCAGGGATAAGGGGCTGAGTGAGGCAAAAGTACAATATAACGATTGATAAAACCGTAATGTGGCGCTAGAATAGCAGACTTTTTCGCCCTTTCTCAAGGAAAGTGATCTAATGTCCAGCGTACGTGTTAAAGAAAACGAGCCGTTTGACGTGGCTCTCCGCCGCTTCAAGCGCATGATTGAAAAAACTGGTCTGTTGACCGACTTGCGTGCTCGCGAGTTCTACGAGAAGCCTACCTGGGAGCGCAAGCGTAAGGCTGCTGCTGCTGTTAAGCGTCACTATCGTCGTATTCGCAACCAGACTCTGGCACCTAAGCTCTACTAAGCTTCTTTGGCCGTATATTCGGCTGTGAGTTTTGTGGTGAGATGTGTAGCGTTGGTTGTACTGGTTGATAGGGAGTGCCTGTTGTGTCGTTGAAGGTTCGCATTAGCGAGGATATGAAGTCGGCTATGCGTGCCAAAGACAGCGCGCGACTGGGTGCCATTCGTCTGTTGCTGGCTGCTATCAAGCAGCGCGAAGTGGATGAGCGCATCGAGCTTGATGACATGCAAGTCATCGAGGCGATTGAAAAGATGCTGAAGCAGCGTCGCGACTCCATTTCCCAGTACGAGGCAGCCAATCGGCATGACCTGGCAGATGTTGAGAAGTTTGAAGTAAGCGTGTTGCAAGAGTATCTGCCACAAGCGCTGACCGAAGACGAGATCAAGGCGATACTTGAGCAGGTGGTGACGGAGACATCCGCATCTGGCATCAAGGATATGGGCAAAGTCATGGCCGCGGTTAAGCCGCTGGTTGTAGGCCGCGCCGACATGGGCAAGATATCCGGGTTGATCAAATCCAGATTAAGCGCCTGACCCTGACAGCTTGGTAATTTAAAAAAGGAGCTTTGGCTCCTTTTTTGCTTTTAATGGAATGGGTTTAGGCTATGATTTCTGCATTACGGTTTTTGGGTGCTGATTGTCTTTAAATGATTCCTGAGTCGTTTATCCAAGAGTTGCTCAATCGCGTTGATATCGTCGATGTAATCGACCGTAGTGTCCCGCTGAAAAAAGCGGGGGCCAACTATTCTGCCTGCTGCCCCTTTCATAACGAAAAATCACCCTCATTTACGGTAAGTCCCACCAAGCAGTTTTATCACTGCTTTGGCTGTGGGGCCCACGGTTCTGCCATTGGCTTTGTGATGGAATATCAAGGCCTCAGCTTTGTGGAAGCCATCAATGAGCTGGCCAAGCAAGTGGGGATGATGGTGCCGCAGGAGACGCGCGAGCGCGATGCGGATGTCCCACAGAAAAAAGCCGTACCCGGCATGGTGGAAGCCATGCAGCAAGCTGTGTTGTATTACCGTGGCGAGCTCAAGAAATCCCAGCGCGCCATTGAGTATTTGAAAGGGCGCGGGTTGAGCGGCCAGATTGCCGCCCGCTTTCAGATGGGGTATGCCCCATCCGGCTGGCAAAATCTGCAGGAGGTATTCAGTGATTATCAGGACGATGTGCTGAAGTCGATCGGTCTGGTCATTGAAAACGAACAGGGGCGGCGCTATGACCGCTTTCGGGATCGCGTCATGTTCCCCATACATGATCAAAAAGGCCAGGTGATTGGCTTTGGCGGCCGGGTGCTGGGTACCGAGGGGGAAGACGATGGCCCCAAATACCTGAATTCTCCCGAAACTCCTTTGTTTCAGAAGGGTCAGGAGTTATATGGCCTTTTTCTGGCCCGCCGTGCGATTCGCGATGCTGGTCGTGTGCTGGTGGTGGAAGGCTATATGGACGTGGTCGCGCTGGCCCAATACGGCATTGAGTATGCCGTCGCCGCCTTGGGCACCGCCACTACGCCGGTGCACATCACCAAGCTCATGCGGCAGACAGATGAAATCGTGTTTTGTTTTGATGGGGATGCCGCCGGCCGCAAAGCTGCCTGGCGCGCTGCCATGAATGCCTTGCCAGCGTTGACGGATGGCTTGCGATTAAGCTTTCTGTTTTTGCCAGCCGAGCATGATCCGGATAGCTATGTGCGTGAATACGGCAAGGAAGCGTTTGAGGCGGCCATGCAGAGCGCATTGCCCTTGTCGCAATATCTCATACAGCACTTGAGCGAAGATAACGGCCTGCAATCGCAGGAAGACAAGGTGCGCTTTTTGAATGAGGCAGAACCCATTCTAGCGCAGATACAGGCGCCACGGCTTGCACTGTTATTGCGCAAACGCGTGGCCGAGTTGGCCGGCCTTTCGGATGAAGAAATGCGCAGCATGATCCGTCTGCCCGAGGTGCAGCGCCCGCGCCGAAGCCAGCCGCGGCAGACGCGCAGCACGCTCTCATTGCAGCGCCGCTTTGTTCTGATGGTGCTGATGCAACCCGCGTTGGTGAGCCCCGATGACTTGGCATGGGTTCTGCATGAGAGTGAAGAAGATGCTTTGGTGAAACAGACGCTGGAAGCCGCGATCGCCTACCCGAATGCAAAGCCTGCAGGTTTGTTGCTGCAGTTGCAAAATCGGGTGGATGCCCGGTTGATGCGCGAGCTGGAGCGCGAGATTCATTTGCTGGATGAGCAAGTCGATTACTCTCTTGAATTTGAGGGGGCTCGCAAGCAATTAAAGGATATGTACGCCGAGCGGCAAGGAAAAAGTTTACTGGCGCGCATGCAGGAAAAGAAAATCAGCGATATGACCGAGCAGGAAAAGGCATTGCTGAAAGCGATGGTAGGCGCGACTAAAAATAGGTCGTGATTTAAGGTATAATGCCGGGTTTTTCCGTAACCGCATTTAACAGGTTTAATGGATTTGAGGTCAAGCATGGCTAATGAGCAAAACGATAAGGTCAACGATAAAGTAGAAACGCAGATCAGCGATGCTGATATACGTCGTACACGGCTTAAGTCGCTGATCGTTCTGGGTAAAGAACGCGGCTACCTGACTTACGCTGAAATCAATGACCACTTGCCGGACGACGTTCAGGATTCTGAACAGATCGACGGCATTATCGGCATGATTAACGATATGGGTATTCAGGTGTACGAAGAGACACCTGATGCCGAAGCATTGCTGATGTCGGATGCTCCACCGCCAGTTGCGGATGAAGATGCCGTGGAAGAAGCCGAACAGGCCCTTTCTACTGTGGATTCCGAGTTTGGCCGCACCACCGACCCTGTGCGTATGTACATGCGTGAAATGGGTACCGTAGACCTGCTCACGCGCGAAGGCGAAATCGAGATCGCCAAACGCATTGAAGACGGCCTCAAGCACATGGTGCAGGCGATTGCTGCCTGTCCTACCACCATTGCCGAATTGCTGGCCATGGTGGAAAAAGTTGAAAAAGACGAACTCAGCGTTGATGACCTGGTAGACGGCCTCATCGATTCCGACGTTGGCATTACCGAAGACATTCCGGTAGAAGCCGCTGAAACCGAAGAGGAAGAGGCTGAAGAAGATGAGGAAGACGACGGCGACGAAGACGGCGCCAAAGCAGCTGCCATCTCCGCTGAAGCGCTGGCCAAGCTGAAGGAAGAAGTGCTCACGCGCTTCGCCGTTATCCGTCAGTCACACCAGAAAATGACCGTCATCTTGCAAGAGCGCGGCTCTCAGGATAAAGAATATCAAGCCCTGCAAAACGCCATTCTGGAAGAGCTGACAGCGTTCCGCTTCTCTGCCAAGCAGGTTGAAGCCCTGTGTGATCAGGTACGTACCATTGTGGAAGACATCCGCGGCCACGAACGCAAGATCATGGAATTCTGCGTGGACAAGTCTGGCATGCCACGTGCGCACTTCATCAAGGTATTTCCTGGCAATGAAGGCAATCTGGACTGGCTCGCGGGCGAGCTGACCGTTAACAAGCCATACGTTGAGCGTCTGGAGCGCTTCAAGCACTCCATCGTGGATCAGCAGCAACGCCTGCTGGACCTGCAAGACCGCGTGGGTATCCCTATCAAGGAACTCAAGGAAATCAACAAGCAGATGTCCACCGGCGAAGCCCGTGCACGTCGTGCCAAGCGCGAGATGATCGAGGCCAACCTGCGTCTCGTGATCTCCATCGCCAAGAAATACACCAACCGTGGTTTGCAATTCCTGGATCTGATTCAGGAAGGCAACATTGGCCTGATGAAGGCCGTGGACAAATTTGAATATCGCCGTGGTTACAAGTTCTCTACGTACGCCACCTGGTGGATTCGTCAGGCCATTACGCGCTCCATCGCGGACCAGGCACGCACCATCCGTATTCCGGTGCACATGATCGAAACCATCAACAAGATGAACCGCATCAGCCGTCAGATTCTGCAGGAAACCGGTCTGGAACCAGACCCCGCAACCCTCGCAGAAAAGATGGAAATGCCGGAAGACAAGATTCGCAAGATCCTCAAGATTTCCAAGGAGCCTATCTCCATGGAAACCCCGATCGGCGACGACGACGACTCCCATCTTGGCGACTTTATCGAAGACATGACTACGCTCGCCCCGGTAGACGCCGCCGTGTACGCCAGCCTGCGTGAAGCCACCAAGGAAGTGCTGGAATCCCTCACCGCGAGAGAAGCCAAGGTACTGCGCATGCGCTTTGGTATTGAAATGAACACCGATCACACGCTGGAAGAAGTCGGCAAGCAGTTCGACGTCACCCGCGAGCGTATCCGTCAGATCGAAGCCAAAGCCCTGCGCAAACTGCGTCACCCAACGCGCTCCGAGCGCCTGCGCAGCTTCCTCGAAACCGGCAACGACTAAACGCCTAAGTTACAGGGCCTCTAGCTCATGCCTGGTTAGAGCAGCGGACTCATAATCCGTTGGTGCTCGGTTCGACTCCGAGGAGGCCCACCAATCAGATCAACGGCTTAGGTGAATAACCTAGGCCGTTTTTCTTTCGATGTGGGGTAAATGTAGGAACGACACCACATTATCCTCTCTGGATTCGATCCGGGCGGCAGCTATCGCCAGATTATCCGTTGCAAATTTCGCGTAGCGATCTACCATCACACGCGATTTCCAACCACCGAGGTCTTTCAGCTCGTCGCAGCTTGTGCCAGCCTGCCGATGCCAAGAAGCCCAGGTATGCCGTAAATCATGAAACCGAAAATCCTGAATGTCAGCCTTGGATAGCGCGGTATGCCAAGCGTCATTCGTTAATTCCCAGCCAATGGGCTTCCCTCGATAAGTGAAGCAATAACGAGAGTGCATTCCTTGCTGTTCCTGTAAAACAGTAACCGCATCACGATTTAGCGGTACACCCCGCGGTGTGCCATTCTTGGTGTGGTTTAACCAAGCAGTCTTGCGAAGCAAGTCCACGCGGTTCCACTCCAGGTTTTTAATCTCGCTGGCTCGGCAGCCAGTCGCAAGCGCGAATCGAATTAAAGCTGCGAGGTGTGGAGCAGAAACTGAAATCAATCGATCTGCCTCAACCTTTGTCAGCCAGCGATCACGCTCCACTTCGCCACCGAGCAGACGAATTTTTGGGAATGTGTCTATCCATTGCCACTCATCCCGCGCCATGCGAAGCAGAGCGCGAATAGTTGCCAGATAGCGATTCACCGTCGCGGGCATATTTCCCTTCTTGAGTTCACCTTGCACAACAGACCAGATTACGTCTCCATTAATCTGATTTAGCATGAGTGGCCCCAGATAAGGGTCAAGTTTGCGCAAGATACGCTGCACATCCTTAAAGCTTCGCAAATTCGCCTTAACTGCAAGATACCTTACAACAGCTTCTTGCCAACTCCGCTTTGGCTTGATGCCAAGGAATGTTTCCTGAAAAGCCTCATGCCTCAGTTTAGCTAAATACGCTTCGGCTTCCTGACGGTCTTCAGTCCGAGAGCTGCCGCGTAGGCGTTTGCCGTTGGGTAGAATAGTGTCGATCCACCAGAAGCGTGAGTTCGGCCTCCGGTAGAGTCCAGTTTCACGGGCCATAATGTCTCCTTTCCGGCCCGCCCTCGCTGCTTATATTCATCCAACCAGACATCCAGGTCAACTTTGTCATATACCAGACGCCTACCAAACTTCACTGCAGGAATTTGGAGTTCGGCTAAGAGCGTCAATCCAATCCCTAGATACCGTGCGGCTTCTTCTTTGGATAAACAACGGACTTGCGGCAAGGGCAGGTCTGAATTGTCCTTAATCTCCATCCGAAGCTTTCCGATAAGCACGCGCAGCACCTGTTATGCCGTCATCCTCATCTACGGTGTTATCTACTGTATTGAACTGGCGGGCTTTGAGGGACACTTTCTCATTGATGAGTTCTTCAAAACTCATCCCGGCATCCATTGCACGGTTGTTCATGTAATGAAATAGAGCTTTTTGGAAAGGCTCTTTAGCTTCGTCGTAGTCCCGGAAACCATGTGCCGCCATCCAGGTTGTAAAGGCACTGAAAGCGCGGCCTAGTGAGATTCGATCTTCTGGAGTGCGCTGATTGGAAAAACGGTTGGAAAGAGGGCCGCCGTTGGTTTCCCAATCAAGACCCGATAAGGACGTCCAAAGTGGATGTATAGGCCAACGGGAGCGCGTCTTGTCATCTGGATTAGGAATAGTCAGCTTGCACCATTCGGTGCTGGCATAACTCCACAAGCCATTAAGATGCGCTAACACGTCCCCGATAGTGATTAAGCCTTTCTGGGTTAATACATCTCGCTTGAACTGAAATTCCAGTCGCCAAACTTGTTCCCCTGCTTCCCAGCCTGCTTGTTGCCATAAGGGAATCAGATAACCTTTGTTGCTTTTGAAAATCTCTAACAGTTTGTTATAGAGTCGTGCTGCCATCGTTCCACCTAATCCAATAGCCCATCCGGTAAAGACGTTATCTACGGCGTAAGCATTGACCGCAGAGGCATGCGTGACCCATGCATCTCTTTTCCAGCCTTCCATGTCCTGATTAGTTATGAAGTCGACAAATAGATCAATGCGGCTGACATGAGCCTGACCTTCCAATTCGCCTAGCTGGACCAAGACTGAGCGAATGGCTTTTTCTGCCTCGGTCGGGGGCATGTAGGTAAGGAACTCGCTGGAAATTTTGGCATAGGCCATTGGTATTTTCTTCCCCGGGCGAGACAAGGAAATACGGAAAGCGTTGTCCTCCATGACGTAATTGAAGAAAGATGAGCCTTTGTCTTTCACCTCAAAAATATGGTCATCGAGAACATATTGCGCCTTAGCCCGTTCGTCTCGATGTTCAGATTGGGCGGTCTGCTTTAGGCCTTTGAGCTTTATATCGATATCGGGATAGAGATTGCCGTGATAAGAGAGATACAGGCTATCTACGCCAAAGCGTAGAAACTTAACCTTACACTCCTCTTGATTGCTGTTATTGGTAGCTGTGTTACTAGGCACTGCTACCGCTTCGCGGACCCCATTCGCCTGGCTGACGCCAGTGCGGGCGGGGTCCTGCTCATCCGACAATGTCTTATGGTCGACATGTTTCGGAGAATTCCCAAGCACATTCTTTGAAGTATTCATATCCACTTTTCCTTTCGAGTCTTGCCAGCATTCCGAAGTGGTTGCTGGAGTGGATACAAAATTTATACATGCTCATCTGGAATGGCGACTACCTAAAAATAAAATTTCAAGTGGTTGAGAATTTACGGGCAGTGTGGATGTGCTTGCGAAGATTTTTAGCAGCGTTATAGCTTTTAGGATAAAGGCCATTCCCCACAAACAATCCAATTAGCTCATCATCCGTAAATTTATTGAAGCCCATGTCTCTCAAAAGAACAATTGCATAACGCAAATCCCCGATAGCCTCCATATTTTTTTTAGAAGGGCCTTTGAGAGCTTTTCTGAGATGTAAGAAAAAAGTTTTATCGTTTGTTAGTTCGGCGTAAGAAAGCCGATCGGAGAAAGTTGGACATAGAAGTATTGTTCGATCAATGCTGACTGCTTTAAAAAAAGCATCGTCACTTCCAGTTCTAACTTCGTGAACTAGGGCGCCTAGCGAGCGATGAAAAAGCATGATGCTTAAAATGTTTCTTTGCATAACGAAAGATAACCAAATTAAATGCTTCTTCTCTATTTTCTCTTCATTAGCTTCATACCAGCGATCTAATACTCCGCCATCGGCAGCAAGATCAATGGTTGCTTGAGTTATATCCTTTGCTTTGGATGCCTCCACCAGTGATTCTTGGAATCCAAGTAATACCGACAAATATGCCAATTGCTCCACGAACGGGAGCTCATAGATAAAAGCCCAGGAATAATATTCACCAAGAATTTCTTTTACTTTCTCTGGCTTCGATAGCATTACTTCGCCTAATTTCTTCATTTGAGAACGAATCTCAGGTAGCGTCTTAACAACAGAAGAGAACTGATGAGGAGAAAGGTTCATTTGCTGGCCGAGGAGTGAGGGTGTAGATGGAACTCAATATTCTTAATCGTAAGTTAAACGAGGTGAAAAATAAATAAACAGGTGGTTTGAAAAGAAGTCTTATATGTTGATTAATATATGAACATATATTATATTTATATAACCTATTGAAATTTATATAAAAGATATTTTAAATCCACAGCCTCATCCACAACATGTATTTTTTCTCACTTTTACAAACTCGTTTGTATTTTTTCTGCTTGCATTGTTCCTGTTGGTGCGGTAGGATTTTTCATACAGGAAGGGCTTATGAGTGATTATTTAAATAAATTGAAGTCTTTGGTTAAGCGACTCCAGCCATACGTGGAGATTGACGGCGAAGCTCTAGTGTTCGAAGAAGACTTGATTCTTATCCAGCGCGCGTTAAGTGCAGCGGAAGAAAGCCATTTGGACAGCTCAGAAGATCAAGCGGAAATTGCTAAAAAATTACCTGAGGGCTTTTTTGACAATCCTTTGGTAATAACTGGTAAGGATGTGGTCGGGTTGCCACAAGAGGTGCTAGACGAGCTCAACGATCTGGATAGTCTAGAAACCGAAATCCTTGAAATTTTTGAATTGGCAAAAGGGCCTGTAATTATTGACAAGATAATTGCAGGGCTTTATCACTTAACAGGAGTGAAGCATACGCGGTCCGGGATAACTGCAAAGTTATATCGCATGGCTAAAAAGAAGCTGATCTATAGTGTGCCACGTAAAAAAGGCGTTTACTCGTTGGAGGATACTAATGATGAATTGTAAAGAGGAGGAATGAAAAGGCCTAAGCTACATTACAGATAGCTTAGGCCCGGTGTTAATGAGAGGTGGAGCTCGTCATTAACATGCTGGTTTATGGACTGCCAGCACAGTCTACGTCTCCCGACGTTCGGCCATATTAATCAATATATGGTTGCGTGACAAGCCGATCAGGTCCTTCAAGCAAGAAGGAGATTATTATGCTTAATCGCAAAATAATTCCAGTGCGTCAGTATGTTAGAACTCGCTACGGAAAGTTAGAACATGTCTGCAAGCATTGGCGTTCCCCTCCTAGAGGGTAACGGAAACAGAGTAGGCTTCGGCCTGCTCTATCCTTCCAATCTTTGTGTCTCATTTATATGGTTCGCAAAACTGACGGCGAACCACCTCAACGGCTTAGTCAGGCTTAACCTATATAAGGATGTATTATCATGGCAGGACATAAACCAGGTAGTAACTCAGGTAATAATGGCGGCATATATCAAGAACAAGGGCCTCGAGGTGGATTAAGGCCAAATTACAGTACAGTTCCTGATCATAAACCGTTTCCTCCTACGAGTAGTCCAGGCAGCACATGGCAGCCGGTCAAGGTGACGCCAGACAGTAAAAGGTAAATTAAGAGGGGGCTATGCCCCCTTTTTCGCGTAAATTTGTTTCAAGAAACTAACTATTCTATTTCTTTTTGGTTTGTCATCTCCAAGCTTCTCGAATACATCGAAATCGAAAGGCGTGGCTGATACGATTTTTTCCTGTTTAAGTACTAGCAAAAAATCTTGGCTGATTTTTGAATATTCTGTAATGAGAGTAACTGTCAAATCGTCCTTGTTTCGATACCCGCTACTGATGGGCATGAATGCGATTTCTTGATCTGCGCCCTCGTTCTCATTTGGTTCCCCCATGCTGATTACCCTACCGATATAAACCTTTCGGTCTTCCATAGTCAGCATTAAGCTCTGTTCTTGATTTCTCATGGAGTCGAAAAGAAGCTTATCCAAAGGGCTATCTTTAAATAACTCGGCCATAATGAAGAGCCGTATTTGATTCGAATCTGTAAAACCATGCTTTTTTCTGAGTATGAATTCGTAGAGCCATGAATATATATATGGGATAACTAAAATCATCGTCGCTGATAGCACTATAAGCCATGCCGCCTGATAAGCGGTCTGATCATTTAGTATCTGGTGGCTGCTATCTAAGCTCGCCAGTAAGCCTGCTATCCATGAGATGTAATCAAACGATGGAATGAAACTGCAAGTGCTTGATAGTTTTCTTAATGCTGCTTGAAGAGCCCAGTGTAGACCCAGTGCTGCGATGAGGCTATCAATGCCTAGTTTTGCAGCTTGTAGATATAGATACTGCCCCTCATAACGATGGAGCTTTAAGTAATAATAAGGATGTGAATGGCAAAAAATGAAGCCACTTACCAATATCGGTAAGATTAACAGCACCCCCATTATTTATTGATGAGCTTTCTAATTTTTAGCAGGTCATTCTGAAAACTCGTAGAGCGCAAAACCTCTTGAGGGTCAATAGTTACAGTGCCTCTGCCCACAACTCTTGCGGACGGGAAGTTGGTCGTCATGCTCTTTATTAAGCGAGCGCTTCTTTCCTCATCGCTTGTAGGCTTTGTAAATAAGCTATATATAGATCTCATGTTGATCACCTCTGCCCCTAATATATAGGTACTTGACACGTAAATCAATATTATGGTGCGCGATGAACTGTAGAGCAAGTCCAAATGTGGGGTCTTTAGCAAAGAGAAGCGTGTCTTAGCGAGTGAGGGCGGGTCTAAGTGTAATTGAAACAAGTGGTTATAAAAACTCATAATCCGTTGGTGCTCGGTTCGACTCCGAGGAGGCCCACCAAAGTTAAAAGGGTTAGCATTTTTTGCTAACCCTTTTTTATTGTTAAGCTTCAAATGTCTACTATGATTAATGGTTTTGGGCAGCTTTAATAATGTTCGCAGACCCGGCTGGATTATCCAGAAACGAAAAATGCCCGGTTTTTTGCAGAGATGTGAATTTGACATGATTGGGTAATCGGCGCTTATTCTGTTCCAACGCATAGTTCGGAGACCAGTCCCTGTCACCATAAACGACCTGAGTAATGACAGAATTAGGAATTTTGGGATATTCTTTATCCGCTATTTGCGACCAGGACGGTGCTTCTTTCATCATGGATTTCATGACCAGAGGGAATCTATGGTCTTGACTTGGTACGCTGATCAACTTGCCGACAAATTCATCGGATAAATTCTTTTTATTGGCGAATCCCGCTTGGAATATGTATTTAAACAATGGCGGAATATCGCGTTTAAAAGGTTCTTCAGTGAACTTTCCAATATAAGAAACCACCTTGCCTATCGGCCCGCCGATCAGGGAGCCCATGGTGTCATGGGGGTTGAATGCATATACATGGGAAATGCGATTAGGCATCTGTGCTGCCAGGCACAAGGCAATGGTTCCACCGATGGACTCCCCGACAACAGTGATGTCATTCAAATTAAGTTTCTTGATCAGAGCGCTTACCGTATCAATAAATAATGTCGCATTGTAGGGTTTATTCAATTCCTTTGAGGAGCGACCAAAACCAGGTAAATCAGGAATGATGATTCTGTAATTGTCTGCTAACAGCGGCACAATCCGTTCAGCGTATTCGATTTGGGTACGCAGGGTGTGCAGCAGTAACATGGTTTTCTCACCGCGTCCGGTTTCCCAATAAGAAATGTTGCGGTCATTTACCCGGGTTTGCATATATGTGTTCATTTTTGATCTTCCTTTTTAATTCCTGAAGAATTTATCCTGAGAGCATACTCATGCTCGTTTCTCGAAGCATGAGTAGCCCAGATATGATTTAGGATTTTGAATCGCGATATGGATTTTGAAGTTTTCTAACGAACGTTTCTGCTGCAGAGTTCGACGTCGTTTCT
Organism: Methylovorus menthalis; assembly: GCF_020523625.1. Classification (GTDB taxonomy): domain Bacteria; phylum Pseudomonadota; class Gammaproteobacteria; order Burkholderiales; family Methylophilaceae; genus Methylovorus; species Methylovorus menthalis. Next base: position 62,528 of record NZ_JAJAQH010000006.1, read on the forward strand.
GTTACTGCTGGGGTTACACGTGGTGTCTTACCGAGGACCGTGTTTGCAAACAGGTCGAGGGATTTGCTCACGTCAGGTTTTTCATTTGATACTGAAGTCTCCGCGGGTTTCCAGTTTCCTTGGAGAGTTCTTTCGATAAAAACATTGGCAGACTCAATGTTTCCATCAGCAAATGTCATGGAACTGGTCGCTGCAAGTGAGACAAACAGAGTGCCTATAAGGGTCGGTTTGATATTCATGATGTGCATCCTCATTAAGTTAAAAGAAATGTTTCATGATTCTTGAGTAGGGCGGGTAGCTTTCGCCAAGCAATTATGTAACATGGATTACATTATTTGATTGCGGGTTGCTTTTGTCAACATATTTATGTAATCTGAGTTATATTATTTTTAAAAGGGTTACCCATGCCTCCAGCAGGTCGTCCGCGAACATTTAATCGCGAGGAAGCGCTTCAAAGAGCCATGCTGCTTTTTTGGAAAAATGGTTATGAAGGCACAACGATGGCTGACTTGGTCGCGGCGATCGGGATGAAAGCGCCGAGCGTATATGCCGCTTTTGGCAACAAGGATGCTTTGTTCAAAGAGGCGGTGGAGTTATATACAAGCAGGGTCGAGCAGGGGCCATTAAATGCTTTGGAACAATCGGATTCTATTGGGCAGGCGCTCGAAAACTCCTTTGCCAATAGCGTGAACATGATGTCGAGCCCAGAAATATCTAGCTGTCTTATTATGGCTGGGGCGATCAATTGTGCACCTGAACACCAGGAGCATGTTCAACATTTAAGGAGTCTGCGAGTTGTTTACAAAGAGACCTTGCGTAATAGGTTTCTGCGGGCAAAAAATGATGGTGAGCTGATCGAAGATGCTGATCCAGAGGCGTTGGCAGAGTTCTATTTCAGTTTCATTCATGGTCTGGCATTACGTGCAAAAGACGGATCTACGAAAGCGGAATTAGAATCTTCATGTAAATTTGCTTTACAAGCGTTGGCCCTGGTTTTAAGGCAGTCCCAACCAAGGTGATAAGTAATGACGACTGCCCTGTTTGAATTCAATTGACGACATCGGCAGAGCAATCCTCTTGCTATATGCGATTACTGGGCATTCATGGAAAGTAAATTGGGTGAGCCAGGTGAAGCTTTGCTGGGCTCCCAGCCGCCTCCCAAGGCCTTAAAAGCCGCGATAGCCGAGCGGGCGGCCTCAGTTTGAGCTTGTGCTTTTGCGTCGGACGTTCTAAGCAGATTTTCATCGGCGTATAGCACTTCAATCATGCTGACCGCGCCTTTTTGATACGCGACAAACGCGGAATTCCGTGCTTGTGAAAGCGAGGTCTCGCTTTGTAACAAAAGCGCTGTTTGTTGCTCGCGCTTGATTAAAGAGGAGAGGGCGTTCTCAACATCCTCTGTGGCGCGAAGTGCAGCTTGACGGTACGCCGCCATGGCCTCCGCTTCCTGACCTTTTGCCATTTCTATCTGCGCATTGATGCGCCCAAAGTCAAACAAACGCCAGCGCAGGCCAAGCACGCCTGTGGCTTGATTGGCGCCGCTACTAAACATATTCCCAGTCGAAATTGCAGTCGCCGTACCAAGTAGAGCGGTGATGGAAAACTTGGGGTAATACTCCGCTGTTGCAGCGCCGATTCTGGCATTGCTGGCTGCCAGGCGACGCTCTGCCATGATCAGGTCGGGGCGACGTCTAAGTAGGTCGGATGGGGTGCCCATGGCGGTGATTTGAGGGGAAGATGGAATATTCTGGACGGTAGCAAGTTCATTCCTGTAAGTCCCTGGAGGAACGCCAAGCATGACATCGAGAGCATTCATTGCCTCTTCAAGATTTGCCTCAAGGGCTGGGATCGTGGATTCGGTCTGAGCGCGCGTACCCTTCGCTTGATCGAGGTCTCTGGTGGGGGCGAGTCCTCTGCTATGAAGCAGCTCTACCAGAGTGACCAGCTTCTGTTGGGTCTCAAGCTGATGCTGTGCAATCGCAATACGATTTTGCAAACCACGGATCAGGATATACAAGTCGGCCGTTTTCGCAGCAACGACTAGGCGCGTGGCATTTTTACCCGCTTCAGAAGCTTGGTATTCGGCCATGGCGGCCTCCTGGTCACGGCGTAGCCCGCCGAATAAATCCATCTCCCAAGAGGCGCTCATATTGGCTTCGTATTGCCGGCCATTTCTGTCATAGCCTGGGGTCGCATTCAGGAGTTGTCCCAATGGCGTTTCAAGCGATTGATGGTTTCTGGCTGCAGATGCACTTAGATCGCCAGATGGTAATAAGGCAACATTTGCCATGCTTAAGCCTGACCGTGCTTGAGTGATACGCGCGGATGCCTGCGCTAGATCAAGGTTCTGATTAAAGGCAATGGAAACGAAACGCGTGAGTAAAGGGTCATTGAATCCTTCCCACCACATATCAAGATATGCATCATTTATGGCGGTTCTTTGTCCAACTTGAGAAGAAGCAAGATAATGATCGGTTAAAGATACTTCCGGTTTTTTATAATCAGGGCCTACCGCGCAACCAGCCAGTGCGACGGTAAATGTAAAAAGAACCAGAGGTTGACGAAGCACCATAATATTCTCACTCATCCATAGTTGTGACCATATTACCATTCGGTCACTTATTGTCAAATTTTATAAATATAGGTACCGTGTTCGGTATGAATAAATCTACTTCTCCAATTACTCCCCCAAGAGGGCCGGTTGACCATAATGTACGTACGCAAATTATCGAAGCCGCAGATCAGCACTTCAGTCATTATGGATACGAGAAAACAACCGTTTCTGATCTGGCAAAATCTATCGGTTTTTCCAAGGCCTACATCTACAAATTTTTTGACTCGAAACAAGCCATAGGTGAGGTGATCTGCGCCAATTGCCTAGAGACCATCATTGCCAATGTGAAAGAGGAGGTTGCCAAGGCGCCAACGCCTTCTTCTAAATTACGCAATATTTTCAGTGGTTTGGTGAAGAATAGCATTGAGCTTTTTTTCCAGGACCGCAAACTGTATGAGATCGCCGCCTTTGCTGCGGGTGAACGATGGCCTCCCACGCTCGTTTATGAAGCCGAGATAAAGAACATGCTTTTAAATATTATTCGGGAAGGCCGGGAGGCCGGGGAGTTTGAACGCAAGACGCCGATTGATGAGACGGTAAATGCGATACACCTCGTAATGCGACCATTAATAAATCCCTTGCTCCTGCAGCACAACCTACACTTGGTTGAAGAAGCACCTTCCTTAGTGTCAGCCTTGGTGCTCAGAAGCTTATCGCCATAAAATTACCATGTGACTATTGACTAAATTGGTCACATAACCAACAATGAGTCCCCATCACTATATGAAGGGGATACTCATGCGACGTCCACAGCTTGCCTCACTCGCTTTTTTTGGTTTTCTGATACTGGTATTGGCAGGGTGCACCGAGAAGTCCAGTCCTGATCCACGTACGCAAATCGCCCTTGTCAGAGTTGGAACGGTTGAGGCGGCTTCTTCATCTTCTCGTGCCTTCACAGGAACAGTGGCGGCACGCGTGCAAAGCGATCTCGGTTTTCGTGTCTCCGGAAAAGTCCTGGAACGCTTGGTGGACACAGGTCAGTTCGTCAAGGTTGGCCAAACGCTTATGCGTATAGACCCTAAAGATTTTCAGTTGGAAACGCGTGCGCGCATGGAAGCGGTTGCCGCCGCCAGAGCGCTGGCCGATCAGACAGCTGAAGATGAGCTTAGAAATCGCGACTTGGTAGCTGCAGGCGCTGTTTCTGCGTCAGCCTACGATAAAATTAAGGCTGCGGCGGATTCTGCCAAAGCGCAACTTAATGCGGCAGAAGCGCAAGCGGGCGTCGCCAGCAATGCATCCAGCTATGCCGTGCTGCTCGCAGATGCGGATGGGGTGGTTGTGGAAACATTGGCAGAACCTGGTCAGGTCGTCGACGCTGGTCAGCCTGTCATCAGAATCGCGCGGGCCGGGCAACGTGAGGCCATCATTCATCTGCCTGAAACGCTGCGTCCTGGACTGGGGTCTATCGCCCAGGCCAGTCTTTATGGCAGGGATGTTGCTGTGTCCGCCAAACTGCGCCAGTTGTCAGGCGTGGCGGATGCCATTTCCCGCACATTTGAAGCCAGATATGTGTTGGAAGGTGATTTGGCCGATGCACCGCTTGGCGCGACCGTCACCATTCGTATTCCCGAAAATGGCGTGGCACTTCAGAACAGTCTCCAAGTACCTGTCGGGGCAATTTTTGATGCAGGCAAAGGCGCCGGCGTCTGGGTGGTAGAAGGATCACCTACCCATGTTTCCTGGCGAGCCGTCACCATTCAAGGCTTGGATAATAGCTTTGCACGAATCAATAGCGGACTCAAGACCGGTGAGCAGATTGTCACTCTGGGCGCTCATCTGTTGAGAGAGGGGGAGCAGGTTCGTGTGGCAAGTAACGAAGGTGCATCCACCGGTGCTGGAGAAACACGATGAGCACCTTTAACTTATCCGCGCTCGCCGTCAGAGAGCGCTCCGTTACGTTGTTCCTGATCATTCTTATTTCGCTGGCCGGGGCGATTGCATTCTTCAAACTGGGGCGCGCTGAAGATCCCCCCTTCACAGTCAAAACGATGACAGTCATCACCGCTTGGCCGGGTGCTACTGCGCAGGAAATGCAAGACCAAGTAGCAGAAAGAATCGAAAAGCGCATGCAGGAGTTACGCTTTTATGACCGGACGGAAACCTATACCAGGCCCGGTTTGGCGTTCACCACGGTGACCTTGCTGGACAGTACGCCGCCGTCCAAAGTGCAGGAAGAGTTCTACCAGGCGCGGAAAAAAATCGGAGATGAAACACATAATCTCCCGGCGGGTGTCATTGGGCCATTAGTTAATGACGAGTATGCCGATGTGACATTTGCCCTGTTTGCATTATCTGCCCCGGATGAGCCGCATCGTTTGCTGGTACGTGATGCCGAAAGCCTGCGTCAGCGTCTGCTACATGTGGAGGGCGTGAAGAAAGTCAACATCATAGGCGAACAATCCGAGCGCATTTTCATTGCCTTTTCACATGACCGTCTCGCCACATTGGGCATTTCACCTCAGGAAATTTTTGCGGCGCTGAATAATCAGAATGCATTGACGCCGGCAGGATCGATCGACATCAAAGGTCCTCAGGTAGTCATTCGAATTGATGGGGCCTTCGATCAACTGCAGAAAATCCGTGATACCCCCATCCAGGCGAAAGGACGTACCTTAAAACTTTCGGATGTGGCGACGGTTGAACGTGGCTACGAAGACCCCGCCACCTTTATGGTACGCAACAATGGTAAGCCTGCCATTCTGTTAGGCGTTGTGATGCGCGACGGCTGGAATGGCCTTGATCTCGGTAAGTCACTGGATAGTGAGGTCTCTGCTATCAATGCTGAACTTCCACAAGGAATGGGGTTGGCCAAGGTGACCGATCAAGCCGTCAATATTTCTTCGTCGGTCGATGAGTTTATGGTCAAGTTTTTCGTAGCGCTCCTGGTGGTCATGGTCGTGTGCTTCCTCAGCATGGGGTGGCGTGTAGGGATTGTGGTAGCTGCCGCTGTGCCGTTGACCTTGGCTGCTGTGTTCGTGGTCATGGCTGCCACAGGCAAGAATTTTGACCGCATTACATTGGGTTCGCTGATCCTTGCACTAGGTTTGCTCGTCGATGATGCCATCATCGCTATCGAAATGATGGTAGTAAAAATGGAGGAGGGGTATAGCCGCATTGCTGCTTCCTCTTATGCATGGAGCCATACCGCTGCACCCATGTTGTCTGGCACATTAGTCACAGCTATTGGTTTCATGCCGAATGGTTTTGCACTCTCCACGGCCGGTGAATACACCAGCAACATGTTCTGGATTGTAGGTACCGCTCTTATTGCATCCTGGGTCGTGGCCGTGGTATTCACGCCTTACCTTGGGGTAAAGCTGCTCCCGGATATCAAGAAGATAGAAGGCGGGCATGGCGCTATTTACAACACCCCCAATTACAATCGTTTTCGCCGAACGCTCGGCTTCGTGATTCGCCGCAAATGGCTGGTGGCTGCTGTGGTTATAGTCACGTTCATCGTGGCAATTCTAGGCATGGGAGTGGTGAAAAAGCAGTTTTTCCCGACATCCGACCGGCCGGAAGTGTTGATTGAGGTCCAGATGCCATATGGAACCTCTATTGAGCAGACCAGTGCCGCCACGGCCAAGGTAGAAGCATGGCTTGCCAAACAAAAAGAGGCCAAGATCATTACCTCCTACATTGGTCAGGGAGCGCCGCGCTTTTATCTGGCCATGTCGCCTGAGTTGCCGGACCCATCGTTTACCAAGATTGTCGTCAAGACAGAGAGTCAAGATCAGCGCGAAGCACTGAAAATCAAGCTGCGCCAAGCGATTGCCGATGGCCTCGCGTCGGAGGCGCGCGTTCGTGTCACGCAACTTGTGTTCGGTCCGTATTCCCCTTTCCCGGTCGCTTTCCGTGTGTCAGGGCCTGATCCGGAAAAAATTCGTGAAATTGCATATGAGGTAAAGCAGGTCATGGATGCCAGTCCTATGATGCGCACGGTGAATACGGATTGGGGCGCCAAGGTTCCCACGCTGCACTTTACCCTTGATCAGGACCGAATACAGGCGGTGGGCTTGACGTCTAATGGTGTTGCGCAGCAACTTCAGTTTCTTCTAAGTGGATTGCCAGTCACCTACGTACGTGAAGATATACGCACGGTTCAGGTGATTGCCCGTGCAGCCGGGAATGTGCGTCTTGATCCAGGCGCAATCGGCGGCTTTACCCTGGTAGGCTCGGCTGGCCAAAGGATTCCATTGTCACAGATGGGAACAGTCGATGTGCGAATGGAAGACGCCACCTTACGTCGACGTGACCGCATGCCGACCATTACTGTGCGTGGCGATATCGCTCAGGAACTGCAACCACCAGATGTATCTGCTGCGATCAAGGCGCAACTGCAGCCCGTCATCGCCAAATTGCCAACAGGCTATCGTGTTGAAGAAGCTGGCGCCACGGAAGAATCAGGCAAGGCGACCAAGGCATTGCTGCCTTTGTTCCCCATCATGATTGCGATGACGCTGGTTGTCATCATTCTGCAGGTACGTTCGATCTCGGCCATGATGATGGTATTTGCGACGAGCCCATTGGGTCTGATTGGGGTGGTTCCCACATTGCTTCTTTTTCAACAACCTTTTGGGATAAATGCGTTGGTGGGGCTGATTGCGTTGTCTGGGATTTTGATGCGCAATACGCTGATTCTAATCGGACAGATTGAACATAACCTGAAAGAAGGCATGAGCCGTTTTGATGCTGTGGTCGAGGCGACCGTCCAGCGCGCACGTCCAGTCATTTTGACGGCGTTGGCGGCTATTCTGGCATTTATTCCACTCACACATTCCGTGTTCTGGGGAACCTTAGCTTATACCCTCATTGGCGGCACTTTTGCTGGCACAATCCTGACGCTCGTGTTTTTGCCAGCTATGTATGCTATTTGGTTCAAAATAAAATACTCAACGTCGGATGCAAGATAGGCCTTTGCTGGAGAATCCAAATAGGCAGCCACTGGCCATGGCCTGAATACAGTTTTGATTCAACGAAGGTTCAACCATACTGATATCTAACAAAGGCTCATTGTTAGGTTATGAGTGCTAACTATTTGTAAAGTTGGATATTGTTTCTCACAGTTGTGTATTCGTAAGGACTCATAATCCGTTGATGCTCGGTTCGACTCCGATGAGGCCCACCAAAATAAAAAAGGGGTTACGTTAATTCGTAACCCCTTTTTTTATTAAAGGTTCAACAATGGCCTGTCGCCAGTAGATTATGAAAAGCGTTATTTAGAGAGGCTTTCAACTGTCTAAGATAGCCGGGGCGATTCATCTTTCCCAGTTCTATTATCCATAGTTAAGAGTGATTATCTTCTGTAGAACATCGCATCATGCCCAAGGTCGGATATTCTCAGATTTAAGCGCTTGCAAAAAATGGGTCTGCACATTGCACTACGAATCTCCCATATATTCAAGGATGAAGGGGTCTTTGCTGTCTTGTCATAAGCCACGGCCTCATCGACTATCATCTGGATAGAAGGATTATGTATGCATCGGGCTTAGGCCAGCATTTGTCAATTAATCGAAGTACTGACAGCCCAGTACACACAAGCTTTCAGCAACTGATGGTGGGGCGGATCTTTTGGGCGACTCCTAGCCTGGTTCCTGAGCGCTTTTTTTGTTGCATAACTTTTTTATTATTCAAGATGTGCCCTACCTGACCCATATCCCATAAAGGGGCGCGCAATCGATATCGATTCCTTGAGTGGCCTTGATTCAACAATACATAGATTTAAATCTACGCATTGAATTAATGGGGGGCATTAATGACAAATTCCAATCGTGATTTTTTGCAATGCTCACGTGTTTTAAATTATTCCAATGACGCTGTGACATCATTGTGTGCCGCAGAGAGAAAAAGTTGCCGAACCAAGCATGACAACACGCCCCTCCTTCATCGCCGCCCCCTGATCCTGTCAACCGCGTTCGCTGCATTGGTATATGCAGGCGATGGCATGCAACAGGTGCGCGCAGAATCCGTAAGCGCCACTGGTGACTTGAATTCTCTGCCCCCTGGGGGAGCGCAGCATTGGAACGTTGGTGGTGATCTTGTCGTTGGCGATACGAACGTCGGGACCTTGCTGATCGATGCCGGCGGCACAGTAAGCAACGACTGGGGCTACGTCGGTAATACCGGAACTGGTAACGGAACCATTACTGTCCAGGGTACAGACGGCAGCGGAAATGCCTCGACCTGGACTAGTTCCGGTCAGATTTATATAGGTGTTGAAGCTGGCAGTAACGGCGCACTCAACATCCTTAATGGTGGTGTCGTAACGAACAGCGGGGCCGCTACTATCGGCAACGATAGCGGCAGTACGGGTATTGTGATTGTCTCAGGTGCAGGATCGACTTGGGGAAATCCGTTCACGCAATCCTTTCAAATTGGCGCTGGCGGCAGCGGCACGCTTCAGATCAACAATGGCGGTACGGTACACAGCGGTCAGGGAGTTATCGGCTACGCTGGAGGTAGCGACGGGCACGTTACCGTTACAGGTCTTGGTTCGCTCTGGGATCCCGTTGACAACATCTATGTGGGTTTCGGAGGTGTTGGCGATTTGAGTGTACTGGAGGGGGCAACGGTAAGCACGGTGCAAAATGGCGGCGGCGCCGCAACGATCTATGTCGGCTTCGACAACGGAGGACAGGGGACGGTGACCGTATCAAGTAGTACCGGCAATACCTCGACCTTAAGCTCTAGTGATGATCTGATCGTCGGGGTAAGTGGCTCCGGCACAGTGAACATCGAAAAGGGCGGCTTGGTGAGCATTCGTGACAATGTCTATATCGCAAGGAATGCTACGAGTAGCGGTACATTGCATCTCAACGGTGATGCTACCGGGCGCGGCATTCTCGAAACCGGCTCAGTTATCGCAGGGGCTGGCACTGTCAATCTGGACCTCAATGGCGGTATCCTGCGTGCCAACCGTAATGAAGCCAATTTCCTGAGCGGATTCGCGGGACTGGCTGTCGGAGCCGAAGGAGCATGGTTCGATACCAATGGGCACACCATAGGTGTTAGTACGGCTTTCACCGGCACCTCCATCTTTAACAAACTGGGCGCAGGCACGCTGATATTAACCGGCGATAGTTCGAATTTTACCGGCAACGCAGTAGTAAGCGCGGGAACGCTGCAGATGGACGGCATCCTCGGCGGTACTATCGATGTGGAATCTGGCGCACGCCTGACCGGTATCGGCCAGGTCGGAGTCACCACTAACCTTGGCGTCATCGCTCCCGGCCACGCTAATAGCCTAGGCACACTCACCATCGCAGGTAACTACACCCCAGCGGGCGGCAGTATCGAAATCAGGACTCAACTGGGAGACGACAGCTCGGCAACAGACCGCTTGGTCATCACCGGCAGTACTTCAGGTACCACGCCGGTCAAAGTAACGAACTTCGGCGGAGCCGGTGCACAGACGACTGAAGGCATCAGGATCATTGAGGTGATGGGCGCCTCCAACGGTACATTCTCACTGGTAGGCAATACCACTTATGAAGGCCAACAAGCTGTCGTGGCTGGTGCGTATGCATACCGCCTTTATGCAGGAGGTGCATCCACACCTGCAGATGGCGATTGGTACCTGCGCTCGGTTTTACAAAGCACATCTGCCCCACCGAGCACACCACTATATCAACCAGGCGTGCCAAGCTACGAAGCCTATCCGCAAATCCTGTTAGGGCTGAATGGATTGCCGACACTGCAGCAACGGGTGGGCAATCGCTTTTGGAGTGATGGCAGCAGCTCGTCTTTCAAAGACAATGGGCGCGGCGTAATGGGTACGTTTACCGAAACGAATGGTATGTGGGTGCGGGTAGAAGGTGGCTATAACCGGATGACGCCGAAAGAGTCGACTTCCGGCAGTGACTATCAGTACGACACATACAGAATGCAGGGCGGCATCGATGCCATGCTCATGGAAAACAGCAACGGCAAACTCGTTGGCAGCGCCCTCGTCCACTATGTGCATGGCAGCGCCAAAACGTCGTGGCGTTATGGTGCCAACAACTATGGCTCCGGTGATATTTCCACCAATGGCTACGGTGTTGGCGGTGCGCTGACCTGGTATGGAGAAAGCGGATTTTATGTAGATGGTGCAGCACAACTGACCTGGTACAGCAGCAACCTGTCTGCCAATTCAGTTCATAGTCTTCAAAGTGGCAACCATGCCTTCGGTCAGGCCTGGTCGGTCGAAAGCGGCAAACGCGTCAAGATGAATGGCAACTGGTCCGTGACACCGCAAGCTCAAATGATCTATTCCAAGGCAAGCTTCAATGGCTTCACTGACGTCTTTGGTGCATCGGTCAGACCAGGGCGTGACGACAGCTTGCAAGGCCGCTTCGGCATCAGTCTCGATTATCAGGAAAACCGCACCCGTTTCTATGGCATCGCCAATTTATACAACGAGTTCTTTAACGGCACTTCAGTCACGGTTGCCGATAAGACCTTCGCCAGTCGCAACGACCGACTGTGGGCCGGACTCAGCTTTGGTGGCTCGTACAACTGGAACAATGACAAGTATTCGGTCTACGGAGAAGCCGGCTACAACTCCGGCTTGGCCAGTGGTGATTCGCATGGATATGGAGGAACGATAGGCCTTCGATTCAAATGGTGAAAGGGGGCTGATTGTTCGGCTACATGACAAACAAAAACAATATGGATACAACCCATGGATCCGCGTACTAGCATTTTGATCGGCAGTATCACCTGTGCTCTGATGGCAATTGTAGTGACATCTTTAGCCAGAGCAACACCGCTTCCCGTGCCGGGCTTTAAAGCCTGGGTGGTGGGAGCATGGATGATTTTCGGTGCATTACTCATGCTCGGATTGCGAGACTGGGTGCCGCAGCTGGCATCCGTGACATTGGGAAACTGTTTGCTGATGCTGGCTTATGTGGTTTGGCTTTCTGGAACGCTGGAGTATTTCGGCAAACAGCTCAAATGGGTTCCTTGGCTCGTGTTTGTGGCCGTGGCAACCATCGCTGTATCCTGGTTTGTCTATTCTGAGGCCAGTTTCCGTGCTCGTGTGGTCATCGTCGCCGGTGTTTGTGCCGTCATCAATGCATACCATGCGAGTATCGTGTGGCATTCTGCGCGAAAGAGAGACGACGCCAGAGCGACTGGCATCACTGCGACGCTTGTTTGGCTAACTGCATTGGTGCTCATATATGGCATACGCAGCGTTCATGCATTGGTATTTCCGCAAGGCGACAGTGGCTTGCTTACCCAAAATCTCACCCAAATCATTTATACGGGTAGCTTCACCGTCTGCAATATGATGCTTGTGATCAGCTTCGCGACGATGGCATCTGACTTTGTGCGTGCGTTCATTGAGGTGCTGGCGACTCGAGATCCGCTGACCGGCGTCCTGAATCGGCGTGCGCTTATCAATGCAATAGAACTTGAGTTCTCGCACAGTCAGCGCCATGGCCACTCATTCTGTATCGCAATGCTCGACATTGATCACTTCAAGAGCATTAATGACCGGTTCGGGCATCTCGTGGGCGACCAAATTCTCACCACCATGTGCAAAAAGGTGGGCAACTTACTGCGTCCGCATGATGTGTTCGCACGCTATGGCGGCGAGGAATTTCTGATTCTGATGCCTGAAACTGGTTTATCTAACGCGATGCAGGCTGCCCAACGGTTGCTAGGTGCAGTTGCAATTTCTGAAGACGATGCCTTGCCTGCGATTACCGTCAGCATTGGCTTGGCGGAATGGTCAACGGATGATGATTCGATTGAGTCCTTGATCGCGCGCGCTGACGGCGCATTGTACGTAGCCAAGACAAACGGCCGTAATTGTATTGAGATTGCGCCTGCGCTCAGTATGGCATAACGAAGGTGTGCAATATGCGCAATGAGTATGAAAGCCACAAGTGTTGGTTGCAGCTTGATAGGACTTTGATCGGGGTATCAAGCTAGCATTGTTGTGTATACAACCAACTTACAATTTTCAACATCTTGGGGGGCGCTGGACTGATCCAAGCGATTTTTGATAGCGGGCATCACGAGAAAAGATAGCCATGCGAGCTTTATCGGGACAAGGCTTGCTGGGGAGTGTTTATAGTGCAGTGAACATACCCCGTATGTTTTTATGGCGCCGGGAGCACTCCATTATTGTTGAAATATTTTAAGGCTCTTGTGCGCGATGTGATGCATAGATAAAGACTCATGATCCCTTGGTGATCGGTTCGACTCCCAGGAGGCCCACCAAATAAAAAGGGTTAGCATTTTTTGCTAACCCTTTTTATTTGGAAAAAACTAAAGAGTCCTAATCCAAGTCGAGCTTAGTAATCCCATGCAAATAGCGATGAGCATAAGTAGATGTGAGAAATCATTTCTGCCGTGCTAATACATTCTGACAACAACTTCAGCGAACAGCTTATAGCTGCAAGATATATTAAGGACTAGTTTTTACGAAACGAAACCTTAAGGGGCTAGCTATGAAGTTAATTCGAAAGTGGTCTATTGCACTGATGTTGATATGGGGCGCTAACCTGCAGGCGGGTGGCGTGGCGGCGGGCGGTGGTGCTGCAGGCGCGCCAGCCGGAGGAAGTGGGGCTGGCACAGGGGCGACTACTGCTCCGTCACCAACTACATCTCCTTCATCGCCTAATACTGTTGACCCCGCGGGGGCTGGCACGCGGCAGGGCACGGAGCCTTCTTCGCCCGATACCTTTGCGCCTGCGGGCTCGCAGCGCTCGCCGGGGACGGACTCTACCTCGCCGGATACTTTCGCGCCTGCGAATCCAACGTCCACCCCTTCCAATCAAACTGCACCGAGCGCGCCGCCCGTCTCTGGGACTAGCGCGCCGCCGGTGTCGGGTAAAACGGCGCCCGCGACATCTACTATCAGGAGTGCTCCGCCGGTAACTTCGCCGGATGGTAGTGCGCCACCTGTGACGAGCGATCCGAGTGCGCCTCCAGTCACAACGCCTTAGATCAATTTTCTAAAGAGACATACATCCCATAAAAAAGCGCTGACAATGCAGCGCTTTTTTTATGGGGGGAGCTTGTCAGGCTACTCTTCGTGATGCTTGGTCGCCTTGATTTGCTCCAGCTTGGTTTTGGCCGCGTCGCCGATATGGGCTTCGCCGCGTTTTTTGGCAAGTTCTATCTGCTTTTGCCGTTCCAGAATGCGGGATTTTTTCTCGTCTGAGATTTTGTCGTAGCAGTGCGGGCAAGATACGCCTGCCATGTAGTGCGGGGATGCTTTTTCTTCGGGTGAGATGGGGTGGCGGCAGGCGTAGCACTGGTCGTACTCGCTCAGTGCCAGGCCATGGCCGACGGCTACGCGCTGATCAAACACAAAGCATTCGCCTTCCCACAGGCTTTCTTCTTTGGGCACGTTTTCCAGGTATTTGAGGATGCCGCCCTGCAGGTGGTAGACGTTCTCAAAGCCTTGTTCCAGCATGAAGGCGCTGGCTTTTTCACAGCGTATGCCGCCGGTGCAGAACATGGCGACCTTTTTGTGTTTGCTGGGGTCGAGGTTCTGGCTGACATACTCGGGAAACTGGCGGAAAGTGGTAGTGTGCGGATCAAGCGCGTTTTTAAAGGTGCCGATGTCGTATTCGTAATCGTTGCGGGTGTCGATGACGATGACATCCGGGTCGCTAATCAGCGCGTTCCAGTCTTCGGGCTTTACATAGGTGCCGACTTTTTTATTGGGGTCTATGCCGGGCACGCCGAGGGTGACGATCTCTTTTTTCAGGCGCACTTTCATCCGGTAAAAGGGCATTTCTTCGGCGAAGGATTCTTTATGCTCCAAGTCGGCCAGGCGCTGGTCTGATTTCAGGTAGGCGAGCATGGCATCTATGCCTTCGCGGCTCCCGGCAACAGTGCCGTTAATGCCTTCAGCGGCCAGCAGCAAGGTGCCTTTCAGGCCTTGGGCGTTACATAGATCGAGCAAGCCGGGCTGCATGGTTTCGTAGTCATCCAGCGGGGCAAATTTATATAGGGCGGCAACAATAATATCGGGCACTGCAAAGGTCTCCTGCGTAATCCCGCTATGATAATCCATGTTTGAAACAAGGTTAAATGGTTTGGCGGGTTAAGGTCGGCATTTTACCGGAATTTCTATTGAAAAATCGCAGGCTTACAGCGTGTGGTTGCTGTGTTGCAGACGGCGCGCCATGTGCTTGAGAAAGCGCATGGCGACCTTGGGCTCACCCATAAGCAGGGTTTCGATGTTGTCGGCGCTGATAATCACGATGTCGGCATGGTCGGTTATCACCTTGGCATCGGCCACGCGCGGGCTATCGGTAAGCAGGGCCATTTCTCCAAAATAATCACCGGGGCCGATTTCACGAATAGTGCCGCCGGGGAAGATCAGCTGCACTTTGCCCATGACGATGTAATAAAGGTCCAACCCATGCTCGCCCTGGCGGAAGACATATTCATCGCGCTGGTAGATTTTGCCGTAGCGATTCATCAGCTCCTGCAGGTAGTGTTCTTTATCCTTGGGCAATTCGCCGAATAAACCACGCAGCAATAAAACGTCTTTTTTATGCAGGGTAGAGATCAGCTCGGTGCCGAGCAGGAACACGGCAAAGGTGTAATACAGCCAGCCGATGGAGATAAACATGTTTTTCATGCCGCCAAACACGGTGTCGTAAGACTGGTTCAGCGAAAGAAAAAGCCCGAAGGCGGGGCGCATGGCGATCCACATGATGCCGGTAATGGCCGAGCCGATGAGGATGTTTTTCAGTGAAATGCGCGCCGGGAAAAAGATGCGGTAAAAAATGGCGATCAGCACGGTGCAGATGGCTATGGAGCTGAGGGTATCTATTAGCTTGGTGTGCGTGGCAGATGGATTGAAAAAATCAATCACCTTTTCCAGTCCCAAGCCCATGAGGGTAAATATAAAGAACAGCAGCAGGATGCCAAGAACGCCAATCACATCCTTGAACTTGCGTTTGATGAACGAGGGTTCTTCCACCATGGAGGCGATGGTGTGAAAGGCTGAGCGCAATGCCCCGGCCAGTGGCGTCACAATCCAGAACAACGCGAACATGCCAAACGCCCCCCACACCGCCTGGTGCTTGGAGACGTTATAGACCTCGATCATGATGCGGTGGCTGAACTTGGGTACCAGGTTGCTGGTGAGGATGGCCAGCTTGACGATGGCGTAGTTGGATGACACCACCAGATGGCTCAGCATGAAAAAAATCAGCAGCGCCATGGGGATTAGCGCAAACATGGCATAAAAGGATAACGATGCCGAAATGCTGAAGCCGTTATGCAGCTGAAAGGCGCTTAGGGTCTCGCGAAAGATGAAGAAAGGCGTGCGATAACGCCGCCTGGCGTAGGCGTTGAGCGGCATGGCAAGTGCCGGGTGATTGCCTATGTCTTTAACTTGATTGAGCTTGATCGCCAAAGTGACATTACGCCAGTTGAGTGGATAGGATGCTGGCTGCATTAAACCTTAGATAGCGAGCCAGCCGCAAGTGTATAAGCTGGCTCGTCATGCTTACAGCTTTTTGAACTCTTCGGTGGCGGCCACCAGTGCAGAAAGCGTACCTGTTTCCATGCCAGAGTGCCCGGCATCCGGCACCATGTGCAGCGATGCATGAGGCATGGCGGAGTGCAGTTCGTAGGCGCTGATCGGTGGGCAGACCATGTCATAGCGTCCTTGCACGATCACGGTGGGGATGTGCACCAGGGTTTTGGCTTCTTGCAGCAAGTTACGCTGGCCGACAAAGCACATATTCCTTATATAGTGAATCTGCACCCGGGCGCGCGCAATTTGTACCTCATTGCTGGCGGAGCCATCGTTCTTGCCAGGCAGCAGCGTCATGATGCTGCCTTCAAACGCGTTCCAGCGCGTGGCGGCTGGGGCGCTGATTGCGGGGTCATCATTAAACACAAGTTTGCCGTAAGCCTGCAGCACATCGCTACGGTCCTCCTCTGGCAGATATGCCAGCAGCTTTTGCCATGCTTCGGGGTAAAAGTGTTTCACATCGCCCAAAAACCAGTCGAGCTCTGATGGTCGGCTGAGGAAGATGCCGCGCAATATCAGGCCGCGTACCTTGTCGGGATGTGCAATGGCATAGCACAGTGCCAGCGTGCTGCCCCAAGAGCCACCAAACACGAGCCAGCGATCAATGCTCAAGTGCTCGCGCAGCTGCTCTATATCGCTGACAAGCAGCTCCGTCGTGTTCTCTTCCGTGCAGCCGTGAGGAAGGCTGCGGCCGCAGCCCCGCTGGTCCAGCAGAATAATCCGGTAATAGGCGGGGTCGAAGTAGCGGCGCTGGGCCGGGTTGCAGCCGCTGCCTGGTCCGCCATGCAGAAAGACCACTGCCGGCCCGGCTGGATTGCCACATTCCTCAAAGTAGATCTGGTGCTTGGCAGATACATTTAGCCATTCACTGCGGTATGGGAGAATTTCTGGAAACAAATTGTAAGTCTGCGAATTATTCATGTGATATAGGGTAACTCTTTGTTTTATTTGGTGATGATTATTTTGAAATTTAGGGAAAAACTCATTCTGCACAAGGGAAAAACTTAATTGTAAATAAAATGTAAATAGAGTATTGCAAAACATTTTGGAGTGATCTAATATTCGGATCAACTCACTTATAAGGTGAGTGAGAGCAACAACTAAATATGCCGTAAAAACCTATAACAATAAATAGGGGGCAGTTATCTAGTTAGCGCTTTGATTAAACCCTTAGTAGTAACAACTATGGAGATTTAAAATGGAGATGAGCAAGATTAAATTGGCTCTGGGCGTGGCAATCGGTATGAGCATGGCTCTTCCTATGGTTGCTTCTGCTGCTGCAGACCAAGAGGCTGCGATGGCCAACCCAAACAACTGGGCACACCCACGCGGTCAGCACAATAACCAAGCCTACAGTACCCTGAATCAAATCAACAAGGGTAACGTTAAGAACCTGAAGGCTGCCTGGACATTCGCTACCGGTGTTAACCGTGGTCACGAAGGCTCACCAGTCGTTGTTAACGGTGTTATGTATGTTCACACTGCATTCCCAAACAACGTTTACGCTCTGGACCTGAACGACAACCAAAAGATCATCTGGTCGTACTTCCCTAAGCAAGACCCATCCGTACAAGCTGTTCTGTGCTGCGATAACGTAAGCCGCGGTCTGGGCTTCGGCGACGGCAAGATCTTCTTGCAACAAAATGACGGCATGCTGGTTGCTCTTGACGCTAAGACTGGCGCCAAGGTTTGGGATGTTAAGAACACTGATCCTAAGGTCGGTGCTACTAACACCAACGCTCCTCATGTTATCAAGGACAAGGTTCTGACCGGTTGCTCCGGTGCTGAATTCGGTGTTCGCTGCTTTATCGCTGCTTACAACCTGAAAGACGGCTCCCTGGCATGGAAGGCATACTCCACAGGTCCTGACAGCGAAGTGCTGATTGGTGCTGATTTCAACAGCGCTAACCCACACTACAGCGCTCTGTCTGTATACCAAGACGTAAACGGTGGTAACAAAGAAGGCGGTTCTTTCAAGGCTCTGTCCAAAGACCAACTGAAGTTCCCTGAAAAAGACCTGGGCGTTAAGACCTGGTTGAAGCCACAAGCTGTTAAAAACGGCTGGGAACACGGCGGCGGTTCCGTATGGGGCTGGTGGCCATATGATCCTAAGTTGAACCTGGTGTACTACGGTACTGGTAACCCATCTGTTTGGAATCCAGACGTACGTCCTGGTGACAACAAGTGGTCCATGACTATTTTCGCTCGCGATCTGGACACCGGTATCGCTAAGTGGGGTTATCAAATGACTCCTCACGATGAGTGGGATTATGACGGCATCAACGAAGTTGTTCTGTTCGAAAAGGGTGGCAAGAAGTACGCATTCCACACTGACCGTAACGGTTTCAACTACACATTTGACGCTGTTGACGGCACCCTGCTGGTTGCTGAAAAAGCTCACCCCTTCATCAACTGGGCTACCCACGTTGACTTGAAGTCCGGCGTTCCTCATAAGGATGCTAAGGCTTCTACTCACCAAGACTACAATGCCAAGGGCATCTGCCCAGCAGCTCTGGGTGTTAAGGACCAACAGCCAATGGCTTACTCGCCACGCACTGGTCTGATGTACATCCCATTGAACCACGTATGTATGACTTACGAGCCAGTTGAGTCCAAGTACGTTGCTGGTCAACCATGGGTTGGCGCTACTCTGACCATGTTTGCTGGTCCAGATGGCGTAATGGGCGGTTTCGAAGCCTGGGATCCATTGAAGGGTAAAGCAGTTTGGTACAACAAAGAGAAGTTCTCGTCATGGGGCGGTGTTCTGACTACTGCTTCTGATCTGGTGTTCTACGGTACACTGGAACGTGACTTCAAGGCAGTTGATGCACAAACTGGTAAACTGTTGTGGAAGTTCCAAGTTGGTTCTGGTGTGATTGGCAATGCCTTCACATACAGCCACAAGGGTAAGCAATACGTTGGCGTACTGTCCGGTATCGGCGGTTGGGCTGGCGTAGCGATGAACCTTGGTATGACCAATGACACCGATGCACTGGGTGCAGCTGGTGGCTACAAGGAACTGACCAAGTACAACGCTGCTCCTGGCGGCGGTGCACTGAACGTGTTCAGCCTGTAATAGTTGAAGAAATTCAAATATTTACAGAACTAACCGTTAGTTAGTGTGTCACATAAGCACCCCGCTTCGGCGGGGTGCTTTTTATTATTATAAGAAGATAAAATAGGCCGCTAACAGACACGAGGACAAAGGTAATGCTGATTAATTTGAAAAAAGTATCGCTGGTTTTACTCTTCACTGCCCTGGCAAATGGAGCATTTGCTGCAGATGATAATACTCTGGAGGTGGATCCGAACGTTGGCCGTGGTGGCGAACCTTCCCGGATTGATGATCCAACTGAATTCAAGGTCTGTGCAGACCAGGATAATTTGCCTTATTCAAACTCAAGACAAGAGGGGTTTGAGAACAAGATTGCTCAGCTGATCGCTCAGGATCTTGGCAAGAAACTATCGTATCAATTCTGGTATGACCGTATGGGTTATATCAGAAATACTCTGAATGCTCGTCGATGTGATGTGATTATGGGAACCGTGGCTGGCAACGATATGGTGCTGACTTCGAAGCCTTATTATCGCTCTGGCTATGTCTTTGTTACCCGTAAGGAAAGTAACCTCAACATCACCGATTGGGACTCCCCGGATTTGCGTAAAGGTATTATCGGTGTTGTGGGTCAAACCCCTCCATCGCGTCCAATTTATGATAAAGGCCTGATGGAAAATGCCCGTCCTTATCGTATTCAGCGTGACTTGAATCTCCCACCTAGTTTCATGATTGACGATCTGGTCAAAGGTGATATTGATATCGCCATTGTCTGGGGGCCAATTGGTGGGTATTATGCCAAACAGTCCAAAGTTCCATTGGTCGTTGTGCCAGTACCTGAGTATGAAGATACGAATGTGCATGGCAAGGAGTACTGGAATATTTCAGTGGCTGTGCGCAAAAAAGACAAGGAACGTCTGGCCATGATTCAAGAAGTGCTGGATCGTCGGCATGCGGACATCATGAAGATTCTGGATGATTTTGGTATTCCACATCTGGATGTCGTCCCCGGTGATAGCGTTGAAAAGAAACGCGAAACGCGCGGTGATGTAATTCCGAAATTCGAATAATGAATTGGCGTTATCAGGTTGCTTGGGTCAACCGTACATAACGCCTGTTCGTTATACGTATTACATGTTGGTCATGGTTTGGCATGATCAAACTGTAGCTCTATTTTCAAACGAGGAGATGACATGTTAGGCAATAAGGCAGTTAAGGCGACGTTATTTGTTTCTATGCTTGCTCTGGTTGGATTGACTCTTCCACTGCAAGCTAGCGCCGAATGTAAGTTAACCGCAACTCAGGATGGCTCACCACTGGATATCAAGGCTGAGGCTTTTGATACACCAGAAGCAAAGCAATTCCTGGATACCTGTAAGAACCCCTACATTGGCAACGAAGCTGCAACAAAGCGCGGTCAAAAGTTGTTCCAATTGTATTCATGCACTGCATGTCACGGCGGTCAGGCTGAAGGCGCTGTAGGCCCAAGCTTGCATGGTCCTAACTTCAAATATGCCAAGAACGCGACTAACAAGGGTATGTTTGAAACGATCTGGCACGGTACTAACGGTGGTATGGGTGCCAAGGGTAAAGGCTTGATGGATCCTACCGATCCAGAAAACGGCCTGACACCAGATGAAGTGTTGAAGATTGTTGCTTGGGTGAGAACTCACAGCAAGACATTCACTGGTAACGAATAAGCGCTTATCGCTAAAATTCGGCACTAATTAAAATAAAAGCGGTCATTGTTAAAAGCGGTGACCGCTTTTTTTATGTGTAGCAATATCTGTTGGAGTAAAATCAATAACGTTAGAGGAGAGTATCAATGCGAAAAATTACACTAAGCACTCTGAGCATTATCTTGCTGGCAAGTTTGGCTGGCTGTGGTAAATCAGGCGATAGCGCAAGCGGTGGCGACAAGGCAGCCGCAGCCTCATCTGGTGAAATGATCAAGTTTGTTACTACCCAGGATGGTTCCCCCCTCACGATTAAAGCCGAGTTTTTCGATACGCCTGAAGCCAAGGAGTTTATGACAACAGGCAAAAATCCATACGTGGGCAATCAAGATGCGATTGCCAAGGGTAAAAAACTCTTCCAACTGTATTCATGCACACAATGTCACGGCGCTGACGCGCAAGGTCAGGTTGGCCCCAATCTGACGGGTCCCAACTATAATTATGCAAAGGATGCCACGAACAAGGGCATGTTTGAAACCGTCTGGCACGGCACCAACGGTGGTATGGGAGCAAAGGGTAAAGGCTTGATGGATCCAACCGATCCATCGAATGGTTTGTCTCCGGATGAACTGCTAAAAATAATAGCCTGGATACGTAGCCACGGCACGGCGACAGGTAACGAGTCATAGCAAATAAGAAAGGCATCATTTATGCAATCGCAAGTAGAGTCAGGTTCGGGTTTGCACCACGTAGTTATTGTGGGAGGTGGTGCAGGAGGGTTGGAGCTTGCTACTCGTCTGGGAGATAAGCTAGGGCGTAACGGTAAGGCGGAAATCACCCTGATTGACCGCACCAGAACGCATGTCTGGAAACCTCTGCTGCATGAGATCGCAGCGGGCAGCATGAATCCAGACAAGCATGAGTTGGAGTACCTGGCTCAGGCGCATTGGCATCATTTCCGTTTTCGTCTTGGGAGCATGGACGGGTTGGATCGTGCTAAAAAGGAAGTCTACATTGCGCCTTTTTACGACGAAGATGGCGTGGAAATCATCCCGCGCCGCACCTTCAAGTACGATACCCTGATCATTGCCATCGGCAGTACCACGAATGACTTTGGTATTGCGGGTGCCCGCGAGTATTCTATCGCGCTGGATACTCAGGATCAGGCCGAACGATTCCACCGGCGATTGCATAATGCATTGGTACGTGCGCATACGCAAAACGTGCCTCTGCAGGCCGGACAACTTGAGGTGGCGATCGTGGGCGCTGGTGCTACCGGCGTCGAACTTGCTGCTGAGTTGCATAACACCACGCGTGAACTGGCCGCATATGGCCTGGACAAAATCAATGCAGACCGCGATGTCAAAATCTCGCTGATTGAAGCCAGTGATCGTGTATTGCCAGCCTTGCCGCCTCGACTCTCGCAGTCTGTAGAGCTCGAGCTGCGCAAACTGCGAGTGCATGTGTACACTGGCGAGCGCGTGACCGAAGTGACCGACAAAGGCATCTATACCCACAGTGGGCGCTTTATCCCTTCCTCTCTGGTGGTGTGGGCTGCGGGTATCAAAGCCCCGGATTTCCTGAGTCAGCTGGATGGCCTGGAGGCCAACCGTATCAATCAGCTGGTGGTCCGTCGCACCTTGCAAACCACGCTGGATGATGATGTGTTTGCCTTTGGTGATTGCGCAGCCTGTCCATGGCCAGGTCATGATGAGAACGTACCACCACGCGCACAGTCTGCTCACCAGCAGGCTTCCATGCTGGTCAAGACGGTCAAGAAGCGTGTGGCTGGCAAGACAACTGGTCTGCCAGAGTATACCTACCGTGACTACGGCTCATTGGTCAATCTGGGCAAATACACCACAGTGGGTAACCTCATGGGCTCTGTTGGTGGTTCAAGCCTGTTTATTGAGGGGATGTTTGCTCGCTTCATGTACCAGTCGCTCTACAAGATGCATTTGATGGCATTGCACGGGTTTTTCACCGTTTTCTTGCAGACCTTGGCCCGCATGATTACCCGCCGCACTGAGCCACACGTCAAGCTGCATTGATGTCTGGTGATTAGTAATAAAAAAGCCTCAGGAAACTGAGGCTTTTTTATTGGGCGTCGGGTTTGGACTCTCGCGGGTTTAAGCCGTTAACACCTAAATTCTTAAAACGTTTTCTGCTTGTAAAGCCGGTAAATGCCGCTCATGCTGAGGCTCACAAACAAGCCGAATGCAATCACCGTCAGATGGATAGGCAGCTCGGCTTTGACCATCAAAGCGTAGACGCCTATGAGTACCAGAATGCCAAGATTCTCATTGAAGTTTTGCACGGCAATGGAGTGGCCGGCACCAATAAGTATGTGGCCGCGGTGCTGTAGCAGTGCATTGAGCGGCACCACAAAAAAGCCACTTAATGCGCCAATCAAGAACAGTAGGGCGCTGGCGATACGCCAGTCGGTGATCAATACCATTGCCATCACGAGAAGCCCCATCAGAATGCCCGCTGGCAGGACTTTAATCGAGTCTTCCAGCTTGATGTATTTGGCCGCGAATACCGAGCCTACGGCAATCCCTACCGCTACCATGGCGGTCAGCTGTGTGGCGTGCTCCAGACCGAAATCCAGCGCAACCGCAGCCCATGCCAGCACAACCAGCCGCAAGGTGGCGCCCGCACCCCAGAACAGCGTAGTGACGGCCAGTGAAACCTGACCCATGGGGTCTTTCCACAACACTTTGAAGGAATGCCAGAAGTCTTTGAAGATATAAAGCGGGTTGCGTTTGGGTAGCTTGTGATCAATGGGCAGCTTGGGGATGTACATATTGAATGTAGCAGCGGAGAGATAGAGGCCGGTAATGATCCACATCGTCATTTGCACGTCGATACTGGCCAGCTTGCCGCCGATGATGGCGCCCAGAATGATGGCTAGCACGGTAGAGCCTTCCATCCAGCCATTTGCTTTGACTAGCATATGCGGGGGGAGATATTCGGTGAGAATGCCGTATTTGGCAGGGGAGTAAGCGGCTGCGCCTATGCCGACGATGCCATACGCATAAAGCGGCGGCAGGCCAAAAATCATGGCAATCGTACCAATGAACTTGATCCCATTCGAAATGAACATGACCCGCCCTTTGGGAAAGGCATCGGCAATAGAGCCGACAAAGGGGGCGAGCACAATGTAGGAGATCACAAAGAACTCTTGCAACAGTGGCGTATGCCACTCGGGCGACTGCATTTGCTGCAACAGGGCAATAGCGGCAAACAACAATGCATTGTCTGCCAATGCAGATAAGAACTGCGCCAGCAGTATGATGTAAAAACCTAGATTCATCGCAGGGTGTCGCCCGGCCGAGGCGCGGGCGATTCTAATTCCATTTCAGCTTAGAGCTGGCTAAAGAGCCTCGGCAGCAAAATCTGCCAAGCGTGAACGTTCACCGCGTACCAGCGTAACGTGGCCATTATGCTGCCAACCCTTGAAGCGGTCGACAACATATGTCAGGCCTGAGCTGCCCTCAGTCAGGTAAGGCGTATCAATCTGGGCAATATTGCCCAGACAAACGACCTTGGTGCCGGGGCCTGCGCGGGTAATCAGCGTTTTCATTTGTTTCGGGGTGAGATTTTGTGCCTCGTCAATAATCAGGAATTTGTGGAGAAACGTGCGTCCACGCATAAAGTTGAGTGACTTGATCTTGATGCGGGTACGTATCAGATCCTGTGTCGCAGCACGGCCCCATTCCCCAGCATCTTCGTCGGATTTATTGAGCACATCAAGATTATCCTCAAGCGCCCCCATCCATGGCGCCATCTTTTCCTCTTCCGTCCCCGGCAGGAAGCCAATATCTTCACCTACGGGAACTGTCACGCGGGTCATGATGATTTCACTGTAGATTTTCTTGTCCAGTGTTTGCGTTAACGCAGAAGCCAGGGTGAGCAGTGTTTTGCCGGTACCCGCCTGCCCAAGCAGCGTGATGAAATCCACATCCGGATCCATCAGCAGGTTAAGGGCAAAATTCTGTTCGCGGTTGCGGGCGGTAATGCCCCAGATGCTGTTTTTGTGCTGGGTGTAATCCTTGACTACTTCCAGCACAGCGGTATTGCCTTGCTGGCTACGGACGATGGCGTGGAAAGGTTTTTCGTATTCGTAATAGACAAACTCATTCACCAGCAGGCTTTTGCAGATGGGGCCGGTGATGCGATAAAACATGCGTCCGGCATCCTGCCACGATTCCATTTCCTTGCTGTGCTTTTCCCAGAAGTTGGCGGGCAATTCGCGCATGCCGGTGTAAAGCAGGTCGGTATCTTCAAGTACTTTGTCGTTGAAGTAATCTTCAGCGGCTACGCCGATGGCGCGGGCCTTGATACGGATGTTGATGTCTTTGCTGACTAGGATGACCTGGCGTTCAGGCTGGTGCTTTTGCAGGTCAAGCGCGACGCTCAGGATCTGGTTGTCGGCTTTGCCGCCGGCCAGCATGGGCAAGTCGAGGCTCACTGCCGAAGTTTGCATGAACAGGCGACCGCTCAGATGCTTGTTACCGTTAATAGCCAGTGGGCAACCATCGTCCAGGTGATTGAGACTGGTGCCTACAATTTCTTCCAGGTTACGACTCGCCTGACGGGCATTGCGTGCGACTTCGGTCATGCCCTTTTTGTTGTTGTCCAACTCTTCCAGCGTGACCATGGGCAGGTAAATGTCATGCTCTTCAAAGCGAAACAGGCTGGAAGGGTCATGCATCAGTACGTTCGTATCGAGAACAAACAGTTTGGTACTTGTGACACTTTTTTTAGCCATGAGCTTATATTCCCCAGGTTGAGATTGAGTGTGCGTTAAAGCGATTTAATGAAATCAAGTACTTCAGCCGCATGGCCTTCCACTTTGACGCCGCGCCACTCGTGCACCAGCTTGCCCGAGCTGTCGATGACAAAGGTACTGCGCTCAATGCCGCGTACTTCCTTGCCGTACATCTTTTTCATCTTGATGACATTGAAAAGAGAACACGCCAATTCATCCGTATCAGCCAGAAGATCGAAGGGGAACTCGAACTTGGCTTTGAATTTTTCGTGGGATTTAAGGCTATCGCGCGAGATGCCCACAATCACTGCATTCAGAGTCTGAAACTCCGGGTAGTGATCGCGGAATTGCATACCTTGCGTGGTACAGCCTGGCGTTGCATCCTTGGGGTAAAAATAAACAATGAGGGTTTTGCCGAGGAACTCAGAAAGCTTGAATTGCCCACTGGTCGAAGGTAATTCAAAATCAGGAA
This sequence comes from Methylovorus menthalis, assembly GCF_020523625.1. Lineage (GTDB taxonomy): Bacteria > Pseudomonadota > Gammaproteobacteria > Burkholderiales > Methylophilaceae > Methylovorus > Methylovorus menthalis. Next base: position 88,614 of record NZ_JAJAQH010000006.1, read on the forward strand.
CGGGTTGGTTCAACATAAGTATGGGGTGGCATATACACGTCTCCATTGTTGTTAAAAACGCGCTATAAGGCAAGCCCGATATGGGTGAATCGAAAAGATTTTTTACAGGCGTTAAGAAACAGCAGGTTGGTGGAAGCGGGGCAACTCGATCTCGATTAAGGTGCCTCCTCCCTTGCGCGGGCTGAAGGTGATGCGCCCCAGCAAGGAGTCACATACCTTGAAAGCGAAGGGAATGCCCAGTCCGGTCCCAAAGCGTTTGGTGGATGGGCCAGGGCTGATGGCATGTGGGTCCGGGGTGAAAGGCATGCCCGGGCCACGATCGGCGATCATCAGGCGTACGGTTTCGCGGCTGAGGTCGGCATGTATTTCCAGCTTGGAGTTGTTGGGGACCGCTTCGATAGCATTCAGTAACAAGTTGTATAGCGCCTGTTCCAGCAAGTGCTCATCCGTATAGATGCTGTCGTCCTGTTTTTCCCAAGCAGGCAATTCGAGCTCAATGGATTTTTCTGCAATTTTTTGCTGCAAGGGAGACAGGGAGCCATGGATGATCTGGCTCAGCTTGCTTAGCGTGGGCTGCGGTTGCATGGGGTGCAGGTAGGAGAGCAGTGAGCCAGTCCAGCGCTCAAGACGGTCTACAGTGCTGATGATGTCGCGCAGCGATTCGCGGGTATCCTGATCCAGCTCAGCGCTATCTGCTACCTGCGCAGAGGCGCGAATGCTGGCCAACGGGTTGCGAATATTGTGCGCTAGCATAGGTACTAGCAAACCTAGCGTTGCCTGTTTTTCCGTGCGGATAAGGGCGTCCTGACTTTGTGTCAGCTTGTCGGCCATGTCGTTGATCGCGCCTGATAAGGTGGCCAGTTCTTCAGCGCCTTTTCGGGGGGCTTTATGCTCAAGTCTACCTGCACTGATTTCCGTGGTCGCATGCAGCAGTGCATTGATCGGCAGGACAATCGCACGCTTCAAAAATACCCGTGAAAACAGGAGCAGCAATGTTGCCAGCAGGATGGGAATGGTCAGCAGGGTAAGGGATGTTCGCTTGGATTCATCCAGCCTTTGCTGCAATTCTTTTTGCTTTAACGAGAGCAGGCGTTCGGCGCGCGCCGACACAATTTCGTACCGCTGGAAAATGCCGGATTCAAGATTGGAATTGAGCGTTTTTTCAATCAGCTCATCCGAGACTTCATTCTGATGATTGAAAATAGTGCTGGTTTCCGTGATAAACGTCGCATAGCTTTTCCTCAATTCATCGATGGCGGCACGTTCCTCGTCGCCAACGGCCAGTCGGTTCAGCTTCACGAAGTGCGCTCCTACCGATACGGTATATGCATCATATTCATCCTTGGCTTGCGGGTCTTTCAGGAAGTAGGCGTCGAACAGCTCTTTCATCTGGCGGTAAAGGTCACCCCGCGTTTGCTGGATTTCCTGAATAAGCAGATTGATACGTTGTGACTCATGGGAGGATTTATCCCACAAGTGTATGCCCACTCCACCGGCAGCCCCGGCCAGGCAAACCAGCATAATGAAGGCCAGTTCGTGGATGAGCAGCAGGTCTTTTAACGACTTTGGCTTGGACATGGCGATGGTTATTCCATGCGAAATGAGATGGGAATGCTGATCTTGCTGATTTTACCCTGCAACGATGCGGGTGCCGTGGGGAGTGAACCCAGCGCCTGCTGGTACATCTCCAGCACCTGCTTGTCTAATATCTCATAGCCAGCCGACTGCTTGATACGACCATTGATGATATGCCCCTGCGCATCCAGTTCGAGCTCCAGCACGGGCGTGCCCTGCATGTTGTTCCTGCGCGCCATATTTGGGTATTTCTTGTATTTGTTCAGCACATTGAAAACACTGTTTCCGAACTCGTTTTTCGCCGCATCCATATCCTGCTGACTGATCGCAGCTGCTTTAGGTGGCTCAGCCGCGGCGGCAGGGGCGGGCGCGGGCGCAGCGGGGGGCGGCGCCGGCACTGTTTCTGCTTTCGGGGCGTCAGGCTGCGGGCTCGTGGTCATCACCGGTGGACTGGGGTCGGCCTTGCGCTCTGCAGGTGGCGGTGCGACTTCGGGCGACGGGGTGATTACTGGCCGTGGTTTGGGTTGCGGTTTTACTTCAGGTTTGACTACAGGCTCTGGCTTCGGAGGCTCCGGCGCAGGAGCCGGTGCGGCCACTGGGGTTTCCTGCTGTTTTTTGACGGGAGGGGCGAGTTCAATCTGCAACACCTGGGGTTCCGGCGGGCTGTCAAATTTGAGATTGGGCAACAGCCAGATCAGGATGGCATGAACGGCAATGGAAATAATCAGCGCCCACTGAAGCCGGAAAGAAGGGGCTGAGATGCTGGGTGAGTAAGTTGCCAAGTTCACACGCTCAAAAATAGTCAGATAGGGGCCGGGAGGCCATCGTTATTATGATTTTTTGTTATGGTTTGCCAGGGGCAAGGCCTTGATTCTGCCATAGAAACCGGAACACTGCAGCTGGCTTGCGGATGCTGCTGACAGCTCTTTAAATCGCGCCTCCCAATAAACTCTCATTCCCACTCCAATGCCGGGTAAAGAATATTCACATTACGTCGGTTGACGATATCAAATAGTGCCCATTTGCCTTTTTCACTGCTGGCAGCGGTATCCATGGCTTTTTCCATTACTTCACCCTTTTTGATACTGGCGCGTACATCGTCCAGCAGTGTTTGCAGATAGCGCTGTTCATCGTTTAGCGCACTTTTCCAGTTACTGCTTACTGGACCATGGCCCGGTATCGCGCGTGCGGCCGGAACTTGTTTGAGTTGGGTGATGGCATTGAGCCAGCCTTTGATGTCGCCATCGAGAGATGGCGTGCGTTCAATGAACAGCAAATCACCAGTCCACAGGGTTTGGCTGAGCGTGTCGTAGACAGTGAGATCAGTGCTGGTGTGGGCGGGAGGATAGGCCTTCAGTGCCAGCTGGCGGCCACCCAGATCGATCTCAAGCGCGTCACTGACGGGCAATGTCGGCTTGACGATTTCGCTTCCGGCAAAATCCTGTCCTTGCCATTGCTCGTTACTGCGGATATAGGCGTCGCGGCGGCGTTCCAGCGCATCTGCCAGTTTGGCATGGCCAATGAATTGCGGGTGATCCGCGATAAATGCGGCATTGCCGAATACATGATCAGGATGCACATGGGTGTTGATGACATATAGAATCGGTAGCGTTGTCAGCTGGCGTATGGCGTCATGCAGGGCTTGCCCCACCTTGAGATTGCCGCCAGTATCAATGACCGCCACGCCATTCTTGCCTATCACGACGCTGATATTGCAGATATCGCCGTGATAGCCTTCTGATAAATCCTCATGCACACCCTGGTGCACATAAACGCCCGGACTGACTTCCGTCAATGTCAGCGCGCTTGCCTGTGCATAAGGCACTAGCGCGAGTAAAATCAACCCCTGAAGAAATCGCCACATCCTGAAAGTCTCCTCGTCATGATTACGGGTGTCGTGTGGCGGCATATGATGCAGCCAAGGCATGGCAGGCAGGCATCTTGGCATTAAGCCTGCCTGCGGTCAATTGGCGCCGGGAACTTAGGGAACTTTTCCCGATAATCCCGGGTTTAACACATAATGACAGCTCGGCTGTTATGCTTCTGCAGTATCCGCGCAATACATAATTACAAGGTCAGGTTGCAGTGATTTTCTGCGCGTAAACCCCAACCTAAAAAAGAAAGAATGGAAATGAGTGCTGCCCGCTATACCACCACCGCAAAGATTCTCCACTGGCTGATTGCACTGAGTATTTTTGGCATGTTTGCCCTTGGCTGGTTCATGACCGATCTGCCGCGAGAAACCCCAGACCGCGCCTTCTACTTCAACCTGCATAAATCAATCGGCATTACGCTGTTTGCCTTGGTGCTGTTCCGCCTGTTCTGGCGTATCGGTCACAAGCCGCCTGCCCTTGTCAGCACACTCAAGGTCTGGGAGCGGAAGCTGGCACAAGCCGGCCATCATTCCCTCTACCTGCTCATGGTGCTGGTGCCTGTGAGTGGCCTGGTCATGAGCGCATTCAGCAAATATGGCGTCAAATGGTTCGGGCTGCCGCTGATCCCTGGTCTCGACGATAAAGCGCTACGTGATGTGTTTACCGAAGTGCATGAAGTGATTGGTCTCATCTTGCTGGCGGTCATCATCGTGCATGTGGCGGGGGCGCTCAAACACCACTTCCTGGATAAGGATGAAACCCTTAAGCGCATGCTGTAAACGAAATGGCTATCGCTGAGTAAAAAAGGCGTCTTGATGACGCCTTTTTTATTTGCTTGATGCCATTGCCTGACCGTTATGCCGCAATGATCAGGATGCGTTCTTCACATCGAGTTGCTGCGAGAATTTGGCACCTTCATTATCCTCGGCATGCACTTCGAGCGTGCCAGGCGCGGCAGGGGTGAAATCAAATCGCAGATAAGGATCTTCGCTGGTGCCCACGCCAAAATCCACACTCATCACAGGCTGGTTGTTATACGTGAATGCCGCTTTCTGAATATAAAACGCGGGGCGGAAGCCTTGCGAAACTAGGTCGCGTTGCAAGCCTGTGTACATGGGATGCTTGATGATAAAGGTGGCAGGCGTTGCCTGGCCAAACTTCACCGGGTTCTCCACATTCAGCTTGATCTTGCCGGAAGCCGCACGTATAGCCGCTTCATCGCCATCTACCGAGCCACCACAGCCACCCGCCGCACGAATCTGGATAGTCGACATATACAGTTTGCCGTCCGCTGTTTCGCCGATTGCTCGCACGAACGAGTCGGTTTCCATGCGGATGCGGGTGGAGAGTTGCAGGTTGCCAAGCAACTCCGTCAGGTGATACGTCGCCGCCAGCTGAATAGGATTGGCGTCAACGATGATGTAAACATTCTTGATGGCAGCCGGGCTTTGTGACTGGTTCACCGTCAGGGTGACGGGTACTTGCGCGCCGCTTTCTGCACGACGAGGGCCGGCGAGTTGTATAAAAGGCACTTCTTCTATGGTGCGGTTGGCAAAAAAGGCTTCCTTGACCACAGGCCAAAGCTTGTCCGAGGCCTCGGCCCAAGCCCCAGTGCTACATGCCAGCAGCATGCCTGCGATTATCCACTTGCCCAACATCATGCTGGGGGTACCTACACTATGCTTGACCACGGCCTTTTCTCCTTAGAACATTGTTTTTATAATAGATAGCGGTTGGACATAGGAATGGCAATGACATTCGGCAGTCGCGCTTGCATCGTTTTTACGTGTAGCAGCTTTTAAAAAAACTCAAGGCATCACTATACGATGATAGAGATGCCTTGAAGCTTAGCCGACTTTACTGGATGGCGTCTGTGACTGAAGTTACTTAAGCTTGCTCAGTCGTTTTACCGTCATTTAAAAACGGTAATTGGCGTTCAACCCCACGAGCCAGTTACGACCCGCCGCTGGTTCAAAGAAGCGGCTATTGCCATCATTCACCCGTACCGAACCAATATAGTCTTTGTCGAAAATGTTTTCAACGCGCACAAACTCGCTGAAGCGCCAGCTCTTGAGCTGCTGCTCAAAGCCTGCGCGGACATTGAAGATGGTGTACGAAGGCGCGCTATCGGTATTGGTATCGTTTACGTAAGCCTTGCTGTTATGACGTGCTTCAAATGCGGTGCGGAAACCAGACTCTACATGCTTCCAGGCTGCTTCGGCGTATATCTGCGTGTGGTAAGTGCCAGGAATGGTATTGCCTGCATTGACCAGCCCAAGATTGCCGACATAGTCGGAATCAAACTTGGCATTTAGCAAGGTGTAAGCGCCGTACAAGGAAATATTGTGTGCTAACTTGGACTCAATAGAAACTTCTGCGCCATTGCGTTTCGTTTTTGCCGCATTGGTGTAAGTTGCAAATGTGCCCGTCGTCAGCGCAATGATTTCGTCATCAGTCAATGTCTTGAAGATGGTGGCATTCAGTAGCGTATTGTCTGACAGGAAGGCTTTAGTCCCAATTTCGAAATTCTTACTGGTGCTAGGTTTGAGGCCGAAGTTGGGGGTGCTGTTAATGTTGCTGTTCAGGTATGCCACTTCAATAAAGGTAGGTGTTTCAAAGCCTTTGCCATAATTGGCGTAGAAATTGAGCAGTGGGTTTACTTTCCAAACAGCACCAATCACTGGGGTGGTTTTTTCATAGGTCAGGCTACCACTGTTGTCTGGATTGGTATTGGTGATGAATTTGTCATCAATTTCCAATGACACTTTTGTTCTGCGCAGGCCAGCATGCAGATCAATGTTGTCGAGCACAGACCATTTACCTTGCAGGTATTGGTCGGAATTGGAGGCGATGTTTTTTTCATTACGCGTGGCTGATGCACTTTTTTCACCATTGGTCGTGGGCGTGTCCAGGCGATCATCATTCATTTTGCCGTATACCAGGCCTGCGCTCAGTGTGTAAGGTTTGCTGAGCAACAGCCCCTGATTATTCCAGCGCAACTCGGTACCCCAGAACTCTCTGGAGATAGCACTGGCTCGACCGCCCCCGGTACTGTTGAGGGATAGGTACTGCAGATTTTCGCGTGTACCAACATAATTGATAAAGTTAATCGAGTTGCTCTCATTGATCGTATGCTCAAGGTTAAAGCCGACCTGAGTGTTGCTGCGAGAGACGCGCGTGTCAGAACGCAGCGTTGCCCTGCTCACACTCTTGGGGTCGTTAAATGCCGAGGGCTCGGTGGCCGAGGCATTGCGCGTCAAGCCACCTGGATCCTGTGCATCCTGATCAAACCAGTTAACCAGCGTAGTCAGCTTGGTGTCTTCATTCAGGTTGATTTTGAATTTGGCGGTGCCTTGTTTTTTGCTGCTGGCGCTGTGGTCGCGATAGCCATCAGACTCATAATTGGAATAATTAATCAGATACTCAATGCCTTCGGATGTGCCGGATGCCCGCACGCTCTCCTTGCTGGTGCCATAACTGCCAAACACCACACCTGCAGAAACTTCAGGTGTTTTGGCCGCGTCTTCTGTCAGCATCTGAATAACGCCCCCAGAGGAGTTGCCATAAAGGGCAGAGAATGGGCCGCGCAAAACTTCCACCCCTTGCACAATATCAAGATCCACATTGCCTGGCTGACCTTGGCCATCCGGCATGGTCAGCGGAATGCCATCGACATAAACACGCACGCCACGGACACCAAACGATGAGCGAGCACCAAAGCCACGAGTGGAAATTTGCGGGTCTTGCGCCATTTGCGTGCGGTTTTGCGCGGTAATGCCGGGGACGCGGATCAGGCTTTCTGACAGTGTCATGCGGGCTTGGCCGTCCTGGATGTTTTCTTTTTCCACGACATCAATCGCTACCGGCAGATCGAAACTATCCTGCGCTTGACGCGTGGCGGTGACCACGATGGGGGCCAGGATGGAAATGCGCTCCTCGTGACCAGTATCGGTGGTTTCGGCGGCCATGCCGGGCTGGGCAAAGGCGCATGCGCTCAAGACGGCGTATGGCAGGGTTTTTCTGATGAACATGATGCTCCCTTGATAAGTTAATTTTTGTAATGGCCGGAGCATAGTACATTCGGGGTCTTGGGCGCATCAGGATAATCATGAATCTTCATTATGATTCATGGCTGCAGTGCCCGATGTACGGGCTAAGCAAGCGGTCACACGTGGAGGTGTAGAATATTCAGCCTGACCTACAAAAAAGGACATCTTGTGGCCGTTACCGGATTTAATCATTACAACTTGCGGGCGACGCGCGAGCAAATGGCGATATTGCTCGATTTTTATACGACAGTGGTGGGCTTGACGCTCGGTGAGCGCCGGGGGCTCAGCAGTTTTGGCTACTGGCTATATGCCGGTGCCAAAGATGTGCTGCATTTGTCGGAAGTGAAGGAGGGCGTGGAGCCCGCGCTGAACGTGCAAACCACGTTTGATCATGTGGCATTCACCTGCACGGATTACGCTGCCATGGAGCAACACTTGCAGGCCCATGGCGTTCAGTTTGGCAGCCGCGTCGTCAAGGCGATCAATGTCAGGCAGATATTTTTCAAGGATCCGTTTGGTAATGGCGTGGAGTTTAACTTCGACGAGCGTTGATGCGGGATGGCCTGTTAGTCAGCTCACTCCCGGTGTTCCACTTTTTAAATAATGCCTTCCAGCAATTGCACCCTGACCAGCTGATTCGCTGGCAGGCTGCCCGTATCTTCATCCAGCACGATAAAGCAATTGGCACGCGACATGGAGCTCAGCATGCCTGAGCCTTGCGCGCCTGTTGTTTTGACTTTCCACGTACCGTCTTTATCTGCAAATAAAATACCGCGCTGGAACTCGGTGCGGCCTTTGGCTTTGCGTATTTCTTCCACGCAGATGGCTTGCAACATGGGCAATGGCGGCGGCGAGGCTTGCCCCATCAGCACCAGCATGGCTTCGCGCACAAACTGGTAAAACGTGACCATGACGGCGACCGGATTGCCGGGCAACCCGAAGTAATGCGCATTGCCGATTTTGCCGTAGGCGAGCGGGCGACCGGGTTTCATGGCGATTTTCCAGAACAGCACGGAGCCCAGCTTTTGCAGCAATTGTTTCATGTAGTCGGCTTCGCCCACGGAGACGCCGCCACTGGTAATGACCACATCTGCCTCAGCCGCGGCTTTGGTAAGCACTTGCTCCAGCACTTGCGGGTCATCCTTGATGGCGCCCAAGTCCATAATCTCGACGCCCATGCGCGTTAGCATGCCGTGCAGGGTATAGCGATTGCTGTCGTAGATCTGTCCTGCCTGCAAGGCTTGTCCGACACTGGCCAGCTCATCGCCGGTGGAGAAGAAGGCGACTTTGAGTTGACGATAGACGCTTACCTCGCCAATTCCTAGCGAGGCCACCAGGCCCAAGTCTGCACTATGCATGAGATGCCCCTGCGCTAGCACGACTTCGCCTTCGCCCAGATCTTCGCCAGCGCGGCGGATATTGCTGCCGGGCTTTGGCTGCTCAGCGTGTCGCATGGTGTCAGCGTCCTGCTCAACGCGTTCTTGCATGATTACGGCGTCAGCCCCGGCCGGGATTACGGCACCCGTCATGATGCGGACGCATTCCCCCGCTTGCAGAGTGCCTGCCCAAGGCTGGCCGGCATAGGCGGTTCCAACAATCTTGAGGCTGGTTTCGCCATTTGCCTGGCTATCGGCCGTGCGCACGGCATACCCATCCATGGCCGAATTGTCATGATTGGGGACATTCACGGGTGAGGTGATGCTGCTTGCCAGAATGCGGCCCAGGCTTTCCCGTACTGGCAGAGTTTCTGTTTCACTTACCGGGCTGAGGTAGCGCTTGATATAGTCGCGTGCTCTTTCAACGGACATGGAGTTGGGGTCGTAGTCGTCGGCACAGCTGGGGCTACGTGCAAGGTCTGCGAGTAGTTTTTCGGACATCGTGGATGGGCGCTAACGTGAGGTTAATGAGGGGTGGTCGATAACCACAGGCGGATGTAATCGGCAATATCACTTGGCTGGTTGAGGTCAAGCACGCGCAATGGATGTTCGAAAGGCACATCGCTGGCAATGGCAATAATGCTGTGATCCTGATCTGCAAGCAGCGGGTGGCCGAGGGATGGGCGATGAATTTCGATCTTGGGGATATTCGCCAGCTTGAAGCCTTCCACCAGGACCAGGTCGCACATGGTGGGGTCGATATGATCGACCAGCTCAAAGAGCTCGGGCTCAGGCTTGCCGCCTCGCTCCAGCTCGGTGATCAGCGCCCAGCGGCGGCTCGAGCCGACCAGTGTTTGTACGGCACCAGCTTCGCGCAAGCGATAGCTATCTTTGCCGGGGTGATCAATATCAAACTGATGATGCGCATGCTTGATGACGGAAATACGCAAACCGCGTGCGATCAATACTGGAATCAGGGCGGTGAGCAGCGTGGTTTTGCCGCTGCCGCTCGCCTGTGCGCAAAAGCCCAGGAGTATGGGGCGCTGGTGATGGGCGGCGACATTCGGCATGGTTCAGGCAGCCTGTTCGAGGGAAGTTAGCTCGTCGCTGGTATTGATGTTGCTGAAGGCCAGAGGGTGCTGGCTGAACTGCACTTCCACGACTTCATGCTGTTGTTGCCAGGTATCCACCTTGCGGCCGCCATCTTGCAGATATTGCGTGAGGCTGGGCAGCAAGGCGCGGCGACAGAGACTGATAACGGGGTGAGCCTGCATGCCGGTTTTGGCGATGGCAATATCGGCATCATGCGCCATCAGGCTATCCATCAGCTTGGCCAGCAGATTGCGCGGAAGTAGCGGTGCATCGCAAGGCACAGTGAGAATGTAGGCTGATTCGGTGCTTGTCATGGCTTTGTGCAAGCCTGCCAAGGGGCCCGCATAGTCTGGAATATCATCCTGAATCACAGGAAACCCGAACGCAGCATAGCGTTCAATTTCGCGGTTAGCATTGATCAGAATCTCAGGCGTTTGCGAACGCAGACGCTCGATGACGTGCGCCACCATAGGCTTGCCGAGAAATTCGACCATGCCTTTGTCAACACCGCCCATGCGACGGCCTTTGCCCCCGGCCAGTACAACTGCGCTAATGGACATAATTAAGTTTCCCTGTTTAGTTGATCGTCAGATAAAAGCCGGTTGGCAGCTTAGCCGCCGGTGACCGACATGAAACGCACAACGGCGGGCTGTGCGCGTGCCAGATCAAAGTCATGGCCCTTGGGTTTGATTTGCATGCTATTCACAATCGCATCCACCAACGGCTGGTCATCATAAGGATGGTTGCGCAGCAGGGGCATCAACTCGACCATGTGGTCTTGCCCCAGACAGAGGTAAAGCTCGCCCTTGCAGGTAATGCGTACCCGGTTGCAGGACTCGCAGAAGTTGTGGCTATGAGGCGAAATAAATCCAACGCGAGTGGCGGTGCCCGGTATGCGCCAGTAGCGCGCCGGGCCACCGGAGTTTTCGGTACTGCTTACCAGGGGGTAATGCTGTTGCAGCAATTTCAGTGTGGCGGCATTGCTTACATAGGTATCGCTGCGCTGGTGATCCACCGCACCCAGTGGCATCTCTTCGATGTAGGAAATATCAATATGCTGATCAATGGCAAACCGCAGCAGATCCAGCGCTTCGTCATCATTAATGCCGCGCATCATGACGCTGTTGAGTTTGATATTGTCGAACCCGGCTTCCTTCGCTGCCTGAATGCCACGCAACACTTTGTTCAGGTCGCCGACACGGGTGATCTTGCGAAAACGATCGGCGTTCAAGCTGTCCACACTGATGTTGATGCGTTTGACACCTGCCTGGCGCAATGCGGCAGCTTGTTGTTCCAGTTGTGAGCCATTGGTCGTCACGACCAGCTCTTTCAAGCCTGGCAGATGGCCGATTTCTTCAAACAGCCATTGCGCGTTTTTTCGCACCAGTGGTTCGCCACCGGTAATACGCACCTTGCTGACGCCCATTTGCACAAACACCTTTACCAGGCGAGCACATTCTTCCAGGCTCAAGACTTCGTCTCTGGGCAGGAATGTCATGTCTTCTGCCATGCAATAGACGCAGCGGAAATCACAGCGATCCGTGATCGACAGGCGTATGTAGTCCACCTTGCGACCAAACTGATCTATCAATGCGTCCGGAATTTGCAGCTGTTTACCCATTAAAATGCCCAGTACCTTGCAGCGAGACCTTGAATTTTAAGACTTTACCCCCCGCGGCACAATGCCAAACGACGCAATGCGACAGTGGGAGTTATGATGTTGGACCACGAAATTGGCATTATGCTCATAATGACTAAACGCAAAAAATGGAGATCACGCCTATGCCCACATTAAAAATCCGGATTTCCCACGGCAAAGTCACCGCCATGGGCCCAGGCAAGGCGGATTTACTACGCGCTATTGAAGCCACCGGATCCATCTCTGGCGCGGCCAAGGCGATGAAAATGTCGTATCGGCGTGCCTGGCAGTTAGTGGATGCGATGAATGCTTGTTATCGATTGTCGCTGGTGGAAACCGCCATGGGAGGAACGAATGGCGGCGGGGCCAAAGTGACGGAGTTCGGCTTTCATATTCTCCGATGCTATGAAGAGCTGGTGCGCAAAAGCGAGCTGGCGGCGGCAGCCGAATTAAAGCAACTCATGGATTTTGCCGTTTAAGTAACAACGTCTAACGAATAACATAATGAAAAGAAGTGCTGTTCGAATACATATCGCTATTCCCGTTTGGAAATAGCGAGGGTATGATGCTGTAAAAATTTTCTTATAACTACATTCAGGGAGAGTCAACATGCAAACGTACAAACGACGCACGATTTCTTTAATGGTGGCAGGTCTATTCTCTACCCTTGCTCCCAACCTCATGGCAGCAGAGCAGGACCCGGAAACCCGTATCCGTCAGCTCGAGCAAATGATGCAGCAGATGCAGCAGCAACGAGCAGAGCAGGATAAGCAAATAGAGCTGCTGACCAAAGAGCTGGTCGGCATTGAAAATCAGATCAGCCAATCCAAAATCGCCAAAACCGAAGAAAAAGGCAAGAGCGAGGGTAGCCCTGTGTATGCCGCCTTCAAGGATGGCTTGGTGTTTGATGATGGCAGTGGCAACTGGAAGTTGCAGATCAATGGGCGGGTTCAGGCAGATTACCGGGATTATGCCGACAGTGACTGGCGGACGGATACGTTCAATATACGCCGCGCGCGGTTTGGCGGTACGTTTACCTTTTTGAAGGATTATGCGGTTCGTATCGAGGGGGAATATGCCAATGCGACCGATGGCTCACGGGGTACCACAGCGCTTACCTATGGATATCTGGACATTAATTGGTGGAAGCAGGCCAGAATTCGTATTGGGCAGTTCAAACCATTCTTTGGGCTCGAGCGTGCCTATGGCACCAACTTTACCGATTTCACCGAGCTTTCACTAGCGACTAACAATGGGGCATCGTTCAATTCCACGTATGACCGTGGCGTGATGGTGTTTGGCGACCCACTGCCATGGCTTAACTACAACGCCTATGTGATTAACGGCAGCGGCCAGAATAACGATGAACTTAATAATTCCGCCACAATTACAGGCGGTATTGCTGTCATTACGAAGGTGGACAATACCAAAGATATCGGCTTCCGCGTGAATGCCAATCTGGCAAAACTCATGAATATTGAAAATGCCGTTATTCATGTTGGTGGTTCCTACAGTGACGGCAGTGTCGCCTACTCATCTGCAAGTGCTACCGGTATATCGCAAGCGACAGAAGCGAATGGGGTATCTTTCTTTAATGTGGCTGGACTGCAAAATGCGGATGCTGACCGTCGGCGTCAGGGTTTTGAAACCGCTCTTGCCTATGGTCCTGTAAAGATTCAGTCCGAATATATTTCCACCAACTACAGGGGGGATCGCTCTGGTCAGCGCTATGACAATGACATTAACGCCTGGTATGTGAATGTTAACTGGATGCTGACGGGGGAGGCATATGCGGATAGTTATAAAAGTGGGGTGTTTGGACGCATAAAACCCAAGAACAACATGGCCATGGGTAAAAGTGGCTGGGGTGCCTGGGAGCTAGGTTTGCGGTACAGTAAATTTGATGCTTCCGACTTTGAAAGCATGCTGCCAGCTGCCAATGCGGGAACAGCGTATACCCCAAAGGCGGACGCCTGGACCGCCGGAGTGAAATGGATCATGACACCCAATGCCCGCATCATGCTTAACTACATCCGGACCGATTTCGACACGCCGATTACGGTGGCAGGCAAGACCGATGATCAGGAAAAGGCGCTGATCATGCGTGCCCAATACGATTTCTAATTTCTATCTCAGGAATATCTTATGAACAAGATGGAGTTTGCATGGAGCCTATTAGCCATGCTCATCACCTCCTCGGCATTTGCCGAGGACAAGGTGACGGTATTTGCCGCGGCCAGTCTGACCAATGCCCTGGCGGATATCAGTGCGGCCTATGAAAAGGAGAAGGGGGCCAAAGTGACACAGTCTTATGCGGCCTCCTCCGCCTTGGCCAAGCAGATTGAAAATGGGGCTCCGGCCGATATTTTTATTTCGGCGGATACCAAGTGGATGGATTATCTGCAGGACAAGAAACGCATTGATGTGGCCTCGCGCAGCAATCTGCTCGGCAATAAAGTGGTGTTGATCGCGCCCAAAGGGCGTGGATTCAAGGTTGACTTCAATTCGGGCTTTGACTTTGCCAAGGCGTTTGATGGGCGGCTATGCACCGGTGATGTTGAGGCGGTACCGATTGGCATTTATGCCAAGCAGGCGCTGGGCAACCTTAACTGGTGGAACGGTGTGAAAACCCGGATTGTGGGAGCACAGGATGTGCGCGCGGCGCTGGCCTTTGTGGCACGTGGCGAGTGTGCTGCCGGGATTGTGTATGAGACCGATGCCAAGGTGAGTGACAAGGTCGAGATTGTTGGCGTGTTTCCGCAAGAGACGCATACGCCAGTGGTGTATCCTGTTGCCCGGGTGGCGGGAGCAAAAAATGCAGACACTGCTTTTCTGACGTATCTGAAAAGCGCACAGGCTGCTGATATCTTCCGCAAGTATGGATTTACCCCATTATTTTAGAGGCGAGTTTCGGTGTCGATATTGCAGTTAACTCCTGAGGAAATGGCGGCGTTATGGCTATCTGCCAAAGTCGCCTTTTTTTGTACCCTGCTGATTCTCATCCCCGGCGTATTGCTGGGATGGGTGCTGGCCCGCAAGCGCTTTTTCGGCAAGGCCTTGCTGGATAGTGTGGTGCATTTGCCGCTGGTATTGCCGCCGGTGGTGCCGGGCTTTCTGCTTTTGCTGCTGTTGGGCAATCAGGGATTTTTGGGTAAGTGGCTGCAAGATACATTTGGTATCAGCATCGCCTTTACCTGGATGGGCGCAGTGGTCGCTTCGGCGATTATGGCTTTGCCATTGATGGTACGTTCGGCCCGTTTGGCTGTCAGCCAGGTTGATCGTGGCCTGGAGTTGGCCGCCCAATCTCTGGGGGCGCATCCGCTACGCGTATTTTTCAGTATTACCTTGCCTTTGGCTTTGCCGGGCATTCTGACGGGCATGGTACTGGCGTTCAGCCGCAGCCTGGGGGAGTTTGGCGCCACCATTACCTTTGTTGGCAATATCGAAGGTGAAACACGGACATTGCCGCTGGCGATCTATACCTATACGCAAATACCGGGTGGCGATGTGCCTGCGCTGCGACTCGTCGTGCTGAGTTTGTTATTGGCATTTGCCGCGCTTTACTTCAGCAATATCATGGAGCAGCGGGCCTTGCGCCGTATAGGGAGTGGCGATGATAGAGCTTGATTTTGCGCTACGCCGCGGTGAGTTTGCCACGCGCGTCAACGTGACGCTTGATGATCGTGTCACCGGCGTGTTTGGCCCTTCTGGTGCAGGTAAAACGACCTTGCTGGGGACATTGGCAGGCTTGGTAAAGCCTGATGCCGGACGGTTGGTGGTGGATGGCGAATACCTGCTCGATACCGAACGCGGCATAGACCAGCCCTTGCACAAGCGCAGGATCGGCATGGTGTTTCAGGATAGCCGTCTGTTCCCGCATCTCACTGTCAGCCGCAATCTCGAATATGGTTACCATCGGCTGACACGGGAACAGCGTCGCTTCAGCCTAACACAGATCGTTGAGTTGCTTGAGCTTGGCCCTTTGCTGCGTCAAAAGCCGTATCAGCTTTCAGGTGGTCAGCGGCAGCGGGTGGCACTTGGGCGAGCGTTATTGAGCTCACCGCGCCTCTTGTTACTGGATGAGCCTATGGCCTCACTGGATGTCAGGCTCAAGATGCAGATTTTGCCGTTCATGCAGCGCGTACGGGACGAGATTGATATTCCCATGCTTTATGTCAGCCATGCGATTGATGAGGTTCTGCAGCTCACCTCTCGCATGCTGGTGCTAGAGCATGGTCAAGTGATTGGTTATGGCGATTTTGTGGATGTCATGCGTGATACGCAGGTGCTCGCTCTGGCGCGCTCACTGGGCATGGAAAATGTCCTGCAGGTGGAATTGCTTTCCCATCATCATGCCGAAGGCTACTCGGTCGCCAAGCTCGGCGCACAGTCCCTGTTTATTCCACTTTCGGCGCGTGAGCTGGGCGAGCGCATTACCATTTCCACGGCGGCGTCCAATATCGCGCTGGCGCGCGAGCCAGTCGCTGGCATCAGCATACAGAATCAGCTGCCAGGTACGCTGGGCCAGATGCGGCAGGTGGATCATCGCATGCTGGTCGATGTGGTGCTGGATGCACATACGCTGGTGGCTGAAGTGAGTGAAAAATCCGTTCAGGATCTTGCACTTAGTCCGGGGATGAAGGTGCATGCCCTGATTAAAACGCAGGCTTTGCACCTTTACGGTCAAGCCCTCTGAGGCAGGTTGGGCGGCAGAAGCATCAGGAGCATTAAGCTAGCTGCAAAAGGCGTTGTCTCTTGGGGGCTGGAGGTTTCGGTTCAGCCCTCATGGATGCTAGCTGCGTTGATAAAGCCTGAAGCTTTCGCGGCGGTCTGTCGCACGTTTGCCATGCCAGATCATATTCCACTCCGGGCCAGGCTGGAATTTCGCCTTGCCACGTTCATCCTGAATCAGATACAGATCGCAGCGACGACTGGCGTGCGACTCGGCAGTATGAGGACGAATGCCCAGGTAATAATCCAGTAAGGCATATTGGGAGCTGCCAAGATTCCGCTCCATCATGCAGTGGTAATCACTAGGCAGGGCTTTTTGCATGCTGCTCATCACGGGGCCGTAGCTCTTGGCGGTATCGATCCACGGTAACCACAATGCCATCAGCAGGCTCCAGGCCATGGTGATGCCTACGGCCCAGTCCGTCACCGCAGCGCGTATCGAGCGTTTGGCGTTAATGACAACGGCCAGCCATATCAGCGTGATGAGAAAAGCCGCGACAAATCCAATCCAGTTGAATACCGGATGGTGAATCGAGGAAAGAAACTGCATGCGCTCGGCCAGCTTTTCGGGCCAGCCCGTCATCATGGCAAACCACCCAAGCCAGATCAGGAAGCCGATCATGCCGAACAGAATGAGACCAAACCAGTTCAGTGCGCTTGCTGCACCGCGCTTCAGCGTTTCGACACTGCCACCTGCCAATACCGCTAGTGGCAACAATAAAGGCAGGGCGTAAATCTCGCGCGTATTTGCACCAAAACCAATCACGATCAGGCTGATCACAAAAAACGTTATGAGTAATTGAAAGCGGGGTTTTAACAGCAAGACCGTGCGATAGCGCCATAAGCCCCAGAGCGCGATAGGCAGGGAAGGCCACGAAAACCATGCCAGCGTATTCAGAAAGTACACATGGCTGGATTGTGTGAAGAGCTCGCTGTTTGACTGTTGCCAGGCGGCAAACAGGCTGGGCGAGGTGTGCCAAAGCAGAAGCGGCCATATGGCAAGCCAGGGGGCAGCCACCAGCATCCCTAGTCCCAGCACAACGGCATAGCTTCTGGTGCGCCAAGTGCTAAAGAGAATAGGCAGCAGCAGTGCGGTGAACAGAATGGGTATGGCATAAAGCAAGCCGGTGGTCAGGAAACAAATGCCAATACCGGAACCTAGCAATGCACTTGCGCGATAAGGGCGCCGCTTGGCCAGCGCCAGCGCATACAGACCCATGGCTGAGCCTGTGAGGGCAGCGACCTCTGGCATCAGCAAGTGGGCGGAAACTACCAGGCCCAGAGACCCCAGGAAGATGAACGTGGTTTGTCGCCCGGCACCGCGCCCCCATAGCTCGCGGCCCAGCATACCCACCAGGAGCAGTGTGATCGCCATCCATAAGCCGCTCACCAGACGTGCGCCATCGTGCATCGGTAGCCAGGGTTGCAATCCTTTCGCCATGCCGGCAGCACTGAGGTAATACAGAGGAGGGTTTTCTACAGAGCTTTGGCCTGCGACGACGGGCGCAATGAGTGCATGGCCATGCAGCATGGATTTGACGATGTTGATTGCCTGCGATTCGTCAGGTTTCCATGGAGCGTGGCTGATCAGGCCCAGGCATATCCATACTGCGCACAGCAGGATCAGCAAGCGCGTTTTTGCGCTCTCGCCTATGCGCGCGCGCGGTGTGGCCAGATTGCCTTGCCAGTCATGTTCCAGCTCAAAAGCCATGTGCTATCTCAAGAGGTTACTGCTGCAGTGTATACGATGTCATGCGCCCAGTCTGCCGATAGGCCGGGCTTGGCGCGGCACAAATGAAAAAGGCAGCCCAGGCTGCCTTTTTTGCGTGCGCGTGCACAACAGAAATTACATGCCGTACTTTTGGCGGAATTTCTCAACGCGACCGGCGGTATCCAGAATCTTTTGCTTGCCGGTGTAGAACGGGTGCGATTGCGAAGAAACTTCAATCTTCACCAATGGATATTCTTTACCGTCAGTCCACTTGATGGTTTCACGAGTGGAGATGGTGGAGCGTGTTACAAAGCTAAAATCGGCGCCGATGTCCTGGAAAACAACTTCGCGATATTCAGGATGAATGCCTGATTTCATAATCATTTACCTCAAATTGGCCGGTATGTGCGGCGGGTAGTGGTTCACATGCGACAACTGCGAAAGGTGAGCATTATATTGATTCAATGGTTCTTTTGCAATACTCGCCTGCAAGTTGCCTGTTATGGCTGAAAAAGGGGATTTTCCGCTGATATCAAGCAGAATGCCGCTCTGATTTCTAGCCTCTGCGCATGGAGTCAAAAAAGTCTGCGTTGTTCTTGGTGGCCTTGAGTTTGTCCAGCAAGAACTCCATCGCTTCCAGATCATCCATGGGGTAAAGCAGTTTGCGCAGTACCCAGATTTTTTGCAGGATATCTTTTTCAATCAGTAACTCTTCGCGGCGTGTGCCCGATTTGTTGACGTTGATGGCCGGATACTGGCGCTTTTCTGCCATACGGCGATCCAGGTGGATTTCCATATTGCCAGTGCCCTTGAATTCTTCGTAAATCACATCATCCATACGGGAGCCGGTATCTACCAGCGCGGTGGCAATGATGGTCAGCGAGCCGCCTTCTTCAATATTGCGGGCCGCACCAAAGAAACGCTTGGGGCGTTGCAGTGCATTGGCATCCACGCCACCAGTCAGTACCTTGCCAGAGGCTGGTACTACCGTGTTGTAAGCACGTGCCAGGCGGGTGATGGAGTCCAGCAGGATCACCACATCTTTTTTGTGCTCAACCAGACGCTTGGCTTTTTCCAGCACCATTTCAGCTACCTGGACGTGACGCGTGGCTGGTTCGTCGAAGGTGGAGGCGACGACTTCGCCCTTTACCGAGCGGGTCATTTCTGTCACTTCTTCCGGACGTTCGTCAATCAGCAACACGATGAGGCTGACGTCTGGGTGATTGGCGGTAATGGCATGGGCAATGTGCTGCATCATGACCGTTTTGCCTGATTTTGGCGGCGCAACCAACAGCGCGCGCTGGCCTTTGCCGATAGGCGCAATCATGTCAATGACGCGGCCTGTGACGTTCTCTTCACCGCGAATGTCGCGTTCTAGTATAAGAGGCTTGGTGGGGAAGAGTGGAGTAAGGTTTTCAAACAGGATTTTGTGCTTGGTGTTTTCGGGGGCTTCGCCGTTGACGCTATCGACTTTTACTAGGGCAAAGTAGCGCTCACCATCTTTCGGGGTGCGAATCTCCCCCATGATGGAGTCGCCGGTATGCAGGTTGAAGCGTCGAATTTGCGAAGGGGAAACATAGATGTCGTCCGGACCTGCCAGATAAGAAGTATCGGGCGAGCGCAAGAAACCGAATCCATCCTGCAATACTTCCAGCGTGCCATCCCCAAAAATGCTGTCTCCCTTTTTGGCTTTGTTTTTCAGCAGAGCGAAGATCAGGTCCTGCTTGCGCATGCGGCTCGCGCCTTCAATCTCGTTGGCAATCGCCATTTCGACCAATTCGGTCACGGGAAGATGTTTTAGATCGGATAAATGCATAAGAGGAGGGCTCGCTGAAAATCGAAACTGCAGGGAGTGCAGTGAACTGCTAGGGAATTAGCGCCTGATTTCTAATTGGATGAATGACGCGTGGAGTTAAAAGTCACGGTAACACAAAATCAGGCGCAAGCGTAGCGGTATTAAATATTGCTGTCAATAAAAGCAGTCAGTTGGGATTTGGACAGGGCGCCCACTTTGGTGGCTTCTACATTACCGTTCTTGAACAGCATCAGGGTTGGGATGCCGCGAATGCCATACTTGGGAGGTGTTTGCTGGTTTTCGTCAATATTGAGCTTGGCAACTTTCAGGCGACCTTCGTATTCTTTTGCGACTTCATCCAGGATCGGGGCAATCATCTTGCATGGACCGCACCATTCAGCCCAGTAGTCAACGAGCACAGGTACTTGGGATTGCAGCACTTCCTGCTCGAAAGCGCTGTCGCTAATATGGGTAATATGGTCGCTCATGTGTGAACCTCTATAGAAAATGGGACTTGTAATTAAGATAGTGAAAACGAAGTATTGCGCTATCCTAGCGAAAAAAGACGCGTAAGTGAAGTATTCATGTCGGCATGATAATTGCTGATGATTGCCGGGTTCCAATGAAGGTTCAATACTAAAATCATGTGTTGCCGAAATGAATAGAATTCTCATGGATATTCTCGAACTGATCGAGGATGCCACTATCCCCAACATGGGGCATTCGCAATCGAATTACAAGGGAATGCGCTTAAGTAGTGCATTCCAGCCTATTTTCAGTCTTTCGCATTGCCGGGTGGTGGGGTATGAGGGCCTGATCCGGGCCTTTGATGAGCAAGAGCAGGCGCTGCCTGTGTGGCGGATTTTTGAGCAGGCGAAAACCGAATCCGAGATTGTCGAGCTTGATCGTTTGTCGCGTGCCTTGCATATGCATAACTTCATGCAGCAGGGCCAATCCGCCCAATGGCTGTTCCTTAATATCAATCCTCAAGTGATTGTAAACGGCAAGCACTATGGGCAGTTCTTTCAGGATCTGCTGGAGC
The DNA here is from genome assembly GCF_020523625.1 of Methylovorus menthalis. Taxonomy (GTDB): domain Bacteria; phylum Pseudomonadota; class Gammaproteobacteria; order Burkholderiales; family Methylophilaceae; genus Methylovorus; species Methylovorus menthalis. The sequence goes on from NZ_JAJAQH010000006.1 coordinate 109,498, forward strand.
ATTATGGCGTGCCGCCGTCCATGGTAGTGGTGGAGATTATCGAGGGGGCGATTGAAGACGAGTCGCAACTCTCTGAGTCGGTGCAGTTTTACAAGAATCTCGGTTGTCTGGTGGCCATTGATGATTTCGGTTCCGGTCACTCCAATTTTGAACGGATCTGGCGTCTTTCGCCCGACATCGTCAAGCTGGACCGCTCCATGATTACGCAGGCAGCGACTACTGCCATGGCGCGCCGCGTCTTGCCGGGCGTGGTTTCCCTGATACATGAAGCGGGTAGCCTGGTGTTGATCGAAGGTGTGGAAACCGAGCAGGAAGCCATTATCGCCATGGATACCGATGTTGACCTCGTGCAGGGCTATTATTTTGGTCGGCCAGCCCCGTATCTGTTGCAGGAAACGCGTTCCGAATCCATTGCCAAGTTAATCCAAGGCTATCGGCAATCGACAGTGCCCGAGATTCGCCATCAGAAAATGCAGGATGCGGTGGCCGCTTTTCTCCTGGCTTCCGAGCAGTTGCAGGCAGGCATGCCATTATCTAGTGCGGTGCAGGCCTTGCTGGCGATTTCCGGCGTTGATCGCTGCTATTTGCTTAATCAGCAGGGTGTACAGATAGGCACCAGCCAAGTGGCGCCAAGTCGCAGCTCAATGATGAGTGTGCGCTACCAGCCGCTGGCGGATGGCTCCGGTGCCAACTGGATACGGCGCCCCTATTTGCGTCGCGCCTTGGGCAATCCAGGTGAAGTGCAGATGACGCGTCCCTATTTATCAATTGCGACGGGCGAGCTATGCCTGACGATTTCCATTGCTATCAAGCCAATGGGCGTGGTGCAGGTGCTTTGCTGTGACCTAGATTGGGATGTGAGCGCTTAATCCAGCGCGGTGAACTGGAAGCGCTCGAAACCATGCGTGCGCTCCACCAGTTTTGTGAGGACGATGCGTCGGGTACGACCATCATGATTCAACTCCATGATACGGTCAGGTAAGTAGCTCCCCACAGCGCCCACGATGCTGGCCTCCTGTTTCAAGGCGTGGATGGCGGGCAATAACAGTGCAAGCTCGAAAGAGGGCTGCGACGGGCGACGCAATCCGATGGCCCTGGCGGTGGGAGCAATGAGCTGGATGCCGATATCCAGGTTGTCTTGTTCATCATGCATGGCCCAGCGGATGACGCCTGTCGCCCAACCCTGCATATGGTCTTCTTTTACCGCAATCACTTCTCCTACATGTAACTGGCTGGTGAGCTTGGCCGGTTTGCGCAAGGCCATGCCTGCCGCGCTGACGTTAAGCACCGCCCAGCGGGCCGCTTGAAGTTGCTCTGGTAACAGACCGGTACGGCCGACACTGGCTGGTTTGCTGCCCTGCCTCTCATGATTCGCCAGCGCATGCGCGCCAGGCATGCCGATTACCATGGACACACTGTTGCTCTTGCGCGAGCGCTTGAATACGCGCTTGGGCACTTTGCCCCAATGCTGCAGCAAGTAGCGCAAGAGGTCGATATAGCGTCCATCGGTGGCATCATCCGGCAACTCATGGGTGCTGATGATGGCGTTTTTCTTCTGTAATAGCTGGATATGCTGATGCACCATGCGCGCCAAGCTGATGGTTAGCAACAGAAGGTCGCTGCCGGTAGGCGGCAGGCTTTCATGCTTGCTGTAGGCGATGGGCGGCATATCGGTGTTGAGCTTGACCAGAAAGATGGCGGCTGGGTTTTCAATGCGGCCAGTGGCATGCAACTCTGCCAGGGCGGCATGGCGTTCGATGTAGTCAGCCACGCGCCGAATTTCAGAAGGGGTCAGGTTTTGCGGTTCAGCCAGTGCCATCAGCAGTATCTGCTTGAACTGTGTGCTGATGCTGGTGGTTTTGCGTTCACCATGCTCAATCGGCAGGTCTTGCACTTCGGCCTGGATGGCATAGCGATACAGCTGATGAATATCGCTCCACACACTGCCCGGCGCTGGAAAATACGTCTGAAAATAAATGTGGATCAGGCCATTGAGCGCTTCAAAGGCGCGCAACAACAGCAATGCCATATGCTTGGGGTTGCTGTTGATCTTGAACAGTTTTTGCTGTTCGTCGATGAGCGCAATTTTGTAGCCATACGCCATTTCCAGCCACAGGGACTCTGCAACTTTTACATAAGCCCGCGCCTCGCTGGGCAAAGGCAGGCTGGCTTTGCCATAAATGGCAGCCAGGCGGCGACTCATGCTGATGACTAATGAGCGATAAGTTTCCAGCGCCCGAAAGCGGGCATCCGAAGGCACGACCTGGCGATTGAGGTTTTCCAGTTCGTCGGCCATGGCAGTGGCAGCTTCCAGCATAGGCAGCTTCAGCCACTGGCCCATCAGTCCTTGCAGTTTTTGCGGTTGCGTCTCGGCGGGGATCAGTGGTTTATCAGTGAGTGCTGGAATAGTGAGTGTTAATGCCATATTGCCTTCCTGAGTACGTGAACCAATGGTAAGACCTACGCAGTCTTTTGTCACGGTGAACCCGGCAAGGTCTGTCAGTGATGGAGTAAAATGCCGGATCATGAGCGACAACAAAGGAATAGCGGCAATGAAATGGTTGGAACAGGTGTTTGAGGGCGCATTATGGAAGAGTCGGTTTGTCGTCATGCTGGCCGTGGTCGCCAGTTTGCTCGCTGGCTTTGCCATTTTCTATATCGCCACGGTCGATGTGTTTTTCCTGCTCAAGCATGTGGCACATTACGCGGACCCCGATCTGACCAATGAAATGCGCAAGACCTTGCATGACGATACGGTATCGCATGTGGTGGAAGTGGTGGATGGCTACCTGCTCGCGACTATCATGCTGATTTTTTCGCTCGGTCTTTATGAGCTGTTTATCAGTGATATTGATGCAGCCCAGGGCAGCAAGGCATCGAGTCGCGTGCTGGTGATACACGATCTGGACGATCTCAAGAATCGCTTGGCCAAGGTGATTGTCATGATCATGATTGTTTCGCTGTTTGAACATGCGCTCAAGATGAAAATGACAGGCCCGCAGGATCTGCTTACCTTCGGCGGCAGCATTGCCCTGATCGGGCTGGCCTTGTTCCTGATGCACCGCGGCGAGCATCATCCCGCAGACAAGCATTAGCCATGGTAAAGCGCCTCTTTCTGCTATGCATGCTGCTGATGTGCGCCACCTGTGTGGCCGATGAGGGCTTTGTCTTGCGCGATACGGCGGGCAAGCTACATCGCTTGGCGGACTACAAAGGGAAGTGGCTGCTGGTTAATTACTGGGCCACCTGGTGCCCGCCATGCCTTGAAGAAGTCCCCGATCTGGTGAATCTCCATGACCAGCGACATACCCGGGATCTTGCGGTGATAGGTGTCGCCTGGGATTACAAGAACCCTGCCGAGGTCGCCAAATTTGTCGATGACATGCTGATGTCTTACCCCATCGTGCTGGGGGAAGCCCAGGTCGCAGCCCAAGTGGGTCCGAAAACCGTGTTGCCCACGACCTACTTTTATAATCCGCAGGGCCAGCTGGTCAAGGTAAAGCGTGGTCTGGTCACGCGCGCCTTCATTGAAAACCTGATTTCGGGGAAATAATGGGCAAGTAAACTTACGGCCCCGACCGTACTCAAATAAAAAACGCCACGTGCAGGCTGCCACGTGGCGTTTTTTTAATGGGCGATACAGCTCAGTTAGGCGTTGGAATGCTGTTCCCGGCGGAATCCAGTACATTGAGCTGGTTTTCTTCGGCAAAATGCATGAGCTGGGTATAGCCTTCCGGATTCACCACCTTGAGCTTGAGATCCACCGCCAGGCAACGCACGCCATTGACGACGCGTGGCTTGAGGTATGGTGAATAGCGCAACTTGCGATCCGGCCCAAAGGTGGCGTAGGTGCTGCACATACGGTCCACCCAATCGCTGGGGCGAAAAGGTTTGCCTGCGCGGGTCAGGCCTTCAATGATGATTTCGTCAGGTAAGCTCATGGTCGTTTTGCCGAAAATTTCAATAATATCTGGATTATAGCAGTGCGCTCTTAGTCCATGTATTCAAAAACTTTGACCACTTTTTCCACACCCGACGTGCCGCTGGCGATATCCACCGCATCGGCGGCTTCCTGTTTGGTGACCAGGCCCATGAGGAATACGGTGGACTTCTCAGTCACGACTTTGACGTAATTGGCCGGGAAGCGGTTTTCGGTGACCAGACGGCTCTTAACCTTGGACGTGATGTAGGTGTCACTGCTGCGTGAGCTCAGCGAACTCTTGGGCGCCACTACCAGTTCATTGGTGACGCTACGGACATTTTCCACTTCCTTCACAATCGACTCGGCCTTGGCTTTGGTTTCCGCATTAAAGGCTTCGCCGGAGATCAGCACGTTGCGGTTGAAGCTGGTAACGTTGGCGTGAATGTTTTCGCCAAGCTCACTGGCAATGCGTTGCGAGGCCTTGAGCTCAATGCCTTCGTCTTCAATATAGATGCCGGATGTACGGCGATCTGCCGCCATGACGCCTGTGGCAGCAGCGCCGCCGACAATGGCGGGGAAGCAGCCAGCCAGTTGAGTGGCGAGGGCGGTTGCGATAAACGCTTTGGTGATGAAACGCATGGTTAGTTGACTCCTAGTAAAGTGCAATCAATTGCATCGCAAAGGCAATGCAATATCAGAATATAGGCTTCCTGTACGCGCGATGCATTGTCGTGCGGGACGCCTATGTGGATATCCTCATCGGTCAGAAGTTCAACCAGCTCGCCGCCATCACCGCCGCTGAGCGCGATCACGGTCATGTTGCGGTCCTTCGCCGCCTCGATGGCGCGCAGGATATTGCGGGAGTTGCCGCTGGTGCTGATGGCGAGCAGTACATCGCCGGTGTGGCCGAGGGCCGTCACCTGTTTGGAAAAAATCTGGTCAAAATGCCCATGGTTGGCAATGGCCGTCAGGGTCGAATTATCTGCGCACAGGGCCACGGCGGCCAGGCCTGGGCGTTCCATTTCAAACTGGTTCAGCATGCGCGAAGCGAAATACTGCGCGCTGGCGGCCGAGCCGCCGTTGCCGCAGGCGAGTACTTTTTTCTCGTTGAGCTGGGCCTGTACGATCATCTCGGCTGCTGCGACAATCGGCCGCGCCAGCAGATCGCCCAGCTGCAGTTTGAGATTGGCGCTCTCGGTAAAGTGGCCGGCTATGCGTTCTGTGATGTCCATGACTTGGTGGTTTTCATTCAAGCTTCAAAAGCGTTGCGTATCCATACGATGTTGTACGCCTGATCCAGAAGGATGGCATCAAAGCGGCATGCGCTGGAGCCATGTTGCTGCAAATACTGTGCGGCCGTGAGTGCCAGCTTTTGCTGTTTAGCTGGGGTAATGCTGGCGGCTGCACCACCAAACCTTTCGCTTCTGCGCATCCTGACTTCAACGAACACCAGACTCGCGCCATCGCGCATGATCAGGTCTATTTCACCAAAACGCGAGCGATAATTGCGTGAAAGCAGTTTGAGCCCCTGCTGTTGCAAATAGATGGCAGCGCGCTCTTCGGCTTCAGTGCCCTGTGAATTCACGTGGATTAAGGCAGGCGTTCTACGGTGATGCCATTGCGGCCGAATCGCGCCACCGCCAGCTCGCGGCTGACACTGCCATCTGCATTCAGGCGCAAGGTGCCGCTCAGGCCCTTGATGGTGGCAGGCATGCCAGGATGTTGTACTACGGCCTGCAGCAGGCTGTAGGCATCTGCGCCCAGGGCGAACCAGCGTTGCATTTCGCCGCTGGGCAAATCCTGCGCAGCCGATTTGTAGGCGGCAAAGGCGTCCGGGTTCAGCAGCCATGGCATATCCACAAAACGCACGGCCAGCAGGGGGGCATCGTCCGGGTTGTCCAGCACCCCGGCGTAGATGTGGGAGAGACCAAATGTCGGGGTTGCGGCATCCAATGCCGGGCGGATCAGGCGTGCGTTGTCGGCCGTGGTGGCAAGGAAGATCATGTCAGTCGGATGCGCCTGAATGTCGGTCTTCAGTGCTTGCATGTCGGTGTCTTCATTCACTCCAAACTGCTGGCGTACCTGCCCGCCATCGGCTATCCATGCATCGCCAAAGGTCTTGATCATGCGATTGGAAAGGCTGCTTTCTGTGCCGACGATAGTGACGGTCTGCATGCCAAGATCTCGGGCGATGCGTACCACCTGCTGAGCTTCGCTGTCGACAGCCAGCCCGTAAAAATGAATGTTGCGGTTTGCTGTGGCAAGGTCGCTCTGGTTGAGCGCCACCGTGGGCAAGCTCACGGGCAGTTCGCTCAGCGCGGTCACTTCATCCCGCGTCAGTGGGCCAACTATATAATTGGCGCCTTCGCTGATTGCTTGCTGGTAAATGGCGGCGAAGTCATCGCGACCACCAGTCGACGCGTAAATCTTGACCTCGGCATTGCTATTGGCAATGGTCTGGGCAGCAACAAAGCCACGCTCAATAGCATCGGATGCCGGGTAATAGGCTTCGGAAGAAAATGGCAGGATCAGGGCAATTTGACCGCTCAATGCGGCTGTGTTTGCCGCCGCTGAAGCCGTGCTTGTATTGCCTGCCGTACTCGTAGCGCTGCTGATGGTGAGTCCTGCGAGCAGCTCATCCAGTGCGTTGTGGTCAGGGTAGGCGTTGCGCCATTGGGCGACATCATCCTTGCTCAGGCCATCCTGTGCGGCCAGTGCCAGATCTATCCAGCCTTGCAGGGCAGTGTCCGTGATATTGCCGCGCATGGCGATCAGGTCGACTTTGTTGGTCTTGCTCAGAAACTGCCAGAGCTGCTTTTGCGCGGTGAGCAGGGCATCACCCGAGAGGCCAGACTGGGCCTGGACATATTGCTCCAGTGCACGCAATGGATCGTCCTGGTTTTCATAGGCGACGGCCAAGCTTGTGTGTAAACTTGCGCTTGCCTCAGCGGATATCGACTTGTCCGCTTGTAAGGGAAGCAGAATCAGCAAGGCTTGATCGTAATCCTGCTTGCTGGCGGCAATATTGCCGGAGAGCACCTTGGCATACGGCGACATGGCCGGAATGCTCGCCAGTGCCAGCTGCGCACATGGAATATCCTGTTTTTTCAGGCAGCCCATGCCGAGACTGAATTGCGTCTCGGGCGTTTTCTTAAGGGGAGAGCCTGTAGCGACGGTATCGGCGGTTGCCGGGCCCGCAGTCAGCCACAAGCACATGAACAGCAGAGTGAGTAAGCGTTGAATCATATCGGCACATTATATGTTGTAGCCACGCCAATTGGAAACTTGCAGGACATTACTTTGCGCGCATTGGAAACCCTGAAAACGGTGGACCTGATTGCAGCGGAAGATACCCGGCATAGTGGCGGCCTGCTCGCCCACTATGCCATCCAGAAAAAGCTGCTGGCCGTGCATGAGCACAATGAGCATCGCTCGGCGGAAATCCTGCTGGAGCGTTTGCAGGCCGGACAATCCGTCGCCCTGATTACCGATGCAGGCACCCCAGGTATCAGCGACCCCGGTGCCGTGGTGGTGGATATTCTGCGCGAAGCCGGAGTCACCGTGGTGCCCATACCGGGCGCCAGTGCCGTGATTGCCGCACTCTCCGCCTCTGGTATTACCGAAAACGGGTTCCGTTTTGTCGGTTTTCTGCCCGCCAGCGGCAGCCAGCGCAAAAAACAGCTGCAGGCCTTGGAGCATGAGCCGACCACCCTGGTATTTTATGAAGCCCCGCACCGTGTGCTGGAGAGCGTGCAAGACATGGCCGCCGTGCTTGGCCCGCTCCGGCGCATGACCATTGCGCGCGAGCTGACCAAAACCTTTGAAAGCTTTCACCGTTGCCCGCTCGGTGAAGCGCATGACTGGCTGCTGGCCGATGCCAATCGCCAGCGCGGTGAGTTTGTCCTGCTGGTGGAAGCCGCCCCACCCGTAGAAGATGATGCCGATGCGCGCGAAGCCGAGCGCGTGCTTCGACTGCTGCTGGCAGACTTGCCGCTGAAACAGGCGGTAAAATTGGCGGTGGATATTACCGGTGGCAAAAAGAACGCCTTGTACCAACTGGCCTTGCAGCTGAATGACGCGCAAGCCTGAGTGAATTGAAGTTGAATTTATTTTGTTGAATTTTAAAGATAGTGGAAGCCTGACATGACCTCCTCCCTTACCATTACCCGCCCGGATGACTGGCATTTGCATTTGCGCGATGGCGCTGCCCTGCAGGCGGTATTGCCTGATACGGCGCGTCGCTTTGGTCGTGCCATTGTCATGCCCAACCTGCGTCCGCCCGTGACCACCACCGAGCTTGCGCAGGCGTATCGCCAGCGCATCCTGGCGGCCTTGCCACCGGGCGATCGCTTTGAACCCCTGATGACCTTGTATCTCACCGACAAAACCTCTGCCGAAGAAATCCGCCTGGCCAAGGCCAGTGGTATTGTCCATGGCGTCAAACTGTACCCCGCCGGCGCAACGACCAATTCTGATTCCGGCGTGACCAACCTCGGCCACTGTGTGCCTGCGCTGGAAGCCATGCAGGAGGTCGGCCTGCCTCTGCTGGTGCACGCTGAGGTGACCGATGCCGATGTGGATGTGTTTGACCGCGAGAAGGTATTTATCGAGCGCAATATGCGCCCGCTGTTGCAGCGCTTCCCCGCACTGCGTGTGGTGTTTGAACACATCACCACGCGGGAAGCCGCGCAGTTCGTGGCGGAGTCGCCGGACAATATTGCCGCCACCATCACCGCCCATCATTTGCTGATGAACCGCAATGCCATGTTCAGCGGCGGCATGCGGCCGCATCATTATTGCCTGCCCGTCCTCAAGCGCGAGGAGCATAGGCTGGCGCTGGTGGCTGCCGCGACTTCCGGTTCACCCAAGTTCTTCCTGGGTACCGATAGCGCGCCGCATCCACAATCTGCAAAAGAGTCTGCCTGTGGCTGCGCGGGCATGTACACCTCGCACGCTGGCATTGAACTCTATGCGGAAGCCTTTGAAGAAGCCGGGGCGCTAAATCGCCTGGAAGGGTTTGCCAGTTTTTATGGGGCAGATTTTTATGGCCTGCCGCGCAATGCCGATACGGTGACTCTGGTGAAAGAGAGCTGGCAAGTGCCAGAAGACTTGCCCATGGGGCAGGAGCGGCTAGTGCCCTTGCGCGCAGGCCAAAGCATAGGTTGGCGTTTGCTTTAACCCAAGTGTTGCTGGCGCGGGCTAGGCTGCCTGGGGCTCTTGCCAGCGTTGCAGCCATGCCGGAAAGTCAGCCGCTGGCATGGGCTTGCTGATGTGATATCCCTGACCAAAGTCGCAGCCCATACTGGCAAGCAGATCCCACACCGCGCGGCTCTCAATCCCTTCGGCCACGACTTTAAGATTGAGGTTGTGGCCGAGGTCTATGGTCGAGCGCACAATCTTGCGATCGCTCTCGTCCTCTTCCATTTTTAATACAAACGATTTGTCGATCTTGAGCTCGCTTACGGGCAGGCGCTTGAGGTAAGCCAGCGACGAATAGCCGGTTCCGAAATCGTCAATCGACAGTGGCAGGCCCATGTCCGACAGACGTTCCAGTGTATGTTGCGCTCGTTGTGGGTCATCCATCATGCTGCTTTCGGTGATTTCCAGTGTAATGCCACCCAGCGCCAGGCCTGCCGCGTCATGCAGTGCCAATATCTTGTTGGGAAGATCCTGATCAATCAGGTCGCGTGTCGAGAGATTCACTGCCATGGGCGCTTCAATCCCAAGCTGACGCCAGGCGACTTCAACACGCGCTGCTTCTGCCAGCATCCACAGACTGATGAGCTGTATCATGCCCGACTGTTCGGCAAATGGAATAAATGCATCCGGGAATATCAAGCCTTTTTGCGGATGCTTCCAGCGTATCAGGGCTTCCACCGCACTGACCTTGCCGCTTTGCAGGTCGATCTTGGGCTGCACATACAAGGCCAGCTCATTACCGGCAATCGCCTGCCGTAATTCCGAGGCGAGCGATAAATTGCCCTGGCTGCTGATGTCAAACGATGGATCAAACAGTACTGCACCCGACTGCTTGGCTTTGGCAATATGCATGGCCATCTCAGCGTTGCCCAGCAGTTTTTCCTGTGAGCTGGCATGTTGAGGATAACTGGCCACGCCAATGCCCATGCTGATATCGACCGACTGGTCCGCGATGCTGATAGGGGTTTCCAGTTTTTGCAGCAGCATATTGGCCACGCGCATGGCATTTTCCACGCTGGTTTTCGGCAGTAGCAATGCAAATTCATCCCCACCCAGTCGTGCCACCAGGTCTGATTCCTGACGAATAGAGCTTTGCAGGCGTTGCGCCACGCCTTTCAGCAAATCATCCGCCGCAGTATGGCCCAGCACTTTGTTGATCTGCTTGAAGTGATTCAGGTTCATCACCAGCACCGAAAGATGCTCATGCTGATCCTGCGCCTGTTGCAGGGCGATCCCCAGCTCTCGCAGGAAGGAGGCTCGATTGGGTAAGCCCGTCAGCTCATCCCAGTAAGCCAGGCGGGTGATGCTTTGCTCGCGGCTGGCAATGGCATCCACCATGCTGCCAAAGGCGCGGCTGAGTTTGCCCAGCTCATCTTCACGGGTGCTGCTGAGGCGGATGGCAAAATTGCCTTCCTCCAGCTTTCTGGCGGTATCGGCCAGCTCGGTAATCGGCTGGCTGATGCGTCGGGAAACATAAAAAATGACAAAAGCGAATACCAGTGCACCCAGTATGGTAAGCAACAGCAGATTGCGTTGAAGGACCAGATAAGGGGCGGTGGCTTCGTCAATCGAGCGCTGCAGGATAGCCACCAGTGACTCGTCTCCATGCTCCATGATGGAGACATAGCGCGTGCCATAGTCGGCATTGCCCATGCTGAACTCGGTCAGTCGGCTGGTTGATGCTTTGTCGAGCAGCTTTTCGGTGAGGGACATGCTGAGTGTAGATGCCATCGAGCTCCAGCCGCTGCCGTTGGAGCGGCTGATGAAGGTGACATCCAGATTGCTCAGTTTGTGTAAATTCTGGGCCAGCGTGTCGTCAATCTGGAAACCCATGATAATCCAGCCTATGGTCAGAGGCGCTTTTACCGGCACGGCGACCAGCTGATAAGGCTGATGATTGAAAATGGCAAAGCTTTGCGCATAACCATTCTGCTGGCCATCCTGAATCAGCTTGTCGACTATCGGGCTGGCTTCAAGGTGCGATACCTTGCCCGAGATAGTCAGGTTGCCGGTGGCCGAGGATTCAAACATGGCAATATCCGCGCCGATGCGAGACTGGTGATTGCTGAGCGCGGAGAGAATGGTTTCGTAATCCACGCTGGCAATCGCCTGCCGGAAGCCGTAATCACTCGCCAGTATCTTGGCGCCCTGGCTTAGGCTGTCGCCATTTTGCTTGAGCAGGTTCAGAAAAACCCGTTCGCCAATTTCCAGCTGCTCATTGACGGCGGCGCGCGAGTTCTTGTTGATGCTGTATTTGATCGCCAGAAAACCCGCGATCTGAATGGCGAGAATGAGCGTCAGGAAGATAACCGCCATGCGGCTTTGTAGGCTTTTAAACTGCATGCAGGTATCGCGTTTCTTTACCGTTTCTGGAGTGCGCTCGTATTGATATCCAGTTTAACGGCAGCTTGTTCGTCGGCTTTAATCGTCAGGCTTTTTTCAGCGACGGTATTTTCATTACTTTGGGCGTAATGCCAGGTCTTGAGGGTATAAGGTCCATTCGGCAGATTGCTGATGGTCGCTTTGCCCGTGCTGTCGCTCAGTGCAAAGTAGGGCGTGTCCACCACGCGGATGAAGGCCAGCATCTGGTCATGTATGTTGCAGCCCAGCACCACGGTGCCTGCCTTGTCGAATATCACCGGTGTGCTGGGAATGCCCGAATACAGCTTGAGCTCGAAGGTCTTGGCGGGAGAGAAGGAGTAAACGTGATGTTTCACCTTGTCCCGGTTAGGGAAAGTCACACTGGCGCCCGTTTGTATGACGCTGACCAGCGGGTAAAACTGACGATTTTTCTGTTCGATGGCGGCTGTAGCTATCGCTGTTACCGGAGCCTTGCCTGTAGGCTCCGCATATACCACAGCGTCTGGCAATGGGCTGCCAGCGGCATCCGTCACATTCACCGTCAACTCTGCAGCGTGCACGCTACAAGAGAAAAGCAGCGGCGCTAGCGTCAGCAGCCTGAAAAAAAAGCGGGAATATGAAGGCTGCATGTGGTGTATTCCTGGCAAGGTCAGTGCGCGACGATATCGCGTTTCATGGGGGCGAGTATCTTGAGCAGCTCGTTCTTTTCACGGGTACCTACATGCTGGTGATCCAGCGCCGTGCGCATGGCATCGACCATCAATTCAAATTCGGCATTGGTGATCTTGGCATCGGCATGCGCATTTTCCATGGTTTCGCCTTCGTACTGGCAGCCACCGCCGGTCAATGAGCATAGCTGGCTGACAATGCTTTCCTTCAGTACCGGCAGCTTGACGCCGTCAAACGAGCGGCTGGTTTTCGGGTTCTGGCTGACATTATCAATGGTTTCATCCACCACTGCCGCCAACACCGGGTTCCCCCCCAGGCGATCATACAAACTGCGCTCGGGTTTGACCCGGCTGCAGGCGTTTAGGCTGGCACTTGAAAAGGCCACCAAAAAGACGAGGCTGGCTGTCGTGAATGGCTTCATGTTTCGCGTTTTATGCCGTAATAAAAAATGGTGGAATGCGATGGAATGCTACTAAATCCGGGCTTGGCAGTGGGCTTGTGTCCTTGAATTTCTATCTGTGATGCTGATGCATCATAGCGAATAATTTATTGCGTCGGCTATTTGAATAACTATGGTGCGTTGAAAAATGATGGCAAGTCGGTGGGAAAAGATCGGGATGATCGTGCTGTTAAACATGGCAGCAGGAATAGCTGGGCAGGTGCAGGCCGGGGATCGGTTGCTGGCAACGGGTGGCGTTAGCCAGGTCGAGGGTTCGGGCGGCGGCGGCCTGGTGCCGTGGGCACTGATTTCAGGTTACAGCACTGACCAGCAAGTCAGTGCGACTGGCTTTTATACGGAAGCCCGCACACGTGGCGGATTTGATCTCAATGTGGTCGGTGTCAGCGTGGGCATTGCCAATCGGCTTGAGCTGTCGCTGTCTCAGCAGCATTTTGGCCTGGGCAGTACGGTGCATGGCGAAACCATCCGCATGAATACAGCGGGCATCAAGCTGCGTCTGTTTGGCGATGCGGTTTATGATCAGGATCGCTGGTGGCCGCAGGTGGCGGTGGGCATGCATCTCAAGCACAACGAGGATTTTGAGCGCATTCCCACCGCGCTGGGCGCCAAGCATGCCAGCGGGGCGGATTTTTATGTCGCCGCCACCAAGCTGTATCTGGACGCTGTGGGTGGACACAATCTGCTGCTGGGGGCGACCTTGCAGGCGACCAAGGCCAATCAGTTTGGCCTGCTGGGCTTTGGTGGCGACCGCCATGATGATTACCGTGCGCAACTGGGAGTTTCAGCCGCCGTCATGCTGACTGACCGCACCCTGCTGGGGGCCGAGTATCGCAGCAAGCCCAATAATCTCAGCGTCTATCGCGAAGATGACGCCAAGGATATCTTTCTCACCTGGTTTGCCCATCGCAATTTCTCGATTACCGCAGCCTATCTTGATCTGGGTCGGATTGCCGACAAAGACAACCAGACCGGCTGGTACCTGTCGGGCCAGCTTGGCTTCTAAGTGTCGGCCGTGAAAAAGCTCAGGGCGCCGGATTCATGTAGGTGAGATGCAGCGCTTCGATTTCCTGCAATATCTCTGGGCTTAAGCGCGTTTGCCAGGCGGCAATATTTTCCTGCAACTGCGTCATGCTGGTGGCGCCGACAATCGTGCTGCTGACAAACCAGCGCTGATATACAAACGCCAGGGCCAGTTGCGTGGGTGTCAGGCCATGGCGGCGCGCCAGTGCGGCATAGGCGGCGCTGGCCGGGCCCACGTTGGGTTTTTTGTAGCGCTGGGCGTAGCCCAGGAACATGGTGACCCGGCCAACGGCTTGCGGATCATCAATATATTTACCGGTGAGATGGCCAAACGCCAGCGGCGAGTAGGCCAGGAGGCCGATGTTTTCGCGATACAGCACCTCGGTCATGCCGAATTCCATGCCGCGGTTGATCAGGTTGTAGCAGTTTTGCACGGTTGCCACGCGCGGCAGATCGTATTCTTTGGCGATACGCAAAAACTCCATCAACCCCCATGGCTGCTCGTTGGATAGCCCGATGTAGCGGATTTTGCCTTCTTTCACCAGTTCGGCCAGCGTTTCCAGCTGGTTGCGTATGCTTACCCATTCCTTTTGCTGGCCGTTTTCAAATTCCTGCGCCGGATCAAACTGATACTGACCAAACATCGGCACGTTGCGCTCAGGCCAGTGCAGCTGATAAAGATCGATATAGTCAGTTTGCATGCGCTGCAATGAGCCTTCAATGGCGGCGCGGATGTTGGCGCGATCCAGCGATGGCGGGCCGCCACGTATCCAGCCCAGGCCACGCCGGGGGCCTGCCACCTTGCCGCTCAGGATGATCTTGTCGCGCGGCTGGTGTTTCAGCCAGTTGCCCACCATGGTCTCGGTGCGAGTGTAGGTTTCGGCCTTGGGCGGCACCGGATACATTTCGGCGGTATCAATGAAATTGATGCCCTGGGCGATGGCGTAATCCAGCTGCTGATGCGCCTCGGCTTCGGTGTTCTGGTCGCCATAGGTCATGGTGCCCAGGCAAATGGGCGAAACGTGCAGATCGGTATGGGCGAGTGGGCGTAGTTGCATGGTGATGGGCGCGTTGCGTAAAAGCCAAAGTGTACGTCAATTTGCGTAGAAAGCCGAAACCGGGCCGGACACGGGTTGTTGCAGGCAGGGTGGGTGAGTATGATGCTATTTCCGTTTTACTCTGCTGATCAATCTCATGACTTATTGTGTAGCCCTGCTGCTGGATGAAGGCCTGGTGTTTGCCTCGGATACCCGCACCAATGCCGGTGTGGATCAGGTGGCCATATTCCCCAAGATGAACGTGTTTGAAGTGCCGGGCGAGCGTGTGATTACCTTGCTGACAGCGGGCAATCTGGCGATTACGCAGTCGGTGGTCAACCGCTTGCGCGAGGCGATCAAGGTAGAAGATATTGCGCATTTGAACAATGTCGGCAGTATGTTTGAAGCAGCGCAACTGGTGGGCGATGTCATGCGCGAGGTGTTTGAGCGCGATGCCGAGCACCTGAAAAACCACAACACCGATTTCAATGCCAGCATATTGCTGGGCGGGCAGATCAAGGGTGAAAAGCCGCGCTTGTTCAATATCTATGCCGCGGGTAACTTTATTGAAACCTGCCGGGAAACGCCGTATTTCCAGATAGGCGAAACCAAGTATGGCAAACCCATTATCGACCGCGTGGTGAAGTACAACAGCGACATGATGGATGCAGTGAAGTGCGTGCTGATTTCGTTTGATTCCACCATCCGCAGCAATATCTCGGTGGCGGCCCCCATCGACCTCATGCTGTATCGCACCGATAGTCTCAGCGCCAATTGCCGCCAGCGCATCGAGGAAAAAGACCCGTATTACGCCACCATCCGCCAAGGCTGGTCCGACGGCCTTAAAACCGTGTTCAGCGGCTTGCCCAGCCCCGACTGGTGCTAGTGCTCGCTTACACGCCGCCTGGCATGCGCCAGGGCAGGTAACGTGACTGCAACACTTGCAGGCTGCCATCTTCCAGCGAGTAGCGACACACTGGAAGCAGGTGGCCCGCAATCTCGGCGCTGGCATATACGGCCAGCGTAATCTCGGTGATTTCCAGGGGTATTTCCGGCAGTGCCAGTGCGCCAAGTTGTTGCTGCACGTCGGTCATGGCGAGGCGCTGACGGTAAAACCCTGCCGTGATATGCGGTACATAGGGTTGCGTTTCGGTGGCGCGCAGGGCGGTACGCATGGCATGCAAGGTGTCGATGTCACCCTTGAGCCCAAGATACGCGGCTGTGGTAAAGCTATCCGCGAGGCCGGTATTTAATTTCAGCAGGCCAGGCGATGCGTTTTGCAGGCAGGCGATATCCCGCTGAAAGTCCGCCTGGGTATAGCTGTGCGTATCCGTGGCATGGGCTTGTGGAAAGCCGCACACTGCCAGCGTGATATGCGGCTGGCGCCGATAGTCCGGCAGCAGCCAGTCTCCCAGATGGCGGCGCAAGGCGCTGATATGTGCGCGCATCTCCGCCGTGTCGGCCTCTACTATCCACACCGCATAAAATGGCCTGCCCAGATGCCAGCGTACAAAGTTATCGGCGCGGCAGGCGATGGTATGCGTGGCCATATCCTCAAGCTGAGTTGTACTGGATATGTCAGGAGTGGGTGAACGCAAGGTGGTGGAGGTGTCTGCTGGCATGCTTGTGGTGATAGCCTGGGCTTTGATCTCGTCAGGCCTCAAGCCGCGTGCGCTTCGAGCAGGCTTTTCAGGTTGGCGAGGTCGCGCAGCACCCAGGCCTCGTCTTCGGCAAATTGTTCATCACTGATGCCGGGCTGGCGAAACAGGGTAAACATCAGCTCGGCGGCATTGCCATTGGCAATCACCCGCATGGGGATGTAGATCTCGTTATCGTCATCCGGGAAAACCCAGTGGTCGAGCACGCCATGGTCATTCGGTTCGCAAAAGCGGATGCGTATGGGGCCTTCCGGCCCATCGGCGACCCAGTCATTCTGCGCGCGGCGGATGCCACGCCCCAGTCCGGTAGCCCATGCTGAAAGATTCTCCGGTTGTGCCGCAAAGCGATAGACCTCTTGCCATGGCCGCTGGATCACGATGCTGATAATGCAGGAAAGCGTGGCTGTGCTCATGAGAAAACCCTTGGGGTTGGTGAGGACGGATCAATATAATACTACCTTGGGTCAGCCGCCCGGTTTGGCGACGGCGCCTGATTTTATGAGCACTCCTTTTTTCTGAAAGTTCGGCTTGAGCGATCTGGATTCTGTTTTTTCCCTGGAGGGTCCGCTGGCTGCCAGCATTCCCGGCTATCGCACCCGCGTGCAGCAGCTGGAAATGGCCAAGGCCATTGAAGAGGCCATCAAGCTGGGTCGTCAGCTGGTGGCCGAAGCAGGCACCGGCACCGGTAAAACCTTTGCCTATCTGGTGCCCGCCTTGCTCTCCGGGGGCAAGGTCATTGTGTCTACCGGCACCAAAACTCTGCAGGATCAGCTATTCAACCGCGATCTGCCCGCCGTGCGCGATGCCCTCAAGGTGCCAGTGACCGTGGCCATGCTCAAGGGCCGCGCCAATTACGTCTGCCACTTTCACCTCGACCGTGCCATGAATGAAGGGCGTTTTATCTCGCGTGAAGATGCCAATTACGTGCACAAGATTCGCGCCTTTGCCGACAACAGCTCCACCGGCGACAAAAGCGAGCTGACCGATGTGCCGGAAAACGCCACCATCTGGCCCGCGGTGACCTCCACCCGCGATAACTGCATGGGCCAGGAGTGCGCGTTTTACAAGGAATGCTTTGTCATGGAAGCCCGCAAGCGGGCATTGGCCGCCGATGTGGTGGTGGTCAACCATCACCTGTTTTTTGCCGATGTGATGCTGCGCGATGAAGGCGTGGCCGAGCTGTTGCCCAGCGCCAATACCGTGATTTTTGACGAGGCGCACCAACTGCCGGAAGTGGCCGGACTGTTTTTTGGTGAGGATGTCTCGACCAGCCAGCTGATGGAGCTGGCACGTGATGCGCATGCCGAATACATCATCACCGCCAAGGATTGCACCGCCTTGCCCGAAGCCACCGCCGCGCTGGAAAAAGCCGTGCGCGATTTTCGGCTGGTATTCAGTTTTGAAGGCAGTCGCATGCCGGTGCAAAAAGCACAGGCGCTTAAAAACTTTGATTCGGCTTACGCCACCATGCAGGAAAAACTCAATGTGCTGGCCCAGGTGCTCGAAAGCCAGGCCGAGCGCGACCCTGCCATTGAAAACTGCTGGCAGCGCGGTCTGGCCCTGCAGCAAAAACTGCAAGCCTGGCAAAAAGCCGACAACGCCAACCTCGTGCGTTGGGTCGAGGTCTTCAGCCAATCTGTGCAGTTGCATGCCACGCCACTCTCCGTGGCCGAAGGCTTTGGCAAACAGCTGAACGCCCAGCCGCGCGCCTGGATATTCACCTCGGCCACCCTCGCCGTCAAAAGCGATTTCAGCCACTACCTGGGCCAGATGGGCCTGGAAGAGGCCACCACTGGCTACTGGAACAGCCCGTTTGATTACGGCCAGCAAGCCCTGCTCTATGTGCCCAATGGCATGCCGGAACCTAATAGCCCCGGCTATAGCGCTGCCGTTGCAGCCGCGGCCTTGCCCGTCATCCGCGCCAGCCGTGGCCGCGCTTTTGTGTTGAGCACCAGCCTGCGGGCGATGCGTGAAATCCACGCCCTGCTCAAGGATGCCTTTTCAACCGAAGGCATGGAATACCCGCTGCTGATGCAGGGCGAAAGCGCCCGCACCGAACTGCTGGACCGTTTTCGTGCGCTGGGCAACGCCGTACTGGTGGGCTCGCAAAGCTTCTGGGAAGGCGTCGATGTGCGCGGCGAAGCCCTGAGCGCCGTCATCATCGACAAACTGCCTTTCGCTCCGCCTGATGATCCGGTGCTTGCCGCCCGCATCGACAAAATGAACGCCGAAGGCCGCAACGCCTTCATGGAATACCAACTGCCGTATTCCGTCATCACCCTGAAGCAAGGTGCCGGACGCCTGATCCGCGACGAAGCCGATCGCGGCGTGCTGATGATCTGCGACCCCCGGCTGATCGCCAAACACTACGGCCGCCGCATCTGGCAGAGTCTGCCGCCATTCAAGCGCACGCGGGATATTGCCGAAGTGGAGGCGTTTTTTGAGCAAGCTGCAGACGATGCCATCGCCGAAGCAGGCAACGCCTGACGACAGGTTTTTGCTTAAACCATCTTCCACTCACTCGGCATCACCTCCACCAGATAATCCACAAACACCCGCAGTTTGTGGGTCATGGCGTGTTTGTCCTGATAGCTCACATAAAAATCCAGCGGTTCAATATCGGCGGTCACGGCGCCTTCGCTGGTTTCATTTCCGGTAAACAGGGCTTCCAACTGGCCGCTGTCGATCAGCGGTTGGGCGACGAAAGCGCCTAGGCGGGCGATGCCAGCGCCGCCGACGGCGAGGCGGGCCAGGGCGTCGATATCATTGCTGTTGACGGTGGGGGTGATGTCAGGCTCGAAGCGCAAACCGTCGCGCAGAAAGCCCCAGCCCAGCATGCGGCCACTGGCGGGTACGCGAAACGTGAGGCAGGCATGGTGTGATAGCTCTTCGGGCTGGGTTGGGCGTCCGGCACGGGCGAGGTACTCGGGCGATGCGCAAAACAGAATGGGCACGCGGGCAATGTGGCGCGCGATCATGCCGGGCTCCAATTGCTGCTTGAAGCGGATGCTGATGTCAATGTTTTCGGTGATGTGGTCTATGGGGTTATCGGTCGTGATCAGCTCGACCGAAATACGCGGATAGCGGCGCATGAAGGGCGGAATCAGGTCGGCAATTACATTGCGGCCAAAGGCGGCCGAGCAGGCGATGCGTAGTCGTCCCTGAGGTTCGCCCTGAAATTCAGTGATGCTGGATTTGGCGAGCTCCAGATCGCGCAGAATATCTTTCACGGCGTGGTAGTAAAGTTGCCCGGCATCGGTCAGTGCCATGCTGCGGGTAGAGCGGCTGAGCAGGCGTATGCCCAGCGTGGTTTCCAGCCGCTGAATATTCTGGCTGGCGGCCGCCGCTGTAATGCCTACCTGGCGGGCGCCTGCGGCAATGCTGCCTTGCTCTACGGCACGGACAAAGCTTTCTATGCTGCGCAAGGTATCCATAATGTATTGACCGTTAATATTGATGTTATTCGATAGTTTATCTTGTGAATGTAAGAAGCTCCAGCCATCTATTGCTGCCGCAGTCTTTGCGATAAAGTTTCGTCAACACTGCAGCATTAATTGAAAGGAACCATCATGCAAAACACTCAACTCAAGCTACAGCGCCTGCCTAAAATCCCGGCGCGTTATACCCCCGTGGCATTCGCCTTTTACATGGCGGGCATCATGGCTCTGCTGATGTCGTTCGTTATCGTGGCGATCAATGGCGGCATTGGGCATCACTACATTGCCCACGTATTTCACGCTTACTCAATGGCGATGCCGGTGGCCTTCTGCTGTGTGCTGATGGTGCGTCCGGTGGTGGTCAAACTGGTGGCGCTGACGGTGGCTCCGCCTGCCTGAATGAAGGCGTAGGAATATTGAGCGATAACGATTGAAGAGAATGATGGTCAGAGTCCCATCGGGTTAATTTAAGGAGTAAGCGAAATGAGTGCGACAGCGACGACTGGGTTGGCGGTTGGGTTTATCGGCCTGGGGGCCATGGGTGAAGGCATGGTGGCAAATCTGCTGGCGGCAGGCCATGCGGTGCGCGTCTATAACCGCAGCGCTGAAAAAGCCGCCGCCTCGGTTGCCAGGGGTGCCTTGCTGTGCGATACGCCTTTTGCCGCCGCGCGGGATGCCGATGTGGTGATTACCATGCTATCCAACGATGCCGTGCTGGAGTCGGTTACTCTGGCTGAGAACGGCGTTTTGGCTGGCTTGAAGTCAGGTGCGGTGCATTTATCCATGAGCACTGTTTCGCCTGACACGTCGCGCAAGCTGGCCGCGCTGCATGCGGACAAAGGCGTCCAGTTACTGGCGGCGCCTGTGTTTGGTCGGCCAGACATGGCGGCTGCCAAAAAATTGTGGATCTGTGTATCCGGACATGCGCCGTCGATTGCCCTTGCCCGCCCGGTGCTGGAGGCCATGAGTCAGGGCATCTTTGAGTTTGGGGATGATCCGGGTGCCGCCAATGTGGTGAAGCTCAGTGGCAATTTCATGATTGCCTCTTGTGTGGAAACCATGGCCGAAGTCGCCACGCTGGCCGAGAAAAATGGCATTAAGCCCGAAGCGGTACTGGGCATGCTGACCAGCACCATCTTCGCCTGCCCCATGTACCAGCGCTATGGTGAGCTGATCCTGAAACAGGACTATGCACCTGCCTTCAAGCTCTCGCTGGGGTTCAAGGATATGAATCTGATTCAGAAGGTGGCACTGGATAGCGCGACGCCCATGCCGTTTCTTGGTATTGTGCAGCAACGTTACCTGAGTGCCATGGCCGACGGGCGTGAGGGCCAGGATTGGAGCGCGATTGCGCTGAATGCCCGGCATGATGCAGGCCTGCCGCTGCAGCGCCAGTTCTGAATTCAAGAGGTGAGTATGTCTGATCCACGTGTGTTTTTTGCAGCTGAGCGTACCTTGCTGGCATGGGTGCGCTCCGGCGTGACCATCATGGCGCTGGGATTTGTGGTGGCCAAATTTGGTTTGTTTCTAACACTGATGAGTGCGGCTTCGGGTGCCACCCACCTGGTACATCATCATGCCTGGACGGATACCCTGGGCATCCTGCTGGTGGTGGCGGGGGCGCTGGTGATTCTGGGCGCACAGTACAACCATCATCTCTATGTACGCACCTTGCCGGAACATGATGTGCCCGCCATGGCGCTACCCTGGATGACAGTGGCCCTTTCATTGTCGGTGGTGCTCTGTGGTCTGCTGCTGGCCATCTATCTCGCGCTGGGGTAAGCAAGGCCCGTGCGTGCTTGCGGCAGTAGGCATGCGCATTTATCCGCCTGGTCAGACTGACATTTTCTGACGCTGGCCGCTTGCGGCTGGTATCCAATTTGCTAGATTGATTATCGTGAAGCGCTTGTACTATGGAGACTGCGACGATGGATATCCTGCAAGTGGTAAATGCACAGATGAACGCCCTTGGCATGCCTTTATATGCCGTCACGCTCACCGCTGTTCCCCGAGCGGATACCCCCCTATTACTCATGCTGCACTGGCATGGCTTTCGCCGTGAAGAAGTCGAAGGCTTGCCTTCGCGCTTTGCACCTGTCTATGCGGTGCCGGGCTCGGCGCTGCAACTCAATGAGCGCTGGAACCGCATGGAGATGCTGGATGAAGCCATGCTGGAAGCCGGTTGGAAACTCGGTGCCTGGGATGTGGTGCGGGATGCACATCGCGGGTGCAACTGGATAGGCGCCAGCGAGCAGGAGGCGCTGGAGTGCCGACAGGCATTTGGCGATTATTCGCCGCTGGGTGATCAGGAAGACCACCTGCTGATGGAAGCGCCTGACCGCATGGAGATGATGCACTTGGCCGCGGCCGTGGGCTATGTGCGCTGGATGTTCCGCCCGGTGAAAGACAGCATCTGGCGCCAGACCGCCGAGGACGACACGCTGGATGAGGTTGGCGGGCGCAATACGCCATGCCCGGTCAACCCGATTACCTACACCTCCAAAAACCTGCATGTGGCGTATCGCCTTGGTCGCGTGGAGCGCATCATCTTGCCTTGAGTGGATGCGCCGATTGCTGGATTGTTCAAGGGAAAATCAATCGCCCACCCATGCTAGACATGCGCTACCAAGCTAGCTTTTCAGCATGGACAAAGCCCTTTCAGCTGATACTGAAAGGGCTTTTTTTATGGCTTGCTTAGGTGGTTGGCGTAGCGTTGACGGCGGGCTGTTGACGCGGCCAGCTGGCAAAACTGACGGCGCCGATCACCAAGGCGGCCCCGGTCAGTTGTATCGCCGTGGGTGGCACACCTTCCATCGCCGCGATCACCATGGAGGTGACCGGCACCAGATTTAGGAAGATGGCGGCCCGGCCCGCCCCCAGCCGACGAATACCGGCATTCCAGCACAAGTAGGCCAGTACGCCGCCACCTATGGTCATGATCAGCAGCGCCATGGCCGCGTGCTGGCCCGGCATGACGAAGTGCTCGCCCGATAGCAGCGCCACTAACGTCAGCGCCAGGGCGCCTACGGTCATGATGGCCGCCGTGCTGGCGATGCCGCTGGTGTCGGTCGGCATCATTTTTTTAACGCAGACGTTATAGGCGGCCCAGCTCAGGCTGGCGAGGAAAATCAGGATGTCGCCATGCGATATTTCCAGATGCGCGCCTGCGCCAAGCACCACAATCGCTACACCTGCCAGTCCGATAGGAAACGCCAGCCACTGGCGCATGTGCAGGCGTTCGCCTATGGTGGCCCAGGCAATAAGCGCGGTCAGCAATGGATTCAACGCCATGATGAGGGCGCCATTGACCGCCGATGTGCTTTGCATGCCGAGGAAAAACAAGAGATTAAAGCCGAACACACCTACCAGCCCCAGCACCACGTAAGCACGTGCATGGCGTAGCGGAACATGTTCGCCTCGGATATAAGTCAGCGTCAGCATGATGAGCGCAGCCAGCAGATAGCGCGTGGCGCCCGCCACTACTGGTGGCATTTCGGCCACCACGGGAATGGCCAGATTGAAGTTGGCGCCCCATTGGATGGCGGCGAATAACACACAGAAATAGGTAAAAGCGAGACTCAAGGGCAAATGTTCCTGATGGGATAGCGGCAGCTCAGGCCGGAAGGTTAAGGTCGATGGAGAGCGACTTGGCAATGATCACGCGCCCACCATGGTATTGGCTGAATAACTCCAGGGCTGGCGCGAGCCAGGGCGCCAGCTGGGCTTTCCACTCGAGGCTTGCTTCGGCAGATTCCAGGCTGAACAGCGGGGTTTCTTCCGGCGAGTTGGCAGAGCGCAGGGTGCGGAAATGCAGGCGGATTATAACCTGTCTGCCCCAGGCAAAAACAACGGTATGCGGCTCTACGCGCAAGGCAAGCTGGCGCCCATCATCCAGATGCAAGATGGCGGCCTGCTTGCTTTGTGACTCAATGCGCATATCAGGCGGGCAGCCAGCCTTCTTCCTGCATCACCTGGGTAATGGCAGGCACCAGCGCGGCTGGCAGGCGGATGATGGTGAGGGCAGCTTCGCGCCCCTGTGGCGATACCTTGCGCAGGGTCTTGCGCAGAATATCCAGCAGCTTGGGGGTGTCGTAATCAGGGTGCTGCTCGACAAAGGCTTGCAGATAGTCCTCAACAAATACCAGCACGATCACATCTTCCAGCGTTTGCATATCCGGGTCACTGAGCGGGGCGGCTTTGCCAACCAGCTCAGCCACGCGCTGGATGGTGATGTCGTCATAGCCAACGTCGCGCAGGATGTCCGATGCAAGCTTCGCATGCATGGCTTTCAGCGCATTGCGCCATTGATGGTAGCCCGCTTTGGTCATGGGGTAACTGTCGCGCGCGATGCTCCAGCGGCAAATGTGCTGGCAGCGGGCCGCCAGTTGCAACACTTCACTGGCATCGGGCCGGTAGCGCTGCAGCATGGCGCTCATGCGCTGGGCATAGAGCAGCTCATTGGGGATTGCCTTGGCATCGACCACGGTGTGCTTGGGGTCTTGGGCATTGCGGGCATCAAAGGCATCCAATGCCTGTTGCAGTTGAGGGCTGGTCATGTGGTTTCCTGGATATTGTCGGTATACATTGCGGTGCGCTTAGCGCTGGCCGGGGACCCGTAATGGGGCCAGCAGGCTTTTCAGGCCATTGTGATCCAGCTCCTGCATCAGGGCCAGCAGGCGGCCAATCTCGCCAGGCGGAAACCCTTCACGTGCAAACCAGTTGAGGTAATTGCCCGGCAGGTCCGCCAGCAGTCTGCCCTTGTATTTGCCAAACGGCATTTGCATGGTCACCAGGCGGTGCAGGTCTTCAGGTTTCATCGCGTGTTGGGCTCGTTATCATTGGTCATGGCAATGGCGGCCGCGATGGATGGGGCGTAGAGCTTGGCGATGCAGGCATGGCCTTCGCGTGCCAGATGCGCGCGTACCAGCTCCAGCACCTCATCCAGCGATAGAGACTGGCTGGAGGGCTGCGGGCTGACCCGGTGTTGCGCACGTGGCGTCAGGGTGTAAATGGCGCCATCCGCATCGATCAGGCGATCGCGTGCATGGTAAATGTGGAGCTGCAAGTCGGACGCGGCTTGCCATTCCGCCAGACTGCCGATGTAGGCCAGCTCGGGCTGGCCATCAAATTGCAGAATCGCGGGCCAATGTATGTGGGCAGGAGCTGGGCTAAGGGACATGCCCGCATGGTAACCATGCCCCTGCGTGCTGGCAACCCGTTTGCGGCGTGCAGTTTACTGGTTGAGGGTGCTGATCAACGGCACAGCCGCCCTGCGTTACAATGCCTGCTACCCCAGAATGCCGAGCCCTATCTTCATGCAGCCTATCGTGATTCCTGACAGCGAATTTGAACTGACCGCCATGCGGGCGCAGGGCGCGGGTGGGCAAAACGTCAACAAGGTCTCCAGCGCGGTGCATTTGCGCTTTGATATACGCGCCTCTTCGTTGGATGAAGCGCACAAGGCCAGACTGCTCATGCTGCGCGATGCCCGGGTTAGCAGCGAAGGCGTGCTCATCATCAAGGCGCAGCGCCATCGCAGCCAGCTGCTTAATCGCCAGGATGCCATCGAACGCCTGTATGCATGGGTAAACCAGGTGGCGCGGCCGCCTGCCGTGCGGCATGCCACGCGCCCCACGCTGGCTTCGCGCAAAAGAAGGCTGGAAGGCAAGACGCGGCGCGGGCATATCAAGGCAATGCGTGGCAAAATAGCGGCTGAATAACAGACTGAAGTTTTTATGCGGCTGCTCGCACTCGATACCTCTACCGAATACCTCTCCCTGGCGCTCCATCTGGATGGCCCCGTGTTGACGCGCGAGCTGCATGCCGGACAGACGCATTCCCAGCGCATCCTGCCTTTGCTGCGCGAATTGCTGGACGAAGCCGGGCTCGCCATGACTGATCTGGATGGCATTGCCTTTGGCGCAGGGCCAGGTTCGTTTACCGGTCTGCGCATAGGTTGTGGCGTGGCGCAAGGGCTGGCGTTTGGCGCGGGTCTGCCTGTGGTGGGCGTATGTACTCTGCTGGCGCTGGCGGAAGCCAGTGGCGCTGACCAGATAATTGCCTGCCTGGATGCACGCATGGGCGAGGTGTACCACGCTGTGTATCGCCGGCAAGGTGATGCCTGGCACGAAGTTATTCCCCCAGGGTTATACAAGCCCGAAGCCGTGCCCGCTGTGGATGGCGCTGGCTGGGTCGGGATTGGCAGCGGTTGGGCCAGTTATGCTGATGAGCTCCAAGCGGTTTATTCGGGGCAAGTGTTAAGCACGCAGCTAGATCGCTACCCACGCGCGCAGGAAATTGTGACCTTGGCTTTGCCTGCGTTTGCCGCTGGCGAAGGGCGCCCGGCGGCCGAGGCAGCACCTTTGTATATTCGTAACAAGGTCGCCCTCAAAACCAGCGAGCGCGCTAAGATGGCAGGGCTGAAATGAACGCCGTCCTCAAGCCGCAGGTCGAGTTCAGACCCATGCAAAAAGAGGATCTGGATACCATCGTTGCCATCGAGCAGGTGATTTTTCCTTACCCATGGACGCGCGGCAATTTCATGGACTCGCTGAATGCGGGCCACAGCTGTTGGGTCATGCAGCAGGATGAGACTATCGTCGGCTATGCCGTCGTCATGATGGTGCTGGATGAAGCACACCTTTTGAATATCAGTGTGGCGCAGGCCATGCAGGGCAGGGGGGTGGGGCGACTGCTGCTGGAGCACGTCATGCAGGTCGGTCGTCAGTATGGTGGCCTCAATATGTTTCTGGAAGTGCGGCCATCCAACACCTCGGCGCTGCGTCTTTACGAAAGCATGGGCTTTAATGAAATGGCTATCCGCCGCAATTACTACCCGGCCAAGCATGGCCGCGAAGATGCCGTGCTGATGGGAGCCGCCTTATGAGCCTGACACGCGAGGACATGCTGCGTGAGCTGGAACTGCTCCCTGCCTGGCATCTGAAGCAGCCCCTGCATCACCATGTGCAGCCTGACGCACTGCCCGTTGCTCCTGCCGTGCTGGCAGTTGACGAGACTTCTGCTACGCCAGATGCCGTGACGATGGCGCCAGCACACGCTGACTCCTTGATTCAAGCTGCCCCGACATCGAGCGAGGCCAGCACACAGGTATCTACAACGGCTCGCCCTGAAGAAGTAATCACCACTGCTGAAGCGGCCGTTGTCGAGGAAACCGCAGCGCCCCTGACTCCAGCCCCTGAGCTTGATCCAGAGCTTGATCCAGAGCATGCACCTGCCTCTGTCACCCCAGCCGCGGTTGTCATTGCCTCGGATGCCTTCACGTCCCCGCCATGGGACGATGAAATACCCCCGCCGGATGAGATGCTGTTGCCTATCTTTGATGACGATGATCACTTGCCTGCCATGGGAACATCGCTGGGGCAGGGGCGTCGTGACAGCATTGCCCAGCTGGACTGGCAAGGGCTGCAGTCCTGCGTGGCGAATTGCGAGGCATGCAGTCTGTCCCGCACCCGCACACAGACCGTGTTTGGTGTGGGTGATCCTGCCGCCGAATGGCTGATTGTGGGCGAGGCACCGGGTGCCGAAGAGGACAAGCGCGGCGAGCCCTTTGTCGGGCAGGCCGGGCAGTTGCTGGATAATATGCTGGGGGCGATACAGCTCAAGCGCGGGCAGAATGTGTACATTGCCAATGTGCTCAAGTGCCGCCCACCGCAAAATCGCGATCCGCAAGGCGAGGAAGTCCAGCAGTGCGATCCTTTTCTCAAGCGCCAGGTGGAACTGATCAAGCCCAAACTGATCCTAGCGTTGGGCAAGTTTGCCGCGCAATCCCTGTTGAATTCGGATGCCACCATCGGCAGCATGCGTGGGCGGCAGCATGTATACAACGGTGTGCCAGTCATTGTCACTTACCATCCTGCCTATCTGCTGCGCAACCTGATGGATAAGGCCAAGGCATGGGAAGACTTGTGTCTGGCGCGCGCGACCATGCGAAAACTGCAGGAAGCTGCCTTGCAATCGGCAGCGGTACCCTCATCTAATGACTGAATTCATTTAACACTAACCGAGGACACAATAAATGCGATCCCTGATGCTCAAACTGGCCACATTGCTGCTGGTACTGAACCTGACTGGCTGCGGCTACAACACCTTCCAGCAGCTGGATGAAGAAGTGAAGGCCGACTGGTCTGAAGTGCTGAACCAGTACCAACGCCGCTCTGATCTGGTGCCCAATCTGGTGAGCACGGTCAAAGGTTATGCCAGCCACGAAGAAAAAGTACTGACCGAAGTGACTGAAGCGCGTGCCAAGGTCAGCAGCATTCAGGCCACCCCTGCGCTGATCAACGACGAAGCGGCGTTTGCCAAGTTCCAGCAAGCCCAAAGCCAGATGACCTCGGCGCTGTCACGCCTGCTGGTGGTATCAGAAAACTATCCCCAGCTGAAGGCGGATGCCAGCTTCCGTGACTTGCAGGCCCAGCTCGAAGGCACGGAAAACCGCGTCACCGTGGCCCGCAATCGCTACATTCAGGCGGTGAAGGAATACAACGTGGCGATTCGTACCTTTCCGAACAACCTGACTGCCAGCATGTTTGGCTACAAACCCAAGCCTAACTTCAGCGTGGAAAACGAGAAGGAAATCTCCAAGGCTCCTGCTGTCAACTTCGACAAGTAAGCCTTAGGTGAAGAAGTTGAGCGCCTTGCTGCGCTGGTGCCTGCCCCTGCTGTTGCTTGCCTCTTTATGGCAGGCGGGGCTGGCGCAGGCGCTGGAAGCCATTCCACCGCTGACCCAGCGCGTGACCGATCTGACGTCGACCTTGACGGCCGAGCAACAGGCTGGGCTGGAAGCGCGCCTGCAAGCATTTGAGCAGCAAAAAGGCAGCCAGATCGCCATCCTGATCGTACCGACGACCCAGCCAGAAGATATTGCCCAGTATTCCATCCGCGCGGTGGAAGCCTGGAAGCTGGGGCGCGAGAAGCAGGATGATGGCGTGCTGATCCTGCTGGCCAAGAATGATCGCAAGATGCGCATTGAAGTGGGCTATGGCCTCGAAGGCGCGATTCCCGATGTCATCGCCAAACGCATCATCAGCGATGTCATGGCGCCCTATTTTAGGCAGGGGGATTTTTACGGTGGCTTGAATGCTGCCGTGGAGCGTATCGCCGCGCTGATCGATGGTGAAGCCCTGCCTGCGCCGCCACAGCAAGCCCGCGGTGGCGAGCATGACTGGGGCGATATGTTGCCGATTCTGCTGTTTGGCGGCCTGATTGCCGGTGCCATGTTGCGCGCCGTACTGGGCAGTTTTTTTGGTGGCGTGGCTACCGGCGGCCTGATAGGCGCTGCTGTCTGGATATTGGGTGGCGGCCTCATCATGGCGCTGGTGCTGGCGTTTATTGCCTTTGTCGTCACGCTGGCCGGTATCGGTAGCCTGGGTGGATTCGGTGGCTATGGCGGCGGCGGATTTGGCGGCGGTAGCGGTGGTGGCGGTTTTTCTGGTGGAGGCGGCGGCTTCGGCGGCGGTGGGGCTTCGGGAGACTGGTAAAGCATGCTGAAAAAATCCGGATTTTCACGTTTCATGACGCACTTGCTGGCCATGCCATGGCAGTTCAAACGCCACTTTAGCCAGCAGGCACTCATCAATATTGAAAAGGCTACCGCCGCGAGCGAGCGCTCACATAATGGCGAAATTCGCGTGGTGGTGGAGGGCAGTCTCTCGCCCATGAATATCCTGCAAGGGGTCACACCGCGCCATCGTGCCATTGAGCTGTTTTCGCAACTACGGGTATGGGATACCGCCGCCAATAATGGCGTGCTGATTTATCTTTTGCTGGCCGACCGCGATGTGGAAATCATCGCCGATCGCGGCATACATCAGCAGGTGGGCGAAGCGGGCTGGGAGGCCATCTGCCGCGAAATGGAAGCCATGTTCCGCCAGGGGCATTTTGAAACCGGCGTGTTGCATGGCATCACCCGCATAGGCGCCGCCTTGCAGCAATACTTTCCGCCAACTCCTGATGATCAGAATGAGCTGCCCAATGCGCCGCTGGTGCTTTGATAGCAGCGACTGGCTTGCTAGGGTTGCCAGTGGGCTTGTTGCATTTTTCCTGTTGTCATCGTCCCCTGCCTGGGCGGATAGCGCGGCACTGACGCAAATATTGCAGCAAAAGCCCACACTCGAGGGCTTTGACATGTGTTACGGCGGCGGCTGTGCGGCCATCGCCCGTATTACCTTGAGCGCCGAAGAATGGCAGCGCGTGGTGCAGGTCTTTACTCCCATGCCGGAAAATGCAGCAGCCGAACGTGTGGCCATCAGCCACGCGCTGGGCCAGATGGAGCAGATGGTGGGGGCCAAAACCGGTACATCGGTCGACAAGGCGGGTACCTTTGGTGTCTGGGGCAAGCCCGGGCAGCTGGATTGCAATGATGAGGCCGCCAATAGCACCGCCTACATGAAGCTCATGCTGAAAGAAGGCCTGATCCGTTTTCACGATATCCTGGATACCAAGCGTCGTGGTTTTTTTCTCAATGGTTGGCCGCATACGACGGCTGCGATACTTGACCGCGCCTCGGGCGAGCGTTTTGCCGTGGACTCCTGGTTTTACGATAACGGCCAGCCCGCCGTGATCGTCCCGCTGGAACAGTGGAAATCGGGCTGGAAGCCGGAAAACAGCCCCGCTCGCTGATCTTGCTGGCGCATCTTTCCCGCTTGATGGTCATTGCATTTGTTTAATCCCGGATCATTTTCCTGGCGATTTTTGTCCCGTGAAATGCCTCTCGGCTGACTTCGGGGGCATTTCTCTATAAAATCCACACCTTAAGTTTTCCCATTCCCATTTTTTAAGAGTTACTCATGCGCGCCTCACAGTTTTTTATTGCCACCCAAAAAGAAGCCCCACAGGAAGCCGAGCTGCCCAGTCATCGTTTGATGCTGCGAGCTGGCCTGATCAAGCGCCTGGGCTCTGGCCTCTATACTTGGATGCCGCTGGGTTTGCGCGTGTTGCGCAAGGTGGAAACCGTGGTCCGCGACGAAATGAACAAGGCCGGTGCGCTGGAATTGCTGATGCCTGCTGTACAGCCCGCCGAACTGTGGCAGGAAACCGGACGCTGGGATGTGTTTGGTCCCCAGATGCTGAAGATTACTGACCGCCACGAGCGCTCCTTCTGTTTTGGCCCCACGCACGAAGAAGTGATCACCGATCTGGCGCGGCGCGAAATCAAGAGCTACAAGCAATTGCCACTCAACTTTTATCAGATCCAGACCAAATTCCGCGATGAAATCCGCCCCCGCTTTGGCGTGATGCGCGCCCGTGAATTTGTCATGAAGGATGCCTACTCCTTCCATACCAGCCTGGAGTCGCTGGAGTCGACCTACGCCACCATGTACCAGGCGTATAGCAACGTGTTCAACCGTCTGGGCCTGAAATTCCGCGCTGTGCGTGCCGATACTGGCGCCATCGGCGGCGATGGCTCGCATGAGTTTCATGTGCTGGCGGATTCCGGTGAGGATGCACTGGCTTACTGCCCCGCCTCTGACTACGCCGCCAACGTGGAGTTGGCGGAAGCTCTGCCACCAAGCGAGCCACGCGCTGCTGCGCAGGAAACCCTGCGTGAAGTGGATACCCCCAAGCAGACTGCCTGCGAAGATGTCGCAGCCTTGTTGGGGATCAGCGTTACGCGTACCGTGAAAGCGATTGCCCTGATGGTGGCACATGGCGAAGGTCAGTCCCGCTTTGTGCTGGCGCTGCTGCGTGGCGACCATAGCTTGAATGAGATCAAACTGGCCAAGCAGCCTGGCTTTGCCGATTTCCGCTTTGCCACCGAAGAAGAAATCCGCGCGCATCTGAATTGCCCTCCCGGCTTTATCGGCCCGGTAGGTGTGAGTGCCGAGGTGAGCGTTATTGCTGACCATACCGTGGCCGCCATGAGCGACTTTGTCTGCGGTGCCAACAAACCCAAGTTCCACCTGGCGGGCGTCAACTTTGGCCGCGATTTGCCCGAGCCTTCGTTGGTGGCGGATATTCGCAATGTGATCAACGGCGACCCAAGTCCGGATGGCAAGGGTGTACTGGAGCTGTGCCGTGGCATTGAAGTCGGCCACATCTTCCAGTTGCGCACCAAATACGCCGAAGCGATGAACGCGACCTACCAGGCCGAAAACGGCGAGCTCAAGATCATGGAAATGGGCTGCTACGGTATTGGCGTTTCCCGCATCGTGGGCGCGGCGATTGAGCAGGGTAATGATGCCCGCGGCATTATTTTCCCCGCTGCCATGGCGCCTTTCAGTGTGGCGATTGCGCCTATCGGCATGGATAGAAGCGATGCTGTCAAAGACGCGGCGCTAGCCCTGTATGCAGAACTGCAGCAGGCGGGCATCGACGTGCTGCTGGATGACCGTGGCGAACGGCCGGGCGTCATGTTTGCTGATCTGGAACTGATCGGCATTCCGCATCGTGTGGTGATTGGTGACCGTGGCCTGAAGGAAGGCCAGGTGGAGTACCAAGCCCGTACCGATGAGCAGGCGCAGTCTGTCGCGCTGACCGATATCGTTGCCAAGCTCACGCAGGCTCTGGCCTGAAGCATAGCCTTTATGTGGGCCGTGGGCTAAACCTGCGGCGCCTGACGCCGTAACATACTGATGAGGGCGCACCTGTTGAATAAATTCTGCATATCCGGCTGGCTGGTATGGGCACTGTTCAGTGCCTTGCCTGCCCACGCCGGTGCGCAGAAAGAGGAGCCGCTCTCGAATAGTGTGCGGGCGCTGATGCAGAAATCCGTAAGTGATCTGGCGGCGCCCAGACTGGTGTTTGCCAGTGAGGTGGAAGGCCAGCGCTGGATGCAGGAGATGTCGGAGCGCCTGAAAAAACGCATGCCGGACCAGACCATGCGCGAGGATTTTTTACGATCCGTGCATTACGAGGCATCGCGTGCGGGACTTGATCCGCAACTGGTGCTGGGCTTGATTCAGGTGGAAAGTGGTTTCAAGAAATATGCGGTGTCCGAAGTCGGCGCGCGTGGTTTCATGCAGGTCATGCCATTCTGGGTGCGCAGCATCGGCTCGCCGGAGCACAACCTGTTTCATCTGCGCCTGAATCTGCGCTATGGCTGTACCATCCTGCGGCATTACCTGGATATTGAAAACGGCGATCTTTACCGGGCGCTTGGCCGTTACAACGGCAGCCTGGGCCAGCCAGAATATCCCAATATGGTACTGGGCGCCTGGCGTAGTAACTGGAGCTATCGCCCTAGTTACTAGCTCAAGACGCTTGGATCAGGGTGCCGCTTGGTCCGAGATTTTGAATCCCAGGTAAGTCCCGAACTCCCCCTCGCGCTCGGCGTATACAAATAGCATGCCATTGCTGTAGCCAACCCCGTTGTAATGGTTTTGCGACAGCAGCTTGATATTGCCTGGCAAGCTACTCTTGCCTACCAGCTTGCCATTGAGGTCAAACACCAGAATCGCCTTGTGGTCCACATCCAGCATGGCGAGCTCTTCGCCTGTAATCCCCGTGTAGGCAATAAAGTGGTCGCTCACGTCATCAAACTTCGCGCCTGCGGCATCCAGGTCCAGCAGGATCTCGGCGACTTTTTCGCGTTGCTTTGTTTCCACTACCCATACGCGGTTGCTGCGTTCCTGCTTGGCATAATAGCGCTGGCGCTGTGCGTCGTAGCTCGGCATGGTCGCGGCATCCCCAAACGCCGGGTTGAAGCTGAGCACATCATTGGTATTGTCTGTCAGCTCGCTCTTGTCATTGATTTCCAAGGAAAAAATGCCCGTGCCCGGGGTAAAGCCTGCATTGCTTGAAACATTGTAGGTAATGGTTTCAATGTGCTTCGTATTAGGGTTGAAGTAGATGGCGCGATTATCCAGGCCAGGCAGGGCGGATTGCAGGTATTTGCCGCTGGTGTCAAACACGTGCACTTCCGAGCGCGAGGTGGTGATGTCCATCGAGCCCGGCACCGGTCCCAGGCCGCCATCGGCGACAAAATAGCGTTGATGCAGTGGCGAATAGGCAACGCCCATGGGTCGGGTGGTCGGTTTCTTTGCCAGGGGAATGCGTATGCCGATCTGGGCTTCAGGCAGCACCTGAGCGGAAGCGGGCAGGGGCAGCAACAGGCTGGCACACAAGGCGGATATGGCAGTAAAGCGGTTTAACGTCATGGCAACTCTCATCTCACTCTCAATTCACGGCGCATTGTGATCATGGCCTGGGTCATCTGTCGGGATTCCATCCCGCACAGGATTGGGAAGAATACCCGATTATGAAGCGGACGGGCAGCAGGAGTTCCCTTCAAGTCTGGTGATGCATCGCGTGTTTGGGTTGCTGCTAACCGGGAGTGGTCTGCGTTTGATCGATGGTTTCCCGACGTTCCAGCAGCATGGCATCGCCATAGCTGAAAAAACGGTAACGGCTGGCAATGGCGTGGGCATAGGCCGCACGGATATGCTCCACCCCGGCAAAGGCCGATACCAGCATCATCAGGGTGCTTTTGGGCAGGTGAAAGTTGGTCAGCAAGCGCTCGACCACCTGAAAGCGGTAACCCGGCGTGATGAAAATGTCTGTTTCGCCACTGCCTGCGACCAGCGTGCCTGTGCGTGCTGCGCTTTCCAGCGCGCGCAGGGCCGTGGTGCCGACAGCGGTAATCTTATGGCCTGCCGCGCGTGTAGCGTTGATCAGATCAACGGTGGCAGGCGGCACGGTATAAATCTCGCTATGCATGCGATGCTCGCTGATGTCATCCACCCGTACTGGCTGAAACGTGCCCGCGCCTACATGCAGGGTAACGTAGGCGATCTGTATGCCGGCTGCCTGCAGACGATCGAGCATGGCCTGATTGAAATGCAGGCCTGCCGTGGGCGCGGCGACGGCGCCTGGCGTTTTGGCATACACCGTCTGGTAACGTTCATCGTCCTCGGCATCGGCAGCATGGGTAATATATGGCGGCAAGGGCAGGGCGCCATATAGATCAAGCAGATCCAGCAAAGGGCTGGCGTGCTCCACTTCAATCAGGAACAGGTCATCCTGGCGCTCGATAACACGCGCCGGAATGCCCTCGCCAAAGAAGATGCGGCTGCCAGGCTTGGGCGAGCGCGAGGCGCGAATATGCGCCAGTGCGCGATGCGTATCCAGTGGCCGCTCAATCAGCAACTCGATGCCACCACCACTCTCTTTATGGCCTTGCAAGCGCGCCTTGATGACACGGGTATCATTGAAAATGAGCAGATCGCCCTTGTTCAAGAACTGCGGAAGCTCGCGGAAGTGATGGTCGGCAATCACGCCGCTATTGCCATCCAGCCGCAATAAACGGCTGCCATCGCGCTCATTGGCGGGAAACTGGGCAATGAGTTCTTCAGGTAGGAAAAAATCAAAATCTTCGGTTCGCATATTGCTCAAGCTTTGTTATAATCGCGTTCCACTCAGCCGGGGTGGCGGAATTGGTAGACGCAGCGGACTCAAAATCCGCCGCCGCAAGGTGTGGGGGTTCGAGTCCCCCCCCCGGCACCACAAAAAGTTATTTTACCATAATAAACAATGGCTTAAAAATAACGATCCTGTTGTAAATCTTCCCTTTGATCTTGTTTTAACTTGGCTTGCTGCCGGGTAATGGCTTTGGTTTTTGTATTGCTTGCTGTGTATTTCTCATGGTCGCAAAGCCGTTGCGCTGCTTGGTGCAGACAAGCTTAGCCAGCTTTGCGAAACGTCAAGTTGATACGGTCTGGTCCCATTAGAGGATGATGCTGCGGCTTGATGGGTAACACCCCATGAAAACGCAATCTGTCTTCACCGCCCCACACCAGCACATCGCCATGCTGTAATCCTATGCGCAGCGGCTTGTCGCTACGCTGCATGCCGCCAAGTTGAAATGCCGCATCCACCCCCAGCGATACCGAAACGATGGGCGCGCTGTAATCCACCTCGTTTTTGTCTTGATGCAAGCTCATGCGTGTGCCCGGTGCATAGCGATTGATCAGGCATGCATCCGGCATAAACCCGGCAAAGCCGCAGAGCGCTGCTGCCTCGGTTGCCAGCTGCTGCATGCAAGATGGCAACACAGGCCATGGCGCATTGGTCAGCGGATCCATCGGTGTGTAGCGATACCCTTTGCGATCACTCACCCAGCCCAGCGCACCACAATTACTCATGGCCACCGACATGGTAAAACCGCCTGGCGTTTGCATATGGCGCAGGGGAGATTCACGCAGAACCTGCTCTATTTCGCCCAAGAGTTCATGTTGCCGCGCCAGCGCAAATCCCGCCAAAAGAAAAGTCGCCGCCGCCAATGCTTGCGGAGCATCTGATTCAAACAGGCGCTGGCTGGTGCTGATGTGGGGGCTATCTGTCATTCGTATGGAAAATCCTTTGAGGGATAGTGTCAGGTTGGCGATCTGGCTAAATCAAACGGAAAACGGCTTTTTTGTTTAGCCAGCAAAGTATATATGCCGGTGTATGCGTATTGGACTATTTTTTGCAGAATGGGGTTGCTATGTCTGTAAAAAAAAGCAATTCGGGATGGCCATTTGTTTTCTATTAATACATAACATCAATATGTTTTAATTCTCTGTGTAGTGCGCTTGTTGCTGGCAGCATGATGCATGCCTTCTTTATCTAAATCGATTTTCGCATGGCGCCATGCCCCAGCAAACTGGCGTCCTTATTTTCTTAGTCTATTAAGCACAGCTCTGCCGATCGCCGATCGCATGAGCGTATAGGGTGCTACCCGCAATACCCCCGCATTTACAAGTGTGTATGGGCAAACTGCATGGCATGTCTTTGCAAGGCATTGTCGCTGGCGTAAGCGCCGCTGTCAGCCTTCCCGTGCTGATTAATGTGATACGCGAGCCCGGGCAAGTACTTCCTGTGATTTCTTCAGATTTCTTTTTGTAAATATTTTAAAGGGGATTGAAGAAATTAATCTTAATTTAAAAATTTTCAATTGAATACCTCCTCTCTCAATGTCTATTGAGAATATGTCTGTTCAGATTTATACCGCTTGATAATCATCTCTTTCCATCTAGGCATTAGAGGCCCATTAGGCCGGTGTTGGCGGGCGGAACGTGTCCTCTAACTTTAAATATAGGTAAGACTTCAATTTATAAGGGTTGCTTTCTAAGTTATTGAAGAGCGCTATATATTGCCGATGGTGGACTGTGAGTATTCCATAAGTGATGAAAAAATTAAGGTCTAAGTCGACTATCAATCAAGGCTGATATTTCCAATATAAAGCAACAAAATTACTGCCTGGGATTTCCACTTTAGAATAGCAGTATTCATTGTTTATAGATTAATAGTAACAAGTGAATAAAGATATAAAATATCTATAAAATTTAGAATTTATTATCACATTTAATGGTTTTTAATCCTGAGTAATATAGGGTGAAATTTTAATTTGAATAATGTCGAGAATGAATTGAAAAGGCTTTAATTTTAGTAATGCTAGAAATGGTAGTGTAATCAGCAGAGGGAGTAGCGATAATGCCCGCCTCTGTTGAGGTGCTAAGTATTTCATTTGTAAATCCCTCCCCATATAGTTTCGATGCGGAAATTGGTACATAGTCAAAACCTAGCCAATATTAAGCTTCCCTGTTGCGTGATTGGAATCACACTTAAATCAGAAATGTAAGTGCTGATCGTCTGGAAGAGTCTGCTGAAGTCAGTGACTGATCAATGGCTATTTTGTTGTCCTCAGTTTGTATTTTTTAATCAAAAAATATTTCAATTTTCACCTATCCTCATGCTTCATAAACACTTAATAGTGTTTGTAAGTGACTGTTTTTAATTATATTTAATAGAAGATAACACCTGGTTCCTAAAGGGCTATTTGATCCAGTGCGACAGTCAGTTCTAACTTTTTAAATTAAGGTTAAAAGGGATTTTAGGGTAAAGATTTTCGGCATCTGACAATCTTAAATACCGATATCGGCAATGCCCCTAAGGGATATGTCAGTAGCTTTTATTAACGACGATACTCGCAATCGTACAAATGTCGATGGAGTATTTCTATGAAAATTGCAGCCATTCTAACCGCGGGTATTTTGATGGTCAGCTTTGCGTGGGCAGACGGTACTTCGTCTTCCGCAGCGGCCTTGGCTCGCGGGGATTCTTCAAAACCGATCAGTATTCTTCTTGCACAAAAGAAAGTCATAAAAGATGCAAAGGGCTCTGAGCAGCTCGTTGATGCAGCAGCAGTCAAGCCAGCTGACATCATCGAATACCGCGTCACCTATACCAACGTTAGCAACAAGCCAGTTAGAGGTGTTGTAGCTGAATTGCCTATTCCCGAAGGGTTGGAGTATCAGGCCTTAAGTGCCAAGCCTGTGGGTAACGTACTGCTGGCAGCCAAGGATGTGGCATATGCGAAAGAACCGCTAGTTAGAAAGCGGGCTGATGGCAAGTTGGAGCCAGTTCCTTATACCGAATACAGGCGTGTCCGCTGGGCTCTTGGGGTTATGGCTCCTGGGGCTGTTGTGGATGTCTACGCGAGAGCAAAAGTGGAGGATTTTGGCGATAAATCACAGAAAGCGTCTGGGGCTGCAAAGTCTTCTGGCAGTTAATTTAAAAAGTTTTTTTAGTTGGGTTGTTTCGGCTGTTTGCATCCTCTCTTCGGGTGCTCAAACGGTTCGGTTTTTAATTTGAAATGGGAGAAATAAAGTGAAAACTTCAAGTACGCGAGGATATGCCGGCAAAAGGAAGTGTACAGCGGTTGGGCTTGTCAATTCTTCAAGGGCGTGAGGCGGATGCTGCAAATGCAAGGCGAAGACGCTTAGGGAAAGATTTCTGCAATAAATGTACTGCAGTCACGATAAAAAATCTGCTTGAAAAAGGCATTCTTCTGAAAATCAATGCAATTTGAGAATGTTTTCTAAGTGATTGATATTATTTGAAAAATTGGCGCGCCCGACAGGAATTTCCCTACTGAAATATATATTCCATTATTTACAGATAGTTACGAGGGGTCTGGCCTTTAAATGTATCCTTCGATGTATCCAAAGTCAAGCTCTTACTTTTTCGGAGATGTTTCGCTATGTGGGAATCGTAATTTGCTGAGGTGAGCTATAGTATTTGAGAAAGAAAACATTGCTTGTAGACAGATTAAATTTCCTCCAATATTGCAAGCAATACAAAAAGATAAGGGGACGGTCGTGGTGGCAGAATTCAATCTTCCAGGCTCATCAATCGAAGAAATACAAAAGATCGTTAAAGGGTATGTTCATGCTCCTGAGAAAGCCTCATTGGATAATTTGTCGAAGCTTACCGGGCTTCATGGAAGCGTTATCAGTCGAAGTAATAAGTTCTTAACCGACATAGGCCTTATCTCGGGCGGGGCTAAAAAAGGCGCTACCGAGCTTGGAAAAAAACTAGGGCGTGCGTTGGACCATAAGCAAACTCATGATGCTCAGGGGTACTGGAAAGAGGCTGTACAGACCAATGAAAAAGTGTCGGGGCTTGTTACTACAGTCAGAATTAAAGGCGGTATGACAGATAAAGATTTATCAGCTCATGTTCTGTACGTTTCGGGTCAAAAAAACACCTCTCACAATAAAACTGGCGCTCGTTGTGTTGTCGATGTGTTGCTTGCGGCAAGGGCTGGTCTCTAAAGCACCTCATTTTCCTCCTTACGCGGTGAATCAAGGGGTCACTGTGTTTAAAGTTGATGAGGAAAATGTCGAGCGCTCCTACCTTGCTTACTGGTGTGAAGGACCTATGTTTCGAGGTTACATTAAAGGCCATTTTGCAGGTGCTACACAGATACATATACGTCACGCAGACTTGATGGCCGCACCACTTTGGTTGCCTACAATTTCTATACAACGCCGCATCGCTTCCATCCTGTCTGCCTACGACGACCTTATCGAAAACAACATGCGACGGATCGCCATCTTTGAGGAAATGGCCCGGAGAATCTACGAGGAGTGGTTTGTCCGCTTCCGTTTTCCGGGGCATGAACTGGTGAAGATGGTGAAATCGGAACTGGGGTTGATCCCGGAGGGGTGGACGACCGCTCCTTTGAGCGGTTTGGTAACAACGCAGTATGGATACACCGAATCCACTCAAGATACTCCTATCGGCCCTAAGTTCCTGAGGGGGATGGACATTAACAAACAGACCTACATTGATTGGTCTGCCGTGCCTTATTGCCCCATATCTGATGCCAACTTACCGAAGTTTCGCTTGTCAAAAGGCGATGTTCTTGTGATCAGAATGGCTGATCCCGGCAAGGTGGGAATAGTCGAGAAAGATGTATCTGCGGTATTTGCTTCGTACCTTGTACGCCTCCGCATAATTGATCAGCGGCTTGCTCCGTATTTTCTCTTTTACTTTCTGAGGAGTGATCGTTATCAGGGATACATCACGGGAGCTAGCACCGGAACAACCAGGAAGTCAGCGAGTGCGCCGGTGATCACGGGTATTGACGTCATTCTTCCTCCCCCTGAGATCATGGAGCGATTTGTCGAGCAAGTTTTCTTGATCAGGTCCCTACTGAACAAACTGCTCGAAAAAAACGCCAACCTCCGAGCCACCCGAGACCTCCTGCTTCCCAAGCTCATCTCCGGCGAGCTCGACGTCTCCACCTTGCCTGAATCTGAGGAGGCCATTGCGGAATGACTACCGTTCTCTCAGCAAAGGAAGTGACAGCCACCTACGGGGAACTCGCTCTGGTCGAGCTACCCGCGATCAACTGTTTTGTATCCCTTGGCTGGGAGACGGCCAATCTCTACAACGAGACCTTCGGGCTGGATGGCACGGAAGGCCGCAAGTCTGCCGTCGAAGTCATATTTGTGCCTCGCCTTCGAAAGGCGCTGGAGCGCATTAACCCTGGCTACCCGGCCTCTGCCTATGAACAGGCCATTGAGCAACTGACAGAGGATCGCTCGAAGCAGATACCGGTGAATGCTAACCAAGCCTTCTACAAGCTGCTGCGGGATCGGGTGAAGGTAGAAGTCACCGACGACGAAGGCAACCCGCAAACCGTCGAGCTTTCGGTCATCGACTGGAACACCCCAGAGAACAATGACTTCTTCCTTGCCCAGCAGATGTGGGTGTCGGGGGAGATGTACAAACGCCGCTGTGACCTGCTCGGCTTCGTCAACGGAATCCCGCTGGTTTTCATCGAACTGAAGGGGCCTCATGTTCCTCTGAAGTCTGCCTACGACGACAACCTGAAGGACTACAAGGGCCAGAGCGTTCCGCAGCTCTTCCATCCCAACGCCTTCATTCTGCTGTCCAATGGCTCACAAACCCGTGTGGGCACCTTGACCAGCCCTTGGGAACACTTCTTCGAGTGGCGACGCATCGACGATGAGACAGAGCCAGGTTCCACCAGCTTGGAAACGGCCATTCATGGTCTTTGCGACAAGCGGCGGTTGCTCGACATCGTGGAGAACTTCACCCTGTTCGAGGTTGCACGGGGTGGTCTGATCAAGAAGGTTGCCAAGAACCACCAGTACCTGGGCGTGAACAAGGCGATTGCCCAGATGATCAAGCTGCGGGAATCCGGGGATGTTGAAGCAGCCAAGAAGCTCGGGGTCTTCTGGCACACACAGGGGAGCGGCAAGAGCCTCTCGATGGTG
The DNA here is from genome assembly GCF_020523625.1 of Methylovorus menthalis. Taxonomy (GTDB): domain Bacteria; phylum Pseudomonadota; class Gammaproteobacteria; order Burkholderiales; family Methylophilaceae; genus Methylovorus; species Methylovorus menthalis. The sequence goes on from NZ_JAJAQH010000006.1 coordinate 150,785, forward strand.
TTCTTCACCCAGAAGATTCTTCGCACCTTGCCCGGCAAGTGGACTTTCGTCATCGTCACTGACCGCTCGGAACTGGACGATCAAATCTACAAGACCTTCACGGCAACCGGCGCGATCACGGGGGTGGAGGTTCAGGCCAACAGCGGGGAACACCTGAAGCTGCTCTTGTCTCAGGATCACCGCTACGTATTCAGCCTCATTCAGAAGTTCCACACAGACAAGGGCGAGGCTTACTCGCAGATTTCCGACCGCAGCGACATCATCGTCATCACCGATGAAGCCCACCGTAGCCAGTACGACATCTTCGCCCTTAACATGAGGAACGCTTTGCCTCATGCGGCTTTCCTGGGCTTTACAGGTACCCCCCTGATTGCTGGTGAAGAAGAGCGCACCCGAGAGGTCTTTGGGGATTACGTCTCGGTCTATGACTTTGCGCGATCCATCGAAGACGGGGCTACCGTACCGCTCTATTACGAGAACCGGACGCCTGAACTCCAGATCGTCAACGACAACCTGAACAAGGACATCGAGAAGCTACTAGAAGATGCCGAACTGGATGAGGCTCAAGAGAAGAAGTTGGAGCGGGAGTTCGCCCGTGAATACCACCTGATCACCCGTGATGAGCGACTGGAGACCATTGCCGCCGATCTGGTGAAGCACTTCCTCGGTCGAGGCTACCGTGGCAAGGCCATGATGGTCTGCATCGACAAGGCCACGGCTGTACGGATGCACGGCAAGGTACAAGCGCACTGGAAGATGCAGTTGGCCGATCTTCAAGAACAACTGAAGACAGCCACCGGGGACGCCAAGGAGGTGCTGGCCGAGAAGATCATGGTTATGCAGACCACTGACATGGCTGTGGTGGTGTCGCAATCCCAGAACGAGATTGAAGACCTCAAGGCCAAGGGGCTGGACATCGTGCCGCATCGGCAGCGGATGATCAGCGAAGGCTTGGACGAGAAGTTCAAAGACCCCGATGGCCCCCTGCGTCTCGTCTTCGTCTGCGCCATGTGGATCACTGGCTTCGATGTGCCGACCTGCTCCACCTTGTACCTCGACAAGCCGATGAGGAATCACACCCTGATGCAGACCATTGCTCGGGCCAACCGGGTGGCACCGGGTAAGAGTGTCGGTCTGATCGTCGATTACGTGGGTATCTTCCGTAACCTTCAGGATGCCTTGCGTATCTACGCCAAGCCGAACCAGCCGGGGCAACTGCCGATCAAGGACAAGGCTGCTCTGGTCGAGCAACTGGAGTGGCTGCTCAAACAGGCAGAATCGTTCTGTACGAGCCTCGAAATCGATCTGAAGGTGGTGGTGAACACACCGCCAGAAAAACGTCTGGAAGCCCTTCAGAAGACAATGGACGTGATCCTTGAGGCTGGGGAAGACATGGTCAAGTCGTACCTGCTCTTGGCGGGTCAGGTGGCTCGAACTTTCACGGCCATCCTGCCAGATACCGCTGCAAATGCCTACGCACCGATGTCGCTTGGAGTTCCCTATCTTGGCGCGATGATCAAGGCTCTCCGTCCTGCGCCTGACATCTCCGGGGTGATGAGTGACTTGGATGCCCTGCTGGATGACTCGATTGCAACCGAGGGTTACCGCATCGGGGATCGTCCTGCGGCTGAAGCCCTGATCGACCTGTCGCAGATCGACTTTGCTGCCCTCCAGAAGAAGTTCGAGGAAGGCAAGAAAGCCACCGAGACCGAGAAGCTGAAGGGACAGATCGAGAAGAAGCTGGAGAAGATGGTCCGGGAGAACAAGGGGCGGATCGATTTCATGGAGAAGTTCAAGAAGCTGATCGACAGCTACAACGCCTCCAGCCACAATCTCGAAGCCTTCTTCAAGGAGCTCCTTGAGTTTGCCCAAAGCTTGACTGAGGAGGAACAGCGAGCCCACCGGGAGATGCTGACCCAGGAGGAGTTAGCGATCTTTGATCTTCTCACGCAGCCCGAACCCAAGCTGTCGGATAAAGAAGTGGATGAGGTGAAGAAGGTGGCCAAGGAACTTCTAGCCAAGCTTAAGGCTGAGAAGCTGGTACTGGATTGGAAGCTGAAGACCCAGACCAAGGCTGATGTTGAGCGTACTATCCGTGATTACTTCATCAAGCTCCCCTCAACATACACGCCTGAGCTCCGCAAGGAAAAACGTGTGAAGACCTACTATGCCCACATCTATGAGAACTACTCCGGAGGTGGCCGAAGCATCTACGGAGGAATGTCAGCAGGAGCTTGATAATCAGGCGGCTCTGTCACCGGATAAGTTTTACCACAAAAATCTGAAGCCCTATCTAATAGACGCCTCGGTTGACTTACCCCCCATGGGGTGAGGTGACGCTGTAACGTACTCGAATCGGCCTGGTAATCAGACGTGTAAAGAGTTGATGAGGTGCTTGTCAGACGGCTTGAGGAAATGCTAATGTCGTTCTGACAGCTGTCACCCGGCTGTCACCCTAAAACCTAGCGGGGTTGAAAAGCTTGATTCAACTTGAGCAAAGCAAACTAGGTAATTAACTGATTTAACCTGGATTACCCGGGAAAATTGGCGCGCCCGACAGGAGTCGAACCTGTGACCTTTGGCTTCGGAAACCAACACTCTATCCAACTGAGCTACGGGCGCGTATCGAAATACTGCGAACAAGATTATAGCAAATGCACGCTAGCTTGTCCTTTTACCTGTAGGCGCTTCAACGTATAATCACTACTTTTCGTATGGGTATAAGGGTTTATAGTCATGGGTGAGCATCATCACGAATTTCCAAAAACAACAGTGACGCAGGTGGTGCTGGCTACCTTGGGTGGTTTGTTCGCGCCCGCGCTGGTGATTTTCCTCATTGTTAAGATGTTGTTTGGTGTACAGGCTTCACATCTGGTCGATGCAGACCCAGCCATTCAGCAAGCGGTGGTTGAAGAGCGTATCAAGCCGGTCGCGCAAGTTGAAGTGGCTGACAATAGCGGCCCACACGTGGACAAGACGGGCGAGCAAGTTGTAACGGCTGTTTGTTCGGCATGTCACGCCGCAGGTGCGCTGGGTTCGCCCAAGATCGGCGACAAATCGGCTTGGGGTCCTCGTATTGCTCAAGGGTATGAAACCCTGATCAAGCATGCCATTGAAGGTATTCGCTCCATGCCTGCACGCGGTGGCAATCCTGATCTGACCGATAATGAAGTTGCCAATGCTGTGGCTTACATGGCAAATCAATCAGGTGCCAGTTTCAAGTCTCCTGAGCAGGGTGGGGCTTCACATGGTGCTGCTCCGGCTGAGGCTGCTGCGACAGAGCCGGCTGCTGCGCCTGCAGCGGCTCCGGTAGCGGCAGCTCCTGCGCCCGCTCCCCAAGCCAAGGCTGCTGCACCAGCTGCGCCTGCCGCAGCTCCTGCTGAAGAGGCTAAGCCAGCTGTGGTAGCAGAAGCCCCCAAGCCTGCTGCCAGTGGCAAGTCTGGTGAAGAGGTGGTCAAGGGTGTTTGCGCCATGTGCCATGCGGGTGGCCTGATGGGTGCTCCCAAAATCGGTGATAAGGATGGCTGGGCACCACGTATTGCGCAAGGCTACGATACCCTGGTGCAACATGCCATTCATGGTGTACGCATGATGCCAGCCAAGGGTGGTAACCCCGGCTTGAGCGATGCGGAAGTTGCCCGCGCGGTGGCTTATATGGCAAACCAGGGCGGCGCTAACTTCAAGGCCGACTAAATTTGATCATGCGGTGCTGCCATGCGGCATCGCTTAAGTGAGTTCATGCTATGGCAACCTACGCAATCGGTGATCTGCAAGGTTGCCATTTTTCATTTCAGCACCTGCTGACCCATATCCAGTTTAACGCTGCGCATGATCGCCTGTGGCTGGTGGGCGATCTCATCAATCGTGGCGGACATTCCCTGCAAGTGTTGCGCTGGCTGTATCAGCACCGGCAATCGATCGTCGCCGTGCTGGGTAATCATGATCTGCATGCGCTGGCAGTGGCCGAAGGCTTTGTGCAGCCACACCGCAGTGATACCTTGCAGGAAATACTCGATGCGCCTGATAGAGAAGATCTGTTGAATTGGCTCCGCAGCTTGCCTCTGGTGCATGCCGAGGCGGGGTATCTGATGGTACATGCGGGCTTGTTGCCGCAATGGACTGCCGAGGATGCCATGGCGCTTGGCGCCGAGGTGGCTGAAGCGTTGCGCGGACCCGCCTATCGCGATTTTCTGCGCCATATGTATGGCAACCACCCGGTGGCGTGGGATGACGGCCTGCATGGGATGGACAGGCTGCGCATGATCACCAATGCCATGACGCGCTTGCGTATCTGCACTCTTGCAGGAGAAATGGACTTCAAGTTCAAGAGCGAGCTGGAGGATATTCCTGCAGGTTATGTGCCGTGGTTTGACGTGCCGCAACGGCGCTCTTCCGACACCGCCATCGTTTTTGGGCATTGGTCAGCGCTTGGCTTGCAGCAACGCGACAATCTGTTTGCCCTTGATACGGGATGCTTGTGGGGTGGAAGCTTGACAGCAATGCGGCTGGAAGACCGGACAATTTTTCAGGTGCCCTGCAGCCCGGAAGATTCACCCCGCAAGATCAAGTCGGCTGGCAATCGCCTGCCTAGCCTGTAGCGTCAGGCTGCGCCTGTCGTGCCCGGCTGCGCTGATGGGGGGCGCAAAGTCGAGTTCTACCACTGGTTTGCGGCAGGCCAGCACCTTGCCGATAGATTGCATCAGGGTAATGTCTCCCCAATACGCCATCTCGGTATTTGCATTGCCATCTTCCCGCGGATAGCGAATAGCCACCGGCCATACCATGCTGTCGGCTTCAATCGCGGCCTGCATCAGGCTGCCCTTGAAAGGTTTCAGCTCGGTGCCATCGGTGGTTGTGCCTTCTGGAAAATAGCATAGGCAATCGCCTGCCTTCAGGCTGCTCACTGCTTCAGCCACCATGCGTGACGTATCCTGCTTGCGTTGGCGGTCTATAAAAAACGTATTCACCTTGCGCGCAAACCAGCCAAATACCGGCCAGTCGCGCACTTCAGATTTCGCGATAAAACGCACCGTGCGCACGCTGTTGAGCGCATGGATGTCGACCCAGGAAACATGGTTGCCGACCAGCATGGCCGAGGCGATGTCCGGATGCGGTGGCGATCCTTTAACCACCACGCGGATGTTCATGACCTGCATCAATCCATGTGCCCAGCGGCTGATCACCCGGTCGCGCTGCCGCGCACTGAGGCGCGGCAACAGCAGGGTGGCAATCAGCATGCCATTGAACATGTGCAGGACGATACGGATTGCCCGAAAAATGCGGGTGATAGGGGAGCTTGGTTTTTCCAATTATTTGAAGAAGTGAGCTGCATAGCGCTTGTTGATACGCGACAAAGGTAACATGACCAGCATGTCTGCGGTATTGAAATCTGGATCCCATGCCGGCTCGCCGCAGATGTAGGCGCCCAGGCGCAAGTAACCCTTGATCAGGGGCGGGCAATTAACATCGAGTGAGGTCTGCAGCGCGTTCAGTGGTAATGGGCAGCGTGGGAAAACACGGTATTCCTGCGGACTGAGATGATCCTGCGCCAGTTGTGTATAAAGGCTGGCTGCCATGTGGCCACCATCGGCCATGCCAACGCTGCCGCAACCGATCATGTATTCATAGCGGTGCGTTTGCATGTATTTGGCAAGGCCTGCCCACAGCAGGGTAATGGTGCCGCCCATGCGGTAGTCGGGGTGGACGCAGGCACGGCCCACTTCTACGGTGCGGTCAAACAGGTGTTGTAGGCGGCTCAAGTCAAACTCGCCAGCGGAATAATAACCACCAGCTTCAGCCGCCATGGTGGGGTTCAATATGCGATAGGTACCAACGACTTCGCCACTGCGTGTTTCACGCACCAGCAAGTGATCGCAAAAGGCATCGAAGCCATCGCGGTCCAGGCCGTCCTGCCCATTGATGCGGGCGCCCATTTCTTCAGCAAATATCTTGTAGCGTAAACGTTGTGCTTCGGCAATTTCGGAAGGATTGCGCGCCAGAGTCACGTGCAGATGGCTGGGCTCGCTGTGCAAGCCGGTTGAGACATGCTTTTCTAGCAATTGAATCTCTCCTGCTGATTTAAGATAGGAGAGAATTTACGAATCTTTTATGACGGAACGGTGACGGCCATTTGAAGCTTGCATGAATCGCGGATGGCGTGTGATAAGAATCAGCGGGAAAAATAAAACCCGGCATTCTCTCGCCGGGTTTTATGAGATGCTTGGTATGCGTGTTTAGTGGCTGACGCGGGTGATGCCGCCACTTTCCAGGATGCGCACGCGTTCGCCTGGCTGGAACTGGTCGTCGGCTTCCTGAACGATGGCGATCATGGTGCCGCTATCCAGCTTGACGGTGATTTCAAGACCATCCTTGCGGGTAAAGCCTTCTTCAGCGGCGGAGCCTGCGAGACCACCTACAATAGCTCCGAGTACGGTAGCAATCGCCTGGCCTTTGCCGCCACCCAATGTACTACCCGCCACGCCACCGACAACGGCGCCGCCTGCAGTCCCCACTGGCGATTTTGTACCTTCCAGTTTGACGGTGCGTACGCTTTCCACCACACCCATTTTGACGGTTTGTACCTTGCGGGCTTCATCCCGGCTATACACACTGCCAGAGTTGGAGCTGGCGCATGCCCCTAGCATAGCCAGCATGACTGCAATGCCCACTAATTTCACTGTATTCACTTGTGACTCCTTTAACCCAGATTGATTGAGCTACCAAATGCCTGTTGATACTTTTGTACGATTTCTTCGCGGCTCGGCTGGTGGTTTTGCGCACCACGATGGGCAATTTTAATAGCCCCCATCACTGATGCCAGCTGCCCGCTTTGTTGCCAGTCCCAGCCATTGCTGATCCCATAAAGCAGGCCAGCGCGATAAGCATCGCCACACCCGGTGGGGTCGGTGACGGCGGAAGCTTCAACGCATGGAATATGCAGGCGTTTACCTTCAGTGTAAATGTGCGAACCCTCGCTGCCTAGCGTCACGACCAATGCTTTCACCATGCCAGCAATGCTATCAAGGGTAAGACCGGTTTTTTCCTGCAGAAGTTGCGCTTCGTAATCATTGACAGCCAGGTAGTCAGCCAGCTCAATGAAGTGCAGCAGCTCTTCGCCATTGAACATGGGCAAGCCCTGGCCGGGATCAAACAGGAAGGGAATGCCTGCATCCTTGCATTCCTTGGCATGAAGGAACATGGCATCGCGGCCATCAGGCGCGATAATGGTGAGGCTGACTTGCTTGGCGTCATGCACGCTATTGCTGTGCGCTTGGCTCATGGCGCCAGGGTGAAATGCGGTGATCTGATTGTCATCCTGATCGGTAGTGATGAAAGCCTGGGCGGTGAAGGTATCGGGAATAACCTTGATATGCGCGCTATCCAGTGACTGTTTATCCAGCCATTTGGTGTAGGGCTGAAAATCTTCGCCTACGGTCGCCATGATAAGGGGGGCGCCGCCCAGCAGTTGCAGATTGTAGGCGATGTTGCCAGCGGTTCCGCCAAATTCGCGCCGCATTTCCGGTACAAAAAAGCAGACGTTAAGCAGGTGAATTTTTTCGGGCAGGATATGGTTTTTGAAACTGTCCCCAAACACCATGATGGTGTCGTAAGCCATTGAGCCGCAGATCAGAGTTTTCATTATGTGGGCTAAGAAGGAAAAGCCACATTATCTGCGAGTAGCGGCTCGCCGGGCAAGTGTGCTGAGGGGCTATATCAGGATTTGAGAGCGTTATCGATCAGGACTTTGGCGGCTTTCTTGGCATATTTCACTGCACCTGAGCCGCGCTTCATCTGTTCGGCCTGCATGGCACCTTCAATCAGCAGGGAAAGTTGCAAGGCCAGGCCTTCGGTATCCTGAATGCCAGCTTCCGTAGCAAGCGATGCCAGAAATTGCCGGAACTGCCGCGATTGCTCGGCAGACAGGCGGTGCACCGGGTTCTCTTCATTGGGGAATTCGGCGGACGCTTTGAGAAACGCCATGCCGCGGAAGTCAGGAGAAGTGACCCACTCTTCAATAAAGTCGAACAGCTTTTGCAGTTTTTCAGCAGGCTTTTTGGTATTGGTCTCGAATTTTTGTTGCAGCCAGGATTGAAAGTCCTGATGGCCTTGCTGCAATACTTCCAGGATCAAGTCTTCCTTGCTGTGGAAGTATTTGTACAAGGTCATTTTGGTCGTGCCAGCGACGGCGACGATGGTGTCGACGCCGGTAGAGTTGATGCCCCGCGTCTGGAACAGATCGGTGGCCACACTGAGTATTTTTGCCCGTAATGGAGACATGGTTTGGTGTTTCCTGAAGATGATTAAATTCTATCGTAAAGCATTCAATAAATATACAAATCTGTATATTTTTAAGCGCGGCCCTTATTCATCCCTAACAACGGGATTTTTTCACGGGTGTCAGGCGAAAAATTCATGTACATTCCTTGCGCCGTAAGTCATGCGGTCATTTTCATTTATTAACCGAGGTATGTATGCGTACATTTAAAAGTGCTTTAGTTCTGGCGGCTTTTGCTTTACCGGTGGTATCAATCGCGGCGATTGATGAAACCTTGCGAGTTCGTGAAACCATCGAAATCAATGCCCCTGCGGATAAGGTTTGGGCGCATGCCGGGAACTTCGCCGATATGTCCTGGCACCCTGCTGTTGCAAAAACCACGCTGTCCAGCGGCACTGCCAATGCGGCGGGCGCTCAACGTGTACTGGTGCTGAAAGATGGCGGCACTATTCACGAAACACTCACTGAGTTTGACGATGGTAATCACGTATTGAAGTACACCATCACGGAAAGTGTGCTGCCATTGCGCGAATATGACTCCACCTTGCAAGTGCAAGCCGTAGGCGAAGGCAAAACCAAAGTGACCTGGAAGAGCATGTTCAAGCGTAAGGATCCTGCGCATGAGCCCAAGGCGGGCGAGGATGACAAGACTGCGCGTGATACCGTGACTTCCATTTATCAAGGCGGCCTGCAAAATCTTAAAGCACTGTCTGAGAAATAATACTGCGCACTCCATGTAATAAAGCCGGCGATGGCCGGCTTTATTATTTGTTCCTAACTCGTCGAGTTCTTCATCAGCATTGGCGTGTAGTTGCAGCTGACTTGTTGCAACAGTTTGTTGACGACATCCTGATCGCTGACCTTGGTTGACACCTTGCCGTTGACGACATATTCGATGTAAATCCCACGTTCCGATTCAGGTAGCACAAGCGCTTGCGGGTAGTCGCAGCTTCCCGTGCGCATCTGTTCAATTTTGGCGTACATGGCGGCGGTGCGGGCGGGATTGGCGACTGAAAAATCTGGTGCCATCCGGGGCTCGGCGGGTTTCGCCGAGGCATTCAAGGCCGCCACGATAAACCGGCCTGACGGCTGGAGCTCACTCTGTAGCGCAATACTGCTAGTGCCCAGCAAGGTAAATAAGCCCGCGGCAATCGCATAGGCTAATGCCTTGCTGGCAGGTTTCTGTTCAGGCGCCTGGGCTTGTAGCATGGCGTCGGCTGCAATGCGGGCGTGGCGCAGGGCGCGTGAAGCGGGTGATACCAGTTCCGTTTCAAGCGCCTGTTGCATCATGAAGTAGAGTTGCTGAGCCAGCAGCTCTGGCATCTCCTCAATCGCCATAGCTTGCGTCTGCTCTTGCATGAAACGCAGCATAGCGCTATCCGAGGCAATGCCTGATTCACCGCATAGTATGGAGGTGGTGCTGGCTGCATCTGCCAGAAGATCAAACGCATTCAGCAGGCGCTGGCCTGGGTCGCTCGAGGATTTTTGTATCCTGGCGATCAGCAATTCCGAGTTCAATAATGGATGGGCTGGCATGGTTAGAAGGGTTTAACCTCAACCAGAATAACAATGGCAATCAGGGCCAGCACGGGAGCTTCGTTAAGCCAGCGGTAAAATACATGGCCGTGCCGATTGCGGTCGTTGGCGAAGTCACGCACGAGCTTGCCGCAATACAGATGATAGAGCACCAGCAATACTACTAGCGATACCTTGGCATGCAGCCAGCCGCCACTGAATCCATAGCCCAGCCAGAGCCAGGTGCCAAAAGCGATGGTCAGTACCGCGCCGGGGGTCATGATGCCGTAGAACAGCTTACGCTCCATGATTTTGAAACGGGCATTGCTGGGTTCGTCGCTGGACATGGCGTGGTAAACGAACAGGCGCGGAAGATAAAACAGCCCTGCAAACCAGGTCACCATGAAAATAATATGCCAAGCCTTGATCCAGAGCATGGCTAGCCTTTTGTGCCCAGTTGTTGATCCAGCAGGCTGTGCAGTGACTTGAAATCAAGCTCGCCGATGGCTTTGCGGATAATTTTGCCATCCTTGTCTAGTACGAAGGTGGTCGGGGTGACGCGCACTTCGTTGAACTGCATGCTCATGTCGCCGGTGTCGTCGTGGGTGACTTTAAATGGCAGGGAATTTTTGGCCGTGTAATTTTTAACCTGATCGATAGGGTCGTAGGGCATTGCAATCGCCACGACTTCAAAGCCGCGATCATGGTATTGATGCCAGGTCTGGATCAGTGCCGGCATTTCGGCAATACAGCCGGGGCAATCAGTAGCCCAGAAGTTGACCAGTACCACTTTGCCACGCAGATCCTGCATGCTGGTGGTCTTGCCATCCAGTGTGGTGAAGCTGATATTGGGGGCTGTAGGCTTGCTGGCCAGTGTGTAGGCAAGAAAGCCCAAAAGCAGGACCAGCAGCAATGGAAACAGCAGTTTGCGAGGGGAATTAAATAAGGATTTCATCTTTAAATATGAGCGATCTGCGATGCACGCGTTATTGTCGTGGGTTTGCCGGGGCTTGTCATCAGGAATCTGCGCGGGGGAATGAGCGACTGTATGAATTTTGCATCACGCACAAGCTTAATACCTGACAAATTCAGTCTGCTAATAAACTGCCATGTTGCCCATGGTATAATTGCACTTTTGGTTACCTTCCAAATTCATGACCACCCGCTTACGCGAAATCCCGTATAACTACACCTCGTTTTCAGACCGCGAAATCGTCATCAGATTCCTCGGTGAAGATATCTGGAACGTTCTCAACGAATTGCGCGGCGAACGGAAAACCGGCCGCTCTGCACGCATGCTGTTTGAGGTGCTGGGCGACCTCTGGGTTGTTTCCCGCAATCCTTACCTGCAGGATGATCTTCTTGCGAACAAGAAGCGTCGGCAAGCACTGATCAGCGCATTGCATCACCGTATCAAGGCTATTGACGAACGTAGCCAGGGCAATCCTCTGGTGCTGCGTTTGATTGAGGCGGCGCGCAAGGCAGTCAATGTCTTCGAACAGGATTTCAAGCAAACCGAGAGTCTGCGCAAAAAAGCCCAGTCACGCCTGGGCAAGATCACGCGCAAGGACAACATTCAGTTTGACGGCCTGGCGCGCGTTTCGCATGTGACCGATGCTACCGACTGGCGGGTTGAGTATCCGTTTGTCGTGCTGACACCGGATACCGAGCAGGAAATGGCGGCGCTGGTGCGTGCCTGTATCGAACTCGGCCTCACCATTATTCCCCGCGGCGGCGGTACCGGTTACACCGGCGGCGCCGTGCCGCTGACGCCTTTGTCAGCCGTGATCAATACCGAAAAATTGGATACCCTGGGTGCCGTGGAAATGCGCACCCTGCCAGGTGTTGGTCGTCAGGTGCCGACTGTCCATTGCGGCGCTGGCGTTGTTACGCGCCGCGTGATGGAGGCTGCCACGGCCGCCGGGCTTGAATTCGCCTGCGATCCTACCTCTGCCGATGCGTCTTGCATCGGCGGTAATGTCGCCATGAACGCCGGTGGCAAGAAGGCCGTGCTCTGGGGCACGGCGCTGGATAACCTCGCCTCATGGCGCATGGTGACGCCCGATGCCAACTGGCTCGAGGTGGAGCGTCTGGACCACAACCTGGGCAAGATTCATGATATTCCAGTCGCGCGCTTCCGCATCACGCGCTTTGCCGAAGATGGCAAAACCATGCTCGCCGAACCGGAAATCCTGGAAATCCCTGGCCCCAGCTTCCGCAAGACCGGACTGGGCAAGGACGTCACGGACAAATTCCTCTCGGGCTTGCCTGGCATACAGAAGGAAGGCTGCGATGGTCTGATTACTTCGGCCACCTTCATCCTGCATCGCATGCCCAAGCATGTGCGTACCATCTGCCTGGAGTTTTTCGGCCATGTGGCGCTGGGTGTCCCTGCCATTGTCGAGATCAAGGATTACCTGGATGCGCACCCCAATACCCTGCTCGCAGGCCTGGAGCATCTGGACGAGCGCTATCTGAAAGCCGTGGGTTATGCCACCAAGGCTACCCGCAATGAGCGTCCCAAGATGGTGTTGCTGGCCGATATTGCCAGTGACGATGAAAACGGCGTAGGCGAAGCCGCATCGCATATCGTGCGGCTTGCCAATGCGCGTGGCGGTGAAGGCTTTATCGCTGTATCGGGTGAAGCGCGCAAGAAGTTCTGGCTGGACCGTGGCCGTACGGCGGCGATTGCCAAACACACCAATGCGTTCAAGATCAATGAGGACGTGGTGATTCCGTTGCCACGTCTGGGCGATTATTCGGACGGCATCGAGCGCATCAATATTGAGCTGTCGATCAAGAACAAGCTCAAGCTGGCCGATGCGCTGGAAACCTTCCTGCAAGGTGATCTGCCTTTGTATCAGGACGATGACACTCAGGCCGATCCTGAAATGCTGGTCGCCAAGCGGGCCCAATCTCTGGCGATGGTGGACAAGGTGCGTACGCACTGGCGCACCATCCTGGAAAACCTGGATGCGCCGGTTAGCATTCTGGGTAGCGAATATGCGGATATTGCGACTGAAAACGTCTTCCGTGCTGTGCAGGAGCATCAGGTACGCGTGTCCTGGAAACGCGAGCTGAAAAAGCCGCTGCATCAGATATTCACCGGCCGTGAATACCAGAAGATCCTGGAGCGGGCGGACGAAATCCATAAGCAGGTGCTCAAGGGCCGCGTATTCGTGGCGTTGCACATGCACGCGGGCGACGGCAACGTTCATACCAATATTCCGGTCAATTCAGACGACTATGAAATGATGCATGCCGCGCATGAGGCCGTGGCTCGCATCATGAAGCTGGCCGAAAGCCTGGATGGCGTGATTTCCGGCGAACACGGTATTGGTATTACCAAGATGGCGTTCCTGGACCAGAAAACCATTTCGACCTTTGCCGATTACAAGCAGAAGGTAGATCCGGAAGGGCGCTTCAACAAAGGCAAGCTGATGGCAGGCTCAGGCCTGGATGGGGCTTACACCCCATCGTTTGGGTTGCTGGAGCAGGAATCCATCATCATGGAACAATCGGCGATCGGCGATATTGCCGACTCGATCAGCGATTGCTTGCGTTGCGGCAAGTGCAAACCCGTATGTACCACGCACGTGCCCCGCGCCAATTTGCTATATTCGCCACGCAACAAGATACTGGGCACCTCGCTGCTGATTGAGGCGTTCCTCTATGAGGAGCAGACGCGCCGTGGCATTTCGATCAAGCACTTTGACGAGTTCAATGATGTGGCGGATCACTGCACGGTGTGCCATAAATGCTTGAACCCTTGCCCGGTGGATATCGATTTCGGCGATGTGTCGATTGCGATGCGCAACTTCCTGCGTGAGCAGGGCAAGAAGCATTTCAATGCCGGGACTACCGTGTCGATGGCCTTCCTGAATGTCAAGGATCCGGCCACTATCAAGATGATGCGCACGGCCATGATAGGCTGGGGTTACAAGCTGCAGCGACTGGGGCATCAGGTGTTCAAGAAGCTGGGCCTGATTGGCAACATCAAGAAGAAACCACCCGCCACCCTGGGCAAGCCCGATATCAAGGCGCAGGTGATTCACTTCATTAATCGCCCCATGCCCAAGGCCATGCCGACCAAAACCTCGCGTGCGCTGCTCGGTCTGGAAGACGATACGATAGTGCCGATCATCCGTAATCCGCAGAAGACGACGGAAGAATCGGATGCGGTGTTCTACTTCCCGGGCTGCGGTTCGGAGCGCTTGTTCTCGCAGGTGGGTCTGGCTACCCAGGCCATGCTGTATGAAACCGGTGCCACTACCGTGCTGCCGCCAGGCTATCTGTGCTGCGGTTACCCGCAGACATCCAGCGGTAATCACGACAAGGGTCAGCAGATCACGGCGGAAAACCGCGTGCAATTCCATCGCATTGCCAATACGCTGAACTATCTGGATATCAAGACCGTGATCGTCTCGTGCGGCACGTGTATGGATCAGCTGCAGAAGTATGAGTTCGAGAAGATATTCCCGGGCTGCCGCTTGCTGGATATTCACGAATATCTGATGGAAAAAGGTCTGAAGCTGGAAGGCGTGACGGGTACGCGTTATATGTACCATGACCCTTGCCATAGCCCGATGAAGACCTACCAGCCGCTCAAGGTGACCAATGCCCTGATGGGGCAGGATGTTGCGCTGAATGACCGTTGCTGCGGCGAGTCTGGCACCTTTGCCGTGTCGCGTCCCGATATCGCAACCCAGGTCAAAATGCGCAAGCAGGAAGAGCTGGAAAAAGGCATGGCCAAGCTGGGTTTGACCCCTGGCGCGCCCGAGCAGGATGTGAAGATTCTGACTTCATGCCCATCCTGCCTGCAAGGTCTTGCGCGCTATGGCGAAGATACTGGCGTTCAGGCGGATTACATCGTGGTGGAAATGGCCAAGCATCTGCTGGGCGAAAACTGGATGCAGGATTTCGTTCACAAGGCCAATAATGGCGGGATCGAAAAAGTGCTGCTGTAACACTGGCTCTGCTTGGGTGAAGTGAAAAGCGCAAGGCTCAGCCTTGCGCTTTTTTTATTGGGAGGCGTATCCAGGAATTTGGGGTTTACAGGCTGATTTGCCAGCGTATAGTAGGTTGAATTGATTCAGGCAAAGGAGTTGTAATGACCAGGGTTGCCTCACTTTTACTGACCAGCATGGCGTTCATCCTTGTTGGTCAAGCCATGGCGGAAGAAAGTACGCTGGGTGCCATTCCGGCATTATCCAACAGTAACAATGCATCCTCTGGCGTGGCTGTCAGCCCGCCTACCCAAATGAATACCCGCTCGCGCCTGTCGCCTGTCATTGTGTTGCCGCCAGAGAGTCTGGAGCCGCGTACGCTGGTGGTGCCATTGCCAAGCGAAGGCGGTCCACCAGTGGTGATGCGCAAGAACAGTATTGAAGTGCTGCCGAGTTTGCAGCCCGCTTTGCCCAAGTCCAAGGCTAGCCCTGATGCAGGGAATGCCACGGGAAACAGAAAGCCTCTGCCACCAATCGTCGATTGAGGTAGCTGCGCTCACTTGCCTGGCGCAACGGCTGGGTGTGATGGCTAGCTTGCGGCTGTGGCTTTATGCACTAGGCGCGCTTTGGGGAACACGGCGCTGAAGGTACTGCCTTTGCCCAATTCGCTTTCGATATCCAGTCTGGCCTGATGGCGCGTCAGGATATGCTTGACGATGGAAAGTCCCAGGCCTGTGCCCCCGGTTTCGCGTGAGCGGCTGCGATCGACCCGGTAAAAGCGTTCGGTCAGGCGATCGATGTGCTGTTGTTCAATCCCCAGTCCCGTGTCCTTGACGCTAAATACGCCATCGGTGCCGCGGGTTTTCCAGCTGATATGAATGCTGCCACCCGTTGGTGTATAGCGAATGGCATTGCTCACCAGATTGCCCAGAGCGCTGTGCAGCTCTTCCAGCGCACCCGTCAGGTTGAGCGTGGTGTCCGCGTCCAGGGTGATGGTATGGCGATCGTTGCTGAGGCCACGCGCTTCGTTCATTACCATGCTAAGCAGGGCATTGATATCAATGACGGTGTCTTGCGGGGTGGTCGGACTATTTTCCAGTTGCGACAAGGTCAGCAGGTCTTCTACCAGCCTGCGCATGCGGCCAGTCTGCTCCTGCATCATGTCAAAATAACTGCGCGTGCTATCCGGCACGGCGCCATCCATGTCGCTCAGCGTCTCCAGAAAGCCCCCTACCACCGTCAACGGAGTGCGTAATTCATGGGAGACATTGGCAATAAAGTCGCGCCGCATGTGCTCCACTTTTTCCAGCTGGCTGATGTCGCGGCTAATCAGCAGTTTCTGGTTGATGCCAAAGGGGATGACCTGCAATTCCAGCGTGGTATCTGCCAGGCGCCAGGATTTGAGTTTGATGGGGTCGGTGTAATTGTGTGAGTCAAGATAGCTGATGAAGTCACTGCTACGAACCAGGTAACTGATGGGCTGGCCGACGTCCTGCTTCATGGAAAGGCCAAGGTGGCGTTCTGCCGGTGGATTGCACCATTCGATCAGATCGTGCCCATTTAGTAACACCACACCGTCAGGCAGGGCGCTGGCAGCATGGCGAAAGCGATCGAGCGCCGAGCTCAGCTGGGTCTGGCTGCGGCTGTAGCGGCGCTGCTGATGGTAGATGGCGGCGAATACATCTTCCCAGATGCCAGTGCCCAGCGGCATGGTGGCGAGATCCGGTTTATTGAACCACTGCAGCAGCTTGTGTATCCAGTACAGGTGGGTGGCGAGGTAAAGCACGACGCCCACGCCAAATACCAGTAATGCTGCAATTTCATCGACGACAGCCCATACCACCAGGCTGACGGTCACTAACAAAAAGCCGAGCCAGAAAGCTCTCCAACGAATATCGTGCACGCGGCTACCATTCCACAAATTAATAAATCACTTGTTGGAGCATTCGGGAGCCCCGACAAGTGCGACGTTGGCAAAGCGTTATTATGAGCTAGTGCGCCGAGAAACGATAGCCAACGCCACGGACTGTCTGGATCAGGTCTTCGTGACCGGAGTCTGCCAGTGCTAGGCGCAGACGGCGGATATGTACGTCTACGGTGCGGTCTTCGACAAATACGCGATCACCCCATACGCGGTCCAGCACCTGGCTGCGCGAGTGCACGCGCTCCGGGTTGGACATGAGGTAATGCAGCAGGCGAAACTCGGTTGGCCCCAGGTCCAGCGTGGTGCCATTGCCTGTGACGCGGTGGGTCACAGGATCAAGCCGCAAGCCGCCGACTTCAATCGGGTCATCGGTCATCTGGGGTGCACGGCGACGCAAGACTGCCTTGATGCGGGCATTCAGCTCGCGCGGGCTGAAGGGCTTGGTGACATAGTCATCGGCGCCCACTTCCAGTCCTTTTACCTTGTCGGCCTCTTCACCACGCGCTGTCAGCATGATGATGGGAATCGCCTTGGTGAATTCATCCGATTTCAATTTGCGGGCAAATTCAATGCCGCTCATGCCTGGCAACATCCAGTCCAGAATAATCAGGTCGGGCAGTGCTTCGCGAATCAGCATTTGCGCTTGCTCGACGCTGAGGGCGCGTATGGGGTTATGTCCGGCCTGGGTCAGATTAAGAGCAAGCAGCTCTTGAATGGCGGGTTCATCTTCTACAATCAATATGTTAGCGGGCATTTCATTTATCCTTGGCTTTTGCAGTGCTGCTTACTATATGACGTTAATATGACAGATTGATGACACTTGAGGAACCCGAATTTTAATGCAGATTGCCAACCCTGTTTTTTTATATGATGATCGTGCCTGTCAGGTATTTGATCGCGAATCATTATTCGAAATAATAAAAAGCAGGGAGTTTGGAGATGGCTGGATTTCTTTCTAAGGAACGCATTATCACCGGCGGTAATTTTAATCGCTGGCTTATTCCGCCCGCGGCGCTGGCTGTGCATTTGTGTATCGGCATGGCCTATGGCTTTTCCGTTTTCTGGAAGCCACTGGGCAATGCGCTGGTAGGTGAAGATGGCAAGCCGTTGGCTGCCTGTGCGGCTGGCGCTGTCACGGTGGCGGACAAACTGAGCGGCACATGGCGTGCCCTGTTTGCTACGGATTGTAATTGGACTCAGTTTGACCTGGGCTGGATGTATACGCTGTTTTTTGTACTACTGGGCTGTTCAGCCGCCTTGTGGGGCGGCTGGCTTGAGCGGGCAGGTCCGCGCAAGGCGGGTCTCGTAGCGACTGTTTGCTGGTGTGGCGGTTTGTTGATCTCTGCGCTCGGTGTCTATACCCACCAGCTATGGATGATGTGGCTAGGCTCGGGGGTGATCGGTGGCATCGGCCTGGGACTTGGTTATATTTCGCCAGTATCCACCCTGATCAAGTGGTTCCCTGATCGTCGCGGCATGGCAACCGGCATGGCCATCATGGGCTTTGGCGGCGGCGCCATGATAGGCTCGCCACTGGCTACCAAGCTGATGAGCTACTTTGCTACTCCAGTAGCTCCAGGTGTCTGGCAGACGTTTGTTGTCCTCGCGGCGATTTATGCCGTCTTCATGCTGTGTGGTTCACTGGGTTACCGGGTGCCAGCATCCGACTGGAAGCCTGCTAACTGGGTACCTCCCGCCAAGAGCGCAAGCTCGGGCATGATTGCTACGCGTCACGTACATATCAATCAAGCACACAAAACGCCACAGTTCTGGCTGTTGTGGCTGATCCTGTGCATGAATGTATCCGCGAGTATCGGTATTATCGGCGCGGCTGCCCCCATGTTGCAGGAAACGTTTGGCGGCGCCCTGATTGATCAAGGCTCTTTAAGTTTTGCTGATATCAAGAAGGACGATGTGCTGATTGCCAGCCTGGCGGCAGTTGGCGCCGGGTTTGTGGGGCTGGTGTCGCTGTTCAATATTTTCGGGCGCTTTGCCTGGGCGACTTCCTCAGACAAGTTGGGGCGTAAAACCACCTATTCCATTTTCTTCATTCTCGGTGCGCTGATGTACGTGGCGGCGGCATGGGCGGCAGGTGCCAAATCCCTGGCAGTATTCGTGGGCGCGTTCTGCATTATTGCCTCGATGTATGGCGGCGGCTTTGCCACCATACCGGCATATCTTGCCGATATGTTTGGCACGCAGTTCGTGGGCGCCATCCATGGCCGTTTGCTGACTGCTTGGTCCACCGCGGGCATTGTGGGGCCAGTGATCGTCAACTACATGCATGATATGCGTCTTGAAGCGCAAGTGCCTTTTGATCAGGTGTATGGCCCCATCTTCTACGTACTCGCCGGCATGTTGGTGATTGGCTTTGTGGCGAATTTGCTGGTGCGACCTGTCGCCAGCAAACACTTCATGACCGATGCTGAATTGGCAGAAGAGAAGAAGCTGGCACATGAAAAAGTGTTGCCAGGTAGTGAGTCGCAAGCGAAAGCCGCCAGCGGCGGTTCGCGCATATTGGCAGTATTTGCCTGGCTCGCAGTGGGCATTCCGGTAAGTTATGGCATCTGGAGTACTTTGCAAAAAGCTTGGGCGCTTTTCCACTAATCCACGTTTTTCAAATCATACCTCTGGCAGTCCCGGGCATATGCCCGGGCTGCCGTTTCCCAAGCGTATGCGGCTAGGCTATAATTCAGCCTTAATTTTCCCGTTTGACGCATGTGCTTGTCTTTAAAATGCAATGGCATAGCGTCATCCAGCATTGGACATCAAGTAATTCTCGGCCCTGGCCTTTCTAAATTTAAAGTATGTGGAGTAAATGTGAGAGAACTCGCGATTGATTTAAACGGTTCCGGTTTGCAAATCGGCATTGTCCTGTCCCGCTTTAACAGCGATGTTGGTCAGGGCCTGCTGGCAGCCTGCAAAGCCGAGCTGCTGAAGCGCGGCGTGGCAGAAGATGCCATTACCCTAGCAACTGTCCCCGGCGCGCTGGAAACCCCTTTGGTATTGCACCATATGGCGGATAGCCAGAGATTCGATGCCCTGATTGCCCTGGGTGCGATTATTCGTGGTGAGACTTATCACTTTGAAGTGGTTTCAAATGAATCTGCGCGCGGCATTTCCGAAGTTCAGCTGAATACTGGCGTACCTGTTGCCAATGCTATCCTCACTACCGAAAATGACGAGCAGGCGCTGGAGCGTGTTGCCGTTAAGGGTGCCGAAGCTGCTGCTGTTGCAATTGAGATGGTTAACCTGTTGAAGGCCTTATGAGCGACACCGATCAAAAGCCTGGCGATGCCAAGCCGGTAAAAGCCTCGAGAAATCGTCGCAAATCACGCGAGCTTGCCCTGAAAGGCATTTATCGCAACCTGATGAATCAGGCCGATTTTCGCGCCATCCTGCGTGAGCTGGCGGACGAGCCGGAGTTTGACAAGGCAGACCAGGAATATCTGCGCAAATTGCTGGACGGTGTGCTCGCCGAGCGCGAAGAGCTGGACAGACGCATTGCGGTATTTGTGGATAGACCCATACAGGAACTCAGCCCGATTGAGCATGGCATTCTTTGCCTCTCGGCTTATGAACTGATTTTCGACCTGAGCATTCCCTATCGCGTGGCGATCAATGAAGGTGTCGAACTTGCCAAGATTTATGGCGGCACCGATGGTCACAAATACGTCAATGGTGTGCTCGACAAGCTTGCTGCCGAAGCCCGTCCGGGCGAAGTAAGTCGCCATACGCGCTAGTTATCATCCCGATGGCGGGACGTGTCAACTCTCGTCCTGCCCATCTTCAATTTCCCCTGTGTCCCATGTAAGATCAATTGCTTGGTCAGGCTTCTGCTGACCAGCAAGTGGGTGGCTTTACTGCCATATTTCCCTAATTTCATGGCCAGCAGGTTTGGAAAGAATTCTCATGGCAAAGCTGGTGTTTTCGCTGGATGGCAATCTGCTGGGGGAATACTCCCTCGACAAACCTCTCCTGCGCATCGGCCGTCGTCGCGATAACGACATCGCCATCGACAATCTCATGATCAGTGGCGAGCATGCACAAGTGATGTGTATCGGCCAGCATGCCTTGTTGCAGGACCTGGATAGCACGAACGGCACCATGCTCAATGGCGTGCGTGTCAAGCAACAGGTATTGCAGCACGGTGACATCATCATGCTTGGACATTATCAATTGCGTTATTGGGATGAGGCAGGCTACTCGGGTGACCACTCCCTTACCGACGCTGTAGTGGTTTCGCTAGAAGAACCTGGGGCGCGCCTGTTTTCCCAGGAATTGCCGTCTGAAGATACAGCCGCTATAGCTGGGAAATTCTTTGGTCGGCTCTATGTCATTAGTGGGCCTGATTTCGGCAAGGACATCCTGCTAAACCAGGCTGTCATCACCATAGGCGGGGCAGGTTTGCCTGTCGCTATTATCTTGCAGGAAGGGCCTGATTACCTTATTCAGGCGTTGGATGGTGGCGAATCGCTGACGGTGAATGGTAGTCCGCTCGCGAATAGCATTGGAGGGCATATGGGCCAGCGGCTGCAGGATCACGATCTCATTGCGTATGCTGGGGTGAAAATGGAGTTTTATCTGACGGCGGATGAAAATCAGCGGTAAGCCTCCGCTAGCCGGTTGCTTGTTTAAAGCAGGCTGCTGGTGCAGCCAGTGGCATCCAGCCTGAGATAGCTGCCCTGCTCATACCAGTCGCCCAATACCCAGCGTTGACAACTGTGCCCATGCAGCGTGAGCTGATGGCAGGCGGGTCTGTGGGTATGGCCGTGTATCAGCAGTTCGGGGTATTCCCAGGTTGAGAATAAAGCGGCGACAGCCTCGTCGTTAACATCCATGATCTCGGCCTGCTTGATGGATTTCTCGGACTCGCTACGCATGCGGATAGCTTCAATCTGCATTTTGCGGGTGGCCAGAGACTGTTGAAGAAAGCCTTGCTGCCACTCAGCTTGGCGCACTTGCTGGCGGAATTGCTGGTAGGCAATATCATCCGTACACAGCAGATCCCCATGGCTCAGCAACACCCGCTTGCCATAAAGCTCGTGCAGCACAGGGTCAGCCAGTAGCGTTACGCCAGAGGCTTCAGCAAAGTGCTCACCGATCAGAAAGTCACGATTGCCATGCATGAAGTAGCATGCGGTGCCGGATTGCGTGAGTGCGCGCAGTCCGTGGATGATAGTCTGGTGATGAGGGTCGACGACTTCATCATCGCCTGCCCAGTATTCAAACAGATCACCCAGAATATACAGCCGCTCGGCTTCACGGGCCTGGCCTTGCAGCAGATGCAGAAATGCCCGGCTGATTTCCGGCCGGGCATCGCACAAGTGCAGATCGGAAATGAACAAGCTATACGGTAAGGTAGCGCTCAATGCATTTCCATCTGTAATTGGTGTGGGCTGAGTCGCTTGAATTAAACGACTTCAGCGCGCTCGATAATTACGCTCTCCACAGGCACATCCTGATGGCCATTACGGCTGCCAGTTTTTACCTTCTTGATCTTGTCGATCACTTCAGTACCGGCCGTTACCTTGCCAAATACACAGTAACCCCAGCCTTGGGCGGTCGGGGAGGTGAAGTTGAGGAAGTCATTGTCTGCAACATTGATGAAGAACTGGCTGCTTGCCGAATCTGGATTCGGGGTGCGGGCCATGGCAATGGTGTAGGCCTTGTTGACCAGACCATTGTTCGCTTCATTCTTGATAGGCGCATTGGTCGGCTTCTGGCTCATGCTGGGCTCAAAGCCGCCGCCTTGAATCATGAAGCCATCAATCACACGATGGAAAATGGTGTTGTTGTAAAAGCCGCTTTCCACGTATTCCAGAAAGTTGGCAACCGTCGCAGGCGCTTTTTCAGCATCCAGTTCCAGGGTGATTTCACCAAAATTGGTATGAAGTTTAACCACGTTTTTTTCCTTTAAGAGCAGGTTTTGAAGAGGGGGGCGTGGGCACAGCGCGCACTGGTTGTTCTGGCTCCACGGGTGTATCCAGGGTGGTGACTTTTTCGATCACTACATTTTCAACCGGTACATTCTCGAATTTGCCCATATTTTTGGTCGGGATTTTGGCCATCTTTTCAACGATGGACATGCCGCGGATGACTTTGCCAAACACGCAGTAACCAAAATAAGCCGGATCAGGTTTATAGAAATTGAGGAATTTATTGTCCGAAAGATTGATGAAAAACTGGGAGCGCGCCGAGTTCGGGTCAAAGGAACGGGCCATGGCCAGGGTGCCGGGTTCATTCTTCAATCCATTATTAGCTTCGTTCTCAATCGGGTTGTAGGTGCTTTTTTCCTGAAAATCAACGGCGAAGCCGCCACCTTGCACCATAAAGCGATCAATGATGCGGTGGAACATGGTTCCCGTGTAAAAGCCGCTTTGCACATACTGCATGAAGTTGGCTACGGTCTTCGGTGCGCGGTCAGGATACAGTTCGACAATAAAACTGCCCAGGTTGGTTTGAAACTCTAGCTGCGGTTTTTGGCTGTGAACGCCATCGGCCATGGCGACAGGCGTGCACAACAAAAGAATAAGAAATAACCACGCTTCCCATCGTGTCTGCATTGTTCAAGCTCCTCTGAAAGGGTCAAGCTGCCCCTTCGTATAATATTTTCCAGCGCTGCTCTTCATAAATCCAGTACTGGCGTTTCCGCATGCGGCTATCCAGGAATTCACTTTTGTATTCCTGATCAAAACTGACAACCGCCATCGGAAATTGGCTATTAGGATAGCGGATCATGCTGAGATTGGATAGCACGATGCTGACTGGCTTCTTGTCGAACTGGATACGGCGCTTCTCTCGTGACCATCCATTAATGTCCGTTGTCTGGGTGAAAAAGCGGGAGGAGTAATGGCTGAGATAACGATCGGTATCTTGCGATTGCCAATCCTGACGCCATTGATCCACCGCTTTCTGTAATTGCGGCTGTTCCGGGGCGGGTTGTGTGACCCATTTCAGCTGGGAGACGATGATGAAGGGCGTGCCCCCTTGCTGCAATATGGGCCCTAATGTTTCCAGGTCAGGGTTGGAAATCACGACGCAGCCATCGCTTGCACGGGGCGGGCGACTATAAGTATTGCTTGGCGTGCCATGCAGCCAGATGCCGTGTCCCTTTTTACCTTGCTGCTTATCCCACTCATTCGGATAGCTGAGTGGATAGGCTGCGCTACCGTAAAAATCAGGCAGTTTGCTATTCAGTTTACTGCTGGCTGTGTAAACGCCCAAGGGCGTGCGTTTGTCACCCTCGCTGGATTTCTCGCTGCCATTACGACCGATGGTCACGTAATAGTCCGCGACATAGGTGGGTTTGCCGCCAATATTTTGATAGAGATAGAGCCGTGATTTATCGGCATCCACCACGATGGCGTATTTCTGGCTGGAGTCGATTTGCCACAAGGGCTCTGGCACGCCTTGTGGGGCATGGCTTTCCAGATAGCGTTCAATACGCATGCGTGCTTCGGCTTTAAAGTCTTCAACAGAGGTCGAATTATTTTGCGGCGTATTGCCAAAGCCTTCCAGTTGCTGTGACTTTGCCATCAGCAGATCGCCGCGAATCAGATAAGCCAGCTTGAAGTTGGGCGCAATCGAGATGAGCTCGTCTACGGTGGTCAGTGCCTGCTGCAACTGACCACGTGTGATCTGCAGCAAGCCCTTTACTACCAGGCTTTCCGGGTAATTGGGGCCGAAACTGCTGTTGCTGAGTGTGCCTGTGTAGTCCAGTCTATCCAGTGCGGGCACATTCCACGGCACCATGATGGAGGCCATGAGCAGTATCTGTAAGAAGGTTTTGATCATATTCATGCAGTATTCAGTCACCGGCGACTAGCGGTCGGTCAGCTCCTGTTCAATCAACCAGCGGTTGCCGCCTTTTTTCAGCACTAGTGTTTTGTTGGTGCGCATGGCTGTGCCACCTGCGCGGTAACTTTGCTTGAAGCTGGCACGTACTAGATCCCCATCCTGCTTGAGGCGCAGGTTGCTGATTTCAACTGAGATATTAGCCGGTGCGCTTATGCGTTGCTTGCGGGTTTTTTCCCAATCCTGGCGGGATTGTCCATCCGGGGTTTTGAAGCCAGCCCCGTAGCTCGCCAGATAAGCGGACACATTTTTGTCTGACCAGGCTTTTGCCCACTGACGCACAGCTTGCTCAAGTGCCAGCTCATCCAAACTGTTGCCTGGTTTTGCTTGTTCCTGTGGTTTGGCTGCTTCCGTCGGTTTGCTGGGTTCGGGGGCTTGGGGTGTCACAGGTTTTACCGTAGCCTCGGCCTGTATTCCCGGCTTCGCTGCAGCCGGCTTGGCGTCCACAGTTTTTGCTTCAGTTGGCTTGATCTCCGTCACAACCGAGGCGGGCCTTTGAGGGACGTCAGGTTTGGTTGGTATTTCATGCTTGATCACTGGCTTGGGCTGTTCCAAAGGCTTGACGAGGCTATTGTTCGGGGTTGATGCAAGGGGCAGGGTACCAGCAAAGTTCGGCCCTGGCAGGGATTGGCTTGCCAGCAGGATGGATTGCGGGGCGTTGGTCAAGCTCTTGATCAATGTCAGTTTACTTTCTGGACGCGCGCTACCGCTATTCAGTTGCAATGCCTTGTCATAGGCTTGCGATGCCAGGCGCGCATATATGTCCCCCAGATTTTCATGGGCGGTAGCATAACTCGGATGAGTTTTGATCGCGCTTTCAAGAGCTTTGCGGGCCTTGTCATACTCCCCGCGTTCGGCATACAGCACGGCCAGATTGTTATATGGCTCTGGCAATGATGGGTATTTTTCCGTCATGTCGACAAAGGCCTTCATGGCTTCGTCGCGTTTTCCTGTTTCTGTGAGGATAATGCCGCGTAGAAACAGGGCATCCACGCTCTTGGGGTTCTTGGCGATGTAGGCATTGAGCCGAGTCAACGCCTGGGGTGCCTGGCCTTGTTGAGCCAGCTGGGTAATGTCTTTGAGTTCGTCGGCCAGGGCGGCGAGAGGGAGGAGCAATGCCAGTACGAGAAACAAGGGGGGTAAAGTGCGCAGGGCGGGCATTGTGTTATACTTTTCGCGATTTCTTTTCAGTGCAACAATTCTATCAATAGCAGGTTCAACCTCCAATAGCTCCCATGCAGACCATTGATTTATCTCACAATGCTGACTGAATGATGACCTTGGATTCGAGCGCCATCATACCATGTTAAAAATCTACAATTCCCTGGCTCGTGAAAAACAGACGTTTGTGCCTATTGTGGCTGGCAAGGTGAGCATGTATGTCTGTGGCATGACCGTCTACGACTATTGCCATCTGGGCCATGCCCGCGTGATGGTGGTGTTTGATATGGTTAACCGCTGGTTGCGCACCTCGGGGTATGAGGTGACCTATGTCCGCAATATTACGGATATCGATGACAAAATCATCAAGCGTGCGCAGGAAAATGGCGAATCCATCCAGGCGTTGACCACCCGCTTTATTACTGCGATGGATGAGGATGCGGCGCGACTGGGCGTCATGCGCCCTGATCTGGAGCCCAAGGCGACAGAACATATCACCGGTATGCTGGACATGATTGCTGCCTTGATTGAAAAAGGCTTTGCCTATCCTGCCGACAATGGTGATGTGTTTTACTCCGTCTCCAGTTTTGCTGGTTACGGCAAGCTCTCCGGCAAATCGCTCGAAGACCTGCGTGCAGGCGAGCGCGTCGAAATTGACCAATACAAACGTGACCCCATGGACTTTGTACTGTGGAAAGCCGCCAAGCCCGGTGAGCCCAGCTGGGATTCGCCCTGGGGCAAGGGCCGGCCAGGCTGGCATATTGAGTGTTCTGCCATGGGGGCTTGCCATCTGGGCCCGCATTTTGACATCCACGGCGGCGGGCAGGATCTGCAGTTCCCGCACCATGAAAACGAAATCGCCCAGTCAGAGGCGGCCAATGGCTGCACCTTTGTCAATTACTGGATGCATAACGGCTTCATACGCGTGGATGATGAGAAAATGTCCAAGTCTCTGGGCAACTTCTTCACCATCCGTCAGGTGTTGGAGAAGTATGATCCCGAGGTCGTGCGTTTCTTTATCCTGCGTGCGCAATACCGCAGCCCGCTGAATTATTCTGATCATCACCTTGATGATGCACGCCAGGCGTTGACTCGTCTTTACACGGCGCTGCGTGGGTTGTCATTGCCTTCCATCAGCATTGATTGGCAGCAGCCGCAGGCGGCGCGCTTCAGGACTGCCATGGATGATGACTTCAATACCTCAGAAGCCTTTGCCGTCCTGTTTGAACTGGCGAGTGAAGTTAACCGGACAGCATCCCTGGCCGATGCGGCTCTGCTCAAGGCGCTTGCCGGTTTATTAGGGTTACTGGAACGTGATCCTGAAACTTTTCTCCAAGGGGATGAGTCTGCACAAGGGCGCTCTGCGGATGAGATTGAGCAATTCATACAATTGCGTTTGCAAGCGAGGCAAGCCAAAAACTTTGCCGAAGCGGATCGCATACGCAAGCAACTGGCCGACGAAGGCATATTGCTGGAAGACACTCCACAGGGCACGAGCTGGCGTCGTGCCTGATCCATGGCAAGCTTACGGAAAAATAGAGATATAATCACAGCATGACCTTACGCAAGTCCATCCTCATGGTGTTGAGCTTATTGCTCTGCTTCAGCCTGTTTTCACAGCAGGCTGATTACGCCTATGAAATGGACTATGACGATGTGGCGGTGGTGTTTAATGATGCCCCCCAAGTCGGCAGTGACGACAAGCTGGATTTCAATGATCCTGTCGTCATTCCTCTGCAGCCCATTAGCCTTTATTTGGCAGTGACAGCGATCAGCGCTGCACTAAGCAATCTGTACATCTCTCCCCCTATCACCCGGTTTCTCCGACCACCTCTGCTTTAATTTCCAACCCATGCAAGGTTGGCGTAACCTTTGCTAACCATTTAACGGTCTGCGAGCGGTTACGCCTGTCTCGATAGTGTTGATATCAACACCAAGGCTTATTGTGGCCGCATTTTTGTATTACTGTTGCAATTGTCAGTTAGCGTCAGTAATGAGACACGGAAGCTATGAATATACAAATCAAGAGTATTAAGCACCATCATGGTGCAGGGGGTTCGTCGGTGGCGAATATAAAAAACAAGAGTCTGATGAGTGGCCTGATGCTAGTGATGGTTTTGTATGCCAGCATTGCTCAGGCACAAACTGAACTGGGTTTGCGCGATGTGCTGGACAGTGCGATGGCACAAAACCCGGTCATGGCCATGTCTCAAGCACAACAAGATGCTGCTAACGCAGCAGTGACTACGGCCACGGCTTATATTAATCCCGAGTTTGAAGTGGCTGCCGGGCCAACCCGCAGTCGGACTGGCTCCAATGAAGTAGGCACAAAATGGGATGTGGGAATTTCGCAGCCGCTGGAGTTCCCTGGTGTGAGGGGTGCGCGTCGTGACATGGCCGAGTCAAATGTCCGGGCGGCCGGCGTTAGCCGTACGCTGACAGGCATTGAGCTGCGGTCCCGCGTGAAATCGGCTTTTTACGATGTGCTGCAACGGCAGGCTGTGCTGCGACTGGTAGAAGGCGATCGCAATCTGCTGCAACAAATCCGGGAGCGTGTGAAGCTGCGCGTGGATACCGGTGAAGCTGCCAAGTATGAGCTGATCAAGGCGGATACCGAAGCATTGGCGGCGGAGCGCGATTATCAGGCTGCCCTTGTGCGCATCTCGGAAGCCAAGGCCTATTTACGTGGCCTAGTTGGTCCCGGCATGCCCATGGATTTTGATGTGAAGGGCGAACTGCCACTGGCCGATACCCTGCCAACGCTTCAGCAACTTCGTCAGAAAATCGATGAGAGCCCTCAATTGGCGCAGATCCGTGCCATACGCGAAGCTGCCGAGGCACGCCTTCGTCTGGAAGAAAAACTGCGTAATCCCGGCCTGACCCTGAAAGGGGGCTTTGAGCAGGATCCTGATTACTCCACCGTGCGCCTTGGGGTTGCGATTCCTTTGCCCGTGTGGAATCAGCGGCAAGGCCCGATCGCCGAAGCCGCTGCCGGCGTGCGTCAGGTAACCGCGGCCCTGAGTGAGCGCGAGTTATCTTTGCAGCGCGATGTGGACTCTGCCTATCAGCGCTACCTGATTGCACAAGGGCAGGTGAATTCCTTTGAAAGCGGTTTGTTGAATCAGGCCGAGTCGGCACTTAAGGTTGCCGAGTCCGCCTACCGCTTTGGCGAGCGCGGCATTCTGGATTACCTGGATGCGCAGCGCACCTACCGCGCCGTACGCAAGGATTATCTAGCCGCACGCTACGATTACGTTAACTCGATGCTTGAGATTGAGCGTCTGCTTGGCACTGAACTTCTGGAGGTTAAGTCTTAATGGTTTCTTATTCCGCAGTACAAAAAACAACCCGTGCCAGCATTCTGGTATTAAGCCTTTTAATGGGCATGAGCCTCGTTGGCTGTAAACCAGCCGAAGAGGAAAAGCCCGCTACCGAGGCAGTCGACCCTAATATTGTCGAGCTTACGCCCTCGCTGCAACAACAGGTGAAACTGGAAACGGTGGGCATGTCGGATATCCGCGAGACATTGCGCATTCCGGGCAGTGTTCAGGTGGACGAGCAGCGCATGGCGCGCATCGGTGCCTCTGTGACAGGCCGTATCACGGATATTGATGTGGTGCTGGGCCAGGATGTGAAGCAGGGGCAGGTGCTGGCAACGGTAAACAGTACAGAGCTTGCGCAGAACCAGCTGCTTTATATCAAGGCCATGCAGCAGATATCTTTGCAAACCAAGGCCGTGGAGCGTGCTCGCCTGTTACTGAACGCGGATGTGATCAGCGCAGCCGAAGTGCAGCGCCGCGAAGCCGAGTTGAGCGCCGCCCAAGCTGAGTTGAATGCCGCGCGCGACCAGTTGATGATTCTAGGCATGAGCTCTGCTGCCATTGTCCAGTTGTCCAAGTCTGGCCAGATTCACTCCTTCAGCAGCGTATCGGCACGTCTCGCTGGCACTATCATTAGTCGCAAGGTCAATCTTGGTCAGGTGGTGCAGCCGGCTGAAGAGCTCTTCATCGTGGCTGACCTATCGCATGTGTGGGCGGTGGCTGAGGTGCCGGAACAGCAGGTGGGCCTGATTCAGGAAGGGGAAGAAGTCATGATTGAAATCCCCGCGCTGAACAATCGCCAGTTCAAGGGCAAGCTGATTTATGTCGGCGATATCGTGAATCCGCAAACCCGGACCGTGACGGTGCGTACCGATATGGAAAATACGGATGACACCATCAAGCCCGATATGCTGGTTTCCATGGTGGTGCAGTCGCTGCCTACGCCCAAACTGGCCGTCCCGATGCAAGGCATTGTGCGTGAAAATGATCGTGACCACGTATTCGTGCAGATCGCGCCAAACAAATTCCGCTTGCGTGAAGTCGTGCTGGGCCCCGAGTTTCAGGGCATGGCCACAGTCGAAAGTGGCGTTGTTGCCGGTGATGTCGTGGTGGCTGATGGTGCTTTCCACGTGAACAACGAGCGCAAGCGCAAAGAACTGGAGTAAACCATGATTGAGTCGTTAATACGCTCTGCGCTGCAACAGCGCATCGTGGTGGTGGTGCTCGCCCTCGCCATGATGGTGGCTGGTCTTTTTGCAGTGAATAAACTGTCGGTGGATGCTTTCCCCGATGTGACTAACGTCCAGGTGCAAATCGCCACCCAGGCCACAGGCCGTTCGCCAGAAGAAGTCGAGCGCTTCATTACCGTGCCGCTGGAAATGTCGATGACCGGCTTGCCCGGCCTCACCGAAATGCGCTCCCTCAACAAGAACGGTTTGTCGCTGATCACCCTGGTGTTTACCGATGACACCGACGTTTTCTTCTCGCGACAGCTGGTCATGGAACGCTTGATGGAGGTGATGGAGCGCATGCCGGAAGGTGTGACGCCGGTATTGGGCCCGGTTTCTACTGGTCTTGGCGAGGTATACCAGTACACGCTGGATAAACCCGCGGATGGCAAGCAGGAGCTTTCCGTTTCCGAGTTGATGGAGCGTCGTGCCGTGCAGGACTGGGTGGTGCGACCGTTGCTGCGCGGTATTCCCGGCGTGGCAGAAATCAATTCGCAAGGCGGTTACGTCAAGCAATACCAGGCGCTGGTGAACCCAGACCGTATGAATCACTACGGCGTGAAGCTGCACGATGTGTATCAGGCGCTGGCGCGCAATAATGCCAATAGCGGCGGCGGTATTCTGCCGCATTACGCCGAGCAGTATCTGATCCGCGGTGTGGGCCTGGTGAAAAGCCTGGAAGACATCCGCCGTATCGTGATCAAGGAGCAGAACGGTACGCCGGTCTACATGCGCGACGTCGCCGAAGTGCAGCTTGGGCATGAAGTTCGGGTAGGCGCGCTGTTGAAGAACGGCGATACCGAGTCCGTGGGCGGTATCGTGATGATGATGCGTGGCGGTAACGCCAAGGAAGTGGTCAGCCGCATCAAGGAGCGCGTCAAGGAAATCAACGAAAAAGGCATGCTGCCGGGTGGTTTGCAGATTGTGCCTTTTTATGACCGCAGTGAGCTGGTGGATGCCGCCTTAAGCACGGTAACGAAGGTGCTGATCGAAGGTATTTTCCTGGTGATTATCGTGTTGTTCCTGTTTCTGGGGGATGTGCGCTCCAGCCTGATTGTGGTGGGTACGCTGATCCTGACGCCGCTCATAACCTTCATGGCGATGAATTACTACGGTATTTCGGCCAACCTGATGTCACTGGGGGGCTTGGCCATCGCCATTGGTTTGATGGTTGATGGTTCGGTGGTGGTGGTGGAAAACACCTTCCACCATCTGGGCCACCGCAAGGATGAAAGCAAGATCCGGGTGGTATTCGAGGCCGCGGCGGAAGTCGCAACTCCGGTGCTGTTTGGCGTGGGCATCATCATCCTGGTATTCCTGCCCTTGATGACCCTGCAAGGCATGGAAGGCAAGATGTTTGCGCCACTGGCCTACACGATTGCGATCGCGCTGTTTGTGTCGCTGGTATTGTCGCTGACGCTGACACCTGCCATGTGCTCGTTCATCCTCAAGGGCGGCAGTGGGGAAGATACGCGCATGATCCAGGCCATGAAGCGGCCTTATCTGCGCCTGCTCGATGCCTCGGTCGGGAATCCAAAGAAAACCGTGGCGATTGCTGGCGCGGTCTTTGTTGGCACGCTGATGTTGTTCCCGCTGCTGGGTACGGCGTTCATTCCGGAAATGAAGGAAGGCTCGATAGTGCCCAGCATTATTCGTACCCCTAACATTTCGCTGGAAGAGTCCCTGAAGCTCGAGCAGGAGGCATTGGCGAGCATTGCCAAAGTGGATGGAGTGCGTGGCGTGGTGTCTGGTGTTGGTCGTGGTGAGAGCCCCGCAGACCCGCAGGGGCAGAATGAATCCACACCGATTGTCAGCCTCAAGCCTCGCGACGAATGGCCCGAAGGCTGGAATCAGGACAGCATTGCCGATGCCATTCGTGACAAGATCAAGCACATCCCTGGCATACAGGTCGTGATGTCGCAGCCGATTGCTGCGCGGGTGGCCGAGCTGGTCACGGGCGTGCGTTCCGATGTGGCGGTCAAGGTGTTTGGTTCGGATATCGGCGTGCTCAAGGCCAAGGCGGATGAAATCGCCCGCATTGCTGGCACGATCCCCGGCGCGCAGGATATGCGGGTGGAGAAGATGACCGGCCAGCAATACCTGACCATTGATATTGACCGAGAGGCGATTGCCCGTCACGGCATCAATGTGGCGGATATCCACGATGTGATTGAAACTGCGATTGGCGGCAAGGTAGCTACCGAAGTGTTTGAGGGCGAGCGCCGGTTTGAAGCGGCGGTGCGTTTCCCCGAGTCCTTCCGGAACAATGTGGATGCCATCAATCACATCATGGTCACCTCGGCCAACGGTTCGCGCGTGGCGCTGAAAGATCTGGCCGATATTACCGTGCGTGATGGCCCGACCCAGATTGCCCGTGAGTCTGCCAAGCGTCGTATTGTAGTGGGCGTTAACGTGAAAGACCGTGACCTGGGTGGCTTTGTCGCCGAGTTGCAGCAAAAGGTGGAAGCCAAAATCAAGTTGCCCGAAGGCTATTACATTGTCTGGGGCGGTCAGTTCCAGAACATGGAGCGGGCGATGAGCCATCTGATGGTGATTATTCCCATCACCATCGGGGCGATTTTCTTCCTGCTGTTCCTGTTGTTCAAATCGGTACGGTTTGCCACGCTGATTATTCTGGTCCTGCCATTTGCCTCCATCGGTGGGGTGATTGCCCTGTTTGTGACGGGCGAATACCTGTCGGTACCTGCCTCGGTGGGTTTTATCGCCCTGTGGGGTATCGCCGTTCTGAATGGTGTGGTGCTGGTGTCCTACATACGCAGTTTGCGTGATGAGGGAAAATCACAGCTGGAAGCCATCAAACAGGGCTGCGCCCAGCGGTTCCGTCCGGTCATGATGACCGCCACGGTCGCCATGCTGGGTTTGGTGCCTTTCCTGTTTGCCACCGGGCCTGGCTCGGAAGTCCAGCGGCCGCTGGCAATTGTGGTGATCGGCGGTTTGATTACCTCCACCGTGTTGACCCTGGTGGTATTGCCAACGCTGTATCGCTGGTTTGAAGAACCCCGTGTTGAAGCATGAGGAGTGAACCATGAAAGAGATTAAAGCCGTAGTGCAGCCGCACAGGTTGCCCAAGATCCGCTCCGCCCTGCGCAATATCAAGGGTTTTCCTGGCATGACAGTCAGCAAGGCAGATGGTTGTGGTCACCATCTGTCCAATACGCACAATGTGCGCGAAGAGCTGACCGATTACAGTCCCAAGGTACGCATTGAGCTGGTGGCACCGGATGAGCTGGTCGAGGGTATCCTGCAGGTGCTGGTGGAAGTGGGGCATACCGGTCAGCATGGCGATGGTATCGTCTGGGTGACCCCGGTTGAGCGCATGATACGCCTCTCGGAAAAGATCATTGTCCATGATTGCTGAGTAAGCGTTTGCCTGTGTAACACCATGCAAAAGGCCCCATTGTGGGCCTTTTGCATGTCTGCCGCATGATGATTGCTAAGCCGATGGCTTATCCTGTACTCTTTGGGGCACATCAACTCGCAGGGGGATGAAGCATGCATGTTGCCGTGCTTAATCCGCTGCATGAATCATGAGGTAAGTTTTGATCGAATCTCTCATCCGTGGTGCCTTGCGGCAGCGTATTGTCGTGGTTGTTATCGCTGTGGCTCTCCTGATTGCCGGCTTGTTTGCCGTAAAAAAACTGTCGGTGGATGCCTTCCCGGATGTGACCAATGTGCAGGTGCTGATTGCCACCCAGGCCACGGGGCGATCACCGGAGGAAGTCGAGCGCTTTATCACCGTACCGCTCGAAATCGCCATGACCGGCCTGCCTGGCCTGACAGAAATGCGCTCCCTCAACAAGAATGCCCTGTCGCTGATCACCTTGGTGTTTACCGACGATACCGATGTCTATTTCTCACGCCAGCTGGTGATGGAGCGGCTGATGGAGGTGATGGACCGCATGCCGGAAGGCGTGACGCCGGTGCTGGGGCCGGTTTCTACTGGCTTGGGCGAGGTGTATCAGTACACGTTGGATAAACCCACCGATGGTAAAAAAGAGCTCTCGGTGAACGAGCTTACCGAGCGCCGCGCGGTGCAGGATTGGGTAGTGCGGCCGTTGCTGCGCGGTATTCCCGGCGTGGCAGAAATCAACTCGCAAGGCGGTTACGTCAAGCAATACCAGGCGCTTGTGAACCCGGACCGCATGAATCACTACGGTGTGAAGCTGCACGATGTGTATCAGGCACTTTCGCGCAATAACGCTAATAGTGGCGGCGGCGTTCTGCCGCATTACGCCGAGCAATACCTTATCCGTGGCATCAGCCTGATCCAGAATCTGGATGACATACGCAACATTATTCTGAAAGAGCAGAACGGCACGCCGGTCTATATGCGCGATGTGGCCGAGGTTAAGCTGGGCTACGAAGTGCGGGTCGGCGCCATTCTTAAAAATGGCGATACCGAATCTGTGGGCGGTGTCGTGATGATGATGCGCGGTGGTAACGCCAAAGAAGTGGTCAGCCGCATCAAGGCACGCGTCAAGGAAATCAACGAAAAAGGCATGCTGCCGGGTGGTTTGCAGATCATGCCGTATTACGATCGTAGCGAGCTGGTGGATGCGGCGCTGCACACGGTCACCAAGGTGCTGATCGAAGGTATTTTCCTGGTGATTATCGTGTTGTTCCTGTTTCTGGGGGATGTGCGCTCCAGCCTGATTGTGGTGGGTACGCTGATCCTGACGCCGCTCATAACCTTCATGGCGATGAATTACTACGGTATTTCGGCCAACCTGATGTCACTGGGGGGCTTGGCCATCGCCATTGGTTTGATGGTTGATGGTTCGGTGGTGGTGGTGGAAAACACCTTCCACCATCTGGGCCACCGCAAGGATGAAAGCAAGATCCGGGTGGTATTCGAGGCCGCGGCGGAAGTCGCAACTCCGGTGCTGTTTGGCGTGGGCATCATCATCCTGGTATTCCTGCCCTTGATGACCCTGCAAGGCATGGAAGGCAAGATGTTTGCGCCACTGGCCTACACGATTGCGATCGCGCTGTTTGTGTCGCTGGTGCTGTCACTGACGCTTACGCCTGCCATGTGTTCGTTCATCCTCAAGGGCGGTAGTGGCGAAGATACCAAGATGATTCAGATGATCAAGCGCCCCTATGTCAGCATGCTGAGTTGGGCGCTGTCCAATGAGAAGAAAACCATCATGCTGGCAGTGCTGGTGTTTATTGGCACCCTGGCGATTGTGCCGCTACTGGGCAACTCGTTTATTCCTGAGATGAAGGAAGGCTCGATTGTGCCGGGTATTAACCGCGTGCCGAATATCTCGCTGGAAGAATCCATCAAGATGGAAAGCGATGCCATGCGCCTGATCATGGAAAAAGTACCCGGCGTGAAATCGGCGGTATCCGGCGTGGGGCGTGGCGAGAGCCCGGCGGATCCGCAGGCGCAGAATGAGTCTACGCCTATCATCAGCCTGCTACCGCGTAGCGAATGGCCGGAAGGCTGGACCCAGGATGATATTGCCGAGAAGATGCGCAGCGTGTTGGCCGAATACCTGCCAGGTGTGCAGATCATCATGGCGCAGCCGATCTCGGACCGTGTGGACGAGTTGCTGACTGGCGTACGCGCCGATGTTGCCGTCAAAATCTTTGGCGAAGACATGGTGGTGTTGAAAGCCAAGGCAGATGAAATATCCCGGATTGCCTCCAGCGTGCGCGGGGCCACCGAAATCAAGGTGGAGAAAGTCTCCGGCCAGCAGTATCTGAATATTCGCATTGATCGGCAGGCGATTGCCCGGCATGGCATTAATGCGTCGGATATTCATGATGTGATCGAAACCGCGATTGGCGGCAAGGTGGCCACGGAAATATACGAAGGTCAGCGTCGTTTCAGTGCCGCGGTACGTTTTCCTGAAAGCTTCCGTGACAATATCGACGCCATCGGCAATATCCTGATCACCTCACCCAATGGTTCACGCGTGGCGTTGCGTGATCTTGCCCATATCGAGGTGCGTGACGGCCCGGCGCAGATCAGCCGCGAGCTGGCCAAGCGCCGCATTGTGGTTGGCGTGAACGTGAAGGATAGGGATCTGGGCGGCTTTGTGGCGGAATTGCAGAAGACGCTGGACAAGCAGCTCAAGCTGCCCGATGGCTACTATATCGAATACGGTGGCCAGTTCCAGAACATGCAGCGCGCCATGAGCCATTTGATGGTGATTATCCCGGTTACCATCGGCGCCATCTTCTTCCTGCTATTTTTGTTATTCAACTCACTGCGCTACGCCACCATGATTATCATGGTGCTACCATTTGCGTCGATAGGCGGGATTATTGCTTTATTTGTCACGGGTGAATATTTGTCGGTGCCAGCGTCAGTCGGGTTTATTGCGCTGTGGGGCATCGCCGTGCTGAATGGTGTGGTGCTGGTTTCCTATATCCGCAGCCTGCGCGACGAAGGCTTGCCGCAGATGGAAGCCATTATGCAGGGCTGCAAGCAGCGTTTCCGTCCGGTGATGATGACGGCAACGGTCGCCATGCTAGGCCTGGTGCCATTCCTGTTTGCAACCGGTCCGGGTTCCGAGATTCAGCGGCCGCTGGCGATTGTGGTGATCGGCGGCCTGATCACCTCTACCTTGCTGACGCTGGTGGTGGTACCTACGCTGTATCGTAAATTTGAAGAGAAAAAAATAGAAGCCTGAGCGTGTTCGGGCGTGACCAGACAAAGAGGTTAGGGATGAAAGAGATTAAAGCGGTAGTGCAACCGAACCGGTTGCCGAAAATACGATCAGCCTTGCGTAACATCAAGGGCTTTCCTGGCATGACGGTGAGCAAGGTGGAAGGTTGCGGCCACTTTCTCGCCAAACCTTCAGGCGGGATAAGGGAAGAGTTGACAGACTACAGCCCCAAAGTACGCATTGAGCTTGTCACCCCCGATGAGCTGGTCGAGGGCGTGCTGCAAATATTGGTGGAAGTCGGGCATACCGGACAGGTGGGTGACGGCATTGTCTGGGTGACGCCGGTGGAGCGTATGATTCGCCTGTCAGAACAGATCACTGTACTGGAGTGCTGAGACCTGCTCGTTGCAGTACTTTCGTTGCATGCGTACAAAGGCCCTGCGGGGCCTTTCTGCTATCTCTGCGTAGCGGCGAATAAGGAGAGTTGTCTGGGTTTTTCAGCGGATATTTGCGCATATATTTCCTCCGGAATCTTTAGGGTTTTGCAGTAGAATTGCGCCATGAATCTCTATTCCCTGGCTAAACCCCTGCTATTCACGCTGGATGCCGAGCGTGCCCATGACCTCACTTTGCAAGCGCTGCGCACTGGCGAGCGCTATGGCGTAAATCGCATATTGGGGCAGGGCGCGTTGCCCGCTACTTCACGACGTGTCATGGGGCTTGATTTCCCCAATCCGGTTGGGCTGGCTGCGGGCCTGGATAAAAACGGCGCATGCATTGATGGCTTGGCCCGACTGGGCTTTGGCTTTATTGAAGTGGGTACGGTAACGCCACGTGCGCAGCCTGGTAACCCCAAACCCCGCATGTTCCGTCTGCCTGCGGCTAACGCGATTATTAACCGCTTTGGTTTCAATAACCATGGCGTGGATCAGCTGCTGGAAAATGTGCAAAAAGCGCAATATCGCGGCATTCTTGGCATCAATATCGGCAAGAATTTTGATACCCCGAATGAGCGGGCGGTGGATGATTATCTGATTTGCATGAGTAAAGTCTACGCTCACGCCAGTTATATCACGGTGAATATTTCTTCACCCAATACCAAGAATCTGCGTCAACTGCAGGAAAAAGAAGCCCTGTCGCATTTGCTGGCTGCCTTGAAGCGTGAGCAGCAAGTGCTGGCAGACCAGCATGGCCGCTATGTGCCGGTTGCCCTGAAAATTGCACCGGATCTTCAGGATGAGCAAATCATCGAAATTGCCCGCTTGCTGATGCAGCATCAGATGGATGCGGTGATTGCCACCAATACGACCTTGTCGCGTACGGCGGTTGAGGGGCTGCCACATGCCAGCGAGACGGGCGGCTTGTCCGGTGCTCCCGTGCGCAACCTTTCCACGCGGGTTA
The DNA here is from genome assembly GCF_020523625.1 of Methylovorus menthalis. Taxonomy (GTDB): domain Bacteria; phylum Pseudomonadota; class Gammaproteobacteria; order Burkholderiales; family Methylophilaceae; genus Methylovorus; species Methylovorus menthalis. The sequence continues at coordinate 189,051 of NZ_JAJAQH010000006.1, forward strand.
TTCATGCATTGGCGACGCAGCTGGCAGGCGCATTGCCTGTCATCGGCGTCGGCGGTATTTTGTCGGGGGAAGATGCCCGCGAAAAAATCGAGGCGGGTGCCAGCCTGGTTCAACTCTACAGTGGACTGGTCTATCGCGGTCCAGCGCTGGTCAAGGAGGCATGCACCGCGATCGGTTAATATGGGGAGTAGGTCATGCGCAAAAATGTAGGCTCAAATGATAGCGTGATGCGAATATTGTCCGGTGCAGCATTGCTGGGTGCCATGTTCTGGATAGACTCGCCGTGGCGCTGGCTTGGCCTGCTGGGCATTGCCTACCTCATTACTGGCATACTCCGCTGGTGTCCGGCCTATGCCTTGTTCGGCGTCAGTACCTGTACGCCGCCTGTTGACGAGTGATGCTGCTGCCAGTTCTGTATTCCTATCGTCGCTGCCCTTATGCCATGCGTGCCCGTATGGCCTTGCGTTATGCGGGCATTGACGTTGAAATTCGTGAAATTTCCCTGCGCGACAAGCCGCAACATCTCCGACAGATATCTCCCAAGGCGACAGTGCCAGTCCTGGCGTTGCCTGATGGGCGGGTTGTTGATCAAAGCCTGGATATCATGCAGTGGGCGCTGGCGCAGCGCGACCCGGAACGATGGCTGGGCGAGAGTGCGGCGACGGATATCGCCATGCATGCGCTGGTAAAGCAGAACGACGAGGCGTTCAAGCCAGCGCTGGATCGATACAAATATCCTGATCGTTATCCAGAGCAGTCGCAGAGCGCTTACCGTGCTGATGGCGAGCGCTTCCTGCAGTTGCTGGAGTCAGCCTTGCTCAAGCAACCTTGCCTGTTTCGGGCTGGCCCTGCGTATGCCGATATCGCCATTTTTCCATTTGTGCGACAGTTTTCCATGGTGGAGCCGGACTGGTTTGCAGCGGCTCCCTATCTGCGTTTGAGGACGTGGCTGGCGCAGCGGATTCAGAGCCCGCTATTTGAGTCGGTTATGGAAAAATATCCCACTTGGCAGGAGCCAGGCTGAGCTTGTTTAGTTGATACGGGGCTTCCGCCCCTATAAAACGCGGCCGATATAAAAACAAAGCCCCCGTCCAGTCACGGAGCGGGGGCTTTTTAGTGCGGTCTAGACTAGTCTGCCGTATGCGTTTCCAGAGCGGGGCTATTGTTTGTATCCCCATCCTCAAAATGCAGTTGGATGACATCGTTCTCGTCGATGTCCACTTCGACGCGACCACCATTGGCCAGGCGACCAAACAGCAACTCGTCGGCCAGACCTCGGCGTATGGTGTCTTGAATCAAACGCGCCATCGGACGTGCACCCATCAGTGGATCGAAGCCCTTCTTGCCGAGATAAGCCTTGAGTGCATCGGTAAAGGTAACTTCGACCTTCTTCTCGTGCAGCTGATCTTCCAGTTGCATGAGGAACTTGTCGACCACGCGCATGATGATTTCCTGCGACAGTGGCGCAAACGATACCGTGGCATCCAGACGATTGCGGAACTCGGGGCTGAACAGGCGCTTGATTTCGGCCAGATCATCACCCGCTGTCTTGCCCAGCGTAAAGCCGATACCAGTCTTGGAAATGGCTTCTGCTCCGGCATTGGTCGTCATGATGATGGTGACATTGCGGAAATCTGCCTTGCGACCATTGTTGTCGGTCAAGGTGCCATGGTCCATCACCTGCAGCAGGATATTGAAAATATCCGGATGGGCTTTTTCAATTTCATCGAGCAGTAGTACGCAATACGGATGCTTGTTGATGGCCTCGGTCATGAGCCCACCCTGCTCAAAGCCCACATAGCCAGGAGGCGCACCAATCAGGCGCGATACCGCATGACGTTCCATGTATTCGGACATGTCAAAGCGAATCAGCTCTATGCCCAGCGTATAGGCAAGCTGGCGTGCCACTTCGGTTTTGCCGACGCCGGTGGGGCCGGAGAACAGGAAAGAACCGATAGGCTTGTTGGTACTGCCCAAGCCGCTGCGTGCCATCTTGATGGCAGCAGACAATGCCTCGATTGCCTTGTCCTGACCAAAAACGGTCGCCTTGAGGTCGCGTTCCAGCGTTTTGAGCGCATTGCGGTCATCGCTGGAGATGTTCTTGGGCGGAATGCGCGCCACCTTGGCAATAATGTCTTCAATTTCCTTATTGCCAATGACTTTCTTCTGCTTGGATTTGGGCAGGATGCGCTGTGCAGCACCGGCTTCATCAATCACATCAATGGCCTTGTCCGGCAGATGGCGATCATTGATGTACTTGGCGGCGAGTTCAGCTGCGGTGCTCAAGGCAGCCATGGTGTATTTCACACTGTGATGCTGCTCAAAGCGGGACTTCAGACCCTTGAGGATTTCCACGGTTTCGGCCACGGTTGGCTCAACCACATCCACTTTCTGGAAGCGGCGTGAAAGCGCGTGATCTTTCTCAAAAATCCCGCGATATTCCTGATAGGTGGTCGCACCTATGCATTTGAGCGAGCCATTGGAGAGCGCAGGCTTCAGCAGGTTGGACGCATCCAGGGTGCCGCCACTGGCAGCACCTGCGCCAATCAGGGTGTGAATTTCATCAATGAACAGGACAGCATCAGGTTGTTCGGCCAGTTTTTTCATCACGGCTTTAAGGCGTTGCTCAAAATCGCCACGATACTTGGTGCCGGCCAGCAGAGCGCCCATGTCGAGTGAGTAGATAACAGCGTTGGCCAGTACCTCAGGCACATTGCCTTCGACAATGCGGCGGGCGAGGCCTTCGGCAATAGCGGTCTTGCCTACACCGGCTTCGCCAACCAGCAGGGGATTGTTTTTGCGACGACGGCACAAGGTTTGAATTACGCGTTCGATTTCATTGGCGCGACCGATCAGGGGGTCGATCTTGCCTGCCAGCACTTGCTGGTTGAGGTTGAGCGTAAAGCTTTCCAGCGCGCTGCCAGGTGCGGCTTCGGCCTCAGCTTCCTGCTCGGTTTCTGCGCGCTTGCTGGTGTTGTCCGTTACCTTGGCAACGCCATGGGCGATGAAATTCACCACATCCAAGCGGGTAATGCCTTGCTGGTGCAGGAAGAAAACAGCGTGCGAGTCCTTTTCGCCGTAGATGGCGACCAGCACGTTAGCGCCAGTGACTTCTTTCTTGCCAGACGACTGCACGTGCAGAATGGCACGCTGGATAACGCGCTGGAAGCCGAGTGTGGGCTGGGTATCGACTTCATCCGAGCCTTCTACAATGGGGGTGTGTTCCTCAATGTAGTGCACCAGTTCGGAACGCAAAGTGTCGAGGTTGGCACCGCAGGAGCGCAGCACATCCGCCGCTGTCGGATTGTCTATCATGGCCAGCAGCAGGTGCTCCACCGTGATTAGCTCATGGCGTTTCTGCCTTGCGTCCATAAAGGCCATATGTAGTGAGACTTCAAGTTCCTGGGCGATCATTTTGCACTTCCTCAGACTTCTTCCATTGCGCATTGCAGCGGATGTTGATATTCACGGGCATAGCCCAATACCTGATTTACTTTGGTTTCGGCGATGTCGTGCGGATAAACGCCACAGATGCCTGCGCCTTCCGTATGAACTTTGAGCATGATTTGCGTCGCCTGTTCACGGCTTTTGTTAAAAAAACGCTGAATCACTTCTACAACAAATTCCATGGGGGTGTAATCGTCGTTCAACAGAATCACTTTATACATGGACGGTGGTTTGGGCCGAGCCGTTTGCTTTTCTGTGACGCTTCCCTCTTGATGCTTCGTACTTGCCATAGTGGTGCCTATTTTGAGCCGAATCAGAAATAATTCAAGCCTGAATTAAGTGTGGGTAATCCGGCCAGTTCGACTGATTGATGATATGAATGCAAATTTCGCGCCCGCCTTAGCCTCCCAAGGATAAAGCAAGCTTGGGTGCTAGGGGTAAATGCGGACGCTCTTGACGATACGATCATGGGTTTGCACGATTTCCAAGGCATGCGTGCCAATCTTGAAGCTGGTGCTCGGCTCCGGAATATCCTCAAAATGCTCAAGTACCAATCCATTTAATGTTTTGGGGCCATCCAGCGGTAAATTCAAGCCCAGTTTGCGATTTAGATCGCGCAGGCTGCTGGAACCATCCACCAGCCAGCTGCCATCTTCTTCGTGTATATACTTGCTGGTACGCAGTGGCGACTGGGTAGTGAAGTCGCCAATGATCTCTTCCAGTATGTCTTCGAGCGTGACCAGGCCTTTCAGTTCACCGTATTCGTCAACCACCAGCCCCATGCGTTGCTGCTGCTCCTGAAACTGCTGCATTTGGGTATAGAGCGGGGTGCCTGAGGGTACAAAGTAGGGTTCGGCAATAATCTCCTGCAAGGCATCCTTATCCAGTTCGCCACCGCGAAGCTGGTTAATGACGCGGCGTACATGGATAAAGCCAATGATTTCTTCCCCAGGGCCTTGCTTGACCGGCAGCTGGGTGTGATGGCTGCTGGAGATATGCTGCAGGATATCGTCCAACGGAGCATCCATGTCGATGGTGTCGATCAGGGTATGTGCTGTCATCACGTCATCCACCGTGATTTTTTCCAGCTCAAACAGATTCAGCAATATGGTGCGATGCTTCTTGGGAATGTAGTTGGCGGAATCGCTGACGATGGTGCGCAACTCCTCCATGGAAATGGCATGGCTATGGTCGGCAAAGTTGACGCGTATCCCTAGCAGGCGCAACAGGCCGCTGACAAACAGATTCACAAACCAGACGGCGGGATACAAGACTTTCAGCAGGGGATAAAGTATGTAGCTGACGGCGAAGGCCAGTTTTTCCGGATAGGCAGCCGCAATCACTTTAGGGGATATCTCGCCGAACACGAGAATGAAGAACGTGACGCTCAGAGTCCCGATCATCAGTACCCATTCGCCTTCCCCCAGCAGTTGCACGCTGATGACGGTAACCAGGGTGGCAGAAGCGGCGTTGGCAAAGTTGTTGCCAAGCAGTATGACCCCAAGCAGCTTGTCCGTTTTGCTGAGCAGGTGGCTGGCCAGACGGGCGCCGCGGTGACCGCCTTTTGCCAGATGACGCAACCGGTAGCGGTTGAGCGACATCAGGCTGGTTTCAGCGATGGAGAAAAAGGCGGAAATCAAAAGCAGCACGGCAAGAATGCCGAGCTGCATGGGTAAGGGAATGGTGTCCAAGGGGGGAACGGGCGTTAAGCGATAACGCTAGTTTCCCTTTGATGGAGCGCTATTGTCAAGGCGGCCAGAAAGGCGGCTCCTTGGGATGTCAGTCTGTTCAAGGCTGCGCTTCGGCGCCAGCCGGCTTCTTTTCAGCACCTGTCATCAGGTTCTCGCGCGATACGCCCAGGTACATGGCAATCGGGCTGGCCACCAGTACAGAGGAGTAGATACCGAACAGGATGCCAATGGTCAGTGCCAGTGAGAAGTTATGCAGCACTTCGCCACCGAAAAACAGCATGGATAAGACCATCAACTGGGTCGAGAAGTGGGTGATCACGGTACGCGACATGGTACGGGTGATGGCGTTGTTGATCACTTCCTGCACGCCGGCCTTACGCATCTTGCGGAAGTTTTCACGTACGCGGTCAAATACCACCACCGATTCATTCACCGAGTAGCCCAATACTGCCAACACGGCTGCTAGCACAGTGAGGTTGAATTCCCACTGGAAGAAGGCAAAGAAGCCCAGAATGATTACCACGTCATGCATGTTGGCGACGACGGCGGCGACCGCAAAGCGCCATTCAAAGCGCAGGGCAAGATAAGCCATGATGCCAATCGACACCAGCAGCAAGGCCAGGGCGCCGTTTTCATAAAGCTCCTGTCCAACTTGAGCGCCCACCGATTCAACGCGATTCATTTTTACGTTAGGGTCGGCTTTTTGCAGCGCGGTCAGCACTTGCTCTGACAAGGCGGAGATGGAAAGCTCAGGCTTCAGCGGCAGCCGGATCAGTACATCGCGGCTGGTACCGAAGTTTTGGACGGTGGCATCCTTCAGGCCCACGCTGTCGACGGCTTCGCGGATTTTTCCGATATCCGCGGCCTGCGGATAGCTGACTTCCATCATCGTGCCGCCAGTGAAGTCGACGCCAAGGTTCAGGCCGCGGTGTGCGAGGAAGAACACCGACAGCAGGAAGGTAATGAGCGAAATCGCGGTCGTCAGGCGACCATAGCTCATAAACGGTATGTCTTTTTTAATCTTGAAAATTTCCATGATCTTTACTCGTATCTAATCGTTTACGTGAGGTCGCATCAGCCGATGGACAGCTTGCTGATCTTGCGGCGGTAACCGTAAATCAGGTTGACCAGCGCGCGCGAGACAACCACGGCGCTGAACATGGAAGTCAATATGCCCAGCACGTGTACCACGGCAAAGCCCTTGACCGGACCGGAGCCGAACATGAACAGGGCGAGACCGGCGATCATGGTGGTCACGTTGGAGTCCAGAATGGTATCGAAGGCACGGTCATAGCCAGCATGAATCGCCGCCTGAGGCGTGTTGCCATTGCGCAGCTCTTCCCGAATACGCTCATTGATCAGCACGTTGGCATCAATCGCCATCCCCAGCGTCAGCGCAATCGCCGCCAGGCCTGGCAGGGTTAGCGTGGCTTGCAGCAGCGACAGGACGGCGGTCAGCAGCAGCAGGTTGACGCCCAGCGCCAGCACCGACACGCTACCAAACAGCATGTAGTAGATGATCATGAACACGGCAATCGCAGCAAAGCCCCACAGGGTGGAGTGCCAACCGCGCTTGATGTTTTCTTCACCCATGCTTGGGCCAACGGTACGTTCTTCGATGATATCCATCGGGGCTGCCAGGGCGCCAGCGCGCAACAGCAGCGAAACATCGGTGGCTTCCTGCACGTTGGCCATGCCGGAAATCTGCACGCGGCCGCCGCCAATTTCTTCGCGGATGACGGGTGCGGTAATGACTTCCGCCTGTCCTTTTTCAATCAGCAGAATCGCCATACGCTTGCCAACGTTTTCCTTGGTGGCTTGCTTGAAGATACGTGCGCCGCGACCATCCAGCGTCACATGCACAACGGACTCGCCGTTTTGCTGATCCAGGCCAGGGCCGGCGTCGGTGATGTAGTCACCCGTCAGTACGACGTTTTTCTTGACCAGAATAGGCTGGCCGTTACGCTCCACATAATATTCATCACCAAATGGCACCTGACCCTTGCTGGCTTTGTCCAGCGTGGTCATGTCGCTCTTTTCTTCGTCCACCATGCGGATTTCAAGCGTGGCGGTACGGCCGAGAATTTCCTTGGCCTTGGCGGTGTCCTGTACACCTGGCAGCTGGATCACGATGCGATCCAGGCCTTGCTGCTGGATGATAGGTTCGGCAACACCGAGTTCGTTCACCCGGTTATGCAGGGTTTGAATGTTCTGCTTGAGCGCAAACTCCTGAATGCGTTTTTGCGCTTGCAGGTTCAGCGTGGCAATCAGTAGTTTGTCGTTGCCGCTGTCAATGTTGCGGAACGTCAGGTCTGGGTATTCCTTATTCAGGATCTTTTTCGCTTTTTCCAGTTCGGCAGCGCTGCTGAAACGAACCTGTACGGCCTGTCCATCACGGCTCACGCCCAGATATGCGACACGCTCCTTGCGCAGCGCGCTACGGAAATCCCCGACATATCGTTCGGCTGCCTTATCCAAGGCAGCTTTCATGTCGACTTGCAGCAGGAAGTGAACCCCGCCACGCAGATCCAGACCCAAGTACATGGGCAGGGCGCCGATGCTGCGCAGCCAGGCGGGCGAACGCGAAATCAGGTTGAGCGCAACGACATAGTCCTTGCCCAGCTTGCCTTGCAGCACATCCTTGGCATTGATTTGCGTGTCCGCATTTTCAAATCGTACCTTGACGCCATTGGTATCAAGAAACACCGCTTCGTAGCTGATTTTTTCCTGTTTCAGGATGTCTTCCACCTGGCCCAGCAATGCAGGGTCGAGTTTTGCGGAGCTCTTGGTTGTCGATACCTGAACTGCTGGCGATTCACCAAACAGATTGGGTAGCGAGTACACCACGCCGAGCACCAGAGTGGTCAGCACGAGTATGTATTTCCATAAGGGGTAACGATTCATAATGCGGCTCGAAAAAAACGCATTCCGTCCTCAGGCTCGGACATACATGGTAATGGTGCAATGTATGTGGTTGTGCGGAGCATGGGACGGAATGGCGAGTTGGTTTAAATTCAGATGGACTTGATGGTGCCCTTGGGCAGCAGAGTCTGGACGGTTTGCTTTTGTACGTTGATGCTGACTTCAGGTGCAATTTCAATCGCGACGTAAGCATCACTTACCTTGGTGACCTTGCCGACGATACCGCCAGCGGTAATGACTTCATCGCCTTTTTGCAGGGCTTCAAGCATGCGGCGCTGTTCTTTGGCCTGCTTCATTTGCGGACGAATCAGCATGAACCAGAACAGGACAAAGATGACGACCAGAGGAAGAAAACTGGTCCATTCCGGAGCCGGTGAGGCCGATGCGGCATAAGCTGAGCTGATTAACACGGAAGCTACCTTTCTATTACTTTAAATAAAATTGATACTGTTGATACTAAAGCCAAAAATTCTAGCATAGAGCGCCTTGTGGTGTTCTCACTAAATTTATCGGCCATCTTGTGGTGGGCTTACTATGTGATTGGAGTCACTTCTAATTTAGAGCCGTTGCCACGCTTTCCGCTTTAAGCCGCTGGCGTTTGGCCTTGAACTCCTCAACGAAACTGGTGAATGTGCCATTTTCAATGGCGGTGCGCATGCCCGCCATCAGTTGCTGGTAATAGTGCAGATTGTGCAGGGTATTGAGGCGGGCGCCCAGAATCTCGCCGGTGCGATGCAAGTGATGCAGGTAGGCACGGCTGAAATGACGGCAGGTGTAGCAGCTACAGTCGGCATCCAATGGGCCCGTATCCAGTTTGTAGCGTGCGTTCTTGAGCTTGATGTCACCATATTGCGTGAACAGCCAGCCATTGCGTGCATTGCGGGTTGGCATGACGCAGTCGAACATGTCCACGCCATGGCTCACGGCATCGACCAGATCCTCTGGCGTGCCGACGCCCATCAGGTAGCGTGGTTTATCCTTCGGCATCTGCGGCGTGGTGTGTGCCAGAATGCGCAGCATGTCTTCTTTGGGCTCGCCTACCGATAAGCCGCCTATGGCGTAGCCATCAAATTCAATGTCGGTAAGCCCCGCCAGCGAAATGTCGCGCAGGTCTTCATACATGCCGCCCTGGATAATCCCGAACAGCGCGTTTGGATTGCCAGCATGAGCATCCTTGCTGCGCCGTGCCCAGCGCAGGCTGAGCTGCATGGATGTCATGGCTTGATCGTGGGTGGCAGGGTAAGGCGTACATTCGTCAAAAATCATCACGATGTCGGAGTTGAGCACCCGCTGAATGCGCATGGATTCTTCCGGTGTCAGGAAGCAGCTGTCGCCATTGATGGGGGAGCGAAACTTGACGCCTTCTTCGCTGATCTTGCGCAGGTCGCCCAGGCTCCATACCTGAAAGCCGCCGGAGTCGGTAAGGATCGGGCCATCCCAGCCCATGAAACCATGCAGGCCACCGTGAGCCTCAATGACATCGAGGCCAGGCCGCAGCCATAAGTGAAAGGTATTGCCGAGCAGAATGTGCGCGCCAATATCGTGAACTTCCTGCGGGGAGAGGGTTTTGACTGAGCCGTAAGTGCCGACTGGCATGAATGCGGGTGTTTGTACCTCGCCGTGGGCCAGGCTGACGGTGCCGCGACGTGCGGCGCCGTCCTGTTTGTGCAGAGTGAATTGCATGGTGCTAAGCGTGTTGAAATCAATACGCGAGTCTAACATAGTCAATCCATGCGGCTTTGATATACTAGCCGAAGTTTAATTTCAGGAAGTTTCGCAATGGCTGATGCCAAACCTCGTCTGCGTCGTACCAAACCACTGGTTGAACAGAGCCTGCGCGAGCGCAGTATCTATCTGCTACCCAACCTGTTTACGACGGCGGCACTGTTTGCCGGGTTTTACGCCATCGTGCAGGCGATGAGTGGTCGCTTTGAACATGCCGCAGTGGCCATTTTTATTGCGATGGTACTCGATGGCCTGGACGGGCGCGTTGCCCGCATGACCAATACCCAGAGTGCCTTTGGCGCCGAGTACGACAGCCTTTCCGACATGGTGTCGTTTGGCGTTGCCCCGGCGCTGGTGCTGTATGTATGGGCCTTGCAGCCCATGGGCAAGCTGGGCTGGATCGCTGCCTTTATCTATTGCGCCAGTGCCGCCTTGCGTCTGGCCCGCTTCAACACCAAGCTGGATGAAAGCGACAAGCGCTATTTCCAAGGCTTGCCCAGTCCGGCTGCGGCCGCACTGCTGGCGGGGCTGGTGTGGATTTCGTTTGATAACGGCATTGCCGGAGACGAGATTTTCTTTGGCTGGGTCAAGATGAAATGGCTGGCATGGAGCATCACCGTATTTGCCGGTATTTCCATGGTGAGCGATCTGCGCTTTTACAGCGGCAAGGATATCAATCTACGCAGCAGCGTGCCTTTCGTGGTGATTCTGCTCATCGTGCTGGCCTTTGTGCTGATTTCCTACAGTCCCGCTGAAGTGCTGTTTGCAGTTTCACTGCTGTATGGCTTGTCAGGGTATGTCTTGTGGGCATACCGCAAGCTGAAACGTCAGCCCGCGTCGCCTTCTGCCAACTGAATTTACCACCCGCAAATGCAATGCGCTGCTTCACATAAGGCAGCGATCACCAAGCTTATGGACCCGACACCATGTCAGATACTATAAAAGATAACCAGTTAATCATTTTTGATACCACCTTGCGCGATGGCGAGCAGAGCCCGGGCGCTGCCATGACCAAGGAAGAGAAGATCCGCATCGCCCGCCAGCTGGAAAAGCTGGGGGTGAATGTGATCGAAGCCGGGTTTGCCGCGGCGAGCCCAGGTGATTTTGATGCGATTCATGCCATTGCCGAGATCATCAAGGAATCCACGGTCTGCTCACTGGCGCGTGCCAACGAAAACGACATCCGTCGCGCAGGGGAGGCCATCAAGCCAGCCGCCAAGGGCCGTATTCATACCTTCATTGCCACCAGCCCCATCCACATGCAGAACAAGTTGCGCATGACGCCGGAGCAAGTGCTGGAACGTGCGGTACAGGCTGTGAAGTGGGCGCTGGAATATACCGACGATGTGGAGTTCTCCGCCGAAGACGCCGTGCGTTCGGACATGGATTTCCTGGTGCAGGTGTTTACCGCGGTGATTGACGCGGGTGCCAAAACCATCAATGTGCCAGATACCGTGGGTTATTCCATCCCCGCTTTGTGGGGTGAGCGCATGCAGCAGCTGATCGCGCAGGTGCCCAATTCGCAAAAAGTTGTCTGGTCTACGCATTGCCACAATGACCTCGGCATGGCAGTGGCGAATTCGCTGGCGGCTGTCATGGGCGGCGCGCGGCAGGTGGAATGCACCATCAACGGTTTGGGCGAGCGCGCTGGCAATGCCAGTCTGGAAGAAATTGTGATGGCGGTGCGTACGCGCCGCGATGTGTTCAACCTCGAAACCAGCATTGATACCACGCAGATCGTGCCAACGTCCAAGCTGGTATCCACCATTACCGGTTATCCGGTGCAGCCGAACAAGGCCGTGGTCGGCGCCAACGCCTTTGCCCACGAGTCCGGCATTCACCAGGATGGCGTGCTGAAGCACCGCGAGACTTACGAGATCATGCGTGCCGAAGATGTGGGTTGGGGGGCTAACAAGCTCACGCTGGGCAAGCTGTCTGGCCGCAATGCCTTCCGCACCCGCTTGAATGAGCTGGGTATCCAGCTCGACAGCGAAGAAGCCTTGAATGCCGCCTTTGCCCGCTTCAAGGAATTGGCAGACAAGAAGTCCGAGATTTTTGATGAAGACCTGCATGCCTTGGTCAGCGATGACGTGATGGGCGAGGCCAGTGAGTGCTACAAACTGGTGTACCTCCAAGTATGTTCGCAGACGGGCGAAATCCCGCATGCGATTGTGACGGTGACGGAAAATAGCATTGAAAAGCGTGCAGAGTCCAATGGCGGCGGTCCGGTAGATGCGGCATTCAAAGCCATTGAGAGCATCGTCAACAGTGGTTCCGAATTGCAGCTTTACTCGGTTAACAACATTACCAGTGGCACGGATGCACAGGGCGAGGTCACGGTGCGCCTGTCCAAGGGCGGCCGTATCGTCAATGGTCAGGGCGCGGATACTGATATCGTGATTGCCTCGGCCAAAGCCTATTTGAATGGCTTGAACAAGCTGCAATCCAACGCTCAACGGGCGCATCCGCAGCCACTATAAGTTCTGCAGTAAAAGTGCTGCATGAAGATCTGCGGGTGACGCTGCCAGATGAGCCCGGCAGCGCCTTACACAATCCGGTCAGCGCTGGCTTATTTGGTTTTGAGGTAACGTTTGTCGTTAAAGGTGGATAGCCACGCAGGCCTGAATGCTGCCATCAGCGTCACCGCCATGCCTGTGAGCATGGCTTCGGACCAGGCCATGAAAATGTAGTAGGGCAAGTAATGCTCGCCCAGGTATTCGCGCTTGTAGATAGCACTTTCCGCTAGCACAAAACTGCTGGCGAGCCCGCACAGGGTAATGGCGACACCCGCACAGAAAAAGCCGACCACAAAGATATACACAAACAAATGGTTGGGCAGTTTGCGGTCTACCCAGCGGAACACGCCCCAACTGAACATGGCCGGAATTACCACCATGAGCATGAGATTCAGCCCATAGCTGAGCCAGCCTGCCATGCCAAAGGTCGTAATGCCAAGCAGCACCAGTGCCAACGCCATGATGGCAAGTTGCGGCCCAAACATCAGGCTGAGCAGGGTGGCGCCTAGCAGATGAAAATTCAGACCAGGCTTGATGCCAGCGTTGACCGCCCATACCAGCATGAGGCCTACGATGCCTGCCATGAACACATTCAACAAGCTGGTGTCTTTAAGATGGCGCCAGGGTGCGCTTTTCAGGCAAGCCAGGATAATCGCCAGACTTAATGCATTGGCGGCCCAGCAGAGCTCGGTGGGTAGTAAATGATCCGGGAAATTCATAATGGAATGACCTTTATTGCGGCCGCGAGTTCTTGAAGCTTAAGCGCCTAGGAATTGGCCGCACAAGTCTTGTACTTTACCTATTTTTGAAACGCCGTAACAGAACGGAGATTACTTTGCAGCTTGCACTTTTTGATTTGGATAACACTTTGCTGGCCGGGGATAGCGATTTTCAATGGGGGCAGTTCCTGATCGAACAGGGATTGCTCAATCGCGATGAGCATCTGGGGAAAAACCTGCAGTTTTATGAAGACTATAAAGCGGGCAATCTGGATATCTATGCTTTCCTTGAGTTTCAGCTGAAACCATTAAGCCAGCATCCGCGCAGCTTTCTGGATGAGTTGCACACGCGCTACATGCAGGAAAAAATCGCCCCCATGATCACCGACAAGGCACGTGCGCTGGTGGAAAAGCACCGTGCACATGGCGATTTGCTCATGATCATTACGGCCACCAACAGCTTTGTCACTGGCCCGATTGCCAAGGCCTTTGGTATTGATAACCTGATTGGTACGCTGCCAGAGGAAATTGATGGCCAATTCACGGGTCGTAGCACTGGCGTGCCGAGTTTTCAGGAAGGCAAGATTACCCGCCTGAACAGTTGGCTGGAAGCACGCGGGCAAACGCTCAAGGATTTTGATCAGAGCTGGTTCTACAGTGATTCGCACAATGATTTGCCACTGATGAAGCTGGTGGACAAACCAGTGGCGGTAGATCCGGACCCCACGCTGAAAGCCTATGCTGAAGGCGAGGGCTGGCCAGTGATCAGTCTGCGGTAGGCGGAGTTAGGCGTGGAGATGGTCTTGAGGGGTAATTAACCTTCAGGACGGATGAGTTGCAAATGCCCGTGCATGGAAAACCAGGCCGTGCTTCGGCTTCTAGCGATTAAGCAGGATTTCCAGCACGAACTTGGTGCCAGCATATGCCAGCAGCAAAATCACGAAGCCGCTGAGCGTCCAGCGGATGGCAGTTTTGCCGCGCCAGCCATAGGCCTGGCGGCCAAGCAGCAGACCGCCATATACCAGCCACGAAATAATGGCGAACAGGTTCTTGTGATTGAACTTCAAGGCCTGGCCAAAAATCTGTTCGGAAAACAGGGCACCGCTCAACAAGGTGAGCGTGAGCAGGAAAAAGCCCAGCGCGATGACGCGGAACAGCAGTTTTTCCATGACGATAATGGGCGGGAACTCAGGCAAGCGGCTCAGGCTGGATTTTTGATGCAGCTTGCGCTCGGCAAAGGCCATCAAACCCGCATGCAAGGCAGCAAAGGTAAACAGGCTGTAAGCCAGAATCGCAATGACCAGATGTGCCATGAACAATGGGTTGCCCAGGTAAGGCAAGACATGGTTTTCATGCATGCCATATTGCAAGAGCACGAAAAACGCCGCGGGCGGCAGCACAAAGGCCTGCAGGCTTTGCAGCGGGTAGCGCAGGTTGTTGACCCAGTAGATCAGTACCGTGAGCCAGGCAATGGCCGACAGGGCATTGTCGAAACTCAGGTTCAGGCCTTCAGTAAACATGGCGTTATACAGCAGGCCTGCATGCAGCAGCAGGCCAATGGCCAGTACCCGGCTATGCAGTTTGCGGCGGCTGACAGGATCAGAGGTTTTTACGCTACGCCAGAAGTCGATGGCGACCAGGCTATAGATCAGTGCGGTGAGCAGAAAAGGAATGAGGGCAACCATTTAGCTGTCTTGTGTCGTCAGGTCTTGGGTTAGAATTAAGTAAATACTATAACACGCGGTTTCGGCCCCTAAACGCTGGCCCGCATTACATTCGGCACGGATTATGTTTGAAAACTTAAGCGGTAGATTACAACAGGTGGTCAAAACGCTGCGCGGCCAGGCCCGTCTCAGCGAAGAAAATATCAGCGACGCCATGCGCGAAGTACGCATGGCCCTGCTGGAGGCGGACGTTGCCTTGCCCGTGGTCAAGGAGTTCATTGCCCAGGTCAAGGAGCGCGCGGTCGGGCGCGATGTATTGCAGAGCCTGACGCCCGGTCAGGCCGTGATTCAGGTGGTGCATGAAGAGCTCACGCGCCTCATGGGTGAGCAGAATGTGGGCCTTAACCTGGCGGCGGTACCTCCCGCCATTATCCTGATGGCGGGTTTGCAGGGTTCAGGTAAAACCACCACCTCGGCCAAGCTGGCGCGCCTGCTCAAGGAGCAAAAGAAGAAGGTATTGCTGGCCAGTGCCGACGTGTATCGTCCAGCTGCTATCGAGCAATTGAAAACCCTGGCCAAGAGCCTGGATGTGGACTGTTTTGACTCCAACGCCAGCCAGAAGCCGCAGGATATTGCGGCCAATGTACTCGATTTTGCCAAGCGTCATTTTTACGATGTGGTGATTTTCGATACTGCCGGCCGCTTGGGTATTGATGAAGCCATGATGGCCGAAATTCAGCAATTGCATGCATTGCTGAATCCTGTTGAAACCCTGTTTGTGGTCGACGCCATGCAAGGTCAGGATGCCGTGAATACGGCGCGTGCTTTTGGTGAAACCTTGCCACTGACGGGTGTCATTCTTACCAAGCTGGATGGCGATGCGCGTGGCGGTGCCGCCTTGTCGGTTCGCCATATCACCGGCAAGCCCATCAAGTTTGTCGGCGTCAGCGAAAAAGTTGACGGCCTGGAAGCTTTCCACCCCGAGCGCATGGCTTCACGCGTGCTGGGCATGGGCGATGTGCTGTCGCTGATTGAGCAGGCACAAAAAAATGTCGACATGGTCGAAGCGCAAAAAGTCGCCGACAAGCTCAAGTCCGGCAAAAGCTTTGACCTCGAAGATTTCAAGTCACAAATGCTGCAAATGCGCAAAATGGGCGGCATGGGTGCGCTGATGGATAAAATGCCCGCGCAGCTGGCGGGCATGGCTGGCCAGATCAACAGCGAAACTGGCGATAAAGCGATGCGTCGCATGGAGGGTATTATCAACTCCATGACGGCCGAAGAGCGCCGCAAGCCAGAGATCATCAAGGCTACGCGCAAACGCCGTATCGCCGCTGGCGCAGGCGTGCAGGTGCAGGAAGTCAACCGCCTGCTCAACCAGTTTGAAGAAATCCAGAAGATGATGAAAATGTTCTCCAAGGGCGGCATGAGCAAGATGATGCGCGCCATGCAAGGACGATTCCCCGGCATGCGCTAACGCGCCGAGTCTTTGCTAAATGAATGCTGCATAAACTTTCCCTGATTTCTGGTTGACGCGCTACGCCCTTTTCAGGATAATTGCGCGCTTTCCAAAGCAACGGAAAACATCGGGACGAAAGTCTCCGGGCTGTTAGCTCAGCTGGTAGAGCAGCGGACTTTTAATCCGTTTGTCGTGGGTTCGATCCCCGCACAGCCCACCAACACCCAAAAGGGGTTACGAGAAATCGTAACCCTTTTTTTATGCTGTTTGAATGGTGGCTTTCGCTATTCATAAGGGCCGCAACGAAGGCCCCAAAATGCAGCATATGGATTCAAGTTTATGCTAATGTCTGGCTAGAAGTGTGGTTTAGCGCCCACGCTGGTGGGCGATGATGTCGTTTTGGTTTTTACTACTGCTTGCAGCAGATAACAACCTCAATAGGCGGGTCATCCCATGCGAAATGTTGCCAGGAAAAATGTTGAGCTTGTCGTTGTGCTTCCCGTGGGGCCGACATGCAAACTAGCGTATGTCGTCGATACCATAGAGAGCATTCGTCATTACATCCGCTCGGCCCATGTGATTATTGTGCTGGATGATAGTGGAGAAGCCCTTTGCGCAGGATTGTCCACGTCATTTGATAACGTGGATGTCATCGCCACCCGGGGCAACATGGGGAAGGAGGCGGGCCTGTACATCAATCTCTCGCGTGGCTTTGCTTATGCCCATGAGCATTATGCATTCCGGGTATTGCTGCGGCTGGATACCGATGCATTGGTCATTGGCCATCACCCGGAAAAAGATGCCATTGAATGGTTTGCCCAACACCCTGAGCTGGGGATGCTCGGCTCGTACCGAGTGGATTGCAATGGGGATCCGCGGGACTTTTCCTGGCCGCGCCGCAAATTGGCGCAGAAGCTCAAGATCAACATGGCCTTGATGCTCCATCCGCGCGCATGGAAAAGCTGGTGGTTTCTAAATCAAGTGTCACGACGCAGTATCAAACATGGCTATGAGCCAGGTGAGCATTGCCTGGGTGGTGCTTATTTTCTCAGCAGCGAATGTGTTGAAAGGCTGATACAGCATCAGCTGTTGGGCCGGGAAGAATTTTTCTGGAGCGAGCTGCAAGAGGATCAGATTTTTGGTCTTCTGATGCTTGCGGTCGGGCTGAAACACGGGGATTTTGCGACGGGGCGTTTGCCTCTGGGGCTGCGCTGGCAAGGCTTGCCGAGTTCACCTGCAACATTGCTGGCGAACGAAAAGAAAGTGACACATTCAACGCGGTTTTTCGGCGACGATAATGAGTCGGCCATTCGCACTTTTTTTAAAGCGCAACGACATGCTGATGAGGTCTGACGCGATAATGCTCAGGGCCTAGCGGGTCTTTTTTTGTACATTGCAATTTATATATAGTGGTTTTCAACATGACGCATCAAGATTGTTTATATGGCCCTTAAATCCACCGTATTCAAAGCCAGTTTGCAAATTGCCGACATGGAACGGCATTACTATCAGGATCATGCCTTGACGCTGGCGCGGCATCCTTCTGAAACGGATGAGCGCATGATGGTGCGCCTCTTGGCATTTGCGCTGCATGCGGATGAGCAGTTGGCGTTTGGTCAGGGCATGACGGACGATGATGAGGCAGATCTTTGGCGGCGCGATTTGACCGGGCGCATTGAACAGTGGGTAGATGTTGGCCTGCCGGATGAGAAACTGATTCGCAAGGCGTGTGGCCGCGCTGATGAGGTACTGGTGTATGCCTATGGTGGACGTACTGCAGAGATGTGGTTTGCGCAGAATGCTTCCGGCTTCGCCCGGCTCAGCAATTTGCGGGTTTATAGTCTGCCGCAGGAGACAACGCATGCCTTGGCAGCGCTGGCCCAGCGCAGCATGAACTTGCAATGCACCATACAGGATGGCCAGGTGTGGTTAAGCGATGGTGAGGCAAGCGTGGAAGTCACCCGCGAAACATTAAAGTAGGGCGCCAGACCTACAGCGTGGTAAGTGTTCTCTGACAGGAGAATCAGCGCCCAGCTTATTCGCCATTATGCTGTTTCCTTTCACAATGGACTCGTCTTCAACAACAACCCATTATAAGGAAACGATATGAAAACAAATTTAAAAGCTCTGCTGTTGGTAAGTGCTCTGGCAATGCCGCTGAGTGGCTTTGCTGCAGACGGTGATGCCGTTTCCACCAAGTTGAGTGATACTGTGATCACGACTAAGGTGAAGGCTGCGTTTGCCAAGGATAAGCTGGTAAGCGCCAGTGACATCAAGGTTGAAACTGACAGCAATGGCCTGGTCGAATTGTCCGGCACTGCAAAAACCAAGAAAGAAGCTGAAAAAGCAGTGTTGCTCGCCAAGGGCGTAAAGGGCGTTACTGCCGTCAAGAATGAAATTGTTGTCGCAGAGTAATTGCTACAGCTAGCCGGGTGACCGGTATAAAAAAAGGCTGACTTCAATGTCGGCCTTTTTTATGTCTGCTTGATGGTGTGTTGACGCACGGTGGCGGCCAAGTCAGCTCTCTGCCATCGACGCACCAGCGCGGGTCGGCTAAACTCCAGTCATGGTCAGGATAATTTGCATGCCCAGCGTGGCGAACAAGGTAAAGGTGAATGGGGCGGGCGAACATGCGGGGCATTAGTCTGATGCTGCTGGTGCTCGCACTGAGCTTGTTGGCGATTTTTTATATAGATGCGCCGACTGCTCTATGGATCAATGCAAATTTACTCAGCTATGCGCCATTTCGCGCCTATACCCATAATCTGCCTAGCCATTTGTTCTGGGTAGTGCTTATTGGGTCTACCTTCAGTTTTTCTTTCTATTTCTATCTGCGATGGCTGGGGGACCATAGCCCCCGGCGTGACTTTTTTCTGCTGCTGGGTATCGTCCTTCCAGTCGCATTTGTCGTCAAACACCTGCTTAAGCTGGGGTTTGGTCGCGTATCGGTTCGATTGTGGGTATCCAACCCGGATGCCCACCAGATGCAGTGGTTTCAGATAGGCAAGCGCTGGTATGACGCCTTTCCATCCGGCCACATGGTGGTATTCATGACGGTATTCATGGCGTTGTGGCAATTTTATCCGCGCTGGCGCAATGTGTATTTTATGGGCGCGTTGCTACTGGCTTTCGCTTTAGTGGCGACCAACTACCATTATGTGAGTGATGTGATTGCGGGTACATATATTGGCATGCTGGTGTATTGGGTTACCCGCTGGGCCGTATTGAGGGAGCGTAAGTGTGGCTAGGGTTGGCATCGTTGATGCTTGCATACAAGTGTTATCAGTGTGCAAAAAGGAGTCATCATGGATCCGCTAGATACAATCAAAGGCGTGCTGTTTGATCTCGATGGCGTGCTCTATATCGGTGGCAAGCCAGTAGAAGGGGCGATAGATGCCGTAGACCGTATTCGCAACGCGGGTTTGCCTTGTCGCTTCGTCACCAATACCAGCACGCTATCGCTGACATCGTTGCAGGTAAAGCTTGCCAGCCTGGGCTTTGCCGTCGATACCGACGAAATCATCAGTGCCACGCAGGCAGCGCGTTTATATTTGATGCGGCAGGGTGATCCGGTCTGCCGATTCTTGCTGGCGGAAGATGTCATGCAGGATTTTGCCGATTTCCGCCAGTCAGACACCGAGGCCGAATTTATTGTGATTGGGGATATCGGCGATGCCTGGTCTTATCGCTTGTTGAATGAAGTCTTCAACTGCCTGATGCGCGGCGCCAAGTTGATCGCCATTCATAAAAACCGGTACTGGCAAACCGAGCAGGGATTGCAGATGGATATCGGGGCTTTTATCACGGGTCTGGAATATGCCAGCGGCGCGCAGACTACGCTGATGGGCAAGCCCTCGGCCGATTTTTTTGCCATGGCGTTGATCAGCATGGGCGTGGCGGCGTGTGATGCCGTACTTATCGGCGATGATATTGATGCTGACATTGGCGGTGCTCAGCAGGCAGGCCTGCGTGGTGTGCTGGTGCAAACCGGCAAGTATCGCCAGCCTTACTGTGATGCCTCGTCTATTCAGCCCGACAGAGTGATTCCATCCATACGCGAGTTTCCTGATTTGCTGGGCGTTTAGCCCGTTTAGCCAGCGTGCTTGTCGAAGTTGGCATTGCCCCCGCTGCGAATTTTTTCGCCCTTATGCAGTCATGTTGAATAAGCCTCGTGCTGGCGCTGCTCTTTGATTACCCAGAATTTAGCCAATGTTGATTTCAAATTTGCCCAATGTTGGGCGCAATAGCGAATATACAAAAGTCACTGCCCGCAGGTATGTCGACATCAAGCAACAACATCAGGAGGAACTACATGCAGGTATCTGCGTATGCGAAAATCATGGTCTCGGCGTCTCTTATAGTACTGTCATGCCATGCCCAGGCGGATCAATTGCGCCTCAAAAATGGCGATGTGCTGACCGGAGAAGTGCTGAAGAAAGAAGGCGATGCCGTTGAGTTCAGAACAGCCTATGCCGGTGTCATCAAGGTGGTGTGGGCAGAAATTGCCAGCCTGGACTCTGCGAAGGCGCTGGATATCGTACTCAATGACAAGGAGCGGGTAGAAGGCGCGTTTGTCAGCCTGGATGATGTTGAAGATGGCCGCGCCTGGATCAAGCTTGAGAATGAGCAATACCGGGATATTGAGCTCGCAGAGCTGCGCTATATCAACCCCTCGCCTGAGCTGGTGCGCGGTGGGTATAGGTGGACGGGCCGTATCAATGTCGGTGGTACCTGGACACAGGGTAACTCCGAAACCCAGGCCTTGCGGCTGGATACAGAAACCATTATTCGTACGCTGCAGAATCGGTATACCGCCGGCGCCATCTTCAACCGGGCGGAGGATCGCGGCAACAGCACGCAATTCAATAGCCGTGGCTATGCCAAGTATGACCATTTCTGGAGTCGGCGCTGGTATGCCTACGGCACCACATCACTGGAACAGGATAGGTTCCGGGATCTGCAGATGTTGACAACCATTGGTGGCGGGTCTGGTTACCAGATGTATGAGTCGCCCAACCTGAATCTGTCACTGGAAGGTGGTTTGGCCTATGTGAGCGAGCGCCATTACACCGACCCCGACAAAAACTATGCGGCATTGCGCTGGGCGGTGAAATATGACCAGCGATTCTTCAATGGCTTTACCCAGTTTTTCCATGAGCATGAAGCGCTCATGAGTATGGAAGATACACGCGATATGCTGATTTACGCCAAAACCGGTTTCCGCTTCCCGCTGACGGAGCGGCTGAATGCCTCCACACAATGGAATGTCACGTGGGATGGCAGCCCGACGCCGGGGCGCAAGGAACTGGATTCCACGTTGCTCTTTAGCGCGGGCTATTCCTGGTAATGCTGGATTGGCGCTCGGATGGGTAAATCAGTGCGGGTGTTTTTTTTGCTGGGCGCGCGCCTGCTTGCGTAGCTTGCGCGCCTCGCGCCATTCGCGAATCCGGCGGCGGCGCAAAAGAATGATGATGATCATGATGGCCCACCCAAAAGCGAGCAGGTGAGCTAAGCCGCTATAAATGCTGACGACAACCAGATGCGGAAACGATGTAGTGAGCACCAGTGGCAACAGGGCGAGCAGTAGTACCAGGAATATCAGTATCATGAGCGTCCTTTGCGCTAATAAACATCAAGGTGGCAGGGTTGGATGCCGCCCCGGCGCTGGAGGTTCCAGGAAGGCGGGGCCGCGAATTATATCAGTACATTTTTCCGGCGACAGGGTAGCTTGTCACACAATGCGCTCCGATATTTGCTGCTATTTCCAACAAGCTGTCGTCAACCCCAGACAATGCCTGTAAGCGGATTAGTCCTTTCGGCCTAAATACGTTTTAGGCTGGTGAACTCAGCCGTTTTTACTGTATTATTTCAACCTGAATCAGCATGGTTTTGCTGCACTTGTGCAGCTGGCGTCTGCCGTCAAGAATAGATAAGGACTATGGCAGGACAAATGATTTAGTCGTATATGTGAATGAGCTGGGGAGCGGCTCGTAGCATGTCGCCTGCTCAAGGCAATATTCTCGTGGTTGTGCGTTCAGTGCACTCAATTAGTGATATCAATAAATTTAAGCCCAGTTTTAACAAGCCTGTCAGCAATGTGTTTATGCATTTGCTAACTCAACCTTGAAATTATGAAATTCATACGCGCCTTAAAACCGCTATGAACGCATGAGGAAAATATGTCGGAATACGTCATTGCTTTTGAAAAGTTGCGAAATACGGATGTGCCTGAAGTTGGGGGCAAGAATGCTTCGCTGGGGGAAATGATCAGCCAGCTGACTTCAAAAGGGGTTCGCGTGCCGACTGGCTTTGCGACAACGGCCCATGCCTATCGCGAGTTTCTGGCGCAAGATGGTTTGGCAGATCGCATCAATGCCGAGCTCGACAAACTGGACGTGGAAGATGTTACCGCGCTGGCAGTCTGTGGCAGCAAGATCCGCGAATGGATCATGCAGGCTTCTTTCCCGGCCGCATTGAAAGACGCCATTGCCGAGCATTACGCTACGTTAACCGCTTCCTCCGGTCAGAATGTGACCTTCGCTGTGCGTTCTTCCGCCACGGCTGAAGACTTGCCTGACGCATCCTTTGCTGGTCAGCAAGAAACTTTCCTCAATATTCAAGGCCTGGACAACATTCTGCACGCCATCAAGGAAGTATTTGCTTCCCTGTATAACGACCGTGCGATTTCCTACCGCGTACACAAGGGCTTCCTGCATGCAGATGTGGCCTTGTCTGCAGGTATTCAGCGCATGGTGCGCAGCGACATCGGCGCTGCCGGTGTGATGTTCACCATTGATACCGAATCCGGCTTCAAGGATGTCGCGTTCATTACCGCTTCTTACGGCCTGGGTGAAACCGTGGTGCAAGGTGCCGTGAACCCTGACGAATTCTATGTACACAAGCCATTGCTGGCGCAGGGCCGCCCCGCCATTGTGCGCCGCACCCTGGGTTCCAAGGCCATCAAGATGGTGTTTGGTGATGTACAGCAAGCAGGCAAAAGCACCATCACGAAGGATGTAGACCCTGCACTCAGCATCAAATACTGTCTGAGCGACGAAGATGTGCTGGAGCTGGCACGCTATGCCGTGATCATTGAAGAGCACTACGGTCGCCCGATGGACATCGAATGGGGCAAAGACGGCGTGGATGGCAAGATGTACATCCTGCAGGCCCGCCCGGAAACCGTGAAGTCGCAAACCGGTAATGTGATCGAGACTTTCCAGATCAAACACAGCAGCTCGCCGATTGTGACTGGCCGTGCCGTGACGCAAAAAGTGGGCGTAGGCCCTGTGCGTATCGTGCGTGATCCCGCTGAAATGAACAGCGTGCAGCCAGGCGACGTGCTGGTGGCTGACATGACAGACCCGAACTGGGAACCGGTGATGAAGCGTGCTTCTGCCCTGGTGACCAACCGTGGTGGCCGTACCTGCCATGCCGCGATTATCGCGCGTGAACTGGGTATCCCCGCGATTGTGGGTTCCGTGGATGCGACCGATGTGCTGAAAGATGGCGACATCGTGACCGTCTCCTGTGCTGAAGGCGAAACCGGCTATGTATATGCTGGCGCGCTGGACTATGAAGTTTCCAGCCAGGAAGCCGCCGCACTGGGCAAGGCTCCGGTCAAGATCATGATGAACGTGGGCAACCCTGACATGGCGTTCAGCTTTGCGCAGACACCAAATGATGGTGTTGGCCTGGCCCGTCTTGAATTCGTGATCAACAACATGATCGGCATTCACCCCAAGGCCATCCTCAATATTGATACCCTGCCAGCCGACATGAAGGCAGAAGTGCAACGCCGTGCCAATGGCTACGCCAGCCCGCGCGACTTCTACATTGAAAAGGTCGTCGAAGGTGTAGCCACCATTGCTTCTGCGTTCTACCCCAAGCCCGTGATCGTGCGTTTGTCGGACTTCAAGTCCAACGAATACAAGAAGCTGGTCGGTGGTGATATTTACGAGCCAGATGAAGAAAACCCGATGATCGGCTTCCGTGGCGCTTCGCGTTACATCGATGGCGATTTCCGCAAGTCATTCGATATGGAATGTATTGCCATGCGCAAGGTGCGCGAAGAAATCGGCCTGACCAACGTCGAGCTGATGGTGCCGTTTGTTCGTACGCTGGATGAAGCCCGTGCCGTGATCGAGATCCTGGAAAGCCATGGTCTCAAGCGCGGTGTGAATGGCTTGCGCCTGATCATGATGTGCGAAATCCCATCCAATGCCTTGCTGGCCGAGCAGTTCCTTGAGCTGTTTGATGGCTTCTCGATTGGCTCCAATGACCTGACTCAGCTCACGCTGGGTATGGACCGCGACTCCGGCTTCTTCTCTGCCGGTTTCGACGAGCGTAACGATGCTGTCAAGGTGCTGTTGAAAATGGCGATTTCCACTGCCAACCGTCTCAACAAGTACGTGGGTATCTGCGGTCAGGGTCCATCTGACCATCCAGACTTCGCTGAATGGCTGGTCAAGGAAGGCATCCAGTCGGTATCACTCAACCCCGATACCGTGGTTACCACCTGGCAGCGCCTGGCCGCCGCCAACAAATAGCAAATAATGGTATAGTCCAAGGGCTGCCTCAGGGCAGCCCTTTTTACTGATACACCGCGCTGCCGCAAGGCAGCTCTTAATTGTTGGCTAGCGCTATACTGGCCTTTTACTTGACCATCTACAGAGCGCCCTGATCATGACCCATGACCGTTCCGTTTTTTTTGTTTCGGACAACACCGGTATTACGGCTGAATCCATAGGCCATTTGCTGGCGCACTTTCCTACCGTCAAACTGCGTCAACTCCGCTTTCCGTTTATTGATACGCTGGACAAGCTGCAGGTCGCGATTGACCGCATCAAGGAGGCCACCAAGGAAGACGGCGTGCGCCCGATTGTCGTCATGACCCTGGTCAAGCCCGACTTTCGTGCCAAGCTCAAGGAAGTGGATGCCATGTTCCTGGATCTCTTCGGTACTTTTATTGATCCACTGGCCAGCGAGCTGGGGCTTGAGCCCTCGCAAGGCGTGGGCATTACCCACGGCGCCGCAAGTCAGGGCTACAACAACCGTATTGAAGCTATCAATTTTTCCCTAGGCCATGACGACGGCATGACCAATTCCGGCCTGGAAGAAGCTGAGGTGATCCTGGTGGGCGTATCGCGCTGTGGCAAAACGCCAACCAGCCTCTATCTCGCCATGCAGTTCGGCATCAAGGCAGCTAACTATCCGCTGATTCCTGAAGACTTTGACCGCATGCGCCTGCCAGCCGTGCTGGAAAATTACCCGGAAAAACTCTACGGCCTCAGCATCAGTCCAGATCGTTTGCATTCCGTGCGAAGCGAGCGCCGCCCAAACAGCTTCTACGCCTCGCTGGACAACTGCCGTGATGAAGTTGCCAAGGCAGAAGATCTGATGAAACGTGCCGGCGTCACCTGGATTGATTCCACCCACCGCTCCATTGAGGAGCTGGCCACGGTTATTCTGCAAAAGATCCGCGTGCCGATTCGTCAGTACGGTTAAAAAGCGGGCATGCCTGCCATGCTGGTTTGATAAAGCATAAAAACCCAAGACTGTGTGCTTGGGTTTTTTCATTATGGCGCCTGTTAGAACCTTTAAATATTTAATGCGTTATCAAGGTTTCATTGAATTGACGGCGCCATTGCATTTCAATGCGCGCATCTTCCGCCCGGTAGCCCAGGGCAATCACAATCGGAATAACGCTGCCTCTTGGCAGCTGCAATAGCTGGGCGATTTTTACGGCAGAAAACCCTTCCATTGGGCAAGAGTCGACACCTTTGGCCGCTGCTGCCAGCATGATGGTGTGTGCCGAAAAAATAGCATTCCGGGCCGCCCAGTTTTGGCTGCCGATGTTCCCTATCGGCAACAAGGATAAACACGGACGCAGCAGGGTGGCGGCATACATGAACGGAGTCCAGAATGCTGAAGCCCCTATGCCCAATACCGTATTGAACATCTTCATTTGTTTTCGGTAATACGCTTTTGATTTTGCGCTGAGTACATCGGATAGCTCGGCATAGGCGAGCTGCCTGCTAGCGGTATGTTTGGCGATGGCTGCACTTGCGGAAATGACGATGATTTCTGCCGCTGTGGCAGCGGCCTGCTGATGATTGCAAGCCGCGGCGACTTCGGCTTTTAGTTGTGGACTGCGAATCCAATGTAATTGATAGGGTTGCAAGTTTCCACTAGAGGGTGCGAGCGCAGCTTCAACAAGCAACTCCTGAATATCACGCTCCGGAATGGATAATGCGCTGAATTTTCGGATCGCTCTGCGCTGTCGGTTAATACTTTGGAAGGCCTCCCAGTTTGATGGGATAAAGGTAGTTGTCACAATCGGGTCTCTGTGTTTGAATGAGTGAAAATAGTAAGTTATTGCTTTAATTATTGATACTCACATTCCCCGAAGGCACCCATGGCCAAGCCCAACCTGATGACGAAGCCCAGAAAGCAGCCGTTGCAAGCGCGTTCCCGTGCGACGGTAGAGGCCATTATGCAAGCTTCAACTTATATTTTGAACGAGTCTGGGTGGGGTGGTTTAAATACCAATGCCATTGCCGCGCGTGCCGGGGTGAATATTGCTTCGCTCTACCAGTTTTTTCCTAACAAGCAGGCGGTGATCGCTGAGTTGCAGCGTCGCCATGCTGCCTCCATGCATGATGACATGCGTAACGCAATGCTGCGCATGAGCCAGCAACCTACGCTCAGGTCGGCACTTGAGGTGGTTATTGACATGGTGATCCAAGAGCACCGCAAGGCCCCTGATATGCATAAAGCGATTGCAGAGGAGTTGCCATTGTCCCAATGCATCATTGAAGACAGTAACAAAGGGATACTGGAAAGCATGATGCATGCGTTGCAGCCCTTCATGAAAAACGTACCTGATCCTGAGCTGGCCACCTACATGGTGGGTATCAGTATTAAAGCCATTATTCATCAAGTAACGAATGAAAAACCCGCGCTGCTGGATGAGCCAAGCCTGGTAAGCGAACTGGTGACGTTAGCGGAGAGATTTCTGTTACGTCAGGATAAATAGCCTGAATATAGCAAGGGTTACGCTTGCAACTTGTTGTGCCCGATTGCCGAATTGGCTATGAATACAGATGATGTGTTGAGACGGACTTTTCAGTAAATCGACAATGGTTAGTCAGATGCCTGACCCAATAGCGATTCCAGCTCGGCATCACTAAAGCCAGCAGCGCGGCGGGCTTCCATATTGAATGGGCCGCGCAGGGTGGGTGCGCTGTAGCGCGAGGCCAACTCGGCATAGGTCGCCAGAGGCTCAAGCTTGCCCTGTTCGCAAAGCCAGCCGAACCAGCGATTACCGACGGCAACATGGCCAATTTCATCACGCAGGATGATATCGAGAATGGCGGCCGCCGCCATGTCACCTGCCTGGGCGAGTTTGGCGCGCAGGGGCGGCGAGGCATCCAGGCCGCGGGCTTCCATGGTGCGGGGTACCAGCGCAATGCGCGCCAGGATGTCATGTTCTGTGCGGGTAGCCATTTCCCACAGGCTGTTGTGGGCGGGGAAGTCGCCATAGCGGTAGCCCATAGTCACGAGATGCTCTTGCAACAAGCTGAAGTGCAAGGCTTCTTCCTGCGCGACTTGCAGCCAGTCGGCATAAAAGGCATCTGGCATGCCGGGAAAGCGCCAGATCACGTCCAGCGCCAGATTGATCGCGTTGAATTCAATATGGGCCAGTGCATGAATCAAGGTGGCGCGGCCTTCCACGGTACGCATGTTGCGGCGCTTGACCGCAAGCGGCGAGACCAGCTCGGGTTGCAGTGGGCGACCGGGAATCGACAGCTGTGCCTGGTCTGGCGCCATACTGAGGTCAGCGGCGCTATGCAGTGCAACCTCCCCCGACTGATACGCACTATGCAAGTCAGTCACGCCTGCGACTTTGCGGCTGGGTTCTGCTTCGGCCAGCCAGACGAGGGCCGCTTGTCGGAGTTCAGTAGGCATGGCTATCAAGGCTTGATGTGAGCGGGCAGTGTAAACGATCCCTCGCCAGCATGGAAACGATGCAGGTCCGCGTACCTCATCATCCGCTCGCCATGCTGTTGAGGCGGCCGCGGTAGAGCCCGGCAATCAGGTCGAACTGACTGATCATGCCGGCCAGGCGGTGCTCCTGATCCACCACCGGAATATGATGAAGATTGTGCTCGGACACCAAGGGGATCAACTCCACAATGTGCATGTCGGTGCTGGCGGTGATCACGCGGTTGGTCATGATCTGGCCGACCACTTCGGGTTTATCGCTATGCGTGTAGGGGATGCGTTGCACCACCTGTTTCAGCTTCCTGGCAATGCCCTGATAGCCGGTGAGGTCGGCCTGCCGCATGAAATCCCCCTGGGTAATAATGCCGCACACACGGCGTGCCTTGTCGAGCACGGGCAAGGCCTTCAGGTGATGGCGCAGCAGCAGTTGCCAGGCTTCTTCCAGTGTCGTGCCAAACTCCACCGTGATCAGCGAACGCGACATGATGTCCTGGCAGCGTATTTCGCCAAAGCGGCGCCGATAGGCATGCATTTCCGTCTGCAGAAATAACGACTCCAGATCATCGCGGCTGATATCCAGCACCTGGTTGTAGTCCTTGAGCACCGCATCCATGTCGGCGTGGGTAAAGCCCATGCGCGCAAGTGGTGGAATATCCTGCGTCTCATGCAGCGAATGCTCCGGCTCCAGTTGCTGGGCATGCGGGTAAGGGCGGCGGGTGGCATTGTTGTATACCAGCGCGACTACCAGCAACAGTAGTGAATTCAAGCCAACCGGCATCAGCACATACTCCCAGCCCAGCTGGTGGATGGCTGGGCCGCCGATGACGGCGGTCAAGGCGACGGCGCCACCTGGCGGATGCAAACAGCGCATGGCAAACATCAACCCTATCGCCAGAAAAATGGCGGCAGCCGCCGCGAGCAGTGGCGAAGGTATCCAGCTGGCGCAGATCACGCCCGCGATGGCCGAAAGCATATTGCCACCCATGATGGACCAGGGTTGCGCCAGCGGGCTGGCCGGGGCTGCATAGAGCAGGACTGCAGATGCGCCTATCGGGGCCATCAGATACGGCAAGCTGGCATGATCCACCAGCAGTGCACTCAAGCTGGCGGTGATCAAGATGCCCAGCAGAGCCCCGCAGCAGGCTCGCAAGCGCTCGGTGTGGCTTACCATATTGGGTTGCGGGCGAAAGCGCCGCATGAACTGCATCAAGGCATGCATGGATCAGGCAAGGCCAAACTCGAAAGCGGTATTTTACCGTAGCCGCACTACAATGGTGCGGAAAACCGGGAAAATCACCTGCACAAGGAAACTAAGCGTGCAGGTGGCGGTCGGTAATAAAACAATAAATAAGGCTATGTGCGGCGCTGCCTGCGCATGGCGAATGAAAGCATGCATATCAACCGAAAAAAAATTATCAAAGTTCTGCTCTTTATCGTGATGGTCGTCGGCCTGTTCATGCTGGGCGCCAACCAATACCGCATGAAGTGGTGGCCGTTTGAAGATGGTTTTGAAAGCCTCAGCATTGATGAAATCCTGCCGGACCAGAACGCCAAAATAGGCTCGGTATTCGGCACCGAAAACCTCCGCGTGTACAACTTGCCGATTGATGACGAGTTCCCCTCCGGCCCATTCGAAATCCTGGGCAACAAGCGCTTTCTGTTTATCAGCAAATGTGGCGAAGCCTACTTTACCGCGCAGGATGACAATGACATTGAGCGCACCCAATCTCCGCAGCGCCTGAGCAAATCTGAAGATGACGATGATGATGCCAAGCCGCTGGTTTACTGTCAGGGTTCATCCGGGGTGAAAGACAGCCTGCGAGTCAATAACTCGCTCTATGTCAGCTACATCATGTGGGATGACATGCAGAATGGCGCGCGCCTGGCCGTCTCGGAATTTACCCTGGACGTGGTGAATAGCCGCTTGGTCTACAAGCGCGATATTTTTACCAGCAATCCTGCGATTAAAGAGCCGTTTCTCGGTATGCAGGCGGGCGGCAAGTTGGCGCTGGGCGAGAGCGATGAAATTGTCTACCTGGCCATCGGCGATTTTGGCAAACCGCAGGGCGTGCAGGATACCTCCACTTCGCTTGGCAAGCTGATGAAGATCAATACGAAGACCGGCAGCGTGGATGTGTATGCTTCTGGTCTGCGTTCACCTTCCGGTGGTTTGTATTTTGACCATGAATCAGGCGATCTATGGGAAACTGAGCACGGGCCGCGCGGTGGCGACGAGATCAACCTGATACGCGAAGGCTCCAATTATGGCTGGCCGCTGGTGAGTTACGGCACCATGTATGAGCGCGATGGCAATGGCGATTATTACGGCAACAGCTATAACGGACATGATGGCTATGAAAAGCCCATTTTCACGTTTGTGCCTTCCATCGGTGTAGGGTCGATTGCGCGTTACCCTAAGTCTGGCCGCAACGCCTATTGGGAAAACAGCTTTTTTGTGGCGGGCATGGCCACTACGACGCTTTACCACATGAAAAAAGAAGGGCACCGATTGGTCTATGCGGAGCCGGTGCTGAGCGGTTACCGTATTCGCGCCGTCAAGATTGATGCCGATGGTCGCTTTTACCTCAAGACCGACCACAACCAGCTATTGATGTCTGAGTAAGCCGTAAATGCAGTCGTGGTATGCAGGTTGGGGCTTAAATTTCCGGCAACGCCAGCCGCCCACCTGCTTGCAGCAAGGCTTCAATCTCGGCAAACGGCCGGGGGCGACTCAGTAGGTAACCCTGCACTTCATCGCAGCCATTTTCGCGCAAAAAGGCATATTGCTCAGCCGACTCTACGCCCTCGGCAATGACCTGTATTTCCAGGCTGTGTGCCAATGCAATAATGGAGCGGGCAATTACGGCATCGTTATGCGTAGTGGGAATGTCGTTGATGAATGACTTGTCTATCTTGAGGCGATTAATAGGCAGGCGCTTGAGATACGACAGGCTGGAGTAGCCGGTCCCAAAGTCATCCAGCGATAGTTGCACGCCCAGATCGCTGATCCGGTTCAAGGTGACAATCGACTCCTCGATGTTGTGCATCAGCATGCTTTCGGTGATTTCCAGCTCCAGGCAAGTTGGGTCCAGGCCGGAGTGCTGCAGGGTTCTCTCGATGCAGTGCACCAGATCTTTTTGCTCCAGTTGCCGCACGGAGAGATTCACTGCTACGCGGATGGGCGGATGGCCTGCCTGCTGCAATTGCCGGTTCTGATTGGCGGCGGTTTCCATGACCCAGATCCCGATAGGCACAATCAAGCCATCGTCTTCAGATAAAGGAATGAACTGCAATGGCGGAATCAGCCCCAGCGTGGGATGCTGCCAGCGGATTAGAGCTTCCATGCCAATAATCTTGCCATTACTCATGCACACCTGCGGTTGGTAATGCAGCACCAGCTGCTGCTTTTCCAACGCATGCCACAAATCATTTTCCAGGGATAGCCGATGGCCCAGCTCGGCATTCATCTCCTTGGCATAAAAACGGAAATTATTGCTACCGTTGGCTTTTGCCTGATACATGGCACTATCGGCATTCGATAGCAACGTATCGGCATTGCGACCATCCTGCGGGAAGTTGGCGAGCCCGATGCTGCAGGTGATGGTGAGCTGCTTGCCGGTGATGATGAAGGGGTTGATGATGGTATTGCGGATGCGTTGCACCACGGTATGTATGCTCTCATCCAGCGACTGGCTGGTGAGCAGCAGGACAAATTCATCGCCGCCCAACCGCGCCACGGTATCGCCATCGCGCAGGCACGATTGCAGCCGCTGCCCCAACAGGCGAATCAGTTCATCGCCCGCACTGTGCCCCATGCTGTCATTTATCCGCTTGAAATTATCAATATCCACAAAGGCCACGCTAAACATCCAGTTGTGGCGGCGGGCTTCGCTGATGGCCTGATGCATGCGCTCTTTCAGCAAGTTGCGGTTGGCCAGCCCGGTCAGCGTGTCGTAATTCGCCTGCCGTTCCAGGGTTTCCTGATATTGCCTGATCTCGGTGATGTCTTTTTGCACGCCGACAAAGTAGCGGGGCGGCCCACCATTAACATCGGGCACTGGGGCTACATACAGCTCGTTCCAGAACAAGCTGCCATCCTTGCGGTAATTGCGCAGGATAGCGTAGCCCGGGCAGCGCTCACGGATCGCTGTGCGTATTTTTTCTAGCTCGGGCTGATCATGGTCATGTCCCTGCAAGAAGCGGCAATTACGGCCAATCGCTTCTTGCGATGGATAGCCGGTGACCTGCTCAAACGCCCGGTTGACGTAGATCAGTGGCATGGCTGGTTGTGTTACATCTACAATCAGAATCGGCGTGGCACTAGCCTCAATGGCGTGGTTACGCAGTAGCAGGGCTTCTTCTACCTTGCGCTGCTCGGTGATGTCGATGCCGATGCCGCCGATGTGATTGAAATTGCCATCCATATCCTGCACAGGGAAGGTAGTCAGCAACCACAGCTTGAAATCATCCGCCTGTGGAAACTGGCGGACATGCTGAATCGCCTCGCCCTGGGCCAGCATCTGTTGCTCGGCGGCCCGCATTTCTTTCGCGAGCTGAGGCGGGAAAAGCATGCTGTCGTGCTTGCCTATGATTTCCTCATGCGGCAATTGCAGCGCATCCACGGTACTGGCGTTGGCAAAAATATACTGGCCGTGCTGATCTTTAATGAAGGCAATGGCGGGCAGGTTTTGCATGAACACGCGAAACAGGCGATTGCTGTTTTCAAGTTCGCGCTCCATGCGCCGGTGCACGACTTTTTCTTCTGCCCGCTCCAGCGCCGAAATTACCGCACTGGGCAGTCTGCTAAGGTTGTTCTTGATGATGTAGTCGGTGGCGCCATTCTTGAGCGAGAGAATGGCGGTTTCTTCCCCTATGGTGCCCGAGACAAAAATAAACGGAATTTCAGGGGCGACTTCGCGCGCAATATGCAGAGCCGACATGCCGTCAAACTGCGGCAGAGAGTAGTCGGAAAGAATGAGCTGAGGATGATAGTCCTGAATCTGGTCGCGAAAATCCTGCTCGGTTTCCACCCGCTTGATTTCGCAAGTCAGACCGGCACGCTTGAGCTCACGCAGGCTGAGCTCGGCATCGGTCGGGCTATCTTCCACCATCAGGATACGCAACATTTGCTTCCCCTATTGCTGCCTCGACTTCATGGCCAAGGCACGTTTTTCAAGCGGCTACTGGTATTGCGGGATCTTGTTCAAGATTGCCCAGTAGCAGCCCACTTTGGACACTTCCTCCACAAACTGGTCAAACTCGACTGGCTTGACCAGATAACTGTTCACCCCAAGCTCGTAGCTTTTGACGATATCGCGCTCCTCAGCGCTCGACGTCAGCATCACTACCGGGATCATGCGTGTTTTTTCAGAGTTCTTGATCTGCTGTAATACCTCAATGCCATCCACCCTCGGCATTTTCAGATCCAGCAAAATCAGCTTGGGCGAGGGCTTGGCTCGATGCTCGAAAGCCCCTTGTCGGAATACATAATCCAGCGCCTCCTGTCCGTCCTTCAGCCAAAGTATTTCATTGGTCAGGCCGATTTTCTTGAGGGCGCGTAGCGTCATTTCAGCATCGGTCTCGCTATCTTCGACCAGCAGGATTTGCACTTGTTGCATGTCATCCATGATGAGGCTCCTTCCAGGGTAAGCTGAATCCAAACACACTGCCTTCTCCCAGTGTACTCTTGCCCCAGACTTGCCCACCGTGCCGCACAATTATGCGTTGCACAATGGCGAGCCCAACGCCAGTACCGGGGAATTCATCAGCACTGTGCAAGCGCTGAAATACGCCAAACAGCTTGTTGTAATAACGCATGTCAAAGCCGACGCCGTTATCTTCAATTTCGTAGGACACCATGTCGCGATGATGGCTGGAACGCACAATCACACGTGGCGCCGGTTTGTTTTTGCTGTATTTGACGGCATTGGAAAGCAGGTTGATCAGCACCTGCCGGATCAGCGCACGATCGGCATGGACGGTCAGCAGCTGTTGCAGTTCAAGCGCTGTGTTGTGCGCCATCTGGTCGGCCGTCACTTCCTGCCATACCTCATGAATCAGCGTGGGCATATTGATAGGCTCAGCTTCAATCTGCTTGCGACCAGAACGGGCGAACTGCAGCAGATCATCAATCAGCTGGCCCATTTTTCGGCTATTGCTGCGCACTACCGAGAGCAGGCGCAAGCCTTCTTCATCCAGCTTGTCGCTGTAGTCTTCCTCAAACATGCGTGAGTAACCATCAATCGCGCGCAAGGGCGCCCGCAAGTCATGCGAGACGGAGTAACTGAAGCTTTCCAGCTCACGGTTGGTGATTTCAAGCTGCGAGGCCGTGGCCTCGGCTTTGCGTTGTGCCCGCTCGCGGCTCTGTATTTCCTTGATCAGCAGCCAGAAACTCAAGCCCAGCATGCTGGCTGCCAGCAGGTTGCCGATCAATATCCATTGGCGGGTGGAGGCGGCTTCGTCTTCCATGGCTTTCAAACGTTGCCTGAGCAAGGTCTGCTCGGTATTCAGGATATTGGCAGCCTGCGTGCGGATGTCCTGCATGATCTGTTTGCCGGTATCCAGCATGCCGAGAAATACCGGGTCGGTCGCCAGGCGATGATTTTCCTGCTTGGTGGAAATAATGGCGTGTATGGAATCCAGCTTGTCCTGCACCCGCGCATTGAAGGCAAGGACCTGGCGCTGCTGAGTCGGGTTGTCGGACGTCAGCGCTTGCAGTTTTTGCATGTCGGCGGGCAGCTTGCGCACGACATCTTCATACAGCCGGAAAAAATGCCGGTCATTGGTCAGCAGGTAGCCGCGTTCGCTCGACTCGGCTTCCTTGAGGCCCGCGGTGACTTTATCCAGCTGTATCAGCACGGTATAGGTATGATCGACCCAGCGTGAGCTGGTCACGAAATGTTCAGTACGGGTGAAAGACAGGTAGGCGATCGTGGCAAGCAGCAGCATGGCGATGCCCATCCCAACCGAAGTGAGCAACTGCTTGATTACCGGTTTCATGTCAAAACGACCTCCTGCTGTGAGGTAATGCTGTTTCCTGATGCGGTAAAACCAATTGTAAAGATTTGTTACAAGCGCCATAGTAGCCAACTTGCGGCGTGCGTGCTACCCATAAAAATAATGTCAGCGCGACAGCGCCGCTACCTCAAGCCTGATTGCAGGGGTATATCCACCCCAGGCCCCATGCAAAACATGCCGTGCTATAAGAAGTATCGGCTGCCATCTAGAATACTGTTGGGTATGTCATTATTTTTGTTAAAAAAATTAAAGTGCCTTGTGTCGCAGACTTCATTTGCCAGTATCCACTTAATTTGTTAGATTTGCCGCATGTTTCGCCGTCCATTCAAATCCATGTCTGTTGCCATTGTGCTCTGGCTTGCCATTTTGCAAGTCTTTGCGCCATTCATCCATGGGCATCTGGAATTGAATGCCGAAGATCAGGGCCACGGCCTGCACATGCATGCGGTGGATATTGATGTGCCGGAGATGCATAGCGCGGCTGACCATGTCAGCATGGGGCATGCCGCCCTGCATACGGTCACCGTGGAGCACGGCCTCAAGAATGACCAGGATCTTTTGATCCAGGCACCCATGCTAGTGCTGGTTTTCCTCTTACTGCTAGCATTGCCCGCCAGCAAACGTCTTTTCCCCCCTGTGTTTGGCAAGCATGCCAAACGTCTGCAGTTTTATTCGCCTTACCTATCCCGAGCGCCACCTGTCGCCTGAGTTATTGCTTTGAACGCAGCGACAGCTGCGCCAGATGATAGCTTCAGGA
Organism: Methylovorus menthalis; assembly: GCF_020523625.1. Taxonomy (GTDB): domain Bacteria; phylum Pseudomonadota; class Gammaproteobacteria; order Burkholderiales; family Methylophilaceae; genus Methylovorus; species Methylovorus menthalis. The sequence goes on from NZ_JAJAQH010000006.1 coordinate 224,974, forward strand.
GAACTCTATGTACCAGAAACGCCCGTTTGGGCGCGTGATGCCATGCATTTTTTGGCTATGCATGTTGTGCGCGGGAAGCATGGCTACCGCGACAGTGCAGGCAGCGCCATTGGCCGCCGATGCTCGCCATACCGACATCCAGCACACCGATATTGTTGACCCCGATGCGGCTTTAAGCCTGCATGACGTGGTTGAAAAATCCTATTTACGTAACCCCACGCAGCCGATATTGGCGGCGCGCATGGCCGAAGTGCGGGCACGCCGCACCGTGGCAACATCGTTCCTGCCACAGGCGCCTGCCGTGGGCATGAGCGCGCAGAACGACGCCGTGGGAAGTGGTCGCGGTGAGCGCGACTGGCAGGCCGAACTCGAGCTGCCAGTCTGGCTGCAAGGTCAACGCAATGCCCGCAAACATGTGGCCGATGCCGCCGATGAAGACCTCGCCGCCAGCCGCGATAGTCTCAAGTTGCAGGTGGCAGGCTATGTGCGCGATGCCATCTGGGATATCCGCATGAATGCCAATGCCCTGGAGCTGGCCGACCTGCGGCTAAACACCGCCACCGCGCTGGAGCACGATGTGCAACGCCGTTTTGAGGCGGGTGAGCTCGCCAAGACGGACCTCATGCTGGCGCAGAACGAGCGCATCATTGCCGAAACCGGCCGCTTGCGGGCCCAGGCCGAGCTCATGCATGCGCGGCATCGTTACATCATACTCACCGGTCTGCACACCATGCCACAGCAGCAGGATGAACCGCAGTCTGCGCTGGAAGATTACAGCGAGCAGCATCCCTACTACCGTGAAGCCATGTCACGGCTGGGCCTCACCCAGCAGGCACGCGAGCTGGCCCGGCTGGAGCGGCGCGAAAATCCGCAAGTGATCCTGAATGCCCGCAGCCAGCGCGGACCATTTGAAAACGCCTTTAACGACAGCATAGGCCTCAAGCTGCGTATCCCGCTGGATAGCCCGGTACGTGCTGCTCCCATTGAAGCTGCGGCCGAAATGGAAGTCGGCCGCGCTCAAAGTGCCCGCGACAGCCTGATCTATCAACTCGAAACCTCCATGCACGAAGCCGAGCACAACCTCACGGTCAGCCGGGCCGAGCTCGAGATGGTCACGCGTCAGCAGGCGCTGGCACAAGAAAATCTACGCCTTGCCACCAAGGCATTCCAGCTCGGCGAAACCGATCTGGTCGGCCTGATGCGCATACAGGCGCTGGCCTATGAGGCCGAGCGCGCACTCACTACCCGGCGCATACAGCTGCAATGGGACATTGCCCGATATAACCAGGCGGTTGGAGTATTACCATGAAGAACATTATTAAGAACACCATGAAACAGACAATCTGGATATGCACCCTGATGCTGGGCTTGTTGCCCGGCCAGTGCGTGCAAGCGGCGGATATCGCCTTTACCGAAACACAACAAAACACCTTGGGCATCCGCGTGGCCGCCCTGGGGCGCAATACGCCGGTCAGCAGCCATCGTCTGCCTGCCGAAATCATGATCCCCATCGGGCAGGAGCGCATGGTCTCCGCACCGCAATCCGGCCTGGTAGATACCCTGTATGTGGCCGCGGGCGAAGATGTCAAAGCCGGTCAGCCGCTGGCGCATATCAGCAGCCCGGAGCTGATTGCCCTGCAGCGCGATTACCTGCAGGCACTCACGCAATATCGTCTGGCGCAAAACAACCTCAAGCGCGATCAGGAGCTGTATCAGGATGGCATTATCGCCAAGCGGCGTTTCCAGACTACGCAAAGCGGGCAGGAAGAACTGAGCGCGCTGCTCAACCAGCGCAAGCAGGCCTTGCAGCTGGCAGGCATGGGCGCGGGGGGTATCGCCCAGCTGGAAAAATCCGGCCGCATGACGAGTGGCATTACGCTCACGGCCCCGGCCGCCGGGCAGGTGCTGGAGCAACTTGCCGCCGTAGGCCAGCGGGTGGATTTGTCAGCGCCGATTTACCGTATCGGGCGCCTGCATCCGCTGTGGCTGGAAATCAGCGCGCCTTTGGAAGTGCTGCCCTATGTCAGCGTTGGCATGCCGGTGAGCGTGCCCAAGTTCGGCGCCAGCGGCAAGCTGATCCATATCGTGCGTAGCGTGAACAAGAACGACCAGACCGTGCATTTGCGCGCCACCATTACCACCGGCACCGAGAAGCTGGCCCCCGGCCAGTTTGTCGAGGCAGAAATCGGCGGGCTGGGCACCAGCACGCATTTCAGCGTGCCGCGTCCCGCCATTGCCCGGCATGATGGCAAGACTTATGTGTTTGTAAAAACCGCGCAGGGCTTCCGTGCCATGCCGGTGGAGGTGGTATCCGAGCAGTTTGAAGAAGTCGTCATCAATGGCGATTTCACCGGCAAGGAGCAAGTTGCCGTCAGCGGGCAAGCCGCCATCAAGGGGCGCTGGCTGGGACTGGGAGCTGAGTGATGCTGGCAGCCCTGATCCGGTTATCCCTGACCCAGCGCGTATTGATGCTGGTGCTCACCGCCATGCTCTCCTTTGCCGGGGTGCAGGCGTTTCAACAACTGCCGATTGATGCGTTTCCGGATGTTTCATCCACGCAGGTCAAGATCATCATGAAGGCGCCGGGCATGACCCCCGAAGAGGTGGAGGCCCGCATCACCGCGCCGATTGAGGTGGAAATGCTGGGCCTGCCCAGGCAGACCATGCTGCGCTCGGTGGCGAAATATGCGCTCACCGATATCACCATCGACTTTGCCGAGGGCACTGACATTTACTGGGCACGGCAGCAGGTCAATGAGCGGCTGAGCGCCGTGCTGGCTAACCTGCCGCCGGATGTCTCGGGTGGCGTTGCGCCGATGACTACACCGCTGGGCGAGATGTTCATGTTCACGGTGGAAGCGCCTAATCTCAGCCTGGCCGAGCGCCGCAGTCTGCTGGACTGGGTGATACGGCCCCAGCTGCGCACGGTGCCGGGCGTGGCGGATGTGAATTCGCTGGGTGGCCTGGTGCGCAGTTTCGAGATCATTCCCGATAACTCGCGCATGTATGCCCGCGGCGTAACGCTCGATGCCCTGCAAAATGCCCTGATCGAAAACAACAACAACGATGGCGCTGGCCGCCTGAATGATGGTGAGGAATCGCTGCTGGTGCGCGCCGAAGGCCGCCTCAAGACGCTGGAAGACGTGCAGAACACCGTGATCCGCACCGAAGATGGCATTCCGGTGCGGGTAGCGGACGTTGCCGCCATCCAGCTCGGTGCACTTACCCGCTATGGCGCCGTGACCAGCAATGCCAAGGAGGAAGTGGTCGAAGGCCTGGTGCTGGGCCTGCGCGGCGCCAATGCCCGGCAGGTGGTAAGCGGCATCAAGGCCAAGCTGGCCGAGATGCAGCCGACCTTGCCCAAGGGCGTCAGCATTCATGTGTTTTATGACCGCAGCAGCCTGGTGGATAGAGCCGTGTACACCGTGTCCAAGGCGCTGGTGGAAGCCATTGTGCTGGTGCTGGTGTTGCTGCTGCTGTTCCTCGGCAATCTGCGGGCGGCGCTCACCGTGGCGCTGATCTTGCCACTGGCGGCCTTGTCCACGTTTTTGCTCATGCAAGAGTTTGGCCTCTCCGCCAACCTCATGAGTCTGGGCGGGCTGTCTATCGCCATCGGCATGCTGGTGGATGCCGCCGTGGTGGTGGTGGAAAACATCGCCTCGCATCTGGCGGATAACAAACGTGGCGCCGGGTTGCCGCGTTTGCATCTCATCTACCGTGCGGTGCGCGAAGTGAGCGTGCCGGTGGCGGCGGGCGTGCTCATCATCATCACGGTATTCCTGCCCTTGCTGACGCTGGAAGGGCTCGAAGGCAAGCTATTTCGCCCGGTGGCGATGACCATCGTGTTTGCCCTTTCCGCCTCGCTGCTCCTTTCGCTGACGGTGATTCCGGTGCTGGCTTCTTTTCTGCTGCGCAAGATGCCCCACGAAGAACCCTGGGTAGTGCGCAAGGCGCTGGCGCTGTATGACCCCGCGCTGAGGTGGGCGCTTGCTCACGGCCGAGCCCTTGTCATGGCTGCGTTTGTTGCATTGGGGTTGACGGTGGTGGTGTATCTGCAGATCGGCAAGATTTTCATGCCGACGCTGGATGAAGGCGACATTATTGTCGGCGTGGAAAAGCTGCCCTCGATCAATTTGCAGCAGAGCCTGACCACCGACATGAATGTGCAACGCGCCATTTTGCAAAACGTGCCGGAGGTAAAGGAAATCTATTCGCGCACCGGCGCCGATGAGCTGGGGCTAGACCCCATGGGCCTGAACCAGACCGATAACTTCCTTATCCTCAAGCCGCAATCCGAATGGCGCCAGCCGGATAAGGCCGCCCTGATCAACGATCTGCGCAAGGTAATGGAAGAGCTGCCGGGCCTGGCCTACAGCTTCACCCAGCCGATTGACATGCGCGTGAATGAAATGATCCTCGGCGTGCGCGGCGATCTTGCCATCAAGATTTTTGGCAACGATCTGGATGTGCTGGACCAGAAAGCTCAGCAGCTGGTGCATATCCTTCAGGGCATCCCCGGCAGTCAGGATGTCTACACCCCGCAAAACAGCGGCGTGCAGTACATGCGCATTGCCATTGATCGTCTCGCGGCTGGGCGGCTCGGGTTCAACATGACCGAGATCGAGTCCATTCTTCGTGCGCAGCTCGAAGGCAAAGTGCTTTCGGTGGTGCAAGAAGGCCAGCGCCGCACACCCTTGCTGGTGCGCGGTGGCGAGAGCCTGCGCCAGTCCGCCGCTGACTTTGGCAACCTGATGCTGACACTGCCCAATGGCCGCAACATTCCGCTCTCTGCCGTGGCCAAGCTGGAACGGATAGAAGGCCCGGTGAAGATAGACCGCCAGCGCGGCGCCCGCATGGTGATTGTCACCAGCAATGTGCGTGATCGCGATCTGGTGGGCTTTGTGGAAGAAGCCAAAGCCCGCGTGCAAAAAGAAGTTCAGCTGCCCGAAGGCTACTCCATGAGCTGGGGCGGCCAGTTTGAAAACCAGCAGCGGGCGGCGGCGCGTCTGGCGATTGTGGTGCCTGCGGCCATTACCATGATCTTCCTCATCCTGTTTGCCACCTTCCATTCGGTGCGGCAGGCCACGCTCATTCTGTGCAATATCCCGTTTGCCATGATAGGCGGCGTGTTTGCCTTATGGCTGTCGGGCGAATACCTGTCGGTGCCTGCGTCGGTGGGTTTCATTGCGTTGCTGGGCATTGCCGTGCTTAATGGGGTAGTGATGATGTCGTATTTCAACCAGTTGCACGTGCAAGGCCTGCCCATGCTGGAGGTGGTGACCGAAGGCGCCAGGCGTCGCCTGCGGCCAGTGCTGATGACGGCCTGCATCGCCGCCTTTGGTCTGCTGCCCTTGCTGTTTGCTACCGGCCCCGGCTCCGAGATTCAACGCCCGCTGGCGATCGTGGTGATCGGCGGCTTATTTACCTCCACCGTGCTCACGCTCATTCTTCTGCCCATGCTTTATCAGCGCTTTGCGCATGCCAAATAAGGAAAAACAAATGCAAGAATCCGTTACCACCATGGCCCTGTTACAAGTAAGCGTACAGCCGGAGCACGAAGAGCAGATGGTGGATTATATGATCCAGGCGCTCCCCGGCGTGCGCTACAGCAGCCAGATGATCAGCCTGCATGGTCAGCCCGAAGGTGGGCTGTCCTTGCGCGAGCAAGTGCTGGGCACCACGCGGCGCTGCCTCTTTAGCGTGCAGGCCGAGGCCGGGCGCTTGCAGGCATTAGCCGCTGCGCTGGAGCAGGGGGCGGTGTCTTTCCCCGTGGAATACCGCCTGTTGCCGTTGTTGCTGGCGGGCGAATACGCACCCAGCATGCAGCGCGATTAAGCTGGCAGGGTTGATGCTTACAGGCTAAGGTGTCTTATCAATGCCGTGGAGAAAAGCTTATGCCGGATATGAAACAGCGTGCCCTGGATTACCACGCATTACCCACGCCGGGAAAACTCTCGGTGGAGTCGAGCAAGCCCTGCGCCACTGCGGCTGACCTGGCGCTGGCCTATACGCCCGGCGTTGCCGAGCCAGTCAAGGCCATCTACCAGGATCCCGCTGCCGCTTATCGCTACACCAATAAGGGCAACCTGGTGGCGGTGATTACCGATGGCACCGCCGTGCTTGGCCTGGGCAATGTCGGTGCACTCGCGGGCAAGCCGGTGATGGAAGGCAAGGCGGTGTTGTTCAAGCGCTTTGCCAATATTGATGTGTTTGATATTGAAGTCACCGCGCCCAGCATCGAGAGCTTTATCGAGACTGTGGTCAATATTGCCCCCACTTTTGGCGGCATCAATCTGGAAGATATTGCCGCCCCGCATTGCTTTCGCATTGAGCGCGAGCTGCGGGCCCGGCTCGATATCCCCGTGTTTCATGATGACCAGCACGGCACGGCGGCGATTATTGCCGGGGCGCTGTTGAATGCGCTGGAGCTGCAAGGCAAAACCCTACCTACTGCCCGCATTGTGTTTCTGGGCGCGGGCGCTGCTGGCATGGCAACCGCCCGGCTGCTCAAGGCCATGGGCGCGCAAAATATCATGCTGGTGGATATCGCCGGGGTGCTGCATGCCGGGCGTGACGACATCAGCGAATATGGCCGCGACCTGCTGCGCGAAACCTCGGCCCGCACGCTGGCCGATGTGATGCCGGGTGCCGATGTGTTTATCGGCGTCTCTGCCGCCAATGCGCTGCCTCCAGACCTGCTTAAGCTCATGGCGCCCCGGCCCGTGGTATTTGCCCTGGCAAACCCGGACCCGGAAATACTGCCCGCCACCGCCATGGCCGTGCGTGACGATCTGATCATGGCGACTGGCCGTTCTGATTTCCCTAACCAGGTGAATAACGCGCTGTGTTTTCCGTATCTGTTTCGCGGCGCGCTCGATGCCAAGGCACGCCAGATCACCACCACCATGCAGGTGGCCGCCGCCCATGCGCTGGCGGCGCTGGCGCGTGAAGAAGTGCCGCAAGAAGTGCTCGACGCCTATGCCATCAGCGAGCTGCACTTTGGCCGCGATTACATTATCCCCAAGCCGTTTGATCCTCGGCTGCTGGAGAAAGTGGCAGGCGCCGTGGCCGAGGCCGCCCGCGCCGAGATGGTTTCAGCTAGCGCTTAAGCCCGCTGATGTTGGATGTGAGGCGAGATGATTAGCGGGCCAGAGGGTTAAAAGGCTAGCGGATTAGGCGGCGACAGGATTTGAGTCAGTCGCCCCGCTGAACCCTAGCGATTCACCAGCTTGAGCGGCGCCCGCAACACGGGCAGCTCAGCCGTGCGTGCGCTGAGGCGGAAAGCACTCACCGTGGCAAACAGCTGATCCGATTGCTGCAACAGTGATTCCGCGGCTGCGGCCGCTTGCTCCACCAGTGCTGCATTCTGCTGCGTTACGCCATCCATCTGGTTCACCGCCATGCGCGCCTGCTGTATGCCCAGGCTCTGCTCGTGCGATGACGCCGCAATATCGTCCATGAATTCACTGGCGCGCTGCACGGCGGTCATCACCTCCTGCATGGTGCTGCCCGCTTGCGCGACCAGCGCGCTGCCCTGGTTGGCCTTGCTCACCGAGTCTTCAATCAGCTGGCGTATCTCGGTAGCGGCGGAGGCCGAGCGCTGTGCCAGCGAGCGCACTTCGCCCGCCACCACGGCAAAGCCACGGCCTTGCTCACCCGCGCGTGCCGCTTCCACGGCGGCATTCAGCGCCAAAATATTGGTCTGGAAGGCAATGCCATTGATCACGCCGATGATGTCTTCAATCTTCTGCGCACTCTGGTTGATCGCCGTCATGGTCGCCACCACATCGTTCACCACAATATCGCCTTGCTTGGCTACACCGGCGGCGGTTTTCACCAGACCATTGGCCTCTTGTGCCCGGGCGGCGTTTTGCCGTACGGTGTCGGCCAGCTCGTCCATGTTGGAAGCCGTCTCTTCCAGTGCCGAAGCTTGCGACTCGGTGCGGGCAGATAAGTCCGCATTGCCCTGAGCGATCTCCTGCGCGGCTACGTGAATAGTCTCGGCCGAGGTTTTCACCTGCAACATGGGCTGCACCAGTATCTCCAGCGTGTTGTTCACGCCCTCGATAATGCGGCGGAAATCGCCCTGATGGCGGCTGGCATCGGCCCGCGTCATGATATTGCCCGCCTTGGCCGCGGCCGCCAGCATCTGCGCATCGTCATTCAGCGCCTGCAGCTTGTGGCGTATGGTGTCCATGGTGTGGTTGATGTACGCCTGCTGGCCGGGGAAGTTTTCCAGCGGCGCATCAAAATCGCCCTCGCTGAATTGCGCCATGCAGGCCAGGGTTTTGCGGTTGATGGTGATGTGGTTTTCCAGCGTGCGGTTCATGCTCTGCATGATCAGGGCATAGTCGCCCTCAAACGCCTCCGGGTTCAGCATCTGGTCGATCTCGCCACGCGCATGCGCCGCGGCCAGCTGCGAGAGCGAGTCGATCACCGCCTTCAGGTGGGCCCGCACGCCTTCAATATTGTCGTTGATCGAGGCCAGCTGCCCGGGGAAGCGCTCCAGCGGCGTATCAAAATTGCCACGGCTGAAGGCCTGTATGCAGGCCAGCACCTTGTGGTTGATGGTGAGATGCTGCGCTACCATGGCATTCACGCCCTCGGCCACCCGCTGAAAATCGCCCTGGTAATTCGCCGCCGGAATCCGGCTATCCATCAGACCGGCATCGTGGTCTTGTGCCATGCGCTGCATGTCTGCCATCAGCTGGCGAATGTTGTGCCGCAGCTTTTCAATGCCGGTGTTGATCATCGCCTGCTTGCCGGGGAAGGCCGGTAGCCGCGCATCAAAATCCCCCTCGGCAAAGGCATGCACGCAGGCCATGGATTGCTGCATGAGCTGCACATAATTCAGCAGCATGCGGTTCAGCCCCTCTGCCAGCGCCTGGTATTCGCCGGTGTAAGGCGTGGTATCAATGCGCGCATCCATATCGCCCGCCTCGTGGCGGTCCGAGAGATCGCGCATATCATGTATCAGCCGCTGCAGCGTGTACGACATATCGCGCATAGAAGCCATCAGGCTCTGTTTATCATGCGGGGCAATGGTAATCGGCGCCGACAAATCGCCATCGGCAATGCGCCGCGCCATCTCCGCCGCGGCATGCGGCTCGCCGCCCAGCTCGCGCTCCACCGAGCGTATCACCCAGTAGCCAATCAGGCTCAGCACAATCAGCAAGCCCAGCGTGACAATGCCGCCAATCAGCATGGTGCGCGCAAACGCTGCCTGCGTGGCCGCCACCGCCTGCTGCGCCAGCTGGCTCTTGTAGCTGAAGAGCGCCTTCAGCGCCGCATCCACGCGGTCAGCGTATTCCATGTTATCCATGTACGATTCGCGCGCCTCAAAAAACGAGTTATCACGCGAAAACTGCAACGACTCATCAATGCGCGGCAGATAACGCTGCATCGCCTGCTCGGCATTTTTCAGCAGTGCTGCATCCTGCGGGTCCGCAATCAGGCGCTGGTAATTCGCCAGCCCGGCCTTCAGTTCAGCGATGGATTGCTGAATTTCCTTATCCAGCGTGGCTTTTTTGGCCGTGTCGTTATTCAGAATAAACGCCGAAATCTGCAAACGCAGATCACCAAACAAAGCCTTCTCCCGCCCCAGGCTTTCCAAGCTAGGCACCGCATTCAGGTTCACCACACTCGCCCCCGCCTGTAGTTTGCTCAGATAGGCATACGCCCAGCCCGCAAAGCCCGCCAGGCCGAGATACGCCGCAAACAGCAAGATCAGCATGCGTTTGTTTACAGTGAGTTTAGGGATGTTCATGATGGCGCTCCTAAGTCCCCGCGGGGGCGGGGAGGGATTCAGATTAGGAGCTTAGTTTGTGGAGGGGGTGTTACTGGTTTGTGACACTTCCATTCACTGTGACAGTTTTGGTCAGATTTAGATCGAGGCTTATTCACCCTTAGATGTTTGCGATAGTTAGGTGCAAATTTTGTTGGTCCAGCTAATTTCCTAGTTCTTCAACGCAGCAGCCAAGCGTAAAAGTGGGGCTTAACTATTTTTACAGATCAAAATAGATATTCCAAGTAAGGTATTTTTTTGGACACATTACTTCTAAACATTGCATAATCAAAATGTATAAACTAAAAAAATTCCAAGATCCAGGTTTAATTTTTACTAAAGGGGAATCATGCGCTACTTATCTTCCGCACTACTTATTGCTCTATTGGCTGGATGTGTTCCACCTGCAACAATAAAGCCAGTATCTGATCAACTCGTGGAAAGTCTTCCGGCAAACACGAATATTAAGCCGATTCAATTCTCAAAAATTGTTGTTAAGATGAAAAGAGGTGAGAAGATTGGTGCCTTGCAGATGGGCTTGCTGTGCGTTGGTCAAGGTAGCCTTGATTGGAAAGGGGGGAAGCTTAGTATTGATTCTGATGAGTTTACTGAAGCCTTCAAAGATGAATTAGAAAAAGCATCTTTTAAAACCGTTGGTGACTCAAATGCTTTGTTTGAAGATCCATCGACATGGAAGTCAGAAATTTTAGTTGCAGGCTTGGTAAAAGATTTAAAAGCGAATATTTGCTATCCAAATGCTGGCTTCGGGGATTTTAACTCAGCTAAAGGTGAAGCCTACCTTAAAGTTGACTGGCAAATATATTCAAAATTGGATCGTGCAGTCGTGCATAGCGTTATAACAGAGGGAGCTGCTAAAAGCACAACAGCAGTGGGTGGCGGCGATATTAATATTGTGCTGAATGCTTTCGCCCAAGCGACAAGAAATCTTTTGGCTGATGATAAGTTTCGATCAATTGTCATGCGTGGAGGGCAAACAATCAATGACACTGTGACAGTTTCCGGAGAGCAGGTAGTTATTTCAAATAACAAAGCGAAGCGAATAGGTAATAACCCGAGTGAGTGGTCTAGTGCTGTTGCTACAGTTTTTGCGGGCAATGGCCACGGAAGTGGCTTCTTGATTTCCGATAATCTGATTTTAACAAACCAGCATGTGGTTGGAGATGCGAAAGCTGTCAATGTTAAATTTGGCAATGGTCTTGAGCTAGTGGGGAATGTAATTGCCACCAACTCAGCGCGTGATGTGGCTCTTGTGAAGCTAAATGCGGTGTTACCGAAATTCTTTAATATAAGCAAAACACTCCCAGATATTGGTGCTGAAGTGTATGCCATAGGTACTCCACTGGATCAAAGTTTAAGCTCAACAATCTCTAAAGGAATAGTAAGCAACATCCGGGATATTGATTCTAAAAACTTTATCCAAAGTGATGTAAATATTCGGCCAGGTAATAGTGGTGGTCCACTGCTAGATAAAAACGGGAATGTTATTGGAATTGCGGTTTCCGGAGTTGTTATCAATCAAGTTTCCCAGGGTATAAACTTTTTCATACCTATAAATGACGCATTAAAAGTTTTGAACGCAATATATGCATCAGGCTCATAGATTTACAATGTAAATTAAGCTTAACGCTGGTATGTCAGCAGCTAATGACAGCCGATTTGCTAAGAGGCATCCAAACTGGGTGCCTCTTTTTAGTAGTCATCGGATCATGAGTTTCTTTATTCCGCTGGACAGTTCTAATGCAATGCCCTCAGCGCCGCCGCTGGTTCTTTCTCCACAATCGTCAACAACGCCGCTGCTGCCCCTGTTGGTTTACGCCGGTTCTGCTCCCAATTTCGCAAGGTGGCTACCTTTACGCCGATGAGTTGGGCAAACTCTGTCTGGCTCAGGCCGACTTTGTCGCGGATTGCCTTGGCGTCTGGCGTGTGGATTTCAGTGACTTTGCCGGGCGCTATCTCGCTGCGGCGAATGGCAACGGCTTCTTTCAGGCTTTGTTGCAAATCTTCAAACAATGTTTTGTCCATGTTCATAACTCCTTTACCAACTTGCGCAATATTGCGGTTTCTTTATCTGTGAGGTTGTCTTTTACGTTCTTGGGGTAAGCCACCAGCATCAAAATCTGGTCGTCTTCGGTAATCCAGTAATAGATCACCCGTATGCCGCCACTTTTGCCGCTGCCTGTTCTTTTCCAGCGTAGCTTGCGGATTCCTCCGCCATTCTTGATGAGATCACCTGCATCTGGCTGGCGGGCAAGCTCTTCTTGCAATTTGCCATATTCCTCATCGGGGAGCAGGTCTGTAATCAGTCTGGTGAATGTAGGCGTTTCAATGAAAATCATCCGGAAACTATACGCCATTGGCGTATTTATTCAAGAGGTGTGCGGGTGGTTTATAACGAAAATATCTAAATCAATCAAAGCCAAAGGGCTAGAAAAAGCTAGCCCTTTGGCTTTGTGGTAATGCTTAAGTGCTTGGCACTAATACATCTAAACCATAGGCGGATCCGTCTCCCGGGCAAAGCTTCTCGGGCTACCCACTAGCTGCACAAAGTTTTGCAATGCGTCTTCCAACGCATTCACTGCCAGCAACGTTGGGTCTGGCGAGCCATCGACCAGGGTTTCCGGGATGCCTGCGGTTTGCAGTAGTTGACGGCTGGTGCCGATGGCGAGCATGGGTTTGCAGTGGCGGTATTGGTCGCGCAGGAATTCCAGGGTTTGGCCGCTGGCGGCGAGGTTTTCGGCGACGAGCTTGCCATCTGGCAGGGCGACGGCGTCGAACAATACGCTGGGCATGGTTTCTATGCTGCCTTCGGCATCGAGTGCTGCGCCGCTATCTGCTTTTACCGGGCCTAACTGCAGGCCGAGTAGGCGGGGCACGCCACCGTCGGCGAGGATGGCGTCGTAAAGCGTTTGCACGCTGTCACCATCTACACCATCGGCCACGAGTATGGCGACGCGGCGGCCGAGCAGCATGCCGTTGCCGGGGAAGTGTTGCTCGGAGAGGGCGGTGGAGGGTGGTGGCACGGGGAAGTCTGTGCTGCTGGCGAGTGGGGCGGCCTCGGGCAGGGCAATGCCTAACCCGGCGGCGACGCCTGCGGCCAGCTCTTCATCCACATTTACCAGCAATGAGACGACGCGCTCGCGTATGGCCTGGGTTTGCACGCGGGTGAGCTCAAAGCGGAAGGCGTTGATGATGTGCTGCTGCTCGGGTGGGGATTGGCTGATCCAGAACAGCCGGGCTTGCGAGTAGTGGTCGGCAAATTTCTCTGGGCGGCCGCGCACTTTGTCTTCGGTGATGGTTTCGGGGAAGCTGGTGAAGCCTTGCATGCCGGCCTGAAACGGACAGCCGCCCGCCAGGGAGTTGGGCTCATACGCGACACGGCCACGCGGAATGGACTGGCGGTGCATGCCATCGCGCTGGTTGTTGTGCACGGGCTTGAGCGGGGCGTTAATAGGCAGCTCGTGAAAGTTGACGCCACCGAGGCGGCTGATCTGCGTATCCAGATAAGAGTGGATGCGGCCTTGCAGCAGGGGGTCGTTGCTGAAGTCGATGCCGGGGATGATGTGGGCGGTGCAAAACGCCACTTGCTCGGTTTCGGCAAAGAAGTTGTCGGGGTTGCGGTTTAGCACCATTTTGCCGATGGGGGTGACGGGCACCATTTCTTCGGGGATGAGCTTGGTCGGGTCCAGCACGTCAAAGCTGAATTCCTCGGCCTGCGCTTCGGTGAATACCTGCACGCCCAGCTCCCACTCGGGGTAGGCGCCTGCTTCGATGGCTTCCCACAAATCGCGGCGGTGAAAGTCGGGGTCGGCGCCGCCCAGTTTCACGGCTTCATCCCACACCAGCGAGTGCACGCCAGCGATGGGTGTCCAGTGAAACTTGCAGAACACGGATTCGTTTTTGTCATTCACCAGGCGGAAGGTGTGCACGCCAAAGCCCTGCATCATGCGGTAGCTGCGCGGAATGGCGCGGTCCGACATCTGCCACATCAGCATGTGGGTGGATTCGGGCATCAGCGAAACAAAATCCCAATAGGTATCGTGTGCGCTGGAGGCCTGCGGCATGCCAAAGTGCGGCTCGGGCTTCACGGCGTGAACCAGGTCGGGGAATTTCATCGCATCCTGGATGAAAAACACGGGGATGTTGTTGCCGACCAGATCCCAATTGCCTGCGTCGGTATAAAACTTGACGGCGAAGCCACGCACATCACGCGCGGTATCCATGGAGCCACGCTCGCCCGCCACGGTGGAAAAGCGCACAAATACCGGCGTCTGCTTGCCCGCCTCGTTAAACGGCGCGGCCTTGGTGAGGTCGGTGAGCGGTTTGTAATTCTCAAAATAGCCATGGGCAGCGGAGCCACGCGCATGCACCACGCGCTCGGGGATGCGCTCATGGTCAAAATGCGTGAGCTTTTCACGCAGGATAAAGTCTTCCATCGCCGTCGGTCCGCGCAGACCGATCTTCAGCGAATCCTGATTGCTGGCGACATTCACACCTTGATTGGTGGTCAGCATCTGCCCGGCGGAATCTACCCGCACACGGTCCAGATCGCCCTTCATGCGGTTTTCACCCGCAGGCGCTTTGCCTGCGCCGGTCTTGGGCGATGCCACGGTTTCATTCACTGTGCTGCCGGTAGTCGCAGGCGAATCCGGCAAACTGAATGCCCCGGTGTAAGGGCAACGCGCCGCCTCGCCATACTCCTGAGCCTTGGAAGGGTTGTGCGGAATACTCGACGAGAGTTGATCCGTGCCGCTGACTTTTTCTACCAGCTTGGCAGGCCCGGCCGCCTTGGGCGTGGCCGGTGGTGTATGTGTAGAAGGGCCCGACACCGTGCCCTGCGCTGCCCCTGTACCAATCGAATTCTTAGCCTTACGTTGAGACGCCATGACAGTTCCTTATGAGGTTGGGAATGCGTTGCCGCAGAAGACCCCGAGCATAGGTGGAACCACCATGCCCTCTAATCGGTAAAGTCCTTAAAGGGGTGTAGGAGGATTTGGTGGGGAGGGGAAAGGTACGCTGGTGGGACTCGCTTAGCGAGGGAGTGCCTTAGTTCCTGAGCTTAAAACGAGAAAGCAAGAAGCCTCCCGAAGGGCCAACGTAAGTTTTGTATACCTAAAAATAAACCCCGAATAATTCGGGGTTTATTTCATGATTTAACTTTTTTACGTCTTGAAACTGTCATCATCAGTCCGAGTCCTGCTGCAAACAAAGCTAAACTACTAGGCTCTGGAACAGCAGACGCATATGGTGTTCCAACATCACCAGCATGAACTGCCCAAGCATAAAATTTTAACACTTTTCTATCTGTGCCTTGATTTCCACCTTCAGTGGAAAACAGCCAAGCTTCTGACCTTCCATACGAATCATTAAGCCAATAATAATAGCTAGCGATGTTGTCGAATTCGGCCGTGTTTTTCACTCCATAACCAGAGCTAGGATATCCTGCATTTCCCAATGTAATGTAATATAGGTGCGCCAACTCCGAAGTCACTGGGTTGGGCCGATAACCAGCATTACTTCCCCCTTGAAAGTTATAGTTTGGCCCACCGGTACCTAAGTATGCTGGTAAACGCCAGCCACTCACTCCAGCAATATTTAAGTTGGATACCCACGCTTGAGCATCATCCCAACTAGCAGTTGAATTTAGGCCGCCTGCATCCTTTAACCAAGTAATATTCAACGATGAATCATAGTATGCCTCAAACCCGTTTTTAGCATTTCCATCCATATCTCGTCCATGTAGCGTTGTTTCCCATGTGCCTTGTCCAGCAAGGGGGCCTGCAAGAGCAAATGAAGATAAAATTAAGCCAATAATGACTTGAAGAATCGCTGTATACATCCTTATACCACTCCCATTGTTTTTATTTGAGTACTGAGATTATTACTTACCTTAACTAATCCTATCTATAGGGCGAATGAACTAATAACTCTCAGCTCTTGAGTCTCCTCTAATTACGGGACCAGATATTGGGCTGTCTCACTCGTATGTTACGTTATTGCTGCTCTTGAGGATCAGCATAGTGTTCGAGCTAACCTTCTTAAATAACTGCGTAGCTCACATGTTCCATGTTCGATATGAGGCTCTTAGATGGTCTTGATACTCCACCCAGCGAGCCGTTTCGGTGACACGATCTTCGTCACACAATTGGCAAGGGCCGCGCCCAAAAATGAACGCTATTGAATGTTTTGCAGGAGCTAGGCGGCTGGGCTATGGGAGATGTAACAGCATTACGCACACTCTCGCTGCTGGGCCGGCTCAATAGCTAACTCGTCCCGTCCGCCACAAGGCAAGGGACTGACATTTTTATTAAGGAAAAGCAAAAAGCCAGCCGAAGGTGGCTTTTTATATTGGTGCGCCCGAAGAGATTCGACCTGACCCCTTGGATATGCTATTGGCCAATAGCAGGGGCTTGCAAATGGTGTTAGATTGGACGAATGATCATATTGTGATGAATGAGTTTTGATTTGGTTGGCAAAAATAGTTAACCAATCCCTAGCCTAACAATTTTAGAGTGCGATTTAATCTACTTCAGGAGAATCCATGGAATCCAACCCAAGAGAGCATTTGGAATTTGTCAGAAACTTAGATATATCAAGTGAGATTTATGACGCTTATTCTTATGAAAATATCGTTGGGAAACTGGTCTATGTCCACGCAACCGATAGCTATCATTACCATGATTACACAGTGACACCGAACCAATCCCTAGATTTGGCCTCTGAAAATTTGGAAATTTGTGAAGAAAAAGTGGCAGACTATTACTTATCTAAGTAAAGCCAGGCGCATTGATCTGTCTGAAACCTACTGGGAAAAGTCAGATGAAAAATCGAGTATTTAACGCGGCCTGAAAGCTAAGGCATCACAAGGCGGCATGGCAGTGCCAGAAATGACAAAAGGCTAGCATAAGCTAGCCTTTTGTTTGTTTGGTGCGCCCGAAGAGATTCGAACTCCTGACCCCTTGGTTCGTAGGACGAAATTCTTGGTAAATCGCTATTGTAAACAGTCACTTATGACGCCTGCGAATTTCATATTTAGCTGCAATTAGCGTGATTAAAGCCTAAGTTATACCCACTGCGTTACAATTTCCCTACAGCAGTGTCTGCTATCAGCCAAAAGCGGACATTCAGAAAATAGCCCCGCCTGAAAAATGATAGCGCTGGCGTATACTCTTGGGCACTTCAACCCGATCAAAGCACACAATTAGTATTCCGCTAAATTCGGCAACTATATGCTTATCAAATCCCTATGAAACCTCAACCCCCTGTCGCACTTGTCACCGGCTCAACTTCCGGTATCGGCGCTGCCATCGCTCGCCGACTCTCCATGGAGGGATTCTTAATCGTCTTACATTCACGCAATTCGGCTGACGCGGGACATGCGCTTGCCCGTGAACTCGGTTCGGCAGCTTATGTGCAAGCAAATTTGGCCGACGATGCGGATAGAGTGAGACTCATCCGTGAATCCATAGCCGTATGGGGTCAACTCGACATTCTGATCAACAATGCCGGAATCAGTCGGGTTATTCCACACAATGATCTGACTGCGGCCACATCGGATATTTGGCAGGAACTGCATGAGGTAAATGTCGTTGCACCTTTTCGTTTGGTGGCAGAAGCAGAATCTGAGCTTCGTAATGCTGCTGGAAGAGGCAGGCCCGGCTGCGTTGTTAACATCAGTTCGCACGCTGGCGTCCGACCAAAAGGGGCGTCAATTCCTTATGCTGCGACCAAGGCCGCGTTAAATCATGTGACTCGATTGCTCGCGCTTTCACTAGCCCCAGATATCCGTGTAAATGCTATCGCTCCCGGTTTAGTAGACACACCACTCACATCGAGCTGGACACAGGCGCAGCAGCTTTGGAAAGAGCGAGCTCCTATGCGTCGAGCGGCTAGCCCCGAGGATATTGCTCAGGCTGTCTCAATGTTAGTCGCATCAGACTTTATGACTGGAGAAATTCTGCTTTTAGATGGTGGATTGAACCTAACTTAGGAAGCTCTTGTTAATCGATTGCCGCTTTGGGTAGATAGCAGACCATTTTTGCGTTGGAAGCCCATAGTTATATCGAACCAAATTATAAAAGGCTGAACCTTTGACGAATCAGCCTTTGTATTTGTTGCGCGACCATTAAGATTTGAACTGCTGACCCGATGGGTCATGGGACGAATGCTCATTGTTTTTCTTGATCATCAGAAGCTATGATTGCATAAACCTTCATGAAAGAACATTGTATGAATGTGATTGAAATACCAAAAGAAGTTAATCGGTTTGTTCTTTACTTCAACACGCAAAAATATGATGTCAATGCATACGCACTAGCCACAGCTCTAATTGGATTGGCTGATGCGGTGAAGGAGGTTAACGCAGCCGTGAACCCTGGATATCGGGTTGAGGTTGTCGTTGAGACCTTGGTGGATGGTAGTTTTCAAGCAGTTGTACGAACGGTCTATGAAAAGGCGAAGAACCTTTTCTCTAATGAAGCTGTAAAAGCAATTGTTTATGGGATCATTTCGACGCATATTTATGAAACCTTAATTCAGACGAATACCCCACCAAGAATTGAAGTTAGCAAAGAGATGGTCATTATTGAGTCTGGGGATAATAAGATTATTGTGGATAGAAGTGTCTATGAGGCGAAGAAAGGGCTCGAAAAATCAGAACGTTTCAACGCTGCGATAGGTAAAGTTTTTCATGGGGCATTGGCTGATCCTGAAGTTTTGGGTATAGGACTTAAAACTGACTTTAGTAAACCCCCCCCATTAATCTATGTGCCACGTGATAGATTTGTAATATTCGATCACAGACGGATAGAGGAGGATGGGGTAAGAGAAATCGTCGAGTTCGCTAATTTAGAGATTTCCAGAGCAATCCTTTCCCGTGGAAACCGAAAATGGGAGTTTTTTTGGAGGGGAATTAAGATTTCAGCACCGGTAATGGATAGTCGATTCTATGATCGGTTCTTCGCGCATGAAATAACGATAGCGCCGGGCGATGGCTTATATGTGGCATTGAGGATAGTGCAACGCCAAGATCCGGACACTGGAATATTTAAGAATGAGCGTTACGAAGTTATTGAGGTGCATGAGCATCTGCCAAAGATGCAGCAGCAGTTGATTAAACAAAACGATGAGCCGGGGGGCATGGAGTCAAAAGCAGGATCTTGGTGAGATTCCGCAAACCAGATTCTTTCAAATTTTATCTGAGCCTGAAATTCCATGCCCTTATAACTGTTTAGCTTTCAAAGAGGAAACTCATGCAAACCACACTAGGCACGATGAAGCTTTGGTTGGAAATAGCCGCCTTCGGTTTCGCAGCGGTTTTCATTCTTACTAAGCTGATCGGAGGTCAATTCAATGCTGGAGCGGAAATGTCAGTGGAGACAATCAGAGAGCATATCCCAGGAAATCAAGCTGAAGATTTTGTAGCGATAGTCATCATACTTAAGCGATCGGATATCGGCCGCATTGAGGTCCACGACATACTGATTGAAGCAACCGACCTTAATGATGGGTCCAAGATCAAAGTGCCGAGGCAAGAGAGACTGGTCACCGAACGCACAACTGAAAAGGACCAAAATGGGCGATTCCAGGCAACTGAGAACCTATCAAATGAAGGAGTATTTCTTCCTCCTGGTGACGCCACGCAGTTCGCCTATTTGCTACGGGTTAAACGAACCGCACCAGTTATTGTCGATGCCACGATACTGGCAAGCAGGTCAGGGCCATGGATCGGCCAGCCGCAGTGGCGAGGTTCGGCCGTCTCCCTGCCAAAGGAAAACAGTAACAACTAACCTTTCCTTCAAGCGGACAGCCCATAGCTATCATTTACTTTTCGCGGTTTAAATTTTCTAAAGATTGCCTGCACAATATTACCATCATGATAATAAAAACCTTACACATTGGCTTTTTAAACTGCAATGTTTAATCTCAGTGGTTTATTATGACTCTAGTATGTCTATTGACACGTATTTCTATAGATGAGATATTTGCGATTATTAATCATCTTGCTGAATTATCTAGTAAATTTTAGAATTTTGGACTTATAAAATCAATTTTTCACAAGATTAAATAATTAAAGATTGATTTGTTGTTTGACGTTTTTGTTTATCCATATTGTCAGGGGATGCAAATGGCCAAGACGCAAAAAAAATCTTCTTTTAGCCCAACTGCTGCGCACACTTCATTCAAAGATAGAGTGCTTAACGCCCGCCCGGATACCACTGATTTCCGTGACAAGATGTATATCCCCACGTTAGTCGAAGTTGGTCAAGAAATTCCCCTCGATAACTATCGTAAATCTAAAACCCCAGTTCTGGATCAGGGTAGTGAAGGGGCATGTACAGGTTATGCCTTAGCAACTGTAGCAAATTATTTGTTAAGACGTCGTACTGTTAGTCCTGATGCAATTGATGTCAGCCCCTCTATGTTTTATGAACTTGCTAAAAGATATGATGAATGGCCTGGTGAAGATTACTCAGGGTCTAGTGCCAGAGGGGCTATGAAAGGTTGGAATAAACATGGCATATGTTCACACGCGGTATATCTTGCAGACCAGAAAAATAAGGTTGAAGGGTTGTCAGAGGCAAAATCTAGAGATGCTCGGTGCAGGCCACTAGGAGCCTATTTCAGGGTTAACCATAAAGACATCGTTGCAATGCATAGTGCAATTGCAGAAGTAGGGATCCTGTATGCGACCTCTGTAGTGCATTCAGGTTGGAGCAAAGTAGATAAAAAAGGCGTTATTCCTTACTCTAACGAATCACTTGGAGGCCATGCATTTGCTATTGTCGGATACAACTCCCAAGGATTCTGGATTCAGAACTCATGGGGTGCCAGCTGGGGATACGAGGGTTATGCCCTAGTTACCTATGATGACTGGCTCGAGAATGGCACTGATGTTTGGGTCGCCAGATTAGGCGTGCCAATAACTTTAAAAACACCCAATGCTGTCTCACAGCAACATGCTGCATTAAGCGGATCTTCCAAAGCTTATTCTTATACAGATCTTCGCCCTCATATTATAAGCATTGGTAATAACGGCAAACTATTGCCTGGCGGTGACTACGGTACTAGCCCCGCTGAGCTTAAAAATATTTTTACCCGTGATTTCCCTCGAATTATGAAGGACGTCAAGAAACCACGATTGTTGATTTTTGCTCATGGGGGGTTGGTGGCGGAGGAGGATGCAGTCAATAGGGTAGCCGGATACCGGCAGGCATTGTTGGATGAAGGAGTTTATCCAATATCATTCATATGGCATTCCGACTACTGGTCAACAATTACAAATATTCTTAAAGATTCAATGAGGAATCGACGTCCGGAAGGATTTATTGATGATGCCAAAGATTTCATGTTGGATAGAGTTGACGACACTCTAGAGCCGTTAGCCAGATTTCTTACCGGAAAATTGTCTTGGGATGAAATGAAGTCCAATGCCATAGCTGCCTCCGATAATGACGGCGGCGCGTATTTGGCCTTTCAACACATCGTAGAGCTAAAGAATAGTTACCCTAATCTGGAAGTGCACTGTGTTGGGCATAGTGCAGGTGCAATATTTCACTCTGCATTTTTACCCCTTTTGGCTTCAAAAGTTGAAGTGGAAACCCTCACTTTATGGGCACCAGCATGTACCACTAAAGTTTTCAAAAAAGCTTATATTCCACTTATCGAAAGCAAAAAAATTAAAAAGTTTTCACTGTTCGTACTAAATGATCAAACAGAACAGGATGACAATTGTGCTAAAGTGTATAACAAGTCACTGCTGTATCTTGTGTCAAATGCTTTTGAAGAAAAGGAAAAAATTCCATTATATAGGGATGGTGAGCCTATCCTTGGTATGGAAAAATTCATTCAAAAAGATTCTAAAATACAGAGATTATTCACTACTTCGAATTGCGAACTAATATTAACGCCAAATAATTTGACTGAAGGTGATAGATCAGCATCCAGGGCTAAATCACATGGTGACTTTGATGATGATCCAGCAACAGTGAAAGCTGCACTTGTTAGAATCTTAAATAGTTCAGTAAATACTGTTACTACACTTGCGCCGGCGCTTGAAGGCAAAAAAATGGAGTTTAATATATCTAGGTCATCGCTAAGAAGGCGGCGAATGCAGATTCTTAGCCAATCTGATAATAATTATAAAGATTATTAGTAGATTAATTTTTTTGGCTGTTAAATTAATCTAAAATAGGAGAAGGTAATGTCTTGTCCAGGCGATAAAAAACCTGTAATTGCGCAGTTTTGTAATGATGCTGAGTCTTTTTGGGAAGAGTTTAAGAAGGAAAATCCAGGTAAATCTGAAATTGCATTAAGTATTTTTTTTGATGAGCGTTATGGGCGGTGCTTTGGAAGAAACGCCCCCCCTCATTCTCCAGCAACATCTTTTAACCTTGATCAAGA
The DNA here is from genome assembly GCF_020523625.1 of Methylovorus menthalis. Lineage (GTDB taxonomy): Bacteria > Pseudomonadota > Gammaproteobacteria > Burkholderiales > Methylophilaceae > Methylovorus > Methylovorus menthalis. Next base: position 247,178 of record NZ_JAJAQH010000006.1, read on the forward strand.
GATTAAAGATGCAGTTAAAGAATGCATGCTAAAGCATGATTAGGCGCTTGAGCGGGATTCATTGATTTAGTAGATCAGTTACAGACTCTGCTACTACAAAACAGGCAAAGTTCTGATCAATTTTTAGTGATTGGAAATGTGCCTTGCCGCAAGCAATCTTTGCGTTTTCGCTATCACGTAATTCGTCGTAAAACAGCGTGCTTTTCGATTCCACCACGAAGTAAAGACGTTCGCCGCCGCCATCTTCAACCACTAGTGCCCAATCTGGGTTGTAGGAGCCAAGAGGGGTTGGAATTTTGAACCACCCAGGTAGCTTTGCATATACCTTGATGTTTTCATTTTTCTCCAGAGCATATGCGAAGTCACGTTCGGTGTTGGAATCATATATTACGTACTCATAGACTGATTTCTTTGTATCTTTAAGCATTTTTTTTATATAGCCAGTCACCTCTTCTTGTTCGAAGAGTTCTTGGGCGTAATAATGCTCATCACCAATGCGTTGATACTTGATGCCATTGATCAGGGCCATACGTTTGCATCGCTCGATTACATCTGCGACGAGATCAATAAATTGCTAGGGTTATGCTTGAAATCATTGAGACGGCCACTTTCAGTCAATATTCGGACAATAGTTCGACGAGTAAGATGAATCCGATTTTGCAAATCTGTCAGCAAGTCCGGTAATTCAATATCCGCCTCATCAAGCACTACTGGCATAGTGCCAGTGGTTTCAGTTGCCTCCCCCCAGCTTTCTCTATGGCAATTTCCGCCTTGCGCCAAACCAACCGCGTTTTGGTGATAGGCGGCGCGCTCTGCAATGATGCTACGCAGTCGGTACAGACGTTTTTACTACGGAAAAGAAAAAGGCCACCGAGGTGGTGGCCTAATTCCTTGATGTATGGTGCGCCCGAAGAGATTCGTACTCCTGACCCCCTTGGTTCGCAGGTTATATTTGATAGTAAGTATTTGACTTAATGACAAATTTCCATAACGTTCCTCTATACTGTGCTGCTTTGCTCACTTGTGTTCCCCGATTTCCACAAATCTCCCCAATGCCGAGAAAAAATAAGACATACCTCTCATATGCAAAAAACTGTATTACTTAGTTTTGTTAGTGGATATTTGTTCATATGAACTTTTCATCAGAATTTTTTTAGTGAATTGGAGCGCTGAGGGTGCCTGAATGGGCTTATCACGAAATTTCGACAATTAAGCGATCAATTTTCGAAGTGACTACTACACCATTATCCCCATCGGATTGATTCGCCCCTTCTACGGCTACGCCTATAAAGAGTTTATTGTTATCAAAATCAGGACCCCCGCTGTATCCGTTGCTTTCAAGCTTAATGTAGCGATTTGTAAAATATTTAATAAATTCAAGTAATTAAAATTCAGCGAGGATGACTAGATGTAAATAATAAATTGTATTATCATGATAATGATTCCTATTAACATTAATGGGTTGTGTATAGGTCGCCTGAATTAATGGGTAATTACAGGAGGGGCGCGGACTCAGAATTTTTTTAGACTTGGTGGCTGGGGCCATACATAAAGATTAGCAGGGGATATCTATTTGTGAGCGAGCAAGTTATGCGCAAATAGAGATGAGATTTTAAAGAAAATTGAGTGACAATCAATGCAAAGTTATCTTGCATTTATAGTGTCGGATAAGTTTGTGAATAAGTTTGGGTTTTTTTAAAGGCAATCAGATTATATGCATAGCTAATAATTACTAGTTATGGCGGATATTATTAAGAAAAGAGTAAATAAAAAATATTTAAATAATAAATGTTAACGCAAGATTTTGCTAAATTTTTGTAAAAAAATAAGGGGTTGAGAAGGTATGGGCAAGGCTATTTTATTTTTTATGCTTCAAATTCTGCTTTCTATTAAAGTCGTATATGGAGTTGAGACAAGTCAGGATCGTGATTATCGGCAACCACATAGTGATAGGGGGCTTTGGGGACAGGTGGATAAGGTTGATCCATATAACGGAAATCTTATTGTTACTCATACGGATATTAATATACCGGGTAACGGTGGTTTGGATATAAGTATAAAGCGGATATATAACTTTGCCGCGACCTCTGCCGCATTGACTGCGACTTATGCAAGGTCATATAAATGGACTGCCCTTGGTCCTGGATGGTCTTTGCGAGCTGCTCCCAGATTAGTTTTTGATAATGTATTTGATATTCAAAATGATAAAGCAAATTATATTTCCAATTCATTTAAACAATTATGTGGTACAGAGGCAATGGGGCTGGATGCGCATGATCAGATAACCCTTGAGCAGCCCGATGGAAGTGATGAGGTGGTGTTTTTTGAAGCTGGACATGGAGTTACAAAAAATAATTGGAAAGTAACTTGTGAATCTAATATTGTTACAGCATATTCCCCTGACGGAGTAAAGTTTGAATTCGGAAATATTTCCAATAGTAAAATTGGTAAATACTCCTTACAGATGTTGGCTCCAGCGCCAGGTCCAGGTACTGGCGGAGTTACGGTCATTGGTAACACTCGAACCGTAAGTTATCTTGATGCTATAAAAGCAACTAATCCAAATGGAGAATGGATAAGTTACGGTTACACGATGTATGGTACCCCCATCGCTATCTCTATACCATCGAATAATAATGGACGAATATTATTCGGAGCGGATGATGATAAATCGACAGAAAAACCATCTTCTTTGCTCACCAGTATAACGGCAAGCGATGGTCGCAATGTCGCATTGGTCTACAATATGTCAACCGGGAAATTATCTTCAATTAATGATGGTGCTGGGCTTATTTGGACATATGAGTACATTTCAGCGGATTCGAACACATCTTATACCTTGTCAAAAGTTACCCGCCCTGATGGAGAGAAATGGGAGTATACGTATGTCCCAGGTGCGTTTAGATACGGTACTCAGGACATGATAAAACCAGTCTACACATATATAAATAGTTATCCAACGGCGACTCCAGGAACTCGAAGATTGTCGAGTATTAAATATCCTCATGGTGGGGTAATAAATTACACCTATAATTATTTGGATTTACAAGCTAATGGTAATTCAACGGCTTATTATTTAAGGGTTGAGCGCGTTGCATCGCGTACTTTTTCAAATGGCTATCAGTGGTTATATTCATACAATCGTGGCGGAACTGGCGCATACGATATCACAACTATTAATGGTCCAGAAGGAGTGGAGATATATAAATATATAGGTGCTGGATATGCTATTTCGACAACTGGTTTACTTTGGCAGAATAATGCGTGGAGAGTTGGTAGTTTAGTTGAGCATGAGTATGCTAATGGTGCGCGAGAATATTATGTGTGGCAACGTCGAGAAATATTTCCTTATCGACGTCATTTGAAAGAGCTGGGTATGGTTTGGGATGAAAAGATATGGTTCCCTGACATGCAGAAGAGAACAGTTGAGCGAGACGGAGCGACCTACACGACGGAGTATTCGAACTACGATGCGTATGGAAATCCAGGCACGATTGTTGAGACTGGATTGAATGGCGGTAACCGCACTACCACGAGAACGTATCTGAACGATACGGGGAAGTGGATCATCGGTCGGTTAAAAGATGAGAGCTTCACAGGTAGTTCAACCACGCGTACGTTTGATGCGAATGGTAATCTGACCAATATCACTAAAGAAGGTGTCTCGACTAGCTACACCTATGATTCTGCAGGTAATGTTGCTACAGCAACGATGCCAAGGGGATTGGTGTATAGCTTCTCAAATTACAAACGTGGCATTCCTCAAACGGAGAATCAGCCAGAGGGTGTCAACATCACTCGTGTGGTAGATGCTGCTGGAAATATCACATCGGAAACCAACGGTGCCGGTAAGACGACCACTTATACGTATGACGGACTGAACCGTGTCACCTCAGTGACGACCCCTTTAGGTAACCCGAAGACAACTACCTATACAGCGACCTCAAAAACGACTACCCGTGGCAGTTTGATTGAGACAACACAGTATGATCCGTTTGGGCGAGTTGCGAGTATCACCTTAGGTGGTATTACGACAAGTTACGCCTATGATGCGCTGGGTCGCCGTACATTTGAGTCTAATCCTGGTGCGACAATTGGTACAACTTACCAATACGATGCCTTAAATCGCGTTACCAAGATTATAAATGCCGATAACACCTTCCAGACGCATGCTTATGGTGCTGGCACCAAAACCGTTACTGACGAACGTAACAATGCCACCACTTATGCCTATAGGGCCTATGGTGACCCAGATAAACAATACCTGATGGGAGTCACAACCCCAATCTCCTCCGCGAGTGTGACGTTGGCGCGCAACAGCAAAGATCTGATTACATCAGCGACCCAGGGTGGTCTTACCCGGACCTATGGCTATGACAGCCGTTATTACCTCACGACAGTGGTTAACCCTGAAACCGGCACTACCACATATGGGCGTGATGCTGCTGGCAATATGACGTCGCTGACGGTGGGTAGCTCTGGCACAACCAGCTATACCTATGATGGGCGTAATCGCTTGAGTGTTGTAACGTACCCCAATCCATTAACCACTCCCACAGTGACGCATACTTACACACTGACGGATAAACCTTTAAGCGTGAGCTCGTCCGCAGCGACCAAAGGTTTTATCTATGATGACAATGGAAATCTGAAAAAGGAAACGCTGACAGTCGATAGCATTCCATTTGTGACGGAATACATTTACAACGCAAATGATCAGATTGCATCAATGATTTACCCTCGCTCTGGTCAGCAGGTTAACTATGTTCCTGATGTGCTGGGTCGTCCAACGCAGGTTTCTGGCTATATCAGTGCGGTGACTTACTGGCCGTCCGGACTAATGAAGCAGATTAACTATGCAAATGGCGTAGTGACCAACTATGAGCAGCAAGCCCGGCTGTGGCCATCGACATTTACAACGAAGAAAGGGGCAGTTGCATACTCCGACAGTTCATATACGTATGATGAAGTGGGTAATTTAAAAGCGATTGTAGATAGTGCGGATACGAGTTTTAACGTGGCTTTGGACTATGACAATCTGAATCGAGTCGTGAGTCATACCAATCCGATATTCATCTCAACAATCGCTTACGATGGCGCTGGCAATATTCTTAATCGAACATATTCAGGGGTTTCTTCTAACTACAACTATGACTCATACAATCGCCTGGCAAGTATCACAGGCTATTTACCAACAACCTATGCATACGATGCCTATGGGAATATCGCGGCTGGGACAGGTAACACATATAGCTATGATGATGCTTCGAATCTGGCATGTATTAACTGCTCAGATACGGCCAATAAAATCCAGTATGGGTATGACGGAAGTAAGAGTCGGGTCACGGTCATTAAGGCCGGTGTGAAGAGCTATGAAGTCTATGGGGCACAGGGAACCCAGTTAGTTGAGTACACACCTAGCCAGTCTCAAAAGCTGATTGAATATATTTACCTAGGTGGTAAGCGTGTGGCTCAAAGGGTTACTACTCAGTAAAACAACGAAAAATGACAAAAAATAAAATCAATTTTACTCTGAGGGTTATTGTGATTAACAATTTTATATTACGTTGCATGGCAACGATGGCATTGACGGCTACATGGATATTAAGTATCGGCTTGAGCCAGGTAGCCCTTGCAAGCACAGAAGTCATTACTTATTACCATAATGACATTTCCGGTACGCCTATGATTGCAACGGACGCTAATGGAAATGGATACTGGAAAGAAACATATCTTGCCTATGGTATTAAGTTAACGGGTAGTCCCAATGCTTCAAGCAACAAGATTGGCTATGCGGGGAAGCCATATGACAACAATACCAGGCTCTCATATATGGGAGCCCGGTATTACAGTCCGGATATAGGTCGCTTTATGGCGGTTGATCCGGTTGGGTTTGATCCTGAAAACGTACACAGTTTTAATCGCTACGCCTATGCAAACAATAATCCATATAAGTATGTGGATCCGGACGGTCACAGTCCGGTAGATGTAGCATTCCTAGTTTATGATTTGGGTAAGTTAGGTGTGGCAGCTTACACGGGTGTAGGGGTTGGCGCTGCCGCGATTGATGTTGGTTTAAGTGCTGTAGGTGTGTTGAGTCCAATTCCTGGTGTAGGCCAGGGGTTGAAAGCTGAGCGAGTAGTTGAGCGTGCTGCAGAGGTTGCAAATGTTACTGATAAGGCTATAGATTCAGGAAAGGCAACTGCGGAAGTGATTCCGCAATATGCACGTAATAAATATAGTTCTGTAAGCAAAAGTGAACGTGAAGCAGTATTAAAGAAAGATCCAGTCTGCGTATATTGTGGAGATAAAAAATCTACGACGATAGACCATGTCCGGTCACAAAAGCAAGATTGGGTACAGGGCGGCTGGAAAGATACTAAAGAAGCACGCAGTGCTAGAGTTAATAATCCATCAAATCTTTCTGGTGCTTGTGTGTCCTGTAACTCAGGTAAAGGCAGCAAGGAGTTGGGAACTCAATGGATTTCCCCTATTGAACGAAATAAAAATGGAATGGGTTATTGATTTATTATGATTATTGATCACTATTTTAAGAAATTCGGTAGCCCAAGTAGAGAAGCAGAGTTCTCTACTCAAAAGAACAGTATTAAGGTATTAAAATGGGATCAAGATAAAACTGGTGAAGGTGTGGCTATCTATGCTACAGAAGGGGCATCAAATATCCATGGGGATGAAAATAACGGATGTGAGTTTTTCTTAGGGATTGCACCAGAGGTTGACGATGTTGTTGATGCTATTGCTGAAGCTGCTTTGCATGGTAATGGGACTTTATTAATACCCAATAGCGGAGATTCGATAAACTTAAGCTATCCATTATGGGTGGGAACAGAAGCACATAGTTTTATGTTTACCAATGGTGATGAGATTATCGAGCCAATTAACATAGTAAACAAAAAAATAATATTCATTCAACTGGTTCCAATTTTTGAATCAGAATTGAAATACAAAAATGACCATAGTGAAATAGATTTATGGAAGAGGTTTGAAGCTTTAGAAGTGGCTTATTGGAATGCAAAACGTAAGCAGGCGTTCTAGCTAAATCATCGTATAAAAAATACTGAAGCATGACCTTGATTTTGAAGGTTAGGGTTGTATCCTTCGATCCTCTTGACGATGAAATTAAAGCTGTTTCGAAAATGAAACCATAAAGAAATTTTTAATGAGGAAAGAAATATGAGTTGTAATGTTAAATTAATAAACGATATTTGGATCGTGCCTCTGAATAGTGCTCACAATACATTTTCTTCCTAGGAGGCGTGGGAAGAAAAAATCTTTCCCCAAATTAAAAAGGGCTAGAAGCATATACTTCTAGCCCTTCAAGTATGGTGCGCCCGAAGAGACTCGAATTCCTGCCCCCTTGATTCATAGGACGAAACTCAATTCAAAGCACATTAACAAACAGTCACTTACGACGTCTGCGAATTCAATATTTAACTACATTTAGTGTGATTGTTAGCAAATTCAGTATCGTTTTGTTACGATTTCCCTACAAAAGCAGGTAAGGTTGTGTTTGGGTAGTTCAATAAAATTGCTCTGAGAAAATCGGTAGCAAAATAGGGGAGCGTATGTACACAAAGATTACGGCGGATATTGCCCAAAGCTATTACCAGCAGAACTTCCCCAATGATGGCCAGCGCTTTGTAGCTTGGTATGTACGCAATATTCACGGTCAAGATTCTAGTCAAGCACGCTATTGCATTACAGATGGGGCTGATGACAAGCAGATAGATGCCATCGTAGTGGATGATGACGCACAGGTAGTTTACGTTGTGCAAGGCAAGTTTATAGGCGCTGGTACAGTTGATGCGTCCCCACTACGGGAGGTCCTGTCGTCATGGATACAACTAAAAGATTTGTCTGCACTACAGGAAAACGCCAACGTCAGACTAAAGCAACGGCTAATGGATTTATCAGCAGCGCTCGAAGATGGATATGACATTCATTTCGAACTGATCACCACTGGTGAACTAACCGAAGCTGCACGCAGTGACTTAGCGGTCTTCCAAAGGGAAATGGCCGAAGCTGACGATCTCCCATCAACGTTGACTTTAATCGATACCGATGAGTTACAGCGTCGATATGAAATGGCACTGGAAAAAGAAAATCCTTACCTAAAGCATCGACTCACGTTGGCTCCAGGAAAATTTATGAATATGGAGATTGCTGGTACGGCTGTGGTCGTGGCAGCAATTCCATTGAAGGATTGCTTAGCATTCCCAGGCATCAAAGATGGCGCTTTGTTCCAGAAAAATGTGCGTCAATCTTTAGGGCTGAGCAATAACGTCAATAAGCAAATCAAGGCGACCATTTATGGTGATCGCCATCGAGATTTCTTTTTCTTCCATAATGGGATTACCGCGATTTGCTCGCGCCTTGAGTTAAACGGTAACGAGCTTAATCTGCAAGGGCTGAGTGTGGTCAATGGCTGTCAGTCACTGACTACAATTTTGTCCTGTAGTGAAAAGGTGAAGAAACTAGACGACACCTTCGTGATGTTTCGCTTCTATGAAATCCCCCAGCATGACCGTGCAGACCGGATCAGCATCTCGACCAATTCTCAATCTACGGTTAAACCGCGCGACCTGCGTAGTAACGACAAACGGGTGCTGGCTCTTAAAAAGACTTTCGAGCAACGCTATCCAAACGGCCAATTTCTCTCCAAGCGTGGTGAACTGGCACAGGCAGGGAAAGAAGCACTTCGAGTGGTTGATCTCGGAAGCTTAGGCAAGCACCTAATGGCTTGGCATTCGCAGCGCCCAAACATTTCGTACAGCGAAACCAAAATCTTCGACAAGTATTTCGAGCAGCTATTTAAGCGCGACTACACCCCAGAGCGCATTGCAGCCCTCCATGACTGGATGCATCTGATATACAAAGGCTGGGGTAAAGATAATCCTCATGGCTTTAACGAAACTCTTTTAGCCATGCGTTCATATGCCCCTTTCCATCACCTTTACGCAGTGTCAATGTGCTTTGCTGTGGCTAGTAAACATATTGACCGAGTGCCCGTGCCTGATATTGCATGGCAGCAGGCGGAAACAAAAGGCATTGCAGATTGGGTAATTTCCGTAGCAGCAACCGCGCTCAATTTCGCACTGGAGACGGCTGCTAATGAACTCCAGCCCGGCGGCAAGGTGTTCAGTCCTGTTAACTGGATTAAGACCAAGACTTGCTTAAGTGGTATTACGAATGCAATACAGATGCAGTTAATGATGATGCCAAATATACCTGGGGGGAAAGAAAAACGAGATTCACTGATGTTAGATGCAGAATCGTTCGAGTATCGCTGGCAAGCGGATTGAGGGAACGAATTTGTATGGAAGCATGGTCCGGAACTTCTACGTTAAGGCTGCGTCAAGCTGCTCTAAATTCGCAATAATGGTTTGAACAGTATTTCTATCGAATTCGGCTCTGTCGTTTTCCTCATGTGTTCCTTTATTGAGATAGCGCCACTCACGTGATTCCCCATTCAGCCCCAATAATGTATCGATGGGGGTAAAAACTGAATTCTTGTTCGGATCTGCAAAATCATTTTTTCCAATTTTGCTCTTCAGTTGTTCTGTGAGGTTTCTGAGTTCAATAGGTGCTGAGGATGAGCGCAATTTTAGGCTTAGGGTGCCATCCCCATACCTAGTGACATATCTCCAAACTTTATTTTTTGTCAATGATTCAAGTGCTTGGCGCGACTTAGCAAGAGCCTCTCTGATTTCATTCCGATTTATGTGTCCACGAGCTGCAAGAATGTAGTTTCGAGGAGCGCAATTAAAGTCGACCCGTATATGCGGATCGCCCAAACGAGGTAAGAAGCTAAAAGACTTGGCTTGACTAGCAGCCTGAGCAGGCAACAGATTCTGAATGTCCTTAAAGAATTCTTCTCCATGACAAGTCAGGAGTATCTGTTTGTCTGAAAAATATTGATCCTCAAACAACGTTCGCCGAATCGACTCCCTATGATCATCGTCAATGGCGTTTACAGGGTCATCAAATATTAATACCGGAGCATTCTCTTTAAGGTTTTTTGCCAGCAATATTGCCAGCCCAAGGCAACGTATATGCCCTTCACTCAGAACGTGTAGGGCGTCATAGAGTTTGTTGGGTTGGTTTTGGAAGGCAATTTTCAGGCGCTGGTTCTGGGCCAATGGTAGCGTAACGTTTGCTAATAGCTCAGTATGCGCATCATTCCGATTAAAGGCGTTATAAAGGGCTACGACTGTTTCTCCAAGGTCTGCGACTAGCTGTGCAGGGAGATTATTGCTGTAATCGTTCAGTTTTCTGACAAATGTTACATAGGCGGAAGTGATCGCCTGGTTCCTCGATATCACGGCTTTTTCTGCTTCAACATCTGTAATCAGCTGGACATTTTCATTTTGAAAATTGTCGATCAGTTGTTGGACGGAAGCTATGGTTGCATTGGCTGTCTGCCTTCTAGTTTGAAGCACTGTAATTTGGTGCGCATATTCTCGCAGCTTGTTTAGTTCAATTTGCTTATTGCTTCTTTGTTGTGCCGCCTGATCGATCTGTTTGTCACTCTCTTCAAGGTGTTGAACCTGCGAGGCTAAATGCTGCCATGGGGTAAAGCCGTCAGATATTTTGTGGTGTAAAGAATCCCACCAATGAATACTAGGTTGCCCGTTATTTTCCACTTCATATGATTTGATAGGGTTGTTTTGCGGGTAGCTCTTCAGACAAGTATTTAATATTTGGGAAAGGTGGAACAGGGATTGTTTTGCACTTTGCTCAAGTTGCCCAGCATCATGCTGGATGGCAGCCAATTGCTGAAGTTTTTGCAGCTCTTGGTCTGCATTGGTATAAGGGTTTATGGCAACTTGGGCTAGCGAAGTTTTGCATGCTGGGCATGCGCTTGGACTACTTGGTTGTACTTGAGTGACCGCTTCATATAGTTTTTTAAATGACACCTGCTGGCTTGCAGCAGCTAGCTCTTGCTGTTTTCCATTCATTTCTTGGATGGTTGTGGCAATACTATTGCCCAACGCTTCCAACGCGACCCTGGTTAGATTACTTTTGGTTGCAATAGGCTGTTGCAGCTCAATCTCAAGGCGCTCTATTGTTCCAGGTGTTTCGTCACTCCCATTTAGTTCTAGCACCATTTGGCTAAAGTTGGCACCTTCTCTATATTGATTAGCCAGCCTTACTTCCTCAGAAGCAATTATTTGAAGATCATTGTTACTGCTCTGAGTTTGTTGTCGTGCACCAGACAGTGCCTGCTGCTTCTGTACGAGTAGTGATGCTTTTCGTCCTACAATATCTATGTATCGGTCATCAATTTCTGCTGTGAAGTTGTGAACAAACTCGGTAAACGATTCCAGGCCAAATAAGGTGGAAATCAGCTCAGTCTGTTTTGCAGGCGCCTGGGCTGCAATTCGGGAAAAGCTGTCGATACGGTTCTTTTCGACAAAGCAAAAGCGATATGCAGTCTCGTTTGAAGTAACAGCTATTTCATTCCCTTGGCCATCATCCGCGTAGATGTCTGGGGGTGAGAACTGGTCAACGTAAGCATTCTTCAAGTATTCGTTTTGATCGCGGAAACGTTTACTGTCAGCTTCTACAACATTACCCAACAAGCCATATTCCAGAGCTTCGCAGAAGCTTGATTTACCCGTCCCATTGGGGCCATAAATCAATACTAGGCGACTTGCCAGATCAAAAACTTCCTGTCGAGCAAAGCCACGAAAGGGGCCAACCGTCATACGTTTAAGCTGGGAGAACTTTGCTACCTGCTCTTCATCGTTTTCTGGGATTGGTTGGATATCGGGGCTAATTGCCTCCCAATTTGTTTGTGCTAGAGCAACAAGCCGTCTGATCCGCTGGCCTTGATAAGTGCTCAGTGGCACTAACTCATCTAAATTAGCTGCAACTAAATTGGCAATTTTACGGACAGCTTCAGGTATTGATGGGGTGTTTAATATTTGTAAAAAACGAAAGTACTCAGACCTGATCATAGAACCTCTCCCCTCCTTACTTTAAGGTTACCTGTCCGTTCATTAGCATGGGTAAAAGCCAATCTCGAAGTTTGATGAGTTCTCGATTTTCAAGGCTTCTTTCGAAAATCATCTTGTTGTAGTTCGTTACTACGTCGTCATACATCTTTAGCAGCTCTGGTGTTGGGTATGCCAGTGTGAGAGAGTGCAGGTCGTTTTTCGTGATAGAGCCAAATGTTGTGCCTTCAGAGTTGCGACGATCAAATACTTGCTTGAAATATTTCATGACATAGAAAAGAAAACCGTCCGAACCGGATTTGCTGTTAAGCGCCGCTAAACCACGCCCGATGCAACAATCACTGTTGGCTATGTTCATATCGCCCACAGGGGCTCGAACACTCAACAAAATATCGCCTTTCTTTGCTATTCGGGCTGGAGAAGTTGTGTATTGGCGCGTGGCCGGAAAGAGCCATCCAAAGTCCGTTGACCCTTGGAAGAAAACTGTACCGTTTCCTTCTTCATTGTATGAGCTGCCTTCTGGAGATTGCCCCATGGTGATATTGGCAATTTGTGACAAAGTTTTGTTACTCCATCCCTTCGGTATTTCGCGTTTCAGGGTTGGGTTGTATACCATTTTTCCGCCTGAGGTTTTGTAGGGCTTGCCATTGGTGTCAGGGAAGTCGAACTGTACAAACCAGTAGTCGTATAGGGTTTTGGCCATGGTTTCCAGTTCGGCGTTGATGGAGTTGTTGAGGTCGATTTTTTCGTCGATATTTCTCAGCACCTTGGAGATTTTTCTTTGTAAGTCTATAGGGGAACTGCATGATCGCTTGAAAGCGCAAATGTGGGACCAAAAAAGGCTCGGTGTTAAGCCGCGCCGCACTTGGCAGGAAGCAGTGTTGCGTTATTTGTCTGAGAAGTCACAGAAAACGACATTGGATGCAGACAAGTCACATTTACGTTGGCTTGATCCATTTATGCGTGGAAAGTGCCTGGAGGAGATCAACCGTGATCTGATTGCAGAAATCACTGCTGCTCGTCAGGAACCATATGAGATCCCACGCAAAAAGGGTCCACCGCGTTGGATTGACCCAAAGCCGACAACTGTGAATCGCACATTGGAAATCATACGTGCCATTCTTCGTAAGGCGCGAGATGATTGGGAATGGATAGCTAACTGCCCTAATATTCCAATGTTGAAGGAACCAGCAAAGCGGGTGCGATGGATCACCAGAGAGCAAGCGGAAATATTGTTGGGTTTGTTGCCGAGACATCAGCAGCCAATGATGATTTTTGCACTGGAGACCGGATTGCGGCGAAATAATGTGACGCATCTGGAGTGGTCTCAGGTTGATCTGGAACGGCGCGTTGCTTGGATACATCCTGATCAAGCAAAAGCTGAGAAAGCTATCGGCGTCCCGTTGTCAGATCAGTCTGTCGTTCTCCTTAAGGGGCAAGAAGGGAAACACTCAACATGGGTGTTTCCATATCGTAGTAAACCTGTAACGCAGACATCAACTAAAGCGTGGCGGGATGCAGTAACAGCAGCTGGAATTGCCGCAGGTTTTCGGTGGCACGATCTTCGGCACACCTGGGCAAGTTGGCACGCCCAAGATGGAACGCCGTTGAACGTGTTGCAAGAGCTAGGCGGCTGGGCTTCTGCGGAGATGGTGCAGCGTTATGCACACCTCTCAACTGAGCATCTAGCTCAATGGGTAAATCGTCGTACTGGGTTGCGCGTAGGACAAGGTACTGACGTTTTTACTACGGAAAAGAAAAAGGCCACCGAGGTGGTGGCCTAATTCCTTGATGTATGGTGCGCCCGAAGAGATTCGAACTCCTGACCCCTTGGTTCGTAGCCAAGTACTCTATCCAGCTGAGCTACGGGCGCGTGAGGCGTGCATTATACAAGAAGCAGGATTTTATTCCAGTAAAACTTGATGATGTGCCTTTAAAACTTTGGCGGAGAGCGAGGGATTCGAACCCTCGATACAGGTTTAAGCCCGTATGCTTCCTTAGCAGGGAAGTGCCTTCGACCACTCGGCCAGCTCTCCGCACGAGGGCGTAACAATACTTGATTACGCCCCAAAAATCAACGCTCGTGGCGCTTATCTTTTTAAGCCTCTTCCAGATCAAATGCTTTATGCAGAACGCGGACGGCGAGCTCCATGTATTTTTCGTCAATGACGACGGCAATTTTGATTTCGCTGGTGGAAATCATCTGGATATTGATGCCTTCTTCGGCCAGGGTGCGGAACATCTGGCTGGCGATGCCTACGTGCGAACGCATGCCGACACCGACCACGGATACCTTGGCGATTTTGTCGTCGCCCACGATTTCGCGGGCATTGATGTGGGCTTGTACGCCGCGCAGGATGTCCAGGGCCTTGCTCAGCTCATTTTTATGAACGGTGAAGGTGAAGTCAGTGGTGCCATCGGCGCTGACGTTCTGGATGATCATGTCGATGTCGATATTGGCATCGGCGATGGGGCCGAGGATCTGGTAAGCGATGCCTGGGCGGTCGGGCACGCCGAGCACGGTCACTTTGGCTTCGTCGCGGTTAAAGGCGATGCCGGAGATGATAGGTTGTTCCATGTTGTCATTTTCCTCAAACGTAATCAGGGTGCCGTCGCCTTCTTCTTCAAAGCTGGACAGCACGCGTAACTTGACCTTGTATTTGCCTGCAAACTCGACCGAGCGAATCTGCAATACCTTGGAGCCCTGGCTGGCGAGTTCCAGCATCTCTTCAAAGGTAATGGATTTGAGCCGGCGAGCTTCGGGTACCACGCGCGGGTCGGTGGTGTAGACGCCGTCTACATCGGTGTAGATCTGGCATTCATCGGCCTTGAGCGCAGCGGCAATCGCCACGCCAGTGGTGTCTGAACCACCGCGGCCCAGGGTGGTGATGTTGCCGTGCTCATCCACGCCCTGGAAGCCTGCAACGACCACCACATAACCTGCATTCAGGTCAGCGCGGATGCGCGACTCATCAATATTCAGGATGCGGGCCTTGGTAAAAGCGCTGTCGGTGACAATACGCACCTGGCTGCCGGTGTAGCTCTTGGCCTTGAGGCCCAGGTCCATCAGCGCCATGGCGGTGAGGCCGATGGTGACTTGTTCGCCGGTGGAGACCATCACATCCAGCTCGCGTGGGTCTGGTGTGGGCATGATTTCCTTGGCCAGGGCAATCAGGCGGTTGGTTTCGCCGGACATGGCCGAAACCACGACCACGACTTGATGACCAAGCGCTTTGTAGCGCGCCACGCGGCTCGCCAGGTTCTTGATACGCTCTGGGTTGGCGACTGAAGTGCCGCCGTATTTTTGTACGATAAGTGCCATGTGTCTTGTAGCCTAATTAATTAAACTGCAGATGCGCGCCTTTACCGACAGGGCGTGAGGCCTTGTCGATGCGGGAGCTTAATTCAACTTTGCTTTTACCCAGCCTTCAACGCTGCTGAGCGCCTGTGGCAATTTGCTGGCGTCGGTGCCGCCTGCCATTGCCATGTCGGGTTTGCCGCCACCCTTGCCGCCCACTTGCCCGGCGACGAAGTTGACCAGTTCGCCTGCTTTTACCTTGGCGATCAGATCAGCTGTCACGCCAGCTGCCAGGCTGACTTTGCCGTCGTTGGCACTTGCCAGCACGATGGCAGCCGATTTCAGCTTGTCTTTCAGCTTGTCCATCGTCTCGCGCAAGGTATTGGCATCTGCGCCTTCCAGCGTGGCTGCCAGCACCTTGATGCCGCCGAGGTCCACCGCCTGATTCACCAGATCATCCCCTTGCGATGAAGCGAGCTTGGATTTGAGTCGGGCGAGTTCTTTTTCTAGCGTTTTGACGTTGTCCATCAGTTGGCCCAGTTTGGCCGGGACTTCGCTGGCGGGCGCTTTCAGCTCTGCGGCGATCTGACCCAGCAGGGCTTGCTGCTGCTGCATGAGCTTCAGCGCATTTTCGCCAGTGGTGGCTTCCACGCGACGCACGCCTGCGGCCACGCCACTTTCGCCGGTGATCTTGAACAGGCCGATATCGCCGGTGCGGCTGACATGGGTGCCGCCACACAGCTCGCGTGAGCTGCCAATATCCAGTACGCGGACTTCATCGCCGTATTTTTCGCCGAACAGCATCATGGCGCCGGTTTTCTGAGCATCATCAATGCCCATCACGCGGGCCTGAGTGGCTTCATTAGCCAGAATTTCAGCATTGACAAGCGCTTCTACCTGACGAATTTCGTCGTCGGTCAAGGGCGCGGTGTGCACGAAGTCAAAGCGGGTTTTTTCGCTATCCACCAGCGAGCCTTTTTGCTGCACGTGGCCGCCCAAGACTTCACGCAGGGCTTTGTGCATGAGGTGGGTGGCGGAGTGGTTGCGCATGGTGGCAGCGCGGGCGCGGGTGTTGACGCGGGCTTTCAGGCTATCGCCCTTGCTCAGTTTGCCGGTGGTGACCACGCCATGGTGGCCGAATACGCTGGCTTGTACTTTCTGGGTATCTTCCACGCTAAAAATGCCATCGTTGGCGCGCAACTCGCCGCTATCGCCCACCTGACCGCCGGATTCGGCATAGAACGGTGTATTGTCCAGCACGACCACGCCAACTTCGCCTTCGCTCAGGCTGTCGACAGCCGCGCCGTCTTTGTACAGTGCCAGCACCAGCGCGTCGCTTTCCAGTTTTTCGTAGCCATGGAACTGGGTGGCGGCACCTTCGTATTCCAGGTTGGCGGACATCTTGAACTTGCCAGCGGCTCGTGCCTGATCTTTCTGGCGCGCCATGGCGGCGTCAAAGGCGGCGGCATCCACGGTAACCTCGCGCTCGCGACAAACGTCAGCGGTCAGGTCCAGCGGGAATCCATAGGTATCATGCAACTTGAAGGCGGTTTCGCCATTGAAGGTCTTGCCACCCTTGGCGGCGATGTCGGCCAGTTCGGTTTCCAGAATCGCCATGCCGTTTTCGATGGTTTCAAAGAAACGGTCTTCTTCCTGCTTCAGGGTATCCATCACGCGGGTCTGGTTGCTGACTAGCTCGGGGTAGGCTTCGCCCATTTCGATCACGAGGTCCGGCACCAGCTTGTAGAAGAAGGCAGCGCGCACGCCCAGCTTGTAGCCGTGGCGAATGGCGCGGCGGATGATGCGGCGCAGCACATAGCCGCGGCCTTCATTGCCGGGAATCACGCCATCGGCAATCAGGAAGCTGCAGGCACGGATGTGGTCGGCCAAAACTTTTAGCGAGGGGCTGTCGAGGTCGGTCGTTTTGGTTTCGCGGGCCGCGGCCTTGATCAATGCCTGGAATAGATCAATCTCGTAATTGGCATGCACGCCTTGCAGCACGGCGGATATACGCTCCAGACCCATGCCGGTATCCACCGATGGCTTGGGCAAGGGATGCATCACGCCTTGTTCATCGCGGTTGAACTGCATGAACACGTTGTTCCAGATTTCGATGAAGCGGTCGCCGTCTTCTTCCGGGCTGCCGGGAGGGCCACCCCAGATGTGCGCACCGTGATCGTAGAAAATCTCGGTACAGGGGCCGCAGGGACCGGTGTCGCCCATCATCCAGAAGTTGTCGGAGGCATAGCGCGCGCCTTTGTTATCGCCAATGCGGATAACGCGGTCGGCAGGCACGCCCATTTCCTTGGTCCAGATGTCGTAGGCTTCGTCGTCTTCGGCGTAGACCGTGACCAGCAGTTTTTCCTTGGGCAGCTTGTAGACTTCGGTCAACAGTTCCCAGGCATAGGTAATGGCATCGCGCTTGAAATAATCCCCAAAGCTGAAGTTGCCCAGCATTTCAAAGAAGGTATGGTGGCGGGCGGTGTAGCCGACGTTTTCCAGGTCATTATGCTTGCCGCCTGCGCGTACGCATTTCTGGCTGCTGGCTGCGCGGGTATAGGGGCGCTTGTCAAAACCCAGGAATACATCCTTGAACTGGTTCATGCCCGCATTGGTAAACAGCAGGGTAGGGTCGCCATGCGGTACCAGTGAACTGGATGCCACGACCTGATGCCCCTTGGACGCGAAAAAGTCCAAAAACTGCTGACGTATTTCTTTGCTCTTCATGTTGTGCCTTATGCTTGGCAGCGCAGTGCGCTACCTGTCTTCACTGTCTGTTGTTTCGACGTTCTTACCCGCGGTTATCACCCGCTTGATGATGTCCATGCTGAAGCCACGGCTTTGCATGAATCTTGCCTGCTTCGCCCATTCTTCGCGGCTGGCTGGCAGCTGCGAAAATTTCTTGCGATAAATCTGCAGTGCATGACTGAACTCATCCTGTTTTACCTGCTGCATGGCTTCGGCAATCAGCGTGTCATCCACGCCTTTTTGCTTGAGCTCATGCGCAATGCGCATGCTGCCAAACTTCTGCTGGCGCGCATGCACCACCTGCTCGGTAAAGCGTTGCTCGGATAACCAGCCACGCTGTTTGAAGTCCTGCAGCAGCTGATCCACGTGCTCTTCCAGCTCGTCGTCTGGTATTGCCTGCTGCTCAGGCTCATCTGCCTGTGCTACTACATCGGCGTCTGCCGAAAAATCTTCAGCATCTTGCCGGGCAACGCGTTTTCGGCCTGGCTGCTGGGGTTTGCGCATCAATTTGCGTTTCAATTCCAGCGCCGTATGCTCGCGCCTCGCCAGCAAGGCGAGGGCGCGTTCGCGCAGCGCGGTGAGGGCTTTACTCTTCGCCGTCGTCATCCGGTGCGACGGTCATGGCTGCACCGGCTAGATTGGAATTGGCGCGGATTTTGGCGTCGATTTCGTTGGCGATGTCAGCATGCTCGCGCAGGTATTCGCGCGCATTATCCTTGCCCTGACCAATCTTTTCACCCTTGTAGCTATACCATGCACCGGATTTCTCAACCAGTTTCAGGTTAACGCCCATCTCGATGATTTCGCCTTCGCGCGAAATGCCTTCGCCGTAAAGAATATCGAACTCAGCCTGCTTGAATGGCGGGGCGACTTTGTTCTTGACGACTTTGACCCGAGTTTCGGAGCCAATCACTTCATCACCCTTCTTGATCGCGCCAGTGCGGCGGATATCCAGGCGTACCGATGCGTAAAACTTCAGGGCGTTACCACCGGTGGTGGTTTCCGGGTTGCCGAACATCACGCCGATCTTCATGCGGATCTGGTTGATGAAGATCACCAGGGTATTGGTGCGTTTGATATTGGCCGTCAGTTTGCGCAGCGCTTGCGACATCAAGCGGGCTTGCAGACCCATATGGGAGTCACCCATTTCGCCTTCGATTTCGGCTTTTGGTGTCAGTGCAGCTACCGAGTCCACCACCACGATATCCACCGAGCCTGAACGCACCAGCATGTCGGCGATTTCCAGAGCTTGCTCGCCTGTGTCAGGTTGCGATATCAGGAGGTCGGAGACGTTAACACCGAGCTTTTGTGCATATTGCGGGTCGAGTGCGTGTTCGGCATCGATAAACGCTGCGGTGCCGCCCATTTTTTGCATTTGAGCGATGACAGACAGCGTCAGTGTGGTTTTACCGGAAGATTCCGGACCGTAGATTTCAATAATGCGGCCGCGAGGCAAGCCGCCAATGCCCAGCGCGATGTCGAGGCCGAGCGAGCCGGTCGATACGGCCTGAATGTCGGCTGCGACATCCGTATCGCCCATGCGCATGATAGAACCTTTGCCGAATTGCTTCTCGATTTGCGAGAGGGCTGCGGCGAGCGCTTTGCTTTTGTTTTCGTCCATGAATCTGCCTTTGTTGGTGTGCCTGATAAAGCCTGTAATTATTTCATAATTCAGTACTTAAGGTAAGCAAAGACGCGCATTGCTGTCGCCTTTCCGCTCTGCAGACTCAAGATAAATGACATGCATCACGGCAAGCGAACCTCATGCGCTGAATACGGTCATAGGTACACAACGGTTGTGTATAAAAATAAACGTATTGAGTTTTAAAGCGGTAAACAGAATTCGGGGCAAACACGTTTTTAAGCATGACTTCCACGCCATGGAAGTGATGAGGAGATGAAAATGAGATTATTCAAACGCTTGCTGCTGGGGTTGACGCTGACACTGGCTAGCATGGGTGCCGCCCACGCCCACGATTCTTTCAGTATTGGTCTGAACATTGGTGGGCCAGGTTATTACGGCCCGCCTCCCGGTGCTTATTACGCACCGCCGCCTGTAATTTATCGCGCACCGCCAGTTGTGTATTTCGGGGCACCACCGCCGGTGTACTACCGGCCATATGAGCCACGCATTTACTATCGGGAATATTATGATGGGGGTGGAAGACACCATCATCATGACCGTGGTCGCCATGGTGGCTGGCGCTAACAAGGGCTGCGTTCGCCCAGGATGTAAAAAAGCGATTGCTCGAAAAGCAGTCGCTTTTTTTCATGCCTGCTTCCTAGGCGAGTGTGATGCGTTTGGGCTACGCTCAGGCCTGCATGGGCTGTTTGAGGAGTTGCAGCAACCCCTCAAAAACCGCTTGTACAGCCTGCGCCCGGATTTGTTGGCGATTGCCACTGAAATGGCGGGTGGTGCTGACAATATTACCCGGTGTGGCCCAGGCAAAGCACACCATGCCCACCGGTTTGGCCTGCGTGCCGCCGCCGGGACCGGCTATGCCGGTAATCGCCGCTGCGATATGGGCGCGACCGCGATGTAACGCCCCGTGGGCCATTTCAATCGCCGTCTGTTCGCTTACCGCGCCATAAGTCTCCAGCGTCGCCGGATTAATCCCCAGCATGCTGATTTTTGCTGCGTTGCTGTAAGTGATATGCGCGCTCTCAAACCAGGTCGAGCTGCCCGGAATCTCGGTAATCAGGCTGGCGGCCATGCCGCCTGTACAAGACTCCGCCAGCGATAGCAGCAAGCCTTGCTGTTGCAAGGTGTTGCCCAAGGTGCGCGTCAGCTCCAGTAGTTCAGCTTTATCCATAAGCCGCCTTGCAAAAAGGCAATGGCATACCCTGCTGCCAGCAAGTCATCCAGCATGACTCCCAGGCCGCCCTTGATATGTCGATCGCTCAGGTTGATGGGAAAGGGTTTCCAGATATCGAACAGACGAAACAACAGGAATGCGGCAAGCCATGCCTGCCAGCTCAGCGGCGTGAACTCCAGCACCAGCATGAAGGCCACAATCTCATCCCAGACGATGCTGCCGTGATCAGAGGCGCCGAGCGCCTTGCCCGCAATGCCGCAGATATAGATGCCCAGCAGAAACATGCCGGCGAGAATGAGGTAATGCAGCGGCTCGGCCAATTGCATCAGGCCGATAAAGCAGGGGATGCCCACCAGTGTGCCCCAGGTGCCGGGCGCCTTGCGTGGCAGGCCACTGCCAAACCCCAGCGCCAGGAAATGCGCCGGGTGTCGCAGCAGAAAATGACGGTCGGGCCAGTGGATCAATCTTTATTCCTGAATGACATGCATGATTGATCATCATAGCGCATTCATCTCAGGTGCTGCCAACCCTGGCAAGCATATGAAGTGCGCTAGCTTATTGGGTAGGGCGTCTTCGCCAGGCTACCATCACCCCAATCAGCAGCATCAGCCATGTACTGGGTTCAGGTACCGCGCTGATGGGTTTGAGCAGAAACAGCTGAGATTCCCCTGAAAGGGTGTTGTTCATGATACCTACTATCCATCCCAGTTCATTGATGTCTGTCGCTTTGCTGAGTATCCAGCCACTCGCCAGAATAGCCGGGTCTACCAACAGATTAAGGTCCAGCACCTGCCCGGCATGGAAAGAGACTGCGCGGTCATTCGAGTCACCTACCGCGATCCCGGCCTCATTGATTTTATAGGCATTGCTATAGTCGGAGGCACCCAAGGTGCCAAGATCCAGCATGCTGCCGTTTTCCCATAAGGTGGCATGCAATCCGGCTTCGTATTCCGCCTGGCCGATCACCTGTCCGGCGTTATTGATGTCATTCGCTATACTCTGCCAATAAGCCACAATGTTGTTATCCACATCCGTGATCACTCGGTTGTCCAGCAGCTGCATGCCAGAGGCGGTCCATAATGTTGCTTGGGCGGCGGTGATCTGTTCATGCGTAATGGCTTGGCCGACCGCATCTCCCACATCATTAAGCCCCTGCAGCGTTGCCCTTCCATAATAGGTACCAGACCCTAATGTGAGGCCTTCTAACAAGGGGTAGGCAAACTGCTGATTCTCTGCATATCCCACCCAGTGGCCATGGTTGTTTATGTCGGTCAGGGTGCTTCCCCGGGATGCGCCATCATCGATGCCGGTGGGGGTAGTGCCATTCCAGACGACCGCACCCATATACATGCCCGTGGTCGTTGATGAGCCTACGGTTTGCCCGAGATTATTAATGCCAGTGACGTAGGCATATCCAGGTCCGGAGTCAAATGAGCCAAGTGGGTTAAGGTAGCTCCAATTGCCTGACGCACTGCGAACACCGTTGCTGACGGCTATATCCCCCAGGTCATTGATAAATGGGGTGGCGTAGGGATTGGTTAAGCTGGAGTTGTAAATCGAGGTGAGGTTGTAACTTGGAGCAGCCTGCAGATTGCCGACGGACGCCAGCAGCCCAATAAGGCTTAGTGCAATTCCAGAAATCACTTTCATGATAAGTCTCCCCGGATAACGCAAGAAACTGATCGTATGCCTGTCTGAAATTTCCCGGTATAGCCCTAATGTACTAATCTCGGCCTAAAAGAATATATTGAATGCAAAGTTTTGATTTGCTGTGAATATTAAGCCTGGGTGAAATGATCAAAGCCTGGTTTTTTGATATCCAGCTGCATATTGCTGGCATCGTATACATCCACACCTGGCTGAACTCTTGTTTGGCCTATCATGCTCATGGTTAAGCCCAATTGTCTGCCCAAGGCGCTGATTTGTTCACGCCTGGCGGATGGCGCCGTAAAGCAAAGTTCATAATCATCACCACCACCTAGCACAAAGGATTGCACCGTTTTGTCTGCCATGTGCTGGCGTGCGATGGGAGACAGAGGAATATCGGCAAACCGGATGTCGGCACCGAGCTGGGATGCTTGCAGAATATGGCCAAGATCGGCCAGCAAGCCATCGGAAATATCAATGGCGCTGTGGGCCATCTGGCGCAATGCGAGGCCGAGCTCAGCGCGGGGCTCTGGTTGATGCAGCGCCACGCTGCATTCGGCCAGCGCTTCTGCTGTGAGAGGGTAGTGACCTTGCATGGCGGCGAGAGCCAATGCGGCAGTGCCCAGTGGGCCTGAGACCCAGATGTCATCGCCCGCCTTGGCGCCGTTACGGGTAAGTGCCTGCTGCATCGGGACTATGCCCATGATTTGTACGCTGATGGTGAGCGGGCCGCGGGTGGTGTCGCCGCCTATCAGCGATACGCCAAAGCGGTCTGCACAATCAAAAAAGCCGCGACTGAATTCGGCAAGCCAAGGCGCCTTGATTTCTGGCAGGGCGAGAGCCAGTGTGGCCCAGCGTGCTTCCGCACCCATGGCGGCCATGTCCGAAATATTGACGGCCAGCGATTTCCAGCCGATGCCATAGGGGTCGGCGTCCGTAAAGAAATGCGTGCCTGCCACCAGCATGTCCGCTGAAATGGCGAGTTGATGGCCTGGGGGCACCGCGATCAAGGCAGCATCGTCGCCTATTCCCAGATCGGTATGCTGCTGTGGGCGGGTAAAGTAGCGGGCGATCAGGTCGAATTCAGGTGTCATGCAGAGGGATTCAGGCTTGCGGTTTGATGGCGGACTTGGGGCGAAATGCCTTGACGATGCTTTCTTTGGTTTCGATATACGGCGCACCGATCAGATCCAGACAATAAGGCACGGCGGCAAAAATGCCCGGTACAATCGTCTTGCCATCAGCATCTTTCAGGCCTTCCAGCGTTTCTTGTATGGCTTTGGGCTGGCCGGGCAGGTTGATGATCAGGCTCTGTTTGCGGATGACGGCCACCTGGCGCGAAAGGATGGCAGTGGGCACAAAGTGCAGGCTGATTTGCCGCATTTGTTCGCCGAAACCGGGCATTTCCTTGTCGGCGACGGCCAGTGTAGCTTCGGGGGTGACATCGCGTAGTGCCGGGCCAGTACCGCCTGTGGTGAGGACCAGGTCGCAGCCTTCATGGTCGACCAGGTCGCGCAGGATGCTTTCAATCTCGGGCTGCTCATCGGGGATCACACGTGCGACGGCCTGCCATGGGGTGAGCAGCACATTGTCCAGCCATGCCTTGAGGCTGGGGATACCTTTGTCTTCATACACGCCAGCAGAGGCGCGATCACTCACGGAAACTAATCCGACGGTAAGGAATTGTTCTGACATAGTGGTTGTCTACGCAATCGTAATTAACAAAATCAATGATGCCATTATCATAACATCAGCCGACTAACGCTCTCGGCTGAAACTCCGAGGAGAGTCACCATGCAATACATCACGAGCCTGTTACTAGCCGTTGCGTTGGTAGGTTGCGCCAGTCAGAAGCCACAGCCCGTGCCGATGGAAAATACACGTGCCAGCAATGGCAACCCGTATTCAGATACTTATGTCAGCCATCCGCAGCCAGCGACCTTGCTGGCACCAGATCCTGCCGGGCCAAAACTCTATCTTGGGGATAAAAAAGAAGACGATTACAAGCGCATGCTGGAGCAAGGCTACGACATGTTGGGCTACTCCAGTTTTGAATCCGGTGACGTTGCGCCAGAGCTGGCTACCGAGCAGGCCAGGCAGGTAAAAGCTGATTTGGTGCTGGTCTATACCCAGCTGACTGGTAGCACGCCCGCCAGCATGAAGTTGCAGCAATTGCGCCAGCAGGCCGCCGCACAAAAAGCAGCAGCGGCAGAGCCGAAAGCCGCAGGCGAGGCGCCTGCACCCGTGGATGAAGCCAAGCAGCGCTATCATTACTTTGCCTCTTACTGGGTAAAGCTGGCGCCACCCTTAATCGGTGTGCATGTGAATGGCCCGGTGGCAGAAGATCAGCCTGGCCTGCCTGTGGTAGCCGTTGTGCAGCAATCGCCTGCGGCCAAGGCTGGCCTGGTGAATGGCGATGTACTGACTCGCCTGGGTGAAGTGAATCTCGACAAGCCGGAAGCCCTGACCCGCGCCGCCAGGCAATATGCCGGTAAAACGGTTGAGGTGGATTTTCGCCGTAGCGGCAGCCCTGGCAAAGCCATGATTACCCTGAATCAGCGTTCGCAGTAATGCGCGTGAGGCTGCGCATGCTAGGCATGTGCAGCCTCGCTCTCACTTCCCTTCCATTGGCAGGCACGTTCGTGCATGCTTACAATCCAGCCAACGACACAACAAAAGCAATAAACCATGATGGACAAAATCCTCCACGACTACCTGCAACACAAAAGTGAGCCGGTGCGCTTGCTGGCCGACTTGGTCGATCAGATACGCCCGGCGCGCGGTGATCACCGAGACCATGCCGCGCATGCCATCCAGGCCTTGTGTCATGTGCTGAATCGCGAACCCGAACTCGCGCAGGCGCTGCATGAAGCGGTGCTTGGTTTGCTCGGTGGGCGCAGGCCCGTATCGCTTTACGTGGATGCGGGCATCCAGCCTAGCAGTGGTTTTTTTACCGAAATGTTTCGCCGGGTGGGCCACAAGATTTTGCCTGAGGCGGTCGATCCGCAATATCTGAAAGATATTTTCGGGCAGATTTTCCGCCGTCGGCAGGATGAAGTCTGGGTGATCGATGTGCCGGACGAGGTGTGGCTGCAATTGCTTGAGGCCATGCGATTTGACGAGGCGGATACTCGTCTGCTGGAGGCTTGCAAGCGTGGCCTGCTGGATGCCGTGCAGGTGCTGTCGTATCGCCTGTCTGCCTCTGGCCTGGAGCCGGAGCTGATACGCAGTCATCCTGAGCTGGAAAACCATGCATCGCCCTTCATCATCCAGAATGTGGAGCTGGGTAATTTTCTTGAAGTACCTGAGGATGACAAAAACGACATACGCCATATTCTGGTGATGCTGGATCAATGCCGACAGGTGGTTGGCAAGATACGCCGTAACAGCTCGCAAACCGGGACCAGCATTCATCTGACCTTTTTGTTACAGCGCATGACGCAACAAATTCGCCGCCTGGAAAGCCTGTTGCGCATTATCGCGAGTCAGCGGGTAGGAGAGAGTGCCAACCTGGAGTTTGTGCATCTGCTGAAAGAGCTGGTCTCCGCCGAGTGTCACAAAAACGATGTCCGCAAGCACTGGCGCGAGAACATGGAGCTGCTGGCACTACGCGTGACCGAAAATGCCAGCCGTACCGGTGAGCATTACATCACCGCTAACCGCCGTGAGTACTATGGCCTGATGCGCTCGGCCATGGGGGCTGGCATTATCATCGCCTTCATGGCGATGCTCAAGATCGTCACAGCGGGCAAGCATTACGCCCCGCTAACTGAAGCTATCCTGTTCAGCCTCAATTACGGCCTGGGCTTTGTCATTATCCATATCCTGCACTTCACGGTGGCGACCAAGCAGCCCGCGATGACGGCCGCCGCCATTGCTGCCAGTATTGATGCCAGTGATGGCAAGAGCCGGGAGATGGATAATCTGGTGAATATCATCGCGCAGACCATACGCAGCCAGACCATTGCCATTATTGGCAATGTGTCGCTGGCGGTGCCAGTAGCGATGCTGATTGGCTGGTCAATTTATACGCTTACTGGCAGTCATTTTATTCCCCCGGAAAAGGCGCATAAGTTGCTGGCAGATATTCACCCGTGGCATAGCGGCGCGCTGATTTACGCCGGTGTTGCCGGGGTTTGCCTGTTTTTGTCTGGCTTGATAGCCGGGTATCACGACAATCTCGCGATTTACAACAAGATCCCGCAGCGGCTGAAAGCACTCGGCTGGCTGCGGATGCTGCTGGGGCCTGCCCGACTGGAACGCGTGGCGAAATATGTGGAAAACAATCTGGGTGCCTTGGCAGGTAATTTTTATTTCGGTTGCCTGCTGGGCGGCATGTCGGGCCTGGGGGTGTTGCTGGGCTTGCCGATTGATATCCGGCACATTGCGTTTTCATCCGCATTTGTCGGCTTTTCGTTCACCGCCCTCGATTTCAACATTACCTGGCAACTGGCTGTTATCGCCGCGGTAAGCGTGTTGCTGATTGGCACCGTCAATCTTCTGGTGAGTTTCAGTCTGGCGCTGTATGTGGCGATGAAATCACGCAAGGTGAGCTTTGTGCAGTGGCGCCGCTTCCTGGTGACCTTGCTCAAGCGTTTGAACAAGGAGCCCGGCAAGTTTTTTCTGCCACCGCCGCGTGGCGAGCCGGAGACGGAATCTGGTCATGGGCATTAATGCCATGTAAAAAAAGCCCGCTGGTTTGAGCGGGCTTTTTTATGCGGCGTGGAGCCTGGTCACGTTGGCTCGTCACTCTTCCGCTTCGTCTTCTGCTTCTTCCTCAGGAGCTGCGCTGGGGGCAGTGACTTCGCGCAATAACTTGAAGAGTTCGCGGCTGCTTTTGGGTGGTTTGTTGGCTGCTGCTTCGCGTCGGGCATTGCGTATCAGGGTGCGCAATTGCTGGATATCCACCGCCGGGAAGTGCGACATGAAGTCTTGCAGCGCGGCTTCTTCTTCAATCAGGCGGGTGCGCCAGCGTTCAAGCTGATGGAAATAGGCAGTCTGCGCGTTGTGTTTGCCTTCCCAGCGTTGCAGCTGGTCGATGATAGGCGCGGTATCCACATTGCGCATCAGGCGGCCGATGTATTGCATCTGGCGGCGAATCGCGCCATTGGCGGTAATGCGCTTGGCTTCACGTATCGCATCATTCAGCGCTTCTGGCAGATCCAGCTTGGCCAGCCGTTCCTTGGGCAGATCGACCAGGGTGACGCCCAGATCCTGCAGTGCGTCCATGGCCGCTTTGCGCTTGGTCTTGCTGAGCGGGCTGTCTTCGATATCCGCCTCGGCGGCGTTGTTTGTCTCATTAGGTTTCATGCTGGGGTATGATAGCAGTTTTTCCTCAAGAGACTTAATGTGAGCGTAACCCACGTTGCCCCAACCACCGGATTCAGTCATACGCTGGATGACCTGCGCGAGATGAGCGCGCGCGTATTGGCGCTGGCCAAGGCCGCTGGCGCCAGTGCCGCTGAGGCTGAAGTCAGTTTTGGTGTCGGGCAGAATGTGTCCGTGCGCATGGGCGAGACGGAAACCATTGAGTACAACCGCGATAAGGGCATGTCGGTCACGGTGTATTTTGGCCAGCAAAAAGGCCATGCCAGTACCTCGGACCTGAACTCGCAAGCCTTGCAGGACACGGTGGCGGCAGCATGCAACATCGCCCGTTACACCGCTAAAGACGAGTTTTGTGGTCTGGCTGACGCCGCCTTGATGGCGCGTGACGTGCTGGATCTGAATTTGCATCATCCATGGACGATTTCGGTGGATGATGCCATCCGCCTGGCACAGGAGTGTGAAGGTGCCGCCCGTGCAGTCGACGCGCGCATCACCAATTCGGAAGGCGCCTCAGTCTCGACCTACGAAGGCCTGTTTTCGTATGCTAATAGCCATGGGTTTTCTGGTGGCTACCTGAGCTCGCGCCATAGCATCAGCTGCTCGGTGATCGCCGAGGAGGCCGAGGCCATGCAGCGCGATTACTGGTATAGCACGGCTCGCAACGCTGACTGGCTGGATAGCCCGAAAAACATCGGGCAGCTGGCAGGTGAGCGCACGGTGCGTCGCCTGGGTTGCCGCCGCATCAAGACCGCGCAAGTCCCTGTATTGTTTGATGCCTCGCTGGCTTCGGGGCTGATTTCGCATCTGATCAGTGCCGTTTCTGGCGGCAGTTTGTATCGCAAATCATCCTTCCTGCTCGACTCCCTCGGCAAGCCAGTGATGTCATCCATTGTGAATATCAGCGAGCAGCCGCATATTCCCGGCGCACTCGCCAGTGCCCCGTTTGATAACGAAGGCGTTGCTACTACCCCGCGCATGCTGGTTGAAAACGGCGTATTGCAAGGATATGTGCTTTCGAGTTATTCGGCGCGCAAGCTGGGCATGCAAACGACAGGCAATGCAGGCGGCAACCATAATCTGATGGTGACCCAGCAGGGCAAGCCTGCAGAAGACCTGAGCGGCTTGTTGCGGCAAATGGGCACCGGCTTGCTGGTGACTGAGCTGTTGGGTCACGGCATCAATATGGTGACCGGCGATTATTCGCGTGGCGCCGCAGGTTTCTGGGTGGAGAATGGCGTGATCGTCCATCCGGTAGAAGAAATCACGATTGCCGGCAATCTGCGCGATATGTTCATGCAGATCGTGGCCATAGGCAGTGATGTGCTGGTGCAGGGCTCCAAGCAGGTAGGCTCTATCCTGATTGAACAGATGACCGTGGCGGGTGACTGATTGTCCAGTTAAGGCTATCTGGATACAAGAAAACCAGATAGCGTGAATCCAGATAAACAAAAAGCCCGGCATGCCGGGCTTTTTGTTGGATCAGATCAGGTCTGACTTACTTCTTGTCGCCATTGACGTTAGGCTCTGGCAGATCATCGTCGTCGTCATTGCTGACACTGACGTTGTCGTTGATCTGGTTGGCACGACGTTGCAGGTAGGCATCACGCATGAAAGCATATGGATCCAGTGCTGCATCGTCCAGCAGGTCGCTCGCTGGCAGATATTGTGCGCGCTTGTCGATCAGGTTCAGCAGGCGAGCCTGATTGCGGGTACGTGGATTATCTACATAGGTGATCGGATCAAACGCCATGGTATCGACGACCAGACCGCCAGTGTCGCGCAGTGTGCTTGGGCCGAGGAAAGGCAGAACCAGATAGGCGCCATTGCCTACACCCCAGTAACCCAGGGTTTGACCGAAGTCTTCAGGGTGACGCTCAATGCCATCTTTGGATGCCACATCAATCAGACCTGCAACACCGAAGGTGCTGTTGATGACAAAGCGGCCAGCTTCGCTCATGGCGTTATCAATCTTGAACTGCAACAGATTGTTGATAACGGAGACAAAGGTGCCCAGATTGTTAAAGAAGTTGCTTACGCCAGAACGTACGGGGGACGGCAACACGGCCTTGTATGCCCCGGCGATTGGCTTGATGACAGCTTTGTCAGCAGTGTCATTGAATTTGTAAACGCCACGATTGAGGCCTTCGAGCGGGTCTTTGTTGGCTTGCGAGGCACAGCCTGATAACAGGGAGGCCAAGACGAGGCTGGCAATGACGGCATATGATTTGGTGCGCATGCGTTGTTCCAAACTGTATGATTGATATTATTGCGTTGGACGACCGGCCCGGGCCGGAAACCACATCGGACTTTAACCGACGGCCTGTGCATTGTCCACTTTTTTGCTGAGCTTCACCAGAGATTCAGTTGCGAAAATCTGACAGTGGTGACCAGAATGGTCACCATGCTTCTGCTGATGATTTTCGCTGGTGAGTGCACCCCATGAATTGTCTATCAGAGGAACCTTGTCGCATGTCATTGATGACCATACAACATTACCTGACGCGCGCCCAGCAGCAGCATGCCGGCGCGACAGGCGAACTCACGCTGATACTTAACGACATCGTGACCAGCTGCAAGCGCGTGGCGCAGGCGGTCAATCAGGGCGCGTTGCTGGGCACCATGGGCGACCTCGGCAGCCAG
Organism: Methylovorus menthalis; assembly: GCF_020523625.1. Classification (GTDB taxonomy): domain Bacteria; phylum Pseudomonadota; class Gammaproteobacteria; order Burkholderiales; family Methylophilaceae; genus Methylovorus; species Methylovorus menthalis. The sequence continues at coordinate 277,633 of NZ_JAJAQH010000006.1, forward strand.
AATGTGCAGGGTGAAGTACAAAAGGCGCTGGATGTGATTGCCAACACGATTTTCCTGGAGAGTAATCAGGCCAGTGGATTGCTGGCTGGTATGGCCTCTGAGGAAATGGACGATCCATACCTGATGCCGGAGGGTGTGCAGGGTCGGTATTTGCTGCTGTTTGATCCCCTGGATGGTTCATCCAACGTAAACGTCAATATTTCAGTGGGCTCCATTTTTTCAGTATTGCGTTGTCCGGCAGGGGGCGTAACACCACAAGTGGCAGACTTTTTGCAGCCCGGCGTGCAGCAGGTATGCGCTGGCTATGCCTTGTATGGTTCTTCTACCATGCTGGTCCTCACGACCGGTAATGGGGTGGATGGGTTTACGCTGGATCATGGGACAGGCGAATTCATGTTGACGCATCCGCAAATGCGGATACCCGAGGATAGTCGTGAATTTGCTATCAATATGTCCAACCAGCGTCACTGGCCGCCAGCCATCAAGCGCTATGTGGACGAGTGCGTGCAGGGTACCAGCGGGCCACGCGGAGTCGATTTCAATATGCGCTGGGTGGCCTCCATGGTGGCCGAGGTGCACCGCATTCTGTTGCGCGGCGGCATTTTCATGTACCCCATGGATAATAAAAATGCCGCACAGGGCGGCAGATTACGGTTGCTCTATGAGGCCAACCCCATGGCGATGCTGGTGGAACAAGCAGGAGGCTTGGCCAGCACAGGGAGCCAGCGTCTGCTGGAGCTTGCCCCGCAAGCCTTGCACCAGCGCGTATCGGTGATTCTGGGCTCGCGCCATGAAGTTGAGCGCGTGCAGGACTATTTCAGCGCCGAATAACAGAGGCACCAGAAGCCGACTTAGTGCTCGGTCTCGTCGTCGTAATCATCCTCGACTTCTTCGTCGTCTTCATCATCATCCAGCAGGGGTTGAATGTCGTCCAGGTAAAGACCGCTGCCGCCGTTATAACTTTCGACTTCTTTATCAGTAAATTGCAGCACCTCTGTGGCGACGTGTTCAGAGAATACCTGTTCAATGTTTTCGAACAGTTCTTCAACAAACTCGCTGAAGGTGGTGTCGGTATCGTTAACTTCATAGGCGTTATCAAAGGCTTGCTGCACCAGTTCGGTAAAACGATCGGCAATGGCTTCAATGGCGGCTTGATTGTGTGACATAAAGACTCCTGTGGTTTACGAATGTTGTCTGAATGACTATGGAAAGCGCGCTTTGTTCAGAAGCTTTTGACGCAGCCCATGCTAACATGCGGCATCAACCCGGCACAGGAGTTGTTTTGTGAGCGAAATACTCTCTGCTACCAGCCGTCATGCCACGCAGGTAAGGCGCAAGGTGTTCATGACCGGCCTGCTTGGCGCCTTGGCAGGCCTGTTGTTTGGACTGGATATCGGGGTGATTTCCGGTGCGCTGCCATTTATTGCCCGCGAGTTTGATGTGCCCGACCAGGTGCAGGAATGGATTGTCAGCTCCATGATGTTCGGTGCCGCATTTGGCGCGCTTGCTGCGGGCTGGTTATCTTACCGGCTCGGCCGCAAGTACTCCTTGCTGCTGGGCGCCTTGCTATTCGTGGTGGGCTCGTTGTTGTGTGCGGCCGCCTGGGGGCCATTGCCCCTGATACTGGCGCGCGTGCTGCTTGGGCTGGCGGTGGGTATTGCCTCGTTTACCGCGCCTTTGTATTTGTCCGAAATCGCGCCTGGCAAAGTGCGTGGTTCCATGATCTCGCTTTATCAACTAATGATTACGCTCGGCATTCTGCTGGCGTTTCTTTCCAATACCTTCTTTAGCTACAGCGGCGCATGGCGCTGGATGCTGGGCATTATTGCCATCCCGGCCGTGATTCTCTTTTTCGGGGTTTTATTGCTGCCGCGCAGTCCGCGCTGGCTTATGCTGCGCGGGCGTGAAGCCCATGCCCGCCGCGTCTTGCAGCAGTTGCGCGTGAATGAAACCGAGGTTGAAAACGAGCTGGATGAAATCAAGCAACAGCTCGCGCAAAAACAGCAGGGCTGGGCCTTGTTCTTTGCCAATCGGCATGTGCGTCGGGCCGTCTATCTCGGCATGTTGTTGCAGATCATGCAGCAATTGACCGGCATGAATGTGGTCATGTATTACGCACCACGCATTTTTGATCTGGCCGGGTTTAATGACCCCGTGGCCCAGATGTGGGGCACGGTGATTGTGGGGTTGACCAATGTACTGGCGACGTTCATTGCCATTGCGCTGGTGGATCGCTGGGGGCGAAAGCCAGTGCTCTACGTCGGCTTTTTGACCATGGGCCTGGGCATAGGTGTGCTGGGCCTGCTGATGCATGTCGGCATTGATAGTCAGGCGCAGCAGATGGCCGCAGTGGCGATGCTGCTGATCTTTATTACCGGCTTTGCCATGTCTGCCGGGCCGCTGGTCTGGGTATTGTGTTCTGAGATACAGCCTTTGCGTGGCCGTGACTTTGGTATTGCGGTGTCCACCTTCACCAACTGGATTGCCAACATGGTGGTCGGTGCGACTTTCCTCACCATGTTGAATGTGCTGGGCAGTGCCCATACCTTCTGGTTCTACGCTTGCTGCAATTTGCTGTTTATTTTGCTGACCCTGCTGCTGGTGCCGGAAACGCGAGGTGTATCGCTTGAGCGCATCGAGCGCAACCTCTTAAGCGGAAAGGCCTTGCGCGCGCTGGGTGATTAATGCTCAGGCGCCGGGGCGGCGGAGGCCTTTTTGTAGAGGGACAAGGCTTTTTCGCGCTGCACGCTATGCTCTACCACAGGCGCTGGATAATCTTTGCTGATAACCAATCCCATACTCTGCTGGCGCAAGAGCGGTATCAGCCAGGGCGCATGAATTTCCTTTTCATGGCAGGCTGCTAATTCCGGCACGTATTTGCGGATGAATTTGCCCTGAGCATCAAATTTTTCGGATTGCGTAACGGGATTGAAAATGCGGAACCAGGGCTGGGCATCGCAGCCAGTCGAGGCCGCCCATTGCCAGCCGCCATTGTTCGCAGCAAGATCAAAGTCAATCAACCGTTCGGCAAAATACCGCTCACCCCAGCGCCAGTCGATCAGCAGATCCTTGACCAGAAAGCTGGCGGCGACCATGCGCAAGCGATTGTGCATGTAGCCGGTCTGGTTGAGTTGGCGCATCGCCGCATCGACTAGTGGATAACCGGTAAGGCCTTCGCACCAGGCATCGAAAAGTGCCTGCTGATTAGGGAAAGCCAGGGCATCAAATTCCGGTTTGAAGGCGCGGCCAGCAGCCACCTTCGGGTGATGATGCAATATCTGAAAATAAAAGTCGCGCCAGATCAGTTCGTTCAGCCAGGTTTCTGCGCCCGCATTATGCTGTTGCCAGGCGGCGCGCGCCAGATGGCGGATCGACACCGTGCCAAACCGTAAATGCACGGAAAGATAAGATGGGCCTTTGACGGCAGGAAAGTCACGCGCCTCCTTATAACGTGACATGCGCTGCTCAAACTCTTCGAACAGCCGTTTTCCGCCTGACATCCCCGTCGGCAGCTGCATCTCGCCAAGGTTGGTGCGGGCAAAGCCCATGGATTCCAGTGTCGGGATATCCGTTTTTTCAGAAGCGGCCAGATGCTGGCGATAACGGTCTACTGGATACGTTTGCAGATAAAAGTCATTGAGCTTTTTCAGGTGGGCATTTTTATAGGGTGTGAATACGCCATAAGGTTTGCCAGCCTGCGTCAGCACTTCATCCTGCTCAAAAATCACCTGATCCTTGTATTGATGAAAGGCGATATCGTGGCGGGCGAGCTTGGCTGCTACCTCGGCATCGCGCGCGACGGCATCAGGCTCATAGTCGCGATTGCTGTAAACCGCGCTGGCCTTGAGTTTAACCGCCAATGCCGGGATAGCGCTCCTGGCGGAAGCATGCAGCACGATCAGGTCACCGCCTTGCGACCTTAGTGCCTGTTGCAGCTCACGTACACTTTCCCAGATAAACTCAACCCGGCGGTCGGCGCGGTCTGCCAGGGCATCCAGAATGTCGGTATCAAACACAAAGGCGCAATAGACTTGCATATGCGCTTTGAGGGCATGGTAGAGCGCGGCGTGGTCAAAATCGCGCAAGTCGCGGCGAAACCAGACCAGGGCGTAGGACGAGGTTGTCATAAAGGTGAGAGCCCGCTATTCGCGGTGATAAGGATGATGCTGAATGACTGTCCAGGCGCGATAAAGTTGCTCGGCCAGCAATACGCGCACCATGCCATGCGGCAGGGTGAGTTTGGATAAGCCCCATAACCAATCGGCTCGCGATTTGACACTGGCATGCAACCCGTCGGCGCCGCCAATGACCAAGGCAATATCCCGCCCGCTGGTCAGCCAGGTTTCCATGCGGGCAGCCAGCTGTATGGTGGTGACTTCTTGGCCGCGCTCATCCAGGGCGATCAGATAATCCTTGCCGGCGGCTTCCAGGATGCGTTTGGCTTCCGCTTCCTGTACAACTTCGGCGTTTTTGCCTGAGGCGCGCTTGTCCGGCTTGATTTCGATAATCTCGACGACCGCTTCACGCGGCATGCGCTTCAGGTATTCACTGCATGCACTTTCCACCCAGTCAGGCATCTTGTGGCCGACCGAGAGAATACGCAGTTTCAAGGGAGGAGACTCAGGCGCTGGCGGCCTGGGAGGCAGAGCGACGGCTCTCGGTTTCGCCCCAGAGTTGTTCCAGATTGTAGTAGGCGCGGGCGGTAGGAATCATGATGTGAACGACGATATCGTCCAGATCGACCAGCACCCACTCACCTTCTTTTTCGCCTTCGGTGCCACGCAGCGGTACGCCTTTTTCGCGCAGCTTTTCACGCACGTTGTCTGCGATAGCCTTGGCCTGGCGCGTGGAGTTGGCGCTGGCGACGATCATGTAATTGGTCATGGAAGTCAGCTTGCGCACATCCATCACGGTGATATCAAAGGCTTTGATATCTTCCAGCGCGTCGATGACGGCCAGTTTCATTGCTTCTAGTTCTAACATTCAGGCGGCCTGTGAAGATACTTGTACGGGGATTGCCTGGCGCTGGTCTTTGATGCGGTTTTGAGCATCAACGTAAACCAGCTGGGGCTTGAATTTTTCCAGCTCAACTTCGCTATAGGTGGCATAGGTCGCAATAATCAGCAAATCGCCAGGGCTTGCCTTGCGTGCGGCTGCGCCATTGACCGAAATGACACCGGAATTGCGTTCTGCACGAATGGCATAGGTCGTGAAGCGTTCGCCATTGTTGACGTTGTAAATGTCGATCTGCTGGTACTCGCGAATATCGGCGGCGTCCAGCAATGCCTCGTCAATCGCACAGGAGCCCTCATAGTCCAGCTCCGAGTGCGTCACGCACACACGGTGCAATTTGGATTTGAGCATGGTTCTTTGCATGGTTGGTCTGGGTTTGTTCAATTCGGTCGATCATTATAAGGTAAACAACACGCTGAATAAACGAAGTTTTTAGCGTGCTGCCGACAAACTCGGCCCTTACCCTGGTGATCGCAGCCTGATGAATGGCGCGGATACCGCCTTGCTGGAGGGCTAGGGCTTGCTCCCCAGTTTTTCAGATAAGCCTGCCGATTGCTCCGATATAAATTTTTCCACGCGCTTGGTATAGGGATTTTCCAGCCCAAGTTGACCATTGATCTCGCCATGGTTGAGGTTCTGCTCCAGCACCTCAACGCGTACACCCAGTTCCTGCGCCCGGCGTTGATAGCCGTATGCCTGTTCGCACGGGTTATCCCGGCGCTGGGTAGAGCATACGGCGAGCAGGGGGAGTGACTGCTGAGTGAGTTGCTGTAGCGGGGAGGTGGCGCGCCAGTAGTTGGCGTCTTTGCCAAAGGCCTGGTCATAAAAGCGTGGGTGGCGGCGCTGCATGATAGTGGGGACATCCAGTGCGGCACTATCCAGTGAGATGGTCGCAAGCCAGGGTTTGGCACCGAAGGCGGTAGCGATGGACGGCTGTGATGAAAGCAGGCTCACCAGGTGCGCACCTGCGGAGTGGCCCATCAAGATGAGCTGGCCTGAGTCTCCTTTCCAGCCGGGCGCTTTTTGCTGGATCACCGAGAGGGCGAGGGCGACATCCTCAGCCTGTGCCAAGGGGGCGGTGCCGGGCAGCATGCGGTAGTTGAGCGAGACGAGAATGATGCCTTTGGGCACCCAGCGGGCTATTTTGTTGGTGACTACCTTGCTGTGGGTTTTGTCGCCTATGCGCCAGGCGCCGCCGTGCACCATGACAATAATCGGAGCTTGGGCAGTGGGGGCCTGAGCGGCTTGTGACGGCAGATATACATCCATTTTTTGCAGCTTGTCCGAACCGTAGGCAACATCGGCCAGCAGCTTGACGCCTGCGGGGAGGGCCGCGCCGGTGTCGGCGGCATCTTCTTCTTCCATGTCGCTGTTGCGAGCGTCGGCACGCTTGTTGATCAGGTCGCGCAAGGGGCCAGCCTCAGCCATATGGCTGATGAAGAGCAGACTGCTTAAAACCAGAACCAGCAAACGCATGGTGAGCTCCCGGTGAAGGTTAGCGCGAAAAGGTATTCCAGTCAGCTTTTCGCCGCTGATGATGGGGGTAAATCAAGCTTGGTGGCTTGCGTCAAATTCCAGATTGTCGATCAGCCGCGTTTTGCCCAGCCGTGCAGCTGCCAGTGCGACCAGCGAGGTATCTGTGGCGGTGGCGGGTTGCAGGGTCGATGCTGCACGCACCTCAATATAATCAACGATCCAGCCGAGCTGCGTCAAATACTGGCGTGTCTGCTCGCAGATGGCGGGGTAATCATGATTGCCTTTTTGGATCGCCTGCTTCACCAGCTGCAATGCAGCATGCAGGCGCTTGGCCTCTTGCCGTTGCGCCGGGCTGAGGTAGCCATTGCGTGAGCTCATCGCCAGGCCATCGGCCTCGCGCACGGTTTCGCCGCCGATGATGGTGATCGGCAGATTGAATTGCTGCACCAGCGCGCGGATCACGCTGAGCTGCTGGTAATCCTTTTTTCCGAATATGGCCACTTGCGGCTGCACGAGGTTAAAGAGCTTCATCACCACGGTGGCGACGCCGGAAAAATGGCCGGGGCGGCTGGCGCCACAGAGACTGTCGGCAATGGGGGGCGCGCTGATGGTCATGGTTTGCGCGGTGGGGTACATCTCGCTGACCGAGGGTGCGAACACCACATCGGCACCGGCTGCTTGCAGGCGAGCGCAATCCTGCTCCAGCGTGCGCGGGTAGTTATCCAGATCTTCGTTGGGGCCAAACTGCAGTGGGTTGACGAAAATGCTGACGACCACACAGTCGCCATGCTCGCGCGCCAGGTTCACCAGATGGAGATGCCCATCATGCAAATTACCCATGGTGGGCACAAAGCTTATGCGGGTTTCGCCAGCGAGGCGGGCACGGAGTTCGGTAACGCTGTGTAGGATGTCCATAAATGCTCGATGGAGAAGTGCAACGCTTAGTAAGCGTGGGCCGCGGAGGGGAATTCACCAGATTTGACCGCCTGCACATAGCGGCTAACGGCTTCCTGAATGCTGGTGCTTTCCTGCAAAAAATTGCGCACGAAACGCGGTGATTTGAAGCTGGCCGGGTCTTTGTCAGCCGGGCCGGTGTAGATGCCGAGCAGGTCCTGAATCACCAGCACTTGGCCGCTACACTCTGCACCAGCACCGATGCCGATAGTCGGCGCAGCAATACGGCGCGTGATGTCGGCAGCCAGCGCGGCGGGCACCATTTCCATCAATACCAGACATACGCCAGCTGCGCTCATGCCTTCGGCATCAGCCATGATCTGGGTGGCGCTATCTTCGGTTTTGCCTTGAATCTTGTAGCCGCCCAGCTGCTTGACTGATTGCGGCGTGAAGCCTAGGTGCGCGCACACCGGAACGCCATGCTCGACCAGATACTGCGCCGTGGTGACCATGTGGCCGCCGCCTTCGATCTTGACGATATGGGCGCCCGCGGCCATCAATTGCCTGGCGTTATCAAGCGCTTCTTCGGGGCTAGCTTCATAGCTGCCATAGGGCATGTCGGTCATGATCAGGGTGTGGCGGCTACCTGCGGCTACGCTGCGGGTGTGGTAGACCATATCCGTCATGCTGACGCTCAGTGTATCGGTGGCGCCTTGCAATACCATCCCCAGCGAGTCACCCACCAGCAGCACATCCACGCCAGTCGCTTCCATCAGCTTGGCAAAGCTGGCGTCGTAGCAGGTCAGCATGGCGATTTTTTCGCCTCGGGCCGCCATGGTCTGCAAATCGTGTACGGTCACGCCTATTCCAGGTTCGGGTTGAAAAACTCGCGACGGCCACGCATCTGCAAGGTGCGCTCGATCAGCAGGTCCAGCGCGCCTTCACGCTTGGTGATGTCGAGATTCTCATTATTGACGATGAGCACGGGCGCAGCATCGTATTGGTGGAAAAACTCGCTGTAGGCATCGGCCAGCCGCTTCAGGTATTCGCGCGGAATCTCCTGCTCATAGCTGATGTTGCGCTGATTGACGCGTTCGGCCAGGGCGTCGACGGGTGTTTGCAGGTAGATCACCAGGTCAGGCGTCGATACCTGCACTTGCAGGTGCTGGTAGATCTGGCGATAGAGAGCAAACTCTTCATCGTCCAGATTCATACGGGCAAACAGCGGGTCTTTTTCCAGAAAGAAATCAGCGATGGTGGCTTTGCCAAAGAGATCGCGCTGGCTCAGGTCACGGATCTGTTCGCAACGCTGAAACAGGAAAAACAGCTGTGTAGGCAGGGCGTAACGGGGCGCATCCAGGTAAAACCGTGGCAGGAAGGGATTGCTCTCGGCATTTTCCAGCAGCAAGCTGGCGGAGAATTTATCCGCCAGCTTGCGCGCAAGCGTGGTTTTGCCGCTGCCTATCGGGCCTTCAATGACGATATACGGAAATTTGTCGATCAAACTCATGGTGCTAACTTTCAGCCTTTATTTTGATAACGCCCTGATCGCCACAGGCTTTAGCCAGATCGTTGGCCGTGCCGTACTCGGCAATCTTGAGTTCTGGTGCAATCTCGGCCAGCGGCAGCATCACAAAGCCGCGTTCATGCATGCGCGGGTGCGGTAGCGTCAGCTCGGTGGTCTGCATTTGCACATCTTCATATAGCAGCAAATCCAGATCCAGCACGCGCGGCGCATTGGGGAAAGGCCGCTCGCGTCCATAGTGGTTTTCCAGCGCCAGCAACGCGCGCAGCAGCTCAACAGGAGGGAGCGTGGTGTCCACTTCGGCAACCGCATTGATGAAATCGGGCTGGTTGTCATAGCCCACCGGTGCGGTGCGGTAAAGGGATGACGGGCGAATGACCCGCGTGTCAGGCAAGGTGTTCAGCGCGGTTAGCGCCGAACTCACCTGCGCTTGCGGGTCTTTGAGGTTGCTACCCAGTGCAACAAAGGCGCGACTCATGCCGCTTCAGGTTTTGCCGCCGGTTTTTTGCGCGAACGGCGGCGACGTTTCTTGGGTTCGGCAGTCGCGGGTTGCAGCATCGCGGTGCGTTGCTCGCCATCGTTATTGGCAAAGTCGGTCCACCATTGGCCCAGTTCCATGGGCAGCTCGCCAGACTCGCAGCGCAACAGCAGGAAGTCATAAGCCGCACGGTAACGCGGGTGTTCCAGCAAGGCATAGGGACGCTTGCCTGAGCGTTGCTCAAAGCGTGGCTGCATGCCCCAGATTTCCTTCATGGTGGTGCTATAGCGTTTGTGAATGGCGAGTTTTTCAGCCTGGATATCGCATACCTCATGCATGGCGAGATGCAGCGCAGGGATAGGGCGCTCGCCATTGTCCTGATATTGCTGCCAGGCGGTGAGCACCTCATGCCAGAGGAGTGTGGCAAACAGAAAGCTGGGCGACACCGGCTTGTCCTGCAGTACGCGTTCATCGGTATTTTTCAGCGCCAGCGTGACAAAACGTTCGCCCATGGGTTGTTCCAGCACGACATCGAGCAGCGGCAGCAAGCCATGATGCAGGCCATGCTGACGCAAGGCCTTGACGCTTTCCATGGCATGACCGGAAAGGAACAGCTTGAGCATTTCATCAAACAGGCGTGAAGCGGGGACTTCCTGCAATTCGTCAGCCAGTTTGGGGATAGGCGCTTCCGTGGCTTTATCCAGCTTGAGGCCGAGCTTGGCGGACAAGCGAATGGCGCGCAGCATGCGCACCGGGTCTTCACGGTAGCGTGTGACCGGGTCACCGATCATGCGCAGGATGCCTGCCTGGATATCTTCGTAACCATGGTGAAAGTCCAGCACATCTTCGCTGGAGGGGTCGTAATAGAGAGCGTTGGCGGTAAAGTCACGCCGCAGGGCATCGTCTTCCTGGCTGCCGAATACGTTGTCGCGCAGAATGCGACCGCTGTCGGCAATCTTGGCATCGCCATCATCATTCAGGTGGCTGCCGCGGAAGGTGGATACCTCAACCGTCTCATCGCCGAACAAGACATGCACCAGGCGAAAGCGCCGACCAATGATGCGCGAGCGGCGGAAAACGCGATTTACCTGCTCGGGCGTGGCGTTGGTCGCGATATCAAAGTCTTTGGGGCGCTTTTTCAGTAGGAGATCGCGCACGGCGCCGCCCACAATGAATGCCTCAAACCCGGCTTTTTGCAGGCCTTCGGTGGTTTTGATGGCCCCTGTGCTCAGCAGCTTGCGGTTGATTTTATGCGTCTTAACCGGGATGCGATTGACGGAGCCGCTGGCCTTGGCGGTGCGAGGGCCAGCTTTGGATGTGGAGGTAGAGCCTTTAAAAACGCGTTGCAGCAGTTTTCTGATCATTATGAAGTTTAGCCTGACGTCCAGAAGCGCTAAATGATGCGATTATAGCCTAAGGTGTCGCGGATATGTTGGCAGCGCAGGCTAATTCCTGCGCGCCGACATGACAGGAAGGAAGACGGTCAGGAGAGTTTGCTGCTGACCCACATGCCGCCCAGCATGGCGGCGGTGAAAATCAGGGGCTGGGTGTAATCACTCAGCAGGCTGGCAATGGCGGGGCCAGGACAGTAGCCTGCCAGCCCCCAGCCAATACCAAACAGCAAGCTGCCGCCTAGCAGTTTTTTATCAATGCTGTGGCTGGTGGGGAGTTGCATGGTGTTGCCGAGCAGGCTGGTTTTGCGGGATTTGGCATAGCCAAAGGCAAACACGCCCACCAGGATGGCGCCGCCCATGACCAGACCGAGGGAGGGGTCCCAATGACCGAAAATATCGAGAAAACCAATGACCTTGGCCGGGTTGGTCATGCCGGAAATGATGAGGCCCAGACCAAAGATCAGGCCGGAAACAAACGCGGTCAATAAGCGCATGGTGGTTGTCCAGTCAGGAAAGCTTATGCCAGCAGGTGGCGAACAACAGGCACAGTGACGATGCCTGCCAGCATGAAGGTAATGGTCGCCGCCAGTGAACGTAGTGACAAACGCGAAAGCCCGCACACGCCATGGCCGCTGGTACAGCCCGAAGCCAGGCGTGTACCGATGCCAACCAGCAAACCGGCAATAATGAGGCGCGCATGTCCCGCTTCAATTTGTGCTTCTGGCAGGGGCGCTGCCAGGCTGTAAAACCATGGCGCCAACACCAGGCCCAATATAAACAGCACGGACCATGCGCTTTCCTTTCCCCAGCTCTGCAGCAGCCGGCCCAATATGCCACTTACCCCGGCAATACGGCCATTGAGGAGGATTAGCATGGCGGCTGCCACGCCAATCAGCAAGCCGCCAACAAAGGCGGGAATGGGGGTGAAGTTTGCCCAGGCTATCATGAGGGTTCCTAAATGAAGGGACTGCAGATGGCGGCTATTCTAGGCCAAAGCACGTCATCTGTCCGCATGCCTTGCCTATGCTTTTTACAAGACCCAGCTATAAGCCACGCCCAGTGAATCCTGGTACATCTTGAGGTTGACGTCGCCACCCCCAAACGCGGCAGGAATGGAGCCATTACCCTTGATTTCGTTTTCAAAGGCATGGGTATAGCTGAATGACAGCTCGCTGCTATTGGCAAACTTCCAGGTAGCACCGAGGGAGACATGGTCTTCCACAACTGCCGGGGCCAGCGTATTGAACAAGGTCTGGCTGCTGGGGATGGGCTGGTTGACATGGTTATACCCGGCGCGCAGGGTCAGTTGTTCGCTGTAGGCATACAGCGCGCCCAGTTTGAAGACGGTGGCATCTTTCCAGCCAAAGCCTGCGCCGTTATCCGTGCCTAGTTGCGCGGTAAAGAAGTTGGCGATGCTGGCGCCGACCGCATCGACCTCGCTATAGCGTATGCGCTGGATGTCGCCCGCCAGCGTGAGCGCAGGGGTGGCCTTGACGGCAATGCCCACGCCAAAGTTGGCGGGAATGTCAAAATCGCCCTGTTCGGCAAACAGGCCTTTGTAGCGGTCAAACCTGGTCATGTAGGTGCGTGTCTGGTAATGCGCACCCAGGGTCACCTGGTCGTTGATCTTGCCTTGCCAGCCAAGATGCAGGCCTGCGCCGTAGGAGCTGTCTGCGCCTTTATTGGTGACATGGTCCGGCGATGATGAAAAGGAGCTATTGGCAAAGATTTGCAGGCCCTTGGCTTCAAAACGCTGATATGCCAGATTGAGGCCGATGCCCACGGATTGGGTCGGACTCAGTTTCCAGGCAATGGTGGGCGTGACGAAGGCCTGAATGAAATTGACCCCTACCCGGCTGCCGGTGTTGTTAAACAGGGGAAAGCCATTTTTGTAGTCGGTGTTCATGCCGCCATTGCCATACAGGGCGACACCGATGGTAGTGGTGTCATTCAGCTGCTTGCTGTAACCAAACTCCGGGATCAGAAAGTTCTTGGTGTCATTACCGTCGTACTTGCCATTGATGGGAGATGGGCTGCCCTCGATTTCAGCATCGCGTACCGGTCTGAACCAGGTGGCGCCAATATCGAGGCGATTGCCAATCGCTGTGAGGCCTGCCGGGTTGGATGCGATGCTCAAGGTGTCTTGCGGCAATGCAATCCCGACGCCGCCAGCGCCTTGTGCCTTGACGCCATAGCCATGGGAAAAATAGCCATCGGTCGCATGGGCTTGGAGGGGAATGGCGGCGCCCAGGGCCAGCCAAAGTAAAGAAGACGAAGGGGCAGGCAATGCCTTGAAAAGGTGATGTTGTTTTCTCATGATGATTCCCTGTTGATTGGTTCTGTCAGGTCGACTTGTGTTTGTCGACTCGAAAAAAAAAGAGGCTAGTACTTGCGTACTAGCCTCCAGTCGTCTGGTTGGCCTGTGCTGTCAGGTCGGGTGTTTAGCTGGGGTGTTTAATTTGGCACATCCAGAAACACGCGAACATTGCGCGGCTGGATATACACCGCTTCACCCTGTTGCAGGGCCAGTTCGCGGAAGCGTTCACGGGTAAGCTCGGCTTCGACGATGCTCTGGTTATCCTGACGTTGCAGCTCTACGCGCACCAGCGGACCTATCGCATTGATATAGCTGACCACGGCGCTGAATGCGGGCTGGGTGCCGCGCTCGCGTAGCACTTCAATATCATGCGGACGAACGAAGGCATGCGCCGGCGTGTTGTCGGTCTCGTGATGGTCGTCGATATCCAGTGCCAGCGTATCGATATGCGCCTTGCCTGCATGCACGCGGCCATGGAACTGGTTAACGTTGCCGAGGAACTTGTAGACGAACGGCGATGCCGGTTGGTCATACACGTCCTGCGGGCTGCCAATCTGCTCGATATTGCCCTGGTTCATGACCACGATACGGTCTGCGACTTCCAGCGCCTCTTCCTGGTCGTGGGTCACAAATACACTGGTGATGTGCAGTTCGTCATGCAGGCGACGCAACCAGCGACGCAAATCTTTGCGCACCTTCGCATCCAGCGCGCCAAATGGCTCATCCAGCAGCAGTACCTTGGGCTCCACTGCCAAGGCGCGGGCCAGGGCGATACGCTGACGCTGACCGCCAGAGAGCTGCGGTGGATAACGGCCAGCCAGCCAGTCCAGCTGCACCAGCTCAAGCAGGGCATGCACGCGACGGTGGATTTCTGCTTCGGATGGACGTGTTTTGCGTGGGCGTACGCGCAGACCAAAGGCGACGTTTTCAAATACTGTCATGTGGCGGAACAGGGCGTAATGTTGGAAGACAAAGCCGACTTCGCGTTCACGTACATCGCGGCTGGTGGCATCGCTCCCATGAAACAGAATGCTGCCTTCATCGGCGGCTTCCAGGCCGGCAATAATGCGCAGCAGCGTGGTTTTGCCGCAACCGGACGGGCCGAGCAAGGCCACAAGTTCACCTGTGGGAACATCCAGGTTGATGTTGTTCAGGGCATTGAATTTGCCGAAGCGTTTATGGATATTGCGAATTTCGATGCTCATTGCGGCCTCTTTTATTCTTCAGATAATTGTTCGGTAGTACGTGCGCTGCGGGCTGATTGCCATTCGATGAAGGTTTTCAATGCCAGGGTGACCAGCGCCAGGAAAGCCAGCAGCGATGCCACGGCAAACGCGGCAGCGTAGTTGTATTCGTTATAGAGAATCTCGACATGCAGTGGCATGGTGTTGGTCATGCCGCGAATGTGGCCTGACACAACGGATACGGCCCCAAACTCGCCCATGGCGCGGGCATTGGTCAGAATCACGCCATACAACAGGCCCCATTTGATATTGGGTAGCGTCACGCGCCAGAGTATCTGCCAGCCGGAGGCACCCAGTACCAGGGCGGCCTCTTCCTCTTCCTTGCCTTGCGCCTGCATCAGTGGAATCAGCTCACGCGCTACAAAGGGAAATGTGACGAACACCGTGGCGAGCACAATGCCCGGGATGGCAAAGATGACTTTGTAATCATTGTCGATCAGCCATTCGCCAAACCAGCCTTGCAAGCCAAAGATTAGTACATAGATCAGACCGGCAATCACCGGTGATACGGCGAAGGGCAGATCAATCAGCGTGATCAGCACGCTTTTGCCCTTGAAATCGAATTTAGCAGTGGCCCATGCGGCGGCCACGCCGAACACCAGATTCAGTGGGACGGAAATGGCGGCGGCAATCACGGTGAGCTTGATGGCGGAAAGCGCATCCGGCTCTATCAGTGCCGCAATATAGGTTTCAAAGCCCTTGCGCAAGGCTTCGGTAAACACCGCTGCCAGCGGAATGAACAGGAACAGGCTGAGGAATGCCAGGGCAATGGCGATCAATGACCAGCGTATCCACGCAGGCTCAGAGGTGGCGCGGCTGCGGGCAACCTTGGCTTGGTAATGACCGAGATGAGAGACAGTAGATGACATGCGTGCTTGCCTTTGACTTTGTGTATGTTATTCGGCGGATTTAGCGTTGCGCTGACTGCTCCACCATTGCAGACCATTGATGGCCAACAATAGGATGAAGGAGATCACCAGCATGACAACGGCAATGGCGGTAGCGCCGGTGTAGTCGTATTGCTCAAGCTTGGTAATGATGATCAGTGGCGTGATTTCAGACACCATGGGCATATTGCCTGCGATGAAAATGACCGAGCCATATTCGCCTACGGCGCGAGCGAAGGCCAATGCAAAACCGGTGAGCAGCGCGGGCCAGATCGCAGGCAGGATGACTTTATGGAAGGTCTGCCAGCGGTTAGCGCCCAAACTCGCGGCGGCTTCTTCGGTTTCGGCTTCGAGGTCCTCCAGCACCGGCTGCACGGTACGCACCACGAACGGAAGGCCGATAAAGGTGAGAGCGACCACCACCCCCAATGGGGTAAAGGCGACTTTGATGCCATGCGGTTCGAGCAAAGAGCCCAGCCAGCCATTGCCCGCATATACGGCGGTAAGTGCGATACCGGCCACTGCTGTTGGCAGCGCGAATGGCAGGTCCACCAGTGCATCCACCAGGCGTTTGCCGGGGAAGGTGTAGCGCACCAGCACCCAGGCCGTGAGCAAACCGAATACGGCATTGATCAGCGCGCCTATCAACGAGGCGCCGAAGGTGAGTTTGTAGGAAGCCAGCACGCGAGGTGCGGTAACCGTTGTCCAGAATTCAGCAAAGCTGAGTTCTGTGGTTTTCAGGAAGGCTGCTCCCAGCGGGATCAGCACGATCAGGCTCAAATAGAGGATGGTGTACCCGAGGGAAAGATTGAATCCAGGTAAAACGTGATGTCTTTTAGCCATTTTTATCGTCGTTGTAGGTGCATTAAAGTGCAGTAATCGGGCGCCAATGTAACAAACTTGCTTATATATTAAAAATACTATGTTTTTATATTGATATAACTAAATGATTATAAAAAATAACCGGGGCATGCCACGCATGCACACCGGTCTTAAGGAGGAGATATGAACTGGGATAATCAGGCCGCGACCCGGATACTGGGCTTGAAAACCGAGACGGCTTGCAACTCCTTGGCCGTGACTGGTTTGCCGAGGAAATAGCCTTGCAGCAAGCTCGCGCCGGATTCAATCGCAATATCAAACTGAATCTGGGTTTCAATACCTTGAATGACAGGTTGCGCGCCCAGATCGCTAATAATGCCGAGCAGTTTCGGAATGATTTTGCGTACACGTGGATTGCGCTCGGCCTCCTGAATCAACTGGATATCCAGCTTGACGAAATCAGGAGAAAGCTTCCACAGGCGATCCAGATTGGAATGCCTGCTGCCGAAGCCATCAATCGCAATCTTGTAGCCGCGGTCGCGGTAGTTTTCTACCGCCTCCGTCAGCGGTTTTTCCTGGTCAACTGCGCTTTCCTGAATCTCGATGACCACGCGGTTGGTTGGCACCGAATTGCTATGCAGGATGCGCTCAAATACCTTGCCGTGGGCATTCACACTTGCCAGCAGCTTGGTATGCACATTCAGGAACAGCAGGCCGTTTTCGGCATGCAGCTGGCGGAAATTCAGCACATGCAAGGTGCGGCTGACGCGGTCAAACTTCACCAGCTTGCCTGATTGCTCGGCGTAGTAAAACGCAAAGTGCGGGCTGACTTCCTGCACGCCACCGAGGGATGGCCGCAGGAAGGCTTCGTGGCCGAAAAGGTCGCCAGCTTCGCTGTCATAAATCGGCTGAAAAGCCGTGTGCAACTGGATGCCCAGGAAGGTGTTGCTGAACTCGCCACGCGAAAGCTCGTCCAGGCCGTAATCATCAAGGTCCAAATGCAGCGTCTCACGCAGCTGGGATTTCAGGGTTTCAAGATAACTCAGATCTTGGTTGGGAATAGTCATGAATGGACTCCTTCATTTTGCGTAAATTTGGTCAAAGATACCGCCATCAGCAAAATGTGTTTTTTGTGCTTTGGTCCAGCCACCGAATACTTCTTCAACAGTAAAGAGGTCAATCGGCTTGAAGTCGGCTTTATGCTTGGCGGCAACACTTTCCAGCTTGGGACGCAGGTAATGGCGCGCGGCGATTTCCTGACCTTCTTCTGAATACAGGTAATTCAGATATGCCTCGGAAACTGCACGGGTATTGCGCTTGTTGACGACTTTGTCGACGACGCTTACCGGATTCTCGGCAAGGATGCTGGATGACGGATACACCACGTCGAATTGATCATTGCCCAACTCCTTTTTGATCAGAAACACTTCGTTTTCAAAGGTCAGCAGCACATCGCCAATCCCGCGTTGCGCAAAGGTCGTAGTGGCGCCACGGCCGCCGGTGTCCAGCACAGGCACATTGCGGAACAGCTTGCCGACAAATTCTTTTGCCTTGTTTTCATCCGCGCCATTACGGACGGCATACCCCCATGCGGCAAGATAACTGTAGCGACCATTGCCGGAGGTCTTGGGGTTCGGCACTACGACGGCCACGCCTGGTTTTACCAGATCATTCCAGTCCTGGATTTTCTTGGGGTTGCCCTTGCGCACCAGGAATACCGTGGTTGATGCGGTGGGGGAGCTGTTATAAGGCAGGCGTTTTTGCCAATCCTTGGGTATCAGCTTGCCGCGCTCGTAGAGAATATCAATGTCATTGCTCTGGTTCATGGTGATCACATCGGCCTCGAGTCCATCGGCCACGGCGCGGGCCTGCTTGCTAGAGCCGCCATGCGACTGGTTGATGGTGATTGTCTCGCCGGTTTTTTGTTTCCAGTAACTGGCAAAGGCAGGGTTGAAGTCCTTATAAAACTCGCGCGTCACATCGTAAGAAACATTCAGGATTGAGGTATCTGCCCAGGCAGATTGGGAAAACAGCAGGGCAATGATGGCGATGCGCTTGAACATGCGGGCTCCGTAAATGAATAAGTTGGAATGGACGCCATGATAAGCAAGCATTTAAATAATGTAAAAGAATATAAAAATATATTTATATTCATAATATTTATTATGAATTGCCTCAATTGCCATGAAACAATGCATTTTTTAGCGTAGCTTTACTTCAATATAACCTTGCGGTTTCTTAAATAACTAAATAGAATTAGCTTATAACTGGTTGTTATAGCCAGTTGCTGACCGGACAACCGGAAGCCAGTGCGCCTCATGTCGAGGCCGCTGGCTTTTTTGTTTTTAGGGCCGCCGATTTGGGAATAACGAGATGACCGATGCAGTGGATTTAACGGCAAGCCAACCCGTTGCGGATTGGGATCTTGCCAGCATTGTGGATGCGCTTCGCACCGTGCGGCTTAATGCGCTGGAGCATCGCAAGCGCC
Organism: Methylovorus menthalis; assembly: GCF_020523625.1. Classification (GTDB taxonomy): domain Bacteria; phylum Pseudomonadota; class Gammaproteobacteria; order Burkholderiales; family Methylophilaceae; genus Methylovorus; species Methylovorus menthalis. The sequence continues at coordinate 296,171 of NZ_JAJAQH010000006.1, forward strand.
GACAGAACCCGCCAAAACTCCCCTCACGTATAGCGCTTGAGGCTATTGTTGATGGCCTGGCAGCAGCCTTGTTCCCCAACAGGCTGGGCTTGCCCGATTTAAAGGAAGACGGCCTCGATTATTTTGTGGGCCACACACTGGATGTCGCATTAAAAGACCTGCACACGCAAATTCGCCTTGAACTGGCGTTTGTATCCTCCCTCGATGCCGACAAGACGGATGCTGATATTCCTTCGGCGCGTGGCATTGTCAGCCAGTTTGCCGCTGCACTTCCCCAAATACGTCAGACCCTGGATACCGATATTCTCGCGGCCTATGAGGGTGACCCTGCCGCCCGCAGTGTTGATGAAGTGCTCGTGTGCTATCCGGGCATTACCGCCATCATTCACCATCGCCTTGCCCATCAGCTTTACAAGCTTGGTGTGCCGCTCGTCGCGCGCATGATTGCCGAGATTGCGCATTCGCGTACCGGGATTGATATCCATCCTGGCGCCACCATTGGGCATAGTTTCTTTGTCGATCATGGCACTGGCGTGGTGATCGGTGAGACCACCATCATCGGCAATCACGTTCGGCTTTATCAAGCCGTGACCCTTGGTGCAAAGCGCTTTCCTGCCGATGAAAGTGGAGTGCTGATCAAAGGCAATGCGCGCCATCCCATTGTTGAAGATGATGTCGTGGTGTATGCCGGAGCGACGATCCTGGGCCGCATCACCATCGGTCGCGGTTCCTCTATTGGTGGCAATGTCTGGCTGACCCACAGCGTGCCACCGGGCAGCAATATTACCCAGGCGCAAATGCGCAGCGGTGTGCTGCCTCTGCCTGAAGGCCAGATGGCTGCCAATGCCGTTCCTGGCGCTAATCCCACCGGGCCTGCCCAATATGGCTAGGCCTGTTTTACCCCCTTGTAACTAACCCACACTAGACAGGAGATTTAAATGGCAGATATTCATGAAGGACAAACCGCACTTGGAGATGTAGCGGCCCGTACGCTAGCAAATGCCACCAAAACGGTGCCCATGCTCAGCACGATTACACCGCGCTGGCTGGTGCATTTGCTGCAATGGGTGCCCGTAGAAGCCGGTATCTATCGCGTTAACAAGGCCAAGAATCCGAATGCGATTGAAGTGGATTGCTCCAACAAGGATGAGCGCGAGCTGCCAGCGACCTTTGTTGACTACGAAGAATGGGGCCGTGAGTATGTGTTGAACGCTGTGAATACGGTCGTGGATGTGCACACCCGCGTATCCGATCTGTATAGCAGCCCACATAACCAGATCCGCGAACAGTTGCGTTTGACCATTGAAACCGTCAAAGAGCGTCAGGAAAGCGAACTGATCAACAATGCCGAATATGGTCTGTTGAACAATGTGGCTGACTCGCAAAAAGTGAAATCCCGCACTGGCGCTCCAACACCAGATGACTTGGACGAGCTGATCAGCAAGGTATGGAAAGAGCCCGCGTTCTTCCTGGCGCATCCGCAAGCGATTGCTGCTTTTGGTCGCGAGTGCACTCGCCGTGGTGTACCTCCACCTACTGTTGCCATGTTTGGCTCGCAGTTCCTGACATGGCGTGGTATTCCGCTGATTCCTTGCGACAAGCTGAAGGTCACCAAAGGCAAAACCAATATTCTGTTGTTGCGCACCGGTGAAAGCCGTCAGGGCGTGGTTGGTCTGTATCAGCCTAATTTGCCAGGTCAGCAAACCATGGGGTTGTCGGTGCGTTTCATGGGTATCAACCACAAGGCGATTGCCTCCTACCTCGTGTCGTTGTATTGCTCAGTCGCTGTTCTGACGGATGATGCGATTGCCGTGCTGGAGAATGTCAGCGTGGACAACTACTATGACTACAAGTAATTTCAACGATCTTTCGGCATTTGAGCCGGAAGCCATTCTGGCCGCATTGCCGGGTGAGCATCCTCGCATGGCAGCAGGCCTGGCTGTTGGTCGTGCCGCGGCTGAGTCCGGGCATCTGGATGTAAGCGAGCTGGCACGTATCGCCAACGAGCTTTACGCTGAGGGGTTCCCTGCAGGGGCGGCTTTTGGCCAGGCCCCGGATGTTTACTCCACCACTGCACTGCCCGATAGCTCAGGTGCTGCTGCCGGTATCCGTACTGGCTCACCTGGCCCTGCAGTCCCCGTTAGCTCGCACCCTCATGCCTCAGCCGCTGGTCTTGAAAGTATCAACTTGTCCGAGACTTCGTTGCTGCCACCGCAGTTGGATATCGCAAGTGCAGCGGCTACGAACAGCGGTGGCCAATATCAATCCGCGATCAGTGTGCCCAATGGTGGGGAACTGGAGATCAGTCGTTTGCTCGGCAGCGTTGAGATCCCCTATGCGGGCGATTTGCAGCATTTGCTGACGTCCTTGAGCGCGCCGGCATCCGCGGCGAGCGCCCAGCCAACCGCCAGTCCGTATTACTTTTTGCAGGGTGCCTCGGTCAATTCGCTGAATCCTGGCGTACAACATGGCGGCGCGTTAGCACCTTCTGCGCATCCGCCCTTTGATGCCAATCTGGTACGCAAGGATTTCCCCATTCTGCGTGAGCAAGTGAATGGCCGTCCACTCATCTGGCTGGACAACGCGGCTACCACGCAAAAGCCCCAAGTCGTCATCGACCGTCTGGCGTATTTTTACCAGCATGAAAACTCCAATATTCACCGTGCTGCCCATGAATTGGCTGCCCGTGCAACCGATGCATATGAAGAGGCGCGCGAAACCGTGCGTCGATTCATCAATGCGCCATCGGTCAATAATGTGGTGTTTGTCCGTGGAACGACGGAAGCGATTAATCTGGTAGCGAAGACTTGGGGCAAGAAGCATTTGCGCGAGGGCGACGAGATCCTGATTTCGCATCTGGAGCATCATGCCAATATCGTGCCCTGGCAGCAGTTGTGCCAGGAAACCGGAGCCAGGCTGCGTGTGGCCCCGGTGGATGATAGCGGCCAGGTGTTGCTCGATGAATACCAGAAGTTGCTGACTTCGCGTACCAAGCTGGTGTCATTCACCCAGGTTTCCAATGCACTGGGAACCGTGACGCCTGCGCGTGAAATGATCCAGATGGCCCATGCGGCAGGGGCAAAGGTTCTGCTGGATGGCGCACAGTCGGTATCGCACATGCGTAGTGATGTGACGGCTCTGGATTGCGACTTTTTCGTGTTCTCTGGTCACAAGGTATTTGGCCCGACTGGCATTGGCGCGCTCTATGGCAAGGCCGATGTGCTGGCAGAGATGCCCGCATGGCAAGGTGGCGGCAATATGATTCAGGATGTCACGTTTGAAAAAACCGTGTATCACGAAGCCCCTGCCAAGTTTGAGGCGGGCACGGGAAATATTGCGGATGCCGTTGGCATGGGGGCTGCGCTGGAATATGTGGAGCGTCTAGGCATCGACAATATTGCGCGTTATGAGCATGATCTGTTGGTGTATGCCACCGCGGCGATGTGCAAGGTGCCGGGCTTGCGTTTGATTGGTACCGCCCGTGAAAAGGCCAGTGTGCTGTCCTTCAGCTTGCCGGGGTATCGGAGCGAGGAAGTGGGGGCCGCCTTGAATGAAGAGGGCATTGCTGTCCGTTCCGGACATCATTGCGCCCAGCCGATTTTGCGCCGATTTGGTGTGGAAACGACAGTACGGCCTTCATTGGCGTTTTACAACACCGCCCAGGAAGTGGACGTCATGGTGGATGTATTGCAAAAGCTGGCGCGTACCCGATAAGTAATCATGTACCGAGTTAGGCCTTAAAAAGCAGCAAACAAAAAGCCGATGGTAAACACCATCGGTTTTTTTATTACGGTATTGCTTTAATTACCCGCTGAGACTTATATCTTGGCGATGGAAACCTCCGTCGCCTTGATCAATGCCAGTACCTCGGTACCGACTTGCAGATTGAGCTCAATCACCGAACGAGTAGTAATGACGGAGGTAACAATACCTCCGGCTGTTTCAACATCAACTTCAGAAACGACGGGGCCGGTAATAATCTCGACGATGCGTCCTCTTAGCTGGTTGCGCACATTAATGGCTTTGATGGTCACGGGAGCCTCCTTTGCGGCAGTGAATGACAGTTCGGGAATTTCGCGATCAGGCTGCGATCGGCCAGTGATGATTGTCGGATGGACACTCGCCCTCCGACAGGGTATCCAGATTCAGTTTGTCCAGTCTGGCCTGCAGCGCAGCTGGGCCATTCGGGGTGTAAACAATCCGTACGCCACGTTTGGCCGCGGTTTGTTTGATCTTGTGGGTAAAGGTGTGGCTGATCCAGTTGGTGACCAGCACGATGAGCTCTGTGTTGTGTGGGATGGTTTTCTTGCCATCGCCAACTTTGCGCCCTGACCAGTGGTCAATGCGTGTAATGCCGTGCTGGGCTAGCACCTGTTTAATGCCGTCTATCTGGTCGCCGCCTACTATCAATGCTGTACTCATGGTGAGAGTCTCCTGTTGAAATGGGGCCACCGAATTTTGTCCGGAAGGCCCCTGATGTTGTAAGTGTGTTTATTTCAGGTAAATCTGGTCAAACGTGCCGCCATCAGAAAAGTGCGTTTTCTGCGCTTTTTGCCAGCCACCGAATTCGCTATCCACCGTTACCAGATTCAGTTTTGGGAAGTTCTTTTCGTACTTCTTGGCCACCGATTCCAGAGTAGGACGGTAGTAATTCTTGGCAGCAATTTCCTGGCCTTCTTCGGTATACAGGTACTGCAGGTAGGCTTCGGCAACTGCGCGGGTACCACGCTTGTTAACGACTTTGTCTACCACAGTCACTGGAGGCTCAGCCAGAATCGATAGAGACGGCACAACGATTTCAAACTTGTCCGGACCTAGTTCCTTTTGCGCCAGGAACGCTTCGTTTTCCCAAGCCAGCAATACATCACCAATGCCGCGCTCTACGAAGGTGGTGGTGGAGCCGCGGGCACCAGAGTCAAGTACTGGTACGTTCTTCAGGATTTTGCCGATGAAGTCGCGGGTTTTGCTTTCGTCGTTATTAAACTTGCGCTGACCGTATGCCCAGGCTGCCAGGTAGTTCCAGCGAGCGCCGCCCGATGTTTTGGGGTTAGGGGTAATCACGGAAATGCCTGGCCGTGCGATGTCATCCCAATCCTTGATGTTCTTGGGGTTGCCCTTGCGCACCAGGAATACGATGGTCGAGGTGTAGGGCGAGCTGTTGTGAGGCAGACGTTTTTGCCAATCCTTGGGGATCAGCTTGCCTTTTTCATACAGCGCATCAATGTCATAAGCCAGTGCCAGCGTTGCCACGTCAGCTTCCAAGCCGTCAATAATGGCGCGGCCTTGCTTGCCAGAACCACCATGCGATGCCTTGATGGTGACATTGTCACCGGTCTTGGCTTTCCAGTACTTGGCAAACGCGGCGTTGAAGTCCTGATACAGCTCACGCGTTGGATCGTAAGATACATTCAGCAGGCTGATGTCGGCCGCCGAAGCCGCCAATGGGGCAGCCAGGGCAAGCGCTACAGCGGCGCTACGCAAATGTTGGAGAATATTTTTCATTGGTTTTTCCTGTCTTTCAAGTTGTCTAGTTAAAACTGGAATTGCAAGCGACTGAACAGAATGCGCTCGTCATCACGATCGCGGATGTTGGCAAATGTACCTGCACCTCCGTCAAACTTCGTCTGCTCGTAATTAGTTGCCAAGCGCACCCACTGATTGAGGTACCAGTTCACGCCAATGCCCCAAGTTTTGGCTTCTTTGGCGCTCGTGGTTGGGTTGGCGAAACGGGCAGCTACACCTGATGCTGCTGTACCAAATGCGCTGCTGTCGATGCTGTTTTCCTGATAGCGTGCGACCAGTTCCCATGCACCCCAACCATCTTTGCCGGTTTCAAATGGGCTCTTGGGCTTTACGCTCTTGAACGAAGCATCTTCACCGGTCAATACCCACGAAGCTGCAATCTGCCATGCGTCATTTTTCAAAGTGTCATGGACGGTATCCGCAGCATTACGAACCTCCTGAGAGGTGCGGGCGTATTCTGCAAGCACACCAAATGGGCCGTAGTAGTAATACGCTTGTGGGGAAACACGTACACGGCTGCCATCCCCTACGGTACCTGTGGTGTAGGTAAAGAAGTTGAGCTGTTGCGAAGGCGTCCTGTAATTTGGCAATGCGCCTGTGGCTGAATTGGTGTAGGTTCCGGCAATGCCGAAGCCCAGGCCTTCCAGCACGCTATCGCTACCCTTGAATGGAGTAGTGAAAATGCGGGCGGTGTAGTCTTTGTCATTATCAGTGTCGATGCGTGTGTTTTCTTCACCACCATCTACTGTGCCGTTGAAAATCCCTAGGGCATAGTTGACTTTGTTATCCAGAACATCGCCGTAAATAGATGCACCTAGGCCACGGTTAGGCAGGAAGTTGTTACTTACATAACTGCGCTCAATGAACTTGATGTCGCCACCGCCCTGCAAGCGTTCCAAGCCTACGAAAGGCTTGAATTTACCAGCGCGGATTTTGAATGCCGGATCAAAGCGAGCATCGACATAGGCATCAATGACGCGCGAATTGTTGCTGGATGGTGATGTTGCATTGTTGTTCAATGTTTCACCAAACTCAGGCGTAAAGCGGAAGTCATATTTGCCGAACAAGGTGCCTTGGAAAGTTGGGCGAATACGGCGAGCTGTGAAGCCGTCATCGGAACTTTCGGGCTTGTCGAAATGGCGATAGTCCAATTGGATCAAGCCCTTCAGGCTGTATTCAAACTGACCATCCGGAGACTTGATGCCAAAGCCGCTTGGGCCTGCCACCACAACAGGTGTTTCTTTCTTTTTGGCAGCTGCATCTTCAGCAGCAATTTCATTCTTGCGCTCGAGAACGCGGATCTTCTGATCCAGCTCTTCAATAGTCTTGCGCAGTGTTTCGATATCAGGATCTGCAGCGAGCGATACCTGTGCAGAAAGCAGGATGCCGCTGGCGAGCAAGGCGGAGGTAATATTTTTGAGTTTGAATTGCATGATGAGCCCCTGTAAATTTATTGCTTCCGGCGGTCCGGTCAGGTCATCGATATTTTTTAACTAGATTGCGGCCGCTGCAGTTGCAGTAGGCTTGGATTTTTGCGGTTCGTTACCGAAGCGGACTTTTTCGCGACGCTCGATTTGCGTCACGCGGCCATCGTGTACCGTGATCTCGACAGCGCCAAAGCGCAGCTGCTCTACCGCACGCAGGATTTCCTGTACGACCTCGGCAGGAAGTGAGGTTTGAAACGGTTGTGACATGGCGTTGCTCCAGCAAATTTAAATCGAATGCTGCGCACTTTACCAATCTAATTTAATAATAAAAAATAATTTGTTTTTATAATTTTATAACTTAAAAGAATATTAAGCTCAAAATAAAAGCCCAACGTAGGCGTTGGGCTTTCTCGTGAATCAAGGCGTTTATTGACGGCTATCGTTCTGCCATAAAACATCACTTACGCCTTGTTCTTTATTCAGGTAGCGACAAAGTACGAAAAGCAGGTCTGAGAGGCGGTTAAGGTAACTGCGTGCAATCGGTGTCACCTGTTCTGTACGCGATAGCTCGACAACCTCACGCTCCGCCCGGCGGCACACCGTGCGCGCCAGGTGGCAATATGCCGCGGCGCGCGAGCCGCCTGGAAGAATGAATTCCTTGAGAGGGCTTAGCGTTTCATTCATTACGTCCAATATTCTCTCCAGATCATCCACGCGCTCTGGTTTTACCATGCTGTGGCCGGGAATACAGAGCTCACCGCCCAGATCAAAAAGATCATGCTGGATGCGCGTGAGGTGAGAGGGAATGTCGGCGGGCAGTGACTCGGTCAGCAAGATGCCGATAATCGCATTCAGCTCATCCACGGTGCCCATGGCGTGTACCCGAAGGCTATCTTTTGCAATGCGTGAGCCATCGCCGAGGCCGGTGTCGCCTTCGTCGCCGGTGCGAGTGTAGATTTTACTAAGTCGATTGCCCATGATGATCTCCTGAAGAAGGCTGAATTGTAGTACATGCGGCTGAATGACTGTGCCATGCCCCTGCAAGTTCGGCTACACTGGCGCGATTCATTCATTTTTTACACGGCTTATTTTTCACTGTGTTGGCTACCTCACCTTCTGCTAGCCAGGATATCCCGGTTGGCGTGTTTGATTCCGGCGTCGGCGGCTTGTCGGTGCTTGCCCATATTCGCCAAGCTCTGCCGCAGCAGTCACTTATCTACGCGGCAGACTCCTTGCACGCGCCTTATGGCAGCAAGTCGCAGGCATTTATTGTTGATCGATCCATACAGCTATCTGATTTCCTCATCTCGCGAGGGGCTAAGGCCCTGGTGGTGGCGTGCAATACGGCTACGGCTGCGGCCATCGGCGAGTTGCGTCGGCGCTATGCCATTCCGATAGTGGGCATGGAGCCCGCGGTTAAACCGGCTGCTGCGGCCACACGCTCCGGTGTGGTGGGCGTGCTTGCGACCAGCGGTACCTTGCTGAGTGCACAGTTTGCCGCCTTGCTTGAAAGCTATGGTCGCCAGGTGCGGGTGGAAACACAGGCGTGTATTGGGCTGGTAGAGTGCATTGAGCGTGGAGAGCTGCAAGGTGCTGCAACGCGGAAGTTATTGCAAAAGTATATCGCTCCTTTGTTGGAGGCAGGTGCAGATACCCTGGTGCTTGGCTGCACGCATTATCCCTTTCTGCGACCGCTGATCGAGGATATTGCTGGGCCTGATGTGGTGATTATTGATACCGGGGCGGCAGTCGCCCGCCAGTTGAAGCATCGCTTGCAGGATGCAAACCTGCTTGCCGATGGTTTGGCGGGGAGGCCTGGTGTGACAGCGTTCTGGAGTAATGCAGATGCTGGATCAGCACAGTCGGTGATCAGCCTGCTATGGGGAAAATCGGTCGAGGTGTTGCGCTTGCCAGATTAAGCGCGAGGCCAGCAATGGTCAGTGATGATGAGCGACAGCCTCGCCCGCCTTCAGTCTGTATTTGGTGCCGCAATATGGGCACATGGCCTGACCACTCGCAGTAATGTCGAGAAATACGCGGGGGTGGGAACACCACAACGAGACTTCCTTGGTAGGACAGTGCAACGGCAGGTCGCTGGCCGTGACTTCAATCTCTTTTGCTTCGTATGCCATGATGTTCCCTCTGTTGCTTTAAACGATGGTGAGCCAATCCATGTGCTTGGCGGATTTGCCGGTAACCACGTCAAAATACATCTTTTGCAGTTGCTCGGTAACCGGGCCGCGTTTGCCCAAGCCAATAGCACGATTATCCAGCTCGCGAATCGGTGTTACTTCAGCAGCCGTGCCAGTGAAAAAGGCTTCGTCAGCGGAGTAGACTTCGTCGCGGGTAATGCGCTTCTCAATGACGGTATAACCAAGCTCGGCTGCCAGTTGCACGATGGTGTCGCGCGTGATGCCTTCCAATGCGCTGGTCAGATCAGGCGTGTAGATCTTGCCGTTGCGCACGATGAAGATGTTCTCGCCCGAACCTTCGGCAACAAAACCATCCACGTCCAGCAACAGGGCTTCATCATAGCCGTCAGCAGCGGCTTCCTGATGTGCCAGGATGGAGTTCATGTAGTTGCCATTTGCCTTGGCTTTACACATGGTGATGTTGACATGATGACGTGAGAAGGACGAAGTCTTGACGCGAATGCCGCTTTGCAGGGCTTCTTCGCCCATGTAGGCGCCCCATTTCCATGCGGCGACGATCAAATGCGTAGACAGTGTCTTGGCTGAAATGCCCATCGCTTCAGCACCGTAAAATGCCATCGGACGCATATAGGCGGATTCAAGGTTGTTTTCGCGCACAGCGGCTTTCTGAGCTTCAACAACAGTCGCTTTGTCGAAAGGCATTTTCATTCCAAGAATATGCGCGGAACGAAACAGGCGGTCCGTATGTTCTTTCAAGCGGAAAATGGCTGTGCCTTTGTCAGTCTTGTATGCGCGCACGCCTTCAAATACACCCATCCCATAGTGTAATGTGTGGGTTAAAACATGCGTGGTTGCTTCACGCCATGGCACCATTTTGCCGTCATACCAAATTAGACCATCACGGTCAGCCATCGACATCTTCAGTTCTCCATCAATACTAAAGCTATTAAAAGTACCATTGTAATCGCAAGCCCTTGTATTTGAATAGCGGAAATCGGCGCTATGTAGCGGTGTTGCCAAAGATTTGCTGGTCGTGGATATAGGCTTGGCCGGTGAAAAGGCTAAAGCCGAGCATTATGGTCAAGTATAAACCACTTTTAAAATATGGTTAATGCGTGTAAAGTTAATCCATGTTCTTTTTATGGTCATTTCAAGAGGGGATTATCATGCATAAAAAAATTCTGGTTTCTTTGTTGGCTTTAATGACGCCCGTGGCCGCAATGGCTGAGGCAGGTGATTGGGTTGTTCGTGCCCGTGCAGTGAATGTCAGCCCAAATGAAGATAGTAAGTTGGGACGTACTGTGAATGGTTTGGGGCTGGGCAATGTCATGAGCCCAGGTGCCAAGCTCGAAGTGGATAGCAACACTATCCCTGAAGTGGATGTTTCCTACTACTTTACCAAGCATATCGCCGCCGAGCTGATTCTGGCGCTGGGTACGCGTCATGATGTCAGCATTCATGGGGATTCGGCAGGCGTGATCGGCAATCAGAACTTGGGGTCGGTAAACATGCTGCCACCCACCCTGACTTTGCAATGGCACTTTCTTCCAGATCAGAAATTTGATCCTTATGTTGGTGCTGGTGTGAACTATACCTTTGCCCTTGATCGCAATCTGAAGTTTGCAACTGGTGCGACTGCGGGTGAGAAGATCCGGATTGATCGAGACAGTGTTGGTCTGGCACTGCAGGCAGGCTTTGATATTAATCTGCAGGATGGCTGGCTGATCAATGCTGACGTCAAGTATGTCTGGATGGATACCGACGTTGAGATGCGTAGCGCACTTACGGGTAATAAATGGACCAAAATTGACAGTCTCGATATCAATCCATGGGTGGTCGGCGTAGGGTTCGGCAAGAAGTTTTAATAATAAGAAAATAGTGAATGGTTAGGTGTGGACGGGCGCCTGCTGGCTGTGGCGCCTGTCACATCGGGCTAAAGTCCCTTGGCGAGTGAATTTTCAGCAAATCTGAATAACGCCGGAATATGAATGTGTGAAAACTCATGTAGTAAAAAGGGTTTTTATGTTGTTCTGTAAAGCTGTTACAGAATATAATCGCAACTCTTTACTTTAGCTGTTTTTGATCGGGAGACGTAGTAATGGCAACGGCGAGCGTCGCAACTTCTGGCGTCAATGTGAGTGCGGTAAGCGAACAATATAACTACGATGTTATTCGCAAATTCACCATCATGACGTTGGTATGGGGTGCGATAGGTATGTTTGTCGGGGTGTATATCGCCTCGGAACTGGCTTATCCCTTCCTCAATTTTGATATTCCTTACATTACTTTTGGTCGCTTGCGTCCAGTGCACACCGGTGCGGTAATTTTCGGGTTTGGCGGTAGCGCGCTGTTTGCTACGTCTTACTATGTGGTTCAGCGTACCTGTCAGGCCCGCCTGTTCAGTGATGGCATGGCGAGCTTTACGTTCTGGGGCTGGCAGGCGATTATCGTCTGTGCTGCGCTGGGTAACGTTCTGGGCTACAGCCAAGGCCGTGAATATGCGGAAATGGAATGGCCAATCGACTTGATGATTGAAGTTGTCTGGGTAACCTACCTGATCATCTTCGTTGGCACCCTGATGAAGCGCAAGCAACCTCATATCTACGTTGCCAACTGGTTTTACCTCGCGTTCATCCTGGCAACCGCCTTGCTGCATACATTCAACAATCTGGCCGTGCCTATCAGCCTGTTCTCCATGAAGTCCTACAGCCTGTTCTCGGGCGCGCAGGATGCTATGACTCAGTGGTGGTATGGTCACAATGCCGTGGGTTTCTTCCTGACAGCAGCTTTCCTCGGCATGATGTACTACTTCGTGCCCAAGCAGGCTGGTCGTCCTGTGTATTCATACCGACTGTCGGTGCTCCACTTCTGGGCGATCATCTTCCTGTACATGTGGGCCGGTGCGCACCACTTGCACTGGACTGCGATTCCTGACTGGACTTCCACGCTGGCTGCCACGTTTTCCATCATGCTGTTGCTGCCATCCTGGGGCGGCATGATCAACGGTATCCTGACGCTGTCCGGTGCTTGGGACAAGCTGCGCACTGATCCTGTAATGCGATTCCTGATTGTGGCGCTGTCGTTCTACGGCATGTCCACCTTCGAAGGCCCGATGATGTCCCTGAAGGATGTGAACGCCCTGTCGCACTACACTGACTGGACCATTGGTCACGTGCACTCAGGTGCTCTTGGCTGGGTAGCGATGATTTCCTTCGGTTCGCTGTACCATCTGGCTCCGCGTCTGTGGAACACGCCTATGTATAGTCAAAAGCTCATCAACGTTCACTTCTGGCTGGCGACTATCGGTATTCTTCTGTACATCGTTGCCATGTGGATTTCCGGCATCATGCAGGGTCTGATGTGGCGTGCGTTTGATGATTTCGGCAACCTCCAGTATTCCTTCGTGGAATCTGTTGCGGCAGCCCATCCTTTCTATGTCATGCGTGCATTGGGTGGTGCGTTCTTCCTGAGCGGTATGTTGTTGATGTGCTACAACATGTACAAAACCATCCGCAAAGGCAGTACCGAGCAGCAGGTTGAAATCAGCCCAGTGGCTGCTTAATACGGAATAGAGGGTATTGGAGTCAAAATGAAACACGATAATATTGAGCGCAACCTTGGCATCCTGCTGGTGCTGACTATGCTGGCTATCAGTGCTGGTGGCCTGGTTGAAATTGTTCCTCTGTTTTTTATCAAGGAAACGGTTGAGAAGGTAGAGGGGGTTCGTCCTTATAGCCCTCTTGAGCTGCGTGGTCGCGATATCTATGTGCGTGAAGGCTGCTATTTATGCCACTCGCAGATGATTCGCCCATTCCGGGATGAGGCGCTGCGTTATGGTCACTACTCACTGGCTGCCGAGTCCAAGTACGATCACCCGTTCCAATGGGGTTCCAAGCGTACTGGTCCTGATCTGGCCCGTGTTGGCGGCAAGTATTCGAATGACTGGCAAACCCAGCACTTGAATGCACCTCGCTCGCTGGTGCCACAGTCGGTGATGCCTAACTACCCATGGCTGCTGAAGACCGATCTCGATTACTCGGATATCGAGTTGCGCATGAAAGCCTTGCGTACTACTGGCGTTCCTTACTCCCTCACACAGGCCGAATACGACCGTAATGTGAAGGAGTTCGGTGAAGACGTTGCCAAGAGCCTGCATATTCCTGATGCTGAAAAGAATCTGGTGGCGCAGGCCCAGCTGGGTAACTACGACACTGATCCGGGCAAGTTGAGTGAAATGGATGCTCTGGTGTCTTACCTTCAGGTGCTGGGTACGATGGTCGACTTCAAGAAATACGACGACGATTACTTCGTTAAATTCCGTTAATAGACTGCAAGAGGCTTCATGATGGAATGGTTGATGTGGTTTACCAAGTTTGAGAATACCAAGCCGGTTTCATTGGTGATTTTCTTTGTCTTGTTCTGCGGGGTCATGATCTACCTTTACGGTAGCCGTTCCCGCGGCGAGAAGCTGGAAAACTTCAAGAACATTCCTCTGCAAGACGATTAGATTTAATTAGGACGAATCATGAGTCAGGACAAAATCAAGACACCGACGACCACAGGACACGTGTGGGACGACGATCTTCAGGAGCTTACCAATCCATTGCCTAACTGGTGGGTGTGGGGTTTCTACATTACGTTTGTATTCACCATTGTGTACTGGCTGTTTTACCCGGCCTGGCCAATTGGTCATACCTACACCAAAGGTATTCCTGGCTGGAACAGCATTACCTACACGGCTACGACAGTGGATGGTAAGGAAGTCGAGAAAACCACGCACTGGAACATGCGCTCCAAGTTCATGCATGAGATGAATGAGCAGCAAGCCGAGCAAAAGAAATGGTTCGACAAGGTAGCGGGTTCTTCTTATGAAGACGTATCCAAGGATGCCGACCTGATGCAGTTCGTTAACTCGGCCGGTAAGACCCTGTTTTCGGACAACTGCGCACCATGTCACCAGTCCGGTGGTCAGGGTAAAGTCGGCTTCTCGCCTAACCTGACGGATGACCATTGGCAGTATGGTGGTACCTATGACCAGATTCACACCACGATTGTGGGTGGTCGCCGCGGTTATATGCCTCCTTTCAAGGAAGTATTGAATGATCAGCAGATCACCCAGTTGGCCAATTATGTATTGAGCCTGTCTGGCGAACCCCATGATGAGACGGCCGCTGCAGCTGGCGCCAATATTTTCAAGGGCGATTCGGCTGCTTGTTACTACTGCCATGGTGCCGATGCCAAAGGCCGTATCGAGCTGGGTTCTGCCAACCTGACCGACAAAATCTGGTTGTGGGCTGATGTGCCCGCAGCCAAAGATGCGACGGCCAAGCTGGATGCTGTCAAGCATGTGATTTCTGGCGGTCTGGACCGTGGTGTAATGCCTAACTGGGATCACCGCCTGAAGCCTGAGCAGATCAAACTGTTGACGGTGTATGTACACGATAGTCTGGGTGGCGGTAAGTAATACGTTTTACTCTAAGTACCATCTGAACGATGCAACTTAATCAAAGGCTCACGCCCTAATGTGGGCCTTTGTCGTTTTTTAGCGGTTATTTTCAAAGCGAGTCAGAAACAGCCATGGAAGCAAGCAAAGCCAGTCAGTCTGCCCTCTACGCCAAGCATATTCCGATTTTTACGCGCTCGGTCAAAGGCAAGTACCGCAACTTCAAGACCGCGGTCATGATCGTGGCGTATAGCGTTTATTTCCTGCTGCCGTGGATGCCTTGGGAGCGTGCTAGTTCTGCCAGCCAAGCATTGCTGTTTGACCTGAGCACCCGCCGGTTTTTTATTTTTGATCTGATTGTCTACCCGCAGGATATCTTCTGGCTGGCGATGTTATTGTTCATCGCCGCCGCCTTGCTGTTTTTTGCTACTGGCCTTATCGGCCGTGCCTGGTGTGGTTACTTCTGCTTTCAGACCTTGTGGACTGATCTTTTCATCATGGTGGAAAAGGCCATTCAGGGGGAGCGTCCTGCACGCTTGCGCTTATACAAGCAGCCCTGGAATGCTGAAAAAATCCTCAAGATAGGCTCCTCGCATTTCCTGATGCTGCTCATTTCCTTCTGGACGGCGTTCACGTTTGCCGCCTACTTCAATTACGCCCCGGATTTTCTGGTCAACCTGTTTACCGGCCATGCCGCGGATGCGGCCTACATTACAGTGGCCGCGTTGACGGTCACGACCTATGTGGCTGCAGGCCTGTTACGCGAGAATATCTGTACGCTGGCTTGTCCTTATGCGCGCTTTCAGGGCGTGATGTATGAGCCAGATACACTGGCCGTCAGTTACGACGCCAAGCGTGGCGAAGGCCTGGCCGGCCGCACTCTGCCGATAGCCGGTTTGAAAACCCGCGAAGAACGTCAGGCCAAAGGGCATGGCGATTGCATTGATTGCGGTTTTTGCGTGCAGGTTTGCCCGACCGGTATTGATATCCGCAATGGCCTGCAATATCAATGCATCTCATGCGGCCTGTGTATTGATGCCTGTAACAACATCATGGATTCCGTGGGGTATCCGCGTGGTCTGATCCGCTATGATTCTGAGAAAAACCTGGCAGATGCAACGCCACATGCCCCCCGCCTGGAGTGGAAGCGCCTGAAAGTGCTGGGCTACGCCATTGCCATTGTGGTGATGACAGGAACGCTCTTTTACAATATTGGTACCCGTACCAATGTGGAAGTATCTGTACAACAGGTGCGGCAGCCTATGTTCATCATGTTGTCGGATGGCAGCTTCCGTAATCGTTACCAGATTCATATCGTCAATAAAACCGAGCATGACGAGACATACCATATCAGTGTCAGTGGCATACCCGCAGATGCGCTGGATATGGGGAATATTCCGCAAGTGCATGTCCGTGCAGGTAAGGATTTGACGGTGAATGCCAAGGTCAATCTTGAACATGAACTGGCCGAGCGGACTAAAACCTTCAACTTTGTCATTCAGCCGCAGACTGCTGGGGCGGAAACCATCACTCTTCCCACCAATTTCAACAGTAAGTGAGTTTAGCCGTGAATTTGTTTGCTCTGCCGCAAGTGTCCATGACGGAAACCCTGTTTGGTGGCTTGCTCCTAGCTGCTGCCCTGTTTTTTGTCAGTCGACGCCTGGGCTTGCCCAATTTCTGGGCGGGTATCCTGAGTGGAGCCTTGCCTTTCCTGCTTTATCTGGCTTATAGCCAGCAGCACTGGACCGGGGGAGATGTGCTGGCGATCCACTTTGCGGTTTATCTGGCGAATGCCGGGCTGCTGATGGTATTTGGCGGCATGCAGCAGAAAAAGCAGAAACTGCACTGGGCACCGCGACTCATCATCGGATTTTTTATTGGCCTGGTAGTGCTGAATGCCGTCTTGTTATCCATTTCCAGCCGCGGCTTGCCGGATAGCATCAGTAACCTGTTTTTGCCGCATCCTGCCAATGAAACCGTGCATACTGCATTCCCTGGTCTCATTCCGCATGATCGCAACAAGCTCTACGAGCCTCATCTGGCCAGGCTTGAACAGCAACGTCACCTTGGCTGGAAAATTGGTATCGAAGGTTGGGATACCTTGAAAAGTAAAACTCCATCTATAATTACCCTCAAACTGGACGATGCCCAAGGCGCAGGGATTGCCGGCGCCGAAGTGACGATGGGTTTATGGCGCATGGCCAATAGCCGTGACGATCAGAAATTTTCCCTGACCGAAGTCAGTCCGGGCGTTTACCAGACGACCATGACTTTGAATGACTCTGGCAGATGGATACTGGATCTTTATATCCAGCATGGTGAAGATTCCTACATCAAGCAGCAAACTCTCTACATCGATGGCGATTAGCCTGCGCGTATGACGGACGTGGTGGATTGTTATCATTGCGGCTTGCCCGTGATGACGGGTGAGCGTTATGCGCTTGAAGTCTTGGGTGCGCGTCGTCGCCTGTGTTGTCATGGTTGCCAGGCAGTGGCTAGTTCCATTGTCGACAATGGCCTTGAAGACTATTACCGTTATCGTACCGAGCTTCCCCAAACGGCTGAAGAACTGGTTCCCGATGAGCTGCGCAAGCTCGCCCTGTATGATCATCCTGATGTGCAAAAAAGCTTTGTACATGAATCAGCGGGGTCTCTAAAGGAGGCCGCCCTTATCATCGAGGGGATTACCTGCGCCGCCTGTATCTGGCTGAATGAGCGCCATCTGCAGCAATTGCCCGGTGTGCAAAGCGTCTCTTTCAACTACGCTTCACAGCGCGCCAGAATCAGCTGGGACGATACCAATATTCATCTGAGCGAGATCCTCGCCGAAATCCGCAAGCTGGGCTATCACGCCCATCCTTTCAGTGCCCAGCAGCAGGATGAAGTCCGCCAGCAGCAGAAAAAGCGGGATTTTCGTCGCTTGGCAGTGGCCGGGCTCTCAGCCGGACAGGTCATGATGATCGCCGTGGCGCTGTATGCAGGACCTGCACAGGGGCTTGAGCCCGCTACCGCGCAGATTTTGCGGTGGTTCAGTCTGCTGATGAGCGTGCCGGCTATGACGTATGCTGCGTGGCCATTTTATCGGGCAGCCTGGCGCAGCATTGCCAATCGCAGTCCAGGCATGGATGTGCCGATTGTATTAGGGCTGCTCACCGGGTTTGCTGGCAGCATATGGGCGACCCTGCAAGGCCATGGCGTTGTGTATTACGACACCCTGACTATGCTGATTTTCTTTCTGCTATCCACGCGCTATCTGGAGCGCAATGCCCGGCTGAAATCCATTGAGGCGGCAGAAAATCTGCTCAGACTGGCACCCGCCATGGCGACGCGGTTGCGCGGTCAGGAGCAGGAGATCATTCCCGTGGTCGAGCTGAAAGCGGGGGACCATATATTGGCGCGCCCCGGAGAGTCGGTAGCAGCTGATGGCGTGGTTATTGAAGGTGAAAGCAGTGCGGACGAATCTTTGCTGAGTGGCGAAAGCAAGCCAGTTCACAAAACCATGGGAAATACCGTATACGCGGGCAGTATCAATTATGAGAGTCCACTCGTCATTGAGGTGACCGGTGTGGGCGAAAATACCATGCTGGCTGGTATTTCCCGCTTGCTGGATCGCGCCCAAGCCGAGAAGCCGCGTCTTGCGCATGTGGCCGATCGTGTTGCTGCCTACTTTACGACCACCCTGTTGCTGGCCGTTATTCTCATTGCCTGGATATGGTGGCACATCGACCCTGAGCGCACGCTGGATATCGTGCTGGCGGTCTTGGTGGTGAGCTGCCCTTGCGCGCTTTCGCTGGCGGCCCCTGCAGCATTTGCCGCTGCTGGCTCGCATCTGGTGAGTCGTGGAGTTTTGTTCACGCGCGGGCATGCGCTGGAAACCCTGGCCCGGGCAACACATTTCGTCTTTGACAAGACAGGCACGCTGACCATGGGCAAGCCCGTGCTGGTGCATACGGAATGCTATGCCAACATGGACGTGCAATCTTGCCTGCGTATTGCTGCTAGTCTGGAAAAAAGCTCGGAACATCCCCTGGCGCGCAGTTTTATTGAAGCGATACCCGCGCAATCATTAGTCACGGTTATCGATAATGCCAATATTCCGGGACAGGGTGTCGTTGGCGAGATCGACGGGGAGCGCTACACCTTGGGCAATGTGCGCCTGAACCCCGCCGCAGAGGGGGTACATCTGCCACTGGATGAATATCCCGCCGGGGCTTCAGTTGTCTGGTTGAGTGACAGTCGTCAACTGCTGGCGGCATTTGTGCTGGCAGATCAGCCACGCCCCCAAGCGGACCTGCTGATACAGCGTCTGCTGAATCAACGCTTGAGGGTGTCCATATTCAGCGGGGATGCCAAGGCCTCGGTGAATTATTTTGCCGATGAAATGGGCGTGACAGACCGGCGCGCCGAAATGTCACCGCAGATGAAGTTGCAGGCGCTGCAGGCGTTGCAGCAACGGGGTGAGGTTGTGGTTATGGTGGGGGATGGCATTAACGATGCGCCCGTGCTGGCCGGTGCGCAGGTTTCCATTGCCATGGGCAGCGGTACCCAGATGGCCAGGGCCAGTGGCGATATTGTGTTGCTCACGGAGCATATGCCTGAGATCGAGCATGCCCTGCAAACCAGTCGTTTTGGCATTCAGATCATTCGCCAGAATTTTGCCTGGGCGCTGGCATACAATCTGGTCGCATTACCGTTTGCCGCCAGCGGATTGCTATCACCCTGGATGGCCGCGATCGGCATGTCTGTCAGCTCGCTAATCGTCGTCCTCAATGCCTTGCGCTTGCGCTAGCCCAGGTCAATATACGCTTGCATTATCATGGCGTGTCCAGAAATATTAGGCGGATAATACCCCTCCCGATCTTAGCTGGAATGATTGCTATTGGTGTTATTGTTACAAAAACCATTTATAAACAATAAGATAGTGAATTTTTCCGAGTGCTTTTTTAAGCTTTTTACGTTATCATCCACCCCAATGTCATGCTTTGCATGATGCAATTTTGGAATGGAGGTTGGTATGAAAGGTGATAAAAAAATAATCGGGATACTGAATGACTTGCTGGCAGGCGAGTTGACGGCTGTCGATCAGTATCTGATTCATGGCGAGATGTATGCGGATTTTGGTTTGCAGCAACTGGCGGATAAAAGTTTGCATGAGTCCGAACATGAGCGTTCACACGCACGTGCCATTATCCAGCGTATCCTCTTCCTGGAGGGCAAGCCCAATCTGGAAAAGCGCGATCCCTTGAATATTGGCAAGTCCATTCCCGAGATGCTCAAGTCTGATCTGGCCCTGGAATACCATGTAGTGGGATCGCTGAAAAAGGCGATGGCGGAATGTGAAAAAGCACAGGATTATGTCACTCGCGACATGTTGCTTACCCAGTTGGACGACACCGAAATGGACCACGCGTACTGGCTCGAGCAGCAATTGCGCCTGATCAATCTGGTTGGTCTGGAAAACTACCTGCAAAGCCAGATGAAGTCATCTGGTGCGGTTTGAGCGTTAAGGAGTAGAAGATGAAGGGTGACAAGAAGGTCGTCGAAATACTGAACAAGGTGCTCAAGAACGAGCTAACCTCCATCAACCAGTATTTCCTGCATGCTCGCATGTTTCGCAACTGGGGTCTGGAGAAGCTCAACGACTACCAGTACAAGCAGTCCATCCGCGTGATGAAGGAAGCCGACAAGGTAATCGAACGGGTGCTGTTTCTGGAAGGCCTGCCCAATTTGCAGAATCTGGGCAAATTGCTGATTGGCGAAGATGTCGTGGAATGCCTGAATGGTGATCTGAAGTACGAAAAGGACATTCAGCGTCCACAATTGATCGAAGCCATCGCCCTGTGCGAAGAAGTGCAGGATTATGTCAGCCGTGATTTGCTGCAGGATCTGCTGGAGCACTGCGAAGAAGCCATTGATTGGCTGGAAACCCAGCAAACCCTTATTGCAGATGTCAGCTTGCCGAATTATCTGCAGGCGCATATCGAATCCGATTAGTACCGTCGATTTCGCAGAATAAAAAAACCGCAGCATGTCTGCGGTTTTTTTTGTCCAAAAATGTCAGTCACTTGGAACTATATTGACACGCATTGCTCTATGAATGATAATGGTTCTCAATTTATTTTAACTGATATACAGTCGGCCTAAATTATATGTATGTATGTGTTTGTCGTGCGGTAACTGAGCGTCAAATTTTTCAAGCAGCCCGTGCCGGGGCAAAAAATCTCAAAGACTTGAAGCATGAACTGGGCGTTGCTACAGAGTGTGGGCGTTGTGCCAGCTGCGCCAAGCAATGCCTGCGTGAAGCTCATCAAGAGGCGTCTACTGTCGCCAACATCATTCCCTTGCATACGCCAGGCTTGGGCTACGCTTAACGGAAGCATGTCGAGGTAGTGCTTAGTCCTTCGACTCATCACATTCGTCTTTCATGTAAAACGCCAGCTTAAAGCTGGCGTTTTACATGAAAGACTTCCAGAAGGATGCAAAATTAAAGCAGGTGCTCCAATAGCTCCGGGCCAAATACTTCTCTGTGCAGGCGATCTGCGCTGACACCTGCATCCAGCAGGTACTGGCGTTGCTGTTGCATGAATCCGGCAGGCCCGCACAAGTAAAACTCGCCTTCAGCCAAGAATGGCTGCCACGCTGCACTAGGGCGCACTTCATCGCCTGACGATAAGGCATTTTCTATCTGGTAAAAGCGCTCGACGATTAAACCGGGCAGTCTACGTTTTGCAGCTTCCAGTTCGTCTTGCAGAATATGCTGTTCTGCTCTGCGATTGCCATGGCTGAACAATATCTGGCGAGTGCTCCCTAGGTCGCGCAAGGTATTGAGGATGGAGAGCATGGGGGTGATGCCAATACCTGCCGACAGCAATGCGATGGGCTTCCCGGCAGACAAATCTACCTGAAGGTCACCAAATGGTTTGCTGACGTTAATGAAATCACCTTCCAGGATATGCGTGTGCAGCCAGTTGGATACTGTACCCTCCGGTTTGCCGGTATTTTCGGTCTCGCGTTTTACGCTGATACGCCACCATGGCTGCTGCGTCGAATCCGACAGGCTGTATTGCCGCAATTGACGCCGCTCCTTATCCAGCTGAGCTTCTACGGTGATGTATTGGCCTGGCAGGAATGGGCCAGGGCTGAGTTCATCTTCGGTTTGCAGGTAGTAGGACGCGATGTCCGCACTTTCCTGTACGCGTTTCACCACCCTGAGTCTGGTAAGTGTGCCAGCATCAGCGCCACTCTTGGCATAGAGTTTCTTTTCCTCATCAATCAGCAGGTTGGCCAGCAGCCAATACGCCTCTCCCCAGGCATCGATCAGGGCCGGAGTGGCGGCATCACCCAGCACGGTTTTGATGGCACCCAGCAAGTGCTCGCCAACGATAGGGTAATGATCTGGAGTTAATCCTACAGCGGCATGCTTATGTACAATGCGGCTAACAACGGGAGCCAGGGCCTCGGCATTGTCGATATTGGCTGCGTAGGCAAAGACAGCTGCAGCCAGAGATTGCTGTTGCGAGCCATTGGCCTGGTTACCCATATTGAAAAGATTGGTCAACTCAGGATGTGCGGCAAACATGCTGCTATAAAACGTGGTGGTAATGGCAAGGCCGTGCTCGCGAAGTACCGGTACGCTGGCATCGATATAGGATCTGGCGGTCGCTGAAAGCATCATAACTCCTTATGTTGTATTTAAAATGAAACAATATGGTGATTAAAAAACCGGGGTATCCCGGGTTGCTGGTCCATGTCTTTATGCTGTCATGGTCTGAAGGTGTTTCTGTTGGAGGTGCACGATAATCTCGCTGGTATGTTTTGGCGTCACATCGGCGAGCGAGTACGTATCCAGATGCCGATAAAAGACGGACAGGCTTTCATCCAAAGCGCCTTTCAGGCCGCAACTGCCTGCCAGTGGGCAGGGCGGTTGTGCACAATCCACCAGGGATTGTTTTCCCTCCAAAGTACGCACTACCAATCCCAATGACAAGCTGGCGGGATCAATGCCTAGGCGCAAGCCGCCTCCTGGTCCACGCGTTGCCTGTATCCAGCCCGTCTTGTTGAGGAATGTCACCACCTTGATGAGATGGTTGCGTGGCACGTTGAGTTGCTGGGCCAGCTCGCTAATGGAGACCATGCGAGTATGCGTGCTTTGTGACACATACATCAGCACGCGTAGGCCTAGATCAGTAAATTTGGTCAGTTGCATGAGCGCCATCATAATATTGTTGCTTTATAAAAGCAACAATGTGGCGCGAAGAAGGTTTTAGTCGATGCGATGCAGTTGACGCGAAAGCTGTCGTAATTCAGCTTCGGCATCGCGGTAGCTGGGGAACAGCCGCGCGACAATCGCCCAGAAACGGGCAGAGTGGTTCATTTCTTTCAGGTGGGCCAATTCATGCGCAATCACATACTGGATGATATGCGGCGGCGCCTGAATTAAACGCCAGTTCAGCCGGATTTCGCCTTTGGAGTTGCAACTTCCCCAACGACTGCGCGCGCTGGACAAAGCAATCGGGGGCATGGGCAGGCCCAGTTTCTGTACCAGCAATTCGGTGCGCCGGCTGAAATCGACCAACGCCTGCTGTTTATACCACTGCGTCACCCGGCGCTTGATCATGGCGCTATCACTGATATTGGTGAGGCGGACATCAATCCGGCTGCCATCGCAGCTGATCGCGCGATTGCGGCTGTCTGTGGCAAGATAAAGCGGAAGGCTGTTGCCCAGCAGCCATAGCGTTTCGCCGTGCTGCCAGCTCAGGGCTGGCACTTTGGCGGCGGCTTGCTGCTGGACTTTTTGCTGTATCCAGTCGAGCTTGCTATAGAGCAGGGCTTCAAGCTCGCGCAAGCTGAGCCGCTGAGGGATAGAGACAACCAGGCCCTGCTCGCTGATACGCAGTCCTATCGATCGTCGCTTGCTGCTACGCTTCAGTTCATAAGGCAAGCGAGTGCCGTTGGCCAGGGCTAGCTCAGGCATTGCTGGCAGGGAGATCCGCCATGGCGGACTCTATCCAGGCTTCTACGCGCTGGTTCAGCTCGTCTGGTTTCAGACCAGCACTGGCAATGACCGGGCCAATATGCACGGTAATGGTCCCAGGTTTTTTAATGAAAGAGTTTTTAGGCCACAGCGTGCCGGCATTGTGCGCGACCGGCACTACATTGCTTTGGGTATGGGTGGCCAGCCAGGCACCGCCTATATGGTACTTGCCCTTGGTACTCGGTGCCATGCGTGTGCCCTCGGGGAAAATCACCACCCAGAAGCCTTTTTTCAACCTGTCCTTGCCTTGTGCCACCATTTGCTTGAGCGCTTCGCGACCGGCCGAGCGGTTGATGGCAATCGGCGATGTCATGGCAAGCCCCCAGCCGAAGAACGGGATCCACAACAGCTCGCGCTTCAGCACCCAGACCTGCGGGGGGAATATTTGCTGAAAGGCCAGCGTTTCCCACGCCGACTGGTGTTTGGCAAGAATGATACTTGGGGTAGCGGGAATATTTTCCTGGCCGATGATGCGATAGCGGATGTCGCAAGTGACGCGCAACCACCAGAGCATGCTGCGAGCCCAGCCCGAGATGATCTGATAACGCCAGATGGGCGGCAGCGGGAAGGTCAGGATGGCAATAAGGGCATAGATGGGCGTCAGTAGCCACATGCCCAAGGTATAAAGTAATGAGCGCAGAACGAGCATTTATTTGTCTTCAGCGATGATGCGTTGAACCGCCTCGGCCAGGTCCGCGCAAATCCAGGTGTTATCCGGCAGGCCGCCCGCTTCCAGAGTAGCTTCACCCTTGCCGGTGCGCACCAAGATGGGTTGGCAGCCGCAGGCCACACCGGCTTGCAGGTCACGCAGGGAGTCGCCCACGCAGGCCACACCTTTCAGATCCATGCCAAAGCGACGGCCGATTTCTTCCAGCATGCCTGCTTTAGGCTTACGGCAATCGCATTTGGCTTCTGCTGCATGCGGGCAATAAAACAAGGCATCAACACGCCCGCCAAGCTGACTAAGGCTGCGGTGCATTTTGTCATGAATGGCGTTGAGGGTGGCCATATCAAACAGCCCACGCCCAATCCCGGACTGGTTGGTTGCCAGCGCGACGCGGAATCCGCTCTGGTTCAGTAGCGCTATCGCTTCCAGGCTGCCTGCAATGGGAACCCACTCATTTGGGCTTTTGATGAAGTGCGGGGAGTCATGATTGATCACGCCATCGCGGTCCAGGATCACCAGCTTCATGATCAGCCTGCCAGTCTGGACAGGTCGGCGACCCGGTTCATGGCCTGATGCAAGCTGGCCAGCAAGCCAAGGCGGTTGGCCTTGAGGGCTGGGTCTTCTGCATTCACCATGACACCATCAAAAAACGCATCCACAGGCGTTCTCAAGGCGGCCAATGCCTGTAGCGATGCACGATAATCCCCGGCGGCAAAAGCGGCATCTGCCTGCGGGGTAACACTCGCCAGAGCTTGGGCCAGGGCCTGCTCGGCAGGCTCTACCAGCAGTGCCTGATTGATGCTGGCTTGCACATCACCTTCAGCTTTTTTCAGGATATTGCCAACGCGCTTGTTGGCGGCCGCCAGACTCTCTGCTTCCGACAAGGCGGCAAACGCTTTCACCGCTTCCAGGCGCTTTGCAATGTCCGCCAGTTGCTGAGGCTCAAGCGCCAGCACGGCATCTACTTCCTGGGCGCTATAGCCTTGTTCGCGCAAACTGCCAGAAAGGCGATCGTAAATAAAACTGCGCAATGCGGTCGATGCATTTTCCACATCGGCGGCAAAGCAGCCAAAGGCGGTATTCAGCAAGGTATCGAGTGTCAGCGGCAGACTGTTTTCGATCAACAGGCGCACGACACCCAGCGCATGGCGACGCAAGGCAAAGGGGTCTTTGTCCCCGCTCGGAATCTGGCCGATGCCGAACATGCCGCATAGCGTTTCCAGCTTGTCCGCCAGCGCCACCACCACACCTACCTGATTGCGCGGCAATTCATCGCCAGCGAAACGAGGTTTGTAGTGGTCTTCAATGGCGTAGGCGACATCGTTGTCCAGGCCTTCATGCTGCGCATAGTAACGCCCCATGATGCCTTGCAACTCGGGGAATTCCCCCACCATGTCCGTGACCAGATCGGCCTTGGCGAGGCGGGCAGCCTGCGCGGCCTTGCTTGCCAGTGCGTCACCGCCCAGTTGCTGACCGATGGCGCTGGCAATGCTGGCAACGCGCGTGGTGCGTTGGCCTTGTGAGCCGAGCTTGTTGTGATAAACCACTTTATCCAGCGAAGCCAGACGGCTTTCCAGGGTTTTCTTGCGATCCTGATCAAAGAAGAACTTGGCGTCGGCCAGCCGTGGGCGCACCACGCGCTCATTGCCACCGATCACGGCACTGGCATCCTCTGGCGAAATATTCGACACAATCAGGAATTTATTGCTCAGCTGGCCATTGGCACTCAGCAGCGGGAAGTATTTCTGATTGGCCTTCATGGTGAGAATCAGGCATTCCTGCGGCACTTGCAGAAACTCGTCTTCAAACTGGCCCAGCAATACATTCGGGCGCTCCACCAGTGCGGTGACCTCATCCAGCAGGGCTTCGTCCTGGATGGGGGTCAACTGGGGACCTGCCTTGGCGGCAGCGGCTGTGAGCTGGCGAAGGATCTCGGCACGACGCTCAGCAAAGCTGGCAATCACGGCGCCTTCGTTATGCAACTGCTCGGCGTAGTGGTCTGCATGACGCAGGGTCACCGGGCTGACTTTAGCTTCAAAGCGGTGGCCTTGCGTGGTGTTGCCAGACTGCAAGCCGAGCACACCGACCGGGATGACCTCACTGCCATGCAGCGCTACCAGGCCATGGGCCGGGCGCACAAAATTCACACTGGTCCAGCCATCCTGCAGCTGGTAGGTCATCACCTTGGGGATAGGCAGCTTGGCAAGCGCTTCATCCAGCGCTTTCTGCAGCCCTTCGCTCAGCGTGGCGCCAGCGGCGGTGCCTTCCAGAAACAGAATGTCAGCCTTGCCGTCATGTTCACGCTTGAGCTGGCTAACAGCAGATTCATCCGCGCCCAGTGCCGTCAGCTTTTTCAGTAGCGCGGGCGTGGCGTTGCCGTTGGCATCCAGACCTACCGTGGCAGGCATCAGCTTGTGGGATAAGGACTTGTCTGCTGCCTTGGCGACCATATCGCTGATATGCGCAGCCAGGCGGCGCGGCGAGGCGTAGGCGGTGACATGAGATGTCTCGCTGGTCAGGCCTTGGGATTTCAGCACCTCTAAGAGGGTGGTGGAGAATGCTTCACCCAGTTTGTTAAGGGCTTTGGGGGGGAGTTCTTCTACAAACAATTCAACTAACAGATTCTGCTTCATGCGGCGGCCTTCTTATCCAACTGTGCCAATACTTCATCTGCCCATGCTTTTGGGGCCATGGGGAAGCCCAGGCGGGCCCGGCTGTCCAGGTAACTTGCGGCGACAGCACGGGCGAGATTGCGGATGCGGCCGATATAGGCGGCGCGCTCTGTGACCGAAATAGCACCGCGTGCATCCAGCAGGTTAAAGGTATGGGCGGCTTTCAGCACTTGCTCGTAGGCGGGCAGCGCCAATTGATGTTCCATTAGGTGTTGCGCCTGCTTCTCGTGGGCATTGAATGCCGTGAACAGGAAGTCGGCATCACTGTGCTCAAAGTTGTAAGTGGATTGCTCGACTTCGTTTTGCTTGAACACGTCGCCATAAGACAGGTCGCGGGCACCATGCAGGCCTTTGGCGTACACCAGGTCGTAGACGTTTTCCACGCCTTGCAGATACATGGCGAGACGCTCCAGACCATAGGTGATTTCACCAGTGATCGGTTTGCAGTTGATACCGCCGACCTGCTGGAAGTAGGTGAACTGAGTCACTTCCATGCCATTCAGCCAGACTTCCCAGCCCAGGCCCCAGGCACCCAGTGTCGGGTTTTCCCAGTCGTCTTCCACAAAGCGGATGTCGTTTTTCTTGAGATCGAAACCGAGGGCTTCCAGTGAGCCCAGGTAAAGCTCCAGAATATTGTCAGGCGCAGGTTTGAGCACCACCTGGAACTGGTAGTAATGCTGCAGGCGGTTCGGGTTTTCGCCGTAGCGGCCATCCTTGGGGCGGCGGCTAGGCTGAACGTAGGCGGCTTTCCAGGGCTCAGGGCCCAGTGCGCGCAGGAAGGTGGCCGTGTGCGATGTACCGGCACCCACTTCCATGTCGTAAGGTTGCAACAAGGCACAGCCCTGAGCATCCCAGTATTGCTGCAGCTTGAGAATAATCTGTTGAAATGTCAGCATATTTCCATTTCTGAATCTTGGTGAGTGATCCGGCAGCCAATGTGCTGCCAGTCAGTGTTGGCCGGGCCGATTTTCGTGTTTTTTTAACGGCCTGCATGCAAGGCAAATAACCGCTAATTCTACTTGGTTTTACGGCCCCACAAAAGAGCGAGACTGCCTGCCAGCAGGATGAGCAAGGGCCAGTTGCCGAAGCGCACATAAGGTGTCATGCCCACATAGCCTTGCGCTTCGCCCTCCAGCGTGGTGGCGATAAAGTGCGGCGCATGTGCCAGCACTTCGCCCTTGGGATTGATAATGGCGGTGGCGCCGGTATTGGTGCTGCGCAGCATCATGCGCGCCGTTTCTATCGCCCGCATCTGCGAGAATTGCAAATGCTGATACGCCGCAATGGATTCGCCATACCAGGCGTCATTGCTGGTATTGACCAGTATGCTGGCTTGCGGCAGCTGGCGGATGATTTCTTCGCCAAAGACATCTTCGTAGCAGATATTGACGGCCACACGCTGACCAGCCACCTGCATCGGCTGCTGATCCAGCCCGCCGCGGGCCACATCCGCCAGCGGCATGTTGAGCCAGTCCCGATAGATCCAGCCGAATACCCGTTTCAGGGGAATGAATTCGCCAAAAGGTACCAGGTGCGATTTTCGGTAAAACTGGGTGTCGGCACTGCCCACGCTCATCATGCTGTTGTAGAACTGCTCGTGCTCGTATTCCACCACCCCGATGAGAATATCGCCGCCATTGGTGTTGGCATGATGTTTCAGCCCATCAAGGTAGTTTTGCGGGACTTGCTGCAGCAATACGGACAAGGCGGTTTCCGGCATGATAATGAGCCGGGCCTGACTGGTCAGCGCCATATCGTAATACTGGCGCATGCTGCGCATCACTTCATCTTCGTTCCATTTTTTATCTTGCGATACATTGCCTTGCAGCAGCGCGACACTGACAGGCTCACCTTCGGGCTGACTCCATTCGATCTGCTTCAAGGCCCAGCCACAGACTATCAGTACGGCCATTAAAACGAGGCCCACGCGCCTGCGGGCTAGATGCAAGTACACGCTAACCAGTAGGCTGGCAAGCAGTGCTACTACCAGCGACACCCCATACGCGCCGATAATCGGCGCATAGCCTGCCAGCGGACTGTCGGGTACCTGCGTATAGCCTATGCTCAGCCATGGGAAGCCGGTGAATATCCAGCTTCTGACCCATTCAGAAAGCGCCCATAGCAAGGGCAGCGCAATCAGCACTTGGTGAGCTGGTCGACTGCGCGCGAGCGCCGCGACGATCGCCGGAAAAAGTGCCAGGAATGCACACAGCAGAAAAGTGGCCAGCCCGGCCATCCAGAAAGGCATGCCACCAAAATCATGCAGGCTGATGTAGATCCAGTAAATGCCAGCGCCAAACAATCCCAGGCCGTAGGTGAATCCCAGCCATGCGGCTTCTCTGCGCCGCGCTGTGGTGGTGACCAGGTAGAAAAAACCGGCAAGCGACACAATGCCAGCCGGGTAAACATAAAAGGGAGCAAAGCCGCTGACCGTCATTGCGCCTAGCAGGGCGGTCAGCAAGTGTCTGACCCATAAGGGCTTGAATAGGGTAGGCAAAGTCGTGAGTACAGGGAAATGAAATTGGCTGCCAGTATACCTGATGGCAGGCGGCTCAACCGGCAGCCAGAGGCTGAATTATCTGGCGCCATCAGGTTGACAGGCTACCGCAGCAGCCCCTATATTCGAGTCAAACAGCAGTCAAAAACATCCCTTTCCATATTCACAACAGGAGAAATCACGCATGGCCCTTTTGACAGAATTCAAGAAATTTGCCCTGCGCGGCAACGTAATGGATCTCGCGGTGGGTGTGATCATCGGTGCCGCCTTTGGCAAAATCGTTGACTCACTGGTGGGCGACCTCATCATGCCTTTGGTCGGCATGCTGGTTGGCAAGCTCGATTTTTCCAATATGTTCATCCAGTTATCCGATGCCCCGGCGGGCGTGTCGCAGACCTATGCCGCTCTTAAGGCCGCCGGCGTACCCTTGCTGGCGTATGGTAACTTTCTGACGGTTGCCCTTAACTTTGTGATTCTGGCGTTTGTTATTTTCCTGCTGGTTAAGCAAATGAATCGCTTCCGCGATCAATTGACCCCAGAAGCACCACCTACACCAGAAGATGTGCTGTTGCTTCGCGAAATTCGGGATTCGCTGAAAAAATAGCTTGCATGCATTTTTCTGACTGAGGTCACCGCATCTCATAAATGACAAGCCCCGCAATGCGGGGCTTGTCATTTGTAATACAGGACGGCTTAAAATCAGTGAGGAATTCGCTAAAGTATTCCCAGCGCTCAGATGTCCGAATCCGTGGATCTGCCTGGGGCAGGTGCAGGTGAAGCTTCCGGACTGCTTTCACCATCATGATTCATGAACACCACCATGACCACCTTGTCATCCACGATATCCAATTCGGTGGTCTTGTAGTAAGCACCTTTTTCATCGGTATTTAAATAGTGGTAATGCCATACGGAGGCGATCACCTTGCCATCGGGGTTGGTGATATCGTCGCGTTTGCTGGGCTCGCCAAACTGTTCCACGATTTTGGATTTGTCGATACCGGAAATCCCTGCGACGAATTCTTTTTCCGTGACAGCAATATCGCCATTGGCTGAATTCGGGGCTTTTGCGTTTGGTACTTGTATATTGGGCGCCTGTGCAGTGCCTGCGACGGATTGCCAGGCAATACCCAGCATCAGTGCCAGAAACAAGGTTTTCATGATGTATCCCCTTCAAAGTGTGGTACAGCTTCAAAGGGTATGAGATGTTTTTTTGCGCTTGGTTCCATGCATCAATTCCAAGCTTATTCAATGGCTTGGCTTACTCGATCGCGCCCTCGGGTTTTGCCTGGATTTCCACCAGCATGGAGTGCAGGCGGCGGCTGTCCGCGCGCAATACCGTGATATGCAAGCCATCAAAACTGATCTGCTCGCCACGTTTGGGCAGATGGGCAAACTTGCTGACGACCAGACCACCGATGGTGGAGAACTCTTCGTCGCTGAACTGGGTGCCCAGGGCTTCGTTGACGTCGGCAATTTCGGTCAGCGCCTTGATGCGATAGCGGCCCTGCGCATCGCGGATGATGTTGTCTTCGGTTTCGTCAAAGTCGTATTCGTCTTCAATGTCACCGACGATCTGCTCCAGCACGTCTTCAATGGTGACCATGCCCGCCACACCGCCGTATTCATCCACCACGATGGCGATATGGTTGCGATTGCTGCGAAACTCTTTCAGCAAGACATTCAGGCGCTTGGATTCAGGAATGAAGACGGCGGGGCGCAGCATGTCGCGTACGTCAAAATCTTCACCAGCGTAATAACGCAGCAAATCCTTGGCGAGCAGAATGCCGATGACATGGTTCTTGTCGTCATCAATGACGGGGAAGCGCGAGTGTGCAGCTTCAATCACAAACGGGATGAATTTCTCAGGCGCATCGGTAATGTCGATGACGTCCATTTGCGAGCGCGGAATCATGATGTCGCGCACCTGCATCTCGGATACTTGCAGCACGCCTTCAATCATAGAGAGGGCATCGGCATCCAGCAGATTTTTTTCGTAGGCAGAGTGCAGCTGCTCGATCAGTTGTTCACGGTCTTCCGGTTCGCGCAGCAAAAAGTTGCTGATCAGCTCCAGCCATCGTGGTTTGTCGGTTTCAGCCATGTTAGGCGATTGCTTTCTTGGTCAATTCTGTTTTTTCGGCAGCGTAAGGGTCACTGTAGCCGAGTTTTATGACGATTTCTGTTTCCAGCCCTTCCATCAACTCAGCTTGCGGCTCGGTTTCATGGTCGTAGCCATGCAGGTGCAGCACGCCATGGACGGTCAAATGGGCGTAATGCGCTTCGATGGGTTTGCCTTGCTCTGCGGCTTCACGGGCAACCACAGGTGCACACAAAATGATATCGCCCATCAGGTGCGGCTCTTCCGTCAGCGGAAAGGTCAGCACATTGGTGGCGTAATCCTTGCCGCGATAATCGTGGTTGAGCGCGCGGCCTTCTTCTTCATCCACGATACGTAAAGCAATTTCCGTGTCAACGCGCAGTGTTGCACGCGCCCATTTGCGAAACAGCTTATCGTCTGGGATATCCGTAGCCTCGCTCGCGACCTGCACATCCATCGCTAATCTAGGCATCGGAGCGGCCTCGCCTATCCGTGTCATGCGGTTGGGCATGGCGCTCGCTATCAAAGGTTTCGTAAGCATTGATGATCTTCTGCACCAGCGGATGGCGCACCACGTCTTCCGACAGGAAGTGGGTAAAGGCGATGCCGCGCACATCTTTCAGCACTTGCTTGGCTTCGACCAGACCGCTCTTCTGGCCGCGGCCGAGGTCGATCTGGGTCACGTCGCCCGTGATCACGGCTTTGGTGCCAAAGCCAATTCGGGTGAGGAACATCTTCATTTGTTCCGGCGTGGTGTTCTGCGCTTCATCCAGAATGATAAAGCTCTGGTTCAGTGTGCGACCACGCATATAGGCCAATGGCGCGACTTCAATGGCGCCGCGCTCGAACATCTTGTTCACGGTGTCGTAGCCCGCCAGGTCGTACAAGGCGTCATACAATGGCCGCAGGTAGGGGTCGACTTTCTGGGCCAGATCGCCTGGCAAAAAGCCCAGCCGCTCGCCCGCTTCTACCGCAGGACGCACCAGAACAATGCGTTTTACCCTGTCGCGGGTCATGGCATCAATCGCGCTAGCCACCGCTAGATAGGTTTTACCCGTGCCTGCGGGGCCAATGCCAAAGGTAATGTCAAAGTCCTGAATCTGTTGCAGATAACTGACTTGGCGCGGCGTGCGGCCATGCAGATCCTGACGGCGTGTCATCAGTACCGGCATTTCCTTTTGCACATCTTCCGGCTTCATGCGGTCGATCTCGACCAGACCCAGCTGTATCTCTTCCAGGCTGACGGGTTTGCTGGCGCGATCGTAAAAGTTTTCGATCAGTTGCGCGGCAATCCGCACATTGGTTTTCTCGCCAGAAAAACGGAAATGCGCGCCACGGCGGGCGATGCCAACATCCAGGGCGTCTTCGATCTGTTTGAGGTTTTCATCCAGCGCGCCACACAGGTTGGCAAGACGCAGGTTATCTTCGGGACTAAGGGTAATTTCCATTATGGGGTAACCGCCCAATGGGCAATAAGTGCATCAGTTAAAAGGGCTGGGAGGCGCTTAAGCAAGGCATTCTCCACGCAGGGTGTGCGGCATGGCCTGGGTGATTTTTACATGGACAAACTGGTTGATCAGCTTGGCGTCACCGGGAAAATTCACGATACGGTTGTTATCGGTGCGTCCTGCCAGTTCGCCGCTGTCTTTTTTGGACAGGCTTTCGACCAATACACGCTGTACGCTACCGACCATGGATTCGCTCACGGCCTTGCCTTGCGCTTCATTCAGTTCCTGCAGGCGGCTGAGGCGCTCCAGCTTGGTTTCTTCGCTGGTGTCGTCCGGCAGATAGGAGGCGGGCGTGCCGGGACGGGCGCTGTAGGTAAAGCTATAGCTGAAGTCAAACCCCACATCCTGCATGAGCTTGAGCGTGGCGGCGAAGTCCTGCTCGGATTCCCCCGGAAACCCTACGATAAAGTCGGAAGTGATACAGATATCCGGACGCGCACGGCGCAACTTGCGGATGATGGATTTGTATTGCAGCGCGGTGTAATTGCGCTTCATGCCCATCAGCACCCGGTCTGCCCCAGCCTGCACTGGTAGGTGCAAATGCGAGACCAGCTTGGGAATGCGCGCGAAGCAGTCAATCAGGGTTTCGCTCATTTCATTGGGGTGCGAGGTGGTGAAGCGTATGCGCTCGATTTGCGGGATCTCGGCAATGTAGTCAATCAGCATGGCGAGATCCGCCGCCGTGGCATCGGCACTGGTGCTGCGGTAGGCATTGACGTTCTGGCCCAGCAGGGTGATCTCCTTGACGCCTTGTTCCGCCAACTGGATGGCTTCGACCAGAATATCTTCAAACGGGCGCGAGAATTCCTCACCGCGCGTATAAGGCACCACGCAGAAGCTGCAATACTTGTTGCACCCTTCCATGATGGAAAGAAACGCGGCGGCACCTTCCACACGTGGGGGTGGCAGATGGTCAAACTTTTCGATTTCGGGGAAGCTGATATCTACTTGCGACAGCCCGCTGCTACGCCGATTGGCGATCAGCTCAGGCAGGCGGTGCAGGGTTTGCGGGCCGAAGACCACATCAACATAAGGCGCGCGGTCCACAATATGCTGGCCTTCCTGGCTGGCAACGCAGCCGCCAACGCCAATGACCAGATTGGGGTTCTTTTCCTTGAGCGGAATGAAACGACCCAAGTGGCTGAATACCTTTTCCTGGGCTTTTTCACGCACGGAGCAGGTGTTCAGCAGGATAACGTCCGCGTCTTCTGGATTATCGGTGGGCTGCATGCCGTCGGCCGAATTCAGCATATCGGCCATGCGCGACGAGTCATACTCGTTCATCTGGCAGCCGAATGTCTTGATGAAAACTTTTTTTGGCGTGTTCATGATTGCGTGTGGAACCGCAAGTCAGAGGATGTGCGCATCACCGGCACAAGGGGAGAGAGCTGGAGGTTTCGGTGCAAAATATCTTAAAAAAACAGTACGCTAAGGTCTAATTGTAGCCTAGCCCAAGGCTAAATGCCAATCAAGGGCATGGCAGAAGACATTCGCTTAGCTGTTCAGGCGATTGTGCGTCTGCGCGCGTGGCGACAGACTGGGGTTCTTTTGGCGGTAAACCACCGCCTGGCCATCCGGTGTCATCAGGCTGCCCAGTTGAATGCCGTACAGCGATTGCAAGGCTGGCAAGGCATGCAGGTCCGCGTTTACCTGCTTTTCCAGCTGGCCATTATTCACCAGCAGCAGGCGATCAAACGCATGCAGTGCCTGGTTGATGTCATGCAGGATGGCGAGAAGGGCATGGCCCCGTGCTTCAGCATAACTTTGCATGCTATCCAGCAGTTCGCCTTGTAAGCCGGGGTCGAGCGCCGCCAATGGTTCATCCATCATCACCAGCCCTTGTTCGATATCCCATAGTTGCGCAAAGATCCTGGCAAGGTGAATGCGGGCCTGCTCGCCACCAGATAGCTGATCCATCTTGCGTCCCGCCAGATGGGCGGCATGTGCCAGTTGCATCGCACTATGCACGATGGTGGTCAGGTGCGGGTCAATCTCCAGAGCGGCACGTCCCAGAGACACCACCAGCTCGGTCTGCATGCCAAAGGCAACGTGCGTGGTTTGTGCCAGCACAGCTCGCCGGCGGCTCATTTCGCGCAGGCTGTAATGCCGTATATCGCGCCCGAGCAGGCTGATATGGCCGTCTGAGTGGTGAAGCTCACGCGCGGCCAGCTTGAGCAATGTGGATTTGCCAGCACCGCTAGGGCCCAGCACAGCGACGCGCTCGCCTGCATGCAAGGTCAGCGTGTAAGGGCCAAAGTGACGGCGACCAAGGCGCAGGCTTGCTGCTTCCATGACGAGGAGTGGCTGGTTGATCAGGTTGATGGTGGCTGGGTTCATCCTATCCGTTCACGTGTTTGATTAAGCAGCATCAGAAAAAATGGCCCGCCAAGCAGGGCGGTAAAGATGCCAACCGGAATTTCAGCAGGTGTTGCCAGCGTCCTTGCCAGCGTATCGGCGATCAGTAACAGTAATCCGCCAAAAAAGATGGACAAAGGTAAAACCCGTCGCTGGTCTGATCCATGCAAAGTGCGTACCAGATGCGGCGCAATCAGGCTGATAAAGCTGATCATGCCACACCATGCAACGGTGGCGCCGACCAGCAGGGCGACGATCAAAATGGTGCGGGAGCGCAATGTCGCTACCTCTATTCCGACATGCGCTGCGGCGGCTTCTCCCAGCGCCAGCGCATTCATGGCACGGGCTAATCTGCGCACTTGCCAGATCGCCATCAGCAGCATCAGCAGCGCCACGCCGACGATGGTCCAGCCAGCGCCTGCCAATGAACCCAAGGTCCAGAAACTCAAGCTGCGCAGCTGTTCATCCGTCGACAAATAAGTACAAAGCCCCAGCACAGCGACCGCGATGGCATTAAGGGCAATCCCCGTCAGCAGTAGCCCGGCGATGGAGCCCGGGGTAATCCACCGTGCCACGCGATCCAGCGTAAAACAGACCAGCAGTGCGCCAGCAAACGCCGCCAATGGCAGCAGCCATGGACGCAGACCTGCGGGCAATGTCCAGGGCAAACTGTCTGCAAAGACGATGGTCAGGGCGGCCGCACATGCGGCGCCGCTATTCACCCCCAGCAGGCCAGGGTCTGCCAATGGGTTGCGAAACAGCCCTTGCGCCAGTGCGCCTGCCACACCCAACATGCCACCCGCAAACAAGGCGAGCAGCGTTCTTGGCACGCGAAGTTGCCAGAGGACATAGCTATTGCCGGTGCTTTCGGCTTGTAATGGAGAGAGCCAATCGCGCCAGCCGATAGAGACGGCACCGATGGAGCTTGCCAATGCAAGCGCCAGAACGGTGATGGCAACCAGCAACACTACCTGCCATTTGTTACCCCAGTGCGCGCGTGGGATTAAGCGAAAAGGAATGCGCATTTGTCAGGCCAGGATCAAGCGTTCTGCGATGTTCCATCCACCTGCCTGAACTACATTTCTGCGGTTTGCATCGATTTTCGCTATATATTTGTCATTCAAAAGTGCATAAAAGTTCAGGGAAGAGAGATGGTGTTGCCCCCATGGTAGCGGCCCATCTTGCGATGGCGCCCGACGCCGGATTTGATGCAGAGCAGACATGATGGATGTGCTAAATGGCATTTTATCCGGCCTGCATGGCGGATTGCAGAGAGCGATCAAGCTCTTTGAGGGCAAGCGGCAAGCGTGGGCCAAAGCCGAGCAGCAGCATGGTTTCCATGCTGACGATGCGTTGCTTGCGCCCGGCAGGTGTTTGCGCCAGGCCTGGCAGCTTGAGAATCGCGGCTTTGCTGCCCGCCGCTTTAAGGCCCAGGTCGGTCAACAGGATAATGTCGGGTTGTGCCGCAATCACGGCTTCGGGTGTTAACGGTTTGAAACCGGTAAAACCTTGCATGGCATTCCTGGCCCCGGCATAGCGCAGCATGGCATCGGCGCTCGTCTCCTGCCCGGCGACCATGATCTGTGACATGGAGTGGGAGAGGATAAACAGCACGCGGGGAGATGCCGCTGGATGCGCTTCAACATTGGTTCGCACCATTTGCCATTCATTGCGCAGACGCGTTTGCAGCTCGGTGGCTTCACCTGCGTGGCCGGTCAGCTCCCCCACTTTTTGTATGCGTTGCAGCAAGCCTTCGAACTGATGGTTGGCGGCAAGTATATGCACGGCAATACCTGCGTTTTCAAGCTGTCGAAGCACGGTTGATGGTCCGGCATCTTCTGTTGCCAGCACCATGGAGGGGGCGAGCGCCAGAATGCCTTCGGCAGACAGGGTGCGCGCATAGCCGACACTCGGCAGCGATTGTGCCGCAGGCGGATAAAGCGAGGTGGTATCGACGCCTGCCAAGTCGGCAGATGCCCCCAGTGCGTAAACAATTTCTGTCAGCGCACCACCGACGCATATCAGGCGCCGGTTGGCGGCATGGGCACCATGAGGCAGCAGTCCTGCTAATGCCATTGCGCCCAACCCCAGCCATTGCTGCAAATGCGCTCGCCGCGATGGCAGGGCTGGCTGCCCATCCTGATGTGCTGAGGTCATGCGGTGCATGGTGTTTCGGTCAGCTCGTTAATCAATGCGCGCCATGACTCCAGCTCTGGCTTGCCTGGTTTGCGTTCCCCAAACAGCATGGCGATGTTTTCGCCCTGGGAATCAAACAACTCAAGCGAGGTAACGATGCCATCTTCCGTAGGTTTTCGTACTATCCAGGCGCTGGCGATCAGATCCTGCCGCAAATGCAGATTGAAGCCTTCATCGAGCACATTAACCCAAGGGCCCATCAGCTTGATATTGCTTACCGGGCCGCTGTGAATCTGAATAATGCCAGGGTTGCCGACAAACACCATGATGGCGACATTCTCCGCGGCCGCAGACGCTAGCACGCGGGTAATGACATCGGGAGCAACCGCTATTGAGAAGCTGGGGTCGGCAAGACGCAGCCCCTGTGTGCGCGTCAGCTTGTATTGCTTGAGCAAGCCGAAGAACTCGTGCGTGTCTTTCATGGCAGCCCAGTCACGCCGAAATCCGGCGATGTCGATATCGCTGTCATCCAGCGCGACAGCCAATGGACGGGTGGCCTCCACACGTATGCCGCCAGACTGATCGTCTGCACGGAACTGCTGGATCAACGGCGCGTATGCGTCGACATGGCTGGCTGGTTTCAGGAAGATTTTATGCAGCGCTGTGCCAGTGGCATCAAAAAACTGCAGGCTTTGTTGCAAGCCTTTGCTGGTGTGTTCTTCCACCGCAAAGGCATGGCGCCACTGGTGATAAAACAAGCGAAGATCGATGCTGCCAGCCAGGACTAAGCCGACGGGCCCCTGATGGCTGACCTTGCGATAAACGCCAGATTTTTCATGCACGCAGCTCTCATTGCGCGTCAGGGCCATGACTTCACCCAAGGGTTCAATCGCAGCAATGATCTGGGGAAAATCGGGCCGTAGCCGTGTTGCGTGCATATCGCTATCAGCGCCGATGGCGTCCAGACCACAATGCGCGGCGATCAGCTCCCCCTCGCTTATTTCCAGCGTGGCGGCAATTTCTCTATGGCGTAAACCGCTTTCGCGCCGCATGCGGCTAAAAGCTTCGATGATGGCGTCCTGCCTGGCGTGCATGGTGTCCTCCTGTGAGGCACGGGCTGGCAAGCGCTGGCTGGTGCAGTCAATGGCGAGCAGTCGGTGCTGCTCCATTGGGTTGGTGATGTGGGAAGTGATTATATAATGAGAATGGTTCTTATTACAAGAATAGCCGCGCTGGATGTTTTTATGAAATACAACCCGAATAGGGCGATGGTGACGGCTTTTGCGAGGATATTTTTACCTTGGTTTTCTCTACATTCATGGTGCATCTGTGAGAAAAATTGAAACGAGCGGGCATGGCCAGCGTGTAAAATGGCGGGATGGACGCACTCCCAATTTTCATGAATATCAAGCAACAGCGCTGCGTGGTCATTGGCGGCGGTGAAGTAGCGACGCGCAAAGTGCTCATGCTGCGCAAAGCGGGAGCTGCCGTTGAGGTGTGTTCTCCCGAGCTATACCCAGAGCTGCAGGCCTTGGTCGATCAGGGCGACATTCTCCACACTGCCGCGACCTTTCATCCACAGCAGCTGGATGGTGCCCGTCTGGTGGTGGCTGCGACTGATGATGAGCTGGTCAATCAGGCTGTGTCGGAGCAAGCGCAGGCGCGCAATATCCCGGTCAATGTGGTCGATGCGCCTGCCTTGTGTACCTTTACCATGCCGTCGATAGTCGACCGCTCGCCGATAGTGATTGCCATCTCCAGCGGTGGTGCAGCGCCCGTGTTGGCGCGCAGCATACGCAGCAAGATTGAAACTATGGTGCCAGCAACGTATGGCCGGTTGGCGACACTTGCGGCGCGATTCCGTGAGCGTGTGAAGCAGCACTTCCCTACCACCCAGCAAAGGCGGATGTTTTGGGAAGAAGTCTTGCAAGGCGCCATAGGCGAGCAGGTGCTGGCGGGGCAGGAACTCGCCGCAGAGGCTGCCCTTGTGCAAAAGCTTGAGCAACCTGCCATCGCCCCACGGGGCGAGGTTTATCTGGTGGGTGGGGGGCCGGGTGACCCGGATCTATTGACCTTTCGCGCCTTGCGACTGATGCAGCAGGCGGATGTCTGTGTGTATGACAAACTGGTCAGCCCGGAAGTCATGGAACTGGTAAGGCGCGATGCCGAACTGGTGTATGTGGGCAAAGCCCGAGATCAGCACACTCTCCCGCAGGAAGAGATCAACGAATTATTGGTACGACTGGCGCAAGAGGGTAAACGCGTGCTGCGCCTCAAGGGCGGAGATCCCTTTATCTTTGGGCGTGGCGGCGAAGAGATCGAGACTCTGATGGCGCATGGCGTTCCCTTCCAGGTGGTGCCTGGGGTGACGGCGGCATCTGGAGTGGCAAGTTATGCCGGTATTCCGCTCACACACCGTGATTTTGCCCAGACCTGCATCTTTACCACCGGGCACTTGAAAGATGGCACGGTCGACCTCGACTGGACAGCATTGGTGCGGCCGCAGCAAACCGTGGTGATTTACATGGGCCTGGCCGCGTTGCCCGAGATATGCCAGCAGCTCATTGCACATGGTCTTTCTGCAGATACTCCTGCAGCGGTCGTTCAGCACGGGACGTTGCCCAGTCAGCGCGTGGTGACCGAAAGTTTGCAGAATCTGGCCGCCAAGGTCGCGGAGGCGCATCTGAAATCGCCATCGTTGATTGTTATCGGTGGCGTGGTTGGTTTGCGTAGTAAGCTGGCATGGTTCGAGGGGGAAGCTGGCGTTTAGCTATTCGCCAATTAGCTGGAGAAGGTAAAACAGTGGCGGGGGATGGGTTTTAGCCCGAATTGACGCTACGTTTAATTTGCCACGTTCTTGACGATAGGCAATATCAGGCGCGCTTCCAGGCCACCTTCCTGGCGGTTGATCAGCTCAAGGTGGCCTTTATGCAGACGGGCAATACGGTCTGCAATTGCCAAGCCCAGGCCGCTGCCACTCTCATTGCCGCGTGCGGTATCCAGGCGTTCAAAGGGTCGCAAGAGGCGGCTGATCTGCGATGGCGGAATGCCAGGGCCATTGTCCAGCACACTCAGGATAATGGTGCCGGCAGTGATTCTGGTCTCAACCGAGACTTCGCTGCTGCCATATTTGAAGGCGTTATCAATCAGGTTGCCCAACAGCCGGTGCATG
The DNA here is from genome assembly GCF_020523625.1 of Methylovorus menthalis. GTDB lineage: Bacteria > Pseudomonadota > Gammaproteobacteria > Burkholderiales > Methylophilaceae > Methylovorus > Methylovorus menthalis. The sequence continues at coordinate 336,853 of NZ_JAJAQH010000006.1, forward strand.
GCAAGGGGGCGTAGCGGTATCAGGTGGGTTGGCGCCAGTCGCAAGATCATGCGGCGGCCAGCGCGGGTATGGCGGTCATAAATCGATTTCAGCAGTCCATTGATATCGATCATCTGCGTCGGTTCGCCCTCCACCCCACGTACGAAATCCAGGAACTGGTGGATGATGTTATCCATGTCCGTGATGTCCTGAATCATGCCGTTTTTCAGGCTGTCGCCCAGTTCATTCGGCAGCATTTCCACCGACAGGCGCAAACGGGCCAGCGGGGTGCGCAAATCATGCGAAACTCCGGCCAGTAACAACGTCCGTTCTGAATCCAGCCGCGCCAAAGCTTCCATCATGTCGTTAAAAGCATGGTTCACATCGCTCAGCTCATCCAGTCCATCTTCTGGCAACTTGGGCGGTTGTTCACCTTTACGAAGGCGGTCTGCCGAGCGTATGAGCAGGCTGAGAGGCCGGTTGATGCGTGCAGCCAGCAAATAGGCGCCTGCCAATGACAGCAGGATCACCAGTGCACCCCAGCCCAGCCATTGCCATGGGAAAGGTCGATCTACCTGAATGCGGGGAATCACTACCCAGTAATCATCCTGCCCGATGGTAAAGCTGACCCATAAGCCGGGAATGCCGAAATGGTTCACCGCGACGATTGTTTCGTTCCCAAGCTTTTCCTTGATCTTGGCAGCTATCAGCGCAATCACTGGGTCATCCGGCAGCTTCTCGATTTCTTCCAGCAGGTCGGCGGCGTAAATGCGCACCCCTTCCTTGCCTGATAGCTCCGATAAAAGCGCCAGGCGGCGGTTTTCATGGGCGGCAAGCAGGGAGGCACGAGTGAAGTTCACGACCGTCACCGCCTGCAGGGCCACGGCTGTGGCACGGGGTTTACGCTCGAAATAATCGAAGATTTTGAGTGAAGCGTACTGGCCGATTACCAGCAGAATAGCAATCAGTAGCATGGCCCTGGCGAGCAGGGTGCGCGGGAATAATCTCAATTGAAATACAAACAATCGTGGCAAGCATTAATCAAGGCACAGCCCTGATTAATGCTTGATGGTTTCGCCGTCGGGGATAAACACATAGCCAAAGCCCCACATGGTCTGCAGGTAGCGTGGGTGTGTCGGGTCAGCTTCAATCAGGCGGCGCAGACGCGAGACCTGCACGTCAATACTGCGGTCAAACACATCCAGCTCGCGACCACGTGCCAGCTGCATGAGGCGATCTCGCGACAAGGGCTGGCGCGGGTGATCCACAAATACTTTAAGCAGCGCATATTCACCGCTGGTAATCGTGATCTGCTCGCCATTTTTAAGCAGGCTGCGGGTGGATGGGTCAAATACGAATTCGCCAAAGCTGATGGTTTCGGTGCTGTTGGCAGGTGCGCCGGGCACAGGGCGCTCATTGCGCCGCATGACGGCATTGATGCGCGCCAGCAGCTCACGTGGGTTGAAGGGCTTGGGCAGATAATCATCCGCACCCATTTCTAGGCCAATAATACGATCCACCTCATCGCCGCGTGCGGTCAGCATGATGATGGGCATGGTGCTGCCCGCAGCCCGCAGACGGCGGCAGATGGCCAAGCCATCCTCACTGGGCAGCATCAGGTCAAGAACCAGCAAATCAATATGCTCGCTGCTCAGAACGGTATTCATCTCGGTTGAGTCTGAAACGGTTTTTACGCTGAAGCCTTGTTCGCTGAGGTAGCGTTGCAGTAGCTCACGCATGCGCAGATCATCGTCAACCATCAGGATTTTTTTAGTGTTGGTTTGCATGGCGCTCATAGCAATATGTTGTCTAGTCTGGCGAGATTTATTATGTGAAATATTATACGGTTAGCCGCTGGCTGTTTGGGAATATAATGTGATTTTTGTCACAAATTGTTACATTCAGACTGCACAGTGAAACACTCGATTTACATTCCTGCTTCATTATAATCACGGCTGCGGTACCAAATAATAATATGCGGAATTCCCAAGCGCACCAACACTCAAAGCAATATGTTTTGCGGAATCAGGCGAGGAGCTATCAAAGCTCCCCCAAGAAGTGGAGAAATGGAACAATGAATGTAGTTGATTTCAATCTTTGTCGGGCGTCTGGCTGTCGCTCCTGTTCGGCCTGATTTATCCATCCCATGATGTCTATCTCATCGGTTTCCCGGTTTGGTTGTATGCACGTTGCGATTGCTGCTTGCCTGGTGATTGGCGCTGTGGATGTGTTGTACGCCGCTCCCAAGGATGCGAACGATAACGCAGACGATGATGGTCCCAAGCCATCCCTTGTCCTTGCCCCCGATAACAGTGCTCCTGCCAAATCATTAAACGGCAACATCAGCATTGAAGAAAACATGCGTTTGCGCCGCGATTTGTATGAATATTCCCGCGCGGTAGATCCTGCCCACATTCAGATTGAAGAGCGTAGACGCGTGATGCATCAGCGCCTGCAGGCACGGTTTGACCAGGCAGATAAAGATAACGACGGCGCCATTTCCCGTATTGAAGCCTTTGAGCTGTTGCCGCAGATTGCCCGTCATTTCAGTCAGGTAGACGCGAATAATGATGGTGTCATTACCATGGAAGAGCTGGAGTCTGCCCAGGCCAAAGCCATTGAGCGCCAGCAACGCCCCATCCCTGTGGTCAGGGAGGAGGCACAGGTTTTGTCCTCCCCGAAGCTAAAGGAAAAGGGTGCCATGGTGAATAGTCGAAAGCGCGCCTTGTAACTACGTATCCCCGCCCGTTTTTAGAATGCCATTTAAATGCATGAATTTAAATGGCATTTTTTATTGGCATCATCCTTGCATATAGTCATTCAGCAGTACCTGGATAAAGCGGTTTTATTCAGGATTGATTGATCGTGTAATAAGGAGAATTAATATGGTCGCTACTAGACAATTGGTAATCAGTACATTGCTTATCGGCGTGCTTACTGCCTGCTCAGGCATGAGTACCAAGCAAAAGAACGCTGCTGTCGGGGCTGGTATTGGTGGCGTAGCAGGAGCTGTGCTCACGGGTGGTAGTGCCCTTGGGACAGTGGGCGGCGCTGCCATTGGCGGTGTCATTGGGCATGGTGTCGATAGCGCAACAAGCAAGAAGAAATAGGCTGTCGTTTTTTCACACAAATTATCCCATTGATGTGTATGCGTATTTTAATGGGGTATGAACGACTGTCGTGATTTTGCGACAGACCAGGCGGCTGATGTGATGCATCAGCCGCTTTTTTATGTCATCTTGCACTACACGGCGGTGAACTCTTGCACGCCACATCTCTCTTTCATCTGTAAACCTTGCCATGTGATTGGAATGCTATGACGATAGAAGTGAATATAGCGACCGGCTTTTCGCAGATCAAAGCGCAGGAGTGGGACACACTGACGGATGGCTCACCCCTGCTTAGCCACCGCTTCTTCAGCGCGCTGGAAGATACGCTCTGTGTAGGCGAGGCTACTGGCTGGCAACCCTATCCCGTCACGGTGCATGAGCAAGGCAAACTGATAGGCGCTACGCCGCTTTATCTCAAGCAGCACTCATACGGCGAGTATGTGTTCGATTGGGCCTGGGCCAATGCTTATGAGCAAAATGGTCTCAATTATTATCCCAAGCTGCTGGTGGCTATTCCTTTCACCCCCATCAGCGGCCCGCGTTTGCTGAGTCCTCGGCAGGAAGTGCAGCGACTGCTTGCGCGGGTTGTGCAGCAGCAGATGGAGCAGAATGCCATGTCTTCCAGCCATATATTGTTTCCTGATGCTGCATCGGCAGAGGCTTTGCAGGCAGAAGGCTGGATGCAGCGCGATGGCGTGCAATTCCGCTGGGAGAATGAAGGGTTTCGCGATTTTGCCGAATTCATTGGCCAGCTCTCGCACGATAAGCGCAAAAAAATCAAACAGGAGCGCAAGAAAATCCTCAGCGCGGGTGTGGTTTGCCGACGCTTGCAAGGTCGCGATATCCAGCCTGCCGATTGGGATTTTTTCTATGAGTGCTACGTCAATACCTACCACGAGCATCGCTCATCGCCTTACCTGACACGCGCCTTTTTTGAGCAGATTGGGCACACCCTGCCTGAGCACCTGTTACTGATCATTGCCGAGCTGGATGGCAAGCCCATCGCCTCGGCGCTTAATTTGTATGATGCCGACACGCTGTATGGCCGCTATTGGGGAGCACTGAGCTATATACCTGGCTTGCACTTCGAGCTTTGCTATTACCAGGCGCAGGAGTTCTGCCTGGAGCACAACATCCGGTTTTTTGAAGGTGGCGCGCAAGGTGAACATAAATTGGCCCGTGGTTTCATGCCTCGGCCTACTTGTTCGTTTCACCGCATTGCCAATCCAGAGTTTGAATCTGCCATACGCCGCTTTGTTGCCATGGAAGCCAGCAACATGCAGCAATATCAGGATGAGCTGGAAGAGCGCGCACCTTATCGTGCCAATTAACGGAATCATACAACGATGTGACACTTGACTTTGTGTACGTTCGTACATTATGGTAACGCGTATGGGAAACGACATTGACTACCTGGGGCGCATCCAGGACTACTACGCGGAGCATAAAACGCTGCCATCCTATTCGGTGATTGCGGATATGCTCGGTTTCAAATCCAAAAACGCGGTGACAGCGCTTGTTGCCCGCTTCAAGCTGCAAGGCTTTCTGGATGCCACGGTCGACCGGCGGCTCAAGCCAGGCAAGCGCTTTTTCGAGCGCATCTTGGCCGAGAGTACCGTGCAGGCAGGTTTTCCTTCCGCAGCCAGTGGCGATCGCCACGATACCCTCAGCATTGATGACTATCTGATCGAGCGTCCCTCACAAACCGTGCTGATCACGGTCAAGGGCGACTCCATGATCGATGCTGGCATCGTGCCGGATGATGTGGTGATTGTGGAAAAGCGGCAGGTGGCGAATGTCGGCGATATCGTAGTGGCGATTGTCGATAATGAATTTACCCTGAAAACTCTGGGCCGCGAAAAAGGCCAGTTTGTATTGCTCCCAGCCAATAAAGCCTATCCGGTGATTCGCCCGCAAGGCAATCTGGAGATATTTGGGGTCGTGGTCGGGCAGTTTCGTAAATACGACTAAAGCCGCGCTTATATTTATTCTGGCGCTATTTCCGCGTGCCAACTTTCAAAGTTCCAAACAAAAAGCCTTGTCAGAGATGCCAAGGCTTTTTTGTTGTTGCGTTATGAAGCTCAACGCCTTATTGGATGCTGGATTTGAGCCAGTTGCAGCCACAAGCTTACTCCACAAATTCTGTGGATAACTACGCGGATGAATACTGGATAGTGTACTTAAGTGTCTGGCCGGGCATGGGTATCTCAAAAGTGCTCGAAACGGATGCGTTTGCGCATATTCCACTCAAATGGGCCGATGGGTTGCCACTGCCGACGCCACATTACTGCTGATGTTTTTCGCAGTCGGCCTCGGCAAAGCGCGCTACCAATGCATCCAGAAAAACCCGGGTGCGGGCGGGCATCAGGCGGCGACCGGGAAACACGGCCCAGGCGGTGACACTTGGCAATTGCCAGTCTTCAAGGATGCGTACCAGCTCACCTGCCTTGACGTAGGGCTCGGCAAACGGCTCACCCAGCATGGCAATGCCCAGGCCCGAGATCGCCATGCGGACTAGAATGGCAGGCGAATTGGCGGATACCTTGCCAATCGGCGTGCCTTGCCATTGGGCTTGGTCGCGTTTGAGTTGCCACAGCATGGGTTCGCCGCGTCGGGTGAGCAGATGCAGCGCATCATGTTCCATCAATGCTTCTGGTTCATGCGGTGTGCCGCGTCTTTTGAGATAGGCGGGTGAGGCATAGAGCCCGGTTTCAAACGTGGCTATGCGTCTGGCGGCGAGCGAAGTGTCGTCTGGCAGATCGCCCATGCGAATCGCCAGGTCAAAGTTTTCGCCAATCAGATCCACCCGCCGTGGTGAAATATCCATCTCCAGAGAAATCGCCGGATAGCGCATGGCAAACTCGGCAAGCAAGGCTTGCAGGATATCAATCCCGAAATCCCCCGGCATTGAGAGTCGCAACCGACCGCTGGGCTCCACTTGCCGATGTTGCGTCAGCGCCAGCGTGGCTTCTACTTCCGCGGTGACCTGATGTGCATGCGCCAATACGGCATTGCCAAAGTCGGTGACGGTCAGCTTGCGTGTGGTTCTCAGCAGCAGGCGTTCGCCCAGTTGCGCCTCAAGCGCCGCCATGCGCCGCGAGAGGGTGGATTTCGGAATATGCAGGCGCTCTGCCGCGCGGCTGAAGCTTCCTTCATCCACGACGCGGGCAAACATGAGCAAATCATTCGCTTCCAGCTTCATTCTATATTTCCATCAGTGGAACAATAATATCCATTTTAACGACTTAATTAATTATTTGGGAATATGTAAAGTGTCTCCATCGTCATTCCACACATTAACTACGGAGATCATCATGAACATTCTGCAAGTGAATTCCAGCGCACGGACTATCGGTTCCCACTCCACGCATCTGGCCAATGCCCTGGTCGAGCGCTTGCTCACCCAGCATGCCGACGCCACATTGACCGTGCGTGACCTGGGTCGCAACCCACACCCTAATCTGGACGAAAAGGCCCTGCAGGCATTGTTCACGCCTGCGGACCAGCGCAATGCCGAGCAGGCTGCGCGCGTGGCGCTGGATGATGTGCTGATCAGCGAAATCCAGGCTGCTGATATCGTTGTATTGGGCGTACCCATGTATAACCTGGGGGTGTCTGTGCAACTCAAGAACTGGATTGATGCCATCTCGCGTGCGCAAGTGACGTTTCAATATACCGCCAACGGGCCAGAAGGCTTGCTGACCGGCAAGAAGGTTTACGTGGTGCTGGCCCGCGGCGGCATTTATCGCAATACGCCTGCCGATACCCAAACGCCGTACCTGAAAATTGTGTTGGGTTTTCTGGGCATGCATGATGTCGAATTCATTCATGCCGAAGGCCTGGCCATGGGCCCTGACGCGGAAAAAGCCGCGCTCGATACCGCCTATCGCCAGCTGGAAGAACTGGTGCCTGCCTGAGGCACAGTTAATCGCGGCACATTTAATCTCATAAATAAGGAGAGCGACCATGCGTAATATTCAAACCCCTGCAAATGCAGACATCGTGACCCAGCCACGGGCTGTGGAACAGATCGTGATCGGTCAGGCCACGTCTGACGGCGCCGGGGTCAAGCTCACGCGCGTGCTGACGCAACACCTGCAACGGCGTCTGGACCCTTTCCTGATGCTGGATGCCTTTGGCACAGACCAGCCTGAAGATTACATCGGTGGCTTTCCTGATCACCCGCACCGCGGATTCGAAACCGTGACCTACATGTTGCAAGGCCGCATGCGCCATCGCGACAGTGCCGGTAACGAAGGTCTGCTCGCCCCCGGTGGCGTGCAATGGATGACGGCGGGCAAGGGCGTCATTCACTCCGAGTTGCCCGAGCAGGAAGAGGGCGCCATGGAAGGCTTTCAGCTTTGGCTCAACCTGCCCGCCAAGGACAAAATGGTGGAGCCCGCCTACCGCGATATTCAAACGGAAGAGATTCCGGAATTCACCACTGCCGATGGCGTGACGGTACGGGTGATCGCAGGCGAGAGCCAGGGCGTCGCCGGTGCCATTCAACGTGACACCACCGAGCCGCTATATCTGGATGTGCATTTGCCAGCAGGCACTCGCTTTACCCAGCAGATGCCTGCCGAGTTTAATGCCCTGGTGTATGTGTATCGCGGTGAGGCGCTGATTGGCGAACGCCAGGTGCCACAACAGCGCATGGCCATACTCAAGACAACCAGCGACAGCGATGGCGTTGTCATTGAAGCGTCTGAAGCCACGCGTCTGCTGCTGATCGCAGGTCGTCCGCTCAAGGAGCCCATCGCGCAATATGGCCCTTTTGTGATGAACACCCAAGAGCAGATTTTTGAGGCGATTCACGATTACCGCGAAGGCCGTCTGGCCTGAGAAATGCGCTTAGTTTATTGATCGTAGTAAAACTGCCTGACTCAGCCTCACCTGGGTGAGTCAGGCCATTTTCAACAAGCAATCGGGTTTTTTATTTTTTTACTTTAAAGGGAGTTTTCTCATGCAAGCACTACATCGTCACGGCCCATTGGTCGGCCGCATCCTGATCGCGCTGATCTTCATCCTCTCAGGCTTTTCCAAGATCGGCGGTTTTGCCGGCATCTCCGGCTACATCGCCAGCAAAGGCCTGCCGCTGCCTGACCTAGTGACCATCCTCACCATCCTCATTGAAGTGGGAGGCGGCTTGCTGATCGTCGTCGGCTACCGTGCGCGTCTGGCCGCTGCTGCCTTGTTCTTGTTCACTCTGGCAGCCGCGTTCCTGTTTCATGATTTCTGGGCAGCAAGCCCAGACATGGCGCAAAACCAGATGATTCATTTCATGAAAAACATCTCCATGGCGGGTGGTCTGTTGTTTGTGCTGGTGCATGGCAGCGGCCCGCACAGTGTAAAAGCCGACTAATCCTTTAGTCTTTCAGCCAAACAAAAAGCCCGCTCATAATAAGCGGGCTTTTTCTCGTCAGCAGATGCTGATTCTTACTGCAACGCTGTATGCAGCTGGCCTTGTTGCTGCAGCATGCTGATGACGTCGGCGTTGTGCATGAGCACATCGTGTTTGCTGTCGCAGGTTTTGCTGTTGAGTTCGTACGAGACCAGCAGGGTGCAGAAGAGGTCATCGTGGCTGAAGGGGTAATCCTGATAGGGCTTGAGGTCGCTTAATTTGTAATCAAAATGCTTGCCCATCCAGACGATGGCGGGGATGTGGGTTTGCTCTTGCGGGGCGATCATGTAGGGGGCGGCATGCAGGTAGATGCCGTGTTCGCCCAGGGATTCGCCGTGATCGCTCACGTACAGCATGGCGGTGGCGTGGGTTTCGTTGTATTGCTTGAGAAAATCCACCACGTGCGCCAGGAAGTAGTCGGTATACAGAATGGCATTGTCGTAGGCGTTATCGAGTTCTTGCTGCGAGCATTGGCTGAGCTCGTTACTTTTGCAGGCGGGTTTGAATCGCTCAAACTCGGGCGGGTAGCGGCGATAGTATTCTGGGCCGTGGTTGCCCATTTGGTGCAGCACGATGAGGATATCCTTGTTTTTATGGCTGTCGATGTATTTATCCAGCCCGCCCAGCATGCCGATGTCGCGGCATTCGGTATCGCAGACTTTATTCAGCGTGGGGCTTTTGAAGTTTTCGTACGTCATGCGCGTGGCGACGCCTTTGGAGTCCGAGTTGTTGTCGCGCCACAGAATCTGCACGCCATGCTCAAACAGCACATCCAGCGCATTTTCATAATGCAGGGCTTTTTCGCGGTCAAAATCCTTGCGGCCCAGCGCTGAAAACATGCACGGCACAGATTCGCCAGTGGAGGTGCCGCACGAGCTGACATTGCGCAGGCTCAGCACATCGCGCTTGGCGAGCTCGGGGTTGGTGTCACGCGGGTAGCCATTCAATGAAAAGCGATCGGCACGCGCGGTTTCGCCCACCACCAGAATAATCAGCTCATGTTGCGATGGCGTGCCTATCATCACCGCATCGGGTGCGGTGGCTGTCAGCGCGGTAATCGCGGTGGACTTCAGCTTTTCATGCGCATAACCAAACAGCGAGTAAACGGGGTAAATCGGGTTGGCATAGTTGCGGGTGATTTTGTGCTCGCGTATGAAAGACGCGTAATGCGCGGTAAACGGTGCCACCACCAGCACCATGCCGATGATGAGCAGCAGCGTGAGCGAAAGCTTGGACTGGAATTCCGCCTTGAAGCCCCTGCCGGCTGGCCAATAGCGAATAATCAGCCACGCCGGCAACACGCCCAGCAACAAGGTGCGCAGCACCAGCCCCCAGCTCAGCAGCCCGGCAAACTCCTGCGTATCGGTATGAAAAATATTGTCGATCATCACCGTATCGACCACCACGCCATAGGTATCCATGTAATACGCCGCTTGCGATGCCACCAGCACCAGCAAGGCCAGCAGCCAGCGTGCGCCACGGGTATGCGCCACCAGCAGCAGAAACAGCGCGGTGGCAAACGTGAAAAACAAACCAAGGGAGATCAAGAGCGGTACATTGCCAGCGCTGGGCGGGTACACCTCCAGCAGACGTTGAAACAGGCTGATATTGGCCGTTGCCATCAGAAACACGGCAACCAGCAAGGTTTTACGGTTACAAGTTGAAAACATGGGACTCTTTAAACAGGTTGTGAAGTAATGCCCGGCTTGCGCAGGGCTTATCACTACTACATGGCACGATTTGTACCAACGCCCGCTAAAGAGTGTGCGCGGATGGGAGAATGGTTTGTTAATTAAAAATCAAAGACTTGAAGTGTGGTGGCTGAGGCGGAATGCAAGGCAAAGCAGCCCACCCTGCAAACATGTTCATAACCCTGGTTTAACAGCCTGCATATTTTGGTAAAGATGACGGCTGAAAACCGTGGCGCTATCTAAAGCGGCGGTTATGCATCATCCATTGCTGCTTGAAGGCATCCTGCGTCTTTTGCTGGTTTTCTTGCTGTCGATATTCCCATGGCGGGGTCGGGTTGGCATCGGCCCACAGGCCGCGCTTTTCATTGCGGGCGGTTTGCTCAGCTGCCGCGTAGCTTATTCGGTCTGCCTCGGTCTGGTCCCGCGCATAATGCTTGTAATGCCACGCCATGCCCTGAGTGAGCTGGCGCAGATTGCAGTCCGTGCCATCCACCCACACCTTGCCCAGCAGTCGGCCATATTGGTCCGACTCCTGGCTCTCGATCATCGCCTCTCTGCCGCGCGCGCACTCTGCCAGCGCCTGCTTGGCCTTGTTGCCAAAGGCCTGCGCTTGCTCAGGCGCATCAATGCCCTGCAAGCGCACTTTATATTTCAGGTTGTCCGGGGTTTTGACGGTGAGCGTATCGCCATCGGCGATATACACCACCTTGCCACTCACATCGGCATGCGCGGTTAGCGCCAGGCAGCACAGCCATGGCAATACAAAACGGGGTGGGGAAAGGGTAAACATCAGGTCAGGCGGCGAATGACGTAAGCATTATCCGCCAGTGTAAACCCCAGCCTGGGGTAATAGTCCATGGCATCGGGCGCGGACAGCAAAATCAGCGATACCTGCTCACCTGTTTTTTCTCGCGTCAGCCGCACCAGCTCCTCGCCTATGCCCTGGCGCTGATAAGCCGCATCCACCGCCAGATCAGATAAATAACAGCAATAACTAAAATCCGTCAGCGCCCGGCTCACGCCCACCAGCGTGTCGCCATCCCACGCAGAAAACACTAGGTTCGCATGCGTGAACATCGCCCCTATTCGCGCCAGATCATCCACCGGCCGGTTAATGCCCGACGCCTTGAACACCCGCGCCACATCGGCAGGGTTCAACGGAAAATTTTCACGGTAGGTAATCATCTACTTTTGTGCGGACTGGCAAGCATGGTCATGGCAATTCTGTCCGCATACATAATCCCCCGCCGTGCCCACCGCCAGCTCTTTCAACTTGGCCACCGACGCCTCACGACACGCCGACAATGAAGAAAACTGCCCCACGAACACGGTGTTATCCAGATCAAACTTATCCGGGTACACATAGCTATCATAGGTATCGCTGCTGCAGGCAGCGCATAAGGCCAGCAAGGCAGAGAGCGCCAGAAATCTCAATGCATTCATCAACAACATCATGGGTTTACTTTATGGAATGGGTTGAGGTGATTTTAGCGACTAATGGGGAAGGAGGTGGGGTGGGATGACAATTATGGGCTGAGGGCGGATAGCTGACCTTGCTACCCGCTGAAAAAATTGCAGGCGAGTATATTTGGAGGCTATAGCTTGAAATGCCTAAATCACTTCCCTGCAGTTAGGGGATACTTCTTCAATCTCAATGTTATCCTCATAAAGTTTGGAGCTATGATCAATCTGCGCGTATAACGATGAAAAAAGGATGAGGCAACGTGAGTCTACAAACAAATTTAAAGGGTCGCTTACGAAATACTTCCTTGCCCAAGAGTCACGGCTTAATGCCGGTATTTGAGGCTGTGGTTAACTCTATTCACTCTATTGAGGAAAAAAGGGATGTGGAAAATGGCAAGATTATTCTTCGTGTAAATCGCGCAACCCAAGTTGATCTGGACTTAGAGGCTAAGTCCTTGGCGCCCATTGTCGGCTTCACCATAGCTGATAATGGCTGCGGTTTTGACGAAGCCAACTTTAAGTCATTTGAAACTCTTGATTCTGACCACAAAATCGACAAGGGCTGTCGAGGCGTTGGCCGCCTGATGTGGCTGAAAGTATTTAATCTTGTTGAAGTTGAAAGCCACTTTTTAGATGTTGATGGCGAGCTTAAAAAGCGCATATTTCGATTTGACGATAAATTGGGTGTCCACGGCGAAGAGATTGTGTCCGCCACTGAAAAACAGTCAGGAACCCTAATCAAGCTGGTTGGTTTCGATGAAAACTATCGAAAGCAGGTTCCCACAAAGTGTCAGTTGATCGCTAACCAATTGCTGGAGCATGTGCTGTGGTATTTTGTGCGAAGTGAGCACGCTCCGAAAATATTGGTTGAGGATTCAGGAGAAAGCATCGATCTGGATTCTCTCTATGACCAACATATGCACGCAAGTGCTTATCATGAAACCATTAGAATTCGAGAGTACGACTTCGATTTAACCCATATCAAGTTTCGTTCCTCCGTCAATAAAAAGCACCAGCTTGCTCTTTGCGCAGCCAATAGATTGGTTAGAGAGGACTCAATTCAGGGAAAACTTCCCGGCCTATACGGCAAAATTTCAGATGCTGCTGGTGAGTTCACTTATACCTGCTACGTGTCTTCAAGTTACCTCAACGAACATGTGCGCAGTGAGCGGACTTCTTTTGATATTGCCGAAGATGTTGAAGATATGCTCAACGAAGTGAGTTTTAAAGATATTCGCGACGCCGTGTTAGAGCGAACCAAAGAATACCTGCAAGATGTCCTGGAAGAATATGTGTCTGCTGGCCGCAAACGGGTAGATGATTTTATTAACAATCATGCACCGCGCTACCGCCCAATTGCCAATTATATTGCAGAAGAACTGCTGATTTTTGACCCGGAAAAGTCCGACAAGGAGCTGGAGCTACACCTGCACGCTCAGTGGTATGAGGTCGAGCGGCAGCTGGTGAGCGCAGGCCATGACATCATGCAGCCGCAGAATGAGGAGCATGTAGAGGAGTACAAGGAAAGGCTGAGCGAGTATCTACGTAAGTCAGAAGACCTTAAAAAATCAGACCTTGCCAACTACGTTTCGCACCGCAAGGTGATTATCGATCTGCTACAAAAGTCTATCGAGCGACTCGATAATGGAAAGTACGCCCGTGAAGATATGATTCACGAGCTGATAATGCCCATGCGAAAAGATTCCAGCGAAGTCTTTTTGGATTCTTGCAATCTTTGGCTGGTCGATGAGCGCTTGGCATTTCATAACTATTTGGCTTCAGACAAAACGCTCAATGCTATGCCAATTACAAGCAATGACTCAACCAAAGAGCCCGACATACTCAGCCTGAAGGTGTTCGATAATCCACTTCTTGTTAACGATCAGCCCAGCTTTCCTCTTGCAGCCATTACTGTTATCGAAATAAAGCGCCCAATGCGCAACGATATGCGTGAAGGCGAAGATAAAGACCCTATCGATCAGGCTCTCAATTACGTTGAGCGGATTCGTGAGGGTCAGGCAAAAACTAAGTCAGGTCTGTTAATCCCAAGAAATAACGATATCCCCGCCTATTGCTATATCATCTGCGACCTCACTTCAACAATGATAAAACGATGTAAAAACTTTAGTTTGACCATGACTGCTGATGGGATGGGCTTCTTTGGGTACAACCCTAATTACAAGGCGTATATTGAGGTCATTAGCTTTAATCAACTCGTGAAGGCGGCAAAAGAACGTAATCGAGCATTTTTTGAAAAGTTAGGTATGCCAACTACATAACTCTTATGATCGTAAGAAGTGTTAGACCAAAAGGGATGGTCGAAGAGGGGCAGTGGCCGATAAAAAAGCGGCTTCCATCTCTGGAAGCCGCTTGATATTTGGTGGTGATGGGGGGACTTGAACCCTCGACCCCAGGATTATGAATCCTGTGCTCTAACCAGCTGAGCTACATCACCGGGTACTGTTGAAACAAGCCCGCTATTGTATTTTCTGGGCGGGTCTTTGTCAAAGCAAAACTGAGTGTTTTATTGGTTTTGCGGCCGATTACACGTTAAAGCGGAAGTGGACGACGTCGCCATCCTGCATGATGTATTCCTTGCCTTCCAGACGCATTTTTCCGGCTTCCTTGGCGCCTTGTTCGCCTTTGTTTTTCACAAACTCTTCGTAGGCGATAACTTCGGCACGGATAAAGCCGCGTTCAAAGTCGGTGTGGATGACGCCAGCGGCTTGCGGGGCGGTGGAGCCGCGTTTTACGGTCCAGGCGCGCACTTCTTTCACACCGGCGGTGAAGTAGGTTTGCAGGCCGAGCAGGCTGTAGGCGGCGCGGATCACGCGATCCAGGCCGGGTTCTTCCAGGCCGAGTTCGGTGAGGAACATGGCTTTGTCTTCGTCTTCCAGATCGGCGATTTCAGATTCGATCTTGGCGCAGATGGCGACCACGGGGGCGTTTTCTGCTTTGCCGAGGTTAAGCACTTTATCCAGCAGCGGGTTGTTCTCAAAGCCGCTTTCGTCCACGTTAGCCAGATACATCACAGGCTTGACGGTGATCAGGCAAAGGGGCTTGATGATTTGCAGCTGGTCAGCATCCAGGCCCAGGGTGCGCACGGGCTTGCTTTGGTCCAGCCATTTCTGGATTTTTTCGAGCACGGCGCACAGGGCGATGGCTTCTTTGTCGCCAGACTTGGCTTTTTTGCCTTCGCGCTGCAGGGTTTTCTCCACGGTTTCCATGTCGGAAAGGGCGAGCTCGGTGTTGATGGTTTCGATGTCGTCCAGCGGGTCTACCTTGCCTGCTACGTGCACGACGTTGCCATCGTCAAAGCAGCGCACCACGTGGGCAATGGCGTCGGTTTCGCGGATGTTGGCGAGGAACTTGTTGCCGAGGCCTTCACCCTTGGAAGCGCCTGCCACCAGACCGGCGATGTCGACGAACTCTACAATGGCGGGTTGGGTTTTTTGCGGGTTGACGATGTCGATCAGCGGTTTCAGGCGCGGATCAGGTACTTCCACAATGCCGACATTGGGCTCAATGGTACAGAAGGGGTAGTTTTCCGCAGCAATACCGGCACGGGTAATGGCATTGAACAGGGTGGATTTACCAACGTTGGGTAGACCGACAATTCCGCATTTCATATGGCTCGCCTTTTTTGCTTAAACTGCTTTGGGTTTGGTGTGTAACTTGAGCATGGCTTGTTCAAAGCTGCCGGCCAGCAGCTGGTCGAGCAAGGCCACGCTATCTTCTATGGTGGTTTCTATCAGGCTCATTTCGGCCTTGGCTGGCGCATGCAGCACAAAGTGGGCCACAGCTGCGCGCTCGCCGGGGTGGCCAATGCCCAGGCGCAGGCGCCAGAATTCATTGGTGCCGAGGTGCGCGGCAATATCCTTGAGGCCATTGTGCCCGCCGTGGCCGCCGCCTTTTTTCATTTTGACCTGGCCGGGCGGGATATCCAGCTCATCATGGATCACCAGGATCTCATGCGGCTCGAGTTTGTAAAACTTGGCCAGCGCGCTTACCGAGCGGCCGCTGGCGTTCATGAATGTGGTGGGCTTGAGCAGCCAGGCTTCTGTGCCGCTGTGCTTGAGTTTGCCTGCCAACCCGTGAAACTTGGCTTCATTGGCGAGCTTGCTGCCGGATAATGCCGCGACGCGGTCTATCCACCAGAAACCGGCATTGTGGCGCGTGTCTTCATACTCGCTACCGGGGTTGCCGAGGCCAACAAAGAGTTTGATGCCGTTCATGGGTTAATCAGCTTGGGTTATCTGTGCAGCAGTATAAATCCAGCACTATAAATAAAGACGCGCGGTCCGAGTTTGCCAGTGATGGGCTCGGAACGCGCGCTTTAAGCCGCTTGCAGAAAAAACTTATTCTGCTGCTGGTGCGTCAGCGGTTTCTTCTTCAGCAGCTGCACCGCCACGTGGCACGGAGATAGATGCAACAGCTGCATCGTTGTCGTGTGCCAGTTGTACAAATTCAACGCCCTTAGGCAGCTTGATTTGTGACAGGTGGATGCTGTGGCCGGCTTCCAGAGGTGCCAGGTCAACTTCGATGAACTCTGGCAGGTCTTTTGGCAGGCAGCTTACGTCAGCTTCGGTCAGGATGTGGGTTACCACACCGCCAGACAGTTTCACGCCAGGTGCGATGTCCTGGTTGATGAAGTGCAATGGCACCTTCACGTGCAGCTTTTCAGTAGCGCTTACGCGTTGGAAGTCGATGTGCTGAATGGTGTTGCGTACTGGGTGCATCTGGTAGTCACGCAGAACAACTTGTTCCTTCTTGCCATCCAGATTCAGAGTCAGGATGGAAGCGTGGAAAGCTTCGTGACGGAATTCCAGGAACAGCGCCTTGTGGTCAAACTCAACGCTAACTGCGTCTTTGCTTGCACCGTAGACGATGCCAGGCACCTTGCCTGCGCGACGAAGGCGGCGGCTCGCACCCGTACCTTGGTTTTCACGCTTAACGGCGGTAATTTCGATTTGCATGGTACTACTCCTTAATTAACTGCTATCCGCGACCAGATAACAGGGTTGTGAGTGCAGGGCCTTGTGAGCTCTGCGCTCGAAACTTAATCCATAAACAGCGAGCTGACCGAGTCTTCGCGGCTAATGCGGCGGATGGTTTCGGCAAACAGCTCAGCGGTTGAAAGCTGGCGAATCTTGGGGCATGCAGCAGCATCGGCGCGCAATGGAATGGTGTCGGTGACGACCAGTTCATCGAGTTGCGAGCTGGTGATGCGTTCTACAGCCGGGCCGGAAAGTACCGGATGGGTGCTGTAGGCCACCACTTTGGATGCGCCTTGCTCTTTCAGGGCAATGGCGGCTTCGCACAGGGTGTTGGCGGTGTCGACCATGTCGTCCATCAGCACACAGGTACGGCCAGCAACATCACCGATAATGTTCATGACCTTGGCCACATTTGGCTTGGGGCGGCGCTTGTCGATAATCGCCAGGTCGGAACCCAGTTGCTTGGCGGCCGCACGGGCACGCACCACACCGCCGACATCGGGCGATACCACGACCAGATTTTCGTGCTTTTGCTTCAGCAGATCATCCAGCAGGATAGGGGTCGCGTAGATATTGTCGACGGGAATATCGAAGAAGCCTTGAATCTGGTCAGAGTGCAAATCCATGGTCAGCAGGCGGTTAACACCTACGCTGGTGAGCATGTTGGCAACGACCTTGGCGGTAATGGCAACACGTGCGGAACGCGGACGGCGATCCTGACGTGAGTAACCGAGATAAGGAATCGCTGCGGTGATGCGGCCAGCAGAGGAGCGACGCAGCGCGTCGACCATCACCATGACTTCCATCAGGTTGTCGTTGGTGGGCATGCAGGTGGATTGCAGAACGAAGACATCCTTGCCGCGCACATTGTCGAGCAGTTCAATCATGACTTCGCCATCGCTAAAGCGATCTACCGTGGCACGGCCAAGGCCGATACCCAGGTGGCTGACAACTGCTTCGGCTAGCCTGGGATTGGCTGTGCCGGTAAATACCATCATGTCGCCATTGGCCACAGTCGGGATTCCTTGTAGGTCAAAAAAATAAAAAAGCGTGTATAGCTACACGCTTTTAATGCATTCTGGCTGGGGAAGAAGGATTCGAACCTTCGCATGCCGGAATCAAAATCCGGTGCCTTAACCAGCTTGGCGACTCCCCATTTGATCTTTAAATCTACACGTTTTTTACAAGGTCATAAAGTGGATGCTTTTCCAACCCTTTTGCCACACATGAAAACACCGGAAGACCCGCTATTTTCGATGGCACCTGAGCAAGAATCGCTTCTGCTTCTGCCTGGCTTTCAACGCTGATGAATACTGAAGCGCCTGATCCGCTCATTCGTGCCGGTGAGAATTGATTTAACCAACTCAGACTAGCGGCGACTGCGGGATGCTGCTGGCAAACTACAGTTTCAAGGTCGTTGTGAACCATGCCCCTTGAAAAGTCCGCTATTGTCGTGAGTTTTGTATCCCTTGTCAATTCCTTCGACGCAAAAATTTCAGCAGTCGAGACGTTGACTTGTGGCGTCAACAGCACATACCACGCTGGATTCAAGGAGATAGCTGATAATTTTTCTCCTACACCTTCTGCCCAGGCATTCTCTCCAAAAACAAATACCGGCACATCGGCGCCGAGTTGCAGGCCGAGGGTGATCAGGGTTTGCCGATCAAGCTGCAAATCCCACAGATGATTAAGCGCCAGTAGCATGGTCGCCGCGTCAGAGCTGCCGCCACCCAGGCCGCCGCCCATGGGGATGCGCTTTTCAATCTTGATATCGACACCGCGCGTGCAGCCGGTGTGCTGTTGCAGCAGGCGGGCAGCCCGCACGCACAGATCGCGCTCCGCAGGCACGCCGGGGACGTCGGTAATGCGGTTTACCTCGCCATCCTCGCGCAAGCGCAGTTGCAGCGTGTCAGAAAAATCCAGCAGGCGGAACACGGTCTGCAGCAAATGGTAGCCATCGGCGCGCTGACCGGTAATGTGCAGGAAGAGATTGATTTTGGCCGGGGCCGGGTAGGTGTGAAAGTCGCTCATGGGGCTATTGCGTGGTTTGCAATGAATCCGTGCCATCGATATTCCAGCGCTCGACGATCAGCTTGAGATTCAGTTGCAGGCTTTTCATGTAAATTTTGTGGGGCAGGTCGTATTGGCCTACGCGCTGGTACTGGCTGTATTCAATGTCCCAGCCATCCTGCTTGAGGCGGGTCAGGCGGCCTTGTTCATCCCATATCGCTTCATGCGCTGCAGCAGTGGGGCGACCCAGCGCCCAGTCATGCAGACCTTGCATGGGGAGGCGCCAGCCCAGGTTTTGCTCGGTCAGGGTTTCGGCATCTTGCGCGCGCAGGGTTTTCTGGTCGCTGGTCACCATGGTGACGCCAGTCGCGTCTTTATCTATGGTCGCCACTTGCGATCCCAGTGGCGAAAACAGGGCCACCTGGTCCGTGGCTGGCTGGTGATTCCAGGTAAATCCACCTGAGAAACCCTGCTTTTGCGTCTGCACGCCTATGCGGCCTTTCAGGTCGAATGCCTGCAGGGTTTGCAGGCTGACAAGGTGCTGGCGATACACCTCTTCATTGGCCACCGGGCGCGATGGCGTGGTGGTGCAGGCAGAAATCAAGAGGGCCGCCATAAAGAGCGGCCCCCGCAGAAGCACACGCACGTTCATCAGTTCTTGAACTTCTGCGCTGTCTTGATCAGGACTTCATTGTCGGGAAATACCTTGAGGGCGGATTCCCAGGTTTGCACGGCTTCGTCTTTCTTGCCCTGGTGCCACAATACTTCGCCCAAATGCGCGGCGATTTCAGGGTCAGGCTGCTGCGAGTAGGCTTGGCGCAGGTAATTGCTTGCCGAATCCAGCTTGCCCATGCGGTATTGCACCCAGCCCATGCTGTCGAGGATGTAATGGTCATCCGGGCTCAGGGCCAGCGCCTGCTGAATGAGTTTGTGCGCTTCGTCGAGCTTGAGGTTGCGATCTGCCAGGCTGTAGCCGAGGGCGTTGTAGGCTTGCGCAAAATCCGGCTTGAGCTTGATCAGCTTGCGCAGCTCTTTTTCGGCAGTATCAAACTGGCCAATACGCTCCGCGGCCATGGCGTAGTCGTAAATGATTTCCGGCGTGTTGGGCAGGGTGGCCACGGTTTGACCGAGAAGGTCAAAGGCTTCCTGGTAGCGCTTCATCTTGCCCAGCAGGCTGGCCTGCATTTGCATGGAAAGGGCTTCCTGCTCATTGGTCAGCTCGGGGATGTCACGCAGCACCTGTAATGCGGCATCAATGCCCTGCGTACGGGCCACAATGCCAGCAATGTTGAATTGTGCATCCAGATAGCGGTCACCCGGCTTTACGCGGTTGTACCAGGCCAGCGCCAGCTTGTCGTCATTCTGTTTCTCGGCGATTTGGCCCAGGTAGATAAACACCTGATCTGGATTTTTAAATCCGGCAGCCAGAGCGTCCTGAAAGTATTTTTCCGCATCGGCCAGTTCATTGGCCTGAATCGACAGCAAGCCGACGACAACCATGATTTCCGGGTTGTTTTTAGACGCTGAAATCAGCTTGATGAATTCAGGCTTGGCTTCATCAAACCGTTTCTGGTTGATCAGCAGGCGCGCCATGGTCAGCCGAACTTCGTTGGCGTTTTCATTCACGCTGAGAAATTGCTTGTAGAAGTTGATGGCGGCATTAGGCGATTGCAGATACAGAATCTGGCCTTTGAGCAGCGCGCTCATTTCCCACCCTGGGCTCAGCTTTTCTGCAATATCAAGCTCGCTCACGGCAAGCTCCACCTTGCCAGCGGCAAGCGCCGAATTGGCAATGGTGAAATGGGCTTCCGGCAGATCAGGGTAAGGTGCGGCCAGTTCTTGCACCAGTGTCAGCACGGCGCTTTTGTCAGTTTGCTTTGCCAGCAGGCTGTTCAGGTAAAGAAAGCCATTGGCACGGGTGTCTTCTTTTGCCAGCAGTTTTTGCAGGAAAGGCTTGGCCTCGTTTAGTTTGCCTGCATTCACAAACAGCTCGGTGCTGGCTTGCTGCGCCTCGGTTGAGCTGGGGTCGAGTTCGGTCCACAGGCTCACGGCTTGTGTCACCAGGCGTGGCTTGTTGCCGTACACGGCTGCTTTGGCAGCGCGCTCGGCCAGGCGTGGATCACGGCTGGACTTGGCTAAATCGAGAAAAATCGTACTGGCAAGTTCAAGATCACCACGTTGGCCGGCGACTTCGCCAATCAGGTACTTATAGACAAAGGCGCCAGTAAGCTCGGTTTGCGGAGTGGCAGCAGGCTTGGACTTTGCAGATTCTGATTTGGATGGCTCGACTGCCTGAGCGGAGATGCTGGCAATGGAGGCCAGACTTAACAAAACAGCTAGCGTGAGTTTGCGGGGATTAGGCATGAGTGAAAAGTGTTCTCGATACTAGGTGTGGTTGCGATAAATTCTGGCTGATGGCTTAAATGCTTAGTCCGTGACAGTGTTTGCAAGTTCATCCATAATGAATTCTGACTATAGCTTTTTGGATAGAACTTTCCAATAGAATTTAATTCTATTTGCATGTACTTTGAATATATGACCCCTAACGCTTGACAGTTGTCAGGCGTTTTTTTAATTTAGCAGCCCTTCACCCGGAGTGTATCAACTTCAATTATGACTACTGTAACCGTTGAGGCCCGCGAGCTTACGCGCATCTATGGGGGGCGCGAAGCAGTTCGCGATGTGAGTTTTACCCTGAATAAAGGGGAAGTGTTAGGTTTTCTCGGGCCGAATGGTGCGGGCAAATCCACTTCCATGAAAATGCTGACCGGCAACCTTGCTCCGAGCAAGGGTAGCGTCAAGATTTGTGGTATCGACATGATCGAGAACCCCAAGGAAGCCAAGGCGCTGATCGGATACCTGCCAGAGCAACCTCCGCTTTATCGCGAGCTTACCGTGGACGAGTTTCTGGCGATTGCCGCGCGTTTGCACCGGGTGAGTGGCAGTCATGTCAAGAAAGCCGTGCGCATTGCCAAAGAGCGATGTGGCCTGACAGAGATGGGTAGCCGCCTGATTGAAAATCTCTCCAAGGGTTACCAGCAGCGCGTGGGCATTGCACAAGCCATCATCCACAATCCCATGGTCGTCATTCTCGACGAACCTACTGTCGGTCTCGATCCTATCCAGATTCGCGATATTCGCAACCTGATCAAGGAACTGGGCGGCGAGCACAGCGTTATCCTTTCTACCCATATCCTGCCTGAAGTCGAAATGGTCTGTGATCGCGTGCAGATCATTCACAAGGGGCAGATGGTATTCAATGGCTCGATAGACGTGCTCAAGCAGCAACGTCATGGCAACAAGTTGCTAGTTGGCCTGAGCCGCGCGCCCGCTGATGAAGAATTGCTGAAGATTCCTGGCATTACCGGTGTGGAATCCATGGCGGGCGGCCTGTTGCGAGTACGTTATGCTGAAGGTGGCAATCCGGCAGAACTGCTGGTGCAGGCGGCTGTTAACCAGAACTGGGGTCTTTATCAGATTCAACCTGACCAGACCAGTCTGGAAGAAGTCTTCGTTCAACTCACCTTCCAGGAGCAGGCTGCTTAAGCCCGCTCTGCTCACAGAAAGCGTAGTCATGATTTTCAATATCACCAGAAAAGAATTGAAGAGCCTGTTCTCCTCGCCCATGGGCTGGGTAGTGCTGGCCCTGTTGCAATTCGTCTTCGGTACCTTCTTCCTGAATGGCATCGAGCAATACTTCCAGACCATGTCCGGCGCCATTCGCCCGGAGCAGCGCATCGGTGTCACCGAGTTTGTCGGGGCCAATATTTTCGGCATTGCTTCTTTCGTCATGCTGTTTGCCGTGCCTTTGCTGTCCATGCGCCTGATCAGTGATGAACGCCGTCAGCAGACGCTGACCTTCCTCTTCAGTGCTCCCTTATCGCTGACTGAAATCGTGGTTGGCAAATTCCTCGGCCTGGTCACCTTTCTGTCTATCGTGATCTTTTTTCTGGCCGCGATGATGTCCACGCTCAATTTCTGGGCCGAGATCGACTTTGGCTACATAGCGGCGAACGTGATTGGTCTATGGCTGCTGGTGGCGAGTTTTTCTTCGCTGGGCCTGTATGTTTCCAGCCTGACGCAGCAACCGATAGTGGCCGGTATTATCAGCTTTATCGCCCTGTTTGCCTTGCTGCTGCTGGATAACTTTATGGCGGGCGATCCTACCGGCACCATGTCTTATCTGTCGCTGATGCGCCATTTTGAGCCGTTCTCTCGCGGCCTGCTGGATACACGCGATGTGGCTTATTTCCTGTTGTTTATTGTCACTTTCCTGACCTTGACAGTGCGTCGCCTGGACGCTGATCGTCTGCGCGGCTAACTGGGTACCCCTATGAAAACGAATCGTAAACTCCGCCTCCAGCTCTTCATGCAAAACAGTGTGTTTGTTTTGCTGTTTCTGGCTCTTATTTTCCTGTTGGGCTATCTGTCACATGAGTACCATGTGTCGCAGGATATTACCCAAAGTTCACGCAATACCCTGACCGAAGGCAGCGTTAATGTCCTGAAGCAGATGAAAGGGCCGGTGGAGGTCACCGTCTTTGTCTCCAAGGATGAAGCCTATCGCAAGGTCATCAACGACTTCATTTCGCGCTATCAGCGCTCCAAACCTGATATCAAAGTCACCTGGGTAAACCCGGCCGAAGAGCCCAAGCTGGCACAGGATGCCGGCATCAAGGCCGAGGGCGAACTGGTAGTGGATTTCAACAAGCGCACCGAGCATCTGACGCCACCGTATGTTGAGCAGGACATGACCAATTTGCTGGTGCGCCTGTCGCGTACCAACCAGCGTGCCGTGATGTATCTGGATGGGCATGGCGAACGTAACCTGATCGGTATCAAGAATCATGATCTGGGCGAGTTTGGCCGTCAGTTGCAGAAAAAAGGCTTCAAGCTGGCCAATCCTGATCTGACCATTGCGCAAGGCGTGCCAAGCAATGGCGCCATGCTGGTGATTGCCAGTCCACAGGTGGATGTGTCTGAAGTTGAGGCCAAGAAGATCAAGGATTACCTGGATGCAGGTGGCAATCTGCTGTGGTTGCTGGACGATGAAAACACCCATGGTCTGCAAAGCGTTGCCGAATACCTGGGCCTGGAAATCACCCCAGGGATGGTGATTGACCTGTCATCTGCCCAGTATGGCGCTGACTCCAAGATCGCATTCGCCAGCCAATACGGTGAGCATCCCATTACCAAGAACTTCATGCTGCGCACCTTGTTCCCCGAAGCCCGCATGCTGGATGCGCGCGGCACCGATGAAAATGGCTGGCAAGTCAGCCATCTGGTGGAAGTGGCCCCGAATGGCTGGCTGGAAACCGGCAAGATCGATGCCAAGGTGAGCTTTGATGACAAGAAGGACATCCATGGCCCGATCAATGTGGCGGTCGCCATGGAGCGCAAGTATGGCAAGAAGGGCCAGCGCGTGGTCGTGGTCGGTAACGGCAACTTCCTTTCCAATACCTTTGTCGGCAATGGCGGCAACCTGGACCTGGGCATCAATATCGTGAACTGGCTGGCAGGCGACGATAACCTGATCACCATTCAGCCCAAACCCCTCAAGGATGTGAATATCTCCATTCCCAAGGAAGGCTGGGGCCATTTTGCAGCACAAGTGGTGTTTATCCCCGTGTTTGGCGTATCGCTGGGCCTGTTTCAGTTCATCCTGCCCGTGGCCTTGCTGGTGGCTGGTGTGAGCATCTGGTGGCGGAGACGCAAGGCATGAGGTCGCGCTGGATTGTTAACCTGATCTTGCTGGCGCTGATCGCTGGTATCGTGAGTTTCCTCTACCTGCGCCCCGCAAAGCCGGTAGAGGAAAAGAAAAGCCAGCAGGTGATTGCCGTTTCCAATCTCAAGATTGGTGGCTTCAGCCATGTCAGTATCGAATTCCCGGCCAAGGCGGGTGTGGAATTCGAGAAAATTGACGGCTACTGGCATATCGTCAAGCCATTCAAGGCACGCGCAGACCAGATGGCAGTGCAACGCATTCTGGCGATAGTGGCGGCCGAGAGTAACGATAAATTCCCGGCGACCGATCTCGCCCGCTATGGCCTGGATCAACCCAAGATCAAGGTAAAGCTGGATAACGAAGAGTTCCTGTTCGGTACTTACAATCCGGTGAGCAGCGACCAGTATCTGGCGTACAAGGATGCGGTTTATCTGGTATCCAGCTCCTACTCTGACTTTGCATCCGTGCAGGTGGAAGAGGCGATCGACAAGAACCTGCTGAAGCCCACGGAAAAAGTGGCCGGGTTTGATTTCTCGCGCCTGGAGCAATGGGAGTCTGTGCGCCTGAATGTGGATATCAAGGACGGCAATTGGACGACCTCGGTGCCGGATGCCAAGCTCACGCAGAACGATATGAACGAGTGGTTTGATACCTACTGGAAGAATGTGGATATCAAATCGGTAGAGCCTTATACGCCTGATCGCAGGGCGACGTATGCCTCGTTTGAAGTGAAACTGCAGGATGGCTCCAAGGTGCATTTCGACCGCATTCAGGAGGCTCCTGAGGTAATCCTTGGTCGCCCGGATGAAGGCATGATGTATCACCTGCCTGCCGACTTTGGCTTTACGCTGCTTAATCCTCCCGTTACCGCCAAAAGCAAGTAAGCAGCTGCATGCCTGAACTGCCGGAGGTCGAAACTACCATGCGGGGCCTGGCCCCGCTGGTCGGCCAGCCGGTAGCCAAGGTCATCATTCGTCATCCCACCCTGCGTTGGCCCATCCCGGCCGACCTGGTGCATACCCTGCCGCAACAGACCCTCAAGTCGCTTAGTCGGCGCGCCAAATACATTCTGGCGCAATTCGATACCGGTTATCTCTTGCTGCATCTTGGCATGTCTGGCCGTATCTGCCTGCTCGCGCAGGATGAGCCTGCCGCCAAGCATGATCACTTTGATCTGCATTTTGCCGATGGCCAGGTATTGCGGTTGCGTGATCCCCGGCGTTTTGGGGCTGTGTTATGGGCGGGCGCAGACCCTGCGCAGCATTCCTTGTTAAATGTGCTGGGGCCGGAACCGCTGGAAGCCGCGTTTGATGGCGACTGGTTGTATCGCCAGTTTCGCACGCGTAGCGCCCCGGTTAAAAATGCCATCATGGATAGTCATCTGGTGGTCGGCGTGGGCAATATCTACGCCAGTGAATCCCTGTTTCGCGCACGCATACATCCGCAAACCCCTGCCAATCGGCTGAGTCGCCAGGCATGTGACCGACTGGCGGCCGAGATCAAGGCGACCCTGACCGATGCGCTGGCAGCCGGTGGCAGCAGCCTGCGCGATTTCTTTGGCGCAGATGGTAATCCAGGATATTTTCAGCAGGAATATTTCACTTACGCGCGCACAGGTGAGGCCTGCAAGATATGCAGCACGCCTATCCAGAACGTGCGGCTGGGGCAGCGCTCGACTTTCTTCTGTCCTCGCTGTCAGCCCAAGCCTTAGCCTGCAAACTTTAGTCTGAAAACCTTAGTCTCAGAGATGGCCGCATTCGCGGCGCATTTCACCATTGTTTATCGGCGCATTAGCGGCCAACGACGGCCTTTTATGCTGAAAGGCCACTTAGCCGATTAGTGACCAGGCAGATGCCCGGATTGACCTGCATGACCCGCCGGGGTGTGTGGGTGGGCGGCCTGCCGGTGCAGGTATTCCGCTTCTGCGTGGCCGGGTTTGCCTATCTTCTGCGGTAGCAATGAACCTACCACCATGCCGAGCGCACTGACGGCGAGCCCTATCATCTGGGGCGGTACCAGGCTGTCTTCCCCTAACAGCACTTCCAGCAATATCCAGGTGCTCACTCCGCCAATAATGGCTGCCAGAGCGCCCTGGCTGTTGGCGCGCTTCCAGAATGCGCCAAAAAACAGGGGCACGAAAGCGCCTGCCAGGGTGATCTTGTAGGCGGACTCCACCATGCCAAAAATCGACAGTTCCGAGTTGAGTGCATAGGTCAGCACGCATGCGGCAAAGCCGATCAGGCAGATACGCATCACCTTCAAAAAGCCACGATCCGTGAGATGCGGCATGAAGCCGCGCACAATATTTTCAGCAAACGAGATGGAAGGCGCCAGCAGCGTAGCCGACGAACAGCTCATGATGGCCGAAAGCACGGCCCCAAAGAAAATGACCTGCGCCAGTAATGGCGTGTGCTGCAATACCAGCGTCGGCAGCACGCGTTGCGAGTCTTCGGCGATCAGGCCATTAAAGAAGGCGGGATCGATAATGGTGGCGGCATAGGCAATAAACATCGGCACAAAGGTAAAACAGAAGTAGACCGATGCGCCGAGCACCGAGCCCCAGATGGCCACCTTGGCGCTTTTGGCCGAGGTGATGCGCTGGAATACGTCCTGCTGGGGGATGGAGCCCAGCATCATGGTCATCCACGCGCCGAGGAAGCCTACCCATTGCCAGATATCCAGTGGTGGGAAGAATTCGAGCTTGCCAGCGGCGCGGGCGTGATCAATCACCGGTGCCACGCCACCTGTCATGCCGGATACGATGTAGCCAATGTAGAGCAGGCCGCCGATGATCACCGTCATCTGCACAAAGTCGAGGATGGCCACCGACAGCATGCCGCCGAACGTGGTGTAGGTGAGAACAATGGCGGTGCCGAGGATCATGCCGGCTTCCTGGCTGACAGCCCCTTGCGTGATCATGTTGAAGATCAGCCCGAGCGCCTTGATCTGCGCAGCCACCCAGCCGAGGTAGGACACCACAATAGCAAGTGTGGTCAACACTTCTACCGTGCGGTTGTAACGCATGCGATAGAAATCGCCCAATGTGATGATGTTGAGTTTATAGAGCTGGGTAGCGAAGAAGAAACCAGCGATCACCAGGCACAAGCTGGAGCCGAAGGGATCGGCCACCACGCCGCGCAGGCCTTCCTGCACAAAGGTGGCGGAGACGCCAAACACTGCTTCTGCGCCGAACCAGGTGGCGAATACGGTTGCCATGACCACAGGCAACGGCAGGTGCCGACCGGCGACGGCATAGTCCTTGGTGTTCTTGACGCGGGTGGCGGCGATGAGACCAATGCTGATGGAAACCAGCAGATAAAGAACCACAAACCAGATCAGCACGCTTTCATGTCCTTATTCCAAATAAAGCCGCCATTTAACTGGCGGGAGTGAAGGCATTCGCCGCTCAAACTGCACCGTGTCTTGCTGAATCCGGGCTGGTTTTTCGAGGGCTGTTTTTTCACCATGGATTCTAGCAAAAACTATGCTTGGGCGAGTATTTTGCGAGCCTTAATTGATGCGGTTTGCCCATCTATTTTATGAAATGCAAAGGCGCGGTCTGCGATATGCTAACGACTCGCATCGATCGTAGTCTAAACTGTGCTGAAAAAAGGTCGATACAGGTATATGAGGAGCCCGCGACATCATGCCAAACACGAATAAATCCCTGACTGAATGGGTGGATTTTCTTAGCCACGCCGATATTCCGGTGCTGAAGTATACCTCGCGAGAGCTTGCCAGACTGCAGTTGGACGAAGATTCCCTGAGCGGGCGCGCCATTTTTTCTGTGGTGATTCAAGACCCGATGATGGTGTTCCGCTTGCTGCGCTATATGCAGTCGCACAAGCATAAAAGCCAATTGCAGGATCTGGTGCAGATTGAGCATATCGTGATGATGCTGGGCACCGAAAAGTTTTTTCAGGATATTCCGGCCAAACCTATCGTCGAAGAAGTCTTGCATGACAACTTGCCAGCGCTGACGCATTTGCTGCGTCTGGTGCATAGGGCCCATAAAGCCGCGCATTACGCACTGGATTGGGCGGTGCGGTTGTATGACCTCCATGCCGAAGAGATACGCACGGCCGCGTTGCTGCACGATCTTTCCGAGATATTGATGTGGTGCTTTGCCCCGGACAAGATGATGGAAATCTTTCAACGGCAGCATGCAGATAAAACGCTGCGCAGCCAGGCCGTACAGCAGGAGGTGCTCGGCTTCCGCCTGCTTGATTTGCAGCAGCAACTGGCCGAGGTGTGCGAATTACCGCCTTTGCTGCTCAGGCTGATGAAGGATGGTGCCAGTGGTGAGCAGCGGGTGCGCAATGTCACGCTGGCGGTGAATCTTGCCCGGCATGCCGCGCATGGCTGGGATGATGCTGCCTTGCCGGATGATTATCGTGATATTGCCGAGTTGTTGCGGGTGGATGTGCCCAAGGTGCGACACTGGGTGGGAGCCCCGGTCATCGGCGAATCGTCTTGATTGGCTGGGTAATTTAAATCTTATACAGCACAGCGGGCCCGGTAGTCATATCAGGCCCGTGTGCATTCTGTCTGTTAGAAAAATCGAATTGCTTCCAGCGCCAGCAGGCCGACAAGTGCCAGAGCCAGCAAGCTCAGCACCCAGGTCTGACGTTGCTGCTGACGGCGCAATTGATGCAGTTCCTTGACCAGATGCGGATTCTGCTCGCGCAGCAGAAAATCATCAATGCGACGCGGCAACATGGGCAGGATGGCCCCCCAGGTCGGCGCTTCCTGCTGTACGCGTTTTAACACACTGCGCCAGCCTATCTGCTCCGACATCCAGCGCTCAAGGTAGGGTTGTGCTGTCTTCCACAGATCCAGTTGTGGGTCGAGGTCGCGCCCCAGCCCTTCCACATTCAGCAGGGTTTTTTGCAGCATGGTGAGCTGAGGCTGAATTTCTACACCAAAGCGACGCGAGGTCTGGAACAGGCGCAACAGTACGCGGCCAAATGAAATCTCGCTGATCGGTTTATCAAAAATCGGCTCGCACACGGCGCGGATGGCGGTTTCAAATTCCTCCAGCGGTGTGTCTTTTGGGGCCCAGCCCGATTCGATGTGCGCGCGGGCCACTTCACGGTAATCCCGGCGGAAAAAGGCCAGGAAGTTACGTGCCAGATATTGTTTATCTATTTCTGTCAGGCTACCCATGATGCCGAAGTCGAGGGCGACATAACGCCCATCCGGTGCGACCTGGATATTGCCGGGATGCATGTCGGCATGGAAAAACCCATCGCGGAACACCTGGGTAAAGAAAATTTCCACGCCATCCCGCGCGAGCTTGGGAATATCAACCCCCATGCTGCGCAATTGCGCCACCTGGCTGATGGGGATGCCATTCATGCGGTCCATCACCATTACTTGTTCGCGGCACCAGTCCCAGTAAACATCCGGCACCAGCAGCAGGCGTTTATCCTTGAAGTTGCGACCCAGCAGGCTGCAGTTGGCGGCTTCCAGCATCAGGTCGAGTTCGCTGTGTATATGCCTGGCAAACTCGGCAACCACTTCGCGGGGTTTCAGGCGGCGGCCATCGGAAGAAACTTTGTGGAACAGCCAGGCCGCGCTATCCAGCAGGGCCAGGTCTTTTTCAATGATCTTGCCTATGCCTGGGCGCAGAATCTTGACGGCGACCTCGCGACCGCCGGGCAGGCTGGCAAAATGCACTTGGGCAACCGAGGCGCTGGCAATCGGTGTCGTGTCAAACCGTTCAAATACCTGGGCCACCGGCATGCCATAGGCTGCTTCCATGATGGCGGCGGCTTGTTCATAGGGGAAGGGCGGTACGCGATCCTGCAACTTGGCGAGTTCATCGGCAATATCCAGCGGAATCAGGTCGCGGCGCGTGGAAAGCATCTGGCCGAATTTGACGAAAATAGGACCGAGGGCTTCGAGTGCCAGTCGCAGGCGTTCACCGCGCGGGGCGCGTATCGGGCGCCAGAATAGCAGCGCACGTATCAGTGTTTGCGCCGGGCGCAAGCGGCTGTGGCCGAGGATGAATTCATCCAGGCCGTAGCGCAGGGTGATCACGATAATCTTGAGCAGTCTGAAAAAGCGCATGCCGTTATTCTTGAGGTTGGGTTGGGGATAATGAGCGCGAGAGGCTTGTTGGCTTATGAATGTTTTTGCAGCAAGTCATCCAGCCGGGCGCTGAGTTTTTCAATGTGCTTTTCCAGGCGGCCGAGGTCGTCGCGCAGGGTGTCAACATCGCGGTTGAACGCTTCCACATGGCGCTTTTTGGCAATCAGCGGTTGTTCTTCCTGCCAGAATTCAGCGGCCATTTCGGTCAGGTTCACGGCCTGCTTGCGGGTGGCGGCTACGCCTTCTTGCAGGCGCTGGCTGATCTGGCTGGCGGCCACATCGCCTACCACATGGCTCAGGTCTTCTTCGTAATCCCACGACATGGCTTGCAGGACTTTGCCCAGCGCGATGGCAAATTCGGTGTCGCCTTCCAGCACGATTTCACTATGGGCGGACGCATCTTTTGCCAGCAACCGCAAAGCGAGGGAAGGGCTGATGCGCATGCTGGCATCATAAACTGCGGTGTCGCCAGCCATGGCCAGGCCGCCGTCTTCCAGCACCACCAGCGTGGCGCTGACCGGAAACAGCTGCAGGCGGATATGCTTGCCAGCATAGGGTTGCAAGTGCGGTCTGGCCCAGCTGTTCTGGTTGATGAGATGGCCCAGCAGACGTGTCAGCAGCGGTTTGATCATGCGGTTTTCCATCCTTTGTGCAGGGCAACCACACCGGCGGACAGGTTGTAGTAATCCACCTTGCCAAAACCGGCATCCAGCATCATTTGTTTCAGGGTTTCCTGATCGGGGTGCATGCGGATGGACTCGGCCAGATATTGATAACTGGCGGCATCCTGTGCCAGGAGCTTGCCCATCAGCGGCAGCAGCTTGAAGGAATAAGCGTCATACAGCGAGGCCAGGGGTTTCCATACTTGCGAGAATTCCAGAACCAGCAGGCGCCCGCCGGTCTTGAGTACACGGTGCATTTCGGCCAGGGCGCGGTCTTTGTGCGTCATGTTGCGCAGGCCAAAGGCGACAATCACACAGTCGAAATGCTGATCAGGGAAGGGCAGTTTCTCGGCATCGCATTGCAATGCAGGTACTGCAACGCCTTCATCCATCAGGCGGTCGCGCCCTACGCCCAGCATGGAGGCGTTGATGTCGGTCAGCACCACAGTGCCTTCGTTACCGACCTTGCGTGAAAAGAGGCGTGACAGATCGCCACTGCCGCCGGCGACATCCAGCACACGGTCGCCTGCCTTCACGCCGCTGATCTCGACGGCAAAACGCTTCCAGGTGCGGTGCAAGCCCGCCGACATCACGTCGTTCATCAGGTCATATTTGCGCGCCACGGAGTGAAACACTTCGCCTACCTTGCGGGCTTTTTCGTGTTCTTCCACCGTCTGGAAGCCAAAATGGGTTTTATCGGTCATCGTGTGTTCCTTATGCGTTGCTGTCTGTCTTGCGTTTTACGCCGGCCATCTCAAGGCGGCCTATGTATTCGCGCCACAGGGCTTCGTACTGGCTGGCGAGGTCGTAGAGATAATCCCAGGAGTAAAGCCCGGTGTCGTGGCCATCGGAGAATGTGAGTTTGACGGCGTAATTGCCCACCGGGCTGATGGCGGTGATATTGACGTCTTCCTTGCCGATTTGCAGGGTTTCCTGTCCCGGGCCATGTCCGCGCACTTCAGCGGAGGGGGAGTAAACCCGCAGGAATTCGCAGGACAACATGCAGGTCGTATTGTCATCGAATGTAATCTCGAGCAGGCGCGATTTCTGATGCAGGCGAATGTCGGTTGGGCGCGGGGAATCCGGGGTTAATCCACTCATGAGACGTGTGACTGGGCTAAAAGGTTGATGATAGCAGAATCATCGAATCCGGATTCAGATATCTCCCCTTTGCAGCATGTGCATAAGCACGCCAGATGCGGGCTGTCGTGTTACGGGAGATTGGCAGGAACTGACAATATACGCCTGATTTGTTTGACTTAAAAATCGGGCATGCTAGAGTGGTGTGAATAATAAAGTGTGGTGGGGGTACCATGGCAGAGAGTAAATTGGCGCATCAGTTCGCGGCCTATAGCGAATGGCGCAAAGCCCTGATGAATACGGTGCAGGATTACCGCCAATGGCTGAACGAACAGGAGCTGAATGACGCCCAGATCGATCAGCGTTTGCAGCAGCTGCTTGAGCGCCTGCGTGAAGACAAGCTGAATGTAGCGTTTGTCGCCGAATACTCCCGTGGCAAGT
Organism: Methylovorus menthalis; assembly: GCF_020523625.1. GTDB lineage: Bacteria > Pseudomonadota > Gammaproteobacteria > Burkholderiales > Methylophilaceae > Methylovorus > Methylovorus menthalis. The sequence goes on from NZ_JAJAQH010000006.1 coordinate 369,509, forward strand.
CTGAACTCATCAACGCCGTTTTCTTTGCCGATTATGGTCAGCGCCTGTTGCCATCCAGTGCTGGCCGCACCACCATGTGTCCGACTGAACTGCTTTACGACCCCGCCAAGCCAGCTTGCCTGCAGTTGTTGCCGATTGAAACGCGTGCTTCTGACGCGACCACCACCGAATACAAGCGCTACCCTGAAGAGTGGCGCGTGATCGAATTCAAGATTGACGATAGCGACAGCATGATAGAGGCCTTCAAGGAGGTCAGCACCACCAAATCGGTCAGCCCGGAAGAAGCCGAGCGCTATGGCCTGTTTGACCGGAATAACCCGGAAGACGCGCTTAACCTGAATGCCAATGGCACGGTGGATGTGCCTTGCTGGCGCTATGCCGTGATCAACTTCCCGCATCCCTTGCTGGAGCAGGGCCTGGTAATTCTGGATACCCCTGGCCTGAATGCCATTGGTACCGAGCCAGAGCTGACGCTCAATATGCTGCCTAACGCGCATGCCGTGCTCTTTATTCTGGCGGCAGATACCGGCGTTACTAAGTCGGAAATCGACGTCTGGCGTCAATACATCAGCGGTACCCGCTGGAAGCAGAAGGGCCGCCTGGCGGTGCTGAACAAGATTGATGGCTTGTGGGATGAACTCAAGGATAGCCAGAGCATCGAAGATGAAATAAAGAAGCAGGTGCAGACCAGCGCAGAGCTGCTGGGCTTGGACGCAGGCCAGATTTTCCCGATCTCGGCGCAGAAAGGCTTGCTCGCCAAGGTAAATGGCGATGCGACACTGCTGCAGCGCAGTCGCTTGCCTGAGTTGGAAAAAGCTCTGTCCGACGAGCTTATCCCTTCCAAGAAGCAGATCGTGCAAGAGTCCACCCAGAGCGAGATTGATGATCTCTTGAGCAATTCAAGCCTGATTCTGGATTCGCGATTGCAAGGGCTCAGCGAGCAGCTCGATGAACTCAAGGGCCTGCGTGGCAAGAATGAGGATGTGGTTGAGCACATGATGAACAAGGTGAAGGTCGACAAGGAAAACTTCGAGAAAGGCTTGCAGCGCTTTCAGGCACTGCGCAGCGTGTTTTCGCAGCAGACCAATCGGCTATTCAGCCTGCTGGGCATGGAAGCCTTGCGTGATCAGGTGACCACCACTCGCAACAAGATGATCGCGGCGACCTTTACCAAAAACATCCGCAGTGCCATGGATGAATTTTTTGCGGATCTGAAAACCCGCATGCAAAGCTCGGAAACGCAGATCGAAGAGATCAAGAAAATGATGGACGCGATGTACGAGAAATTCAATCAGGATCATGGCTTGCGCAAATCGGATGCGCCGTCATTCTCGATGTTGCGCTATCAGAAAGAGCTGGCAAAGCTGGAACGTGCCTACAAAGAGCAGTTCAACACCACGCTCAATATGATCACCAATGAAAAAATGACGCTGACATCCAAGTTTTTCGAGACGCTGGCAACGCGCGTTATTCATGTCTATGAGATTGCCAACCGCGATGTGGAGAACTGGCTGAAGGCCGTGATCGCGCCCATGGAATCCCAGGTGCGCGAGCACCAGCTGCAACTCAAGCGCCGTCTTGAGAGCATCAAGCGCATTTACAAGGCGACCGATACTCTGGAAGACCGCATCGGTGAGCTTGAAAGTATTGAAAGCGGTATCCGCCAGCAATTGGCAGACTTGGAAAACCTGCGGCAGCAGATGTACGCTGCGCTCGCATCCGTGCAGGATGCTCCATTGACGCAGGCCGCATGAACGTCACCACGCTTCTTTTCCTGCTGGGCATGACCGTGGTGTTCATCGTGATTGCCGCGTTCGGTATTCTGTGGGCAATCAAAAGTGGCCAGTATGATGATATGGAAGGGCCCGCCCAGCGTATCCTCATGGACGATGATGATCCCATGATTCCATTTAATCGCTTGAAGCAAGCGCCTAAAAATACTAAAATCGACGAATAACAATACAACTTGTGAGGTTTTTGATATGAAGGATTACAAGTCCTGGTTCACGTTTGCCAATTTGCCATTAACCATTGTTGTGGTGCTTATCACTTGGTCCTGGATGAGTGCGTTGTCGGTCATGATTTTTGGCTAATACGGCACTGGATTCAGAATATAAAAAAGCTGCTTCGGGCAGCTTTTTTATTGTCCGATTGCGGAGTTTGGCTGTGAATGCGTTGCTCATGCCCACCATGAAAAAACCCGGCGTCAGGCCGGGTTTTTTGTGAGTCAACATTGCAGACTGCCAGGTTAGGCTGCGCTCAGCATGCCTTTCATTTTTTGCATGGCTTTCTGCTCTATCTGGCGGATACGTTCTGCCGATACACCAAACTCGGCTGCCAGATCATGCAGGGTCGCACTATTGTTTTCCTGCAACCAGCGCGCCTGCACAATGCGGCGGCTACGCTCATCCAGGCTTTCCAGGGCATTGGCCAGGCCTACGGTCTGGTTATGCTCGGCTTCGCGCTCGGCCAGCAAGTCGGAAGGCTCTGGCTGCTGATCCTGAAGGTAAGCGATCGGGCTGAAGCTATCTTCGCTGTCATCATCACTATTGCCTTCCAGCGAAATCTCATGGCCACCCATGCGCGACTCCATCTCCACGACCTCTTCCGGCTTGACCTTGAGTTCGCGGGCGATATCCGCCACTTCGTCGGGGCTCAGCGTATGGCTGCTTTTCTTCATGCTGCGCAGGTTGAAGAAAAGCTTGCGTTGCGCTTTGGTGGTGGCCACTTTAACCAAGCGCCAGTTGCGCACGATATATTCGTGAATCTCGGCCTTGATCCAGTGCATGGCAAAAGACACCAGGCGAACGCCACGGTCAGGGTCAAAGCGACGCACAGCCTTCATCAGGCCGACATTGCCTTCCTGAATCAGATCGGCTTGTGGCAGGCCATAACCGGAGTAGCCGCGGGCGATGCTGGCAACCAGACGCAAGTGCGACACGATGAGGCCTTTGGCAGCGTCAATGTCGTTATCTTTGCGCAAGCGTGTGGCCAGATCGTACTCTTCCTCGGCGGTCAATACCGGAAATGCCTTGATCGTACGCAGGTACTGATCAAGGCTGTCCAGTGAAGACACTGAAGGAATCGTCAGGGCATTTGTCATAGGATTAATCTCGCTCATGAAATTGATTTTAGCACTCCCTCTTTGAGAGTGCTAGTGCTGAAAAGTTTCCTTTTTTATGCATGATTGTTCAGTGACATTAAGGTCGTGGACACGACAATATTGAAGCAGCGTGAGAGTCCGTCAACTATCTCTGAGTCATCTATTCGTCGTTTATTGATGGCGATCCCTGAATCAGGAAATTCAGTCCGGATGGAGCTTTATGAGGTACTTTTATTGGCTTTTCGAGGTCTGGCAGCATTTCCAGCGTGCTGTAGTTTGATACCAGCTCAACGAAATCTGGTGGTCGCTGGAATAGCCTGGATCACAATGTCATTAACACCGGCTACCTGAAAACGCTTTACAAAATCATGCATATTTATGAGAATGGTTCTCATTTTAAATAATCTTTTGCCATGCAACCCTCCATTTCTCCAAGATCCGATACGAGTTTTAGCGAGTTATACAAAGAGCATAACGGATGGCTGAAAGGATGGCTCTTAAAAAAGCTTCGTTGCTACCAGAGTGCTGAAGATACAGCGCAAGATACCTTTCATAAGCTGTTATTGGCTCCCCCGTCGGAGTTGGCGAATTTAAAAAGCCCCAGGCCTTATTTATCTACAATTGCCAAGCGGCTGATGATCGATCAATTAAGGCGAAGGAAACTGGAAGCCTTATATCTGGAGGCTTTAAATAACTTCACAGAACATGATGCCTACAGTTCTGTGCAGGACCATCATCAGGTAATTGAAACCCTGATTTTATTGGCTAATATGCTGGATAAGCTTCCAGAAAAACCAAGGAAGGCGTTTCTGGCATGCCGTTTCGAAGGTCTTAGCTATAAAGAGATTGCTGATGAATTGGATGTGTCTGCAAGCATGGTCAAACAATATATCGCCCAAGTCATGGTGGAGTGTTATGCCATTGTTTTCGAAAATGAGAAAACTAAATGAGGGCGCGCTCGAGCAATTCGATGAGTGCTGAAGCTCATATCAATAGCAAGTCCGATTCGGTGGTTGAGCAGGCGGCGCAATGGCATGCAAGTTTGCAATCCGGCGATATGACGGATGTGGAATTACAGGCATTCCATGAATGGCATGACGCTGATTCAGTACATGCCGCAACCTACGCCAAAATGAGCTCACTGTGGTCCAGGTTTGATTCGGCAGATTCCATAGCTGGCAAATCTACGCTTCATAAGCTCCTGAAAACACGCAAGTCGAAATCAAACATCAAGAAGACGAATGCCTTGGTGGGGTTGTGCCTTGTGTCCATAGTGGCTTGGGTAGGCATGCAAACCAATTATCCAAAATATTATTTGGCAGATTACCGAAGTGCTGTTGGTCAACAGCGGAATATTCAACTTGCTGATAATAGTGAAGTACTTCTCGATACCAACTCGGCGATTAACATTCACTACTCTCAAGGTGTGCGAAAGATAGAGCTGGTGCAGGGCAGTCTATTCATCAAAGTCAGCAAGGATCCAACCCGGCCATTAATCATCGCAACGTCGTCTGGCACCGCCCAGGCATTAGGAACTCAGTTTTTTGTGGAACAGCATGCGGGTTCCATGGTGGTGGGTGTCACTGAATCCAGAGTACAGGTTTGCGCGGTGAATGATAAACGTGTTTGTACGATACTGTATGCGGGAGAGAAGGCCGAAATAAAAGATCATCATCTTTCCAAGCCGCAAGAAATGGATGTTCTTGCGGCCGTTGCCTGGACCAAGGGGGATCTGATCGCCGATAACCTTGCACTGAGCGACGTGCTATATGAACTAAGCCGTTACAAGTCTGGCTGGATTTCCTATGATGCTGAAGAAATGAAAAAAATACGGGTTTCTGGCGTGTTTAAACTCTCGGAGGTTGATCAATCTCTTCATCATCTGGCGGAAACGCTTCCAATCCGCTTAGATGCATACACATCCTACTGGACCGCCGTGCATTCAAAATAGATTCAGGCTTGCTGTCCATTTGTCGGTTTCATTCGTCCTAGTTATGAAGACAAAAATTAGGGGAGTTACCGTCAATGTTCAAAATTGCAAATCATCGTTATCAACGCTCTATCGCAGGGATGCTCTCCCTGCTATTGGTTCAGCTGACATCACCGCCACTTTTGGCAGCGGATAATGCTAGCGCTGTTCAGCAGCATCAGTACGCAATTCCTGCTGGATCACTGACACAAGCGTTAAATCACTTCGCTCAAGATGCCGGCATCGTCCTATCTTTTGACCCGCAACTGACCCTGAATAAATCCAGTAATGGAATTCAGGGGAAGTTCAGTGTCGAGGAGGGGTTCTCCAGGCTATTGGAAGGCTCTGGCGTCACTTTCTACAAAACATCTGACCAAGGCTATGGCCTCAAGAAAGTACCGCTTCCACCAACTTCGGATAACGCTGCGCCGGATACTTTGCCGGAAGTTCGTGTCCGGGCTGCCGCTGAAAAAAATGAAGAAAAGGCATGGAGTCCAGTCGAGGGTTTTGTTGCTAAACGTAGTGCTACTGCAAATAAAATCGACAGCAAGATTATTGAAACCCCCAACTCGATTTCTGTGGTCACGGCGGATCAAATGGAGGCGCAGCAGGTAAAGACTATTACACAATCTTTACGGTATACACCTGGCATAACGGCGGAAATAGCAGGCCCGCAATTCATGGCCGATCAACTGCTGATACGTGGTTTCCAGCAAAGTACCGGCAGGCTGCTCAGAGACGGAAATCGAACGTTTCTTGCCAATTACCTTGGCTGGGATGCGCCAGAGCCATTTGGGCTGGAGCGCGTTGAGGTCATGCGTGGTGCTAGTTCAGTACTATATGGTTCATCAGATCCAGGGGGCCAGATCAACCTTGTGACAAAACGTCCGCCGTTAACCCCTCTGCACCATATCCAGCTCCAGGCGGGAAGCTTCGATTATAAGCAGGCTGCATTCGATTTCGGTGGCCCCGTCGATGATGCGGGCGTTGTCAGCTACCGTTTAACTGGCTTGATCCGTGATAGCAGTGCCCAGACCGATTATATAAAGAATGAACGCACCTTCATTGCTCCCGCCATAACCATTCGTCCATCTGAGCAAACGGAAATTACCTTCTTGGCTGAATACCAGAAACAGAAAGGGAATTTTGCCAATCCATTGCCTGCTCAAGGAACAGCATTAAGCAATCCTAATGGCCGCATCAGCAGGGATCGCTATATCGGTGAACCGAATTACGATAAATCCATGAATGAGAAAGTATCTGCCGGGTATATTCTTGATCATGCCTTTAATGATGTCTGGACATTCAGGCAGAACCTCCGCTTCAGTCATTATCGTCATGACAGTCGTGAAGTTGCTTTCTTGGGTTGGGCCGATCCGGAATTAACGACTGCAAACAGATACGCTGAAGAGCGCAATGGTTCAGGCAATTTATTTACCGTGGATAACCAGGTTCAAGCAAAGTTTGCTACCGGGAGTCTTAACCATACGCTTTTGACCGGTTTGGATTTCAGTCGAGCAAGCTATAAGCAGGATCAATCTCTGCTGTTGGGGACATCACTGAATCTTTTTAATCCGGTATACGGAAACTTGACCCTGTTCCCATTCTCTACAGTTTCGTATGAGCAGACGGTTAAGCAGACAGGTGTTTACCTGCAAGACCAAATCAAGATTAATAACTGGGTCGCCGTTGTAGGCGGGCGCCAGGACTGGGTCCGGGATGAAAATGATGCCGCGTTTGCTTCCAAACCAGTAGCAAAAGACCATAAATTCTCAGGCAGGGCCGGACTGTTATACCTCTTTGATAACGGGTTTGCGCCGTATGTCAGCTACTCCGAGTCATTCCTGCCTGTCGCAGGCAGGACGTTTACCCAGGAGGTATTCAAACCGGAGGAAGGCAAACAATACGAAATCGGGTTGAAATATGAACCACCTCAATCCAATAGCCTTTATTCGATTGCCGCCTTTGACTTGACCAAGGAAAACGTGAGCATTCCTGACCCCGCTCATTCAGGCAACAATATTCAGGAAGGTGAGATAAGGTCTCGCGGTATTGAACTTGAAGCGAAAACCAGCATTACCCGGAAGCTGAATGTTCTTGGCAGCTATACATGGAATGATGTTGAAGTTACCAAGGCAGAAGCAGGCATCAAGGGAAATACCCCATTCCGGGTACCTGAACATATGGCATCGATATGGGTGGATTACATGCCATCTGGCGTATTGGCAGGTCTTAATATTGGCGGAGGTGTCCGTTATGTAGGAAGCTCAGCTGGCGACCGCGAAAACAGTTTCAAAGTGGACTCCTATACGGTAGTCGATGCGCTAGTCAGGTATGACCTTGAAAACATGAATGCTAAATTCAAAGGCTTCAGGGTTTCATTGAATGCCATGAATTTATTGGATAAGCGATTCGTTGCAGGATGTTTCAGTATGAACGGCTGTCAATATGGGCAACAACAGACCATCTTCGCAACAGTGGACTACAAATGGTAAAAACATATACAGCATGAATTTAAGGGAGCTCAGGCTCCCTTATTATTTTATATTGTGTAAATGACTGACTTTAAGGTTCGGCATTCGACGTCTTCATACAAAGCAAGTCGTATGGTTGGATTATCGGATCTTGGCAATACGTTTTCAAACTACATAAGCCCTTCATATTATTTGAATTACCATACTAAACAGTTTAGTATTTGCACATGGAAATACTAAACAGTTCATGGTTGCTCCGCATGCTGGAGAATGGTGGGAAAAAGCCTTCAGACAAGCTTCTTTCGCTATTTCCCTGTTTGGAAACATGGCTGGGCGCTCCGGGGATTAGAGAGCGCTTTATCTCCGAGTTTGAAGCGAAGCATATGCTTAACCAGCATTGTCCTGCGCTCGCCGCCAGACTCACGGAACTTGCGACGGAAGCCAAGGTATCGAAGCCGGATGTTTTTGTGGCGCAGGTGCTTATTCTTCTGCAAGGTGCGCTTACGGAGGAGGTTCGCAATCCTGGGTCAGGCGCACTGAACGCAGCCAGAATCGCAGCAAAAGCGATACTTGAAGATGCTATCCAGCCACCCCGATTGAAATCGAAATGGGCTTACGCGAGTGGGGCTGCAGTGGCATCCCTATGCATCGCCATGGGTGGTTATCTTGTCGGTTCGCAGATTGCGGTTGAGGCATCAGCGGATGCTTATCAGGCAGCGTATAACAGGGCTCTGCTGGAGAGCTCTCCCATTAACCCTGAATTGATCGATAAAGTGATGGCACTTCAGGCTGAAATCAATTCAGGTCATTGTCCCGCTCCGCAGTTGTTCGCTATGCCACAGGATCAGGCGGCTGCGTATATGGATGCCATTACGTATCGCACATCGCGGCATCCTTTGCAGGATAGTGAAAGGCTGACGAAATTTTTAGTTTGGTATAAACAGAATCGGGAATGGGAGTGTTACTTCCCGCCATCGAATGGCCACACGGCTGTCTCATGGGTTCCTACAGGAAGAAAATATGGCTACTAAGATGCGTGAATATATTCTTGAGGTCGCCTCCGATCTCTTTCTGACGCAAGGAATTAACGCGACCAGTGTCGATGCGATTGTGGCAAAAGCCGATATCGCGAAAGTCACTTTATACAAGTATTTCAAATCCAAGGAACAGCTCATTCTTGAGTATCTCAAGGATTATGACGATAAGCTATGGAGTATCCTGGCCAAGGGCGATCAGCATGCGGATGCAGAGACACTGTTGTCCAATCTGGTTGCCAATCTTCTGGATTTGATAGGGAGCCCGGACTTTAAGGGATTTGCGTTTATCAACGCCAGTGTTGAGTTTCCTCAAAGCGATAGCGCAGTACACCAGACCTCGCTGGAGTTTTCGCGTAATTTGAGAAACCAGCTTGCCAAGTTGGCGCATGCCGCTGGTAAAAAGAATGCCGATGTTCTGGCCTTGCAACTGCAGATGGTGATCGAAGGGGCTTCGGTCAGTAACGAGGTGCAGATCAAGTCTGAGGCTATCAAGCATGCCAAAGACATGGCCAAGGTATTGATTGAGTCTGCAAAATAAATAGACAGCGCCTCAACAACTTGAGGCGCCATCCTTCGCGATTACTTGGTTTCGCTAATCTTCTTCAGATTGTCCAAACCACCTTTGTAAACACCCGTAATAGTCTTGACGGCATCTGCGTTACTTGCCCCTGCGGCATTGAATGTTCCGCTCCAGGTGACCTTGGTCTTGTTCGCCCCCGCTGAATGCACAGTGTAGGTTGAGTGATAGTCGCTCACCGGGAGAACGCCCTCAAGGATGGTGTAAGAGTATGTATGCTTCTTTGTATCATAGGCTTCCAGCTTTTCCTTTAGCTTGCCGCCATCCGGCAAGGTGATGACGCGTACCGCGCCAACCTGATTGTTTGTACCTTCTACAATCTCCGTTTTCGTTGCGGCAGGATGCCACGCGCCCAGATCACCAAAGTTACTCGATTTTGCCCAAACATCATCTGCTTTTGCATTGATCTCGATAGATTGTTCCGCCTTCAGGCTGCCACCCGCAAAAGCGACCCCTGAAGAGATGCCAGCCAATACGAGACCTACTAATGCTGCTTGCTTCATCTTATTCTCCTGTAGTTGATTTTTAATGGTAAAAAACATACTAGTTAGTATGCTTGATAGCATACTAACTAGTATGTTTTGTCTTTGCAACTGCCTCGCTATTGGTCGTGCATAAATGACTGCAAAATTGTATGGGGCCGAAAATAATCAGCGCGTGCTTCACCTTGCAAGCTTCCTGGCCGGGTATCTTTCAGCTTCCGTAAGTCTTTTTTACTGGAGTAACCAACTGCAGGAGTTGATGGTGCGGCTGAAGCGAAGCTGGTAGAAGCGGTAGATACATTAACCCACGGGAAAACCGTCGTATTAGTAACGCATAGTTTTCCCTCGTTAATGCGGATGGATCGGATTGTCGTCCTGGTGCGTGGAAAAAATCGTCGCTTCCGGACCGCCAGAGCGGCTGTTGCAGCAACTCAACAGTCAATAAATCACGTTAACCAGCACGCCTGATGTTCCCGAAATGATTCCCGCGCTCGCAGGCGGGGCGCGTGGGTATGTCAGCCTGTGCTCATGACGCTTATATCCGTCAGGCCATATGCGGCCATTGCGCTCATATATCGTTGCTGCTGTTCAAGCCTGGATTAAACGTCTCTTCCTGCTCGGTTTTTTCAATATCGACATGTTGGTGGTTGCCATGCTCCCTGTCTTCCAATCCTGCAATGACATGGTGTTTAGGAAGATTGCCGCTGGCCAGCACGATCTGGCAGATATGCTCCAGTCGCTCGATGTGCTCGAACGCCCCCCATGGGTCGCGGGCCAGGGCAATCACACCATGCCTGTCCAAACCCACGATATCGGCTGAGACGTGGCCATCCGGCTGTAAGTCCAGTGCCTGACAGGTGGCGATGGCCAGTTCCAGGCTGATGGCGGGCACATTCGGGACATTGGGGGCCACCCGCGTGTAGCGATGTATTTCGGGAAAATCCAGCGATAGCGCTTGCAGATCAAGCCCGGCGTACATGGCGGCGATGGTGTAGGTTGGGTGGACATGGATGATCGCCCGGGTATCTGGAATTTCTCTCAGTAGCCTTCTGTGCAGCTCGATTTCGCCGCTGGGTTTGCCGCCATCCTCTGGGTTGAGGCGTACCAGCGAATGGTCGGGCTGAAACTCAAGCTTGATCAGGCTTTCCGCTTCAAGCCGGTGTTTTTTGGAGCCCGATGGTGTGACGTAAATCCAGTTCTCGTTTTTGCGGCGAACAGAGCCATTACCATCCCGTGTAGATATCCACCCGCGGTTGTAACATTCCTTCAACACATCACATATGGCAGTAATCATGGGCTTATCCGGTAAATTCATTGGACTGATAGGCGAAGGCGAGTTCAGTTTTATTTTTAAGCATGTGGATAGGGTTTTATTTTCTAATGGGTACAGGGGGAATTTTTCGGATTGTGGTGAAATCTCCGAGTAGGCATTGCGTAGGAATGCATCCATAAAACCGCAAGTGCATGAGCAATGCGCGTAAAAATTACGGCAGCCCCCTTGGGAGCTGCCGTTTAGCTAATGTCCATTTTGAGATTTAACTCTATGTGAGCTTGAACTCTTGGAATCAGCGATTAGAGGATAACCAGCTTGTGATCATGCTGTTACCGGAAATTTTCTTATTCTCGCGTAGGACATTTTTGTTATTTCTCGGGCCATGTGAGGCTGTCTGCAGTCGATTTTTGATGACTGGCAAATACAGCATCGTAATCCATATAAAATACGGTATTCCACCTCTTGCCCATCTGTACTCAGGCGAAAAATCAACATTGAATCAGGAGCATTGTATTGTCCATCGCCCGCCCAAGCGCGCTGCATCTTCAGCAAGTGCGAATCAATCTGCTTAGTGGCCTGACTGTCGCGCTTGCCATGGTGCCCGAGGCCATCGCCTTTGCCTTGATAGCCCATGTCTCGCCGCTCACCGGCCTGTATGCGGCGGTTATCGTTTCCTTTATTACCTCTGCCTTTGGCGGCAGGCCAGGCATGATCTCAGGCGCGGCGGGGGCCATCGCCGTGGTCATGACCGCGCTGGTGGTGCAGCATGGCGTGGAGTACCTGTTTGCTACCATTATCCTGATGGGTGTGCTGCAGATATGTTTTGCGCTGGCCCGGCTGGGCAAGTTTATCCGCATGGTGCCGCACCCTGTGATGCTGGGGTTTGTGAATGGCCTCGCCATCGTCATTTTCATTGCCCAGCTTGCCCACTTCAAAACGGTGGCGCCGGATGGCACTGTGAGCTGGATGAGTGGGGCGCCCTTATACCTGATGGCAGGTCTGATCGTCGTGACCATGGCCATCATCTATCTGCTGCCCAGACTCAGCAGGGCGATTCCTTCCACGCTGGCGGCAATCATGCTGGTGTCGGTCAGCGTGGCGCTGCTGGGGCTGGATACGAAGACCGTGGGTGACCTGGGGTCGATTGCCGGGGGGGTGCCGGATTTTCATCTGCCGCAGGTGCCGCTGACCCTTGAGACATTCACGATTATTTTCCCCTATGCCCTGATATTGGCCGCTATTGGCCTGATTGAAACCCTGCTGACGCTCAACCTGATCGATGCCATGACCAATACACGTGGCCGCCCCAATCGCGAGTCGCTGGCGCGAGGCATGGCCAACTTTGTTACCGGGCTGTTTGGCGGTATGGGCGGCTGCGCCATGATCGGTCAGAGCATGATCAATGTGAATAATGGCGCCACCAAGCGGCTTTCTGGCATCGCCACTTCACTGTTTCTGCTGTCCTTCATCCTGTTTGCTTCACGCTGGATCGAGATGATCCCGCTTGCCGCCCTGATCGGCGTCATGTTTGTCGTGGCGGAGAAAACATTCGAGTGGGGCAGCTTCAGGCTATTTGGCAAAGTGCCGAAAGCCGATGTGTTTGTCGGCTTACTGGTGGCAAGTGTTACGGTGATTGCCGACCTGGCGATTGCGGTGATCATTGGCGTGATTGTGTCCGCCTTGGTATTTGCATGGGAACAAGCCAAGCGCATCAGTGTACAGGCATCCCAGTCTCAAGACGGTACCAAGCTGTATGAATTGCATGGCAGCCTGTTTTTTGCCTCTATTGCTGCGTTTCAGAATTTGTTTTCGGTGCAGGATGATCCGCAAAACGTGGTGATTGATTTTAAACATGCGAGAGTGGTGGATCATTCGGCACTTGCCGCGATTGACGCACTGGCGGAGCGTTATCAATCTGCCGGCAAAACGCTGCAGCTGCGCCATTTAAGCCAGGATTGCATGGAGTTGCTGGATAAGGCCAAAGGTCTGGTCGAGGTCAATGTGCTGGAAGACCCGCAATACCGCGTGGCGGACGACAAGCTTGGCTAGATCGCCGGGAGGAAGCTCTTCAGCCTGTCACGGCCGAAGAGCTGAAGAGTTTTAAAGTGGTTAACTGAACATTCTGCTGCTGCGGCGACGCGATACCATGCCGATCAGGCCCAAGCCGGATAACAGCATCAGCGTGGTGCCAACTTCAGGGACCGCGGAGACGACCTTGATATTATCCAGCTGATAAAGTTTGCCCGTCGTCTGGGTAATGGTGAGTGACAGCAGATTGGTAAACCCAGTCACGGCAAATGACTGAAAGCCATACAGCTGATCAAGCGTCAGTAACTGACTGATACTGCCGCCAGCCGCGAAGAAGCCCACGATTTTGACTTGGGTAGATGGTAAACCGCCCCACTCGGCCAGATCAAGGGATAGCAGATCGAAGGTACTGCCAGCATTATTTGTCAGTGTTGTGCTCTGCTGATAGGAGGTGGTTTTGACCAGTGCGGTGCTTTGCGTATAGTAAGTGTGCAAGGTGCCCAGCGTCTGCAGATCAGGGCTGGATGCGTTGTCTACCAGCGTGTATCCATCTTCCGTATAACTTGCCCCTTGTGAATGGACGGCACTGTCAGCGACAGCCAGCGACTCAAAGTCGATGGTGGTGGCTTGCGCGTTCAGGCTGCATAGCAAAGCGAGTGCTGCGATCGTAAACTTCATGGTAAACCCCCTTGTTGTATGGTGTTGCCGAATGGTGTTGTTTTTTATTCCAATGTTAATGAAGCGTGCTACCGACCTCATTAAGCAAAGCGTGTGCCACTTGGTGATATTGACTTTTAGTTTATAAAAATCAGCCACTTGTTGTGATTCTTAGGAGGGGTGAACTTGCTGCAGAAGTATTGAAAGTGCGCATATAGGGCATGCTGCACCAGAAAGCCAATATTTATCAATAAGTTATGCTTAATGATGTGTCACGTTGCTATTAGCAGGGCTTATAGATGGGATGCGGGCAGTAAACGTGAACCGATACGCCAGAAACGAATTCATTAAGCGGCTTCACAACGTGATGAACATACCCACAACGGTAACGGCCATGGCGGCTGTGGCAGCCCATCCTAACCAGCGTAGTCGGGGGCTGATAACATGAGGCCCCATGATGTTGCCCCGGGATGCCAACAGCATCATGACCACCATAATGGGGACAGAAATCACGCCATTGATGACTGCGGCCCAGAACAATTCCTTGACGGGGTCCATGGGCGTAAAGCAGAAAATCACACCGCCTATGGTGGCGGCGGCAATCACGCCGTAAAAGCCACGACCCTCGTTACGGTCTAGCCGGGAATTCAGGCCTTCTTGCCATCCTGCCGCCTCTGCCACGGCATAGCCTGCTGACCCAGCGAGTATGGGAACCGCCAGCATGCCGGTGCCGATGATGCCCATGCTGAAAAGGATAAAAGTAAATTCCCCTGCGAGTGGTCGCAAGGCCTCTGCCGCTTGTGCTGACGTCTGGATGTCGGTGATTCCCGCTGCATTCAGCGTCGCTGCTGTGCTCAGGATAATGAAAAACGCAATCAGATTGGAAAAGCTCATGCCGATGATGGTGTCGAGCTTGATGTGTCGCAACTTGCGACGTACCTCTTGTGAGGTGGGAGTGGGAAGGCCAGCGGTATCTTCCATTTCCTGGGCGGCCTGCCAGAAAAAAAGATAAGGGCTGATAGTGGTACCGAACACTGCCACGATCATCAGCAGCATGTCATGGTTGATGCTAATGCCCGGATGGAGAACTTTCCGCACGACCATCCACCAGTCCAGGTGCAGGGTGAATACCACCGCCACATACGACAACAGGGCCAGTGTCAGCCATTTCAGCCAGCGCACATAGGTGCGATAAGGCAGAAACACCTGCAGCAACAGGCAAATGATTCCAAACGCCACGGCATAGAGGTGAGATGAGCCACCCACCAGCAAGCGCAATGCCTCTGCCATGGCGGCAATATCGGCGGCTACGTTAAGCGTATTGGCGATCAGCAGCATGCTGACGACGGTGAGCAACACCCAGCGTGGAAAGCTGGTTTTGATATTGGCTGCCAGGCCTTGCCGGGTGACATAGCCAATGCGCGCACTCACCATCTGAATCGCGACCATCAGCGGCAAGGTAAAGATCATGGTCCAGAGCATCGAGTAGCCAAACTGCGCGCCCGCCTGGGAGTATGTTGCAATGCCGCTGGGGTCATCATCCGCCGCCCCCGTTACTAGGCCGGGACCCAGCTCTCCCAAGCCGCGTCGCAAACTGAATTTTTTGATCATGTGCATGTGGAGCGGCTCCTGATAGATAGCGCTTGATAGCCTGGCAAATTTAAAAAGGCGACATGTAACGGCGGTTATTTGCCGCAGTGAGGCGCCTGGATTAAACAGGTTTAAGGATGAGATACTGGTACATATCCCTTTGCAATGTTACTAGACAAGGGGCATCTGCTTGCCATGTTTTTAATCGGCGCCCGGCGCCAACTGGTAATCTGGCAATATCCTCCGTATCCGTCAGATTGCATCCTCACTCCTGGATGCCGTGTTGCCCAATTAAATAATTGCCGATTTAGAGTGATCACTCTAGAATGGTTGCTCGCATGAGCGAATTTAAACAAAACCTTTGACCATGAAAACCTTCCCCCATCTGGTGGCCTGCGAGCATTGCGACAGCGTGTATGAGCGTACTCCGCTCGCGCTCGGGCAATTGGCGCGGTGTGAGCGCTGCGACGCGATTCTC
This sequence comes from Methylovorus menthalis, assembly GCF_020523625.1. GTDB lineage: Bacteria > Pseudomonadota > Gammaproteobacteria > Burkholderiales > Methylophilaceae > Methylovorus > Methylovorus menthalis. The sequence continues at coordinate 385,177 of NZ_JAJAQH010000006.1, forward strand.
TATCGTGCCAGTCGGCTGGATGTTGATCGCTGGTTGGCGTTGACGGTCGCGGCGGCGATCGTGTTCGTGATGGCGAATGTGTGCCCGGTGATTTACATCAGCTTCAAGGGCCTCCATAACGAGGCCACGCTATGGGCATCGGCGGCAGCGCTGGCACATGGCCCGGCTGCCCCTATTGCGGTGCCAACGGCCATGTCCATCATCATCGTGCCGTTTTTGCAGATCAGCCTGCTGGGCTGGGTGCTGATGTATGCACGCTTTGGAAAACGTGCGCCGGGGTTTGAGCGGGCCATGCGCATGCTGGTGGCATTGCGGCCCTGGAGCATGGTCGAAGTATGCCTGCTGGGCATTTTGGTGGCAGTCATCAAGCTTTCCGGCTTTTTGCAGGTGGCGCCAGGCGCCGGTATCTGGGCAACCGCCTTGCTGATGATCTTGCTCACCCTGATCGCTAATCGCGATATTCATTGGCTGTGGGAAATCACTGAGCCTGCGAGATCAGCCGAAGAGGTGCAGGCATGACAGGTGCTGTGTCAGCGCGTCGCCTTGGTGTGGTGAGCTGCCACGCTTGCGGCCTGGTTTGCCAGGATACCTTGCCTCAAGAGATCACCCCGCAAGCGGCGCACGATCCGCATGTTCCGGGGTCAGATGCACCTGATAATGCGGATCGTGGGCGTAGCTATCATGTGGATTGTCCGCGTTGCGGCGCACCATTGCACCGGCGGCGCCCCAACAGCATTGCGCGGGCATGGGCTTTGCTGCTTGCCGGCCTGATTTTTTACATACCGGCCAATGTGCTGCCCGTCATGTACACCAGCCTGATGGGCAAGGGCAGTGAAAACACCATCATGCAAGGGGTCATCGAGTTCTGGAAATCCGGCTCTTATGGCATTGCCCTGGTGATTTTCATTGCCAGCGTGCTGGTGCCATGCACCAAGTTTCTGGTGCTGGGGGTGTTGTTTGTCACATCGCAACGCCGCAGTCGCTGGGCCATGAAAGAGCGCGCCAAACTGTACCGCATGGTGGAGTTGGTCGGCTACTGGTCCATGCTGGATGTGCTGGTGGTGGCGGTGGTAGCTGCCTTGGTGAAATTCCAGGGTCTGAGCGACATTGAGCCACGCATCGGTATTCTTTTCTTTGGCATGGTGGTGATCATGACCATGCTTTCTGCCATGAGTTTTGATCCGCGTTTGATATGGGATGGTGACACCGAATGAACGATACAACTGAAACACGCCCACAGCCCGGCAAACCGGCGATCCTCCGCCGCCGCTGGGGTATTTCGCTGATCTGGATAGTGCCATTGCTGGCAGCGGCCATCGGCATCTCCATGCTGGTGCATGCCTGGCTGTCGGAAGGCCCCGAGATCACCATTTTCTTTCGCACCGCCACCGGCCTGGAAGCCGGTAAAACCCCGGTCAAATACAAGGATGTGACCGTGGGTGCCGTCACTGCGATCACCCTGAGCAAAGATGGCTCACACGTGAAGGTCAAGGTGGCTCTGATGCAAAGTGCCAAAAGCCTGACCAGCAAGGATAGCCGCTTCTGGGTGGTGCGTCCGCGCATCGGTGCCAGTGGGATTTCCGGCGTCGATACCTTGCTGTCAGGTGCTTATATTGGCGTGGACAAAGGGCGGGCAGAAGACACCGCCAGCGAATTCACCGGACTGGAGATGCCGCCGCCCGTGGTGGGCGATATGCCGGGAAAATCCTTCATCTTGAAGAGCGAGGATCTGGGCTCGCTGGATATTGGCTCGCCGGTCTATTACCGCCGGATTCAGGTAGGGCGCGTGGCCTCGTATCAACTGGGCGAGAGCGGCCAGGACATCAAGCTGCAGATATTCATTGACGCGCCTTATGACCGCTTTGTCACCACCAATACCCGCTTCTGGAATGCGAGTGGTGTGGATGTTTCTCTGGGCGCCGATGGCCTCAAGCTCAAGACGCAATCCGTGGCAACCATTGTGGCCGGAGGCGTAGCCTTTGCCTCACCCATGGGCCGCCAGGCCAGCCCGGCGCCCAAGGATACCGAATTCACCCTGACCGCAGACCAGGGCACTGCGATGGCGCCGCCAGATGGTGAGGCGCAATACATCCAGCTCAAGTTCGAGCAATCGTTACGCGGACTTTCCGTCGGTGCTCCGGTGCAGTTTTCGGGGGTTGATCTGGGGCGGGTGGTGTCCATCAACCTGGATTACGACCCGGAAAAACATCGCTTCCCGACGGTGGTCGGGGTAGTGGTCTATCCCCAGCGCATGGGGCGCGTGCTTGAAAAACTGCCCAAGCTGGAGGGTGATAATGACAGGCAGGCGGCGCTGTTCATGCGCAGCATGGTCAAGCAAGGGCTGCGTGCCCAGGCGCGGCTGGGCAATATCCTGACTGGCCAGCTCTATATCGCCATGGATTTTGTCCGCAATGCGCCCAAGGTGGAGATGGATGTCAACGCCCGACCGATTACCATGCCGACCGTGAATGGTAGCTTTGATCGCATGCAGGAGCAGATTGCCAATATCGTCGCCAAAATCGAAAAGATGCCCCTGGATTCGATAGCCCGAAACCTGGATACAACGCTGGTCAGCCTCGACAAGACACTCACGCAGGTCAACAGTCAGGTATTGCCCCAGACGGCACAAACCCTGCAGCAAACCCAGCACACCATGCAAGAGGCTGACGAGACCATGCAGCAAGCCAGACAGACCTTTGGCAATGTCGATAGCCTGCTGGCGGAGGATGCGCCGCTGCAACAGAATCTGGGGCAGACCTTGCAAGAGGTGCAGCGTACCTCCCGCTCATTGCGTGTGCTGACCGATTTGCTGGGCCGTCATCCCGAATCCCTGCTGCGTGGGCGTCCGGAGGATGCGTCTACCGTTACCCTTAACCCCGCCGCGCCAACGACCAAAGAGGAGTCGACCAAATGATCCGCATCAACCGTGTTTACCTGGGATGTTGGTTCGTGCTCGCCATCAGCGGCTGCTCCTCCGTCTCAGCCCCTGTGCACTACCACACGTTGCTGGCCCCGGCAGCCCCCGCCGTGGAAAGCCAGCCGCAGGCACCGTTTCTGATCGAGGTGCTGCCAGTGGGCATTCCGCCACAGCTGGATCAATTGCAGCTGGTGGTCAGGCAGGGCACTAGCAATGTCGCTATCGTGGATGGCGAGCGCTGGGCCGGGCCGCTGGCAGATGAGTTCCGCAATGCCTTGTCTACGCAGTTGACGCAGCGTCTGCATACCCAGGATATTGCCGGTCTGGCCGTACCCAAGGATCAGCCTGTATTACGGATCAAGGTGCAGGTGCGTCGCCTGGATGGCTGGCTGGGCCAACGTGTGCAACTCGATGCCGACTGGAGCCTGGGCTTTGCCAAGCAGGCGGCTAATGCCCGTTTTATCTGCCGGGGGCAGTTTCAAGAGCAGGCCTCTGGCGGCTATGCCGAACTGGTGCAAGCGCAGCAGCGCAGCATTGCGGCTCTGGCCGCCCGTGTAGCCGAGCAGGCGCAAGCGTGGGCCGCCGCGCAGTCAGCATCTTGCCCTTAGCATTCTCGTCGATGGATACCCTGGTATTTCACACCATTGCGCATAACACGCCCGAGTACGTGGCCGCAGTCGCATTGCGTCATGCCATCCTCAGACAACCCCTCGGGCTGGCATTTTCAGCCCAGCAACTCGCGGCGGAAGCCGACTCCCAGCATATTGGTGCTTACCTTGAGCAAGCGCTGGTGGCCTGCCTGGTGCTTAAACCCATCAACCCACGCCAGGTACAAATGCGCCAAGTGGCGGTAGATGTTCAGTTGCAAGGCAAAGGTATAGGCCGTCGCCTGGTGACCCATGCCGAAATGGTCGCCCGGCAAATTGGCTATCAGGAAATGCACCTCCACGCCCGCGAAAGCGCCGTGATCTTTTATCAACGCCTGGGCTATGCCACGCATGGCGAGCCTTTTACTGAAATCGGCATTCCGCATTGCTTGATGATCAAGGGGCTTTAAATCAGGCAAATGTGTTTAAAGTGTTGCCGTGGCAACAGATGCCAAACAGAAAAAGTGCTGGTCCAGAAGCAGTTTTCGCTGCTTTTTTAGGTAAGATGCCGAACTTCCATGGTGATTTTTCAGGCATGATCCTTGCCATGTACTTGAGGTTAGTTAATTTATAAGTGGAAACAAACATGGCAAAAATTATTGGTGTCTCGGGCAGCATTACCAGTCCATCAAGAACCAAGGCATTGGTCGAAACCATCGTGACCAAGGCGACTCAGCGGCTGCATGCTTCAGGGGACGTGGTGGATATCGCGCAGCTGATTGATGTACTTGGTACCACCGTCAGCTTCAATGACTTTCCGGCGGCGATTCAGGCAGCCCACGACAAACTGCGCAACGCAGAGCTGATCGTGATTGCGAGCCCGGTATACAAGGCTTCCTACACTGGCTTGATGAAGCATTTCTTTGATCTGCTCGACCCCAAGGCTCTGAATGGCAAAGTGGCAATTCTCGCGGCAACGGGCGGCAGCGATCAGCATGCTTCCATTCTCGATTATCAGTTGCGTACCCTGGCAAGTTTCTTTGGTCTTTATACGGTGCCAACGGCCATCTATGCCAAGGATTCGGAATTCACCAACTACAAATTGACCAGCGAAGCCATTGAGCAGCGCATTGATGTGGCGCTTGAGCAGGCGGCGCTGTTGCTGAATCATTCTGCCCAGCGGGCGCTGGTGGCATAAAGCACGATCAGGCTAAGGCCTGCGGCAATATGCCACATTCCCAATCGCAGGGATTTCTATAGAATGGATTGCGCTAAAGTAAGGAGAAGATGGCTGGGGGATTCGCCGCCCCCAGCTATTTTTTTAGCTTGCCAGGCTTGCCGCATGCGCTGACAACAGCACTTCAAACTGGGCAATCGGCACCGGTTTGCTGAGCAAATATCCCTGATACGACAAGCAACCCATATCCGCTAGAAACTGGCGGTGCTGTTCGGTTTCCACCCCTTCGGCAATCACGTGCAGATGCATGGCTTGCCCCAATGCCACCAGTGTTTGCACAATCGCCACATCATTAGCATCGGTCAGCATGTCGCGCACAAACGACTGATCAATCTTGAGCTGGTCCAGCGGCAGCTTTTTCAGATAGCTGAGGGATGAATAGCCGGTGCCAAAGTCATCCAGTGACAATCCCACGCCTTTTTCTTTCAAAGCGTGCATTTTCGAGATGATGTCATTCACATCATTCACCAGCATGCTTTCGGTCAACTCCAGCTTGAGCAGGGCGGGGTTGATGCCCGAACGTTCCAGCACCGAGATCACCTGGCTGACATAATCCGGCTGCTTGAATTGCAGGGCGCTCACATTGACCGCGATGGACAAATGCGCCGTGGCCGCATTCTTGGACCAGGCCATGAGTTGTGCGCAGGCCATGCCCAATACCCAGTGCCCGATCGGCAAAATCAGCCCGGTTTCCTCTGCCAATGGGATGAAGTCGGCGGGTGACACCATGCCTTTTACCGGATGCTTCCAGCGTAGCAGGGCTTCGGCGCCGACAATGCGGCCGTCATCGCCTGCTTGCGGCTGGTAGTAGAGCATCAGTTGATTGGCGAGCAAGGCCTTGCGCAGGTCCGATTCAAGCGCATTGCGCTCGGCCAGATTGGCCTGCATGACCCAGACCAGGGCATACAGCACGGCGGTGATGATGATGTTGTGAAACCAGGTGCCGGGGATACGCACATCGTTGCCCAGCATATAGGCGGAGTTTATCCCCCAGTTGCTGCTGGCAAAGCAGACAAAGGCGATGAGACCTGCCGTGACCATGCCATGCCTGAGCCAGGGGCTTTCTCCCTTGAAGGCCAATGATGCGAACAGCGCGATGACCAGAAAATAGTTTTGATTGGAGCGCGGGGCTTCCGCACTGGGTACATCCAGAAATAGGCAAAACAGGCAGAGCACCGTATATACCGACAAGAACAACAGAATGGCCGCAGCTTTGATGTTTCCGCGATAGGTCAGGTAGGCCGTGATGGCGGAGACCAGAATGGAGAACAGGTTAAGGCAGCAGATGGCCCAGTTTTGATGAAAGGCAAAGTAGATGCCCCAGAACACGGAAATGCTGCTGAGAATAGCAGAACTCAGCAACAGCGCACGGCGCATGCGCAAGGAGTGCTTGATGTGTGGCTGTATCTCCATGACCAAAGGCTCCACCAGAAGTCGCGGATCAACAGTGCAGTAACCTAATCCGCCACGGAATTTATTATTAAGCTTATTGATGCCTGGGAGAACTTAGCGCTGCCAGCCGCAGTGGCCAATTCAGCGTATAAAGATAATGCTGTAAAGATAATAGCTTGATTTTCTTGATCGTGGTGAAGCGGGTGCCATGCATAAGCTTTGCTTCAGGCAACCAAATTACCTGCCATGCTCAACCGGTCTGGTGTATTTTTCGCGTGGATGGCAGGCAGATGTCTTAATCCATGAAATAAATGCAGTGTTCTTTCGCCCAATACTTCGTTTTTTGCGGGCTTTGCCCGCACACTTCGCAATCCACGTCATATTTTCAGCTTTTATTTAATGGCAACTTTATGATTTTTATGCGTATTTAATTAAAAAGCGCAGGCCGCCTCTCGTCGGCACGCTCCTTGATATGTATTCCATGGCTATCAAGCAGGTAGCGGACCAACACAATAAAAATGATCAACGACGAGTGATGCATGAAAACTATGGTGAGCCCTGAAGCAGCGCAACTGGAGAAGACTGGAAGTTCGTCTTTCCTGCGGTTTTTTAATCTGTATTTGTTCTTTTTCTATTTCTCGGGGGTTACGCATGTGCTCCTGCAAATGACGGATGCGACGATTTTCATCGGCTTCCGCCAGGCGGTGTACATGAGTTTTCTGTGGCTGGTGCCAGTGTTGCTGTTCCCCCGGCATACCAGGGCCATCGCTGCCGTCATTGGTATTGTGCTGTGGGCGACTTCATTGCTGAGCCTCGCGTATTTTTGCGTGTATCACCAGGAGTTCTCGCAGAGCGTGCTCTATATCCTGTTTGAGTCGAATCCGGCTGAGTCTTCCGAATATATTTCCCAGTACTTCAAGTGGTGGATGCCGCTGGTATATCTGGCCCACACGCTGGCTGCCTGGTTTTTGTGGCGGCGTGTGCAGCCACTGGCGTTTTCATGGCGTGGCAAGCTGGTAGCCTGCCTGCTGATTATTGTGCCGGTGCAGGTGCTGCCGTTCATACAGGATCGTTTTATCAGTCACCAAAGCTGGGAACGGGTGATCGACCACATGCAGCGCCGCATGGAGCCTGCCGAGCCCTGGCAACTGGTGATGGGCTATCTGCAATATCAGCGGCAGCTCGGCAATATGCAGGCGCTATTGGCAAAGAACAGTGCCTTGCCGCCACTCGCCAACTTGCAGGATCAATACGCGGGCAAGCCTGGCACCCTGGTACTGGTGATCGGTGAATCATCCACCCGCCTGCATTGGGGGCTGTACGGCTATCCGCGCGATACCACCCCCAATCTTGAGAAAATGAAAGACCAGCTCAGCCTCTTTACCCGTGTGGTGTCGCCACGCGCCTCGACCATCGAGGTGCTGGAGCAGGCGCTGACCTTTGCCGATCGTGACAACCCGGATGCCGTCATGACCAAGCCTTCGATCATGAATCTCATGAAACAGGCGGGCTACAAGACATTCTGGATCACCAACCAGCAGACCATCACCAAACGCAACACCATGCTGGCCTACTTCTCGCAGCTGGCTGATGTGCAGCGCTACACCAACAACACGCGCTACCAGAACTCGCGCGAATACGACAGTAACGTCTTCAAGCCATTTGAATCCGCCCTGGCGGACCCTGCGCAGCGCAAGTTCATCGTCGTCCACCTGTTGGGCACCCACATGAAATACGAATACCGCTACCCGCCCGAGTTCGATTACTTCAAGGACCGTACCGGTCTGCCAGACTGGCTGGATGACAACAAGGCTCAGGTGGTGAATACCTATGACAATGCCGTGCGCTACAACGATTATGTGCTGGCTACCTTGCTGAAAACCCTGCAGGCCAAAGGCGAGCGCAGCATGCTGACCTTCATGTCGGACCACGGCGAGGATGTTTACGACACGCCACCGCATGAGTTTGTCGGCCGCAATGAGGGCAATCCCACCTTGCCCATGTTTGCCATTCCCATGTTTGTCTGGGCCTCTGACCAGTGGAAGCAGGATAGCCCAAAGGATCTCGGCTTTGCCTTGAATCGCGAATACAGCACAGCGTATTTCGAGCAAACCTGGTCTGATCTGGCCGGGCTGCATTACACCGGCTTTGATCCCAGCAAGAGCCTGGTCAATACCGCCTTTGTGCAGCGTCCGACCTGGGTGGGTGACCCGACCTTCCGCGCCGGCATGCGCGAGATTCAGCAGCCAGCGTTATCGTCCACCCAATTGGCTGAAAAGGCGCACCCGGCAGTGCACTAGCCATGTTGGCATAGACGGCGCGCATAGCACTAACCCAAGGAGTATGAAGTGAACCACCTGCGTATTTATTTAAGCCTGATCTTCGTTTGTTTTTCCCTGAATGCCTCAGCCGATGGAGCAAACGGCGTGTCACTGACCGTGAAGGTAGAAGGGGTGAAAAGTGCCAAGGGCAATATCCGGGCAGCGCTTTACGCCGACCCCAAAACCTTTCGCAAGGAGGCGCAAGCAGTGGCTGTGATCCAGACTGCTGCGAGCCCAGGTGAGGTTAGCCTGAGCTGGCCTGATGTGAAGCCAGGGAAATATGCCGTGGTGGTGTACCACGACGAAGATGCCAACGGCGAACTGAACCGTCGCTTTGGCATGTTCCCCACCGAAGGTTACGGGCTATCGAATAACCCAAAAGTATCCGGCCCGCCACCGTTTGAGCCTAGTGCGTTTGAGGTAAGTGGGGCAACGGAAATCATGGTGGAACTGCATTACTGAGTGCGGATATGAATGACTGAGAGGACGCCTTGATTGTGGCTTCAGAATGAGCTCTTGTCATGGGACATAAAAAAACCGCCATACAGGCGGTTTTTTTATGTCCCACAGGCTTAAGCCGTGGTGTCGATCTGCGTACCTACTGTAGTCGATGGTGCAGGCTTGGGTGGTGGCGGAGCCTCATTGGGCTTGCTGTTGCTCGCCTCGGTTGTTTCTGCCGGAGGTTTGGGTTGTGCTTGCTGCGCGGGTGGCGGCGGTGGTGGTGTATAGCTGGTGCTGGTTGAGCTTCCTACGGCGGATGACATGATGTTCTCCTGAAAAGTCACTAACTATTATTAGGCCTTGCTGTTTACTGATAACGACAGTCCCTATCGAAAATGAAGGGGCAGGCTGCTAAATATGTCCCTTAATTTTCTGCTATTAGTCAGCGTGGTGCTTTGCATGCGCTAGCGCGTCGACGCGGCATGATCGGCTGGCTCCATTGCCTGCTATGTGTCTGCATAAGGCCTGCGCTTAGTCATTCGACGTATGGAGCGCATTTGCCGGAGTCTGTTAGTTTCTTTCCCGATGATGCGCCGTCCTGCGGGTGGCGTGTTTCATCGCATTTCGCAACTTTCCGTCGAGGCCATGCATGCGTTCAGCTACAAACGAATCTTCCTCACAGGCCCTGGGTTTTGGCATTGTCGCCATTGTGCTGGTGGCCTTTGCACTGCGGCCTTCCATCGTCTCCATAGGCCCGATTTTGCCGCGTATTATCGATGCGTTTGCCTTGTCGCATGCGCAGGCTTCGCTGCTGACAGCGATTCCTGATCTGTTGATGGGCCTGCTGGCCTTGCCCGCGCCCTGGCTGGCACACCGTTTCGGCCGGGATAAAACCATCGTGACGGCACTGGCCATTCTGTGCGTATCTACCTTTGCCCGTGCCTTTACGCCGGATGTGCTGTCATTGCTGCTGAGCACGGTGGGCATCGGGGCGGGGATCGCCGTGACCGGCACGCTGCTCTCTGGTTACGTCAAGGTGAACTACCCGACCCGGGCGGCGTGGGTGATGGGTATTTATGTGACGGGTTTGTCGTTTGGCAGCACGCTGTCTGCCGTCATCACCGCGCCCATGGCCGAGAGTGTGGGTGACTGGCGCCTGCCCGCTGGCATATGGTCTGCGCTGGGGCTGCTGGCGACGCTGGCCTGGGGCTATGTCTATTGGCAGCATGTGCGCACGCACGATGCCAGCCAGAAGATGGTGGCTGCCCGGGCGCCCCTGCCATGGCGCAATGCACTCGCCTGGCGGGTTGCCGCATTTTTTGCCTGCATTAACCTGATTTTTTATGCCATGGTGACCTGGACGGCGGCTGTGTTTCTGGAGTATGGCCTTTCCAGCAGCATGGCCGGGGTGCTGCTCGGATGCTTTACCGCCGCCTTCATGCTGGCTAGCCCGGTGTTTGGGGCTTTCAGCAAATCGCTGGATCGCAGGGTCTGGCTGGTATCCAGCGCGGCGATTACCCTGCTCGGACTGGTGGTGATGACAATGGCGCCACTATGGGCGCCTGTACCGGTGATCGCCATTACGGCCTTTGGCCTGGGCGGTGCCTTTACCCTGGGCATGACCTTGCCGCTGGATAACACCACCAACGCGAGCGAAACCAACGCATGGACGGCGTTTGTGCTGACCATCGGGTATCTGGTCGCCGCGACCGGCCCCTTGGCATTCGGTTATCTGCGCGATGTGACGGGCAGCTACGCCAATTCGCTGCATATGCTGATCGTCATTGCCGGTTTGATGATCGTGATCGCGTTCCGACTCAAGCCAGCCAGTACTACAGCAGGATGAAATTTACCGGCTTCTTCAACGGCGGCAAGTCTTCCACGCCCATGGCTTGCAGCAGGTTGATTTCTATCTGACGCGACAGCGCGTCGATCGGCAGGGCATTGGGTTGCGTGCTGAAGGGGGCTTCCAGTTCATCGCCCAGTGCATCCAGCCCAAAGAAGGTGTACGCCACAAGTGCAGAGGCAAATGGCGTTACCCAGCCCAGGCTGTCGGCGAATCCAAATGGCAGCAAAAAGCAGAAGGTGTAGGCCGTGCGGTGCAGCAGCAGCGTGTAGCCAAATGGCACTGGTGTCGTCAGCAACCGCTCGCACGCGCTCTGGATGCGGGACAAGTGGGCAATGCTCTGGTCGAGCAGGGAATAGGGGATGTCGGTCAGGATGCCCTGGCTGCGCAAGGTGATGATTTCCCGCTGCATGCCTTCCAGAAAAGATTCGGGCGAGCCTGCCTGGCTGCGGGTGGTCAGCTGCGTTTCCAGGTCTTCGCTCGCGCGCAGTTGCTGGCGCAGGGCATGGGTGAAGCCGATGGCCATCTGTAGCAATCGGTCGCGGGCTTCCACCGAGGTGGCGTTGATGATCATGCTCTGCCGCGCCAGGGTGCGGGTGGTGGTCACCAGTTCGCCCCATTGCTTGCGCGCTTCCCACCAGCGGTCGTAGCAGGCATTGTTTCTAAAGGCTAGAAACACCGACAGCGCAATCCCTAGCAGGGCAAAAGGTGCGCTCTCGAAAGTGGGCAGCCAGTCGGGACGGAGTCTATGCGTCAGCACAATCAGCGCGGACATGGCGGTAATCACCAGAATACGCGGCAGTATGCGCATCACAATCGAGCCGCGCACAATGAAAAATAGATGGATCAGGCTGGGGCGGTTGCGGATGATCATGGTTAGCAGCTCATAAGGATTCCAGAAAGGCGAGCAAGTCGGCCAATTCCTGCTTTTGCAGGCGGTCAACATAGGCTCGCGAAGCGCGGGCCTCACCATCATGCCAGTAAATCGCCTCAAGAATACTTCTGGCGCGCCCATCATGCAAAAAACCGGCCCGTGGCTCGACTATCCTGGCGAGCCCTATGCCCCACAGCGGCGGGGTGCGCCATTCCGAACCGGATGCCATGAAATCGGGCCGATGGTCTGCCAGGCCGGGCCCCATGTCATGCAAAAGCAAGTCAGTGTAGGGACGTATGGTTTGATTGGTGAGGGGCGTCAACACGTCCCTACCGGTTTTGAGCTCGGGCACATGACAAACCGCACAATGCGCACGACGAAAAATGCGGGCCCCCCGGATGACTGCGGCATCATCCGTGTTGCGTTGTGGTGGCACTGCAAGTGCCTGCTGGTAAAACACCATGTCATCCAGCTGCGCTGGCTGCAGTTCAACAGTGGAAGACTGGGTGTTCAGGCAGGCAGTCTGCAGGCGTCCGCAATTGCCGGTGGGGAACACCTGGCTGGTAATGCCCATGTCGCCTACCAGCGCGCTGGCGGTTTGCAGTCGCAAGCTGGCGGTGTTGGCTTTCCAACCGAAGCGGCCGGGGAGCATGCGCTGGTTTTCCGGGTCCCATACTGTATTCAGCCGGCCTTTGATACCGGCGGGTTTTTTCTGCTTTGCCAGTGCCTGCAAGGTGCTTATCGGGATGGCTTCCATGAGACCTGTGCCATACAGCGGTGGGGCAATACGGGCGGAAGTCAGCACGCCTGAGTTAGCGCCAGTGTTTGCCGTTTCCCTCATCAGTGGCTCCAGCGCACCATAGGCTGGTTGCACAAAGCGGATATGTGGCTGCCGCAGTTCTATGTTGCCCAGCGGTGTGGCGACTGTTCGGGTGGAGTAGTGAACACTAGCCTCGCCTTCGCCGGGTACCCCCGGCACCCCAAACGCATTCAGCTGATCGCCATAGAGCGGATGCGCTACCGGACCGCCGTGCATGCCCACGCCGGGCACGCTCAATCTGACCAGCATGGTCTTGAGTGACTCCTCCGGGCCGTCGGGCGCGTAGCCCCGCCCATTTTTGGCGTGGCAGGCGATGCATGCGTTTCGGTTATACAGCGGGCCAAGACCTGCGATGGCGCTGTCTTGCGACGGTGGAATTACCCAGCTTTGGCGCACAAGCTGCCTGCCGCGGTAAAAACGTTCAAGCTCGCTGGTGCTGAGATGGGGGAGCGGCTGGGTATAGGCTTCCCGCAGATAAGCCGGGGCGGGTGCGCTGGCATCGGTGGCAACGGCCAGCGGCATGCCCTGCCAATATAACCCTAGGCATGCGCCCCAGAACAAGCCCCACTTGGTCATGGGCTGGTGAGCTGGCCTGTCTTGCCAGTGGCCTCTGTTTGCTGTGCGGGTTTCTGCTGGATCAGCGCCATCACGCGTGCATGGCGTTGCTGTATTTCCTGATTCCAGCGCGCTTCATATTGGGCTGTTTCTGCCTCATAGGCCGGGTTTTCACGGCGTGCGCGGAACACGGTTTGCAGATGGACATCTTCTGCTTCGCGTTCGCTGATCAGTGGCATTTCGGCGAGGGCTCGGGCTTCTGTCAATGATGGGCTGGCACCTGTCTGCTGTGCTTCCGCCTGGCGTAGCTGTTGCCACATGCTATCCAGCGTGGCTTGGGGGCGAGTGATGCAGGCATCAAATACCGCCGATGTCAGCGCTTGTCGACGCAATAATGTTTCCAGGCTGGTCTGGTTGGCGGTGCTTACAGATTGCGTAAACGGATTGAAATACCCAGCGGGTGCCTGGCTATAGGCCGATGCCCTGACCGGCAATTTGCGGATATCCGGGTGAAACAGCAGCGCCTGGCCTGCATCTGACAGCACGAATGCCACAAACGCCTCGGCCGCCGCCACGTGGCGGGAGGACTGCAATATGCCGATATGCGCAGGCGAATACCCGACATGGTGCGGGTAGACGAACTTGAGCGGCTGTCCATTGGCGATGGCGGCATGGGCGAAGAAGTCGATGGTGAGGCCGACAGCGAAGTTGCCACTGGCGACATCGTCGGTCACGAACGTGGAGCCTGCGGTGGCGAGCTTTGCCTGCGCCGCCATCTGATGGATGATCCGCCAGCCATCATTCCAGCCCAGCGCGCCCAATATCGCCTCATACAGCCCGGGTGCAAAACCCACCTGCGAAGGAATGGGCAGGGTCACCTTGCCTGCCCAGGCAGGGGAGGCAATATCCTGCCAGTCAGTCGGAAGTGGCAGGCCACTCGCGCTGATCGTTTGCGGATTGACCACCATGCCGTATCCCGCAATCTCGGATGCGAAGAAATAATGATCCGGGTCGGCGATTTGCACGCCATGGACGCTCTCGGCAATACCATCAATAGGTGGCAATTGGCGCAATTGTGCCTGCTTGCGCAACTGAAGGAAGTTGCGCAGTGCCGGGCTCCAGTAGACGTCCACGTCGCCACTGCCAGGTTCTGACAGCAGTTTCTGCGTATCCGCTGATTGCCGCCAGATCACCTCCAGCCGGTATTGCGGATGCGCTTGCTCAAACGCCGCCTCAAACTGGCTGACCATCTCCTGCGGGTAGCTGGTCAGCACGACAAGGCGTTCTTCTGCGCAAGCACACAGGCTGATGCAGCCGATGCCAATCGCTAGTAGCCACCGGCCAAGTATCTGCAGCTGTTTGATCAAGCGCATATCCGGCCTCAGAAACGACGGGTGACGTTAAGAAACATATTGCGGCCAGGCATGGGGTAGCCTTCGATATAGGTGTAGTTGCGATCGAACAGGTTGTTAATGCCGAACTCGCCACTCCAGATACCGGATGGCTGGTACACCACTTTGGTATTGGCAATGCCAAAGCCGCCTGATACACGGCTGCCAGTGGTGGAGCTGTAGCGCGAGGAGTTGACCTCGGTGCTGGCTACCAGCGACCACATATCGTTTGCCTGCCATTTGCCATAGCCAAACAACTTCTCACGCGGGATGTCGGTCAGCTTGTCATCGCTGCTTTTGTTGTCGCGATCCATGTAGGTGTAGTTGGCACCAATCTCCAGGGCATTAGTAGGAAATACCGCAAAGCCGAGTTCCGTACCCGAGGTGAGGACTTTGCCCACATTGCGGAACTGAGAACATTGACTGCCGCTAGAACAGGCGCTATTCGGTAGATTCACTGCCTGAATAAGATCCGTGGTGTCGTAATAGAACATGCTCGCCATCAGCTTGAGTTTCGATGTCACAAACCCGGAAGCACCCAGCTCGTAGTTGGTGGAGAATTCCGTGTCGAGATCAGGATTGGGCACGGCGCGACCAAACCGGCCAGAGTAGCGATCCTTCATGGTGGGGAAGCGGCTCTTGCGCGAAATGGTGGCATGCACTTCATCCGTTGCATTGGGCTTGTAAAACAGGCCTGCTTGCGGATTCCAGGAGTCGGCGTCGCCTTTCTTGAAATCATAAAGCTGGTTGGCATTATTCAATCCCTCAGCTTCGAGCGTCTCGCGACGGTCGCGGCTCACCCCCAGCACCAGTGCCAGTTTATCTGTGATCTGGTGCGTGTCTTCCACCGCCAGCGAGGTGGTTCTGTCTTCAAAATTCTGGACCGGGTTGCCCTTGTTGTGTTCTTCGTGTTTATCCTGCTTGAGATGCAGAGCGAACTTCAAGGTGTTCTGGTTGTTGATGGTGGTGCCAAATTCGGTGCTGGCGCCATAGCTGTGGTCGTTGTAAATGCTGGTGAAGGCGTAGTTGCGTGTCATGGACGAGTAGCTGGTATCGTCGTAACTATTCAGGATGTTGCTGAATTTGTCGTAAAACGCGCGGACTTTCAGATAAGACGATTGACCGATGCTGGTGCGGGAAATGAAATAGAGGCTGTCTTTATCCCACTCGGGCCAGCGCCAGTAGCGCGCTGACTGGCTGGCATCCGAACCTGCATATACCGGATTGCCTTTGGAGCCGCGCTGGCTGATGTAATTCAGGCTGTATTCATCGCCCTCGCGCGGGGTAAAACCGATTTTGAGGTTGATCTTGCCATCCTGAGTGTAAGAGTTGTCGCGTACACCGCCATCTTCATTGGCTGTCGGCTTGAAGTCGGACGACAGGCGGTAGCGGTTGGTATCCAGCATGGAGCCGCTGGCTTGCCAGTACCAGGTGCCGTAGTTGCCACCGGCATTGATGTCGGTGCGGTAGCCGTTGTATTTGAAATCCTTGTCGGTCTTGAGTCCAACGGTGACATTGCCTTCAAACTCCTTGGATGGTTTGCGGCTGACCAGATTGATTGCCCCGCCCAGGGTATTGGGGCCATACAGCACCGAACTGAACCCCTTGGCTACCTGCACACTGGCAAGATCAAATGTGTTGAAGCGCGCCAGGTCCACATAGCCGTCATACGAGACATAGACTGGTACGCCGTCAATGAAAACGGGCACTTGCCGTAAATCAAAGCCACGCAGTTGGATGGTTTGCTCATTGCGCGGACCTCCCTCCGAGAGGGTTACGCCGGGCAGGGTATTGATGGCGGCACCTACGGTTTCGCGGTTCAACACGCGCATCTGGCTTTGTGTGACAGTATCGCTGGAACCAGTGACGGCGCTGTCGTTCGGTGCGGTGACCAGCACTTCCCCCAGGTTGAATGTATTGATGTCCGCGGCTTGTGCCGTCAGCGCCATACCTCCCAGTATGGCGGCCGTCAGACGTGCATGTTTGTTGTTGTGCTTCATAGGGTCCCCCTTTAAAAGTGACGTAATTCTAATAGGATGCCTTTCGTTATGTCCAACTGAATATAGCGATTTATATAAAGAGGCGCATTGTTGTGGAGATCAACATGCTGAGTTAGAGGAGCTTTTTCTTGCGGAAGAGAGGCGGCCTGCCTGCCGCCCCGATAGTGATCAGTAGCTGATTTCCGCCGTCAGTTCCAGGCTGCGTGAGGGGCCGAGGATGAACTGGCTGGTGTCGTAATAGGTGCTGGCGTAGAGCTTGTCACCCAGATTGCGGGCATTGAGGCGCAGGGTGGTGTGGCGATTGGCACGCCAGGCAATATTGGCGTCGTACACGGTATAGCCGGGCATCACCGAGGTGTTGGCATTGTCGGCATAACGTTGTCCGACCAGTCTGGCGCCCGCGCCCATGGACCAGTCCCCCCGCTGATAATAAGCCCAGGCATTGGCGACTTTTTCCGGCACATTGGTGGGGGTGTTGCCCGCGCGCGACGTGTTGTTTTCCAGCAGCTCGTCAAACCGTGCCTTGAGCAGCGCCATGTTGGCATCAATGCGCCAGTGGGCCGCGGGTAACCACATGGTTGAAAGCTCCACCCCACGCGAAGACTGCTTGCCGCCTTGGACCGTACGCGTATTGTCGTTGGGGTCGCGCGTGAGAATGTCGTCCTTGGCGATATGGTACAGCGCCAGCGTTACTTCGCCTTTGCCGTTATCCAGCATGTGCTTGATGCCGACTTCGGCCTGTTTGGCGGTGGTCAGTTTGAAGGCTTTATTGCCTGGCCGTAACGAGACGATGGACGACACCGGGTCTGAGCCCTGGTTGTATTGGCCATACAAAGCCAGGCCAGGGGTGGCGGTAAACACCGTGCCTAGGCGATAGGAGAAAGGCGAGTAGTCCTTGTCGAACGAAGCGCCGGTGATGAAGTTCTGATGATCGACATTGATCCAGTCCTGGCGCAAGCCTGCGGTGAGTTTCAGTCGCTCGGTCAGGTCCAGCGCATCTTCAACAAACAGGGCGTTTTGCAAGGTGCTGGATTTGTATTCGGGAATCGTCGGGTCCAAGCTGGCATCGGAATAGTAGCCCGGTGCAAAGCCCTTGATCGGCACGGTGCTGGTACCGTCGGTGTCCGCATAGAAGTTGTCGATATAACGCAGATCAACACGGGTGGTTTCCCAGCCAATTGCCCAGCGATTACTGTGGCCAAAGGCATCGGCCACGCTGGCCAGTTCCAGGCGGTTGCCCAACTGTTTCAGCTGGTGTTTGATCTCGGTGTGGCCAGATCGCGTCACCGTGTTGGTGGCACTATCAAGTGCGTAGTATTCCAGGTTGCGCCAGTGGCGGCGGCTGTTAAACCAGTAGCTGATGTTGGTGAGTTTTAGCGCGTCTGAAATATCCCATTCCACCTTGGCGCGCAGGCGGTCATCGGCAAAATCCATGGCACTGTCGTTCACGTTGTAATTCTGCTTGCGCAGGCTGCTGTCCATGCGGCCATCGCGCAAGGGGATGCCGGTGTAGGTGGTCGGGGAATCTTCGCTATAATCATAGGTGAAGTCCACCCGCAGATGATCGGTAGGCACCAGTTGCAGGCCACTCATGAGCTTGCGGCTCTGGTGCTCGCCGCGGTCCACATAACCATTGCCGCCGGTAGCAGAGGCATCAATCCGGAATGCGCCTATTTCGCCCACGGCACCAGTGCCACCCACGCCAGCGCGGTATTCCCCACGGGTGCCCCAGCCGGTCAAGGCTTCAAATGAAGCTTCACGACTTGGCGCCTTGCGTATGCTGTTGATGATGCCGCCCACCGTGCCAGTGCCAAACAATACCGAGGCTGGCCCGCGCAATACCTCGATGCGTTCGTAGCCCCAGGTGTCGGAGGGAAACGTGATCGTGCTGGCGGCGGTCAGCAGCCGTACGCCATCTTCTGCCTGGCCGATGGAATCATTACCACTGAAGCCGCGTGCTGAAAAGGCGTTGCCTACGCCTAGATTGCTGATGTCGCTGATGCCTGTGGTGCGTGATACGGCTTCGCGGATACTGACATCGCCGCGTCGGCGTATGGTATCGGCATCCACGGCTTCAATACTGGCGGGTGTTTCAAGTGGCGTCAGGCCGAGACGGCTGGCGGTGGAAAGTGGCTGCTTGAGCCGGGATTCTGGTTTGAGGCTTTGCGCGGAGACTTCGACTTCTTCCAGCGGCTGAATATCTTCAGCGTAAGCGGACACGGAAAAAAGCAAGCCGGTCAGGCTCGCCATGGCGGTGCGTTTCATGGGTGATTTCCTTATGTTCGCATGCGACCCCGCATGCGGATGCATCATGGAAAAACCGCAGAGCCATGGTATGAGATTGGTGACTAGCCTCGCCCAAACACCGCGCCCCGCGGTAGTTCCTTCGTGACTGGCAGGCCGGTCTCCGGGCTCACGAGGCTTGATGCACCGCCTTCCCAGGCATAAAGCCCAGTGGCGTCGATGGCACATCCATACTCGCTTACCGTTGCGGGGGCAGCATAGGCATTTCACTTATTTCCCGTTTCACCTTTCCCCTCGAACGAGAGGGCAGGCACCTGGCAGTGTGCATAGATTATAAGGGGGAACAGTGAATAAGTTTTAAGAAATGTCAGGATGCCTTGGCAGAAGCGCTCTGGCGGGGAGGGTGACAATTGTGTCACCCTTGGGTCGACCTATTTTCCATGGACTGTATAATTTCTGCATAAGTGATAACTCCGGCTATATCAGGCCTTTCAGTTCTCAAACTCTCCGATTATGTGGCGCATGCATCCTTCTTTCAGAACCTCACGGTATGTGGCAATTGGTCTTCTTATGACGCGCCTTTTCGGCGCTGTCGTATTGGCGTCTGTGTTATCCGCCTGCGACAAACTTCCCGGCTGGGCTACCGCGGTGCTGCATGCTGAGGTCAAGGCCAGCCCGCTCTCGGGGCCAGATGAAAATCGTGATGGCATCCGCGACGACATTGAGCCGCTGATTGTCGGTTCCTCTACCTTGCCGGACGTTATATCGGCCAGAACGACCTATGCGGTGTCCCTGCAGAAGGTGGTGAATTTTGATTTTGAGCATCCCAAGACGCTAGCGCTGCTAAAGTCGGAATACTCAAGAAGCCTGGCCTGCGCCATGCTGGTGGACGATGGCTTCATCGAGAGGCTGGATAGCGCAACCTTCAATACCCCGGAGCGTGCCCAGCAACAGGATATGTTTCATAAGAGCATCAGCGGGCAGGCATTTGATTTTGATGCCCTGTCCCGGCTGTGCAATTAGTCGTCTGATTTATAGACAGGTGATTTTCCGTTAGGCCTGTGCTGGCGCTTATCTGGCCAATGCCTGATAGATCGTATCCAGCGTGGCTTTATTGGTTTTGATCAGTTTTTTTGCTTCCGTCTTCAGGTTTTCAATATTGCCTTTGGTGGCGTTATCCATGTCATCCGAGGCGATGGTCAGTTCGGTTTGCAGCCGATAGTAATGATCACCCAGTATCATCTGCATCTGGTAATTGGCGGCATCGGCCACACCATCAAACATGCAGCTCAAGAGCGGCAGCACCCAGCCCGCTTTTCCCCAGTCTTTCGCTTCATCAAAGGTAATCGGCCTGATCAGCTCGCCGGTGCCTAGCGATAGCAGCAAAAACTCGGTTTCATCCGGGAAAATACGTTTGGCTTCGGCATAGGCCGACACCGAAGGCGAGTTGATGAACACACCGCCATCCACCAGGGTTTTCAGCGAACCCGCAACCTCTAACTGGGTAGGCTCGAAGTAGGTAGGCGCGGCGGAAGTGGCGCGTGCGATGTGTTTCAGCAGCACGGGTTTATGAGTGTCTTTCCAGCTTTTGAAAAAAATCGGTTCGCGGTTTTGCAGGTCGTAACTCGTGACCAGGGTATTGGTCAGGCAGTCCTGCAGCGCGTCGTCTTCAAAATACTCCTGCAGCACCTTCTCAATACCATCTGCGGAATAAAGCTCGTCGGCAATGCCGCCTATGGATGACACCCCTTTCCATAAGGAGCGCGAGAATATCTCCTTGCCCCGGGTTTCGTAGATCGCGACCAGATCTTTTGCCGCGTATTTTGCCTTGCCCGAGGCGTCTTTCTTTGCACAACCGATAGCGAGAATACCGCCAGTCGATGTGCCCGCAATCAGGTCAAACAACTGCCAGATCGGCTTGCCCAGATGGGCCTCGATGTCCGCTAGGATCAGCGCCGGGATCAGCCCGCGAATACCACCCCCATCAATGCTTAAAATTGTTTTCATCTCAATGCTCCTGAAAGTGTTGATCTGTAAAGCAGCTTCAAGTCTTGCGTATCTTCATTTGCCTGGTGTGCGGTGGCAACCCGTATGCTCGTGCTGAATCAGGTACGTGTGGTGTATGAGCAGATGCGGTTTATTTTTATATTATTCAGTTGCTTATTGTTGAATGCCACATGCATATTAAGCTTCTTTCGCCATTAAATGTAATCAAATAATAAAGACGGCAAAGACATGCGCATGGTCTCTGTCGGTGTTTGAATACTCTGCTCCCCAAGTTGCAGGCTAAACCAGCCGATTTTCCATGCAATCAGTCCCCAATTCCTCTTCAATTTTGGTCACTCTCATGCGGTAAGTCATTGCTATTATTTGAATCGGCAATACAATCCTCCATTCTTGAAATTGTGATTCAAGACACAATTATTCGGATCAAGATTTAATTCTGCGGACCGTAAACTCTATGACACGCAAGCGTTTTCATAGCGCAAGTTGGCTCGCGGTCTTAACGGCAAAAGAAGAACTACTGAGTGCGGGATGCGACTAGCTAAATTCAAAAATTCGGGCCATGCGGTAACGGCTGCTTCTGCACTGCGCATGCTTATCCAGAGCCTCGTGGCACTGGTTTGCATTTCTGCGGCACTGTATGCCGTGAGCGCAGAACAGATGGAAAGTGGCGCCTTACCCTTTGTCAGCAAGCCTTTGGCCTCTGAGGCGCTAGAGCTGACGGCGCAGGAGCTCGCGTGGCTCAAGGCGCACCCGGTCATCACGGTTGGCGTGCATCACGGCTGGATGCCGATCGAGTTTTTGTCGGAGGGTAACGAGTTTCGCGGTATTACCGTGGACTACCTGAAGCGCTTTGAGCGGCTGCTGGGGGTGCGTTTTGAAAGACGCGAATACTCAGAAAACCCCGATACCGAAACCGCTGACATGCTATCCGGCATCGCCAGTGTCAAAGCGCTGAATGGTAGCCGCTATGTGGCCTTGGCTGAGCCGGTTATTTCGATGCCTTACACCATCTATATTCACAAGAAAAACGACACCATTCGCACCTTTGCCGACCTGCAGCACAAGCGTGTGGCGGTGTTTAAAAACGGTCCGCTGGCGGGTCTGCTCACCAAAGATCAGCAAGGCACAGAGTTATTTCAGGTGGATATCGCCGAAGAAGCATTTGTCGCTCTGGAAACCGGCAGGGCGGATGCCTACATCGGCAATCCGCTGGTGGTGGATTATGTATCGAATGTGCAGGGTATACGCTATCTGGCCAAGGCGGGCCCCACGCCCTATAAAGCCAGCGTGAACATGGCGGTGCGCAAGGACTGGCCCGAACTGGGCACTATCCTGCAGAAGACCCTGAAGCATCTGGAACCCGAACGTGGCGACATTTTGAATGACTGGCATCTGCAACCCGGCAGCAAAGCCGGGCTGCTGCCTTTCCTTCTGGCAGGCCTGCTCTTGCTGGCGACGGTGATCATGCTGCGTGGCTATCGACTCAAGCGCGAGGTCGCACGGCAAACCGCTGCCTCGCAAAACATGATCTGGAAGCAGGCCAATTACGACTTTCTTACTGGCTTGCCCAATCGCCCGATGTTCCACAAACAGCTGGCCGAAGAAATCCATAAATCGTTGCAGCATCAGCAGCCGCTGGTGCTGATGTTTCTTGATCTGGATAACTTCAAGCAGATCAACGATCAGCTCGGACACTCCATTGGCGACAAACTGCTGGTCGAAACCGGCGCACGTATTGCCGCCGTCGCACGCGATTGCACGCTGCTGGCCCGCCTGGGTGGCGATGAATTTACCATCGTGCTTTCCAATGTGCAGAACCAGCAGCAGGTCGAATGGCTGTGCGAGCGCATTCTGCGCCAGGTATCGTTGCCATTCACCATTGAAAACCACGTGGTATATGTCACTACCAGCATTGGCATTGCGTCTTTCCCCGAGCACAGCCGCGATGTGGAAACGCTGATGAAATACGCCGACCAGGCCATGTACGAAGCCAAGCGGCTGGGGCGCAATCGCTACCAGTTTTTCTCGCCCTCCATGCAAGAGCTCGCCGCGCACAAGCTGCAGATCAGCAATGATTTGCGGCATGCACTCAACCGACAGGAGCTGGTGATGTATTACCAGCCGATTGTCGATCTCGCGACTGGCGATATACACAAAGCCGAAGCGCTGGTGCGCTGGCAGCATCCCACCCGCGGCTTGGTGCCCCCCATCGAGTTTATTCCGGTGGCGGAAGAGACTGGCATGATCAATCGCATGGGCGACTGGGTATTCCGCCAGTCAGCTCGAGATACAGTGACCCTGGTGCAGCAGTCCCTGTCGTCACGCAGTACCCCCTCGGACGGCCATGCCGTGGATGCGACCATCTTCCAGGTCAGCATCAACGTGTCGCCCCTGCAGTTTCAGAGCAGCCAGGAACTGCAAACCTGGCAGGCCTATCTCGACCAGATTGCTCTGCCCGCACAATGTCTGGCGATTGAAATCACCGAAGGCCTGCTGCTGGAGGCCTCCGATCAGGTGAAAGCGACCCTGTCGCAATTCCGCGATGCCGGTATTGCCACCTCGATTGATGACTTCGGCACCGGGTATTCTTCGCTGGCGTATCTCAAGAAGTTTCATATCGATTTTGTCAAAATCGACCGCTCCTTCGTGCAGAACCTGGGCGCAGGCAATGACGATATGGTGCTATGCGAAGTGATTGTGGATATGGCGCACAGACTCGGCATGCGCGTGATTGCCGAAGGCGTGGAAACCGAAGCCCAGCTGGATCTGCTGAAACGCGCAGGTTGTGACTTTGCCCAAGGCTATCTGTTCTCGGCGGCCTTGCCGTTTGATCAGTTCACGACCTTTGTGCAGGACTGGCGCAAACGCACTACCAGTTAGCCGCGAGCGGGATGATGTTTCGTGACGGCGCGACGAAACCTTAATGCTAACTTGCAGCCGGTATCCTTACAGCCAGTGCCCCAGCTTGATCCGTTTGGTGTCGAGGTAATGCTGGTTATGCAGCCCGGCGGGCATGCGTAAAGGTTGCTGGCTGGGGGCAAAGCCGCTTTCTGCCAGGCATTGCAGCTTGTCCGGGTTGTTGCTCAGTAATTGTACCGAGCGCACTTGCAGGTCATGCAGTATGGCAATTGCCGCATCGTAACGGCGGCCATCCACAGGCAAGCCTAGCGCCAGATTAGCCTCTACCGTATCCAGCCCCTGATCCTGTAACTGATAGGCGCGTATCTTGTTGGCGAGGCCAATGCCGCGACCTTCATGCCCGCGCAGATAGACCAGCACACCAAGCCCTGCATCGGCAATGATCTGTTGCGAGCGTTGCAGCTGTTCGCCGCAATCGCAGCGGCGGGAGCCAAAAACGTCGCCGGTCAGGCATTCCGAGTGCAGGCGTAGCAATACTTCCTGCTGGTGCTCAACATCGCCGGCTACCAGCGCGACATGTTCGACCCCTGTATCCGCCTCGCGGTAAACATGCAAATCAAACTGCCCATGCTTGGTGGGCAAAGGCGCACTGGCGACGCGTTCCACCCGCTTGTCGGTTGTCTGGGGGAAACGCAGCGCCTCACTTGAGCGCATTGATTGCCCCCATCTTGATCAGCTTGGCCCGCACGATATTGCGGCTGATACCCAGCAGCTTGGCGGTTTGCACCTGGTTGTTGTGGCAATGCTGATAGGCGGTGCGGACAATGGTATCTTCCAGCTGCTCAAACAGGTCAGGCGCGCCAGTTTCAAAATAGGCGTGCAGCACTTCCTGCAGTTGCGACTGGTGGGCATCCCTGCCCGAGGTTTCTGCTTCGCGCGGGCGATGCAGTGAGATCGACGATAGCTGCAGGTCTTCACTGCGCACAATATTATTTTTGCAAATGAGCAGGGCGTGGTGAATGATGTTTTCCAGCTCGCGGATATTGCCCGGCCAGGCATGGCTCAACAGCTTGGCCTTGGCGTGCTCATCCAGCGTGATCTCGCCGTAGCCCAGTCGGCGGCGGTATTCCGTCACAAAATACTCAGCCAGCGGCAGGATATCGCCGGGGCGATTGCGCAGGGTGGGTAACTCGAGGTGGGCCACGCGCAGGCGGTAAAACAGATCCTCACGGAAATGCCCGGCCAGCACGGCTTCTTCCAGCCGCACGTTGGTAGCGGCCACCAGCCGCACATCAATCGGCGTGGCCTTGCGGGCGCCCAGTCTTACCACTTCGCGCTCTTGCAGCACACGCAGCAGTTTTACCTGAATGCTGGGCGGCAGGTCGCCGATTTCATCGAGAAACAGCGTGCCGCCATTCGCCGCTTCAAACCAGCCAGCCTTGGCGCTGAAGGCACCGGTGAACGCGCCTTTTTCGTGGCCAAATAATTCGCTCTCAACCAGGCTTTCCGAAAACGCGCCGCAATTCACTGCGACAAAGGGTTTGCCCTTGCGCTGGCTCAGCTCGTGCACATAGCGCGCAATCAGTTCCTTGCCGGTGCCTGTTTCGCCGATGATCAGCACATTGGCGTCGCTGGGGGCAATCATCTTGATGCGGGTCAGCAGCGCCACCGATTTCGGGTCCTCAAACACCTGGGCCGTCGCTCGAATCGAGGTGGTTAGCGCCTGCGAGTTCGGGAGTGTCAGTAAATTCATCGAGTCGTCCTTTACAGCCGTTTCTATCGGATCGTCCGGGAAATATTCAAAATGTCGTGTATTCAGCATATTCATGAGTAAAACGTGGGGGTGGGATACAGCTGTTTCAGTGCCCATTGCCCCAGCTCCTTTATCTTGTAATCCAGAGGGTCATGCAGGGTATGCGTGCGCAGGTTGCGCCAGTGGCGGTCCAGTCGCAATCCGGCATGGGTGGCGCGTGAGCCTGCGACTTCAAACATGCGGCTGGTGATATCCAGCCCCACGCGGGTCGCCATCACTTTGGCCGTACTGATGCTGACAGCCACATGGCCGCGTTCAACATCGCTTAACAGGTTTCCTTTGTTCCATGCTTCATCCAATCGTATGGCGGCCAGGTCGCACAAGGCGCGCGTGCTTTCCAGCCCAACCCAGAAATCGCCGTAATGTCCCAGGATATAAGGGTCGGCATCCGTGCTAGCGACATCGGCACCTTGCCAGGGGCGTGCTTCGTGCAGCGTGTATTGTCGGGCGTCTTCAAAGGCGCCTTCGGCAATGCCAAGGTAGATATTGGTCAGTATCAGCTGCGCGACCAGCGGCCGCAGACACGAGAAAGGCGTGCTCAAGGGGCCGGGGTCAGCCAGCACTTCGTGGGTTTCTACCCGCACTTTTTCAAAATTGACGCTGCCGCTATCGGTCTGGCGCTGGCCGATGTTGTCCCAATCCTGAATCACGGTGATGCCGCTGCGGCCGGTGGGCAAGGCGGCAATTACCAGTGCGCCGTCTGATTGCTCAATGGCCGAGGCAATCAGCATTTCCGAATCCAGCGCGCCGGAGCAAAAGCTCTTCTTGCCTGAGAACTCGCGCCAATGGCTGAAGGGGCGGCTCACTGTACGCGTATCCAGCGGATTCAGCGCATTGCCCCAGAACCATTGCAGGCGGGCGGTCTGCTCAAACCAGCGTTCCCATTGTTCTGGCTGCGAAAACAGCCTGACCGTGGCCAGCATCAGATGCTGAAAACCAAAGACATGGGCGAGCGAGCTATCGGCCTTTGCGAATTCGCGTATGGCCTGCAGGGTTTGCTGCCAGTCGGCACCCAAGCCTCCATATTGAGTAGGGATCGCCATGGCGAGCAAACCGCTGGCGCGGATAGCGTCGCGTTGTTCTTTCGGGGTACCGCCCAGGTGGTCACGCTCAATGGCCGTCAGGGCGAATTCCTTGGCCAGGACACGGGCGATTTCCAGTGGCGTTCTGGGTTCCAGCTCGGGGTAGAGTGCATGTACTGAAGGTTGATGTATAGCCAAAAGTTATATTCCTGCTTGCTGTTATATAAACCATACAGCACATAACATGCCAGCCCGAAATACTTGTTCGTCATATCGATATGCTGCTGTGGCAGCAACTGGGGCAGTTTGAGCATTTTTCGCCCTATGCCTTGCAAACCCAGCCGTGGCGGGGTGTTGCATGAGATATTCCCGTATGAGCGGTATTTTGTGCGTAGTCATCATGCCGTTTAGCGCTGCCTGCATACCTTGCCGAGTTGCTGCTTAGTCAGCACACAAGTCAATCCACTGCTGATTGAGCAGCACATTTCCAACAGTTCTGCATGAAATCCCCCATAAAACCGCGTTTATCCCCAATGGCATGCTCTTTGCTGAAGAGTGTGCAGCCATCTGTTTTTTTGATGTGCCCGGATTTGTCCGTCATTTTGTATAGCCACACTTGTAAAGAAAGACACGCGATGCAGATATTCTGGTTTTTGCCCACGCATGGTGACCAGCGTTACCTCGGCACCTCTTACGGAGCCCGACCCGCCACCTATAGCTACCTGAAACAGATTGCCCAAGCCGCGGATCGCCTCGGCTATGAGGGCGTGCTGGTGCCGTCGGGCCGCTCGTGCGAAGACCCGTGGGTAGTGAGTGCCTCGCTGGTGAATGAAACCCTTGATCTGAAATTCCTGGTGGCGGTGCGCCCGGGGTTTACCTCGCCCACGGTGTCCGCCCGCATGGCGTCCACGCTGGATCGCATCTCGGGCGGCCGCTTGCTGGTGAATGTGGTGGCCGGGGGTGACCCGGCCGAGCAGCAGGCCGATGGCAGCTTTTTATCGCATGACGAACGCTATGCCGAAACCGCCGAGTTCTTGCAGGTTTGGAAATCGGTACTGCAAGGCGAGACCATCAGTCTGGAGGGCGACTATATCCATGTGAAGGAGGCCAGCTTGCCGACCGGCGCGTTCCAGAAACCTTATCCGCCGCTGTTTATCGGTGGCTCATCGCAGGCGGCGATTGATCTGACGGCGGAGCATATTGATGTCTATCTGACCTGGGGCGAACCACCTGCCGCTGTGGCCGACAAGATTACGGCGGTACGCGCCGCGGCTGCCGCTCAGGGACGTACTGTGAAATTTGGCATACGCCTGCATGTGATTGCGCGCGAAACCTCCGAAGAGGCCTGGCAGGCGGCTGACCAGCTGATTTCGCATGTGACGGACGAAACGATTGCCGCCGCCCAGACGGCGGTGGCGCGCTTTGATTCGGTCGGGCAGCAGAAGATGAGCGCCCTGCATGGTGGCCGCCGTGACCGTCTGGTGGTATCGCCTAACCTGTGGGCGGGTGTCGGCCTGGTGCGCGGCGGGGCGGGTACCGCCCTGGTTGGCAGTGCTCAGGAGGT
Source organism: Methylovorus menthalis (assembly GCF_020523625.1). Classification (GTDB taxonomy): domain Bacteria; phylum Pseudomonadota; class Gammaproteobacteria; order Burkholderiales; family Methylophilaceae; genus Methylovorus; species Methylovorus menthalis. The sequence goes on from NZ_JAJAQH010000006.1 coordinate 413,067, forward strand.
GGCGGATCGCATCAAGGAATACGCCGATCTCGGCATCGAATATTTCATTTTCTCGGGCTATCCACATCTGGAAGAGTCTTATCGCGTGGCGGAGCTGCTATTCCCCCTGCTGCCACTGTCCGTCAAGGCAGGCAGCGAGGCCGCCATCAAAACCAATCTGACCGGCCCGTTTGGTGAAGCACTCCCCAATCGCGGTCCTCAAGTGTCTGCTTCCTGAAAGACCTGCATGAGTACGATAGCCAATGAAGTCAGCGTGCCCCCTGTATTTGAAGGTACGCCACAACATCGCGCCGACCAGCTTGCCGCCTACTTGGCAAAAACCGCCGCTGAACGCGATGTACAAGGTGGCACGCCCTACGCCCAGCGCGAGGCCGTGCGTCAGAGCGGATTGCTTAAGCTGCTGATCCCGGTGGAGTGGGGTGGCCTGGGCGGCGACTGGTCGCAGCTGTACCGCATCATCCGCACCATTGCGCGGGCCGATAGCTCCATCGCCCAAGTGTTTGCCTTTCAGTTCCTGATGCTTGCATCGGTGCGGCTGTATGCCACCGAGGCCCAATGGCAAGACCTGTGGCACGAAACCGCTGAGAAAAATTTGTGGTGGGGCAATGCACTTAACCCGCTGGATAACCGTACCATCGCCACCCCACAGGGTGAACATTACCTGTTCAGCGGCCAGAAGAGTTTTTGCTCGGGGGCGACGGATTCGGATCGACTGATTGTGTCCGCCATTGAAGCCGATACCGGCCGTTTTCTGGTAGCGGCGGTGCCCACTGGCCGCGCGGGCATCACGCTCAATAACGATTGGGACAACATGGGGCAGCGCCAGACCGATAGTGGCAGCGCCGAATTTACCAGGCTGCGGGTGGACGCCAGTGAGCTGTTGATGAACCCCGGCCCCTTGAGTTCGCCTTTTTCCAGCCTGCGCTCGCTGGTGGCCCAGCTGATTTTTACCAATATCTATCAGGGTATTGCCGAAGGCGCGCTGGCCGAAGCCAGCCAGTACACGCGCCAGAGTTCGCGGGTGTGGTCCGGCTCACTGGCCTCTTCCGTACAGCAAGATCCTTATACTCTGCTGCATTACGGCGAATTCTGGGCCAGCCTCGAAGCGTCGCGTGTGCTGGCAGACCATGCCGCCAGCTTGCTCGATGCGGCCTGGGCCAAAGACCTGACGCTGGGCGATGAGGAGCGTGGCCAGGTGGCGCTGGCGGTGTTTGCCGCCAAGGTCAATATCACGCGTAGCGGGCTGGATGTCACTTCGCGCATCTTTGAGGTGGCAGGGGCACGTGCCACCACGGCGCGGCTGCGGCTGGACCGCTTCTGGCGCAACCTGCGTGTGTACACCCTGCACGACCCGGTGGATTACAAACTGAAAGATCTTGGCGACTGGGCGCTTAACGGCCAGTATCCGACCGCCAGTTTTTATTCCTGATCCCGGCACTGCATGCCGAAAAACCGAACCACACAGTCACAAGAAAGCACCATGACACAACCCATTATCGATATGCGTAGCCGCCCGGCATACTTGCATGACTTCTTTGGCGCCACGCCCGGCACGCCCGCCTATGACACCGCCAAATGGCTGAATCGCCGCGTCGGCTCGCAAGACCCCGAGCACTTTCGCCGCTCTTACACCATAGAAGGCTATCTTGCCGAGATTGAAGCAGCCGGGGTCAGCAAAGCCGTGGTGGTGGGGCGCGAGACGCCCAGCCTCACCATCAGCAACGATGAAATCGCCAACCTGGTCGGCCATAGCGACAAGCTGATCGGTCTGGGCTCGGTGGATATTCAGCAGCGTGGCGAGAAAAGCGCAATTGAGGAAATCAACCGCGCCATCAATACCTTTGGTTTTCGCGCCATCAATATTGAGCCTGGCTTTGGCGAGCCTGCCTTGCAGGCGGATGACCCGGTGTTTTTCCCGGTGTATGAAGAGTGCCTGCATTTTGACGTGCCGGTATGCCTGATGTCCGGCCCTACCACGCCCGACTTTGCCTATGCCCAACCGGCGGCGGTGGCACGGCTGGCGCGGCGTTATCCGCTGCTCAAGATCATTTGCTTCCACGGCTATTACCCGTATGTGAACGAGATCGTTGGCGCGGCGTTCCGCTACGACAATATCTACCTGGTGCCGGATATGTATATCTTCCAGCCGGGTTCGCAGCTTTACGTAGAGGCCGCCAACACTTTCCTGGCCGACCAGTTGCTGTTTGGTTCGTCTTACCCGTTCCGCGCCATGCAGCAGACCGTGCAGGACTTTGCTGCGCTGGGCTTCAAGGATGAGGTGCTGGATAAAGTGTTCTACCAGAATGCCGCCCGTCTGCTGGGGGTGAATTTGTTGGCGAAATCAGCGCCGCGCCAGCCTATTGCAAAAACAGTGACCGCGGCGACGGCCTGACACCGGGCCGCAGATGGGCCCGGTATTGAGGTATTAACGGGTGGCTTTGTTGGTGCGTCGCTGCCAGCGGGTTTTCAGCCACTGCTCGGCATCATCCACAAACGTATACACGGCGGGAATCACGATCAGGCTCAGGATGGTGGATGTGATCAAACCGCCGATCACCGCAATTGCCATCGGCGAGCGGAAGCTGGGGTCGGCCCCCAGCCCCATGGCAATCGGCACCATGCCAGCGCCCATGGCCAAAGTGGTCATGATGATGGGGCGAGCCCGTTTGCGGCAGGCATCGATCAGGGCCTCCAGCCGTGATGGTGGATTCTGGCCATCCTGCCTGTGCCCGCGCGCCATGATGGCGTACTCCACCAGCAGGATGGAGTTCTTGCTCACAATGCCCATTAGCATCAAGAGCCCAATCAGCGATGGCATGGAAAAGCTTTTCCCCGTCAGCAGCAACAGCACAAAGGCGCCGCCTATGCTGAGCGGCAAGGCCATGAGGATGGTTAGCGGTTGCATGAAGTCGCGGAACAGCAGCACCAGCACAGCGTAAATGCACAGCACGCCTATGCCCATCGCCAGGCCAAAACTCTGGAACAGGTCATTCATGTTTTCGGCGTCGCTGGAGGGCACGATGTGCACACTGGGTGGCAGATTCTTGATGGCGGGCAATTGCATGGCCTCGGCATATACCGCGCCCAGCTCGCGCTGACCCAGCTCTACCTCGATCGACACATTACGCACGCGTTTAAAACGGTCAATCTGCGCCGGGCCGCTGCCCAGGTGAATGTCGGCTATATTGCCGATCCGCACCGGGCCATTGGTGCCGCTGACGGTCAGGCGTGAAATCGCGTCCAGATCCGTGCGGAAGCTCTCGGGAAACTGGATGCGGATAGGCACCTGGCGGTCAGCGAGGTTGAGCTTGGGCAGATTGATGTCGTAATCACCTGCGGTGGCGATGCGTACCACATCGGCAATGTCGCGGGTGGTCACGCCCAGTGCCGCAGCTCGCGCCGTATCTGGTCTGATGATCACTTCCGGTTGCACCAGGCTGGCGTTGGAAAAGACATTGCCGATATTGCGCAGCGTGCGCAAGCCGCGCATGACCTCGGTCGTGGCTTCGGTCAATGCCAGCGGGTCGTCACTCTGCAGGTTCAACACCATCTTGACGCCAGTATCCAGCGAACCCACCTTGATGCGCATGCCAGGCAAAGCGCCCAGTGCATTGCGCAGCTCGCCTTCAATCTGCTGCTGGGTGATGCTGCGCTCGCTGCGGTGCACCATCACTACCGTCAGCACGGCTTTGCGGGTTTCCGTCGTGGAGCCCGCCGAAAAGCCCTGGCCCGAGGTGCCGCTACCGATGCTGCTGTATACATGGCGCACATTGGGGTTTTTGCTGATCAGTGTGCGCACCTCTTCCGCGGCCGTGGCGGTGTCCTGCAGGTGGGCCCCGGGTGCCAGTTCGATATTGACCAGGGTCATGCTACGGTCTGCTGGCGGCACAAAACCCTTGGGCAGCAGCGGAATCAGCATGAGCGAACCCACGAAAAACAGCATGGCCAGGCTGACCGTGATCAAACGATGGCGTACTGACCACGCCACCAGCGCCAGATAGCGGCGCGTGATCCAGCCATCGTGCTCGGCTTTTTCTGGCTTGGCCTTGAGAAAGTAAGCCGCCATCATCGGTGTAATCAGGCGGGCGACGGCCAGCGAGGCGAAAATGGCGAATACTGCTGTCCAGCCGAATTGCTTGAAAAACTTGCCCGCAATGCCCGACATGAAGGCGGTGGGTAAAAATACCGCGATCAGGGCAAAGGTGGTGGCAATCACCGCCATGCCAATCTCATCCGCTGCTTCCATGGCAGCTTCACGCGGAGATTTGCCCATGTTGAGGTGGCGCGCGATGTTTTCGATTTCCACAATCGCATCGTCCACAAGGATACCCACCACCAGCGCCAGCGAGAGCAGGGTGACGGTATTGATGGTGTAGCCAAATAGGCTCATGCCGATAAAAGTCGGCAATACACTGAGCGGCAGGGCTACCGCGGCGATGAAGGTCGCGCGCATATCCCGCAGGAACAGCATCACCACCAGCACCGCCAGTACCGCGCCTTCATACAGCAGGTGCATGGAGCCATCGAAATTGTCCTGCACCGGGGTAACGTTTTCCCAGGCCGGGGTGATCTTGACGCCGGGGTGGCCGTCATTGAATTCCGCGACTGCCTTGTCGACACGGGCCTTGAGGCCAGTTTCGCTTTCGCCCTTGCTGCGCGTGATTTCAAAGCCGATGACCGTTTTGCCATCCATCAGCGCCATACGGCTGCGCTCGGCGATCGTGTCCTCTACATCGGCCACCTGGCCCAACGTGACATAAGTGCCCGTCAGTGTTGGAAGTTGCAGGTCACGCAACTGGCTTGCTTCTTTCACCGTGCCCAGCGTGCGCACTTGCTGGCGGATGCCGCCGAGATCGGTGCGGCCGCCGGAGCTTTCCACCTGCATGCGGCGCAGTTCGGATGAGACGGTGGCAGCGCTTACTCCCAATGCCACCATTTTTTCCGGATCAAGCGAAATGCGCACCTCGCGGTCCACACCGCCAACACGCTCAAACTTGCCGACGCCGGTGACCGAGAGCATTTTCTTGGCAACCTCATTGTCGATCAGCCAGCTTAGGTCTTTTTCGTCCATGTCGTTGGCGGTGACGCTGTAATTGACGATGGGCGAGCCCGAAGTGGTGATGCGCGAAACGATAGGGTCTTTGGTGTCCGCGGGCAGCTCGGAGCGCACGCGCGAGACCGCCGAGCGCACGTCATTTTCGGCATCCGAGACGGATTTTTCCAGCTGGAATTGCACGGAGATGGTCACCTGGCCATCGAGAATCTTGGTCGTGATGTGCTTGACCATATCCACTGAGGCGATGGAGTCTTCGATCTTGCGCGCGACATCATTCTCAAGCTGGCGCGGCGAGGCGCCTTCCAAGGTGGCGGTGACGCTGACCGCCGGTAACTCGATATCCGGGAAGTCCTGCACCTTGGAGGTTTTGAAGGCAAACAGCCCGATGATGCTCAGCAGGCCAAATAGCAGGATGGCCGGGATCGGGTTGCGGATGGAATAGGCAGAGATATTCATGGTGACCCCGTTATTGCGCTACGCGCACGATGTCGCCATCGATCAGGAAACCCACGCCACTTTCCACGTAATGGGCCTTGGGATCTATGCCCTCGTGAATGATAATGCGGTCACCCACATGGCCGCCGCTGACTACCTTGCGGCGCTCGACATGCTGCTGGTCACTCACCGTAAACACATATTCATAGCCATCGCGATTCAGCACCGCGCTGGCGGGCAGGCTGAGCCCGCTCTGCTGGCCCACGGCAAAGCTGCCACGGGCAAACATGCCACTCTTTAGCGGGCTATCCAGCCCGTGGGGAATATCCACATACACCAGCGTGTTGCGCGTGTCTTGATTCATGGTCGGTGCTACCACGCGCACCTTGCCGGTGACCGTGCGCTGGCTGCCGGTGGGCATCAGCTCCACGGACTGGCCAGGCTTGATGCTGGCGAGTTCGGTGGCGCCGACTTCTCCACGCCACTCCAGCCGGTCCTGCATTACCAGGCGAAACAGCTCTTCACCGGCATTCACCACACTGCCTACGGTGGCCGTACGGCTACTGATGGTGCCGAAATCGGGCGCCACAATGCGGGTATGGCGCAAGCGCAAGCGCTGGCTTTCCAGCGCGGCCACGGCGGACTCATAGCGTGCCCTGGCGGTTCGCTCGGTAGTGAGGTATTGCACGACTTGCTGCTCGCTCAAGGCACCTTTCGCCAGGCCTTTTACCCGGTTGGCATCCAGCTCGGCCTGGCGCAGATTGGCTTCGGCCTCCAGCGCATCGGCCTCTTTCTGCATGAGATCAGCTTTCACCGTTTCGTCGTCAAACTCGGCCAGCAGCTGGCCTTTGCTTACCTTGGCGCCCACATTCACGTACACCGCTTTCAGGCGCAATCCGCTGACTTCATTGCCGATTACGGCTTCCTGCCAGGCAAGAATATTGCCGTTAGCGGTGACATTGGTCGTGGTGGTGGCTTCTTGCGGGCTTACCAGCCGTACGGTCAGCGCTGGTTTGGTTTCGGCCGCATCCTTGTCGGATTTGCCGGGATGGCAGGCTGTCAGCAACGCCGTGGTTAGCAGTGCGGTAAAAGAAAGAATCAGGAGACGGTTTTTCATGTTATTTCTCGTTGGAAGAGGAGGCGTCGGCAGCAGCAAGAGGCGTGTTGGGACCTTGCCAGCCGCCACCAATGGCGATGTAAAGTTCGATCAGAGTTGTGATGCGATTCTGGTTCAGCTGCGTCAGGGCGTAGTCGGCCTCCAGCGCATTGCGACGCGTCGTTTCCAGGTCTATCGCATTGTCAAAACCGGCCGCATAGCGCTGGCTGATGGCATCCAGTGCCAGCGCATAATTGTTGGCGGCCTGCTGCAGGCTGGGCTGGCGTGCGTTGTAACTTTGCAGCGTCAGCAGTTTCTGCTCGACTTCCTTGATCGCATTGCGTGCCTTGCTGCGGTAGTTGCTGTCCGCTGCACGCAGGCTTTCCCATGCGGCGGCGACATTGGCCTTGCGCTGCCCCATGTCAAACAAGGGCAGGTCTATCGTCGGGCCTATGGACCAGGTGACGGCATTGCTGGCTTTGCCTGAGTTGATAAAGCGTACCGGCGTGATATTGCCGCTCAGCGTGATCTTGGGATAGCGATTGGCTTCCTTGACGCCGACATCCGCGCTGGCGGCGGCCAGGTCGCGCTCCGCGGCCAGCAGGTCAGGGCGTTGTTCCAGCAGGACGGCCGGTACCGAGGGCACGTCAAACACGCCCGGTTGCAGCACAGTAAAATCGCGCGGCGCCAGACGCTCGCGCAACTGTGGCTCGGCGATGCCGGTGAGTGCCACCATGGCCTTGATCTGCAATTCGCATTGCATGGTCTGGTCATTGAGGTCGCTTTCGGCCTGTGCTTGCGTGGCCTGAGCCAGGGCGCTATCCGAGTCGGACTTGAACCCGTGGGCGGCTGCAGACGCGGTCAGCTCGGCGCTGCGGGTTTTTGATTCCAGATAGCGCTCATACAGCCGTACCTTTTGCTGGCAAAAGCGGTAGTCGTTATACGCCTTGGCGCTCTCCGCGGCGACTGAAAGTCGCGCATCCTGCAGCAGGTTGCGCTTGGCATCGTAATCGGCCAGTGAGGATTCGCGTTCGCGCCGCAGTCCGCCAAAGAGGTCGATCTCCCACGAGGTATCAAAGCTGATCTGCTGCTGGGTGAGCAGGGTGGGATCGCCGCCGAAAGAGAAGGCCTTGCGGGTGATCGATGGCGTGGCGCTCAGGCCATCAAAGCCCATGGCGCGCGCGGCCACCAGGTTGGCACGGGCCGAGGCGATATTCTTGTAGGCATCGGCCACCGTGGCGCTGTTGCGCTCGGCGGCGGTGATGATCTCCAGCAATACATCGTCGTTGAACTGGCGCCACCAGTCTTCTGATTGGGCGTTCATGGAGGGAGTCTGTACTTGCCATGCTTCCGCCGTTACGGCTTTGGGTTTCTGGTAATCCGGGCCAACCATGGGCCAGCCCTGGCAGCCTGCCAGCAAGCTCGCGAGGAAGGCGGACAGGAAAATCTTGCGTGGGGTCGCGCTCATGCCGTTTGCTCCCCGGCGCCAGCGCGGCGGGCCTTTTCGGCCATCACCATGGCGAGTGCATAGCGGCCGTAGCGTTCGGCCATGCGGTCCAGCGCCGCATGGTTTTCCACCAGTTGTGGCGACATATGGCGAATGACCTTCTGCCCGATATACATATGCACCGCCATCCCAAAACAGGCCAGCACCAGGCTGCGAATCTCGTCATCCGGCTCTTTTACGTCCAGATGCTGGCAGAGCAGCTTAGCCATGGCGAGATGATGTGGCTTTACTTCGCATTCTATTTCCTGTTCCCACACGCCGGTCGGCTCCAGCATCTCGCGATGGCGGAGTTTCACCACATCGTGCACCACATCGCCCATTTTCAGGGGCTGGAAGAACTCCACAAAGAACTGCTGCAAAGCGCTAGCCAAGGACAGGCCGGGGGCAGAAAAGGCAAATTCGCCGGGACGCGCAATGAGATCCGGCATGGAAAACACCGTGCGATACAAGCCCGCTTTATCGGTGAAGTAATAGCTGATGGCGGAGACATTGACTTGGGCGGCTTGGGCAATCTGCCGCACGCTGGTCTTGGCATAGCCTTTTTCAGCGAACAGTTTGAGCGCGCAGAGCAGGATCTTTTGCCGTGCTTCGGCACCGTCGGTGCGGCTGGCAATCTGCGAGTTGGTGGGGGACATGGGCGAGGACGGCCAGAATTAAGTGGAGCTGGCATCATACATCAAACAAACGTTTGATCAATAATGCTTACAAAGATTTAACTTTCGCCTTGTGCAAGCGCACATCCGGCATCGGCGAAAAAAAACGCCTGGTCGGGATATCCCGCCAAGCGTCTTATCAGCCAAGGTTGTCAGGCTTTATTGCGATGTTAGATCCATGGGTGGCGCGGTGGGTTGACCTTGTTCAGCACATAGTTGCCCACGGCGTAATACTTCCAGCGCACCGGGTCGTGCAGGGTGTGGGTGCGGGCATTGCGCCAATGGCGATCCAGGTTATATTCGCCCAGCGTAGAACGCGTGCCTGCCAGCTCAAACAGTTTGCTGCCCGCGAGCAACGCGGTTTCGGTGCTCAGCACCTTGGCTTCGGCCACGGCAATCGAGGCAGCGGCCACGGTTTCTTCGTTAGGGTTCTTTTGCGCGGCATCAATAAACTCGCCTGCACGCTTCAGCAACGCATCGGTGGCATGCACGCGAATCTGGATATCGCCGATGTCCTTGAGTGTGAGTGGGTCTTCGTAGCCATGCTCGAGGTCGGTATCTATCCATGGGCGGGTGTGGTTGCGCACAAAATGCAGCGTGTCGCGCAAGGCGGCGCGGGCAATGCCGGTATCAACCCCGGCCTGGATGATTTGCGCGATCGGGCCCATGGGGGTAGGGCGATCAAACGCCAGATGGTGCGGCAAGACGTATTCGCTGGGCACGAAAATATTCTCCAGCACAGTGGTGCCGCTGGCGGTGGTGCGCTGGCCAAAGCTGGACCAGTCGTCAATGATGGTCAGGCCCTTGCTGCCTTTTTGCACGAAGGCGACCACGGTGTTGTCGTTTTCATCCTTGGCGACGACCGGCACCCAGTCGGCCAGCAGTGCGCCAGAGGAGTAGAACTTCTTGCCGGAGAGCAGGTAACCGCCTTCGGTCGGGGCCAGCCGCGTTTTCACATCATTCACTGTGCGGGTGCCGATCTCAGAGAAAGCATTGCCGAAGCGCACGCCCTGCAATACCAGATCAAAGAAAAACTTCTTTTGCCACTCGGTCCCATCCAGGCGCAGGCCTTCCACCATATAAAGATGGTTCTGCGGAATCTGGCCAATGCTGGGGTCGGCTTCCGCCACGATGGCAATCACCTCCGCCAGCGTGCTGTTGGAGACAAATGCGCCGCCGTATTCCTTGGGCACGGTAATGCCCCACAGGCCGCTTTGCGAAAAGTAATCCAGCTCTGCGCGTGGCAGGCGGCGCTCGGCGTCACGCACGGCGGCTTCCTTGGCAATGTGGGCGGCGACCTGGTGAGCGACGGCAATTGCTTCCTCGTCAGATTTAATAATATGGGCAAGCGGGCGCGACGCTATCGCGGCGTCTGTTTCCTTGTGCAATATCGATGCTGTGGTCATACAAACTCCTGATCATGAATAAACATAAGATAAATAATGTGGCAGCGAGGCCATCTACAAATGGAATTGCACATAGCGTGCCAGCATTTATACATATGATTATTAATGGATATTTTTGTATGGTCGGATATAGGGCGCGGCTGTAGCAGCAGGCTGCTGCCCATGTGCTGCTAGATCAGCAGGTTTCCTCCCTTGAGCGACCTTGATTCGCCAAATCTCGCCCGAAAACGCCAGAAAAGCCCCGGGTTTTGATCAGATTTCAGCAAAAACCTGCTGATTGAGCAGCAGCCGGTCAGCATGCTGGCGGCATATGCAACAGGTCCGGCGGCGGTGTATTTTTGTTAAGCGTATGAATTTTATGGATAAAGTCAGGTGGCACGGTTGCTGCTATTAGCTAGGGGAGTGTGGCTCTTTGTTGGAGCCGCGAACCTGACAATAGGAGTCACCATGAGCAAGAAACTGAAAGTCACGGCGGTAGCAGGCAGTACCAGTCGTCCATCCCGCACCCTGACACTGGTAGAAGAAATCGTCGCGCGCCTTGGGCAGCATTTGCCTATCGAACTTAACCTGATTGAGCTGGGCGAGCTGGGACCTGACCTCGGCGCATCGCTGAGCTATGACAGCATTAAGCCGGCTGTGCGCAAAGCCATTGATGATATTGAAAGCGCTGACTTCCTGATTTTTGCCACCCCGGTTTACCGTGGTTCATACACCGGTCTGCTCAAGCATCTGTTTGACCTGGTGCACTACGAAGCCCTGATTGATGTGCCCGTGCTGCTGGCCGCCACTGGCGGCAGTCTGCGGCATTCGCTGGTGATCGAGCATCAGCTGCGTCCGCTGTTCAGCTTCTTCCAGTCGGTCACGCTGCCTGTCGGCGTGTATGCCACCGAAAACGAGTTCACGAACTACAAGATCAGCAATGAAGCGCTGGATCAGCGCATCGACCTTGCCATTGAGCGCGCGCTGCCTTTTTTGAAGCACCGCGAGCTGGCGACGCCTGAAGCAGCTGAAGCCACCGCCAAGCTGGTCGCTAGCGCTTCCTGATTGTCCTGATACCAATGGGGCTGAATGTCATGAGTGAAAAAAGCATCAAGTTTGCCTACTGGGTTTCCAATTTGAGTGGAGGCCAAGTGGTTAGCGATATTGAGCAGGCCACGGGCTGGAGTACGGAATACAACATCGCGCTGGCCCAAACCGCAGAGCGGGTTGGTTTTGAGTATGCGCTGACGGCAACCCGTTTTTTGGGTGGCTATAAGGCCGATGGCCAGCACGAGTCGGTGATCCTGACATCGGCGCTGTTGCAGGCAACGAAGAAACTGAGAGTGATTGCCGCAGTGTTGCCAGGCATTTGGCCCCCGGCATTACTGGCCAAGCTCGCCACGACCGCTGACCATCTCTCCCAAGGGCGCTGGGCAGTGAATGTGGTCAGTGGCTGGTTCAAGGAAGAGTTCAACGCGCTTGGCGAGCCCTGGCTTGAGCATGACGAGCGGTATCGGCGTTCTGAGGAGTTCATTCGGGTGCTGAAAGGTTTGTGGTCGGATGCCCCGTTTACCTTCAAGGGCGATTTTTACCGGATCAATGCCTTGGCTTACAAGCCACAACCAGTGCAACGCCCGCATCCTGAAATCTTTCAGGGCGGCAACTCAAAAGCAGCTCGCCAGATGGCAGCCCGCGTGTCCGACTGGTATTTCATGAACGGCGGTTCGCTGGAGGTATTGAAAGCGCAAATCGACGAAGTGTCAGCCGAAGCTGCCAAGCATAGCCGCAAGCTCAAGTTTGCCGTGAATGCCTTTGTGATCGCCCGGGATACCGAAGCCGAAGCGCGTGCCGTGCAGGAAGACATTGTGCGGCTGGCTGATCCGGAGGCGATTGCCGGGTTTGCCAATGCCGTGAAGCAGGCGGGGCTGGCCACGGACGACAAGCTGGGCATGTGGGCGCAGTCGCGTCAGCAGGACCTGGTGCAGCCGAATGACGGTTTCAAAACCGGGCTGATCGGCACGCGTGAACAGATCGCCGACCGCATCGTACAGCTACGCGCCATTGGCATTGATCTCGTGCTCGTGGGCGTATTGAACTACGACTGGGAGCTGGCGCATTTTGGCGAAAAGATTATTCCCCTGGTGCGTGACCGTGAAAACGCGACAGTGTCTGGCGCAAACCAACCTTCAGATGCAGAGCTGGATGGCGTAGCCGTCTGAATGGCAGCGTATATCCATCGAATAACAATGAACAGGAGTCTCAATGTTTCAATCGGTTAAAACTACGGTAAGCGCTGCGCTGCTGGCAGCGGGCTTGTTGGGAATATGGCACGGCCCTGCCATGGCGGCCCAGCCTGAGCAGCATTTCAGTATTGCCGGTTACCGTATCGGGCCTTACGCCGCAGGCGGCTCTGGCCAGGCCAGCGGGCTGGAGGATTATCTGCAGCTGATCAATCTGCGTGATGGTGGCGTCAACGGTGTCAAGTTGAGCTGGACCGAGTGCGAGACCGAATACATTGTGGAGCGCGGCGTGGAGTGCTACGAGCGCACCAAGAAAACTGCGACAACCTTCAATCCATTCAGTGTGGGAATTGCCTATGGCGTGATTGAGCGTGCCACCACCGACAAGATTCCGGTGATTACCCCCAACCATGGTCGCACGGACTCTACCGATGGCAGCGTGTTTCCGTTCATTTTCCCGGTCATTCTTAATCCGTGGAGTGAGGCCTCCGCCATTATCAATTACATCGGCCAGAAATCAGGCGGCCTTGACAAGTTGAAGGGCAAGAAAATCGTGACGCTGTATCACGGCTCTCCCTATGGCAAAGAGACCATCCCTATCTTTGATCTGCTCTCCAGGAAATACGGCTTTGAAAACACCCAGATCGAGGTGCCACATCCAGGCAATGACCAACAGTCGCAATGGCTGAACATCCGCCGCATCAAACCGGATTACGTCATTTTGCGCGGCTGGGGCGTCATGAATCCGGTGGCACTGAAAACCGCCCAGAAGACGGGGTTCCCGGCGGATCACATTATCGGCAACGTATGGAGCAACTCGGAAGAGGATGCCCAGCCAGCGGGCGCTGCTGCCAAGGGCTACATCTCGGCCACCACGCATCCTTCCGGCACGGATTTCCCGGTGTTGCAGGACGTGAAGAAATACGTATACGCCGCGGGCAAGGGCAAGATCGAGCCGGAGCGTGTCGGCAGCATCTATTACAACATGGGCATTCTCGACGGCATTCTGCATGTAGAGGCCGTGCGGGTGGCGCAGGCCAGGTTTGGCAAGCGTCCCTTGACCGGGGATGAGGTGCGCTGGGGCTTCGAGCATATCGACATCACGCCCAAGCGTCTGGAGGAGCTCGGCGCCAGCGGTCTGCTGCAGCCCATCAAGCTGACCTGCCATGACCACGAAGGTGGTGGCGCTGTGAAGTTCCAGCAGTGGGATGGCAAGCGCTGGCAAATCATTAGTGACTGGGTGCAGGCAGACCGCCAGCTTCTGCGGCCGCTGATTGAGAAGTCCGCGCTGCAATATGCCAAGGAGAAAAACATCACTCCACGTAATTGTAGTGCCGAATAAGCAGCTGTTTCCGGTTTCAGATTATTAATTTTGCCGGGTGTCATGCCCAGCACAGTCGTCATCACGTTTTGGTACCCCGGTACCGCATTTATGAAAGGAATGATTGTGAGCACACAAACGCATCAAGCCCCCATCAAGTTCGCTTATTGGGTACCGAATGTCAGCGGCGGCCTGGTCGTCAGCAATATCGAGCAGCGCACCAGCTGGGATTTTGAATACAACAAGAAGCTCGCGCAGATTGCCGAAAAAGCCGGGTTTGAATATGCCCTGAGCCAGATTCGCTTTACCGCCGGTTACGGTGCCGAGTATCAGCATGAGTCGGTATCGTTTTCGCATGCCTTGCTGGCCGCGACTGAAAAGCTGAACGTGATTGCTGCCATCCTGCCTGGTCCCTGGGACCCCGCTGTGGTGGCCAAGCAGATTGCAACGATTGATCATCTGACCGGCGGCGGCCGTGTTGCGGTGAATATTGTCTCTGGCTGGTTCAAGGGCGAGTTCGTGGCGATTGGTCAGCCATGGCTGGAGCATGATGAGCGCTATCGCCGTTCACAGGAGTTCATCGAAGCGCTGAAAGGCATCTGGTCGCAGGATGATTTTAGCTACCACGGTGATTTCTACCGTTTCCACAATTACTCGCTGAAACCCAAGCCCCTGAAGCAACCTGAAGTGTTCCAGGGCGGTAGCTCACGCGCCGCACGTGACATGGCGGCCAAGGTATCTGACTGGTACTTCACCAACGGCAACACGGTAGAAGGCATCAAGGCGCAGATTGACGATATCCGCGCCAAGGCTGCGGCCAATAACCACAGTGTCAAGATCGGCGTGAATGCCTTCGTGATTGCGCGCGATACCGAAGAAGAAGCCAAGGCGGTGCTGGCGGAGATCATCGCCAAAGCTAACCCCGAAGCGGTCAATGCCTTTGGCGATGCTGCCAAACAGGCGGGCAAATCCAGCCCTGAGGGCGAAGGCAATTGGGCCAAGTCCACATTTGAAGACCTGGTGCAATACAACGATGGTTTCAAGACCAACCTGATCGGCACGCCACAGCAGATTGCCGAGCGCATTGTGGCACTGAAGGCGGTGGGCGTGGACCTAGTGTTGTCCGGTTTCCTGCACTTCCAGGAAGAAGTCGCCTACTTCGGTGAGAAGGTCTTGCCGCTGGTGCGCGAGCTGGAAGCTGGCAAGGTCGCCCTGGCCGCGTGAGCAGAAAAAGGCAGGCCCACTCCATGAGCAACGATACCTTACCCAGCCTGCTGCAGGCGCAGTCCGAGCAGCGCGGCACCGCCGTCGCCATCCGCCACAAGCGGCTGGGCATCTGGCATGCCTTGCACTGGCAGGATGCGCAGCGCGAGGTACTGCAGCTCGCTGCCGTCTTGCGTGAGCGCGGCTTCAACAAGGGGGATGCGCTCTTCCTGCTGAGCCACCCACGCCCGCAAGCCTTGCTGCTGCAGCTGGCGGCGCAGTGGCTGGGCGGCCTGGCCGCGCCGGTGGATCTGCTGGTGGAGCGTGCGGTGACGGTGCAGCTGTTGCAAAAGTTGCGTCCAGCCTTTGTCTTTGCCGAGGGCGAGGATGAGGTGGATCTGCTGGCCGAGGCGGGTGTTACGCCGCGCCTGGTGATCTACGCTGACCGGCGTGGTCTGGCGGTCGATGCTGTGGCTTCACGTCTGGATTATGCCGACGCGCTCACGCTGGCGGCTGCAACCCTGCGCGATGCACCGCTAGTAGCCCCGGTGGATCATGCTTTTGCCTTTCACCGACTGGATGCGCAAGGGCTGGTGCATTTGCAGACTATAAGCCATCACGAGTTGCTGAATGAGGGGCGGCGCCTGTTGCGGCAGGAAAACCTCAGCGCGGCGGATGAAGCGCTGGCGGCGCGGGCGTTTGCTGCCAGCGGCCATGCACGTTATCTGCTGGCACCCTGGCTCTTGGCAGGCTTTCGTTTGAATTTCCCGGAAAACCTGGCGACCCGCGATAACGACCGCCGTGAGCTCGGCCCCACATTGGTGGCGGGCACCCGTGAGACTTATCAGCGGCTGGAGTCGCTGGTGCAGCAACGCATGCCGCAGCCGGGCAGCTGGCGGCGGCGTCTGGTGGATTGGGCCTTGCGCACCTCAAGCGCGACGCGCAATCCTTCGCCCGTATCGTTAAAACCAGCGGCGAGGCCGAATCGTCGCTTCAGTTTGCAACTGGCCTTGGCGCAGTGGCTGGTGATAGGCCCGCTGCGCGATGTCATCGGCTTCAGCCGTACGCGCGTGCCTTTGCTGGTGGGCGAGCCCTTGCCGGAATCTTCACTGCGCTTTTTCCGCAGCCTCGGCATCGAGATTCGTAACTGGGAAGAGCAAGCCTATTGGTATGTGCTGGAAGGCGGCAAGGCGCGCGTGGTCAAGCGTGGGCCCTCGTCGCTGCAAGTACAAGCCAGCGTCAGCCTCTCGGCCGCCACCATCAACACGGCGGGGATCCCATCATGAGCAGCCCCTTGCTTGAGCTGAGCCATATCTCGTTGTCATTCAAAGGCGTGAAGGCGATTACCGATATCAGCTTTGCCGTTAATGAGGGCGAGATTTGCGCCCTGATCGGCCCTAATGGCGCCGGTAAAAGCTCGCTGTTGAATGTGATCAATGGCGTGTATCAGCCGGATATCGGCGACATCATATATGCCGGTACCCGTTTGCGTCGCATGCAGCCCCATGCGGCGGCGCGTCGCGGCATTGCCCGCACATTTCAGAACATCGCCTTGTTCAAGGGGATGAGCGTGCTGGATAACGTGCTGACTGGGCGCAACCTGAAGGTGCGTGGCAGCTGGCTGGAGCAGGCGTTGCATATCGGCCGGGCACCGGGCGATGAAGTGATACAGCGCAAGCGCGCTGAAGAGATCATTGATTTTCTGCGCATACAGCCTTGGCGCAACAGCATCGTCGGCACCTTGCCCTATGGCCTGCAAAAGCGCGTGGAGCTGGCGCGTGCGCTGGCGGCCGAGCCCCGGCTTCTGCTGCTGGATGAGCCCATGGCGGGCATGAACCACGAGGAAAAAGCCGACATGAGCCGCTTTATCCTGGATACCCAGCGCGAGTTTGGTACCACCATCGTGCTGATCGAACACGATATTGGCGTGGTGATGAATCTCTCTGACCACGTGGTGGTGCTGGATTATGGCAAGAAAATTGGCGATGGCACGCCGCAGGAGGTGCGCGAAAACCCGGACGTGATCGCGGCGTATCTGGGGACATCGCATTAAGCAGGTTCATACACGATTGGTCACCCTCTGGGGAAAGTAACGAAATGGAATTTTTCTTTGAAGTATTGCTGGGCGGGCTGTTGGCGGGCGTGATGTATTCGCTGGTCGCTATTGGCTTCGTGCTCATCTACAAGGCATCAGGCGTGTTCAATTTCGCGCAGGGTTCCATGGTGCTGTTTGCCGCGTTGACCTTTGTCAGCCTGCTGGAGCGTGGCATCCCGTTCTGGCTGACCTTTGGTATCACTATGTTGACCATGGTGGTGCTGGCGTGGGCGATTGAGCGCTTCATGCTGCGCAAGCTGGTCAACCGGCCGCCGATTACGCTGTTTATGGCGACGCTGGGGCTGAGTTACATGATCGAAGGTCTGGCGCAGGCGGTATGGGGTGCTCAGGTGCACGGTCTGGAGCTAGGCATCAGCGATGAGCCGCTGGAGCTGGGCGGCATGCTGCTGTCGCAGTTTGATATTTTTGCGGCGGGCGTGGCTGGCGTGCTGGTGATCTTTTTATCCTGGCTGTTCAACAAGACCCGCACCGGGATTTCCTTGCGGGCTGTGGCTGATGACCAGCTGGCTGCACTGGCGGTGGGTATCAAGCTGCAACGTATCTGGTTGATCGTCTGGGCGGTGGCCGGGTTTGTCGGGCTGGTGGCCGGACTGTTGTGGGGCGCGCGCCTGGGCGTGCAGTTCTCCTTGTCTCTGGTGGTGCTGAAAGCCTTGCCAGTGCTGATTATCGGTGGCTTTACCTCGATTGGAGGTGCCATCGTTGGCGGTCTTATTATCGGCGCCTCGGAAAAGCTGGCCGAGGTCTTTATCGGGCCCATCATCGGCGGTGGTATTGAAAACTGGTTCCCGTATGTGTTGGCCCTGGTGTTTTTGCTGGTGCGGCCAGCGGGTATTTTTGGCGAACGCGCCATCGAGCGCGTGTAGGAGAGCAGCATGCTGTATAGAGAATCCGGGCAATTCATCAGCGATTACCGTGCCGATCGCCGACTCTTCCGCTTGTGGCAGGAGCGGGCAGGCTTTTACCTGCTGCTGGTGTTTGCCTTTGCCGTGGTGCCCTTCATTGCCAACGATTACTGGTTCAGCGCCATCTTGGTGCCATTCCTGGTGCTGTCGCTGGCGGGGTTGGGGCTGAATCTGCTCACCGGTTATGCCGGGCAGTTATCGCTGGGCTCGGCGGCCTTCATGGCGGTGGGGGCGTTTGCGGCCTACAACTTCCATTTGCGTATCGAGGGCCTGCCTTTTCTGCTGAGCTTTATTCTGGGCGGGGTAGCCGCTGCGGGCGTTGGCATCCTGTTTGGCTTGCCCAGTCTACGCATCAAGGGCTTCTACCTGCTGGTGTCGACGCTGGCGGCGCAGTTTTTTGTGCAATGGGTGCTGACCAGTGTTGGCTGGTTTTCCAATAACAATGCCTCCGGCGTTATCACGGCGCCCCCCCTGCTGATTTGGGGCCGTGATTTCAGTTCGCCCGCAGGCCGTTACCTGCTGACGCTGGCGGTGGTGGTGGCGCTGGCGCTGCTTGCGCGCAACATCGTGCGCAGCGAGCTGGGCCGTCACTGGATGGCGGTGCGCGATATGGATACGGCGGCGGCAGTGATCGGTATTCCCATCCTCAAGACCAAGCTGCTGGCGTTTGCCATCAGCTCGTTCTTCCTGGGGGTGGCCGGGGCCTTGTGGGCATTTACTTACCTGGGCACGGTGGAGCCGCATGGCTTTGATCTCACACGCTCGTTCCAGATCCTGTTCATCATCATCATCGGCGGCATGGGCAGCATTCTGGGCAATTTCCTGGGGGCGGCATTTATCGTGCTGCTGCCGATCTTGCTGTCGAATCTATCCGGCACAGTGCTGGCGGGGCTGATCGACCCCGGTCAACTGGAAAACCTGCAAAAGATCATTTTTGGCGGGCTGATTGTGTTCTTCCTGATCAAGGAGCCGTTTGGTCTCGCCCGCCTGTGGCAAAACTTCCGTGAGCGCAGCCGCATCTGGCCGCTACGGTACTGATTACCGCGCTGGTGGCGCTGGTGATGTCAACATCTCCCGGCGCGGCCACGCACACACTTAGTCAATAGGGGGCGAAGCATCATGTGTTGAATTCCGGCATTTGTGCGGTCTTTTATATAACTAAAAACGCTGTTGATTTATTTAATTAAAACCAAGGAGTCTATCTGATGTTACGAGTTGTCCAACAAGGCCTTAAGCTGGCCGCGGCTATCGGCCTGGGGTCTAGTCTGCTCAGTGCCAGTCTGTTTGCAGGCAGCGCCCAGGCAGCAAATGAGCAGTATTTTCCATTGCAGAGTTACCGCGTAGGCCCTTACGCGGCTGGCGGTACCGGTTTTTTCGGTGGCTTTATCGATTATCTGCAATACGTGAATACCAAGGAAGGCGGCGTTAACGGCGTCAAATTCACTTGGAGCGAGTGCGAAACCGAATACGTGGTGGAAAAAGGCGTGGAGTGCTACGAGCGCCTGAAGAAGGGCTTGAACGGCGCCCCCGCTGCTGCGACCAATCCGCTGTCCGTGGGCATTGCCTACGCCACGCTGGAGCGCTCGGCTGCCGACAAGCTGCCGCTGATCACCATCAACCATGGCCGCACGGACTCTACCGATGGCAGCGTATTCCCGTATGTGTTCCCGCTGCAGTTGAACCCGTATAGCGAAGTGTCCGCCATCATCAACTACATCGCCACCAAGTCAGGCGGCCTGGATAAGCTCAAGGGCAAGAAGATCGTGACCCTGTACCACGGCTCGCCTTATGGCAAGGAAACCAATCCCATCTTGGAATTGCTGGCCAAGAAATACGGCTTTGAGCTGACCCTGCTGGAAGTGCCACACCCCGGCAACGAGCAGCAATCGCAATGGCTCAACATCCGCCGTATCAAGCCGGATTGGGTGATCTTGCGTGGCTGGGGCGTGATGAATCCGGTGGCGCTAAAGACGGCCCAGAAGACCGGCTTCCCGGCGGACCACATCATCGGCAACATTTGGAGCAACTCGGAAGAAGATGCTGCACCAGCGGGCTCGGCTGCCAAAGGCTTTATCTCGATCACCACGCATCCTTCTGGTACCAACTTTCCGGTATTACAGGATATCGACAAGGTCGTGCTGAAAGCGGGCAAGGGCAATCTGCAAGATCCCAAGCGCTTTGGCACCGTGTATTACAACCTGGGCGTGGTGAATGGCATTCTGAACGTGGAAGCCGTGCGTGTGGCCCAGGCCAAGTTTGGCAAACGTCCGCTGACCGGCGAAGAAGTACGCTGGGGCTTTGAAAACATCCGCCTGGATGAAAAGCGCCTGAAGGAACTCGGTGCCTATGGCCTGGTGCAACCACTCAAGCTGTCTTGCTCTGACCATGAGGGCGGCGGTGCTGTGCGCTTCCAGCAGTGGGATGGCAGTAAATGGAACGTGATCTCGGATTGGGTACAGGCAGACCGCAAGTTGCTGCGTCCTATCATCGAAGAGTCATCGCACCAGTATGCCAAGGAAAAAGGCATTACCCCACGCGATTGCTCCAAGGAATCTTGATCGCCCTGAGCTGAAAGGCACTGCGTGAGCCCCGCAGTGCTGTTCATGAAACAGGCTCGCGACGTGATCCCCCTTGGTTGCGTGACGTGAGCCTGATTCCGGTTGCGCCTTTGTTGCCGATGGCAATGAGGGCGCCTCCGAAATCATTACCTGATGGAGTGCGCCATGACGGCCCCTTTGCTGCAACTTGATAACATTGAAGTCATCTACGACAAGGTGATCCTTGCCGTGCGCAACATCTCGCTCAAGGTCGCTCCCGGCAGTATTGTCGCCCTGCTGGGGGCAAATGGCGCGGGCAAGAGCACCACGCTCAAGGCGATTTCCGGCCTTGCCAATGCCGAGCGCGGCGAGGTAGTGGATGGCCGCATCTATTATCTCAACCGCGATATCACCAGTGCCAGCCCTCATAGTTTGGTCGAACTTGGCCTGGTGCAGGTGCTGGAAGGCCGCCATTGTTTTGCGCACCTTAGCGTGGAAGAAAACCTGCTGACCGGCGGCTATGTGCGCCATCGCTCCCGTGCCAGGCTCACTGAATCGCTGGAGAAGATTTACCATTACTTCCCCCGCCTCAAGCTGTTGCGGCGCAATCAGGCTGGCTATACATCCGGCGGCGAGCAGCAGATGGTGGCGATAGGTCGCGCGCTGATGGCTGAACCCAAGCTGGTGCTGCTGGATGAGCCTTCCATGGGCCTGGCACCGCTGGTGGTGGAAGAGATTTTCGAGATCGTACATACGCTGAATCGCCAGCAGGGCGTGAGTTTTCTGCTGGCCGAGCAGAACGCCAGCATTGCCCTCAAGTATGCGGATGTGGGGTACATCATCGAAAGCGGCCGTGTGGCGGCGGAAGGCACCACCGCCGACCTGAAAAACCGCAGTGATCTGCAGGCGCTGTATCTGGGGCTGGAAGCCGCCTAGACGCAGGCTTTGGCGTGAATGATTGGTTTAAAACGTACTGGATAATTGAGCGGGCTGCAGAGGCCTATCGTTAGCTGAATGGACTCGCTGGTGTAGCGTATCAGTCCTCAAACATACACATCAATAGGGGGATTCTGGCTACGGTCTACTTCTGCGCTGCTGGCTTTCTGCTTCAACTCTTCGCGCATCTGGTCCAGCAGTTTCTGCTTGTCTTCCGGGCTCATGGCCTCAAAATCTTCCTTGCTGATGCCGTGCGCATGCATCCACGACCATTGCAGCTTTTCCGCGTACGACATTTTCATGTAATCCTGCAGCTCTTGTGCCGGATCACTCTTGACCGTGCTGTTTTCCAGCGTTTTTTCGGATGCTGCCACGCTGCTGGCGCTGGCGGTTTGCTGCGTACTTTCTTCGGTCGTCAGCGTGCTCAGCTCCAGCGCTTTTGCCTGACTGCTATCCACACGCGTACGATAAGCCGCCGCCGCTCCCAGCGGCGTGGCAGTGATGAATGGGCTGATACTCATTGCAGGACTCCCCGACTCTTGTTATTGGCTGATCGCACACACGATGCGTCAGCCTTGCATCATAGTCAGCGGGGCGGTGCGGCATAGGCCGGAACAGAACGGAAATTGGCGGTTTGTTTGCGGTTATGAAATGCGGAGCCACGTAAGTGGCCCCGATGTGAATTAATGCGGGGGACTGGCAGACTGGGGCGTGTAGCTCCACTTGGGTATCCATAAAAGGGCCAGTAGCGAAACCAGCGCAATGGCAATGCTGATCCACAACATGAGCGGATAGCTTGCCATGCGTTGCGGGTAGATATGCAGTACTGCACCCAGGCCAATGGCATTGCCGCCTGCTACAAGCACGGCGGCCGCGTAATCCTGAAAGCGGCGTGCGCGGTTGGCGCCCTGCGCCCATTGTGGATCGGTGTTGTAGCTGGGCAGGCCGTGGTCATCATTACCCAATTGCTCCAGCTGCGAAAGAAACCGGCGCAGATTGGTGATGGCGCGCTCGGTTTTGTAATTCAGAAATGCCAGGCAGGTGGAAGCCACGGGAAAGCCCAGCACCAGCCACTCCACCGGCAGGGTATCCGTGCCAGCGCCGGGCTTGAGGGCAACCAGCGCCGCCAGCAGGCTGACCGTGAGGGTGACATACAGCGTAAGCGCCTGCTGCCGCTGGTTGATGCGAGCGTTGACCTCCTGATAACCGGCAATAAAGCGGTAATTGGCGTCTACATGGTGCGGTTTGCTCATGTCATGCGATCTCCTTGGACTGGCGTTAACCATGGGCGGGCAAGGCGATGCTTTGCGCTTGCCCGACGGATGTGGATGGATAAGGCGTGGTTTAAACCTCGCTTAACGCTTGTTCCAGATCGGCAATCAGGTCGTCCACATGCTCAATACCGACTGACAAGCGCACCAGGTCTTCGCTCACGCCGGCTTTTTTCAGCTCTTCCGGGCTGAGCTGGCGATGCGTTGTGGTGGCTGGGTGGCACGCCAGGCTCTTGGCATCGCCAATATTGACCAGGCGGGTGAAGAGCTTGAGCGCGTCGATAAAACGCGTGCCTCCCTCAAGGCCATGCTCGACCCCAAACGACAGGATGCCGGAGGCGCGGCCGCTCAGGTATTTATCGACCAGCGCACGGTCAGGATGGTCTGGCAGCCCGGCGTAATTGACCCATTTCACCTTGGGGTGTTGCTGCAGGTATTGGGCTATGCGCAAGGCATTGTCGCTGTGGCGCTCAATCCGCAGCGGCAGGGTTTCCAGCCCCTGCAGGATGAGGAAGCTATTGAACGGGCTGATGGCCGCCCCCGTATTGCGCAGCGGCACCACGCGGGCGCGGGCAATATAGGCGGCGGCGCCCAGCGCTTCCACGTAGTTGACACCGTGGTAGCTGGGGTCGGGCGTATTCAGGCTGGGGAAACGTTCGGCATGTTCGCCCCAGGGAAATTTGCCGCTATCGATAATGGCGCCGCCGATGGAGTTGCCGTGGCCGCCTATGTATTTGGTCAGCGAGTGCACCACGATATCCACGCCATGCTCGAATGGCCGCGCCAGGATAGGCGTGGCGACCGTGCTGTCGACGACTACTGGCACGCCATGGCGATGCGCATGGCGGCTGATGGCTTCAAGGTCCACCACATTGCCAAGCGGATTGCCTATGGTTTCGGCAAATACCAGCTTGGTTTTGCTATCAATCAGTTTTTCCAGTGAAGCCGGGTCGCGATAATCAAAAAAGCGCACTTCGATGCCCTGCTTGGGCAGGGTGTGGGCAAAGTAATTATAGGTGCCGCCATACAGCGTGGAGACGGAGACGATATTGTCCCCTGCCTCCGCGATGGTCTGGATGGCATAAGTAATCGCCGCCATGCCCGAGGCCAGCGCCAGCGCGCCTATACCGCCTTCGAGCTGGGCCAGGCGTTCTTCCAGCACAGCGGTGGTTGGGTTCATGATGCGGGTGTAGATATTGCCCTGGACTTTCAGGTCAAACAGATCAGCGCCATGCTGGGTGTTATCAAAGGCATACGAGCTGGTCTGGTAGATGGGCACGGCCACCGCTTTTGTAGTGGGGTCTGGCGAATAGCCAGCGTGGATGGCAAGGGTTTCTGGTTTCATGGTTTCTCCTGTTGCGTTGTTGTTGTGGCGTTACTATAAACCCGGCGCGCGGCCGGGTTTATACCATTTGGTCAGATGCTTATAACCAAGGATGCCGAGGCGGATTGACCTTGTTCAGGTAGTAATTGCCGATAGCATGGAATTTCCAGCGCACCGGATCGTGCAGCGTGTGCGTGCGGGCATTGCGCCAATGGCGGTCCAGGTTGTATTCCTCCAGTGTGGAGCGCGTGCCGCCCAGTTCAAACAGCTTGTTGCTGGCTAGCAGCGCAATCTCAGTGGTGAGTACCTTGGCCTCGGCAACAGCGATCGAGGCGGCCGCCACGCTGGCTTCGTCTGGCGTATTCGCGGCGATGGCCAGTTTGTCGGCGGCACGGTCCAACAGGGCTTCGGCGGCATGCAGACGTAATTCAAGGTCGCCAACCTGCTGAATGGTGTAAGGGTCGTCGCTGGCGCGTTCGATATCCTTGGCATCTATCCATGGCCGGGCTGACTGGCGGACATACTCGAGCGTGGCGGCAATGCTGCCGGTGGCAATACCGGCGTCGACGGCGGCCTGGATGAACTGGGAGCTGGGACCACCTATCGTGGGCCGGGCAAATGCCTGATAGATGGGCACGACATGGTTGGCCGGTACCCGCACCTGATCAATCAGCACGGTACCGCTGGCGGTGGTGCGCTGCCCAAAGCTGGACCAGTCATTGACCACCGTGAGTCCCGGTGTCCCCTGTTCTGCCAGCGCCAGATGCGGCAATCCAGCGCTATCGACCGCCACAATGGGAATCCAGTGCGCCAGCAAGGCGCCGGTGGCAAAAAACTTGGTGCCATTGACGATGTAATCCTGGCCATCAGGCTGAATCAGCGTGGAAAACTCGGCCACCGTGCGGCCGCCTTTTTCCGAGAAGGCATTGCCAAAGCGGGCGCCGCGTAGCACCAGATCAAAGAAGTAGCGCTTTTGCGCCTCGGTGCCATCCAGGATCAGGTGCTCAATAATCACCAGATGGTTTTGCGGCAACTGCCCGAGCGATGGGTCCACGGCAGAAATGATCTTGATAACCTCGCCCAGGGTGCGATACGACACCCCCGCGCCACCGTATTGTTTGGGAATGGTGATGGCCCATAGGCCACTTTGCGAAAAAGCATCCAATTCCTGCACCGGCAGGCGGCGTTCGCGGTCGCGCTGGGCCGCCTCGCGAGCAAATTCGGCGGCCAGTTTGTGGGCAATCTCAATTGCTTCCGCATCCGACTGAATGCGATGAGCTGGCTGGCTTAATACAGGCTTGGGCAGGGTGTTGGGTGGTGTACTCATGAAAATCTCCTGAAATGAGGTGATATGCGCAAGCGGTCTTGCAGGCCGCTTGCGCTGATAGGGATTAGAAGCGATAGCCCACATTGACCGAGTAGATAAAGGGATTCACATCCACATCGCCGACATCATTGCCATTGATGCTGACTTTGCTATTGATGCGCGCATAGCGGATGTCGGCACCTACGGTCCAGTGATCATCCAGCGCGTAGTCCAGGCCAGCCTGTAAGGCAGGGCCCCATGAGCTACCCAGCTTGAGCTTGTCGCCGCTGTCCAGTTTTTCATCGAGAAATCGTGTGTAGTTGATGCCTACGCCGACAAACGGCCGCAAGGTGGCTTCTGGCCTGAAGTGATATTGCAGGCTGAGGATAGGCGGCAGATGCTTGGCTTCACCTGCGCGGCTGCCGTTGACATCAATCTGGTGCTTGAAGGCTAAACCACCCAGCAGGTCGAGCGCCCAATGAGGCGTGATGAAATAACCGATGTTGAATGAAGGGCCGACGCGGTTACCGATATCGACTTCGGCGCTATGGTTGATGATGCTGCCGTTATCCGAGGTTGGCACAATGAAGGAGGCACCTGCGCGTAATTGCCATGGACCTGCGGTATCGCTTTCTGCCAGGGCGGGTGTCGCCACGACAAGGCCGAGCCACAGGCTACCCAGGATAAGACGTAGAGGGTGAGATAATGCAGAGTGGGACATAGTTCTTCCTTTTGTAATTAATAGGTAATTGCAAAAGTGCGAGCCATTGGTATTGGTATTGCACCCATGATCTACTTAGCAGAGATCGGGCCAGATTTAATATATTGATTTTTAACGATATTGTTTTTTTAGGGGGTTGCCTGACCAGCAGACTGCTGGCAGCGTGCTGCATAAGAAGCGACCTTGTGCAGCACGAGCATAAAAAAAGCCCGTTGCGAACAACGGGCAGTGAGAGGCGCGGGGAGCCGCCGGCGCCTGATGGCGTCGGCGGGCAAATTAGAAGAAATGGGCGACGTGGAAGATGACCTTTACGCCATCGATGTCAGCCTGGTTGTTGTCCTGCTGCTGTTTGAACCAGAAGGTATCAATACGCACATTGCTACCCTTGATCAGGTAGCTGGCGCCCAGGTCCAGGCGCCGGGTGTTGGTATTGGTGGTGTCGTTGTCAAAGTCCTGATACACAAACTTGGGCTGGATCTTGCCGATGCCCACCGTTTGCGCAAAGGCATAGCTGCCGGTGACAAAGTAACCTTTGCCCTGTGGTGCCAGGGTATCGCCAGTGCTGTCGTTGTTGTAGTTGTAATAGGAGGCTTCGGCACCGACGACGGCACCATTTTCCAGCGGTTTTTCCAGGCGGCCGTCTACGTTCCAGTAGCGGTAATCACCGGGGTTGGTAATGGTGCCCGCGCCATCTTTCTGGAAGCGGTAAGAGCCACCGACGGACAGGATGGATTTTGAACCATCATAGCTCGCGAGATTGTAGAAGCCGGGCTCGGTATCCCAGAAGTTGTATTGCAGGCGACCAGCAAATGACAGATTGTCTGACTGGTTGGAACTGCCATCGCGGCGCTTGAAGGCGCCCATCTGGTATTTCAGTGCCTGACTTTCGTTGGAACCCCAGACGGTGGCGCCATCATCACGACCACCAAAGCGGTTGGGGGCCTGCTCGACCAGCGGGAAGTCAAAGGTCGGCGGATACATCGGGGCTGAAGCGGAAGCGCGGCTGGCTGGCGGCAAAAAGCGGCCCACCCACACGTTGAAATACTTGTTCAGCTCCAGGCCAACGTGCGCATCCAGAATCTCGATCTGGTTATCGGCGGCATTGCGCGCAAAGTTGAATTCAAACGACACATTCTCATGCACCTTGCCGTTGGTGTAGAGACGCGCTTCTTCGGTCTCAAAGTCATTGGAGCGATCTTTGCCGTTAGGCGCTGCATCCTTGATCGAACTGTAGCTGCCACGATACGCCACGCCGATGTTGATGAACTGATCTTCGTCGCGTTGGAATGTGGGTGCCGCCAGTGCCGCCGCGCTGCTCCCCAGCAAGACTGCTGAAACCGCCAGTGTTGCCCAGTATGATGTGAATAATGAGTTTTGCATTGTTATATACCCTGATAGTGATGGTGAAAACGTCATCGCCGCGGCCTGCAAATGCTGCACTGCAGGCAAGCTGACAAATCGAGGGTATATAGGCACGGAGCGTGCCATGTGTGAGCTTGTTTTAAATCAATAAGTTATTAATTTTTATGCAAAAACGACTTGCTGGATGATCAGCAGGATGACGAATGGGTGCTGGTGGGAAAGCAGGTTTTAAGCCTGGAGCCCATAAGGTATGAAGCGCGTTTAAATTGCCAATTTAAATTGGCAAGCATGAGATACTCATCGGCTCATAGGTAGTGGGCGTGTATGCTGATTGCCTGTCAGGCATCTGCATTTTTGCTCTTGCCGAAATCGTTTCTTGTCTGCCGTGCCACCGTCATATCCCAGCTCTATGCAATATGCCCGGCAGTCTGCATCCATCTCATCCATCTTGACGTTAATCAGGCTATAAATGCCCCATGCCAAAAGGGGCATCCACCAAAGCGGCGAATGCCATGCGAGATAGGCTTTGATGACGCGCCACACTCTGGCGCGATCCAATGACCTGAATTGCATTGCTGCCTTGAATCCTTCGCTAAGCTAAACCAATACCTCGCGCCATCAGCACGGCCAGCAGAGGAATAATCAACAGCAGCAGCATTTCCAGCCGGATGACCATGATGATGCTTTTAGGCACAACGATACTGGATGCGGTGCTGTTTCGATGACGCAACAGGAATAGGGTGGGGTGGATGGACAGCAGGCCGATCAGCACGAACAGCGTGACCTTGGCATGAAACACCGGGTTGGCCATGTAAAACGCCGATGGCTTGCCGACAGCAAAGGCGAGCAGTAGCCCTGTCACTAGAATCACCCCGGCGGATATACCGTAAATCAGATCAATCAGTGCGACCTTCTTTAACGCAGCGGCGGACATGTCTGCCTTGAGTTGCAGATGCTCGACCATCAGCGAGGAGGCGAGCACCAGAATGCCGATGAAGTGCAGGTATTTGACGATGACGTAACTCATGAGCTTAGCCTTTGCTAGGAGATGAAGAGGAGGTTGGGTGGTTTATCTTGCCATCACCGTATGTGCGCAGCACCTCGGAGATGATGACTTGATAGCCGTTGAGCCAATTGGCCTGGGCGGCTTTGGCTTCGAGATGCTTGGGGTGTTGCATCAGCGCTTGCAGTCCGTCCATCGTCTTCCAGTAATAAGTGTTGGCGATAAGACCGGAGCTGGGGTTTTCCCAGCTTTCTTCGCCTAGGTAGCCACTGGTTTGCCTGGCGGCTTCGGCAATGGCGTTATCCAGGGCATAAAATGCCTCGTTAAACTGTTTCTTGTCAAAAATGAATGTTGCGGAATACATGCCTAACCCCGGGAAAGCTTGAATTTAAAAGTGAAATGCATAGCAATAAATGATTCAGCCTGCAGGTATGAATTTATTGGCAGTAGCGGCCAAGCAGATCATTCATGGGGCTGTTTTCCGTGATGGTCGTACCCATGATGGCGTTTTCTGCCTGTTGCGGGCCGGTTACCGGCATGCCTTTGACGGTATGTGGGCCTGACCATACTTCCCTGCCGGTCTGGTCAAAATAGCGATGCCATTCCGGCCACCATTCTTCTTCACCACAGCTTAAAAACACGCGCATTTCGCTGGTGTAGTAGCGGTAGTTTTTGCCTTCTATGGTCTCGATTTGCGGTGTTTTGCACTCGGTGCGAAATGTCATGCGCAGGTACTGGTCTTTATCCTGCGTGACTTTTTCCACCATGGTGTTGCTGAAGACCTGGCAGCCATCCGGTGTCTGGCCGAACGCTTGCCAGGCGGACCCAGCAGCTGGCATTAAGGGGCTGAAAAGGCAAAGACTGAGCAAGGCAATGAGGCGCATGAGAGTACCCCTGAGGCTAACACGTCGGTTGTTAAGCCTGAACATGTGGTTTACGCCTGTGGTGTGAGGCGGCTCAATCGCCACACATGTTCCTCTGCCGGGATGTGGCCTTTGAAGCCACCGGCGACATCAGCGCTTTCCAGCAGGTGAAGAATGTAGTGCGCCTGATAATGTTGCTTTACCTCGGCATCGTCCACTGAAAACGGCGGGCCGGACATCTGCGATTGCTCGTATAGGTAGCAGATGAGCAGTTGTGGCGCGGTGTGGCTGATGGCGGTGAGATGCGCCGTGTATTTATCCCTGAGCTGTGCGGGGAGAGCGACCATGGCTGCCCGGTCATAAATGGCATCCACCTGGCCCAGCGTGTCTGCCGTCAGGTCAAAAATATCTCCGACAAAAATATCGATGTGCGTGGCCCGATAGTGCCTGAGTTTGCCCAGTTGAATAATTTCCGGGGCCACGCCTAGCTCGGCGAATAATTGCGTCACCGCAAGTTCACTGAGCTCGGCCCCGGCCACGTGAAACCCTTGGCCCAATAGCCAGTGAATATCCAGCGTTTTGCCACAAAGCGGGATAAAGACGCGCGATTGCTGGGGAAGTCGCAGACTGGGCAGATGCTTCACCAGCAAGGCATTGGCGCTTGCTCCATGAAAGCCGATCTCGTTTCTTTCCCAGCGCTGATGCCAAAAGCTGGCTTCCATGGTCATCCTTTTGTGGTGGTGGCGGGTGTGATGGCCGCTTAATCAGGCCTTTTTAACAAATTCCGATTTCAGTTTCATGGCACCCACGCCATCAATCTTGCAGTCGATATTGTGATCGCTATCGACCAGGCGGATGTTTTTAACCTTGGTGCCGACCTTGACCACCAGTGAGGAGCCTTTGACTTTCAGGTCCTTGATCACGGTGACGGTATCGCCATCCACCAGCAAATTGCCATTGGCATCATGCACAACCAGCCCATCGGCCGTCGCAGGGGCTGCATCACCGGGTGTCCACTCATGGCCGCATTCCGGGCAAACCAGCATATTGCGGTCTTCATAGCCGTAGATGGAACTGCATTGGGGACAGGGAGGAATTTGACTCATGTTTGATCTCTTATCGTTTTAATCTTATGTTTGTAATGTTATGGCGTAGCCATGGCTCTGCCAGGGAGGGCCTGACACAACAGCCATCCCGTATGCGGATATTGTTTACATATTCACATAATTAGGCCCACCGCCGCCTTCGGGTGTCACCCACACAATGTTCTGCGTGGGGTCTTTTATATCGCAGGCTTTGCAATGGATGCAATTGGCGGCATTAATCTGCAGGCGCGGGTCGGTGTTTTCTTCCACGATCTCATATACGCCAGCCGGGCAGTAGCGTTGCTCGGGGGCATCGTACTTGGCGAGGTTGACCGTGATCGGTACCGAGGCATCTTTCAGCGTCAGGTGAACGGGCTGGTCTTCATCGTGCTGCACGTTGGAGAGGAAGATGGACGACAGGCGGTCAAAGGTCAGCACGCCGTCGGGTTTTGGGTAGGCGATGCGCGTGGCCTGGTCTTTGGTTTGCAGGCATTCGTTGTCGGCCTTGCCGTGTTTCAGTGTCCATGGCGTGCGTAAGCCAGCGCGGGCGAGCCACATTTCAAAGCCGCCATAGGCGGAGCCAAGCAG
Organism: Methylovorus menthalis; assembly: GCF_020523625.1. Lineage (GTDB taxonomy): Bacteria > Pseudomonadota > Gammaproteobacteria > Burkholderiales > Methylophilaceae > Methylovorus > Methylovorus menthalis. The sequence continues at coordinate 443,977 of NZ_JAJAQH010000006.1, forward strand.
GCTGCCAAAGCGGGAGAGGGCAGGTTTGACATTGCGCACGGCGTCGAGGTCTTGCCAGATCCAGGAAGCGCGCAGTTTTTCCTGATAGCTGCTCAGAATGTCGTGCGAGCGCTCGCTGCCCAGGGCTTCAAACACCGCTTCGGCGGCCAGCATGCCGGATTTCATGGCATTGTGGCTGCCCTTGATGCGGGGCACGTTGACGAGGCCTGCCGCGCAGCCGATCAGCGCGCCACCAGGGAACACCAGCGTGGGCAGCGATTGCAGGCCACCTTCGTTGATGGTACGTGCGCCATAGCTGATGCGTTTGGCGCCTGCCAGCATGGGGGCGATTTTCGGGTGCGTTTTGAAGCGCTGAAATTCCTCAAACGGGCTTAAATAAGGATTGCTGTAATTGAGATGCACCACATAGCCGATGGCGGCGATATTGTCTTCCAGGTGGTAGATAAAGGCGCCGCCTCCGGTGTCGTTGTCCAGTGGCCAGCCTTGCGCATGCATCACCATCCCCGCCTTGTGCTGGCTGGAGTCAAGCTGCCACAGCTCCTTGAAGCCGATGCCATATTTTTGCGGCTCGGCGGTATCGCGCAGCGTGAATTGCTGCTCCAGCTTGCGGGTGAGCGAGCCGCGCGTGCCTTCGGCAATCAGGGTGTAATGGGCATGCAACTCCATGCCGGGCGCGAAGCCGGGCTTTTCGGTGCCATCGCGTGCCACGCCCATGTCGCCGGTGACTACACCTTTGAGGGCGCCGGATTCGTCATACAGAAGATCGTAACCGGTAAAGCCGGGGTAGATTTCCACGCCCAGCGCTTCGGCTTGCTCGCCCAGCCAGCGGGTGAGGTTGCCCAGGCTGATGATGTAATTGCCATGGTTGCTCATGAGCGGTGGCAGCAGTTTTTCCGGGATGGTGAAGCCGCCTTTTTCTGTCAGAAACAGAAAGTGATCTTCGGTGACTGCTGTGTGCAAAGGCGCACCCAGAGTTTTCCAGTCCGGGAAGAGTTCGTTCAATGCAATGGGGTCGATGACCGCGCCCGAGAGAATATGGGCGCCCACTTCGCTGCCTTTTTCCAGGATGCAGATACTGATTTCGCGCTCTTCGGCCTGTGCAAGTTGCTTGAGACGGATGGCGGCAGAGAGCCCGGCCGGGCCTGCGCCAACAATCAGTACATCGTAATTCATCACATCGCGTTGCATGGGTGGTCTTTCAGTTAAAGCAAAATGCTATTTGATAATGGGCAAGTCTATCTGGTCACTGCGCCCTGCATCCACGGTAAACGCCCGGCAGTAATCCAGGAAGGCGCGAATGCTGGCGGTGAGGTACTTTTTGCGATGCCAGACAAACATGAACTGGCGGCGCAGATCCAGCTCGGGCATCTCAATCGGCACCAGGCTGCCGCGCCGGAAGGCATCGCGCAACGCCAGACGCGAGATGCAGCCTATGCCAAGGCCGGATTCCACCGCGCGTTTGATGGCTTCGGTGTGTTCCAGCGTCAGGCGTATTTTAAGCCTAGATTGATGATGGCGCATCGCATGGTCAAAAGTTTCGCGGGTGCCGGAGCCCAGCTCGCGCAAAATCCAGGTCTCTTGCAGCAGGTCTTCCAGGCTGACGCCGGGCTTGTTTGCCAAGGGGTGATCGGGCGCGCAGAACACCACCAGTTCGTCATCCAGCCAAGGCTCCACGGCAAGGTCAGGGTGCTGGCAATTGCCTTCGATCAGGCCGAGGTCGAGGTCGTAATTGGCCACTTGCTGCAAAATTGCATTGGTATTTTGTACGTGCAGCTCAATTTGGCACTCATCATGTTGTTTCATAAAGGAACCGATGAGCAGAGTTGCGATATAATTGCCGATTGTCAACGTGGCGCCCACTCTGAGCAGACCCAGTGTGGTCTTGCCTTGCAGAACATGCTCGATTTCCGAAGCCTGATCCAGCAATGCGGCCGCCATCGGCAAAAGACTGCGCCCCAGATCGTTCAGCTTGAGCAATTTGCCAAGACGATCAAAGAACTGACAATCAAACTGGCGCTCCAGCTCGGCCAAGGCCGTGCTGGCAGCCGATTGCGATAGCGATAGCGCCTCTGCCGCCCGGGAGACATTCTCCAGGCGCGCGATGGCGACAAATACTTCCAGTTGTCTCAGGGTATAGCGCATATAGGTTTTGTAGATATGGATTATTAATATAATCAATTTAATAGATATTTTAGTGTCGTTTAAAATACACGGCAATACAGTCCAGGAGTGTGTGCATGAAAATTATGGTGGCAGTGAAGCACGTGGTGGATTACAACATCGTGCCTCGCGTCAAGCAGGATGGCTCCGACGTCGAGATCAGCGGCGTCAAGATGGGCATCAATCCCTTCGATGAAATCGCAGTGGAAGAAGCGCTGCGCCTTAAGGAAAAAGGCATCGCCACGGAAATCGTGGCCGTGTCCATCGGCGCTGAAAACAGCAAGGATACCTTACGCCACGCGCTGGCCATGGGCGTAGACCGTGCCGTGCTGGTACAGGTGGAAGGCAAGCTGCAGCCACTGGGCGTGGCCAAGCTGCTGAAGGCGGTGGCGGGTCGTGAGCAGCCCGACCTGATTCTGCTGGGTAAGCAGGCGATTGATGACGACGCAGGTCAGGCCGGGCAAATGCTGGCCGCCCTGCTGGGCGTGGGCCAAGGCTTGTTCGCTTCTGAAATCAAGGTGAATGGCAACGAAATCGAAGTCAACCGTGAGGTGGATGGCGGTACTGAAACCGTCGCCTTGCAGCTGCCCGCCATTGTGACGGCGGATTTGCGCCTCAATGAGCCACGCTTTATCAAGCTTCCCAACATGATGATGGCCAAGAAAAAGCCGATAGACGTGATTGCAGGTACCGAGTTGGGCGTGGATTTTGCCTCGCACCTCAGCCTGCTGAATGTCGCCGAGCCTGCGCCACGTAAGCCCGGCGTTATGGTGAACAGTGTGGCCGAGCTGGTCGAAAAACTGCGTATTGAAAAGGTATTGGCATGAGCGTTCTGATTTTGGCCGAACACGATGGCCAGCATATTAAGCAATCCACCCGTCAGGCAGTGACCGCTGCTGCAGCCTGGCAACAACCGCTGCACCTTCTGGTAGTGGGGGCTGATGTATCGGCCGTGGCCGCGCAGGCCGCCGCCATTGCCGGTGTGGCAAAGGTGATCAGGGTGGAAGCACCGCATCTGGCCCATTTGCTGGCTGAAGATGTGGCCGCTGCCCTGCAACAGCTTGCAGGCGATTATAAAGTGATCGTGGCCGCGCACAGCACCCTGGGCAAGGGCGTGCTGCCGCGCGTAGCGGCCCTGCTGGATGTCGGCATGGTGTCGGATGTGGTCGAGATTCAGGCGCCAGCTACCTATGTGCGCCCGATTTACGCCGGCAATGTCCTGGCAACGGTGCAAAGCAGCGATGCCGTGCAAGTGGTAAGCGTGCGCGCGACTTCGTTTGAGGCCGCTACGGATGGCGCCAGTGCTGAAGTCACAAGTGCAGCGGCACCCGCAGCCTTTGGCAAGGTGCGCTGGGTGAGCGAGCAGCGCAACCTGTCGGATCGTCCTGAACTGGCCACAGCAAACGTGGTGATTTCGGGTGGTCGTAGCCTGGGCGAGCAGTTCAACGCCCTGCTGGAGCCCGTGGCCCACAAGCTGAATGCCGCGATTGGCGCGACGCGCGCCTGCGTGGATGCAGGCTTTGCCCCCAACGACCTGCAGGTTGGTCAAACCGGTACTGTGGTTGCGCCTGAGCTGTATATTGCGGTCGGTATTTCCGGCGCCATGCAGCATCTGGCCGGTATCAAGGATAGCAAGGTGATCGTCGCCATCAATCACGATCCCGATGCCCCGATCTTCAAGCATGCGGATTACGGCCTCGTGGCCGACCTGTTCAAGGCCTTGCCTGAACTCAATGCTGCCCTTAGCTGATCGTTAATCAATTTCCCATTTGAAAGATAAAGAACTATGAGCGCGTTTAATACCGAAAAAGTGTTGTCGGTAAAGCATTGGAATGACAGTCTGTTTTCGTTCACCACCACCCGTGACGCTGGCCTGCGTTTTGAAAACGGCCAGTTCGTCATGATCGGCCTGCAAGTTGAAGGCAAACCGCTGATGCGTGCCTACAGTATTGCCAGTGCCAACTACGCTGAAGACCTCGAGTTCTTCAGCATCAAGGTACCGAATGGTCCTTTGACCTCACGCCTGCAACACCTGAAAGTGGGCGATGATATCCTGGTGGGCCGCAAGCCTACCGGCACGCTGCTGCTGTCTGACCTCAAGCCCGGCAAGAATCTTTACTTGCTGTCTACCGGCACTGGCCTCGCGCCTTTCATCTGCCTGATCCAGGATCCTGAAATCTACGAAAAGTTTGAAAAAGTGATTCTGGTCCACGGTGTGCGTCGTGTGAACGACCTGGCCTATGAAGAATTCATCACCAAGGAATTGCCGGAAAACGAATATTTCGGCGAACAGGTCAAGAACCAGCTGATCTACTACCCCACGGTAACCCGCGAGCCATTCCGTAACGAAGGCCGCCTCACCGACCTCATGGAAAACGGCAAGATGTTTGCTGACATCGGCCTGCCACCGCTCAACCCCGAGACCGACCGCGCCATGTTGTGCGGCAGCCCGCAAATGCTGGAAGATACCTGCCGCATTCTGGATGCTGCTGGCCTGAAAGTGTCCAAGCGCATTGGCGATCTGGGTGATTACGTCATCGAACGTGCGTTTGCCGAGAAGTAATTCTTGGCTTATGCCTTAAGCGGCTCAGCTTGGGTATGACTACGACCTTTAAAAGTCCGACGGTGAATACCTTCGGACTTTAATTTATTGTTGCAAGGATTGTATCGAGTCGGTCACGGGGTTGCGTGCCGAATTGCTGGGTGTGAGGCCAAGGATTGAATGGCAGTTTCCAGCTGCGTTTGAATGTGCTGCTGGGAGAAATTGGCGTCATAGTAAGTGCGCGCGGCTTCTCCGCGGGCTGGAAATGTTGCTGGGTTTGCTGCCCAGGCCATTACGGCATTTAGTAGCGCATTGGGATTGTCGGGCGCGATCAGCGCGAGTCCAGCATTTGCCTCAGGTGATTCTTTTTGTGGGTAGGTGTTGCTGATACGAGTGATGACGGGTTTTCCGCAGGCTAGTGCCTGAAATACCTTATTGGGAATCACATTGCCAGCCTTGGCCGAGCCGCCAAACACCCCGAGCAGGATATCGGCATTTGCAATGCGCTGGGGTAATTCGTTATAGGGGATCGCAGATTCAAACCGGATATTGTCATGGCCTTTTGCAAGCTCCATGCAGCCCGGTTTTTGTGGTCCCTCACCTAGCAAAGTCCAGATAATGTTGGGTTGCCCCTTAGCAAGTCTGGCAGCCTGGATAATGGTTTCCACCCCATGCAGGCCAATAAAGCTGCCATAAAATAATACTTCGATCGTCGATGTTGTGCGGTTTCTGGGCCGTGGCTGGAATAGCGACTCCTCCGCCCCTACATGCACCGTAAATAGCCGCTCGGGCGCTACGCCCAGTTCATCGGCAAACAGCCGCGCATGCAAATCCGTATCTGCCAGCACGATATCCGCAGACTGCAGTAAGCCGGATTCCCAGATTTTCAGCCGCCTGGCCTGGACGCTATCCGGGGCGAACTTTGCTCGCTCGAAGACCTGCTTGTCCCAAGCGCTGATCAAAGGATCTACCAGGAGTGGTACTTGATGCCGGGTTGCCCATGCGCGCGCCGCACTGATATCGCGCTGCCTGAAGCAAGGCACCCAGACCAAGTCGGGTTTGCCTAAGCGATGCATGCTCGCTTGCCATTGCACGCCCCAGCGAGCCCAGGGGCGGAAATCAACGATGCGATAGCCCATGGCCTGCATAGCTTGTCGACATATTCGGTTGCGCGAGTAGTTGATATCGGAATTACCCCACCAAAGCAGGGTGCGTGTGTGTTCTGTTGTATTCATAACTGGTTCAGAAAAGGCAACACCTTGCCGATGGATAAGCCCCGCATGCATGAGTGGTGCGAGCAGGTTTTCTGATAACAGTTCACACAAGGCAAGGCAGCCTGAATGGCGCGCACCTGCGGACCTATCGGTTTCACCCTGCGCGGGTCGGTTGGGCCGCAGATCACCAGCATGGGGGTCATGGTGCTGGCGGCAAGGTGTGCGGTGCCTGTATCGTTGCCTACAATCAGCCTGGCATGGGAAAACAGGGTGGGCAAGGCCAGCAATTCTGTTTGACCGCAGAGATTGATCGCGAGCTCAGGACATGCTGCCGCGACTGTACGGCATTCCTCGGCGTCATCGGCTCCACCAATCAATACCACATGCTGCATGCCCTGTGTATGCAGAGCCTGAGCGAGCTCGGCATAATGCGCAGCACCCCAGCGTTTGGATATTCCAGCGGCATGGCTACCGCACAGCAAAACGGCAAATGGACGTTGTAGTAGCCCATGTTGGTCCATGAGCCGCTTCGCGGCTTGTTCGTGTTCAGCCATAGCATAAAGTACAGGGCAGTTGGCCTTGGCCGAAATACCCCCCGCCGCTAAGGTCTGATGCATGATATGCAGGCTGTGTGAGGTGGCAAGGGTTTTATCTTGCCGAATCGTATAGGGAAATACCGGATGGTTGCCTAGCAAATAGCGCGGCGCTTTGCCGAGAAGCTTCAGCATTCCCAGTAGCAGACGGCTTTTGTCATTGGTCTGCAGGTCAATAATGAGGTCATACCTATGCTGGATGACCTGCCTGCACCAACGCAGATAGCCACGCAGACCACGTTCACGTTTGCGCAGGTCCACATGCCACACCTTGCTGAAACGAGGATCAGCAGAAAACAGGGTATGCCATGGCGGCATTGCGTTCAGATGAAGCTCGGCATCCGGAAAAGCTTCTCGTATATCCTGCATGATCGCAGTGCTCACTACCACATCGCCCATCCCTCCCCACTTGATAATGAGTATTCGGTGTATATCGGGCATGCGCGGTAAGTCGATCACAGTGCTCTGTTGAAAGGGCGGCACTCGGCAGGCGTGATCTGTGTATTCCAATATTTCACGTACAGGCAGTTGACTAGACATCAATCTGCTCTTGCCGGGTTGATGCTGGTTGCAAGCTGGCGATAAAGCCGCAGGCGATAAGCATCAGCAGCGGAAACCACCAAGGTACTAGCATGGGCTGGGTAGTATTCAGCGGGAAATAAATAGCCATCAAGGGCAGGGCAAACGGCCACGCCTCTGCCCGCAGTGTGGGCGCCGCCGCACGATACCAGCGATAAAAAAGCAGCATGATGGTTACAAGGCCGGCCAAGCCAATCATGCCGGTTTCTGCCAGCAATTCCACATAGATATTGTGGGTGTGGGTAGGGGCATTTACGAAAGGGTCATCCGCGCGCGTCGCATAGTCCGGATATGCCGCCTTGAAGTTGCTTGTGCCTATGCCTGTAACAGGATAGGCGGCAAACATATGCATACCGGTTTCCCATAAATGCAATCGATAGCTGAGCAAACCATTCAGTTTGTCAAAGGTGGTGGTGGATGGCTTCACCAGCTGTTCAGTCTGGGCCATTTTCATGCTGATCAAAGAGTGGCTCATGGGATAAGCAATGGCGATGGCAATCAATGGCACGGCTAGAAGTAAAAGTGATTTTTTTAGTCCCAATCGAAGTTGGAATACCATGCACGCCAGTATAAGTACCAGAATGTACAGATATCCGCGCGAACCTGACATCGTCATCATCCAGGCGCTCATCAGCAGAAGACTCATCGCAGCCCATTTTTTTTGCTGGCGGATGAGCATGTAACAGGCCAATGGCAATATTGGAAGAAGGATAATGCCTTGATGCAAATCCTTAAAAAAACCGGTTATGCGACCATCAGCACGCCGCGCGACACCAATAAGATCGGTACCAGTCAGATATTGCACCATGCTATCCACAAACCACACGATGACCGTCCACACCACAACATGTGCAAGCAGGTTGCGGTAGCGGGCCTGCTTCAAGACCTGGGTCAGGGTAATGCCCGCGAAATATAACAGCAAGAACCAGGCAACCGCAATCGCGCTTGCCTGCGGCCTGATACTGGTGAATAGCGATATGCACATAGGCATCCATAGCAGCAAAAATACTACGGTCCATCTGCGTACCTCAGTCTGCTGCCATATTACGTGGTATCCAATCAGGGCATAGCCTACTCCCAGGAGGCTTAATAGCAATACAGGCATGCGGGCCCCACCACTAAAGGGTGACCATACAATAATGAGGGAGGCCAATATAAGGCCAGTTAATCTGAAGAAATAATTAATTTGTGCGGTGTGCACATCAAGGGAGGGCATTGTAGAACCTGCTTTATTCACGCACTTATTGCATAGTTAAGAGGGCAATCGTCATCGAAGTGACACATAATCTAATTTGAAGTATATGTGTTCTGGAATGACTTAACCGCCTGTTATATCACTGCAGTAATGCAAGCGCATGACAATGGCAGAAAGAAAACGGTAGGTCGTCAGTTTGTGGCTAGCGCCAGAATAGCGGAGAATATTATTTAACTCGACTTTAGAAGCAGGCTAGCACAGTAGGCTAAAGGTAGTGCCCGAGCTTGGTTCGCTTGGTTTGCAGATATTCGGCGTTATTCTGGTTGGGAGTAATCAGCAGCGGTACGCGATGGCTGACAGAAATGCCCGCTGCCTGCAGCCGGGTGACTTTTTCGGGATTATTGGTCAGGAGCTGAATGCGTTGCAAACCCAGGTCACGCAGCATGGCTGCGGCTAGATCGTAGCTGCGGGCATCAATCGGCAGGCCTTGTTCCAGATTGGCTTGTACCGTATCGCGGCCTTGGTCCTGCAGGGCATAAGCCTTGATTTTATGGGCCAAGCCTATGCCGCGACCTTCGTGTCCGCGCAGGTAGAGAATCACGCCGCAGCCTGCTTTTGAAATGGTTTCTTGCGATTTGGCGAGTTGTTCGCCGCAATCGCAACGTCTGGAGCCCAGTACATCCCCGGTCAGGCATTCTGAGTGGAGGCGCACCAGCACGTCTTCCTGGCCTGGCTTCAGCTCGCCAGCGACAAGGGCCACCTGGTCTTGCAGGCCTTGCGGATCATTGTCTGACCGATAGATATGTAAGGTGAAATCCCCATGCGAGGTGGGCATGCGGGAGGTGGCGATTTTCTTGACGGTTTGCATAATGAAAAAAAGATGGGGGCTCAGCGGCTGGATTCAAGCTTTGCCAGTGAGCGGCCGACGGCGACGTAAGAACCCAGCCAGCCGAGCGCGACCGGAATAAGCAGGATGGCGAGGCAAACGAAGGGCTCCGGCATGCTCAAATGAAAGTCACTCGCGTAGAGGGCAGCAATGTCGGCAATCGAGTAATTGAACAGCTGGATAACGCCAGCCAGCAACAACAAGGAGGCCACGCCACCTCCCAGGCCATACAGCATGCCCGCATAGAGGAAGGGCCGCCGGATAAAGCGATTGGTCGCGCCGATGAGCTTGCTGACTTCAATTTCTTCCCGCTGGGTGACGACTTGCAGGCGTATGGTGTTGCCGATAATGGCGAGCAGGGCAAAGCCGAGCAAACCTACCAGTACCAGCAAAGCCTTCTTGCTCAGCTCCAGGATGGCGTACAGGCGCTTGATCCAGGTGGCATCCATCTGGGCCAGTTCCACACCTGGCTGCTTCTGGATGAGCGATTGCAGGGCCTCAATGGCGACCGGGTCATGGTTACGCGGCGCGATCTGGAATGCATCGGGCAACGGGTTTTTATCCAGATTGATGGCGCCTGCGGTTTCCTGTTGTAGTTGCTTCCAGGCGGCATCCTTGCTGATGAAGGTGACGCGGGCGACCTCATGCCTCTGGGTAAGCCATTGCTGCAGGCGCGTGACGCTGCCTGGCTCGGCATCCAGTTTCATGAACACGCTGATTTGCGGCTCGGTGCTGATATTGCCCGTCAGGCGGTTCAGGTTATCCACGATGACAAACAGGATGGCGGGCAGGCACACGGTGACGCCCATGACGCACCACATGACCAGAGTGGCCAGCATGCGATGCCGCATGCGACCCAATACCAGGCGCAAGGCTTGTTTATGCTGATTTATCCACGGTCTCATGCTTGCAGGGTTCCTTGCTCCAGGCGCAACACGCGTGCGCCCGAGTTGGCGATTTCGTGCTGGTCATGCGTGGCGACAATAATGGTGACGCCCACTTGCTGAAAAGCGTAAAAGATCGCCATGATTTCTTCGGCATAGCCCTCATCCAGGTTGCCGGTCGGTTCGTCAGCAATCAGGATGGATGGCCGACTGACCACGGCGCGGGCGATCGCCAGCCGTTGCTGTTCGCCACCCGACAGGGTGATGGGCATGGCTTTTTCCTTGCCGAGCAAGCCGACTTTGTCCAGCGCCGCGCGTATGCGCTTGCCGGCTTCCTGTCCGGTAATGCCATTGATATAGAGTGGCAGCGCTACGTTTTCAAAGCAGTTGCGATCATAAAGCAGCTTGTGGTCCTGAAACACCAGGCCAAATTTTCGCCGCAAAAAAGGCAAGGCAGCTGAGCGCAGCTTGCTGACATTCTGGTTGCCGATCAATACGGTGCCAGACGTCGGCCGCTCGGTGGCGGCAATCAGCTTGAGCAATGTACTTTTACCGGCCCCCGAGGCGCCTGCGACAAATACCAGCTCGCCGGGCTCAATGTTGAAACTGACATTGCGCAGGATTTGCTCACTGCCGGGATAGCGTTTGCTGACCTGGTCAAATTTAATCATGTCGGCTCCTGCGCAGCGTGTATGAAAAGCGCATCACGAAAACAGCGCATCTACAAATTCCTCTGCCTTGAACGGCCGCAGGTCGGCAATGCTTTCGCCCACGCCGATATAACGGATGGGGATGGGCCGCGCCTGGGCAATCGCCGCAATCACACCGCCCTTGGCAGTGCCATCCAGCTTGCTCAGCACCAGCCCGGTAACACCCAGGGCATCATCAAACGCCTTGACCTGGCTGATGGCGTTCTGACCGGTATTGGCATCCAGCACCAGCAGGATTTCATGCGGCGCGCCCGGCAATGCCTTGCCGATCACGCGCTGCACCTTGCGAATTTCTTCCATCAGGTTGAGCTGTGTTGGCAGGCGACCTGCGGTGTCGGCCAGCACGATATCGATATTGCGTGCCTTGGCTGAATTGACTGCATCAAAAATCACCGCGGCCGGATCGCCGCTTTCCTGAGCAACCACATGCACATTGTTGCGATCGCCCCAGGCCTGCAATTGCTCGCGGGCAGCGGCACGGAAGGTATCGCCCGCGGCGATCAATACGGATTTTCCTTGCGCCTGAAACAGGTTGGCCAGCTTGCCGATGCTGGTGGTTTTACCGGCGCCATTGACGCCTGCCAACATGATGACAAATGGCTGGTGGGTAGTGGTTACCAGAGGTTTTTCCAGTGGAGCGAGCAGCTCCAGCAGGGCATCTTTAAGGGCTTGTTTAAGCTGGGTGGTGTCGCTCAGGCTCTGGCGCTTCACGCGCTGACGAATCTGCTCCAGCAAGGCTTGCGTGGCGGCCACGCCCACATCGGAAGTGAGCAGGATGGTTTCCAGCTCTTCGTAAACATCTTCATCAATCTTGCCGCCGCCAAACAGCCCGGCAAGCTGGTTGCCCAGCTGGCTGCGGGTTTTGGCCAGCCCGCTCTTCAGGCGTTCGGTCCAGCTCAGCTTGCTTTCCGGCACGGGCTCTGGTGTAACCTCGGTCGCGGGAGCATCCGGCACGGCCGGGGCAACCGGCGCTTCTGGCGTGGGAGGTGGAGTCTTGTCTTTTTTGAAAAAATCGAACATACGCTTCAACTTGAATTTCGCCTTATTTTAGTCGTATTCGGCCGCCCATGCACGAATCTATTCAGGCCATGGCGGGGCGAAACTAAGTGACTGGGCATGGGTCACACGCCTGTACGTTGCATGGCCCATGGCACTGCTGGCTTGAAAGTTGATCGGGCCGCCAGGCGCCTTGGCTATAATGATGCAGAAGAGCAGCTAACAAAACCGCGCGAGGGGATATTTTGTCTGGCCGGTATCGCAGGTTTTGTTAGCTGCTCTAAATCAAAGGAGAACAATAAGGTGTTGAGTCGCAAATTAGTCAGGATCGTCATGCTGCTGGGTTTGGTGCCCAGTGTCACTCTACCCGGCGTTGCCGCCGCAGAAACCCAGGAGTTCAAGTTTAGCAATGGCCTGCGCCTGATCGTGCAGGAAGACCATCGTTCGCCCGTGGTGGTGTCGCAGGTGTGGTACCGCGCAGGCAGTATTGATGAGGTGAATGGCAAGACCGGCGTCGCCCACTTGCTGGAACACATGATGTTCAAGGGGACTAAGAACGTAAAGCCAGGCCAGTTCTCCCGCCTGGTGGCTGCGGCGGGTGGTCGTGAAAATGCCTTTACCAGCCGTGACTACACCGCGTATTACCAGCAGCTGGAAAAATCCAAGCTGCCGCTGTCATTCAAGCTGGAATCTGACCGCATGGCCAATCTGCAATTGACCAAGGAAGAGTTCTCCAAGGAAATCAAGGTGGTGATGGAAGAGCGCCGCTGGCGTACCGAAGACAAGCCGCAATCCACCGTGGCCGAGCAATACCAGTCTGTGGTGTTTCAGGCGCACCCGTATGCCCGTCCGGTGGTGGGCTGGATGAATGATCTGGAGAACATGACCGTGGAAGATGCGCGCGAGTGGTACAACAACTGGTACGCCCCCAACAATGCCACCGTGGTGGTGGTGGGTGATGTAAAGGCGCAGGAAGTATACAAGCTGGCCCAGCAATATTTTGGCCCGCTGAAACCGCGCAAATTGCCGGTACGCAAGCCGCAGCTGGAGCCTGCACAAAAAGGCGAGCGTCGCCTGATCGTCAAGGCCCCAGCTAAGCTGCCCTATGTGCTGATGGGCTTCCATGTGCCTGCACTGCGTGATCCGGTGAATGACTGGGAACCCTACGCGCTTGAGATTCTGGCTGGCGTGCTGGATGGCAATGCCTCAGCCCGCTTGACACAGAATCTGGTGCGCAGCCAGCAGATTGCCGTGGATGTGGGTGCAGGGTATGACCTTACCCAGCGCGGTGCGACCAGCCTGTTTGAGCTGGATGGCTCGCCCAGCGAAGGCAAGACTGCCGCCGATATTGAGGCTGCGCTGTTGCAGCAGATCGAGGATATCAAGCAGTCCGGTGTTACTGAGGATGAGCTTAACCGGGTCAAGGCGCAGGTGATTGCGGCGGATGTGTATCAACGCGACTCCATGTTCAACCAGGCCATGCAGATCGGCCAGCTCGAAACCATCGGCTACTCATGGCGTTTTCTCAAGGATTACCCCGAGAAGCTCAAGCAGGTGACCCCGCAGCAGGTGCAGGAAGTGGCGCGCAAATATCTCACGCATGACAACCTGACCGTGGCGACGCTGGATCCGCAGCCGATTGATCCCAATGCCAAGCCCAAGGGCAGGCCCAGCGATCATTAAGCCTATAGCGCGGGCATGGCGACTTTCACGCCAGCCCGGACCCTGAACTTACGGAATTCAAAGGTAACCCCATGTTGATCAAGAAACTTTATGCAAAATGCCTGACAGGCATGGCCGCGGTCGTGTTGAGCTTGTCTGCCCAGGCCGCGGTGAATATCCAGCAATGGAAAACCGCCAGCGGCGCCGATGTTTATTTTGTTGAAAATCACGATTTGCCCATTATTGATGTCAGCGTCAATTTTGAAGCGGGCAGCGCGCGTGATGTAGCTGAGAAGTCTGGCCTGGCTGGTATGACGCGCTATCTGATGACCCTGGGCGCGGCCGGTATGAGTGACGAAGAAATCTCGCGCAAGATGGCCGATGTCGGGGCGATTATGGGCGGCGAGCTGGATGCGGATCGTGCAGCCTTCAAGCTGCGCACCCTGAGCCAGGCCCGAGAGCGCGAGCAGGCGCTGGATGTGTTTGCCAAGGTATTGCAGCAGCCGGATTTTCCACAGGCGACGCTGGAGCGTGAAAAAGCCCGCGCCATTGCCGGTCTGCAGGAAGCGGCTACCCAGCCAGAAAGCATCGCCAGCAAGGCCTTCATGAAAGCCTTGTACGGCACGCACCCCTATGCGCTGGAGGATGGCGGCGAGCCTGAAACCATCGCTGCGCTGAAGCGCGATGATTTGCAGGCGTTTTACCAGCAGCACTATGGTGCCAAGGGCGCGGTGATTGCCATGATAGGCGACATGACGCGCGAAGAAGCGAATCAGATTGCCGAGCGTTTGACAGCAAAACTGCCAGCGGTGGATGCGCAGCCTGCCTTGCCAGCCGTGGCTTACCCGGAACGTGCCGTGGATGAGCGTATTCAGCATCCAGCCAGCCAGTCACATATCCTGATTGGCTACCCTGGCGTCAAGCGCGGCGATGCGGATTATTTTCCCCTGTATGTCGGCAATTACATTCTCGGTGGTGGTGGCTTTGTTTCGCGCCTGACCGAAGAGGTACGCGAGAAGCGTGGCCTGGTGTATAGCGTGTATAGCTACTTCATGCCCATGGCGGGCCTCGGCCCCTTCCAGATTGGCCTGCAGACCAAGCGCGAGCAATCAGCGGAAGCCATGAAAGTGGTGGAACAGACGCTGGATAAATTCGTGCAGAACGGCGTGACGGAAGATGAGCTGATTGCTGCCAAGCAGAATATCACCGGTGGTTTTCCACTGCGCCTCGACAGCAACAGCAAGATTCTGGATTACCTGGCAGTGATCGGCTTTTACAAGCTGCCGCTGACCTATCTGGAAGATTTCAACAAGAATATCAATAGCGTGACAACGGCCCAGATCAAGGATGCATTCAGTCGCCGTATTGATACCCACAAATTGGTCACGGTGGTGGTCGGTGGCAACTAAGACTGTCAGCAAGACGGGCGGTGTCAACAAGGTCCGCATAGGCGGCGGCATCTGGCGCAGCCGCCTGTTGAGTTTCCCCGATGGCCCGGGCTTGCGACCGACGCCCGATCGCGTGCGGCAAACCCTGTTCAACTGGCTGGGGCAGGACCTGCACGGCATGCGCTGTCTGGATCTGTTTTCCGGCACCGGTGCGCTGGGCTTTGAAGCCTTATCCCGTGGCGCCCGCGAAGTGGTCATGGTGGAGAAATCGCTGCCGGCTTTTCGCGCCCTGCAAGCCAATAAGGCCTTGTTGGCAGCAGATAGCGCCAGCTTGCTTAATGCCGATGCCGCGCAGTTGTTGAGCGCGACTTCTACCAAACTTGAGCCGGGCAGTTTTGATGTCATTTTTCTTGACCCCCCCTACAACCAGGGCTGGCTGGACAAGCTGTTGCCAGCGCTTGCCCCTTTGCTTTCACCCGATGGGCGCGTGTATGTCGAAGCCGAATATGTGCTGGCGGATAGCCCGCCCTGGCAGGTGCTGAAAAGCGGCAAAGCGGGCAATGTTTGCTATCACCTGCTAAAATTGGCGGATGCAAACGAATGAATCCCACACCGGCCTGACTGTCGTCTACCCCGGTACTTTTGATCCCATCACCCGCGGCCATGAAGATATCGTGCGCCGCGCAGCGGGGCTGTTTGACCGCGTCATCGTCGCCGTTGCGCAAAGTCCGGGCAAGTCACCGTTCTTTGGGCTGGACGAGCGCGTCTCCATGGCTTCTGAGGTGTTGCAGGATTGCCCCAATGTGCAGGTGATGGGCTTTGCCGGTTTGCTGATGGAGTTTGTGCAGGCGCAGGGTGCACGCGTGGTGATTCGTGGTTTGCGCGCGGTGTCTGACTTTGAATATGAATTCCAACTGGCGGGCATGAACCGCAATATGTTTCCGCAGGTAGAAACCTTGTTTTTGACGCCTGCCGAGCAATACATGTTTATCTCTGCCAGTCTCGTGCGCGAGATCGCCCGGCTCAATGGCGATGTCAGCAATTTTGTTTCCCCGCTGGTGCAGGCGCATATCCAGCGCAAACTGGACCACGCCGCTGGTCGATAGGGTTTTTTCATGGCATTAATGATTACCGATGAATGCATCAATTGCGATGTGTGCGAACCGGCTTGCCCCAATGGCGCCATCTCGCAGGGCGCTGAAATCTATGTCATCAATCCGGCACTGTGCACCGAGTGCGTCGGGCATTTTGACGAGCCCCAATGCCAGGATGTCTGCCCGATCGACTGTATTCCGCTAGACCCGGATGTAGTGGAAAACCGCGACCAGCTTTATGAGAAATATCTGAAAATTTCTGGCAAGGCATAAAACCTCGGTTAGCTTTAACGTGGGTGAATATTTCATATAAGTAAACATTGTTAATCTTTAGGCATAATTTTTGCCTGTGTTGGTATTATTTTTTTCAGATAATGCCGATATTGGGCAAGGCTGATTTTGCCAAGGATTAACATGACTCCCCTTAGCTCCCCCCTGCATTACGCGGTGTCCGAAGACACTGAAACCCCGGTGTATGCGCCACCGCAGCTGCCATCCCGTACCCCGGAAACCATTAAAAGTATCGCTGGCCTGGGTGCCCGACTGGCCCATTTGATGCGCCAGTTGCTCAACACCGAAAGCACCCAATCGGCGCGTTTTGTCGAAGTGGAGAACCGTGTTGGTGCAATGACGACGGAAGTGGAGGCGGTGACCGAGCGCATGCAAAGCAGCATGCAGGAGGCTGAAAGCCTGCGCGAACAATCCCAGCAAGATTTTTCGCAAGCCAGCAGCGAATTGTCGCAGGGTTTGTTGCAGCTGGAGCAGTCCTTGTCGGCCAAGCTGTCCAAGGTAAACGAGGTGGTGCGCGGCCTGGAGCGGGTAGGGCGTGAGCTCGAGTTGATTGCCGTCAACGCAGCTATTCAGGCTGCCCACGCCGGAGAGGCCGGGCGCAGCTTCAGCGTGGTTGCTGACCATGTGCGCCAGCTGGCACGGCATACCGTACAGAATGCGAATGAAGTATCGCAAATGCTGGATTTCAAGGATTTTCAGCAGCAGCTGATTGGCTTCGGCCATTCCAGCCGCGAAAACGTGGATCAGGTGGACAGACAGACAGTGGCAGCGTTTTCCAAGGTGCAGCAGGCCTTTGGCGAGATACGCACTTCCATGCAAACGCTGGTGGAGCATGGCAAGGTGATCGAGACCATGCATCATCTGGATCGCGGCAGTTATGAGGGGCAGCGCGTCAAGGTGGCTTGGGCGCGCGAAATGGCCGAGGATCTGCAGAAAAGTGGTGGCGTTACCGAGCTGCAACTCCCGCTGCATCTGGCGCGCGTGCTGCGCAAGGATGGCGGTTACAAACCACTGGTCTATGATCGCCTGAACGATATTCTGCAGCGTGGCGTTTTGCGCGTGGCGATTGAGCCATCGTTCAAGGGCTTGTCATTCCGGCTGCGTCCTGGCGAAGCATTGCGCGGCCTGGATGTGGAATATGCCACCGCGTTTGCGCGCTATCTTGGCGTGCAGATCGAGTTTATCGAGCATCCCTGGGATCAGTGTGTGGACTTGCTGCACATCGGCCGCAGCCGCGGCGAGCCAGAGGCTGATCTGGTGTGGAGCGCTTTGCCGCCCAGCGCCAGCTATTACAAGGTGGCCTATTCTGATGCGTATACCTATCTGCATTACATGCTGGCGCGGCGAGCAGGGGATGATCGCATCAGCGGCCTGGGCAGCCTGCAGGGCAAGGTGCTGGGCTGCATCAATGACCCCGGCGCCTTTGCCACGCTGGAGGCGGCGGGCCTGCGCTGGAGCAAACACAAGCGCGAGGAGCGCGGCACCATACGGCTGGCCAACCTGATTGCCTACACCGATCAATCCATCATTCACGACGCCCTTGCCGATGGCAAGATCGATGCCTTTGCCGTGGATCAGCCCATCTTTGCCTGGGCTTGCAATGGCAAGGACAGCCCCTGGCATGGTCGCATCGAGTTGCTTAATGGCAATATCGCGCCCAGCCCCTGGTATTACACCGTGGCCGTCGCGGATGACCCGGCCAGCTATACCTTGCTGCAGCATGTGAATGCCTTCATCCGTGACTTCAGCCGCACGCGTGAGCGCGAGGCGCTGGAACTGCGCTGGCAGTTTTATCCAGTGCATGGCACGGCAGGCTATCAAGGGGAAGCCGGGCATTTGCGCGGCGAGCCCGAGCTCTATCGTGACTGGGTCGAGCAGCAGCCCGCATAGGCCTATAAGCCTGCAAAGGCCTATAATAGTGCAGTTAATTCAACAATAAACTGCCATGAGGAGAGACTATGCGACTGTTACACACCATGCTGCGCGTCGGCAATCTTGATAAATCCATCGCCTTTTACACCCAGGTGCTGGGCATGCAGGTATTGCGCAAGCACGAATACCCAGACGGAAAATTTACCCTGGCGTTTGTTGGTTACGGCGACGAGCAGAACAACACCGTGCTGGAGCTTACCTATAACTGGGGTACCGAGAGTTACGACAAAGGCAACGCCTATGGCCATATCGCCATTGAGGTGGATGATGCCTATAAAGCCTGTGAAGCCGTGAAACAGGCGGGCGGTAAAGTCGTACGCGAAGCCGGCCCCATGATGCACGGCACCACGGTCATTGCCTTCATTGAAGACCCCGATGGCTACAAGGTCGAGTTCATCCAAAAAGGCACTTTTTAATACGCCCTGATGGCGGGCGCCCGCCACACTGAAAAATGGCTGGCCCAGTATGTGGCCAGCCATTTTTCATTTACACCACCAAAACGGCAAGATACGCCTACACGCAAATCAGCCGACAGCGGGCAGCGCCCGGCTGCCATCGCCGCCACAATATCCCGATGCACCGCTCCAAAAGCGGCTTTTTCCCTTGTGATGGAGAGATATTGTGAACATACTTGATCCCTTGATTAAACCGTTTTCCCAGACGCGCGACCCTTATCGCGGCATGGACCCCGAAACGCGCGCCTTCCTGCAAACACTGGCGGATGCTGACAGCACCCCGATGGAAAAGCTGAGCCCGATCGAAGCGCGCCACGTGCTGGAACAGGCGCAGCAGGAAACCATGGTCGACATAAGCGGTATCGATACGCGGCAACTCACGATCGATTGTGAAGGTCACGTGATCGAACTGGATATCGTGCGCCCGGCTGCCTCCGGTACGGCGCCTTTGCCTGTGGTCATGTTCTTCCACGGTGGTGGCTGGGTGCTGGGGGATTTTCCTACGCATAAACGTCTGGTGCGCGACATTGCCGTGCTGTCGGGCTGTGCCGTGGTGTTCGTCAATTACACACGCTCGCCCGAAGCGGAGTACCCGACAGCGGTGATTCAGGCTTATCTCGCCACCAAATGGATAGCCGAAAACGGCCAGGAGGTGGGACTGGATGGTCAGCGCCTGGCCGTGGCGGGCAATAGCGCCGGAGGCAATATGGCAACCGCAGTCTGTCTCATGGCAAAAGACCGCTTTGGCCCCACCATACGCCATCAGACCCTGTTCTGGCCGGTGACCGATGCCAACTTTGACACCGGCTCCTACGACGATTTTGAAGATGGCTATTTCCTCACGCGCAACATGATGAAATGGTTCTGGGATAACTACACCCCGAATGATGAAGTGCGTGCCGAGGTCTATGCCTCGCCGCTAAAAGCGGAGCCCGAGCAATTACAGGGCTTGCCGCCTGCGCTGATACAAACCGCAGAATGCGATGTGCTGCGCGATGAAGGCGAGGCCTATGCCCGTCTGCTGAATGATGCGGGCGTCAAAGTGACGGCCACCCGTTACATTGGCACCATCCATGATTTTGGCTTGCTGAATGCACTCGCGTTGACACCGCCTACCCGGGCTGCTCTCAATCAGGCAGCACAGGAAATCCGCAAGCATCTGGCTTGATAGCGTTTTTTGCTGTTTGACGCATGGCGGCAGATTGATTAAGATACTGCCATGCGTCAATTTTTGAACATCTCCGCACTTTCCCTGCAGCAGGCCGACCTCCTCGGCCTGCGACTGCTGCGCGTCGCGCGCATCTAAATCCCCCCCTATTATTGGCTTTACCCGCTGCCCGTCTCGTGTGAGACCGGGGCTGATCCATCGCTATTTCAGAAAGAGCGACCCCATGTTGAATATTGTGTTTTTGCTTTGCGAACGACTAATGACCGGTTGTCAGGCCAAGTGCCGGTGGCTGCCTGACAACCTGTGTGCCACAGACTACGTCTTTGTCTAGTAACGAATTATCAAGAACAGGAATGACCATGATGTTGAAGCAACCAAATAAGAAATACCGCCCCTTTACGCCTGTGGCCCTGGCTGACCGGCAATGGCCAGGCAAGACCATTACCCATCCCCCCATCTGGATGAGTACCGACCTGCGCGATGGCAACCAGGCCTTGTTTGAGCCCATGAATGCCGAGCGCAAGATGCGCATGTTCAAGATGCTGGTGCAGATCGGCTTCAAGGAAATTGAAGTCGCGTTTCCATCGGCCTCGCAAACCGACTTTGATTTTGTACGCAGGCTCATCGAAGAAAAGCATATCCCGGACGATGTCACCATTGAAGTGTTGACGCAGGCGCGCGAAGACCTGATCCGCCGCACATTCGAGGCCTTGCGCGGTGCGCGGCGTGCCATCGTGCATATCTACAACGCCACTGCTCCCGAGTTTCGCCGCATCGTGTTCCGTATGGATAAGCCGCAGGTCAAGCAGTTGGCCGTCGACAGCGCTCGCCTGATTCGCGAATTGGCCGAGCAGCAGCCGGAGACGGAATGGGTATTCCAGTACAGCCCGGAAACTTTTACCGCCACCGAGCTCGACTTTGCCAAGGAAGTCTGCGATGCCGTGACGGACGCATGGGGCGCCACGCCCGAGCGCAAAGTGATCCTGAATCTGCCCGCCACGGTGGAAGTCGGCACGCCGAATTTCTACGCAGACCAGATTGAGTGGATGCACCGCAACCTCGCCCGCCGCGATAGCGTGATTCTGAGCGTGCACCCGCACAACGACCGTGGCACGGCAGTGGCTGCCGCCGAGCTTGCAGTGATGGCCGGGGCGGACCGTATCGAGGGCTGTTTGTTTGGCCATGGCGAACGCACGGGCAATGTCGACTTGGTCAGCCTGGCCTTAAATCTCTACACTCAGGGCGTGCATCCGGGGCTCGATTTCTCCAATATCAATGCCATTGCACGCACGGTGGAAGATTGCACCCAGTTGCCTGTGCATCCGCGGCATCCTTATGCCGGTGACCTGGTGTTTACCGCGTTCTCCGGCTCGCATCAGGATGCCATCAAGAAAGGCTTTGCCGCGCAACAGCCGGATACCTTGTGGGAAGTGCCGTATCTGCCGATAGACCCGCATGATGTGGGTCGCACCTATGACTCTATCATTCGCGTCAACAGCCAGTCCGGCAAGGGCGGCATCGCCTACCTGCTTGAGAGCGGTTACGGCTTGTCCATGCCGCGCCGCATGCAGGTCGAATTCAGCGCCGCCGTTCAAAAGCTGACCGATACCACCGGGCAGGAAGTATCAGCCGAAGGTATCTGGCAGCTGTTTGAAGCCGAGTACCTGTTTGCCAAGGAGCCCTTGCATTATGTGGGGCACGAATTGACCGAGCATGCTGGCCGGCAACATATCAAGCTCACCATGCGCCTGCATGGCGAAACCTTGGTACGCGAAGGCGAGGGCAATGGGCCGATAGATGCGCTGGTGCATGCCTTGGGTTATCCGGTGAATATTCTGGATTACGAAGAGCGGGCCATGACCGGTGGCGCCGATGCGCAGGCCGTTGCATTTGCTGAACTCGGCATGACCGGCATTGCAGGCAGTGTCTATGGCGCCGGCTTGCACCAGAATCTGGTGACCTCATCCATCCTCGCCGTGGTCAGCGGTATCAATCGCTTGTACAGCAAGCTGGATGAGCAGGGGCGTCGCCAATTGTTGGACTAGCTACAGTGCGTGAATAACGCTGGTGCTTGAGCTAACGTGATCCCGAATCGTGAAAGCGGTTCGGGATTTTTATTGCCTTTTCATAAGACCAACCAAACCACTGCCAACCATCACGCCGCTGTCATCTTTCTGACGTGGGCGCGCAATAAAGCGACCCTATAGTGTGCTCTAGTTCGTGCGCAGGGCGATTGCTTCACTTCTTGAGATATTCGGCCTTGCGCACCATGCTTTTCGTGCATCTTCAAGGCGCAAATCAAATGAGTACAGCGGTTAACCCTATCGTCATCTGGCGCTTGCTGGATGGAAAACCCGGTCACGAAACCCAGACGCTGGGGCTGGTCAAATCCCTGCAGCGCCGTCAGGCCTGCGAGTCCTTCGATATCCGTGTCAGCGGGCAAGTGGAATCGCTATTCAACGTCGCCAGTGCTACCTGGCCTTTTGCGCGTGGCCTGCCTTTGCCGGATCTGATTATCGGCGCCGGGCATCGTACCCATCTGCCCATGCTGGCTGCGCGGCGCGCCCATGGTGGCAAGGCCGTGGTGCTGATGCAGCCTAGTCTGCCAGTGGCCCTGTTTGATCTTTGCCTGATCCCCCAGCATGATCGTTACCGTGGCGGTGGCAATTTTGTCGAGACGCGCGGCGTGCTGAATCCCTTGTATGCGGAAGGCGGGCATGCAGAAAACAAAACCCTGATCATGATAGGTGGGCCTTCGCGGCATTACGGATGGGATACGGCGAACGTGCTGGCCCAGATTCGCCAGCTACTGGCTCATCGCCCCTGGATGCAGTACACCCTGACCACCTCGCGCCGTACGCCAGCGGATTTCATCGTCGGCCTGCATGCGCTCTCTGCGCCCAATCTGCGGGTGGTGCCGTTCAGCCAGACCCAGCCGGGCTGGGTGGCCGAGCAGCTGGCGCAGTCTGCCACCGCCTGGGTCTCGGAAGATTCGGTTTCCATGGTGTACGAGGCGCTGACGGCGCAAGTGGCCGTGGGGCTGCTGAATTTACCTTTGAAGCAGGAAAACCGGGTGTGGCGCGGGGTTGAACACTTGTTGCAGCAAGGCATGATCGTGCGTTTTGATAGCGATGCAGATTACCTGCAACGCCTGCATCCGGTAGCGGGTTTTACCGAAGCTGACCGCTGTGCGGACTGGATATTGCGCCGCTGGCTACAACCAGTGCCGGTTTCTGTGCCACAGGTGGCGATGTCTAAAGTCTTTTAGGGCGGGTAAGCAAGCTTAAAAGCAGTTATGGAAACAATATAACTGCCCTCAGGGGTAATTACAAAAATCTCATTCGCAACTGAAAATGAAAATACCCAAACGGTATTTCTATTTTTTAAATGAGATTATAAATGTTAAACGACTTCGGATTTCTCCAGGATGGTTTTAAACCTCATACATGCATACGCCTTTTTCAGACTAGGTCAGTTTCATCCGGTCGGAGGTAGTGGTTGTGGGGAGGCGGAGTACCATTATTATTTGGCGTTTGCTGGATGGAAAGCCTGACCATGAGAATCAGTCATTAGGTTTAGTCAAGGCTATACAAAGTTATGTGGCCTGCCAATACTACGACATAGAGGTGAAGGGCGGTATGAAGGCTGTGTGCAATCTGATTACTGGGCATTGGCAAGGTGGGCATAATTTACCAATACCTGATTTGATAATTGGTGCTGGCCATAGAACACATTGGGATATGCTGGCTGCAAAAAGAGCTTACGGAGGAAAATCAATTGTATTGATGGCTCCAACCTTACCACTTACATGGTTTGACCTTTGTTTGATTCCTCAGCATGATCATTATCAAGGTCCTGGTTTTTTTGTTGAAACACAAGGCGTTCTCAACCCATTACATGCTACAGGCCAACACCATCATGACAAGGCACTCATCATGATCGGGGGCTATTCAAAACATTATCAGTGGGACACATTGGGACTATTAACTCAGATTCGTCAGTTACTCGCTCATCGACCTTGGGTAAGGCATACATTAACCACCTCTCGAAGAACCCCTGCTGATTTTACGTTAAGTCTGAACTCATTGAGTGCGCATAACCTCAAGGTTGTTCCTTATTGTGAGACAAAACCTGGATGGGTTGCTAATGAATTAGCCCACTCTGACACGGCTTGGATATCAGAAGATTCAGTTTCAATGGTTTATGAAGCTTTGACTGCACACGTCGGTGTCGGCGTTCTTAATTTGAATATTAAAAAACAAAGTCGTATATCACGCGGTCTGGAAAACCTCATCTTAAATAAAATGGTTGTTCGATTTGATAGCAATGCAAACTATCAGCAGCTTTTGCGCCCAGTTATAGGATTTTCTGAGGCAGAACGTTGCGCAAAGTTGATCATCGAAAAATGGTTTTATAGTGAGCACGCAATGCACTCAGCAATTTTATTAGGAGCTGAATGATTAAAAAAAGACTCACTGTGCTGCAAGTGTTGCCCGCGCTGGAATCAGGCGGTGTGGAGCGCGGCACGCTGGAATTGGGGCATTACCTAGTGCAGCAGGGCCACCGCTCGCTGGTGATGTCCGCCGGTGGCCGTCTGGTGGAGCAGCTGGAACAGCAGGGCAGTGAGCATTTCCAATGGCCCATCGGCCGTAAATCTTTCCTCAGTTTGCGCCTGGTACGACCTCTGCGGCATTTTTTGCGGGAGCATGCCGTGGATATCCTGCACGTGCGTTCGCGCTTCCCGGCCTGGATCTGTTATCTGGCCTGGAAGGGCATGGACCCTGCCAAGCGGCCTCGCCTGGTAACCACGGTACATGGCACCTATTCAGTCTCTGCCTATAGCGCCGTCATGACCAAGGGCGAGCGCGTGATCGTCATTTCCAAGATGATCCGCGATTATGTCTTGCAGCATTACCCGGTGGATGCGGGCCGATTGCGCTTGAATTACCGGGGTGTGGATCCCGCCGTGCATCGCTATGGCTATCAACCCAGGGCCGATTGGCTGGAGGCGTGGTATCGCGATTATCCTGAAACCCAGGGACGCCAGCTGCTGACCTTGCCTGCGCGACTTACCCGCTGGAAAGGCCAAGAGAATTTCATCACCCTGCTGGCGCAACTCCGGCAGCAAGGCGCCAAGGTGCATGGCCTGATTGTGGGTGATGTGCAGGCGGGCAAGGGGGCTTATCTGGACGAGCTGAAGCTCCAGGCCGAAAGGTTGGGCGTCGCGGACAGCATCACCTTTACCGGTCACCGGCAGGATATCCGAGACATCATGGCGATGTCGCATATTGTATTTTCCCTCTCACAGCAGCCGGAAGCGTTTGGTCGGGTAACCATGGAGGCGCTCAGCATGGGCGTGCCGGTGATTGCCTATGCGCACGGTGGCGTGGCCGAGCAGCTGACCGCGCTTCTACCGCAGGGCGCGGTACCCGTGGGTGATCTGGATGCGGCGTTGAAACTGAGTCTGGCATGGCTGCAACAGGCACCGCAGGTGCCGGAAAACCAGGTATTTCGCTTGCAGACCATGCTGGAAAATACCTTGGCGATTTATCAGGAGCTGACCATGCCAGCCAGTGGGGTGGCGCCGATATAAGGATCTGTCAGTCGTGGCGAGCCATGGTAATGGCGGGCTGGAAAAGCATGTGCGCGAAATGTCCAGCGACGTCGTGGGTATATGGAAAGCGAGCTGAAATTTACATTTAGACCACAGCAGTAACTAGTGTAAATATTCTTCTTGTCATCAAAATTAAACATGGCTGACACAGATTGAAATGATGCTGTTATCCATGAAACATGCGCTGCATATTCTTCTGATCCGCCGAATGAAATGTTTTTTTCGCCTTTGGCTGCCTCGCTTTCAAGCTCCGCTGCTGAAAGAGACTGAGGCCGATCAAGTCACTGTCCAGCGTATTTTGCTGGTGAGTCTTTCGAACATAGGCGATGCGGTGTTGACCACGCCTTGCTTGCAGGCCCTGCATCGCCACTATCCGGCAGCGGTGATTGATATTGTCGGCGATCCACGATCGCAGGCAATTTTCAGTGCTTGTCCCTATCTTGGCCGCTTGTTTGTTCTGGATAAAAAGGCAGGCTGGCGTGGTCGACTGGCTTTGATCATGCTGCTGCGCCGCCAGCAATATGATCTGGCAATAGACTTGCGTTCTGACTGGATACTTTCTTTCATCCGCGCTAGCCGCAAGCTGGGCAAGCTTTCCAGTCGGGCGGGCCATGATCTGCATAGTGCCGAGAAACATGCGGCTGCGCTAAAACCGCTGGGCATTCATGACACGCCGGAAACCCGGATATGGATCCATGCGCGGGATCGGCTGTTCGCCCAGAACATGCTGGATGGCTGGGCAGAGCGGCGCATTCTTGCCTTGGGGCTGGGGGCGAATTTCGAGGGCAAGATATGGCCGGTTGAGCATTTCATTGTCTTGGTGAACATGCTGGCGGGGAGTTTTGATGCGGTCCTGTTATTGGGCAATCAACAGGATGCAAGGCGTGCCGACGTGTTTTCACAGGGGTGTGCCTTGCCGGTCATCCATGCCTGCGGCCAATGCAATCTGCTTGAAACCGCCGCCTTGCTGGAGCATGCCGGCTTGTTTGTGGGTAACGATTCCGGGCTGGGGCATATGGCCAGCGCCATGGGGACGCCGACCATGACACTGTTCGGGCCGGGTTTTCCCGCGCGCTACCGCCCTTGGGGCACAGCCGCTGGCTGGCTGCAGAGTCAGGATGGCACCATGCAAGCGCTGGAGCCCGCAGCGGTGGCGGACTATATTCGGCAGACATGGCCGTGGGTGAGGCCTTGATCGTGCGGCCTGGGATAGGTGGCTCAGGCGTCGGCAAGCATGTTTTTCAGGCATAAAAAAGCCGGAAACCGCGTGTCGCAGTTTCCGGCTTTTGCGTATTACCAGGCTTAATTACTGAAAGAAATCCTTGACCTTGTCCATCCAGCCCTTGGCGCGTGGGCTGTGCTTGTCAGAGTCTTGCAGATTGATTTCTTCCATCTCGCGCAACAATTCCTTCTGGCGTTCGGTCAGCTTGATCGGCGTCTCGACCACCACATGGCACATTAGGTCGCCGGGGTCACTGCTGCGCAGGGGCTTGATGCCCTTGCCGCGCAGGCGGAAGGTGGCGCCCGTTTGGGTTTCTGGCGGAATCTTCATCTTGGCATGCCCATCCAGCGTGGGGATTTCGATTTCCCCACCTAGGGCTGCCGTAGTGAAGCTGATCGGCATTTCGCAATGCAGGTTGCCGCCATCGCGCTGGAAAATATCGTGTTGCTTCAGATGTACCACGACATACAGATCACCAGGTGGGCCGCCATTGACGCCGGCTTCGCCTTCGCCAGACAGGCGGATGCGATCACCTTCATCCACACCCGCCGGAATCTTGACCGACAGGGTCTTGTGTTTCTTGACGCGACCAGCGCCGTGACAGCTTGGGCATGGCTCTTTCACCATTTTGCCGCTGCCATGGCACTTGGGGCAGGTCTGCTGTACCGAGAAGAAGCCTTGCTGCATGCGTACCTGGCCATGACCGCCGCAGGTGGTGCAGGTGACAGGCTGTGTACCGGGGCGGGCGCCAGAACCATGACAGGTCTCGCATTCGGACATGACCGGAATGCGGATCTTGGTTTCAGTGCCGCGCGCAGCGTCTTCCAGCGAGATTTCCATGTTGTAGCGCAGGTCAGCCCCGCGATACACGTTGGAGCGACGATTGCCGCCGCCACCACCGAAAATGTCACCGAAGATGTCACCAAAGGCATCGGCAAAGTTGCCAAAGCCCTGGCCACCGGGGCCTGGGCCTGCACTAGGATCTACACCGGCATGGCCGTACTGGTCGTAAGCCGCACGCTTCTGCTCGTCAGAAAGCACTTCATAGGCCTCTTTGGCCTCCTTGAAGCTTTCTTCCGCTTTGGGATTGTCCGGGTTGCGATCCGGGTGGTATTTCATCGCCAGCTTGCGATAGGACTTTTTGATTTCCTCATCGTTGGCGTCGCGATTGACACCCAGAACTTCGTAGTAATCTTTTTTTGCCATATCAATTCAATCGTCTGATTATCAATACTGCGTCGCAAGGACGCCGTAGACCAGCATGCTGAAGGGAAGCCCTTGCTGGGAGGTGATGTTTGATCAGATCCCGGTTTGGACTTCCCCTCTGGCAAAGGTACTTAACTATTACTTCTTGTCGTCTTTCACTTCTTCAAACTCGGCATCCACCACATCGGCATCTACCGTTTTTTCGCCTTGTGGCTGGGCTTCTTCAGCGCCGCCACCTGCCTGGCCCTGCTGCTCAGCGTAGACTTTTTCGCCCAGCTTTTGCGAGGCTTCCATCAAGGCGTTGGTCTTGGCTTCGATGGTTTCCTTGTCGTCGCTCTTGATCGCATCTTCCACATCCTTGATCGCGGCTTCGATTTTTTCCTTCTCGCCAGCGTCCAGCTTGTCGCCATGTTCGGTCAGCGACTTCTTCACGCTGTGTACCATGCCATCGGCGCTGTTGCGGGCATCGACCAGTTCACGCAGCTTGCGGTCTTCATCGGCGTAGGCAGCCGCAT
Source organism: Methylovorus menthalis (assembly GCF_020523625.1). Lineage (GTDB taxonomy): Bacteria > Pseudomonadota > Gammaproteobacteria > Burkholderiales > Methylophilaceae > Methylovorus > Methylovorus menthalis. Next base: position 472,283 of record NZ_JAJAQH010000006.1, read on the forward strand.
CTTCTTCCATGCGCTTGATCTCATCTTCAGACAAACCGGAGTTGGCCTTGATGGTGATCTTGTTTTCCTTGTTGGTGGCCTTGTCCTTGGCAGACACATGCAAGATACCATTGGCATCAATGTCAAAGGTCACTTCAATCTGTGGCATGCCACGTGGTGCAGGTGGAATGTCGGACAGGTTGAACTGGCCCAGGCTCTTGTTGCCAGCCGCCATTTCACGCTCGCCCTGCAACACTTGAATGGTCACGGCGTTCTGGTTGTCTTCAGCGGTGGAGAACACTTGCGAAGCCTTGGTCGGGATCGTGGTGTTCTTCTTGATCAGCTTGGTCATCACGCCGCCCAGGGTTTCAATACCCAGTGACAATGGCGTTACGTCCAGCAGCAGCACGTCTTTCACGTCGCCCTGCAATACGCCACCCTGAATCGCAGCACCTACGGCTACGGCTTCGTCCGGGTTCACATCCTTGCGTGGCTCCTTGCCGAAGAATTCCTTTACCTTTTCCTGTACCTTGGGCATACGGGTCTGACCACCGACTAGGATCACGTCCTGAATGTCGGACAGCTTGACGCCAGCATCCTTCAGCGCGACTTCGCAAGGCTTGATCGAGCGTTCGATCAGGTCTTCCACCAAGCTTTCAAACTTGGTGCGGGTGATCTTCACTACCAAGTGCTTGGGACCAGTGGCATCGGCCGTGATGTAAGGCAGGTTGACTTCGGTCTGCTGTGCAGAAGACAGCTCGATCTTGGCTTTTTCTGCGGCTTCTTTCAGGCGTTGCTTGGCCAGCAGGTCATTACGCAGATCCAGGCCGTTTTCCTTCTTGAATTCATCGGCCAGGAAGTCGATCAGGCGGTTATCGAAGTCTTCGCCACCTAGGAAGGTGTCACCGTTGGTGGACAGCACTTCAAACTGGTGTTCGCCATCGATTTCGGCAATTTCAATGATGGAGATATCGAAGGTACCACCACCCAGGTCATATACGGCGATCTTGCGATCACCTTCCTGCTTGTCCAGACCAAAGGCCAGCGCAGCGGCGGTTGGCTCGTTGATGATGCGTTTTACTTCCAGACCGGCAATACGGCCTGCATCCTTGGTAGCCTGACGCTGGCTGTCATTAAAGTAAGCCGGAACGGTAATCACGGCTTCGGTCACTTCTTCGCCTAGGTAATCCTCGGCGGTCTTTTTCATCTTGCGCAGCACTTCAGCGGAGATTTGTGGCGGGGCCATTTTCTGACCGCGGACTTCCACCCATGCATCGCCGTTGTCTGCCTTGGTGATGCTGTAAGGCATCAGGCCGATATCTTTTTGTACTTCTTTTTCTTCAAAACGACGGCCGATCAAACGCTTTACCGCATACAGGGTGTTCTTGGGGTTGGTGACGGCCTGACGTTTGGCAGGCGCGCCAGCCAGAATTTCGCCATCGTCCTGATAAGCGACGATAGAGGGAGTCGTACGGGTACCTTCTGCATTTTCAATCACGCGTGGCTTGCCACCTTCCATCACTGCAACGCAGGAGTTCGTGGTGCCCAAGTCAATACCAATAATTTTAGCCATAGATGTTTTCCTTTTTTAATCCTTGAGTAACCGCTGCTGGCAGTGCTGGCAATACGCGAGGTGTCGGTATTGTCCTGATGTCTGCTACTGCGGTAATGCCTGTTTCATAAGTAAGGGTATTTATCGGGAATTCAAGATTTCCCGCGGAGATTTTTGCAATTTATGCCCAAATTCTCCGTTTTTGAGCTGTTTTCAGCTTTTTGCCTTGGCAACGGTCACCAGGGCCGGGCGTAAAACGCGTTCGTTCAGGGCGTAACCCTTTTGCAGCACGCTGATCACGCTGTTGGCTTCCTGATCGGATTCCAGCATGCTGATCGCCTGGTGCTTGTTTGGGTCAAACTTTTCGCCCAGCGGGTTGATTTCGGTGATGTGGAATTTTTCAAACACGCTCAGCAATTGCTTGGCGGTGAGTTCCACGCCGCTCTTGTAGCTTTCCACGGTAGCGTTTTCCACGACCAGGGCAGCATCCAGGCTGTCTTTGACGGCCAGCAATTCGCCGGAAAATTTTTCCAGGGCAAACTTGCGTGCCTTGTCGATATCTTCAGCGGCACGACGACGGATGTTTTCGCCCTCGGCTTTCACATACAGCACATTGGCCTGTTGCTCTGCCAATTGGGCTTCAAGCTCGGCAATCCGCGCATCCAGCGAACCTGCGGCGCCTGCATCATGGGCTTCTGAAATTTCGTCCTGTTCAGGATGTTGATTTTCTTCTTGCATGGGATTCCCTTTGTTAAATAACTGCCATACGCAGGCAAATTGGGGTGGCTTTGAATATTTCAAGCGCGCGTCGTGATTTTTTTGCGCGGCGCTTTTTATTTGGCGGGCAAAATCGATTGCAATGTCATGAGCACGACACTGACAGGCGTCTCGGCGCCGCGCCCACCAAGATTTTCCGCTCTCGCAGTAGCACCTGGGTAGAGGCCGGTTTTGGTCGGGTCGGTATCGGTGTAGATGGCAATGGTGGGGATGCTCAAGGCCACTGTGAGATGTGCCAGGCCAGTATCCACGCCAATGGCCGCACGTGCGCCCAGCAGAATGGGCGCCAGCGCGGAAAGTGAAAGCCGGGGCAAGACCAGGCTGCCGGGCACTTGCGCGGCAATGCGTTTTGCCCGTTGCTCTTCCGTAGGGTTACCCCAAGGCAAGACCAGCATCATGTGTTGGGTGGCGAGGGCTTGGCCCAGTCCTATCCAGTGACTCTCTGGCCATAGTTTGCTATCGCGGCTGGTAGCATGCAGACCGACCACATAAGATTGCCCAGCGGCAAAAGCCGGGCTTGACTGCATGCCGTTGGCAATGCCGTAATCCGGTGCCGTGATCGGCGGCGGGTAGGCTAGCGCTTCAGCAGCCAGTGCGCGGTTGCGGATGACCGCATGCAGGCGGCGGTCCACGCCATGGGTGCGATTGTAAAAACAGGCGGCAATCGGCTCGCGTGCGGAGCAGCGGTTGTAGCCATGTCGCTCTCCCTCGGCCAGGTGAGAAATAACGGCGCTTTTCAGCAGGCCTTGCGTATCAATAATGAGATCGTAACGATCTTTTTTCAGTAGACGGCGCACATCGCCAATCTCTTGCCAGGTTTCACCTTGCTTCAGGTGTTTGCGCCAGCGGCGGACCGCCACCGGAATAACGCGATTAACCCCGGGATGCATGGCGGGAATGTCTTGAAAACTCTCTTCCACCACCCAATCAATCACGGCATTGGGTACATGGGCGTGAATGTCGGAAATGACGGGAAGATTATGAATGACATCGCCCATGGACGATGTTTTGACGATCAGGATACGCGGCATAAATGCCATTTTCGCATACAATCGCGTATTGGCGCATGTCGCCATTGTGTCCACAACATGGCCTGGCAGGCCGGTCGGGACGTTGAGCCCGACAACATGTATTGCAGATGAATCAAGGATAACTGGTACCCGCGTGAAATTCGCTTTTATCGTTTTTAAATATTTCCCATTTGGCGGCATGCAGCGCGATATGTTGCGCACGGCCACCCATGTGGCGAGCCAGGGGCACCAGGTCGATATCTATACGCTGTCGTGGGAGGGGGGTATCCCCGAAGGCATTCACGTGCATGTGATCCCTGTGCAGGCATGGTTCAATTTTCAGCGCTACCAGCGCTTCATTGATATCGTGCATGCGCGCCTGAAGGAGCAGGGCGATATTGATTGCGTGGTGGGATATAACCGCATGCCGGGGCTGGATGTGCATTTTGCCGCCGACCCCTGTTTTGTTGAACGCAGCCGCCAGCAGCGCAGTTGGCTTTATCGTTTCACGCCGCGTTACCGCTGGTTTGCCGCCGCCGAGCGCGCTGTATTTGACCGCGCTTCCAATTGCCAGATACTGATGGTCGCCAAGACCGAAATGCCGCTATTTGCGAAGTGGTACGGCACCCAGCCCGAGCGCATGCACTATATTCCGCCTTTCTTGTCCGCCGAGCGGCTGGCATTGCAAGATCGATCCGAGATGCGCCAGCACTTATGCCAGGCATTCCAACTCAACCCGCAGCATCGTATTGCCTTGCTGGTGGGTTCCGGCTTTCACATGAAAGGGCTGGACCGGGCGATCCAGGCCCTGGCAGCATTGCCGGAGGCGCAGCGCCTGCAAACGCGGCTGGTGGCGATCGGGCAGGATAAGCCCGGCCCTTTCATGCGCATGGCGCAAAAGCTGGGCGTGGCAGACCAGCTGGTGATCGCCAAGGGCCGTGCCGATATTCCCTGGCTGATGCAGGGGGCCGATCTTTATGTGCACCCGGCCTATCGTGAAAACACCGGGCTGGTGATTCTGGAGGCGCTGGCGGCGGGCTTGCCAGCCTTGGTGACCGAAACCTGCGGTTACGCCCACCACGTGCTGGATGCCGATGCCGGCATGGTGGCCGCCGCGCCGTTTGATCAGCAGGCATTCAATACCTTGTTTGCACAAATGCTGGTTTCGCCGGAGACAGAGCGCTGGCGCCAGAATGGCATTGCCTATGCCAGCAAGCTCATGCAAGCCAATGATGGCCATGCTGAGGCCAATATCCTGCTGGCGCTGGCAAGTCGAGGGCAGGCCGCATGATGCGCTGGCTGAAAACCCAGGTGCTGGACGTGCCAGACTGGCTGCGTGCCCGGCTGGGCAATCCCGTATTTGATGCCATCATGCAGTTGCAGGGGCAAGTGTTCCGCGATGTGCCGGGGCGCAAGACCATACGCTGCGAGCTGGATGGCAAACCGTATTTCATCAAGCAGCATTTTGGTGTGGGCTGGGGCGAGATTTTCAAAAATCTCCTTAGTCTGCGCTGGCCAATTATCAGTGCTGCTACCGAATGGCAGGCCATCCAGAAGCTGGGTGAGGTGGGTATCCCCACTACGCCTGGCGTAGCCTATGGCTGGCGTGGTCTGAATCCGGCCAGTCGCCAGTCATTCGTGGTGACGCGCGACCTGGGCGATATTATTTCCCTCGAAACCTTGTGTGCCCCTTGGGGTGAAACACCGCCAGACCCTGCCTTCAAGCGCAGGCTGATTCTGGAAGTCGCACGGCTGGCAAGACTGTTGCACGACAATGGCATGAACCATCGCGATTTTTATATCTGCCATTTTTGCCTGGACCAACCACGCTGGCAGCAGCATAACGAGATTTATCTTTACCTGATTGATCTGCATCGCGTGGGCATACGCGGGCGCATCCAGCCCGTAGCCCGCATGAAGGATATTGCCGCGCTGTATTTTTCTGCGATGAATATCGGCCTGACGCGGCGTGACGTATTGCGCTTTCTGCGCGCCTATCGCCCTCAGCCGCTGCGCCAGACCTTGCAGCAGGAGCGAGGTTTCCTTGATCAGGTGACGGCCCGCGCGCAGCGTTTGTACGTCAAGTTCCATGGCAAAATGCCATCCCAGCTGGATGACTGATTCCCGGATGATGGGTGTTGACCATGGCTGATTTTATCGCGCCCAAATGGCAGGCATTGCTGGCCGAAAATGCGTTGGGCAGCGTAGATGCCGCGTGGACGCGTGAGGTGGCATGGGTCGAAGCACCGAACGACGGAAGAGGTGGCTTGAGCGGTGTGGGGCGGGTGAACCTGCCATCATCGCAAGGGCATACGACAGGCGCTTTTCTCAAGCGTCAGCAGAACCATACGCGGCCATCGTGGAAACACCCTTTGCGCGGCGAGGCTACTTTCAAGCGCGAGTTTGATATGGTCCAGCATCTGCAGGCGCATGGCGTACCCACGCTGGAACCCATGCTGTTTGGTGAACGTTATGTGGCAGGTGAGGTGCGGGCCGTATTGATGACCGTGGCGCTGGATGGATATCAGCCACTGGATGTACTGGCCGCCACTGAAGAGTTTGGCCGCATGTCTCCCGTGCAAAAGCGGCAGTTACTGGCGGCGACGGCGCATACGGTGCGACAGATGCATCTGGCCGGTGTGCAGCATCGCTCGCTGTATGCCAAGCATCTTTTTGCCGCCCGACAGGGCGAAGGCTACCGGGTGGTGGTGATCGATCTGGAAAAGTCACGTTTTAGCTGGTTGCCGGTGTTGCGTACATTGCATGATCTGGTGACCTTGAATTATCGAACCCCGGGCTGGAGTCGCACGCAGCGGCTGTATTTTTTCAAGCAGTATTACGCTATCAATTCGCTCAAAGGTTGGCAGCGGACATTATGCAAGCTGATAGCCAGGCGCTCGCGCGCCAGGCTCAAGCCCAGGGCAAAATAAACCAGCTGTAATAAGCCCAGAGGTAAACAGCGTGGCGGGCCGCCTGATGTCGGCGTAAAGCGCTGATGACAATTGGATAAATAAGGTATGGCATTCAAATGAATACTGAGAGTAAACCCGCATCCGGCGATGAGCATCTGACGGATTTCAGCATTGCGCTGGTCAATTACAAGACGCACGAAGTGACGTCGCTTTGCCTGGACCTGCTGAAAAAGGCCCTGGGCGATAGCCAGGTGCCGGTATGGGTGGTGGATAACAACTCCGCTGATGAAAGCACGGAGTACCTGAAGTCCCTGGACTGGATCAACCTCATCGAGCGCAAGGCGGAGGCGCCGGAAAAAGGCTTCATGGCACATGGCCGCGCGCTGGACCTGATCCTGGCGCGGGTGCAAACGCCTTATCTGTTGCTGATGCATACCGATACGCTGATCTACGACGTGGATATTCTGCGGCAGATGTTGGCCCATATGCGCTCGGGTGACAGGGTGGCCGCAGTGGGCTGCCTGGAACAGGTGAAGCGTACCCGCCTAGAAACCGCCTGGCGCATATTTATCCGCGCCACCAAATATTACTATCGCCGCGCCAAGGTGGCGCTGGGCTTGGATACCCGCGAGCCACGCCTGTTTTATGAAATCTACCTCAAGAGTTTTTGCACCTTGTGGAACGTCGACATCATTCGCCAGCAGGCATTGAGTTTTGCCATGACCGAACGTATCCCGGGCTATGAGATGCAGGACAGGCTCAAGGCAGCCGGTTATCGCTTCGTCGCCATTCCACCGCAGCACATGTTCGACTATCTGGACCATGTGGAAGCGGGTACGGTGTCGCTGGTCAATGGACTGGGCAAAGACCACAAGCGCGTAAAGAACTACCAGCGCATCATGGCGCGCGTGAAGGCCAAATAGTGCATGGTGTTTGTTTAATGGAGGCTGGTGCCGTATGAGCATGGCAATAAATATCGCGCTGGCACCCGATACAGAACTTTTGCTGGCAGATGGCAGCAGCTTGCGTATCGGCCAGCATCTGCGGGTGTTGCCCGGGCGCCGATTGGTGTGCTTTGGCGAATGGCAGGGGCAGCCGGTGCTGGCCAAGGTTTTCATGGGCAAGCGCGCAGCGTATTACGCCGAGCGTGACGCCAATGGTGTAAAGCGCCTGCTGGAAGCCCATCTGGCAACACCACCCTTGCTCGTGCAGACATCCAGCCAGGCAGGCGACATGCAGGTCTTGCTGTATGTGGCGCTGATGGGGGCCGGCAATGCCGAGCAGGCCATGCAGGCTGCCGATGCCTCGGGACGCAGTGCGATTACCCGCCAGCTGGTAGAGGCCGTGGCCGCGCAGCATGAAGCGGGGCTTCTGCAGACGGATATGTACCCCAAGAATTTTCTGCTTGAAAAAGGCACTTTTGAACACAGCACTGTGCATGCGATTGACGGCGATGGCATTCGCCCATTGGGTCGCCTTTTTTCGTCATGGCGTGCCTGGCATAATCTGGCGGTATTGCTCGCCAAACTTGATCCGGAAGTGCTGGATCGCGACTTGCCTGCACTGGTGCAGCGCTATCGCGAAGTCAGACAGTTGGGTGCGGGGCCGGTGTCGCCTTTGCTGCGCCGCCTGATCGATGCTTGCCGCTGGTATGCCAGTTATCAATATGCCGACAAGAAGGTCTTGCGCACCTGTTCTGATGTCGTGGTGCACAAGACCTCCGCGCTGTTTGCCGCGCTCAACAGGCAGCCGCCCATGACCCTGCTGGCCGTGCCATCGCCTGTCGAACTGGACGGCTGGATCAGCCAGGTGGCAACTGCAGAAGCATTGAAGCGGGGTAACACTAGCACCGTGGTCAGGCATGATCTTGATAACGTGCCGGTGGTGATTAAAAGGTACAATATCAAGAATTTCTGGCATGGCATTGGCCGTGCATGGCGCCAAAGTCGGGCAGCGGTCTCCTGGCGCAATGGCTTTCGGCTGCAACGGTATGGCATAGGCACTCCTAAGCCGCTTGCCTTGGTGGAAGCGCGCTGGGGGCCATTTCGCCGTCGCGCCTATCTGCTGGCAGAGTATCTGGATGCGCCGGATGTGGGTGCGTATTTTGAGCAGGCAGACCTCAGTGATGATGACTGCCTGCAGGCGTGCCGCCAGATTGCCCGGATGTTTTATCAGCTGAAATTGCTTAAAATCTCGCATGGCGATTGCAAGGCAAGCAATCTCAAAATGGTGAATACCATGCCATACCTGATTGATCTGGACAGTATGCAGGAGCATCTGTTCCGCCACCTATTTGCGTGGCACCACGCGCGTGATTTGCGCCGCTTTATGCGAAACTGGCCGCCGCAATCCCGGGTTTACCGGATGCTGGCACATGCCTTTGCCGACATTTATCGTGACGCCGCTTTCCTGAAAAAAGCTGGCATCTCCATCAACTAAGCGAACCAACATGATTATTTTAGGATTATCCGGTGCTCTCGGGCACGACTCTTCTGCGGCCATTATGGTGGATGGCAAGATCATTGCCGCCGCCGAAGAGGAACGTTTCATACGCGACAAGCACGCCAAGAACAAATTGCCACTCGAAGCCGCTCGCTACTGCCTGAAAGAGGCGGGTGTCCGGCCTGATCAGGTGGATGTAGTCGCCTTTCCCTATGGCGAAATCCCGCTTAGCTCGGCAGCGCGCTGGCACTACGCCAAGCGTCACTGGTATGCGCCTGATCGTGCGCTGGATGCCCTGTTCAACGGCAATCGCCGCTATCGCCGCAACCGCGACAAGGCCATGCAACTGATGCGCGACCTTGGTATCAACAAAGCTGAATTTGTGCCGGTGGAGCATCATCTGGCGCACGCCAGCAGTGCCTATCACCTGAGTGGCTTCAAGGAAAAAACCGCGATTGTCGGCATTGACGGCAAGGGCGAGTATGCGACGACGTTCTTTGGCTACGGTGAAAACGGCAAGATCCACAAGATCAAGGAATTCTACGACCCGGATTCGCTGGGTGGTATGTATGGCGCGATTACTGAATACCTGGGTTTTGAAATGCTGGATGGCGAATTCAAGGTCATGGGCATGGCACCGTACGGCGACCCTACCAAGTACGATCTCTCACGGTTGGTGGAATTTGATGGCGACGATCTCAAGGTCAACACCAAGCTGGTGAATGTGGTCGGCTTGCGTCGCTACAAGGAAAAAGGCAAAGGCTATTACTTTACCCCCGAGCTGGTGGAGTGGCTGGGGCCCAAGCGCGAAGGCGACGAGATCGACGATCCCTACATCCATTACGCCGCTTCTGTGCAGGCCTTGCTGGAAGACATTGCATTGAAGATGATCGACCACTATGTGGGTGACATCATTCGTGAAACCGGCCGCATCTGCATGGCCGGTGGCGTGGCGCTCAACGTCAAGCTTAACCAGCGCATCATCGCCATGCCGGGCGTCAAAGAGTTGTTTGTGCAGCCAGCGTCTGGCGATGCTGGTACGGCGCTGGGGGCGGCCAGTTTTGTGGCGGCCGAACGCGGTGAGCCGGTGCAGGCCATGCAGCATGCTTACCTTGGCCCATCCTTCACTACCGAAGAGTGTATTGCCGCTTGCGAAGTGCATCCTGCCAAGCCTACGTTTTACCGCATTGAAAATGCCGCACAAAAGGGCGCCGAACTGCTCGCCGCGGGTAATCCGCTAGCGTGGTTCCAGGGCCGCATGGAGTTTGGTCCGCGCGCACTGGGTTGCCGCAGTATCCTGGGTGACCCCAGTCACTCCGGCGTTGCCGATCGCATCAATGCCCAGATTAAATACCGCGAACGCTGGCGTCCATTCTGCCCCAGCATGCTGGATCGCGTGGCGGTGGACCTGTTGCAGACAGAGCATCCTGCGCCTTACATGACCTTCACCTTTGACGTGGCGGATCACTGGAAGCCGCGTATTCCCGAGGTCGTGCATGAAGACGGCACCGCACGTGCCCAGGTGGTGACCAAGGAAACCAACCCCCGATACTATGCCCTGATTGAAGAGCTGGAGCGGCTGCGTGGCGTGCCCGTGGTGTTGAATACATCGCTTAACCGCCGTGGCGAGCCCATGATCTGCAGTCCTGCCGATGCGCTTAACATGTTCTATGGCTGCGATTTGCAGTACCTGATCATGGAGGATGTACTCGTCGTCAAGGAAACAGCAAGCTCCTGATTTTTCGTCAAGTCCTGTGCGATTATCCCTTGATTTATGGCGGGTTTTGCATGCCCTTTCATTTGACGGGGGCATGCGCTTTGAGGATAATCCAAGGCTGATCCCACTTTATAAATAGCGCCCAACATCTAATGAAACAAATACTCAACGAGGTTACGGAACGCATTCGCGAACGCAGTGCGCCTACCCGTCAGGCATATCTTCAACGTATCGATCATATTATTCAGCGTCCGCGTGGCGCAGATCGCCTGGGCTGTGCCAATGTGGCTCACGCATTTGCGGCCATGCCCAACAACGACAAATTCCGTGTGGTGGCCGAGAAGGCTCCTCACATCGGCGTGATCACGGCCTACAACGACATGTTGTCGGCGCATCAGCCTTACGAAACCTATCCCGATATCATCCGTGATGAAGCGCGCAAGCATGGCGCCACCGTGCAAGTGGCGGGTGGTGTGCCTGCCATGTGCGATGGCATCACCCAGGGCGAGCCCGGCATGGAGCTGTCACTGTTTTCGCGTGACACCATCGCCATGGCAACCGCCATTGGCTTGTCGCATGACGTGTTCGATGCAGCTCTGCTACTCGGCGTGTGTGACAAGATTGTGCCTGGTCTCCTGATCGGCGCCCTGCATTTTGGCCATCTGCCATGTGTGTTTGTGCCTGCAGGCCCCATGAGTACCGGTATTGATAACACCTCCAAATCCAAGGTGCGCGAGAAATACGCGCAGGGCCTGGTCGGGCGTGAAGAACTGCTGGCCTCTGAATCCGCGGCTTACCACGGGGCTGGCACCTGTACTTTTTACGGCACTGCCAACAGTAACCAGATGCTGCTTGAAGCGATGGGTCTGCATGTACCGGGTGCTGCCTTTGTGCATCCGCATGAAGGCATGCGTGAATCGCTGACACGTGAAGCGGTGAAGACCGTCTTGTCGATTACCCAGACCCAACGCTTTACACCGATTGGTCGTCTGGTGGATGAGCGTGTGATTGTGAATGCGATTGTGGCCTTGCTGGCTACCGGCGGCAGTACCAACCACGTGATTCACTGGGTGGCGGTGGCCCGCGCTGCTGGCATCATCATCGACTGGTCAGACTTCTCCAAGTTGTCGCAATCCACCCCATTACTGGCCCGTGTTTACCCTAACGGCTCGGCGGATGTGAATGAATTCCAGAATGCTGGCGGTCCAAGTTTCGTGATTCGTGAGCTGGTTGAAGGCGGTTACATGCATGACGACGTTTCGTCGGTCGTGCTCGGTGGTTTGCGTGATTTCTGCAAGAAGCCTGAACTGGCCGAAGATGGCCTGATCTGGGTCGATCTGCCAGCGGAAAGCGTGGATGAAACCATCGTGCGCACTACCAGCAAGCCATTCAGTGCATCTGGTGGTTTGCGCCTGCTGACGGGTAATCTTGGCCGCTCGGTGATCAAAACTTCTTCGGTGCCTGAAGATCGCCAAGTCATTGAAGCTCCTGCCATCGTCTTCAACGGCCAGGAAGAACTGCTGGCTGCTTTTGAGCGTGGCGAGCTGGAAAAAGACTTTGTGGCCGTGGTGCGATTCCAGGGCCCGCGTGCGAATGGTATGCCTGAGTTGCACAAGCTGACGCCGCCATTGTCCGTCTTGCAAGCCAAGGGCTTCAAGGTGGCGATTGTGACTGACGGCCGCATGAGTGGCGCTTCAGGCAAGGTGCCCGCCGCGATTCACTTGAGTCCAGAAGCCCTGGCCGGTGGTCCTATCGGCAAGGTCCGCACTGGCGACATGATTCGTCTCAACTCCATCGTGGGCACATTGAATGCGCTGGTGGATGAAGATGAATGGCAATCGCGTACCCAGGCCGTGATGACAGAAGCGCACAAGCACAACAATGGCCATGGTATTGGTCGTGAGCTCTTCGGTGGCATGCGCAAGAATGTGCACAGTGCCGAAGAAGGCGCCGTTACCTGGATGTGATCTGACCGCTGATCCGTATCCTTCAAGGGATGCGGATCAGTCACCGGTTTGGCGAGCCTGGGCTCTGGCCGCAACTCTTTTCTTGATATCAATTTGGATGTGAAATGAACACTTTAGACTTAGCTAATTACGGCCCGGTCATTCCGGTTATCGTCATCAACAAGGTGGAAGACGCCGTGCCCATGGCTGAGGCCTTGCTCGAGGGCGGTATCAAGGTGCTGGAGGTGACCCTGCGTACGCCCGTAGCGCTGCAGGCGATGGAAGCGATTGCCAAGGCTGTGCCTGATGCCATCGTCGGTGCCGGTACCGTGCGTAACATCAAGGATGCGCAAGCATGCAAGGATGTCGGTTGCCAGTTTGCTGTGAGCCCAGGCTACACCAGTCAGCTTGGTCTGGCTGCCCGTGAAATCGGTTTGCCATTGCTGCCAGGTGTTTCTACTGGTAGTGAAATCATGCAGGCCAATGCCGATGATTACTACTTCCTCAAGCTGTTCCCAGCGGTTGCTGTGGGTGGTATCAACCTGCTGAAGGGGTTTTCTGGCCCATTCGGCGACGTCAAATTCTGCCCAACCGGCGGTGTTACCGTTGAAAGCGCCCCTCAGTTCTTGGCGCTGCCAAACGTGGTGGTCTGCGGTGGTACATGGCTAACTCCAGCGGATGCCGTCGCCTCCAAGAACTGGACTCACATTACCAAACTGGCCCGTGAAGCCAGCGCGATTAAAGCAGCATAATGCAATGGTGACCCTAGTCGGGGCCACTTGCTAATAGGATGTTGTCGCGGCTGATTCACTATCCCTGGTGGTCAGCCGCGATGCCAATCCGGTCAGGCTCAACATGAATATAGCGCGATATCAAAGTCTGGTCTTTGATTGTGACGGTGTCATCCTCAATTCCAATTTCCTGAAAATTGAGGCCTATTTCGCTACTGCCAAAAACTTTGGCGCCAATGATCAGCAAGCGCAAGCGCTGGTCGACTACCATATCAAACTCGGGGGTATCTCCCGGTTTGTCAAATTCGAATACTTTCTCACCGATATTCTTCACCGACCTGCCAGCCGCAAGGATGTTGACTTTCTGCTGACCGACTTTGGTCGCGAAGTCCGTAAACGTCTCTCCACCTGCGAAATTGCCCCAGGGTTGCCTGCTTTGCGTGAGCAAACTCCCGACAGTAACTGGCTTGTGATCTCGGGTGGGGATCAGGAAGAGCTGCGTGCCATTTTTGCCGAACGCGGTTTATTGGACTTGTTTGACGGCGGCATTTTTGGCAGCCCAGATAACAAGGATCAGATCCTCGCGCGTGAACTGGCGACGGGCAATATCCGCCAGCCAGCCTTGTTCATGGGCGATAGTCGCTATGACCATGAATCATCCACCCGAGCCGGGTTGGATTTCGTGTTCATGCATGCATGGACCGATTTTCCCGAGTGGCAAGCGTATACCCGTGAGCAAGGCATTACGGTGCGGGCGCAACTTAACGATTTAGTGGCTGCAGCACATGAGTAACTTGTTTTTCAATTGGCGACGCAGTGAGGCCTTGACAGCAGACACATTGAAGCAAATGTGCGAACAAGCCAAGGTGCTGGAACAGGATGAGCGTGGGGTCAAGGTTTTACAACTTGCGGATGGCAATATCTTCAAGCTGTTCCGTGTTCGTCGCCTGCTCAGCCTAGCGCATATTTATTCCTATGCCCGGCATTTTTGTCGCAATGCAGATGGGCTGAGTGCGCTGGGCATTCCTACCGTTCAGATCATCAAGCTGATCCATTTTGTGGATAGCAGTGATACTGCAGTGCTTTATCAGCCTCTGCCAGGCAAAACCTTGCGCCAGCTGAGTCAGGCTGGTGAATTAAGCGAGGGATTGATGCATGATTTTGGCGTGTTTGTCGCACGCTTGCATGCCATGGGGGTATATTTTCGATCACTGCATTTCGGCAATGTCGTGTTAACACCGCAAGGTACGCTGGGGCTGATTGATATCGCCGATCTCAAACTCTATGGCCGAGGCTTGTCGACTTGGCACCGTGGACGCAATTTCCGCCACCTCCAGCGCCTTAAAGATGACTGGAGGATTGTTCCTCCTCAACATGTACAGGTGTTTGGGGAAGCGTACTTCGCAGCGAGCGGGTTAACACCTCATGCGGTGACGACATTAAGGCTGAAATTGAAGTACCTTCCTTAGCGCGTCTATATCTGGCACGCTTCTTAACTTGATTCGGTAAGCTTCAGTCCAATTGAAGAAATCACGCGCCTCGGCGGTATCAGCTTAAGACAGTTCAAATGTCCCAGCGGGCACTCCCGCTTGAAGCAGGGGCTGCATTCCAGGCCGAGGTATTCGATGATGGCTTTGCTGCTCATCGGCGGGGTGTGGTGCGGATCGGATGAGCCATAGACGGCGATCAATTTTTTATCCAGGGCGGCAGCGACATGCATCAGGCCGGAGTCGTTGCTGACGACGGCAGTGCACAAGGCCATCAGGTCTATGGCTTCGCCCAGCTGGGTTTTTCCGCCCAGGTCCAGGCACGCCATATTGCTCAAGCGATTGATCTCGTGCGTGACGGGAATATCCTTGGCAGAGCCAAATAACCAGACCTGCCAGCCTTGGGCAATCGCGGCGCGGGCAACTTCCACATAGTATTCCACCGGCCAGCGCTTGGCTTCGCCGTATTCGGCTCCGGGGCAAAGTGCCAGCACAGGAGCCTGCGGGAGTGGGTGGCCTAGCTTGATAAGCGCTGCCTTGGCCTGCTCCAGATTTGTTTGCAGGCTGGGGTTGGTGATCTGCTGGGGCCGGTGCGGCTGTGTGTCGCGAGGCTGGCTCAGGGCGACAAACCTGTCAACCGTGCGAGGCAGCACCTGCTTGTTTAGGGGACGTATATCATTGAGTAGACCATAGCGTTGCTCGCCAAGAAAACCAGTGCGCTGCGGAATACTTGCCGCAAACGGCAGGATGGCGGATTTGAGCGAGTTGGTGAGCATGATGCTCTGGGTGTATTCGGCCTTGCGCAGTGTACGACCGAAGCGAATGCGCTCAAGCAGCGCGAATTGGCCATGTTTGAATGGCAGGGCAATGCCTTGATTGACTTCTGGCATGCGTTCCAGCAGGGGCAGGGTCCAGCCAGGTGCTGCCACGTCTATGATGACATTGGGGTCTTGCTGGCGCAGCGCTTTGAACAGGCTTTGTGCCAGCACCATGTCGCCCACCCAGGAGGGGCCCATTACCAATATTTTATTCGCTGCCATGACGCAAGCCTAACTGGCTATTTTTTCCAGAATTCCACTGGTGCTGCGACCGGGGACGACTGGAATCAGTGCTATTTCGCCGCCCCAGGATTTGACCTCGGCGCCGCCCACTACCTGGTCTTCACGGTAATCGCTACCTTTGGCGATGACATCGGGGCGTATGGCTTTAATGAGTTCAAGCGGGGTGTCGTCGTCAAACAGAATCACGGCGTCGATGGCTTCCAGCGCGGCCAATACACGCGCCCGGTCCATCTCGTGAATAACGGGGCGAGAGGGGCCTTTGAGCGCGCTGACAGAGCGATCGGTATTTAGTCCCAGAATCAGGCGAGTGCCGCGCTTGCTGGCCGCTTCGAGGTAAGTCACATGACCCGCATGCAGGAGGTCAAAACAGCCATTGGTGAAGACGATTTTTTCACCTGCCTGATGCCAGGCCGCTACTCTTGCGAGCAGCGTTTCCATATTGCATACCTTGTCGGACTGGCTTGCAGTTTCAGCGCTCAATAATGTATTAAGCAGCTCTTCACGCGAAATGGGGACGGTGCCGACCTTGCCGACCACGATGCCAGCAGCGATATTCGCCAGTTGCAATGCCGGATGCGGTGGCAATCCATGCATCATGCCTGCCGCCAAGGTCGCGATGACGGTATCACCGGCACCAGAGACATCGAATACCTGCTTGGCGGTGGCGGGGATATGGCTGGTGGCGTCCGCCTCTATCATGCTGATGCCTTCCTCACCGCGGGTAACCGCGAGGAAATCCAGCTCTAGCGTGTTGCGTAATTCTGCGGCGGCTTGCAGCAATGCTGCATTGTCCTGCCCACTGACATTGCAGGCTTCGGCGGTTTCGCGCTTGTTGGGGGTTAATGCCGTGGCACCGCGATATTTGCTGTAATCGCGCCCCTTGGGGTCTACCAGCAAGGGGATGCCGTGCTGCTTGGCGTGCTTAATGACATGCTGCGCCAACTCGGCACCTAGCACGCCCTTGGCATAATCGGACAGGATGATCATCGCGGGCTGCTGCGCCAGCAGATCATCGACATGTTGTTGCAGCTGCTGCTTTTCGTCGGCACTGAAGGCGGCGCTGCTTTCCTGATCCAGGCGCATCATTTGCTGTATGCCGCCCAGTACGCGCGTTTTGGTGATGGTCGGGCGCTCACCGCTGTGCATCACGCCCGTCGTGCCGATCTTGGCCGTCTGCATCAGCGTCAGCAGGCTTTGCGCTTCCACGTCATGCCCTACTACGCCACAGATGCGGGTCGGAATGCCAAGCAGGGCGAGGTTGGCGGCAACATTGGCTGCACCACCAGCGCGTTCGTTGCGCTCTTTCAGCAAGACCACGGGCACGGGGGCTTCCGGGGAGATGCGCTGCACTTCGCCTATCAGGTAGCGATCCAGCATGAGGTCGCCAATAACGAGCGCCCAGCCTTCGCCTTGACTGAAGCGTTCCTTGACGGTGCTGATCAGTAAATTCGACATCGTCAGTCAGCTTCCAGCAGATCGCACAGGCTATGGCCAATAAAAATATGGGCTTCCTGAATGCGGGGCGTATCGGATGACGGCATGGTCAGGCAGTAATCGCAGAGCGCAGCCAGTTTGCCGCCACTACCACCCGTCATGCCAACGGTCTTGGCGCCGATGGCCTTGGCCGTCTCAATGGCGCGGACAACATTGGCGCTATTCCCCGAGGTGGAAAAGCCGACGACCACATCCTGCGGCAGGCACAAGGCTTCGACCTGACGCGAAAAAATGAAATCAAAGCCATAGTCATTGCCTACCGACGTCAGGATGGAGGTATCGGTAGTCAGCGCAATGGCGGGCAGGCCTTTGCGTTCCTTTTTATAGCGGCCGACGATCTCGGCCGCCACGTGCTGGCTGTCGGCGGCACTGCCGCCGTTGCCCATAAATAAAATCTTGCCGCCATTCGCAAGACAGTTGCGCCAAACTTGGGCGACTTCGGCGATTTGCTGCAGCATGGGTTCCAGCTGCGCCATTACGCTGGCATGCTGCGACAGGGCTTGCTGTAAATTTTCAATGGGAGTCATATTGCTCAGCCTTATGCGTAAGGGTCTGCCTGAAGCAGATAATTCTGTACGTAATCGCGTACGCCTTCTTCCAGCGTATGGAAAGCGCTGGTATAGCCCGCTGCCTGCAGCTTTTGCATGCTGGCTTCGGTAAAGTACTGATACTTGCCGTGTAAATCCTGCGGCATGTCAATGTAGGTGATGGAGGGAGTTTTGCCCATGCTGGTCATGACATTGGTTGCCAGATCGCGGAAGGCGCGCGCCTTGCCTGTGCCGATGTTGTAAATGCCAGAGGCGCCGCCTTGCAGAAGGAAGTGGGCAACCACGGCTGCGGCATCTTTCACATAGACAAAATCACGCAGCTGCATGCCATCGGCATAGCCTTCTACATGGCTCTTGAACAGTTTTACCGTGCCGTGCTCACTGAACTGGTTGAATGTATGGAACGCGACGCTGGCCATGCGTTCCTTATGGTACTCATTGGGGCCGTACACATTGAAGAACTTGAAGCCCTGCCACTGGGGTGGCACAGGTTGCTGTGTGCGTACCTGGCGCAAGACCCATTGGTCAAAAAACTGTTTGGAGTAGCCGTAGCCGTTCAGCGGACGCAAGGTGTCGATGGATGATTCATCGTCGACATAGCCTTTTTCACCGCCACCATACGTGGCAGCGGAGCTGGCATAAATGAAGGGGATGCCTTTATCGGCGCAGTAATGCCAGAGCGATTGGCTGAAGTGGATGTTGTCCTGTACCAGCTTGTTGAAATCGCGCTCGGTGGTGGCGCTGATGGCCCCCATGTGGATGACCGCCTCGACCTTGTGGCCCTGCTCCAGCCAGCCGGCAAGTTCGTCCTTGTCCAGATACTGGGCGTACTTTCTGTGCACCAGATTCTGCCATTGCTCGGGATGATGCAGGCGATCAACGATCACCAGATCATCGCGACCTGCCTGGGTATTGAGGTGCCAGGCAATCATGCTGCCTATCATGCCGGCGCCGCCGGTAATTACTATCATGCGCTATGTATCCAATTCTGCGAGGTTGGGGCAAACGGTCAAGGTCTTCGCTTGTCCGGGGTGGCGAGCGGGTCTGCCAATCAGCGAGTGGTCGGCGTCTGAACGAACAGGCGGCTAGCACTGCGCAAGTTGCCAACAAGTTTGCAAGTATAGCAAACCCCTCACTGGCAGGGGTTGCTGCAAGCTTCAGTGAAGCTCAGACATCCGTCTTGCTTTCGCTTAATGCCTGAGCGCGCAGGGCCGTTTTCAGGCCTTCCTGGCGCGCATGCTCGGCATCCCATTCTGTGCTTACCCAGCCATGGAGATTGTCCAAGGCAATGTCGCACATGGCGTGAATCCAGCTCTCGCGGCTATTCAGGGCGGGAATGTAGTGGTACTCGCCGCCACCGTTATGCTGGAAAATCTCCTTGCCTTCCATGGCGATTTCTTCCAGGGTTTCTAGGCAGTCGCTGGAGAATCCAGGGCAAACGACATCGACGCGTTTTATCTGGTCTTTACCCAGTTTTTCAAGCGTGGCGGCCAGGTAGGGCTTCAGCCATTCGGCCTTGCCAAAGCGCGATTGAAACGCGATCAGATACTGATCCTTGCTGAGTCCCAGCGCCTCGGCCAGTAGTCGGCCTGTTTTGTGGCATTCACAGTGATAGGGGTCGCCTTTATCCAGCGTATAGCGCGGTACGCCATGAAAACTCATGACCAGTTTTTCTGGTTTGCCATTGATAGACCAGTATTCGCGTACGCTGTCAGCCAGCGCCTTTATGTAGGCAGGATGGTCATGATAGTTGCGGATGGTGCGGATCGCTGGCACGTTGCGTATCTGTTTTAACGTATCCCAGACGGCATCCAGCGCAGAGGCTGTGCTGCTGGCCGCATATTGCGGATATAGAGGGAATACCAGAATACGGGTGCAGTTTTGCGCCTGCAATTTGGCAATGGCCGAGGCCATGGAGGGATTGCCATAGCGCATGCCCAGCTCTACTGCGTAAGGCGATGCAATGCGCTGGCTCAGGAAGCCTTGCAGCAGTGCTGTTTGCTTACGGGCATTCGCCAGTAGCGGCGAGCCTTCGCTGGTCCATATTTGCGCATACTTTTCTGCGGATTTGCGTGGGCGCAGATTCAGGATGATCAGGTTAAGGATCAGCCACCAGATAATGCGCGGGATTTCTACCACGCGCCGGTCGCTCAGGAACTGCTTGAGGTAAGGGCGCAACGCCTTGGCGGTCGGGGCGTCAGGGGTACCAAGATTGGCGAGCAAAATGCCGGTTTTCGGTAGGGTGGCATGGTCAAAGGCCACCATAGGTTTTTTCATGCGGTGTTATCCGAGTTGAATGTTGGAAATCGATTGCAGAATGAAGTTCTGCAGCAGGATTTTTTGCTGGTAGGGAATATCATCGAACTCCAGGCCCTGCTGTATGACCAGCTTGCCACTGTCTGACTGTATGGTGCGCTGGCTGCAGATATGGCTGGGCAAGGTGAAAAAAGTTTCACTGCCGTTAATTTGCAGCTTGAAATTGCATTCCAGCTCATGCCCGACTTGCCCTACGCCTTCATGGGATTCGACCAAAGCGCCGCCCATGCTGATATCGACCAGCATGCCGGATGCCTTGCTCTTGAGCAGGGTGGAGAGGTTGGTGAAGGACGTGATGATGTTGACCTGGATGCGTTGCGAGCGCCGTATTTTCGACATGGTCACCGTGCGCGGGTAGGCGAGATGCATATGAGGATAGGGGCGGCTATACACTACCTCGGCAGTGGTGGTGAAGGCATATACATTACGGCCGCTGAACAATGACACCGAGAATGCGCTGCCTTCCTTGATGAACATGACGCGATCATTCACCACAGGCAGGCTGCAGACGATGCTGCGCTGTGCCATGCCACCAAGAAACTTGACGAAAAAGGCATCCTGGCTGCCCGTAGTGGTCAGGAATTTAAGCTGGATGTTATCGCCAATTTCCAGTTGGCGCGTGATGTTTTCCTTGCTGGCATCGACTGTTTCTACCTTGATGTCCTTGCCATTTTTCTGCATGGATTCGATGGGATTCTGGTCGCCACTGATCTCGCTGTCTACATACAGATCTTTCGCGCGCAACTCGTCCAGCATGGCGGCATTTTGAATTACCTGCCCCGCGGGCGACACCAGCAATCCATTGGCATCAAACAGCGGATGGCGGATGGTGGCCCCTATGTGCAGGGTGGATTTGTTCAGTAACTGAAAGCTGGATGGTCGGGACATGGCTATTTCATGGACAGGCCGCTGGAGAGCAGCTTGGCCGTAATATCAACAATCGGAATGACGCGTTCGTAAGCCATGCGGGTGGGCCCGATCACGCCCAGCGTGCCCACGATCTGGCCATTGGCTTCATAGGGGGCGGTGACCATGCTGCATTCATCCAGCGGCAGGTAGCCGGATTCGCCCCCGATGAAAATCTGGATGCCTTCGGCGCGCTGGCTATTGTCCAGCAGCTGCATCAGCGAGGTACGGCGCTCGAATATCTCGAACAGTTTGCGCAGCGAAGTGACATTGGTCGACAACTCATCTACCTGTAGCAGATTGCGCTCGCCGGAAATCACCACATTGTCGCGATCCTCATCCAGCGCCTTACTGCTCGCATCCAGTGCGGCGGCCATCAGGCGGTTCATGTCCGACTGCATTTGTTTCAGTTCTTCGTGCAGCTTTTTCTGCACATCCTCGAAGGTGCTGCCCGAGTAGTTGGCGTTGAAGAAGTTGCTGGCCTGCGTGAGCTCGGCCGCGCTATATGCCTTGTCGGTGACAATGATGCGGTTCTGCACATTGCCATCGGAGGTGACGATGATGACCAGCAGCCGGGTATCTGAAAGCGGGAGAAACTCTAGGTGCTTGAACGCAATCGATTTGCGGCGAGGGATCATGACCACCCCGGCAAACTGCGTGAGGCTGGAGAGCAGGCCAGCTGCAGATGAAATCAGTTCTTGTGGATCTGGCGACGAAAGCTCGCTTTCCAGTCGCTGAATTTCCTGCGATTGCAGCGGTTTGATGGTGAGCAGCGTATCCACAAAAAAACGATAGCCGCGGTGCGTGGGGATACGGCCAGCTGACGTATGTGGGCTGGCAATAAAGCCCATGTCTTCCAGGTCCGACATGACATTGCGCACAGTGGCGGGGCTGAGATCCAGTCCGGAGCATTTTGAAAGCGTGCGCGACCCCACGGGCTGACCATCGCTGATGTAGTGTTCAACCAACGTTTTAAGCAGAATTTGTGCGCGTTTATCCAGAGTAGTCACTTGTACCGAATGTCTGATGCAGGCGAAGTGCCCATGGCTGAAAATTATCCGGTACAAGCAGGAGGAGCGCAATAAGTATTACGCAGCTCCTGACGGGCTTATTGCGGCTGGGGATGCTCTTTCACCATGTAGCGCGATAAATCCCGCATGAGTTGCAGTGTGGCAGGCTGTTTTTGCTGGGCAATGCGGGCTACCTGTTCAATGGGAATCGGGCGATCATCGGCCGTGGTGATGCGGTTGCCCGCATAGCCATCAATGCTGACTGGCTGGGTGATTTTGACATCCTGGTCGATATAGGTGATCTTGCTCCAGTCCGACACATACGCATAGCTACGCTGTTGTTCGCCAAACAGGTTGTAGCCGATGGCGTAATCCGACACCGGGTTGCTCACGCCCAGCAATGGCATCAGGGTGGGAATGATATCCATGTGGCTGGTCATCCTGTCCGATACCTGCGCGGCCTGGCCCGGTACCCATAACACCAGCGGTGTGCGGATTTGCTGATCCACAAATGTCGAATTGTGGCCCCAGTAGCCATGTTCCATGAATTCCTCCCCATGGTCGCCAACAAGCACCACGATGGTGTTGTCCAGCAGCTGATGCTGTTTCAGGTAATCGAACACCCGCGCAAACTGGCTATCCAGGTGATGCACGGAATTGATGTAACGGTTCTTGATGCCGGGCATGTTCTTTTTCAGGGTGGACTTGTCTAGCGTGGCGTAGTTGATGTCGTTTTCATATGGCCGACGGATGACGCTTTCCGGGGGGAAGTAGTAGCGTGCATGCGGCGTCTCAAAAAACATGAAAGTGAAGAACGGCTTGCCGGGGTCGCGCTTGTCAATGAAGTTCAGCATGTCAGTGACATTGGTGCGGTCATTTTCCCAGCCTGGCTTGCCATTTTTTTGCAGCGAATGCAGCTTGTCAGCGGGTACCTGGCTGAAAATGGTCTTATCAAACTCGGGATACGAAAACATGGCGCTGGTATACAGACTCATCTGGTAGTTCTGTCGATGCAGAACATCAATGATGGCGGCGCCTCGTTGTTCTTTCAGGAAGGGGAACCAGTAGTTGCCGGGAATGCCGGTAAACATGGAAAACACGCCCATGCGCGTGCCGTTACCGCCACTATAGTTGTGGGTAAAACGTGCCGCCTGATTAGCGAACTGCCATGTGACAGGCATGATTTGCGGATTCAGCATATCGGCCCGCCAGGATTCCGACGTCAGCCAGACGATGTTATAGGGCTTGGCTGGTGCAGTGATCTGCAGCGGTGCCATAGGGTAATTGAGTCGACCTTTAACATCCAGCTTAGGTCCACGCTTGATTTCATAGCCTAGCTTGGCGAAGAAATGACGACTGGTTACGTGCTGGAAAAACGGAATGGTATCGGTCAGCGACATGATGGCATTGCGCCCGAATGCATCATTGGCGGCGTAGGTAAAGTGAATGCCAATGGTGGTCAGTAGGAGCGTCAGCAGCGTGTACCCATACATGCGCGTGGGCAGCCATTGATGCTTTAGGGTGCGCAGATAGCACCAGCGCATCAGCCACAACAATCCACCCTGCACTATAAAAAAGCCCGCCGCTATCAAGGCAAAGCCTGCATCGGAAGCGCCGCTCCCGCCGAGGGATAGCAGACCGCCGGGCGTCATCACCAGATTAATGATGAAACCATTGATAAACATGCCATAGAGCGCAAATACTTTGGCGTTGGCAAACAGTAATAATAGGGTAATGCCAGTGGTGAGGATGGCGACTGCGCTGGATGGGAGTGTGCGCGCTGCTTGGTCGGGTTGGCGTCCCCAGTTGCTTAGGCTGAAAGTTAGCCGCACGAGAATAATCGCGGGCAGGAGATAAAGCGCGCCGTAGCAAACGAAGGCAATCGTGATGAAGAACAGCGCCCCCACGCTGGTGCTATAGGCCGTGCCAAACGCGACCGAGTCAACGGATACCAGCAACACCATCAGATAGCTTAATAACAGGAAGTGCGATAGCAGTCTGGACTGGTGGTGTTTGCTGAGACTCATGCGGGGTAACCTGTTCAGTGGTCATTAAGGTGGCGGTTACCATGCAAGGCCTGTGCTTGCCAGGCGATATTTTTCTATCCGCATGAATTAAATTGGATTTTTGTTTGTGACAGAAGGCTGGGCCTGCTTGCAAAAGGGATAAGTTGTGCAAAATTTGGTAATAGCCCTGCTAGGAGTCTGCAATGTTTGCAGGCTTTCAGCGGGGCGGTATTGATCGGCAGGCTGACGAACATCGTACTGGCGCTCTTCTGTGCTTATGTTATCTATGATTAAATGCATGCCATGAAAAATGCATTTCAAACGGTAGCGCTGATCGGGAAATACATGAATCCCGAAATGCGCGAGCAGATACTCGCGTTAGCCCGATTCCTGGCAGATCGGCAGATCGGTATTTTCATTGAGGAAAAAACCGCCGAGCAATCCGAGATCAAGGGTTACACGACGGTGCATATCAACGCTATCGGCGCCTATGCCGACCTTGCCGTGGTGCTGGGTGGTGATGGCACTATGCTCAGCGTGGCGCGTTCGTTGGTGGATTATCAGATTCCGCTGGTGGGCGTTAATCGTGGCCGTTTTGGGTTCTTGACGGATATCACGTCTGAATCCATGTGCGAGGCCATGAGCCAGATTCTGGCAGGCGAGTATCAGACCGAGCAGCGCATTTTGCTGTCGGCTACCGTCATGCGTAATGGCGAACCGGTGCATCAGGGTCGGGCGCTGAATGACGTCGTCATCAATAAAAATGGCATGGCGCGGCTCATTGAGCTGGAGGTGCATATCGATGGCCAATTTGTGCATCGCCAGCGCGCCGATGGCTTGATTCTGGCGACACCCACAGGCACCACCGCATACTCATTATCTGCCGGTGGTCCGATTCTGCATCCGATGCTGGATGCCATTGCGCTGGTGCCGATTTGCCCGCATACCCTGAGCAATCGGCCTATCGCCATCAGCAGCAATAGCAAGGTAGAAATTACCGTGGTGCAGGCGCCCGATGTGCGCATGCACCTGGACGGCCAGATGCAGTTTGAATTGCAGCAGGGCGACAAAATACTGGTGGAGCGTGCAAAAAGAACCGTGACGCTTCTGCACTTGCTAGGCCACAGCCACTACGACATGCTCAGGGAAAAGCTCAACTGGGGTTGATCCCCACCCACAATCGCAGCAGGACACCATGTTACAGACACTCACTATCCGCGACTTCGTCATTGTCGATCAACTCAATCTCGAGTTTGATCGCGGCTTTACCGTATTGACCGGGGAAACCGGTGCGGGTAAATCCATCCTGATTGATGCGCTCTCTTTGGCGCTGGGAGCTAGGGGCGAGGGCGGTGTGACCCGCAGTGGCTGTGATCGTGCCGATATCAGCGCCAGTTTTGACATAGCGGGCCTGCCTGATTTGCAGCAATGGCTGGATGAGCATGAGCTGCCGTCGGATGATCAGCAACTGCTGCTGCGGCGTGTGATTTATGCCGATGGTCGCTCCAAGGCATTTGTTGGTGGCATGCCGGCAACCGTGCAGCAATTGCGCGAGGCGGGGGAATTCCTGGTCGATATATACAGCCAGCATGCGCATCATTCATTACTGAAGACCAGTTATCAGCGCCAGACGCTGGATCTGTACGCGGGGCAATCCGCGTTGGCGGCAGACGTGGCGCAGCACTTTCAAGCCTGGCATGCGCTACATGAACGTCGTCTGGCGGCGGAGCAGCATGCTGTAGCCTATGCGGATGAGCTGGCGGAGTTGCGTGACCAGCTTCGCGAGCTTGGCCAGCTGGCGCCAGTGGCCGATGAGTGGGAACCCCTGCAACAGGAACATGCGCGGCTATCCAATGGTGCTGGCCTTATCGCAGGTGGCGAGGCGTGTCGGCAGATATTGAGCGAGGGTGAGTATTCCGTGATGCCGCAACTCAGTGCATTGCAGCACAAGTTGCAGGAGCTGGTGGAGCTGGATGAGTCACTGAAGGAAGCTGCTGATACGCTGGATTCGGCGATCATTCAGCTGGAAGAAACCGATCGTTCGCTCAATCGCTATTTGCAACGCACAGAGCTGGATCCCGAGCGTCTGGCCGAAGTGGAGTCGCGTATCCAGGCACTGCATGGCACGGCGCGCAAATATCGCGTCAGGCCAGAGGAGTTGACGGATCTAATGGCGCAGTGGCAGCTGCGCATGGCGGAGCTTGAGCTGATGGTCGATGATGGCCAGCTCGCGCAGCAGGAAAAAGCAGCATGGCAGTCTTATTACCTGCTTGCCCAGCGCTTGAGCGAGGAGCGTCACGTGGTGGCTCAACGTCTGTCGGCCTTGATCAGTACCGAAATGCAGCGCCTCTCGTTGTCTGGGGGACGTTTTGAGGTAGCCCTCACTGAGCAGCAAGCCTCGGCGCACGGGTTGGAGCAAGTGGAGTTTCTGGTAGCCGGGCATGCGGGTACGGTGCCAAGGCCATTGAGTAAAGTCGCATCCGGGGGCGAGTTGTCACGCATCAGCCTTGCCATTCGCGTGGTGACTGCGCAGCAAGGCGATATACCGACCATGATCTTTGACGAGGTAGATGTCGGGATTGGCGGCGGTGTAGCAGAAATCGTGGGTCAGTTGCTGAAGCAACTGGGGCAGGAGCGCCAGGTGCTGGTGATTACCCATCTTCCGCAGGTGGCTGCACAAGGGCAACAGCATTTGCGCGTCAGCAAACGTCAGCAGGACGGCCTGACGCTCAGTCGGATTGATCCGTTAAACGCAAGCGAACGTGTGAGTGAGATAGCGCGCATGCTGGGTGGCGTGGATATTACCGATACCACTCTGCAGCATGCGGCCGAGATGCTGGGGAAGCCCTAGCGACTACTTGGGTTGGCAGGGCTGCTTGGTGCAGACGCCGTAGATGTACAGCGAGTGGTCCTGGATGGTAAAGCCGCGTTCGGTAGCAGCCATTTTCTGACGTTTTTCGATTTCCTCATCAAAAAACTCTTCGACACGACCACATTTGATACAGACGATATGGTCGTGGTGACCGCCCTGATTCAATTCGAATACGGCTTTGCCACTTTCAAAGTGATGGCGGATCAGCAAGCCAGCCTGTTCAAATTGTGTCAACACGCGGTAAACGGTGGCCAGGCCCACATCTTCGCCGGTCGACAGTAATATCTTGTAAACATCTTCTGCGGATAAGTGACGCTCTTTGCTGTTTTCAAACAGGCTCAGCACCTTCAGTCTTGGCAGGGTAGCCTTCAGGCCAGCATTCTTTAATTCATCAGGTTCACGCATGATTTCGGTACTCAACTAGTATTTGGGATGTTGGTGTTCTGGTGCAGGGGTGTCATGGTATATTAACGCCATTTCCAGCCAAAGTCATGGTAATGCGCTACACAATTCTCTTACTGACCCTTTTATGTGCCGCCTGCAGTTCGGCACTTCCGTCGTTCAAGCCTTATCGGATGGACATCCAGCAGGGCAATATTGTGACCTCCAAGATGTTGATGCAGTTGAAGCCGGGCATGAGCAAATCGCAAGCGCGATTTGTGATGGGTACTCCACTTCTGCAGGATAGTTTCCATGGCGATCGCTGGGATTACTTCTACCAATACCGCAAGGATGGCAAGATTGTTCAGCAGCGTCGCGTCATTCTGGAGTTTGAGAATGAGCAGCTGAAGCGCGTTCGTGGTGACACAATCGCGGCAGGGGTTGATCCAACGGTGCCCGAGTTGCAGCGCCGCTCGGTTGAGCCAGAGAAGGGCCTGTGGGACCGCCTGAAGTTCTGGAAGTCGGATGAGGCTCCAGCTGCCGCCGCTGCAGCAGCCCCAGCGGTTGCCGAGACGCCTTCCAGCAAGGATGTCCTTGATCCTATGTTGGTCAATCCGCCAGCCTCATCGCCTGCACGTCCATCGGATGTCAGTGATCCGGCTGAGCCTGTAGCCCCGGCTGCAGTGCAGGAAGCACCTGCTGCCGCACCGACACCAGGCAAACCAGCTCCGGCTGCAACGCAGGCTGCACCGGCGAAGAAGGTCTCTCCTGCTACCTCGGGCAGTGTCCAGCCAGTGCCGGCTGTCAAGTCGGCACCTGCCAAAGCTGCCCCGGCCGGGGCAACGCAGGCTGCGCCTGAGGATGATTTGCCGCCTGAAGAAGAGCCTGGCTATTTTGAGCGCATGCTGGAGAAGATTGGTTTCTAAGACGCTTCGCCGCTAGCGTGGCAGCATTAATTTGAAATTTGGGCAGACCTCCGACCGGAGGTCTGTTTTGTTTTGTGAGGATGTCATGAAAAAACTGAATGTGGTGATCGCTGGATGTAGTGGCCGTATGGGATATGCCTTGCTTGAAGGGGTGTTTGCCGATGAGGCCCTGCAATTGCATGCGGCGTTGGACCGGTCAGATAGCCCACAGTTGGGCCGTGATGCCGGTGAGCAGTTCGGCCGTAAAACCGATATTCTGATCAGTCATGATGTTGCAGCCGCGCTGGCGGGTGCCGATGTGCTGGTGGACTTCACACGTCCTGAGCCTAGCCTGAAGTATTTGCAGGCCTGCCGTGAAGCGGGTGTTGCCATGGTCATCGGTACGACCGGATTCACGCCTGAGCAAAAGCAGCAGATTGAAGTGGCATCGGCCGATATTGCCGTGGTTTTTGCTCCCAATATGAGCGTAGGTGTGACCTTGCTGATCAATCTGGTCAAGGAAGCTGCCAAGGTGCTGGCCGAAGGATACGACATCGAAGTGATCGAGGCGCACCATAGGCACAAGGTGGATGCCCCATCTGGAACTGCGTTGCGACTGGGCGAGGCGGCGGCTGAGGCCTTGGGCCGGGATCTGGCGACTTGCGCGGTGTATGGCCGAGAGGGCGTCACTGGTGAGCGAGACCCCGGCACTATCGGCTTTGCTACGGTACGTGGGGGGGATGTAGTAGGTGACCACACTGTATTGTTTGCGGGTATTGGTGAGCGGGTAGAGCTCACTCACAAGGCGAGCAGTCGTGCCACGTTTGCGCTGGGTGCATTGCGTGCGGCCAAGTTTCTGACGGGTCGCTCCAACGGCTTGTTTGATATGCGCGATGTGTTGTCGCTCAAATAGCTAAGCATAAATCAGCGCAGTATTGCGTCATTGCATGCGGTGTTTGCCAACTTTGCGCAACGCCATCGCAAGGATGCCAATAATTGATGCTGAAGTGAAAGGTCGCGTTGAAGAGAGTAGCCTTTTGCGCTATAATCTTGAAACTTTACAGGCGGGATAAGTTCGAACTTGTCCCGCTTTGCACATCCGCTGTTATCTTAGCGTCAACATTGAAAAACAAGGGGTTAGAACGTGCCGCAACACACACCAGCCATGTTGGTTCTTGCTGATGGAACTGTGTTTCGTGGTATTTCGATTGGTGCCCACGGCCATACAGTTGGCGAGGTGGTGTTCAACACTTCCATTACGGGCTATCAGGAAATCCTCACTGATCCTTCCTACACCAAGCAGATCGTTACCCTGACCTATCCGCATATCGGCAATGTCGGTGTCAATACCGAAGATGTCGAGTCCGGCCAGGTATATGCCAGCGGATTGATCATTCGCGATCTTCCTTTGACGGATAGCTGCTGGCGCAGTCAACAAACACTTTCCGATTATCTTGCTGCCAATAACGTGGTGGCGATCGCCGATATTGATACCCGTAAGCTGACCCGCATTCTGCGTGAAAAAGGCGCTCAGGCCGGTTGCATTATTACGGGCGAAGCCGATGAAGCCAAGGCCGTCGAATTGGCACGCGCTTTCCCGGGTCTTGCTGGCATGGACCTGGCCAAAGTGGTCAGCTGCACGCAGGCCTATACCTTTGATGAAGGTGAGTGGGTGCTGGGTTCGGGATATGCCAAGCCTGAGGCCAGCCGTTATCACGTGGTTGCCTTCGATTACGGTGTCAAGCGCAATATCCTGCGCATGCTCACTTCCCGTGGTTGCAAGGTGACCGTATTGCCAGCGCAAGCTTCGGCAGAAGATGCCCTGGCGCTGAATCCTGACGGAATTTTCCTCTCCAATGGTCCTGGTGATCCAGAGCCGTGCGATTATGCCATTGAGGCGATCCGCACTGTGGTGGATCGTGGCGTGCCAACATTCGGTATCTGCCTCGGCCACCAGTTGTTGGCATTGGCTAGCGGTGCTCGTACCTTGAAGATGAAATTTGGCCATCATGGCGCAAACCATCCCGTACAGGATGCTGACGATCAGCGCGTATTCATTACCAGCCAGAATCACGGCTTTGCTGTGGATGCCAGTTCGCTCCCAGCCAATCTGCGGGCCACACATGTATCCCTGTTTGATGGCAGTTTGCAGGGCATTGCCCGTACGGACCAGCCAGCATTCAGTTTCCAGGGCCACCCGGAAGCGAGTCCTGGCCCTGTAGAAATGTCCTACCTGTTTGATCGATTCATCAACATGATGGAAAAGCAAAAAGCAAATTAACCGCCGGGCTGCGCCACTCATGCCAGAAACCGGCGTGTAGTGGTGGGTTTCGGCGCTCACCAGCGGTTTAAAGAACATATGGCAAAACGTACAGACATCAAATCCATCCTCATCATAGGCGCTGGCCCGATCGTGATCGGCCAGGCCTGCGAGTTCGATTACTCCGGCGCCCAGGCTTGCAAAGCCTTGCGTGAAGAGGGGTACCGCGTCATTCTGGTGAACTCGAATCCTGCCACCATCATGACTGACCCGGAAATGGCAGATGCGACTTACATCGAGCCCGTCACCTGGAAAATGGTGGAAAAGATCATTGCCATTGAGCGTCCAGATGCCTTGCTGCCTACCATGGGTGGCCAAACGGCATTGAACTGTGCGCTGGATCTGGCCAAACATGGCGTGCTGGAAAAATACAATGTTGAGCTGATTGGCGCTTCAAAAGAAGCGATCGACAAGGCGGAAGACCGCGAAAAATTCAAGACAGCCATGACTAAGATCGGTCTGGGTTCCGCGCGTTCATCCGTTGCCCATAGCCTGGAAGAAGCATTGCAGGTACAAGCCAGTATTGGCTACCCAGCGATCATTCGCCCATCGTTCACCATGGGCGGCAGCGGCGGTGGTATTGCTTATAACAAAGAAGAATTTCTTGCCATTTGCGAGCGCGGTCTTGAGGCATCGCCTACGAGCGAGCTGCTGATCGAAGAGTCGCTGCTGGGCTGGAAAGAATACGAGATGGAAGTGGTCCGCGACAGCAAGGACAACTGCATCATCATCTGTTCCATTGAAAACTTGGACCCGATGGGCGTGCACACCGGTGACTCCATCACCGTGGCACCGGCACAAACGCTGACTGATAAGGAATATCAGATCATGCGGAATGCCTCGCTGGCCGTATTGCGCGAAATTGGTGTGGATACTGGTGGTTCTAACGTGCAGTTCGCCATCAATCCTGACGACGGTCGCATGATCGTTATTGAGATGAATCCCCGCGTATCGCGCTCTTCTGCATTGGCTTCCAAGGCCACCGGTTTTCCGATTGCCAAAGTGGCAGCAAAGCTGGCCGTTGGCTTCACGCTGGATGAGCTGCGCAATGAAATTACCGGTGGTGCAACACCGGCGTCGTTTGAGCCATCCATCGACTACGTGGTCACCAAGATTCCACGCTTTGCGTTTGAGAAATTCCCTCAGGCCGACTCTCGTCTGACGACCCAAATGAAGTCTGTTGGTGAAGTCATGGCCATTGGCCGTACGTTCCAGGAATCCTTCCAGAAAGCCCTGCGTGGCCTGGAAGTGGGGGTTGATGGCCTGGACGAAAAAACAACGGATACAGACCAGATCAACAAGGAGCTAGGTGAGCCTGGCCCTGAGCGCATCTGGTTTGTGGGTGATGCATTCCGTGTCGGCATGACGGTTGAGCAGGTGCATCAGCTTTCCAAGATTGACAAGTGGTTCCTGGTGCAGATTTACGACCTGATCGCACGTGAAGAGGCGCTCAAGGGCAAGGGGCTGGCCGATCTGGACAAGAACCTGCTGTTCCAGCTCAAGCGCCGCGGCTTCTCTGACCGTCGCCTTGCCAAGTTGCTGGGCACCGATCAGCACGCGGTGCGTGCCTATCGCCAGGCATTGAATGTGCGCCCGGTTTACAAGCGCGTGGATACCTGTGCTGCCGAATTTGCCACCGATACCGCCTACATGTACTCCACCTATGAAGATGAGTGCGAAGCGCAACCGACCACCAACAAGAAAATCATGGTGCTGGGTGGCGGCCCTAACCGTATCGGTCAGGGCATCGAGTTTGATTACTGCTGTGTGCACGCGGCGTTTGCCATGCGTGAAGATGGTTACGAGACCATCATGGTCAACTGTAATCCTGAAACCGTCTCTACTGACTATGACACCTCTGACCGTCTCTATTTCGAGCCGCTGACGCTGGAAGATGTGCTGGAAATCGTGGCACTGGAAAAACCGGTTGGCGTGATCGTGCAATATGGTGGTCAGACACCACTGAAGCTGGCACGTGATCTGGAAAAAGCCGGTGTGCCGATTATTGGTACCAGCCCGGATGCGATTGACCGTGCCGAAGACCGTGAACGCTTCCAGCAAATGTTGCAGGAGCTGGGCCTCAAGCAGCCGCCTAACCGCACTGCACGTACCCCGGAAGAAGCCATTCGCCTGGCGCAGGAAATCGGTTACCCATTGGTCGTGCGCCCATCCTATGTGCTGGGTGGTCGTGCCATGGAAATCGTCCATGAGCAGGCGCAACTTGAGCGCTATATGCGCGAAGCCGTCAAGGTTTCCAATGAATCCCCTGTGTTGCTGGATCGCTTCCTGAACGATGCATTGGAAGTGGACGTGGATGCGCTGTCGGATGGTGAGGATGTCATTATCGGTGGCATCATGGAACACATTGAGCAAGCTGGCGTGCACTCCGGTGACTCAGCCTGTTCATTGCCGCCTTATAGCCTGACTCAGGCCATGCAGGATGAATTACGAGTTCAGACCGTCCAAATGGCCAAGGCGCTTGGTGTCGTTGGCTTGATGAATGTGCAGTTCGCTATTCAAGGCGATGTTGTTTTCGTGCTTGAAGTGAATCCACGTGCTTCACGTACCGTGCCTTTCGTATCGAAGGCTTGTGGTTTGCAACTGGCCAAAGTGGCGGCGCGCTGCATGACCGGTGTGACCCTCAAGCAGCAAGGCGTCACCAAGGAAATCGTGCCGCCGTATTACTCTGTCAAGGAAGCGGTATTCCCCTTCATCAAGTTCCCTGGCGTCGATACCATACTCGGCCCGGAAATGAAGTCGACCGGTGAGGTCATGGGCGTAGGCAAGACCTTTGCCGAGGCGTTTGTGAAATCCCAGTTGGGTTCAGGCACCAAGCTTCCCAAGGCAGGCAAGGCCTTCATCAGCGTGCGTCGTGAAGACCGTGAAAAGGTCATCGAGATTGCACGTTCACTGGCAAACCTCGGCTTTCAGCTGGTGGCGACCAAGGGTTCCGCTGCTGCACTGGCTGAAGCTGGCCTGAAGGTCACTCCGGTCAACAAGGTAGCCGAAGGTCGTCCGCATATTGTCGACATGATCAAGAACGGTGAGATCAGTTTTATTGTCAATGTGACGGAAGACAAGAAAGCCGTGGCAGATTCCTACGAAATACGCCGCAGTGCCTTGCAGCAAAAAGTGACCTATTACACTACCCTGGCCGGTGCCAAGGCAGCTTGTATCGGCATGGCACACATGCAGGAACTCGAAGTTCAGTCCCTGCAAAGCTTGCATCAGCAGCTTACTCAGTCATAATATAGACCTACACAAAACCACGCCTTCGCCTCCAGGCTGAAGGTGTGGTTTTTGTTTTATAGATTGCAATGGTAGAGAAAAGAATATGAATCAAATCCCAATTACAGTAAATGGCGCGGAACTGCTCAAGCAGGAGTTGCAACGCCTTCGCAGCGTTGACCGTCCCAATGTGATTCAGGCAATTGCTGAAGCGCGTGCCCAGGGCGATTTGTCGGAAAATGCCGAGTATGATGCCGCCAAGGAGCGTCAAAGCTTCATTGAAGGCCGTATTGCCGAGATCGAAGCCAAGCTGTCGAATGCCATGGTTATTGATCCCAAGACGCTTAATGCGGAAGGTCGTTGCGTATTTGGCGCTACCGTAGAAGTGGAAGACCTGGATAACGGTGATGTCTCTACCTACCAAATCGTGGGTGACGACGAAGCGGATATCAAGAAAGGCAAGATTTCCATCGGTTCCCCCATTGCCCGTGGCTTGATCGGCAAGACCGCAGGCGATGTTGCTGAAGTGATGGCGCCAGGTGGTTTGCGCTCTTACGAAGTGCTGGATGTTCAGTACATTTAAGGTGCGGGAGCGCTAGATATGGGTGCCTGGTCAGACAAGCTTGCATTACTCGTGGTGACATTGTGGGTAGGTGCACTATGGGCGGTGGGTTATCTGGTAGCCCCCACGCTGTTCAGCACCTTATCTGATCGTCAGCTGGCAGGTAGCCTGGCAGGAAAAATGTTTACGCTGGTCGCCTATATTGGCGTTGGCAGTGCGTTTTACCTGCTGATACACCGCCTGGCGAATTTTGGTACCACCGCGCTGAAACAAGGCTTTTTCTGGGCTGTGGTTGTCATGCTGATTCTGACGCTGTTCGGCCACTTTGGTATCCAGCCGCTGATTGCGCAGCTCAAGGCGCAAGCCATGCCTGCTGATGTGATGCATAGTATTTTTGCCAGCCGTTTCAAGGCCTGGCACGGCGTTGCCAGTATTGCATATCTGATTGAAAGCCTGCTGGGTCTGGTGCTGGTGCTCAAGGCCAGAGAGTAATGTCCGGCCTCGGTCCCAAAACGGCCTGATCAGGCGAAACTGATTTTCGGATTCTCGCCCTGGCGATAAATCACCAGTTGCTTGCCGATGTGGTGAACGGCAGTGGCATTGGTTTTTTCGCAGATTTCTTGCAGCATGCTGACGCGGGCTGCCCGATCATCCCCGAATACCTTGATCTTGATCAGTTCGTGCGCTTTCAAGCTGACTTCGATTTCCTTGAGGACGGTTTCAGTCAGGCCATTGTTGCCTATCATCACAACTGGATTCAGGTTGTGACCCAATGCGCGCAGATGGCTAATTTGTTTGGAGTTCAGTTCAGGCATATCATCTCGTGATGTTGGCGGAATACACGCTCCATCCAGAGGGTATCCCTTTGATTCAAAAAGGCCCGCAGTCTATCACATGCCACCATTCCTACCAAGAAGTACTATTCTTACACCATGAAAAGAACCAGAACCAGCAAGGGCTGGATGCAGGAACATGTCAACGATGAGTTCGTGAAGCGGGCGCAACGTGATGGCTATCGTGCGCGTGCCGCCTACAAGCTCATGGAGATTGATGACAAGGATCAGCTGATCAAGCCAGGCATGACCATTGTTGACCTGGGAGCAACCCCCGGTAGCTGGTCGCAAGTGGCGGTGCAACGACTTAAAGGGCAAGGCCGCATTATTGCTCTGGATTTGCTGGAAATGGCCGCGATCCCCGGTGTGGACTTTATCCAGGGCGATTTCCGTGAAGACGCTGTGCTGCTGCAGTTGGAAGAAAAATTAAATAATCGTCCGATAGACCTTGTAATTGCCGACATGGCCCCAAATATATCCGGTATCAGTTCTGTCGATCAGGCGAATGCTGCTTACCTGACGGAACTAGCACTGGAATTCAGCCTGAAATGGCTGAAACCGGGGGGTAATTTTCTGGTCAAAGTTTTTATCGGCTCGGGTTTTGACGAGATTATTAAAACCATGCGGCTCGGGTTCGATAAGGTGGTGACCCGAAAACCAAAGGCCTCTCGTGATCGTAGCAGTGAAGTCTATTTACTCGGATTGAAGCGCAAAGCCGATTGATTGGCGCCTGCGCAAGCGATCAAAATAGGTTTAGAATGAAGTTTGCTGCCTTTATTTAGTTAAGGATGTGATTTTGAACAACATCGTCAAGAATATTGCAATTTGGGTGATTGTCGCCCTGGTGCTGATGACTGTCTTCAACCAGTTTGGCTCCAAGACCACCGCCGACAGTCAGGTCGTCTACTCGCAATTCATCGACCAGGTTAAACAAGGCCAGATTGCCAAAGTGACTATAGAAGGCCGCGTATTGCGCGGTGTCACCAACGAAGGCCGCAAATTCAATACCTATGCGCCTTCTGACCCATGGCTGGTGTCCGATCTGCTGAAGAATAACGTCACCGTTGAAGCCAAGCCGGACGAAGAGCCATCCTTGCTCATGAATATTTTCGTGTCATGGTTCCCCATGCTGCTGCTGATTGGCGTCTGGGTATTCTTCATGCGCCAGATGCAAGGCGGCGGCAAAGGCGGTGCTTTTTCTTTCGGCAAGAGCAAGGCACGTCAGCTGGATGAAGCCTCCAACCAGACCACATTTGCCGATGTCGCAGGTTGTGATGAAGCCAAGGAAGAAGTTTCCGAGCTGGTCGAATTCCTGCGTGATCCTACCAAGTTCCAGAAACTGGGCGGCCGTATTCCCCGCGGCGTATTGATGGTGGGCCCTCCAGGTACTGGTAAAACCTTGCTAGCCAAGGCCATTGCCGGTGAAGCCAAGGTACCTTTCTTCACTATTTCGGGTTCCGATTTTGTCGAGATGTTCGTTGGTGTGGGCGCAGCCCGTGTACGTGACATGTTTGAGCAAGCCAAGAAAGCCGCGCCTTGCATCATCTTCATTGATGAAATTGATGCCGTAGGTCGCCATCGTGGTGCTGGTACAGGTGGTGGCAACGATGAGCGCGAGCAGACACTTAACCAGATGCTGGTCGAGATGGACGGCTTTGAGCCTAATTCAGGCGTGATTGTGATTGCCGCAACCAACCGTGCCGATGTGCTGGACAAGGCATTGCTGCGCCCAGGCCGTTTTGACCGTCAAGTCATGGTGGGGCTGCCGGATATTCGCGGCCGTGAGCAAATCCTGATGGTGCATATGCGCAAGGTGCCGATTGATGCGGATGTGAAGGCCGATATCATTGCCCGTGGAACCCCTGGTTTCTCCGGTGCGGATCTTGCCAATCTGGTCAATGAAGCGGCCTTGTTTGCCGCGCGCCGCAATAAGCGCACGGTGGATATGCAGGATTTTGAAGATGCCAAGGACAAGATTTTCATGGGTCCCGAGCGCAAGTCCATGGTCATGCGTGAAGAAGAACGCCGCAATACGGCTTACCACGAGTCCGGCCATGCAGTGGTAGCCAAGCTGCTGCCCAAGGCTGATCCGGTGCACAAAGTCACCATCATGCCGCGCGGTTGGGCCTTGGGTCTGACTTGGCAGCTGCCAGAGCATGATCGCATCAGCAACTACAAGGACAAGATGCTGGAAGAAATTTCCATCCTGTTCGGTGGCCGTATTGCTGAAGAAATCTTCATGCATCAGATGTCCACCGGTGCTTCGAACGACTTTGAACGTGCCACCAAGATGGCCCGTGACATGGTAACGCGCTTTGGTATGTCTGATACCCTGGGCACCATGGTGTACGTGGATAATGATCAGGATTCGATGTTTGGCCGCATGTCAGCCAAAACCGTTTCCGAAGCTACACAACAAAAGGTGGATTCTGAAATCCGTCGTATTCTGGATGAGCAATATGCGGTTGCACGCAAGCTGCTGGAAGACAACCGCGACAAGGTGGAAGCCATGACCGCTGCGCTGCTGGAGTGGGAGACCATTGATGCAGAGCAGATCAACGACATCATGGCGGGTAATGCACCACGTCCACCCAAGGTATTGCCTACGGTGAACCGGCACACCGCCAGTGATACTGGCAGCTCTGGCCCAACGGCAACACCTGCACCACAACCTGCGGCCAAGTCCGAATAGTTTCCCTTCACTGTCAAAGCCATATTCTTCGCAAGTAGAATATGGCTTTCTTATTTTTTAGCTTATGAAATTTATCTGCGGTCGTTATCAGCTTGATCTTTCCCGTCCCCATGTCATGGGCATCGTCAATGTCACACCAGATTCCTTTTCGGATGGTGGCAAATTCTCTTCTACTGAGCTCGCGGTGGCGCATGCCATGGAGCTGGTAGAGCAGGGTGCGGACATTCTGGATATAGGCGGTGAATCTACACGCCCCGGGGCAACGCCAGTCTCACTGGAAGATGAGCTCCAGCGGGTATTGCCTGTGATCGAGCAATTGGCAAAGCGCGTGGATGTGCCACTTTCCATTGATACCTATAAACCTGAAGTCATGCGGGCGGCCATCGCTGCTGGGGCCGATATCGTGAATGATGTCAGGGCCTTGCAGGAGCCAAGTGCGCTGGAGATTGTGGCAGCAAGCAATGCAGGTGTTTGCCTGATGCATATGAAAGGCACGCCGCAAACCATGCAGCTGGAACCACAATATGATGATGTGGTGGCCGAGGTTTCCGGTTTCCTGCAAGCTCGCTTGCAGGCTGCTCAGGCAGCCGGGATAGCAGCAGAGCGCATCACGCTGGATCCGGGTTTTGGTTTCGGCAAGCGTACTGTGCATAATATTGCCCTGCTGCAGCAATTACCTGTGTTGATGGCACTGGGGTATCCTTTACTGGTCGGGCTTTCGCGCAAATCTGTCCTGGGTAAAATTACGGGAGAGGATGTCGACTCCCGCCTTTATGCCAGTCTGGCGGCATCCGTGATTGCCACCATGAAAGGGGCTGCCATTGTGCGGGTACATGATGTCAAGGCAACCGCCGAGGCGCTGAAGGTGGTGGCAGCCGTACGCTGATCTGCACGCTGGATCAGTCGTGTCTCAGGTCTGGCTATAAAGTATCCATGCGAGAAGCATGTTTCGCGATGACGTTTTGCATGAGTCAAGTTTTTGAAAGTTTAGGGAATGACAAGAAAATATTTTGGTACCGATGGCATACGTGGACGTGTAGGGGAAGCACCTATCACGCCGGATTTTGTCATGCGATTGGGCTATGCCGCTGGACGGGTACTGACAGGCCTGGATAGTCACCTGGCAAAAGATGCCCACCCCACCGTACTGATCGGTAAAGACACGCGGATTTCAGGTTACATGCTGGAGTCCGCCTTGCAGGCAGGGTTGTCTGCCGCGGGCGTGGATGTGTTGCTGACTGGCCCTATGCCAACGCCAGCCGTGGCGTATCTGACCCGTGCCTTGCGCGCGCAGGCGGGCATTGTGATTTCTGCCTCGCATAATCCATTTGAAGATAATGGCATCAAGTTTTTCTCCGCTGAGGGCACCAAGTTGCCGGATGATATTGAGCTGGCGATTGAAGCTGCGCTGGATCAGCCATTACAGGTGATGCCCTCGGCAAGCCTGGGCAAAGCCAAGCGCATCACGGATGCAGCTGGCCGCTATATTGAATTCTGCAAGAGCACATTTCCTTCCGCGCTGGATTTGCGTGGTCTGCGCATTGTGCTTGATTGTGCCAATGGCGCTACCTATCACGTAGCCCCGCCGGTATTTCATGAACTGGGCGCCGAGATTGTGACCATCGGTTATCAGCCAGATGGCCTTAATATCAACCTCGACTGTGGTTCTACCCACCCGCAAGCCCTGTGCCGCGCTGTGATTGAACACAAGGCGGATCTGGGCATTGCGTTTGATGGCGATGGTGACCGTGTGGTGATGGTGGATAGCCAAGGCCGCCTGCTGGATGGTGACCAGTTGCTCTATATCATTGCCATGCAGCGCAAGCAGCGCGGTCGCCTTGCCGGTGGCGTGGTCGGTACACTGATGACCAATCTGGCCCTCGAGCATGCGCTGGCAAAGGCCGATATTCCGTTCCTGCGAGCCAAGGTCGGTGATCGATATGTACTGGAGTTGCTCAATGAGCAGGATTGGGAGCTGGGCGGTGAGAACTCCGGCCATATCCTCTGCCTGGATAAACACAGCAGCGGCGACGGCA
Organism: Methylovorus menthalis; assembly: GCF_020523625.1. GTDB lineage: Bacteria > Pseudomonadota > Gammaproteobacteria > Burkholderiales > Methylophilaceae > Methylovorus > Methylovorus menthalis. The sequence goes on from NZ_JAJAQH010000006.1 coordinate 512,006, forward strand.
TTATTGCCGCCTTGCAGGTGCTGCATGCCATGCGCACCGCCGAGTGCAGCCTGGATACACTCGGTGCAGGCCTCACCCTGTATCCGCAGGTGTTGATCAACGTCAAGGTCGCTGGCAAAGTCGATTTGGCGGCACAGCCTGCCATTCAGCAAGCGGTGGCAGATGCAGAGCAGCAATTGCAGGGGCGTGGCCGTGTGCTGTTGCGCCCATCGGGCACCGAGCCCAAAATCCGCGTGATGGTAGAAGGCGAAGATGGTGCTCTGGTGCAGCAACTGGCTGAGAATATTGCCGCTGTTGTGCAAACCCAGTTGGCCTGATTAGCGTTGATTTAATTACCGACATGCAGTCATCTGCATGTCGGTTTGTTTCCGGCGCTGGCTTCTGCCAGCGCCATGTGCTTTCCGATTATTCTCTGGTGATGATCAACGCATTTACCGTCATCATCCCGTCATACTTGCATGACATGCTAGCCCACGTAAAACCAAGTTAAACCATCATTAACCTCGGTGAAGTGGAGGTCAACATGCAAAGAATGAATCTGGTCATCAACCGTTTTAACGAAATAGATAGTCGCTTGTGCGTGCGTGCCAATCGCACCTCACGCTTTATTGGCGTGCGGGTATTCTTCCGCCTGGTCAGTCGGCTGGGTGATGGTGTTTTCTGGTACACCGTCATGCTGGGCATTATATTGAGCCACGGCACGGCCGGGCTTTTGCCAGCCCTGCACATGGCACTGGCCGGCTTGACCGGCACCTGCGTCTACAAATGGCTCAAGGGCAAGACCCTGCGTCCGCGGCCATATGAAGTGCATCAGGATATCTGGCTGACCGGCAAGCCGCTGGATCGCTTCAGCTTTCCATCCGGGCATACCTTGCATGCCGTGGCGTTCTGCACCGTCGGCCTGTTCTACTACCCGGCGCTGCTGCCCTTGCTGCTGCCGTTCACACTGATGGTCGCACTTTCACGTGTGGTGCTGGGCTTGCACTATCCCAGCGATGTCTTGGCTGGGGCCGCCATAGGCGCCATGATCGCGATGATCTCTATCGCCATTGTTTAGCTGAGCAAGGTGTACGGAATTAAAAAGCGGCGGCTTGTGCGCCGCTTTTTTTATGGTCGAGCATGCTTTTCGCCAGCAGCGCCTGGGCTCGCCATGCCCTTGGTGAGGCGCCAAACTTCAGCTTGAATGCCCGGCTGAATTGCGATAAATCATTGAAACCCCATTTCATGGCGATGTCCGATACTGCCACGCCCATCAAGGCGGGATTGCTTAAATCCTGCTGGGTTTTCTCCAGTCGCCGCGTCCATACATAACGCATCAGCGAGCTCTGTTCTGCTGCCAGCAATTCATTGATGTAGCGCGACGATAAGCCGGTAGCCGCAGCCAACATGGAAGTATCCAGCTGCGGGGGGGGAGCAGTTTTTCCACCTGGCTTTTGATGCTGAAAAGCGAGAGCGAGCGGCTACGCGACAGCTGACTGGCGGGCGGGCGTATCTGTTGCAATGCCAGCGTAAAAAGCTCGAGTGCATTTTCCGATAGCGCATCAAATGTGGTCTGGCTCATGGCTTGCGCCTCTGCCGAGCTGCTGCGTATGAATTCCGCCGCCACTGCACCTATGCCGACATGTCCGGGAATGGTGCGGGCGGTGCAATGCTCAGCCCCTGCCAGCCGCTGCTCCAGCAGAACGCGTGGTATCGATACCAGAAGCTTGGAGAACGGGCCAGGGCAGGTGATGCTGTGCGGGCGCGTGGCATCGTAGATTGTCATGTCCCCGGGCCGCAGGAACACCTCGCGCCCCGCTTGTTCGAGCAGGTATTCCCCAGACAATAGCACTACGCCGAGATAGGCATCATGGTTGGATTGCAAGGGCTTTTGCGGTAATCGGCTGAGCTTGATGCCATTGGAGCGTACTGAGGACAGCCGCAGTTTGTTCCAGGCATAAATATCCATTTCATTCAGCAGCGGGGCTTGTCGTGGCGGGGTGATGTCGACATGGGCATACTCGCGGCACCATGGCATGTGCGTTGGGCCATGGTGGTGGGCGCATTTACCAACTCCAGCCTGTTTTTGTTGATGGCGATTTTTCCGGTGCTGGATAATCCCAATCAACCGCCACCGATGATATTCACCGCTTATCTGCTCGCCAGTGTATTGACCACCAGTTACGGCTTTGGCAAAGCGGCCGTGCTGGTGTTGCGCTCTACCTTCAAATAATAGCCAGGTCCGAGGGTGTAGCGATACTGGCTGGGCTAATCTCCGGCCAGTTTGCTGAAATAACTGATGGGCGCGGGGTGCAGATGCTCCAGATGCTGCCGGCAGGCGGCGCGCCAGGCATTCAGCTGCGCTGCATCTAGGTGGCGCAGCTCGGCCTCCCAATGCGGCTGTATGCCCTGCAGCACGATATGGATATCCTGAATCGCCGTTTGGGTCTTGGCGATGTAATACACAAAATGCTTGAACACGCGTCTATCCAGCAGGCGCATGCTGCGATAGATCATGCCTGGCAGTCGTGAAAAGCGCAGCAATCGGTCGGCCTTGCCCAGACGGCGCAAGGCTTTCTCGGTATGCTGTGGCTCACAGCCGAAGCTAGGGGAAATAAAGGCGGCCAGCGTGTTCGCGTGGCGATCAAGCAGTTTGCCCGGGGTATGTGCCATCAAGGGCGCCAGGTGGGCGTCCATCGCCCATTCCGAGGCAATATGGGTCACCATGCTGTTTTCCATCCACATGGCTTCATGCGCAGGCACAAAGTGGTTGTGTGCGATGACATCCACATACAAATGGCTGGCATAGCCTATGGCCATCGCGGTTTCTTCATCAGTGCGGGCGCGACTCAGCAGCAGGTAGGCGTGACGCCATTGGTGGGTTTCGCGGAAGGTGGGGGAAACCAGCGACAGATCCGGCAGGCATGCACCTGCCATCACCAGCTCGGGAAAACGTTGTATGGCGAGGCGCAGACGCGGGTCAAGCAATGGCATGGCCCAGACGAGTGAGTGGGCAAAATACAGGTGGGTGACCAGTCCCCAGGCATTGGCATCCTGTGATTGCAAAACCAGGGGCAAAAGCCAGAAGACCTTACCAAGATTTGCGTGCCTTTTCATGCTGCCTAATGTCGCTTCAGGGCATGATGGCCTTGTGACAGTTATATGATTTTATTGTGACACGGCTTTGCGTGCGTGCGGGTTTGTTATACTGCCGCGCTGATGTCTGTTACGCATCATTAATGATTGCACGTTAAGGAAAGCACATGGAAAGTCCATACAAGGGAAAAACCGGATTACGCCGCCTGATCAATGCATTCGGCTACTCCATGGCCGGGCTGAAGGCCGCCTATACCAATGAAGATGCCTTCCGCCAGGAAGTGTTGATGACCATAGTCCTCGTGCCATTGGCCTTGTATCTGGGCGATGGCGGCGTTGCCAAGGCCGCCATGATCGCCAGTGTGTTGTTGGTGGTGATTGTCGAGCTGCTAAATTCTTCCATCGAAGCCACGGTGGATCGCATTTCCCTTGAAAACCACATGCTTGCCAAGCGCGCCAAGGATATCGGCAGTGCGGCGGTACTCATCAGCCTGATCAATCTGGCCGTGGTCTGGCTGCTGATTCTGCTGGGTTAAACGCTTGATATCTCCCCAGCTGACCTGGCTTGCCCTAATGCCACAGCTGGGGGCTCAATAGGCGCAAGCCTACACTGAGCCAGCGATCCTCATTGCCCTGGTCCATCCTGTTGCCATACGTTGTGTCTATCTGCACACGCTCTCGCACTAGCCAATAGCGCAGGCCCACCTGGTAAAAAGGGCGTTCGCGGTCATCGCCAAACACTTCCGCGATGGCCTGCAGTCGTTCGTTCAACCGCGTTTCTGACCCCAGTCCCCAGGTCAGCTTGTTCTGGTGCTCGGCTTTTTCATGCAACCAACCCAGATTCACATGCAGTATCAGCGCATCATTTGCCAGTGAGAAGCTGGCAGGCATATACGCATAGGCATCGCCCAGCATGCTGGATTTCTCATCCACGCTGGGATGCCTTGCATGCCCCACCACCAGCCCGATGCCGTAATTGTTGGTTGTGAGCGGGCGGAACAGGGTTTTGGCTTGCAGAATGACATCCGTGGTATTGGAGTCGCCATCTGCGCGGGTCAGGGCGCCGCCATAGGTCAGCTCCAGGTTCTCGCCGACATTGCAGCCTGGCAGCGCCCAGTATTCGTCGCTGTTGGCATTATGTTTGGTCCAGGTTTCCAACTGACAGCTGCGCGGGTCCACGACGCGCGCATCGTCGGTGATCATGGGGCGGGCAGCGTGGGCGGCTAGCGGTAACACCAGCAGCACTGCTAGCAAGGGGCGGAGTCGTTTCATGTTGGAATTCCCTGATAAGCGGCTGCATTATAAACATGCAATATGACGTCTGCATTGCAATTCACATAAGCGTCATAAATCCTCTGTATCTTGCCAACAAAGCGTTATATGCGTGTTGCGAGAGGCAGATGTGAAGATTTTATTTATTTCCGATGTGTATTTTCCCCGCATCAATGGGGTGTCGACGTCCATCCGGACCTTTGTCGGGCAATTGCAGGAGCTGGGCCATGAGGTGCATCTGATTGCGCCAGATTATGGCGTGCAAACCGAAGATGAACATTGGATACGGCGCATTCCTGCGCGTACCATTTATTTTGATCCGGAAGATCGCCTGATGAAATATGGCGCCGCGCTGGACAAGCTGATGGAGCTGCGCGCCGAGAATTACGACCTCATTCACATTCACACGCCGTTTGTTGCCCATTACCTGGGACTCAAGCTGGGGCGTTTGCTGGATGTGCCTTGTGTGGAAACCTACCACACCTTTTTTGAGGATTATCTGCATCATTATTTACCGTGGATACCCAAGGCCATGGCAAAAGGGCTGGCACGCATGGTGTCGCGGCAGCAGTGCAATGCCGTGCAGGCCATTGTGGCGCCATCGCGGCCCATGCTAGATGTCTTGCGCCAATATGGCATCAACAGCACGGCAGAGGTCATCCCCACCGGCTTGCAACCCCACAGCTTTGCCGATGCCGATGGCGACGCATTCCGAAGCAAATACAGCATTGCCCCAAATCGCCCGGTCGCCCTGTTTGTCGGGCGCGTAGCATTTGAGAAAAACATCGCTTTTCTGGTCCGCATGGTGACACATCTGCGCAAACATCAACCGGATGCCCTGCTGGTCATTGCCGGAGAGGGCCCCGCTGAGAGCAGTCTGCATGCCATGAGCAAGCAACTGGGCCTGCAGGACAATATCCAGTTCATCGGCTATCTGGATCGCGAGAAAGAACTCAATGCCTGCTATCGGGCGGCGGATGTCTTTGTCTTCTCATCAAAAACTGAAACCCAGGGCCTGGTGCTGCTGGAAGCCATGGCACAAGGTACGCCGGTGGTTGCATTGGCGGAGCTGGGTACCAAATCCATCCTGATCGAGGGCGAGGGTGCCTTGATTGCGCCAGAAGATGAACAGGTGTTTGCCGAAAAAGTAAGTAGCCTGTTCAGTGATGAGGCTAAGCGCAAACGTCTGGGCGAGTCCGCGCGGCAATATGCGGCCAAACGCTGGACCTCGCGCACGCAGGCCGAACGCATGCTGCAATTTTACGAGCAGCTGATTTCGGCCTGAGACTGGCTGCTTGCCTATAACGGCTGGTGCGGCGCTGATGACTCTCATGCAAAAATAGATTGATTGCCAGCCCTTAAGCTTGCTTTAATCAGGGTGAGGATTTCACAGGGGTTGGGTTATGCATGTGCTTGTCATTGGCGGCGGTGTCATCGGGGTAACGACCGCTTATTACCTGGCTCGAGCCGGGCATAGCGTCACGCTGCTTGAGCGCGAGGCTGGCCCCGCCTTGCAAACCAGCTTTGCCAATGCCGGCCAGGTTTCGCCTGGTTACGCTTCCCCGTGGGCGGCCCCTGGCGTTCCACTCAAAGCATTGAAGTGGATGTTCATGCGGCATGCGCCACTGGCGCTTAAGCCCGATGGCTCTTTGGCGCAGATCCAATGGCTGTGGCAACTCTGGCGCAATTGCGATGCCCGCCATTACCTGCGCAACAAAGAGCGCATGGTGCGGCTGGCGGAATATAGCCGCGATTGCCTGGATGCCCTGCGTCGCGATACCGAGATTGAATATGAAGGCCGCCAGCTCGGCACCTTGCAGGTATTTCGTACCCAGCAACAGCTGGATGCCGCCGGACGCGATATTACCGTGCTGCATGAGGCTGGCGTGCCGTTTCAGTTACTGGATAGTCACCAGCTGGCCGATGCCGAGCCTGCCTTGCAACATGCGGCAGCGCGGCTCACGGGTGGCCTGCGACTACCTCACGATGAAACCGGAGATTGCTATCTGTTCACCACGCGTCTGGCGGCTATGGCGCAAGCCATTGGCGTGGTATTTGAGTACGGTGCAACGGCGAGCGCCATGCAGATCGAGGGTGGTCGCTTTATCGGAGTGCAAACGAACGAACGACTGATCACGGCCGATGCCTGTGTGCTGGCCGCTGGTGTATACAGCGCCCGTTTGTTACGCGGAATCGCCGATATTCCTGTTTACCCGGTCAAGGGCTACTCGATTACCCTGCCTATCCTCAATGAGCAACTGGCACCGCGCTCCACCATTCTCGATGAAACCTACAAGATCGCGCTGACGCGCTTTGACCAGCGCATACGCGTCGGTGGCATGGCGGAAGTGGTCGGTTACGATACGCGCTTGCGCGCACGCCGCCGTGCCACGCTGGAAATGGTGGTGCAGGATTTATTCCCCGGTGCGGGCGATACGACCAAAGCGAGCTTCTGGGCCGGGTTGCGTCCCATGACGCCGGACGGCACGCCATTGGTGGGCGCGACCCATATTCCCAATTTTTTCCTTAATACCGGACATGGCACCCTGGGCTGGACCATGGCTTGCGGGTCAGCACAGTTGCTCGCGCATCTCATATCGGGGCAGGCCGCGGATATCCGCCATGATGATCTGTCACTGGCCCGCTATCACCAGCCTTGAATGACTGCGAATAGCCATGAAAAAAGCCCGGGGATAAGCCTGGGCTTTTTGCTGCAAGGATGGACTGTTTGGCAGGCCACCAGGCGACGTGATTAACCGAACTTGCCGGTAATGTAGTCTTCTGTTTCCTTGCGGGTAGGGCGGGTGAAGATCATGTCAGTATCGCCGTACTCGATCAGCTCGCCCAGATACATATAAGCGGTGTAGTCAGACACACGGGCTGCTTGCTGCATGTTGTGTGTCACCACCAGAATCGTCAGCTTGTTGCGCAGCTCGGACATCAGTTCTTCGATGTTGGCAGTCGCAATCGGGTCCAGCGCAGATGTCGGCTCGTCGAACAGCATGATTTCAGGGTCGGTTGCCAGTGCGCGGGCAATGCACAGACGCTGTTGCTGACCACCAGACAGGTTGAATGCCAGGTCGTGCAGGCGGTTTTTCACTTCGTCCCACAGGGCTGCACCTTTCAGTGCTTCTTCTACCTTGTCATCCACGACGCGCTTGTTGTTCTCACCACGTACACGCAGGCCGTAAGCCACGTTTTCGTAGATGGACTTGGGGAAGGGGTTAGGCTTCTGGAACACCATGCTGATGCGCATGCGCACTTCAATCGGGTCCACGCCATTGGCCAGCACATTGGTGTTGTCTGGATGCATGATGATCTGGCCATCATAACGGTTGCCAGGGTAGAGATCGTGCATGCGGTTGAAGCAGCGCAGGAATGTCGATTTACCACAGCCGGATGGGCCGATCAGGGCGGTGATCTTCTTCTCATACAGCGGCATGGTGATGCCCTTGAGTGCCTTGTGACCACCATTGTAGTAGAAATTCAGATCGCGCGATTCAGCTTTAATCGGAGTTGAGGTTGTCACCATTTGATTAGTTTCCTGATTCTTAAATTAGTCTGTTCAGCCAGTAAGCGGGGATGTCCCGATTACCACTTTATATTCTTGCGGATGCGGTAACGCAGCCAGATTGCGGTGCCATTCATCAGCAGGGTAACCACGATGATGAGCGCGCCGGTGGCCGCTGCATTCATGTGGAATGCATGGTCAGGGCGGGACAGCCAGTTGAACATCTGGATCGGCATCACGGTAAAGCCGGAACTCAGCCACTCAAAATTGAGGAAGGGTGGCGTATCCGTAATCGGGGATGGTGGCAGGAAGGCAATGAAGGTCAGCGCACCAATCGTAATCAGAGGAGCCGTTTCGCCCAATGCCCGTGCCATGCCGATAATCACGCCGGTCAGGATGCCGCCGAACGAGTAGTGCAGCACATGGTGCAGCACGACTTGCCACTTGGTGGCGCCTACAGCATATGCTGCTTCGCGAATCGCCACAGGAATGCCACGTACTGCTTCACGTGTTGCCACAATGACAACCGGCAGGATCAGCAGACCCAATGTCAGGCCGGCGGTAAGAATGCTTTGCCCCAGATCGAGAATGTAAACAAACAGACCCAGTGCCAGCAAACCATACACAATCGAAGGAACACCCGCCAGGTTCGTCACGTTGATTTCGATCAGATCGGAGAACCAGTTCTTGGGTGCGTACTCTTCCAGATACAGGCCTGCTGCAACACCCATCGGCACGGCGGAAAGAAAGGTCACGATCATCACCAGCAGCGAACCTATCCAAGCCGATAACAGGCCAGCATGGGCTGCCCGGCGTGAAGGGTATTCGGAGAGGAACTCAAACGTGAAGCGCGGGTAACCATCCATCACCAGGTCGACAAACAGCGTCAACAAGGTCAGGAGGCCGATCATCAGCGCGATCAGGCCGATAATCGAGAATACATAGTCATTGAATTTGTGCCGGCGAATCATCGCCCGCACTTCTTCCAGGTTGTCCAGTACGGATGCTTGGTTACTCATGGTTTAATAAGTCTCTCTGAATTTCTTGCGGGTAAGGTGGCCCAGAATATTGAAGATCAGGGTCATTAACATCAGCACCAGACCTGCAGCAAAAATACTCTGGTAACCAATGCTACCGTGAGGCAAATCGCCCATGGCAACCTGCACGATGTAAGCAGTAATGGTGGATGCGCTTTCCATCGGGTTGAAGGTCAGGTTAGGTTGTTGGCCAGCCGCAAGTGCTACTACCATCGTTTCACCTACCGCACGGGAAATACCCAGGATGTAAGCGGCGATAATGCCGGAAATCGCTGCCGGGGTTACCACACGGATGGCTGTCTGAAAGCGCGTGGCGCCCATGGCATACGAACCTTCTCGCATGCTCATTGGTACAGCGCGCATGGCATCTTCAGCGACCGAGCTGATATAAGGCACGATCATGATGCCCATCACGATACCTGGGCCCAACATATTGAAGCCAGGCAGGCCGGGGATGAATTTTTGCAGCAAGGGTGTCACGAACAGCAGGGCGAAGTAGCCAAATACCACCGTTGGCACGCCAACCAGCAGTTCCAGGATGGGCTTGACGGTTTCGCGCGTCCTGTGCGAAGCAAACTCGGACAGGTAAATGGCACCAATGGTGCCAATCGGAATAGCTACCAGCAAGGCAATGGCCGAGGTGGTGAGCGTGCCGGAAACCAGAGGCAAAATGCCATAGTGCGCATCTTCAAACAGTGGCGTCCATTGCGTATCCGTCAGGAAGTCAATAATGGAAACATGCTCAAAAAAGCTTAAGGATTCGTAAAGCAGAATGGCGACAATTGCCATCGTGGTTGCTACTGCCGACATGGCAGCCAGCATAAGAAGGAATTCAATCACGCGTTCAACAAAATGTCTGCGGACGTTTTTTGCCAAACGTGCACTGATTTTCAGTTCAGTCTGATTTGGTAGCACTTGAGTAGCCGTGTTCACTTGATTTAGACCCGTGCATTGTAACGGAATTGAAGGGAGGGATGCGACATCGGGCAGGCATTAATGCCGCCCGATGTCGCAAGCCATTACTTGATACGGCTCAGCAGTTCAGGAATCTTCACGCCAACTTCAGGCACGCCACCAAAGCCAGTACCCGGCTTCAGAGACTTCCAGTGAGCTACCACGGCAGCGTATTCGCTGGATGGCAAAGGCACGTATTTCACTTCCTTGGTCAGCTCAGCAGCATTGGCCAGGTAGAAGTTGATGAACTCTTTGACTTCAGGCTTGAAAGCGCCTGCAGTTGCGTTCACATAGATGAACAGCGGACGGGACAATGGCTGGTAAGTGCCATTCATCACAGTTTCAGGGGATGGACCAACCGCTGGTGCGCCAGTCTTGGCAACGATAGGCACAGCGCGCAGTTTGTCGCGGTTTTCGTCAAAATAAGCATAGCCAAAGTAACCCAGGCCGCCGATGTCGCTGGATACACCTTGTACCAGAACGTTGTCATCTTCAGAGGCGGTGAAGTCACCACGGCTGGACTTGGCCTTGCCAACCACAGCTTCAGTAAAATAGTCGAATGTACCCGAGTCAGCGCCTGGGCCAAACAGCTTCAGTGGCTTGTCTGGCCAAGTGGCGTTCACTTGTTTCCAGGTCTTGATGCTGCCTTGTGCAGCAGGTGCCCACATCTTGTTCAGCTCTTCCACGGTCAAGCTCTTGATCCAGTCATTCTTTGGATTCACCACCACGGTCAGCGCGTCATAAGCAACTGGCAGTTCAATATATTGAATGCCGGCTTCCTTACATGCATCCATTTCCTTTTTCAGGATAGGGCGAGAAGCTTCGGAGATATCGGTTTCGCCACGGCAGAACTTCTTGAAACCGCCGCCAGTACCGGAAATACCCACGGTAACCTTGATCGCGCCTTTCTTGGCTTTCTGGAATTCTTCAGCGACCGCTTCGGTAATCGGATAAACCGTGCTGGAACCGTCGATCTTGACGATCTTTTCAGCGGCGTGAGCAGTAGGGATGGCGAACAGAGATGCGACAACGGCCGCCAGACCCATGCTTTGTACAAACTTCGATTGCATATAACCTCCATGGTTTGAATAAATCCGCGCTGCAGACGTCAGTTTCCGAGAGCGGGGGTACATAACTTGGGAGCACTTTAAAGCCTCTATGTTACAAGTTTGTGACAACGATGACGAAAGCTAAATTTAGCTGGTGATGCTCTAACATTTAAATCCGTAGAAAATGCTCAATCTGGTCGAGAGAAAACTCTTCTGATGCACTTTTAGTTGATATCTATCACCTGAGAATGTTTAGGGGTATTCGAAAATATGGACTCCATATTTTTAATATTACCCAAGCTCATGGCAGCTAAAGTCGAGAGTCTGGCTATTAAGATTAAGTTAACAATCCTTCCCCAAAAAATGAAAATAATGAAGAAGAATCTCCCCATGTGGTTATTGATCGCGGCACTCATGCCTTCATTTGTATATGCATCTGCTCTGGATGCTACTGAGGATGGCTATATCGGGCTGATCCCGGCCGGAAATTACAGGCTGACTAAGGGGAGATGCGATGAATGTCATGCATCTCCACAATCGCTTTGGTATTTCAAGGATGAAATAATTGGTACCACTGCTTACCGACCTTCCGATGACACTGTTTCGCTCGTCTGGCTTGGGTCGAGCAAGGTGTTTACCAATGCAAGAATACTGAATGAAGATACGATCGCGCTGAGCAATGGAGAAACCTTGGCCTTCGGGATTGTTCCTAAAATCAAAACCAACCTGTCCTACTTCAATCAGGCGAGTTTGGATTACTTGATGGACCATCCTGTTCGGTTACGTGGTGAGGTGATGGACGATAATGGTATGCCAAGGTTTGTAGCCCGGACCATATGGCCTCTGAATTTCAAGATACTGTCTTCACCACCCAAACCTCTGGCCCAAGGTGAGTCTCTTCAGCAGCTGGTCCGATCAAATAATGGAGGTGCCCAGCGGCCATTTCAGACGCGTGTTCTATGGCAGCGCCCGCCCTCACCCGATTCGGCATGGCAGGGTAAAGCCGTCATTGGTTTGATGTTAAATGGTGCTCAAGGAGATGACGATGAAGCACATGGAGGGCACTTTGGCATTTTGACAGGCCAGTACCAGTCGGATGGAGACTGGTCTCGATGGTTGGTGAATAATTTTTACAATTTGGATTCGTATAGCGAAAAAGGCATCATCGCTGCGCCTACTCCAGCTGACAAGTACCTGATGGATTTGAACAATGGCCAGAGTTACTATCGTCCATCCTACATGTTGGTGGCGATCATGCGCGATTCGTCAATTCCGCAACTCTACCAATCATCTATCAATAAAGTCTTTGAAGACTTCTACCGGCACAACATTACATACGATCATGCTAAATCGAACTGTGCAGGTATCAGTATCGATGCATTACGTCAGATTGGCTGGAAAGTGCCTGAAAGAGGTAGTGATGGATACTTGAAAGCGGTGGCTGCTTACTTGTATGTTGCGATTACCAGTAAAAGTCTGAAAGATGCCCGCAATGTATATAACTACATTACCGAAGAATCCACCAGGTTGAATCCTGCGGCAGCGTTTGATGCGATTGGCAATGATATGCTGATGCTGGCTAATCAGCATGCTGAGCGGTCTTTAACCTTAATCGAACGTCGGTTTTCGGAATCGATTGAAGCGTTGGTCTACGTTCAAATTCCGCAGATCCCATCTTCTCGTGCATTTGGTCAGGCTCCCGTATATTCATTTGATGAATACCTTGAGCGAGCGCCTGCAGATCGCAGCCAATGGAAGATTGTGCCGGTAGAGCCCAGGCCGTTTCCAGACAATCTTAAAGGTAAGGCGGCACTTGAGCTTGCCAAGCCCTCCATCGTGCCTGTGCCTGTTGCCATCGCACTGCTGTTAATGCTATCTAGCATAGTAGCTGGAGGCTGGTGGATTTCAAGAAAACTATAAAGACGTGGTAAGTGAGTTGTTTATAGCTTCAAACTGCTTAGTAGCCAGTCAAAATGAGCGGACGAGGTTTGATGTATAATCTCGTTTTTATTAGGTTTTATGGTAATGGAAGCAGAACAACTCAATCTGATCGCCCACCGTCTGGCTGATCTTTCTGAACGTAATCATGCCCTTCGGGGGTATCTTTGACTTCGAGACCAAGCAGCAACGCCTGGAAGAAGTGTCACAATTGCTGGAAGATCCCAGCATCTGGAACGATAACGAACGCTCGCAAAAACTAGGTAAGGAACGCCGCGAACTGGAGTTCGTGGTCAAATCCTTGACCGAGGTGGATAACAGCCTGCGCGACAGTGCCGAGCTGTTTGAAATGGCGCGCGAAGAAAACGATGATGCCACCTTGCTCGGTATTGATGCAGATAGCAAAGCCTTGGAAAAGCAGGTGGAGGAAATGGAATTCCGCCGCATGTTTGCCAACCCCATGGATGGCAATAACTGCTTTATCGATATTCAGTCCGGCTCGGGTGGTACCGAAGCGCAGGATTGGGCTTCCATGCTGCTGCGCATGTATCTGCGCTATTGCGAGCGTCGTGGCTTCAAGGTGGAAGTGCTGGAAGAGTCAGAAGGCGATGTTGCCGGGCTGAAGAGCGCTTCGCTGAAAATATCCGGCGACTATGCTTATGGTTATCTGCGGACTGAAAGTGGCGTGCATCGCCTGGTGCGCAAGTCGCCATTTGATTCGGGGAATCGTCGGCATACTTCATTTGCTAGCGTGTCAGTCTTCCCGGAAGTGGATGACTCGATCGAGGTTGAGATCAACCCGGCCGATTTGCGGATTGATACTTACCGGGCATCTGGTGCCGGTGGTCAGCATATTAACAAGACAGACTCCGCTGTGCGTATTACCCACTTGCCGACCAATACCGTTGTGCAATGTCAGAATGACCGCTCACAGCATCGTAACAAGGCTGAGGCCATGAACATGCTGAAGGCACAGCTGTATCAGCTGGAGCTCAACAAGCGCAATCAGGAAAAGCAGGCGCTGGAAGATGCCAAGACGGATATTGGCTGGGGGCACCAGATTCGCAGCTATGTGCTGGATCAGTCGCGTATCAAGGATCTGCGCACCAACGTTGAAATTGGCAATACCCAGGGCGTGCTGGATGGCGATCTGGATCCATTCATATCAGAAAGTTTAAAGCAGGGAGTGTAGTAAGTGAGCGAAGCACAACAGCCGATTGAGGCTACACAACAAGACGAAAACCATGTGATTGCCGAGCGTCGGGAAAAGCTGAAAGCGATCCGGGCTCAGGGGGTGGCTTTCCCCAATGATTTCAAGCCTGAGCATGTAGCGGCTGATTTGCATGCCAAATATGGCGAGCAGGACAATGAAACGCTGGAGCCCGCGAATGTACAGGTGAGCGTGGCTGGCCGCATGATGCTGAAGCGCGTCATGGGCAAGGCCAGCTTTGCCACCTTGCAGGACAAAAGTGGCCGTATCCAGCTGTTCATTTCCAAGGAGAGCATAGGTGAAGAGCTTTACGATGCTTTCAAGAAATGGGATATGGGCGATATTCTCGCCGCGCGCGGCGTGGTGTTCAAAACCAAGACAGGTGAACTGTCGATCAAGGTGAGTGAGCTGCGTTTGCTCACCAAGTCCCTGCGTCCGCTGCCTGAGAAATTCCATGGCCTGTCTGATCAGGAGACCAAGTATCGCCAGCGCTATGTCGATCTGATTGTGTCGGACGATACGCGCCAGACCTTTATTGCCCGCAGCAAGATTGTGGCGGCCATTCGCAGCTTCATGCTGGGCAATGAGTTTCTGGAAGTGGAAACGCCCATGCTGCATCCGATTCCTGGCGGTGCGTCGGCCAAGCCTTTTATCACGCATCACAATGCGCTGGATATGCAGATGTATATGCGCATTGCACCTGAGCTTTATCTCAAGCGCCTGATCGTGGGCGGTTTTGAGCGCGTATTCGAGATCAACCGCAATTTCCGTAACGAAGGTGTCAGCGTTCGCCACAACCCGGAATTCACCATGATGGAGTTCTACGCGGCTTATACCGATTACAAGTGGCTGATGGACTTCACCGAAAACTGCATTCGTGCGGCGGCGATTGCTGCCCGGGGTACTGCTGTGCTGGAATATCAAGGCCGCACGCTCGATCTGAGCCAGCCCTTCCAGCGCCTGACCATTGTGGGGGCGATTCAGAAATACGCGCCAGGCTATACGCTGGATCAGTTAACCGATATGACCTTCCTGCGTACCGAGCTGAAAAAGTTTGGGGTGGAAGCCTTTGCCCACGCCGGTCTGGGCGCGCTGCAATTGGCACTGTTTGAAGAAACAGCTGAAAGCCAGCTGTGGGAGCCGACGTATATTATTGATTACCCCGTGGAAGTCTCGCCGTTGGCGCGTGCATCGGATAGCAACCCTGAAATTACCGAGCGCTTTGAACTGTTTGTGACCGGTCGCGAAATTGCCAACGGCTTCTCCGAGCTGAATGATGCCGAAGACCAGGCGGCACGTTTCCATGCCCAGGTCGCTGCCAAGGAAGCGGGCGATGACGAGGCCATGTATTACGATGCTGATTTCATCCGTGCACTGGAGTACGGCATGCCGCCTACCGGCGGTTGCGGTATCGGCATTGACCGCTTGGTGATGCTATTAACCGACAGTCCAAGTATTCGCGATGTGATTCTGTTCCCGCATATGCGTCCCGAAGCCTGAATATAAACGCGAGCCCTGCTGCGGTGTGTTGCGGCAGGGCGACAAGGTTTATTATTTAAAAACAGTAGCTTGTATTTTTAAGAACGGATGAGCGTCTCCTGAGGGAGACGTTTTTTATTGGTTTTCAGGCGTATTCTGAAAAATCTGATAAGAAGTGTTCTTAAGTGATTGATTAATTGACTATTGTCAAAGTCGGCATGGTCGTTGCTCTTACTGCTCTGGTAAATGTGATGTCTGCATTTCGACATTTTTTACCATCATGAAAGAGGTTTACCCATGTTAAACAAGCAAGGTCTATTCAATCGAGGTGCCCAACCTTCTCCAGCACAATCCACTCCGAGCAGCCGTCCAGCAACATCGCCTTTATCCGCAGGTGCTTCCACCACGACCAGCGCCCCATACCCAGCCAGCCAGCCATCAGCGGTGGCATCCGCTACCGCTGCATCCACCGTAGCAGACAATAAGACGGGTACAGAAAACCAAGAGATCTCGGGTAGCCGCCTGATAGTCGGGCCGGATGTCAAACTTAAAGGTGCCGAAATACAAGACTGCGATACTTTGGTGGTAGAAGGTCGAGTCGAAGCTACCATGGATAGCCGTGTCATCCAGATTGCCGAAGCAGGTGAATTTTCTGGCAAGGTAGGCATCGATGTCGCCGAGATATATGGAAAGTTTGAAGGTGAGCTGACTGCGCGTAGCCAGCTCATCATTCATGCCAGCGGACGCGTCAGCGGTAAAATCCGTTACGGCAAAATTTTTATTGAAGAAGGTGGAGAGTTGTCCGGCGATATTGCCTCAATCTCAACAGACAATACCAGCCATAAAGCCAGCCCATTGCGGGCAGCGGCCAGTGCCAGCCAAGCCTAGCTGCGTTTTACGCTCCAGCGCTTAAGGTGGCTGGAGCTGTCTCTATCGATATTTCACCATGTTGTATTTATGCAACGTCAACATGACGAATTCATTATCCGTCATCAATCTGTCACATTGAATCATCAAAATCGCTCCCGTGTTGAAACTCAACAAAACGAATTTATAGTTTTTTAACCGGGAGTAATCTAATGAAAAGTATCAAGCTGCGCGGCGTCTGTGCTGCAGTTTCTGGGGCACTACTGTTCGGTTTTGGCGCTAACGCCATGGCCGACTCCACTGTTGACATCGTCAATGCTCTGGTGAGCAAGGGTGTATTGACCGAAGAAGAAGGTAACCTGCTGACCAAGGGCCGCGAAGGCGAAAAGCTGGGTCAGGAAAAAGCCATGAAAACGGCTGGCAAGATCAAGATTTCTGACGTGATCGATAGCGCTACTTTGTATGGCGATATTCGTGCACGTTACGAATTCCGTAATGGCGAAGACACTGCCAGCAATGGTGAAGATCGTACGCGTGGTCGCTACAAGATGCTGTTGGGCGTGAAGACCGAAGCCGGTGATTTCTACTCTGACCTGGCTTTGTCCATGGGTTCAGGTGGTCGTTCCGACAATGCCACGTTTGGTAATGGTAACAACGGTGCAAATGGTAAGGAAAGCGTTTACGTCAAGCGCGCCATGCTCGGCTGGAAAGCGACTGATTGGTTGAAGGTTGAAGCTGGTCGTGTGGCTAACCCTCTGTATACCACTTCCATGGTATGGGATGCGGATCTGACATTTGAAGGTCTGGTAGAAAAGATTGACTACAAGTGGGGCAAGGTAAACCTGTTCGGTAATTTCGCACAGTCTCAATACCGTGGCGACCGTCAGGATTATTACAATATCGATACCAGCTCCGAACGTAAAACCAACACACTGTTGGCTTTCCAGGGTGGTGCCAAGTTTGATATTACCGATACGGTATCTGCCAAAGCTGCGATCACTTACACCACCTACACAAGTGATAACGGCACTGGCACTGGTGCTTTTGTACCAGGCTTGGGTACTACCACGACCGTTGGTTCTACCCTCGGTACCAATGTTACCTCGACTAATGATATCCGCACCATTGAAATCCCGGCTGAACTGGGCTTCAAACTGGCAAACAACATGAAGCTGAATGTGTTTGGTGATTATGTAGTCAACCTAGATGGTGATGACCGCTTTGACGCTGCTGTCGCTGCTGCTACGGCCGGTGCTACTCGGAATGCGATCAATGCTGCTGGTAACGATGACAAAGCCTGGCTGGTGGGTGTAGGCCTGGAACAAAAGCAGGACAAGAACCCCAAGAAGGGTGACTGGTCTGCCAAGCTCTGGTACCAGGACGTTGGTGTTTATGCACTTGATCCTAACGCCGTGGACTCTGACTTCATGGATTCCAAAGTCAACCTGAAGGGTGTCGTGTTCAAGGGTGAATACCTGGTGCGTGACAATGTCTTCCTGAACCTGGCTGCTGGTCATGCTACTCGCAAGAATGACCGTCTGGCCGCCACTGGCGCAGGTGATATTAATCTGAACCTCGACAGCTACAATCTGTATCAACTGGACGTCACTTACAAGTTCTAAGTTGATAAGTGATGAGCATGCCGGCAACATGGCATGCATATCCCGAAAAACCCGCCATGAATATGGCGGGTTTTTTATGCTTAATGGGCATGGTGTTTAGCTATCCCTGACATGGCAATGCAAGGCGTCAGCTGGCGCGGAGATTAAAGCTTAAAGTCCCTTTTAGTAATAGGATTTTTGGCGTTTGTTGTGTACGATTACATAAAAATTCATATTATAAATCAGGGAAATGTACACCAGTCTCAACACTCGGCCGCGGCCACTTTCTATCCGCAATATCGTTAAACTCAGCCTGGTTGTTTTAGTTTATTACTTGCTCGGTAGTCTTAATCTCTGGATTCCCATTCCGGATGCCTGGGCGAGCTTGATCAGCCCGACAGCGGGATTCTCGCTGGCCATTCTGCTGGTGTTTGGTTATCGTGCCTGGCCTGCCATCTTTATTGGCTCCCTGATTACCCATTTGAATTCCACTGTGTATTACGTCGCCACCACCATGGCGGTGGGAGATACTCTGGAAACCCTGCTGGCGTGTTATCTGCTGAAGCAGGTGGCGCGTTTTGATCCCGCGCTGATTCGTCTGCGGGATTTCTTGACGCTGGTATTTTTTGCGGTGGGAATCAGCCCGCTGGTCAGCGCTTTTATCAATGTGCTGATGCTGATGGTCATTGGGGCTGATCCAGCCACGCTCGCCAACAGCTTTACCAACTCATGGCTGGAGGATGCTTTCAGCTATCTCTTGTTCACGCCCGTGGTACTGGCTGTTTATCACTATGAGCCGATTCGCTGGAGCTGGGGGCGTGCTGCCGAGGCCTTGGTTCTTGCTGGACTGGTCATCTTCAGTTGCCTGTTGACCATGCTGGGTGCCATGGATAAATCCATTTCACAGTTGATGCAACCGCAGGCGTTCATGCTGTTTCCTCTGGTGATGTGGGCAGCGTTGCGGTTTCACCAGCGCGGTGCGGCGCTCAGTGTGTTATTTGTCGCCATGACGGCATTGTGGGGCGGCGCGCATGGATTGGGGACATTTGCCCATGATTTTGCCCAAGCCAATCTGCTGGATTACTGGATGTATGTGCTTGTGCTATCGTCAACCGGCGTTGCCTTGTCTGGTTTGAATGCCGGGCGTATCCGTTCGGAAGCGCGACTCAAGGAGCAGCTCGATACCTATGATGCCCTGCTGCATGCTCAAGCCGATGTGAATGAAGGCGTGGCGATTATTCATCGCGGCAAGATCGTCTATGGCAACGATGCCTTGTGGCGCATTGGCGGCTACAGTCCCGGTGATATTCCCCTGGGCTCCGATTTTTTCAGTTTGATCCACCCGTCGGACCGCAAACGGGTGGGCGAGATTTACCAGCAGCGTTTGCAGGATATGGATGTGCCTACGCGTTATGAAGCCCTGGGCCTGGGGAAAAACGGCCGTGCGATTCATATCGAGATTGCGGCTGCCCAGTATCGGGATGACAGCCAGCGCATCGTGACGCTGATTATTGACATCAGCAGCCGTAAAAAAGCCGAAGCCGAGCTCGTGAAAAGCCAGCAGGATTACCGGGAGCTGGTGGAGTCGGTGCAGGCGATTGTCTGGCGGGCGATTCCTGGCGGAAAATTTACCTTTGTCAGTAAGGAAGCCGAAGCGCTGCTGGGCTATCCGCTTGCGCAGTGGACTCAGGATGCCGATTTCTGGGCCGACAAGATTCATCCTGATGACCGCGATTGGGTGGTGGAGTATTGCCGCACCGAATCGCTCAAGCTGACAAGCTTTGATTTTGATTATCGGATGATCGCGGCGGATGGCCGCGTGGTTTGGATGAAGGATATCGTCAAGGTGATTCCCAATATGTCCAACACCCGCCCAGCTGAACTGGTGGGCGTGATGCTGGATATCACGGCCAGCAAGGCCGCTGAGTCAGATCTCCGCCTGGCCCGCCAGGTGTTTGACAATACGGCAGAAGGCATCGTGATTACGGATCCGGCTTTCCGGGTGCTGGAAGTCAACCAGGCTTACCAGTTGATTACGGGATACGAGAAAGAAGAGATCATCGGCAAGCTGCCGTCGGTCATGCTGGCTGGGCTGCATGAGCAAGCCTACTACGACCTCATCCGGCAGACGCTGGAACATGAGGGCCAGTGGGTAGGCGAAATCTGGAATCGGCGCAAATCGGGCGAGAGTTATCCCGAGTGGTTATCCATCAGCCAGGTGACCGATGTCAAAGGCACCGTGCAGAATTATGTGGCTGTGTTCACCGATATCACCCAACGCAAATTATCCGAAGAGCGCCTGCAGTTCCTGGCCAACCACGATGCGCTGACGCATCTGCCCAACCGGGCCTTGTTGCAGGAGCGCATTGATCAGGCCTTGAGTCGCGCACAGCGCAACAAGACCGCGATTGCCGTCTTGTTCATTGATCTTGATCGCTTCAAGATCATCAACGATACCTTGGGTCACCAGACGGGCGACATGCTGCTGCAGGAGGGCGCCAAGCGTCTCAAGGAGTGCCTGCGTGAGACGGATACCGTGGCGCGGCAGGGCGGGGATGAGTTTGTTGTGCTGGTGGAAGACTGCGGCGATACCGATTACCTCAATACCATTGCCCGCAAGATCATGGCGGCCCTGGCGCAACCCTTTATCCTGGTTGGGCGTGAGCTCTTCATCAGTGCCAGTATTGGCATCAGCGTGTACCCGGATGATGGCCTGGATACGGCCAGTTTGCTCAAGCATGCCGATGCTGCCATGTACCGCGCCAAGGAATCCGGCAAAAATACCTTCCGCTTTTATGCGGCAGAGGCCAATACCAATAGCGTGGAATTATTAACGCTGGAAAACAATCTGCGCCGGGCCGTTGAACGCAATGAGTTCGTGCTGCATTACCAGCCCAAGGTGGATTTGCGCTCGCAGAAAATCATCGGTGCCGAGGCGGTGGTGCGCTGGCAGCATCCTGAATTGGGCATGCTGTCACCCATGCAGTTTATTCCCCTCGCGGAAGAGACCGGTCTGATTATCGACATTGGCGCCTGGATCATGCGTGAATCCTGTCGACAAGCCGTGGAGTGGCAACAGCTCACCGGGCAGACCGTTCGGGTCGCTGTCAATCTCTCCGCCCGCCAGTTCCGCGATGAGACCCTGCGGCAAACCATAGCCGATGCACTGGCAGAGAGTGGGTTGACGGCAGACTGTCTGGAATTGGAAATTACGGAAAGCATGATCATGCACAATGCCGAGCGGGCGCGTGAGGTGCTGCAACACTTCCACGACCTCGGCGCCCATGTGCTGATTGATGACTTTGGCACCGGCTATTCTTCGTTCGGCTATCTCAAGCACTTCCCGATAGATTCACTCAAGATCGACCGGTCGTTTGTGCGCGATATCCCCGATGACGTGGACGACATGGCGATTACCCAAGCCATTATCGCCATGGCGCACAGCCTGCAGATCAAGGTGGTGGCAGAAGGCGTGGAAACTCATGAACAGCTGGCGTTCCTGAAAAAGCAGGGCTGCGACCAAATTCAGGGGTTCCTGTTCAGCGAGCCGCTGCATAGCCACGACTTTGTTCGCATGCTTAAACTGCAGCCCATGCTCAGGCTGCAGCTGGGTGAGGCAGCGGTGGCCTGAGCCGACGCCCGCTGCGTAGTTCGGAGGAGGTTAGCGGTGGCCTTCTTTGGCCATATTGATGGAGTACTTCGGGATTTCGACGACCAGGTCTTCTTTACCGACAATGGCCTGGCAGGAAAGACGGGAATTGGGTTCCAGGCCCCAAGCTTTATCCAGCAGGTCCTCTTCTTTTTCTTCAGGGGCATTCAGCGATTTGTAGCCCTCACGCACGATCACGTGGCAAGTGGTGCAGGCGCACACCTTGTCGCAAGCGTGTTCGATATCAATGTCCTGCTCCAGCAGATTGTCGCATACCGACATGCCTGGCTTGGCGTCAAAGGCGGCGCCATCCGGGCACAGCTCCTGATGGGGTAATACGATGATTTGCGGCATATCAGATTTCCAGTGAGTTAAGGTTTTGCCCGGCAAAGGCTTGCTTGACCGACGCATCCATGCGGCGGGCAGCAAAGGTTTCGGTGGCATGATTCAAGGCATCAACGGCGCGGGTGATGGCATGGCTGTCGTCCTGGGTAATCAAGGTCTGCAACGCCTGCATTTCTTGCTCGATGGCCGCGCGCTCTTCCGGGCTCAACAGCGTATATCCATCCTGTTGCAGTGCAGCAGTGATGGCTTCAAGCAGGCGTTGGGCATCGACCTGGGATTCGCGCAGGGCACGGGCTTGTTTATCGCTTTCGGCAGCGGCGAACGAGGATTGCAGCATGCCGGTGATGGTGTCTTCGCTCAAGCCGTACGAGGGCTTGACGACAATGTGCGATTCAACGCCGCTGGTTTGTTCGCGGGCGGTGACGGAGAGCAGACCGTCGGCATCCACCTGAAAGGTCACGCGAATGCGGGCGGCACCGGCCGCCATGGGCGGAATGCTGCGCAGTTCAAAGCGCGCCAGCGAGCGACAGTCGCTTACCAGCTCGCGCTCGCCTTGCACTACGTGAATGCTCATCGCGGTCTGACCATCCTTGAAAGTGGTGAAATCCTGCGCGCGGGCGACGGGCAGGGTGGAGTTGCGTGGAATGACTTTTTCCACCAGGCCGCCCATGGTTTCGAGCCCGAGCGACAGGGGAATCACATCCAGCAGCAAGAGGTCATCGTCACTGCGATTTCCTGCCAGCACGTTGGCCTGAATGGCGGCGCCGAGGGCGACGACCTTGTCCGGGTCCAGATTGGTCAGTGGTTCCTGACCAAAGTATTCGGCGACGGCCTGGCGTATGTGCGGCATGCGTGTGGCACCGCCCACCATGACGACACCTTTGATATCTTCCAGCGTCAAGCCAGCATCGCGCATGGCTTTGCGCGTGGGGTTCAGCGTTTTTGCCACCAGGTGTGAGGTGAGGTCGACAAACTGCTCGGCGGTCAGGTGCAGGTTGATGACATCGCCATTGCTCAGCACGCTGGTGATTTGCACTTCATGATGTTCGGTCAGCCATTCTTTGACTTCGCGCGCCTTGGTCAGCAGGAGGCGAGTATCTTCTGCATTGAGTGGCGGCAGCTTGGCCTGCTCGAGTATCCAGCAGAAAATGCGGCGGTCAAAATCATCACCGCCCAGGGCAGAATCGCCATTGGTAGACAATACCTCGAATACGCCTTTGGACAGGCGCAGGATGGAAACATCAAACGTACCGCCGCCCAGGTCATAAATGATGTAAACCCCTTCGGAGCCATTATCCAGCCCATAAGCGACAGCGGCAGCGGTGGGTTCATTCAGGAGACGCAACACATTGATGCCAGCGAGTCGCGCGGCGTCCTTGGTGGCCTGGCGCTGCGCATCATCGAAGTAGGCAGGCACGGTAATGACAGCGCCAGTGAGTTCGCCACCCAAGGCTTTTTCTGCGCGCAGGCGCAAGGCCTTGAGTATCTCGGCGGAGACTTCCACCGGGCTTTTGATGCCGGCGCGGGTTTCAATCTGCACCATGCCGGGGGCGTCAATAAAGCGGTAAGGAATATGCGCCTGATCGGCGAGGTCGTTCAAGCCACGCCCCATGAAGCGCTTGACGGAAACAATGGTATTTTGTGGATCACGGCTCTGCTGTGCTTGGGCGGCATAGCCAACTTCAATGGCGCCATCAGCCAGATAGCGCACTACGGATGGCAGCAGCGCATGGCCTTTTTCATCATGCAGGACGGTACTCATGCCGCTGCGTACGGTGGCGACAAGTGAGTTGGTGGTGCCGAGGTCTATGCCCACCGCCAGCCGGTGCTGGTGAGGGGCCGCGCTCATGCCCGGTTCTGCAATTTGTAATAAGGCCATAAGGTGATGAGTTCCTGATTTGTATGTAGCGTGTTTTACGCTTCCAGTTTTTCCATGCTCTGCAGGATATCTTCACGCAGTTTATCGACAAAGCTGAGCTTGCGAACGGAGCCGGCGGCGGCCGTTAATTCTGCCGATTCTGCGCCCAGCTGCTGCTCCAGGTCTTGCTGTAATGATTTGGCGGCCGCCTGGATGTCCTTTAACAGGCTATCCAGCGCATCCAGGTCTTTCGCATCGCGTGCTTCTTCAATCGTTTCACGCCATTCCATCTGCTGCATCAGAAAATCGGTCGGCATGGCGGTATTGCTCTCTTCATCGGTGTGTACACCTTGCAATTCCAGCAAGTAGCGGGCGCGCGCTGTTGGATTCTTGAGCGTACGGTAAGCTTCATTGGCCGAGGTTGCCCATTGCATGGAGCGCAGCTTTTCAGTGCTGCTCGCCGCGGCAAACTTGTCAGGATGCACTTCGCTCTGCAACTGGCGGTAGCGCTGGTCAAGCAGGGCTGTATCAATGGCAAATGCGGCAGGCAAGCCGAACAGGGAAAAGTGGTTTGTGCTGGAATCTTGCATGATGGAAAGAGGGTTGGAGCAGGCGATAATGTATGCAAAGGCTCCCTGATGGGAGCCTTTGTCATCAAATGGTAAAGCTCTCCCCGCAACCACATTCGTCCTTGACGTTGGGGTTGTTGAATTTAAAGCCTTCGTTCAGGCCTTCCTTGGTGAAGTCCAGCTCGGTACCGTCGATGTATACCAGGCTTTTCGGGTCCACAATCACCTTCACGCCGTGGCTTTCAAAGGCCATGTCTTCCGGGTTGAGGTCATCCACGAACTCAAGCGTATAAGCCATGCCAGAGCAGCCAGTGGTCTTGACGCCGAGGCGCAGGCCGATGCCCTTGCCTCGATTGGACAAGAATTTCTGTACGCGGCTGGCCGCAGTTTCAGTCAGGGTAATTGCCATGGTACGTCCCTTATGCGGCTTCCTGGGTATTGCCCTGCTTAGCCTTCAGGTCCGCTACCGCGGCACGGATGGCGTCTTCTGCCAGTACCGAGCAGTGGATCTTGACCGGCGGCAATGCGAGTTCTTCGGCGATGTCCGAGTTCTTGATTTCCATGACTTGATCCAGGGTCTTGCCCTTGATCCATTCGGTGACCAGCGAGCTGGAGGCAATGGCAGAACCGCAGCCGTATGTCTTGAACTTGGCGTCTTCAATAACACCTGCCTCATTGACCTTGATCTGCAGCTTCATCACGTCGCCACAGGCCGGGGCACCCACCATGCCAGTGCCCACGGTAGGGTCGTTTTTGTCCAGGGTACCCACGTTACGTGGGTTCTCGTAGTGATCTAATACTTTGTCTGAATATGCCAATTTGTTGCTCCTTTTAGTCACACAGCGAAAAATGTGGCCTGCGTTCAGGCTTCATCGTTCACGTATTAATGGGCTGCCCATTCCACCTTGCTCAAATCCACGCCTTCAAGGTGCATTTCCCATAATGGAGAAAGCTCGCGCAGCTTGCCAATCTTGCTTTTCATCAGGTTAATCGTGTAGTCGATCTCTTCTTCGGTCGTAAAGCGGCCAATGGAGAAACGAATGGAGCTGTGTGCCAGCTCATCTGAGCGGCCCAAGGCACGCAGCACGTAGGATGGCTCCAGGCTGGCAGAGGTACATGCCGAGCCACTGGATACTGCGATATCCTTGACCGCCATGATCAGCGATTCGCCTTCAACAAAATTGAAGCTGATGTTGAGGTTGTGCGGTACGCGCTGCTTCATGTCACCGTTGACATACACTTCATCAATTTCTTGCAGACCGGTCAGCAGGCGATCGCGCAGACGGCGAATGCGGGCATTTTCCAGGTCCATTTCTTCGCGTGCGATGCGGAAGGCTTCGCCCATACCCACGATCTGGTGGGTAGCCAGGGTGCCGGAGCGCAGGCCGCGTTCGTGACCACCGCCATGCATCTGGGCTTCCAGGCGTACGCGCGGTTTGCGGCGCACATACAGGGCACCAATGCCTTTGGGGCCGTAGGTCTTGTGGGCCGAGAAGCTCATCAGGTCTACTGGCAGCTTTTCGAGGTCGATATTAACTTTACCCGTGGCCTGAGCAGCATCCACGTGGAAAATAATGCCTTGTTCGCGGCAAATATTGCCCAGCGCTTCAATGTCCTGAACCACGCCAATTTCGTTGTTGACCAGCATGACAGAGGCCAGCACGGTATCCGGGCGCAGTGCTGCGCGGAATTTCTCAATATCCACCAGACCATTGGGTTCAGGTGCCAGATAAGTGGCTTCAAAACCCACACGCTCCAGTTCGCGTACGGCATCCAGCACGGCTTTGTGCTCGGTCTGAATGGTGACAATGTGCTTGCCCTTGCCGCTATAGAAGTTGGCGGCACCCTTGATCGCCAGATTGTTGGACTCGGTGGCACCGGAGGTCCAGACAATCTCGCGTGGATCGGCATTCACCAGTTTGGCGACTTCTTCACGTGCATTTTCCACGGCTTTTTCTGCGGTCCAGCCAAATGGATGGCTACGCGATGCCGGATTGCCGAAATGCTCGGTCAAGAACGGAATCATCTTTTCAGCCACGCGCGGGTCAGTTGGCGTGGTGGCCGAATAGTCCAGGTAAATCGGAGTATGTACAGTCATCTTCTTCCTCACACTGCAATCGCAGTTAATTTTCTTAAACGTTGTAGCTCACCGTTCAGCGTGAGCAAAAATGCGTCCACTTCCTGCATGGTATTCGTGTAGCCCAGGCTTACTCGTACAGAGCCGCGCGCCAGATCAGGATTTACACCCATGGCCAGCAGTACATGGCTGGGCTCGGTACTATCGCTCGAGCAGGCGGAGCCACTGGCAACGGCAAATCCCTGCCGGTCCAATGCCATGACCAGGGTTTCGCCTTCAATGCCTGCAAAGGCAAAGAAGCTGGTGTTCGGCAAGCGCGGTGCATGCGCTCCAAAAATAACGGCACCCAGTTCGGTCAAGCCTTGTTCGAGGCGTGCCCGAAGTTTTTCCATATATTCGCGACGCGGGGCAAGCCCGCTGGCGCTCAACTCGGCCGCCATGCCAAACCCTACAAGGGCGGCCAGGTTTTCACTGCCACTGCGCAGACCTTTCTCTTGTCCGCCCCCATAAATCAGGGGACGGATATCCACGCGCTTGTCCAGAATCAGAGCACCTGCGCCTTGCGGGCCGTGAATCTTGTGCGATGACAGGGTCATGGCATGGACATTCAGTTCGACAAAGTCGACGGCAATCTTGCCCAAGGCCTGCACGGCATCGGTATGCACCCATGCTTTGTGCTGTCTGGCAATCTCCGCCAGCTCACTTATTGGCTGTATCGCGCCGGTTTCGTTATTGGCCAGCATTACCGATATCAGTCCTGCTGGTTTGGTGGCCGTCCTCATTGCGGTGGCAAGGGCCGAAGGCTTGATCAGGCCTTGGTCATCAGCTTCAATCATCCCTGTCTTAACGCCTTGCCATTGCAAGGCAAGCGCGGGCCGAGTGATGGCGGGATGCTCGATGGCGCTGATCAGTACCTGCTCCACGCCATTGGCAGTGGCAATGCCATGAATAGCCAGATTGTCAGCCTCAGTGCCGCTGCCCGTAAATACTACTTGCGAAGGATATGCCCCCACAGCGGCGGCTACTTGTTCTCTTGCCTGCTCAATCGCCTGGCGGGCCGTGCGGCCCACATTGTGGCGACTGGTGGCATTGCCGTACTGCTCCGTCATAAAGGGCAGCATGCGCTCCAGCACCCTGCTATCCAGGTGGGTGGTCCCGTTATGATCGAAGTAAGTCGCGGTTTGCATGCTGCGTTCCGTCTCAGGCAGTCATGGCTTCCACGGTTTGCGAAGACTTGACACTCTTTTTCGCATCAATCCGACTGGAAATGGTAATGGCGCGCTCATCGGATTGCGATGCCACCAGGTCTTCCAGCGAAACAGCAGAAAGGTAATCCAGGATTTTGGCATTCAAGGTCGACCATAGTTCATGCGTCATGCATGGCTTTTCGCCGCGGCAGTTTTTGTGCCCACCGCACTGGGTCGCGTCAATCAATTCGTCTGCAGCCGCAATGATGTTGGCAACAGAGATTTCACCTGGTTTTTTTGCAATCAGGTAACCGCCGCCTGGGCCGCGCACACTGGTAACCAGGCCACTACGACGAAGACGGCTGAAAAGTTGCTCAAGATAGGAGAGCGAAATATTTTGCCGTTCGCTGATGCCCGCCAAGGTGACGGGGCGATTTTCTTCAGCCATCGCCAAGTCCAGCATGGCGGTGACGGCAAAACGTCCTTTGGTCGTTAATCGCATGAGTTAATCCTAGAGTGTTCTGGTTGAGTAATTGGCGCTGAAAGCCAGTCGTGGCGTGCCTTGTGGGGCTGCGAGCAGTCTCTCGAAACAGGCCTAAACTTTATAATACCCTAACACTTTAGTCAACTATTTTGTTGAGATAGTTCACGTCAAATGCTTTGCCCACTTCGGCATCTGTTTCCACGTCTGCGCCGAGTTTTGCCAGCTGTTGCATCACCTCTTGCAGCTGCTGATCTTGTTTGGCCGCATGGTCCAACAGGGCGTGGATAGCCTTGATCATGGGGTCGTTCATATTGTCGCTGACAGCATAGGCGGAGAAGCCGATTTTGGCCGCCATGTCATCGCGCTGACGGTGTTTTTCCTGGTCATCCAGAATGCGGGCGGGAATGCCGACGGCAGTGGCATTCGGCGGTACATCTTTAACCACGACGGCATTGGAGCCGATTTTGGCTTCTGCGCCTATGGTGATAGGCCCCAGCACCTTGGCGCCGGCACCGATCACGACGCCGCGCTCCAGTGTCGGATGGCGCTTGCCTTTATTCCACGATGTGCCGCCGAGGGTCACGCCGTGATACAGGGTGCAGTCATCGCCGATGACGGCTGTTTCACCAATGACGACCCCCATGCCGTGATCAATGAACACCCGGCGCCCAATTTGCGCGCCTGGGTGAATTTCGATCCCGGTAAACCAGCGGGCAAGATGCGAGCTGAATCGGGCCAGCCAGTAAAACCGCTGTTTCCAGATCCAGTGCGACAAGCGATGAATGATCAGTGCATGTACGCCTGGGTAGGTGGTGAGAATTTCCCAGCGCGTGCGTGCTGCCGGGTCGCGCTCGAATACAACGGCGATATCTTCTTTAAATCTGTCCAGCATAGTGTGTATCCGTCATGTTGCTTTATTCCTCAGGAGGGCGTGGGTGCTGAGTTAGTGTCAGGATCCCGCGCAAAATATTGACTTCTTCTTTCTCCAGCGCTGTTCTTGCGTACATCCGGCGCAGGCGCTGCATGAGCCGCCGAGGAGAGTGTGGGTTAAGGAAGCCAATGCCCGTTAATGTTTGTTCCAGGTGGCGATAAAACATCTCCACCTCGTCATTGGTGGCCGGGGTTGCTTTCAAGCCAGCGTGTGGCATTGCCTGCTGCTCGTCGAGCAAGGCCATGCGTACCTCATAGCACATCACTTGCACTGCGGCGGCGAGGTTGAGCGACCAGTAGCCAGGGTCGGTCGGTATCATGGCCAGCAGTTGGCAGCGGTCCAGCTCGGCGTTGGATAGTCCGCTCATTTCTGTGCCGAATACCAGCGCGATTTTGCTATCTTCATCTGCTGACTGCAGCAATAACTCGCGAGCTTCGGCAGCTGCTTCCCGCACGCTGACTAATCGGTGGGAGAGTTGGCGTTTGCGCGCACTCAACCCAATCGCTAGTGTGCAGCCACTGAGGGCTTCTTCCAATGTGGAGCAAGTCTGGGCATTTTCAAGGATGTCGACGGCACCGCATGCCAGCGCATTGGCTTCGCTATCAGGAAACTTTTCCGGATTGACCAGTTTCAGGTCATGCAGGCCCATCACTTTCATGGCGCGTGCTGTGGAGCCAATATTGCCCGGATGACTGGGTTGGCAAAGCACAATGCGAAAGCGAGAAAGTAAATGAAGTTTGGAAGTCATGGAGTTACACATTAAAATGCTATTTTAACAGTTCTTTAAAAAGTGCATTTGTGTAGTTTCTACACAAGGCCATCCCATTGGAAACGATCTAAATACTATGCATCCTATACTTATCAATGCCGTTAAAGCCGCTCGCCGCGCTGGCGGGATCATCACCCGCGCTTCCCAGGATGTGGGCTCGCTCAAGGTGCGCAGCAAGACATACAATGATTTCGTGAGTGAAGTTGACCATGCTGCTGAGGCCGCTATTCTGGATATCCTGAAGGATGCATATCCTACGCACGGCTTTATTGGCGAGGAGACCGGTAATGACAATATTGATGCCGAGAATGTGTGGATCATTGATCCGCTGGATGGCACGACCAACTTTTTACATGGTTTCCCGCAGTATTCCATTTCGATTGCGCTGATGCAGCAAGGTCAACTGACCCAGGCCGTGGTCTATGACCCCAACCGCAACGACCTCTTCACCGCTACCCGTGGCCGCGGTGCTTTTCTCAACGATAAGCGCATTCGCGTCAGCAACCGCGCCAAGTTGCAGGAATCGATCATTGGTACTGGCTTCCCGTTCCGTGACTTTACCCATCTGGATACCTATATGGGTATGTTCAAGGATATGGTGCGCAAAACCTCTGGCCTGCGTCGCCCGGGTTCGGCTGCACTGGATCTCGCGTACGTAGCTGCTGGATACTTCGATGGATTCTGGGAAATCGGCCTCTCCAAGTGGGATATTGCGGCGGGTGCACTCCTGATTCAAGAAGCGGGTGGTATTGTGGGCGATTTTGAAGGCAATGAGAGCTGGATTGAATCTGGCAATATCGTTGCAGGTAACCCGAAAGTGTTTTCCCAAATGCTGCAAACACTTGCTCCACATTTGACAGATAGTCTGCGTAGCCAGCCTGATTAATAGGTAAAGTTGAGTCAATAGATGTAAAAAGCCCCCAAAAAAAATTGATAAGTTGATAAAAATCAATGTGTTGTATGGTGTTAGTTCTTTCGGACTATTGAGCGCTTGATCAGTTAAGCATTTAATGGGCACCAGTGAGAAGGCATTATTGATTGTCAACTTTTTAATTCGGGGGAATATCATGACTTTAGGTTACAAAAAACTGTTTGCTTCTTTGGTTCTGGCTGGTGTGGCTGGTCTGTCTTCAATGAGCGCAAATGCTGCTACTTTCGCAGCAACTGCAACTCCAGAAGGCTACGAAATCGATTACACCACTTCTACAACTTCATTCAATGATCTGTGGTCATTCAATGTAGTGGCTCCGGCTTCTATCGTTGCTTCCATTTCCGGTACTTCTACATCGGCTTTCTCCTTCACCAAGTTTGATCTGGTGAAGTTGATTGGCGGCGTATACACGACTGTCGTGACCGGTGATGTTGGCAATCTGACTGCCAAGATCAGCTTCGGTGGTCTGGAAGCCGATGATCTGGGTGGCGATTACTTCATCCGCGTTGCTGGTCTGGGCAAGGGCAACTACACTGGTACTATCACTGTATCAGCTGTTCCTGAAGCTGAAACTTATGTAATGATGCTGGCTGGTGTTGGCCTGATGGGCTTTGTTGCTCGTCGTCGCAAGTCTGCTTACGCTGCTGCTTAATTGTCGGCTGCTTAGGTTGTGAAAAAACCCCGCAAATGCGGGGTTTTTTTTTCGCCTTGCATTCCCAATCAATCATTGGTGAAAGATTTATCTTGAGCATGGGCTGGTTGGATAAGCAAGCATGTGCCGGCTCATTGCTCACGCATTATTTAATGTAGTGCTGATAAAACGAATTATTGGCTGCCTTCATTCGTGGGTCGACTTTATAGCTTAATTTATAGATCTGTACCGGATCCTGCTTAATTGCCATGTCCGCCTCCGGTGTATATTCCGCAAACAACAATGCCATTAAAAGATGACGATCGTTACCAAAATAACCAAGCGCATCTATTTGGCGTTTAAACCGCGGAAAGCTCCGATAAGCAATACTGATGGCATGATCAAACAGGAAGTAATCAAGTTCAGTATTGTGGTCTTGCCAATACTGACTGAGAAAGTCTCGTAAAAATAAAGCGGTAGCATTCCCTTGGCTGGCTTTGATGAAGAATGTCGTCCATTTTCCATAAGAAACCGTCGATGTGATCGGGTAGGCCACGCTTTTCAATGAAAAAAACGGTTCGTTGAAAACATCATCAGGCAGTTTCTTCAAAATCAGCACGGTGGAATCAATCCATGCGCCACCGTGTTCTGCTAATAAATACAAGCGCAGCACATCAGAAAAGTGCGCTGGCTTAATGAGGTTCTTCTCAAATTTTTCTTCAATATGGCGGGGAAGCTGAACGAAGTTTCGATAGTTTTCCAGCGTGATCACGTGAATGCGGCAATCATCGCTATGAAACCGCTGAATGTTATCGACACATTTTTTGACGATTTCCGGAGCACTTTCCAAGCCTTGTAACCAGCACACCCAGATAATGTTTTGTGCAGGGGTGGGGGTGCCCAATGGGGCTTCATGAAGACGTTGATAAGTCGAGATCAGGGGCGCATATTGCTGGTGGAGATAATGCTGGATGATGCCCAGTCTGGTATTGTGCAAGGCTGCTTGAATGCCAGAAGGCACAAAGCTTCTATTGATCAGCTTGCTTGCTTTGCTTAATACGCGATTGCACACGCGGGCTATTTTGAAATTCATGGTGCAAAAGATCCCTTGGTATTCATAACATCGCTGCGTAACGCTTAACAAGCTGATTAGCGCGTTGGGTGTGACCACGCTCAAAACTTAGGGCGCTGTGTTCACTTCTCAACAGCTTGGCTCGGCATGGTTTCTGTCATGCCTCTTACCAAGGCGGGGCAGGCCTCAGTAGGCGTTTTTCTCGCCGGTAAACACCACGCTGACTGTTTTATAAATAATGTACATGTCCAGCTTGGGTGTCCAGTTGCGCAAGTAGTCGATGTCGTAGTCGATACGGGCTTTCATTTTATCCAGGGTTTCGGTTTCCCCGCGCAGTCCGTTTACCTGGGCCCAGCCGGTAATACCAGGTTTGACTTTATGCCGGATCATGTAGCCTTTGATCAGCTTACGGTACATCTCATTGTGCGAGACGGCATGTGGGCGCGGACCGACCACGCTCATGCGTCCTTGCAGCACGTTGATGAATTGCGGTAACTCATCCAGTGAGTTGCGCCGCAAGAATGCGCCAAATTTGGTAGTGCGTTGATCATTTTTCGTCGCTTGCGTCACTTTTGCGCCATCTTCACACACAGTCATGGAGCGGAATTTGTAGACGAGGATTTCCTCCCCATCGAGCCCATAGCGACGTTGTTTGAAAATAACAGGGCCAGGTGAGCTCATCTTTACGCCAATGGCAATGGCCAATAATATCGGTGAGATCAGGATCAGGATCAGCACCGAAAATGCAATGTCGGCCGTCCGTTTCAGCAGGCCATCAAAACCGGTAAACGGCGTTTCACATACGCTGACGACGGGGATGTTTTCCACTTGATCTACCCGCCCCTGAATCAGGTCGGTCATGAAGATGTCCGGGACAAAGTAGATGGACGCCGTTGTATCTTTCAAGTCATCCAGCAGCTTCATGATGCGCGGCTGGCTGGCCATGGGCAGGGACAGGTAAATCGTGTTGATGTGATGCTCCTTCACATAGTCAGCCATGCTCTCTAGCCGACCCAGGATAGGATAATGCAACTCTGAGCTTACTCGGTCCACGCTACGATCTTCAAAGAAACCCTGGAGTTCTGTCGGATGGTAATGGCTGCGCTGCAGGCGCTCGGCCAGAGCCAAGCCCTGATCGTTCATTCCCGCGATCACTGCGCGCCGCATGGGACCTTGCATCTTGATCAGCATGGGGGCGGCCATGCGCAGACCCAGCGTAGCGGCAATGAGCAGCGTTGGTGTCAGCCACAGCCACAGGGTAATCGAAGCCTTGGGGAAAATGTAAATGTATTCGGAAGCATACCCAAACGCCATCAGCAGGCCTGCCAGGACAAACCATGCCAGCAATGTATTTTGGATAACCGAGCCAATGGATTGGCTGATTTTTGTGGTGCTGGGGAACATCAGCGAGAACAAAATCAGCGACATGATCAGGTAGTGGGGCGGAAGGTCGTTCTCGTAAACAAATGCCACGATCCATAGCGAGATAACGACCACAAGTGGATCGAGCAGGGCTTCTACACCATGCAGAATGTTGTCGCGCGCAAATGTGATTCCGGCGAAGGTTTTACGTGAGGTAGGCTTGGTTGCCGCTAATGTTGGTTTCATGAGGCCCGGGGAGTCTGCTTGAATTTGGAAACGGCTTGGGCTCTGTTAAGAACATCAAGCTTTTTAAAGATGCGTTGCAAATGGTTTTTTACGGTAAACGAGCTAATGTCCAGAATCATGCCGATTTCCTGATTGGTCTTGCCATTGCGTACCCACTCCATGATTTCAATTTCGCGAGACGAAAGCTGTTCCAGAGCTTCGTTTTCCTCTTCGTGCAGATCTTCCGAAGCATCTTTGTCTGCCGGATGCTGCACGGGTAAATGCTCAAGTTGCCGCAACGCGCTATCAATATAAGGGAGTAGCGACTCCAGCATATATCGCGAAGTATTCGGCATGGTGGGTGTCGAATTTAGCAATATGTAAAGGCAATCATGACGGCCGCGAAAATCCTTGATGCCATGCACTAGCGCCGATTTCATGTTTTTCAGATGGCTATTCACCTCGGCTGGCAGTACATCGCAGTCTTGAAATACACCATTTTCAGCCGACAAGGTAAAAGGGGCTTTCGTATGGCTGAGCCAGTAATTGAAAAGCCTCTTTAGCAATGGGTTCAGATCACCGCTGGAAATTTTCTCCGTACGCACGCCAGGTAGCGGCGACACAATATTGAAGTAGATGACGCCCATGGAGAAATCGCCCCAGGCCGTGATCATGATTTCATGCGGTAAAAACTGCTGCAGCTTGCCTTGCATCCAAAGAAAGAACTCGAAGTGCGAGCGGATTCTTAAAGACTCATGCATCAAGTCAATAAGCTGCGCCTTCTCAATATCGGTTAGTTCTTTGGTAATAAACATAGCCGTTCAAATATAAAAAATCATTTACGTTGCAAACACTTGTCTTGGCGAGCAATTATTGGGCCAGCTGCAAGGGCGCAAGCGCAATCCAGCTGTAGATCATCCACTCAGGCTGCGATACGTGCTGAAAAGGTTTTGTGCTCATGTGTTTGTTGGTGGCCATTTTATATTTGGATCAAGCGTGGAATCCTAGCGTATTCTTGTCTGTGACGGCTGACACTATGATAAAACTTTTGCCTACATCAGTGGTAGTTCTTTTGGACTATTGTTGTCACCCTCCACAGTCCATACACTGCGGTACATAATGGCGCTGGATTGTAGTTCTGCTGGCTGGATGGCAGCGATGTCTGGTTGTGATCAACACTTTCCATTGTGACTATGGATTGTCATGGGCTGGTACCTCAGCGAATCCTTATGATGGCTATGCGGATGGGCAATCATAATAGCTAGTCTACGTTCATAACTTGCTTAACATTAGCGTCACAAATCATTGAAAGTTTTTGTTTATCCATGTACTCTGATTTAATACATTTAGGCGGGGCAGATAAGTACGTAGATGAAGTGCTTGAAATAATCAACAGCATAAAGCTGCTTGATGACTTCAGTGCGGATGAAGTTCGTTACCTATGTGCTTACATGCAGTGCTATGCAGCGCCAAGAGACTATTCGTTATTAGTCGAGGGTGCTGGTGGCGACTACCTGCTATTAATATTAAGTGGGGGGGTAGACGTGTACAAAAATGATGCATCCGCAGAGGGTCGCCACATGGTGGCTCGCCTTGGCATTGGCGATACGATTGGAGAAATGTCTCTTATCGACGGTTACCCAAGATCCGCCACCTGTGTTACCACTCATCCTACCGATTTTGCTGTATTTTCCCGTAGCAGCATGCAAGAGCTGCTGGTGAATATGCCCAAGTTGGGCAATAAAATACTGATCAAGCTTTTGCAACTGATGACAGAGCGTCTGAGGGATACTTCCAACAGATATCCTGATGGTGCTTTTTTCAGCTTGGTTTAGCAACGGGTAAAATCTTGGACGTAAATATCAAGCTTTGGCCAGCCAAACGGTCCCTTATATCTTTTATTCTAATACTTTCATTTTCTATCAGCGCAAGCGCCGACGAAAATGATACCGTCAATTTCAATTTAAGCCATGCGGTAACTTACGACGACAACTTGTTTCGACTGGATCGAAATGAGAGCCCCGTAGCGACTTTTGGTAAAAATCAAAAATGGGAAATGATTAACGCAACTACTTATGGCATGGAAGTTGCTAAACAGTACAGTCTGCAACGCTTCAAGTTTGATGTTTCCCAGACATCTTATCGCTATCAAAATTATAATTTTTTGAATTTTGATGGAGTGAACTACGACATTCAATGGAATTGGTCTGTTACCCCATATTTAAAAGGTAACCTCGTATTTGATCGTAAGGAATTGCCAAATACATTTGCCAATATCCGGAGCATCAATCCATTATCGACAAATACCCGAACGGTGAAGAACAACCGGTTCGATATCGACTGGAGTCCTTATGGTAACTGGCATTTGCTTGGCGCTATTTCTGAATTGACGGTGACAACCGACAATTCTGCACCCGGGCAAGATAATCTGGATTTCAGTTTTGAGCAAAAGTCTTTACGGACCGGCCTTCGATATGAGCTTTCTTCCGGCTCAAGAGTGGAGTATGGGGCAAGTACCAGTGATGGCAAATATGGGGATTCTAATTTCAACCCGATTTTAGTATCTGATCGCGGCTATACCGAGAAACGCCAAGAGTTTCTTTTTCGCTGGGTGCTTTCCGCAAAGTCAAAATTGGATATGAATGCATCGTATATTGATAGAAACAATGACAATTTTAGTCAGCGTGACGTGAGCGGCTGGATTGGCAATGTAAACTACCAGTGGGATATGACTGGGAAAACGCGGCTGAATTTAATTGCTGC
The DNA here is from genome assembly GCF_020523625.1 of Methylovorus menthalis. Taxonomy (GTDB): domain Bacteria; phylum Pseudomonadota; class Gammaproteobacteria; order Burkholderiales; family Methylophilaceae; genus Methylovorus; species Methylovorus menthalis. The sequence goes on from NZ_JAJAQH010000006.1 coordinate 548,852, forward strand.
TTCTGATCTTTACCCTACACAGGCGACCTCGTATACCTATGCAAGACAATATTTATTAGCCATCCGACCGGTATGGTCTGTGACACCTAAAGTATCTGTTAGGGGGGATCTGACATATCGAGACCGAAGCTATAACGGATTCGCTCCGGTTCCCTCATCCAAGGATCGTGAGGAAACATCAAAAACGGCTAGCATTAGTCTTAACTGGACTCCTCGACGGTACGTGACTTTTGGAGTAATGCTGAAACGCGAAACCAGAGATTCGAATATCACTAACGACGATTTTGTGTCTAACAGCGCCATGGTCAATGCCGCTTTAACCTTCTAACGGTATATCGCCTTTGAAGACGATATGTATTATGGGATGGAGTATTAAATGAGTGTATTAAAAAGCACAGTATTTGCGGTGATGATGGTGACTCTGGTCTCCTGTGGAAAATCGGAAGAGAAGTCCGCATCGGGGCAGGTGGCTGCCATTGTGGATGGGAAAGAGATTTCCGTATTGCAGTTGAATCAAGTCATGAAAAACATGCCTAACGTAACGGCTGAGAATGCAGATGCGGTGCGTAAACAAGTTCTGGAGCGCCTCATTGACCAGCAGATTGTCTTGAACAAAGCATTGGAAGAAAAAACGGAGCGAAGTGCAGAAGTGGTGTCTGCAATCGAAGCGGCAAAGCGGGATGTTATCACCCGAGCATATTTAACCAATCTTGTTGGAGCGCGTGTAAAACCTAGCCCCCAGCAGGTTAAAGATTATTTTGAATCCCATCCTGAGCTATTTTCTGCACGTAAAATTTATAACCTTCAGGATATTTCCTTGCCAGCGGGGACCCATGTCACCGATGAACTGAAAACGCTGGTTGAACATAGTAAAGGCCTCCAGGAAGTTGCTGAATTCTTAAAAGGCCAAGGCGTGAAGTTTGGTGCATCAAGCTATAGCCGTCCTGCCGAGCAGATGCCAACGGACGCACTTGATGTGCTTAAAAGTCAAAAAGATGGTGCGGTCTTAATTATCCCGATGGACGGAAATCCACATATTGTGAAGCTGGTAGGTGCCGTGAGTTCTCCCATGGCGTATGAGCAGGCAAAACCATTGATCCAGACTTTCCTTGTCAATTCTGGTGGACAGAAGTTGATTAAATCTGAGCTTGCGCGCATGAAAGAGAAAGCCAAAGTGGAATATGTAGGGGCCTTTGCGGGTAACAAACCCGCGCCAAAAGATGCGGCCCCATCAGATGCTAAACCTGCCGAAAAAAATAACAGCCATATCGAAAAAGGAGTGGTCGGCCTGGATTAGGAAATATCTAGGACATCACTTAATTAACCATAATCAAACAGGAAGATATCATGATGAAATGGTGCATGAGAATTATTGGGGCGTTTCTTCTCGCAGTGGCGTTTAATGCCGCCGCCGCAGATGAGTATGCTCTTGGGGCTGGGGATGTGATCCGTATTCAGGTGTTTCAAAATCCTGATCTTACGACCGAGGCCCGGGTGTCGGAGTCCGGTGAAATCAGCTTTCCATTGCTTGGTGCCGTGAATGTTGGTGGTGCCGGCATTGGCCAAGCTGAGCGAAAGATCGAACAAAGCCTTGTAAAGGGCGGGTTTGTTCAAAAGCCGCAAGTGAATATTGTGCTGCTTCAGGTTAGAGGCAATCAGGTCGCCGTTCTGGGCATGGTGAACCGTCCAGGACGCTTTGTGATTGAGACTTTTGATACTCACCTGAGTGAAATGCTGGCAACGGCGGGTGGTGTGCTGACCATGGCGGGGAGTGGCAAAGCCATTATTACCGGTCAGCGTGATGGCCAGGTAATGCGTCGCGAAGTCGACTTGGCCGAGCTCTTTTTGCAGGATAAGCGAGATGCTGACCTGCTGGTCATGCGTGGGGATGTGATCTATATCGTTCCTGGTAATCAGGTTTCCATACTTGGGCAGGTAAATCGCCCTGGGCGCTTCCCTCTTGAGGATGCGAAAATGAAGTTTTCTGATGCGCTGGCTATGGCAGGTGGTGTGAGTCCGACAGGCGCTGATACCGCTGTCCTTGAGGGCATGCGTAATGGGCAGAAGTTTTACAAAGTGGTGGATCTGCCTTCCATCTACCTTGACGAAAATTCAGACATGAACCCGGATGTGCTCGCCGGTGATTCGATTTATGTACATCGTGCTCCTGTATTTTATATCTATGGCGAAGTACAGCGTCCAGGCTCTTATCGCATTGAAAGAAGCATGACCGTTATGCAGGCTCTGGCTGAAGGGGGCGGTCCTACACCCCGTGGAACTCAGCGCGGCTTGAAGCTGCACCGTAAAAATACGGCAGGTGTTGTTGAAAAAACCACACCTGGCCTGGATGATTTGGTCCAGTCTGGGGATGTACTTTACGTTAAAGAAAGCCTGTTTTAGGAATCTCGGATGAATTTGAATCAGATCGTACTCATTCTGCTGGCACGATACCGTATCGTACTATTTACCTTCTTGCTTACGGTAATCACGGTCCTTATCCTCAGTTTGCTACAAAGCAAGGTGTATCAGGCAACTGCCTCGGTAGTCCTTAACTACAAAGGGACTGACCCCGTGACCGGCACTGTCGTCCCTGGCAACATGGCCTTGGGTTATGTCCCGACACAGATCGATATTATTAATAGCCAGCATGTAGCGCTAAAGGTAGTCGATGAGTTACGCATGGCTGAAAACGAGAATGTGAAAGCCAAGTTTGATGAAGACACCGGAGGGCGTGGTGATCTACGTTTCTGGCTCGCAGACTTGTTGTTGAAAAAGCTGACAGTGACGCCCGGCCGTGACAGCAGTGTGATTGAAATCATGTTTGAAGGGTCCGATCCTGACTTCGTTGCTCTCGTTGCAAATGCGTTTGCCAATGCCTATCAGGAAACCAATGTTGAACTCAAAGTAGAGCCAGCACAGAAAGCCACCGAGTACTTTGGAACCCAGATTCAGTCATTGCGTGACGGTTTGTCGCAAGCCCAATCCAAGTTGTCCAAGTATCAGCGTGAAAATGGGTACACCAGTTCTGATGAGCGCATGGATGTCGAGGCTTCTCGTCTTAACTGGCTATCTGAGCAGTTGGTATCGGCACAAGGGCAATCCATTGAAGCTGAGTCCCGTTCTGGTGGTAGTCGTAAAAATGCCTATGAATCACCTGACGTGGTTGGCAATCCCATTATCCAAAACCTGAAAATTAATCTTGCAACGGCGGAGTCCAAGCTTGCTGAGTTATCGCAGCGATTGGATAAAAATCACCCGCAATATCAAGCGGCTGAGGCTGAAATCAACAAGATCAAGTCCCAACTGAGCGCTGAAGTCAAAACAGTTACTGGCTCTGTTGGCAACGGTGCTGGGATTCAGAAGCAACGTGTGGCTGAGTTGCAAGCGCAGGTTGATAAGCAAAAAGCCGTGCTGGTCGAGATGAACCGTTCACGTGATGAGATGCTGGTTTTGCAAAAAGACGTAGAGATGGCTCAGCGAGCTATTGATGCTGCTATGCAACGCTATAGCCAGACCATGATTGAGTCGAAATCTAATCAAAGCGACGTGGCTATTCTGAATACGGCGACATCGCCATTGCTCCCTTCCGGGACCAGAACATTGCTGAAATTAGCATTCGGTTCCGTCATCGGTCTGATACTTGGCATTGGATTTGCATTTATTTCTGAATTTATGGATAGGCGCGTGCGTAGCAAAGACGATATCTCCAATTTGCTGGGGGTTCCTGTGTTTGCCTTGATTGATGGCATTCCACCAGCAACAGGCATTAAAGCATTGCCGCAGAATATCGTTAAATATTTGCCTTCAGCTTGAGGAATCATATGGATCTGACGAATGGAATTACTCCGGCAGTAAGCAATATCAAGCCGGAGAAAAGTGAAGCAAATATAGGTAAGTTGTTACTGGATTTGGGTAAGCTGACTGCAGATGAAGCAGAGCGGGTGTTGCGGTTGCAAAAGCAGGAAAACATCCGCTTCGGTGAAGCGGCACTGAGACTGGGTTTCATCAATGAAGCCGATATCAGACAAGCATTGTCTGTCCAATTTGAATACCCATACTTGCAAACAAACGAGGGCGGGTTCTCGCCAGACCTTGTCGCTGCATATCAGCCGTTTTCTAAACAAGTTGAGGCTTTGCGTGCCTTGCGTACACAGCTTATCCTGCGATGGTTCAGCGAGGGTAACAAGGCATTGGCCGTTGTATCAGCAAAATCGGGCGATGGTTGTAGTTACATTGCAGCCAATCTGGCGATTGTGTTCTCACAATTGGGTGAAAACACCTTGCTGATTGACGCTAACCTGCGCGAACCTGTGCAGCACCGCAACTTCAACCTGAGTGAACCTCGCGGTCTTTCCGATATTTTGATTGGACGTTCTGGCCCAGAGGTCATTACCCATCTTGGTGCGTTTGAGAATTTGTCCGTGCTTGGCGCTGGCACCATCCCTCCCAATCCTCAAGAGTTGTTGGCGCGCAGTTCATTCACCGATCTCATGAACAGAGTGATGGGTGATTACGATGTGATTATTGTGGATACCTCATCTACCGAACAATCTTCGGATGCGCAGGCGATAGCCGGGCGTTGTCGAGGCACTTTGGTCGTTTCCCGTGTCAATGAAACCAAGCTACATGACTTGAACGTGTTGAAAGATCAACTCGGTGGGGTAGGAGTACGAATCGTCGGGGCTGTTGCCAACCAGTTTTAATTAACTTGAATGACAGAGGGGGAATTGAATGTATGAAATCCCCCTTCTGTGTGAAATAAAGCGATAGTCATGGACAAGTTTGGCAATACTGCACTTCGTTGGACCTCTCCAGATAAAACCATGTGGGCCTGGATCGCAATTGCGGTTGGGTTGTTAATTGTTTATTTCCCAACATTCTGGGATTTATTCCATGGCTTATGGGGTACGGAACGCCATGCGCATGGCCCCATCGTCTTCTTCGTGTCTATCTGGTTTTTTTATTTCAAGTTAAAACAGCTTCCCACCTATGGCATTCAGGTTGAGCCATTGCCTGTATTGGGATGGCCCATTCTTATTTTTGGCCTCTTGATTTTCATTCTGGGGCGATCGCAAACCCTTTTGATTCTTGAAGTTGGCTCGCTTATTCCTGTGCTACTAGGGATTACCCTGATTTTTATGGGTAGCCGGGTCGCCAAGTTTTTATGGTTTGCATTTTTCTTTTTGTGTTTTGTGGTGCCTTTGCCGGCGTTTGTGGTGGATGCAGCAACGTTACCTATGAAAACCGCGGTGTCTTTTGCGACAGAGCATATTCTCTATGCCTTGGATTATCCCATCGCACGGACTGGGGTTATGTTGACCATCGGCCAATATCAGTTGCTGGTAGCGGATGCGTGCGCAGGCCTAAACTCGCTGTTTACCCTTGAAGTATTGGGGCTTTTGTACATGAATGTGACACATCATGAATCCCCATTCAGAAACTTCATGCTTGCCGTGTTGATTATTCCTATTTCCTTTATTGCCAATGTCACCCGCGTCATTGTGCTTGCGCTCATTACGTATCATTGGGGAGATGCCGCCGGGCAAGGGTTCTTGCATGAGTTTTCAGGCATTGTGCTGTTTATTACAGCCCTCTTGTTAGTGATTGCGACGGATGGCCTTTTGCGAGTGCTATCAAACAAGTTTAAAAAATCCCCGCAAGCCAAGTCATCTGATCTCAAGGTATAGCCAAATGGTGAAACTTCCTCAAGCTTCATTGCGCCTGGCCATTTTAATAGTCTTGCTTTTTGCGGCTACTGCCGGTCTGGCATATTGGTTAACACCTCAAATGCAAACGCAGCAAATGCCCGAAGATTTCGAGGCCATGTTGCCTAAAAAAATCAATGACTGGGCAGAGCAGCCTAATCCATACTTGCAAGTTGGCCTGGTCGACACCACCGATAAAAATGTTGATCAGCCATATGACCGTGTATTGATGCGTAGTTATCGCTCCGGCGAGGGGGCGCAGGTCATGCTGGCGTTGGCTTATGCCAAAGAGCAATCACAGGATGTCAAAATTCACCGGCCAGATGTTTGTTATCAGGCACAGGGGTTTGCCATCAATTCCCGGCATGTTCAATCGTTAAATATCGATGGCCAGCATGACATTCAAGTTGTTCGTCTCGTGGTTTCTCAACCGTCTCGCCTGGAAGTAGTGAGTTACTGGATCCGGATTGGTAACGAATATCCCGTGACGCCCCTTAACATGCGCCTGAAAATTTTACGTGACGGCCTGGCAGGGAGTGTGGCGGATGGCATCCTGGTGAGAGTATCGTCTATCGTGGATGACGAATCTGAGGCTGCCGCTGCGTTTGCACGTCAAGAAGAATTCTTGAAAGAGATGGTTGCTGTTCTCCCTCAGGATCAAGCACGGGTTCTGGCGCGATTCTAAGTTTCAGTACAGACTTTTTCTGGCCCGGAATCTGCTTAAGTTGCAGGGGTAGTTTTCACGACATGCAATATTCATAGCTCGGCTTGTTAGGGCGATTTTAAATTCAGATTTCAGGATATTTATGCGGGTATCAATTTATATCCCTACTCATAACAGATTGGATTTGTTAAAAAAGGCAATTGATTCAGCCTTGCAACAAACCCATGCTGATGTAGAAGTGATCGTGGTGAACGATGGTTCAAGGGATGGTACCGATCAATATCTGATCGAGCGAGCCCAAGGGGATTCACGCTTGCTTTACATAAATAAAGCAACGGCAGAGGGCGCCCCAAAAGCCAGAAATGCAGCCATCAAAATGGCCACTGGCGCGTTTATTACCGGGCTCGATGACGATGATGCTTTTGAGCCCACACGTGTCGAAGCTTTCATAAAGTATTGGGAGTTACTGGCAGGTCTAGGCATCCAGCCAGCCTGTTTATATTCGCAAGATGTCATCATTGCCAATGGCGTCAAGGTTCGCACTTCTGGCAAGCGCGGTAGTGTAAGCTTCACCGACCTGATTGAATTTAACTACATAGGTAATCAGATATTTGCACCCAAAGAACACTTTATTGGTGCAGGTCTGTTCGATGAATCACTTCCCGCCTGGCAGGACCTAGAATTTTTTATGCGTGTCCTCGCTAAATACGGTCAGGCTTACCTGATTGATCTACCTACACAACTGTATGATGACTCTCCCCGGATTGATCGTATTTCGGTCAAGTCCGAAAAGAAAATTCGCGATGCTTTCCGTATCGTGTCTACCAAGCATGCAAGCCAATCGCCTAGAGGCCAGCAATTGTTAATGTTGCGTGTATTTTCGCCTTTCTATGGCGTACGCCCTACATTGCGGGACATATGGAAATTCATGCGCCTTGGATTCTGGCCTCAAGGGATGCTTCGCATGTTGCGGGAAGCTTGTCGCAAGGCTTAATAATGCAGAATAGTGAATCACGTCATGAATAAAAGCCTCACCCCGATTATTGCCGCCATTATCTATGCCTTCATCGCCATTTTTTCCGGACTGGTATCTGTAGGCCTTGTGGATTTTGCTGGCCATCGTTATGGCATGCTGCTCGCTGTACCAACGCTAATCGTATTGGGGCTGATTTTTATTGCAGATCGGTATGTTCTTTTTCTGCTGGTATTACTCGTGCGAGCGTCCATTGACCAGATACTGGATACCACCAAATTTGCGGGGATCGGCCTGGGAGGGGCATTAAATGCGTTAATCATCCTGATTGCTTTTCTTGCTTATTTACAAGCAGATAAACATATCCGCAAAATTCTTTTCTCGATCTGGTTACCATTTTTAGCGGCATACATCATTGCAATTGTGCTGTCACCAGAACGCGTACCTTCCATTAAATTATATTTAAGCCTGATTTCTACAGCCGCTGTTTTAATGCTAGGCATGCATTTGGTGAAGACCGAAAAGGACTTCTTTAAGTGGCTGAAAATTATCTTGTTATCGAGTGTTATTCCTCTGCTTTATGGATTTGTGATGTTAGCCGTGCATTCGATGCACCACTTTGGTAGTCGAATAAACAGTACCTTTAATCATCCCAACGTGTTTGCGTTTTACTTGGTATTGGTCATTTCCATTGGATTTTATGCATGGAAATCTGAAAGTGACTTTTTGGGTAAGAACTTGAAAAAATGGTTACCCATTTATCTGGCGATATTGTGTCTGATGCTGGTATTAACCCAAACACGGAGCGCTTGGCTTGGATTTGCTGCTTTCTTTACAGTCTATGCGCTTTTATATGAGCGTCGTTATCTTATTCTCGTCGTGGCAATGCCCATCGTCGCTCTCATGATCCCCGAAGTCAGGGACCGGCTGAATGACCTGTCTTCAGGGAACGAGATGGTGGGCTACGCTAAACTTAACTCTTACGCGTGGCGCAAGTATCTCTGGGAGTGTGCAATGAACTGGATGCAACCGGCTAAATATATATTTGGCTATGGGGCTGAAAGCTTCAAACATTATTCGATAGACTTTTTCCCGTTGGCAGGGCCTACGGGTGCAGCTTCCCATAACATCTACTACCAAGTGTTCTTTGAAATGGGGATTGTGGGCCTGCTCGCGTATATCTGGCTTTATCTGAAGGCTGGATTGGTGATATTCAAATTCTGGAGTCGAAACCGATTGCTGGTCTTTGTATCGGTTAGTTTGATCGTTGAATATTTAATGTTCAGTTATTCCGATAACATGATGTATTACCTTAACTATAACTGGTATTTCTGGTTTTTTATTGGATCGGTGATGGGATGGCTGACTAGGATTGAGCCTGCAGCAGATTCGCCGGTCATTGATGGTGAAGTTGGATCATTGAATTCCAGAATGGTAGAGAAAATTTGAACATTGCGTATTTCATTAATCAGCACCCATTAGTAAGCACCAGTTTTATTCGTCGCGAGATCAATGCTCTGGAACGAAACGGGTGCAAGGTTTTCAGAACGGCCATACGAGGCTGGCTTAGCCCGGTTGTCGATCCTGGTGATATTCGGGAGAGAGAGTTAACGCGCTACATCATGCGAGCGGGTGGGCTTGCTCGCATTAGTGCCATACTGAGCACCTTTGTACAGCAACCGGCGCTGTTTCTTAAAACGGTTTTGTTGGCTATTAAATTGGGCTTTCGCTCTGAAAAAGTATTCTTTTATAGTCTGATTTACTTTTCCCACGCTTGCATATTGCGCGAGTGGTACAAAGCAGAAAACATTGACCATGTGCATGCGCATTTTGGTACCAACTCAACGGAGGTCTTGATGTACTGCAAGCTTCTCGGTGGGCCGAGTTACAGCTTTACAGTACATGGCCCGGAGGAGTTCGATAAAAACAAGCTGATCCACCTTAAGGAAAAGGTGAATCACGCCAGTTTTGTCATTGCGATCAGCGCCTTCACAAAAAGTCAGCTGTTTCGCTGGGTGGACTTTAATGACTGGTCAAAAATTCATGAAGTGCATTGTGGACTGGAAGCGGATTTTTACAATGTCAGTCCTGTACCTGTTCCAGATGTACATCGTTTGGTTTGCGTTGGGCGTTTGTGCGAGCAAAAAGGGCAAATGCTTCTGGTGGAGGCAATCGCTTTGTTGGCTGCCCGCCAGCATAAAGTGAAGCTGGTATTGGCGGGGGATGGTGAGATGCGTGCGGAAATTGAAGCCCAGATACGCAAGCACAAGCTTGAATCGCAAATCAGCATCACCGGATGGATTACAAGTGCCCAGGTGCGCGAGCATATGCAAAACTCCAGCGCGATGGTATTGCCAAGTTTTGCAGAAGGGTTGCCGGTGGTCATTATGGAGGCAATGGCACTTAAGCGCCCCGTATTAACAACGTATGTTGCTGGTATTCCGGAGCTGGTAGTGGATGGTAAAACGGGCTGGTTATTCCCGGCTGGGGACGTGGAAGCCCTGGCAAGTGCAATACAAGGCTTTATGGAAACGCCAGCTGCTGAGTTATCGGCGATGGGCGAGCGCGGCCATGAGCGTGTGATTGCACGGCATGCGGTAGATACGGAAGCTGAAAAGCTGATTGCACTTTTTCAGTCCTTGCCTTCCTCGCAGATACATTAAGCAAGGTGAGCAACACGCGTCGAAACATGATGCAGCATCTGGTAAAACTGTGGAAGTTTGCCTTGGTGGGTTGCGTGGTATTGGTGCTTGATACCTTGATGTTTACTGCATTCATGCAGTTTGGTTTGAGGCCGAATGTAGCGAGGATTGCAAGCGTGTTTTTAGCCATGGTCTGCTCATGGATATTGAATCGAGTATTTACATTCAAGGCAGGCAAGCCAGGCCTAAACTTCATGAGCGAGTGCGGCGCATTCATGCTTTCCCAATCACCTGGCGCAGTGATGAATGCTGTGGTGTCGCTGTGGGCGTTTCACCATATTGCCATAGCCGCAACGTATCCTTTGATTGCGGTGTTTTTAGGAAGCTGTGTAGGGATGCTGCTTAATTACCTGTTAGCCAGTCGATACATTTTCAAACATTAATGCGGAGCGAACACAGGCTACGCCATCACTCTTTTTTTGACTGAACGTAAATACTGAGGTGACACTGATACATGCAATACATTGATCTCATCTGGTTCGTCGTCGGCGTTGTCCTGTTTGTCCCGACCAGCTATTTTTGCCTGCAAATTGCCATGGCGTTTTTTTATTCAAAACAAACGTCCGATATGCACGCCGCTACTCCATCGCTGGCGATACTGGTCCCTGCGCATAACGAAAGCAATGGTATTGGCGTCACGCTTAAGTCGCTGCTGGCGCAGGTCACCATCCCAGAGAGCATTATCGTGATTGCCGACAATTGTACTGATGATACGGCGCAAGTTGCCCGCCAGTATGGTGTTAGCGTTATTGAGCGCCATGATGATGTAAAGCGAGGTAAGGGCTTTGCTATGGACTATGGCATGCAATACCTCAAAACCACCGTGCAGCCGCCGGAGATTGTGATGATTGTGGATGCTGATTGTTGGGTAGGACCCAATGCCATTCCAACGCTGGCACAAACCGCTATGGTGCGTCAGCGACCCGTGCAAGCACTTTACTTGATGGTTTCGCCTGAAGCCGGTGCTCTCAAGACACGGCTGGCCGAGTTTGCCTGGGTGGTTAAAAATCAGGTACGTCCGCTGGGCTTGCGCGTGATGCAAGGACCATGTCAACTGATGGGCACGGGCATGGCGTTTCCATGGGCTTTTATTTCAAAGGCCGATCTCGCCAATGGGCATTTGGTAGAAGACATGAAGCTGGGACTGGATGCAGCCAATGACGGTCATGCGCCCATTTTTTGCCATGAAGCGCTCGTCAAAAGTGCATTTGCTACCAATGAGGCCGGGGCTGACTCTCAGCGCACACGATGGGAGCATGGGCACATCAGCATGATTTTTAATACAGGACTTCCTCTGGTATTGAAAGGTTTACTCACTCGCAATGCCGAGCTGGTCGCGATGGCACTGGATATCTGTATTCCGCCTTTGGCGTTGCTCGTCATGTTTTTGGGTGGCTACATTGTCATAGCAGCGATCATCGCCTTATTCGGATATGCTGGATCACTGGTATTAGGTGGCGCGATGCTAGTGCTGTTGATATTCGCGGTGATGGCTGCATGGGCTAAATTCGGGCGGCACGCCATTCCTTTGTGGATGCTGGCGTATGCGCCTTTTTACGCCCTCAAGAAAATTCCCTTGTATCTGAAGTTTCTGGTCAAGCGTCAAGTGGAGTGGGTACGCTCGCAGCGCGATTAAGTTTGGCCCGCATTCGCCTCTTGTCGCTGATTGGAGACGCGGTGGTTAATGATGGGTAACTTGATTGCAAACATAATTTTTTTCGGCCCTTTTTATCCGTCGTCATTTTGAGACATGGGCTGAGATGTGGCTCCCATGGCTGATTTAAGGTCACTGTTTATAAACCGTATTTAATTTCAGGCTGGTTTGATAATTCGGGCCTGCTATTTGCTTAACTGATAACCGACAACGCATGCAAACTCGTTCTAATAAACAAGATGAATCAATGAACCATATACAGCTTTTTAATATCAAGATTGACGTGCTGGATATGGCAGGCAGTGTGGCTCGCATATTTACCTGGCTGGACGATGATGTACGAGAGTGCCGGTATGTGGTGACGCCGAATGTCGACCATGTGGTTAAGCTTAGTGAAAACACCGCATTCAAAGATGCCTATGATCAGGCTTCGCTGGTGGTGGCAGATGGCAAGCCTGTGGTGTTGGCTTCAAAGTTATTGGGAAAGCCTTTGCCTGGCACCGTGCCTGGGAGTGATTTGGTCCCGGCCTTGTTTACCCATGCACAATCACTTAACAACAAGGTGTTACGTGTCTATTTGCTGGGCGCCGGCGCTGGCGTGGCAGAGCGCGCTGCCGAGTATATTCATGCACAATGGCCTAACGTCAGCGTGGTTGGTTTGTATAGTCCGCCCATGGGCTTTGAAAAAAGCCCTGAAGAGTGCGAAAAGATTTGTACCCAGATCAATCAAACGCAAGCAGACTTGCTGGTGATAGGCTTGGGAGCGCCCAAGCAGGAACTATGGGTGGCTAAATATCAGTCAGCGTTGAAGGTAAAGGCGGCGCTCTGCGTCGGCGCGACCATTGATTTTCTGGCTGGCGAGAAACCGCGGGCTCCGATGTGGATGCGTCGATGCGGGGTTGAGTGGCTGCACCGCATGGCATCCGAGCCCAAAAGGCTGGTATCCCGATATCTGAACGATGCCATGGTGTTTCCACGACTATTCTTGAAAGAATGGTTGAAAAAGGATTGATCTAGCCCTGCTAACATAGGGCTGGAGGGGAATTGAATAATGTCGAAAATTGATTTGGGGAAATGTAAATGAAAATAGTGCCAGTGATATTGTCGGGTGGATCCGGGACACGCTTGTGGCCATTATCAAGGCAGGCCTTGCCCAAGCAATTGTTACCCCTGACTTCCGGACATTCCATGTTGCAGGAAACCTTGCTGCGTCTCAACGGCGTTGAGTCGATTGAGTCGCCTATCGTTGTTTGCGGTAATGATCACCGTTTCCTGGTGGCAGAGCAGTTGCTGGAGATCGGCAGCAAGCCCAAGGCGATTGTCCTTGAGCCGGTTGGCCGTAATACCGCGCCTGCCATTGCCGTTGCGGCGAGCCGTTTGCTGCAGGAAAGTACCGATGATGTGCTCATGCTGGTATTGCCTGCGGATCATGTCATTCAAGACAAGGCGGCTTTCTCCGCCGCCATTGCCGTTGCTGCACAGACAGCAAAAAGTGGGCGTCTGGTGACGTTCGGCATCAAACCTACGGTGCCAGAAACCGGCTATGGCTACATTAACGGTGGTGCGGCGTTGGCTAGTTGCCCAGGTAGTTTTGAATTATCCCGTTTTGTTGAAAAGCCTAATCTTGAAACAGCCAAGCAGTATCTTGCCTCTGGAGATTACTACTGGAACAGCGGTATGTTCCTGTTCAGCCCCAAGCAATACATGGAAGAGCTTGCCCAATTTGCTCCTGATATCGCCAGCAAGGCGAGCGAGGCACTGGAGCAAAGCTATACCGACCTTGATTTTGTGCGCCTGCATGAAGCCAGCTTCAAGGACTGCCCATCGCAATCGGTAGATTACGCCGTGATGGAGCACACGCGGAACGCCGCCGTTGTTCCTGTGGATATTGGTTGGAGTGATGTCGGCTCTTGGACGGCTCTTGCTGACGTACTGGACAAGGATGACGCCGGCAATGTCACTGTGGGTGATGTCTACCTCAACGGCGTAAAAAACTCCATGGTACGTAGCGAAGGCCGCATGGTGGCTGCGCTGGGGGTTGAAGACCTGATCATCGTGGAAACCAGCGATGCCGTGCTTGTGGCGCACAAGGATGCGGCGCAGGATGTGAAGAAAATTGTCGACTACCTCAAAGAGCAGGGCCGCAAGGAGCATGAATATCACTCCCGCGTATATCGCCCTTGGGGTTGGTATGAAGGCATTGACGCTGCTGAGCGTTTTCAGGTCAAGCGCATCATGGTCAAGCCAGGCGAAAAGCTCTCATTACAGATGCATCATCATCGAGCAGAGCATTGGGTGGTGGTTAGTGGTACCGCCATCGTCACCAAAAATGGCGAAGCCGAAATGCTCTGCGAAAACCAGTCTACCTATATTCCCATTGGCGCTACACATCGCCTTGAAAACCCGGGCAAGTTGCCTTTGCATCTGATTGAGGTGCAATCAGGCGGCTATCTGGGTGAAGACGACATTGTGCGTTTTGAAGATACATACGGCCGCAGTTGATCTGGGTTGAACAATAAAAAGCGTAACGGGCTAGTTTAAGTGACACAAAATACATTGCCACGCATTACCTACTATCCTTATTTTCATACGGGTAACCAGTACACAGAGCGGATGATCGAGCTTCACTCGACTTTCGCCGAGGTTGTACCGTTTGAGGGTTTTTATAAAGCGCTCAAAACAATGGTTGCCCGTGGATTCAAGCGCAATGATTTTTCGGTCATCAACTGGCTGGAAACTGAATGTCTGGATCGAAGCACCAAGCGATTTTCACTCACGAGGGCTGGCAGTTTGTTTGTAAAGCTGCTGGTCTTGAAAGTGGTGACGAAAAATATCGTCATGGTGGTGCATAACTACTACCCACATGGGGCTGCCAAATCGGATATACCCAAAATTCTTCGTTTCATGCGCCTCATGGAGAAACTCTCCGATGTGGTGATCTCGCATTCGGGTGCCGATGTCGGGCGTTATGAGTATGTGCCCCATCCGCTTTATCAGTTCAAGAGCAGTCCGCCGTCACTGCAAGTGCCGGAGCTCGCGCCCTTGCAGGGCAAACCCTATTTCATCGTGTTCGGGCGCATCATGCCTTACAAGAATGTGCATGAGCTTATGAAAGTGTGGCCAGCAGATATGCATCTTCTGATTGCCGGTATCGTCGGCGATGAGGCGTATGTGCAAGAGTTACGTGCGCAAGCGTCGGACAATATTCATTTTGCGGCCAGAGAGCTATCGGATGACGAGGCAAAGGTTGTGGTTGAGCAGTCGCAGGCGGTGATTATTTGCCACGCAGAAGACAATGTCGTGGTGAGCGGCACGTTTTTTTTCGCCATGTCCTTGAAAAAGCATGTGATTGCGCTTGAAACGCCCTTCATGGCGTGGGCTGCCCGTTCATTGCCAGACGGATATGTCGCGGTCAGCCCGGATGTGGCAGGCGTGGCTCAAGCAGCCGCGCAGTTCCGGCCTGAGATTTCGATCCAGCCAGCGATTGCTGAAGCCCATTTTGGCGATACGGTGATTACGGATGCATTAAAAAAGGCCTATCGTTTACATTGAATACAGCGATCAGCGTTTCAAGAGCGCTGCGCTAAATAGCTAAAAATGAAGAAGGGAAGACGATGAAAGTTTTGGTAGTAGGCGGTGCCGGGTACATTGGGTCGCACATGGTCAAAATGCTGTTGAGCGAGGGCCATGAGGTCATTACGTTTGACAACCTGTCGTCGGGCTATCGCGATGCGGTGGTTGGCGGCACTTTTGTACAGGCGGATCTCGCCGACAAGTCAGCGCTGGATGAGGTGTTCGTGACATACGCACCCGATGCAGTCATGCATTTTGCCTCATACATTCAGGTCGGCGAATCGGTTCGCCATCCGGACAAGTACTATCTCAACAACTTCACCAATACCATGAATCTGCTGGATGCCATGGTGAAGCATGGGGTGAATTACTTTATTTTCTCGTCAACGGCAGCGGTATTCGGCGAGCCGGAGTATGTGCCGATTGATGAAGCCCATGCGAAAAATCCTCTCAACCCTTATGGCCGTTCCAAGCTCATGGTGGAGCAGGCGCTCGGCGATTATGAGCGCGCCTATGGCATCAAGTCGGTTTGCCTGCGCTATTTCAATGCGGCAGGTGCTGATCCTGAAGGCCAATTGGGCGAACGGCATGAGCCAGAGACGCACCTAATTCCTCTGGTGTTGCAGGCCATCTCCGGCCGGCGCGACAACATTACGGTGTTTGGTCGCGATTACGATACGCCGGACGGTACTTGCATCCGTGATTACATTCACATTGTGGATTTGTGCAGCGCGCATTCGCTGGCGTTGCGAAAATTGATGGAAACCAATATCAGCCGCCGCTACAACCTGGGCAATGGTGCCGGATTCTCTGTGCAGCAAGTCATTGCCGCGGCACAAAAAGTGACAGGCAAGCCTATCAAGGTGGCGGAGGGCGAGCGCCGTGAGGGTGACCCTGCACGACTGGTGGCCGATGCTTCCCTGGCTCGTAGCGAGCTGGGCTGGACGCCAGTCTATGCGGATCTGGAAACCATCATCCAGCATGCCTGGCAGTGGGAGTCCAAAACAGTTGGCAAGCCTGTTTGATTGGTCCTTAAGGGCTATTTAATATTTCGGTCATTGGTGTACATTACATTAATGATTTTTATCACGATGATCGCAACCCCTTTTCAAGCGATCATCCAACCTGTTGGGAGATTAAACTCAAATGCGTCAAAAAAATGTCACTAAGGCAGTCTTCCCGGTCGCGGGCCTGGGTACGCGTTTTCTGCCGGCTACAAAAGCCAATCCCAAGGAAATGTTGCCTGTCGTCGACAAGCCACTGATTCAATACGCGGTTGAAGAAGCGGTTGCTGCAGGCATCACCGATCTTATTTTCATTACCGGCCGTAACAAGCGCTCCATCTCTGATCACTTCGATATGGCCTATGAGCTTGAAAACGAACTGGAACGCAATGGTAAGAAGCAATTGCTGTCTGTCGTGCAGAATATTGTTCCCAAGAATGTGAACTGCATCTACATCCGCCAAAACCAGGCGCTGGGCCTGGGCCATGCGGTCAAGCTGGCCAAGCCTGTGGTCAATGACGATCCATTTGCCGTGATTCTGGCCGATGACTTGATTGATGCCAAAGTGCCTGTGGTCAAACAAATGGTAGATGCCTACCAATATTACCGTTGCTCCTTGCTGGGCGTGCAGGAAGTGCCGCGCGATCAAACCAAGAGCTACGGGATTGTCGCAACACACCCGATGAGCAATGGTATTGAGCAGGTTGCAGGTATTGTAGAGAAGCCAAAGCCGGAAGATGCGCCATCCAACCTCGGTGTTGTTGGCCGTTATATCCTGACTCCCCGTATTTTCCACCATCTGGAAAACCTGCAAGCCGGTTCCGGTGGCGAGTTGCAATTGACGGATGCAATTGCCAGCCTGTTGAGCGAGGAGCAGATTCTGGCGTACCGCTTTGAAGGTACGCGTTACGATTGCGGCTCCAAGTCCGGCTTCCTGGAAGCCACCGTGCGCCTGGGTCTCAAACACCCTGAGTGCGGCAAGGATTTGCGAGCCCTACTGGAAGCCATCGCTGCTGAAGGCGCTGCCAGCAAGAAGAAGTAAAGTGAAACCTTACCGCTGCGTGGTCATGCGGTAACTTTTCAAGGTCGAGGGCGCCAATGTGGTGCCCTCGATGTATTTTCGCGGCTGGTTTTGCGGCTGTTTTTTGATGGGCTTGCCGCTCAGCTTTTCATATTGCTCCATTACCTTGGGCACATACGCCTGGGTTTCTGCATATGGCGGAATCTCGTTACCGTATTTTTCCACCGCGCCTTCACCAGCGTTGTACGCCGCAATCGCCAGATCCAGCCGGCCTGGGTATTTTTTTTGCAACTGGCTGAAATAGCGTGTGCCAGCCTTGAGGTTGGCAGACACCGAGCTGGCACTATTGCTGACCCCAAAGCGGCTGCCGGTTTCTGGCATTACTTGCATTAATCCCAAGGCACCTTTGCTGGAGATGGCATCTTGCCGATAACCAGACTCGACTGCGATAAGGGCATGCACCAGACACGGGTCCAACCCGGAGCTGCGAGCGGCGGAGAGAATGGATTTGGCATGCGGCTTGGCGGCCAGCAATTGACGCTGGAGTGCCAGCTCATCTGCGGATGGTTGCAATTGATAAGGAGTGCTGGTGCCGCAGGGGATGGCATCATGTGACGTGGCATCGCCTGCCCATGCCAGAGGCAGGCCTGAAATAAAAAGGGCGGATACCGCCATGTTAAATCTGCAAATTAACTGCATACGATTTAAAATATTGCCAGTTCAGAGTGCATGCTTGCATGTTAACAAGAAAATGCCGCTTTAACAGCGCGCTAACTCCGCCACGGAATCACTGCTCAACTCATGACCACTACTGCTGTCGACACACCAAACCCATCTGCCGAAAACCATACGCCCATGATGCGCCAATATCTGGGGATCAAGGCCCAATATCCAGATATGTTGGTGTTTTATCGCATGGGCGATTTTTATGAATTGTTCCATGACGATGCCGAGAAAGCCGCCAAGCTGTTAGGCATTACCCTGACCAAGCGTGGTGCGTCGAATGGCGAACCCATACGCATGGCAGGGGTGCCTTATCATGCCGCCGAGCAATACCTCGCCAAGCTGGCCAAACTAGGGGAAGCTGTCGCCATTTGTGAGCAAATTGGCGACCCTGCCAAAAGCAAAGGGCCGGTAGAACGGCAAGTCACGCGTATCCTGACGCCAGGCACCCTGACAGATAGCGCTTTGCTGGACGACACCCGGGATAATCTGTTAGTTGCCGTATCAGCCGGGGAGGGCATTGTTGGCCTGGCCCGCATTAACCTGGCTGCCGGCCAGCTTGTGCTCACTGAAGTTGCCCCAGGACTGCTCGCGCAGGAGCTGGAGCGTATTTCTCCTGCTGAATTGCTGCTGGCCGATGGTTACCAGCATCCCAGCATTGAAGCACTCAAGTGCCCAAAAAAACGCCTGGCACCGTGGCAGTTTGATCTCGACTCCGCCACGCAATTGCTGACCCAGCAATTCAATACGCATGACCTGGCTGGCTTTGGCTGCGCCGACCTGACGCAAGCCATCTCGGCAGCAGGGGCTTTGCTCGATTACGTTCGACATACCCAGCGCAGCAGCCTACCGCATATCAATGCCTTGTCGGTGGAGCAGAGTGGCGAATATATTCAGTTTGATGCCGCCAGCCGCCGCAACCTTGAAATCGACCAAACCCTGCGTGGTGAACCGACGCCCACTCTTTATTCGCTGCTGAATACCAGCCGCACGGCGATGGGTGCACGCCTGCTACGGCACTGGCTGCACCATCCACTGCGTGATCATGCGGCGATACAGGCACGCCTGGAGGCCGTTGCTGCGCTATTGCACGGCGATGCCCTACAAACGCCACGGCGCCTACTTAACAACATTGGCGATATCGAACGCATTACCGCGCGCGTGGCCTTGAAAAGCGCCCGCCCTCGCGATCTTTCCGGGTTGCGCGACAGCTTGCAGCAATTGCCCGAACTCCAACAATCCCTGGCAGGCTTGCCATCCGCATTGTTGCAACAGGCAATTGCCTTGCTACAGCCGCCTGCCGACGTCACTTCCTTGCTCGCCGCGGCCATACGTTCCGAGCCCTCATCAGTGCTGCGTGAAGGTGGGGTGATTGCCGATGGCTATGATTCCGAGCTGGATGAGCTGCGCGGCATACAAACCAATTGTGGCGAATTTCTGCTCAAGTTTGAGGCGGAAGAGCGCGCACGTACCGGCTTGGCCAACCTCAAGGTTGAGTACAACAGCGTGCATGGCTTTTACATTGAAATCAGCCGTGCCCAGGCCGAGCATGCCCCGGCCGAATACCGCCGTCGGCAGACCCTTAAAAACGCCGAGCGTTTTATTACGCCCGAGCTCAAGACCTTTGAAGACAAAGTGCTCTCCGCCAATGAGCGTGCCCTGGCGCGCGAAAAAGCCCTGTATGACGCTTTGCTTGATGCACTTGCTCCCTATATTCAAGCCTTGCAGGCCAATGCCCACGCCGTCGCCCAGCTGGATGTCATCGCCACCTTTGCCGAGCGTGCCCAGGCACTGAGTTACGTGCAACCTGAATTTACCGCCGAAGCGGGTATTCAGATCACGGCCGGCCGACACCCGGTGGTGGAGCAACTGGCGCAACCGTTTATCGCTAATGATGTGCAGCTCACGCCTTACCGCCAGTTGCTGTTGATCACCGGGCCCAATATGGGCGGTAAATCGACCTATATGCGGCAGACAGCGCTGATCGTGCTGCTGGCGCATTGCGGTTGCTTTGTTCCCGCTAAGGCTGCACGTATCGGACAGGTAGACCGTATCTTTACCCGCATAGGCGCCTCGGATGACCTAGCTGGCGGCCGCTCGACCTTCATGGTGGAAATGACGGAAACGGCCAATATCCTGCATAACGCCACGGAATACAGCCTGGTATTGCTCGATGAAATCGGGCGGGGCACTTCCACGTTTGATGGTCTCTCGCTGGCCTGGGCCGTCGCGCGGCAATTACTCGAGCGTAATCGCAGCTATACCTTGTTTGCCACCCACTACTTTGAGCTGACACGGTTGGTAGAAGATTTCAAACAAGCCGCCAATGTGCATCTGGATGCGGTGGAACACGGCAATGGCATTGTCTTCCTGCATGCGGTGCAAGAGGGGCCTGCCAGTCAGAGCTACGGCCTGCAGGTTGCCCAGTTGGCTGGTATTCCACGCTCAGTAGTTAACGCGGCTAAACGCAAACTGGTGCAACTTGAGCAACAGAATATACAGGCGGGGCCTCAAGGCGATATGTTCAGCCAGCCTGCTGCCGAACCGCACGTTGAAGTATCCCCCGCGCTTGCGGAGCTGGAGCGCCTGGATCCGGATGATTTGACACCCAAGCAGGCGCTGGAAGCGTTATATAAATTAAAAACTCTACTTTAGAGAAGGTGTGGCGTTGCCGAGTATTTCCAATACTTTCTCAGCGGGCCTGCACAAGCGGGTGCCAAGGGGTGAGACAACAATCGGTCGATTAATGAGTTCTGGGTGCGACTCCATGGCATCCAGCAAGGCCTCATCGGATAAATCGGGGTTTTCCAGATTCAGTTGTTGATAAATATCCTCGGTGCTGCGCAATAAGTCCCTGGCCTCCAGACGTGCATCTCGCAGTAATTTCTCAAGCGTAGCCCGATCTGGGGGTGTTTTTAAATACTCAATGATCGTGGGCTCTTGACCGCTTTGGATTATTAGCTCAAGAGTCTCTCGGGACTTACTGCAGCGTGGGTTATGGTAAATGGTGATCTCTGACATGACGGTGGTTCCCAAAATGAAATGCTGAGGGTAAACAAGCTTATGCTATTCGGCAAGTCTGCCTATTGTCGGCTTCATGATCGCCAGCAGTGCTGTTTGATGATTTGTCTATATTGAGACGATGGCTTGCCGGCCTTCACACAAGCGTCTATGTTATGGGGCGCGGCCTTCACTTGGCCAACTCTCTATCTTCATTCTGATTGGAAAATATCATGTCCCTTAACTTTTACGATGCATCCAGCCCTTTGTTTGTGCGTGGGCTCCGTAACCTGAGTGCAATGCTGGTAAAGGCGGAGACCTACGCTCAGGCGCGCAGTATTGATCCAACCGTTCTGATTGGCGCGCGGCTGGCGCCAGATATGTTTCCCCTATCGCGGCAAATCCAGATTGCCACGGATACCGCAAAGGGGTGTGCCGCCCGCCTGGCAGGGGTTGAGATTCCTGCTTTTGAAGACACAGAGTCCACGTTTGATGAATTGCAACAGCGCATTGCCAAAACAATTGCGTTTATCGAGACGATAACCCCTCAGCAACTGGAAGCAGCCGCCTCGCGGGAGATTCAGCTGAAGTTACGTGGTCGTGAGGTGACGTTTACGGCGCAAGCCTATCTTTTCACGTTCGTGATTCCCAATTTTTATTTCCACATGACCACGGCATATGGGATTTTGAGACACAACGGTGTAGAGCTGGGTAAACCAGACTATTTAGGTGCTTTGAGTTAAAGCCCGAATACATTCAGGGCGCCGCCGCCTGGCGCGGCATTGTATTTAGCGAGATCCCTGAAGGCGCCAGCGGTTCCCGCACCGTCTGATTCCTGGGTAAGGCCTTGATTTAATGCAATGCCTGCCCAGCCGCCAATGCCGGAATACACACCTATGTATTGCTTGCCGTGGTGCGCATAGGTCATGGCATTACCCACCACGCCGGATCCTACCTGGAATTGCCATAGTAGTTTGCCCGAGCGGGCATCCAACGCTTTAAACCAGCGGTCCAGTGTGCCGTAAAACACCAGATTACCCGCCGTCGCCAGCGCGCCACCCCATACGGGATAAGGTTCGCGGTTATACCATTTTGCCTCACCTTTCAATCCATCCCACGCCATGAATCCACCCATGACGCCATCGGGCCCCGGGAACATGGTCAGACTGGCGCCTGCCCAGGGTTGCCCGGCGACATATTTGGCCTCCACTGCTTCATAACGCATGCAAAGGTGATTAAGTGGGACATAAAACATGCCGCTTTTTGGGGAGTAAGCCGCAGGCTGCTCGTCTTTCGCCCCAAGTGCTGCGGGGCAGATATTGGCGGTCTCCTGATCTTCGTGTGTGGAGTAGCGCGAGTCTTTTTGTGGCACGCCAGTGGCGAGATCCACATGCGTTGCCCAGTTCACGAAGGGATGCATTTTGGCGGCGACCAGTAGCGTGCCATCGCGTCTATCCAGCGTGTAGGCAAAGCCATTGCGGTCAAAATGCGTTGCAAGCTTTTGCTTGCCGTGATCCCACAAAATGATCTCATTCACACTGTCGTAATCCCACTCGTCATGCGGGGTGAGCTGGTAACCCCATTTCGCCATGCCGGTATCCAGATCGCGGGCGAATAGCGTCATTGCCCATTTATTATCGCCGGGCCGCACATCGGGATTCCACACCGAGGGGTTGCCCGTGCCGTAGTAGACCAGATTGAGCGCCGGGTCATATGAAAACCACCCCCATACCGGACCGCCACCATGCTCCCAACCATTACCGGCGGCTTGCGGCTTTAGCCATGTGCGCACGCCCAGATCTTTCTCCGGGAATACCAGACGATCTTTGCTTAAGGCTTTGAATGCGCCGCCTTCCTTGTTGCCGCCATGCACATCCTCATAAACGGAGAGGGCACTGTAATGCGGATTGGCCTGATTGAAGTCAGGGCCGATGCGTACATCTTTATCTGGGCCCATGCTGTAAGCCTTCCAGACCTCATGTCCATCGTTGATGGCATAAGCCGCCAGAAAGCAGCGCACACCAAATTCGCCGCCGCTACAGCCCGTCAGTACTTTATCTTTAAACACATAGGGCGCATTGGTGTTGGTGGCCCCGGTTTTGGGGTCATTGACCTGCTTTTCCCATACCTTTTGTCCTGTGCGGCTATCCAGCGCGACCAGCATGCCATTGTTTTGCTGCAGGAAAATCTTGCCATCGCCATAGGCAAGTCCCCTGCTGACGTTGTCGCAACAGAGGATGCCCTGTATATCCTCCGACTGCTTGGGGAAATAAGACCAGATGATCTTCTGCTGATGGTTCAAGTCCAATGCATAAACATTGTTTGGGAATGCGGTGTGCACATACAGAATATCGCCGATGACCAGTGGAGCTCCCTCATGACCACGGGTGATGCCGGTGGAGAAGGTCCATGCGAGTTGGAGCTTGCCGACAGTACTCGCATTAATCTGCTTGAGTCTGCTATATGCTTGATTGAAATTATCTTTTCTTGGGCTTGCCCAATTGTCCTCAAGGGAGAGGGGGGCTCCATGAGCATGGGCGGTGATAAGAATTGAAAGGTAGCTGATTAAGCCAGAAAAGCGATTTGATTTACTCATAAGCACATAACGAAAAACTTGAAAAACCGCTGACAGCGCTTTCATAAATTACAATAATTCAATGCCTTACATTTTTATGCAGTCACAGTAAGGCTCTGAAGATGAGTATTCCTTCAAATTATATTTGACCTCATAATTTTTTGGCCTTCTTGATTTTTGAGTGATGATTTCCATTATTCGATCATAGAAGCCTATATCTTTTAAACTCAGCTGAGTTCTCTCCAGGCTATTGCCCGCCACTTGTATCGTAATGTCAGCACTTTTCTTATTTCCTATTACTGTCCACCCAATGGCAGGAATGGTTTTTTTATAGTCACTTATTTCAATTGGCAATAACTGAGGCTGAGATTGCCAAAACGTACTATTGATCGGCTGAGAAAAAGCCACAATCAAGGATCTCAAAGACCATAAGCAACTTGCCGGGCCTGAATATGGCTCCAGTATTTTGGTATCTTTGCCACAGTAACCTTGTGTAATGTTTCCATCACTCAAAGCACTCTGCTGAATAAAATATTGCCATGTGGCGTCAAGCGAGCGCTTGGCAACGCCACTTGAAATGGATTGCTGGTCAATGGATTGGCCGAAAATAAGGGGGGCCGGGGCCGCTAAGCGATAGCACGCGCTACGCCCCATGATGGGTATGCCATGGGTGCCTATGAGATATTGATAGTTACTTAAGAATGCTTGCAGGCTTTCGCGTATAAATATCTCATCCAGCGTGGGTTGGATTTTATTGATCCATTGGAGATGGTAATGAAATGCCCAGGCATTATAGAAATCATAGGTGCTGCGATCTTGCGCATCGCCATCTTTGAACCAGCCATCACCGACATAAAATGATTTGATCCGCTGATAGCTGTTTTGCGTGACCTTTGCATCATATGGCTGACCAAGCGAGCCTAGTACAGCATTCACCTGAATGACAAATAAGTGCCAGTTGCTGGCTGGAATTTTTTTGCCGTTCACTTGCCGCAGCCATGTAGCAATATTGTTTTTTTGTTTTTCTTCTAATGTATCCCAGATATATTCTCTCGTTAGCCACACCACCAGCGCTACATCAGCAGCTTCAACAATGGATTGTTGATAGTTGTGCATAGCTCCCCAGTATTCGGCATGCTCAGGGTTTGTCCCATTCACAATACCGGTCTTCAGCAAATTAACCAAATCTACAGAATGCCCATTTTTCAAGGTGTATTGCGTGCCATGCTGACCATATATCCAGGCTGCAAACAAAGGCGCAGTTCTTGTAAATCCCTCGATGCTGGCTACCTCTGCCCCCTGTTCCATGGGGCTTCCCTCATAATAAGCTCTTGTATTACCATCACTTTTATTCGCGATAAAACCGGTTAGAAAATATTCAAATAAATGGGTGTAATCTGAAAATGTATTATTTGGGGACGATTGTTGAAAGGGAGCCAATAATTCTTTACTCGATGGAGAGAACTCCTTGCTGAGTATCCAATATGTGCTTGATATCATGAATGTGAATACAATTGCTATCACTACATATCTTGCTTGGATGTTGGTCTTGGCTTTGTGATTCATCTAAATGAGGCTGCTCATAGAGTTAAAATTAAGCTCTTGCATTAGCATATGTATAGGTTCTAATTGAAGCACACAAGATGACGCAGGATAGTATATTCTTTTAATTTATCAGCGTTAAATGAAGTCTGTTTGGAAAAATATAACAAGAAAAAATGATATTCAACTTTCAAGACAGGGTATGAAACAACAACTTGCAAAAGGGGTAGCTTGGCTTTCTGCAGCCAAACTTATTGTCAACGGGCTTAGTACCCTAAGCACGCTTATTCTTGCTCGGTATTTGACGCCTGATGATTTTGGCCTCGTTGCTTTTGCTACAACCATGCTTAGTGTTATCAGCGCAGTCACCGAGTTGTCATTGGCTTCTGCCTTGATTCATCACAGAAATCCTACAGATGTTCATTACAACACTGCATGGACATTGAATGTGTTGCGATCATCAACCATAGGGGGCATTTTTTGCCTAGCTGCCCCGTGGATTTCAGATACTCACGGTGACCCTCGCTTGCAATCCGTGATGATGATTCTAGGAATCACGTTGGCACTGAATGGGCTTACCAATCCGAAGATGGTTGTTTTAACCAAAAACCTTGTGTTTTGGCAGGAATTTGTAAGAAATGTCGCTGAACGATTGGCGGGTGTTACGGTAGGTATTGTGATAGCCGTGATTTACCAAAGTTACTGGGCATTGATTGCAAGCACCGTTGTCTCGCAACTGGTCAGTATTGCAGTCTCCTATCTTGTATATCCATATCGCCCGCGAGTCTCGTTCCAGCATGCGAAGCAATTATGGTCATTTTCAATCTGGTTAACATTAGGCCAGATTGTGAACACGCTGAATTGGAAGTTTGATCATTTGTTGGTGGGCTTTCTTTTAGGAAACAAAGCTCTAGGGTATTACACCGTAGGTGACAATCTCTCCACGAAGCCGACACGGGAAATGATCTCTCCTCTTGAAACTACCCTTTTCCCAGGATTCAGCAAAATAGGTGAAGACAAACAAAGGCTGAAGAGTGCATATAGCAAAGCCCAGACCCTTGTGGCCATGATTGCTCTTCCCGTAGGGGTAGGTATCGCCTTGTTGTCATCGTCGATTGTTTTATTATTTTTGGGGGAGAAGTGGGAGCCAGTGATTCTGGTTATCCAGATCATGGCAGGCTCAGTCGCACTTCAAACCCTCAGTTCCGCAGTCCAGCCTCTTGCTTTATCCCAGGGGCAAACAAAATTACTTTTCAAACGTGATCTCATCAGCTTTGCTATTCGGATTCCCTTGATCGTAGTTGGTCTTTGGACGGCAGGTTTGCTTGGGGTTCTGATCGGTAGAGCAATATCCACAGTGGTTAGCGTACATATGAATATGACGATAGTTAAGATGATTATCGGCACATCTATTCGTGAGCAGTGGTTGGCCAATATACGTTCCCTTACTGGGGTCGTAAGTATGGTGGTGCTAGTTGGAGGTCTTCATTATCAACTTGGGGTTGGTCACAGTGTCCTGCAAATGATCACTCATTTGATCCTGTTCATTTTTGTTGGCGCCGTTGCTTATGCATCGGTGGTATTGGGGCTCTGGCTCTTGGTGGGTAAACCCCATGGCCCAGAGCATGAGTGCATTAGTCTGCTGCAATCTCTGATAGGTAAGGTAAAAGCACGGCTGAATAAATAAAAACTATTGGGGAAACATCAAGACATCCGGGGGGGAATCATGCGTGTTTCAATCTATATGCCGACGAAAAATCGTCTGGCCACCATGCAAATGGCGGTAAACTCAGTGCTTGCTCAAACCTACCAGAATATTGAATTACTGGTAGTGGATGATGGCTCGACGGATGGAAGTCGAGAGTATTTGAAAGCGCTCGAAGCCAGAGAAGCTCGGGTTAAGGTTTTTCTGAATTCACAAAGTTTTGGCGCTTGTTATGCACGAAATATTGCAATCCAGGCATCCACGGGTGAGTTTTTAACCGGCATTGACGACGACGATGAGTTCATGCCTCACCACATCGCTGCACTACTGGATTATTGGCATTTCCTAGAGAAATATGAAACTGTGCCGGTGTCATGTATTTTTCCTCAGGCGCTGTCCAGGGTTAATTCTGAATATAAGCTAGGTCAACGCAGAGTGCGAATCGCCTATCAGTCTTTATTCGAGGCTAATTACATAGGGAATCAGATTTTCACTCGACGTGAGTATTTCATTAATACACAAGGTTTTGATGAGAGTATGCCTGCATGGCAGGATCTGGAGTTTTTTTTCCGGGTGGTTAAGACCTATGGTCAAGCACGGCTTATGGATATCCCTACCTATATTTTTGATGAGTCCCCAAGAGCAGATCGCTTGTCCGTTGGAAAAAAACAGCTAATCAGTACATCATGCCGCCTCATGATAGAAAAACATGCGGCGAATGATCCTCGGCAGCAACAAAAATTATGGCTGCAAGTTTTTTCTAGGCATTATGGATTCAAACCTGACCTGCTTGAATTATTGCGATTTATGAGGCTTGGGTTTTGGCCAGGGGGATATAAAAGAATCCTCAAGTCATATTCGTTGAAATTCAAGTATCAGGTTTTTCAAAAGAAAATTATCCAAAAGGACTATAAGGAGCTGGTGTAATTATTGCTACCATATTTCATGGCGTTGACTCGATTGAGGTTTGTGCCTTTAAAACATTAGAGACTTGCAGAAAAGGTATTTTATTCAATGACATGTAGTAGGAAGTCTCATGAAGGATAAACTGGTCAAAGGCGTTGCATGGCTGGGGGCAGCAAAAATTGTCGTCAATATATTAGCGTTGTGCAGTACTGTCGTACTGGCGAGGCTCTTGACCCCCGCAGATTTTGGTTTGGTCGCTATTGTGATGGCATTGCTCGCAATCGTGGAGTCTGTTACGGATTTATCCTTAGCCTCTGCCTTGATTCATCATCAAAACCCGACCGAAGATCATTTTCACACCGCCTGGAGTCTCAACCTGACCAGAGGATTGCTGATTGCGGCGGTGTTTGCATGCGCGGCCCCTTATGTCGCAGATTACTATCACGATAGTCGCTTGACAGAGATCATGTGGGTTATTGGCGCATCCATTTTCGTTACGGGATTCAATAACCCAAAACTGGTTGTTCTCACGCGTGATCTGATTTTTTGGCAGCAATTTGTCATGACCGTTAGCCAAAAACTTGCAGGCTTTGTGGTAGGCGTAACCTTGGCTTTCATATTCAAGAGTTATTGGGCGATCGTGGGAGGAACAGTAGCGTCGCAACTTGTAGGCGTTATCGTAACCTACATGGTTGTACCTTACAGACCAAGATTTTCATATCGATATACGCGGGAGATTTGGTCATTTTCAGTCTGGTTAACACTGGGGAAAATGATCAATACCATCAACTGGAAATTCGATCATTTGATGATCGGTAGCTACCTGGGTACTAAAGCTTTGGGTTTTTATACCGTGGGGGACAATTTGGCAGCGATGCCAACACGAGAAGCCATTCAGCCACTTGAAAGTACTCTGTTCCCTGGATTTAAACATTTGGTTCATGACAAGCTACGCTTGCGTAATGCATATGTTTCCGCTCAAGGAGTAATTACAGCGTTAGCATTACCTTTAGGTGTGGGTTTTGCGGTAATTTCACATCCATTAGTACTACTGTTGATGGGCGAAAAGTGGCTGCCAATCGTCAGTATCATACAGGTCCTTTCTTGTATTTTTGTCTTGCAGACTATTGCATCTCAAGTACATCCATTGGCTATGGCGCTCGGTAAAACCAAAATGTTATTTTATCGGGATGCGGTTAGTATTTGTATCAGAATTCCTATTATTGTAGGTGGGATGATAGTAGGCGGGTTAATGGGCCTTATTTATGCGCGTGCTGTTACAGGTATTCTGGCTCTTGGAATTAATATGTTTTTGGTAAGGAATTTAATTGATTTGAATGTCACCTCGCAAGTTACTTCCAATATACGTTCTATTTTGAGTGCCATAATGATGGGCGTGAGCATATTTTTTATTCAGTCATGGTGGGGGGCTGAAGAAAATTCCTTTGAATTAGGAAAACTTCTTGTACTGTTAGTTAGCGTCGGCTTTATTGTTTACATAAGCTCACATCTCGGGTTTTGGTTGTTAATGAAAAAGCCTTCTGGCCCAGAGGTCGAAATGATCTTGTTAAGCAAAAAATTTGTTGAAAAAATTAAAGCATTCTTTAGTAAAAAATAAGCCAAGGTAAAAATGAAACTTTACACACACGTGATCGAAGAACTAGTAAATGATCTGAAAGAAAAACTTTCTTTACTGTTTGATACAACCAAGCCATATGCGCTGCTAGACTTTCCTGACCATCAGAATGTGGGAGATAGTGCAATATGGCTGGGGGAAGTCAAATTATTAGAGCAACTTACTAAGCGGGCACCGAGCTATGTTTGTACATATAAGAACTTTGACGCTAAAGAATTTGAGGAAAATGTAAAAGAAGGGCCAATTTTTCTTCATGGAGGCGGAAATTTCGGTGACATTTGGCCTTGGTATCAAGATTTCAGAGAATCTATCCTCAAAAAATATCCAGATAGACTAATTATTCAGTTGCCTCAGACACTTGGTTTTAGTTCACAAGATAAAGTTGACCGTTGCGCTAAGGTTATCGCTCAGCATAAAAATTTTATATTGATGACACGCGATAGTGTCAGTTACGATCTTGCGAAGGAAAATTTCCAATGCAAAGTGTTGATGGCACCTGATTCAGCTTTGTGCCTAGGTCCTTTAGAAAAGCAGGGAAAGACCAAGCATAATGTCCTTGTTTTGTCTCGTACAGATAAAGAGAAGGGGAGTTTTGATTTTAACGAACTGACTAGCATTGATGATCATATCAATGCCGACTGGATTACCGAGCCCTCAAATTTTAAGAGCGTGACAAAATTGAGGTCTGCAATAGAAGCACTAGCAACTTTTTCATTATCTAGATCTTCAAGAAGATTTATTTTTTACCAGAATCTTGCCAATGGGAGATTGGATAGGGGAGTTAAGCTGCTATCTTCATGTAATGTTGTCGTTACTGATCGATTACATGCGCACATACTTTCAACATTGCTTGGTCTCCCGAACATTTCAATTGATAATAATTACGGAAAAATTAAGAATTTTATCAAAGCATGGACATCTGAATGTAATATTGTTCATCAGGCTAAGACCCCTAGTGAGGTATTAAGCATTGTTCGTAATAGAGCTTAAAGGTTGAAGTTAATGGGCCGTCCTTACAGCCGAGAATATAGTGCAGTTATAAGAACCTCATCGAGCTTTCCGCTCATCACTGATGTTATTGATGCACTAAGGAAACAATCACTACCTCCAAAAGAAATCATTGTTGTTGATTCAAAATCGTCGGATGAGGATCGGCTTAAGCTTCGTGAAATCTCCGATCAGCTAATCATATATCCTGACGAAGATTTTAATTTTTCCAAGGCTATTAATATTGGTGTTAAGCAGGTAAAAACAGAGTTTGTATTAATAATTAGCTCACATGTTTTAATGCAAGATTCGCGAATTATAGAGCAATGTTTTTCATATGACGAACTGAGAGATGAGAATTGCTTGGGTGCTTGTTTCTACCCGTCTCCCAATATGCCTGAAGGCTATGCTCTTAGTGTAATACATCGTTTTAATCTACTTCCAAATCGAGGCTTTTCAAATTCTTGCGCTATGGTTAAGAAGTCATTCATAGATCAACGGAATTTTAGGGAAGAGGTTTTTTCTGCTGAAGACCAAGAGTGGGCGGCATATTATTTGCGCAAATCAAACAAGAATTTCATTGCTATCAATTGTAATAAATTGCTCTATCTTAATAAAAAAGTTAATGACTTAAAGAAAGTAAATGAAATTGTTGCAATGGCGATGTTTGCTTTTCCTGAGTTGTTGGAAGTTAAGTCGCTACTAAAATTCTTCAGGCTTTCTTTCCGAGCTATCAAAGCTGGAGATTCACGGAGTTTTGTTTTGAATTTGAAGATTGTTGTTGCATTGTTAGTACTCCGGTTTAAAAAGATAAAACGAAAATCTGCATATTATTAAATTGATAGGAAAAGTAAATTGTTAGATTTAACCGTTATTGTTTGCACAAGAAATAGAGCGAAAAGCTTAGCTAAGTTTCTAGATTCGGCCACGGCGCTACACACGCCTGAAGGTTTGAATTGGGAATTCATTATTGTCGATAACGGTAGTAGTGATAACACTATGGAGGTTGTTGCGAGCTTTGCTGACAGATTGCCAATCAGATGTGTTCGCGAAGAAACTCCGGGTTTATCGAATGCGCGCAATTGTGGTGTTCGTGAAGCGCAAGGGGCTTATATATGCTGGACCGATGATGACGTGATATTAGATACAGAATGGTTGGTTTCATATGCAGAGTCGTTTAGAAAACACCCTGAAGCTGTAATTTTTGGGGGAAGAGTGATTCCCGTATTGGAAGCACCAACGCCTACTTGGTTTAAAAATGCCATGGCTGTTTGGCCGTTGAATAGCATCACTGCAACACGAGATTTCGGTGATGAGGAAATTCCTCTGGACTTTAAAAAAGGCCTTAATCCATGGGGGGCAAATTTTGCGGTGCGTACCGCGGAGCAGAAGCAGCATCTATATAACCCGCAACTTGGCGTTGCGCCGACGCACAAACGCACCGGAGAAGAGGTGGATGTGATGTATAAGATGGTGCAGAAAGGAGCCTCTGGTTGGTGGGTC
Source organism: Methylovorus menthalis (assembly GCF_020523625.1). Lineage (GTDB taxonomy): Bacteria > Pseudomonadota > Gammaproteobacteria > Burkholderiales > Methylophilaceae > Methylovorus > Methylovorus menthalis. The sequence continues at coordinate 580,725 of NZ_JAJAQH010000006.1, forward strand.
CCCGGGTCTAAGGTGTTACATCAGATACCTCTTAAACGCCAGAGTTTGGCATACATCTATGAGTATTGTTACCAGGCAGGCGAGACCTTTGCCTTTATTCGCGCTCATTATCCAAGCGATAATCACTACTTCATTAATGGTACTCCGCCCGACTATAGTCTTAGCCGATTTCGCTTTTACCGCCGTGCTCTTATGAAGGGCTTTTGTTATATATTGGCGACGCTGATAAGAACCAATCAGCGATTCTATTATTTAGGTAAGTTCGCTTATTATTGGGGTGCTGCATCGTATAAAAATATGAAATAGTCCAACTACATTTTACGTAACTAGACGTAGCCATTTGTTACGCCGCATCAGAATAATAATGATCCATGACAACACAAGCGTAATGGCCACTGTCAGAGGTATAGCAAGAAGCCCATTTATTGCATAGCGTTGGATTACCTCTGTATGAAAAAAGTAAATAATCAGAGGGTGAAGCAAATAAATGCCGAAACTATTTATGGCCATAGATGAGATGAACATACTTTCTTTTATACGCTCCATATGGCGACGTGCTAGCACAAAGGTCGAGAAAGTCAGAACATAAACAAGCAGGCCTTCATTTCTTAATGCCATTGAATCCTTGAATATTTCTAATCGCGCTGCGATTATGTAATTGATAAAAATCCCTACTACCAAGCTTGCTAGGCCAAATGTAATGATGGTTTTGCTGCTAATTTTTATCAATCCAATATAGCGATCAATTAAATAGCCACCAATGAAATATGGGATATACCATACAAATATCCTGAACCATTGAATAGGTTTACCTTTTGCGATCTGATAGATATAAGCACATTCAGCCATAATGACAAAAACAAGTATTAACCAAGTGAGTATTTTAATATCGGAGGTATTGAAAGTTTCTCTGAGGATGAGCTTGTTGATAAACGGAGCGAAAAGCATAAGGCAGGCGAACATCGATAAGTACCATAAATGCACTGTCGTGTTCCCTTGAATGAAAAGTCCCCCTTTGAAGAACCACAATAGAGTATAGAGATCTCTTGTGAGCCAATAGTTGAATATTAGAAAAATGATAGACCAGAATATCCAAGGGGGTAAGATTCGAATCGAACGTTTTCGATAAAATTCGTTGATGCTTTGTGATTTACCTAGTAGTACAGCCCCCGATATCATGACAAAAAGTGGAACTGCCAAACGCGAGGCAGCGTTCAGCACATTGGCCATCCACCATGTTGCGGTATCGTATAGAAGCGGATTGTTATAGTACCGTACGGTGACGTGGGTAAATACTACTCCTATGATGGCAAATGCCCTTAGGTAATCCAGATATGATTTTCTCATTTTTTGGCTTATATGCATCCTAAGAATACTCTTTTAAAAGTAGATATTTCAGCATATAACCGCTTGGTTGATGTGGACTATGCCACTATACGGTTAGACTGCTAGAGCAGGTGCTATTATGATCATCCGATTTTATAGGTGGATTCATAACGTCAATTTTTATTATATTGTTTCGGGATATTGGAATGTCTTTGAGTATCTCCAGCCTTTGTTAAAACATTGGAAATCCGAGCTGAAAATATCCACTGAGTCTGCGTTTTTTTGATGTAATAAAAAGCAAGCATTGGGATAAATATGCCTGCCAGACACCCTGTAATGATATGAAGAGGGATGTCGCTGACGTGTAGTAGTTTGCTTAAGACGATGCGGGTACCGCTTCCGATAATAATATGCATGAGGTAAATAGCGAGAGAAGCCGATCCTATAAAAGCAAAGAATCTACTCTGCACTGAGTTGGCGAGGGCTGAGGAAAGCGATGCGATAAAAAATATGGAAATAATGGCGAGCATCAGGCTGGGAATGCCATGTGCTTGATAAGTAAGGTGTAAGGTGAAGTGAAAGTAATACTGACTGGCAATAAAAAGAAGAGAAAAGAAAAGAAGTATCCAGGGAGATGAGAGTGTATCTTGGCTGCTTTGTTTGCTAAACAGGGTTCCCAGGGCAAAAAATACCAAATTATTGCTTATCATTGAAATTAAACTCCACGAAATAAAATAATCATGAAGTAAATAAATGGCGACGGATAAGCAGAAAAATACGCTGATAGCCTTGAATGATATTAGTCTGAAAAAGACCGAAGAAATTAGAAAACAGAACAGCAGTGTGTACAAGAACCAGAATTGCGCTCTGGGCTCCCAAAGCAAACTGAATACTTCCGTCAGTGTGGCGTGTTTATTGGTGTATGGAGATAATCCGAATTCAATGATTCCTTGCAGCAAGGACCACAATATATACGGATAAAGAATGGTATCTATTTTGCCGAGGAGCATCTTTTTATGTCCATGTTTCTTTGTTGAGGCGACGAAGAAAATGCCGGACAGGAAAAAGAACAGAGGCATATGGAAACTATAGATGACGCTATCTACTAGCTGAAAGCTGGTATTCATGCTGCTAAAGCTTTGGCAGACTCCCCTGGCCACATGGCCATATACAACTAAAATAATCCCAATAGCTTTGGCATAGTCGACCCACAACTCTCGCGATCGCATGAACGTCTCTCCACATTAGTGAGTTTTGCCTCCTACACGAACTGGTTTTATTAATTAGCGAGTGTTTCTCGGTAATATTATTTGTCTTGGTATGAGTAATGCTATGACAAGCATGGCGGAGCATAAAAAAAGGGGCAATAGTGCATATGCACTAATGCCCCTTTTTTGCCTGATGTAAGGCTTAGTGGTGGTGGCCGCCTGCGCCATGCACGTGACCGTGCTCAACTTCTTCCTTGCCTGCTTCGCGCACGCCGGTCACCGTACACTTGAATAGGACGCGCTCGCCTGCCCATGGGTGGTTGCCATCGACGATAACTTTGCCGTTTTCAATGTTGGTGATGGTGTAGAGGATAACTTCACCGGATTCGTCTTCACCTTCAAACTGCATGCCTACTTTGAGGTCTTTGCTTGGGAATGCAGAGGCTGGTTCCATTTGCACCAGTTCTTCGTCGTAGTCGCCGAAAGCATCGGATGGCTCAAGGGTGATTTCGACGGTGTCGCCTACAGATTTGCCGTGTAGCTCTTCTTCAACACGTGGGAAGATGTTGTCGTAACCGCCATGCAGATAGCTCACGGGGTCGGTGCTGGACTCCAAGATTTCGCCTTCGCTGTTGCGAAGTTCGTAGGTCATGGAGACAACAGTGTTCATGGTAATTTGCATAACGGTTCTTTCAGTCCAAAGTTTTGATAATGTTCAGTATTTCCAGGGCATGGCCTTTGGCCATGACACCATATTGCATGTGACGCAGTACACCTTTGGCATCAATGATAAAGGTCGAACGTACTATCCCCATTTTTTTGATGCCGTCTTTCTCTTTTTCTTGCCATACCTTGTATTTTTCGCAGACTTTACGGTCTTCATCGGCGAGTAGCGTGATGGCGAGTCCGTGTTTGTCGCGGAATGTGGCGTGGCTGAGACAATCGTCTTTGCTGACGCCAACAATCAAGGTGTTATAGCGGGCAAAATCCTCTTCATGGTCGCTGAATTCGATGGCTTCCACGGTGCAGCCCGGCGTATCATCCTTGGGGTAGAAATAAAGGACGATATTTTTGCCACGGACACCGGAGAGCTTGAAAAGCTCCATGTCTGCGTCAAAGAGGGAAAAATCAGGAGCCGGTGCACCAAGCTGCAACATCTTGACCTTGCAGTAAATGAGTGTGATCAAATTCTAACCTATTTTTTATTGGCAAGTCGCTACACAGTAGGATGATTGGATGAAAAAAACAGATAAAACGCAGCAGACAGGCGAGCAGCCACTACCCTTGCTGGGCGGCATTTCCGCAGAAACATTCCTGACCGAGTATTGGCAAAAAAAACCGTTGCTGATCCGCGGCGCTATCCCTGATTTTGCTGGCTTGCTAAGCCCGGATGAGCTGGCAGGGCTGGCTTGTGAGGAGGATGCCCAGGCAAGGCTAGTGAGCCAGGTGAAAGGGCAATGGCGTTTGCGCCAAGGACCTTTTGCTGAAGAAGTGTTTGCCAAACTGCCGCAAAAAAACTGGACGCTGCTTGTGCAAGGCGTTAATCACCATTTGCCTTCTGCGATGGTGTTGTTGCAGCAGTTTTCTTTTATTCCCCATGCCCGGCTAGATGATTTGATGGTGAGCTATGCGCCCAGTGGCGGTGGCGTGGGGCCGCATTTTGATTCTTACGATGTTTTTTTGCTGCAAGGCCAAGGAAGTCGGCTCTGGCGTATCAGTGAGCAGCGGGATCTTGCTATCGTCGAGGGCGCGCCGCTGCGAATACTGCAGCAGTTTGATACCGCGCAAGAGTGGGTGCTGGATGCCGGTGACATGTTGTACTTGCCGCCTCATCTTGCGCATTGGGGCATTGCCGTTGGCGATTGCATGACCTATTCCATCGGCTTCCGTGCGCCGTCTGCGCAGGAGCTGGGCAGTGAGTTTCTGGCGTATTTGCAGGAACGTTGTGCTCTGGATGGCATGTATACCGACCCTGACCTCACCGTGCAAGCTCATCCAGCAGAAATCAGTACTGGAATGCTGGATCGGGTTGCCACTATGCTCGAGCCATTGCGGTGGCAAGCGGAGGACATTGCCCACTTTCTGGGGTGTTATCTGTCGGAGCCCAAGCCGCATGTGGTGTTTGATGTGCCAGCCACTATGCGTCCCGCTACTTTTGCCAAAAAACTGCAAACACACGCTCTGGCGCTTGATCTAAAGACACAGATGTTGTTCTTTCGCGATGCCTTGTTTATTAATGGCGAAGAGGTAGCCATGGCAGAGTCAGCGCGGGATGTGCTGATCACACTGGCAGATCGCCGTCTGATTGAGCCCCAAGAGATCACAGACCTTGGCCTGCTCTCGCTTTTGCATGATTGGTATCAGGCGGGTTATGTAGAGTTTGTCTAGCAAAGCACGTGAACAGGAGCATGCCATGACCTCGTTGCCAGAAAACACCGTCTTGACCAGCAGGCGTGACTATGAGACCGCACTGGCGGCCGTGCTGGAGCATGCGCAACACAGGGTATTCATTTTTGATACTGATTTGTCTTTTGGCGGATTCGAGACGGCTGATAATGTGGATCGGCTAAGAGCCTTGCTCGTGAAGCAGCCTGCTGCCAGGGTTACGCTGATATTGCAGGATGCGCGATGCCTGTTTGATCGCTGCCCGCGGCTGCTGGGCTTGATGCAGCGATACCAGCATGCGATGACCGTGTATGAGACGAATGACGAGGGTAAGCGCGTGAGTGATAGTTTTGTGCTGGCGGATGATCATGCTTACCTGCGTCGGTTCCATGTTGACCAGGTAAGGTTCAAATATAGTTTGGACGACGTGGCTACTGTCAGGTTGCTTGGCATGCGGTTTGAGGAACTGTTGCAGCTCACTCATCATCAGATCAGTACCACACCCTTGGGGTTATGAAATATGACGCGAATATTGGCGGTTTATCAGGTGGCAGGCATCAGGATGTTGCTGTTGCTGATGCTTTTTAGTGCCTCTCCTGCCTGGGCACGAACCGAATTCAAGATGATTACCTTGCAGCATCGATTTGCCCAGGAGCTGGTACCTATCGTGGCACCCATGGTGGGGGATGATGGCAATGCCAGTGCCATTGATAACCACCTGGTCATCCGTGCATCGCCCGAGCGCATGCAGGCGATAGAGGAGCTTGTCGCCAAGCTGGATACAGCACGCCGCAATATGCGTATTACGGTCTCGCATGAAGACATACACTCTGGCAATCAGCAGAATATAGGCGCAAGTGGCAATGTGCGGATTGGGGAGGGGCGTGTCATTATGCAGCGGCGCATGCCGGGAGATGCTTTGCCAGAAAACAATGTAAATATTGACCTTGATCAGCGGGAGTACAGCAGATCCCAGCAAGGCAGTGAATTTGTAAACGTGACAGAGGGAGAACGGGCATTCATACGGGTTGGTCAGCGAGTGCCCTACACACAGCAGTGGGTGGTGTTAACTCAGTCCTATGCACAGCGTATTCGGAATACTGAATTTCAGGACATCACGACCGGATTTGCCGTCAGGCCGCGTGCTCTTGGTGACCAAGTCGAGATTGAAATCACGCCTAGAATCGCTCAAATGGGGGCGGGTGGGGTGATTGATTTCGAGGAGCTTTCGACCGTCGTCATGGTAAGGCCCGGCGAATGGCTGGATATCGGGGGAACCATGCAGTCTCGTGATGATGTCAGTCGCGCAATTCTGAATAGTCAGTCTGCAGGCGGCAGTGACTATAGTCGACTCATGATTCGGGTCGATTGAAGGTGTTGTTGTACAGAGTATTTTAAATTAAGGTTAAATTGGCCTGTGGGTGATAAAAACAGTGGTTTTTTTTTTCGGAGGTGGTAGAATTTTTACCACTCGGCTTCTTTCACAGGTTTGCCGTACTGGTTTAACTTATAGACTATATTGTTAAGGGATACAAAAATGACTCGTTCCGCTCTGCTTGCCGCTTTGCTCGCTTTGGCTCTTACCGCTTGCGGTCAAAAAGAAGAAGCTCCTGCTGAGGCTCCTGCTGTTGAAGCACCAGCTGCTGAAGCTCCTGCTGCTGAAGCACCAGCTGCTGACGCTCCTGCCGCTGAGGCACCAGCTGCTGAAGCACCAGCCGCTGACGCTCCTGCTGCACCAGCTGAAGAAGCTAAGTAAGTCTTTCTAGTATTTACTAGCAAAGTAAAAAGGCCAACTGCAAAGTTGGCCTTTTTGTTTGTCTATTGCTTTCTAATTTATTGATAAGTATCAGCTAATTATTCGTTAATTGATTGGGGCAATGACGATTTTATATAGCTCAAATTAACAGCATCCGGCGATTATTATCGCTGAATATCTGTTACTTAATCTAACGAATATCCCGCCAATCAAATCCTATTTCCTGATCTGCAATGCTGATCCACTCGCGCTCACAGTTGAGCGCGGAAGATAAACAATTGATGACCAAATCAGGATGATTGTTCTTGGCGCTGAGGTGGGCAGCTAGCAGGTGTTGCAGATGACTCAGGTCCAGGTTGCCAAGAATAGAGGCGGAGGTGGTGTTGTCCAGATGCCCGAGTCGACCACTCACGCGCTTTTTCAACGGCCAGGCATAAGGTCCGTTCATCAGCATATCCAGATCGTGATTACACTCCAGCACCAGCCCATGGCAGCCAGATAGCATGGCTTCTATATGCGGCGTAGAAGTGCCGGTGTCGGTGAGAACGCCCAGTTTGCTGTCACCATCGTGAAAGGTATATTGCACAGGCTCACGTGCATCATGCGGGACAGGAAAGGGATTAACACCTAGATCGCGTATGGTGAAAGGTGCATGGCTATCAATCACATGGAGTTCAAAGCCACGTTGTTTGGGCATTAGTCTTTCGACCATGGTGAGCGTACCGTGCGTCAGCCAGACAGGAATACCGAATTTGTTGGCGAGCTTGAAAACGCCGCCAGCATGGTCATCATGCTCGTGGGTGACCAAAATGCCATTCAGGCTCTCGGGCGCGATGCTGGCGCGTTGCAGACGATGAATGGCGTCGCGCAGGCCGAAGCCGCAATCCAATAACAGGGTGGTATCGCGGGATTGGATCAGCAGTCCGTTGCCGGCACTGCCGCTTCCTATTGAACTGAAACGCATCATGATGCCATGGAGCTTAGCGCCCCATGGCCCGGAAGATCAAGCGACAAACCTTATTTCAGTTGTTCAAACAGCAAATTGATAATGCGTTTGGCGCTGGCGGATTTGCTAGGCACGCCATCTTTGTCGGTGACGGTGACTTTGGAGCCACTGGCATCGTCCTCAACCTTCACGCGGTACTGGCGTTCAGCCTCCTGCTTGGCTTTGTCCTTGTCGCTACCCCAGAACTTCAGCTTGTCCGTAATGCCCTTGTCTTCTGCGGGCTTGGCAGCAGCTTCTTTCTTTGCCTCGTCATCTTTGTCATCACCCCAGAATTTCAGACTGTCGATCAGGCCCTTTTTCTTTTGAGGAGTGTCATCAATATCTACATCAGAGTAGCGCACGTAGAAAATACCACTGGAGCGGTCGCGGTCTTCCACAACAAAGCCTACGCGATCCAGCGCCAGGCCTACGCGACGCCAGGCACGGTCAAAGCTGTCATTGACGGCAAGGGCAACGGAGCCATCACTATTCTGGTTTAGCTTGGCTCTGACTTCGGTATTGGAGGTGGTGATAATGGTGCGCGATTTCTTTTCTTCCACGCCCAGCTTGACCATCAGGCGGCGCAGCAGCTCAGCATCGATATCCTCTGCATCGGCACGCGCTTCTTCTTTCTTGCTGCGCTTGTAGCCCAGTTCAACGACGCCTGCGCTGGTGACGACGCGTTCTTTGTTATCGTCTGGAACTTCGCTGACTGAGCGGTGGCTCATGTAAATTTCAGTGGTACCAGTTTCTGTCCCGTTATCCAGACGCGTACGAAATTTTTGGCGGTTTTGCAGAGTATTCAGCTTGTCGAGCCAACCCTGGAATTTGTCCAAGTAATTGCCTTTGTCATCTTTGGTCAAGGTGCTTGGATCTACCCATTCCGTTTCCATCACGCCGGTTTGTGGATTCTCCACGCGGACGGAGAAGCCAAGGTCTGCCCAGAATTCGCGTACCACGGGCCAGATTTTTTCTGGTGGCGCTTGAACAACCAGCCAGCGCTGAGCACCAGCGCGTTCCAGTCGCACATTATCAGGGTTAGCCAATACCTTGACTTGTTCGTCCACCTGTTCGGTTTGACCCTGGCTGTAATTAGAGTAGGTGGTTGAGCCTGGAACGGCATAGGTATCATTCGACGAAATCGATGTCAGGTCCGGCGGCACTTCAAGCGGGCGCGAACGGCCAGCTGCCTTGTAATCGGATGAGGTGTCGACAAAGGGAATGGAGTCGCAGGCGCTGACGGACAGCGCAAGTAAGGTTGCGAGTACAAGCGGTTTCAAAGTGAATCGATTCATGCGGTTTCTCGTCAACTTTCGAGTCAGTGAGTTAGATAGAGGCGTTGCCCATGGCGGCACGCAGTGTCTCGTGATGCTGCGCGGAAAGGGGGACCAGTGGCAAGCGTATGCCCGGGCCGATCAGCCCCATTTCGCCCAATACCCATTTGACAGGGATGGGGTTGGCTTCGACAAACAGTTTTTGGTGTAGTGCAAACAACTTGGCATTAATGCTGCGCGTGGTAGCCGCATCACCAGCGATGGCGGCCTTGCACATTTGCTGCATGAGGCGAGGGGCCACATTGGCCGTCACCGAGATGACACCATGCGCTCCCATCAGCATCAGGGCTGCGCCAGTGGCATCGTCGCCGCTGTAAATGGCAAATCCTGCAGGAGCACGCAAAATCAGGTCGGTACCACGTTCCAGGCTGCCAGTAGCATCCTTGATGCCCACAATGTTCGGCAGCGCGGCCAGTCGCAAGGCAGTTTCATTGCTGATATCGCAGCCAGTGCGGCCAGGGACGTTGTACAGGATTTGAGGAATATCGACAGCCTCAGCCACCGCCTTGTAATGCTGGTACAAGCCTTCCTGAGTTGGCTTGTTGTAATAAGGGGCAACCAGCAGGCAGGCGTCAGCGCCGAGTTCCTTGGCCTTGCGTGTCAGGTAAATGGCTTCGCTAGTCGAGTTGGCACCCGTACCGGCAATGACGGGAATGCGGCCAGCCACTTGCTCGATAGCCGTTTTGATCAACAGGCAGTGTTCGTCAAAATCCACCGTGGGGGATTCTCCCGTGGTGCCGACAATCACAATCCCGTCGGTGCCTTCCTGCACGTGAAAGTCGATAAGGGAACGTAATGCCTGAATATCCAGACCACCATCCTCATGCATGGGAGTGGCGATGGCAACAAGACTGCCTTGCAGCATGATCAACCTGACAATATGAATTAAATCAAAACATTTTAACTTAAAGTGGCCTATGTAGAACACGCTTTTTGCATGTGCTTACATGATGTTTGCCCATATGGCGGCCTGGGCTTGGGTTCGGGCCGACCTGAGCAACCGTGATTTTAGGCATGGTCTGTTACCGCTTAATTAAAGGGCTCAAGCCTGTATAATCCGTTTCATATCATGTCTGTACCCAAGCATATTTCCCATCCGGTCTTGCAGCGCCTGCGTCGATTAGTCGTGGGCAAGCCCAAGCCATCCAGTTTCAGTACCGTTCGGGCACGTAGCGCGGCACGTGGAGAAACGAGGTCACTGGTGGCGAGCATTGATGCCATTTTGCCGCAAACACAATGTACGCAATGTGGCTATCAGGGGTGCAAGCCGTATGCCGAAGCCATTGTGCGCGGCGAGGCCAATATCAATCAATGTCCACCAGGCGGCGATGCTGGCATACATGCACTCGCCAGTTTGCTGCAGCGACCTTACATTCCGCTTAATCCGCAACATGGCATACAAAAGCCAAAACAAGTTGCAGTAATTGATGAACAGACCTGTATCGGCTGCACGCTTTGTATACAGGCATGCCCGGTCGATGCCATTCTCGGCGCATCCAAGCAAATGCATACGGTGATCGCGGATGAGTGCACGGGCTGCGAGCTTTGCCTCGCGCCTTGCCCGGTGGATTGCATCAGCATGCATTCTCCGCCTGTCACGGCAATCTCGCGCTGGCGTTATCCTGAATTTGCCTTACATGCTCCTGCGGGGCCGCTGGATGTGCAGGCGGCCAATATCGCGCGCGAACGCCATGCCTTCAGGCTGCAGCGGCAAGCGCGTGAGCAGGAGGAGCGAGCACGCAAGCTTGCGCAAAGACGCGCAGCCAGTGCGACGCATGCCACTACGCAAGATCCGGCCGCTGAACAGGCGGCATTGGCGAAAAAAGCCGCGATTGCCGCTGCCATGGCGCGCGTGCAGGCGCAAAAAGCCGCCACGGCGCCGCGCAACACCGAGGTGGTTAGTCCCGCTGTGGCGGCTGAGATTGCGGCGATTGAGGCAAGACGTGCGCAGATGAAAAAGACGGATGACAGTGCAGAGTAAATTTTTAAAACTGCGTCAGTAGACGCCATGAGCGCAACACCATGAATGCAGAAAAAAGACGCGAAATATTCAAACGCTTGAGTGAGGCCATTCCTGAGCCTAAAACCGAGCTTACGCATGCATCCACATTTGAATTGCTGATTGCCGTCATTCTGTCAGCACAGGCCACGGACAAAGGCGTCAATATCGCCACGGCGAAGTTGTTTCCGGTGGCCAATACGCCTCAGGCCATTATGGATCTCGGCTTGGAAGGTCTGGAAGGCTATATCAAAACCATAGGGCTCTACCGCAGCAAAGCGAAAAATGTACTGGCGACCTGCCGCATGCTGGTTGAACAATTCAACAGTGAGGTACCGCGCACTCGCGACGCGCTGGAAAGCCTGCCCGGGGTTGGCCGCAAGACAGCTAACGTCATTTTGAACACAGCGTTTGGTGAAGCCACCATTGCCGTCGATACGCATATTTTCCGCTTGGGCAATCGCATAGGCCTGGCCCCGGGCAAGACGCCGCTAGAGGTGGAAAAGAAACTCCTGAAGACGGTCCCCAAGGACTACCTGCAGGATGCGCATCATTTGCTGATTCTTCACGGGCGCTATGTATGCGTGGCGCGCAAGCCAAAATGCGCGGCCTGCGTCATTTACGATTATTGCGAATACAAGGAAAAAACCGCTTGAGCGAAGTCGCGACTGGCCTGGCTGTTGGCAATGCAGCGCGTCCCGAATTGGCGGCCGAAGCTGTGCAGCTGGCCATGCAAAAACTCGGAGACCGTATCCCGAATAGTGTCTTGCTGTTTTTGACGGAAGAGTTTGCGGCAGATCCGCAGCCCGCTATTCGGGCCGCCGCCGCGGCTTCCAGTTGTCTGCAGGTCATGGGCTGCTCGGCCCCCGGCATTTTTACCGAGCAGGACTGGGTGCTGGACACGCCCGCCGCCGCCGCCATGGTCTTCAGCGGCCATGTCACCATGTTGCCCAAGCCTGAAGGCGCAGGCCTGCGTATGGCGCTGACAGCGCCTAATGCCTTGAATACGGTCTGGTTGCAATCACCGGCTTCGCGCTTTGGCGGAGTCTCCGGGGATGCTACGGGGCAAGGGCCTTTTTCAGTGTGGCAGCATGCCAAGGGTACCCCAGTGGGGCATTGCGAAGCTGCGTTTCGTGGGGTCAATGCTGCGGTGCTGGTTTCTCATGGCTTGCGAATACTGACATCCATCCAAACGATTGATGCTGCCAGCGATTACGATCTCTTGCAGTTAAATGCGCAACCAGCATTGCCGATGTTTCATATGTCATTCCCAGATACAGCTCCCTCATCTCATCTGCTGATGGCGATGGTGGCCGACAGCGAAGCGCGTTTGCTGGCAGGGGATTTTCAACTGGCGGGTATCGTCTCGGAAAATGCGGCACAGCAATCGCTGACATTGACCAAGTTGTTACGTCCCGGCCAGGTTGTATGTTGGGGCGTACGGGCTGCAGATGCCGCCGAAGCCGAGCTGCATGGCCTGATTGCCAATCAGCTTGCCATGTGGAATCGATCACCGGCCTTTGGCCTGTTTTTCAGCTGCCTGGGACGGGGGCCTTACCTGTATAACGGCATGGATAGGGATCTGGACGCATTGCGCCTGCTATGCCCGGGCATGCCCCTGATCGGGTTTTATGGCAATGGCGAAATTGCACCGCATGGACAGGGCAGTGAGTTGCTCGAATATTCGGCCGTACTCGGCCTGTTTGCCAAGGATTAACGATGGCACTATTTAACCCATCCCGCGATGAAGTCCGGCGATTCTTTTTCGATAGCTGGGCTAAATATCGCCAGCAGGCAGCGTTGACGCCTCTAGAGGCGTTGGCTCTGCAGGTGATGCAGTTGCATCCGGAGTACCATGCGGTGCTGGATGCGCCCGAGCGCTATCTGGAGCAGGCGTATTTTCCCGAAATGGGCGAAACCAACCCTTTCCTGCACATGAGTTTGCATCTATCGGTACTGGAGCAACTCTCCATCGACCAGCCACCCGGCATACGCCAGGCATATGACACGCTCAGGCAGCGTCACGGCAATGAAATGGATGCCCAGCACGACTTGATGGATTGCCTGGCAGAAACTATCTGGCGGGCCCAGCGTGATCAGCAGCCGCCAGATGGCATGGCCTATATCGCCTGTTTTCAGGCCAAGGCACGGGCCGACTGAGCATAGTCAAGGCGATTGCCCGGTAAAAGCTTGATTACTGACATTCCTTGCTGCTGACGAACTTCGCCATTTCAGTTACCTGCGTCTGCACGGCCAAGGCAAGCGCCTTGCGATCCACATTGCCCACCCAGTATTTGTCGCACTTGATGATCAGACCGCCTTCTTTGGCAGGTTTGCCTTTCTGCATGTGAATAAAGGCTGGTGCCGTGGCATTGGTTTTGTCCGGACCGCCGCCAACAAAAATGCCAATCTTGAATTTTTTATCCAGAGATGGGGTAGAAGCCGGGGCATTTTCAAAGCCGTTGCTAATCAACTGGCTTAGCTGGCTGTCGGTAAATGTGCTGGTGTTATTGTCAAAATACCAGGCAAACTCTCCTGCGTGGGCCCATGTGGCGCCTGCAGTCAGCAGGCAGGATAGGGCAAGTGTATAGCGCGTTTTCAAAACGTGTTTCCTGTATGGGCATGGTTCATGAACAAGTGCCATGGGCACCTCGTCGAGGTTATCAGACCAAAGCGGAATTGCAATGGCCCGATTGGCTAGGTGACTGGGGCCATGGTGTGGACCCTGCATTTCGTGATTGAATAGCGCATGAAAAACGCAGACCCCCATGCCTGGCTTACCGAACACGGTGACTATCTTTACCGCTTCGCCCTGGCGCGCCTGCGCGATAGCCATCAGGCCGAAGATGTCGTGCAGGAGACGCTACTGGCCGCCATGCAAAGCGCCACCTATGCCGGGCAGTCTGCGCCGCGCACCTGGCTCGTGGGCATACTCAAGCACAAGATCGTCGACCTGATTCGCAAGCAAATGCGCGAGCAGCCCACGGAGGGTCTGGGGGAAGAGCTTCCGGATGAGCCGGGCATGGATGCGTTTTTTGACGAAGATAATCGTCACTGGAATGACAAACCACACAGTTTTGGTATGCCGGAAAACAGCCTGGAGCAAAAGCAGTTTTTGACGATATTGCAGGACTGCATGGATCGTTTGCCCAAAAAACTGGCCGCGCTTTTCATGCTGCGCGAAGTGCAGGAGGAAGAAAACGAAATAATTTGTAAGGAACTGGATATTAGCTCGACCAATGCTTGGGTGATGTTGTATCGCGCCCGAATGGGATTACGCAAATGTCTGGAATTGCATTGGCTGGGGCGCTAGATGATCGGCGCTCGTGACCTGGATATAGGAAAGGGAGGAACGGAATGCTGAGTTGCAAACAAGCCAGCAGGCTGTTGTCCCAGTCGCTGGACAGGCGCCTGACGTGGCGTGAACGAACTGCGCTGCGGTTGCATTTGACCATATGCGATGTTTGCAGGCGTTTTGGGCGGCAGTTGTTATTGCTGCGTGAAGCTGCCAAGCGCATGGTCAGGCTGACCGAGCAGAACGAGCAGTTGCAATTATCCCAGGAGGCAAAGGCGCGCATTGCCAGTGCCCTTGATCTTGACCGTCATTAAATTCGTATCTGGGATTCATCTCTGGATAAATGACGTACATAAGCATGGGACTGGTGATGTTCACTGAGTTGAGCTATTCATAACGTGAGCTATCCATTTAAATTTTAGGAGAAATAAAATGAACACTTCCAAGAAAACGCTGAGCCTGATGGTAGGTACTGCATTCGTAGCTTCTGTTGCGGCTGCCAATGTCCATGCTGCTGAAAACCCGTTTGCCATGAAGACCTTGTCTTCTGGCTACATGGTGGCTGAGGCTGACAAGATGAAAGACGGCAAGTGTGGCACGGGCAAGTGCAGTGCTGAAATGAAAGCCAAGATGGCCAAGGAAGGCTCATGCAGCGCCGATAAAAAAGCCGAGGGTTCCTGCAGCGCCGACAAGAAAGCCAAAGAGGGTTCTTGCAGCGGAGACATGAAGTCCAAGGAAGGTTCCTGCCACGCTGACAAGAAGTAATATGGGTCAGGCGCAATCGCATCATCCCATCAAGGGTGCTGGTCTTGGCCTCAAGCGCGAGCTGTTGCCCCAGATTCAGGCTGCTTACGGCACTAGCCTGACAGCGCACCTTGATTTTGTTGAGATTGCGCCTGAAAACTGGATAGGCGCCGGTGGCAAATATGCAAAACAATTGGCTTGGTTCACCGAGCGTTATCCTATCGTTTGTCATGGACTGTGCCTGTCGCTGGGTGGCCCCGATCCACTCAACGAAGATTTTTTGCGTCAGGTAAAGCAGTTTCTCGATCAGCACCAGATTCCGCTTTATACCGAACATTTGAGCTATTGCTCGGATGGCGGCTATTTATACGACCTGCTGCCCATCCCGTTTACCGAAGAGGCGGTGCATCATGTGGCCCGCCGTATCCGTCGTACGCAAGAGATTCTGGAACGGCGCATTGCGGTCGAAAATGCGTCTTTTTATGTGGCGTCGCCCATCGCCGAGATGGACGAGGCCAGTTTCATCCGCGCCGTACTGCAAGAGGCGGACTGCGATTTGCACCTTGATATCAATAATATCTACGTCAATAGTGTCAATTTTGGGTTTGATCCGCATGCTTTTCTGCGTGAGATGCCGGGCGAACGTATCGTCTATGCGCATATCGCCGGGCATGATCACGAGACTGAAGACCTGATCATTGATACGCATGGGCAAGATGTGATTGACCCTGTCTGGCAGTTGCTGCGCGAAGCCTATGAACTGTTTGGCGTTTTCCCAACATTGCTGGAGCGCGATACCAATATTCCTCCGCTGGCGGATGCCATGCATGAGGTGAATAAAATTGCCGGGCTGCAAGCTGCGCAGCAAGGTATTGCCAGACAACAGCCAGCGGATGCCGTTAGCCGCAAACGAGCGTCCGCATGAGCGGCGCCGATACCGATTTGCCCTTGTTTCAGCAATACCAGCTGGCGTTTACCGCGCATATTCGCCATCCACGTCTGCATGCCCGTCCAGAGGGCGTGCCTGCCAAGCGCATGCGTGTTTACAACGAGATTGTATTTAATAACCTGCAGTCAGCCGTTGGCGCCTGTTACCCGGTATTGCAGCGGGTATTGGGCAAGCGCGCCTGGCAGGCACTGTTGCGCCGGTTTTTTGCCGAGCACCAGGCTAACAGTCCTTTTTTTCGCGATATCCCCAAGGCTTTTCTGGCGTTTCTGCCACAGGTAGAAACGTTGCCGCCTTATGCCGTCAGTCTCGCGCATTATGAATGGGTAGAGCTGGCGATTGCCTCGGCTGATACGGTGACACCAATGCTGACTGCGGAAGGCGATCTTGTGCAGGGCATCCCTATCGTGGCACCTGCGTTGGCGGTGCTGGCTTACGACTATCCAGTGCAGAAGATTTCAGTCCGCTTCAAACCGCGACAGGCCTTGGCTGAGCCTGTGCACCTGCTGGTTTTTCGCAACCAGCAGGATGAGGTGAAGTTTGTCGAGATGAATGCCATGACGGCGCGCCTGCTGGAGCTGCTGCAGCCTGGGGAGTTGACGGGGCTCGCAGCCTTGCAACAGTTGGGCATGGAGATGGGGCATGCCGATAGCACTTCCCTGATTACCTTTGGAGCGGCACTGCTGGAGGACTTGCGTCAGCAGGATATCGTCTGGGGTGTCGCTGTCTGAGCAGGGAATATGTTGGTATCAGGCCTGACGCATCCTGAACTGATCGGAAGGCCTGATTACCCTGGCAGATCCGTCACACTGTAAATTGTCCAGTGCTGGCTTCCTGCGCGGGTGATGGAGCAACCCAGGCTTGCGCTGGGGTGTTCGCGGTCAAGCACATGTTTGGTATGGTCTGCCGTCTGCTTGTCCAGATACCAGCGATCTACCCAGACCACTTTGGCGGTTTGCGGCTGCGTATTGGTCAGTGTGATCAACTTGCCGTCATTCACGGCGCAGTCTGCGTCGTCCACCTCGATTAACCGTACTTCTGATGATTGGGCTGCTGGTTCGGTGGCAGTGTTGTCTGCTTGCGCCAGCAAGGCTTGCAGCAGAAAAACGGCGAGTGTGGTTGAGATCAATCGTAATGGGTGTTTCACAAGCAGGCTTCCGTACTTTAGTGTGCTGCCTTGCTGCGGCGCACCGGTTTTTTCAATGTCGCCACACCGTGATGGCCATGATGGCGATCCAGCAGGCTGTAATAATTGGATGGCGTCAGCACGGTAGGAATGGCATCCGGCAGCATCTCAGGGTAATCCTTGCTGTAGTGCAGGCCGCGACTCTCCTGCCGTTCCATGGCGCTATTCACGATCAGCTCCGCCACCTGCAGCAGGTTGCGCAGCTCAATCAGATTGTTGCTGATGCGGAAATTGCTATAAAACTCGTGTACTTCATCGCGCAGCAAATGAATGCGGTGCAGGGCGCGCGTCAGGCGCTTATTGGTCCGTACGATGCCTACATAGTTCCACATGGTGCGCCGTAGCTCGCTCCAGTTGTGGGTGATGATGATTTCTTCGTCGGCATCGGTCACGCGGCTTTCATCCCAATAGGGCAGTTTGACCGGGCGTTTGTTCGGCTTGGCCAGAATATCCTGCGCAGCGGCCTGGCCGAACACCAGACATTCCAGCAGCGAGTTGCTGGCCAGGCGGTTGGCGCCATGCAGGCCGGTACAGGCGGTTTCGCCAATCGCATATAGCCGTGGAATATCGGTGCGGCCGATGTGGTCGGTCATGACGCCGCCACAGCTATAGTGGGCGGCCGGTACCACTGGGATGGGCTCGCGCGTGATGTCGATACCCAGCTCCATGCAGCGGCGATAAATGGTAGGGAAATGCGACAGTACAAAATCGGCCGGCTGGTGCGAGATATCCAGATACACGCAATCAATGCCGCGCTTTTTCATTTCAAAGTCAATCGCGCGGGCGACGACATCGCGTGGCGCCAGTTCGCCACGCGGGTCATGTTCGAGCATGAAGCGGGTGCCATCGGGCAACAGCAGGCGGCCACCTTCGCCGCGCACGGCTTCCGTGATCAGAAATGACTTGGCCTGCGGATGATACAAACAGGTTGGGTGGAATTGAATAAATTCCATGTTGGCTACGCGGCAGCCAGCGCGCCATGCCATGGCAATACCGTCGCCAGTGGCTACGTCAGGGTTGGTCGTGTAGAGGTAAACCTTGCCCGCGCCGCCCGTGGCCAGCACGGTATTCTGGGCGGCAATGGTGAGTACCTTGCCGCTCTGGTTATCCAGCACATAGGCCCCCAAGCACTCTGCGCCTTCGATCTTCACCTTGCGGGCCGTGATGAGGTCTACCGCGATATGGTCTTCCAGCAGGGTGATGTTGGGATGGTTGCGGACTTTCTCGGCCAGGGTTTTTTGTACTGCATGCCCGGTGGCATCGGCTGCGTGAATGATGCGACGGTGACTATGACCACCTTCGCGCGTCAGGTGAAAGCCGCTATCGTCATCCTCGCGGGTAAACGGCACGCCTTCGTCGATCAGCCATTGCACGGTTTCGCGGCCATGCTCGGCTACCAGGCGAGTAACCTCGGCATCGCATAATCCGGCTCCCGCAATCAAGGTATCCTGAATGTGGGCTTCAATGGAATCATCGTCTGTCAGCACGGCAGCAATGCCGCCTTGAGCCCAGTTGCTGGAACTATCATTGATGCTTCGTTTGCTGACCAGACATACTTTTTTGTCTGCTGCCACTTTCAAAGCCAGGGTAAGACCCGCCAGCCCGCTACCAATGATTAATACATCAAATTGCTGCATATATATCCGTCAGGTGAAACTTTAATCAGTGTAGCGCTGTCTTCAACACTAAGCTAGTCGACACCAAGCTGGGAGAAATACAATGATTAATGCAAAAAATATGGGAGAATTTTCGCGCCTCGGTTTCGTAGACACTACGATGCAAGGGTATACTCCGAAAATTAACAATATGCAGACAGGGAGCGCTGGCCCGATGGTGGGCAACCGGGAGATAGATCAGGAATTGGTTGAGCGTGCTCAGCGTGGCGATAAACGCGCTTTTGGCATGCTGGTGGACAAATACCAGCGCAAGCTGGGACGCTTGTTGTCCAGACTGATTCGTGACCAGGCCGAGGTGGAGGACGTGGTTCAAGAGTCCTTTATCAAGGCATATCGTGCCTTGCCTAACTTCCGGGGTGAAAGTGCGTTCTACACTTGGTTGTATCGTATTGGCATCAACACCGCCAAGAATTATCTGGTGGCCATGGGCCGTCGGCCACAGGTATCCAACGACATCGAGATCGAAGATGCAGAAAACTTCGAGGACGGTAACGAGTTGCGTACCATGGACACGCCCGAAACAGAGTTAATGACCAAGGAAATCGCCCGTACCGTCAACGACACCGTTGCGGCACTGCCTGACGAATTGCGGACGGCGATTACCCTGCGCGAGATTGAAGGTTTGAGCTACGAGGAAATCGCGACCCTGATGAACTGCCCGATTGGTACGGTGCGTTCACGTATTTTCAGGGCTCGTGAAACCATTGCGCAGAAATTGCGCCCGTTGCTGGATACGCCTCAGGACAAGCGCTGGTAAGTAACAGGAGAAAGTAATGAAAGATCAAGTTTCTGCTCTCGTTGACGAAGAGCTGTCTCTGGAAGACTCCGAGTATCTATACACGGCCATTCGGTCCAGCGAAAACCTGTCCGAATCCTGGACGACCTATCATCTGATTGGCGACTGCATGCGCGGCAGTCCCATTTTCAAATCGGATCTGACCGACCGCATCATGCAACAACTGGAACAGGAGC
Source organism: Methylovorus menthalis (assembly GCF_020523625.1). GTDB lineage: Bacteria > Pseudomonadota > Gammaproteobacteria > Burkholderiales > Methylophilaceae > Methylovorus > Methylovorus menthalis. The sequence goes on from NZ_JAJAQH010000006.1 coordinate 600,537, forward strand.
CGGTGGTATTGGCTCCCAAAGCCAAAAAAGCCGTTTACAAGACGCCGACACTTTGGTCGGTGGCGGCTTCGGTAGCCGCAGTCATGTTTGTCGGCTGGATGGTATTGCAGCAACAGGTGCAAACCCATGGCGAAGCTGCACCTGCTGAAATTGCACAGAATGTCGCCTCCGAGTATCTGCTGGCCCATCAGTCCATGGCCCCAAGCAACTCTGCTTATTACATTCAGCCTGCGTCCTACTCTGAAAGCGAGAAGTAATGAAGCGTGGGGTGCTGGGTTTTTTGCTTGTCAGCCATGTTGCGCTTGCAACAGCGGCCGGAGAAGCCACTGGTGACCCCTGGATGGTCTTGCAAAAGGCGGCCCAGGCTGCCCGCGAGCTAAGTTATCAGGGTGTATTTGTTTATCAGTCGGGCACAGGTTCACGCTCGGTACAGATCACCCACATGAATTACGGGCAGGGTGAGTATGCCCGCATCGTGGTACTGGACGGCACCCCGCGCGAGGTGTTGAGCCAGGGGCGCGATGTGGTGATTTTCAGCCCGCGCAATGAAAAAGTGATCATTGAAAAGCGACGCGGCCAAAATATGTTCCCGGCAGTCCTTCCTTCCAATCTTGATGCAATCAAGACCAGCTACGATGTTCGGCTGGGTGGTCTTGAGCGCATCGGCGGACGAGATGGCCAAATGGTTATTCTCTCCCCAAAGGATAAATTCCGTTACACCTACAAATTCTGGGCAGACCGTGAATATGGTCTGTTGCTTAAATCCATGTCGGCGAATGAACGTAATGAGCCCATGGAGCAGTTTGCCTTCAATCAGCTGACCTTGATGAACAGCCAGAAAATGGATTGGTTCCAGCCCAATGTCAGCCCCGAAAAGCAGTACGTGATGGAAGAACCTGCGACCGGCCGCTCGGCCCCGGTCGATGCCATTACCTGGAGTGTTGATCAGTTGCCCTCAGGCTATCGCAAGGTCGACGAGATTACGCGGCTGGTGCCTGGTAAACCGGCACCTGTGACCCAGATCGTCTACTCGGATGGCCTGGCCTCGGTGTCGCTGTTTATTGAGCCTTTGCTCAAAGGGATGACACCCAAGGTGGGTCATAGTGCTTTTGGCGCTACCCATTTTTATGCCAATGTCCTTGAAGGACACCAGGTCGTTGTGGTGGGGGAAGTGCCCGAAGCTACCGTGACCCAGATCGCCAATACCATTCATTTCAAGAAATAGCTCCCGTATGGATTTTCCTTGTAGCATGCAGCGCCAATGCGGCCACGCGTTTTGCCGTCATGCTGCGGGGTTTGCACGCATGTACGGTGCACATTTATCAGATGTTGTTAGGGGAACGGGCATGACGTCGCGATGTCTTCAATCATACGCAGCTCATGCTTGAGGTATGACTGTCATTTAACCGATGTACGAATGAGGTGTATGCATGCTTAAGAAAATAATCGCCACCTGCGCGATCCTTATTACAGTGTCAGTAACTGCATCAGCCAAGGACTTGCCCGACTTTACCGAGCTGGCGGAAAAACAAGGGCCTGCTGTTGTGAATATCAGTATCACGCAGGTCATGCACGGCAGTGCCGAAGGAAATGTGCCGTTTCCTGGCATGCCGGATGATCCAGCCTTGGGCGAGCTGTTGCGTCGCTTTGGCATTCCCGGAATGCCGGGGCAGGGTAACGGTGCCCCGCAGCAGGATTACAAATCACAGTCCCTGGGGTCAGGCTTTATCCTCAGTAGCGATGGGTATATTTTGACCAACGCCCACGTGGTGAACGAGGCCGACGAAGTGCTGGTCAAGCTTTACGACAAGCGCGAATTCAAAGCCAAGATCATTGGTTCTGATCGTCGTACCGATGTGGCGCTGATCAAGATTGATGCGACCAATCTGCCCAAAGTGACGATAGGCGACCCCAATCAGCTCAAGGTCGGCGAGTGGGTGGCGGCCATTGGTTCTCCCTTTGGTCTGGAAAATACCATGACGGCAGGTATCGTCAGTGCCAAGGGCCGTGCCTTGCCGCAGGAAAACTTCGTTCCTTTCATTCAGACCGACGTGGCGATCAACCCCGGTAACTCGGGGGGGCCATTGTTCAATCTGCGTGGCGAAGTCGTGGGCATCAACTCGCAGATCTACAGCCGCAGTGGCGGCTCCATGGGGCTTTCATTCTCCATTCCAATTGATGTAGCCATTGATATATCCAACCAACTCAAGGCTAGCGGCAAGGTAACGCGCGGCTGGCTGGGAATTGGCATTCAGGAAATCAACAAGGATCTGGCTGACTCCTTCGGCATGAAGAGCACCAATGGTGCGCTGGTGGCTGGCGTGGAAAAAGGCGCTCCCGCCGAGAAGGGTGGCCTGGAAGCGGGCGACGTGATCCTGAAGTTTGATGGCAAGCCTGTGGTGACCTCTTCTGATTTGCCGCGGATTGTCGGCGCGACCAAACCTGGCAAGACTGTCCCCGTGGAAGTATTGCGCAAGGGCTCCAATAAAACGCTCAACATCACCGTAGGCGAAGCGCCAAATGAGAAAGATGCTGCCGCACCTGCAGCCAAAGGCTCTGCCAAGCCCGAAGTGAATCGCTTGGGCCTGGTACTGCGCGAGCTGACACCTGCACAGAAACGCAAGCTGAATGGCAAGAATGGCTTACTGGTGGTGGATGCGCAGGGCCCCGCTGCTCAGGCAGGTATCCGTCGTGGCGATATTGTGCTTGGACTTAACAATACCGAAGTGCAGAGTCTGGAGCAGTTCAACAAGCAGTTAGGCGCTGTTGCTGGTGGTAAAACGGTTGCGCTGCTGGTGCAACGCGATGACAACACCTTGTATGTGCCATTGAAGCTGGCGGCGGATAAATAGCCGTGATCAGCAGTGCTATTAGGCCTGCTTTACGGTAAAATCACGTACTAGTGAATGTAAGAGGGCGCTTCGGCGCCCTTTTGCTATATTCGCGGCAGGCTGAATCAGTTGTGCCGCGAGCAGGCTTGCTGATTTGAAACAGGCTGAAAGTCGCGACTGGCGGTGCTTTACACCTGCCGGTCCTATTGGCGGTCGGGCTGTCTGACCTCGGCGTCGACAAGACTGGGTGCATGGACTTTCCTCGCTATATATTGCAAACGGACCTCATGAAAAATATTCGTAACTTTTCCATCATTGCTCACATCGATCACGGTAAATCCACGCTGGCTGACCGCATTATTCAGCTCTGTGGCGGTCTATCGGATCGCGAAATGGAAGCGCAGGTGCTGGATTCCATGGATCTGGAGCGTGAGCGCGGCATTACCATCAAGGCGCAGACGGCGGCCTTGCAATACAAGGCGCTGGATGGACAGATTTACCAGCTCAATCTGATTGATACCCCAGGGCACGTTGACTTCTCCTATGAGGTTAGCCGTTCGCTGTCTGCCTGTGAAGGCGCATTGCTGGTGGTCGATGCATCCCAAGGCGTGGAAGCACAGAGCGTGGCCAACTGTTACACCGCGATTGATCTCGGGGTCGAAGTAACGGCTGTACTGAACAAGATTGACTTGCCCTCGGCAGACCCTGAGCGCGTGATTCAGGAAATCGAGGACGTGATTGGCGTGGAAGCCACGGATGCGGTGCGTTGCTCGGCCAAGACCGGGGAGGGCGTGCGCGATGTGCTGGAAGCTGTCGTTGCGCGCATTCCGCCACCTACGGGCGACCCGACCAAGCCACTCAAGGCACTGATCATCGACTCCTGGTTTGATAACTATGTGGGCGTGGTGATGCTGGTGCGGGTGATTGACGGTACGCTCAAGCCCAAAGACAAGATTCGTATGATGGCCACACGTGCCGTGCATCTGTGCGAACAGGTGGGTGTGTTCACCCCCAAGTCCCGCCAGAAAGAATCCTTATCCGCTGGTGAAGTAGGGTTCATCATTGCCGGTATCAAGGAACTGACTAGCGCCAAGGTGGGCGATACGGTCACGCTGGCCGACAAGCCCGCTACTGAAGCCTTGCCTGGGTTCAAAGAGGTAAAGCCGCAAGTGTTCGCCGGTTTGTATCCGGTGGAATCCAACCAGTTTGAAGCCTTGCGTGATGCGCTGGAAAAACTGCGTCTAAATGACGCCTCGCTGCAATTCGAGCCGGAAAACTCCACTGCCCTGGGCTTTGGTTTCCGCTGCGGTTTCCTTGGCCTCTTGCACATGGAAATCGTGCAGGAGCGGCTGGAGCGCGAGTACGACATGGACCTCATCACGACGGCGCCTACCGTTGTCTATGAGCTCTTGCTGAAAAGTGGCGAGGTGGTGCAGATTGAAAATCCATCGCGCCTGCCTGAGCCGTCGCGTATTGATGAAATCCGCGAGCCGGTGATCAACGTTAACCTGCTGATGCCGCAGGATTATGTGGGCCCGGTGATGACACTGTGCAATGGCAAACGTGGTGTGCAGCGCAATATGCAGTACATGGGCCGTCAGGTCATGCTGAGCTACGAGATGCCGTTGAACGAAGTGGTGCTCGACTTCTTTGACAAGCTGAAATCCGTGTCGCGTGGCTATGCGTCCATGGATTACGAGTTCCTTGAGTTTCGTGCGGCGGATCTGGTCAAGCTGGATATCATGGTCAACGGTGACCGCGTGGATGCGTTATCCCTGATTGTGCACCGCGCCAACAGTATTTACCGTGGCCGCCAGTTGTGTTCCAAAATGCGCGAGCTGATTCCGCGCCAGATGTTCGATGTGGCAGTGCAGGCGGCTATTGGCGCCAACATCATTGCCCGTGAAACTGTGAAAGCCATGCGTAAGAATGTGCTGGCAAAATGCTATGGTGGCGATATCACCCGCAAGAAAAAACTGCTTGAGAAACAAAAAGAAGGTAAAAAACGCATGAAGCAAGTGGGCAATGTGGAAATTCCACAAGAAGCATTCCTGGCGATTCTGAAAGTAGAAGACAAATGATGTTCGCACTGTTTATGGTGGTTATCTTGGCCGTCACCGGGCTGATCTGGTTGCTGGATATTCTGGTGCTGAAAAAGCGCCGTCCGGCGGGCAAGGCAGACCCGGTGCTGGTGGAATATTCAAAAAGCTTTTTCCCGGTGATTCTGGTGGTGTTCATGATCCGCTCCTTTGTGGTGGAGCCCTTCAAGATTCCATCTGCGTCCATGATGCCTACCCTGATCGCAGGCGACTTCATCCTAGTGAACAAATTCATCTATGGCTTGCGCGTGCCTATCCTCAACAACACCTTTCTCGAAATTCGCCATCCGCAACGTGGCGAGGTGTTCGTGTTCCATTATCCGAAAGACCCTTCGATTGATTACATCAAGCGTGTGGTCGGCGTGCCTGGCGACAAGATCGCCTACCGCGACAAGCAGCTCTATATCAATGGCAAAAAACTGGATGTGAACTACGCAGATGATTACCAGTACGTAGGCTCAGGCCTCAGCATGGTGGTGACCAAGCGTTATCAGGAGCAATTGGGCGAACACAAGCACGATATCCTGCTGGAAGAAGAAAAGCCTTCCCTGGATGGCGAGGTTGAAGTGCCGCCTGGTCATTATTTTGCCATGGGTGATAACCGCGATAACAGCAATGACAGTCGCTTCTGGGGCTTTGTGCCGGAAGAGAATCTGGTCGGCAAGGCGTTTTTCATCTGGTGGAATTTTGATAATTTCGGCAGAATTGGCAACACCATACAATAAGGGCTGATCAACATGAACCGTCAACGTGGTATTACCTTTATCGGGCTGGTGCTGCTTATTGCCGCGGGGCTGTTCGTGGTCATGGTGGGCATGAAGCTCACGCCTGCCTATGTTGAATACTTCACCATTAAGAAAACCTTGAAAAAAATAAGCCAGGAGCCTGGCTTTGAGACCATGAGCCGCAAGGAAATCATGGATGTCTACACCAAGGCGGCAATGATCGACAAGATCGACGACGTCACTGCCAAGGATCTGGTGGTTGGCAAGAGTACCGCCGGCCAGAATACGGTGTCGATTGATTACCAGAAGGTGATCCCGATTATCGCCAATGTCAGCGTGCTGATTGATTTCACTGCTTCTACCGATGCTTCGGCATCGCCCTGATCCGGATGTCACAAACCGGACTGGAACGGCTGCTAGGCCATGATTTCACCAATGGGCAACTGCTGACACAGGCGCTGACCCATCGCAGCCATAGTGCGCGTAACAACGAGCGCCTCGAATTCCTCGGCGATGGTGTGCTGAACTGCATTATCGCCAACCAGCTTTACCAGCGTTTTTCCAAACTGCCAGAAGGCGACCTCAGCCGTTTGCGCGCGCATCTGGTGAAAGAGCCTACGCTCTGCGAGATTGCCCAGCGCCTGCAATTGGGCGATTTGCTCAAACTGGGTGAGGGGGAGTTGAAAAGCGGCGGCTGGCGACGTCCATCTGTATTGGCCGATGCACTGGAAGCCATTATTGGCGCGGTGTTTCTCGATGCTGGTTTTATTGCCGCAGAAGCGCTGGTGGTCAGGTTATATACCCCTCTGCTGGAAGCTATTGACCCTAAATCCATAGGCAAGGATGCCAAATCCCTGCTTCAGGAATACCTGCAGGGCCGCAAGATTGCTTTGCCCGAATACACCGTAACAGCCACCGAGGGCGAGGCGCATTGCCAATTGTTCAAGGTGGATTGCACGATCCCCAAACTCAAGCTGGTCACCCATGGTGAAGGCTCCAGCCGCCGTGCGGCTGAGCAACAGGCCGCAGAACGCGCCTACCAGCAACTTACAGCTACCTCGTAGCGAAAAGACTTTATATGACCACTGAAAATACTTCTGCTACCCCCTTTCGTTGCGGCACCGTGGCGATTGTCGGCCGTCCCAACGTCGGCAAATCCACGCTGCTCAATCATATTCTCGGGCTCAAGCTCAGCATTACCTCGCGCAAGGCGCAGACCACGCGCCACCGCCTGCTGGGCATTCATACCACGGAAGATACCCAGTACCTGTTTGTGGATACCCCGGGCTTTCAGCAAAAGCATGTGAATGCCCTGAATCGCAGTCTGAACAAGACCGTGACCCAGGTGCTGGCCGAGGTGGATGTGGTGCTGTTCGTGATCGAACCCATGCATCTGGGCGAGGCCGATCGCCTGGTGCTGAATATGCTGCCGCGCAACAAGCCGGTATTGCTGGTGGTCAACAAGGCTGACCTGATGGGCGACAAGGGCAATCTATTGCCGCTGATTCAGGACTTTGATCTGGAATTCCCGTTTACGGCCATCGTGCCCGTCAGTGCCAAAAAGAACCTTTATCTGGATGAGCTGCTGCAGGCGGTACGTCAGCATCTGCCGGAGCAGGAGGCGATGTATGGCGAAGATGAGCTGACGGACAAGAATGAGCGCTTTCTGGCTGCTGAGCTGCTGCGCGAAAAAGCCTTCCGCTTTCTGGGCGATGAAGTGCCTTACAGCATTGCCGTTGAAATTGAAAAATTTGAAATGGAAGGCAATCTGCGCCGTATTCACGCTGCGTTTATTGTCGACAAGGAAAGCCAGAAGCCCATGCTGATAGGCAAGGGTGGCGCCAAGCTCAAGCAGATTTCCACCGAAGCGCGCCAGGACATGGAAAACCTGTTTGGCGGCAAGGTCTGGCTGGAAACCTGGGTCAAGGTCAAAGGCGGCTGGGCAGATGATGAGCGCGCCCTGAAATCCCTGGGTTATTGATCGTCGTTGATGATCATGCATTTGGTGATTGCCAACCCGTGATCGCATTCGGCATCGCGCAGGCCTTGTGCTGCGGATGTCTGGTGTGTTGCGCTGCTCCTGATCCCATCTGATTTTATTCGCCGTTAATTCCCTCTATGGCCGTTCTCCACAAACAAGACAATCAGCCGGTATACGTGCTGCATACCTATCCGTTCAAGGAAACCAGTCTGGTGGTGGAGCTGTTCAGCCGCGATTTTGGTCGTGTGGCAGCGGTGGCAAAAGGTGCCCGCCGTCCGCGTTCCGCCATGCGCGGCATGCTGCAATCGTTTCAGCCGCTGCTTGCCACCTGGTCAGGCAAGGCCGAGCTGAAGACGCTGCATAGCCTGGAGTGGGGTAGCGGCCTGCTGCTGTTGCAGGGCGATGCCCTGATGTGCGGCTTTTACATGAACGAGCTGCTGCTGCGCTTGCTGCCGCGTGAAGATAGCCACGATGCCCTGTTTGCCTATTATGGGGATACCTTGCGTACGCTGTCGCACAGCACCGAGCATGCTACCAGCCTGCGCCGCTTTGAGTTGCGCATGTTGCAGGAGATGGGCTATGCCGTGCCCTTGCTGGATGACGAGCGCGACCAGCCGATAGAGGCGGAGCGTGTCTATGAATACGTGGCCGAGCGCGGTGCCTGCACCGGTGCCACTCCACTGCCCGCGGCCAATCGCGTACAATTGCGTGGCAAAACCCTGCTGGATATGGCGCGTGATGATTACGCCGATAGCCATACCCAGCAGCAAAGCAAGCAATTGATGCGCATGCTGCTGGCGCATTATCTGGGTGACAAGCCGCTGCATACACGGCAGTTGCTGATCGACTTGCAAGGCCTGTAATGCTGGGCAGCCCAGGCTGCTTATTACTGTCATCAATGAAAGTTACTCCATCATGATTAAACTCGGGGTCAATATTGACCATGTCGCCACGCTACGCCAGGCACGCGGTACCCAGTACCCCAGCGTGGTGCAAGCTGCGCTGCGCGCGGAAGAGGCAGGCGCCGACAGCATCACCATCCACCTGCGTGAAGACCGTCGCCATATTCAGGATGCCGATGTGTTTGCCCTGCGGCCCTTGCTGCAGACCAAGATGAACCTGGAAATGGCCGTGACCGAGGAAATGCTGGATATTGCCTTGCAGGTGAAACCCCAGGATGTCTGTCTGGTGCCAGAGCGGCGTGAAGAGCGCACCACAGAAGGGGGCCTGGAAGTAGCAGGCAATCAGGCGGCGGTGAGCCATGCATGCCAGGTGCTGCGCGATGCGGGCATCCGCGTGTCGTTGTTTATCGCCCCCGATATCGCGCAGATTGATGCCGCCAAGGCCGCAGGCGCTCCGGTGATCGAAATCCATACCGGCACCTTTGCCGATGCAGAAACACCCGAAGAGCAGGCACATGAGCTTGCCCGTGTACAGGCCGCCGTTGCGCATGGCCGCAAGCTGGGCCTGGTGGTTAATGCCGGGCATGGCTTGAATATCCACAATGTGCATTTGATCGCCGCTATCCCCGGCATTGAAGAACTGAACATCGGCCACGCCATTGTGGCGCATGCCATCTTCGTCGGTTGGGAATATGCCGTGCGTGAAATGAAAGCGCTGATGCTGCAGGCGGCGAAGGCCGAATGATCCGGTTTACGCAGATGCCGACACAGCAGGCCGTACGATGATTTTCGGCATAGGCACGGATATCGTCGAGGTATCTCGCATTGAGGATTCGCTGGCGCGTTTTGGCGATGCATTTGCCGAGCGCATACTGACCTCGGCCGAGTATGATGAGTACCTTGCCAGCAAGACCCGTGCGCGGTTTCTGGCCAAGCGCTTTGCCGCCAAGGAAGCCTTTGCCAAGGCACTGGGGACCGGTATTCGCGGGCCTGCGGCGTTTGAGAATATTGGTGTCGGCCACGATGAGCTGGGCAAACCCATATTGGTGCTGGCGCAAGAATTGCAAAGCTTGCTTGATGCCAAAGGCATCGTGCACAAGCATTTATCAATCAGCGATGAAAAAGCCCTGGCGGCTGCGTTTGTCGTTTTGGAAAAGGCGTGATGGTGAATTCTCGATTACTCAAGCTGGTGTTTTCCCTGCTGTCACTGGGCCTGGTCATGCCTGCCCAGGCGGCCAACTGGAATCTCCTGGGCGAAAGCAGCTTCGGCAAGCATTACATTGATATTGGCACCCTGGAGTGGGAAGCCAGCAAGACTGCGTTCACCATCAGTACCCGCGTGGTACAGCCTGACAGCGCCGAATGGCTCACCACCATCCGCGTAGACTGCAAGGACAGCAGCTATGCTTATCTCAGCGGCAGTAAAACCCAGGATGGCCAGGTGCTGAGCGAATTTGAAACGCCCAAGCCTGCCAGCGCTATTGTGCGTGATTCCATGCCAGACCAGCTCAAAGGCAGCTTCTGTGGCGTGCGCTCCATTGCAGGCCAATGGGAATCCGTCGGCAAAAGCAAAATATCAGAAGTGTTTTTCAATCGACAATCCATCAAGCAATATGCCGACGGCAGCCATTTCATGGTCGATACCCGGGTAGTGCCATTTGATAAAAGCCAGGAAACCCTGAGCACCCTGTCGTTTGATTGCGATGCCAGCTCCTTCATCATGACCCGCATGAGCACCCTCAAGGATGGCAAGCTGACACAGGTGTTTGACAAGCCCAAGCCTACGACCATGGTCAGCAAGACGGCGACCCTTGAAACCTTGTCCCAGAAGTTCTGTGTGGAAATCCCGATTATCAATGACTGGCAGGAGCTGGATGTAGGCGGCAAAAGCCGGTTATATCTCAGCAACCAGAGCGTACGCTGGAATACCGACCGCAGTTTCTTTTCCATCATGCTGAAGTCGACCTATGATCAGGGCAGCGAAATGGTCAACCATGTGTCGATTGATTGCGATAAAAATACCTCAACCTTTCTTGGCGGCACACTCAAGGTCAACGATGTGATCGAAAACCTGGGCGCTGAGCCGCCCAAGAGCATCCTCGCCAACACACCGTTTGCCACCATCAAGCGCCTGTATTGCGGGCAGTAGGCAATGGCATTGGATCCGTCTACCAACCAGACTGATGCCGGGCAGGGTGTTCTCCCTGATCCGGGTGACATGGATATGGAGCGACGCTTTGGTGGGGTAAGGCGCCTGTATGGCGCGGAGGCACTTGCGCGTTTTCAGGCGGCGCATGTCTGTGTGATCGGCATAGGCGGCGTAGGGTCCTGGGCCGCAGAAGCGCTGGCGCGCAACGCGATTGGCCGTATCACCCTGATTGATCTCGACAACATCGCTGAATCCAATATCAATCGCCAGCTGCATGCGCTGGATGGCGAGCTGGGCAAGGCCAAGGTGACGGCCATGGCCGAGCGCATCCAGCGGATTAATCCAGTGGCGCAGGTGGTACAGATAGAAGACTTTGTCACGGTGGAGAATGTGGACGCCATGCTGGGGCAAAGTTTTGACGGTGTGATTGATGCGATTGATGATGCGCGGGCAAAAGTGGCAATTGCCGCCTGGTGCCGCCACCACAAGCTGCCGCTGGTCGTCACCGGTGGTGCAGGCGGCAGAGTGGACCCTACCCGTATCCGCCATGCCGATCTGGCGCAGGTGCATGGGGATCGATTGCTGGCCAAGGTGCGCAACAGCCTGCGACGTGACCATGGCTTCCCGCGCGCGCCCTCAGGCAACAAAGCCCCGACCAAGTTTGGCATTCCCTGTATTTATTCCGATGAACCTATCCAGAAACCGGATGCCAGTTGCGAGGCTGATGGCGGACTTAGCGGCCTCAACTGTGCCGGCTATGGTTCATCCGTTTGCGTGACTGCGCCATTTGGTATGGCCGCTTCCGCGCTGCTACTGAAGCTTCTCTCCTCGACCTGAGGCATGCACCTTGCCTTCCAGGGAATTCAAAGGCAACAAGGTCTACCTCCCCAGCAAGCCCTGCGTGCAATGTGGCCGCACCATGACCTGGCGTAAAGCCTGGGAAAAGAACTGGGATGGCGTCCAATACTGTTCAGATGCCTGCCGCCGCGCGGCGAAGAGCAAGGGCTGAAAGCCCACAAGACCCGCTGGTCGCCTCATTGCCAAGTCTTTCTTAGGCAATCCGAGGGACTTAATTCCCGCTAACGCTGAATTTCGGATTCGTATTCTGGAAAGTAGCGCGCAATCACGGAAAGATCAAAGCTGCGCAAAATGCTGGTGTTGGATTCACGCGCCAGAAGAAACTCAAATGACCGCATAACGAGGGACGCTGTATCTTCATCTTGATGTGCCAGTTTTCGGGCATATTCCGGCTGCACCGTGACCACATGCGTGGTTGTTGAGCGGCTGGTCACTTCCACTTCAAACCTACTATTGTCGAGCGGTTTTACCTTGATCATGTTTGCTCCCCGGCTGTACTGCGTCAGTTTAGCAAAATCGCACTTGAAAAAATGACGAATGCCCCAAATTTAAAGGCACGTTTTTATGCATGTATGAACCCTGATTTCATACAGCCTGCTTTTTACCAACACTAAAGTTTTACCATGGGAGTTTATATGTCGACCGACACCATTCAAAAAGAAACGCTAGGTTTTCAGGCCGAAGTAAAACAACTGTTGCAGTTGATGATTCATTCGCTCTACAGCAACAAGGAAATTGTGCTGCGCGAGCTGATTTCCAATGCATCTGACGCGGCAGATAAATTGCGCTTTGAGGCGCTGTCTGACAATAGCCTGTATGGCAATGACAGTGATTTGAAGATTCGTGTGTCCTTCGATAAGGATGCGCGCACGCTGACCATCTCGGATAACGGCATCGGCATGAACCGTGCCGAAGTCATCAGCAATATCGGCACCATTGCCAAGTCCGGTACCAAGGAGTTTTTCCAGGCACTGACCGGCGACCAGGCCAAGGATGCCAACCTGATTGGCCAATTTGGCGTGGGCTTCTACTCTGCTTTTATTCTGGCTGAGAAGGTGACCCTGATTACCCGTCGTGCGGGCAGCGCCGAAGCCGTGAAATGGGAATCGGCAGGCGAGGGTGACTACACGCTGGAAGCTGTTGAGAAGGCGGGCCGCGGCACCGATATCGTCCTGCATCTGCGTGAAGGCGAAGATGAGTTTCTGAACGACTGGAAGCTGAAGAGCATTATCCGCAAGTATTCCGACCATATCACGCTGCCCATCATCATGAAGAAGTCGGAGTGGAAAGATGGCGAGCAGGTGCCAACCGATGAGGATGAAACCGTGAACAAGGCGTCTGCCTTGTGGGCGCGTGCCAAGAGCGACATCAGCGACGAGGAATACCAGGAGTTTTACAAGCACGTATCGCATGACTTTGAAAACCCATTGGCCTGGAGCCACAACCGCGTAGAAGGCAAGCAGGAATATATCTCGCTGCTGTATGTGCCGAGCCGCGCGCCGCTGGATTTGTACGACCGCGAGCGCAAGCATGGCATCAAGCTCTACGTGAAGCGTGTCTTTATCATGGATGATGCCGAAAAGCTGATGCCGCAATACCTGCGCTTTGTACGCGGGGTGATTGATAGTGCTGACTTGCCACTGAATGTCTCGCGCGAAATCCTGCAGTCCAGCCGTGATATCGACAATATCAAGGCGGGTTCAGTGAAAAAGGTATTGGGTCTGCTGGAAGACTTGGCGGAAAACAAGCCTGAAGAGTATGCCGGTTTCTGGAATGAGTTTGGTCGGGTGCTGAAAGAAGGCCCGGGCGAAGACTTTGCCAACCGCGAGAGAATTGCAGCGCTGCTGCGCTTTGCTTCGACCCATGCGGATACCGATGCGCAAGTGGTGTCGCTGAAGGATTACATCGGCCGCATGAAAGAAGGCCAGGACAAGATTTATTACATCACGGCCGACAGTTTTTCTGCCGCCCAACATAGCCCGCATCTGGAAATTTTCCGCAAGAAAGGCATTGAGGTTTTGCTGTTGTCTGACCGCGTGGACGAGTGGATGCTGTCCAGCCTGACCGAGTTTGATGGCAAGGCATTGCAATCGGTGGCGAAGGGCGACCTCGATCTTGGTAATCTGGAAGACGAAGCTGAAAAAGAGCAGCAGAAGAAAGTGGAAGAAGAAGCGCGTGATCTGATTGAGCGCGTGAAAACGACCCTGGGCGAACGCGTGAAGGAAGTGCGCGTGACGCACCGCCTGACGGATTCTCCTGCTTGCCTGGTGGCGGGTGAAAACGATCTATCGGGTAATCTTGAGCGGATGCTCAAGGCTGCCGGGCAGAAAACGCCGGATAGCAAACCTATTCTGGAGGTGAATCCGGAGCACAAGCTGGTCGCCAAGCTCAAGTCCGAGTCAGATGAGGGCCGTTTTGCCGACCTGGCAAATCTGCTGTTTGATCAGGCCTTGCTGGCGGAAGGCGGGCAGCTGGAAGACCCGGCAAGTTTTGTGCGTCGCATGAATAGCCTGATCAGCTAATACGTAACGCGCTGTTGTACCCCCAAATGCCCCGCTTGCCGGGGCATTTTTATGCATGGAATACCTGACAGCTGGTCGGTTTCATCATCCTGTCACACACCATCTTTACATTCTGCGCTGACGTGTCTGCCCGCACACGCAGACATTCAGCACACAGCAAACACACACATATAACAAGGATGGGAAGATGAAAAAGAAACTGATCACACTGGCGGTTTCCGCCCTTTGCCTGCCGGCGATATCGTTCGCCGCGGACACGCTGAGCCTGAGCAAGCTCTGGACATATAACCACGCATCCACAGGTGTGGCTGGGCAAACCTCTGAAATTTCGGCTTATGACAAGCTCACCAACACCGTATGGGTGGCTGGCATTAATGGCGTTGATGTATTGAATGCGAGCAGCGGCAGTCTGGTGCAGCACATTGATACCACAGCCTATGGCTCCATCAATAGCGTTGCCATTCATAATGGCCTGGCTGCTTTTGCCATCGAATCCACCGTGGATCGTACAGCCCCTGGTGTGGTCAAGCTGTTTGATACCTCCAGCCGTGCGCTGACTTCCGGGGTGAATTCGATCACCGTAGGCGCCTTGCCCGACATGTTGACCTTTACTGCCGATGGTTCGCGTCTGCTGGTGGCCAATGAAGCCACGCCTACCAACTATGCGGGATATGATCCTGCCGGAAGTGTCAGCGTGATCAATATGACGTCGCGCAGTGTGATTACGAATGCAGGTTTCATCGGCGTACCCACGACCGGCAGCAATATCCGCACCAATACCGGCATGGATTATGAGCCGGAATATATTGCCGTTAACAAGGCGGGCTCCAAGGCTTATGTGTCTTTGCAGGAAGCCAATGCCATTGGCGTGCTTGATCTTAAGACCAACAGCTTCAGCAGTGTGATTGGTCTTGGCACCAAGGATTTCAGCCAGCCTGGCAACTGGATAGACCCCAGCCACAAGGATGGCAAGGTTGAGTTGCGTGCCAGCGACGTGAAGGGTCTGTACCAGCCAGATTCAATGGCAGCATATGAAGTGGGTGGTAAAACCTTTATCGTGATGGCGAACGAAGGCGATACCCGTGAAGATGACGGCGACAAGGCACGCGTAAAAGATGTTCCGGCTCTGAAAGCATCGGCTCCTGCGGACTTGAAAGAGCTGAATATTTCTGTGACTGATTCTACACCAGGCAATCTGGTGACATTCGGTGCCCGCTCCTTCTCGATTCGCGACGCTTCAGGCGCTATTGTGTTTGATAGTGGCAACCAGCTGGATGCCAAGGCCATTGAGCTGGGCATCTACGATGATGGCCGTAGTGATGACAAAGGCGTGGAGCCTGAAGGCGTTGCCTTGCTGGAGCTGGGTGGCCGCACTTTGGCCTTTATTGGTCTGGAGCGCACGCTCAAAAGCGCCGTGGCGATCTATGACGTGACCGACCCCAGCAAAGCCAGTTTCCTGGATATGATCGTGACCGATGGCGATGTGGCTCCAGAAGGCCTGATGACATTTATCCACGACGGCAAATACTATTTATCGATTGCCAACGAAGTGAGCGGCACAACCAGTCTTTATAGCATTTCCGGTGTATCGCCAGTGCCGGAAGCCCAGACCTACGGTATGCTGTTGGCAGGGATAGGGCTGATTGGTTTTGTGACATATCGTCGCAAAGTTTGATGCCCCGAGGATTGCAGCGCTGAAGTATCAAGCCACCGCAGTTGCGGTGGCTTTTTCATTTGTGGATGTTATTTACCTGAATTTTCATGATGCGTGTTGACTTAACAAATGCGAATCATTATCATTATTAAAACTTGGTTAACAAGGACTGGCCGTGAAACCTAAAGAAGCGATATTTGATCCGGAATTGCCCAATGCGAATGCTGTGCTGGCTTCGCTGTGCTGCGTGACTGCGCGTTATGCCAGTCATCCTTCGGCTGAGCTGGCCGAGCTGGCGCTGGATCTTTCCCGCAAGCTGACTGCTCCGCAATATGCTGAATCGAAGCTGGTGTCTGAAGTGGCACAACGGCTGATGCGCGATTGGGAAGCCATCGCCCACGAGCAGCATGCCATGCAGTCGGTCGTGGTGCCGGGCAGTCGTCATCTGCAATAAGTCCAAACTAAAACATCATCGATATCGGAGTGTAGAGTTATGTCTCGTTTTACCGGCCCCCGGCTCAAAGTCATGCGCGCATTGGGCGTGGATTTACCAGGCCTTTCCCGCAAAAGCATAGAGCAGCGCCCCACACCGCCTGGCCAACATGGTGCCAAGGCCGTACGCCGAAAGAAGTCTGATTTCGGCATCAAGCTGATGGAGAAGCAGAAGCTGCGTTTCAACTACGGCTTGTCCGAGCGTCAGTTGCGCCGCCTGATGGTGGATGCACGCCGCGGCAAGGCGCCTACCGGTGAAACACTATTGCAGTTGCTGGAACGCCGACTGGATAACGTGGTGTTCCGCGCAGGATTTGCACCCACCATCGCCGCTGCACGTCAGCTGGTATCGCATCGTCACCTGCAATTGAATGGCAAGGTGGTGAATATTCCGTCTATTCGCTTGAGAATTGGCGATGAGGTCAGCCTGAAACCAGCCAGTGCGCAGATTCCTATCGTCAATGAAACATTGAAAGACATGCCCCTGATTCGCCCGGAATGGTTGGGTTGGGATGAAACGCAGCGCGTTGCTCGTATCGCGCATTTGCCTGCTGCAGAAGATGTACCGTTCCCGGTAGATGTGCAGCAGGTGGTTGAGTATTACGCCAACAGACTCTAGTTCTGCTGGTTGTTCGTGGTCTCCTCTCTCGGTCGTCGTTGCTGGCGGCCGTTTTTTTTAGGGAAAAAATCCCTGTTCCGATGGCTATTCAACGTGAATAATCAATTGTAAAATTAGGCTTGACCGTCTAATTGAGAATCGTTATCATTTGTTTTATCCTGAGTTGATTATCTCGGGTTCAATTATTGGGTTCAAGTGAGGGTCATATGACATCGACTACATTGTTAACAGATGCACCTCGAGGGGTGGATGCCAGTGTGCAACCGTCCATGACGAACGCGAAGATGCGTCAACTTGACAGCAAAGAGCTGTTTAATGGACAACGCGAACTAGAGATTGCACACGGCGATCAAACCTATCGTCTGCGGCTCACCCGTCAGGGCAAGCTGATTCTGACGAAGTAAAGGAGTCCGTATGAAACCGGAAAATCCTTGTAAGCGCATTGTGCTGGCGGGTAACGACGGCTGCAGGATTTTATTCTGCGAAGAGTGCAATGTGGCCGAGCTGGAAGTGGGCGCGCTGAGCCTGAGGCTGGATATGCAGGCGTTTGGCACACTGGCTGAATTGCTGCAGGAAGGCGCTGCCAGAATGGCCGTATTTAATGCAGTACGAGAAAGAAATGATGCAATGATGAATGGGGTAGGGAATGTACACTGAAATGAGGCTGGTAAAGCCTTCATTCCAATCAGCGCAAGCGCCAAATGCCATGATCCGGGGCCTGAAGCCTCGCGGTGGCAACCAGGGTGGTCAAACACCATCGCGTGCTTCCTATTCGGCCTTGTTGGCGGTGTTGATGGCACATGCCGCGATTTTTGCCGCCGTGGTCTGGCTCAAGCCCGAAGAAGTGCGTATCGAACAGCCTGATACCCCGATGGTCGTGAATCTTGTGAGTGACCCCAAGTCCATTACTGAAGAGCCGCAACCCGAGCCTACCCCCCCCAAGCCGGTCGTCAAGATTCAAAAGCAGAAGCCGGTAAAACAGCAAATCAAGCCCACACCTGAACCACAGCCACAAGTGGCTGAGCCGCAGCCTGCCGCTCCGGTAGAGGCGCCCCGTGTGGTGCAGGATGCCAAGCCTACGCCCCCGCCGCCTCCCGCCGAGATCGTGGAAAAAGCGCCACCGCCTCCGCCACCTGAAACACATGAGCCTGAACTGGTTACCGGTGTGGCCTATCTGTATGAGCCTGAGCGCAAATATCCCATGTTGTCCAAGCGCCTCAAAGAAGAGGGCAAGGTCAGGATGAAGGTACGCATTTCAGCCACTGGCATCCCGGAAGATATTCAATTGCTGGAACGTTCCGGGTTTGAGCGATTGGACAATGCAGCGGTGGATTGGCTGAAAGCCGCCCGCTTCACGCCTTACCGCAAAAATGGGAAAGCAGTCAGTGTTTACGCTATCGTACCCATGAGCTACTCGCTGCACGATTAGTGACCAGTTTATTAAAAGCACCATCATTATTTAGTTAAAAAAAGAAGGAATATTGCATGCAAAGCGGTTACGAGTTTAATGGTCTGGCCTTTATTACCGATGGCGGCGTGGTTTCAATCACCGTCGCTCTCTGTCTCTTGGTCATGTCTGTCGCCAGCTGGTACCTGATTATTGTGAAAGGGATCCAGTCGCTGCGCCTGCGTGCAGCTTCGCGCAATTACAGCCAGCGTTTTTGGGATGCCAGCTCGCTGGAAGTTGCCATCCGTGAAAATGGCGTTTCCACGCCGATGTCGCGCCTGGCCAATCAGGCGGTGGAAGCTGCAGAGCATCATCAGCGTCACGCGTCCAAGCGTCTGGCCGATGCCTGCAATCAGGATGAGTTTGTGGCACGCAGCATGCGTCGCGTCATCAGCGATGAAGGTGCGCGTCTGGAAAATGGTCTCACCATACTGGCGTCTGTAGGTAGTGTTGCGCCGTTCGTTGGTCTGTTTGGTACCGTGTGGGGTATTTACCACGCGCTAGCCAGCATCAGCATGAGTGGTCAGGCCACGCTGGATAAGGTGGCAGGTCCGGTAGGCGAGGCGCTGATCATGACGGCGTTTGGTCTGGCAGTGGCGATTCCTGCTGTGCTGGCATACAACGCCCTGGTTCGCAGCAATCGTGTGTTGATGGCGCAACTGGACAGCTTTGCCAACGATCTGCATGTCTTGCTGACCACCGGCGCTCCACTGACCCATGGCAATACGCCCGGAGAAAGCGCACTAAAGCCCCAAAGTCACCTTAAAGAGGTGACAGCATGATCGGTTCAGGCAACGGTTTTGGCTCGGGTAGTCACTCTGCCCCGATGGCCGAGATTAATACCACGCCGCTAGTGGATGTTATGCTAGTGCTGCTGGTGATCTTCATCATCACAGCACCTTTGCTGACCCACGCCGTGCGCATTGATCTGCCACAGGCCAGCAGCCAGCCTCTTCCAGAAAAACCCGAGTCGTTCACGATCTCGATTGATAACGCCGGGCAGATTTACTGGAACGATACCCCGCTGGTTGAAGGCGAACTCGTGCTCAAGCTGGAGCAGGCCTCCAAGAAAGAGCCGCAGCCTGATATCAATCTGCGTGCCGACAAGGAAACCCGCTACGAAGTCATCGCCAAGGTGATGGCAGATGCCAAGAATGCGGGCGTGCAAAAGCTGGGGTTTGTTAGCGAGCCCGCTTCAAACTAGGCTTGATTCTGTATCCTTGGTTTCAACAAAACCCCGCCCGCAGGCGGGGTTTTGCTTTTGTGCTATCCACATTCGCGCATTAAACGGGCTTGTTTTTTGCTAGACTAGATGACAAGTCGTCACTGTGCGCTGCGTGCCTGCTGAAATGTTGAGTGGATTTTCCTGCCTGGGAATGTCATCTCCAGATCACGGTGGGCCGTTAGCCTGTACTGAATCTCCAGATATATGACAGGAATCTAACCGCCATGATAAGTTCAAATGCGTCCCAGCCCTCCGAGTTCACCCCCACCGTTACTACTGAAAAAACCCCGATAGCACAGGCTTTACAGAACCACCTGATATTTTCGGCATTCAAAACCAGTGCAACGGCAACGCCTCGCGACTGGTATGCAACGACCGCCTATACTGTTCGCGATCACGTGGTAGAACGCTGGGTCAAAACATCCGAGGCCTATCAGGAGCGTGATCCCAAGCGCGTATATTACCTCTCGCTGGAGTTCCTGATTGGGCGCATGTTGTCCAATGCTGCCCTAAATCTGGGCATAGCACCGGAAGTGAGCGAAGGCCTGCACGCGCTGGGGCGCGATATGGAGCAGGTGGTGGAGATGGAAACCGATGCTGCACTGGGCAATGGTGGCCTGGGCCGCCTCGCCGCCTGTTTTCTCGATTCCATGGCAAGCATGGATATCCCCGGCACCGGCTATGGTATCCGCTATGAATACGGCATGTTTCGCCAATCCATCAGCCATGGTCAGCAGATAGAAAACCCCGACAACTGGCTGCGCTACGGTAATATCTGGGAGTTCCAGCGTCCCGAGAGCACCTATATCGTACGTTTCTTTGGTCACGTGGTGGAGTTTCCCACCGAGCATGGCATTGAACATCACTGGGTGGATTCCGAGGCCGTGGTGGCCATGGCCTATGATGTGCCGATTCCCGGCTATGGCACGGAAACCGTGAACAATCTGCGGCTGTGGTCAGCCAAGGCGACGCGTGAGTTTGACCTCATGCATTTCAACGATGGCAATTACGAAAAAGCCGTGGAAGAACGTAATGCCACCGAGAATATCTCCAAGGTGCTCTACCCAAATGACACCTCGGTCTCGGGCAAGGAGCTGCGCCTCAAGCAGCAGTATTTCTTTGTCTCCGCCTCGATTCAGGACATCCTGCGCCGTTTCCTTGCCAATCATCACGACTGGAACATGCTGCCGGAAAAAGTGGCGATTCAGCTGAATGACACCCACCCGGCGATTGCCGTTGCCGAAATGATGTACCAACTGGTGGATGTGCACAGACTGGAGTGGAGCCACGCCTGGAAGCTGGTGGTCAAGATTTTTGCCTATACCAACCACACACTGATGCCTGAAGCGCTGGAGACCTGGTCAGTCGATCTGTTCGGCCGTCTCTTGCCACGTCATCTGGGCATCATCTACCAGATCAACCATGAATTCCTGCAGATGGTGAACCACCGCTTCCCTGGCGATACCGATTTGCTGAGCCGTGTATCCATCATTGATGAAACCCACGGCCGCCGCGTGCGGATGGCCCACCTGGCCGTGATCGGCAGCCATACCGTCAATGGTGTGGCCGCGCTGCACAGTGAGCTGCTCAAAACCACCTTGTTTGCCGATTTCAACCGTATATATCCCGGCAAGTTCATCAACATCACCAACGGCATCACGCCGCGCCGCTGGCTTAACCAATGCAATCCAGGCCTGACAGCGCTACTGGCCAAGGTCATCGGCGAAGGTTTTCACAAGGATTTGAGCAAGTTGCAAGGCATCGTGCCGCTGGCCGAGGATGCTGATTTCCGCCAAGCTTTCCGCGAGATCAAGTTGCAGAACAAGATCCGCCTCGCGGCCCGCATCACCAAACTCACCGGTATCAGCCTCAATCCCAACAGCCTGTTTGATGTGCAGATCAAGCGCATACACGAATACAAGCGTCAGCTGCTCAACATGTTGCATGTGATCACCCTGTATAACCGCATCCGCAGTGGCAAGGCCGAGAGCATTACACCGCGCACGGTGATTTTTGGCGGTAAGGCGGCGCCGGGTTATTGGATGGCCAAACTGATTATCCGACTGATCAATGATGTGGCTGCCATTGTCAATGACGACCCTGCCGTAGGGGACAAACTCAAAGTGGTGTTTTACCCCAACTATGAAGTCTCTGCCGCTGAATTGCTGTTTCCCGGCAGCGATCTTTCCGAACAGATTTCCACGGCGGGCACTGAAGCTTCTGGCACCGGCAACATGAAAATGGCGCTGAATGGTGCCTTGACCATCGGGACGCTGGATGGCGCCAATGTTGAAATCAAGGAAGAGGTTGGTGATGAGAATATCTTCATCTTCGGCCTCACGACGCCAGAAGTGGCCGACCTCAAGGCCCGTGGCTACAACCCCTGGGATTATTACCACGGCAACGAAGAGCTGCGCCAGGTGCTGGACATGATCGCCGGTGGCTTCTTCTCGGTGGATGAGCCTGACCGCTACCAGCCGATTTTTGACACCCTGCTGCACAAGGGCGATAACTACCTGTTGCTGGCCGATTACCAGAGCTACATCGACGCTCAGGATGCCGTGAGCAAGCTGTATCAGGACCAGGAAGAGTGGACGCGCCGCGCCATTCTCAATGTTGCGCGTGTAGGCAAATTTTCCAGTGACCGCACCATTGGTGAATACGCCAGCCACATCTGGAAAGTGAATCCCTTGCGTGGCTGATCGGCATTAAACAGTAAGTAAACCAGTCGGGGGCGTGCAAGCTTGCACGCCCTTTCTTTTGCGGTAGACTGTGGTTCCTTCATGCCCTTTATGGATGTTCATCATGTCCCGTTTGCTCACTGCCCTGACCCTGCTTGCTTTTACGCTGAATGCATACAGTGCTGACCTCAGTTCTCTGAGTAACAAGGACGCCAGCAGTGGGCTCAAGGAAGCCCTGATTCAGGGCGCAGGGAAGGCCGTGGGCAAGCTGGGGGCCGTGGATGGCTTCCTGAATAATCCACAGGTGAAAATCCCTTTGCCGGATAACCTGAAGAAAGCCGAAAAAGCCATGCGCATGTTTGGCATGGGCGACCAGGCGGATGAACTAGTACTCAAGATGAACCGCGCTGCCGAAGCAGCCGTACCCGAAGCCAAAACGCTACTCGTCAACTCGGTGAAGAGCATGAGTGTGACCGATGCCAAGAATATCCTGACCGGTGGCGACGATGCTGCTACCCAATACTTCAAGAAAACCACCTCTGGCCCCATGGCTGAGAAATTCCTGCCTATCGTCAAAAAAGCCACCGAGAATGTTGCCCTGGCCCAGCAATACAACAAGTTTGCCGAAATGGGCAGCCAGTTTGGCCTGGTGAAAAAAGATCAGGCTAACCTTGAGCAATACGTCACCCAGAAAACACTCGATGGCGTATACCTGATGATGGCCGAAGAAGAAAAAGCCATCCGCCAAGACCCGATGGGGCAAGCCAGCAGCTTGCTCAAAAAGGTGTTTGGGAGCTTGGAAAATTAGCGATTGACTCCCTAAAGGTGGCTATTTTTTGGTCTTCACTGAAATAAAAAAAAGGGGCGATTGCCCCTTTTTCTCTGCATCACCAGGCTAAACCCTGGCTTTGTTTTTCTTACAACACAGCTAACGCTGCATCGTAATCAGGCTCGTTGGCGATCTCAGAAACGAGTTCGCTATGCAATACCTTGTTGTTTTCATCCAGTACCACGACAGCGCGGGCGGTGAGGCCAGCCAAGCTGCTATCGGCGATTTGTACGCCATAGTCTTTGGAGAACTTGGCGGTATCACGGAAAGTGGACAGGGTGACCACATTTTCCAGGCCTTCAGCACCGCAGAAACGGCTTTGCGCGAAAGGCAGGTCAGCGGAGATGCAGAGCACGGCAGTATTGGGCACTTCGGCTGCGCGCTTGTTGAAGGTGCGAACGGAGGTAGCGCAAGTAGGTGTATCTACACTTGGGAAAATGTTCAGTACTTTGCGCTTGCCGGCGTAGTCAGCCAGGGATTGCAATTCGCGCTTGGCGTTAGCCAATTGAAAGTCAGGGGCGGTCTGGCCGACTTTTGGGAAGTCGCCGCCTACGGTTACCGGGTTGCCTTTAAGCGTTACTGTGCTGGTCATGGATAATGTCCTTTATGAAATTGAGGGCGGGATTGCCAATCAGAAAGCGTTTGAGACTGATGGTTCCACTCGTACTGATAGTTTTACCCTGGCGTCCTGCCGTTGCAGGATCATGCGCATGGGTATTCAGGAAAGTGCGCTCAGTTCATGCTTTCTTGCACTGTATCGCCCTTGCGTGAAGGGCGGATGAAAGATGATACACCAGCAGTGACCGCTATCAGGACGATAAATTCTCGCTGAGATAGCCTATGGTCATGGTCTGATTGTGCAGCACGCTGTCCGAGGTGTTGGGACGCGGGGCAAACTCACCATACGAATAAAAGCCGGTGAGTGTGGTTTGCGGCCCGAGAATGGTTTTGATGGCCGCGATCTCGTCCGCCGTCTGCTCGTTCATCACGCCTTTGCGGCCCACGCAGCTCACGCACAGGGCGAGGCCCGGCTGCGTATTATTAAGCGATTGCAGGTTGCCGGTGACGAGCCGGGCGGCTTCGCTGGCGCCTTCCACCAGGCGGTCGTGATTGGTCTGGCACAGGCGCACGATTTCGCCTTCTTCCACATTACCCGCAAAGGTCAGGCTGTTGCGCGCTGTATCAATGGCGAGCAGGGTACGGATTTTTTCTACCTCGCGCTTGCCTTCTTCGACAATCGCGAACGGGAATTTGAGCCCGGTACCGGGCAAGCCTTTGGCGTAATGCTCGCCGATGTACATGCGGTAGAGCGGCAAGGCGGGTTTGCCGTCCATTTCGTAGACCACATTTTTTTCGGATTTGGTGATCTTGCGCGGTGGGCCATAAGGCTTCCAGCCGCCGAGGGCGCCGCTGGCGGTAATCAGGCTGTCGCCATACAGGCCAACGGCGATCACCAGGTTATCGGAAATGACGCTATTGCAGATTTGCAGGGTATTTACAAAGGCAGCGTTATCTCCCGCCATGCCGCCTACAATCGGGATATCGCCCAGCACGCTCTGAAACCCCTGAAGCAATTCGGAGCCATTCACATGCAAGCCATCGGAGAACAGCAGCACGGTGCGCAGCGCCGGGGTTTGCAGTTGCTTGGCGAGATTGGTGGCGACTTCAAACGAGCTTTGCATGTTGTTCATGCGCGTATGCACCACACGCTGCTCCGTTTTGTGCCACTGAATGGCGGTGATCTGCAGGCTATCGTCAAATACGCTGTTGCCTTGAATCTCGCCGGACGTCGTGCAGCCGACGATCTGGGCGGCGGGGTAGCGGTCACGCAGGATATTCTGCAGCTTGCTTTCGCTGAAGCGGCGCACCGAGCCAAATACCAGTACCAGGTCGGCCGTGAGTAGCGGGGGATTCGCCGCCAGCTCTTTCAGCGTCATTTTGGCGGTCAGTGATTCCTGTCGTATCTGCATTGTTCCCTTCCCGTGAGCCTCCTTCTGTGAGAGGTCTTTCATCTTGATGGATGCGGCGCGGTCATGATGACTGCAAGCTTGCGATATTTAACCTGTTTGACACTGGAATGACAACAGAATGTGACCGACAGCGTCAGCACGAGTCTTGCACCATCGTGAATTCTGGATAGAATGATGTGAGTGCATGGCCTCCCGCCTTGCACGGCAAAAGTGCAACACACAATAAAAGGGGATGCAGGTGGGGGAAACCAGTTTAGCGGGCGTGAAAGTCATGGTCATTGATGACAGCAACACCATACGCCGTAGTGCCGAGCTTTTTCTCAAGCAGTCTGGCTGCGAAGTGATCCTGGCCGAAGACGGCTTTGAAGCCTTATCCAAGATTGCCAACTATCATCCCGATCTTATCTTCGTCGACATCATGATGCCGCGGCTTGATGGCTACCAGACCTGCACCCTGATCAAACGCAACCCACGCTATAAAGCCACGCCGGTAGTGATGCTTTCCAGCAAGGATGGCCTGTTTGACCGGGCACGCGGCCGCATGGCGGGCTCAGACCAATACCTTACCAAGCCCTTTACCCAAGAGTCACTGCTGCATGCGGTGACCAATCACGCCCGCGTGGAAACGGACGAGGACTAGGCATGGCGATTCAAAAAATCCTGGTCGTGGATGATTCCTTTACCGATCGTTTTTATCTGACGGAACTGCTGGTGGATGCCGGGTTTACCGTCATGACCGCCGAAAATGGCGAAGAGTGCCTGGAAAAAGTCGCGGCCGAAGCGCCCGATCTGGTGCTCATGGATGTGGTGATGCCTGGCCTCAATGGATTTCAGGCTACGCGCGCCCTCTCAAAAAACCCGCTTACGGCGCATATCCCTGTCATCATGTGCACCGGCAAGGAGCAGGCGACAGATCGTCTGTGGGCCTTGCGTCAGGGTGCCAAGGATTGCGCCATCAAGCCAGTCCAACTGGACGAATTGCTGAGCAAGATACGGGCACTGGAAAATGGCCAGACTTAACCTGCACGAATACCAGCAGGATATTTTAGCCCGCCTGCAAGAGGTGACGGCCAACGCGGGCAGCACCAGCAGCTCACGCCTTGGGGTGGAAGTGGGCGGGCAGCACTGGCTGATCAACCTGCGTGATATCAGCGAGGTGCTGCCAGTGCCGGACATCAGCCCGGTGCCGCTGACGCGCAGCTGGTTTCTGGGCATGGCGAACGTGCGTGGCAATCTTTACGGCATTACCGATCTGGCCGCCTTTATGGGCGGGCCATTCACGGTGATGACCGCGCAAAGCCGCATATTGCTGGTGCATGAGCGTTATCAGGTGAACGCCGCCTTGCTGATTGATCGTCTGGTGGGGCTGCGCACGCTGGAAAGCATGACTGTGCAGACGCCTGAACCAGGCGAGCCTGATGTTCACGGTGAACATTACAAGGATGAGCATGGCCAGGTCTGGCAAGTGCTGGCACTGGAAAGCTTGCTGACCGGTAGCGAATTCATGCAGGTGGCTGCCTAGTCTTCGCTGATATTCCTGTCGCTTGCCCAACTCAACGGGAGCCCGGGGCAGGCGGCGCAAGTGGCAGACAGGTAGTACAGAATTTACCTTGAGCCTTACCAGGCTTGAGGCCGGAACACACAAAGGGGTGATATGGCATTGAATGCAGCAAAAAAGGGAAACACACCATCACTGCTGGCGCGCTTGCGCGCCGGGGTGAAGTCCGCACTGACAGGGCAAGGAGATAGCTCGGCCTCGGGTATCCCCAAGACCTTGCTGGTATTTTTCCTGATCGCTGCTGCCGTGGCGCTCCTCAATCTGCTGTTCAATATCACTCAGG
This sequence comes from Methylovorus menthalis, assembly GCF_020523625.1. Lineage (GTDB taxonomy): Bacteria > Pseudomonadota > Gammaproteobacteria > Burkholderiales > Methylophilaceae > Methylovorus > Methylovorus menthalis. The sequence goes on from NZ_JAJAQH010000006.1 coordinate 627,362, forward strand.
TCGAGCGCGACAACCGTTTCTCCATACTCTCAGGCGATGTGCAGGTATTTGTGCAGCAGGCCGCGCGCGATGCCGTGCTGGCAACACATAGCCGTGAAGCGGCCAGTGTGCGCCTGGTGAATGTCATGGGCAGTGTGGAGAGCGACATCAAGCAGATGCGCAAGCTGGAAGCCGACACGCTGTTCCGCGGGCAGGAAGTGGTGCCCGCCCTCAACAAGCTGGAGGCCTCATGGCAGCAATTGCACAAGTCGCTTAAAACCCTGAGCCCGGATGTGCTGGCGGATGATGCCAGCAAGGCCCAGCTCATCAGCATCGTGAATACCAGTGATGAGATTGTTGCCACCGCCCGGCGCATGGTGGATCAATACAAGCAGCAAGGACGTGCCAACCTGTTCCTGATTCTCTCGGTATTGTCCGGGCTGCTGGCTTTGCTGATGTTGATTGTGGTGGGCTATCGCCAGGTGCTGTCGGCGCGCCGCCAGTTTCTGGACATCGAACAGACCAACCTCGGCAATCAGGAGGCCATTCTGCACTTGCTGGATGAAATGGGCGACCTGGCCGATGGTGACCTCACGGTCAAGGCGCAAGTGTCGGAAAACATTACTGGCGCGATTGCCGATTCCATCAACTACACGATCGACAGCCTGCGTGACCTGGTGGCCGAGATCAACCGCGCGACCGAGCAGGTGAACCAGGCCACGGCGCAAACCCGTACCACTTCCGATTATCTGTTGAAAGCGACCGAAGAGCAGTCCAAGCAGATTGGCGAAACCAGTGACGCCATCAACAACATGACGCGTTCTATCCTGCATGTGTCCAGCAACGCCGGGCAGGCCTCGCAAGTGGCGCAACGCTCGCTGCAAGCTGCCACCCAGGGCGCCAAGGCGGTGCAGAACACCATCTCCGGCATGAATGAAATCCGCACGCAGATTCAGGAAACCTCCAAGCGTATCAAGCGCCTGGGTGAAAGCTCGCAGGAAATTAGCGAAATCGTGGAGCTGATTTCCGACATTACCGAGCAGACCAATATTCTGGCGCTGAATGCCGCGATTCAGGCCGCCTCGGCGGGTGAAGCCGGACGTGGCTTCACCGTGGTGGCGGAAGAAGTGCAGCGACTGGCTGAGCGTTCATCCGAAGCGACCAAGCAGATCAGCGCCATTGTGAAAACCATTCAGACTGATACCAACAGTGCCGTGGTGGCGATGGAAAAAAGCACCGAGGGTGTGGTCGATGGGGCTCGCCTCTCCGATGCTGCCGGTCAGGCCCTGAATGAAATTGAAACGGTGAGTACCAACCTGGCGCGCCTGATCCAGGCGATTTCTGAAGCGACGGTGGCCCAGACCGAAGTGGCGTCTACCGTCAGCCGCAACATGCAGAAGATCCAGAACATCACCTCGCAAACCACGGAGGGCACCAAGCTGACCGCACAATCGGTGGAACAGCTTGCCACGCTTGCCGAAGAACTCCGCGCCTCGGTGGCCGGCTTCAAGTTGTCCTGATGGTCGGGCCGCACAGGAGCTAGCCGTGGTTGACGATTTCGACATAGGGCCTCTTAACTGGGTCAAGGGCGAGATAGACCAGGCGCTGAAAAGCGTGCTGGAGAATCTGGCTACTCTGCAGCAAACTCCGGAAGATGCCGCCAGCCTGAAGTTTTCGCAAACCCATCTCTACCAGGTGAGCGGTGCGCTCGACATGGTTGGGCTGGAGGGTTGCAAGCGATTCTGTGCCGAGATCGAACATGTGGCCGCGGGGCTGCAAAAGGGCGAGATTGCCATGAGCCCCGTCGCACTGGGGGCTATGATGGACGCCGTCCAGGCCTTGAGTCGTTATCTGCAGGCGCTGGTGGATGGCGCGTCGGATCGTCCTCTGTTGTTATTTCCCGCTTTTGCTGCGTTGCAAGCCCTGCATGGCGAAGAGGCTGAAGAAAGCGAACTGTTTTTCCCCGATACCGATGTGCGGGCGCCGCGTGATTTGCCCACACAATCCCTGCCGGATGATGCTTTGGGCGCTTTCTTTGCCGAGCAGCGCACGGCATTCCAGAAAGGCCTGCTGACCTGGCTGAAATCGCAAGGTGCCGAGGGCCAGGACATCTTGCGTGCCGCGCTGCAGCAAGTGCAGCAGGTACAAAAGCAGGGTGGTCAGAAAACACTGTGGTGGGTCGCCAGTGTGTTTGTCGATATCCTGCAGCAACCCGAGCATGCGGCCAATGCAAGCATCAAGAAGCTCTGCCGCCGCATAGACCAGCAACTGCGCAGCCTGTATGACGGCGCTACCCGCGCCAGTGGCAATCTGTTGCGTGACCTCTTGTATTTCATCGCCATCAGCCCGGCTGAGTCCGCCGCCCTGCAGCAGGTGCAGACGGCATTTGAGCTGGAGGCCTATCTGCCCGAACCGCCCCGTACGGCGCAGGACGTGAAGGTCGAGAGCGATGATCGCGAGCTGGCAAAGCGCATGCTGGCATTGCTGCGGGCCTTGCAGGATGCCTGGGCAGCCTATGAGGAATACAAATTCAAGGCGCTGCTGGAGCAGTTCAGCATCCAGCTGCGCGATAGCCTGGTCAAGCAGACGTTTCGCTACGATAGCCTGAACGCCTTGCTACAAGCCTTGCAGCGCATGAATATGCGCGTGCTGGCAGGCGCGGATGTCGTCAGCAATTCGGCCATGCTGGAGGTCGCCTCCACCCTGGCGCTGCTGGAAGAAACCTTTCACCATTATGTGGACTTGAGCGATGCGCTGATCCAGCGCCAGCATCAGCAGGCTGCCCGCCTGCAGGAGCTGGCCGAGGGGCGTCAGCCCTCGCCGGGAGCCGATCTCAGCGGAACGCCGCTGTCTTCTGACTTGCTGGCGACCATGGGCAAGCATATCCACCAGGTGCTGGAAACCATCGAGCCCTTGCTGGATGGCTATTTCCGCAAACCGGACCAGCGCGATGCGGTGCTGCCATGTCAGCCACTGTTGACCCAGGTTACCGGCGCGTTTGATTTGCTGGATCTCACGCTGCCAGCTACCTTGTCGCGCTTCACTGAGGCTACCCTCGAAAGCTTGCAGCATGATGCGGTTGCACCTTCTACCGGGATTTTTGAGGCACTGGCCGAAGCGCTGAGCGCCATGGATTTTTATGTGAGCGGCTTCCCGCGGTTGCGCCCCGAGGCCGAGACCGCCATGCGGGTGGCGCTGGAAATGCTACAGGCCCAGATGTCGCCCGATGCGCTGGCCGATGACGCTGAAGATGATATGCATGCGCTGGTGGAAGACCATGTCCCCACGCTGCAGGAAAGCTTTGCTGCGGCAAATGAAGCAGCCGCCAGCGCCGCACAGGAGGAAGAGGCCCCTGAACCCGAGCCCGCTCTGGTGCCAGATCGTGCCCACGATGCCGAGCTGCTGGATGTGTTCCTGACCGAATCCGAAGAAGTGCTCGCCAGCATTGCGCAGCAGCAGCAAGCCCTGCGCGTCAATGCCACCGACCGTCGCGCCATGATGGATTTGCGGCGCGGCTTTCATACGCTGAAAGGCAGTGGCCGCACCATAGGCCTGGCGAATCTCGGTGAAGTTGGCTGGGCGGTGGAAAAACTGCTGAATCGCGTGATTGATAGCCGCGTGGTGCCCAGCCCCAACCAGCTGGCGTTTACCGAATCCGCTGCCAGTGCCTTTGCCGGATGGGCCGATACCCTGCGCCAGAGCGCTGAAGTCACCATAGACCCAGCCCCCTGGCTTGCCCAGGCCGCCGAACTCGAAGACGAGTGCGCCAGCCAGCCCGGCCTCAGCAGCGCAGCCGAAGTCATTATTGGCGGCACCCGCAAGCTCAGCCGTGCGCTGTTTGATATTTTCATGGGCGAAGCCAATCAGCATCTCGCCATGCTCAAGGCCTGGGTGGATGGCCTACCGGAAAAAGACGAAGCCCCGCCCGAGGCGAGCCGCCGCGCTGCCCACACGCTAGCCAGCAATGCCGGCACCGCAGGCTTCAAAGCCATTGCCGATCTCGCTCGTGCCCTGGAGCATTGGCTGGATGTGCAAGGCGCCGAATGGACGCCACAGCAGCGCAAGCTGGCCGACAACGTGGTATCGGTATTGGCCGATATGCTGCGCAAGGCAGGTCAGTTCCGCCAGCCACGCCAGAACATGGGCCTGCTTGCCGCCCTGCGCGAGGCCATTGAGGCAGCCAATGCCCCAGCAGAAGCTGATGTTGGGGTCGCAGAAGAGGTGCAAGCTGAGCTCGAGGAAGATGTCGACGCCGAGGTACAAGCCGGCAGCGATATCGAGACCGAGGCTTTCCCATCCGATGTGACGGCAGTTGCCCAAGAGCTGGATACAGAAGAGCTTGCTGAAGAAGAACCAGAGGCTGAAGAGGAACCAGAGGAAAGCACGACTGAAGATCAGTCGGACTCTGGCCCGTCCGATGTAGCCACGGGCGCAGCGGCTAAAGTGATCGAACTGTTCAAGGATATTGATTTCGGGCCAGAGCCAGAGCCAGAGCCAGAGCCAGAGCCAGAGCCAGAGCCAGAGCCAGAGCCAGAGCCAGAGCCAGAGCCAGAGCCAGAGCCAGAGCCAGAGCCAGAGCCAGAGCCAGAGCCAGAGCCAGAGCCAGAGCCAGAGCCAGAGCCAGAGCCAGAGCCAGAGCCAGAGCCAGAGCCAGAGCCAGAGCCAGAGCCAGAGCCAGAGCTGTCTATCGAGAGTGAGTTGCATGGCATCTTCATGATCGAAGCGCATGAGCTGGTGCCGCGCATCGGTTCCGAGTTGCGCGCCTGGCGTCACGCACCGGAGGTCAATGAACACCCTGAAGAGCTGCAGCGCGCGCTGCATACCCTGAAGGGCAGTGCCCGCATGGCGGGCCAGATGGCCCTGGCCGATGTGGTACACGATATGGAAGACACCATCGTGCGTGCCCGCAAGCAGGATGGACAGGCGCTGGATTTTGAGCATTTGTTCAATGATCTGGACCAGATTGGCAGCCTGCTGGAAGCCGCCGAGCAAGGTCCGGTGGCGGCCGATGCGCTGCCTGCAGCCTCCGGCATGCCTGCCGAGCATCAGGCGCAATACCTGCGCTTGCGTGGCGATGTGCTGGACAGGCTGATCAACGAAGCCGGGGAAATCAGTATTGCCCGTTCGCGCATGGAGCGCGAGATGCTGGCATTCAAGCAATACTCGCAGGATCTGACCGAGAGCGTGGCACGTTTGCGCAACCAGTTGCGTGAAATGGAAATCGAGGCCGAAAGCCAGATGCAGTCGCGCATGGCGCATCTGCAGGAAACCAGCGAGACCTTTGACCCGCTGGAGTTTGACCGCTTTACCCGCCTGCAGGAACTGACCCGCATGATGGCGGAGAGCGTGAACGACGTTTCCACCATTCAGCATGGCCTGCTCGGCAATCTGGGCGAGACCGAATCCGCGCTGCAGCAGCAGGCACGCATGAACCGTGAGCTGCAATATGGCCTCATGGATGTGCGCATGGTGCCGTTTTCCATGATCACCGAGCGGCTGCAACGCATTGTGCGGCAGACAGCCCGTACGCTGGGCAAGCCCGCCGAACTGCAGATCGAGGGCGAAACAGTGCAGATTGATCGTACCGTGCTGGACAAGATAGGGGCGCCGCTGGAGCACCTGTTGCGCAATGCGGTCGCGCATGGCCTTGAGTCCATGCCGGAGCGCAGGGCGACCGGCAAGCCCGAGGCGGGCACCATACAGTTGCACGTCAAGAGTGAAAACGATGAAATCACCCTCACCGTGACCGATGATGGCGCGGGCATTCCACTGGCGCAGGTGCGGAAAAAAGCCATAGAGCGCGGTTTGCTGGTGGCGGATCAAAAGCTTAGCGATGCGGCTTTGCTGGCGGTGATTTTCGAGCCTGGATTTTCGACGGCCGATAACGTCACGCAGATTGCAGGCCGAGGCGTGGGGCTGGATTCCGTGCGCAGTGATATTACCGGTCTGGGCGGGCGCATTGATATCGCCAACCAGGCCGGGCAGGGTGCAACCTTCAGTATTTACCTGCCAGTGACGCTATCAGTGGCGCAGGTGGTGATGGTGCGTGCTGGTCAGCATGTGTTTGCCTTGCCTGCAGTCATGGTAGAGCAAGTGCAGAAGCTGAAGCCCGATGCGCTGGCCCAAGCCAAGTCCGAGGGGCTGCTTACGTGGGCCGAGCAGTCTTACGGGCTGTATTACCTCGCGCAGCTGATTGGCGACAACGCGACACAGCCGCAAGACCAGCGCTATACGCCGGTGATTTTGCTGCGCAGCGGCAGTTACCACATTGCGCTGCATGTGGATGAGGTGCTGGGCAATGTCGAAGTGGTCATGAAGCCGATAGGCCCGCAACTGGCGCGGGTGCCGGGCATGGCCGGAGCCAGTGTGATGGGCGATGGCAATATCGTGCTCATCATCAATCCGGTGCAGCTCGCTAACCGTGAAGCGCTGGCCGTGGGCAGCGTGCAGGTGGTCAATGTGGAAGCCGTGCCGCCACGTGCGCCCGAAATCATGGTGGTGGATGACTCGCTGACCATGCGCAAGGTGCTGAGCCGTCTCCTGGAGCGCGAAGGCTATCGGGTGGTGGTCGCCAAGGATGGCATGGATGCCCTGCAACTATTGCAGGATAGCCTGCCCGACCTGATTCTGAGTGACATTGAAATGCCGCGCATGGATGGCTTTGAGCTGGTGCGCAATATCCGGGGCGATAGTCGTACAGCCAATATTCCGCTCTTGATCATCAGCTCGCGCACGGCAGAAAAGCATCGCAGCCTCGCCCGTGAGCTGGGGGTTAATGCGTATCTCGGCAAACCCGTGCAGGATGACGAGTTGCTGGCGCAAGTGAAGGTGCTGTTGGCCGCCCAGTAGCACCTTCATGATGGTGGGCTGCCAGGCCCGCGGTTGCATGCTTGCCCTTGGCTCGTGCCGGGTGAGCGCCGCTTTGCCATTATTCGGTCCCCGGTGCTCCCGTAACGGCGGCCAAAGTCAAGTTAGATCTCTCGTTTTTTGTGCACGCGCAGGGCGGAAAAAGCGCCCCGAATCGGGTAAAATTGAGCCCATGTCACAACCCACTTTCATACACCTGCGTTGCCACAGTGAATACTCCGTGGTGGATGGCACGGTGCGCATTGGCGACTATGTCAAGGCGGCCGCGGCTGACCGCATGCCAGCGCTGGCGCTGACCGATCTCAGCAATCTCTTTGGTGCCGTCAAGTTTTACAAATCCGCCCGCGGTAAAGGCCTGAAACCCGTGCTGGGCTGCGATCTGTGGCTGGAAAATGAAACCAACCGTGACCAGCCGTATCGATTGCTGCTGCTGTGCCAGACGCACGCAGGCTATCTCAAGTTATGTGAATTACTCAGTCGTGCCTATCTGGAAAACCAGCACCGCGGCCGCGCCGAAATCAAACGCCAGTGGCTGGTAGAGGCAGGCAGTGATGGCCTGATCATGCTTTCTGGCGCCATGGCGGGCGATGTTGGTCAGGCGATATTGCAAGGCAATCAGCAGGCTGCGCTCGCCCTGGCCCAGCAATGGGCAACGCTATTCCCCAACCGTTTTTATATCGAGCTGCAACGTGCAGGCCATGCCCACCAGGAGTTTTATATTGCTCGCGCGCTGGCGCTGGCAGGAGAGCTGGATCTGCCAGTGGTGGCCACGCATCCTGTGCAGTTCATGCAGGCGGATGACTTCAAGGCACATGAGGCCCGCGTCTGTATCGCTGAAGGCTATGTGCTGGCCGATAACCGTCGTCCCAAGCATTTCACGCCAGAGCAGTTTTTCAAGACCCAGGCCGAGATGGCGGCCCTGTTTGCCGATGTGCCGCAGGCATTGGCCAATAGCGTGGAAATCGCCAAGCGCTGCAACCTGACGCTGACGCTGGGCAAAAACTATCTGCCGCAGTTCCCTACGCCGAATGGCGAAAGTCTGGATGAATATCTGGTGGTGCAGGCCAAGCTGGGGCTGGAGAAGCGCCTGCAGGTACTGTATCCGGATGAGGCCGTACGCGATGAAAAACGCCCTGTCTACCTTACCCGGCTGGAGTTCGAGACCAATATCATCATCCAGATGGGGTTCCCCGGCTATTTCCTCATCGTGGCCGACTTTATCAACTGGGCCAAGAACAATGGCGTGCCAGTGGGGCCGGGCCGGGGTTCCGGTGCGGGCTCCGTCGTGGCCTACAGCCTGGGCATTACCGATCTGGATCCGCTGCAATATGCCTTGCTGTTTGAGCGCTTCCTGAATCCTGAGCGGGTTTCCATGCCCGACTTCGATATCGACTTCTGCCAGGAAGGCCGCGATCGCGTCATTGATTACGTAAAGCACAAATACGGCCTGGCATCGGTATCGCAAATCGCCACTTTCGGGACCATGGCCGCCAAGGCCGTGATCCGCGACGTGGGCCGGGTGCTGGACCTGCCGTTCAACTTTGTCGATGGCATTGCCAAGCTGATTCCCAATGAGCTGGGTATTACCTTGTCCGATGCGCTGGAAAAAGAGCCGCAACTCAAGGAGCGGCGCGAGCAGGAAGAAGAGGTCAACGAACTGCTGGAGCTGGCGCTCAGGCTGGAAGGCCTGACCCGCAATATCGGCATGCACGCTGGCGGGGTGCTAATCTCGCCCGGCAAGATATCTGATTTTTCGCCTGTGTATTGCCAGCAGAATGGCGAAAGCCTGGTCAGCCAGTACGACAAGGATGATGTGGAAGCCGTCGGCCTGGTGAAGTTCGACTTTCTGGGCTTGCGCACGCTGACCATTCTGGCGATGGCACTGGAGAATGCCAACGCCCAGCGCGCGCTCAAAGAGCTGCCGCCACTGGATTTCGAGACCTTGCCGATCAACGACAGGCCGACCTACCAGTTGCTGAAGTCTGCCAATACCACGGCCGTGTTCCAGCTGGAATCGCGCGGCATGAAGGACATGCTTAAGCAGGCCAAGCCGGATTGCTTTGAGGACATCATCGCGCTGGTGGCGCTGTATCGTCCGGGCCCGATGGACCTGATCCCCGATTTCTGCCGCCGCAAACACGGCCAGCAGCGGGTGGAATATCCACACCCGGCGACTGAGCCCATCCTGAAAGAAACCTACGGCATCATGGTGTATCAGGAACAGGTGATGCAGATTGCCCAGGTGGTGGCGGGTTACAGCCTCGGTGGCGCCGACTTGCTGCGCCGCGCCATGGGTAAAAAGAAAAAAGAGGAAATGGACGCGCAGCGTGCCGTTTTCGTCGAGGGTGCAGTTAAAAATGGCACGCCGGAAAAGCAGGCGGCCGAGCTGTTTGACCTGATGGAGAAGTTTGCCAGCTACGGCTTCAACAAGTCGCACGCGGCAGCTTATGCCTTGGTGGCGTACCACACGGCTTATCTCAAAGCGCATTACCCGGCGGCTTTCCTCGCTGCCACCATGTCGGCGGACATGAACAATACCGACAGCGTGCACATCTTTTACGATGATTGCGCGGCAAATGGCGTGGAAGTGCTGGCGCCGGATATTAACCAGAGCGAATTCCGCTTCAAGCCAATCAGCGACAAGCAGGTGCTGTATGGCCTGGGTGCCGTCAAAGGCACTGGCTGGGCGGCGATTGAGGTGATCCTCGCCGCACGCGAAGCCGAGGGGCCATTCAAGGACCTGTTCGATTTCTGCCGCCGTCTGGATCTGCGCAAGGTCAACCGCCGCGTGATCGAGTCGCTAATCCGCGCTGGCGCATTCGATAAGCTGGAACCCAATCGCGCCGCCTTGCTGGCCGGCGTCAGCCTTGCCATCAGCGCGGCGGAGCAGAGCGGTGCGGCCAGTGGGCAGGATAGTCTGTTTGGGGAAATGTCGGATAGCGTGGCGCACACCCTGCCCAAGGTCAATGCCTGGACTGAGCAGGAAAAACTGCAACAGGAAAAGTCAGCCCTGGGCTTCTACTTCAGTGGCCACCCGTATGAAGGCTACAAGCGTGAGCTGGCAACCTTTGTCCGCACCACGCTGGGCAACCTCAAGCCGCAGGATCAGCCACAGCTGCTGGCTGGCGTGGTGATGGGTATCCGCATCCGCATGACGCAACGCGGCAAGATGGCGATTGTGACGCTTGATGATGCGACATCGCGCATAGAAATCGTGGTAGGTAATGAGTTGCTCAACCAGAGCCAACACCTGTTGAAGGAAGATGCGCTGGTGATCGTGGAAGGGCGCGTTAGCAATGATGACTTCTCTGGCGGTTTACGCGTGAATGCGCGCAAGGTCTACGATCTGGCGGCCGCCCGTAGCGCCAATGCCAGCCTGCTCAAGATTTCGTGCAATGGTCAGGCCGATGCCGGACGCCTGCGCGAGATTCTGGCGCCATACTGCCGCCAGGGCGGCGAAGAAGAGCGCCGCCATTGCGCCGTGAAGATCGAATATCACAACGGCAGTGCCCGCGTGGAGCTCATGCTGGGCGAGCAATGGCGGGTGGAATTGCATGACGAGCTGTTAAGCAATCTTAAGGGCTGGTTAAGCGAAGATAATGTTAAAATCCTTTATAATTAAACCAGTTTAGAAAACGGTAGAGTTTGCATGGCCAAAGATATGAAAACGAGTTTCCTGGAATTTGAGCAGCCGATTGCCGAGCTGGAAGGCAAGATCGAAGAGCTGCGTTACGTTCAGGATGACTCTGCGCTGGATATTTCGGAAGAAATTGACCGCTTGCAGCAAAAAAACCAGACCCTGACCAAGGAAATCTACAGCAAGCTCAATGCCTGGCAGATTTCCCAGGTGGCACGCCATCCGCAGCGCCCCTACACCCTGGATTACATTCAGGGCATGTTTACCGATTTTGAAGAATTGCACGGTGACCGCGCATTTGCCGATGATCCTGCGATTGTTGGCGGCCTGGCCCGGTTTGAAGGCCAGCCCGTGGTCGTGATCGGCCATCAAAAAGGCCGTGATGTGAAAGAGCGGCAATACCGCAACTTTGGCATGCCGCGGCCTGAAGGCTATCGCAAGGCGCTACGTCTTTATCGCCTGGCCGAGAAATTCAGCCTGCCCATTATTACCCTGATTGATACCCCGGGCGCTTATCCCGGAATTGGCGCGGAAGAGCGCGGCCAGTCCGAAGCCATTGCACGCAACCTGTTCGTCATGGCTGAGCTGAAGACCCCTATCATCGGTGTCATTATCGGTGAGGGTGGCTCTGGCGGCGCACTGGCACTGGGCGTGGTCGATCATCTCATGATGCTGCAATACTCCACTTATTCCGTAATCTCACCTGAAGGCTGTGCTTCCATTCTGTGGAAAAGCGCGGACAAGGCATCGGTTGCTGCTGAAACACTCGGAATTACCGCTACCCGTCTCAAGACTGCGGGCCTGGTGGACCGTATCGTCAGTGAACCCATGGGCGGCGCACACCGCAATCCCGAAGTCATGATGCAGAATTTGCGTCGTGCCATTGGTGAAGAGCTCCTGCGCTTGCAGGCCGTGCCTGTTGATCAGTTGCTTTCGATTCGTTATGACCGCCTGATGAGCTACGGTGAGTTCAAGGAAGTTACTCTCAAATAGACAAATCGCCGCCTCCGTCGATGTCACATCCTGCCGCCCCGGGTTCTGCCGGGGCGCTTGCTTCCTCCCGCTTGCAGCAACACCTGCAGCAATTCATTACCCATCACTCTATTGAAGGTCATTTGCTCATCGCACTTAGCGGTGGTCTGGATTCCTGCGTTTTGCTGCATCTGTTCGCGGCTTTTCACAATAGCCCCGGCATCCGGCTGTCCGCCATGCATGTGCATCATGGCTTGAGTCCGCATGCCGATCAGTGGGCGGAGCATTGCCGGCGCCTATGCGCCAGCCATGCTATCCCCTTGCAAGTCGTGCGTGTGCATGTGCCGTGCGATAGTGGGCAGGGGCTGGAAGCTGCTGCGCGGCATTTGCGTTATGAAGCCCTGCGGGGGGCGCAAGCCGATTATGTGGTGCTGGCCCATCATCAGGATGACCAGGCGGAAACTGTCATGCTGCAGCTGCTGCGCGGGGCGGGCATGCGCGGTCTTGCCGCCATGGCGAGCCATGATGCCCAGCAACGTCTGCTGCGCCCCTTGCTGGATATTTCACGCGCGCAGCTGGCCGCTTACGCAGCTGAGCATCAGCTGGGATGGGTGGAGGATGAAAGCAATCACGACACCCATTACGACCGCAATTTTTGCCGTCAGCAAGTGTTGCCCATGCTGGAGCAACGATTTCCTGGCGCACGCAAGGCGCTGGCGCGCAGTGCGCTGCATGCGGCTGAAGCCGAGAGCCTGCAGATGGCGCTGGCGGAGCTGGATGCGGCGGAGGCCTTGCGCGGGGATGCTTTGAACGTCGCCAGCTTGCAGGCGCTGGGCGAGGTGCGTGCGCGCAATCTGCTGCGCTGGTGGCTATCGTCCCGCTTGCGTTACCTGCCGCACCGCGAGCATCTGCAGGAAATGCTGCGGCAATTGCTAACAGCAGCAGACGATGCCAAGCTCGCCTTGCTGCTGGATGGCGAGCTTGGGCTGTGGCTACGCCGTTACCGCGGGTATGCCCATGTGGTAGTCGACCTCAAGACCGCAACCATGGATATTGCATGGGATCAACAGCCTGTCGTCGCCTTGCCCGACGGCAGTCAGCTTTACTTTGAACAACGGCGCGGTGTCGGATTGGCGCTTGATCGCCTGTCCGGTAAAACCCTCCGTATTCGTCACCGGCAAGGCGGCGAGCATTTCAAGCCCCATGCCAATCGGCCAGGCCGATCACTCAAGCATTGGCTGCAGGACGCTGCGATGCCTCCGTGGCAGCGCGAGCAGTTACCGCTGGTGTTTGGTGATGATGAACTGATCTGGGTGCCGGGTATCGGCATGGCGAGCCATTTGCAGGCGGAAGCACATGAAGACGGGCTGGTCATCCGCTGGAGCGGCAACCCTTGGATGGACTCGAATTAAGGCGTGATTTTCAGCGCGGGCGCCAGCACTTTCCATACATTATCCAGCAGTCGCTCCTGGGCTTCGGCACGCGGGTGCAGGCCATCATCCTGATTCAGACTGGCATTGCCTGCTATGCCTTCCAGCAGAAATGGCACTAGCGGCAATTTATGCGCTTCAGCCAACTCGCGAAAACTGGCATTGAACGATTGCGTATAACGAGGGCCATAGTTGGGGGGAATCATCATGCCGATCAGGATAGTCTTGGCCTTGGCAGCCTCGTTGGTGGCGATGATCTTGTTGAGGTTTTGCTGCATCTGCTCGACGGGAAGCCCGCGCAGGCCATCATTGGCGCCAAGTTCCACCAGTACCAGGGAAGGTTGATGCGTGCGCACGGCCTCGGCGATGCGGCTCAGCCCACCGCTGGTCGTTTCGCCGCTGATGCTGGCATTGACGACGCGATGTGGCAGCCCGCGTTGTTGCAGGCGCTGTTGCATAAGGCTTACCCAGCCCGATTCACGCGGAATCCCATAGCCAGCCGACAGGCTGTCACCGAACACCAGAATGACGGGTGCAGTATTGCTGGATGGCGGAGCCGCCAGTGCGGTGAGCGCCATGCAACACGAAAAAAACGTAATGATCAGTAAACGGAAAATCATGCAGAAACCTTTGGCAGTTGAAGCAGTAAAACTCGATAAACATGTTAACAGCAATGGTAATCCGCTGGTCATCCTGAGCGGATTAGACCTGGTGATTGCGGCAGGTGAGCGGATTGCCATTGTGGGCAGTTCCGGCTCTGGCAAATCGACCTTGCTGGGCTTGCTCGCCGGGTTGGACAATCCCAGCCAGGGGAAAGTGCTGATTCAGGGGCAGGATATCGCCCCGCTGGATGAAGATGGTCGCGCTGCCTTGCGCGCACGCTGTATGGGCTTTGTCTTTCAGTCGTTTCAGCTCTTGCCTACGCTGACGGCGCTGGAAAATGTCATGCTGCCCTTGCAGTTGGCTGGTCGTAACGATGCAAAATCACAGGCCACGGCTGCCCTGGAGCGTGTCGGGCTAGCGCATCGCCTCTCGCATTATCCACGCCATCTATCAGGTGGCGAGCAGCAGCGCGTCGCCATCGCGCGGGCATTTGCTCCGCGGCCTGCCATCCTGTTTGCCGATGAGCCAACAGGCAATCTGGATGCGGCCACCGGCGAAAACATCATCGAGCTCTTGTTCGCGCTCAATGCGGAATTCGGCACCACGCTGGTACTGGTGACGCATGATCTCAAGCTGGCGAATCGGTGCGGCCGGGTGCTGAGCCTGCAACAGGGCCGTATTGTTGAGCTGGCAGGTGTGGCATGAGTCTGGCATTCAATCTGGCCTGGCGTCAGCTTCGCAGCCAGTGGGCAGCAGGCGAAATACGGGTACTGCTGCTGGCCCTGATCATGGCGGTGGCGGCGACCACCTCCGTTGGTTTTTTTACTGACCGTATTCAATCTACCTTGGCGCGGCAGGGCGCCATGCTGCTAGGCGCAGATGCCGTGATCGCGGCCGATCACCCAATTCCTCCTCGCTTTGCCGAAGAGGCCAGGCAGGCGAATATACAGATCAGCAATACGCTGGAATTCCCCAGCATGGTCTTGAGTGGTGACCGCAGCCAATTAAGTGAAATCAAGGCGCTGGGCGCAGGCTTTCCTTTACGTGGCTCGTTGATGATTCAGCAGGGCGGTGGCGATGCGCATGAGGCACAAGGGATTCCCTCTCCGGGCACGGTATGGATAGGACCCCGGCTGGCGAATAGCCTGCAATTGCAGGAGGGGGATAGCCTTGAGCTTGGCAATAGTCATTTCAAGGTGAGCGCTATTCTTTATAGCGAGGCATCCCGTGGGGGCGATATGTTCAGCTTTGCCCCCAGGGTGATGATGAACGCGGCGGATGTGCAGGCGACGGGTCTTGTCCAGTTTGGCAGTCGGGTGAAATACCAGCTGCTGCTGGCAGCCGATGCCGGTGCCATGAAAGCCTATACCGACTGGGCGCAGCCGCAGCTGGCACGCGGTGAACGGTTGCAGGATCTGGCGACAGCCCGGCCGGAAATCCGCAATGCCCTGGAGAAAACCCAGCAATTCCTGGGTCTGGCCGCCATGGTGAGCGTGGTGTTGGCGATGGTAGCGATGTTTCTGGCGGCCATGCCGTATGTGCAGAGCAGTCAGGATAGCTATGCGCTGATGCGTTGCTTTGGCGCATCCGGCCAGCTGATCTCCCGAATACTTTTGTTACAGACGCTGATGCTGGCTGTGATCGGCAGTGCGCTGGGCAGCCTGCTCGGGTTTGTCGGGCAGCTCGGCCTGGGCTGGCTGGCGGGCAAGCTGTTTGTGGAAACGCTGCCAGCGCCGAGCTGGCAACCTGCACTTGCTGGATTTGTTGTCGGCTTTGCTACCTTGCTGGCGGTGATGTGGCCCAGCCTGCTGCGTTTGCGCAACGTTCCTGCCTTGCATATCCTGCGGCAGGATATCGCTTTGCCCTCATGGTCCGCGCTCTGGCAATACGCCCCCAGCGTGTTGCTGGCCTTTGGTCTGATCGCCTGGCATGCCGGGGATGTCAAGCTCGCTCTGGCTGCAATTGGTGGTTTCTCGGCTCTGGTTGTCGCAGTACTG
The DNA here is from genome assembly GCF_020523625.1 of Methylovorus menthalis. GTDB lineage: Bacteria > Pseudomonadota > Gammaproteobacteria > Burkholderiales > Methylophilaceae > Methylovorus > Methylovorus menthalis. Next base: position 642,847 of record NZ_JAJAQH010000006.1, read on the forward strand.
GGATTAACCCGATTGTTGCGGCGCTTGCTGCTCGCATTGCCGCAACAGCAATCTGGCGCAGTGCAACTGGGTCTTGCCGCCATACGGCGTCGGCCGCGGCTATTCATGGCGCAGGTGCTGGGTTTCAGCTTGGGCATGGCGGCGCTGATGCTGCTCGCTCTGATACGCGGCGATTTGTTGCACAACTGGCAATCGTCACTGCCACCAGATGCGCCAAACAGGTTTGTGATCAATATTCAGGCAAACCAGCTGGATGCGATCAAGGCATTTTTCAAGCAGGAAGGCATGCCTGCGCCGGAGCTGCATCCCATGGTTCGCGCACGCCTGACGGCGATTAACGGCAAGCCGCTGGATATTGCCAGCTACAAGGATGAGCGGGCCAAGCGGCTGGCAGAACGCGAATTCAATTTATCTTGGGCTGCTGACATGCAAGACGATAATCGCTTGCTGGCAGGGGAATGGTGGACGCCAGGACAGGCGGGCCAACCGTTACTTTCTCTTGAACAAGGTATCGCCGATATGCTGCATGTGAAGCTAGGTGACCATCTGAGTTATGACGTCGCCGGGCAACCGCTGGAGCTGACGGTCAGCAGTTTGCGCAAGGTGGAGTGGGACACCATGCGGGCGAATTTCTTTGCCCTGACACCGCCGGGTGTGCTGGATGCCATGCCGGCCAATTACCTGACCAGCCTGCATGTACCGCGAGATCAGGAAAACATGCTTAACCGACTAGTGCAGCAATTTACCAATCTGACCGTAATTGATGTGGCGGCAGTGCTGGAGCAGGTGCAGGCGATCATCGACAAAATGACGAGCGCTCTGCAGTATATTTTTGCCTTTAGCGTATTGGCAGGTTTGACCGTGCTCTATGCTGCCTTGATAGCGACACGCCGAGAGCGCGTGAAAGAGGCGACCCTGTTGCGGGTGCTGGGCGCCTCCACCCGGCAGATCCGGCAAAGTGTATGGGTTGAGTATCTTGCAGTGGGCTTGATGGCGGCTTTGGTTGCCAGCCTGATTGCCAATGGCCTGGCTTTTTATATCAGTCGGCAGGTGCTTAACATTGCTTTCAGCTTTAACTGGCAGACCAGCCTTTTCACTATTGGCTTGGCGATGCTATTGATTCCGATGGCGTCCTGGTGGGTGTTGCGGCGCTTTTTGCGCTTTTCGCCACGCGAAATTCTGCATAGTACCTAACCACCAAAATGGTTGTAATTGGTTGTATATAGCCAATATGGTGGTTATATACAACCAATTTGGTTGTAGAATGCAGCCATGTCATCCGTGCTGAATTTTATTTCCATGTTTAGTATTAAAGGCTTATCTCTTTCCCTTGTTCACTGGCATGAAACTTGTGTAACAGCTAACGTTTTTAACAGTGGAAATTAGTGGAGAGACCATGAATCAAACAACCAAATTCCGCCTAAACGCGGGAGCGGTGATAGTGGCCAGTTTGTTTGCCCTGCCGCATTTTGCGGTGGCGGAAACAACAACGCAATCTGCCGAAGAGCAGAAAGCCGACACGCTCAAAGTCAAAAAGCTGGAAGTTGTCAGCACGACGCCCCTTCCTTCTATCGGTTTGCCGCTTGAGCAAGTGCCTGCCAATATCCAGATCGTCAAAGGCGAGGATATGCGCAATCAAGGCAGCCTGACCATTGCCGACTACATGAACCAGAACCTGGCCGGTGTAAACGTCAATGACACCCAGAACAATCCTTTCCAGCCAGATATCAACTTCCGTGGTTATTCTGCCTCTCCATTGCTTGGCACGCCGCAAGGTCTGTCTGTATTTGTCGATGGCGTGCGTGTGAATGAGCCCTTTGGTGACGTTGTCAGCTGGGATCTGATCCCGATGAATGCCATTCAGGGCATGTCGCTGATCCCCGGTTCCAATCCATTATTTGGTTTGAATACCCTGGGCGGTGCTATTTCTATCCAGACCAAGAGCGGTCGTACCAACCCGGGTGGTGCAGTGGAAGCCTATACCGGCTCCTGGGGTCGCAAGGCAGCTTCCGCCGAATACGGCGGTGTGTCCAAGGATGGTTCGGTGGATTACTTCTTCTCCGCCAACTCCTTCACGGAAGACGGCTGGCGTAATTACTCCCCCACCGATGTTCGCCAGGTATTTGGCAAGGTGGGCTGGCAGAATGAAACTACCCAGATCAACCTCAGTTACACCGGTGCTGACAATGACATGATCGGTAACGGCCTGACGCCCAACAACATGTTGCGCACATTGGGTCGCGATACCATCCTGACCCGTCCTGACCAGACCCGTAACACCATGTCCATGCTGAATCTGAATGGTGCACACTGGTTCAGCGACGATGTGATGCTGAGCGGCAATGCCTATTTCCGTCATGCCAAGACCAAAACACTGAATGGTGATGGTAATGATGATGTGGTATCCGAGGATAATGCTACCGAAGATAATGGAGGTGTTACTCCGACTAGCGGATTTTTCGGTGATGGAACTTGTGTTGCTGGCGCAGATGGCGAAGATGCTGAAAAGTCCTGTGCTGGTGCTCTTAATCGCAGCAAGTCAAAGAAAAACAGCTACGGCTTTACCACTCAGCTGACATTCAACCAAGATTGGTTGCAGAAAAAGAACCAATTCATTGTCGGTTTTGGATATGACTACAGTAAGACACGTTTTAGCCAGTCGACAGAATATGGCAACCTGAATGGGTCACGTGGCATTGACGGCCTTGGTATTCTGTCCGAGGAAGCGGCCGTCAATCTGACCGGCAAGACCAAAACCTGGAGCGTATTTGCGACCGATACCCTGTCGCTGAATGAGTTCTGGCATCTGACTGGTTCTGCCCGTTACAACCACACCAAGGTTGAAAACACGGACCATCTGATCCCAACTGGTGAAGAGTCCTTGTCCGGTGACCATAGTTTCAATCGTATCAATCCAGCAGTGGGCATCAACTTTACGCCTACACGTGATCTGACGGTTTATGGTTCCTACAACGAAGGTAGTCGTGCGCCAACCGCGATTGAACTTGGCTGCGCCAATCCTGCTCAGCCCTGCAAATTGCCCAATGCCATGGCGGGTGATCCACCACTCAAGCAAGTCGTTGCCAAGACATATGAAGCAGGTATGCGTGGTAACCTGACGCAAGATGTGCGCTGGAACGCCAGTGTATACCGTGCGCAGAACACGGATGATATCCAGTTCATCTACGCTAACTCTACTGGTCTTGGTTATTTTGATAACGTAGGCAAGACCCGTCGTATTGGTTTGGATACCGGTTTGAGTGGTCGATATGGTGCATTTGACTGGAACGTGGGTTATAGCTATATCAAGGCCACCTATGAAAGCGACTTCACGATTGCCAATGAAGTGAATACCTCTTCTGATGGTGACTCGATCCAAGTACGCAAGGGCGATAACATGGTAGGTATCCCACGTCATCAGTTCAAGCTCCGTGGTCAATACTCCATCACACCTAAGTGGGTGGTTGGTACCAATATTGTGACCTTCTCTGACCAGTATGCCCGTGGTAACGAAAACAACCAGGACGAAGGTGAAGGCGCCAAAATCGGCGGTTACACCATTGTCAACCTGGATACCCGTTACAACATCGGCAAGGGCTGGAGTGTGTTTGCCAAGGCAATCAATGTCTTTGATCGTGAATACAGCAATGGCGGCATGATCGGAGAAACGTTCTTTGGCGCCAATGGTGCTTATTTGGCGGGCGAAGATGAACGTGCAAGCCTGCGTTCTCCTGGCGCTCCTCGTGCTGGCTGGATCGGCGTACGTTGGGAATTTGGCGGTGCCAAGCCTAGTGTTGCAGATGCCAACTAAAAGCTGATTCCTCATGCAAGCAATGATCATGGACGAACCTGGTGCAATGAATGCAAGTGTGAAGCCAAGAATGCGGATATTGCTTGTAGAGGATGAAGCAGTATTTGCTCGTGCCGTAGCTAAACGTCTGCAAAAGGCGGGCTACGAGTGCGAGCATGCTGAGTCGATAGCAGACGGTCGTGCATTGGCACGGCAGTTTGCTCCCGACCTGGCATTGCTTGATATGCGATTGCCGGATGGAAACGGACTTGAACTGCTTTCTGATCTGGTAGCAAAAGGTGTTGCCGTGATTGTGCTCACGGCCCATGGCGATGTGATGGATGCCGTCAATGCCATGAAGCAAGGGGCGACCGATTATATTAAGAAACCGGTGGACCTTGAAGAACTACTCTTGGCGATAGAGAAAGCTGAAAACGCGACGCATCTCAAACGCCAGCTGGACTACTCGCGCCAGCGCAATTCCCACGAAACTGAAAATATCGAAATGCTGGGGGAAAGTGCCCCCATACAAGCTATCCGAACACAGGTGGAGCGCATTGCCCAATTGGTTTCTGTTGAGGCCGCTCCGCCTACCATCCTGATTTCCGGCGAAACCGGTACCGGAAAGGACGTGGTGGCACGCCTGCTACACCAGTCCTGCAAGAATAGTGATCGCCCGTTTGTGCATGTGGATTGTGCATCCTTGCCGAGCGAGCTGATCGAAAACGAATTGTTTGGTCATGAGAAGGGCGCATTCACCAGTGCGCAGAATGCGCGTTGTGGCCTGATTGAGGCCGCGGAAGATGGCACGCTTTTTCTGGATGAAATTGGCGAGTTGCCATTGACCCTGCAAGCCAAGTTGCTGAATGTGCTGGAGCGGCGCGTGGTGCGCCGCATCGGCTCTACCAAAGAGCGCCCGGTGATGGCGCGCTTTATTGCCGCCACCAACCGTGACTTGCAGCAGATGGTGATTGATGGGCGCTTTCGCTCCGATTTGTTTTATCGTTTGAATGTCTTATCCCTTAGCATGCCGCCTCTGCGTGAGCGTGGCGGTGATGTGCTTTTGCTCGCACAGCATTTTGCGACGCAGACCGAGCGCCGGTATGGTCTTGAGAAGCGGGTGTTTTCGCCCGAAGTGACCGATATGCTGATGCGCTATCGCTGGCCTGGCAATGTGCGCGAGTTGCGCCATCAGATCAGCCGAGCAGTACTGCTCAGCAAGACGGCACAGGTCAGGATTCAGGATGTGGCGCTGCCCGTCGAACTGGTGGCGAACGTCAAACTGACGACCACCGCAACGGAAGACGTTGCTGCGGCTACCCGCATGACACTGGATGCCGCCGAAAAGCTCATGATAGAAAAAACCCTGGAACAAACGCATTTCAATATTTCCGAAGCGGCACGTCAGCTCGGCATTACCCGCATGGCGATGCGCTACCGCATGGAAAAACATGGCATTCGTGCCTGATCCATCCCCGATCTCCTAATCAAAACACGCTTCACGCGGCATAGGTGAAGCACCTGCCCGCATGATAAAATGCACGCTTCATTCCGCCGGAGCGATCATGAATATTGGTACCCCCCTCACGCCCAGTGCAACCCGCGTCATGCTGCTTGGCAGCGGTGAGCTAGGCAAGGAAGTCATTATCGCCTTGCAGCGCCTTGGCGTTGAAGTGATCGCCGTTGATCGTTATGCAAATGCGCCTGGACATCAGGTTGCCCATCGCAGCCATGTGATCGACATGACCGATGCCGATGCCCTGCAAGCGCTGGTCGCCCTGGAAAAGCCCCATCTGATCGTTCCCGAAATCGAGGCCTTGAATACCGAGATACTCGCTCGCATTGAGGAGCAAGGCCTGTCAACGGTGGTGCCCACCGTGAAAGCGGTGCAGCTCACCATGAATCGTGAGGGCATACGCCGTCTTGCCGCTGAAACCTTAAGCCTGCCTACTTCCCCTTATTCCTTTGCCCGTAGCGAGCAGGAGCTGCAGGCGGCGATTGACAACGGTATCGGCTATCCCTGTTTTGTGAAACCGACCATGTCATCCTCCGGCAAGGGGCAATCGCGCATTACCTCGCCAGATCAGGTTGCAAAGGCCTGGGATTACGCTGCCAGTGCAGGGCGGGTCAATCAGGGGGTCGTGATTGTGGAAGGCCAAATTGATTTTGATTTTGAAATTACCCTGCTGACCTTGCGTGCTAAAGACTCTACCGGTGCTACCCAGACCTATTTTTGCGAGCCGATCGGCCATCGCCAGGAAAGTGGCGATTACGTGGAAAGCTGGCAGCCGCAGGCCATGACGCCTCAGGCCTTGGTCGAAGCGCAGCGTATTGCCAAAGCCGTGACCGATAGCCTGGGAGGGCTGGGCTTGTTTGGGGTGGAGCTATTTATCAAAGGTGACCATGTCTGGTTCTCCGAAGTCAGCCCGCGTCCGCATGATACCGGCATGGTGACTATGGCCAGCCAGCGCTTTAACGAATTTGAACTGCATGCCCGCGCCATTCTGGGCTTGCCGGTTGATACGCGCATGCTGGCACCAGGGGCCAGTGCCGTTATCTATGGTGGTGTAGATAGCGATGCCCTGGTGTATGAAGGACTGGACGCCGCCTTGCGCGTACCAGAGGCTGATATTCGTCTGTTTGGCAAGCCCGAGTCATTTGTACGTCGCCGCATGGGGGTAGCACTGGCAACAGCACCTGGCGTGGACGAAGCGCGCGCCCGAGCCCACCTCGCCGCCTCCTTGGTCAAACCCAGGGCGGCATGATGCTGGACAAGATAGGCGAACCCGGCAGCAGCAAGGCCACGTTTTTTGAATTGTTGGGTGGTGTGGAGCAGATTCGGGCGCTGGTGGAGCGTTTTTACGATGTAATGGACAGCGACCCCAAGGCCGCCAATCTCCGCGCTATCCACGCGGCTGACCTCACCGAAGCGCGTGAGAAGTTATTCATGTTCCTGACGGGCTGGACTGGTGGTCCACAGCTTTATATCGAGCGCTATGGTCATCCATTTTTGCGTCGTCGCCATATGCCCTTTGAGATTGGCGAAGAGCAGCGCGATCAATGGATGTACTGCATGGTGCGTGCCATGCACGATATAGGCGTGGAAGAAGAGGTTATGCGCAAACTGGCAGAGGCCTTGTGGGGCGTGGCCGATTTTATGCGGAATAAGCCTGGTTGATTTAACGGGCAATTGAATAAAGAAAAGGCCGCGAATGCGGCCTTTTAATTTTTACATCATGATGCTCTGCTGAGTGCTAGTCGCGTTTCAGCAAGCCACCAAGCAATGCTGCCACTTCTTTCTTCTGCTTGTTGCGTGCCAGGCCCATGGATTGTTTCACCTCGGCATTGCCGGAAGGTTCATAGGGCTTGTCAAACCAGGGGTCCTGATTTTTGCGTGGGGCAGGTGAGCGCGGAGCGGCGGGTTTGCGATCTGTGGATTCGGCGCGTGGCTCACGGGCTTCTCTTGCGCGCTCGCGAGGCCTTTCTGCTACCACAGCAGTTTCCCGGGGAATCTCGCGCTTGATCAGCTTTTCGATTTCCTTCAGGTATTTTTCTTCTTCAGGGCATACCAGCGAAATTGCCGTGCCTGAAGCGCCAGCCCGGCCAGTACGACCAATGCGATGCACATAGTCTTCTGGCGCGCTTGGCAGTTCAAAGTTGATCACCATGGGCAGCTGGTCAATATCCAGTCCGCGTGCAGCAACATCCGTTGCTACCAAGGTGGTTACCTTGCCCTGCTTGAAGGCTTCCAGTGCCTGCATGCGTTCCTGCTGACTTTTGTCGCCATGGATCGCATCTGCTGCAATGCCTTCGCGTACCAGTTGCCGCGCCAGACGACTCGCCGTCAGCTTGGTTTTGGTGAATACGATGGTTTGCTCGCTGTTGCTTTCCAGCAGCAGCTTGGCCAGGAAGCTATCCTTGCCATCTTTGTCGAGCTGATACACCTTCTGCGTCACTTTGTCAGACGCTGCATTGCTGCGAGCGACTTCGATCAGCTTGGGGTTGGTCAGAAACTCTTCGGACAGTTTTTTGATGTCGTTGGAGAAGGTGGCCGAGAACATCAGGTTTTGCCGCTTTTTAGGCAGCAGCGCCAGAATGCGCTTGAGGTCAGGCATAAAGCCCATGTCCAGCATACGGTCCGCTTCATCCAGAATCAGGATCTGCACTTGCCCCAGTTGCACGGTGCGTTGTTCCACGTGGTCCAGCAAGCGACCAGGGGTCGCTACCAGAATTTCCACGCCCTTCATCAGGCTGGGAGTTTGCGTCTTGATATCAACGCCGCCGAATACCACCAGCGAGCGCAAGGCCGTATGCTTGGCATACACCTTGACGCTTTCCTCTACCTGAATGGCGAGCTCCCGTGTAGGCGTCAGTATCAACGCCCGCACCGGATGGCGGGCTGGCGATGCACTGCTGCTCGCCTGCGGCAATAGCTTTTGCAGCAAGGGCAGTGAAAAAGCGGCTGTTTTACCAGTACCGGTCTGAGCACCGGCCATCAGGTCGTGCCCTTGTAGCACGACGGGAATGGCCTGCGCCTGAATCGGCGTTGGTACGGTGTAGCCAAATTCTTCCAGCGCCTTGAGAATTTCAGGCGCCAACCCCAGGTCTGCGAAACGAATGTTTTCTGTACTCAATGTAGTCTATGGGCTTTATTGTTGGTTAACAGGGCATTTTACGCAAAATTGCGTGGACGGCGAGGCGCATCAGCACGCTTCTGGCCACCGAACTTGTCATTGCCACGGTTGCCTTCGCTGCGATTACCTTCGCTACGGCCACCAAAGCCACGATTGCCTTCGGAATTGCCTGTGCCGGACGCGGAGCGTGGGTTGTTGCCAGCATAGCCACCTTGACCGCGTGGCTTGAAGCCACTCTTGCTGCCAGGATTGCCGCTGCGTGGACGACCATTGCTGCCGCGGTCATCGGTACGAGGAGCCGGACGCTTGGGTTCAAAGCCTTCGATCACCGTGATTTCAATGCGCTGACCAGTATATTGCTCAATTTTGCGTAATTGATGACGGTCTGCATGCGAAGCAAAAGAAACCGCGACACCGGTGTTGCCAGCGCGGCCAGTACGGCCGATGCGGTGAACGTAGTCTTCTGCAAATTTAGGCAGATCGTAATTGATGACGTGGGTGATGCCTTGTACGTCAATACCGCGGGCTGCCACATCGGTGGCTACCAGTACGCGTACATCGCCATGACGCAGCTTGGTCAGGGTGCGGTTGCGCGCGCCCTGAGTCATGTCGCCATGCAATGCCGCAGACTTGTGGCCGGCAGCATACAGATCTTCAGCCAGCAGGTCAGCGTGACGCTTGGTGGAGGTGAATACAATAGCCTGGTTAACATCAGGAGCGATCAAGAGATGTTCCAGCAGTTTGTTCTTGTGGTTCATGTCGTCCACAAAATGCAGGCGCTGTTCGATATTGGCGTGCTTTTCTTTTTGTGCGGCGATCTGGATGACTTTCGGATCCTTCAGCAGCGTTTTGGCGATGTTGGCGATCGGGCCTTCAAAGGTTGCCGAGAACATCAGGGTCTGACGCTCGCGTGGCAGGGCTTCGTTGATGCGTTCGATATCGGGCATGAAACCCATGTCCAGCATACGATCCGCTTCATCCAGGATCAGCATTTGCAGACGGGACATATCAATGCGGCCGCGTTCCATATGGTCTAGCAGGCGGCCTGGAGTAGCTACCAGAATATCCAGTGGCTGCGACAGCAGCTTGTTTTGCAGTGGGTAAGGCATGCCACCGACGATGCTGACGGTACGGGCACGCATGAACTTGCCATATTTGCGGGCAGCATCATTCACTTGGGCTGCCAGTTCGCGGGTTGGGGTCAATACCAGAATACGTGGGCCACGGCTCTTGGACGGATGGATGTCGGCCAGGAGGTTCAGGGCTGGCAGCGTGAACGCTGCGGTTTTGCCAGTGCCGGTCTGGGCAGAGGCCATCAGATCGTGACCAGCCAGGACTTCAGGAATTGCCTGAGCCTGAATAGGAGTAGGGGTGGAATAGCCAGCTTCCTCCAGCGCACGCAGGATGGAAGGATGCAGATTCAAAGTTTCAAAAGTTACGGACACAATTTTCCCTTAAGGTGAATTACTAAAACAAAGGGCGCAAGCAGGACGCGATCAGCTACACAACAGAGTTGTAAGCAACGTTAGGCGCAATACACTAAATTTGGAGGTGTATTTCTACCGGCGCACGGGCATAGCCACTAACCGGTAAAAAACTGGAGAGCCACAAATACAGCAATGGGCTTCGAGAGGGCTAGGGCGATGAATTACCGAAATATTTGCAGAACAGGCCTTTGAGGGCTACGCTACAAATTCATCGAAGGCCGAAGTATATAGATAGTCATCAGTTTGTCAAAGCTTTTGTGTTAAAATCGCGCCCTTTCTAATGGACTGGCTCAAAACACATGTCGCGCAATCTTCGTAATATCGCCATCATCGCTCACGTTGACCATGGCAAAACCACTATGGTGGACAAGCTCCTGCAGCAGGCAGGCACATTCGCATCGCATCAGCAGGTATCTGAACGCGTGATGGATTCCAACGATCTGGAAAAAGAGCGCGGCATTACCATTCTTGCCAAGAACACCGCTGTTAACTATGAAGGCACCCACATCAATATCGTGGATACGCCAGGGCACGCCGACTTCGGCGGCGAAGTTGAGCGCGTTCTCGGTATGGTGGATGGTGTGGTGCTGCTGGTTGACGCAGTTGAAGGTCCCATGCCTCAAACCCGTTTCGTGACCAAGAAGGCACTTGCCCTGGGTCTGCGTCCTATCGTGGTCATTAATAAGGTGGACCGCCCAGGCGCACGTACTGACTGGGTGATCAACCAGACCTTTGATCTGTTTGCCAATCTGGGTGCTACGGATGAACAGCTGGATTTTCCGGTGGTTTATGCTTCCGCGCTGAATGGTTTTGCGACGCTGGACCTCAAGAACGAGTCGGACAATATGCGTCCGCTGTTCGAAACCATCCTGAGCCACGTACACCCTCCACAAGGCGATAGCAATGCGCCTCTGCAATTGCAGGTTTCTGCGCTGGATTACTCCAGCTACACCGGTCGTCTGGGCGTTGGCCGAGTGCTGAATGGCCGTATCAAACCAGGCCAGGTCGTCGTTGTCATGAATGGCGATACCCAAACCGGTCAGGGCCGTATCAATCAGGTGCTGGGTTTCCGCGGCCTTGAGCGTGTGCCAGTGGAAGAAGCCGAAGCTGGCGACATCGTGATCATCTCTGGTATTGAAGAAATCGGTATTGGCGTGACCATTGCTGACCGCGAAAAGCCGGTTGGCCTGCCGATTCTGGGTGTGGATGAGCCTACCCTGACCATGGACTTCATGGTGAACTCCTCTCCATTGGCCGGTACTGAAGGCAAGTTCATCACCAGCCGCCAGATTCGTGACCGCCTGACCAAGGAGCTGCTGGTTAACGTGGCGCTGCGCGTTGAAGATACTGCTGATGCTGACGTATTCCGCGTTTCCGGTCGTGGTGAGTTGCACCTGACCATTCTGCTGGAAAACATGCGCCGTGAAGGTTTCGAAATCGCCGTGGGCAAGCCACGCGTGGTATACCGTGAAATCGACGGCCAAAAGTGCGAGCCTTATGAAATCCTGACCGTGGACCTGGAAGATGATACCCAGGGCGCCGTGATGGAAGAACTGGGTCGTCGTCGTGGCGAACTGCAGAACATGGAATCGGATGGCAATGGCCGTACCCGTCTGGAATACAAGATTCCTGCACGTGGCCTGATCGGTTTCCAGAGCGAGTTCCTGACCTTGACCCGCGGTACTGGTCTGATGGCGCATATTTTTGATGAATACGCACCGGTAAAAGCCGACATGCCAGGTCGTCGCAATGGTGTGCTGATTTCTTCCGAGCAGGGTGAAGCTGTTGCCTACGCATTGTGGAAACTGCAAGACCGTGGCCGTATGTTCTCCGTGCCCGGTGATCGCCTGTACGAAGGCATGGTGATCGGTATCCATAGCCGCGACAATGATCTGGTGGTTAACCCAATCAAGGGCAAGCAGCTGACCAACGTGCGTGCTTCCGGCACTGACGAAGCAGTCCGTCTGGTTCCTGCCGTGCAGTTAACGCTGGAATCCGCAGTGGAGTTTATCGATGATGATGAACTGGTTGAATTGACACCTAAGTCCATCCGTATCCGCAAGCGCTACCTGCAAGAACATGAGCGTAAGCGCGCATCTAAGGACTAAGTTCCAAGGGTTACACGGTTCCTGACAAGGGATAAAAAAAGGCACTGCGTTGGCAGTGCCTTTTTTATTGCCTGAATGTCACTGAAGCTATGGTAGCGGTAGCAAGCGTTTTTCCAGGGTCTTGCCCGTGGGCAGGTTGCCGGATCTTGCCGTAGCCGCACCCAGTGCCGTCAGGCGCTCTTCAGGTGCCGGGTGTGTCTTGAACAGCAAGGCGATGCTGCCATCATTGCTGCTGATATCTGCCAGCCCGCTTAACACCTCTGGCAAGCCATAAGGGTCATAACCTGCGCGTGCTGCCAATATCAGCCCCATGCGGTCAGCTTCGTATTCGGCATCTTTGTCCAGGCTGCGTGCGCTGATTTCGGCGCCACGGCCGATGACTTTCTCGATAGCCTGATTGCCTTTGGCAACCTTGCCGCTAAGCAGGCCTGCACCCAAGCTGAGCAATTGCTGTTTTTGCAGTACCTTAAGCTGATGTTTTTGCACGATGTGGGCTATTTCATGCCCTAGCACACCGGCCAGCTGGGCTTCGTTTTGCAGGCGTTTATACAAGCCTTTGGTAATCAAGACATAGCCGCCAGGTGCGGCAAAGGCATTGATATCGTCGCTATCAATCACGCCAAAGTGCCATGGCAGATCGCTGCGTTCACTCTGGCTGGCCACCCAGCGACCTACGCGGTTGACGTATTGTTGCAGTGCCGGATTTTTCACCAGAGGCGCGGCGCCCAGCAGATTGCCTGCAATTTCACGCCCGAGTTTGATTTCTTCGTCCTTGGTCGGACTTTTCCAATTGATGTTGGCAAGGCTGTTGGCTTCCGGCTTGGCTTGCGTGGTATCGGCGTCGTTCGAGTTCTTGTTGTTGATCAGGTCGCCCGCGTTGTTTTCCACGGCATCTTTCAGCGCCCCCCCAAGGTCAAACGCCATTGCCTGTGGTGGCAAGCTCAAGAGCGAGGTGAGGAGGCATGCCCATGCAGGATTTCTCATGGATTTTCTCCCTGCGTTGCCACAGGCTTGGGTAAGTAACCCAGCTTGACAGGTTTGAGGCTGGCCGCCTTGGCATATTGCGCGCCATCGGCTGCCGATACGCTGTAGCTTTCCAGCAGCTTGATTTCTGGCTCGCTGAATTGCGCCTGCTTAAGTTCATCTTCCGTCAAACCACGTACTCCGGTGGTGGCGACTACCTGGCCAGTGCCTGCACGGCCACTGGCGACACTCAGAACTCCAGCGGCCTGATTGCCGGTGCTGGAGGCACGCTTGACCGAGAGTAACCTCACCCAGCCAGAAGCTTTGGGTGATTTGACTTGTAGCCAGGCGCCTTGTTTTCTGACGATATCGACCTTGTCGCCACGCTTCAGCTGGCCGCTGGTTTTTGCGTCGTTATAGGGTTCCTTGCGCAAGGTGTCGTTTTTGAGCGCAGTGCCGCTTTCGGCCTGTGCCAGACCGCTGGCGAGCAAGACGGCTGCCAGGCTGGCGGACAGAAAATATCGCATATCTTAAAGCTCCGGAGATGATGTCGGGGTGTTGTTATTGGCAGGGGCTGCCTCGGACTGCACAGCCTCAAGTTGTAACAGCGCGGCGGCAAAGGCGCTGCGCCATTGCCTGCCGAGCGGCATTTTTGCATTCAACCTGTTCTCATATAGTGTGTGGATAGGCTTGAGTTTGCCTGGAACCTCCAGGCTGGCCAGGATTCGTGGCAGTTGGCTGGCAATCAGCTGCGCATCCTTGTGCGCTTCGCTGGCATATTCCTGGCGGCCTTCGGCAAAGGTCCAGCTCACCACGGTCAACTCGCCAAACAGGCCCCAGATGCCGGATTGCACGCCCTTGAGAATATCCACGCTGCTTGGCGTGCGGCTGGTCAGCTCAATCTGGCGCTTCAGCTTCTTCATGATGCTGTCACCCAGCGGCTCATCGCTTTCAACCAGGATTGGCATGATCAATACGTGGGTGTCGCTGGCGCCTTCTTTGACGCCATAGGCCAGCCAGCGTTGCAGGGCGCGGTCTGTCGCCAGGGCGTATATCTTGGCAATACTGAAGTAAAACAACGCCCAGGTAATCGGCCCGGTAAAGTCGAGGTAGAAGTTGCTCAGGTTGATGCCAATATAAGACAGCACCAGCAGCCCGATCTGACTGAAACTGAACAGCTTGTTGAAGCGGTCGCGGTCGGCATTGAGGTAAAACGCCAGGGTGGTGAGCCAGATCAGCAACAGGCTGATCAGTATATAGGGCGTGGCGCCGCGCCAGACTTTCAGATAATCCTGATGTTTGACGTTGTCGATTGCCGTTGCCAGAATTTCCACTCCGGGATGCGCCTTGGCCATGGCGGTTGCCTTGAGGTCAAACAGGCTGGGCGCGGTGGAACCGATGATGACGATTTTGTCGGTGAACTCGTTCTGTGGTCGCTTTTTGTCTTTGCTGCCCATGTCCTGCATGACATCGCTAAACGACACATACTGATAGCTGAATGGCTTGCCGCGCCAGTTGAGCAGAATGTTCTGATCTGGCGGCAGTGTGTAACCAAGCTTGCCTCCCACCGTCATGGGCAGCGAAGGCAGGCGCCAGCCGTAATCATCCTGATACAGCTGGTATTCACGGACAATGCCATCCTTGTCCGGATAGATATTGTGCGTGCCCAGCCGCCCCGAATTCAACGCAGCATCAAAGTGCGGCAACACCACCGCGATCGTTGCCTGCATATCGCCCTGGCTGGGCTGGCTTTCGCTGATACCGGCAATCATGCTGGGTTTGACCTGGCTCAGCTTATCGCTCGATTCTGGCAGGCGTAGAAACGGGAAGAAGGTGTTGTCCGTGCCACTAATCACGTCATTGAAGTACGTGTCGCTATCCGGGTTATAGACATCGGCATCGCTGAACAGGATATCGAAGATCACCGCCTTGGGGTGCTGGGCTTCAATGCTTTCAAGGAATTCACCGAATACCTGGCGTGGCCAGGGCCAGCGGCCATACTCCTTGGCCATGGCGGCCAGGCTGGCCTCATTGACATCCACGATCACGATGTCTTTGTCAGGCGCGGGCGCCAGCACACGGCTGCGCACCATGAAATCAAACGCTTTTTGTCGCATGTTTTCGCCCACATGAAACAGGCCTGCGTCCAGCAGCACAAAGACGGTAAGCAATGCTGCAAGGTAAATATAGAAATTGTTGCGCAAGCGTCGGGTAACGTTGGCCAGCCATTGCCCCATGAGCAGTTTGAGTCGGATCACCGGAGGGCTCCTGCGTTTTGAAGAGCCTGAGTGTGGCATAAATGCGGCGGGTTTTAAAGGCTGATCCCGGCGGTGGGCGGGGATATCGCCAGCGCTTCAGGTATAATTTCACGCATGATGCAAATTGTGATTTTAGTGCTTGTGATTGCCTGCCTGCTGGCATTGATCGTGTTGTTGATACGTCAATCCAGAACCCCGGATGCTGCCAGCGAGCTGCTGGCGCAGCTTATGCCGCAGTTTGAGGAAAAGCACCGCGCCATGCTGCGCGACCTGCATGACGGCCTCAATAAACTCGGCGACCGCTTGAGTCTGTCTTCAGTGGATAGCAGCGAGCGTCTGCGGCAAGCCGTCGCACAGGAGCTGAAGGAAACGCGCGATGCCATGCAGGCCTTGCAGGCCGCGCAAACCAACAGCCTTGCCCAGACCCGTGAAACCGTGCTGGAAAAATTGCATACCACCCTGGCCGAGCAGGGCAAGGCCGAGCAAACCCTGATTCAGGACACCATGCTGAAAGCCACCTCGCAACTGACCGCCAGCATTGAAACGCTGACCAAGGCCGTGGATGCCCGTCTGGAAGAAATCGGCGGCAAGGTGTCGGAGCGCCTGGATGAAGGCTTCAAGAAAACTAACGACACCTTTGTGCGCGTGATGGAGCGTCTGGCGACTATCGACGAGGCGCAGAAAAAGATCGATGGCCTGACCACCAATGTGGTCAGCCTGCAAGAGCTACTGGGTGACAAGCGTTCGCGCGGTGCCTTTGGCGAGGTGCAGCTGGAAGCACTGGTGCGTAATGTCATGCCCAATGCCAGCTTTGCCATGCAGTACGTATTGCCGAACGGTACGCGCGTGGATTGTGCCTTGTTTCTGCCCGAGCCTACCGGCATGGTGGCGGTGGATTCCAAATTCCCGCTCGAGAATTATCACCGCATGCTGGAAAGTGGTATTTCGGAAGTCGAGCGTGCCCTGGCGCAACGGCAGTTCAAGGCCGATGTCAAAAAACACGTGGATGACATTGCCAGCAAGTACATTATTCCCGATGTCACTTCCGATGGTGCGGTGATGTTTATCCCGGCTGAAGCGGTGTTTGCCGAGATTCACGCCTATCACCCCGATGTGGTCGATTACGCCATGGCCAAACGGGTGTGGGTGGTGTCACCGACCACGCTGATGGCGGTGCTGAATACCGCGCGTGCAGTTTTGAAAGATGTGGAAACCCGCAAGCAGGTGCATATCATCAAGGATGAGCTGGGCAAGCTGGGCAAGGAGTTCAGTCGCTTTGATGTCCGCATGAAGAAGCTGGCCGATCATATTCGCCAAGCCCATGAAGATGCGCTGGATGTGCATACCACCAGCCAGAAGATTTCGCGGCGTTTTGCCCAGATCGAGCGGGTAGAGTTGCAGGGTGATGCCGAGGCAGCTTTGGCCTTGCCAGATTTACCGGACGATATACTCGCAGACGACAACCAGTAAGACGATTTGCCGGAATGAAAGGAACACCATGAGCGACGAATCCACCATGATCATGCTGGTGCAGCAATACGCTGCCCGGTTTGGCATTACCTTTAGCTCCAGCCTGATGGCCGACGAGCAGCACAAGGCACGCGTCATCACGCTGATGGCCGAAGCCCTGAGCGGCAAGCGCGGCGCATTTACTGACGAAGATGTGCTGCAATGATACGACTCCTGTATTTCGCACGTTTGCGCGAAGCATTGGGGTCCGCCGGTGAGGAGCTTGCCGTGGCCGGTGGCATTACCGTGGAGGCGCTCATGCAGCAGCTGGCGGCGCGCGGTGGTGTCTGGGCCGAGGAATTCGCCGGTGACAAATCCCTGCGCGCGGCCGTTAACCAGACGCTCGCTCCGGTGACTGCCGAGATTCGGGATGGCGACGAGGTGGCGTTCTTTCCACCTGTGACGGGCGGTTAGGCACGCATGACCATCCGTGTGCAAACTGAGGATTTTGATGCGGGGGCAGAAATAAACCGCCTGCGCCTGCAACGCCCCGATATTGGTGCCGTGGCGGCATTTATCGGTCAGGTGCGCGATCTGAACCAGGGCGATGCAGTGGCTGGCATGACGCTGGAGCATTATCCCGGCATGACCGAAAAAGCGCTGGAAGCCATTGTGCAGCAAGCCAGTAACCGCTGGGATATCATGGATGCCCTGGTCATTCATCGTATCGGCAGCCTCAAACCATCTGATCAGATTGTGCTGGTGGCAGTAGCAGGCGCCCATCGCGGCGAGGCATTCCATGCCTGCGAATTCATCATGGATTACCTGAAAACCGAAGCACCATTCTGGAAAAAAGAGCAGACCACGAACGGCGAGCGCTGGGTGGATGCCCGGGCCAGTGACGATGCGGCGCGGGCGCGCTGGCACAAGGCTTAAGCCATCTTCTCTCTTATTCATTTACCCTTTAAAGCAAGCTAATCCCACATGCTACACAGGCTTAACTCTTCTTCTCTTACTGCCACAGTGATCCCGCAATCGCTAGGGTTTGATGACACCTCCCAGCTGGATGGACAGGCCGATGCCACTTGGCTGGGGCAGTCGGATGCCCAGCGCGCGGCCGAGTTCGGGCTGGGCATGCGTGCCCCCGGATTCAATTTGCTGGTACTCGGCGAGCCGGGCAGTGGCCGCACCGTATTGATGCAAACCGCCATGCAGGCGGCGGCTGCGCAATGGCCGGTTGCGCCCGATCTGGTTTTGCTGATGAATATCGAGCAGGCGGACCAACCCATTAACCTTTACTTGCCTGCTGGCTTGGGTGTGCGCTTGCGTCAGGCCATGGAGCAGTATCTTCGCCAGTTGGGCAAGGGATTGCCTCAATTGCTGGGCGAGCTGGATACTGCCGCCAATGCGGGTGATAAGACTCTGCAGGATAAAGGGCGTCAGGATGCCGCAGCCTGGGTAGACCAGCAGCAAGCAGCACTGCGTGAGGTGCTGGCGGATGTTGAGCACGATAGCGCGCTGTTTGAACAGTATTTGCAAAGCCTCAAGCGCGATACGCTGGAAAATCTGGAGGTGTTTGTCCCGGTGCAGACCAGCGAAAACGAAGGTTTGCTGGAAAGCTTTCTGAATCGTTACCGGGTTAACCTGCTGGTAGACAATCGCCAGCTGCAGATGGCGCCCGTCATTTATGACAATGACCCGACCTTCCACTCCTTGTTCGGTGGTTTTGATGCGGGTATGGATAGTGCGACCACGCCTGACTTCCTGCGTTTGCGCGCAGGTAATCTGCTGCGTGCTCATGGCGGCATGCTGATGCTGCATTTGCGTGATCTGGCTTCTGACCAGCAAAGCGGTAGCCAGATTGTCGAGAAGCTTTTCCGATTCTTGCGCAATGGCCAGGTACTGATTGAGGACTCGAATGGCAGCAGTGGACATGGCGGCTCAGGTCATTTCTGCCCGCAACCGCTGGCGGCTGATGTAAAGCTGGTATTGATTGCCACGCCGGAAGAGTATTACGAGCTACATGACGAGATGCCGGGCCTGGCGCGTTATTTCCCGGTCAAGGTGGATTTTGTCGATAGCTTTGCGGCGACGCCAGAGGCTTACGCTGCCATGGCCAGATTTATTGCCTACCAGACGCGCGAGCTGCGTTTGCCAACATTCAGCGCAGCTGCCGTAACCGCCCTGATACGTGCCATGCACAGACGTGTGGAGGATCAGGCACGCATCAGCACCCAATATGCTGCTCTCAGTACCTTGATGCAGGAGAGCGCTTCGTTCATGCGCAAGGCACCATCTGCCGCTACCTCACATGGCATTGTGCAGCCTGAGCATGTACGCGCGGCGCAACAAGCCCGCTTGGCACGGCACCAGATACCGGAGCAGCAGCTGCGCGATTCGATTGCGGAAGGCGAACTCATGTTGCGCCTGCATGGCAGCGCGGTAGGGCAAATCAACGGTCTTAGCCATATTGATCTGGGCGATGCCAGCTTTGGCTCGCCGATTCGTATCTCGGCACGCTGCTTTGCCGGGGCGCAAGGCCTCATCAATATCGACCGCGAGGTCAAGATGAGCGGCCCTAACCACGATAAGGGCGTGTTCATTCTGCAAAGCTGGCTGTCTGCCAGCTTCCCCATGCTGACGCCACTCTCATTAGCGGCTTCCATGGTGTTTGAGCAGGAATACCATGGGGTTGAAGGGGATTCTGCATCTTGTGCCGAACTATTTGTGCTGCTTTCGGCCTTGTCTGGACTGCCCATTTCGCAAGGCATTGCCGTGACCGGAGCGCTGAACCAGCATGGCGAGGTGACGGCGATTGGTGGCGTGAATGAAAAGATCGAAGGCTATTTCCGTGTCTGCCAGCGTGTCGGTCTGGATGGCAGCCAAGGCGTGGTGATTCCCAAAGCCAATATGCGGCATTTGATACTGGATGACGATGTGGTGGCCGCTGTGGAGCAGGGCCGTTTCCATTTATATGCGATTGAGCATGTGCTGGAAGGCATGGCGCTCCTGACCGGCATGGAGGCTGGTAACGTGATTCACGAGGGCGAATATCCGGCGGGTAGCATCATGGGGCGAGTACAGCAAAGTCTGGAGGCCTTCCGTCAGTATTACTTCAACAATACGCCATCACGATGAACATGCAGGAAGACAACAAGTGCCGGTTGGACAAGTGGCTGTGGGCAGCACGCTTTTTCAAGACACGCAGCCTGGCGACTGATGCCATTGATGGTGGCAAGGTGCATGTGGATGGAGACAGGGCGAAGCCAGCCAAAGAGGTGCGGATAGGGCAGCACATTTATATCCGCCGCAAAGAGCTGGAAATGGAAGTGGAAGTGATGGCTTTGTCTAATCAGCGGCGCGGCGCTCCCGAAGCGGCCTTGCTGTATCAGGAAACCCCGGAAAGCGCCCGCAAGCGTGAGGATGCTGCCGTCACGCGGGAAGCCGACCATGGCAAGCGCGAACGCGGTGCCGGACGTCCCACCAAGCGTCAGTTGCGCGATATCAAACGGTTTACTGGCGGAAGCTGGTAAACATTCATTATTAGGCTTGGCCGCATGCAGTAAATGTTGCGGGCCTGCTCAGCTTCCCACGCGATATTCCAACGCTGTACTACTCGAAGAGATCGCCTTGCGGTGAGGGTTGTTTAGCCTTCATGTTTGCAGTGCGGGCAGGTGGCCGGAATAGCGTGGTATTCAAGGGGCTGCGTTCCTGCATGAAACCAAGCTTGCTGGCGGCCAGGCGGAAGCGTTGCGCCAGCAAGTCGGCAAATATGCCTTGCCCGCGCATGCGCTGATGGAACTGGGCATCGTAAGCCTTGCCACCACGCGATTGCCGGATGATGCTCATGACATGCGCTGCCTTGAGCGGGAAGTGATGCTGCAGCCATTCTTCAAATAGCGGAGCTACTTCCAAAGGCAAGCGCAACAGTACATAGCCAGCGTAGCGAGCTCCAGCGTCATGCGCATGCTGCAGGATACTTTCCATCTCTGCATCGTTCAGGGCAGGGATCATGGGGGCGGTCATCACTCCGCACGGAATACCGGCTTGCGCCAGTTTTTCCAGGGTTTGCAATCGACGTTGAGGGGCGGCGGCGCGTGGCTCCATGACGCGACTGAGATGACGATCCAGGGTGGTGATCGAAATGAATACGCGGGCCAGATTCTGGGCCGCCATGGGCGCCAGCAGATCGATATCACGCTCCACCATGGCCGATTTGGTGACGATGGTGAGGGGATGCTGGTGCTCTGCCAATACTTCAATGATCTGGCGCGTAATGCGCTGCTGGCGTTCCAATGGTTGATAGGGGTCGGTGTTGGTGCCCATGGCGATTGGCTGGCAGACATAGGCTGGCTTTGACAGCGCCTGATGCAGCAGGGCAGCGGCATCGGGTTTTACCAGTATGCGGCTTTCAAAATCCAGCCCGGCAGAAAAGCCAAGATAGGTATGGCTGGGGCGGGCATAGCAGTAGGTGCAGCCATGCTCGCAACCGCGATAGGGGTTGATGGAGCGGTCAAACGGGATATCAGGCGAGTCGTTGTAATGCAAGATGCTGCGGCTGTTGTCGTGGATGATCTCGGTGATCAGGCGTGGCGTTTCGGTTTCGGATTCCTCCTGTGCCCAGCCATCATCAAAGGCTTCGCGCTGTAATCGCTCGAAACGTCCGCTTTGATTGCTGGTACTGCCGCGGCCCTTGAATATCAAGGGCCTGACCGGCAGCTCGGCATCATCACCAGGGAATGGATTGTCCGTCATACGCGCTAAATTGCCCGCTTTGCTTGACGCTCAGTTTGGCGATCACTTGCCGCATGCCGCTGACACTCTGCTCAGCGTTGATCAGCCCATTGGGGCCACCCATATCGGTTTGCACCCAGCCTGGGTGCAAGGCCAGCACGCTGATGCCCTGGGGAGCCAGATCAATCGCCAGACTTTTTGTGACGCTATTCAGGGCGGTTTTGCTGGAGCGGTAAATGTAGCTGCCACCGCTGCCATTGTCGGCAATACTGCCCATCTTGCTGGTGATGTTGATGATTTTCTTCTCGGTACTTTTTGCGACCAAGGGCGCAAAGGTCTGTGCTATTTTTAACGGAGACATGCTGTTGATACGGAATGCCATCAGCCAGGCTTCGTAATCAGCCTCGCTTAGGCGGCTTCCCGCATGGTCGGGGTAAACGCCTGCATTATTGAGCAGTACATCAATCGGTGTATCGCCGAGAGTCTCGGCCAAGGCATCAATCTGTTTGAAATCGGCGACATCCAGCTTGTGCAGGGTAATGCGGTCAAGGTGAGCAATATGCAGCGCCTTGAGCGCGGTACTGTCTTCGGGGTTGCGACTGCAGGCATGTACCTGCCAGCCAGCCTCGGCATATTGGCGGGTAAACTCCAGGCCCAGGCCACGATTGGCGCCTGTAACAAGTAATGTTGGCATTGGGTATGGTCTCCATGGACTATTGCGGTGGGTTACTTGGAATTATATAACTTGTGGCATCACAAATAATCTTGATTACTTGCTAAGACTGTCGGTGGTGGTGGACAGTTGCAGTCAGGCGCCGGTGTATCCGATGTAAACCAACACACAGCTTTTGCAGTTGAATATCACTGACAAATTATGAGCGAACTAAATTGTGGCGGGGCTAGGCAGCGGATTACAATGTGACAGGCGCATACGTTGCGTGCCACACCCAAAAAAACAAAATTCCTCAATCTGGAAAAAAGAGATGGCAAACGATTCTTTACAGCCAGCAGCGTATGACATGGGATTTTTCCCTGGCTGTCACGATTTTTGCTTAGCAGATTATGTCATTGATGACCTTAATAAATTCCACAGACTCAGGAGTCACTAGATGAAGATAGCAATTGCCGGTACCGGCTACGTAGGACTTTCCATGGCAGTGTTGCTGGCCCAGAAAAACGAAGTGGTCGCGCTGGATATCGTGCCAGAGAAGGTGGAGATGCTTAACCGCAAGCAGTCACCGATTGCCGATGCCGAGATTGAAGAGTATCTCGCCACCAAGACCCTGAACTTCAAGGCCACCATGGACAAGAAGGCGGCTTATGAAGGCGCCGACTATGTCATCATCGCTACCCCAACGGATTACGACCCTGAGACCAACTACTTCAACACGGGCTCGGTAGAGGCCGTGATTCGCGATGTCATCACCTACGCGCCGAATGCGGTGATGATCATCAAATCCACCATCCCTGTCGGCTTTACCGTCGGAGCCCGTGAAAAATATCAGACCAATAACCTGATCTTCTCGCCAGAATTCCTGCGCGAAGGCAAAGCGCTTTACGACAATCTCTATCCTTCCCGTATTGTGGTGGGCGAAAAGTCGGCCCGTGCCGAAACCTTTGCCCGTCTGCTGCAAGAAGGTGCACTGAAAGAGAATATCCCGCTGCTGTTTACCGATAGCTCTGAAGCCGAAGCCATCAAGCTGTTTGCCAACACCTATCTCGCCATGCGCGTCGCCTATTTTAACGAGCTGGACAGCTATGCCCTGACCCATGGTCTGGACACCAAGCAGATTATCCAGGGCGTGGGTCTCGACCCCCGTATCGGCAGCCACTACAACAACCCTTCGTTTGGCTATGGTGGCTACTGCCTGCCAAAGGACACCAAGCAATTGCTGGCGAATTTTAACAATGTGCCGCAAACCCTGATCAACGCCATTGTGCAATCCAACACCACCCGCAAGGACTTCGTGGCGGACAGCATCATCCGTCGCAAACCAAATGTCGTGGGCATCTACCGCCTGATCATGAAGAGCGGTTCAGATAACTTCCGCGCCTCCAGTATTCAGGGCATCATGAAGCGGATCAAAGCCAAGGGCATTGAAGTCATCGTGTATGAACCCGTACTTACCGAGTCCGAGTTCTTCCGCTCCAAAGTGGTTAATGATCTGGAAGCTTTCAAGCAACAGGCGGATGTGATCGTTTCCAACCGCATGGCCAAGGAACTGGCTGATGTGGCCGACAAGGTGTTTACACGGGATCTGTTTGGTAGCGATTAATGCCATTTAGTGGTGAGCTTCATAGCGGACACAGGTGTGAACCCTGGCCACGAAGCTTGCCGCTCGCCAGGCGGAGGAGGCATGCTGAAAATGCACGCGGGATGTTCTTCTTTGAAGGTGGAATACCTAAAAGTTTTCGCTTCCCGGCAAGGTTCAGTAGAATGGCAATACTTTTACAGTGCGGTATCTTATGCTAGGTTTTAAAAATAAATTGCGTGACCACATGCCATCCTATCGGCGTATGGCAAATCCTCGTACGGGGTCTGCGATAACACATGATGTTTTGGTGGCCGTGACTGCCTGGTATTTTGCCTTTGCTCTGCGCTTCAATTTCCAGATTCCTCCCTCCTTCCAGCAGTCCATGCTGCAGTCCATGTGGTGGGTCGTGCTCCTGCAGTTTGTCTTTTTTGTTAATTTCGGTCTCTATCGTGGAGTGTGGCGTTTTGCCAGCCTGCCTGATCTCAAACGAATTCTGTTTGCCGTAGCGACTGCTGCCGCTACCGTAGTGGCTGTGATTTTCATGACCAAGCCGCATGGTGTGATTCCGCGCTCGGTGCTGATTCTCGACCCGATGTTGCTGGTATTGGGGATGGGGGGGAGCCGCTTCCTCTACCGCTACTGGAAAGAACATCTGCTGTACGGCGCTTTTCAATCCCAGGGGCAGCCCGTTATTCTGCTAGGGGCGGGTACTTTGGCGATCAATCTGCTCAAGGACTTGACGCGCAGCCAGGAGTGGCGTGTGGTCGGGATGCTGGATGATGATGAGGCCATGCATGGCCGCCAGCTGCTGGGCGTAAAAGTGCTGGGCAATATTGAAGATATCGGCTATTTTGCGCGCCGCTATCAGGTCAACCATGTGATTGTGGCTATGCCCTCCGCTTCGCATCAGCAGAGAAGGGCTGCTGTGGAAAAAGCTAATGTTCATGCCTTGACCATCCTCACCGTACCTTCGGTGGAAGATCTGATGAATGGCAAGGTCAGCATTTCACAGATACGTCGCGTGGAGGTGGAAGACCTGCTGGGACGGGAGCCCGTGCAACTGGATACCGAAGGCATGCATGCCCTCTTGCAGGCGCAAGTGGTCATGGTGAGCGGCGCCGGTGGTTCCATCGGTTCAGAATTGTGCCGTCAGATACTGGCTTTCAAACCAGCCAAGCTGATCTGTCTTGATATATCCGAGTTTGCTTTATATAAGCTTGAGCAGGAGTTCTCGGCGATGAGTAACATGCCTGCCGATATTGAATATGTGGTGGGTGATGTGAAGAACGCAGAGCGTCTGCGTCATCTATTAAAGCAGGCTAGGCCTGCCGTGATCTTTCATGCGGCCGCCTACAAGCATGTGCCTATGATGGAAACGGGCAATGTGTCAGAAGCGCTACATAACAATGTTCTTGGCACCTATACGCTGGCAAGTCTTGCCAAAGAAACGGGAGTGGCCAAGTTCGTGCTGATCTCGACCGATAAAGCCGTGAATCCCACGAACGTGATGGGTGCCAGTAAACGATTGGCCGAAATGGTTTGCCAAGGCTTGCAGGAGAGTCACGGTACGCGGTTTGTCATTGTCCGCTTTGGCAATGTATTGGGTAGCAGCGGCAGTGTTATTCCCAAATTCCGTGAGCAGATTGCGAAGGGTGGTCCGGTCACGGTGACCCATCCCGACATCACCCGCTATTTCATGTCTATTCCCGAGGCTACGCAGCTTGTCATGCAAGCGGGTTTGATGGGCAAGGGGAGTGAGATTTTTGTTCTGGATATGGGAGAGTCCGTGAAGATTGCTGATTTGGCGCGCGACATGATCAAGCTGTCAGGCTTGCAGGATGATGAAATCGAAATCGTCTTCACCGGCTTGCGCCCTGGCGAGAAGTTATATGAAGAGTTGCTCGCCGACGATGAACACACATTACCGACACCTCATGAGAAGCTGCGTATTGCCATTGCGCGCTCGGCTGACATTACCTGGGTGCATGCCTTGCTGAAATGGGTGGCCAGCACGTTGAATACGGATGAGGCTACTATCAAGCAAGAGCTCAAGCTTTGGGTGCAGGAGTATCAGCATCAAGACATAAATAAAGTCGGTGCCGAAACCAAACGCGCACTAGGGCCGCAGTCGTCTACTCTTCATTAGGGGGCATAACTAAGCATTTATGCGGATATGTGGTATTTTGTCGAAAAGTAATCAACAAAGGGGCATGTGTGGCAAATCGATCCGTTAATCCAGAGCAAATTCTTCAACAGTCAGAGATTATTTATACTGAAGAGGATGTCAGGAATGCGATTGCTGTTCTTGCTAAGAAGATATCAGCACGTATCGCTGGTACCGAGCCTCTTGTGATGTGCGTGATGGGTGGTGCTGTCGTGTTTTCAGGCCAGCTTTTGCCCCAGCTGGGCTTTCCTCTGGAGTTCGATTACGTACAAGCCAGTCGTTATCACGAAAAAACCGAAGGTGAACAATTGGTCTGGACTGTCGAGCCGCGGGATAATGTGCGTGGCAAGACAGTATTGTTGCTGGATGACATCCTGGATGAAGGCCAAACCCTGGCAGCCATACGTGAAAAGTGTCTGGCTCACGGGGCTGCCGAAGTGGTGATTGCTGTATTGGTTGAAAAAGAGCTCGAACGTGTCAAACCAATTCAAGCGGATTATGTGGGCTTGTCGGTACCAAATCGTTATGTCTTCGGCTGTGGTATGGATGTGTATGGCTGGTGGCGTAATCTTCCAGCTATTTATGCGCTGAATGTGAATTAAGCGGATACGAGTCGTAAGGATTTATGGATTTTGGTTGTGAAGCGTTTTGAAGTGGTCGACTTGGGTTATTAGCATGAAATTTTCACCAAGACGGTTAGGTACAGTATGGAGCTGGCAGGCAGCTTTGCATGGCATTTTAGGTACCACTTTTCTCCTTTTCTTTCTCGGTGCATCAGAAGCCTATCGCGCTCTTGGCTACTGTCTCGTCATTGTTGCTTTATATTTATGGTTCAAATCTCCGTATAAGCTCATGTTTTCCAGGTTAAGTCTGGACATGATGTTTGTCGTAACTCTCCCTATCGCTCTTATTCTTATGCATATGATGGCTGTGGGAGAGATTGAGTTCGTCAAACCCATGCGACATATGATGATTGCCGTCGCTTTTGCATATGCCATGTATCTTAGTCTCAAGATCCCCCACTCTGAGCAGAGTCACTATCTGGGTTATATGCTGGGCGTGGTTTTTTTGTATGTTGCCTTACAGATGATGTGGATATATGGGATACATCATAAATTTGGTACAACCAAAAATCCCCACTATCTGGCGCAAGGATGCATGCTTTTATTGCTCTTGCTTGGATATTGCTGGCACATTATGAAAACGTACCAGAAATGGTTAACTGGTGCATTGTCTCTCTGTCTCTTCTGGCTATTGATAATTACGCTATCAAGACCAGCCTGGATTGGATTTGTGGTGGGGTTGGCTGTAATGCTTGTATTTTTGTCATTCCGGCAAAAAATGATACTTGCCAGTAGTTTTATTCTTGTTTCAACCTTTTTGTTTTATACCAATCTTGGGCATTTTGCGGACAGGGTTTGTGATTTATACTTAAATGTATCTACAGAAGAGCGTGTCCTCATTTGGCACAACATGTGGCAGATGCTGAGTGCCAATTCGCCGAGCGAATGGATTATTGGACAGGGCATGAGCCAATTCAGTGAACATTTCAAGTCTTATTCCGAATACCATTTGCGAGGAGTTGACTTCAACAGCCCGCATAATTTCATTCTTGAGCTTTTGTATATGCATGGGGCCCTGGGGCTGCTGCTTTGCTTAGGATTTATCCTGACTATCTATATCAAGCTCGTCAGATTGTACCGGCTGCAAGTGGAACAACGATTGACGCTATTGATGCTGGTAATGCTCAGTGCCAACATTGCATTTACATCGATTACTTTACCGTTTTACACGGCGTATAACCTTAATATCATCGCGATTGTTGTTGGAGTGATGTTTGCTTTGAATGATCGTGCAGAAAGAGTGCAATCCCATCATGTCTGATTTGACTATCGTTATCCCTAATTACAATGGTGCCCATCTCTTAAGACGTAACCTACCTTCGGTGTTGCAGGCCGCCGTAGCATATGGGACTGGGACTGAGGTGGTGGTGGTTGATGACGGCTCTAAAGATGATAGCGTTGATGTTTTGGAAAAAGAGTTTCCGGAGGTGCGATGTGTCCGACATCTGGAAAATCAAGGCTTTTCCGAAGCAGTGCTAACTGGGGTGAAAGCCGCAAAAACGCGCTTACTTTTTTTGCTTAACTCGGATGTTGAGATGCAGGTTGATTGCTTGCGACCTCTCGCGGCCTATTTCTCTGATGAGTCCACTTTTTCGGTTAACCCCTTGATGCTGGATGAAGATGGTACCGTGAATCGACATTCCTGGAATCTGCGCAGTATGCAAAGAGGCTATCTCAAGCTGGATGACTGGACAATCGATCAAGCAAGAGAGCTGCGCCAGTCACGAAAACTATCCTCCTTGTACGCATGTGGCGGATGCATGATGGTGGAGAAAGAGAAATTCATGGCTCTGGGAGGATTTCATCCGATATTCAAGCCGTTTTATGGCGAAGATTATGATCTGGGAATCCGCGGCTGGTATCGGGGCTGGAAAACCTATTTTGAGCCAAATGTCACGGTTATCCATCAATCGCAGGGCTCTATCAAGGACAACGTCAAGCGCGCACGCGTTAAGCAGATTAGGCGCAGAAATCGTTATTTTCTAGAATGGCTTCATATGTCTCGCGGTCAATTGCTGCTTAGTACCTTGCCGCAATCATTGTTTCAGCTTCTGGGGGAAATCTTGATACTGGATAAAACGAATGTTAAAGGATTCTTTACAGCGCTGGGGGCCTTGCCACAAGTCCTTGCCGAGCGAAAATCCATTCTTAAGGGACAGGTGATGACCCTGGATGAAATAATTCGTGAAATTCACGCCTTTGATTCACATGTCAAAAAAGAGAAACCTTAGTCGTTGACTATCTATCTCATGGTAATGAATTGCCGCACCGTGCTTAAGCAGCCCAGCCTTTTAAATTCACGGGCTTGAATGTGTCGTACAATGCAAAGTGGTGTTCTTGCGGAGACTTACTTGATAGCAAGAATTGATGTTCTGGAGGCTGAAAACAAAAACGCACCGACATCTAAAAATGTACAGTGCGTTTTGTTTGTATCTGGTGCCCAGAAGAGGACTCGAACCTCCACACCCGAAGGCACATGGACCTGAACCATGCGCGTCTACCAATTCCGCCATCTGGGCTTTCTTGATGCTTGTGCATCGAAAGAGCCGAGATTTTATATCAACAAAAAAGTTTGTCAAATGGAATATTTAGAGAATGAAAAAGAAATCGCGTAATGCAGGTATAAGCCATGTACGTAAAGCCGATCCTTATGCCAAGCGCGAAGCAGAAAATTATGCCAACCCGTTGCCGAGTCGCGAGCTCATCCTTGAAGTGATGACGGAGCAGGGGGTACCGGTAAGTGTTGAACAGCTGTATGAGCTGGTCGGTATCTCGGAAGAAGAGCGGGAGATTTTTAATCGCCGTCTGAATGCGATGGAACGCGATGGTCAAATCATGCGTAATCGCAAGGGCGCGTTGTGTATTGCCGAGAAGCTGAATCTGATTGCCGGCCGTGTGGTCGGGCATGCAGATGGTTTTGGCTTTCTGGTACCCGACCATGGCGGGGATGATCTGTTTTTGAGTCCGCGTGAAATGTCGCAAGTCATGCACGGTGATCGTGTCATGGTGCGCCCTGCAGGCTTTGATCGCCGCGGACGTCCTGAGGGCAAGATTGTGGAAGTGCTGGAGCGCTCCACCAAAAAGCTGGTAGGCCGTCTAATCCGCGAGCAGGGTGTGACCTTTGTTGCCGCTGAAGACAAGCGGGTGAATCAGGATATCCTGGTGCCGCCCGGGCAGGACATGAATGCAGGGGCGGGCCAGGTGGTGATGGTGGAGCTTATTGAGCAGCCATCCGCCTATGCCAAGCCTATTGGCAAGGTGGTCGAGGTGCTGGGCAACTATGCCGACTCCGGCATGGAGATCGAAATCGCGTTGCGTAAGCACCAGCTGCCGTATGAGTTTTCTGCAGAAGCAGAAAAACAGGCGGCCAAGTATCCCAAGCAGGTGCGTCCTGCGGATTACAAGGGCCGTATTGATTTGCGTGACATGCCATTGATCACCATTGATGGTGAAACGGCACGAGACTTTGATGATGCAGTATATTGCGAGCCGCAAGGCAAGGGCTGGCGCCTGGTGGTGGCGATTGCCGATGTCAGTTTTTACGTCAAGTCTGGCGATGCGCTGGACAAGGATGCGTACGACCGTGGCAACTCGGTTTACTTCCCTCGTCGCGTGATTCCCATGTTGCCGGAAGCCCTTTCCAATGGCCTGTGTTCGCTCAACCCGGATGTGGAGCGTCTGTGCATGGTCTGCGATATGCAGATTGATGCACTGGGCAAGATCAAGCGCTATGAGTTCTACCCATCCGTGATGCGCTCCAAGGCGCGCATGACCTATACCAAGGTGTTTGACATCATCAGCCATCCAGATGGCGAGTTGGCAAAAGAGTATGCATGGCTGGTGCCGCATATTGACCACCTTTACAGCCTTTACAAGATATTGCTCAAGGCCAGAGAAAAACGTGGTGCGATTGAGTTCGAAAGCACCGAAACCCTCATGATTTTTAACGATAACGGCAAGATTGACCGCATTGAAGCTGTGACGCGCAATGAGGCTCATCGGTTGATTGAAGAGTGCATGCTGGCGGCCAATGTCTGCTCCGCTGACTTTTTGATACAGCACGAGCAACCTGGTCTTTATCGTATTCATGAAGGCCCTACCCCCGAAAAACTGGAAGCGTTACGCACGTTCCTGGGCGAATTCGGCTTTGGCGTAGGCGGTGGCGATACTCCGCATGCCAAGGATTACGGCAAGGTCATCTCCCGCATCAAGGGGCGTCCCGATGAGCAACTTTTGCAAACCGTTCTCCTGCGTTCCATGCAGCAGGCGGTTTACAGTCCGGATAATGTCGGCCATTTCGGCCTGGCATATGAGGCATATACGCACTTCACGTCACCTATCCGCCGCTATCCTGACTTGCTGGTGCATCGTGCCATCAAGGCGGTGCTGAATGGCGAACGCTACAAGGCGGGCGATTGGCAAGCGCTGGGGCAGCATTGCTCGATGACCGAGCGGCGTGCGGATGATGCCACCCGTGATGTGCAGGCCTGGCTCAAGTGCTATTACATGCAGGATAAAATCGGCGAGGAGTTTGCCGGTACCGTGGCTGGTGTGACCAGTTTCGGTTTGTTCGTAGCACTGGATGGCATTTTTGTCGAAGGCCTGTTGCATGTGACCGAACTCGGCAACGACTACTTCATTTACGACAAGACCCGCCACGAAATGGCCGGTGAACGTACTGGCGTCAAATACCGTCTCGGCGATCGCTTGCGCGTCAAGATAAGCCGGGTTGATCTGGAGGTCAGCCGTATCGATTTTGTGCTGGCTTCTGCTGACAAGGCAAAAAATACCCTGCCGGATGAAGCCTTTGCACAAGAGGGTGGGGCAGATGGTGATACAATTCGCCTCGCCAAGCCGCGCCGTTCTGCCGATAGAAAGCCTGCAGCCAGCGCTGGTGCACGGCCTCGCACGGCTTCGGCATCCAAGCCGTCGCGCAGCAAGTCAGCAGCCAAACCTGCTGCCAAGCCCAGAAAGAGCAGCGCATCCAAGCCTGGAGCAAAATCAGGCGCCAAGGTGTCCTCCCGTAAAACCAGTAAAAGGTCATAAGTTGTAATGAGTGATAGCCGTATATTGTTTGGATTTCACGCCGTTTTGAGCCGCTTGCGTCAGCATGCGGCCAGCGTGCAGGAAATCCTGATCGACAAAGATCGTGTGGACGCCCGCATGAAGGACCTGATCAACCTGGCGGAAGGCGCCTCTGTGCGCCTGATGCAGGTGGAGCGTTCCCGTCTGGATGGGATGGCAGGCGCTAACGGTCGGCATCAGGGTGTGATTGCCCGCGTGGTGGATACGCCGATTCCTTACAAGGATATCCACGATATCCTGGAGTCGGATCTGACCGAGCCCCCGTTTTTCCTGGTGCTGGATGGGGTGGAAGACCCTCATAACCTGGGCGCCTGCCTGCGCGTGGCGGATGCCATGGGTGTGCATGCGGTGATTGCCCCCAAGGATAGGGCCGCAGGTCTGAATGCGACCGTGCGCAAAGTCGCGTGCGGTGCAGCCGAAACCATCCCTTTCATCGCGGTGACCAATTTGGCGCGTACCCTGCGCGAGTTGCAGGAGGCTGGCGTGTTTGTGGTTGGCGCTGCGGCCGACGCACCGGGCAATCTCTTCACCACCAAGCTGGATGGACCGTTGGCACTGGTGCTCGGGGCTGAAGGTGCGGGTTTGCGTCGTCTCACTGCTGAAACCTGCGATACGCTGGTGAGCATTCCCATGTTCGGCTCGGTAGAAAGCTTGAATGTGTCGGTAGCGAGTGGCATTTGCCTTTACGAGGCAAGACGCCAGCGTAACGCGCTTTAAGCTTGCTTATCCTGTAAACAAGAGTCTCCCGCCCGGCAAGGCTGGATTTTGCCGCGTGGGTTTATTTTAAACTGCTAAAATGCTATTTTAGTCGGTTTTTCGTAGTGTTAATTTTTTGGAGCTATCATGGCTGTTGAACGTACCCTTTCCATTATCAAACCCGATGCTGTTGCCAAGAATGTTATCGGCAAGATCTACACCCGCTTTGAAGATGCTGGCCTGAAGATTGTTGCTTCGCGCCTGGCACAACTGTCACAAGCTGAAGCTGAAGGCTTCTACGCTGTGCACAAAGAGCGTCCTTTCTTTGCTGACCTGGTCAAGTTCATGATCTCCGGTCCTGTGGTTATTCAAGTGCTGGAAGGCGAAAACGCTGTTCTGGCACATCGTGACCTGATGGGCGCGACTGATCCAAAGAAGGCAGAACCAGGCACCATCCGCGCTGACTTCGCTGAAAGCATTGATGCCAACGCCGTCCACGGTAGTGATTCCGTTGAGAATGCAGCGATTGAAATCGCTTACTTCTTCCCGGCTTCGCAAGTTCACAGCCGCTAAGTTGCAATGACCGTTAATCTGCTCAATTACAGCCAGCCTCAACTCGCCGAGTACTTTCACGGCCTGGGCGAAAAACCTTTTCGCGCCAAACAGTTGATGCGCTGGATGCATCACTTCGGGGTGCATGATTTTGATCAGATGACGGATATTGCCAAATCGCTGCGCGACAAGCTGAAAGACCAGGCGGAAATCACCCCGCCTGGAATCAAGCTTGAGCAGATTTCTGAAGATGGCACCCGTAAATGGCTGATTGATGCTGGTACCGGGAATGGAGTGGAAACCGTATTCATCCCCGAAGCCGAGCGTGGTACGCTGTGTGTCTCTTCACAAGTCGGTTGTGCGCTGGAATGTACATTCTGTTCGACAGGTCGCCAGGGCTTTAATCGCAATTTGAGCGTGTCTGAAATCATCGGCCAGTTGTGGGTCGCCAACAAGGCGCTGGGGCGTGACCCCAAGGGCGATCGCATCATCAGCAATGTGGTGATGATGGGCATGGGTGAGCCCTTGGCCAATTTCGATAATGTAGTCACAGCCCTCAATATCATGCTGGATGACTCTGCTTATGGCCTGAGTCGTCGACGTGTCACCGTCTCCACCTCCGGCATGGTGCCTGCCATGGATCGACTGCGCGAAGCATGTCCGGTGGCACTCGCCGTGTCATTGCATGCACCAAACGATGCCCTGCGCGATGTGATTGTGCCTATCAACAAAAAATACCCGATCAAGGAGCTGATGGCAGCTTGCCAGCGCTATCTTGAAAAAGCCCCGCGCGACTTCGTGACGTTTGAATATGTGATGTTGGATGGGGTGAACGACAGTGTGGAGCACGCTCGCCAGTTACTGGATATCGTGCGTGACGTGCCATGCAAATTCAACCTCATTCCATTCAATCCATTCCCCAATAGTGGCTATGACACATCCAAGCCAGAGGCGATTCGTCGTTTTCGCGATGTGTTGATGCAAGCGGATTACGTCGTCACGACGCGCAGAACACGCGGTGATGATATTGATGCTGCCTGCGGTCAACTGGCGGGCAAGGTCCAGGATAAAACGCGGCGGACTGAACGCCATAAAGTCATGCAGGTTATTC
The DNA here is from genome assembly GCF_020523625.1 of Methylovorus menthalis. Classification (GTDB taxonomy): domain Bacteria; phylum Pseudomonadota; class Gammaproteobacteria; order Burkholderiales; family Methylophilaceae; genus Methylovorus; species Methylovorus menthalis. The sequence goes on from NZ_JAJAQH010000006.1 coordinate 676,756, forward strand.
CGGTGGAGAAAACAGTTTGAAACGTTGGCTGATGGTAGTGTTGATCGGCCTGGCTGGATGTGCTGAGCAACAGGCTCAGCCTTACAGTGCTGGTGAAACGAGCGCACGTGAACGCGCCCGTGTGCATACCGAGCTTGGGGCTGGTTATTTTGCGCAAAACCAGATGGCGATTGCGCTTGAAGAGTTTACTGAAGCCATTCGGATTGATGGTAACTACGCCATGGCATATAACGGGCTAGGCTTGGTCTATGGTGCGTTACGGGAAGATGCCAAGGCCGATAGCAACTTCAAGCGTTCCTTGCAGATTGAGCCCAACAACTCGGAGTCGCGCAATAATTACGGCTCCTTCCTGTGCTCTCGTAATCGTATCGATGAATCCATCGTGCAATTTACCGAGGCGGTTAAAAATCCGCTATATGCCACTCCCGGCGTGGCATATATGAATGCTGGCATTTGCGCCCTCAAGAAAAAAGACGAAAAAGCTGCCGAAGGGTACCTTGAAAAAGCCCTGCAGGCGCAACCTCTGCTACAAACAGCTGCCTATCAGTTGGCAACGATTCAGTTTAACCGCGGCCAGGTTGGTATTGCGCGCAATACCTTGAAAAATGCATTGATCAACAACCCCGGCCCAGATACTTTATGGCTGGGTATTCGCATCGAACGCATTCTTGGTGATCGTGATGCCGAAGCAAGCTATGCGCTGCTGTTGCGTAAAAAATACCCGAACTCCGAGCAAACCAAGGCACTTCTCTCAGGGCAACAATCGCAATGACGGAAACCACACCAGTAGCAACTGACATTCAGGCCGACGCAAGTAGCGCGTCTTTCAATGCATCATCCATTGGCGCCACCTTGCGTGCCGCCCGCGAGCAGAAGGGCTTGTCTGTCATCGACATTCATACCCGCTTGCGTATCAGTGAGCGCCAGATACATGCGTTGGAAACGGATGATTTTTCATTGCTGCCTGAGCCCACCATCACGCGTGGCTTCATACGCAATTACGCCAAATTCCTGGAGATTGATGCCGAGCCTCTGCTGGCTGCTTACCGTGCTCAAACGCCATCGGAAGAGCATAAAAACATCAGTATTCCATCGGCGAATATTCCTATTTCCCAATCACGTACCAAGGATTGGAAAAAGTACATCTATGCTAGCGTTCTGGTCTTATTGGGCGCTGGATTATGGTTGATGTATGACGAACAGCTGATCCCTCAGCTGCCTGACTTGCATCTGGGAAGCTCTAGCAGTGAGGTGAGCCAAGACAACATGGAAAGCCTGCCTCAAGTGGCTTTGCCTGCTGCAGAACGCGAGCCTGAGCCTGCACAAACCCCATCGGAGGGAGAGGCACTAACGCTGCCGCCCGAGCAAGCGAGTGTAGCGCCAACTGCTGAGCCGACGGCATCCACCATAGCCACGCCAACTGCTGCGCAGGCCGTGACGCTAGCCCCTGCTGCGACACCTGCTCCCGCTAACACGAATGCAGACACTCCTGCATCTTCAGCTGCGCTGCACAAGGTACGCCTGATTTTCACGGAAGATAGCTGGGTCAGCATCATTGATCGCCATGGCAAAGAGATTTTCAATAAAACCAAGCGCGCAGGCAGTGATGATGCGGTCGAAGGCGAGCCACCCTTGAAGGTGACCATCGGCAACGCTGCTGGTAGCCAATTGATTTATGACGATAAACCGGTGGATACCGCGCCATACAACCGGCTTAACGTCGTCCGTATTACACTGGAGTAATCTTGAGTCAGCAACAAGCCTTGAAACGCCGCCCCTGCAATCTGGTGATGGTGGGCCATGTTCCCGTTGGTGGCAGTGCCCCGGTGGTCGTGCAGTCCATGACCAATACGGATACCGCTGATGCTGCTGCTACTGTCCAACAGGTGTTTGAGCTTTGGCAGGCAGGTTCCGAGCTGGTGCGCATCACCGTTAACTCCCCCGAAGCTGCCGCACAGGTGAGCACCATCCGGCGCGAGCTGGATGCCTTGGGTTGCAATGTTCCATTGGTGGGCGACTTTCACTACAACGGACACAAGCTGCTGGCGCAATATCCCGATTGCGCTGAAGCTTTGGCCAAATACCGTATCAATCCAGGTAACGTGGGCAAGGGCAGCAAGCGAGACGAGCAGTTTGCCGCCATGATCGAAGCTGCCATCCATTACCAGAAGCCCGTACGTATTGGCGTGAACTGGGGCAGTCTGGATCAGGAGAAAATGGCACGCATGATGGATGAAAATGCCAAGCGTGCGGAGCCATTGTCAGCCGATGCGTTGATGCGTGAGGCCCTTATTCAATCTGCACTGGAAAGTGCTGCCCAAGCCGAAGTGCTTGGTCTCCCATCTAAATTCATTACCATTTCCTGCAAGGTGAGCGATGTGCAGGATCTGGTGACCGTATACCGTGATCTTGCTTCCCGTTGTAGTTATCCCTTGCATCTTGGGTTGACCGAGGCGGGCATGGGGTCCAAAGGCATTGTCGCCTCTACAGCGGCTCTGGCGCTGTTGTTGCAGGAGGGCATAGGCGACACCATTCGTGTATCGCTAACGCCTGAGCCGGGGGAGGCCCGCACCAGGGAAGTCGTGGTGGCGCAAGAAATTCTGCAGGTCATGGGGATACGCTCCTTTACGCCCTTGGTAACAGCTTGCCCTGGTTGTGGCCGTACTACCTCTACCTTCTTCCAGGAGCTTGCTCAAAAAATCCAGCGCTATCTGCGCGAACAAATGCCGATATGGCGCAGTCAGTATCCGGGTGTGGAAACCATGAGCGTGGCTGTCATGGGTTGTGTCGTCAATGGCCCTGGTGAATCCAAGCTTGCGAATATTGGCATCAGCCTGCCCGGCACGGGTGAGGTGCCTGTCGCCCCTGTATTTGTCGATGGTCAGAAAACCGTCACCCTTAAAGGCGACGCGATCGCGGAAGAGTTTCAGACGATAGTGGAAGACTACGTACAAAAGAATTACGCCGAAGGTGGCAAGCTGCGTCAGTCGCTGCCATTGCAGCAAAAGACCATTCCGCTCAAGGCAATATAAAAAGCAATTAATAACATGGCTGATAAATTTCAAAGCATCAAAGGTTTTTACGACATCCTGCCCGAGCAAACAGCGCTTTGGCAAAAGCTGGAAGACACGGCCAGGCAGGTGCTTGGCCAATATGGCTATCGCAATATACGCATGCCCATTGTTGAACCTACCGATCTTTTTATTCGTAGCGTGGGCGAGCATACCGACATCGTGGAAAAAGAGATGTATTCCTGGGTTGATGCGCTGAATGGTGACAAGCTGACCCTGCGGCCAGAAGGCACGGCCGGCTGCGTGCGGGCAGTGGTAGAGCACAGTCTTACCTACAATGGCCCGCAGCGCTTGTGGTACATGGGCCCAATGTTCCGGCACGAAAATGTTCAGAAAGGCCGCCAGCGTCAGTTCCATCAGATTGGCGTGGAAGCATTCGGTTATGCCCAACCTGAAGTGGATGCCGAACAGATCATGCTGCTGGCGCGCTTGTGGCGCGCACTGGGGTTGACCGATGTCGAGCTGCAACTGAATACCATTGGGGATGCCGATGAGCGGGCGGAATACCGTCAGGTACTTATTGCCTATTTCGAGCAGCATGCGGATTTGCTGGATGAAGATGCCAAGCGGCGCCTGCATACCAATCCGTTGCGTATTCTGGATAGCAAGAATCCCCGCATGCAGGCCATGATAGAAGGTGCGCCGCGCTTGCTGGATACCCTGGGTGGGGAAAGCCGTGCTCACTTTGATGCGGTATGTGCATTGTTAAAAGCAGCGAATATTCCTTTTGGGCTGAATACCCGTCTGGTGCGTGGCCTGGATTATTACAACCGCACGGTGTTTGAATGGGTGACCACCCGCCTGGGCAGCCAGGGCACGATTGCTGGCGGTGGTCGCTACGATACCCTGGTAGAGCGATTGGGTGGCGATGCCACTCCGGCGTGTGGCTTTGGTATTGGCCTTGAGCGAGTCTTCTTGCTGATGCAGGAATACGGTATTGAGGCCACGCAAGGATTAGACGGTTATCTGGTGAATCTGGGCGAGCATGCCGAACGCTTGGCTCCGCAGGTTGCCGAGCAGTTGCGTGAGGCGGGAGTTTCTGTTGCGCTGCATGCAGGTGGTGGCAGCTTCAAGTCGCAAATGAAAAAAGCCGATCGTAGCGGCGCTCGGTTTGCTTTGATTCTCGGCGATGATGAAGCCCAGGCTGGCGAGATTACCCTCAAGCCCATGAAGGGTGGGGGCGAGCAACAGCGGCTCGATTTGCTACAGGCGATACAACACTTGAAGGAGTGAGCTCATGACTGCCTTGCTGCGCATGGAAGAACTGACGGTTGTCCCGGTAAAATCGCCCCAGCGCAAGCTGGTCAATCAGGTATCTTTTGTGCTGGAGTCAGGTAAAACTACCTGTGTGGTTGGGGAGTCTGGCAGCGGCAAAAGCCTGACGGCACTCTCTGTCATGGGGCTATTGTCGGAGCAGCTGCAACGCACTCATGGGCGTGTCATTTTCCAGGGGCGCGATCTGGCCTCCCTGAGTACTGAAGAAATCCGTGGCATACGCGGCAAACAGATCGGCATGATTTTTCAGGAGCCGATGACCTCGCTGAATCCCGTGCTGAAGGTGGGTTACCAGATAGGCGAGAGCCTGACGGAACACCTTGGCCTGCGCGGGAAAGCCTTGCGAGCACGCGTTGGCAGCCTGCTTGAGCAGGTCGGCATTCCTGCCGAGCGCGCCGACAGTTATCCTGATGAGCTTTCTGGTGGGCAACGCCAGCGTGTGATGATCGCCATGAGTATTGCCTGCGAGCCCGCCATGCTGATTGCGGATGAGCCCACCACCGCGCTGGATGTGACGGTGCAGGCGCAGATACTCAAGTTGCTGGACGAACTCAAAACCCGCATGAACATGGGCATGCTGTTTATTACCCATGATTTTGGCGTGGTGGCGGATATTGCTGATGATGTCGTGGTGATGTTCCGTGGCGAGATTGTCGAATCCGGCCCGGTGGCCGATGTGCTCGGCAATCCCCAGCACCCATATACCAGGGCCTTGCTGGATTGCGTCCCGGATGCGGACGGCAAGAAACCATTGAAGCCGATTGATTATGCCTGGCTAACAAATGGAGTCGATCCATGAGCGAACCTATTCTGGTAGCGCGTCATCTGGTTAAAACTTACCCGCAACGCGGTGGCTTGTTTGGTCTCGGTCAGCAAAAGGTCAAGGCGCTGGATGATGTCAGCATAGAGCTGAATGCTGGAGAAACCCTGGCCGTGGTTGGTGAGTCTGGTAGTGGCAAGTCCACCCTGGCCCGATGTCTGTTACAATTGCTGCCCCTGGATAGTGGCGAAGTGCAATTTCAAGGCCATGATCTTGCCAAGCTTACGGGCAAGGAATTGCGCGCGGTACGCCGGGATCTGCAAATGGTGTTTCAGGACCCGTTTGCCTCATTGAATCCGCGCATGCGCGTGGGCGAAATCATAGGCGAAGGCTTGCTGATTCATGATATTGGCAATGCTGCCGAGCAGCAGCGCAAGGTCGCCCACATGATAAAGCGCGTTGGCTTGAGCGAGTCTGATTTTCAGAAATATCCGCATGAGTTTTCTGGTGGTCAGCGTCAGCGTATTGGTATCGCCCGTGCCCTGGTGCTTGAGCCCAAGGTGGTGGTCTGCGATGAACCGGTTTCTGCACTGGATGTTTCCATTCAAGCGCAGATATTGCTGCTCTTGCGCGAACTGCAGCAGGAGATGCAGCTCAGTTATCTCTTTATCACACATGATTTACGTGTGGTGCGTCATATTGCGGATCAGGTGGCGGTCATGTACAAGGGGAGGGTGGTTGAGCAGGGTGATGTGGACTCCCTGTATCAAGCCCCGCAGCAGGAATATACCCGGAATCTGCTAAATGCGATTCCAGGACGTCGGCAGTTGGCTGGTTTGGCAACGCAGGCTAATCAAGTGCAAGTTGATAATTAACCTCGAATTTTAGGATGGCGTAATGGCATACGATTTGGAAGAACAAGAACAGTTGGACACGCTGAAAAGCTGGTGGAAAACCAACGGTAAATATGTTCAGGCGCTGCTGATTGCAGTCGTCATTGCTCTGGCAGGTTACAAGGGCTGGAATTACTACCTTAACCAGCAGGCGATCAAGGCTTCGGCCAAGTATCAGGCAATGACCCAGCTGGATATCAAGGATACTCCGGCAATTCAGGCTGCTGCCGGCGAGCTCATGGATAACTTTGCCTCTACGCCTTACGCTGCGCGTGCCGCGATTGCTGCTGCGAAAGTGAGCTATACCAGCAAGGACCTGGCAAGTGCCAAGCGTCAGTTGGCATGGGCAGCCGAGCATGCCAAGGAGGCCCAGGTGGCGGCTGTTGCCATGTTGCAACTCGCAGGTATCCAGTTTGAAGAAAAAGACAATGAAGCTGCCTTGAAAACGCTGGCACAAAAGCATGATGCCGCGTTTGATGGCTTGTTTGCCGATTTGAAGGGCGACATTCTGCTGGCACAAGGCAAAAAAGCCGAGGCCAAGCAGGCCTATCAGGAAGCATTGCTCAAGCTGGACGAACAAGGGCGCTATCGTCGCTTCACTGAGCATAAACTGGAATCCTTGGGGAGCTAACCTTGCGTCAGATTTCATTAGCCGTGCTGATTGCACTGGCGATAAGCGGTTGCTCCACTATCGGCGACATGAAGACCGATATTTCGGAGCGCATGTTTGGTCGTGAGCTGAGTGATCCGCCTGCTGAGCTGGTGGATTTTAAGGCCAGCATGACGCCCAAAATCATGTGGCGTGCCAGTCTTGGTGCAGCGGATGATTACGATTTCACACCAGCGTCGATCAATGGTCAGGTGTTTGCTGCCAATGCGTCGGGTGATATCTTCAAGTTTGATGCCATCAAGGGTACACAGGTGTGGAAGGTTAACGCTGGTCAGCGTTTATCCGGTGGCGTTGGCGTAGGCAGTGATCTGGTACTGGTTGGTACGGCCACAGGCTATGTTGTTGCCTATGACCAGGCAGGCAAAATGCTATGGAAATCCAAGGTGAGCAGCGAAGTGCTGAGCGCTCCGCAAGTGAATAACGGTGTGGTTGTCGTTCGTTGTGGCGATAGCCGTATCTTTGGCTTGAACGCGGTAGATGGCGCTCGCAAGTGGGTATATGAGCGCGCTACCCCGGCATTGAGCCTGCGCAGCAGCGCAGGCGTGGCCGTGGATGGTGGCGCGGCTTATGCCGGGTTTGCCGGTGGCAAGCTGATTGCCTTGCGCGTGGAAGATGGCAAGGTCATCTGGGAAGCCTCCGTTGCCCAACCCAAGGGTACAACTGAAATCGAACGTATCGCAGACATTACCAGTCTGCCCGTGGTGGATGGTCCTTTGGTCTATGCCGTGGCATACCAGGGCAAGATCGCCGCAGTTGACCGTGCGACTGGCCGTGTGAGCTGGGGTCGTGATATTTCCAGCTATACCGGCCTAAATTCAGAAGATGCGCGCGTGTATGTTTCCCATGCGATTGGCTCGGTCTACGCGCTGGAATATTCCAGCGGCAAGACGTTCTGGCGTCAGGGCGACCTCAAAAATCGTCAGCTCAGCGCACCGTTGCCCATGGGCGGCGTGGTGGCGGTGGGCGATATTCAAGGCTATGTGCATTTCCTCGGGCGTGAAGATGGCGCTTTTGAAGGCCGTATCCGCACCGAAGATAGTCCCGTCATGCCACAAATGCTCGCTCTGGGCACCAACGGTATTCTGGTCCAAACCCGCAAGGGCGGGCTTTACGCAATCTCACTGAAATAATCCATGCTACCCACCATCGTACTGGTCGGCCGTCCCAATGTCGGCAAATCCACGCTTTTTAACCGGCTGACCAAGAGCCGGGATGCGCTGGTGGCCGATCTGCCCGGCCTGACACGCGACCGCCACTATGGACGTGGGATAGGTGGCGACAAGCCATTTCTGGTGGTGGATACCGGCGGGTTTGAGCCGCTGGTAGACAGTGGCATTCTGAAAGAAATGGCCAAGCAAACATTGCTGGCGATTGATGAAGCCGATGTCGTGATCTTTATGGTCGATGGGCGGAATGGCCTGGCACCGCAGGATAAGGTGATCGCAGATCGCCTGCGCAAAAGCCAGCGCCCGGTATTGCTTGCCGTTAACAAGACAGAGGGCATGCAGCGTGCGATTGTCAGTGCAGAATTTCATGAGCTGGGCCTGGGTGATCCGCTCTCCATCTCTTCTGCCCACGGCGAAGGGGTGCGCGACCTGGTGGAACTCGCGCTTGCCGACTTCCCAGAGCCTGAGCCTGAAGAGGAAAATGATGGCAGCCGCACGCCCAAAGTGGCGATTGTCGGTCGGCCGAATGTGGGCAAATCCACGCTGGTCAATGCCTTGCTGGGGCAGGAGCGCGTGATCGCGTTTGACCAGCCGGGTACTACGCGCGATTCGATCCATATTGATCTTGAGCGCAACGGCAAGCATTACACGATTATCGATACCGCTGGTGTGCGCAAGCGCGGCAAGGTATTTGAGGCAATCGAAAAATTCTCCGTCATCAAAACCATACAGGCGATTGAAGAAGCCAATGTGGCGATTCTGGTGGTAGATGCCCAGGAAGGCATTACTGAGCAGGATGCCCATGTGGCGGCTTATATTCTTGAGGCAGGTCGTGCTCTGGTGGTTGCCATCAATAAATGGGATGGCCTGAAAGAGGATGAGCGCGACTGGATCAAGCGCGAAATTGATCGCAAGCTGCAGTTTCTGGATTTTGCCAAATTCCACTATATTTCCGCTCTTCGCAAGAAGGGCTTGCCGGAGTTATTTACCTCGGTAGATGGCGCTTACAAGGCGGCCATGGCCAAGCTCTCCACACCGCAACTGACCCGCGTGCTGGAAGATGCCATCATTCAGCATCAACCCCCCATCAGCAAAGGCATCCGCCCCAAACTGCGTTACGCGCACCAGGGGGGCAGCAATCCGCCGATTGTGGTAATCCACGGCAACCATGTGGATGGCGTGAAAGACAGCTATAAGCGTTATCTGGAGGGGGTTTTCCGTAAAGCCTTCCAACTGACCGGTACGCCATTGCGCGTGCAATTCAATCAGGGTGCCAATCCGTTTGCCGAGCCAGAAGACAAGCGCAAGGCAGGCGAGGGTATCGTCAGCATGCGCCGTCGCAAAACGGCGCAGCGTGCTGAGCTGAATGCCAAGAGTCGTGCTGAAAAAGAAGCGTTGGCCCAGCCTGCAGGTACCAAGCTTAATGCGGCTGTAAAACCAAAAGCCGCGGTCAAGCCTAAAGCCCCAGCCAAGCCCAGAAATGCAACAGGCACCAAAAAGGCGCCTGCGGCAAGTAAAGGGCGCGCCAGCAAGAAGTAACGCTGGCGCGGTTTTAAGCGTGTATCAAGACGCGTAGAGCCCTTCCCAGAACTTCCACCATACACGCTCTTCTGGAACACCCTTTTTCAGCATTTTGCTGTCTGGATAGTTGGTTTGAAGCACGCGCAGTGTGTCCTGCTTCAAATCGTCCATGCCCATGAGGTCGTAGGCACTGATCATGATCACCAGCGCTTCTTCAACCGAAGGAGAGTCAGGGTAGGTTTCCAGCACGAACTTGCAGCGATTGACCGAGGCCAGATAGGCTTGACGTTTCATGTAGTAGCGCGCCACGTGCAGTTCATGGTTAGCCAGCATATCCACCAGGTAAGTCATGCGCAGCGTGGCATCCTTGACATAGCGACTGTTGGGGTAGCGGGTGACCAGCTCTTTGAGTGACAGGAAGGATTCGCGCAACGACTTGGGGTCGCGATCACTGATTTGTTGTTTGGTCAGTTTTTCAACCACGCCGCGTTCGTTGAATGTCGCTAGGCCTTTCATGTAGTAGGCATAGTCGATATTGGGATGATCTGGATGCAGCTTGATGAAGCGATCAGCAGAGGCAATGGTGGAAATCGGGTCATTACGCTTGTAGTAGGCGTAGATTTTGTCCATTTGTGCTTGGGTGGCGAAGCGGCCATGCGGATAGCGAGACTCTAGCGTTTCAAAATATTTGATGGCTTTTTCGTAATCGCGTGAGCGCATTTTTTCGTCGGCTTCGGTGTAAATGCGTTGCGCCGACCAGCCTTTGGTCTCGTCTAACTCAGTTGGTGCGCCGAAGATCGCGCAACCAGACAGCCAGAGTACCGCAATAAACGCTAAACTATGCTTCATTTAAAAATATCCAGATTAAAAGTCTTGTAGATTATAACCGATGACCCAAACCACTCCTATCACTCTCATTATTCCACAAGACCTTGGCGGCTTGCGACTGGATCAGGCACTGCAAAAGCTATTGCCCGAGCATTCGCGCTCGCGTTTGCAGCAATGGATCAAGGACGGCCTGGTAACGCTGGAACCCCCACAGACCGTGACGGCCAAGACCAAAGTGTGGGGCGGTGAGCGCCTGCAGGTGCAAGTGCAGCCATCGCCCGACGAACATGCCTTTGAGGCCGAGGATATTCCGCTGGATGTGCAGTATGAAGATGAGCACATTCTGGTCATCAACAAACCTGCGGGCCTGGTGGTGCACCCCGCGGCGGGTAACTGGAGCGGCACGTTGCTGAATGCCTTGCTGCATCATGCGCCGGTGGTAAAAGACCTGCCACGGGCCGGGATTGTGCACCGCCTTGATAAAGATACCAGCGGCTTGCTGGTTGTCGCCAAGACACTCACCGCCCAGACCAGCCTGGTGCGCCAGTTGCAGGCGCGCACCGTCAAACGCGAATACCGCGCCATTGTGTGGGGGCAGGTGTGGCAAAACGGACGTATCGACCAGCCAGTAGGCCGCCATCCGCATGCCCGAACCAAAATGGCGATCAACCGCAATGGCAAGCCTGCCGTTACCCGCTATGAAGTGCTGGAGCGTTTTGCGGTACACACCTATCTGCGGTGTAACCTGGAAACAGGCCGGACTCACCAGATCCGTGTCCATATGCAGCATTTGAAGGCGCCATTGGTGGGCGACCCTGTCTATGGATTGGGAGGCATCGTACCTTTGCGCATGATGCCGCAGTCTTTGCGCGATACCGTTCTCAACTTTGGCCGCCAGGCTTTGCATGCCGTCAAGCTGGGCTTGATTCATCCTGCTAGTGGCGAATTCATGGAGTGGCAGGTGGAGTTGCCCGCCGATATGAAGTCACTGCTGGAAGCCATGCGTCTGGTGCCAGTGGACGAAGTCGATCTTCCATTCGAATTTGAGGGTGATATGGATGACGATGATCTGGACGACGCGTATCCCGATGACGACTTGCTGGATGACGAAGATGACATTGACTGATGCCTCCCTGATTGTGCCGGATTGGCCAGCGCCGCCCAATGTGCATGTGGTGCAAACCACGCGCCTGGGGGGCCTGAGTCGGGCGCCGTATGACAGCCTGAATCTGGGGACAAATGTCGGAGATAATCCTCTGCATGTAGCGGAAAATCGGCAGCGACTGAGTGATGTGCTGCCATCCGAACCGATATGGATGGATCAGGTGCATGGCACCATCGTGCAGGACGCGGCGTTGGCTTCTTGCCAGCCACAAGCCGATGCTGCAGTAGCGCGGCATGTGAATACCGTGTGTACCGTCATGACGGCGGATTGCCTGCCGGTGTTGTTATGCGATGCATACGGTACGGTAGTCGCTGCCGCCCATGCAGGCTGGCGCGGCCTCAGTCAGGGCGTGATTGAGCGCACGGTCCAGAGTATGCAGGTGCCTGGAGATCAGTTACTGGCATGGCTGGGGCCCGCCATTGGCCCGAAAGCTTTTGAAGTCGGTGATGATGTCCGTGAGGTATTTGTCAATCAGGATGCGCAGGCTTCGGAGGCTTTTGAAGCGACGGAGCACGGGAAATGGCTGGCGGATATTTATCTGCTTGCCCGTCAACGCCTTGCTGCGTTAGGGGTGACGCGAGTCTATGGCGGGGAATATTGCACATTCCATGATGCAAGCCGCTTTTTCTCCTATCGCCGCGATGGCGCATGTGGCCGCATGGCCAGCATGATCTGGCTGGGCCGATAGTTCGCCAGATTAACTAAATCTAGTAAATAAACTCCGCCATAATACGTACATTCCGACCGGGAGCAATATTACCTATTGTTCCCCCAAACGCACCATCCAGCCGATACTCCTTGTTGTTCAGGTTTTCACCAATCAAGCGGAATCCCACATTCTTGGTTGCAGCCCAGTGTATGCCTGCGTTAAACACTTCATAGCGATCCTGGGTACCAAATACCAATGGTGTAAAGCCACCGCCAGCGGTGACCACAGTACGCTCGGAAACCCGGCGGTAACTGACATTTACGTCCACTTTTGCACTCAGATTGCCGCCAACCGTAATGTTGAATGCATTGCCGGGTACGGTATAGAGCGGAACATATTCTTCACCATCAAACAGTTTGCCGGTAATGCGTGAGTAAGACATCCGGCCATATAGCCGACGTGTCGACATTGTGCTTTCAAATTCAACGCCATTTCGACGCTCCCATCCATCCTGAACAATCTCCCCGGCATCGTTCTGGCGCAAAGACGTCAGCAGGTGGCTGGTGCGTATATGGAAAAAATTCAGCTTGGATGTTAACTGGATATCGCTACCGAACAATCTCGGTGTCTGGTAACTGATGCCTGCTTCAGTGGATTCCGAGGTCTGGGGGCGATAAAGATCACCACAAATCTGCGAGTCCGGGCCATTGGACATAAAAAAGCTGAGACAACGACTGAATACCCCTTGCGTGAAATACTCATCCACCAATGGCGGACGAAACCCCTGTCCATAATTGCTATAGAGGGTGAGTTGCTGGTTTGAAGCTTGCGGTAACAAAGCATAGGCAAGACCCAGGCTGTAGCTTTCCTGGCGAAATTTGATGGTAGATGCCTGATCGTACTGCTCAAGCAGGCCCAAGGTGCCGCCTGCGGCATCGACCTGATAAAAGTCTTTGCGGAATCCGGGCATGATGCTTAATCGTCCCACTGTCAGCTTGGGTTGCAGGTAATAAGCAACGTAAGACTTGGTGCCCGGGGGCGCCGAGGCATTGAAGCCATCTGGATAGAAGGTCTGGCTATAAGCAGTATTGTCGAAATAGCGGCTCACCTCACGCTTGTTTTTGTTGTATTGCAGGCCCAGCAAAAGCTCCAGGTTCCAGTCCTTGTTTTCGATTATGCGTGAACGGTTGCTGAGGTCGATATTGGTCGTTTCATAACGATAGTAGTCATTCAGGCTGCCGCGACAAAGTGCGGGGGAGCAGGCCGGGTTGATGCTCGACATGCCGGGGTAGATCAAATCATGCAGGTCCGTGTAGCCTTTGCCAAATATGGCTTTGAAATCCACCCAGCGGTTGTCAGGGCGGTAATGCAGGGTTTCTGACCAGGTCAGGTCTTCAATGCTGCGGATGACATTGCCGAAAGTACCTGGTTGGCCGCCAGTGGCATCATAAGGTTGCAGGCCGCTGTCTTCAAAACTGACGATGGAGGTTGTCAGCTGCACGCTTTCGCTTGGGAAAACACTGACTTTAAGCAGTTTGGAAATGGAGTTGATCGCCGAGCTTTCCAGCCTGATACCTCCTGGCTGCATGATGTCGTTGGACTGACGATTGGAGTAATTGAAGAGAATATCAATCCGGTCATCCGGCCGCCCATACACCATATATGAGCGGGAATATTCGTCGTTGTTATTGGCATAGCCGAATTTGGCGCGCGCACCATAGCGCTGGCCAGGCTGCAGCAGGTCGGCGGCATCTTTGGTGGTGGCGATAATGGTGCCGCCCAGTGAGCCCGAGCCACTGGTAATTTGCGGCCCGCGCTGTACTTCGACGCTTTTAAGCAGTTCAGGCTCCAGAAAGGTGCCGCCCATGCGGTATTTCTCAAACCCCTTGGGAATGCCGTCCACTTTTACTGCGACATCTTCATTGTCGGCATATCCGCGTATGTTGAATGACATCCCGCTTGGGCGAGGCCCACCGTTGATCGCCACACTTGGCACATCGCGTATGGCATCAAACAGCGTGGCGGGTTGCAGGCGTTCCAGATCTTCGCTGGTGATAGTGGTGATGGCGCGTGTTGTGTCGATGCGTTCATCTTCAATATGGCGTGCACTTACGCTGACTTCTGGCAGTGTTTGCTCATTCGAATCGGTGGGGGCAGCCTTTATGCTGCTATTCACTGCAGTATCTGTTGTCGGGTTTTCGTTATCCACAAGTTCAGCTTGAGCAGGAGCCGATAGCGTGTTAAATGCGACAACGAAAATAATCATTAGCCGTCGCGCGTCATGCGGACGGATTCCGGCGGGCGGAATAAACATGAGAGGGGCTCGGATCAGGACAGAAAAAGCCCCGGCCATGGATTTGGCCGGGGCGTAAGACTTATGCCAGGTTGTAGCGGTTTTTACTGCGGCGTCGACCCATGAAGCCAATCAAGCCCAGGCCCGCAGCCATCATGCCGTAGGTTTCAGGCTCAGGAACCGGTGAGGTCGCAATCGGTGCCGATGGTCGGGCAACGGTTGCCAGCGCCAGTTGATCCAGGCTCATGCTGGATGTGGTTGAGTTGAAGGCAAAGGTATACAGCGAAGAAGCTGCTACATTACTCCATAGCCAGTATTGCTCTTGTTCTGCAGTGGCGCCGCCCATGACGGTACCTTGGTCTTCATGAAATGCCAGCGTGGATGTAGCGGCAACGCCATTCAGCGTTGCGGTGGTGTTGGCCAGCGTACCCAAGGTGCCAATACGCATATATACATCAAAGAAGCCTGTAGTTGCGCTGCTGACCAGGGTTGAAACGAAGCTGGTCGCGGTTGCAAAGCTGTAGATGTTGCCGCCGCTGGTGACAAAAGAAGTACCGCTGGTTTCGCGTACAGTGCCACCGGAGCCGTAGTCAGCAGAGTTGTCGGTCGTGCCGCCAAAGTTGTCCCAGGCGGCGAAATCGGTCAGGGTAGCGCTGCCCCATGGAGTAGCCGAATCCCAGACATTGGTGGTAGCGAAAGCCGAGCCGCTGAAAGCAGCGCCCAGCACTAGGGTAAGTGCGGATAGTTTTGTAGATAACGTCATGATAGTCCTCGTGAATATGCCGTTGACCCTTCCTCTCGAAGGCGCTGTTAGGCGATTGGCTCAACATTACAAATCCACGGTCCCACACCGTCGGATGAATACAACAACCGGCCTTGGCCGGGGGTAAATCACTATTCCAGAAGCGTTGCTATTTCGGGTGTGTGGTTGGCTTCAACACCCTTGGGCTGAAAATCCACCACGAAGCGATATTGCTTGCCGCAATCGATAATGACTTCCTTCTGACCGCGGCGCAGGATGCGCATTTCGACTTTCAGATTGCCAAAGCCATCATGCCCGATCAGCTCATCGAAGAGTGACAGCAGGCATTTTTTTGCGAATGATGAAGTAGTGGACATCGTGCAGTGCTTCCCTAGTTATCGTAATTTTTATCAATGATAATGATTATCATTTGAAAGATCAAGCGTCATATGTGCTTTGTCCTATTTCTGCATCGTGGGCTTCAGGGATATCCCGTATAATGCGGGGCTATGTCGACATTATCAGCCATCATCTTTACTAATCTGGCCGGTGGCGTACTCAGTATTCTGTGTGCAGCACTATTTGTTTTAAAAGCTCGTCCGGCCTGGATTCCCATGCTGGTCAGTTATGCCATTGGTGCATTGCTAGGCGCAGCATTCCTTGAAATATTGCCACATGCATTGCACGAAGCCTCCAGCGTGGAGGCGATGGCGATGACGGTGCTGTTTGGTATCCTGCTGTTTTTTATACTGGAAAAGCTGGTGTTGTGGCGACACTGCCACGGCAATGAATGCGAGGCCCATAGTGGCCATGAACCTGCACCATCCGCGCACGATCACGGGCATGACCATGGCCGCAGCGGCATGATGATCATGGTGGGCGACACCTTTCATAATTTTGTGGATGGCATATTGATTGCCGCGGCTTTTCTGGTGGATATGAAACTGGGCATGGTGACCGCCTTGGCGATCATTGCCCATGAGATTCCGCAGGAAGTAGGGGATTTCCTGATCCTGTTACATTCGGGATATACCAAACGTCAGGCCATTTTGCTGAATCTGCTTTCCAGCCTGGCGACATTGGGCGGCGGTTTGCTCGCCTACTTTGCATTACAAACGGTACAAAGCTGGATTCCGTATATTCTGGGCTTGGCTGCCGCCAGCATGATTTATGTTGCGGTCGCAGATTTGATTCCCGGTTTGCACAAACGTACAGAACTAAGGGCGACGGTTCAGCAGGTGCTATTGATCATGCTTGGCATTGCTTCTATCTGGCTCACCAAGTTTTTCCTGGAGTAGGGCCGCTTTTTCCTGCGCCAGCTTGCTGCGCCGACGTTGAGGCGTACCAAATAGCCAGAGCAGTAGCGCGCATGGCAGCAAGCCATAAAACATGAAGGTCAGAATGCCAGCCACCAGGCTGGGTTCGGTGGCTGCCATCAGTACGGTAACGTACAGCCAGGCGATGGCAACAATATACATAAGGGCTTTTCAGAAACATCAGGTGATGTGAGTGCCCAGATTTTAATTGAGAATATACGTATGAACCAATCCATTCCAAAAGTAGGCTTTGTTTCCTTAGGCTGCCCCAAGGCATCTTCGGATTCAGAGCGCATTCTTACCCAGCTGCGCGCCGAGGGTTACAGCATTTCTGGCTCCTATCAGGACTCCGATCTGGTGGTCGTTAATACCTGCGGTTTTATTGATAGCGCAGTGCAGGAGTCGCTGGATGCGATTGGCGAAGCCTTGGCAGAAAATGGCAAAGTAATTGTCACCGGCTGTCTTGGCGCCAAGGCTGATGTGGTGCAGACAGCCCATCCTAGTGTGCTGGCGGTGACTGGCCCACATGCGCTGGAGGAAGTCATGACGGCCGTGCATGCGAATCTGCCGAAGCCACATGACCCCTACACTGACCTGGTGCCGCCGCAAGGCGTGCGCTTAACGCCTAAGCATTACGCTTATCTCAAGATATCGGAAGGCTGTAATCATCGTTGCAGCTTCTGCATTATTCCTTCCATGCGCGGCGACTTGGTCAGCCGGCCCATCGGGGAGGTGATGCAAGAGGCGGAAAATCTGGTTAATGCCGGTGTTTCCGAATTGCTGGTTATCTCGCAAGATACCAGTGCGTATGGTGTCGATGTCAAATACCGCACAGGTTTCTGGAATGGCCGCCCGATCAAGACGCGCATGACGGAGTTGGCACGGGGTCTGGGTGATCTTGGCGTGTGGGTGCGCATGCATTATGTCTACCCTTATCCGCATGTGGATGAAATCATCCCGCTGATGGCAGACGGATTGATCCTGCCTTACCTGGATGTACCGTTCCAGCATGCAAGCCCGCGCATTCTCAAGGCGATGAAGCGTCCGGCCAGCAGTGAAAATAATCTTGCCCGTATCAAGGCATGGCGAGACATCTGTCCGGATATCACTGTTCGTAGCACGTTCATTACAGGCTTCCCTGGGGAAACCGAAGAGGACTTCCAGATGTTGCTGGATTTCCTGCAGGAAGCGCAATTGGATCGCGTGGGCTGCTTTGCTTATTCGGCGGTAGATGGGGCTGCGGCTAATGCCTTGCCTGACGCCGTGCCTGAAGAGCTGAAACAGGAACGTCTGGCGCGGTTTATGGAAGTGCAGGAAGCGATCAGTGCAGAGAAGTTACAACGCCGGGTAGGGCGTCTTGAAACGGTGCTGGTGGATGAGGTTAATGGCGACGAAGCCATTGCTCGTACCATGTCTGATGCGCCGGAAATTGACGGGGTGGTTTATCTGGCTGATGCGGAGGGCCTGAACCCGGGTGATCTGGTTGAAGTGCAGATCACCGATTCGGATGGACACGACTTGTGGGGTGGACCTCCCGACTTGGTGTAAGCCTCTCAGCTACCGTCAAACAAATCCGGCATGATGGGTTGCGGGCGTTGCGAATCTGCCCGCTCCTCCAGAAAATCCAGCGTATAAGGGCAGCGCGTAGGTTGCTTGATAGCCTTGCGTTTTTTGCCGGTTTTTTCGGTATTGACGTAAGGGGTTTGGCTCACACGAATATAACCTGCGGCCAAAAGTTTTTGCGTGGTGGTTTCGAACAGGCTGAGAGGGTTGTCGATGTTTTGCAGGGTGATGTTGTTTTTGCTCACCTTGAGCACGTTATACATCACGAATTTGCTGGATGTCTGCTTGCCGTAGATTTCACCCTTGCAAATCTGGCCAGTCTGAAAATCCATAATCGTTCCTGAAGTGCTATTGAACGCATGATAACGGCATTGTCAGGCCTACACAAGCTTGTCTTGCGCCTGTAGCAGCTTCCCGGCCTGGTCAAATGGGAGTGGTTGGCTGAACAAAAACCCCTGCATTTCATCACAACCTATGCTTAGCAGAAAATCGCGTTGTCGTTCGGTTTCTACGCCTTCTGCTACCAAATTAATACCCAGGTTATGACCCAGCGCGACAATCGCCTTCAGGATCGCCTGATTGGCTGTATCGCTTTCCAGTCCCATGACAAAACTTCGATCTATCTTGAGATTATCAATCGGAAAATGCTTGAGGTACCCCAGGCTTGAGTAACCTGTACCAAAATCATCAATCGCCAGCTTTACACCCAATTCTTTCAACTGGTGCAGTACCTTGATGAACTGAGGCGAGGTGTCTGCCAGCGTACCTTCTGTAATCTCGAGTTCCAGTAGAGCCGGCTTCAGCCCTGTTTCCTGCAATACACGTGCAATATTGCCAACCAGATCGCTCTGCTGAAACTGGCGCGGGGACACATTCACCGAGACCGGTACTTCGTAACCGGAAAGTCTCGACAGGGCGATGCTTTCCATACAGGCTTTCTCTAAAACCCAGGAGCCGATTTGCTCAATCAGGCTGCTTTCTTCTGCAATCGGAATAAAACGATTAGGCGAGATCAGCCCTTGTCGAGGGTTGTGCCAGCGAATGAGGGCCTCAACCCCCGTAATGCGTTGTGTCCGCAAATTGAGCTTGGGTTGGTAATGCAGATGAAATTCATTGTGTCCCAGAGCGTTGCGCATCTGGTATTCCATCTCCAGCCGTTCGACCAGGATGGAGTTCAGCTCGCGGGTATAAAACTGGAAATTATTCTTTCCTTCCTGCTTGGCCTTGTACATGGCGGTGTCTGCATTTTTCAGCAGGCTCTCGCTGGTCTTGCCATCGTCCGGGTAAAGGCTGATGCCGATGCTGCTGGTGACGGTGAAATCCTTGCCCTCAATGCTGCAGGGTTCAGAAGTCAGTGCCAGTACGCGTTGCAGTGTCTGACTGAGGGCATCCGTGCCGTGAATGTTGGAAAGTAGCAGCACAAACTCATCCCCACCCGGGCGTGCAACGGTATCGCTGTCGCGGATACAGCTTTCCAGGCGGCGGGCCATGGCGATCAACAGCTGATCCCCGATAAAGTGCCCCATGCTATCGTTGATGTCTTTAAATTTATCCAGATCAACAAATACCACGGCAAGCTTGGAGGTTGTGCGGTCTGCGTAACTGATCGCTTGCAGAAGCCTGTCCTGCATCAGGGTGCGGTTGGGTAGACCCGTCAGGTCATCATGCGTGGCTTGATACTCGATCAGGGCGTTATAGCTTTTACGCTCGGTAATGTCTTCTACCGTGCCTTCAAAATAAATAAGCTTGCCTTCGTCGTTGCGCACAGCGCGGGCATTTTCCGATATCCAGATAGTGCTGCCGTCGCGGCGATATATTTGCGACTCGAAGTTAACCACGCGGTCTTCAAGTTGCATCAGCGTGAGGAAGGTCTGGCGGCTTTCAGGTTGCACATAGAGTTGCTGGGCAATATTGTTCAGGTTTTGAATCAGCTCTTCCGGACTCTCATAACCATAAATTCTGGCGAGGGCGGGGTTCGCATTGATGTACTGGCCATCATGGCTGGTCTGGAAAATGCCTTCGATTGAATTCTCGAAGATGTTGCGATATCGGCGCTCAGCTTCTTGTAGCGCTTGTTCGTTCAGTTTGCGCTGTGTGATGTCCTGAATAAACCCTTCCAGCGCCTCGACTTGGCCTTGCGGATTGAAAATCCCGGTTCCCCGCTCATTCACCCAGCGGATATCGCCATCGATCGTCATGATCCGGTATTCGATTTCAAAACGCTCACGCCGGGATAAGGCATCTTCTACAATGCCGCGTATTCGCGCGCGGTCCTCAACCAATGTCAGCTCTTCAAAACTGGTACGACCATTGTGCAGCAGTTCGTCAGGGCGATAGCCTGTCAGCTCAAGACATCCGTCACTGATGAAAAGCATGGTCCAATGCTCATCCATCAGGCAGCAATAGGCCATGCCCTCCATGTTTTTCAACAGAGAGTCCAGTATGTGCTCCCGATGCTGGAGCCAGTTGCGTATGAATGCACTCACGCTGGTAGTATAGTCTTCGACTTTACTGTGATGAGCTAAGCTGAGTCGCATGGTCTTGATTAGTCATGGTCTTGATAGTTTGCAGAATGCCAATAAGTCTTAATAACAGCATAGCTTTTAGCAAGGATCAGGCCAGAGGGTATGGCACTGATATGAGGCGTTCTTGTTGAGCTTATTTCTGGTAGTGCACATGATTTGCCATATTTCGGTGCGCGAAAACCTATGGCTGCACTCAAACAATGCTTGCTTACGCTGTTTTCGTTTTTCGGCGCAACCTTATATGGCTACGAATAAAGCTGGTTGTTTGTTGCCGGCGCTCGCTATTTTCCGGATCTTTTATCCACATATGGAGAAGGCCGCTGAAGAAGAGGTAGGTATCCATGGCGTACTCTTCTGGCGTGCAACTTGCATCCAGTAGATCAAGCTCTTGCGCACGTTGATAAGCTCGCTTGATATTCAGGGATATGTTGGAACAATTGTTGGCTATTTGTTGCAAAACCTCAGCGAATTCATCAACATACTCACATTTGATCATCATGATCTCGTACGTCTGTCTTGTCTCGCTACTGTCATTTAGCACTTGTATGGTTTCGGTCAGGAAACGCTCTATATTAAGCAAGGGGTCTTCTGCACCCTCAGCAGCTTTAAGCAAGGTGTCATCCATGCGGTCTATCAGGGGGAGAAACACGCGCTCACGCAATGCCAGCAAAATTTCCGTTTTACTGTCAAAGTGCCAGTAAATCGCCCCGCGTGTCAGGCCCGCCTGAGCAGCAATCTGTTCCATGCTGGTTCTGCTAACACCTCGAACAAGAAACACATCTCGCGCAGCATCTATGATGCGTTGACGAGTAATAGCAGCATCTTCTTTGGTTTTGCGTACCATAGACTTAAGCTTATAACCTTATAAAAATGGGGTTTACATACAATCATGTTTGTATATAATATACATACATTCACGTATGTAAGTCAAGAATCTTTGTATATTAGACATGGAGTTACAGATGGCAGCGTTCAATTTTGATCGGGGCAGTAAGCGTATTGGCAGTAAGTTCCAAGCACCTTTACTGCTTGCGCTTATCGCAGGGGTAGCAGTAAGTGCATGTGGCAAGAACGGCCAAAGTGCTGCGCAGCATCAAGGTGGCGCCATGCCAGTCAGTGTGATTGAAGTCCAGCCGACAA
Source organism: Methylovorus menthalis (assembly GCF_020523625.1). Lineage (GTDB taxonomy): Bacteria > Pseudomonadota > Gammaproteobacteria > Burkholderiales > Methylophilaceae > Methylovorus > Methylovorus menthalis. The sequence goes on from NZ_JAJAQH010000006.1 coordinate 698,333, forward strand.
CAGTCCCTATTACAGCCGAAGCGGTTGCACAGACCGAGGGTGCCAAAGAGGTTGAAGTGCGTCCGCGTGTAGGCGGTATCCTGCTCAAGCGTCTCTACCAGGAAGGCCAGTCGATAAAAGCGGGGCAGCCTATGTTCCTGATTGACCCGGTTCCATACCAAATTGCTTTGCAGCAAAGCCGTGCTGAACTGGCGCAGCAAAAAGCCAGGATTGAACAAACACGTCGCGAAGAAGCGCGGTTGCAAAATCTGCTATCAACGCAATCTGTCAGTCAGCGTGAATATGATAATGCCGTCTCTGACAACGCGGTTGCCAATGCCAACCTGCTGGCCGCCGAAGCTGCCGTGCGCCAGGCAGAGCTTAATCTTTCGTATACGACAGTGACAGCTCCCGTCAATGGCGTTTCCGGTCGCTTTCAGTTCTCTGAGGGCGCACTCGTGGAAGCCAACTCCAGCCTGTTGACGACGTTGGTGCAACTTTCTCCCATTTGGGTACGTTTTAGCTTCTCCGATAACGAACTGGCGCAATTGGGCGGTCGTTTGACAGAGAAAAACGTAAAGCAAGTCACGGTTCTGTTGCCGGATGGCAGCGAGTATCAACAAAAAGGCAAGCTTAACTTTGCTGCCAGCCAGATTGATCCGACATTGGGAACGCAGCAATTGCGTGCCACCTTTGAGAATGAAGATCAGCGCCTGTTGCCTGGTCAGTTTGTTCGTGCGCGAGTCACGACTGGTCAGCGCGATGGCGTATTTATCGTGCCACAAGTTGCCGTGGTGAATATGCAGCAAGGCAAGTTTGTCTATGTGGTCAATGAAAAAAATGAGGCGACCGTGCGGCCGATTGTCACCGGCGGCTGGCAAGGACAGGGTTGGGTCGTGCTTAAAGGGCTGAATGCCGGCGACAAGGTTGCTGTCGACAACATTATCAAGCTGCGTCCAGGTGCGCCAGTCAGCCCACATCCCCAAGAAGCCGCACCGGCTGGTGCGTCTGGGGATGCTCCTGCTGCTGAGGCTCAACAAAAACCCAAGCAATCATAAGCGGGAGACGTCATGACCAGATTTTTCATTACGCGCCCGATCTTTGCGTCGGTGCTCTCGATCATCATTGTGCTGGCTGGCTTGGCCGCCGCCATGAAGTTGCCAATTGCACAGTATCCGCAAATTGCGCCGCCTACGGTTATCGTAACGGCAACTTACCCCGGTGCCAGTGCCGAGACCTTATCCAAAACCGTCGCTGCGCCTATTGAAGAGCAGCTGAGTGGGGTGGAGGGACTGTTGTACTTTCAGTCCAGCGCTGATTCCAGCGGTACTCTGACGATTACAGCCACCTTTGAAACCGGCACGGAAGTTGACCAAGCGACCTTTAACGTAAGTAACCGGGTGAATATTGCCTTGCCGCGTTTGCCAGAAGATGTGCGCAGAACCGGCGTTGTCGTGCAGAAGCGCTCTAACGATATTCTGATGGCGTTGATGCTGATTTCGCCCAGTAAAAAATACGATCCGCTATTCCTCAGCAATTACGCCACCCTCAATGTGGTGGATGAGCTAAAGCGTATCAAAGGCGTTGGTGACGTCACCATTTTTGGTTCTCAGGACTACTCCATGCGTATCTGGCTGAAGCCTGACCGCATGGCCCAGCTTGGCGTCACGACGACCGACATTTCAACCGCGATACAGGCACAAAATGCCCAGTACGCCGCTGGCAAGATCGGCCAGGAGCCGGTCGTGGGCCAGCAACAGCTTGTTTATACCGTTACCGCCAAAGGGCGGCTGGTGGAGCCTGAGCAATTTGCGGACATTATTGTGCGGTCCAATGGCCCACGCGGCACATTGCGTCTCAAGGATGTAGCCACTATTGAGCTGGGCGCCCAGATGTACAACGTGCGCACTTCACTGGATGGCCAGCCAGGTGTCGGTATCCCGGTGTTCCTGCAGACGGGCGCTAATGCGCTTGATACTGCAAACGCCATCAAGGCCAGAATGGAAGAGCTCAAACAGCGTTTTCCTGAGGGCGTGGACTATGCCATTCCTTATGACACCAGTGATTTCGTGAAAGCGTCTATTGAAGAGGTGGTTAAGACGCTGGGTGAAGCCATGGTGCTGGTAGTGCTAGTGGTGTTCCTGTTCCTGCAAAACTGGCGCGCGACGCTGATTCCTATCATTGCGGTGCCAATTTCCCTGGTAGGCACATTTGCTGGCTTATGGGTATTTGGCTTCTCCATCAATACGTTGACGCTGTTTGCCATGGTGCTTTCGATTGGTATCGTGGTGGATGATGCGATTGTTGTGCTGGAGAATATTGAACGCTTGATGAGCGAGGAAAAACTCTCGCCAGTCAATGCAGCGATCAAGTCCATGCAACAGGTATCAGGCGCGGTGGTCGCGATTGTGCTGGTGTTATGTGCGGTATTCGTTCCTGTGGCATTCATGGGCGGTATCGCCGGTGAGCTTTACCGTCAGTTTGCAGTAACTGTGGCTGTTGCCGTGGTGATCTCGGGCATTGTGGCGCTGACGCTGACGCCAGCCTTGTGCTCGCTGATATTGAAGTCTGTGCATGAAGAGTCGCGTTTCTTCCGTCCGTTTAATCGCGGATTTGAAAAGCTGACCAACTTCTATACCGGTACGGTAAATCTGACCCTGCGCCATACCATCATCGGTGCCATCGTGTTTGCAGGCATCGTGGGTGGTGCGGCTTACCTCTTGTACAAGGTGCCTGGCAGCTTTGTGCCGCCGGAAGATCAAGGCTATGTGATCGCAGCAACTATCCTGCCGGATGGCGCGACGCTGACCCGCACCAGTAACACCACTGAAGCAGTGCGTGCGGCGATTGCCAAGGATCCTGCTGTACGCAGTGAGTTTGCGATTAATGGTTTCGACCTCATCGGTGGCGGTAACAAGACCAGCTCAGGTACCATGTTTGTTCGTCTTAAAGACTGGGATGCACGTACCACCACGGCGGATGACATTGTCGGCAAGCTGATTGGCATAGGCATGATGCAGCCAGACGGCCTTGCCATCGCGTTTAACCCACCGGCAATTCGCGGCTTGGGCAACTCGGGCAGCATGGAGCTTTATATTCAGAGTCGTGGCGATTCAGACCCATTGCATTTGTCCGCAGTGGTAAACAACCTGATTGATGAGCTGAAAAAAGAGCCGCGCCTTGCGGGTATCAATACCTTCTTCCGTCCAACCGTGCCACAGCTCTTTGTTGAGGTGGATGAAGCCAAGGCAATCAGCCAAGGTGTGCCGATTGCGGATGTTTACGCGACGCTGCAAAGCACCATGGGTTCGCTCTATGTGAATGACTTCAACCGTAGCGGACGTACCTATCGCGTGCAATTGCAGGCAGAAGCAGCTTACCGTATGAAGCCTGAAGATCTCGGTCGTGTGTATGTACGCTCTAATGACGGCAAGATGATTCCACTTTCGGCATTAAGTACAACCAGGGAAATCGTCGGTGCAGAGCAGCTGGAACGCTATAACGGTCTCTTGGCAGCCAAGGTGCTGGCAGGCGGTGCGCCTGGTGTAAGTTCGGGCGATGCCATCAAACTGGTGGAAAAAATCTCGGCAGAAAGCCTGCCGGATGGCTACCAGATGACATGGACTGGCCAGGCTTATCAGGAAAAACGCACAGGTTCAGCCGCGATTTACGCATTCAGTTTTGCCATTATTATGGTGTTCCTGATTCTGGCAGCGCAGTTTGAAACCTGGGCATTGCCCCTGGCTGTGATCATGGCGGTGCCGTTTGCCCTGGCCGGTGCCTTGCTGGCTGTGCTGGTGCGTGGCATGCCAAATGACATTTACTTCCAGATCGGTTTGGTAACACTGGTCGGCCTGGCGGCGAAGAACGCGATTCTGATCGTGGAATTCGCCAGCCAAAAACTGGAAGAGGGCTTGCCCGTGGCACAAGCTGCGGTTGAAGCCGCACGCTTGCGGTTCCGTCCTATCGTGATGACGTCCATGGCCTTTGTGCTGGGGATTGTGCCTCTGGTATTTGCCAGTGGTGCTGGTGCCGCTGCGCGGCGCTCCATGGGGACGGGCGTATTTGGCGGCATGCTGCTGGCCACTTTTGTCGCTACCGTATTTATCCCCTTGTTTTTCACTTGGTTGACAGGAACGCAGAAGCGAAACGCTTCTGCACAAGAACAGAAGGAAATTGCATGATGCCACGCTTGAAATTGACTTATATCGCTGTATTGGCAGCCGTGTTGCTGCCAGGGTGCGCCATGATGGGCCCTGACTATCAGCGGCCTGAGACACCCGTTCCAGCCAAATTTACTGAGCTGGCGGATGCGGCAGCAACCCAGGCTGAAATATCACGTACCTGGTGGCAGCTCTACAATGATCCGATATTGAATGATCTGGTGGCGAAAGCGCAGGCCAGTAATACGGATATCAAGCTGGCGGTTGCCCGGGTTGAAGAAGCAGATGCGTATCTGCGTGAAGTGGGTGCGGCGCTTTTCCCACAGATTGACCTTAACTCCAGTGCTGCCCGTTCGCGGATCACTCAGCTTGGGGCGACCCCTTTGCCTTCAGGCGTGAACCCAATCCGCGAAAACTACAATATTCGTCTTGGCACTTCGTTTGAGCTGGATTTCTGGGGCAAGCTGCGCCGTGCAAAAGAATCTGCCCGTGCGCAAGCCATGGCGACGCATTACGCTCGTGATACGGTAGATTTGTCATTGCAAGGCCTGGTGGCTAGCAATTACTTGTTGTTGCGCAGCCTGGAATCGCAAATTGCGTTATCAAAAGACAGTCTGCATAGTCGGGAAGAAAGCCTGGCATTAACGCAGCGTCGACTGGAGGGCGGTGTGTCTTCTGCGCTGGACGTACATCAGGCGCAGGTATCCACTTCCAATCTGACTGCGCAACTGGCTGATCTGGTACGGCAGCGCGCCGTGGTTGAGCATCAGCTTGCCGTATTAACGGGTGATCTGGGCCTGACTATTCCCATAGCCGATTTTAATCAGCTGCCTACGCCGCCTATGCCTCCTGTCGGGTTGCCATCCAGTTTGCTGGAGTCCAGGCCGGATATACGCCAGGCTGAGCAGAGCATGGTCGCCGCAAATGCCAATATTGGCGTAGCCAAGGCCGCGTTGTTCCCGACTATTTCGTTAACCGCGAATTATGGTGGTGAAAGTGCCGAACTGGGCGATATCCTGAAATCAGCCGCCCGTATCTGGACCGGTGGCCTCAGTCTTAATCTGCCTATTTTTGATTCAGGTCGCCTTAATTCGCGCGTAGATCAGGCTACCGCACAGCAGAAACAAACCTTGGCATCGTATGAGGCCGCTATTCAAACGGCCTTCAAAGAAGTAAATGATGCGCTGGTGAATCTCCGTCAGCAGTCCGAGCGTGAAGCGGCGCTGGAAGCCAGCAGGGAATCATCCAAGAAGGCATTGGATATTGCGGAAAACCGCTACAAGGCCGGCTACTCGGGGTATCTGGATGTGCTGGATTCGCAACGGGTCTACAACGATGCAGCACTGGCCTATGTACAAAGCCGCCAGGCAAGACTGACAGCCAGTGTGGACTTGTTCAAGGCGCTGGGCGGTGGATGGAAAGCCGCAGAAAAGTAGTTGGTGCTTTAAGCCAGGCTAGTACAGCCTACACGTAACCAGTCGTGACGTCCTTCCAGTACGGTGACCAACCGCTGGAAGGATTTTTCATTGAGGCTGCGGATGCGGTAGTTGATATCCGGCAGGAAACGACTACGCGGCACCAGCAGTGTCGGCTCTTCTGCCAAGCCTTCCTCCGGTGGCAGGTAGAGGCTGGAAAACTCAGGCCCGTTTTCGGGCGCGGTTCCACTGCTGATGGTCGGGGTGGTTTCCTGAATCGTGCTGAGTGAAACCCAGCGTGCCTTCCTCGAGAGAATTTCAACGCCAATATGCTTTTTGCCAGAAGCCAGTGCGCTGACATTCTTGATGATGCCAACGATCGCCGCATCTTTTTGATCTTCCATGAGCAGAATCACGATCATCCCGGGTGATAGGGGCGTCTCGGTATCTTTCTCCAAGGTCGCCCCATATCCTTTGGTGCTCATGTCTGTCACGGTCCAGCGCAGGTTTTTAAGGTTGGGCTCCGGGGCTGAAAACCTCACGCTGTGCTTGGACAAACGCTCTTCCAGCGGCATGGCATTCTCCGTCAGATGCGCATTTTGCAATGCCTGTTTGTCAGCTTTTGTACGCAGGTGAACGCAGATGGCATCCAGCCCCAGGATTACCCTGGTGCCCAGTAGTGTTGATTGACGGTCCTCTTTGCGGCGTTGACGTCGATAGCCGCTTTTTGACCAATCAAATTGCAGCTGCTGGAGCAATGAGCTCAGGTGTGGATTATTGGAAAACTCTGCGAGCCCCAGCTTGAGCATGGCTTGCGGCAGATTTTGAGTATTGCTGAGCAGCTCGATTTTCATCGACAGGTCATCTGTCGACCAGTAGCGATACTCCGGGGAGGGTTCCAGGGTGCGCATGCGGCGTGCGCCCCGGTCCTTGCGCAGATCAATGAAGTAGAAATGATGTTGTTCTTCGTAGTGATCTACCACCTGCACATTGCGAAGAAGCTTGGTCAGTAATTGCCAGGTGAGCTCAATTTGTACCCGGTTCATGCTGGATTGGTTGATGGAATCGAGCATGCATATCTGGGCAAACATGGTGGCCAGAGATTTTTCCGGACAATCTGCGTAAATCGATAATGGCGTGGAGGTTAGTCCAAGTCGCTCCGCAAGCCGATATACCTGAAACATTTGATGCCAGGCCGCTGCCGGCACCGCTTGTTGCTGAAAGTAGCGCAGTTTGATCATGCATAGGCCTGCATGCAATGCCCGACCACACATCAAGCTTATCTGGTAAGGGGAGGATTCGGGTGGTGACGTGTTACTGGGCGTTAATTTTAGCTGCTGAAGTTCAATTTGCTGAACATAGCTCAGGAAAATCTGACGCTGATAATAATAGCTGCCTTCGGCGATGCGGTTTTCAAGCTCGGGCCGCAACTTGTCAAACTTTGCATATTGATCAAGCAGTTTTTCCAGACGTGGATGGTTGGCTTCGTCAATATGCAGTAGCGCCAGTTGTGACGCTCGATCCGTCTCGCTATACCCCGAAAGAAAACGGGTACTTGCTTCCAGCGCGGCAATGTCATCCAACGCATGCAGCTCACTTAGAAACTGACGATGTCCTGCGTTTGATGCGGCTTCTTTTTTTGTGATCAGTCTTCTAATGATGGACTTCATTCACTGTGCCTACCCTGAGTTATAGCCGTGCAATATGGATTTACATGCCATTCGTGTTTTATTGTAGCCATAAATGCGGCTAAATAATACCAAGGCGGGATTTATTTCCGGTACCTGTGCCGGGGGAATGAAAATGCCGTTATTCAACCCTCTAAGTCCTTGCCTTATCTTGCTTATCCCTTATCCATCTTGGGTTTTGTGGAGTGCAGATAAGGGGAATTTAAAATGTCAGCCATGATAAAATCGCGCTTTTCATTTGATTGATCGTTTTCCATGACAGTACGTACCCGTTTCGCCCCCAGTCCTACCGGTTTTCTGCATATTGGCGGTGCCCGCACAGCCCTGTTTTCATGGGCCTATGCGCGCAAGCATGGCGGCAGTTTTATTCTGCGAATCGAAGATACCGATGTGGCACGATCTACACCAGAAGCTGTTCAAGCGATTCTTGATGGCATGACCTGGCTGGGCCTGAGCTGGGATGAAGGTCCGTTTTACCAGATGCAGCGCATGGATCGCTACAAGGAAGTGATTCAGCAGTTGCTGGACAGTGGCGATGCGTATTACTGCTATTGCAGCAAGGAAGAGCTGGATGCGTTGCGTGAGCAGCAGATGCAGCAGGGCATCAAGCCGCGCTACGATGGTCGCTGGCGGCCTGAGGCGGGCAAGGTGTTGCCAGAGCCTCCCGCAGGCGTGCCTCCTGTCGTGCGTTTCAAAAATCCGCAAACAGGGGCCGTGGTCTGGAATGATCTGGTCAAAGGTGAAATCCGCATTTCCAATGAAGAGCTGGATGATTTGATTATTGCCCGTGCTGATGGTACCCCGACCTATAACTTCTGTGTGGTGGTGGATGACTGGGAGATGGGCATTACCCAGGTGATTCGTGGCGATGACCATGTCAACAATACGCCGCGTCAGATCAATATGCTGCACGCCCTGGGCGCGCAGATTCCCCAGTACGCACACTTGTCCATGATTCTTGGTGATGATGGACAAAAATTGTCCAAACGGCATGGTGCGGTCAGCGTGATGCAGTACCATGAAGATGGTTATTTGCCAGAAGCGGTATTGAACTATCTGGCTCGTCTGGGCTGGTCGCATGGCGATGATGAAGTATTCAGCATGGCGCAGTTTTGTGCATGGTTTGACCTTGATCACATCACGCCTTCTGCCGCCCAGTTCAATACGGAAAAGCTTAACTGGCTCAATGCGCATTACATCAAGCAGGCAGATATCAACGTGCTGGCAGCCGATATTCAGCAGCGGCTTGTCGCTCTTGGTGTCAACACGGAAAATGGGCCTGACTTGTCAGGTGTGATTGCGCTGTATCGTGAGCGCAGCAATACCCTGAATGATCTGGCTGCCAGCATTGCTTATTTCTACCGCAAGCCGGTGATTGACACTGTGGCTGCGGAAAAGCATTTAACAGTTGATGTGTTGCCTGTGCTCGCCGGCATGGCAGCAAAGCTTGAAAATACTACTTGGACCACGGAAAGCATTCATGACGTGATTCAGGCGACGGTAACGGATAACGGCCTCAAGTTCCCCAAGATTGCCATGCCTTTGCGGGTGATGGTGACGGGCGGGGCGCAGTCGCCAAGTATCGATGCCGTTATGGCGCTGCTGGGTAGGGATGAAACACTGTCCCGTATCCGGGAAAGTCTCATGGCAAGCGGCAAATTTTAAATTTCTGAGAACAATTTGACTGCCTCGCAGTCGTAAGGCCATGGTCGGCAAAGTAGATAAAATTAAGCGAAATTTCTACAGCCTACTTGTAGGTGTGAAAAACATCCCCAACTAGACATACTGAAACCTGGATTTCGAACCCAGGTTTCACTAGATTAGCTAATTTTTTTCACGTAGAGTTTGCTTGAATAATTAAACTCCCGCCGACTACAAAATTAAAAGGAAAAGGAGCAAAAAAATGAACGCTAAAGGGCAAATGCTACAAGATCCATTCTTGAATACCTTGCGCAAGGAACATGTGCCTGTATCGATATATCTGGTTAACGGTATCAAACTGCAAGGCCAGGTGGACTCGTTTGATCAGTACGTCATCCTGCTTAAAAACACGGTTACCCAGATGGTATACAAACACGCTATTTCTACCATCGTTCCCGCCCGCGCAGTCAGCATTCCATCAGCCCACGCTACTCCCGCCGAGTAACAGGAAGCGTAGTGACCTTTAGCAATGTTTGATCGCCCCAGCGGCGGAGATGCCGCAGTTCTCGTCAGTGTTGATTTTGGCGATTCAGGATATGAAGAAAGTTTGCAGGAATTAAGGCAGCTTGCCCTCAGTGCTGGCATGAATATTCGAGCCACCATTGAAGGCAGGCGCCCCAAGCCGGATGCCAAGTTTTTTGTTGGGTCCGGTAAGGCAGGCGAGCTGGCTGAATCCCTGAAATCCAATGAGGCACAAGTGGCCGTTTTCAACCACGACCTGAGCCCCTCCCAGCAGCGCAATCTTGAACGTTTGCTCGAAAGCCGTGTAGTGGATCGCACGGGCTTGATTCTGGATATTTTTGCCCAGCGCGCCCAAAGTCACGAAGGTAAGCTGCAAGTCGAGCTTGCTCAACTGGAGCATTTGTCTACACGACTCGTGCGTGGCTGGACTCACCTGGAACGCCAAAAAGGTGGTATTGGTGTGCGAGGCGGCCCAGGGGAAACGCAGCTTGAGCTGGATAGGCGCATGTTGCGCATACGTGTGAAACAATTGCGTGAAAAACTCGCCAAGCTCAAGCAGCAGCGCGGCATGCAGCGCCGCTCGCGCAAACGCTCGCTGGTGATGTCGGTATCGCTGGTTGGATATACCAACGCTGGAAAATCAACGTTGTTCAACCGTCTTACCCAATCTGGTGTTTATGCGGCGGATCAGCTGTTTGCCACGCTGGATACGACTTCACGCAAGTTATTCATTCCCGATGGCGGCCCGGTGGTGCTTTCCGATACGGTAGGATTTATCAAGCATTTGCCACATGCCTTGGTCGAAGCGTTTGGCGCTACGCTGGAGGAAGCCGTTCAGGCAGACTTGCTTTTGCATATCGTGGATGCGGCAAGTCCCGTGCGGGATGATCAGATTGCGCAAGTGAACAAGGTGCTGGAGGAAATTGGTGCAGAGTATGTGCACCAGGTGCTGGTTCTGAACCAGATTGATCGGGCAGGGCTTGAGCCGGGATTGGAGCGGGATGAGTATGGTAGAATTTGCCGCATTCGTATTTCTGCCAAGACCGGTGAAGGGCTGGAGCTGGTACGCCAGTGTTTGCGCGAACATCAGCAAATGCTGTTTGCACATCAGCTTGAAGCCAGCTCGCCGGATGTAGTACCCACATAAACGATTTTTTGATTTTCGGAGTAACTCATGGCTAACGATCCCGGTTGGGGCAACCGCAATAATGACGGCCCGCCCGATTTGGACGAGGTGTTGCGCCAGTTCAGCCGCAAGCTGAATGGCCTGTTTGGCAGATCCCCCAAAGGCGGTCAGTCGCCACAGACCGAGGGCAGCGGTATTCCTGTGCTGCCTATCGTGGGCTTGATTGCCGTGATCTGGTTTGCTACCGGCTTTTATATCGTCGACCAGGGGTCTCGCGGCGTGGTATTGCGATTCGGCAAGCATGTGGAAACCACATTGCCCGGTCCGCGCTGGCACATGCCTTACCCTGTTGAAAGTGTCGATGTCATCAATATGGAGCAGGTGCGTACCATTGAAGTGGGTTACCGCTCGGCTGAAGGCGGTTCAGGCCGCAGCAAGGAATTGCGCGAATCCCTTATGCTGACGGATGACGAGAACATTATTGATCTGCAGTTTGCGGTGCAGTACAACCTCAAGAATGTGGAAGAAGCGTTGTTCAACAACCGCTCTGCCGAAGAGTCTGTGCGCGGGATTGCCGAGACAGCGATTCGTGAAATCGTTGGCAAGAGCAAGATGGACTTTGCCTTATACGAAGGCCGTGAGGAAGTAGCTGTTGAAGCCAAGAAGCTGATGCAGGAAATCCTGGATCGCTACAATACCGGTATTAATGTGGTGAATGTCACCATGCAGAATGCGCAACCTCCCGAGCAGGTGCAGGCTGCGTTTGATGATGCGGTGAAAGCCGGCCAGGATCTGGAGCGTCAGAAAAACGAAGGCCAGGCGTATGCCAACGATATCATTCCAAAAGCGCGTGGTACCGCCTCGCGTCTCTTGGAGGAAGCGGCTGGTTACAAGCTGCGCGTTGAGAACGAAGCCCAAGGTAATGCCAGCCGGTTTGAGCAGGTGTTAACCCAATATCAGCGTGCACCCGAAGTCACTCGCCAGCGTCTTTATCTGGATGCCCAGGAGCAGATTCTCTCCAACGTAAGCAAGGTGGTCGTTGACCAAAAGGGCGGTAACAGCCTGTTGTACTTGCCACTGGACAAGCTTCTTGCCAACACAGGCGGCACAGCCACGGCGGCGCCCTCATTGAATGCGCCAACGACAACGCCTGCCAGCACCTTGCCTGAAATTGACCTGAACAATCTGCGTTCACGCGACAGCTTCCGTAGTCGTGATCGTGAAAGCCGATAAGGGACAGCAATGAACATGAAAAACTTAAGCACAGTGTTAATTGGCCTGATTGCAGCGCTGCTGTTGGTCAGTTTGTCTGCCTTTACCGTTGATCAGCGTGAATACGCCCTGGTATTCCGTCTGGGTGAAATCGTTTCGGTCAAAAAAGAGCCTGGTCTGTATTTCAAGATGCCATTTGTCGAGAATGTGCGGTACTTCGACAAGCGCATCCTGACCCTTAACTGGGTAGAGCCTGACCGCTTTCTGACCAGCGAGAAAAAGAACGTGCTGGTGGATTCCTTCGTTAAATGGCGCATTGTTGATCCTGCCAAATACTACGTGTCGGTGAAGGGTGATGAGTTGCAGGCCGAACGTCGTCTCTCTCAAACCGTAAACGATGGTTTGCGTGCTGAGTTTGGTAAGCGCACGATTCACGACGTGGTGTCCGGTGAGCGTGGCCAGATCATGGAAATCCTGCGTCAGCGTGCTGATCGCGATGCCAAGGAATACGGCATTCAGGTATTGGATGTGCGTCTGCGTCGTGTTGACCTGCCTCAGGAAGTCAGTGAGTCCGTGTACCAGCGTATGGAAGCGGAGCGTAAGCGCGTTGCCAACGAATTGCGCTCACAAGGTGCCGGTGCTGCCGAAAAAATTCGTGCAGATGCTGACCGCCAGCGTGAGGTCATCATTGCAGAGGCCTTCCGTGAAGCGCAGCGCATCAAGGGTGAGGGTGATGCCAAAGCCTCTGAAGTCTATACGCAGGCCTATGGTAAAAATCCTGAGTTCTATGCGTTCTATCGCAGCCTGGATGCTTACCGCAATAGCTTCAAGAGCAAGAATGACGTGATGGTTCTGGAGCCTGATTCTGACTTCTTCAAGTATCTGCGCAGCCCGTCTGTCCGGAAGTAAACCTTGGGTTCTACCTTGTTAACCGCGCTGGGTCTCATGTTGGTGCTGGAAGGGGTGCTGCCCCTGCTGGCCCCACAAGCCTGGCGCGATACGTTTAAGCGCATGGTGGAATTGAAAGATGGCCAGTTACGCTTTGTCGGCCTTGTTTCAATGGGCGTTGGCCTGTTGCTTCTTTTGTTTTTCAAGAATTAAAGCCACGACTTGTCCAGGTCGTGGCCTGATTTTCCCTTCATTCGAACCTCAAGCGGCGAGCTTCAGTTTCGCAAGCTGCCGCGAGTGGTTTACAATATAGGCCTTCCTGTTGCGGGTATGGTCGTTCCACCACTCCAGTCACAGCATGTAATGTCCGTTAACACGCCTCAACACTAAAGAATCATTATGCGTAACTGGCTTTTACCAGAATACATAGAAGATGTGCTGCCTGCAGAAGCGGCACGCATGGAAAATTTGCGTCGGCAATTGCTGGACCTGTTTGCCGTGCATGGCTATCAATTCGTGATTCCACCATTGCTGGAATATCTGGAGTCTCTGATTACTGGCGTTGGTCATGATCTGGACCTTGCTACTTTCAAAGTGGTGGACCAGCTGACCGGGCGCCTTATGGGTGTGCGCGCTGATACCACGCCGCAAGCGGCACGTATCGATGCGCACATGCTGAATAACCAGGGTGTCTCGCGCTTGTGTTATGCCGGTAGCGTGCTGCGCACGACACCCAGTGGCTTGGCGCAAACCCGCGAACCCTTGCAGCTGGGCGCTGAGCTGTTCGGCCATGCCGGGGTGGAAAGCGATATTGAGGTTCAGCGTCTCATGGTGAAAGCCTTGAAGCTGGCAGGCGTGACGCAGCTGCATCTGGATTTCAGTCATGTGGGTATTTTTCGGCACCTGATTCGGCTGGCTGGCGTTACTCCCGAACTTGAGCAGGCCTTATATGCTGCCTTGCAAAGCAAGGATCAGGCGGAGGTCCGCAGTCTGACGGCTGGCCTGGATGCTGCAACCTCTGCCGCGCTGTGTGTGCTGACAGAGCTGAATGGTGGTGCAGACGTCCTGGAGCGTGCCGCCCAGGTATTGCCAGCGACATCCGCAATTGCAGCGGCATTGGCTGATTTGAAGCAAGTTGCACAACAATTGCAGGATCTGGACGTCAACGTCTGCTTTGATCTTGCCGAATTGCGCGGTTATCACTACCACAGTGGCATGGTGTTCGCAGCATATGCACAAGGCTATGCTGGCCCCTTGGCATTGGGTGGCCGCTACGATGAGGTCGGCTCGGCGTTTGGTCGTGCTCGTCCTGCCACTGGGTTCAGCCTGGACTTGCGTGGTCTGGTCACGGCATTGCCGCCCGCTGAAATCGCACAGGCTATTTTTGCACCGTATGATCACGACTCTGCGCTTACCGCGAAAGTCGATGCATTGCGCGCAGAAGGACAGATTGTCATTCAGGAATTGCCTGGGCACGAGTCTCATCGAAATGAATTGCAGTGTGACCGCCAGCTGGTAAAGCAGGGTGGAAGCTGGGAAGTGCAGGCTGTGTCAGCGACTGGCTTGTAATTCACGGTTGCCGTCACTTCAGCATTAACGAATTTTAAATTTACCTTATTTGGCAGAACGCATGATGAACAAGAATGTAGTCGTTATTGGTACCCAGTGGGGCGACGAAGGCAAGGGCAAGATCGTGGATTGGTTAACCGATCATGCCCAGGGCGTGGTGCGCTTTCAGGGCGGCCACAATGCCGGGCATACGTTGGTAATTGGCCAGGGTGCCGCACAGCGTGAGTACAAGCTCAATCTGGTGCCATCCGGCATTGTGCGTGAGGGCATCAAATGCTACATCGGCAATGGTGTGGTGCTGGATGTCGCGCACTTGCTGGAGGAAATCAAGGGCCTGGAATCGGTAGGTGTGGAAGTCCGCAGCCGCCTGATGGTCAGCCCTGGCTGCCCGCTCATCATGGGTTATCACGTGGCGATGGATAAAGCGCGTGAAGCTGCCCGAAACATCAAGATCGGTACTACCGGCAAGGGCATTGGTCCCACCTATGAGGACAAAGTGGCGCGTCGTGCGCTCCGCGTTTACGACTTGTTCTACCCCGAGCGTTTTGCTGAAAAGCTGCGCGAAGTGATGGAATACCATAACTTTGTGCTGACCAAATACCTGGGCGTGGCTGCCGTGGATTACCAGTCTGAACTGGACCAGGCATTAAGCCGCGTGGACCAACTGAGCCCGATGGTGGGTGATGTGTCCGCTGCTTTGTATGCTGCCAATAAAGCGGGTGACAAATTGTTGTTTGAAGGCGCCCAAGGCACCTTGCTGGATATTGATCACGGTACTTATCCTTACGTGACCTCTTCTAATTGCGTGGCTGGTCAAGCGGCAGCAGGTACGGGTGTCGGTCCGCAGGTTCTTGACTATGTGCTGGGTATTACCAAGGCATACTGTACGCGTGTTGGTGGCGGCCCATTCCCCAGCGAACTCGATATTGAAACGCAGGATACCCCAGGCTTCCAGATGTCGGACAAAGGCCGCGAAATCGGTACCGTCACCAAGCGCAAGCGTCGTTGTGGCTGGTTTGACGCCGCTGCGCTGCGCCGCTCTGCACGCATCAATGGCCTGACAGGCTTGTGCATTACCAAGCTGGATGTACTGGATGGTATTCCTGACCTGGAAATCTGCACCGGCTACAAGCTGGATGGCAAGATGATTGATCTCTTGCCCGTGGGCGCAGATGACCTGGCACGTTGCGAGCCGATCTATGAGCGCATGCCCGGCTGGACTGAAAACACATTCGGTATCAACACTTGGGAAGGGTTGCCGCTCAATGCGCGCAACTACTTGAAGCGCCTGGAAACCCTGTGCGAAGTGCCGGTGGCGATTGTTTCCACGGGTCCTGAGCGCGACCAGACCATTGTGCTGCGCCACCCATTCGGAGGCTAGGCTTGAAACCAATACACGAGCAGCGTCTGGCGTGGGCCATTACGGGCTCCGGGCATTATCTTCGCGAGTGCATTGATATCCTCAATACGCTGGATCAGGTGGATTTGTTTCTTAGCAAGGCCGCTGCCGAAATATTGAAGCAATACGGTTACGAGCATAACGTCGGACGTGTCTATCAGGACAAAACCGCGAGTTCTGTGCCAGTAGAGCTGTTTTATCATGGTGCTTACCACACGGTCGTGGTCGCACCTGCTACCTCCAATACCGTTGCCAAGATGGTCTACGGTATTTCGGATAATCTGGTTACCAATATTTTTGCGCAGGCTGGCAAGTGCCGTGTACCCAGCATTGTATTTGCCTGCGATACGGAGCCGGAGCTCGAGTCCGAGGCACCCCGCGAGCATATGGTCAAAGTCTATCCGCGTCGTATTGATCTTGAAAACATGGAAAAGCTGAAGACCTTTGACGACACCACAGTGGCAGGCGATATCGCCCAGTTACAAGCAGCAATCCAGACGCGGTTGGCATGGCTGAGAGACTCCTCTTCCTGACCGGCAAGCTGGCTGAAAAAAGCCTGCACAAGGTGCTGGAAGCCATGCAGCCTACCGATTTCAAATACCGCATCGCCCAGATCGGCGTTTCTGTCGCGGCATTGATGACCCCTGAACTTATCGTGCGCCGCTTGCCGGATGCCGGTGATGCTGATCGCATGCTGATTCCCGGACTCTGTCGTGGTGACTTGCGCATTCTGGAGGAAAAGTATGGCATTCCTGTGGAGCGCGGACCGGAAGACCTGAAAGACTTGCCTCAATTTTTTGGCCACGGCGGAAAAGCGCCTGATCTCTCGCAACAAAGTGTCCGTATTTTCGCCGAGATTGTGGAGGCTCCCCAGCTTACTGTCGAAGGTATTGTGGCGCGTGCTACTTATTTTCGTGAGCAGGGAGCCGATGTTATCGACCTCGGCTGCCTGCCCAATACGCCTTTTCCGCATCTTGCGGATGCCATACAGGCGCTGAAGTCTGAAGGATTTTCAGTCAGCGTTGACTCATTGAATCATGATGATTTACTGCTGGCGGGCAAGGCGGGTGCGGATTATCTGTTAAGCCTGACAGAGCATAGCCTGTGGATAGCCGATGAAGTAGCGGCCACTCCGGTGCTGATCCCAGCAAAGTCTGGTAGTTTACCTTCGCTTTATCGCGCGATTGACGGCATGCTGAAAAAAGGCCGCCCCTTTATTGCCGATGCCATTCTTGATCCCATCCCGTTTGGTCTGACAGACTCGATTGTGCGCTATCAGCGCTTGCGTAAAAAATACCCAAAAATTGACATCATGATGGGGGTAGGTAACCTCACCGAGCTGACTGATGCTGACACCACAGGGATCAATGCCATTCTGTTTGGCATCATTACCGAGTTGAATGTAAATGCGGTGCTGGCGACTTCCGTGAGCCCTCACGCGACCAATGCGGTGGCAGAGGCCGATGTCGCACGCCGCGTCATGCATGCCGCTCGTGAGGACAGGCGCTTGCCACGAGATTACAGCAATGGCTTGCTGGGCCTGCATGATCGCCGACCATTTGGCTATAGCGCTGAGGAAATCGCTGAGCTGGCTGCCCAGATCAAAGACCCCAGTTTCCGCATCCAGGTGAGCGAGCAGGGTGTGCATATTTATAATCGCGATGGCATGTTCACCGCGACTGATCCGTTCACGCTTTATCCAGACCTGAAGGTAGATGATGACGCTTCGCACGCTTTTTATCTTGGCGTTGAGCTGGCCCGGGCACAAATTGCCTGGCAGTTGAAAAAACGCTATAGCCAGGACGAAGAGCTGGAGTGGGGCGTCAACACAGTCCGAAAAGCACCAGAGGCCCGAGTGGCACATCGGGATGCCTCTCTTAAGGAAAAACGCAGCAAGGACAAGTCCTGACATTCATGAATATCCAAGGCTACCAGCAAGTGAAATCGGGAGAGATGATCCATGAAACCATCGTCATCAGCACCGACGCGCAAGGCTCTCCGCACATTGCACCTTTTGGGGTAAGGGAGCGGGATGGCTTGATCCTGATCGCGCCATTTCGTCCATCTGCCAGCCTTGATAATCTTCTGGCCCGTCGCACGGCTGTCTTAAACCTGACCGATGATGTACGCATATTTGCGGGTGCTCTCAGTGGCCGAAGAGAATGGCCGGTACGAAAGGCAAGCTATGTGGAAGGCTATGTGCTCGAAGCCGCATTGGCGCACAGAGAACTGGTGCTGGAGGAGGTGGTGGAAGATGCCGAGCGCCCATTGCTTTATTTCCGTGTCGTGCATGAAGAAGTACATGCGGCATTTCGTGGCTTTAACCGTGCTCAGGCCGCGGTGGTTGAGCTTGCGGTCTTGGTCAGCCGCCTGCATATGTTGCCTGTAGAAAAAATTGAAGCCGAAATGAAGTATCTGAAAATTGCCATCGAAAAAACAGCGGGCCCGCGCGAGCATGAGGCATGGCAATGGCTGGTGGAGCGTGTTGCCCAACATCTGGCCGCCGGTGAGAAAAAGGGGCAGGCATGAACAAGTTTCTGGCTAGCGTCAGCAGTCTGCAGGAGGCCGAGATGATGTTGCCCCATGCTGACATTATTGATCTTAAGAATCCGTCGATGGGTGCGCTGGGGGCGTTGCCTGTTGATGTGATTGAACAAATTGTGCGTTATGTAGATGGTCGCAAACCCATCAGCGCTACCATAGGCGACCTGCCGATGGAACCAAAACCGGTAGTGGCTGCCATACAGGCGGTCGCCGCCACAGGCGTCGATATTGTTAAGGTTGGAATGTTCGCAGGTGATCAACTGGCTTGTGTCGAGGCTATAAAGCCAATGGCCAGATCGGGAATCAAAGTTGTAGCCGTGTTATTTGCTGATAGCCCGCAAAAATCACTGCCTCTGGATGTATTTACTCAGGCAGGATTTTATGGCGTGATGCAGGATACCGCTATCAAAAATGGTTCCAGCCTTCTGGATCATCAAGACTTACTTCAGTTGCGAGCGTTTGTGCAAGAAGCGAGAGGTAATGATCTCATCTGCGGCTTGGCAGGTTCTTTGGGGGTGTTTCACATAGAGCCCTTGGCAGCACTTGAGCCTGACTATCTTGGCTTTAGAAGTGCGTTATGTCACAAAAGCAATCGCACGACGACAATATCAGCGACGGGCGTAGCAGCCGTGAAAGAGATGTTGTTTAAATGCAACACAGCCTTGAAAGGCGCGCTGGCTGTGTAGTTTATGCAGTTAAGCATTTGCAAGCACAGTTGGCTTTAAAGTATAGTAAGCCTTAAATCTACAGTCACCGGGAGTTAAACCATATGAAGAAAAATCTGATCAGCATCGCAGTTGCTGGCGTTTTGGGTCTTGCTGCATTGCATGCGAGCGCAGAAGAAGCTTATCAAGGTTCTTGGTACGCTCTGCCAGGTATCAATGTCATGAATGCTGACAATGACCTGAAAGCAGAAAACACCAGCGTAGGTGGGTTCCTGAAATTCGGTAAGGAGCTGAGCGAGCACTGGGATGTGCAAGTTGGCCTGAGCCATAACCGTGCTGATGAAGACTCCAGTCAGTTTACAGGTGGCAAGTACAAGCAAACCCTGCTGGGTGTTGATGCTTTGTACCTGTTCAGCCGCGAAAAATTCCGTCCATTCCTGCTTGCTGGTCTGGGCGCTGCACGTAACAACGTTGATTACAAGCCAAGTGCTGCTGGTTACGATGACAGCAATACGTCCTGGATGGCCAATGCTGGTCTGGGTTTCCAATACCTGTTCACAGAACGTCTGGGCTTCCAGGCTGACCTGCGTCATGTATGGAGCCGTGCTGAGATTCAAGGCGACAAGGAAACCATTGGTAACAACTACCTGAACCTGGGTCTGATCTGGAAATTTGGCGCTGCTGAAAAGGTAGCTGCTGTTGAGCCAACTCCAGTGGCAGCTCCTGAGCCAGCTCCAGCTCCAGCACCTGTTGTTGCTGAGCCAGAGCCAGTCGGTCCAGCTCCAGCTGCTTTCGACAAGGTTACCTTGCAATCTGAAGTGCTGTTCGGCTTCGACAAGGACAACCTGAAAGAAGAAGGCAAGAAGGTTCTGAACGCTGACGTGGTTGAAAAGATGAAGGCTCATCCTGAAGTTGAGCTGGTGCTGATCACTGGTCACACTGACCGTATCGGCGATGAAGCTTACAACCAGAAGCTGTCTGAGCGTCGTGCCAATGCAGTTAAGAAGTACCTGGTAAGCCAAGGTATTGAAGCTAGCCGTCTGCATGCAGTAGGCAAGGGTGAAGCTGAGCCAGTGGCTGATTGCCAAGGCGTACGCGGCAAGAAGGCAATTGCTTGCTTGCAACCTAACCGCCGTGTTGTTGTAGAAATCGAAGTACAACGCGCAGGTAACTAAGGTTATCTTCGTAGTGAAAAGCCCCGCTTTGCGGGGCTTTTTTATGGGCTGAACCATGAATACAACCGAAGTAGAGCTGGCGATAGAAGCGCGCTGGGTCATTCCAGTTATCCCGCAAGGGCTGGTGCTTGAAAACACCTCTGTCATGATTGATGGCGAGGGCCATATCCATGCCATCTTGCCGACGGCAGAAGCCAGAGCCACTTTTCATCCTGCACGAGTGATTCGACTGGAACACCATGCGCTAATTCCGGGCCTGATAAACCTGCATACGCACGCGGCCATGACCCTGATGCGCGGCATGGCCGATGATTTGCCATTGATGGACTGGCTGCAGAATCACATTTGGCCTGCAGAGCGAGCCGCCGTTACTCCCCGTTTTGTGCGGGATGGTACCTTACTGGCGAGTGCCGAAATGCTGGCAGGTGGTACCACCTGTTTCAATGATATGTATTTTTACCCCGACGCAGCTGCAGAGGCTGTTACTCAGGCTGGCATACGAGCCCATCTTGGCATGGTTGTGATGGATTTCCCTTCTGCTTATGCCACAGATGCCGATGATTACCTGTTGAAAGGGCTGGAGGCGCGAGATGGATGGCGCGGGAATCCACTTATCAGCAGCAGCCTTGCGCCGCATGCCCCTTACACCATGAGTGACCGCAGCTTTGAGCAGGTGATGACCTACGCCGAGCAATTGGGGCTGGGAATCCATACGCATCTGCATGAAACGCGCGCCGAACTTGAGCAAAGTTTCACTCAATATGGGGTGCGGCCAATCCGACGAATGGCTGATTTGGGTATACTGGGCCCTAGCTTGGTGGCAGCCCATGCAGTGCATCTGGATGACACGGAGCGTGCACTGCTCAAGGAGTTTGGTTGTCATGTCGCGCATTGCCCCACCTCCAACCTGAAGCTGGGCAGTGGCATCGCTAATGTCTCTGCCATGCTGGAGCGTGGTATTAACGTTGGCCTGGGCACGGATGGTGCCGCCAGCAATAACCGCCTCGACATGTTTGCCGAAATGCATCTGGCAGCATTGCTCGCCAAAGGAGCGGGTGAGGATGCAGCTGTGGTCCCCGCCACCAAAGCCCTGGAAATGGCGACGATTAATGGTGCACGGGCATTAGGGCTCGACGATAAAATAGGTACTATCGAGTCAGGTAAGCTGGCTGACCTGGTGGCGGTTGATATGGATAGTGCCATTTGCAATCCATGTTTTGATCCCGTTTCCCATCTGGTCTACGTTGCCGGGCGCGAGCATGTGACGCATACCTGGATTGCAGGTGAACTCTGCTATCAAGAGGGCATCTATGCTCATGTTGAACCTGCCGAATTAAAGGAAATAACGACACAATGGTATCCCAAACTCAGTCCGTTTCGGGCATGAATGCCGACCCTGCAGAACTGCAGAAATTTGCCACACTGGCTCACCGTTGGTGGGATCCCAATAGCGAATTCAAGCCTTTGCATGACATCAACCCCCTGCGCTTGCAACTCATAGACGACCTCGCGGGATTGCAAGGTAAAACCGTGCTGGATGTCGGCTGTGGTGGTGGCATTCTTTCAGAATCCATGAGTGCACGCGGTGCCGATGTGACGGGCATTGATCTTGGTGAGAAAGCCTTGAAAGTAGCAGAGCTGCACAGACTTGAAAGCGGCGCCAAGGTGAATTACCGTCTGATCGAGGTCGAGGCGCTTGCCAAAGAGCAGCCAGCCTCATTCGATGTTGTGACTTGCATGGAAATGCTGGAGCATGTGCCCGACCCCGCTGCGGTAGTACGTGCATGCGCTACCTTGGCAAAGCCGGGCGGGCATGTGTTTTTTTCTACCTTGAATCGCAATCCAAAATCCTATCTGTTTGCCGTTATCGGTGCCGAATATGTGCTGAATATGCTGCCCAAGGGCACGCATGAGTACGCCAAGTTCATTAAGCCATCCGAGCTGGCAGAGTGGGCAAGGGAATCCGGCCTGACGGTTGGTGGAATGCGGGGCATGAGCTATAACCCGCTGCGCAAGCATTACTCGCTGGGAACGGATGTCTCAGTCAATTACATCATGCATACGGTGAAGTAAGCGTGGCTGATGTGATCCTGTTTGATCTGGACGGTACCCTGGTGGATACCGCGCCAGACCTTGCTTATGCACTTAATCTGCAACGCGAGCGGCATGGACTTGCGGCCTTGCCGCTGGACGATATCCGGCCATTTGCGTCGCATGGCAGCCGTGGCTTGTTGCATAAAGGCTTTGGCCTCACGATGGATGATTCGGAGTTTGAGACCATGCGTAATGAGTATCTGGCGATTTATGATGAAGTCTTTGCTCGATCCCCGGTGCTTTTTTCTGGCATGGCTGAGGTGTTGGCCCATATAGAAAGTCAGAGCCTGCGCTGGGGCGTGGTGACCAACAAGCCCCGTCGCTTTACCGAGCCCATGATGCAGGTGATGGGGTTGAGCAGGCGGGCTGCCTGTGTCGTTAGCGGCGATGATGCTGCGCGTGCGAAGCCATATCCGGATACGTTATTGCTGGCTTGCGCCCAGATGGCCGTCAAGCCTCAGCAATGTCTCTACATCGGCGATGCTGAGCGGGATATCGAGGCGGGACGTACAGCAGGCATGAAAACGGTGCTGGCCATGTATGGCTATTTGGATGATCAGGACCAAACAGAGCAATGGGGCGCGGATGCCATGATTGACCAACCTCTGGATTTGATCGCGTTAATCCACTGAAATAGTAGGTATTCTCATGCCTAAAAGCATGTTTACCGCTACTGATTATGATCAGGTTGCCGAGTTGGCTGTCTGGGCATTGAGGGACGGCTAGCCCTACCAACCGATGAACAGACTCAACTAGCGAACGCTGCGCCGCTCCATTAAGGCCTGAGCCAGTGTTCCGCTATCTACATGTTCGATTTCGCCGCCCATGGGCAATCCACGGGCAATGCGGCTCACCTTGAGCCCGCGCGAGCGCAACAGCTCGCTGATATAGTGCGCCGTCGCTTCGCCTTCCACGGTGTAATTGGTGGCGAGCACCACCTCTTCTACCACACCGTCCTGTGCACGTTTCAGCAGTTTTTCCAGGTGAATTTCTTTGGGGCCTATGCCATCCAGCGGCGATAGCTTACCCATCAATACAAAATAACGGCCCTGAAACACGCGTGTCTGTTCCAGCATCATCAGATCGGTGGGCATTTCAACCACGCAGAGCAGGGTGGGGTCGCGATTATCAGCCGCACACAAAGGGCAGACAATATCTTCGCTGAAGGTGTTGCATAGGCTGCAATGGGTGACGACTTGCAATGCGTTATGCAAGGCCTGGGCGAGGCCGCCGGCGCCGCTACGGTCGCGTTGCAAAAGATGGTATGCCATGCGCAATGCGGATTTTGGCCCGACGCCTGGCAGGCAACGCAGAGACTCAACAAGCTGCTCCAGGGCGGGTGGGTTGCGCATGGCTTTGAGGTGTTTTTTCGCTAAGACTAAAAAGGCAGCTTCATGCCGGCAGGCATCAAACCGCTCATGCGCTGCTGCGAGGTGGCTTCTGCCTTGCGCACGGCATCGTTGAGTGCCGTGACGATCAGGTCTTCCAGCATTTCCTTGTCATCGCTCATCAGGCTGGGGTCGATATGCAATCGCTTGACCTCATTACGACAGGTGATGGTGACTTTAACCATGCCGGAACCCGCTTGGCCCTCAACTTCCACCTGCGCCAGTTCTTCCTGGGCGCGTTTCATGTTTTCCTGCATTTGCTGGGCCTGTTTCATCAGGTTGCCCAAGCCGCCTTTCATCATGGGATGCTCCTTAGTCTGCGGTTATTGTAGGGGTTTGATACTGGAAGGGATGATCTGTGCGCCAAAGTCACGCACTAATGCCTGCACAAAGCCATCTTGCTTGATGGAGGATTCCGCTTGGGATTGCAGTTCGGCTTTTTCCTGACTGATGTGGTGGGCGGGCGTATTGTTGCCGCCGCCTATGCTGAACTGCAAGTGCATCTTGCGGCCGAAGTGGGCCTCAATCGCGGCTTTCAGCTTTTCTTGGTAGTTAGGGTCCAGCAAATGTTTGTGGGCTTCCGGCACTTGTAGCTCAAGGCGGTCTGCCGTATGGCTGGTCAACTCGCAATGCTGGGCCAGAGCCCTTGCCAAACCAAGTTTCAACTTGTCTACCAAGAGACGCCAATTGCCATCAAACTCTTCCTGCAGGCTGTTTTCTGCAGAGGATGAAGGCATCGTAGATTCAGAAAAGGGCGCGTAGGTGGGTTCAGGCGACGCAACCTGAGAAGCCTGCTCTTTTGAAGAGCTTACCTGAGCTTCAGGCTCGATCACCACTGGAGCGGTGGCGGTAGTGGATTCAAGGATGGCGCCAGCACCAGTGTTTGTTGCAGGTGTGATAGATTCAGTCATGGGCTTTGCCTGCGATGGCTGGTTAAGCCCGGCCGCAGCGGACTGTGCCGCTATAGTTGATTTTGCCATGGTTGCGGCGGCGAGCGCACTGGCGGCACCGCCTGCCATCTGAGCGACGGGCCGATCGCTACCGGATGGGGCCGGAGTCGCAGGCGAAGGTTTGTTAGTGCTTTCGTTTGTGAAAGCCAGCATGCGCAACAGGCACATGGTGAAGCCTGCAAACTCATCTGGAGCCAAACCAAGGTCGCGGCGGCCCAGCAGGGTAATTTGATAATAAAGCTGCACTTTATCGGCAGGGAGTTTGCCGGCGAGGTCCAGCAGGGCCGTGCGCTCGGGCAGGTCCATTGGAATACTTTCCGGTACGGTCTGTGCCACGGCCAGCTGATGGAGCAACTGGGCCAGATCCGCCAGGGCGGTATCAAACGACAAGCTGCGTTCTTCCATGCTTTTGGCTTGCGCCATCAGGCTCGGGCCATCCTGGACAATCAGGGCATCCAGCAGGCCATACAGGTAGCTCTGGTCGATGGCGCCGAGCATGGCGCGCACTTCGCTTTCATTTACGCGATTGCCACCGTAGGCAATGGCTTGATCCAGCAGGGAAAGCGCATCACGCATGCTGCCGTTGGCAGCGCGGCTAATCAGTTGCAGCGCAACACTGTCGGAGGGAATATTTTCCTTGGCCAGCACTTCTTGCAAGTGGCTGGTAATCGAGGGTGTGGACATCTGGCGCAAATTGAATTGCAGGCAGCGCGAAAGGACAGTGACCGGCATCTTTTGCGGGTCAGTCGTCGCCAGGATGAACTTGACGTGCGCAGGTGGCTCTTCCAGCGTTTTCAACATGGCATTGAAGGCTGAGCGCGACAGCATGTGCACTTCATCGATGATATAGACCTTGAAGCGGCCAACTGTCGGGGCATATTGCGCGTTATCCAGCAGCTCGCGCATGCTGTCTACCTGCGTGTTTGATGCCGCATCCACTTCCAGCATATCGACAAAGCGGCCGCGGTCGATGTCGACGCAGGCCGAACAGACGCCGCATGGGTGAGCGGTAATGCCGGTTTCACAATTGAGCGATTTGGCGAGGATACGAGCCAGCGTGGTCTTGCCAACCCCGCGTGTACCGGTAAAAAGATACGCGTGATGCAGACGCTGTTGCTCAAGGGCATTGGTCAGTGCGCGCACCACGTGTTCCTGTCCGACCAGCGCTTCGAACAGCTTGGGGCGCCATTTCCGGGCAAGAACTTGATAACTCATAAGGCAGGCGTTTACTTAGATTAGCGAGACTACAACTTTAGTCCAAAAAGCGCATTCGCGTAAGAGCGGAGATTTGATCCTGATTGTTGAGCGGTCATGATCAAACCTTGGGAAATCGGTGGCGAGCCCAGCCCCCGGCACTTGCTTCAATAACTGTGGCTGCTTCCTTCCGGACCTGACCAGGTTCGCTACTTTGCAATGCGGGGAGGCCCGCCGGAAATAATTCTAGCGCAAAACGCCTGGATTCCCTAATTGAAATAGATCGGTCGTTGCAGGTTAGCCAACTAGATAATGCCTAATCCATGCGCTATAGTGCGGAGATAAATCAATGAAATAAATAATAATCTCAAGGGTTAAGTGCGCGAAAAATCTGGCATGTTCAGCATTCAGCAACCATGGCAAGGGCGTCTTAAGGGAATGTGGTTTACGCTGCAAAGCCCGACCGCCAACTTGCTGGGACAGGCTATTCTTTTTTTCTTGGTGCTGGCAGAAAGCCTGATCTGCATCTTCTGGATTTATACGCTCTCCGGCTTGGGCGACGGTTATGCTCTCATGGCGGCGGTGCCGTACGTCTACCTCGTGTTTTCATACGCCAGCCTGCTGTTGTTTTATCGCATGCAGCGCTTCGATTATTTTGTCTTTACGCAGCTAGTCATGCTGCTGGTCATGCCCTTTTTCATGCAATGGATTATCGGCGGCTTTGAAGCGTCCAGTGGCATGGCGATCTGGGCCTTGCTTTCCCCGGTGGGCGCCATGATGATTCTGGGCGCGACGCAGTCCACGCAATGGTTTGCCCTTTTTCTTATTCTGGCAGGGGTTTCCTGGCAGCTCAACAGCCTGTTTGCGGGCTATGCGCTTCCTATCCCTGCAACAACCAAAAGCATCTTCTTTCTGATCAATCTGGCTGGTGTTGCCAGCATTCTTTATACCGTTCTGCGCTATTTTCAATCGCAGAAAGCCAGGCTGATGGAAGCCTTATCCTACGAGCAGGCGCGCTCGGAGAAGCTTTTGCTCAGCCTGTTGCCGGTGTCCATTGCCGAGCGCTTGAAAGCCGGCGAAGTGAAAATAGCGGACCGGTATCAAAATGTCACCATCCTGTTTGCTGATCTGGTGGACTTCACCAGATTGTCTTTGCATATGTCACCGGAAGCATTGCTTGATCTGTTGAATGAGGTGTTTTCCGGGTTTGACCGCCTGGCCGCCAAGCATGGTCTTGAGAAGATCAAGACGATAGGGGATGCTTATATGCTGGTCTCCGGAGCGCCGATCGAGCGGCCTGATCATGCCGAGGCGGTGGCGGATATGGCATTGGAAGTGCAGGCCTTGCTGCAGAAGATATCTATACAGGTCGGCACGCCCTTGTCCATGCGCATAGGCATCAATAGCGGCCCGGTGGTGGCAGGCGTTATTGGACACTCAAAATTCAGTTACGACCTTTGGGGTGACGCTGTTAATCTTGCACGCCGCATGGAGCAATATGGGATACCCGGCGATATACAGGTGTCAGAGGCGACGTATCAGCTATTGCGTGAACATTATGTCATGGAGCGTCGTGGGACGATTCTGGTTAAAGGGCATGACGAGCAGGTAGCCGCCTACCTGTTGAAATCCAAGCGAACTGCATTTTAGGTTTGGACTGCCGCCGGACTTGATATATAATCCGGCTCCACGTTACGGAAGGGTGGATGAGTGGTTTAAGTCGCACGCCTGGAAAGCGTGTTTAGGCTAATAGCCTAACGCGGGTTCGAATCCCGCCCCTTCCGCCAATAACGAGTTTGATTCGATCCATTCCAGTTCGATATAGTCCATGAAAGCCAGACCTAGTCTGGCTTTTTTGCATTTCAGCAGTCCATTCTAATCCGTTGCAATCCGGGCAGTTTGCGGGGTAATTTTCGAATGACTTACCACATTCACCATAAAAGTTACCACACGCCATGGCAAAGAATTTGACGGATTTGGCTTGCCGAGAAGCCACCTTTGAAGGCAAAACCCTCTCAAAGCTGAGCGATGGCGGCGGCCTCTATCTATGGGTGTCCCGCCCGGCCTGAAAAGGCCTGATCCCAAACGTTGCCAAGAATCAACCGGCCATCAGACCTGAAGAGCTGCCAAAGCTCATGGCGGACATTACCGATTATCACAGGCTTGGCGAAATGAATATCCAGCTGGGCTTGAAATTGCTGGCGCACGTATGGCTTAGGACGCGCGAGCTGACGTATGGTCGATGGGATGAGCTGGACTATGACGCAAATCTCTGGCGCGTGCCCGGCGAACGCATGAAAATGGACCGCGATCACCTTAGCCCCTTAACTCCCCAGGTTAAAGTGATCCTAGAGCGATTGCGCGTGCTTGCGAAGGGTAGTGAATACATTCTGCCGGGCCGAAACCATTTGGCACCTGTGAGCAACAATACGTTGCTCTATGCACGGTACCGAATGGATTACAAAAGCCAGATGCATGGCCATGGCTTCTGTTCTGTGGCTTTAACCATTCTGAACGAGAGCGGATTCAATCCAGATGCCACCGAGAGGCAACTGGCCCACGTCCCGGAAAATGCTGTGCGTGCAGCATATAACCGGGCTGAATACATCGATGAGCGCAGCAAGATGATGTTGTTGTTGTGGTCTGATTACCTTTGTAAGAGGTAACTCCAAAAATATTCTGGGCGAATAATTAGTTTTTTCATAAAAATTCCCCCTGAGCTGGGATTGTTGGATTGATTGAAGTCGCGGGAGAAAGGGCGCAAGATGGGCTTCCAGCATGAGCTGGAAATAACTATAAAGGTGGAATGAACGTGAAAAAGGGCGAACTATACAAAACCGTCAAAGTCGATAGTGAGCAATTCGAACTTCGCAAATGGCGCGTAGGCACTACAAATTTCATGGTGGCCGTAAACGAAAGCGACGAGTTTGCATTTGAGCCTGTTGAGGCCTCAGATGAAGTCCTTCAGGACGCTAAGAAGCAGCTTGGCGTTAACGGCGATGAGTTTCTCGCGAGCGTTTTAATTTACGAGTTGCAGAGAAATGCTTGACTTTATCCGCGCCGAGTACCGAATAATCCGCCTCATTCGATATTCTGAATAGCTGTACCCATACAAACCCGCATGTGCCACGCACTGCGGGTTTTTGCATTTCTGGCTACTTGATAACTGCAATCGCGCTGTCCGTTATTCGGAAGGTTTTAGTTCCAAAGTTCACCATGGCCCCACAGCTTGCGTTGAGTGAACGGGCATTGCCGAAAGAGACTTTTACAAAACACGTTCCGTTACCTTCTGCGAGAAACTTAACTGACGATGTCTTATTTAGCGCTGGGATAGGAGCTTCGATAAATAAGGTCCTATCTAAGCTAGTGTAAGAGAGCTTTATTGAAGTTATTTCCTTGCTGGCAAGATTTTCAAAACTGATCGTTTCAATGGGCAACATGAGTCCATACATTGATGCGGTAAGAGCGCCAGCTCCAAATGCGATCATGCAGAAAAAAATAACAACAATTTTAAATTGAATTTTCATCCAAGATCCAATTTTGTCTAGATTTATCAGTTATTTATCTACTATCTTTGGAGATCTCAACTTTTTCAATGTGAATTCACATAAATGCTTGAATTTATTTTATAAATCAGCGCAGGCTCGGCTTAGTAGAGTCATGACCGCCTAAAGCACGCCGGATGCTATAACCGGCGATCACCATCAGCGTTTTCCGCAAGCTATGAGTGCGCCAACCATAGCAGACTGATATGTGGAATCTCCTTTCCCGCGAAGGTTCCTAAACTCCCGGCTTTAGAGAAGGGCGGTCTAGCTCCAAGCCGCGACTTTGGTGAAAAAATGCTGGACTATCGAAATAGGGAATGTGAAGCGCGTTCTGCTCTTGATGAATTCTTTTCAGAGCAGTTTGGATAAAAAAGTAGCCGAAGCTCCTAGAACCGCTATCCCGCTAGATTCCTCAGCTACGCTGTAACTCTTATCCTTGGTCGCAGGCTTGTAGGGGCCATAGTGTATGGGTTGCCATGGCTTATGCCATAATCCTGCAAGGTGTAACAGAACAAACGTCAGAATATGCAGTCACAAGATTAAGTGCAGCAAGGCTGATTGAGCCGGTTTATGAATCCAGTGAGAGAAAAATGAAATATCTAGTGGCGGTTTTTTTATGGGTGGCGAGCAATATGGCATATGCAGGAGGATGTAACGAGCTTTACAACCACCAGTTCAATACCTTGCAAGGTGAAAAAATCAACCTGTGTGACTATCAGGACAAGCCTATTCTGGTGGTGAACACGGCTAGCAAGTGCGGCTTTACTCCCCAGTTTGAAAAGCTGGAGTCCATGTACAAGCATTACAAATCCCACGGTTTGCTTGTGATTGGCTTCCCCTCCAATGACTTTAAGCAGGAATTGAGCAGTAACAAGGAGATAGGTGACTTTTGCAAGCAGACCTATGCGGTGCAGTTCCCCATGGTAGGCAAGACCTCTGTCGTGGGGCCGCAAGCGCATCTCTTCTACAAGCAACTGGCGGCGATTACCAAAGAGCCTCCCATGTGGAATTTTTACAAATACCTGATATTGCCGAATGCTGAGCAGGTTTATGCCTATAGCAGCGATGTTGAGCCTGAGGCCAGCCAGATCATGAGCAAGCTGAAGCCTTACCTGAAGTAACGATTCAATAGTTAGCTGTAATGACAAAAGAGGGGCTTGTTTCAAGCCCCTCTTTTTATGGGTGAATGGTCTTTATTTCTTCTGTATTCAATTACTTATTGGTAGCTCTTCGTTTTTAAGGCGCAGACTTAAACCCTTAAGTGTGGCCGGGGATGTAAAATGCGGATATGACTGATTCATTAACGCCTTCCAACGAACCATTTTCCGAGCCGTTTTCTGAGCTGAGTCCAGACCTGGTTCTGGATGCCTTGGAAAGCCAAGGCTTGATGACCGATGGGCGACAATTGGCGCTCAATAGTTACGAAAACCGCGTTTATCAGGTGGGCATAGAAGATGGTCAGCCAGTGGTGGCCAAGTTTTACCGCCCCAAGCGTTGGGATGATGCGCAGATAGGGGAAGAGCATGCGTTTCTGTGCTCTCTGGCAGAGGCCGAAATTCCTGCCGTACCGCCTATGCAGATCAATGGCAAAACGCTGTTTGAATACCGCGGTTATCGCTTTGCGGTATTTGCGCGTCGAGGTGGCCGCTCACCAGAGCTTGATCAACCGGATGTGCTGAAATGGATGGGGCGTTTTATCGGGCGCATTCATGCGCTGGGTGCGCAACAGCCATATGTGCATCGCCCCACGCTCAATATTGAAAGTTTTGGCACGGCTCCCAGTGATTATCTTCTTGAGCATGGCTTTATTCCGGCAGACCTGGAGCAGCCTTACCGTGCCGTTATCCAGCTCGCGCTGCAAGGTGTAGCCGAATGTTTTGAGCGGGCGGGCAGGGTGGAGCATATTCGTCTGCATGGGGATTGCCATATGGGCAATGTGCTGTGGACGGATGCCGGTCCCCATTTTGTCGACTTCGATGACAGCCGCATGGGACCTGCCATTCAGGATTTATGGATGATGTTGTCCGGCAGTCAGGACGATATGCGTCGTCAGTTGCAATCCTTGCTGGATGGCTATGAAGATTTTTATGATTTCAATCCGACGGAAGTACATCTGATCGAAGCATTGCGTACCCTGAGGCTGATCCACTACGCGGGCTGGCTGGCCATGCGCTGGACCGATCCTGCATTTCCCCGCGTATTCAGCTGGTTCAATACCCAGCAATACTGGCAAGACCGCATCCTGGAGCTGCGTGAGCAGGTTGCGTTGATGCAAGAACCTCCCATCCTCATCCAGCGCGGTGGCAATTTCTAGCCGTCCACCGGTAGCGTGGCACTCCGAAGCAGTGAGTGGCGTATCTGTGCTGACAACTGTACTGTAAAAATTTCCCTTATCTGTGTCTGCCAATCCTGATGCGATGATCATAGGATAACCCTATCCCAATCCGGCTGCCGGCTTTGCCCGCGACGGAATCATCGAGTTAACAGGAAGTTTGCCCGCTTATGTCAGATAACAAGGTTGTTCGCCATTATCCACACCCGGCTGCTGGTTGGGGCGCATTGAAAAATGTGGCTTTTCAGCTGGTAAATCAACGCATTCCGGCAAAAGGCGTGATTACCCTGTTGTCGCAAAACCAGCCAGATGGTTTTGACTGCCCAGGATGTGCATGGCCTGACAAAGAGCATACTTCCACCTTTGAATTTTGTGAAAACGGCGTTAAGGCAGTGGCTGCCGAAGCCACTGCCAAGCGTGTCACCCCTGAGTTCTTTGCCAAGCACACTGTCGCCGAACTCATGGAGTGGAGCGATTTCAAGCTGGAAGACCAGGGTCGCCTCACTAACCCCATGCGCTACGATAGCGCTACGGACAAATACGTACCGCTGGAGTGGGACGAAGCCTATGCCATGATTGGCCGTCAGCTGAACACGATTTCTCATGCAGATCAGGCCGTGTTTTACACGTCTGGCCGTGCTAGCAACGAAGCGGCTTTCCTCTATCAGCTGTTTGGCCGTGAATTCGGTACCAATAACTTCCCCGATTGCTCGAACATGTGTCATGAGTCTACCAGCGTCGGCCTGCCGGAAATGGTGGGCATCGGCAAAGGCAGCGTGACGCTGGAGGACTTTGAGCATACCGACACCTTGTTGCTGTTTGGGCATAACCCAGCCACCAATCATCCTCGCATGCTGGGCGAACTGCGCGAGTGTGCTCGCCGTGGCGCCAAGATCGTTTCCATCAATCCATTGCGTGAGCGCGGCCTGGAAAAGTTTGCTGATCCACAAAGCCTGCTTGAAATGGTCACCTTTGGTGGCACCAAGATCAGTGAAGTGTATATCCAGCCCAAGCTGGGCGGCGACTTGGCCTTTGTCAAAGGCCTTATCAAATACCTGATCGAGTGGGATGACCAGGCCCAAGCCACGGGCAGCAAGCGTGTGCTTGATGTCGATTTCCTGGATGAACATACCCATGGGTTTGACAGTTTTGCTGCCGATATTCGTGCAGAAAGCTGGGAGCCTATCCTGGAAGAGTCTGGTGTCAGTCGAGAGCATATCGAATCCGTTGCGAATATCTATGCGGCCGGTGAACGTGTCATTGCTACCTGGGGCATGGGCATTACCCAGCACAAGCATTCGGTTGCCACCATTCAGATGATCACTAACCTGATGCTGCTGCGCGGCAATATCGGCAAGCCCGGTGCTGGCCTGTGTCCGATGCGCGGCCATAGCAATGTGCAGGGCAATCGCACCATTGGTATCTACGAAAAGCCATCCAACGCTTTCCTGGATAGCCTGGGCACGGTGTACAACTTTGAGCCGCCACGCAAGCACGGCCACGATGTGGTGAGTGCCATTCGCGGCATGCTGGATGGTGACGTCAAGATATTCATCAGCTTGGGCGGCAATTTCTCGATTGCGACCCCGGATACTGATCGCACCTGGCAAGGTCTGCGCAACTGCGACCTGACTGTACAGATTTCTACCAAGCTCAATCGTACCAACCTGGTGCACGGCAAAGATGCGCTGATACTGCCATGCCTGGGCCGTACCGAGGTCGATATGCAGGCTGCTGGCGCGCAAGGCGTGACGGTAGAAGACTCCATGAGCATGGTGCACATCTCCTATGGCATGAACAAGCCAGCTTCGCCGCATATCAAGTCCGAGCCTGCGATTGTGGCGGGCATTGCCCATGCCACCCTGAAGAACAGCAAAACCCCATGGCTTTGGTATGTGGAAGATTACAGCCGCATTCGCAATGACATTGAGCGTGTGCTGCCTGATTTTGCCCAGTACAACCAACGCATCAAGGAGCCAGGCGGCTTCCGTCTGCCAGTGCCTTCTTATGACCGTGTCTGGCGTACCGCCACTGGCAAGGCCGAGTTCCGCGTACATGCCATTCCCCGCGACCTGCCTATCCACAAGGCACGTGAGCAGTTTGGCAGCAAGGTATTCAACCTGATGACCACGCGTTCGCATGACCAGTACAACACCACGATTTACGGGCTGGATGATCGCTATCGCGGTATTTTTGGCGAACGTCGCGTCGTCTTCGTCAATAAGGAAGATCTGGTTGAGCATGGCCTGAAGGCAGGTGAGTATGTTGATCTGGTCAGTGTCTGGCAGGATGGTATTACCCGCCGGGCAGACCGCTTCCTGCTGGTGGAATATGACATTCCACGTGGTTGCCTGGGTGGTTATTACCCAGAGACCAACAATCTGGTGCCATTGGAAAGCGTGGCGGATATTTCGCATACCCCCACCTCCAAATCGGTACCGGTGCTGATGGAGCCGCATCGTGCAGCCGCTTAGGGTAGAAACGGCCCAGGAAGTCGAGTTTTTCCTGAGCGCATTGCTTGGCGACATGCTGGCTGAGACGCAGCGCGGTCGCAAGACTATCCCCATGGCTGCCTTGTGCAAGCGCTTGAGTGTTCGCATGAGCACCTTGCAGCGCCATCTCACCAGTCTTGCCGAGCATGGTGTGGTGACGGTGCATTGCGATGATGCCGGTCGCTGGACCACAGAACTTACTGCTTATGGCATGAGCTTGTTCGACCAACTCGCTGCCTGAGCAAGGCAGCGCAAGCTGCACGGCGTAAAAATCCCTGCCGGGCGGGCAGGGACTAGGGTATATTAAGCCGTCCCCGGCCACCCTATATACCCATGAAGTTATACGTCACCGTCGCTACTCGCATTCGTGCATTAATCGATGAGAGCGTGCTGCGCCCTGGCGACAAAGTCTTTTCGGTGCGTGAGGCGAGCCTGAAATACAAGGTCAGCATCAGCACGGTCATCAAGGCCTACGAGCTGCTGGAGCAAGAAGGCGTGATCTATAGCCATCCGCAGTCTGGCTATTATGTATCCCAGCGTCAGCCATCATCACGTAAACCAAATGCGGCTGCCGCACCCGCACGACAGCTCACTCAAGTAGAGCTGGTGCTGTCCACGCTGCGCTCCATTCGTGAGTCCGGCACCATTCCCTTGGGCTCCCCTTTTCCTGATGCCCAGCTGTTCCCCGTCAAGAAAATCCGCCAGTACGAAAACGCCCTGAATGCCGATAATGGCGACTGGGGTGTGCTGAATGATCTGCCGCCTGGCAATGAAGGCCTGCGGCAACAGATTGCCAAGCGCTATCTGGATGTCGGTATGGATGTCTCGCCGCGCGATATCGTGATTACCCACGGGGCGACGGAAGCGATCAGCCTTTGCCTGCAGGCCGTCGCCAAGGCGGGCGATACCATTGCGGTAGAGGCACCCGGTTATTACGCGCTGGCCAATGCCGTGGAGCGCATGGGCATGAAAGTGGCTGAGGTACGCACGCATCCGGAGGAGGGCATGGAGCTGGATGCCTTGCAGGCGCTGATGGAAAACGTGCAGATTGCCGCCGTGTTGCTGACCGCCAACTTCCAGAATCCACAAGGTTCGGTGATGCCGGATGCCAAGAAGCAGGCCCTGGTCAATCTGCTGGCGGCGAAGCGCATTCCGCTGATTGAAGATGACGTTTATCAGGAGCTGTATTTTGGCGATGCGCCACCGTTACCGATCAAGGCTTATGATAGGGAAGGGCTGGTGCTGCATTGCGCTTCGTTTTCCAAGTCTCTCGCCCCGGGCTATCAGGTAGGCTGGACGCTGCCGGGGCTATACCGCGAGAAAGTGGAAAAGCTGATGTTCCTCAATAGCCTGTCCATTCCCTCCGCCCCGCAGATCGCGATTGCCAAATTCATGAAGCGCAGCAGCCATGCCATGCATTTGCGGCATTTGCGGCACATGCTGAAATCCAACTACGTGCTGATCAAGGCGGCGATTGAAGCGCACTTTCCTGCGGGCACCCGTATCTCTCACCCCGGGGGTGGCTATGTTGTCTGGCTGGAATTGCCTGTGGGCGTGGATGCCCTGGATCTGTACGGCTTATGTATTGCGAAGGGAATATCCATTGCCCCCGGCGCCTTGTTTAGCCGCCGGGGGGAGTTGCGCAACTTTATTCGGCTTAACTTCAGTCACCCCTGGACGCCGACGATAGAGATGGCGGTGAAAGAGGTAGGCGCACTGGCGTGCGGACTGCTGGCGGCCCAGCCTTAAACGTCACTCTTGCATCCGCCCTTAAAACGCCAGTGTTTCAAATTTGTCTGCAGGCACGGCGGGCGAGAACCAGTAGCCTTGTCCGTAATCGCAACCAGCCGCTTTCAGCAGGGCGCATTGCTCTTCCGTTTCTATCCCTTCTGCAATCACGCTTAAGCCCAGCTTGTGTGCCATGGCAATGATGGATTCACACAAGGCAAGATCATCTGGCTGCGTGGAGATATTGCGCACAAAGGATTGGTCGATCTTGATGTAATCAATATCAAACCGGCGCAGATAAGCCAATGAGGAATAGCCGGTGCCAAAGTCATCCAGCGCGACCTGAATCCCGGCATCGCGAAACGCCAGCAGCTTTTTGGAGACATTATGGCTGGTATCCAGCAGCAGCCCCTCGGTGATTTCGACTACCAGACTTTGCCCAGCCAACCCCAGTTGTTTCATGTAATCCAGCCAGTGATCGTGCGTGGAACTATCGTTCTTGAACTGGACGGGCGATTTGTTAACGCTGATCTGGAAATGCGAGCCGCGTTGCAATTGCCATTTCTTGACCTGCAGCATGGATTGCTCAAACACCCAGTCACCTATCTCCATGATCAGGCCGGTTTCTTCGGCGATAGGGATGAATTCGGCAGGGCTGACCATGCCGCGCTGGGGATGATGCCAGCGCAATAGCGCCTCGGCTTTTTCGATGGTGCCGCTGGCGAGGTGAATGATGGGCTGGTAGTGCACTTGGAGCTGCTTGTCCTGCAGGGCCAGTCGCAGGTCATTGGTGATTAGCATTTTCTGGTGGGCGGCCTGCTGCATGGAGGGCGTAAAGTAGCTGATGCGGTTTCTGCCACTGGCTT
This sequence comes from Methylovorus menthalis, assembly GCF_020523625.1. GTDB lineage: Bacteria > Pseudomonadota > Gammaproteobacteria > Burkholderiales > Methylophilaceae > Methylovorus > Methylovorus menthalis. The sequence goes on from NZ_JAJAQH010000006.1 coordinate 734,908, forward strand.
TGGCAGAGTACATCGCCTGGTCCACATTTTTGAGCAGGTTGTCTATGCTGTTGGCGTCCGTGGGGTAGAGCGTTATGCCCATGCTGGCAGAAACAAAGGCAATGTCTTCTCCCAGTTTGAATGATTCACTGAGCTTGCCCAGGATGCCTTGGGCAATCCGGTCAATGCTGTTCAAGTCTTCCAGTTCGCTCAGAATGACAATGAACTCATCCCCACCGAGCCGCGCCACGGTATCGGTGTCACGTACGCAATGATTTATACGGCGGGCGGCTTCCTGCAGCAGCTGGTCACCTTTGTCATGCCCCAGAGTATCGTTGACCTCCTTGAAATGATCCAGATCCAGAAAAAGCAGGGCGAGAGGGTGGTCAAGGCGATTGGATTTCTTGATTTCTTGCGCGAGCCTGTCATAAAACATCCGGCGGTTGGGAAGCTCGGTAAGTTGATCAAAGTTAGCCTGCCTCCAGACCAGGTTTTCTGACTCCTTCAGCTTGCTGATGTCGGTATGCGTGCCCACCATACGCAACGGTCGGCCATCGGCAGCCCAATCGACCACCATGCCACGCGCCAGTATCCATTTCCAGCTGCCATCTTTGCATAACAGGCGATGCTCATTGATATATTGCGAGGTTTCCCCATTCATGTATTTTTCCAGGTCAGTGACGACCCGGTATACATCTTCCGGGTGAATCCGTTCTTTCCAGGCTTCCAATTCCGGGCCCAATTCCCAGTCTTCCAGCCCCAGCATGCTTTTCAAGCGCGATGAGCGTATTACCTCATTTTTTTCGATATCCCAATCCCAGACGCCATCGCCGGAGCCCTCCAGTGCAAATTTCCAGCGCTGCTCGCTCAAGGTGAGTTCCTTGTGCATCACTCGCATGGTTTTCAGCGTCTGCGTACGATAGGCAAACAGGCGGCTCAGCAAATAAAGCAGCACGCTGAGCGCCAGACCCGCACCAGCGATCAGGCTGGAGCGATGCCTATCCAGTGCTGCCTCGAAGTCCGGCTTGGAGGCAATGTGGACGTTCCACACGCGACCATGTATTTCCAGATGTCTGGAAGACTCATATTGAGGGGTTTTTACTTTATCCGCCCCGGGGTTCTGATATACAGGCAGCGTGGTCACAGCGTCCGAAATATCGGTAATGCGGATCGCAAGTTGCGAAACTTCCTGCTGAAATATTTCCCCCATCAGGGTTGCAATATCAAAACTGGAAAATACCCAGCCTTCGATATTGTGTTCACGTTCCTCAAGAGACTGACCTCGCATCCTGTTGGAATAGACGGGCAAGATCATGTCCAGCGTGGCGATATTGGAGGCGCGGTTTTGCCGCATGATGGGCTGGGTCAGGTGGGTATTGGCATCCCTTAGTGCTCGCGTGAAAGCATTAAATCGGCTGGCTGGGGCTTTAATATCCTGTCGGATGCATGGATCACTGCCAGAAAAGGGCTGACTGTATACCACCGGAATGTGGAGTGCTTCATCATGATGTTGGGTAATGGGCTCTGATAGTGCCTTGCGCGAGCGTGTTGATGGCGTTGGTGTACGCTCAATCCGCGCAAATGCAACACATAGCAAACCTTGATGATTATCCAGATTCTTCAGGCTTTCCGTGTAGGCAAGAAACTCTTCTTCCTCTACGGAGTTGGACGCCATGAAAAGGCTTTGGACACCGCGCAGCATGCGATCCTGCACGGCAAGATATTGTTCAAGCTGATTCACCACCAACTGAGACTTCAAGCCAAACTCCGCCTCAAGCTTGAGGGATTCCTGCTCTCTGGATTGATGCCATAGCTGATAGGTCACGCCGAGACCAATCAGCAAGATCAGCCATGGCCAGAGTTTCCCATCTCCGCCCCAGGGTTTGATTTTGCTGACTTTGTGAAGCAGTGACTTGTCTGACGGTTGTGTGCCCATGCCAGTAAGCGGCCTTCCCTCTTCTCAGTATCCAGCTTTGTATATTGCTATATCGGCAATTTTGTTCTTGTCTTAATGCTGGTAGTTTTTATATGGGCATTTGCTTCGCGCGCCTAGAGCAGCAGCTCTTGATGCAAATTCGAACTGTGCGCAATTATTATCATGCCTGCAATATAACGCTATATTTTGGGGAGAGGAATAGCGTACCCTGCGGTATAGCTTAGCCATGATTTTTTTGCATAGGGTTTGTGTATGCGCCCTGAGCGTCACCAAGTGTCGGACGATTCCTACATGCGTCAGTTGGGCTCGCTGACAGGCTGGAATGCCATACGCGCATATACTGATTCAACGTTTTATTTTGTAGCGTGAAGGATGATGAATGTCTGCACTAAAGATTTTACCCATTAGTCTGTTTGCTGTAGTACTCGCCGGATGCGGCGATACGGCGAACCTCCCGGTAGCCGATGGCATGGGCGCAAAGCCTGTATTGCCAGCACCAAAATCCACCTTTCTGCCGACGGTCAATGTAGCCAAGGCGGTGGGCTGGGATGGCAGTGCAAAACCCGTCGCGGCGGAAGGTCTGGAGGTCCGGCGCTTTGCCAGTGGTCTGGATCATCCACGCTGGCTATATACCTTGCCCAATGGCGATCTCCTGGTTGCGGAAAGCAATGCCCCGCAAAAAGATGACCAGAAATTCAGTCTGCGTGGCTGGATTGCTGGCTGGTTCATGCAGCGTGCCGGCGCTGGCGTGAAGAGCCCTGATCGTATCACCTTGCTGCGCGATACGGATGGCGATGGCGTCGCGGACTATCGCAAGGTGTTCATCGAGGCCCTGCATTCACCGTTTGGCATGGCCCTGGTCGGGAATGTCTTTTATGTGGCCAATGCCGATGCTTTGGTCAAGTTTCCGTATACACCAGGCGCTGACCATATTGAGGCTGCAGGTGAAAAGGTGGTGGATTTGCCCGCCGGAATCAACCATCACTGGACCAAGAATGTGATAGCCAGTGCAGATGGCAGCAAGCTGTATGTCACGGTGGGCTCGAATAGCAATGTCGCCGAAAATGGCATGGATATCGAAAAAGACCGCGCAGCCATTCTCGAAGTCAATCCGGAGAATGGTCAATATCGCATATTTGCTTCTGGCTTGCGCAACCCGAATGGAATGGCGTGGGAGCCAAAAACCGGTGCTTTGTGGACAGTGGTGAATGAGCGCGATGAAATCGGCAGCGATCTGGTACCGGACTACCTGACCTCGGTGAAAGATAACGCTTTTTATGGCTGGCCATACAGCTATTACGGACAACATGTGGATACTCGCGTGCAGCCACAGGATGCCGATAAGGTCAGCAAAGCCATTGCTCCTGATTATGCATTGGGGCCACATACTGCATCGCTCGGCTTGCTCGCAGCCAAGGGCAATACCCTGCCGGCAGCCTATGCAGAAGGTATGTTCATCGGCCAGCACGGCTCATGGAATCGCAATCCGAAAAGCGGGTACAAAGTGATTTTTGTGCCGTTTGCGGATGGTAAGCCAGCAGAGCCTTCGCAGGATGTGCTGACCGGTTTTCTAAATGCCAAAGAAGAGGCGCAGGGGCGTCCGGTAGGATTAACGCTGGATCAGCATGGTGCGCTATTAGTAGCGGACGATGTGGGCAATACCATCTGGCGCGTGACCCCTAAATTTGTCACGGCATCTCAGGATGCTAAACCTTGATCATTTATCTTAGCTGTTCAACCCTCATGACTGACAGGAGCGTGCGATGAATCTTCACCTAACCCTTGGCCCGATTGTGTCTTTGATAGCAGGCATTCTGATTCTCGTCATGCCTCGCCTGCTTAACTATATTGTGGCTTTGTATCTGATCATCATCGGCCTGATCGGTTTGCTGGGCACTCCGCTTTAGTAAGCAAGCACGACAAAAAACCAGCTCATCAATTGTTTGATGGGCTGGTTTTTTATTTGCATGCGAATTTGATTTAACGGGGCATATGAAAAATGACGGAATACCGACACTAATGACGATGTGTCATGCTCTATGAAAGGTTTGTTTTAAATAAATACTTTTTAAAACAGATGGTTGCATTATTTTTTTACACCAGGTCTCCCGGTATGAATCCTGCAGGGGTATAGCTGTTAACTCTTAGTGATCTGATTACCCCATGAAAGAAATTCTGTTGGCTTACTGTTATATTGTTGAAGCCAAAAATGTAGATTTGACGCACATCGGCAACGAAATACGCACGTATAGACGTTTTTTTATTGAGCAACAAATACGCGGCACCATGATTTATGACGGTGAATATTTTATCCATCTTCTGGTGGGTAGCCCTTTAAGCATCGTTAAGGCGGAACACACGATGGATGCTTTGCAAAAGGGCATTCATAAAGAAATTCTGTATTACGGCAAGCTGGGCGAGGCGGTGGATGGCTTGAATCCGCTTTGGCAGGTTGGCTATATCCTCAATGATCAGGCAGAAGCGCCTGGCTATCTTGAAACTTTACGCGGCAGCAAGGGCAATATTGACGCCATCATTACCTGTTTTCAGCAGTTGCAGGCTATCAGCGATACCGTTTGACTCCCACGCATTAACCCGCGCATTGCTTCTGTCATGCCATGCCAATTGACATGGCTTATCGCTTCTCACCCTTAGTTTAAGTCTTTAAACATGGTCATCTACCTTCGGTGTGATATGCCAAACGTGCATTCTGGCTTTGTTGTGACCATAGACACAGCAATAAATGGGGACGACGTTAATATGGAGTCTCTTCCCTGTTGTTGGATACCCCCCCAACAATATTTCGGGCCTGCATCTGCAGGCCCATTTTTTTTGCCTGAATTTTCCAGGGCAAATCCATCATGAATCTGTATTCGCCTTCTTTGCGTATATAGCGCAACTTCCTGAATTCTCTTCATGCCGATCCACTCGATGATAAAACGTACTTTTTTTGCCTTTATCGCGCTGCTTTGCAGCGCTTGCTCGCCTGTCAGGTGGATGAACGCCTTGATTCCATCGGATGGTTATCGTGCCTATCTGGATATTGTTTATCAGCAGAACACTGGCAATGCGCTGGATGTTTATGTACCCGCCCAAAAGCCGAGCCGTGCTGTGGTGGTGTTTTTTTACGGCGGAAGCTGGGAGTCCGGACGACGAGAGGATTATCGCTTTGCTGCCGAGGCATTGACGGCGCAAGGATACAGCGTGGTGGTGCCGGATTATCGAAAATACCCTGAGGTGGTTTTTCCGACATTTGTTGAAGATGCCGCTGCGGCAGTCGCATGGGTGCATCTCCATATTGCAGAGTATGGAGGCGACCCTGGCCGTATATTTGTCGCAGGCCATTCTGCCGGGGCGCATATTACAGCCTTGCTGGTCCTTGATCCTAAGTATCTCAAGACGCAGGGCATGTCGCCGATGGATCTGCGAGGCATGATAGGGCTGGCGGGTCCTTATGATTTTCTGCCTTTGCAAACGGCCAGGCTAAATGCCATTTTCCCGGGCGATCGCCTGCAGTTTTTAGCGCAGCCAGTGAATGTATTGCAAGCGCCCAATCCGCCCGTGCAATTGCTTGTTGGTTTAAAGGATAAAACCGTACTTCCCCGTAATAGTGAAAGCCTGGCACAGCGGATTAAAAAAACAGGGGGCAGGGTGGAGCTGCGCTACTTTATGGATTATGGGCATATCGACATGGTGCTGCGACTGGCACGACCCTTCAGAGGGGATGGTAGTCTGGTGCAGGCGATAGGGGATTTTATTGATCGTCAGTAAGCGGATTGATCGTCCGGATTCCGCTTCTGTATTGAAATCCAGCACTGTGGTTAGTCAGAATGCACTATGTCAAATGACATATCGGACGATTCCTACTTTCCCTATAATTATCCAAAAAATAACAATGCCAAAAAACCAGGAAAGGCTACATGCTTGACGGTCTCTGCCCGCAGTAAGAATGGAGTCTCTCAGCTGATGCAACGTCTGCGCATTGCTACGCAGCCATTGCATCGCGAGTTGGATGCTCGCCTCCGCATATCGGCTCCTCATGCTGAATATGCCGATGTGCTGGCTCATCTCGGCCTTTTGCATGCGTGGTTGCAGCAGATATTGCCAATCATTCACACGTTGCATGATCCACTGCATGCCCAGGTAGTTGAACCCAATTTGCTAAGGTTTCAAGCCCTTAGCCTTGATCTTGATCTCGTAACCCCTTGCTACATGGACATTCATCCGCACTCTGCTGCCGTAGCCGAGATGGCGAATCTGCGCTCCGGTTATCGCTGGGGCATGCAATATGTGATTGAAGGCTCCATGCTGGGGGCGATCTCCCTGTTGCCGCGGGTAGCGCAACTTAGTCCGACTCGCAAAGCACCTCACTTTTTCACTCTGGCGGCTATGCATGGCCGCATCCCATGGCAGGCATTTGCCAGCGCGCTGGAGCGCGAATGTCCTGATGAGGCGGCACAAATGGCCGCTGAGCAGGGGGCCCGAGATGCCTTCGCACTATGTTTGCAGACATATCACTTATCTCCCAGCGCCCAGGCCAGCCATGCAAATTAGCGTTAATTTGCAGAATTGCGATCAGGAGCCTATTCATCTGGCAGGCGCCATTCAATCCTATGGCGCTCTACTTGCCTTTGATCTTGAGGGCAAGTTGCACTATTGCAGCGAGAATGTCGCAGATTTTTTTGGCAGTGCGCCTATGCTGGGCCAGACGCTGGAGGTCCACCATCTTGAAAAGCTGAATGGCGCGGCTGGGCTCATATCGGAATATCTGGCGTCGCCGCATAATAGTCTGGTGAGCCACATCGCCACGCCTGATGGCATGTTTGAGCTAATGCTGCATATCGCTGCCGGAGATATCGTAGTCGCCGAAGTTGAGCCCGTTGTATCCAGCGCGGATAAACATGCTTTTTTCTCCACTTATTTTCAGCAGCTATTGAATGATCTGCGTGACCAGACCCATATCGAAAGCCTCTTGCAGTGCGTCACCGATCATTACCGCGAGTTAACCGGGTTTGACCGGGTCATGGCTTACCGTTTCCGGGCGGATGGTAGTGGTGAGGTGGTAGCAGAGTCACGTCATTTGAACCTGGAGGATTGGCGTGGTCGGCGATATCCAGCAGCGGATATCCCGCAGCAGGCCAGGCGCCTGTATTTGCTGAATACCTTGCGTTTGATTGCCGACGTTGAGCAGCCACCGATCACGCTGCTGCAATTGCCAGGCATGCCGCCGCTGGACATGAGCTTTTGCCAGCTTCGTAGCGTTTCGCCCATCCATATCGAATATTTGCAGAACATGGGCGTTGCTGCCTCCATGAGCATTTCGATTGTGATTGATGGCCAGCTCTGGGGCATGATTGCCTGCCACCATATGCAGCCACATCGTATCGGCCGGGAAGAGCGCATGACCTGCCATATGCTGGGCACGATACTTTCTTCCGAGATACAGCGCCTGCAAGCGATTGAGGCACAAATGCGCCGGCAGCAGGTTGCCGAAATGCGCATAAACCTCTTGCCAGCACTGATGGCCGCCGAAGATTTTGGTAACCAGTTGCGTAGCGCGGTTGATGAGATTGCGACATTGATTCCATCGGATGCGGCCGTGATCAGCTACGATGGTAAAAGCGCCGTCGCGGGCAATGTTTCCGAAGCATTCATACGCTCATGGCTATTCTGGCTGAATCAGTCGCTGCCGGATGTGTATACGACCCATAAGGTGGATGATGTCCCCGTGAGCTTGCGTCCGGTCATGGGCGATATCTGCGGTGTCATGGCGATTTCGATTGATAAGGTCCACAAGAGCTGGCTGCTGTTCATCCGGCGAGAGCTTATCCAAACCATACGCTGGGGTGGCAAGCCGGAGAAACAATACAAGATTGGGCCGCTGGGCCCCAGATTAACGCCGCGTGGCTCGTTTGCGGAATGGAAAGAGACCGTGCAAGGGCAATCCGAGGCCTGGAGTCCTCTCGATGTGTCCATGGCCCAGGAATTGCATATGGATTTACTGAAAACCTGCAATGCACACAATGCCCGCAACGAGCGTCACCGTATCCAGCTCATGGCCATGCTGGGGCACGATTTGCGCGATCCGCTCAACTCCATCACCATGGCGGCGCAAATGCTGGAAATGCAGGATGGGGCGAATTCGAACAAGCTGGGCGAGCGTATCAAGAATTCCAGCATGCGCATGCAACGACTGGTGCATCAGGTGCTGGACATGAGCCGCTTGCAAGCGGGCCTTGGTTTGCCGCTGGATATACAGCCTACGGACATTTCATTGCTGGTGCGTGACCTGCTTGCCGAGCATGTCACGGCGTATCCCGATATTCAGGTGCACGCCGATATTCCGGACAGTATTGAAGCGCAGGTGGATGCTGACCGCATTGCACAGGTGCTGTCGAACTTGCTTAGCAATGCACGCCACCATGGCGTGGCAGGGGATCCCGTGCGAGTATTGTTGAGTCGGGAGGTGGAGAAGATTTGCCTGCGTGTTAAAAATGCAGGCCCGGAAATTCCGGCTGAGACTGTCGGTGTATTATTTGATCCATTCAAGCGCAGGCAGGGGGTAAGTGAACTTAATAAGTCAGGCCTGGGGCTGGGCCTGTATATTGCACACCAGATCATCGCTGCCCATCAGGGGGATATCCGCTATGAACATGCGGAAGGGTATGTGAGTTTTATTGTGCATTTGCCATGCACGATTCTTGGAAATGAGTCAGCCAAAAGAATTTCGCACTAAATTAGAAATATAAAATATATATAAAATCAAACGACTAGAATAGAAGTGCAGGGTCATGAAAAAAAGTATTCTGATTGTGGAAGATTACCTGGAAGCAGGGGCCACCTTTAAAGAGTTATTGGAACTCTTGGGGCATGAGGTGGCGTGGGTAGTGAATGGACAATCGGCCATGCAGAAACTGCATGAGGGGACATTCGATCTGGTATTCATGGATCTGAATCTGCCAGATATGCATGGGCTTGTCTTGTTGAAGCAGGTGCAGGATAAAGGACTGGGGCCAAACACGCGATTTATCGCCGTCAGCGGACACTCAGCAAAAGATGTGGCAGCCGTTGAGGCGATCAAGGTGTTTGATCATTATCTGGAAAAACCGATTGATCTTGCCGTGCTGAACCGCATCCTGAGCTCTACCGCTTAACCGCGGACTTTAAGACGAAGGGAATAATAATGACGACAAAACAAGAGTCAGTATCGTCACATACCCACTGGCAGTTGGCGGGCATACGGCATCATGTATTCCTGAAGGTATTTTCGGTGCTACGCCATAATCTGCTGGGGCCGATTTCCGTCACCCGCATGAACCACTCCATCATGCGGCGAAATCTGGAAAAGGATGTGCTTGATAAAGGCAAGACTCTGGAGCGCCTGAACAAGATAGATATGCAGCTGGAAGAAGCTGTATTTGGCATTCGTGCCCTGAGTGTCTGGGATGAAACGAGTGATAACGAGGCGTTGCCGGAAGCGATTGTGAGCGCAGGCCTCAAACTCATGTCGGGATTTCTGACCCTGCGCAATATTTCGGTAGAGCGACTACCGGAGGATTCCGGTGTGGATTACGCAGTGGTGCGCGAGTCGCCATTTTTGTATGCGTGGCTGGGCTTGTTGTGCCACATCGAAGACCATGCCCAGCAGCCTATCGACCTGCATATCCATTTTCAGAATCCCACACGCCTGGAGATCGTCATCACCCAGCCGCTTTATGATGTTAATGCACAACCTGCGGTTGATGATGCGCCGCATGCCATCATTGATCGTGCTGCCCTGCAGCTACTGGCGGATGACGCGGATGTTCAGTTTGACATCAGTCCACAAAGCATCACCATGTCCTGGCTGACTAAAAAAGCCTAGCCATGACTTAATGCGGGGGCGCTGGCATGGCCCCCGGACTTATCCCATTAGCAGATCAGCGGCCGCGGCGTGATCGGTGATTCGAAGTAATCTGCCACGGTCGCCAGCGCTTTTTCATTCAGGATGGTGAGTTTGCCTTCCTGAATTCTATGCAAGCCCAGCTTCTCCAGCTTTTTCAGTGATTTATTGGTATGTGCCAGCGAAAGACCCAGCGCGTCGGCCACATCCTGCTGGTTAAGTGGGAAGGGAATGACTTTGCCCGTTTCGGGATAGAGCGCCCGGTAACGCTTGAACACATGCAAAATCAGCATGGCAATTTTTTCCACAGCTGAGCGCGCCCCGACATTCAGCAGATTGTCATCCACGATCTGTTCTTCGTGCGCGCAGATCCAGGTAATGTCATAGGCGAGCGACGGGAACGACTGGTAGAGCAGCCACAGCTTGTTTTTGTCCAGTTCGCACAGTTCGACTTCCGTAATCGCCTCCACACTGCTGGTGCTTTCGTCCAGCAGGTTTTGCTGCAGGCCAATCAGATCGCCCGGGAACATGATGTTGAGTATCTGACGACGGCCATTCTTGAGGGTTTTGTGGCGGATGGCCCAGCCCTCAAGCAAGGTGTAGAGCTGGGCGGTGGATGCCCGCTCGTTGACGATGGTTTTACCCGCCGGGAACTTGACGTTCCGCACGCGAAGACTTTGCATGAATTCCAGCTCTTGCGCGGTGTTGGGTTTGAAAATATCCAGTTCGCGCAATCGGCACTTGTCTGCACACATGGTAAATCCCCCTGATAATCTCTCGTATTGGTCGAGAGTTGAACGATTATCCTGCTAAAACTTTAATGCTCAGCTAGCGTTCTGACATCAGAAAATTTCGCGGGTTTCCAAAAACTGTATGTCCGGATAACGCTCTTGTGCCATCTGCAGATTGACGCGATTAGGCGCCAGATAAACATACTCGTTCGCTCCATCCAGTGCAACGTTAAACCCGTATTTATCGGCAATCGCCTTGAGGTCGGCATCGGATCCGCGCAGCCAGCGTGCGGTAGAGCAGTCGTAGCTTTCAAATACCACATCTACACCGTATTCATGCTCAAGACGGTGGGCAACGACATCAAATTGCAACGTACCTACAGCGCCCAGAATCAGATCGTTGCTCATCAGTGGACGGAATAATTGCGAAGCGCCTTCTTCCGCCAGCTGCTGCAGGCCTTTTTGCAATTGCTTCATCTTGAGTGGGTTCTTCAGTCGGGCACGACGGAAAAACTCCGGGGCAAACGATGGGATGCCGGTGAACTTGAGGTCTTCACCCTCAGTGAAGGTATCGCCCAGCTTGACCGTGCCGTGATTCGGAATGCCGATAATATCGCCTGCCCAAGCTTCATCCGTGGTGTTGCGGTCTTGCGCCATGAAGGTAATGGCATTATTCACCGCCAGCATCTTGCCACTGGCTACCTGCTTGATTTTCATGCCGCGTTCAAAGCGGCCGGAGCATACGCGCAAGAAGGCGATGCGGTCGCGATGCTTGGGGTCCATATTGGCTTGTATCTTGAACACAAAGCCCGAGAACTTGGCGTCGCCCGGCGCCACTTCACGGCTGGCCGTATTGCGGGGGAGGGGCGAGGGTGATAGCTCAACCACGGCATCCAGCAGCGATTGCACACCAAAGTTGTTAATGGCAGAGCCAAAAAACACCGGCGTTTGCTTGCCGGAAAGATAGGCGTCTTTATCAAAGGTGCTGGAGGCCCCCCGCACCAGTTCTACATCAATGCGCAACTCGGCGGCTTGCGAGCCAATCAGCTCGTCCAGACGCGGGTTATCCAGCCCCTTAATGGTTTCCGATGTGCCTTTTTCGGCATGTGGATCAAAGAAGGAAATGCTGTCGTTATACAGGTGATACACCCCACGGAAGCTCTTGCCCATGCCGATGGGCCAGGTCATGGGCGCGCATTGCATGCCCAGCGTGGACTCGATTTCATCCAGCAGCTCAATCGGGGCGCGGCTTTCGCGGTCCAGCTTGTTGATGAAGGTGAGGATAGGCGTATCGCGCATGCGGCATACATTCAGCAGCTTGATGGTCTGCGCTTCCACGCCGTTTACCGAGTCGATCACCATGACGGCCGAATCGACGGCGGTGAGGGTGCGATAGGTATCTTCCGAAAAGTCATCGTGGCCGGGAGTGTCCAGCAGATTGATCATGTGCTCGCGATAGGGGAACTGCATGACCGACGATGTCACCGAGATGCCACGTTGCTTTTCCAGTTCCATCCAATCGGAGGTGGCATGGCGTGCGGCTTTGCGGCCACGTACTTCACCGGCCACCTGAATGGCGCCACCGAACCACAGCAGTTTTTCGGTGAGGGTGGTTTTACCCGCATCCGGGTGGGAAATAATGGCAAAGGTGCGGCGGCGTTGAATCTCGGACTGGCTCATGACAAGGGCAAAAGGCGTGAAGAAAGATCGCTATTATACCCTGTCTTGCTGCTCAGCCCTGCGGTGCGACTTCTTCATCGACCCCGCAACGGCGGTTGGCAGGCACGGCGATATCGATCAGGCGTGGTTTGGGCAGATCCAGCGATGCCATGATCTGGATGAATGCATCACGAGACTTGCCAGCCAGCCGGGGATTGATGGTTTTCTCCTGCCCGATGCAACTGACGCGGCGTCCCTGGTAATCATGCCCTGGATAGACTAGCGTTTCGTCTGGCAAGCTGAAAAGGCGCTGGGTAATGCTGTCATATTGAGTGCCAGCATCGCCGCCCTGAAAGTCGGTGCGTCCGCAGCCATTGATGAGCAACGCATCCCCGGTAAAAACGCGATCTTTCCATAAAAAAGACAGGCTGCCCGGCGTATGCCCGGGCGTGGCAATCACCTGAATCCTTTTGCTCCCGAGTTCTACGGTGTCGCCATCCTCCAGCTGCCGGTCTGCTGCACTGGCACCACATAAAGCCGCGACAGCGCTGCGCGAACCTATGCGCTGCCGCAACTCACCGCCTGCCGTGATGTGATCCGCATGGACATGGGTTTCCAGCGTCCATGCCAGATGCAGTTGATGCTCAGCCAGCAGGGCGAGGTAAATATCAATTTCGGTAATGACAGGGTCGATCAGCAGGGCTTCATCGCCATCGGTAATCAGGTAGGTATAGGTAGAGGAGGTTGGCTCGAATAGCTGGCGGAACATGGCGGATCTCCGGATAGGCTTGGTTAAAATATATTATCATATAATATATAAAAATGTATAATGATTAAATCAAGTTGACCATACGCATGAAAGCCGCCTCACATGACTGTCGCAATTGATCTTCAAACCATGCATCAATCCGCCGAGGCTGCCAGCCGCCTGATGCGGGTGCTCGCGAATGCAGATCGCCTGATGCTGCTTTGCCAGCTTACCCAACACGAGCTTTGTGTGAGTGAGCTGGAAGAGAGGCTGGATATCCGTCAGCCGACCCTCTCGCAGCAGCTGACCGTGTTGCGGGAAGAGGGGCTGGTCAGCACCAGGCGGGATGGCAAGAAAATTTACTACCAGATTGTGCCCGGCCCGGCGCTGGCGGTCATGCAGGTGTTGTATCAGCAGTTTTGCGGGGCGGAAGCGTAAATGTGCCTCCTGCACAACCCCGGCGTATTACTCATTTGAGGAGACAAGTATGGCAATTAATCCAGTCAAGATAGACGATGCGTTCAGCTACTGCACTCAAGTCGCGGAGGGGGATATTCCTGCGATTGTCGCGGCCGGGTATAAGACCCTGATAAATAATCGGCCGGATGCGGAAGATGGCGCTGGGCAACCGACAACGCCAGCACTGCGGGCTGCTGCTGAGGCAGCAGGCTTGTATTTCATTGCCTTGCCGGTGATTCCTAACCAGATCAGTGCCGGGCAGGTGGCGGAGACAAGCGCCTGATTGACAGTGCACCTCGTCCCATGCTTGGCTTCTGCCGCAGTGGCAATCGCGCCAGCACCTTGTATCAGCGCGCTCAGGCGCTCTATCAGGAGGGAAGTGCGCAGACGCAGGAGGCTGGCTGGAGTGCCATGTGCCAATGGTTCAAGAGCAAATGCTTGATACGCCGATTGTGGCGGAAGTTTAAAAGCCGTTAGGCCCGTGGCATGGAATCCTGGGGTGTTGCCCTAACCGGGGCGATAGTTGGCCTGCTGCTTGCCCTGACCGGCGCTGGGGGCAGCATGCTGGCTGGCCCCATGCTGATTGTGTTGTTCGGACTGGATGTCCGCCATGCTGCCCCCGTTGCTTTGCTGGCCGTTGCCCTCGCGAGCGGTACTGGAAGCATGCTTGGCTTGCGACAAGGGCAGGTGAGATATCGTGCCGCCATGCTCATCGCGACCACAGGCATCATGGTCATGCCATTGGGCTTATGGCTGGCGCAGGTGACTCCTGATCGGGTATTGCTGGTGGTTTCCTCTGGGCTGTTGTTATGGGTGGGCTGGCGCAAATGGTTTGTTGCTTCTGAGCGTGCGCTACAGAATGCTCAGCCTTGCCTGGTACATCCTGTAGGGGACAGGTTCATGTGGAATGTGCCTTGTGTTTACAGTCTTGCCGGTTCGGGCGGCCTGGCCGGTTTTCTGTCAGGTTTGCTTGGCCTGGGTGGAGGTTTTGTGGTGTTGCCAGCGTTGCAGCACTTTTCAAATTTAAGGTATCCCGCCATCATTGCTACCACGCTATCGGCCCTGGCGCTTATTTCACTGACCACCCTGGCGTTCTCGGCGGGCAACGGCTTGCTTGATCTGCATGTTGCGTTGCCTTTTGCGCTGGGTGCCATCGCGGGCATGGTGGTGGGTATGCGTATGCTGCCCACCATGCCCAAGCTCCTGATGCAAAGACTCTTTTCATTACTCGCGGCAATCGCTTCTATAAGCTTGCTATGGCGTGCCTGGGCAGCTTGATTTGATTGCATGACAAGTTTTTAAACAAAGCCAGTGATCTCCAGCGTAAAGCCGATTTTGACTTTGCCGAGCGCAGGCCATATTATGATAATAATTCTCATTTGATAAATTATTGTCATGTCTTCAGGTCTGGTTTCCGAAACCGTTCATGCGTTGTATAGCGATCATCATGGCTGGCTTTCCGGCTGGTTACGCCGAAAGCTGGGCTGTACCCATCAGGCGGCGGATCTCGCGCAGGATGTCTTTGTGCGCATCATGTCATCGCCTTCGCAACACACAATACGTGAACCGCGCGCCTATTTGACGCATGTGGCACATGGTTTGGTGGTTAACCACTGGCGTCGCCGGGAAGTCGAGCAGGCTTATCTGGATGCCTTGATGCATCTGCCGCCATCCATGGTGCCTTCAGTGGAGCAGCGCCTGATGGTGCTGGAGACCTTGTTCGAGATTGAGCGCATGTTGTCCGGTCTGCCTGTCAAGGTCAGGCAAGCATTCCTGCTGTCGCAGATGGATGGCATGAAGTATGCCGATATTGCCACTGAGCTCCACGTCTCTGAACGCATGGTGAAAAAATACATGGCACAAGCCATGCTGGCGTGCCTGACACTGGGTAGGGCAGTGTGATGGAAGCGCTGGTGGACAACAACCACATTGCCGCGAATCCCTCATACGCCACGCTGCAGCAAGCCGCGGAATGGTTCGCCATGTTGCACGCAGGGGAGTTTGATACTGAGGAGCGTGCGGCCTTGCAGGCCTGGCTGGAGCAGGACAATGCGCATCGCCTGGCCTGGCAGCAAGTGGAAAACGTCATGCGCAAATTTCAACACATGGGAGATGACGCCGCGCGCCAAACTCTGCACACCCTGAGCCAGGGTCGTCGCCGGGTAGTCAAATCCATCTTGGCCCTCTGCCTGATAAGTGCAGGCGGCTGGAGCATCGCACGGCAGCCTGCTGTGCAGCAATGGTCAGGAATCTTGATGGCACAACATACCACCCGCATTGGCGAACGTCGCCGCATGCAATTGGCGGATGGCAGCATCCTCTGGCTCAACACCGCGAGCGCGGTCAACATTGATTACAGTGCCAGTCAGCGCCACATTCAACTGGTTGCTGGAGAAGTCTGGGTGCAGACCGCCACCGACACCATGCAGCCGGGTCGCCCCTTCATTGTCTCCACCCGACATGGACAACTGCAGGCGCTCGGTACTCGTTTCAATGTGCTCGACGACGGCCAGCGCTCCCACGTGGCGGTTTTTGAAGGTGCTGTCGCCATACGCCTGCAGCAGGCCGACCAGCCTGGTCTGATCGTGCAAGCGGGCGAGCAAAGCAGCTTTGATGGCATATCCATCCAGCCTGCCCACGAAGCAGACCCCGCCATGGAGTCCTGGACACGTGGCATGCTCGTCGCAGATAACTTGCCGCTCCCGGAGTTTGTCGCCCGACTTGAACGTTATCGTCGCGGCCACCTTGGTTACGATCCCGCCTTGTCTCATTTGCGCATCGTCGGCGCATTCCCGCTGCAAGACACCGACCGGGCACTCCATCTGCTCGAGCAAACCTTGCCCGTGCGTGTGCATCGTCTGCTGCCGTGGTGGGTGACGCTCGAGTCCACCTAACTCGCTTTGCTTTCTTGATTAACTAACTAAGGGAGATAAATACTCATGCATTCGCTGCATTCGTTTTTCTTTTTTCCATGGTTGCCGATGCTGATTGCCATGTTGACCATGACTTTGCTGCCTTCCCTGGCACGCGCGGCAGATGTTGAGCCTGCACAGCTGCCAGAAGTCAGTGTGACGGCCAATAAGGAGAAAGAGACTGCCACCGGACCAGTCAGCGGCTATGTGGCAAAGCGTGCTATTAGCGCTACCAAGACTGACACTTCGATTCTGGAAACGCCGCAATCCATTTCGGTGATCACTGCCGATCAGATAGCCGACCAGAAGGCCATGTCTATTCAGGAAGCATTGCGATACAGCGCCGGTGTCGTTGCTGATCAGTACGGCTCAGACTCACGTTCAGATGGCTATTCGATTCGAGGTATGGAAGCCGTGCAATATCTTGATGGCCTGCGCCAGATCAATACCTACTATTCAGAAAGCATACGCCCTGACCCTTACATGATGGAGCGCATAGAGGTTCTGCGAGGTCCTTCTTCCACGCTTTATGGGCAGGGCGGCGTGGGTGGCATCGTCAATCTGATCAGCAAGCGGCCCTTGACTGAAACCAGGCGAGAGATAGGCGTGTCGCTGGGAAATTACAATTTCAAGCAGATTCAGGCTGACTTCACAGGCCCTATCGCTGATAGCGATACCTTGTTTTATCGTCTGGTCATGCTGGGCAAAGACACGGATACCCAGGTTGATCATGCATACAGCCAGCGCACCTTGTTCGCACCTACCTTAACCTGGAAGCCTGATGACAAAACCAATCTCACGCTGATGGCCCGCTATCAACTGGATGATGGTCTGCCCACCCCCCAGTTTCTTCCTGTATACGGGGTATTGAGAGCCAACCCGAATGGCCGCATTCCCTATGACAACTATCTGGGGGAGCCTGGACTGGACCGCTATACCAGTGAATCCACCCATCTTGGGTGGGCGTTCGAGCATGCCTTGAATGATACCTGGACCATCCGCCAGAACCTGCGTTGGACCAAGAGCCGCAATAACTACAGCTCCTTTTATGTGAACTCGTTCACATTTGATCCTGACGTCAATCCATTTCCAACAGCTGATCAACGCACCTTGGCCCGCTACAACGATATTTCAAAAACGCATTCCTTCACACTGAATATCGATACCAATGCCCAGGCCAAGTTTGAAACTGGCCCCTTGTCGCACACGGTATTGATGGGGCTTGATTATGCGCGTTTTCGCAAGACTGGCTGGGCGGGTTTTGATAGTGGCACTGGCAATCTGATTAATATCTACAATCCGGTATATGGCAATGTGGATTCTATTGCCACCTTGAGTCCGCTGCCTGAAGCACGCCTGATGCAAACCGGTCTCTATGTACAAGATCAGGTGAAATTCGATCGGAATTGGGTACTCACTGCCGGGTTGCGTCGTGACAAGGCCGAGAACAAGAATGAAGGGTCTGAGCGTCAGGAAAGCAACAAAACAACGGGGCGATATGGCCTTAGCTATGTATTCGATAATGGCTGGGCGCCTTATGTTTCCTATTCAGAATCCTTTATCCCGCTGTCGAACATGTCCGTGGATGGGGGCTACCTGAAGCCGCAAGAAGGCAAGCAGTGGGAGCTGGGCTTGAAATACATGCCAGTAGGCGGCCGTACCCGCTTTACTGCTGCTGTCTATGATCTGGTGGATGAGAATCGCCCCATCTATGTTGCCAATAACATGTATACCCAGAAAGGCACCATTTATTCGAGAGGGCTGGAACTGGAAGCTGGTACCAGCTTTGGTGACCGCTGGGACCTGATCGCGGCCTACAGCTTTACTCGTGCGACCTATGGCACAACAGATAACCCCGCCGAAAAAGGCCAGCAAGTTGAAACCATCCCCAAATACCTTGCGTCCGGCTGGCTGACCAAGCGTTTCTCGATAGGTAATGTCGATGGCTTTAGAGCGGGGCTGGGGGTGCGTTATATAGGCGAGTCCTGGAATTCTACCCATATCGTCAAAACACCGGATGTGACGCTGTTCGACGCGATGTTGGGTTTTGACCATGGCAATTGGCGTTATACCTTGAACGCCAGCAATCTGGCTGACAAGGAGTATGTCTCCACCTGCATTACCCGTGGTGATTGCTGGATAGGTGCACGCCGGGCTGCCATTGCCAGTGCAACGTATACCTGGTAACCCTGATACCAGTAGCGCTCGGCGTGATCACGGAAATGCCTTGTTTGATGAGACAGGACATTTTTTTTATTCAGATCACCAAAAGAGGGTTCCCTTTTTCTGATTTCGATTGGCAATACAGATGAAGCATTGCCGAATCAATTTCATTAAAGGGGAATTCATGCAACATCATCATGCCCATGGGCGTTTCTTCAAAAAACGCATCGTGAAAGCCGTTCAGCTGACATTGCTGGCGGTACCATTAAGCCTTGCCATTCCGCATATCATCAATAATAGTCAGGCGGCGGAGCAGCAGGCTTCCAGTGCGCGCCAGTACCAGATTCCGGCTGGATCGTTGAGCAGGGTGTTGAGCCAGTTTGCTGCCGAGGCCGGGATTGCGCTCTCGGTGGATGGGGCGCTCACCGAGGGGCGACAAAGTGCAGGCCTGCAAGGTCGCTACACAGTAACTGCAGGCTTGTCTGCATTGCTGGCGAATACCGGGCTGGAGGCCGCGACGGTCAGCGATGGCGGATACACACTGCGCAAGGCAGAAGTGCAACCCCAACCTTCTTCCAAAGCCGAGCAACTGCCTGAGGTGAAAGTCAGTGCAGCGGCGGAGCAGGAGAGCCCAACCGGCCCTGCCAAGGGCTATGTGGCAAAGCGCAGCTTGACCGCGACCAAGACCGATACTGCAGTAATCGAGTCGCCGCAATCGATTGCGATTGTGACGCGTGAGCAGATGGATGCGCAGGGCGTGCAGTCTGTCAGCGACGCTTTGCGCTACACGGCCGGGGTGCTGGCGGAAGCCAATGGTCCAGACCCGCGCGCGGATAGCATCTCCATTCGTGGCTTTGATTCCAATGGCCGCGATCAGTATCGCGATGGCTTGCGCTCTTATGCTTTCAATAATCAGGGCGGCACGGTGATTGAGCCTTATGGTCTGGAGCGGGTGGAAATTCTGCGTGGCCCATCTTCCATTCTGTATGGGCAAGGTGGCCCAGGTGGCCTGATCAACCTGGTCAGCAAGCGGCCTACCGATAAACCGTTGCACGAGGTGCAAGTGCAGTTGGGAAGTTACGACCGCAAGCAGTTGGCGGGAGATTTTGGTGGATTGCTCACCGATGATGGGACCTTATCTTATCGCCTCACCGCGCTGGTGCGTGATAGCGAGAGCCAGATTGACTATGTCAAGGATGACCGGGTATTTATTGCCCCCGCCATCACCTGGCGCCCCAGCGATTTTACGACGCTGACTGTGCTTGCCGATTACCAGAAAAACGAGCGTGGGCAAGGCTATCAGGCCTGGCCGCGCGTAGGGACGCTCTACAGTAGCGCCTACGGCAAGATATCCACCAGCCGGTTTGTCGGCGAGCCAGGGGTAGATAAATTCAATCAGGAGCGCTATTCGCTGGGTTACCAGTTTGAGCATATTTTTAACGACAACGTGCTGTTCCGGCAGAACCTGCGTTACCAGAACATGAAGAGCACCACCATCTCCACCTACATGACCGGCTTGCAGAGCGACCAGCGCACCGTGGGACGCTTTTCCGGCGGTAGCTGGGACGATGTGGATAATCTCTCGATCGACAACCATGTGCAATTGAAATGGGGCCAGGGGCAAGACATTGAGCATACGGCGCTGATTGGCCTGGACGCTCAAAAAATGAAAAGCCATGTGGACGAAACCTTTGCCACAGTGTCCAGCCTCGATCTTTATAACCCGGTTTATGGGACGGCTTCGCCCAATTTTTCTGTCACCGGTGATGCCACCCAGCGCCTGCGGCAGACAGGCTTTTATTTGCAGGATCAAATCAAGATCGCTCAGAAATGGGTCGTGACCCTGGGAGGCCGTCGCGATTGGGCCAGAACCTCTACCCGCGATTATCTGGATGACAGCAATTCTGACCACCAGAATGACAGCGCCAATACCTGGCGTACAGGCGTGGTGTATCTGGCGGACAATGGTTGGGCGCCGTATGCCAGCTATACAGAGTCGTTTTTGCCTGTGATCGGACGGACTTCTGAAGCGCGCGGGAGCACGCCTTTCAAGCCTGAAACTGGCAAGCAATATGAAGTGGGTGCGCGTTTCCAGCCAGCAGGGCAGCGCACCATGCTGACTTTTTCGCTGTTTGACCTGACCCGCCAGAACGTGACAACGGATGACCCACTGGATACTGGCAACAAGATGATTCAGCGTGGGGAAGTGCAGTCGCGTGGGTTTGAGGCGGAAGCGAAATCGCAACTCGATAACGGCCTGGATCTGGTGGCGAGCTACACCTACACGTTGCTGGAGATCACCAAAAGTAATGATGGGGTGAAGGGAAATACGCCTAGCGGCCTGCCCAAACACGCCGCGGCATTATGGGCTAATTATCGTCTGCCAGAGTCTATCCTGGCGGGCTTAACCGTGGGTGGCGGCTTGCGCTATATCGGCTCGACTTACGGTACCGATGAGAATACCTACAAGTTGCCGTCTTACACGCTGGTGGATGCTACGCTGCGTTACGACCTTGCCAGCCTGGGCGATCAATGGAAAGGCTGGAAATTCGCCCTCAATGCCAGCAATCTGTTCGACAAAGAGTATGTAGCAACCTGTGGCTACTATGGTGATGGCTGCAAATGGGGTTACCGCCGCAATGTGATGGGCACGCTGACCTATAGCTGGTAATGCGCGCTTATCTTGTTGTCTGGCATCGCTGGGTGGGCCTCACTATGGCGGGTTTTCTGGTGGTGGCCGGGTTTACCGGGGCGATCATTGCTTTTGAGGAGGAGGTCGACGGCTGGCTGAATCCTCACTTGCTGCATCCGGCATGGCAGGCGGGGGGCGCGCCGCTGAATGCCTATGCACTGCGCGAGGCTGCCCAGCGGCAGGCGCCCGCTGGCATGCTGGTGGATGAGCTGCTGTTGCATGTGGAAGCTGGTGAATCCGCTGCGTTCCGGTTGACCCCAGGCCCGTCTGTGGATGGCAAAGCCCCACCATTGCTGGCGGATGAGATGTTCGTGCATCCGCAAACCGCCGCCATGCTGGGGATGCGCTTGCGTGGCGAGAGTCTGTTTGAGCGCGAAACGCTGGTGGGCTTTCTCTATAAATTGCATTACTCGCTGGCCTTGCCGGGCAATAGCGGACGCTTGATTTTTGGCATCATCGCCGTCCTGTGGACGCTGGATAGCGTGATCGCTTTTTATCTCACCTTGCCGCGACGGCAGCAGGCAGCCAAGGCATCCTATCTGAGTCGATGGAAACCGGCCTGGCTGATCAAGTGGCAGGCCGGTGCTACCCGCATCAACTTTGATCTGCATCGGGCGTTTGGCTTGTGGCTATGCCTGGTATTGCTGATGTTTGCCTGGTCCAGTGTCATGTTCAATCTGCGTGAGCAGGTGTATATGCCGATGATGAAAACCATGTTTGCCTTTGATCTTTCATGGCGCGCCATTCCGCCGCTGGCACAGCCTCTCTCCCGTGAGCCCATGCCGTGGCCTCATGCGCACGCCATGGCACGCCATGCCATGCAGCGTTTCAGTGCCGAGCGTGGGCTCAAGGTGGATTTTGAAGACCGCTTGCGGCTGGACAGGCAGCGCGGGCTGTATGCGTATTTTGTGCATAGCAATGCCGATCTGCGGAGTGATCGTGGTAACACCGCGATTCTGATTGACGCTGCGACGGGCGAGATCAAAGGCTGGTGGCTGCCCACGGGCGACAAGGCCGGGAATACCGTCAGCAACTGGCTGGGCGCGCTGCACATGGGGCAGGTGTTTGGGCTGCCTTACCGCATATTTGTGAGTTTCTGCGGCCTGGCGCTGGTGCTGGTCTCCGTGACGGGGGTACTGATCTGGTGGAAAAAGCGCCATGGCAAGCAATCACGACGCGTTGCCAGATAGCCTGATAAAAACGTTATTTATCGTAGCTTCAATAGGGAAACACACATATTCAAGGCAATCAAAATCAGGCCAATAAAAAAGCCGCAGATGTCTGCGGCTTTTTTATGCATGACGTTTACGTCAGCCTGTGATGGCGGCTTATCAGGAAACAGGCTGCTTCAGCTGTTCCAGAATGGCCGGATTATCCAGCGTGGAAATATCCGAGGTGATCTCCTCGCCCTTGGCCAGCGAACGCAGCAGGCGGCGCATGATCTTGCCGGAGCGGGTCTTGGGCAGGTTATCGCCAAAGCGGATTTCATCGGGCTTGGCGATGGGGCCGATTTCTTTGCCGACCCAGTCACGCAGTTGCGCCACGATCTGTTTTGCCTCATCGCCTTCTGGACGGGCGCCTTTCAGCACCACATAGGCGACGATGGATTCGCCCTTGATCTCATGCGGCTTGCCAACCACGGCAGCCTCCGCCACCAGCGGATGGGCCACCAGCGCGGATTCGATTTCCATGGTGCCGAGGCGGTGGCCGGAGACATTCAGCACATCGTCAATACGTCCCATGATCCAGAAGTAGCCATCGTCGTCACGGTGGGCAGAGTCACCGGCCAGGTAAACGCCTTTCAGCTCTTCAGGGAAATACGATTTCTTGAAGCGCTCCGGGTCGTTCCAGATGGTGCGTATCATGGATGGCCATGGTTTCTTGACTACCAGCAGACCACCGCCGGTGCCATCAATATGGCTGCCATCTTCATTGACGATATCCATCATGATGCCGGGCAGGGGGCGGGTGCAGGAGCCAGGCTTGGCATTGATGGCGCCGGGTAGCGGGGCAATCATGTGGGCGCCGGTTTCGGTTTGCCACCAGGTATCCACAATCGGGCAGCGCTCGCGGCCCACGGTTTTGTGATACCACATCCAGGCTTCGGGGTTGATGGGCTCGCCCACCGTGCCCAACAGGCGCAGGCTGGAAAGATCGTAATTATTGGGTAAATCGCCGCCCAGCTTAATCAGCGAACGAATCGCCGTGGGCGCGGTGTAAAACACGCTGACCTTGTGTTTTTCGATCATCTGCCAGAAGCGACCAGCATCGGGATAAGTCGGCACGCCTTCAAACACGACTTGCGTGCTGCCCAGCGCCAGTGGGCCATAGGCCACATAGCTGTGGCCGGTAATCCAGCCCACATCGGCCGTGCACCAGAAAATATCCGTGGCTTTATGGTCAAACACCCATTTCATGCTCATGACCGCGCCCAGCAGATAACCGCCGGTGGAATGCTGCACGCCCTTGGGTTTGCCGGTGGAGCCCGAGGTATAGAGAATGAACAGCGGATGCTCGGCATTGACCCAGGTCGGCTCGCAGTAATCGGATTCTGCGCTTTCCAGATCATGCCACCACAGGTCACGCGCATTCCAGGTGACATCGCCGCCGGTGCGTTGGTACACAATCACGCCGGTCACGGCTTCGCAACCACCAAAGCTCAAGGCTTCGTCCACGGCGGGTTTCAGCGGCATGGCACGACCGCCACGCATCTGGCCGTCCGCGGTGATCACCAGCTTGGCACCCACATCGGTGATGCGCTCGTGCAGGCTTTTGGAGGAGAAGCCGCCAAACACCACGGAGTGAATGGCACCAATACGCGCGCAGGCTTGCATGGCGATAATCGCTTCTACGCTCATGGGCAGGTAGATGATCACGCGATCGCCTTTGCCTACCCCCTGTTTTTTCAGGGCATTGGCAAAGCGGCAAACACGCTGATGCAGCTGGCGATAGGTGACGTTGGTGACCGTACCGTCGTCGGCTTCAAAAATCAGGGCAGCTTTGTCGCCACGGGTAGAGAGATGACGGTCCAGGCTATTGTAGGAAGCATTGAGTTCGCCATCGTGGAACCAGCGGTAGAAAGGCGCATTGGCTTCATCCAGCACGGCGGTAAACGGCTTGTGCCAATCCAGCTCCTTTTGCGCGAGCGCAGCCCAGAAGCCTGGGTAATCCTGCTCGGCCTGCTGGCAGAGCGCGGTATATTGTTCCAGACCTGAAATGGTGGCTGCCTGCTTGAAGGCCTCCTGTGGGGGGAAAACGCGGGTTTCGGTCAGAACGGTTTCAATCGATGACATTCAGAGATCTCCAGCAAGCACTTATCGTTGTGTTATCAGTGGCCTGGTGATGAGGTTGGCTTGACCTGATGGTCGCTAACCCCAGCCCGGCCTGATTTTGGGTTATTCTTCAGCTGTTACAAAAGGTAACGAAAAAAATCTTCCACATAATACCACCAGCCAAGCTGATTTTTGATGCAAACACTCTCGCAAATTCTCTCTGATGAACATGATGGCAGCCAGACCACGCAATGGGTGCGCCATACCGTGTGCTGCAGCCCGTTTTGCCAGCGTCTGTTAACCCGATACCCTGAGCTCTTGCAGGAGCTCGATGCCGAAATCATGCTGCCGTGGCGGGCCGATTACATGCGGCTCTATCTCGCCAAGTGCACGGTAACCGATGAGGCCAGCCTCAAGCGCGCCTTGCGCGGCCTGCGGCAGCGCGTGATGCTGCGCGTGATTGCGCGGGATCTGAATGATCTTGCCGACCTCGATGAGGTGATGCAGACCATGAGCGCACTGGCGGAGGTGGCGGTGCGTTTTGCCCTGCAGCATCTTACGCCATGGCTGGAAGCCCAGTACGGTGAACCCATGGGTGAGCGCGGCGACAAGCAGTCGCTGATCGTGGTGGGCATGGGCAAGCTGGGTGGATATGAGCTGAATGTGTCGTCGGATATCGACCTGATTTTTGCCTTTGAGCAGGATGGCGAGACTACGGGTGAAAACTCCCTCAGCAACAATGAATTCTTCGCGCGCCTGGGCAAAAAGCTGATCGCCGCGATTGATGACGTGACAGAGGATGGCTTTGTTTTTCGCGTGGACATGCGCTTGCGGCCCTATGGCTCGGAAGGGCCGCTGGCCTGCAGCCTGAATTTTCTGGAGGAGTATTACCAGAATCAGGGGCGTGAATGGGAGCGCTATGCCTGGATCAAGGGCCGGGTAATTGCCGGGCCGGAGCAGGTACTGGCCGATTTGCTGCGGCCGTTTGTCTACCGCAAATACCTGGACTATGGCGCGTTTGCCTCCATGCGCGATCTCAAGGTGCAGATACAGCGCGATGTGAATCGGCGTGACATGCACGACAACATAAAACTGGGGCGCGGCGGTATTCGCGAGATTGAATTTATCGCGCAGGTGTTTCAGCTGATACGCGGCGGGCGTGATGCCAGCCTGCAGATACGCCCGACGCTGGCGGTGCTGCAGCGCTTGCAGGAAAAGCAGATTCTGCCGGAGCGTACCGTGCGCGAGTTGCGCGAGGCCTATGTCTTTTTGCGTGACCTGGAGCATAGACTGCAATATGTGGAAGACGCCCAGACCCAAGAGCTGCCCACCACGCCGGAAGCCCAGCAACGCATTGCCACCAGCATGCATTTTGCGCATTGGGATTTGCTGCGCAAGGCGCTGGAAACCCATCGCAGCCTGGTCGAGGTGCATTTCAGCGAAGTGTTTAGCGATGTAGCGGTGGGGCGCCAGGATAACAATCTGCAAACCTTGAAGCCCATAAACGATATCTGGCAAGGCGCCGTGCAAGAGGGCGAAGCGGTGCGCCGCCTGCGTGAAGCGGGGTATGAAGATGCCGAAGATACCCTGCGGCGCTTGCATGTGCTGCATGCCGGTAGCCGCTATCGCAATCTGCCTGAGCTGAGCCGTCAGCGACTGGATATTCTGATGCCGACGGTGATTCAGCTGTCTGCACAGGAAGGGCGGCCCCAGGTGACGCTGACACGGGCGTTGGATCTGCTGGAAAGCATCTGCCGCCGCGCCAGTTATCTCGCGCTGCTGGCCGAGTACCCGGCCGTACTAAGTCTGCTGGTGAAGCTGGTGGCCGCCAGCCCATGGCTGGCGCAATACCTGACCCAGCACCCCATTTTGCTCGATGAGTTGCTGGATACGCGCAGCCTGTATGCCGAGCCGGATTTTGATGCCATGCGCCAGGACCTGCAGCGCCGTCTGGCCGAGGTGGAAGGCGACGTCGAGCGGCAGATGGATACCATGCGCCATTTCAAACATGCCGCTGTTTTCCGGTTTGCCGCGCAGGATATTGCCGGTGAGCTTCCACTGCAAACCTTGTCGGATTACCTGAGCGCGCTGGCGAACCTGGTCTTGCAGGCCACCATGGATACCATCTGGCCCACCTTGCGCGGCAAGCATCGCGAAACGCCCAAGTTTGCCATCATCGGCTATGGCAAGCTGGGCGGGCGCGAGCTGGGTTATGCCTCTGATCTTGATATCATTTTTCTGTATGACGATGATGCCCCCGAGGCACGCGATACCTATGCGCGTTTTGGCCAGCGCATCAATACATGGCTTAACAGCCTGACCTCAGCCGGCTTGCTCTACGAAACCGACTTGCAGTTACGGCCGGATGGCGCCAGTGGTTTGCTGGTCAGCTCACTGGAGGCGTTTGAGGATTACCAGCGCAATAAAGCCTGGGTATGGGAACACCAGGCGCTCACCCGCGCACGCTTCAGTGCGGGCGATGAAGCGATAGGCGCGGCATTCAGCCGCATACGCGAAGAGGTGATCTGCCAGCCACGCGATGTGGCCAAGCTGCGCGAGGAGGTGCTCAACATGCGCCGCCGCATGCGCGAAAGCCATAGCGTGCCAGCGACAGAGTTTGATCTCAAGCAAAGTGAAGGCGGTATTATTGATGTGGAATTTATGGTGCAGTATCTGGTGCTGGCGCACGCTGCCGAGCACCTGGAACTGACGGAAAACCTGGGCAATATCAGCTTGCTGGGCAAGCTGGGAAGTCTGGGTTTGATTGATGCCGCGCTGGCGACAGCCGCCGCTGAAGCATATAGGCGTTATCGCAGCTTGCAGCACGCCAGCCGCTTGCAGGAGCAGACCAAATCGCGCGTGCCTTTATCGGCGGTAGCCGCCGATGCCGAGGCGGTGCGCAGCCTGTGGAAGCAGGTATTCAACGATTAGGGTTATGGTTGTCAGTCAGCTCCGTCCACCATGCAGGCTGGGCGGAGCTGACTGACCTTGCTTAGGTATCAGGGCTGGCTTTTATTCAGCTTGCGCACGGTGTCGGACTTTTTGCGCATGCGGATATTGATCATCTCGACCACCACCGAGAAGGCCATGGCGAAGTAGATATACCCCTTGGGTACATGGAATTCCAGACCTTCCGCCACCAGGGTCATCCCCACCAGTATCAGGAAAGACAAGGCGAGTATCTTGATGGTAGGGTGATTATCAACAAAGTCGCCGATAGATTTTGCCGCAAACAGCATGACGCCAACCGCCAGAATGATGGCAATCGCCATGATGGAGACATGATCCGCCAGGCCTACGGCGGTGATGACGGAGTCCAGCGAGAACACCACATCAAGCAGCGCAATCTGCACCAGGCTCATGCCAAACGAGGCTTTGGCCACCGCTATGCCGCTGGCTTCCTCTGCTTCTCCTTCCAGGCTGTTGTGAATTTCATGCGTGGCTTTTGCCAGCAGAAACAAGCCACCGCCAATCAGAATAATGTCGCGTCCAGATACTGGTTGCGAGAGCACGGTGAACCACGGTTCGGTCAGGCTCATGACCCACGAGATAGAAAACAGTAGTGCCAGCCGGGTGAGCATCGCCAGACTGAGCCCGAGCTTGCGTGCCAGTGCCCGCTGGTGGGTGGGCAGGCGACCGACCAGGATGGATATGAAAATAATGTTATCAATGCCAAGCACGATCTCCAGTGCGGTCAGGGTGCCCAGGGCGATCCAGGCTTCAGGGCTTGCCAGCCATTCAAACATGCGGTTCTCCGTTTTTTATGTCGGTTGGTTAATCAATATGCAGTAAGTACAGGGGTCTTGCATCCGCGGGTGTTCAGCGTTTAATCAGGCTTACCAGTATTTTGGGTAATTCCCGGGCCGTGTTGCATTGTTATATAGCAATGCTACCAGCGTTAGAATCAGGGCGCCTGTCAGCGTAGGCAATAACAGAAAGCTCCAGCCCGGTTGCAGCAGAAACACGATCACCGGATTGGAGCCTGCGGGAGGGTGAACAGTTCGCGTGACCATCATCAATGCGATGGCAGTCCCCGCCGCCAGCGCCATGGCCCACCAATGGGGGCCGCACAAGGTGAGGAAGAGCAGGCCAGTGGCGGTGCTGATGCCATGCCCCAGAATAATGTTGCGAGGCTGTGAAAATGGCACATCAGGGTAGCCAAATACCAGCACGCAACTCGCACCAAACGAGCCCAGCACCAATGCCAGTGACCAGTGGTCCGCCAGACCTGCAATCACGCCAATTGCTAGAAATCCGCCCAGCCAGGCCAGAAGAATGGCTTTGGCCGGTGCGCGGGGTGGCAGTGCGGCGTGGTCGCCTTTTAGTTTGCTGAACCAGTGTTGCATGACGTCTCCTTTGGCGTTGTATAAAGACTAGACAGTGCGTAACTCGCAGGCGAGGGCGCTTTGCAGCGGTAATGCCGC
Source organism: Methylovorus menthalis (assembly GCF_020523625.1). Classification (GTDB taxonomy): domain Bacteria; phylum Pseudomonadota; class Gammaproteobacteria; order Burkholderiales; family Methylophilaceae; genus Methylovorus; species Methylovorus menthalis. The sequence continues at coordinate 763,765 of NZ_JAJAQH010000006.1, forward strand.
TGCGGTAAAGAATTGCATCATCGTGTCTGCTGACCATGCATCCAGGATGATCTGCACCGTGCCATCGACAGTTGTCTGGATCGGTTGGGCTTGAATGGTTGTCATGGCCTGGTCGAGCAAATCCAGCGATGTGGCTACCGAATCCGCTTTTGGTAGAAGCACAACACTCAAGCTGCACGGCCTTTGGGCAAACGCTGAGACGTTGATGTTTCTTAGCTCCCGCGGTTGATAAATATGCCATGGAAAAAGATAAAGCCCGAGGCTTTGCTCGGGCCGGCCACTGATAACAGGGCAGGGCAACTGACTTGCCAGCAGCGATTGCAGGGCATCCAGGCTGTGCGTGAGTGACATGATGTGACCTCATCCATCGGGAATGTGTGCAGCATACCCGATTCGGCAAGCATCGCGCCTCTCCAAATAACAAGACCTCCGCGCGGGAGGTCTTGTCTATGGATTAAATCTATGGGTTAAAACTCTTCCCAGTCGCCGTCGTCAGGGGCTTTGATAGCGACGCGCAAAGGGGCTGCGGGTCGTCCGCCACTCTCAGCACGGAATGGTTTAGGGCTGGACAGGCGCGCAGGTGGTGCGCTCGCCCGGCCAGTGTCGTTCTCGGAGGTTTTGAACTGACGGATGGATTCCACCAGATTATTGGCTTGCTCCATCAGCGACTCCGCAGCGGCAGCAGCTTCTTCCACCAATGCCGCATTCTGCTGGGTGACTTCGTCCATTTGCGTGACCGCTTTGTTGACCTGATCAATGCCCGAGCTTTGCTCGATGGAGGCTGCGGTGATTTCACCGACAATATTCGACACGCGTTTTACCGAGTTGACGATTTCTTCCATGGTCTTGCCAGCATTTTCCACTTGACGCGTACCTTCGGTGGTTTTGCCGACAGAATCTGCGATGAGTTCCTTGATCTCCTTGGCGGCGACAGCGGAGCGTTGCGCCAGATTGCGAACTTCGCCTGCTACCACGGCAAAGCCGCGCCCTTGTTCGCCGGCCCTAGCGGCTTCGACCGCTGCATTCAACGCTAGAATATTGGTCTGGAAGGCAATGCCATCAATGACGGAAATGATATCTTCGATCTTGCGGGAGCTGTCGTTGATGGCGGCCATGGTATTCACCACATCGGAGACGACTTCGCCGCCACGCTCCGCAATGCTGGTGGCGGTCATGGCCAGCTGGTTAGCCTGCTTGGCATTCTCGGCGTTCTGCTTCACGGTTGAGGCGAGCTGTTCCATGCTGGATGCGGTTTCTTCCAGCGATGAAGCTTGCTCTTCCGTGCGTTGCGACAGATCGATATTGCCCTTGGAGATTTCATTGGCGGCCGTATTGATGGTCTCTGCGGCTTCTTTTACCGTGACGATAGGGGTGGCGATCATTTCCAATGTCTCGTTCACGCCCTCGACGATCTTGCGGAAATCTCCCTGGTGATTGGTCGCATCGGCACGCACATATATCCGGCCATCGCGGGCGGCATCTGCCAGCATGCTGGCATCCTGCACTAGCGCGTTGATCGCGCTGATACAGGTGTTCAGATTCTGGCGTATGGTATTGAAGTCGCCTTGATATTCCTCAGTAATCGCCGGTGGTATATGCCCTTGCGAGATGCGCTTGACGCAATCGGCGGCTACATTTAGCGGGCCAATCACGGCATCCAGGGTGTTGTTGACACCTTCCACAATCTTGCGGAAATCCCCCTTGTGACGACTGGCGTCAGCACGGGTTGAGAGCAGGCCTTGTGCACCGGCGTCGGCCAGCATGGCAGTGTCTGCCACCATGGCGTTGATGGCGTCTATACACTGGTTGAGGTTGTTTTTAAGTGTATTGAAGTCGCCACTGTATTCATCGGTGATTTTGGCAGGGATGTTGCCTTTGGATATGGCGTCCACGTATTGCGCAGCAACATTGAGTGGTCCGATCACGGCATCCAGCGTGTTGTTGACGCCCTCGACGATCTTGCGGAAATCCCCTTGGTGGCGGCTGGCATCGGCGCGCGTGGAAAGATTTCCGGCAATCGCGGCCTGCGCGAGTATGTCTGCATCGGCAATCAGGCTCTTCAGATTGCTGCGCACTTGCTCAATGGTGTGGTTGATCTCGGCTTTTTTGCCGGGGAATTGCTCAAGGGGGGCCTCAAAGTTGCCTTCACCAAAGGCCTTCACTACCTGCATGGCCTTGTTATTGAGTTCGATATGGCCATTCACCATGGTGTTGACGCCGTATGCCAGATCGCGGAATGCACCTTCGAAGTTGCTTTCGGTGACTCGCGCATCCGTATCCCCTCTATCATGTGCCTCGCTCATCACCGTCATCTGGGAGATCAGCGTTTGGATATTGCTGCCTAACTGCGCCATGGAGCCATTGAGCGCCGCCATTTCATCACTGCCCTTTACCGTAATCTTGGCTGACAGATCACCCTTGGACAGGCGCTTGATGGTGCCGACGCTCTCCTGCAGCGGACTGATGACCATGCGATTGAGAAAGAAATACAGGATACCGACCAGCACAATCACCGATACGATACCCACCACAATCGCGATATTGCGGATGGCGTGGATCTGCGCCATCACCACATCCATGGGTACGGTCAACACTAGTGACCATGGCGTGACACTATCGCCCACCTTGATGGGCGCATAGGTGCGGTATACCGGCATGCCCGAGGCATCCTTATCCATGTGGCTAAACGCAGTGCCTGCCTGGATTTTTTGCAACACAGCTTTCGTATCACCATGCAGCGTGAAGGGTTTGCCTATGTCTTCAGGTTTGGCGCTGGCGACATAATTGCCGCCATAGGTAATCAGTTCTGCATAGCTGCCGTCATAGGGCTTGATGGCGCTGACGATGGTTTGCATGCCCGATAGCGGGATGTCAAAACCAGTTGCCGCCACAACCCCTCCGTTGTGCTGAATAGGGATGCTAATGGTGGTAATGAGCGTGTCTTTGCCGGCAATCTTGTACATATAGGGCTCAAGCAGTGTTTCTTTACCTGAGTTCTTGGCCAGCAGATAGTAATCACCGGCGCCTGGCACAGTGTAATCCACCAAGGCTTCGAGGATGACAGAGCCACTACCGCTATTCCAGTAAGGAATATAACGGCCAGTGGAATCGTGACCAGCCGTGTTTATAAATTCCTTATCTCGGCCATCAAAGGCATTGGGTTCCCACAGCGTCCATGCCCCGACCAGATCCTGATTTTGCCTGAGGGAGCTCGCCAATAGGCTATCCACCGCGGCACGGCTTTCCTGATGAGCATACTTCATTGCCAGCATGGTACGGGCGTTCGATCTTGCCATCACCATGGCCCTATCCAGAATCTCTTGCGCCTGTTCCCGGCCAACTAATGCCGATTCATCGACAAGCTTCAGCGCCGTTTTCTTTTCCACCTCAATCGATTTGCTGATGATGGTGGCAATGGTGACGGTAAAACCGATCATGGCCACCACCGTCACAATCAAGGCGATTTTTAAACGTATGCTCATGTTGGATAGTGCGGATTTCATAGAACCTCATCAAAAAACATATGGAATTCGGTACTGGATTGGGCAGTAGGTATGAAGGAGCTACTGCAAAAAATCCCATTGGGTCAAACGGGCAATTGCCATGTATTCAAACGAAACAGTTACTTTTATTACGACGACTTGGGGCGAAAGTTGAGGCTTGGCGTGAAGTTTTAGTGAAATAGCCAGCCCGCGGCAGTGGGAGTTAGGAGACTTCCTATACTTTATCAGAGAAAAAATTCATAAGTAACGATTGCTCAACCAAGTGATAAATCGCTCGTAATTCGTCTTGATTTTAAGCCGAAAATGGCTGCCCCTAAGGGTAATTACTCCTATCTGATCAATCCACTACTATCTAGCTCAGCAATCAGAGGTTCATCATCTTGCTTTGCTTTATACCGCTCGTATCTCTTCAACAGGCAGTGTGTTTCTTTAATGAGATACACAGCATTAAGGTGATTACGTAAAAAACAGTATTTTTTAGTACCGGGAACAGATCAACAGGACAAAGTTGCTCATCCCGAAGATGGGCTGACGTAAACAACCTGACGGCCGTTGCTTTGAGTGCGAGATTTCAATCACTAGGGGGATAGTAATGAATTTATATGTCGTGTTGGTTTACCTGGTCGGAAGTGTTAATGCCCATCTCACAGAGCCTATGATTATTGATGGTATTGAATCTGAGGCTATATGCGCAACTCTGGCAGATAAAATATCCAGTACCGGTGTCATGAAGGCGCAATGTTACTTGTCGACAAGCAAAACACTAGCATTCGACCGCAAAGAACCTGGCAGAAAAAATTAGATTGGCCGGAACTTATTGAGCTTAGGTTATTTGAACTTGGATTATTTGTTGTAAATCGTGGTATTTCGCAGGAGTCAATAATTGGACTACGATAATTTCAGGCTTTTTGATCATTTGGCGGAGCTTGTCTGCTGCATTGATGAGTGCAAGTATAATCCACGCGAGCGAGAGTTATTTCCCTTCTATTATTTGGAGGCAATCCAGATTATTGATCGGGTGGAATCTAAAGGCTATAGCTCCTCAAAGTTAAGGCTCTACCTTAATCAAATCAATGAATATTTTAAAATCAATGATGTATTGATGAAGACAATCGACGATACGCATAATGAAATTGCGCAAATAATGGGCGAAGAATCAAAATATCTTTACGGGGAGTGAGCGTATCTATTTTCATAGGATGAGTTCGAGTCGGAGTGAGCTATCGCGCGAGCGGATAATCTCAATTCAGCCTTTCGTAATTGTGTTTATCTTTTTATATTTCAATATAAATCATAGCGTTGTAAAAGGTTTTTTGACATCTTAGAATAAGCTTAATCTATTACTTATTATTGATCGATTGCTTATTTTTCGATTGATATTCCTTAAAATTCTGCTTGGTAATATCCGTTTTATAATGGGTAAAGCCTGTTCAAGCTTGATTAAAAAGAAAAGAAAGATCATTATTCCTCTCTTGAGTGGAACCTGTTATTCATACAGTGATCCACATAAAGTCAGTTTTAATGTCTTTCCTACCAAATAACCAAGGAGAATTTGATGGCCAATTATAAACGCCGAACAAAAGAAGAAATGATTAAAGATCTTGAAGAAAAACTAAATAAGCTTAAAAATGCAGTACCCAAGAATGAAAAGCCAGAACTTAGCATGGCTAGCGAAGGTCTGAGCGCTGTTGCGGATGCGGTAGATTTTGCAGCCAAAACCAACAAGGTCAAAGTCGCTGACATTCTCATTTTGATTGCCAAAGCCAAACGTACCGGCCTGGTTATCGAAGGTGGTCGTCGTTCACGCAAGTTGGTTTAATCCATCATTCATTGCATTCAGCGATGTCCTCATTCTCGGTTGTATTACCCATCACCAGTATGGCATCGAGCTTGCATCAGAGGCGAGGGATCATTAGTGATGATATGCGTCATATCTAAGATTGCTCGCCTCAACTTCTGATTGTTGCACCGATCTCATCTTTCAGTACCAAGATTATATAATGTTACTGTTCGGCTTCTGTTCGTAGAAGCAAGCTACTTTCCTACTATTGGTATGTTTTTCTTCATTTCATTTTTCCTCTCCATTTATTTCTTATACGCTGGCTGTTTACCCAATCTTTGATTTAAAGATGTTGTGGGTATGGGTTTTAATGAGTGGTATTCCAGATCGGCATGATTTTATAAGGTGGCTGTGGGCTTTCTGTACGGCATGCTCCAACGCAGGATCATCCCCAAAAGACAAGGTCTGTGGCATGATTTGTCTCCTTTGTAAGAAACACGTGTGTGCGCCAGACGCACAACCCGGCATGGATTATTTATGAGTCTACGATTTCGATTGAATCTGCTGATTACCCTGCTCTTGCTGGTCTTTATGAGCGTAGTGGGGTTTGTCATTATTCGGGGCATGAAAGCTTCTACGCAGGAAGGCGTCGAGGCTGCGACGCGCGTTACTGTACAGTTGCTGGATACGGTCATTCTGAGTTCGTATCAGAACCCAGAATGGGGCTATACCCATGAGGTGATGCATCGCTTTTTACTTTCCTTGGGACACGTACGCAGTAATGAAATCATTCTCTATGATTTGCATGGCAATCTGCTATTCAAGTCACCTCCATCCAAATATCGGTCGGATGAAAATCCCCCGCGCTGGTTCGTTAAGCTGATTGAACCTGAGCAGGAAGTAGTGATGCGTCGCATCCGGTTTGGCATGCTGGTGGTGGTTTCTAATCCTGGCGGGGCTATTCGTGAGGCATGGAGCCGTTTGAGCAATCTGTTCTGGATTAACCTGGGCTTTTTTGTGGTTCTGAATGCCATGGTCTACTGGATGCTAGGGCGCTGGCTACGACCAGTCGAGCCTATGCTCAAAGCCATCAACCAGATGGAGCAAGGGGATTTGACCGTGCGCTTGCCCGAATTCAAACTCCCGGAGTTTTCCAAGATTGCCCATAACTTTAACCAGATGGGCGAGTCGCTGCTGGCGCGTACCGATGAAAGCCTTCGATTGGCCTTGATTGTCAAGCAGACAGCGGATGCCATCATGATCCATGATCTGGATGGCAATATTTCATTCTGGAATGCGGCAGCGCAGCGCATGTTTGGCTATGCGCCTGAAGACATCATCGGACAGTCGGCCGCGATTCTTATCCCGCCTGGCTATGAGGCCGAGTTGGAGTCGAATTTTGCTGCCATCAAGCAAATGCAGAAAGTAGAAAACCACGATACGCAGCGGGTGGCACGTGATGGCAAGTTGAGGGATATTTCGCTAACGGCGGCGCCGTTGGTCGATCCGCATTCTGGCGAAGTGATAGGCGAGATATGCAGTATGCGGGACATTACCGAACGCAAGCAGGCCGAAGAAGCCGCGCTGCGTCTGGAGGAAAACCGTCAGCTCACGCAGCTGATCCAGCACCATATTGAAGACGAGCGGCGCAGCCTTGCACGCGAGCTGCACGATGAGCTGGGGCAATATGTCACGGCGATCAAGACCTTCGCAGTGGGTATTTCTAACAAAACCACGGATGTCATGCCAGATATTGCTGCCAACGCGCAAACGATTGTGGCTGCTGCCAATCATATCTATGATGGCATGCACAATATCATTCGTCAGTTGCGGCCAGGCTCGCTGGATAACCTTGGCTTGTCGGAAACCTTGCGCGACGCGATTACCAATTGGCAGGGGCAGCACCCGGATGTACGCTTCACGTTGAACTTATCAGGTTCGCTGGATGACTTAGGGGAAACGCTGAATATTAATCTTTTCCGTATTGTGCAAGAGTCGGTGACCAATGCGTTGCGGCATGCGCAGGCAACCCAGATTAATATACGCTTGATAAAAACAACGGAAGGCGCATTGCAGCTTTCCATACAGGATAATGGTGTGGGTATGAATATTTGTAATGTGGATCAATCCAAGCATTTTGGTTTGCTTGGCATGCGTGAGCGTGTGCAGGCTCTGCATGGCACGTTTAGCGTGGACTCGCTGATGGAGCAGGGGACCCAGATCATGGTGACCATTCCCGCGCGGGGTGCCGCATGAGCGAGCCTATCAAGGTCATGCTGGTTGATGACCATGCCGTGGTGCGCATGGGATTCAAGATGCTGCTGGAGTCGGCGTCCGATATTAAAGTGATTGCCGAAGCCGAAAACGGCGAGCAGGGCATCAAGCTCTATATGGAGCACCATCCGGATGTCGTTGTGATGGATATTACAATGCCTGGGATTGGTGGTCTCGAAGCGATTGAGCGCATCATGGCGAAGGATAGCTCGGCCAAGGTGTTGGTGTTATCGGCCCATGAAGACTCTGTACATCCCAAACGCGTGCTGAATGCCGGTGCCATGGGCTATCTCACCAAGCGTAGCGCTGCCGAGGAGCTGATTAAGGCAATACGCACGGTAGCGGCCAACAAGCGCTATCTGGAAGCGACAGTCGCCCAGCAGATGGCGATTCAGCAACTATCTGGCGAGGCAAACCCGGTGGATGTGCTTTCTGACCGGGAGTTTGAAGTATTCATTGCCTTGGCCAAAGGGAAAACAACGAATGATATTGCCGAGACTCTTAGCCTTTCGCCGCGTACGGTGGGCACGCATCTCTACAACATCAAACAAAAGCTGAATGCCAATAACTCGGCTGAAATTGCCTTGATTGCCATGCGCTCTGGCCTGATTGACCCTTAAGTAAACTTAATGGCTGGCGTAGCGTGCGACATTCAGTTCGCCAGCGCCAGCCACTTCCACCACGGCATAGTCACCGCTCTTCATACGTCCGAAATCGGGTGGAATCAGGAAGGTGATTGGCTGATGATGATCTCCTACGGGGGCACCAGTTGCCAGCTGCCAATGCGGCCACTCGGTGGTTGGCGGAACGCCTTCTGCTCCCATGAGTCGGGCTTTTTCCAGAATGGATCGCTTTTCATCGCCGATCAGCAGGTTCCATAACTCCACACGCACCAGTTTGCTTTGCACCAGCGCGGCTTGCGTTTTGCCATCGAGCTCTGCAGTCGTAGCCTCATATGCGGCAGCTTGGTCTGGCGAGGATGGCGTTTTGATGGAGGCTTGCCGATAGTCCGGCAAAGGTTCTTTAACCGTTTCTACCGTTGAAAAGCCGGAGGTAACAAAGCTCGCCCAGTATTCATCCGGTTCCGTATCTTTGAGAGGCAGGCTACGGCTGGCTTCATCCTGCTTAAGCAAGTAGTTGTCGTATGCGTCAGATGTTGTTTTGTCGAGGCCACGCATGGCGATTGACTGGGCTATCTGCTGCGCGATAGGCCCACCCATGCAACCTGTGAGTAGCAAAGCGAGGCCTGGCAAGATCAGTTTGCCTGCAAGACGACCCATGCTTTTACGATCAGATGGCAAGGTTGAGAAACCCGGTTGGTATATTGGGGTGAAGACTAATCTTTCTTCAAGTGCTTGTCCAGCTTGAGTAAACGCGTTTTTAGCCCTTACTTTGTGGTTTGAGCGATGTGACGCTTATCACACCGCTCAGCACGATGATGGCGACTGCAAACCAACGGTCTGCGGAAAGGGTTTCTCCCCAAATAAGGATGCCGAACAAGCTGGCGAGGACGACGGTACTATAGGCCAAACTGCCGACGATCAATGGATTGCCAGTGCGATAAGCCCGCGTCAATGCAAGCTGGGCTATCGTCGCCGAAACCCCGAGACCAGTGAGTAACAGAAGATCTCCCCAGCCAATACGGTGAAAGTCATGTATCAGCATCCATAAACCGCCGCCCAGCGTGCAAACTAGTGTGAAATAAAATACAGTGCGCCAGTCGGGTTCGCCCGCGCGCGCAAGCTGGGTTACATGGATGTAAACAATTCCGGCTAGCGCTCCGGATAGCAGGCCCAGCGCACCCGCAATCAATTCGTCTGCATGAATGCTGGGCTTGAGCAGCAGGGAGACACCGACAAACCCCAGTGCGATGGCAAAGAACAGGGTTTTACGGAATTTTTCTCCTAGATAAAACGGAGCGAGTGCCGCCATGAAAAGCGGTGATGTGTAATTCAGTGTAGTGGCCGTGGCCAGAGGTAGCTCGCTGATTGCGTAGAAGAAAAGGAGTAATGAGATAAAACCTAGCACCGCCCGCCACATATGTTTGCTGAGCAAGGGAGTGGCGAGGGATTGATTGCGTATGCGAGTCAGGCCGTAAATAAAGACGAGGCCGAAGAACGAGCGGTAGAACACGAGTTCAGCACTACTGAATTTTTGAGCTCCCAGCTTGACCAGGACACCCATGATGGCAAAGAAAAACGCAGCCACCAGCATCCATAGGCTACCCAGCCGCCATTGCCTGATCAGGCTGAAAAGATTCACAGATGGGGGTCTAACTGTTTACGCATCCAGAGGTGGAAGTGCTCAAGACCAGTTTCCATAGGGTGCTGATAAGGGCCGTGCTCATCCAAGCCCTGAACAAACAGGGCGCGGCGACCATCGTGCATCCGCTGACAGATTTCCTGATCCTCAATCGCGGTTTCATTGTAGGCCGCCTGCTGGGCTTCTACGTACTCGCGTTCAAACAGGGCGATGTCTTCCGGGTAGTAAAACTCCACCACGTTGGTGCATGCGTCCACACCTCGAGGAATCAGGTGAGATATCACGAGCACATTGGGGTACCACTCGATCATCAGGAAGGGGTAATACACCATCCAGATAGCGCCATACTTGGGGGCGGATTGTTCGCCATACTGCAACACCTGCTCTTGCCAGCGCTGATAGATGGGGGAGCCGGATTTTTGCAGCGAATGTTTTACGCCGACGGTTTGTACGCTATACCAGTCACCAAATTCCCAATTGAGCTGCTCGCAATCCACAAACTTGTCCAGCCCGGGGTGAAAAGGCCCGACATGGTAGTCTTCAAGATAAACCTCGATAAAGGTTTTCCAGTTAAAAGCATATTCTTCCACCATCACGCGGTCCAGCATGTAGCCCGTAAAATCAAAATCCTGCTTGCAGCCTAATTGGCGCAAGTCACGGGCAATATCCCTAGGGCTGTCAAATAACAGGCCCTGCCATTGCTGCAGCGAGGTTTTGTCCAAATGCAAGCACGGGTTATCAGAAAAATGTGGCGCGCCAAGCAACTCGCCCTTGAGATTGTATGTCCAGCGGTGCAAGGGGCAGACAATATGCTGCGTGTTGCCACGGCCATTCAGCATGATGGCCTGCCGGTGGCGACATACATTGCTGATCAGTTCAATTCCGTTCTGATTGTGAATCAGGGCGCGCCCTTCATGCATCCAGCCCAGGGTGTGATAGTCGCCAGGATGTGGCGCCATGAGCTCATGCCCTACATATTGGGGAGCATGTGCAAACAATACCTTTTGTTCTAGCTTGTAAATCTCGGGGTCGGTATACCAGGCAATCGGCAGCTGGGAAACAGTAGGCCGGGGCAAATTGACGGAGACAAGGGAAGCCATAGGTTGCGAACACTGATTGGAAGTGACTGATTGAATGCGAAATGCAGATAAAACGGCGGACTTGGAATTTTGCCCGAATGGGATATTTTTTCAAGCAGAATTTTACTTCCGGGGCAGATTGGGAGAGGTGATTTTTCTATGGTAAAGATGCTGGTGCAAAGGCTCGGATGAGGCGTCAAATGTTGCTTAATCGGCTGTTTTGCGCTAACCTCAACACTCTTGATGTGCAACGATTTTTTACAGAGAAACGGCCAATGAAAAATCCCCTGGATTCGATTTCCGGCACCCTGATTTCAGGCGTGATCCTGACGCTGGTGCTGTATGTTTTTCTTAAAAACTTCATATTGGCCGGGGTGTGAGCATGGATTTGTTGCCGGGGTTCGCACGCTGGATACATGTATGGGCAGGCATTACCTGGGTCGGCCTGCTTTACTACTTTAATTTTGTGCAGGTGCCTGCGTTGAAAGACGCTACTGCGGATGGCACCGCAGCGGGTATCAGCAAGCATGTGGCGCCGCGAGCACTGCTCTGGTTTCGATGGGCGGCTGTCGTGACATGGGTTGCAGGCGCAGCGCTGCTTGGCAAGGCTTTTGTTCCTGCTTTTGCATTGCAGGCCGAATACGCGGCGATTGGATTGGGTGCATGGCTGGGCACCATCATGCTGCTTAACGTCTGGGTGCTGATCTGGCCTAACCAGAAAAAAATTCTGGGGCTCGTCCCAGCGGATGATGCAGCTAAGGCGCGAGCCCGACGTGTTGCCTTTTTGGCGTCACGAACCAACACTATGCTGTCTGTCCCCATGATTTTTTTCATGACGAATGGACTGACGCACCGAGCTATTTTCGGGCTTTAGGATTTTTATATTGCTGCAAACGGCGGCATAGGCCGCCGTTTGTTTTTTTATAGATAGAGTTAAACAATGTCTCAACATTTGATGAATACCTATGCCAGACAACCTGTCACCTTTGTGAAAGGGGAGGGCATCTGGTTATACGATGCGCAAGGTAACCGTTATCTAGATGGTCTGGCAGGCGTGGCGGTGAATGGCTTGGGCCATGCCCATCCTCGGCTGGTCGCTGCCATCAGCGAGCAGGCAGGCAAGCTGATCCATGTATCCAATATCTACAATATTGCCGAGCAGGCCGCGCTGGCCGACAAGGTATGCGAGATTTCCGGCATGGATCGCGTCTTTTTCTGCAATTCCGGTTGTGAAGCCAATGAGGCTGCCATCAAACTGGCGCGTCTGCACGGACACAACAGTGGAATTGAAAACCCGGAAATCATCGTCATGGACAAGGCTTTCCATGGTCGTACGCTCGCGACACTGTCTGCTACGGGCAATCGCAAAACCCAGGCGGGCTTTGAGCCACTGGTGAGTGGTTTTGTGCGTGTACCGTTTGACGACCTCGACGCCGTGCGGCAAGTGGCAGAGCACAACCCCAATGTGGTTGCTATCCTGGTTGAGCCCGTGCAGGGCGAAGGTGGCATTAATGTGCCGCGCGATGGCAAGGCCTATCTCGAAGGCCTGCGTGCGTTGTGTGATGAGCATGGCTGGCTCTTGATGCTGGATGAAGTGCAGAGCGGCATAGGCCGTACCGGTACCTGGTTTGCATTCCAGCATACCAATATTCAGCCGGATGTCATGACCCTGGCCAAGGGCTTGGGTTCTGGTGTGCCGATTGGCGCATGTGTGGCACGGGGTGCCGCTGCCGAGGTGTTTACCTACGGTAAGCACGGTTCCACCTTTGGTGGCAATCCATTGGCAACGGCTGCCGGTCTGGCCACGCTGAATATTATTGAGCAAGATGGTTTGTGCGCCCATGCTGAAGCAATGGGTAACTGGATTTGCGATGCTTTCCGCGCAGAGTTTGCGGGCGTGAAGGGGATAACCACCATACGCAATGCCGGTCTGATGATTGGTATTGAGCTTGATCGTCCTTGTGGCGAATTGGTCAAGCAAGCTCTGGAGCAACGTTTGCTGATCAATGTCACGGCAGAAAAGGTGGTGCGCTTGTTGCCGCCGCTGATCATTAATCAAGATGAAGCTCAGCAACTGGTCAGCCAGCTCTCTGCTCTGATCAAGACCTTTTTAGGCCAATAAATAAAGAATTAAACTTATGGCAATCAAACACTTTTTGCAATTCAAGGACTTGAACCGGCAGGAACTGGATCATATCTTTGAACGTACGCGCTGGATCAAGCAGCAGTTCAAGGCTTATCAGCAATACTGGCCCTTGTCTGACCGTACGCTGGTCATGATTTTTGAAAAGGCCAGCACCCGTACACGTTTGTCGTTTGAGGCTGGCATGCAGCAACTCGGCGGTTCGGCGATTTACCTTAACACCCGTGATTCCCAGCTGGGACGCGGTGAGCCGGTGGAGGATGCGGCGCAGGTCATCTCGCGCATGAGCGATATTGTGATGATCCGTACGTTTGAGCAGGAGATTATTGAGCGGTTTGCGGCTAATTCCCGCGTGCCGGTGATCAATGGCCTGACTAACGAGTACCACCCATGCCAGATACTGGCCGATATTTTTACTTTTATTGAGCATCGTGGGCCTATCCAAGGCAAGACCGTAGCTTGGATAGGCGATTCCAACAATGTCTGCAATACCTGGCTGCAGGCTGCTGAAGTGCTGGATTTCAATGTGCATGTCTCTACGCCGCCGGGCTATGAAGTTGAGCCCGAGCGCGCTGGCCTTTATGGGCATGAGCATTACGAGGAATTTACCGATCCGATGGAAGCTGCACGTGGGGCTGACCTGGTGACGACCGATGTCTGGACCTCCATGGGCTTTGAGGCCGAAAACGAAGAGCGCATGCGCGACTTTGCTGATTGGCAAGTGGATGCCGACATGATGCGTGTGGCCAAGTTAGATGCCTTGTTCATGCATTGCTTGCCAGCACATCGTGGTGAAGAGGTGGCTGCAGACGTGATTGATGGTCCTCACTCGGTGGTTTGGGATGAAGCGGAGAATCGCCTGCACGTGCAAAAGGCCTTGATGGAATATCTTCTGCTGGGCAAGGTGGCCTGACAGTAACGCGGTATGGATAACAACAAGCCTGTCGAGCTTTCCAGTCATATCCTGCCGGTAGCTTCCACCATGGTGGGAGTGTGTGTCACGGTTATCTCTGTCATCCAGATTGCACCAGACAAGGCCATATCCAGTTGGGCGGACAAGCTGTTGGCAGTAGACAGCCTGGCATTCATGGCGAGCACGATGCTGTCGTATTGGTCCATTCGACATAAGGATCATCTGCAGCGTATCGAACGCTATGCCGATCGGCTGTTTTTGCTGGGGATGGCACTGATGGTATTTGTCAGCTTCCTGGTGGCGTTTGAGCTGTTCACTGACTAGTTTAAGATTTGCATAAGTAACTAAAAGATAACAGGAAAAAGTAATGAGTGATGTGAAAAAAGTAGTGTTGGCCTACTCGGGTGGATTGGATACCTCCGTCATCCTTAAATGGCTGCAAGATACCTACCAATGTGAGGTGGTGACCTTTACCGCTGACTTGGGCCAAGGCGAAGAGCTGGAACCGGCACGCGAAAAAGCCAAGAAATTCGGCGTCAAGGAAATCTATATTGATGACCTGCGCGAAGAGTTTGTGCGCGATTTCGTATTCCCCATGTTCCGCGCCAATACCGTATACGAAGGTGAATATCTGCTCGGTACCTCCATCGCTCGTCCACTGATTGCCAAGCGCCTTATCGACATTGCCAATGAGACCGGTGCGGATGCCATTTCGCATGGTGCGACGGGTAAGGGCAATGACCAGGTACGTTTTGAGTTGGGTGCTTATGCGCTCAAGCCTGGTGTTAAGGTCATCGCGCCATGGCGCGAGTGGGATTTGCTGTCCCGCGAAAAGCTGCTGGCCTATGCAGAGCAGCACGGTATCCCGGTAGAAATGAAACACAAGCAGGGGGGTAGCCCCTACTCCATGGATGCCAATCTGTTGCATATCTCTTATGAAGGCCGTCATCTGGAAAATCCAGCTGCCGAAGCCGAAGAAGATATGTGGCGCTGGACGGTGAGCCCAGAAAAGGCCCCCGATCTGGCCGAGTATCTGGATGTGGAATATGAGCACGGCGATATCGTGGCGCTCAATGGCAAGCGTCTGAAGGCGCATGAAGTCCTGGCTGAGCTTAACCGCCTGGGTGGTCTGCACGGTATTGGCCGTCTGGATCTGGTGGAAAACCGCTATGTGGGCATGAAGTCCCGTGGCTGCTATGAAACGCCAGGCGGTACCATCATGCTGAAGGCGCACCGCGCGATTGAGTCGATTACACTGGACCGCGAAGTGGCGCATTTGAAGGATGACCTGATGCCGCGTTACGCCAGCCTGATCTACAACGGCTACTGGTGGAGCCCTGAGCGTATTGCATTGCAAACCCTGATTGATCATACACAGCTGAATGTGAATGGCTGGGTGCGCCTCAAACTCTACAAGGGCAACGTCATCGTGGTGGGCCGTGACAGCAAGACGGATTCACTGTTTGATTCCACGATTGCCACGTTTGAAGACGATGCAGGCGCCTATGACCAGAAGGATGCCGGTGGTTTCATCAAGCTGAATGCATTGCGCATGCGTATTGCTGCCAATTTACACAACAAGAAAAAGTAAACAGGAGAGTCTCATGGCCCAGTTCGATAATGTAAGCGTCAAGAAAAAAGCCAATATCTATTTCGATGGCAAATGCGTCAGCCACACTGTGCTGTTCCCTAACGGAACGCGTTGTACGGTAGGGGTGATTTTTCCTAGTACGCTGACTTTCAATACCGGCTCGCCGGAACTGATGGAAATCAATGCCGGCGTGTGCAAGGTGCGTCTCAAGGGTGAAGAAGCCTGGAACACTTACCAGGCAGGTGAAAAATTCACCGTGCCAGGCAATTCAAGCTTTGATATTGAAACTGTCGAAACGCTGGATTACGTCTGCCACTTTGAGTAAGCCATGATAGACCGCGATTATGTGCGCCTGATGGCGCGCTATAACCGCTGGATGAACGAGAAACTGTTTGCGGCGGCGGCTGGTCTTAGCGAAGAACAGCGGCAGCAGGACAAAGGTGCCTTTTTCAAATCCCTGCATGGCACGCTGATTCATCTGCTCTGGGCGGATGACATTTGGCTGTCAAGGTTTGAAGCGGGTGCCCGCCGTTATGAGGATAAACCCGGTGATTTTGCCGGTTTAAGCGAGCGCCGGCTGATACTGGATAATGCGATCGTCGCGTGGTCCATGGGGGTCAGCAATAACTGGCTGCAAGAAGATCTGTACTGGTATAGCGGTATACAGCAAGAAACCTTGCAGCGTCCAGCCTGGGTTGCGGTAACGCATTTCTTTAATCACCAGACACATCATCGCGGTCAGGCCACGACCCTGCTCATGCAGTCTGGTATTGATCCGGGCGTGACTGATCTCGCTTTTATGGATATCACGGAAACACAGTAAACAACAGGAACACAGATCATGCCTACATTTGATATTTCTTCTGAAGTCGATATGGTTGCCTTGAAAAACGCCATTGATGTGGCCGGACGCCAGATCACGAATCGCTATGATTTCAAGGGTACCAGTGCCGCTGCGGAGCTGAATGAGAAAGACAACCTCATCACGCTGCATGGGGACTCCGACTTTCAGCTGGATCAGATCAAAGATATTTTGCTGCCCGCCATGGAAAAGAAAGAAGCGGACAGTGCCAAACGTCTGGATCATCAGGATGTGCAGAAAGTATCGGGCAACAAGGTCAAGCAGGTACTGAAAATCAAGGCCGGCATTGATACCGAGCTGGCGAAGAAAATCGTCAAGCTGCTGAAGGATAGCGGCCTCAAAGTGCAAGCCAGCATACAGGGCGATACGGTACGCGTGACCGGAGCAAAGCGCGACGTGCTGCAAGATGCCATTGCCTTTGTCAAAAAGTCGGTCACCGATTTCCCCTTGCAATTTGGTAACTTCAGGGATTAATACCGCATTTGCGGTGACAGGAATTTAGATAGCCAACCGTGGTCCGTGAGCCCGGTTCAGCAAATGGAAAGTATAAGCAAATGGCAAAAACCCTTTACGATAAATTGTTCGACTCCCATGTGGTGCGTGAGGAAAACGGCACCGCATTGCTGTATATCGACCGCCACCTCGTGCATGAAGTGACGAGCCCGCAAGCCTTTGAAGGATTGAAAATCGCTGGGCGCAAACTCTGGCGTATCAGCTCGGTGCTGGCCGTGCCTGACCACAATGTGCCGACGACGGATCGTTCACAGGGGATTGCAGACCCGATTTCGCGCTTGCAGGTTGAGACTCTGGACCAGAACTGTGTCGATTTTGGCGTGACTGAATTCAAGATGAATGACAAGCGCCAGGGGATTGTGCACGTTATCGGGCCTGAGCAGGGCGCTACTTTGCCTGGCATGACCGTGGTCTGTGGTGATTCGCATACCAGCACCCATGGTGCATTTGGCGCATTGGCGCATGGCATCGGCACATCAGAGGTTGAGCACGTCATGGCAACCCAATGCCTGGTGCAGAAAAAATCCAAGGCCATGCAGATTCTGGTGGAAGGCGAGCTTGGCCGTGGCGTGACCGCGAAAGATGTTGCGCTGGCCGTGATCGGGCGTATCGGTACCGCTGGTGGTACGGGTTACGCCATTGAGTTTGCGGGTTCCGCTATTCGTTCGCTCAGCATGGAAGGTCGCATGACCTTGTGCAATATGGCAATTGAAGCGGGTGCACGGGCCGGTATGGTGGGGGTGGATGACATCACCATCAATTACCTTAAAGGCCGTCCTTATGCACCAACTGAAGCGCAGTGGGATGCCGCTGTCGTCTATTGGAAAACCTTGCATAGTGATGCTGGCGCTAGCTTTGATGCGGTGGTTGAACTCAAGGCAGAAGATATTCAGCCGCAAGTAACCTGGGGTACCTCGCCAGAGATGGTCACCGCCATTAATGGCCGCGTGCCTGATCCAGAGCAGGAATCTGATCCTACCAAGCGTGGCGGGATTGAGCGTGCCCTGCAATACATGGGGCTGGAAGCCAATACCCCCATTGAGGCGATCAATATCGACAAGGTATTCATTGGTTCATGCACCAATTCGCGAATTGAAGATTTGCGTGCGGCTGCCATGGTGGCCAAGGGTAAGCGTGTGGCTTCAAATGTGAAGCTGGCCATGGTGGTGCCAGGCTCTGGCTTGGTGAAGGCGCAGGCTGAGCAGGAAGGCTTGGATCGTATTTTCCTGGATGCCGGATTTGAATGGCGCGAGCCGGGGTGTTCCATGTGCCTCGCCATGAATGCAGATCGTCTTGAACCCGGTGAGCGCTGTGCTTCTACCTCCAACCGCAATTTTGAAGGTCGTCAGGGTCAGGGTGGGCGTACCCATCTGGTGAGCCCGGAAATGGCAGCAGCTGCAGCTGTGGCAGGGCATTTTGTTGATGTCAGGACAATGCTATAAAGCAACGCCTGAAGCATGCGCGCATGCATTAAAGAGTTGGGCAGGCGTGGCCTGCGTTTTCATCGTATGTAATTGAGAGCATAGGGGAACAGATATGAAATGGATGACATGCATGGTCATGTTGGCATTGTTGAGTCTCACGGCCTGTAATACTGTAGAAGGCATGGGCAAGGATATTGAAAAGGCTGGCGAAGCCATCCAGAAAACGAGCAAGTAATGCAAGCATTCACCCAGTTGAATGGAATCGTGGCACCGCTGGATCGCGCTAACGTCGACACCGATGCCATCATTCCCAAGCAGTTTCTGAAATCCATCAAGCGCTCGGGTTTTGGCCCCAATGCCTTTGATGAATGGCGCTATCTCGACCATGGCGAGCCAGGAATAGACAACAGCAAGCGTCAGATTAACCCCGACTTCGTGCTCAACAAGCCACGTTACAAGGGCGCGAGCATCTTGCTGACGCGTGAAAACTTTGGTTGCGGCTCTAGCCGTGAGCATGCGCCTTGGGCGCTACTTGATTATGGCTTCCGTGCCATTATCGCGCCGAGTTATGCGGATATCTTTTTCAATAACTGCTTCAAGAACGGCATTTTGCCCATTATCTTGAACGCCGATGTAGTGGATGGCCTGTTTCAGGCAGTGGAAGCCGATGAAGGCTACAAACTCACGGTGGATCTTGCCACGCAGACGGTGAATACGCCGGATGGCCAATCCTATGCGTTTGAGGTGGATGCATTCCGCAAGCATTGCCTGCTAAATGGACTGGATGATATTGGCCTGACCTTGCAGCATGTTGACGATATCAAGACGTTTGAAATCAAGCACAAAGCAGCGCAACCCTGGCTGTTTAACTAACTTCTCATTAAAGAATATTCAGGAAATCGCGGTATATGAAAATAGCAGTTTTGCCGGGTGACGGCATCGGTCCCGAAATTGTGGCGCAAGCGGTCAAGGTATTGAATGCCTTGAATATTGGCATTGAAATGCAGGAGGCACCCATCGGCGGCGCTGGCTATGAAGCGGCTGGGGATCCATTGCCAGAAGCTACATTGGCACTGGCAAAGTCTTCGGATGCTGTTTTGCTCGGCGCTGTGGGCGACTGGAAATATGACAAGCTGGAGCGTCATTTGCGTCCTGAGCGTGGCCTGTTGCGTATCCGCAAGGAGCTGAACCTGTTTGCCAATCTGCGTCCGGCATTGCTGTATCCCGAACTGGCATCCGCTTCTACATTGAAGCCTGAAGTGGTAGCCGGGCTGGACCTCATGATTGTGCGTGAGTTGACCGGGGATATCTACTTTGGTCAGCCGCGTGGCATTACAACTCTGGAAAACGGCGAGCGTGAGGGTGTCAATACCATGCGCTACAGCGAATCCGAAATCCGCCGTATTGCCCACGTTGCCTTCGGCATTGCCATGAAGCGTAATAAAAAGGTGTGTTCGGTGGACAAGGCGAATGTACTTGAGACCACCGAGTTATGGCGCCAAGTCATGATTGAAGTGGCAAAGGAATACCCTGAAGTCGAGCTTAGCCATATGTATGTGGATAACGCCGCCATGCAGCTGATTCGCGCGCCCAAGCAGTTTGATGTGATGGTAACGGGTAATATTTTTGGTGACATTCTCTCTGACGAAGCGTCCATGTTGACCGGCTCCATTGGCATGTTGCCATCGGCATCGCTGGATCAGAACAACAAGGGGATGTATGAGCCAAGTCATGGCTCTGCGCCTGATATCGCCGGTAAGGACATTGCCAATCCTCTGGCGACGATTTTGTCGGCAGCGATGATGTTGCGTTATAGCTTCAACGATGAGGCCAATGCCACGCGTATCGAAAACGCTGTTAAAAAAGCGCTGGCTGAAGGCTACCGTACAGCGGATATCTACACTGAAGGATGCCGTAAGGTTGGCTGTGCTGCCATGGGCGATGCCGTGGTTGCTGCCTTGTAAACAGATCAAAAGCGGAAATTAGCGGTTAATAAGGCTGCTTTTTCGCCATAAGGAAATGCACATGTTAAGAGTAGGATTTGTCGGTTGGCGTGGCATGGTGGGTTCCGTGCTGATGCAGCGAATGCGTGAAGAGCGCGACTTTGATCATATCGATCCCGTGTTTTTTACTACCTCCCAAACAGGAGGACTGGGCCCGGATATCGGCAAGGATGTGCCGCTGTTGAAGGATGCCCGTGCCGTGGATGAGTTAAAGGCCATGGATGTGATCGTTTCCTGCCAGGGTGGCGACTATACGACCGAGATTTTCCCGAAATTACGTAACAGTGGCTGGAGTGGCCACTGGATTGACGCGGCATCGACCCTGCGCATGGAGCAGGATGCCGTCATTGTGCTCGACCCGGTGAATCTTGATGTGATCAAGAGTGCCTTGGTGAGCGGTGGCAAGAACTGGATTGGTGGTAACTGTACTGTCTCGCTGATGCTGATGGCGCTGAATGGTTTGTTCCGCGAAAATCTGGTGGAATGGGCTACTTCCATGACCTATCAGGCGGCGAGTGGAGCAGGCGCACAAAATATGCGCGAATTACTCAAGCAGATGGGCGAGGCGCATCGTGTAGCCAGTGACCTGCTGAATAATCCGGCCTCGGCCATTCTCGATATCGATCGGGAAGTCGCGGGCATTCTGCGCGATGACCGTTTTCCTACCGATCATTTCGGAGTTCCGCTTGCTGGCAGCCTGATTCCCTGGATCGACAAGGATCTTGGCAATGGTCAGAGCAAGGAGGAATGGAAGGGGCAGGCTGAAACCAACAAGATATTAGGGCGGGAGGCAACGCCAGTTCCTATTGATGGCCTTTGTGTGCGAATCGGCGCCATGCGCTGTCATTCACAGGCGCTGACCATCAAGCTGAAAAAAGATGTGCCCTTGGATGATGTCGTGGGGCTGCTTGATGGCGCGAACCCTTGGGCAAGCGTAATCCCTAATGAGCGTGATATCACTATTCGTCAACTGACGCCTGCCGCTATTACCGGCACCTTGAAGACGCCTGTTGGCCGTTTGCGCAAGATGAGCATGGGCAACGAATATTTGTCGGCATTCACCGTGGGTGACCAGCTCTTGTGGGGCGCTGCCGAACCTTTGCGTCGTATGCTGCGAATTCTGGTTGAGCATTAATCTTTTAAGTGCTCTGCTTGCTCAGCAGGATGGACCATTTTTGACAGTTAAAATTAGCGTGCAAATGTGATGTGAGCTGTCAGCTTGCATCTGTAAATGATTGATGTTAGCTTACAAACCAATACTGCAATAAGGGTGGAATAGTGCATAAGTCTAAACTAAAACGGATTTCGCTCGCGGTTTGCCTGGCGATGATGCCATGGGCTGCAGATGCTGCCGGCTTGGGAAGATTGACGGTTGCATCTGGCCTGGGTGAACCATTAAGTGCCGAAATCGAGTTGCTTGGAACTACTCCGGATGAACTCGAGTCTCTCTCGGCTGCAATTGCTCCAGAAGCCGCTTATGCTGTGCAAGGTGTTGAGCGCAGCCCTATTCAGAATGCCATTCAGATCAATATCAGCAGAAAATCCAACGGCACTGCTGTTCTCAAGCTAAGCAGTAATCAACCCATTACGGATCCCTTTGTAGATATGCTGATCCAGGTTGAATGGGCTACTGGTCGGCTGGTGCGTGAGTACACCATGTTGCTGGATCCTCCCGGCTACGCTACACCTAATCCCAATAGCAATCTTCCACAGGCTGTTGCGCCCGCGACCGGCGCATCTCAGCCAGCGAGTCAATCTCCGATAGCTTCGGGAGCGGTGCAGTCCGGCTCTAATAGCTCGAATGCATCAACACCCAATATCTCAAAACCTAATAGCCGCAAACCTGCAGCTGCTATTAATAAGCCGAAGCCGCTTGAGAGCGATGGCACCGGGCAAACCCACACCACAAGTCGTGGCGATACCTTAAGTGCTATCGCCCGGAATGTTGATGCGGAAGGTATTAGCCTCGATCAGATGCTGGTTGGTATATATCGCGCGAACAAGAGTGCTTTTGCCGATAACAACATGAATCGTCTGAAGGTGGGGCAAATACTGCGTATTCCGCCAGCCCATGAAGTGCAAGACATTAGCAATGCCGAGGCTCGTCAGGAGATTCAGCTGCAGGCTGCAGATTGGAATGCCTACCGCAAACGTCTTGGAGAGTCCGTTGCTACTTCAGCCGCGGGCCGTGAAGGTGAAGGCAGTCAGTCTGCCAGTGGCAAACTTACCTCTGCGGCACAGGATAAGGCCGCGCAGTCACAGTCTGGTTCACGTGATGTTGTTCGCTTGTCTAAAGGCGACGCACCGGATGGTGCTGCTGCCCGGTCTGCGCAAGAAAAGCTTAATACTTTGCAGGAAGAGGCCATTGCAAAAGAAAAAGCCTTGCAAGAAGCAAACGAGCGTGCTGCCGCCCTGGAGAAGCAAGTCCAGGATATGCAGAAGCTGCTCGCGATCAAAAATCAGGCGATGGCCGTGCTGAAAGACAATGCGGCCGCTCAGTTGCAGCCGAATAGTCATGATGCTGACCAGAAAGTTGAGCCGGACTCGAGGCAAGTGCCAGCTGAATCTACTCAGTCGGTCAAAACGGATAAAAATGCTGTCAAGCCGGAAGAGAAAGCCCCTGCAAGAGTCGAACCCAAATCGGCCGTGACCCCTGCTTCTGTTCCTGTGCCAGCTGCCGAGCTGATTGATGGTGTTGATAATGAAAAGCTGATGCTGTGGGGTGGTGCAGGCGCTGCGTTACTTCTGCTGCTTGGTGGCTGGTTATATTTGCGTAACAAGCGCAAACGTAACTTGGATACTTTTGAGAAGGCGATCCTCACCTCAAGTGGCTTGAAGGCAAACACGGTATTTGGTAGCACCTTAAGCAGCAAAGTTGATTCAGGTGACACTTCATTCCTGACAGATTTTTCGCAGACTGGTGGTGGCATGATCGATACGCATGATGTCGATCCTATTGCCGAGGCCGAGGTGTATATGGCTTACGGGCGCGATGCCCAGGCCGAAGAGATTCTGCGAGATGCCATAGCCAAGGACCCTAAGCGTTACGAATTGCATCACAAGCTCTTGGAGATGTATGCCGCTCGTAAAGATACCTCTGCATTTGAAACCTTGGCGGGTGAAATATATGCCACGATAGGGGCAAGTGATCCTCAGTGGCGCAAGGTGGCGGAGTTAGGTCGCAAGCTAGATGGTCAGAATCCCATTTACCAGGGTGGTGAGGATGGCTTAGGTCTGGATGATGATCTGGGTTTGGATGACGTGCCTTCAAGAGCTAATGCTGACATCGCGAGTGCCATGGATTTCTCCTTGGACGACAATCTGGATGAGGAAACTTTTTCTACGGCTGACCCCTTAGTAGACACGTCCTCTGATCTGGATTTTGGTCTTGGTGATGATAAGCCAGCAGAGACTTCTGTCGCGGCAGATGATAGCAATGCTCTTGATTTCGTCGGGTTTGATGTTAATGCTACGGACCAGGATGATGATCTAGGGAATAGAAAAGGCGGGTTGGAAGGGGCCTTGGCTGCAGAATCGATGATGGCACCTACCATCATCGATGAGTTGCCTGAGCGCTATTCGGCCGATGATCAAGTCGGAGCATCTGCTGATAGTCAGAACTCCGATTCCAATGATATTGATTTCCAGCTTGATTTGCCGGAATCCCCAGCAGCTAGCACCATACAGATGGATATAGGTGATTTCGGTAATACATTGCCTGGCCTGCCTGAGGAAGATGAGGGGTTGACATCGGAGACTGCGAAGGGTGCTCTCCCATCCGGGTTTGATTTGAATCTGCCCATGTCCGAAACGGATAATGGTGATTTCCCCGACCTTGACCTTTCCGCTTCGACGTCATTTGAACCTGAATCCAAGCCGCTTGATGTGGCGGATGAAAAAGAAGTTGTATTTGGTACAAGTGATGCGGTTTTTGACGAGGCAGAGCCTGTCAATAGTTTTATAAGTGAAACTCCATTTTCCGAACCAAATGAACGTATTCCAGATGTTAGTCTGGACTTTGATACACCATTTGGCGCTGAGGATAAAAGCATACCGAACTCTGAAATAGAGTCTGCTGCTAATCTGCCTGACGCATTTAATGAGGACCCGGTAGAGGAAATCGTTTTTGAATCACCCACGAATAGCGATGTCGATCTGGACTTTAATCTTGATAGTCTTAGTAGCGCGGATGAGGATGACGCCTTGCCTGATCTGAATGCAAGCGACTCCGAGCCGATCACGCCAGCTGAAGTCGATTTTTCTGATATCAGTCTTGATCTGAATGGCACTGCCGAAGAACCTCTGCCGGAAGCCATCGCAGCGGAGTCCGCTGAGGTTGATACCAAGCTGGATTTGGTGACAGCCTACATGGATATGGGGGATAACGAAGGCGCCAAAGAGTTGCTTGATGAAGTGCTTAGCGAGGGCGGTCCGCAACAGCGGGCGCGAGCGCAGGCTATTATGAACAGTCTGGGTGCCTAGCTAGGCTACGCAATTCAGAAGTTAGAAAAAGCCGGATTATTTTGATCCGGCTTTTTTCTTAAAGATGATGAGAAAACCTGACAGAAGGTATTCGTAATGTTGAGGTTTAAATGAGAGTTGCCCTGGGGCTAGAGTACGACGGTGCCCATTTTTGTGGTTGGCAGAGCCAGCCAGGCGGCTGCGGCGTTCAGGATGCGCTGGAGAGAGAGCTTGCCCGCATGGCCTGTCATCCGGTGCGTGTCATTGCCGCAGGTCGAACTGACACGGGTGTTCACGCCTTGGTGCAGGTCGTACATTTTGAAACAATGACCGATCGACCACTGAGCGCCTGGGTCCGTGGAGTCAATGCGGGCCTACCCCCCAGCGTGCGAGTGTTATGGGCGCAGCAAATGGCAGACGATTTCCATGCGCGGTTTTCTGCCCGGCAACGATACTATCAATATCTCTTGTTTGATCAAGCTGTCGCGCCGGCCATTTTGGCTGGTAAGGTTGGCTGGTTTCATCAACCTCTTGATGTGGCTGCCATGGCAGAAGCCGCCACACATTTAATCGGTGAGCATGATTTCAGCGCATTCCGTGCCGCTGAATGCCAGGCTAAATCTCCGATACGTACATTGCAGCAAGCCGAGGTGTGTCGTGAGGGACAGGCGATTCTGTTTGAATTTAGCGGTAATGCTTTTTTACATCATCAGGTACGGAATATGGTCGGCGCCTTGGTATATGTTGGCAAAGGCAGTCAGCCACCGGTTTTTATTCATGAGCTTCTGCAAAGCAAGGATCGTCGTCTGGCGCCGCCCACGTTTTCCCCGGATGGCTTGTATCTGAGTGGAGTTGGCTATGAATCGCGCTGGGGCTTGCCAGATACTCGTCGATTCGTGCATTTGTCACTCGCCTGAGCTTGGTTATTCGCTTTGTCCCCATGTGACATGCAAGAACGTTTCAGTTAACCTAGCGATCTCAATTTAATTCCGACTTCACCAAAGAGCTTAATTTTGCGCACCAGGGTCAAAATATGCGGGATCACCCGGGCAAAAGATGCCATCGCTGCTGTGCAGCAGGGGGCTGATGCCATTGGTCTCGTTTTTGTTGAGGCTAGCCCGCGTCACGTCAGTATTGCGCAGGCCAAAGATGCTATTCGTAGCCTGCCGCCATTTGTGACGGTTGTCGGTTTGTTTGTTAATGCCGACCCAGCGTATGTTGAACAGGTGCTGAATGAGGTACGCCTGGATATATTGCAGTTTCATGGGGATGAATCCCCTGAAGAATGCCAGCGTTATGCTCGACCTTATATGAAGGCAATACGCGTCAGGCCTGACACAAATTTGCTACAATACGCCCTCGATTACTATCATGCCCGTGCGCTGCTGCTGGATGCCTATGTTGACGGGGTTGCTGGCGGTACTGGCCAGCGATTTGACTGGACACTGATACCATCAAACTTGCCTCTGCCAATTGTACTGGCGGGGGGGCTTGATGCGGACAATGTGGCAGATGCGATAAAGCAGGTTAGACCCTACGCTGTGGATGTCAGTGGTGGTGTCGAGGCCCAAAAAGGAATTAAGGATGCTGGCAAAATTGCCGCATTCATGCGAGGAGTTACAGATGCAGCTTTATGATATGCCTGACGACAGAGGCCATTTTGGTCCTTACGGCGGGATTTTTGTCGCAGAAACTCTGGTGGAAGCCCTGGAAGAATTGCGTGTCATGTATGAGCGCTTTCGCCATGACCCTGAATTTCTGGCCGAATTTGCACATGATCTGAAGTATTTCGTTGGCCGCCCCAGTCCCATCTACTATGCCAAGCGCTGGTCTGAACGGGTAGGTGGCGCTCGCATTTATCTCAAGCGGGAAGATCTCAACCACACTGGTGCTCACAAGGTGAATAACACCGTAGGGCAGGCATTGCTGGCAAAACGGATGGGCAAGCCGCGCGTGATTGCCGAGACGGGCGCAGGGCAACATGGGGTGGCTACAGCAACCATTGCGGCGCGTATGGGGCTGGAATGTGTGGTTTACATGGGCTCTGAGGATGTTAAGCGCCAGGCGCCTAATGTTTATCGCATGAAGCTCCTTGGCGCAACAGTTGTGCCAGTAGAAAGCGGCTCAAAAACCCTCAAGGATGCGCTGAATGAAGCCATGCGCGACTGGGTAACCAACATCTCCAACACGTTTTATATTATTGGCACTGTGGCTGGTCCGCATCCTTACCCCATGATGGTACGCGACTTCCAGGCCGTGATTGGCGTAGAAGCCAAGCAGCAAATGCAGGAAATGATCGGGCGCCAGCCAGATGCGGTCGTGGCTTGTGTGGGCGGCGGGTCCAATGCCATGGGTATTTTCTACCCTTATATCAATGAAGAGAATGTTCGCCTGATTGGCGTTGAAGCTGCTGGACTTGGCTTGGCCACCGGCAAGCACGCGGCGCCATTGACAGCCAATAGCTCAGTAGGTGTGTTGCATGGCAACCGTACTTACCTGATGCAAGATGAGGACGGCCAGATCATCGAAACGCATTCGATCTCGGCTGGCTTGGATTATCCAGGGGTAGGGCCTGAGCACGCCTGGCTGAAAGATAGTAAGCGTGCTGAATATGTGGCCATTACCGACGACGAAGCCATGGCTGCTTTCCATAGCCTTTGCCGTACCGAGGGTATTATTCCGGCGCTGGAGTCCAGCCATGCGTTGGCCTACGCCGAAAAGATGGCGGCGACCATGTCCCCCGACCAAGTCATTCTGGTGAATCTCTCCGGTCGTGGCGATAAAGATATCAATACCGTGGCTGGTCTGTCCGGCATCACCCTCTAATACTTACCGTTATTAAGATCCCATTCATGTCTCGCATAAAAACCACGTTCGATCAGCTCAAGCAGCAGGGGAAAAAGGCACTCGTCCCTTACATTACCGCTGGAGATCCGCACCCCGACCTTACCGTAAAGTTGTTGCACGCCATGGTGGCGAACGGTGCCGATATGATTGAGCTTGGGGTGCCTTTTTCAGATCCGATGGCGGATGGCCCCGTTATCCAGCGCGCCAGCGAACGAGCCCTGGTCCATCACGTAGGATTGAGCCGCGTGCTGGAGATGGTGCGCGAGTTCCGTCAGCAGGATAATGTGACGCCTATCATTCTGATGGGCTACGCTAACCCGGTTGAAGCCATGGGGCAGGAAAAGTTTTCCGATCGTGCCCAGGTAGCTGGAGTGGATGGCGTGCTGACGGTGGATTATCCGCCAGAAGAGTGCAAGGAGTTTACAGCATTGCTGCAGGCACGGGGCATTGATCCCATTTTTCTGTTATCACCAACAACCGAGCCTGCTCGCGTTGAGGTGATTGTGAATCAGGCAAGCGGTTTCGTTTACTATGTCTCACTCAAGGGTGTGACGGGCGCTAAAAACCTCGATATTGAAGAGGTGGCGCAAAAAGTGGCTGAAATTCGAACCCTGACGGATTTGCCAGTGGGTGTGGGCTTTGGTGTGCGTGATGCTGCGACCGCAACGGCGGTTGCTGCCATTGGCGATGCAGTGGTGGTGGGCAGCCGTATGGTGCAGGCTGTGGAACAATCCAATGATCAAAATCTCGTCGATAACGTGGCTGCGTTGATGAAAGAATTGCGCATCGCGGTAGACGCTGCTTAAAAAGGACATGCCATGAGCTGGTTACAAAAACTACTTCCTCCCAAGATCAATCGCCCCACGGGCATTAATAAAAAAACAGTACCAGAAGGTCTCTGGAGCAAATGCCCCTCATGTGAATCCGTGCTTTACCGTACGGATCTCGAAAAGAATGCGGAAGTTTGTCCCAAGTGCGGCTATCACAACCGTATTTCAGCGCGTGCCCGTTTGGCCATGCTGCTGGATGAAGAAGGGCGCTCCGAAATTGGCGCCGAAGTGCAGCCAGTAGATCCGCTGAAATTCAAGGACAGCAAACGCTACGCAGACCGCATCAAGTCTTCGCAGGCCGATGTTGGTGAAACCGATTCGCTGATCGTTTTGCAAGGCAGTATCAAGGCTGTTCCCGTCGTGGCGGCTGCTTTTGAGTTCAAGTTCATGGGTGGCTCCATGGGCTCTGTTGTCGGTGAGCGTTTCGTTCGCGGTGTCAATGCGGCCATTGAGCGTCGTTCGGCCTTTGTGTGTATTTCCGCCAGCGGCGGGGCACGTATGCAAGAAGGCCTTTTTTCGCTGATGCAGATGGCGAAAACCAGCGCCGCATTAACTGCCCTCGGTCGTGCCGGTTTGCCGTATATTTCCGTGCTGACTGATCCAACCATGGGTGGCGTTTCTGCCAGTTTTGCCATGCTTGGTGATGTGATTGTCGCTGAACCGCAGGCGCTGATTGGCTTTGCTGGCCCACGTGTGATTGAACAGACAGTTCGCGAAACTTTGCCGGAAGGTTTTCAGCGTGCTGAGTTCTTACTAGAGCACGGCGCGGTGGATATCATTGTTGATCGTCGTGAAATGCGCGACAAGCTGGCCAACCTGATCAGTAACATGACCAAATTACCTGCCGTTGCCTGATTCCCTCGTATTGTGACTGATCTTTCAACGCCGCCTGACACGTTGCAGGGCTGGCTGCAATACATTGAAGCGCTTCATCCCAAGTCTATCGCGATGGGATTGGAGCGTGTGCAGGCAGTAAAGCAGCGTCTTGATCTAACCCCCGATTTTATCGTTATTACCGTTGCAGGTACCAATGGCAAAGGCTCAACCTGTGCCATGCTTGAGCAGATATATCTGCAAGCAGGATATCGGGTAGGCTGTTATACATCTCCCCACATTCTGCGCTACAACGAGCGCGTTCGTATCATGGGCCGTGAGGCTGCTGATGCTGATCTTTGTGATGCCTTTGCCCGGGTCGAAGCAGCGCGTGGCGATACGGCATTGACTTACTTTGAATTCGGCACCCTGGCAGCGTTATGCTGCTTTTGTCAGCAGGCGCTTGATGTGGTGATCCTTGAGGTCGGCCTGGGTGGTCGGCTCGATGCGGTGAATGTTGTCGATCCTGATGTCGCGATCATCACCAGTATTGATCTTGATCATATGGATTATCTTGGCGACAACCGTGAAAGCATAGGCTTCGAAAAAGCCGGGGTTTATCGTGGTAACCGTCCTGCTATCTGTGCAGATGCATCTCCGCCACAATCCCTGCTGAAGCACGCGGAAACCATTAAAGCCGAGTTGCTCTGCATCAATCGTGATTTTTACTGCCATGCAAAATCTGGGCGCTGGCAATACAAGTGGGCAGGTTACATATTGCATGATTTGCCTTTGCCGGCTTTGGCTGGAGATTTTCAGCTCGCTAATGCCTCCGCTGTATTGACCGCGATTCATTCTCTGCATGAACAATTACCGGTAAGCGAGCAGGCGGTTCATGCAGGTTTGCAAGGGGTTAATCTGGCCGGACGTTTTGATGTGCGTCAGTCAACACCTTGGGTGGTGCTCGACGTGGCGCATAATCCGCACGCAGCAGCAGCATTAGCCACTAATTTAAAGGCACAGGCCAATGCTGGGCGTACCTTGGCGGTGTTCGCTATGCTGGCGGATAAGGATATACGAGGGGTGGTCGCTGCAGTCCACACTGCCGTGCATGCATGGTATCTGGCGGACATTACGCAAGTGCGAGGTGCCAAGGCCACGCAGCTGCAAGAGGCAGTATCCGAGATTGCCCCAGAGACCACTGTGCATTCATACCCCAATGTGGCAGAAGCTTACAGGCAAGCCTGTATAGATGCAGGCGAAAATGATAGAATTATCGTATTCGGATCATTTTTCACCGTGGCTGATGTCATGCAGCTTTTACCCGCGTCACCTGATAACCACTAGGATGTTTTACCCATGGCCTCTGATAACTTGAACGAGCAGGAAATTCAATTCAAGAAGCGTGCTCGTAGACGGCTGGTTGGTGCAGTGGCACTGGTGTTGCTGATGGTCACCGTGTTGCCTATGCTGCTTGATGATCGCGCCAGCAAAGCGCCACAACAAGAAATCGCCATTTCCATTCCTAGTCAGGATAGCGAGTTCAACTCCAAGATTGTACCGGTCAAGCCCGAAGCATCTGAGTCTTCAACGCAGACTGGTTCAGCCATTCCCGAGGATCAGCCTGTCACCGAGCCCCAGGCGGGCGCAACTGACGAAATCATGCCGCTGACGCCTCCTGTCGAGTCTCGTTCGGAACCTGTGGCGCAACCTAAACCAGCGCCAGTCAAGCCTGCTACCGTCCCCGCTCCTGTTAAAACGGTGCCTTCAGCTCCGGTGGCCAAACCTTCTGAGTCTGCTAAGCCGGTCGAAAGCAAGCCGACGGTTGCTGATGCCACCAAAAAAGATAGTGCTGAAAAAGCTGCAGGATTTCTGGTGCAAGTAGGCGTATTTTCAGACCCAGATAACGTCAAGCAACTGCAACAAAAGCTGGCAGGTCTGGGCATTAAATCCAATACTGAAAAGCTGGATACCCCTAAAGGTCCTAAAATCCGCTTGCGCAGTCAGTTATATTCCACACGTCCGCAAGCCGAGCAGGCATTGGACAAGATCAAGGGTGCTGGCCTGACCGGCATGGTGGTCACCAGCAAGTGAGGGGTTGTCCCTGATGACAGTATTTGACTATGCCGTGCTGGGCATACTGGGGCTTTCGGTATTATTAAGCGTCATGCGCGGTTTCGTACGCGAAGTGCTGGCACTTGCTGGATGGGTAGCGGCTTTTTTCATTGCCAAGCTGTATACCATGGAACTGGCACCTTTATTACCTGAGGCAATTCCGTCAGAGGCCTTGCGTTTTCTGGCAGCGTTCCTCATATTGTTTTTAGCAACCTTGTTGTTATGCAGTCTGTTGGCGATCGTGCTGGGGCAGTTGTTCAAGACCGTCGGCCTGGGTTGGCTGGATCGCGCACTTGGCGCGATATTTGGTTTGTTACGCGGTGTGCTGATATTGCTGGTGCTGGTTTTTCTGGCCGGCCTGACCAGCGTGCCCAAGGATGAAAGATGGCGCAATGCAATGTTCAGTGCGCCATTGGAAGCGATGGTGGTCAGTTTATTGCCATGGCTTCCGCAAGATATTACTAAGCATGTTAAGTACGACTGACGAACCATTTGCGGTACAGACAGTCGTACGCGCTTCATCGGAATTCTCGTTTTTTTAAGGTGCTCACTCCATGTGTGGAATCATAGGCGTTGTCGGTAAAAACCCGGTCAATCAGTTGCTCTACGACGGATTGCTGGTTCTGCAACACCGCGGGCAGGATGCGGCGGGTATTGTCACTTGCGATGGCAATACGTTCTACATGCACAAGAATAACGGCCTTGTGCAGGACGTTTTCCAGACACGTCACATGCGCAGCCTGCAGGGTACTGCCGGGATCGCCCATGTGCGCTACCCCACGGCCGGTTCTTCCTCTGCCGCAGAGGCCCAGCCTTTCTATGTGAACTCTCCTTTTGGTATTGTGCTTGGTCACAACGGTAACTTGACCAACTCCACGCAACTAAAAGAAGAAATGTTCCGCCAGGATCTGCGTCACATCAATACGAGTTCCGATTCAGAAGTGCTGCTTAATGTGCTCGCCCATGAAATTGAGCAGACTGCCCACAGTGCCGTGCTGAATAGCGACATGATCTTTGAAGCCGTTGCCGGGGTTCACAAGCGTTGCCTGGGCGCTTATGCCGTCGTGGCGATGGTGGCCAATTTTGGTCTGCTGGCTTTCCGTGATCCAAACGGTATTCGGCCTCTGGTCATCGGCAAATCCGAAACAGAGAAGGGTGTTGAATATATCGTTGCCTCTGAAAGCGTGGCGCTGGATGTGCTTGGATTCAAACTGGTGCGTGATGTTGAGCCGGGTGAGGCCATTTTCATCGATATGGATGGCAATTTCTTCTCCCGCCAATGCGCTGAAAACCCCAAGTTGTCCCCTTGTATTTTTGAATATGTTTATCTGGCTCGCCCTGACTCGGTTATCGATAAGGTATCTGTCTACCAGACCCGCCTGCATATGGGCGTTAGCCTCGCCAAAAAGATCGCCAAGGAATGGGGTGATCTGCATATTGACGTGGTGATTCCAATTCCGGATACTAGTCGCCCCAGTGCCCTGCAATTGGCAAATGCCTTGAATCTCACCTATAGAGAAGGCTTTATCAAGAATCGCTATATTGGCCGTACCTTCATCATGCCTGGTCAGGCATTGCGCAAAAAATCCGTACGCCAGAAGCTGAATCCGATCGGAATGGAGTTCAAGGGCAAGAATGTGTTGCTCGTCGACGATTCCATTGTGCGTGGTACCACGTCCAAGCAGATCGTGCAGATGGCCCGCGATGCGGGTGCCAATAAAGTGTATTTTGCCTCTGCTGCACCACCTGTCCGTTTCCCTAACGTGTATGGCATTGATATGCCAACTCGCGATGAGTTGCTTGCCACTGGCCGTACCGATCAGCAGATCTGTGAAGAAATTGGTGCTGATGCATTGATCTATCAGGATCTGGATGCGTTGATCGAAGCCGTGCAGTTGAGCAATCCGGACATCAAGATGTTTGATTGCTCCTGTTTTGATGGAAATTATGTCACCGGGGATATCGACGAAACGTACCTCAACAATGTTGAAAGTGCCCGCGGCGATAAGCTGGGTCACAAAAAACCCGCTAACTCCAGCACCCAGTTGGACCTGAATCTCGTCACCATCAAGGAATACGAGGAAGCTTTATAAACATGAGTCCTGCAGCGGTGTTGGTCTTGACCAGTGCCGCCTGCAGGCTTATCATGAATTTGCGCCGATTTGAGATTAATTCATTTAACTCAGCTTGCGGGCGCCTTATAAATTCAGCTAAAGCGAGTGCATAAACCCGTTTTAGCGCCAGCTATCACGGGTTTTTTTATGCTCGGCGCTGGTTTGTTCTTGGCGTAGAAAGGAAATAACAATGACACAAGATTGGCATGCGGAGACTCTGGGGGTTCGTGCAGGTAGCGAGCATACCGAGTTCGGCGAGAATTCCGAGGCGATGTTTCTAACCTCCAGCTTTGTTTTTGAAAATGCAGCACAGGCGGCGGCCCGCTTCGGTGGGCAAGAGCCAGGCAATATCTATTCGCGTTTTACCAACCCGACAGTCACCATGTTTCAGAACAAGCTAGCAGCGCTGGAAGGCGCCGAGTTTTGCGTAGCGACCTCATCTGGCATGGCAGCTATCCTGGCAACAGTCATGGGCTTATGCTCGGCGGGCGATCATGTCGTGGCGTCACGCAGCATTTTTGGCACCTCGGTGCAATTGTTCAGCAATATTCTGAAGCGCTGGGGGCTGGAGACCACGTTTGTTTCCTTGACTGACCCCGATGAATGGTGTGCTGCCGTCAAGCCAAACACCAAATTGTTTTTTGTGGAAACGCCGTCCAATCCGCTGACGGAAGTATGCGATATTCCTCTGCTGGCCGGGATCGCCCATGAAGCCGGTGCCTTGCTGGCGGTGGATAATTGCTTTTGTACCCCCGCCTTGCAGAAGCCTTTGGCGCTTGGGGCTGACATCGTGATTCACTCTGCCACTAAATACATTGATGGGCAGGGGCGATGCCTGGGGGGCGCAGTTCTGGGGCGCCGTGATGTACTTGAGCCCGTATATGGTTTCTTGCGTACTGCCGGGCCAACCATGAGTGCATTTAATGCCTGGGTGTTTCTGAAAGGCCTGGAAACCCTGCATGTGCGCATGGCGGCTCATGTGCAAAATGCCTTAGCACTCGCCACTTGGCTTGAGCAGCAACCGGCGGTTGCCCGGGTGTATTACCCCGGGTTGCCATCACATCCGCAGCATGCGCTGGCTATGCGCCAACAAAGCGGCGGTGGGGCCATTGTTTCCTTTGATCTTAAAGGCGGCAAAGATGCAGCCTGGAGCTTGATCGATGCCACACGTCTTATTTCCATTACCGCTAATCTGGGGGATGCGAAGAGCACCATCACACACCCGGGAACGACGACCCATAGCCGGGTGAGTCCAGAAGCCAGGGCCGCTGCAGGCATCGGCGATGGGCTGGTGCGCATTGCCGTAGGGCTCGAACATATTGAGGACTTGAAGGCAGATCTGTTATTGCTGACGCGTTAGTAGTGGCGTGAATATTGGCAAATAGCCGAGCTGGCCAGCACTTTTTTTATTACCGTTAGTCACACAGTAGTAAGTTGGTATCCAATAACAATATGGGAGTCATTAGCATGAGTTTGAAAGATGAGTATTTGGAAAAGCTGAAGCTGCAACTGGACGAATGGTCAGCTGATATTGATGTGCTGGAAGTCAAGGCACGCAAGGCTGAAGCGGAATTACGGCTCAAATATGAGCAGCAGATCGAAGCCTTGAAGGCAAAGCGTGAAGAAGCCAAAGTGCGCGTCGGTGAGGTCAAGGAGTCTGCAGGTGAAGCCTGGCAGGAGCTGAAAAAAGGCGGCGATGCCGCGTGGGAAAACATACGCAACGCCTTTGAAGAAGCCCGCAAGAAGTTTTAAAGCAAGTTATTCCACGTTTAATTAGAAGAAGGGAATCCAGATGAAATCCTCTGTTGTCGTTGGACTGATACTGATTGCATTGGGCGCAGCGGCGCTGGTGTATAAAAACATCAGCTACTCGTCGGAAGAAACCGTGATGCAGATCGGCCCTGTGAAGGCCACGGCCGAAACTGAAAAGAACATCCCCATCCCGAATGTGCTGGGGATTGTGGCGATTGTGGCGGGGGTTGTAGTCATTGCAGTGGGTGGTCGCGGCAAGTAAGTCCGACAATCACGCGAAGTCATGTTGTAAAAGCAAAAAGGGGCAGTTGCCCCTTTTTGCTTTTATGGCACACGCCATATTGCCTGCTGATGTTGCTGCGGCTTACAGCGATGCTGCGTTATCTGCCAGGTATTTCGCTACGCCTTCAGGGGAAGCATCCATGCCTGCCTTGCCCTTTTTCCAGCCAGCAGGGCAGACTTCGCCGTGCTCTTCAAAGAACTGCAGGGCGTCAGCAATGCGCAGGGTTTCATCAATGTCGCGGCCCAGAGGCAGATCGTTCACCACCTGATTCACCACAATGCCTTGTTTGTTAATGAGGAAGGTGCCACGGTAAGCAACGCCACCATCAGCCTCTACATCGTAAGCTTTGGCAATTTCATGCTTGATGTCAGCCACCATGGGGTAGCCAACCTTGCCGATGCCGCCTTTTTCCACAGGGGTGTTTTTCCATGCCAGATGGGTGAAGTGGGAGTCGATGGAAACACCGATCACCTCAATACCACGTTTCTTGAATTCATCCAGACGGTGATCAAACGCAATCAGCTCGGAAGGGCAGACGAAGGTAAAGTCGAGTGGCCAGAAGAAAATGACTGCGGCCTTGCCCTTGATGTAGCTAGCCAGATTGAAGTCTTCCTTGATCGTATTGTCACCCAGCACGGCAGCAGCAGTAAAATCGGGGGCAGATTTGCCAACAAGTACGGCCATATTGATCTCCTTTTTGATGAATAAATAAAAAATTCTAACAGCGTGCCAGACTACACCGCAAATGAAGAATTGAATAGCGCCGGACCTTGTCTGGTAAAGGCTGGATGCTGT
Organism: Methylovorus menthalis; assembly: GCF_020523625.1. Taxonomy (GTDB): domain Bacteria; phylum Pseudomonadota; class Gammaproteobacteria; order Burkholderiales; family Methylophilaceae; genus Methylovorus; species Methylovorus menthalis. Next base: position 800,122 of record NZ_JAJAQH010000006.1, read on the forward strand.
GACGTGCGTGGCTCAAAGAGGCATGCCCTGCGTGGCTTATCGTGTTAAAATCGGGGTCTTTACAGCCACTTTACGCCGATAGCCCACATGGATCAGTTCGCAAAAGAAACCCTCCCTATCAGCCTCGAAGACGAGATGCGCCGCTCATACCTCGATTACGCCATGAGCGTGATCGTGGGACGTGCCTTGCCAGATGTTCGTGACGGTCTCAAGCCCGTGCATCGTCGTGTGCTTTTTGCCATGCACGAGCTGAATAACGACTGGAATCGTCCTTACAAAAAATCTGCCCGTATCGTTGGCGATGTCATTGGTAAATATCACCCGCACGGTGATACCGCTGTTTACGACACCATTGTTCGTATGGCGCAGGATTTCTCGTTGCGCTACATGCTGGTCGATGGTCAGGGTAACTTTGGTTCTGTGGATGGCGATAATGCCGCTGCCATGCGGTATACCGAAATCCGGATGGCGAAGATTGCCCATGAATTGCTTGCCGATATCGACAAGGAAACGGTCGACTTCGGCCCCAACTATGACGGCTCCGAGCACGAACCGCTGATCATGCCTGCCCGTATCCCGAATCTGCTGATCAATGGCAGCTCCGGTATTGCCGTGGGTATGGCAACCAACATCCCGCCGCACAACCTGAATGAAGTGGTCGATGCCTGTCTGGTGCTGCTGAAAAATCCTGAAACCACGGTAGATGAACTGATTGATATCATCCCCGCGCCGGATTTTCCGACCGCAGGCATTATCTACGGCACGCTGGGTGTCAAGGAGGGCTACCGTACAGGCCGTGGCCGTGTGGTCATGCGCGGCCGCACCCATGTTGAAGACATGGAAAAGGGCAACCGTCAGGCGCTGATCATTGATGAACTGCCTTACCAGGTCAATAAAAAGACCCTGATCGAAAAAATTGCCGAGCTAGTCAACGACAAGAAGATTGAAGGCATTTCCGATCTTCGTGACGAATCTGACAAGTCCGGCATGCGCGTGGTGATTGAGCTGAAGCGCGGTGAGGTTCCTGAAGTTATCCTGAATAATCTCTACAAGCAGACCCAGCTGCAAGACACCTTTGGCATGAATATGGTGGCATTGCTGGATGGTCAGCCGCGCTTGCTGAACCTGAAGCAGATGCTGGAAGCCTTCTTGCGCCATCGTCGAGAAGTCATTACCCGCCGTACCGTTTACGAATTGCGCAAGGCCCGTGAGCGTGGCCATGTGCTGGAAGGCCTTGCGGTTGCACTGGCCAACGTGGATGAAATGATTGCCTTGATCAAGGCAGCACCTACGCCGCCAGAAGCCAAGAAGTCCCTGATGGCACGTACCTGGGTTTCGCCTGTGGTGGAAGAAATGCTGAAGCGTGCTGCCATGGAAGCCTCGCGTCCTGATGGCTTGTCGGTCGACTTCGGCATGACACCGAATGGTTATCGCCTGTCGGATGTTCAAGCCCAGGAAATCCTGCAGATGCGTCTGCAACGCCTGACCGGTCTGGAGCAGGACAAGATTGTCAACGAATACAAGGAGGTGATGGATGTCATTGCTGACTTGCTCGATATCCTGGCCAAGCCAGAGCGTGTGACGCAAATGATTGTGGATGAGCTGGCGGCTATCCGTCAGCAGTTTGGCGATGAGCGCCGCAGCGAGATTGTGCACAACGCGCAGGATTTATCGCTGGAAGATCTGATTACCCCGCAGGATGTGGTGGTGACACTGTCGCATACGGGCTATGTGAAGTCCCAACCGCTGGATGAGTATCGTGCCCAGCGTCGTGGTGGTCGTGGCAAGCAGGCCACCGCTACCAAGGAAGACGATTTCATCGACAAGATGTTCGTGGCCAATACGCATGATTACATTCTGTGCTTCTCCAGCCGTGGTCGCGTCTACTGGCTCAAGGTTTACGAAGTGCCACAAGGCAGCCGCATCAGCCGTGGCAAGCCTATCGTCAATCTGTTCCCGCTGGAGGATGGCGAGAAGATCAATGCCATCCTGCCAGTGAAAGAGTTTGATGAAAATCACTTTATCTTCATGGCAACGGCTCAAGGTACCGTGAAAAAGACCGCGCTGGTCGAATTCTCCAATCCACGTCGCGCCGGCATTATCGCGATCAATCTGGATGATGGCGATTATCTGATTGGTGCTGAGGTGACCAACGGTGCCAACGATATCGTGCTGGTATCCAATGGCGGCAAGGCCGTATGGTTCGACGAAGAAGATGTGCGGGCCATGGGCCGCAACACCCGTGGCGTACGCGGCATGAAGCTGATGTCCAAGCAGCGCGTGATCTCGCTCCTGATTGCCGAGGATGACAAGCAAACCGTACTGGTTGCCACCGAAAACGGTTATGGCAAACGTACCGTGCTGTCCGACTTCCGTCACTCTGGTCGCGGTACGCAGGGCGTCAAGGCGATTGCTACCAGCGAGCGCAATGGCAGTGTAGTGGCCGCGCGTCTGGTGAATGATGAAGATGAAATCATGCTGATCACCACCGGTGGCGTGCTTATCCGTACCCGCGTCAAGGAAATCCGTGAGCTGGGCCGTGCCACACAAGGCGTTACCCTGATCAACTTGGGTGAAAATGAAAAACTGTCTGGCCTCGAAAAAGTGGTCGAGACTGATGATGCCGATGAATAACTAAAAAGCTGGGGGCGGGGAATGACGCAGATCTATAATTTTTCGGCAGGGCCTGCGGTATTGCCCAAGGAAGTGCTGCAGCAAGCCGCAGACGAAATGCTGGACTGGCACGGTTCCGGCATGTCCGTCATGGAAATGTCGCACCGCGGCAAGGAGTTCATGTCCATCGCGGCGGAAGCGGAAGCTGATTTACGTGAATTACTCGCCATTCCTGCCAATTACAAGGTGCTGTTTTTGCAGGGTGGGGCACATGCGCAGTTTTCCATGATCCCGCTCAATCTGCTGAAAAACAAGAAAGCGGCAGATTACATTGACACTGGCATCTGGTCGCAAAAAGCCATTGCAGAAGCCCGCAAGTATTGCGAGGTCAATGTGGCGGCTTCTTCGGCTGACCGCAATTACACCTATGCCCCCGAGCAGGGTGCATGGAAGCTGGATGCGGATGCGGCTTACGTGCATTACACTTCCAATGAAACCATTGGTGGTGTTGAAATATTCTGGACTCCCGAGACCGGAGATGTCCCTCTCGTTTGCGATATGTCCTCGCATATTCTTTCCCGCCCGATTGATGTCAGCCGTTATGGCTTGATCTATGCTGGCGCACAAAAAAACATCGGGCCTGCCGGGCTGACCATTGTCATCGTGCGCGACGACCTGATTGGTGAAACCTTGCGAGGCACGCCCACGATGTTTGACTATAAGATTCACGCTGACAACGACTCCATGTACAACACGCCGCCCACCTATGGTATCTACATAGCAGGTCTGGTGTTCAAATGGCTGAAAGCCAATGGTGGTCTCGCCGCCATGGAAGCACTGAATGTCCGCAAGGCTGCGATGCTGTACGATTACATTGCGGGCTCCAGCCTGTATGTTTCTCCGATTGCGCCTGATAACCGCTCGCGCATGAATGTGCCATTCACTCTGCGCAATAGTGCGCTGGATGCTGAGTTCCTTAAACAGGCACAGCAGCGCGGCCTCTTGCAATTGAAGGGCCACAAGCTGGTAGGTGGAATGCGGGCGTCGATATACAACGCCATGCCCATTGAAGGCGTGCAGGCGCTAGTAAGTTTTATGCAGGAATTTGAGCGTGCGCAAGGCTAGGAAATATTCATGAGCGACCAACTCAAACAATGTCGTGACCAGATTGATGCCATTGACCTCCAGTTGCTGGAGCTGGTGAATGCCCGTGCACGTCTGGCGCGTGAAATCGGTACCCTGAAAAACGGGGGGCCCATCTATCGCCCTGAACGTGAGGCGCAGGTGTTGCGCCGTCTGCTGGATGCCAATCAGGGGCCATTATCAGCGGAGGCCGTTACCGCTATTTTTCGCGGTGTGATGTCCAATTGCCGTGCGCTGGAAAAAGAACTGACCGTGGCTTTTCTCGGGCCAGTAGGCACCTTCAGCGAAGAAGCTGCCAACAAGCAGTTTGGCGGCCTGACCTCGCCCATGGAATGTGTTTCGATTGATGAAGTCTTCCGCATGGTGGAGTCTGGTGCGGCAGATTACGGCGTGGTGCCGGTAGAAAACTCTACCGAAGGCGCGGTTGGCCGCACGCTTGATTTACTGATGGCGACCAGCCTAAACATCTGTGGCGAGATTGAGCTGCCTGTGCATCACAATCTGCTGTCGACCACCGCCGAGCTGAAAGACGTTCAAATCGTCTACTCCCATGCACAATCGCTGGGGCAGTGCCACGAGTGGCTTAACCGCTATCTGCCACACGCGGAGCGCCAGGCAGTGATCAGTAACGCCGAGGCCGCCAGACTGGCAAAACAGGCGCCTGCTGACAAGCATGTCGCCGCGATTGCCAGTCGTCGTGCCGCCGAATTGTTCGAGTTGCAGGTGCTGGCTGCCAGCATTGAGGACGACCCACGCAATACCACCCGTTTTCTTATTCTTGCTAGCCACGATGTCGCGCCATCGGGTCGGGACAAGACTTCGCTGGTCATTGCAGCCAAGAATATTCCAGGTGCGGTGGTCTCTCTGTTGGCTCCGCTTGCGGAATATCAGGTCAGCATGACCAAATTTGAATCCCGTCCATCGAAAATCGGCATGTGGGAGTACGTGTTTTTTGTTGATATTGAAGGGCACCATCTCGATGCATCAGTGTCACAAGCCTTGGAAGAGCTTAAAAAACGGGCATCCATGCTCAAGGTATTAGGTTCTTATCCCGTTGCAGTAATATGATGTAATCATCAACCAAACACGATTAGAGGCCTATGCTTATCAGTCGAGACATTTTGCGATCTGCAAGCCTGCACCCGTGGTCCCTAAGTTTCATCAACAAACGGCTTGAAACGCTATATCTGCACTACCTGATGCCCTCGGTCAAAGGTCAGGCCCGCATGGGTCTGCTGCTCGGGGCGGTCATGTATGGCCTGTATGGCTTTCTGGATGTGCTGTTTGTCACGCCAGAGGCCGTGATCAAGGTCTGGTATGTGCGCACCATGGTGCTCATGATCGGCTTTGCCGTGTTTGCCATCAGCTTCACCAAAAAATTCACCCGTTATCACCAGCAGTTAATAGGCATCACCGGCTTGTTCGCCGGTATCGGCCTGTTTGCCAAGATGAGCTACCTGCCGCCCAATGCCATCAATTTTTATTACGCTGGCCTGATCATCATTACCTTCTGGTGCCATACCTTCTCCGGCTTGCGTTTTGTCTACGCCACCGGTGTTTCGGTCCTGCTGTTGCTCATTTTCAATATGCTGTTCTGGGGCTTGCGCGGCATGCCAAGCCTGGATATGACCAGTTATGACTTTTTCATTATCTCGGCCAATATCATCGGCGCTTTTGCCAGCTATATGAATGAAAAGCAAAGCCGCCTGCTGTTTCTGCGCGAAAAGGAGCTGGATAACGAGCGCTACCTGCAGCAGGAGCGCGCGCTTCACGACCGGCTGACGGGCTTGCCCAATCGCGAACTTCTGCATGACCGCATCGAGCAGGCTATCCACTATGCTTCACGTAACAGTCAGGTGTGCGCCGGATTGTTTATAGATCTGGACAAGTTCAAGCCTATCAACGATACCTACGGTCATGCAGTGGGTGATATGGTGTTGAAAGAGGTGTCTGCCCGTTTCAAGAATGTCATGCGCGAGGCAGATACACTGGCACGACTGGGCGGTGATGAGTTTTTTGTGCTTGCCAAAGATATCCAGACACAGGAGGAAGCGGAGGCCTTTGCTCACAAATTGTTGCAGCAGCTGCGCATACCGCTCACTTCCATCAATGCCTTCAATAGCAATTCGGTGTCTGCGAGTATCGGGATCTGCATGTTTCCATACCCGCATGCCACGGCAATTGATGTTGTGCGCCGTGCTGACCAGGCCATGTATCATGTCAAACGCATGAACAAGGATGGCATAGCGGTAGCAGCCATGGATTAAGACGGGCTCGCTAAAGGCATGCAAGCAGCGGCCTGGCCGCTTTTTTATTTTTTTGACCAACAAGCAAGAGGTTTATCGTGACTAGGATGTGCGATCTCGCCCCCCCTTATATTCGCTCCATTGCCCCATACCAGCCGGGCAAGCCCATCAGTGACTTGGCGCGGGAAATGGGCCTGCAGCCCGAAAATATCATCAAGCTCGCCTCCAATGAAAACCCCCTGGGTGTCGGTCCCAAGGCGCGCATGGCGATGGAGGAAGCCTTGCACGACATTCCCCGCTATCCGGATGGCAACAGTTTTGCGCTGCGTGATGCAGTCTGCAGCAAATTTGGCGTCAAGCCCGATCAGTTGGTCTTCGGCAACGGCTCCAATGATATTTTGGAGCTGGCGGCCCGTGCATTCCTGCATGAGGGGACTGAAGCTGTGTATTCGCAGCACGCGTTTGCCGTGTATGCACTGGTGACGCAAGCGGTCGGTGCAAAAGGCATTGCAGTACCTGCAGTAAATTTTGGTCACGATCTTGCTGCTATGCGGGCAGCGGTGACGCCTCGCACCCGTATCGTGTTTATTGCCAATCCGAATAACCCGACCGGTACGCTGCTGGGCAAGCAGGCGCTGCACGACTTTATCGCCAGTTTGCCACGCGAGGTGCTGGTCGTGCTGGATGAAGCCTACGATGAATACCTTGCGCTTGAGCACAAGTCAGAGGCCATCAACTGGCTGGGCAAGTTTGAAAACCTGATTATTTCGCGCACCTTTTCCAAGGCCTATGGCCTTGCCGGGCTGCGCATCGGCTTTGGCATGGCGTCGCCTGATGTGGCCGACATGATGAACCGCGTGCGCCAGCCATTTAACGTCAATAGCATTGCCCAGGCGGCTGCCGTGGCGGCGCTGGATGATGAAGAGTTTGTACTGCGCAGTTTTGCCCTGAATCAGGCCGGCATGGCGCAAATCACGCAGGGGCTGCATGCCTTGGGCCTGGAATACATTCCATCGCATGGCAACTTTGTCAGCTTCAAGATTGCCGAGGCTGGCAAGGTCTATCAACAGCTCTTGCAGAAAGGGGTGATCTTGCGGCCGATTGCAGCTTACGAAATGCCGGATTACCTGCGCGTCAGTATCGGCCTGTTTGACGAGAATGCCCGCTTCTTGCAAGTGCTGGAATCGATTTACCGTGGCTGATTGCCAGAGAGTGATCTCATGAGGAAAACCCGATGATTATCGTCATGCACCGGGATGCGACTGATCGCGATGTGGCCGCCATTGTTGCCCGCATTGAAGAGCAGGGCCTGGGCGTCAATGTTTCGCGCGGTACCGAGCGTACCGTGATTGGCGCTATCGGTGATGAGCGCAAGCTGGATCAGGTCATGTTTGAGACCATGGCCGGTGTCGAGCAAGCGCTGCATATCCTCAAGCCCTATAAAATCGTCGCGCGAGAATGGCATCCTGAAGATACGGTCATCAACATCCGTGGGATTCCGCTAGGTGGGCCGCAAGTGCAAGTCATCGCGGGGCCTTGCTCGGTGGAAACGCCCGAACAGATGGCGGCATCTGCCAGCGCCGTGAAGGCTGCAGGTGTCAGACTGATGCGCGGCGGCGCATTCAAACCCCGTACCAGCCCGTATACCTTTCAAGGCGCCGGGGTGGAAGGGCTGGAGATGTTCCGGCAGGCTGCCGATGCGGAGAATCTGCCTATCGTGACCGAACTCATGGATGCGCGGCAATTGCCCATGTTCATGGACTATGGCGTCGATGTCATTCAGATTGGTACGCGCAATATGCAGAATTTTGATCTGCTGAAAGAGGTGGGGCGTATCAATGTCCCGGTTATCCTCAAGCGTGGCATGTCGGCCACCATCAGCGAATGGCTGATGGCCGCTGAATATATTGCCGCCGGTGGCAATCACAATATTATTTTCTGCGAGCGCGGCATACGCACGTTCGAGACGGCATACCGCAATGTGCTGGATGTGACGGCGATTCCCGTGCTTAAAAAGGAAACCCATTTGCCGGTGATTGTCGACCCGTCACATGCGGGCGGCAAGGCATGGATGGTGCCAGCCTTATCCCGGGCGGCTATCGCGGCAGGGGCCGATGGCTTGCTGGTCGAGATGCACCCCAGCCCGTGTGATGCATGGTGCGATGCCGACCAGGCGCTGAACCCGCAAGAGTTGCAAACACTGATGCATGAGCTACGCGGCATCGCTGGCATTCTTGGGCGCCAGATCGCCTGAATGCCGCACCCATAGTCGCATGCGCCATGTGAACAACGTTCAGCTTCATGATTATCATGAGCCCGCTTTGGTTGTTTTTGCCCTGTTGCCTCAAGTGAGAGGGATGCACAATGGCTACACATCAACGCAAGCAGACAAGATGCTGTTGATGCCAGTGTTTCAAACCCATAATTAAGGAGAATCAACATGTGGACCAAACCAGAAGCTACTGAAATGCGTTTCGGCTTTGAAGTAACCATGTACGTTTGCAATCGTTAATTCGATTGCTTGCAGGTTACGCAAATCGGGCCGGGATTCCGGCCCGATTTGTACTGAATGATGCCTGAGTGCTGTCATATGAGAGTATTCAGGCATCATCCAACGGGGATCTGGACATTAAAATAAAGACCCCGAATCCAGTTTTGAGAGAGAAGAACAAGCATGCAAATACATGTACTAGGCGCTGGCGCTGGCGGCGGCTTTCCGCAGTGGAACTGCAACTGTCCCAATTGTGATGGCTTGCGCAAAGGCACGATCAAGGCCAAACGTCGTACCCAATCTTCCATCTGCGTGAGTGGTGATGGCATCAACTGGGTATTGTTCAATACCTCCCCCGATATTCTGCAGCAAATCCAGGAATTCCCGCCTTTGCAGCCTGCCCGCGCAATTCGCGATAGCGGCATTGTGGGCATTGTGCTGATCGACGCACAGATTGACCACACCACGGGCTTGCTGATGTTGCGCGAGGGCCAGGTGAAGCGTGAAATCTGGTGTACCGACATGGTGTACCAGGATCTGACCACGGGTAATCCTTTGCTGAATATCCTGGGGCATTACTGCGGCGTCAATCATCATCCGATTGCGGTGGATGGCCAAACTACCTTTGAAATCCCTGGCGCTGCCAACCTGCGCTTTACTGCGGTCGCCCTCAAAAGTGCGGCACCACCTTATTCCCCGCATCGCAACGATCCGCACCCGGGTGACACCATCGGTGTGCTGATCGAAGATACGAAAACTGGCAAGAAGTGCTGGTATTCCCCCGGTCTGGGCGAGATTGAGCCGCACCTGCCTCCGTTGCTGGAACAGGCCGACTGCATCATGGTGGATGGCACATTCTGGACCAACACCGAAATGATCGACATGGGCCTGATGACCAAGACAGCCCGCAGCATCGGCCACCTGCCACAGTCAGGCGAGGGCGGCATGATGGAAGCCTTGTCACCCTACAAAAAATCCCGCAAGGTGCTGATTCACATCAACAATACCAACCCGATTCTGCGTGAGGACTCCGTCGAGCGGGCCGAGCTGGAACGTCACGGCATTGAAGTTGCCTACGACGGTATGGATATCCTTTTATAAAACATCAGGCTATAAAAATACCAAGATAGACGGAGATCATCATGAGTGCACCATGGAGTCGTGAAGAGTTTGAGGAAAAACTGCGTGAAAAGGGCAAGGGGTACCATATTTACCATCCTTTCCACGTGATGATGTATGAAGGCAAGCTCACCCGTGAGCAGCTGCAATGCTGGGTGGCCAACCGCTTTTACTATCAGATCGGAATTCCGCAAAAAGACGCGGCCATCATGTCCAACTGCCCGGACAAGGAAATCCGCAAAGGCTGGATACAGCGCATCATCGACCATGATGGTGATGGCACCGCCGAAGGCGGCATTGAAGCCTGGATCAAGCTGGGCGAGGCCGTTGGCCTGACGCGTGAGGACGTGACCTCGCTGCGCCTGGTCAGTCCTGGCGTGCGCTTTGCCGTGGATGCCTATATCAATTTTGCCCGTCAGCGCCCATGGCAGGAATCGGTGTGTTCATCGCTGACCGAGCTATTTGCACCGCACATCCATCAGCAACGCATCAGTTCCTGGCCCAGCATGTATCCTTGGGTGAAGGAAGAAGGCCTGATCTATTTCAAGAAGCGTCTGACCGAAGCCCGTCGCGATGTGGAGCAGGGCCTGGCGGTGACGCTGGACTACTTCAGCCAGACGCGCGAAATGCAGGAAAAGGCGCTGGATATTCTCCAATTCAAGCTGGACGTGCTGTGGGTCATTGCTGACGCCATCATGCTGGCCTCTACTGATATTAAGGTTGAAGACCGTGACTACCTCCGTCAACCCCGCTGATATTTACAGTCTGGCCCGCCACTACCGCTTCCAGTGGGAAGAGGCGCAGCAATGCTATGTGCTGTTGTTCCCTGAGGGCATGATCAAGCTTAACGGCGGTGCCGGTGAGGTGATCAAGCGGGTCGATGGCAGCAAAACGGTGAGTGATATTGTTGCCGAACTGCAGCAGGCCTTCCCGGATGCACCGGATATTGAATCTGACATTCTCGCCATGCTCCAGCTGGCGCTTGAAAAAGCCTGGCTGGAAAAACGCAACTAATGTTTAAAAACTTAAGGTTGCAAAACTAAGGTTGCAAGGAGCGTTATCATGACCACCATAGGCAATAACGGCGTCGCCGCCTCCAAAACCAATACCCAGCCTTTGTGGCTGCTGGCCGAAGTCACTTATCGCTGCCCGCTGCATTGCGCGTTTTGCTATAACCCGACCGACTACGACAAGCATACCCAGAACGAGCTGACCACCGAACAGTGGATACAGGCGCTGCGCGATGCCCGCAAAATGGGGGCGCTGCAACTGGGTATCTCTGGTGGGGAGCCCCTGTTGCGCGATGATATTGAAGACATCGTGCGCGAGGCACGCCAGCTGGGCTATTACAGCAACCTGATCACCTCGGGTGTGGGCCTCACGGAAAAACGCATACAGGAATTCAAAGAGGGCGGGCTGGATCATATCCAGCTCTCCATGCATGACATTACCGAAGAGATCAATAACTTCATCACCAACACCAAAACCTTTGAGCTGAAGAAAAAGGTGGCGGCCATGATCAAGGGCCACGGCTACCCCATGGTGCTGAATGTGGTGATCCATCGCTACAACATCGGGCACATAAAAGAGATTCTGGAGATGGCTGAAGCGCTGGGCGCGGATTATGTCGAGCTTGCCAATACGCAGTACTACGGCTGGTCGTTGATCAACCGCAGCCAGCTGATGCCGACCAAGGAACAGATTGATCATGCCGAGATGATCACCAATGAGTTCCGCCAGAAGGTCGGCAACAAGATGAAGATTTTCTTCGTGGTGCCGGATTACTTCTCGGATCGCCCCAAGAAATGCATGAACGGATGGGGTGAGGTATTCATGATCGTGACTGCCAATGGCGATGTCTTGCCTTGCCATTCGGCCCGCGTATTACCGGGCATGGCATTCCCCAATGTGCGCGAGCATGGCCTTGAGTGGGCATGGAAAGAGTCGCCCGCCTTCAATAAATACCGTGGCGATGACTGGATGAAAGAGCCATGCCGCAGTTGCCCGGAAAAAGAGAAGGATCTGGGCGGTTGCCGTTGTCAGGCATTCCTGCTGTCAGGCGATGCAGAGAGCGCCGACCCGGTATGTACGCTGTCTCCCAATCACCATCTGATTGAAAAAGCGATTGAGGATGCCAAGAACCCGCAATTGCAGGCGCAGCCGATTGTCTTCCGCAACGACAAGAACTCGCGGCGCATTGCGGCTGGCGAAGCCCCCGAACTGGTCAAGGAGTTTCATGCCTTGCCATAACACCATGGCGAGTCACGATTGGTAATCGTCTGGGTCAGCATGGCCAGTCAAAAAAGCGCGTTGCTCCCCAACGCGCTTTTTTGTGCGCCACTGATGTCATTCCCCTCATATAATTGCCCACATGCATAAAGCCTCTGCTCTTACATTGTCATTCCTGCTGGCTGGCCTGGCTGCGCTGGCGCCATTTACCATTGATACCTACCTGCCAGCATTTCATACGCTGGCACAGGATTTTCATACCGACAATCTGGCCATTCAGCAGAGCCTGACGGCCTATCTGCTGCCGTATGCCTTGATGACCCTCTGGCATGGCGCCATTTCAGATGCGATTGGTCGCTTGCGGACGATTTATATCGGGCTGGGTATCTTTACGCTGGCATCTATCGGCTGTGCGTTTGCCACCAATGTGGAAACCCTATGGTTTTTCCGGGTGATACAAGGGCTATCCGCGGGCGCTGGCAATGTGGTGGCGCGGGCCATGGTGCGCGATCTGTTTGAAGGCGTGATGGCGCAGCGGGTGATGGCGCAATTGCAGATGATGTTTGGCCTGGCGCCTGCAATCGCGCCCATCATGGGGGGCTGGCTGCTGGGTATCCACTGGCAGGCCATTTTTGTGTTTCTGGCTTTGTATGCGGTGCTCGCCATGCTGTGTGTGCAGCGCTGGCTACCGGAAACCATGCCGCCCGAAAAGCGCCGTCCACTCTCTGTGCGGGCGGTTTGGCAGGGCTATTCTCAGGTATTTGGTGATATGGAATATCTGAAACTGGTCGTCGCTGTAGGCGCCAATTTTGCTGGTTTTTTTGTCTATGTGCTGGCGGCGCCGGTATTTCTGGTCGAGCACCTTGGTCTTGGGCCGCAGCAGTTTGGCTGGATGTTCATCCCTACTGTTTGCGGCATGATGCTGGGCTCTTACCTGGCCCGCCACAGCGCTGGTCGCTACAGTGCGCATCGCATCGTTTGTCTGGGATATGGCTGGATGGCGATGGCCGCCATCTTGAATCTGCTGGTGTGCTGGCTGCTGCCGCCGCAGCCTTTATGGAATATCGCCCCCATTGTGCTCTACAACATTGGCTCGGCACTGGTGTTGCCTAACCTGTCGATTGCCGCGCTGGACCGCATGCCCAAATTGCGCGGCACAGCATCGTCTGGCCAGGCATTCATGCAGATGTTGCTGGCAACCGTCTCTGCCGGATTGCTCATCCCCTTGCTTTGGCATCATCCTGCCGGGTTGGCCTTGGGCATGGCTGGCTATCTGCTGCTTGGGTTCCTGGCCGCGCGCGCCAGCCTGGTTTGGTCTCCACCGGACAACCCCCTCAATCAGGCGAAGTAGCCTGTTCTCGCCAAGGTTTATCTGGCGTTTACGTCACGAGTGTAGCTAATGATTGGTATGCCAATAACGCCGGAGGATAGGCATACCGGATGCTTAGGCGTTGTCTTCCAGCACTTTCAGGAAGTCGTCTCCGTAGCGTGCCAGCTTGGCTTGTCCCACGCCGCCTATCTGCCCCAGTTCGGTCAGGCTCTGCGGTTTGCGGTTGAGAATTTCCAGCAAGGTGCTGTCGTGAAAAATGACATAAGGCGGCACGCCTTGCTCCTTCGCAAGTTCCATGCGCTTGGCGCGCAGTGCTTGCCATAAGGGATCATCCTGCGCGCCCGCAAAGGCTTCCTTGGCCCGGGAGCTGCGCTCGGCCTTGCTCATGCGGTTGCCTGCGGGCGTCGGGTCCTGACGTTGCCAGACTTCACATTCACCGCGCAATACGGGTCGCGCTGCCTCGGTGAGGCGCAGGCCGCCATAAGCGGCAATATCCACCTCGAGCAGGCCACTGGCTGCCAGCTGCCGAAATACGCTGCTCCATTGCGCCACGCTGTATTGCTTGCCTATGCCAAAGGTACTGACTTGCTGATGGTTGAATCTTTGTACTTGCGGTGTCACTTTGCCAATCAGGATGTCAATCAGGTGGCCCGTGCCAAAGCGCTGCCCGGTGCGATACACGCAGGAAAGCGCCATGCGGGCAGCTTCGGTGGCATTCCAGGTGTCAGGGGGCGTCAGGCAGTTGTCGCACTGGGCACAATCGCCAAGGTGCGCTTCGCCAAAGTAGCGCAATATGCCCTGGTGGCGGCAGCCGGTAGCTTCGCAAAAGCCGAGCAGGGCATCCAGTTTCTGCCGTTCCACGCGTTTGCGTTCTTCCGGCGCATCGCCCGAGTCCAACATTTGCCGCATGGAGACCACATCGCCCAGCCCATAGGCCATCCAGGCATTGGCTTGCAGGCCATCGCGCCCGGCGCGGCCGGTTTCCTGGTAATAGCTTTCCATGCTTTTCGGCAGGTCCAGGTGCGCCACGAAGCGCACATTGGGCTTGTCTATGCCCATGCCAAAGGCGATGGTCGCCACCATGATGATGCCTTCTTCGCGTAGGAACTGGCGTTGATGCTTTTCTCGCGTCGCGGCATCGAGGCCAGCATGGTAAGGCAGGGCATTCCAGCCGCGGCTTTGCAGCCAGGCGGCGGTTTCATCCACCTTGCGACGCGAAAGGCAATATACAATCCCTGCGTCATTGGGGTGCTCGGTTTCGAGGAATTGCTCCAGCTGCTGGCGCGCATTGTTTTTCAGCACGATGCGGTAGCGAATATTCGGCCGGTCAAAGCTGGAGATGAACTGGCGGGCATGCTCAAGGTTAAGCCGCTCGATGATTTCGGCGCGGGTAGGGGCGTCGGCCGTGGCGGTGAGCGCTACCCGTGGCACATCGGGGAATCGCTCATGCAATATCGTGAGCTGGCGATATTCCGGACGGAAATCATGCCCCCATTGCGATACGCAATGCGCTTCATCAATGGCAAATAGCGCAAGGCCGATGTGCGCCTGCACTTCGTCCAGCAATGACAGAAAGCTGCCGAGCATCAGGCGTTCCGGAGCGACATACAGAATCTTGATATCGCCCGAAAGGATGCGCTGCTGCAGTTGATAGGCGGCATCCGCCTGCAGGCTGGAGTTGAGAAAAGCAGCCTCTACGCCAAGCTGCTGCAATGCCTCGACCTGATTTTGCATGAGCGCGATCAGCGGCGAGACGACAATCGCCAGGCCGGTACGCAACAGCGCTGGAATCTGATAACACAGCGACTTGCCGCCACCTGTGGGCATCAATACCAGCGCATCGCCACCTTGTGCCAGATGTTCAACGACGTCTTGCTGGGGGCCTCGGAACTGGTTGTAGCCGAAGATGCTTTCCAGTACCTCTTGGGCGTTTTGATTACTCATGAGGGCACTATCCGTGATGTTGCGGGTGTCATGCGTAAACGGGTAAGCGGCGACGAATTATACCTGGCTGGCTTGGTGACGCTTGCCCAAGGTGGCGTGCCAAAAGCAAAAGCCCCAACAGGGGCTTGGCTTTTTTGGCCATGACGGGCAAGGCCTGAAACATCCGGGCTGAAACTATTCGACCAGCAGATCGCGCTTGCCAGCTTTGCCGTTATTGCTGTCAGCGTCAGGCAGTGGGTCCTTGCGGCCAGTGATGGTGGGCCATACGGCAGACAGACGGGCATTCAGGGCGATAAATTCCTGCTGGTCGGCAGGCACATCATCTTCCGCGTAAATCGCTTCCGCAGGGCACTCTGCTACGCACAGCGTGCAATCAATGCATTCGTCAGGGTTGATTGCCAGAAAGTTGGGGCCTTCTACAAAGCAATCGACCGGGCAAACATCCACGCAGTCGGTGTATTTGCATTGAATACAATTTTCAGTGACAACATAAGCCATTCAAACAATCCTCTCAAAATCCCGGCGCTTTTAGACAGACGCCATTATAGTCGATATAAAACGTTATTTTTATTGATAATGCTGATAAGGCAATTCCAGTGAATCGATAAGTTAGCCGGTGATCATGCCAGCGCCCACCGTGTTATTGGTGGACTCATCAATGACGATAAATGCCCCGGTAGCGCGATTGCGGTTGTAGGCATCCACCATCAGCGGCTGCGCCAGGCGGAAACTGATGCGGGCGATATCGTTCATGGCCAGCCCTTGGGTTGGCAGCTCTTCCAGGGTATTCACGTCTACCTTGTAGGCGATTTCGCCGACCTTGGCTTTGGATTCACGCGTGGTGTGGCGAATGATATAGGTGCGGGCAGCTGAGAGCGGGGTTTCCGACAGCCAGCAGACAAAGGCGTCAATCTGCTTGACGGGCTCTGGCGCTGCGCCTGTCTTCACAATCATGTCACCACGGGAAATATCAATTTCATCTTCCAGCAGCAGGGTTACGGATTGCTCAGTAATGGCGGTTGGCAATTGCTCGACGCCTAGCTGGATGGCTTTTACCGTGGAGGTCTGACCGGAGGGCAGGGCGGTGACGGCATCGCCCACGGCGATTTCACCGGATTCCACCTTGCCCATGAAACCGCGGAAATCATGCAATTCAGGATCATCAGAAGCATGCGGACGGCAGACAAACTGTACCGGGAAGCGGAAATCTTCTGATTGTTCAGAGTGAGCAGCAGGCACGGATTCGAGCAAGTCGATCAGTGTCGGGCCGGTATACCAATCCAGGCCTTCGCCACGGTCCACAATCATGTCGCCATTGAGCGCGGAAAGCGGGATGAAGGTGATGTCGTGCCCAGCGCGTTGCAGGCCGATCTGCTCGGCAAATGCCAGGTAATCAGCACGGATACGCTCAAAGACGGCCTGATCGTAATCCACCAGATCCATTTTATTCACCGCGACCACGATGTGTGGAATGCCCACCAGATGCGCCAGATAAGAGTGGCGACGGGTTTGCGTCAGCACGCCTTTGCGCGCATCGATCAGGATGATGGCCAGGTTGGCGGTTGAAGCCGCTGTCACCATGTTACGTGTGTATTGCTCATGGCCGGGCGCATCGGCAATGATGTATTTGCGGGTGCCGGTGCTGAAGTAGCGGTAGGCTACGTCAATGGTAATGCCTTGCTCGCGCTCGGCTTGCAGGCCGTCCGTCAGCAGCGAAAGATCGACCGCACCCATGCCACGTTTCTTAGAGGTTTTTTCCATCTGGGTGAGCGTGTCAGCCAGAATGGTTTTGGTGTCGAACAGCAGGCGACCAATCAGGGTGCTTTTGCCGTCATCTACACTGCCGCATGTCATGAAGCGCAGCAAGGAGTCGTTATGTTGTGGTGTTGTCATGATGTCTACCGTCATTAATTCAGTGATCCGCTAACCAGCCCATATCGGGGCAGTCTCTTGGGGATAGCGCAGGCTATTGCCGCCAGCCTAGAAGTAACCTTCCTTTTTGCGCTGCTCCATCGAGGCATCCGATGTCTGGTCATCCAGGCGGGTGGCTCCGCGCTCGGTGATGGTGGTGGTGGCGGTTTCCAGCACAATCTTGGAAACATCGTCAGCATCACTGATCACGGGGGCCGTGCAGGTGATGTCGCCTACGGTTCTGAAGCGCACCTGCATGGTGATCACTTCTTCGCCAGCCTTGGGCTGGTTGATGACTTCACCCGTGGTCAATGGCACATTGACCGGGAAAATGGAGCCATTGCGCATGACCACGTTACGCTGATGCGCAAAGTAGATGCTGGGCAGCTGCAGTTGCTCGCGCTCAATGTATTGCCAGACATCCATTTCGGTCCAGTTTGAAATGGGGAAGGCACGAATGTTTTCACCCTTGTGGCTGCGGGCGTTATACAGATTCCACAGTTCGGGACGCTGGTTCTTGGGGTCCCATTGGCCGAATTCATCACGGAAACTCATGATGCGCTCTTTGGCACGGGCTTTTTCCTCGTCACGACGGGCGCCACCGATGCAGCAATCAAATCCAAACTCTTCAATGGCTTCCAGCAGCGTCACGGACTGATGCTTGTTGCGTGACTCATCTTCCGATTTCAGCACGACAGTGCCGCGTTTCATGGAGTCTTCCACCGAGCGCACGATCAGGCGTTCGCCCAGCTCGGCAGCGCGCTGGTCACGGAAGTTGACGACCTCTTGGTAATTGTGGCCTGTATCAATATGCATCAACGGGAAGGGGAAGCGGCCTGGGCGGAAGGCTTTTTCGGCCAGGCGCAAGATGCACAACGAATCCTTGCCGCCAGAGAACAGCAGCACCGGATTGGAGCATTGCCCGGCAACTTCGCGCAGGATATGAATGGCTTCGGATTCCAGCCAGTCCAGATGACTCAGGGTTTTCTTGTTCAAGTTTGACATAGTAGTTTCAGTAAGAATTATTTCTTGACGTGCAGGCCGCATTCCTTGGAGGTAGGGTCTTCCCACCACCAGCGGCCAGCGCGGACATCTTCACCCAATGCAACCGAGCGCGTGCAGGGCGCGCAGCCGATGCTAGGGTAGAACTGGTCATGCAGCTTGTTGTAGGGCACTTCATGCAGGCGGATATAGGCCCACACTTCTTTTTCGGTCCAGTCGGTCAGCGGATTGAATTTTTCCAGCTTGTTGCCAGCATCAAACTCACGCAGTGGCAGATCGGTACGGGTGGCAGATTGCTGCGCACGCATGCCGGTGATCCATGCTTTCTTGCCTTGCAGCGCGCGGCCCAGCGGCTCGACCTTGCGCATGTGGCAGCAGGCCTTGCGCAGCTCAATGGATTCGTAAAAGGCATTCATGCCATTGGTCTGCACGTAACGCTCTACGGTTTCAAAACGGGGAAACAGAATCTTGAGCTTGGTGGTGTAGGTGCTTTCCACTTCGGCGATCAGGTCATAGGTTTCAACAGGCAGGCGACCGGTATCCAGCGAGAAAATCTCAATAGGCAAATGCTCGCGGAGAATGATGTCAGTCAACACCATGTCTTCTGCGCCCATGCTGTTGGCAAATGTGACTTCGTGCTGGTCACCAAATTCGGCAACAACCTGCTGCAATTGGCTAAGCAGTACCGCACGCTTGGCGGCCACTGTGGCAGTCAGCTCGTCGGTCAATGCCGGGCGAGTGGCTGGGTTGCTGGCCGCGACGCGCAGCACGGAAAACTCACCGCCGCTCATGGCTGCGAAGCCGGCTGCCGACTAACGCGACGCCATACCGGCTGCTTGTCGTCCACGGCGCCCTGGTAAGGCTGGCTAAAGTCTTTCAGGCTGGCCAAGGCATCTTCTGCCGAACGATCAGCACGAATCAGGTAGCTGTCAAAACCGCAACGCTTGAGGAAGAACAGCTGGTCGCGCAGCACATCGCCAAACGCGCGCAGGGTGTTTTTGTAGCCATGACGGGTACGCAGCAGATTGCCAATCGAGAATATGCGGCCATCGGCAAAACGCTCGACATGCACCGCAATCAGCGGTAGCTGGTTGATATCGTCAAAGGCGCTGACGAGGTCTGCCAGCACTTCGTGCGTGTCCAGCCAGATGGCCAGCTCACCTGCAGTCAGACGCGATTCCAGCTCGGCCCGGCGGGCGATCCACAATGAGAGGGGAACCAGTATCTTGCCAGTGGCTGGAATGACGGTAGCGGCAATCTGCTCTTCGCTGTAGGTTTTTTCGCCAGTCAGCTTGAATAGCACCACTTTGCCAGCCTGCTTGCGCACGGTTTCTTCACCGAGCACGGGCAGTTTGACCAGATTCCATTCGTCTTCAACGATGGAGGTGCCGAGGATGAGATTAGACATGAGCGGCCTCCTTCTTGGCATAAACATGGGCTTTGAACGGTGCCACGCCGATACGGCGCACGGTATCGATAAATCGCTCTTCTTCTGTACGCTCTTGCAGATAGACGTCAATCAGGCGCTGCACGACGCCAGGCATTTCTTCGGCCGCAAACGATGGCCCAATGACGGTGCCAATGCTGGCGTCATTGCCTTGTTTGCCGCCAATGGTGACCTGGTACCATTCGGAGCCATCCTTATCTACCCCCAGAATGCCGATGTGGCCGATATGGTGGTGACCGCACGCATTCATGCATCCAGAGATATTGAGCTCGATATCGCCGATGTCGTGCAGATAATCCAGATTATCAAACTGCTGCTGAATGGCTTCCGCAATGGGAATGCTCTTGGCATTGGCCAGCGAGCAAAAGTCACCGCCTGGGCAGCAAATGATATCGGTCAGCAGGCCAATGTTAGGCGTGGCAAGGCCAGCAGCACGGGCTTGCTCCCAGATGCTGAACAAATCAGACAGCTTCACGTCAGCCAGAATCAGGTTTTGCTCATGCGATACACGCAACTCGCCAAAGCTGTAATTTTCGGCCAGATCGGCCACCACATGCATTTGCTCGGACGTGGCATCGCCTGGCGCGCGGCCATGCGGTTTCAGCGATAGGGTTACCGCACGGTAGCCTGGCTGCTGATGCGCATGCACGCTGCGCTTAACCCAGGCAGCAAAGGCTGGATTGCTGGCAATCGCGCTATCGAAGGAAGCATCATGCGCAGGCAGGGTGTCGTATGGCATCTTGGTGAAATACTGTGCTACACGCTGCAACTCGGCTTCGGTAATGGTGTTAGGGCTGTCTTTCAGGTAGGCCCATTCGGCCTCTACCTGCTTGCGGAATTCGTCGATGCCCAGTGCCTTCACCAGAATCTTGATGCGCGCCTTGTAGGCGTTGTCGCGACGGCCATGCAGGTTGTAGACGCGGATGATGGCTTCGCAATAGGTCAATACATGTTGCCATTCCAGATGTTCACGGATCACCGAACCCAGGATAGGGGTACGGCCCAGGCCGCCACCGACCCATACCTTGATCGCCATCTTGTTCTGGTCATCACGATAGAACTCAAGGCCGATATCGTGCGCCTGCACGATCGCGCGATCCTGCTTGGTGCCGGATACTGCAATCTTGAACTTGCGTGGCAAGAGGGCGAACTCGGGGTGGAACGTACTCCATTGGCGCATGATTTCCGCCACGGCGCGTGGATCAATGATCTCATCGGATGCAATGCCAGCGAACTGATCGGTGGTGATATTGCGGATGCAATTGCCGGAGGTTTGAATCGCATGCATCTGTACGGTCGCCAGTTCGGCCAGGATATCCGGCACGTCTTCCAGCTTGGGCCAGTTCAACTGCAGGTTCTGGCGGGTGCTGAAGTGGCCATAGCCACGGTCATAGCGTGCTGCAATATCGGCCAATTTGTGCAGTTGGCGCGCGGAAAGCATGCCGTAAGGCACGGCAATACGCAGCATGGGCGCGTGGCGCTGGATATAGAGGCCATTCTGCAGGCGTAGCGGACGAAACTCTTCATCAGTGAGTTCACCGGCTAAGTAGCGGCGCGTCTGGTCGCGATACTGCGCAACACGTTCGTCTACGATGGCTTGGTCAATTTCGTCGTATTTATACATGTGATACGGCTTGCCTTTATGCTAAAACAAATTTTAAACCGATAATCAGCAACAGCGTTGCCAATACTGGGCGTAATACTTTTTCTGGAATGCGCGCGCTGATGTGGCTGCCTATCCAGATGCCAGGCAGTGAGCCAATCAGCAGACTTCCCAGCAAGGTAAAGTCTACGTGACCTAGCGACCAATGACCGATACCGGCAACAGCGGTCAGCGGAATGGCATGTGCCAGGTCTGTTCCCACCACCTTGAGCGTACTCATCTTGGGGAACAGGAACAGGATGGCGATGGTTCCCAAAGCCCCAGCGCCTACTGATGACAGCGTCACCAGTACCCCCAGAATGGCGCCTGTCAGAATGGTCGCCGGAATCTGCATTTGTTGGAACCGACCTGTGCTGACAACGACATCTTCAATCTCGCGCGTATGCTGCCGCATCAACACGCTTCTGATCAGCAGCGCACAGGCGGTGAGTATCAACGCAATACCAAGCGAATAGGTGATAAGCCCGGTGGTTTCCTTGCCTATCGACATTAGATGCTTGATGACATAAATGGTGCCAACCGCGAAAGGCAGGCTGCCCATGGATAGCCAACTCACCACTTTCCAGTCGACGGATTTATGCGTGCCATGATGCACCCATACACCACCCGTTTTGGTAATCGCTGCAAATAACAAATCGGTGCCCACGGCGACGGCAGGTTTAAAACCAAACAAAAATACCAGCAGTGGTGTCATCAGGGAGCCGCCACCTACGCCGGTGATGCCTACCAGCAAACCTACGGCGAATCCTGAAGCAATGTAGCCAAAATCCATATTGTCAATTCGTTATTTTATATAGGGTTTTTCAAAAAGCAGTTTTTTCGGAAAAGCTTTTTATTTTATCAGTAAATCGAGTGCCTATTCATAATATGTTATTCTATGAATATCTGATTTGGTTATAAGGCTGGAGCAGGATACGTCATGAAGCTTCATCAATTGCGCTATGTACATGAGGTTGCCAAACAGGGGATGAACATCTCCCAGGCGGCAGAAACCTTGCATACCTCACAGCCTGGTGTCAGCAAGCAAATTCAACTGCTGGAAGAAGAGCTCCAACTGCAGATATTCCTGCGGAATGGTAAGCGCTTGGTCGGCGTGACTGAACCGGGCAAGATTATACTGGACTTGGCCGATCGCGTCATGCGCGAGATGAATAACATCAAGCGCGTAGGCGAAGACTTCACCCAGAAACAAGCCGGTACCCTGGTCATAGCCACGACGCACACGCAGGCACGCTATCGTCTGCCGGTCGCCGTCAAGGCATTTACCGAACAATATCCTGACGTCAAACTCACCATTCATCAGGGCAACCCCTCCCAAGTCGCCGAGCAGGTAGCCAGTGGTGAGGCGGATATCGGTATTGCGACCGAAGCGATCAGCAAGGAAGATAAATTGGTGGCCTTGCCTTGCTATGACTGGAACCGTTGCGTTGTCGTCCCGCATGGACATCCTCTGCTGACGGATACACCCCTTACCCTGAAGAAAATCGCACAGTATCCGCTGATCACCTACGATTTCGGTGTGACTGGCGGCTCTGTGGTCAGCCATGTCTTTGAGAAAGAAAACCTGACGCCTAATGTCGTGCTGACGGCGATTGATGCCGACGTCATTAAAACCTATGTCGGTCTTGGCATGGGCATCGGGCTGATGGCGAGCATGGCGTACGACAAGGAGAGGGATAGTGGGCTGGCGATGCTGGATGCCAGCCATTTATTCCCCGTCAGTACCACCTACCTTGGCTTTAGACGCGATACTTTCTTGCGAGGCTATATTTATGGGTTTATCCAATTGCTGGCGCCGCATCTGGACAAAAAAACCGTCAATGCTGCTATTCAGTCTGCCAATCCCACGCCCTAGTTCCATGAATGTTGCATGCCTGGTTCTGCGGGTAATGCTAGTGGGGTTTCTCTGGAACGCCGCACAGGCAATCGCTGCCAGCCCTATGCCTCCGGTAGACCCCAATAACGCCATTTATGAAGTGCCAGTGGAACCGGGCGTCAGCTATGACGATGTGGTGACCAGCCTAAAGGTAGTGTCCGAAGGCGAGAACTTTGTTAATCCCGCCAATTTCCCGATTGGTGAGCACATGAAAAAGCGCGGACAGGATCCCCATGGCGTGCTGGAAGTGCGCGCATTTTGCAATCTAGGTCTGGGCGCTGAGATTATGCTGGATCATCCCGAGTTTGTTGTATTCGCCCCTTGCCGCATTGCCTTGTATGAAAAAGCCGGAAAGCTGTTTTTGGGACTGGACCGGCCAACCTTTGATTTGAAAAACATCAAGAACCCAACACCGCGTGCTCAACAAGCCGCGCGCGAACTCGAAGACACATTGATCAACATCATTGATAAAGCCCGTAAGGGCGACATTTGAACGAGGAATCCATGAGCACATCGATGCTGATAGCGAAAAGCGAAGAATTCATTTATCTATTGCCACGCATGGCCAATCGCCATGGCTTGATTGCCGGCGCAACAGGCACAGGTAAAACCGTTACGCTGCAGAGCATGGCGGAGGGTTTTTCGCGTCTGGGGGTTCCTGTATTCATGGCAGATGTGAAGGGCGACCTTTCCGGGATGGCCTATGCAGGCGGTAATAACTCGAAAGTGCAGGCGCGTGTCGAGCAGCTTGGCTTGGAAAATTTTGCCTTGGCGGCGTGTCCGGTAACCTTCTGGGATGTGTTTGGCGCCAAGGGGCACCCGATACGCACCACCGTGGCAGAGATGGGGCCATTGCTGTTATCGCGCATGATGAACCTTAACGAGGTGCAAAGCGGCGTGCTGACGGCGATCTTCAAGATTGCGGATGATCAGGGCTGGTTGCTGCTGGATCTGAAAGACTTGCGTGCCATGATCCAGCACACGTCGGAGCATGCTGCCGAATACACCGCGCAATACGGCAATATCTCCACCGCCAGTGTGGGCGCCATTCAGCGTGCGCTACTGCAGCTTGAGCATGAAGGCGCCGACCAGCTGTTCGGTGAGCCCGCGCTCAATCTCGACGATTTCATGCAGACTGATGCCCAAGGGCGAGGTGTCATCAATATTCTGGCCGCCGATACGCTCTACAACTCGCCGCGTGTCTATGCCACCTTGCTGTTGTGGCTGCTGTCCGAGCTGTTTGAAAAAATGCCGGAAGTGGGGGATCTGGATAAGCCCAAGTTGGTGTTTTTCTTTGATGAAGCGCATTTGCTGTTTAATGAAGCGCCAAGTGCGCTGATGTACAAGATTGAACAAGTCGTGCGACTGATACGCTCCAAGGGTGTAGGCGTGTATTTTGTCAGCCAGAACCCGCTGGATATCCCAGATGTGGTGCTGGGGCAGTTGGGTAACCGGGTGCAGCATGCCTTGCGTGCCTTTACGCCGCGTGATCAAAAGGCCGTCAAGGCGGCTGCCGAGACCTTCCGTGCCAATCCAGGGGTGGATGTTACCCGGGTGATTACCGAGCTGGGGGTGGGGGAGGCTCTGGTTTCTTTGCTAGATGAGAAAGGCAGCCCTGCGCCGGTAGAGCGTGCCTTTGTTTGCCCGCCAGGCAGCCGCATTGGGCCTGCTACCGATGCCGAGCGCGACGCCATTATCAAGGCCTCGCTCTTGTATGGGCATTATGAAAAAAGCGTGGACCGGCTATCTGCTTATGAGGTCTTGAAGGGACGGGCCGCAGCCTCTGAAGAAACGCCGAAGGAAGCGGATAGCGGTGGTTTTGACTGGGGCACTTTGTTTGGCGGAGATACGCCCGCTTCTGGTAAGAAACCATCTGGCCGACAGCCCGACGGAATTCTGGAAACCGTGACCAAAACAGCCGCCCGCACCATAGGCGCCGAGCTGGGGCGCCAGATTATCCGCGGTGTGCTGGGTTCCTTGCTGGGCAATAAACGCAAATAAGTGACATGGCTTAGTTGGCGCGGCCGCCCATAGGGCTGACTTTTGCGCCTCCAGGCTGCGTATTGCCTTGCGTGTATGGGAAGCCGAAGCCTGGTCTGTATAAATTACGTGTGCGCTGGGTATACGTAGGGTCTACATCCGAACTACCGCATGCAGCTTGCACGGCGCTAATCTGTTTATCCAGCACTTCGGGGTCTCCTGCCGTGCTATCGCTTGCTTCATAAGAGGCCTGCAGGCTTTTGCGCGCGGCGATACATTCACTGGAGGTGCTTTTGTCCGCCACCTGGGCCTTGCCGGTATCGTTGTTGCGCAACTTGGCTTGGCGGATCAGATCGCGTTGCTCCGCCGTGATCGCCAGCCGTTCAGCCTTGGCGATATCATTAGCGGCCAGTGCCGCTTTTACTGCCTCATCCAGCTGTTGCACATAGCGATTCTTGTCTGTGGCGGCAGCACCTTCTTGCGTGGGAGCCGGATCAGCCTGAATGTCCAGCTTGGTTTGACCGGATTTGGAAGCGCAGGGCGTATCCGAGTACACCACGCCCTGACTGCTTTCGCATTTATATACCTGTGCCATGGCTGGCGTTGCTATCGCCAGCAGAACCAGGCTGAATAAGCATGTGGCATTTTTCATCAATACGGTTCTTCCCATTTGGTTTTGTTATGACCGCCGCAGAGTGCGATAATTCGCCCGCAGGCAGCCACTGCCACTTCATTTTTAGATCAGGCATTTTGATTTGCAAAGAATTTTAACATCGGCCCATGCCGAACAGACCATTAATAAATCGCGCTTCATTGCGGCAGTCGATTATTGCGAAAACGAGCGCGCCGTTGCGGCAGCGTTGCGCAAGCTGGCATCGCAACACCAGGGCGCCTCGCATCTTGCCTATGCCTTTCGCCTGAAAACCGAGCAAGGCATTGTGCAGCGCTTCAGCGATGCCGGTGAGCCATCGGGCACGGCGGGCAAGCCCATCCTGCAGTTTCTCGAGGGGCGCGATCTCATCAATGTCTGCGTGGGCGTGATTCGTTATTACGGCGGCATCAATCTCGGAACTGGCGGCCTGGCCCGTGCTTATGGGGGTACCGCCAAGATGGCGTTGGAAGCCGCACGTACCGGGCCGTATGTTGAAATGCGGCAGTATCGTCTGCAGCTTAACTATAACAAGCTGGATCAGTTTGTACGGGAGTTGCAGCAACGGCATGGCGAGGTGCGTGACAAGCAGTTTGGCGAATATGTGCAGCTTGAGATTACGCTGCCATTGTCAGAAGAAGAGTGGCTGATCGGGCGTTACGGTACGCCCTGATCCCGCTACGATAAGACATTGCCAGGGGCGTTCACCACCTGGCAATGCGGGAATGGTGAGTTATTGTGGGGTCGTTGCTGCGGCTTGCGGCTCGGCAACAAAAATTTCTACACGACGATTCTTGGCTCGATTGGCATCACTGTTGTTTTCTACCAGCGGCTCATGTGAACCACGACCTTCCGTGGTGAATCGGCTAGCAGCCGCACCGCGCGTGACCAGATAGTCCCGGGCGTGGGCAGCGCGGTTCAGCGACAGCGGGTTGTTCACGGCATCCGTGCCTGTATTATCGGTATGGCCGACGATCGTCACCTTGGTCGCTGGATTGGCTGTCAGGCTCTGGGCAAAACTATCCAGCACTGGACGGAAGTTTGGCTTGATATCTGACTTGCCACTATCAAAAGAAATATCGCTTGGAATATCCAGTTTCAGCCGATTATCCGCGGTTTGACTTACCTGCACACCCGTGCCCGCAGTGGCTTGTTCCATTTGCTGTTTCTGCTCTTCCATGCGGCGTGACCAGACATTGCCACCGATGGCACCTGCACCGGCGCCAACCGCGGCGCCGATCGCTGCACCCTTGCCACCACCTGCCAATGCGCCGACTACTGCGCCAACCCCAGCACCTATGCCCGCACCTTTGGCGGTCCCTTTCTGAGTTTCTGTCATATTGGCACAGCCGGTTACAGCCAGTGCCAGCAATAAGGAGGAGGTGATCAGGGGTGATTTCATATTGTGTTTCTTTCTCGGGTTTAATGATATGTATTGGGCAGGTGGCAGGGAGCTAAGTTCTGGCAGTGCGAACAAGTAGGCAATAAAAAACCCGACATGAATGCTCCATGTCGGGCATCGCTTCCTGTTAATGCTAATCTTATTTGAATACTAGGATTTCGCCTTTGCCGTCGTTGGCAATATCGCCTGCATAGCGTTGCACACGATTACGATTGATAGCGGCAAACTTGGTGGGCAGATCGCGGAATGACTTGAACATCAGGCTCAGGAACGGCAGCGTATGCGAGCCGCAATCCTGAATCGTGGCATGCAGCTTGGGGGCATTGTTGAGCAGCACAGTGCCGCGGCGCATGCCATAGGCCAGATACTCGCCAGTAGTGCCCATGACGCCGATGGTGCCAGCAATCATGCGCGAAGCGCAGTAGCTACCGACATTACCTTCGATCAGCACCAGTCCGCGGCGCATTTGGTCACCTGCACGCTCGCCAGCATTGCCGGTAATGATCACGGTACCGCCTTTCATGCCACGGCGCTCGCCGATAATGGCAGACGCCAGGAAGTCGCCGACATTGCCATGCACATGCAACAAGCCCCCCGCCATGCCGCTGGCAGCAAAGTCGCCGGCATTGCCCTGCAGTACGATCTCGCCTTTGCGCAGCTTGAATGCCAGATAGGAGCCGACATTGCCATGAATGGTAATGCGGCCGCTACGCATGCCATGCCCGATGTAGTCCAAACGGTCGGTGGCATTTTTAATGACGATATCGGTGGCATCGTCACCGGAGATATCAAACAGGGCGTCAACACGCGGTTGCTCATGGCCGCTGGGCAGTGCGATTGCGGCGATGTCAGCCAGCGATTTGCCAGCCAGCGCATCCGGCGTCAGTGCGCTCAAGTCCACGCGTTGCTGCGGGGCGTTTTTCAGGGTAAAGGTAAGAGCGCTCATGCGTAGTCTCCGCTCATGATGTCGCGTAGTTTGAACAGGAATGGCCCCAACTTGCCACCGTAATTACCGGCAGAAATGCGCTTGATGCCATTGGCGGCACCTAGCTCACAGGCAGCGGCAATCCCGACATACATCGCTTTGTTGATATCCTCTGCCGTCAGGCCATCGATCACGATTTCCATTACTGACTCGATTTCCGGTGAAAGCTCGGTCTTGGTGATGCCTTTGAGGGTGGGGCAGAACGCATCATTGGTGGACGCAATCAGCGTCTTGTACTTGGAGCCCACCTTGGAGCCCGAGCGCACGACGCCCCCTGGGAAAGGCATGATCACATTCGGGATTTTCTTCATGGCTTCAATGGCTGCTTCGCAGGCAGCCAGGGCCTGTGGTTGCGATTCGGCAAGGATCAGGAAGTTGCCACCGCCCACGGCACGCACCATGCCCGTGGTTTCTTCCGTCATGAATTCACCATCCATTACCGGCACACGCCAGTAGCGCTTGCCGCCAAAGACCTTGGAGGTCTGGAAGCCATCGCCAAAGAAGCGCAGGTTTTTGCCGAGGTTGATCCGGTCGCCGCCTTCCAGGCCGGAGAATGCTGCAGCCGTGGGGCAGGTTAGTACACATTGCCCCATGCGGGTTTCCAGTTGCTTCATCAGCACGGCGCTCCCCATGGCAAACATCAGGACGGAGACGCCTGGACGGCCATCCGGCGTTTCTTCCGGCGTAAGCTCGCGCTCAATCCCGGCTTCTACGCCACAGGCAATCACCGAGGTGGCAAAACCGGTCATGGCTTGCGCGGCGTTGTAAGCCCATTTCAGATTCTGGGCGGTGATGATGACGCGAGTCCCGCGCATGCCGAAGGCTTCGGCAAAGGTATCGTCTATCGATACTCCATTGATAATCATGCAGTTTTCTCCCGTCTGCCCTTGCATTCCTGAACGATGACACGGCTATGGCCGCCTTCGCTGATTTCATCGGCCGACACTTTGAAGTGTTCCATATTCATGGTGTGGTAGGTGTCGAAATACTTTTTCAGGTCTTTTTCGATACCGGCACGGTCAAATTCCGGCTTGACCGTGTGCGTGCTGCCCCAAGTAACCTTGACCACTTCACCATTGCGCACCACCAGTTCGCCATCCTTGAATACATAGTCCGGCTTGGCAAACATGGCTTCGCGGTCAGGGTTGTCGGTGTAGACGGTAATGTCGGCACCGGCGCCCACGCCCAGATGGCCGCGATCATGCAGGCCGACCAGGCGCGCAGCGCCGGCACGGGTCATGATGGCGATTTCATACAGGCTGTATTCGCGCTCGATGCTGTTCAAGGTGCTCATGGCCTGCGCATCCAGGTTCAGCTTGGTGAACATGTCATTGCGGAAGCTCTTGTCCATCAGCAGCTTGATCAGGTGCGGATAGCTGGTAAATGGCGCGCCATTCGGGTGGTCGGTTGTCAGGAAAATGCGCCATGGATCTTCGGTCAGCAGGAATATTTCCAGGCCGATCGCCCATTGCAGGGCATTTACGAAATTCTGATCCTTGTACTTGAATGGCACTACACCGCAGCCCGCATCGCACTCGATGTCCATGATCACTGACTTCTTGGGGCTGGCATGACTGGCATTGGCAAACTGGCGCATATTGTCGCCAGAGGCGGTGACGGTCTGGCCAAACAGAATCTGGCCGACGTCAGCAGAGACGTTCTTGTGCTTGTTCAGTGCCTCGGCAATGGCGGCCGCGCCGGACGAAAACTTGCGATCGCCTTCGGTGCCGTAGCTGTGGAACTGGATGTGCGTGAGGTGAACCGGGAAGCCTTCCACCGCGCCCATGGTCTTGAGCGTGGTTTCGACGTTGCCAGGTACGCCCAGGTTGTTGCCATGCACATGCAACGGGTGAGGCACACCCAGCTCATGCACGGCGCGGCTGAGCGCCTTCAGCACTTCACGCGGAGAGATCTGATAGTGGGCATGTTGCTCATCCAGATCCAGCGCACGCTGATTGAACTTGAACGCGCTGATGCCGCCGGGATTCACGACCTTGATGCCAATCGCCTGACTGGCGTGCATGATCCACGCGACGTAATCGTTGATGGCATTCTGGTCCTGTTTGGCCGCCAACATGCGCAGGAAGAAGTCATCGCTGCCTATCATGGCGTAGCCGCCCTTGTCGATAATGGGCGTATCGCACATTTCAAGGTGGGACTGACGTGCATTGACGGGCAACAGGGCAGGCTCGAAACCGGCGGTGTAGCCCATTTCGGCATAGCGATAGCCGGTGGTCAGGGTGGAAGGTGCCGCATGGCCACAGCCTGAACGGCAGAATTCGGTATGCACCGTCGGGTCAATACGGTGATCTTCGGGCAACATGGTGCGGGCGATATTCACCTTGCCGCCGCCGATGTGCGTATGCATGTCAATGGCACCTGCCATGACAACCTTGCCACGCAAATCGTATTCCTGACTCACGGGTTCGCCATCTCTTGGGCGTTCCACAATGCGGCCGTCACGCACATAAATGTCCATGACCTTGCCATCAATCTGATGTGCGGGGTCGTAGACCGTGCCTCCGGTAAGTTTAATCAACATAGCGTATTCCTTAAGTCAGATGCGGCCTAGAGGCCGGCTTCGATAGCGGAGAGAACGTCGCCCAGGGTGGGCAGGTCGGTCGCACGCAATTGTTTGAGTGGCAGTGCCACCGAGCTGTCGCTGCGGAATTGAATGCCTTTGGTTTCAATGCCGGGTACCGCCACCGGAATAAAGATATCTGGCTCGGTTTCAAGCTCCAGGTTGGGGTGGCCGATCACGATATTGGCGATCTTGCTCGCCGGTGGCAGTCGTGCCGGATTGAAGCTGCTGATCCACACTATGGCATCTACCTGGCCTTCCGCCAGCAGACGGTCGGTTGCATAGTGATGCGGTTCGTAATCGGGGTAGTCATTGCGGTAGGACATGCGGAATGGGTAGCCGCTGATCCATGAGCTGGTGTTATACGCGCCAACATCGCCTTCGCTGCCACTCAGTGGCAGACCGGAGGAGCGGGTCGTGGCATTCAGTTTGTCGACAATGCCGACGATGTTCTGGATGGCCAGTTCGGCATGCGGAAAGTCGAGGGCGCTGGCGGTCCAGGCGACCACGCTGTATTTGGCGGCCTGCAGGCGCTCGGCCAGCTTGGCAAGATCAGCTACCTGTATGCCAGCGACTTCGGTTGCAATGACTTTTTTGCCTAGCAGAATGGCCCGCAGCACGCCCAGCACTTCTGGCAATTGCGCTACATCGCAGGGCAGCACGGTAGGCTTTACGCCTTTGGGCGATACGCCATGGCTGGTATCCAGATCGCGGCCACCCAGATAAACCACTTCGCGGCTGGAGGTATCCTGACCGAACATGCTTTCCGGATTCCAGATGTTGCGCTCAAAAAAGCGCGAGAAATAACTGACGATATCAGTACCCACCACCAGCAAGAGATCAACCCGGTTTTTCACTTCGGTTAGCGTCGTGATCTGCCAGCCTGAGTTCTGCATCACCAGCAGATTACGCATTGAGCTTTTGCCATTCATGTGGTCTATGGTCGCGCCTGATTTCTCGGCCAGATTCATGACGGCACGCATGCCCTGAATATCGGTGCCCAGGCCGCTCAGCAATGGATGCTTGGCTCCGCCCAGGATTTCGGTGGCTTTGGCAATCGCGGCTTGCAGGTCAGCTGGCTTGCCGTTGATGCGCGCCTGGGTTGTCTTTGGAATGTACTGGAAAAACTTGACGCCCTTGGCACATGGGTTTTTGACAACTTTCAATGCACCATCCGCATGTCGTTCCACGCTGAGATCGTCGCAGAGCAGCCCGCAGGCCGGGCAGGTGACGGCTTCAATGGTACCGGGGCTGGATAGATCGATTGCTTGAGAGAGATGCTCCATGCGAAACCTTATCGTGTAAGCGGGTACCGGAGTGCCCTAGTGATGATTTCCCTGTTATTTTTTAGTGTGCGCTCGGGAGTGACGGCTGCGCATCTGTTGAATCACGGCCTTGAGCGGCCTTGACCTTGCTAACTGCAAGGATTATGCAGCTTAACAAAAGCCAGCGTCAAGATTGAGTTTGCTCGCGCCAGCACGCGCATTGGCTGGCTAGTCAGGATTGATTCTTATCTACACTCTGACCTCCCGGTATTGGCTGGCCGAGATTGTCTTTTACGGGATATAAAAAACGGCCATGCTGGGCTACAATAAGCCGCTTTTGCAGCCCCCAACAAGCGATTAACGATGTCTAGCAGTTACACCCATCCCTCAGTCAACACGCCACCTGGTATTGCCAGTGTGCATGTGAAAACCTCTGCCAGATTGCACATGGGGTTTTTTGATCTGAATGGAGACCTCGGGCGTCGTTTCGGCAGCCTGGGTGTATCGCTCGATAAGCCATCCACGGCTCTGACGGCTTATCCTGCTGCTACCATTACGGCAGAAGGTCCCGGCGCCAAGCGCGCATTGAAAACTGCACAGCGCATTGCCGATGCCCTCAATCTGCAGGCTGGTGTGCACATCGTCCTTTCAGAAGCTATTCCTGAACATGCCGGGCTTGGGTCCGGTACTCAAATGTCCCTGGCGGTAGGTACTGCCATCAGCCGACTCTATGGCCTCAATCTCAGTTTGCGCGATATTGCGGTTCTTACGGCACGAGGTGCCCGCTCTGGTATCGGACTCGGCACATTTGCTACCGGAGGCGTAATCGTTGACGGTGGTCGCAGCAGTGAAACTGATGTGCCGCCAGTGATTGCACATGCCGATTTTCCTGATCAATGGCGCATTCTGTTGATATTTGACCATGGTCGTACCGGGGTTCATGGCACCCAGGAGGTCGACGCATTCCGTCAGCTTCCCCCGTTTCCCGCGCAGAGTGCAGCAGAGCTTTGCCGTTATGTACTGATGCAGGCATTGCCTGCGCTGGCTGAGCATGATTTGCCAGCCTTTGGTCGAGCCATCCGCGAATTGCAGGAGCGCACCGGGGATCATTTTGCGCCAGCCCAGGGCGGCCGCTATGCGAGTCCGAAAGTGGCAGAAATATTGGATTTTTTGGCCGGGCTGGGCGTGGAATGTTTGGGACAAAGTTCCTGGGGGCCTACAGGTTTTGCAGTTTTTGCCGATGTTGAAGGTGCGGAGCGTATGCTGGAAGCGTTACAATCCCGCTATACTGATGAGCAAGGCATTGAATTCCTGTTATGCAAGGGCGGCAATGCCGGGGCTGAAGTAAGCGTAGTTCAGGAAGGCCTGGCTTAGAAAAAGAATTACAGACTTTTTATGCGAGTAGTGCAGTTTCAAGTAGTTAAGCAGTGAGCGGGCTGGCAACAGCCTGAATATTTAAAAACAGAACCACCTTTGCGAGGGCAAGCGACATGGAAGGGACCAAAGTGGAAAAGCCGTACGTATTACATTTTATTACACCAGCTAAGAATGCCAGCCCGTTTGACGTCAATATGGCGTATGACGCTGGTTACGATGCCATCGCGCAATATACCAATGTACAACTGAGTGAAGTAACCGGCCTTGTGCAGGATGCTATTTTCTCGCGTGGCCCTCGTGGCGTATGGCGCACCGGCATGCTGATTGGCGGCCGTGATGTTGACTTGGCCATGGATATGCTGGAAACAGCCAAGAAGTCGATGGTGCCGCCATTCGAAATTTCCGTGTTTGCCGATCCTTCCGGCGCTTTCACTACCTCTGCTGCCATGATGGCGCGCGTGGAACAGCTGTTGACCAAGTATTACGGC
Organism: Methylovorus menthalis; assembly: GCF_020523625.1. Lineage (GTDB taxonomy): Bacteria > Pseudomonadota > Gammaproteobacteria > Burkholderiales > Methylophilaceae > Methylovorus > Methylovorus menthalis. Next base: position 833,863 of record NZ_JAJAQH010000006.1, read on the forward strand.
GGTACGTTGCAAGGCCGCAAGGTCAGCATTTTTGGTGCAACCGGCCCAGTGGGTGGTTGTACAGCCGTGATTGCATCCAAGTACGGTGCAACGGTTGAAATGGTGGCCCACCGCGCGCTATCCGATGTAGTGGAAAAAGCCGAAGCCTATAACAAGCGTTACGGTACCAATATCCAGTGTGTGGATGGCAGCACCGATGAACTGAAGACCAAGATTCTGGCTACCAGCGATGTTGCGCTGTGCTGTGCCGCTGCAGGCGTGCGCGTGCTGACCATCGACCAGATGAAGACCTCCAAGACGCTGAAGGTTGTGGCTGACGTGAATGCCGTTCCACCTACCGGTGCTGAAGGCGTGGGCGTGATGGCCGACGGCGTGCTGATCGAAGGCACTGAAATTTACGGTATTGGTGCCCTGGCGATCGGCAACATCAAATACCAAACCCAGCAACGTCTGTTCAAGAAAATGCTGGAAGGTCAGAGCCACGTCTACATCGACTTCATTACCGCCTTTGAACTGGCGCGTAAAGATCTCGTATAGGTAGCTCTGAAACACCAGATTGCCATAGTGGCGGCGAGTGCCCGCCCTTATGTCGCAGCAGCATCGGCAGCGGGGTATCACGTACTCGCTGCCGATGTTTTTGGTGATGAGGAAACGCGCGCTGCCAGTACTGCCTTGCTGGTGTTGCCATACTGCGATGGTGGGTTTACCGAGGATGCGATACGCCGTACGTTGATCCCGGCCTTGTCTGTGCATCAGGTTCAGTATCTGTTGTATGGCAGTGGTTTTGAAACCAGGCCATCTTTGCTTGATCTTCTCTCCGGGCATGTTCAGGTATTGGGGAACACCGCCGTCACTGTCTCACGCTGCAAGTCGCCCCAGGATTTTTACGCCAGCTGTCTTGCCCTCGATATTCCCGTACCTGATACCCTGTTTGCGCTTGACTCACTCATGGATGAGGCGCCCGATGCATGGTTATGCAAGCGGGCAGGGCACGCCGGTGGCATGCATATCACGCCTTTGTCTGCGGGCATGCCCGAACCGCCAGCGGATGTCTATTTTCAGCGCAAGATCGCAGGTCATCCAGTCTCGCTACTCTTTCTGGCGCATGAGGAGAATGTGCATATTGTCGGCTTTCAGCGCCAGCTTGTGTGTCCTTATGGCAACTTGCCATACCGCTATGCCGGACTGGTCGGCCCTCTGATGCTGGCATCAGGTATACAAGATGTGCTTGTGCAGGCGGCGAGTCGATTGACCAGGCATTATGGTTTGCGAGGTCTCAACAGTCTGGATGCTGTCATGACGGAGGATGCGGTTTTTGTGCTGGAAATAAACCCACGTTTGAGCGCGAGTCTGGCGCTTTATGAACATCAGGCGTTGTGGTTGCAAACGCATGTGGCGACATGCCTGGGGGAGTCCCAAGTGAATATTCCTGCTGGGGCGCCATCTGGGGTGGGACAGGTGAGGGCGAATCTGGTATGTTATTCCCCCATTGACCTTGAGGTGCCGGCTGGCTTTGCATGGCCGTCGTGGGTGGTTGACCGGCCTGCGGAGGGCACACGCATTGATCGACACATGCCACTTTGTACTATTGTGGCAACGGCAGGCGATGATCTGAAAGCAGAACAACAAGCACGCCAGCGTGCGCAAGCATTAAACGCATTACTGAATAATATCGAACAATCAGGAGAATCACATGAGTCAAGCAGCTTTGGATGTCAGTCGTTGGCCTAGCGTTAACAAACTCACCGCGCCCTTGGTGCAATATATTCTGGATAACGCAGATGCGCTGCGTGTTGGCGTTGAAAAACATGCGACAGGTGCCACCATTGTGGATGCCGGTATCAAATCCCCAGGTGGACTGGAAGTTGGCCGCCTGATTGCAGAAATCTGTATGGGTGGCCTGGGTCATGTCAGCCTGCACAATTCAGCTACGTTTGCCCATTGGCCATGGATGCTGTCTGTGCATTCAAACAATCCTATCCTGTCCTGCCTGGGCAGCCAGTACGCTGGCTGGAGCCTGTCCCACGAAAAGTTCTTCTCCCTGGGCTCTGGTCCTGGCCGCGCATTGGCCGGTCGTGAAGAGCTCTACAAGGAACTTGGGTATCAGGACAAGTTTGATTCTGCCTGCCTGGTGCTGGAGAGCGACAAGGCGCCACCAACGGAAGTGATTGAAAAGGTAGCCCGCGATACCGGGGTTGCTGCAGACAAGCTGACATTTATCCTGACACCTACCCGCAGTCTGGCGGGTACCGTGCAAATCGTTGCCCGTGTGCTGGAAGTCGCCATGCACAAGATTCATACGCTGCATTTCCCGCTCGATCACGTAGTGGATGGCATGGCGAGTGCGCCAGTGCCGCCACCTGCGCCTGATTTCCTGATCGGTATGGGCCGTACCAACGATGCCATCCTTTTCGGCGGCCATGCGCACATCTTCGTGAAGGGCAGCGATGAAGCCGCCGCCAAGTTGGCGCAAGATCTGCCAAGCAGTTCATCTCGTGATTATGGTCGTCCTTTTGCTGAGGTATTCAAGAGCGTGAACATGGACTTCTACAAGATCGATCCTATGCTGTTCAGCCCGGCTGCTGTTACGGTAACGGCCGTTGACTCTGGCAAGAGTTTTGTCGGTGGCAAACTGGATCAGGCATTGCTGGATCAGTCGTTCGGCTATCCCGCTTAATTTTCTTTGCGAGTATCCCTTTTGAATCCGCGCATCCCGGTCTTCACCGATGATCCGGGCTGGCATGGCAAACGCTTGCGTGAAGCGTTTGCTGCACGCGGCCTGGAGGCGGTGTTTGTTTCGCTGAAAGATTGTCGTCTGGATATCACCCAGGGCCATGCCGGTGTGGTGATTCCAGGCTTTGATCGTTTGCCCGATTGCGCATTTGTGCGTGGGGTGCCGGGCGGCACGCTGCAGCAGGTTATCGTACGGCTGGATGTATTGCATGCCCTGCAAATGCTGGGCGTGCGCGTCTATAACGATGGCCGCGCCGTCGAGCGCACGGTAGATAAAGCCATGACCAGCTTTCTGCTACACCGGCATCAGGTGGCTACGCCCGCTACCTGGGTGTGCGAGTCCCGGGCGCAGGCGCATGAGATCATTCAGCGCGAGCTTGCCGCAGGTCAGCATCTGGTGATCAAGCCTTTATTCGGCTCCCAAGGCATGGGTGTACGCAAGCTGGTGCCAGGTTCGGCGCTACCGGTGCCTATGGATGAGCATGTTGACGGGCTTTATTATTTGCAACGCTATATTGATAGTGGCGAAGGACGCTGGCACGATCACCGCGTATTTGTCATTAATGGTAAAGCCATCGGCGCTATGGTGCGTCACGGTGCCAGCTGGGTGAATAATGTGGCGCAAGGTGGTCGTTGTGAAGTGCTGCCGCACACTGGTGAAATCGCCGAACTCGCCGAGGCCGCTGCCCGTGCGGTCGATATTGATTACTGTGGTGTTGATATCATTCGTGATCGTCATGGCAAGCTGTTTGTGCTGGAAGTGAACAGCATCCCGGCCTGGAAGGGCTTGCAAGGGGTGGTTGAATTGAATGTTGCCGATGCGTTGGTGGATGATCTGCTGGCAAAACTGACAACTGAGCCTCAACTGAGTCTGGCAAGTTCCTGAATGACCATCTCAGCTAGCGAATTGGCCGGCCTGTACAAAGAGGCATGCCTGGCGGAATTAAGCGCGTTGAAGCCGGGGAATGTGCATATTTTTGCGGATGGACATGGCATGGTCGTGCAAGACTTCATTGCCAGTGCTGAAGTCTCCGCCCAGCCCTTGTGTGAACCGGGGCTGATAGTGGGGCAGCGCATTCAGCGCGCCATTCAGGCTACATGGTCCGCCGTCAACTGCAATACCAATCTCGGCATCGTTCTTCTCGCCGCTCCCATGATTCAGGCGTCGTTGCAAACGGGTCTGCCTTTGAGCGCGCATGCGTTAAATGAGACGTTGCAGGCGTTAACGGTGGACGATGCCAGGCTTGCCTATGCCGCCATCTTGCAAGCGTCGCCAGCGGGGCTCGGGAGTAGCGATCAACATGATGTGCATGAGGTGCCAACGGTGACCTTGTTGCAAGGCATGGAGCAGGCGCAATCTTACGATCTCGTCGCCCGGCAATATGCCAATGGATATCAGGAAGTGTTGGGCGTGGGGCTTGCCCGTTATCGTGAGGCGCTTGCGCTGTGGCAGCGTGAAGCCTGGGCGGTGACGGCGGTTTACCTTGGCTTTCTGGGCCACTATCCCGATAGTCATATTGCAAGAAAATATGGCGATGCAGCGGCCGAGAAGGTGATGCAGCAAGCGCTGGCACATGAGCATAACCTGATGACGTGCGACAACCCCAAAACCTACCAGCGCTCCCTCATGGCGTTTGATCAGGAATTGAAGCAGGCAAAACTTAATCCGGGTACCACCGCAGACTTGACGGTTGCTACCGTGCTGGCAGCAGCATTGTTGAGGTCCTGACTGGTTCCGGTTGATCAGAACTTATATGTAGTAATTGCCAGAATTCGGTTATACTTGGGCATTAACGCATGGGTCGGTCTAGTGCTTGTTTCGCTGGCTCGTGCTGTGTCAGGCATGTCCGTGCCATGGGCTACAAGCCCTGTATTCACTCTCGAATACCGACGGACACGACAAACCCCGTCGTTTCTGCACCTGAATAGCCACTGAACTCAATGCCGCGGCAATTATCTGCTGGTGGCATTATATTTTCTACTGTCCCTGATGAATTCCAGCGCGGCTGGTGCACAGGGCAAGAATTTTTAAGTTGTATTGTTTGGTTTGCATTATTGAATTCATTTAAAGGAGGAGCAGTATGGCTAATTTGTTAGAGCAGTTGAAAGAGATGACCACTATCGTTGCCGACACCGGTGACGTTGAAGCGATCAAGAGCGTTAAGCCTGTTGATGCCACTACCAACCCATCCCTGCTGCTCAAGGCGAGTACTTTGCCTCAATACGCCCACCTGATTGACGATGCTATTGCTTATGCAAAAGCACAAGGTGGCAGCAAGGAAGTTCAAATTGAAAACGCGGCCGACAAACTGGCTGTGCTGATCGGTATTGAAATCTCCAAGGTTGTTCCTGGCCGTATCTCCACTGAAGTGGATGCACGTCTGTCATTCAACATCGAGAAGATGGTGGCCAAGGGCCGCAAGCTGATGAAGCTGTATGAAGAAGCTGGCGTAGGCAAGGATCGCGTTCTGATCAAGCTGGCATCTACCTGGGAAGGTATCAAGGCTGGTGAAATCCTGGAAAAAGAAGGCATCAACTGTAACCTGACATTGCTGTTCGGTTTCGGCCAAGCCCGTGCCTGCGCTGAAGCTGGCGTATTCCTGATTTCCCCATTCGTTGGTCGTATCCTTGACTGGTACAAGGCCAAGAATCCAGGCACTGAATACACTCAGGAAACCGACCCAGGCGTCGTTTCTGTACGCGCCATCTACGCTTACTACAAAGAACACGGTTACAAAACCGTTGTGATGGGCGCTTCGTTCCGTAACACCGGCGAGCTGATTGCTCTGGCTGGTTGCGACCGTCTGACTGTTTCACCTAATCTGCTGCAAGATCTGGCAGCTACCGAAGGCACCCTGACTCGCGTTCTGAGTGATGCAGGCGCTAAATCAACCCCACCAGCCAAGATGACGGAAGAAGAGTTCCGTTTTGCGCTGAATGAAGATGCCATGGCAACTGAAAAGCTGTCTGAAGGTATCCGTGGTTTCGTTGTAGACCAAAACAAGCTGGAAAAGGCATTGGCTGAAAAGCTGTAATATTGCTGACTTGAATAGCGCTATATAATCAATTTATTAGCGCTATTCACTTTATTCAAGTAGTACATAAGTGCTATTGGATTTACCTACCTTAACGTTGACATCAGCTTTGTTTCCAACTTAAGATAGTTTTTCTAAAAATTAAGCACTTAATTTTTTAAACCAACTGGAGGAAGTACATCGTGGCATTAACTCAAATGGCATTGGATTCACTGGATTTTGACGCAACCGTAGCTCTGGCTACCACTGTTGCCCCACACGTGGACATCCTGGAAATTGGTACCCCATGCATCAAGCATAACGGTATCAAGCTGCTGGAAACTCTGCGCGCTAAGTTCCCAAACAACAAGATCCTGGTTGACCTGAAGACCATGGACGCTGGCTTCTACGAAGCTGAGCCTTTCTACAAGGCTGGCGCTGACATCTGCACCGTTCTGGGTACTGCTGATCTGGGTACTATCAAGGGTGTAATTGACGCTGCTAACAAGTACGGTAAAGAAGCTCAAGTTGATCTGATCAACGTGACTGACAAAGCTGCTCGCACTCAAGAAGCTGCTAAGCTCGGCGCTCACATCATCGGTGTTCACACCGGTCTGGACCAACAAGCTGCTGGTCAAACCCCATTTGCTGACTTGGCTCTGGTAGCTGGTCTGAACCTGGGCGTTAAGATCTCTGTTGCTGGTGGCGTTAAAGCTGCAACCGTAACGCAAGTTAAAGATGCTGGCGCAACCATCATCGTTGCTGGCGCTGCTATCTACGGTGCTGCTGATCCTGCTGCTTCTGCTGCTGAGATCACTTCGCTGGCTCACTAAGCATCAAATTCCCGGGATTAAACCCATATAGGAATTTAATGCAGTGATGAAAAATCCCGACTCAGTAATGCGTCGGGATTTTTTTTAACACCAACGTTTTCAGTCATAAGGATATTCAAATGGATCATCAACAATTTATTCTGGACAAGCTGTCTGGCATTCTCAATGTTACCGACAAAACCAAGGGCGCCGAGCTCTTGAAGCTGGTTGAGGCTGCTGGCCGTACTTTTATCGGTGGTGCTGGCCGCTCTTTGCTGGTTTCCCGTTTCTTTGCCATGCGCCTGGTCCATGCCGGCTACAATGTCAGCATGATCGGTGAAGTGGTTACCCCAGCTATTAAGGCTGGTGATCTGCTGATTTTGGTTTCCGGCTCCGGCGGAACTGAAACCCTGCTGCCATTCGTCAAGAAGGCCAAGTCCGTGGGCGCCAAGCTGGTCGTGGTTTCCATGAAGAAAGCTTCGCCTATGGCGGATGCAGCTGATCTGGTTATCCAGATTGGCCAGGATGACAGTTTCCCATTGACCAAGGGTATGCCTATGGGCTCCCAATTCGAGCTGTCTACTCTGATCTTCCTGGAAGGTGTTATCTCCGAGCTGATTCATGCCAAGGGGCTGACCGAAGAGGGTATGCGTGCTATTCACGCTAACCTGGAGTAATGCTCAGAAGTCTTCCGCGTGCATTTACTTCAAATAATACATGCGGAAAAATAAAGAAAAGCCGCAGTGTGCCGTTAGCAATGGCAACTGCGGTTTTTTTATGATGGCGATTAATATGTGGGAGCCTTCAATTAGCCTGCATCCGGCCGCGCTTTTGTGTATAATTAGCGCAAAATTTTGATGGCTTGACGTTAAACAGACGGTAGGCTAGGTATGGCACCGCTAACCAAGCGATGCTATTTTTGTTTCTGCGGAAACTTTTATTTGGAGAATGAAATGGCTGTTATTGATCGTGTTCTAGTGGGTGAAGCTCTTGTGATTGACAACCGTCCAGACGGTAGCGGACTCGACCTCTTGAATGTTGCCCACATCGACTTGATCATCGGGCCACGTGGTAGCGCTGCAGAAGACGCTTTCTGCCGTACCCTGACCGACCAAAAAGAAGGTGTAAATGGTTTGCTGGCTGTTGTGGCTCCTAACATGATGACCAAGCCAGCTACCGTGATGTTCAACAAAGTGACCATCAAGAACGGCAAGCAAGCTGTTCAAATGTTTGGCCCAGCTCAACGCGGTGTTTCCATGGCCGTGATGGACTGCGTTGCTGACGGCACCATTCCTCAAGACGAAGCTGATGATGTGTTCATCTGCGTTGGCGTATTCATCGATCACAAGGCTGATATCGATGAGCGTATCCAAGAGTGGAACTACCAAGCTACCAAGCAAGCTATCAAGAGCGCTGTCGCTCGCGAGCCTAAGGTAGCTGATGTACTGAAGAACTACAAAGCTTCAGCCCATCCTTTCCAAGCCAAGTAAGTCCAAAAGCGCCCCACACAATGGGGCGTTTTTCATTAAGGCACAGTCGCTCTTGTAGCTTCTGTGCCTTCTCTTTGCCAGTAAAAACAGAGGATTATCATGTCCATACTGGATCGTTTATTTACATTGTTTTCAGCGAAACCCAAGAGCAATGCGCCTGCTGCTCACGTAATTGATCGTGTGCTGGTAGGGGAAGCTCTTTTTATTGAAGACATGGATCTGAAAAACGTGTCCCATATCGAGCTGATTATCGGGCCGCGAGGCAGTGCCGCTGAGCGCGCATTCACCCGTACGCTGACTACGCAACGTCGTGGCATTAATGGTTTGTTGGCCGTAGTGGCACCTAATGTCCGTACCCAGCCAGCTACCGTGATGTACAACAAGGTGACCATCAAGAACGGCAAGCAGGCAGTTCAAATGTTTGGTCCGGCACAACGCGGAGTTGCGATGGCGGTGATGGACTGCGTCACAGAAGGGACTATCCCGGAAAGTGAAGCGGACAATCTCTTTATTTGCGTGGGTGTCTTTATTGATGCCAAAGCAGACGATGACCGGAAAATCCAGGAATGGAATTACCGTGCCACCAAGCTGGCCCTTGAAGGGGCCATCAAGCGTGAGCCTAGCGTGGATTATCTGCTGAAAAACTACCAAGCATCCAGGCATCCATTTCAGGCCAAATAAATCTCAGCTGAATAATACTGTACGGGATGGTTCAGCCCCATCTGGCAACTACAGATTCTCTGAGTTTTTGGCTATTGGCTGATGCGAGCAATATCGTGGCTGCTGATTTGCCCTGAGTGAAGGGCGCTTGCCACCAGAGCGCCTGCGATGCCTTGTTCCTGCAGTCGCTGTAAATCGTTAATGTCCCTTACCCCGCCAGCGGCATAGAGATTGCCATGCTGCGCCATGCCTGTGAGCTGTTGCAAGCGCGCATGGTCTGGCCCTTCATTGCTGCCCACATTGGCAAGCGTCATGCCAATGACTTTCTGTGGCCATAGTCGGGGAGTATTTAGCAATGCTTCCGGCCCCTGATAGCGATCTCCCCGAAAATCAAGCGACAACACATGCGTAACACCATCGCTTATTAATTCCTGATATGCGCCAATATCCGGCAAGCTTTCACTGCCGATGACAGGGGTCACTTCAAGCCCAGACCACGGCAGAAGGTCGCAAGTATGCTTGAAGCCAGCGTCCAGCCAAATCTGCAGTTGAGGATAATGCTGGCGAATAAGTGCGATCTCATCCACATGCGCCGCCTTGCCCTGAATCGCGTTCAAATCGGCAATGTACAGCGTATCAAACGGATATAATTCGAGCAGTGCCCGGCTGATGGCAAGCGGCTCGCTGCTGTTGCACAGGCCTGACTCAATGGGGCGGTAATGTTGCCGCTCCCCACGCTTTGCGTGCACGACGTTGTGCTCAAGAAGATCAATAACAGGGATGATGTTCATGGTGGTGAGGCGCGCTGTTTGAAGATACTGGTATGTGAATATATCACTGGCGGCGGATTATACCGTGCGCCATTGCCCCCGTCGCTGGCAAAGGAAGGCATGATGATGCGTGATGCCTTGCTGGCTGATTTGCTCGCGCTGGCTGACCTGCAGGTTGTGCTCACCTGTGATACCCGTGTTCCTTGTCAGCATGCGGCAGTGGAGGTGCTGTGGGCAAATGATGATCCGTGGCAGGTATGGGAGGCCGCCATGCAGGAGGTTGACGCTGTCTGGGTGATTGCCCCGGAAACGGACGGGATATTGCTTCGCTTGACCTTGATGGCTGAAAAGCTCGGCAAGCGGCTATTAGGCAACCCCAGCAGTGCCATCCAAGTCGCCTCAAGCAAGTCAGCCACCTTGCGTCTCTTGAAAGATGCCGGATTGACCGTGGTGCCCACGCTGAGCAAAGCAGCGCTGACTGCAGAGAGCTTTATCCCCCTGGTAACAAAGCCGGACGATGGGGCAGGCGCCGACGAGACCTATTATTTTGAGAGTTGGCCATCTTACGCCAACTGGATAAAAGATCATCCCTTCCACACTGTTCAAGCGTATGTGGAAGGCGAGGCTGCAAGTTTGTCCATGCTTTGTCTACATGGGCGGGCATGGCTATTGAGTTGTAATCGTCAGCAGATCAGCTTGAAACAGCAGGGCGCCCATGCTGGTTTCGCCTATGCCGGCAGCCTGCTGAATGGCATGGTTGCCCATTGGCATGCCTTTGCTGAGATGGCACAGCAGGTTGCTCACGCCATGCCCGACCTGGCCGGGTATGTGGGGGTGGATATGATCGTTACCCCCACGGGAGCTTTGCACGTACTGGAAGTAAACCCGCGATTGACGACGTCGTATGTGGGGCTGCAAGCCGCCACAGGCCTTAATCCGGCGCGCCTGATCCTGGACTTGTTCTATAATCCTGACTTTAGTTTACCTCCGATCAATCGTCATCTCGTGGAAGTCTCTACTCATGTCTAATCTGGTCGCAGATCGTCCCTTGACACTGGGGTGGGATGTTGGCGGCGCGCACCTCAAGGCAGCCCTCCTGAATGCCGATGGCGTCGCGTTGCGCGTGGTGCAGGTGGCATGCCCCATATGGCAAGGCCTGGACAGATTGTCCGCCGCGGTGCACCAGGTGCTGGACCAGCTGCCTGCTTATCCTCAGCAGCATGTGGTGACCATGACCGGTGAGTTGGCCGATATTTTTCCTGACCGGCTCAGCGGTGTCATGCAAATCGCCGACGTGTTAAGTCAGCAATTGATAGGCAAGCTCAGCTTTTACGCGGGCCGCCAAGGTTTTATTGCCTTGGCTGATGTGTCTTTTTACGCGAATGATGTGGCATCCGCCAACTGGCTTGCCAGTGCTGATTTTGTAGCACGCCGCGTTGAGCATGGGGTGTTTGTGGATATCGGCAGCACAACGGCAGATATTGTCTCGCTGGTCTCTTCAAAACCGGCGCCGCGGGGCTACAGCGATGCCGCCCGCATGCGTGCAGGCGAGCTGGTATATACCGGCGTTGTTCGCACCCCGCTGATGGCCGTGGCGCAACGAATCAGCTTCGGCGGTGAGTATTACGCGCTTGCCGCTGAACATTTTGCAACCACCGCCGATGTTTACCGTCTTACAGGGGATCTGGACGAAGAACACGACATGGCGGCTACCGCCGATGGAGCGGGTAAAACGCCCGCTGACAGCGCCCGACGGCTGGCGCGCATGATAGGTCATGATCTGGGCGATGCAGAAGCCGAAGCTTGGCTGTTGCTGGCGAATGCCTTCAAGCATGCGCAGCTGGATACTTTACGCGAAGCTTTGTTGCGTAGTGCCTCCCTGCATCCGCAAACTGCCTTTGGCGCCATGGTGGGCGCAGGTGCGGGTCGCTTTCTGGTGGCCGAGCTCGCGGCACAATTACACAGGAAATACATTGAAGTGCAGACCTTGATACAAGCGGCGGATGAGGACGTGCAGCGCTGGGCGGCAATTTGTCTGCCAGCCTATGCCGTGGCTTACCTGGCGGTACAGCATGCTTAAGCACGCGATTCCTTATTCGTCCGATAGTGCGGCGCTATTTGCGCGGATTGCGCATGAGCCGTGGGCGGTGTTTCTCGATAGCGGCAAGCCAGGCAGCGCTTATGGGCGTTACGATATTCTGGCAGCAAGACCGTATATCCGAATAACGACCACAGATGGCGTGACGACAATATCCGATGACACTGGCATCCATGCTCATGAAGACGATGCTTTTGCACTGATTAACCAGATATTAGCCACATCGGCCATTGCTTCCGGGCAATTGCCTTTTGAAGGCGGTGCCATTGGCTATTTTGGCTATGACCTGGGACGCACGCTGGAAACCTTACCCTTACTGGCGCAGGATGCCGAGCATATTCCGCAAATGCAGCTGGGCATTTATGACTGGGCTTTGGTGGTGGATCACCGTGAACAGGTGGCATGGCTGGTTTCCCATCAGCACCACCCATCTACCGAGCAAGCATGGCCTGAGCTCTGTCGTTTGTTCGAAGCCCCATTATCAGAGAGTGCATCGGTGTTTGAGGTAAGTAGCGCGTTGCAGTCCAATCTGGATGAAGCGGCTTATGCCCAGGCTTTTGACCGTATCAAGCGCTATATCCACGAAGGCGATTGCTATCAGGTCAACCTTGCGCAGCGCTTCTCGGTGACCGCAAACGGGGATGCCTGGCAGGCCTATCGGTATCTGCGTACGCATAGCCCGGCACCCTTCATGGCGTATTTGAATTTTCCGCAGCTGCAGATATTGTCTGGCTCGCCTGAGCGCTTTTTGCAGGTGAAAGATGGGCATGTGGAAACGCGCCCGATCAAGGGCACCCGGCCCAGAGCCGAAGACCCAGAGCAGGATGCCAGCCATGCATACGACCTGCAGCACAGCCTCAAGGATCGTGCCGAGAATCTGATGATTGTTGATCTCTTGCGCAACGATATCGGCAAGAGCTGCGCCGTGGGTTCTGTGCGGGCAGACAAGCTGTTTGCGCTGGAAAGCTTCTCCAATGTGCATCATCTGGTGAGCACGGTCAGTGGCGAGCTTTCGCCAGGCACCACCGCGGTCGACCTCTTACGCGGGAGTTTTCCAGGCGGTTCCATTACCGGGGCTCCCAAGTTGCGCTCCATGGAAATTATCGAAGAGCTGGAGCCGCATCGCCGGGGTGTTTACTGCGGTGCCATTGGCTATATCGGGTTTGATGGCAATATGGATACCAATATCGCCATCCGTACCGCGGTCTACTCTGAGCACTGTTTGCGCTTCTGGGCGGGAGGCGGCATTGTCGCCGACTCCGTGATGGAAAAAGAGTATCGCGAAACCTGGGACAAGGCGTCTTCCATGTTGCAACTGGTCGCACATTTTCAGAAAGCAGGGTGATATGTGGGTGATTAAACTGGGTGGCAGCCTGCTGGGTTCTCCCGAGCTGCCGCAATGGCTGGAGATGATTGCGCAGCATAGCGATGGCAAGTTCATCATCGTGCCGGGTGGCGGGATTTTTGCCGATGCAGTGCGCAGTGCCCAGACCCAAACTGGTATTCCCGACGCCGTCGCCCATCAGATGGCGGTAATGGCCATGGATCAATATGGCATCTTGCTCACGGGCCTTAACCCTGCCCTGGTGACTGCCAGCAGTGAGCTTGAGATTGCCGAGCGTGGCTGGCAGCATCGTGCCCTGGTCTGGCTGCCGTCGCACATGGTGTGCGCAGATGAGACGATTCCTACCAATTGGGATGTCACTTCAGATAGTCTGGCCGCCTGGCTTGCCAGTCGACTCGGCGCCGAGCATCTGGTGCTGGTCAAATCTGATCGGCCAGAGGCCAGTGAAGTCTCACTGGAGCGTCTGGTCAAGGATGGCTTGGTAGATACGCATCTGGGCGATTATGTGGTTGGCCAGTCCTTCAAGACCTGGGTCGTCCACAAGCAGGATTCCCATGTGTTGCAGCAGGGCGACTCCTTGCAGCAATTGCAACAGGCAGCAGTGGCTGTGCGCTGCGCCTGGAATTAACCCCTACGCAGGTTAGTAGCCGTATTTTTCATATAAAGGAAATTCAATCATGAGTGATCTCGTGGATACACCCAATACCAAAGATCGCGTGTACAGCGAATCTGAAATCCAGGCGAAAATCGCTGCGGAGCTTCCTCACTGGTTTTATGAAGACGGCTGGATTCGCCGCAAGTATAAGACCAGCGGCTGGAAAGGGACCCTGATGGTGGTGAACACCGTGGGGCATCTGGCGGAGGCCGCCTGGCATCATCCTGATTTGACGGTGTCGTATGCCTTTGTCATCGTGAAACTTTGCACACACAGTGCCAAGGGCATTACCGACAAGGACTGGACGCTGGCCGCCAAAATCGAATCCGTGATTCAGTGGCAACCGGGCAAGGAGGGCGGCGCGCTGGAAGGCACGCCGAACGACGACCCGCGCTTCAAGTACATCAAGTACGATTAACTCGTTAACCCTTGGGCCTCAGCGGCATCGATTTCTGAAAAGAAAGCATAGTGCCGCTGACTGTCGCGCTTGGCGAGATACATCGCCTGGTCAGCCTTGTTAACGATAGTGGTTTCATCCTGAGCGTGGTCAGGATAGAGACAAATGCCGATGCTCGCCTCCTGATAGAGCGTGACAGACTCTGTGGAAAAGGGGGCTCGCAAGGCAGCCAGCAGGCTGCGCACGATCTTCTCGCTGTCTTCAATACAATTGATGGAGTTCAGCAGAATCACGAACTCATCTCCGCCGAGTCGCGATACCGTATCTTCTTCGCGTAGCTGACTGCGCAGGCGCGTAGCAATCTCCTTCAGCAGCAGGTCGCCAATCTGATGGCCAAAGCTGTCGTTGACCTCTTTGAATTTATCAAGATCAACAAACAGCACTGCCAGTTTGCTGCCCTGGCGTTTGCAGGCAAATATGCCTTGATGCAAGCGGTCTTCAAACAGTAGTCGGTTGGGTAAGCCGGTGAGTGCGTCGTAGTAGGCCAACTTGTTAAGCGATGCTTCAACCGAGCGTTGCTGGCTGATATCCGAGATAGTCACCACCTTCAGCGGGCTTTCCTCAAGGGGGAAGTCCGACTCCTGCATGGCCGCATAAAAAGTGCCGCTATCTTGCCGCCTGCCCAGCAATTGCTTGTCCCATTCAAACAGCAGATGCGTCTTGCGCAGGCCCAGCATGGCTTGTTTGTCGTCATAGCCAAAGAGCTGCGCTGCTGGCTGGTTGGCTGCATGCACCTTGTCATGCTCGTCCAGGATCAGAATGCCGGCATTGATGGTGTCGATAATTTTGTCCAGCGTTTCCCGTTGCTTGTTGGCGCGTTTCAACTCACTCTTCATCAACAGCATGACCAATAAAAAGCTGAGCAAGGCCATGCTGAGCATCAGGGTTTGCAAGAAATGGACTTCTTTGGTCTTGTTGACGGCATTGGCCTCCAGGCTACCTGTCAGCTGATTCATGAGATTCAGCAATTCGGTATTCTGCTGCAAGGCAAGTGTGACGGCATTAGCCAGTTTTTCATTATCTACATGTGGGGTGGCCAGCAATTCCTCTATTGCCGATCTGTAGGGGGCCCATAAGGTCTCCGCCTGGCTAAGTAGCAGGCGAGCCTTGGGTTGGGTGACCTTGCTGACTTTCTGAGAGAGTCCCTCCGTACCAGTGGTGGTACCCCCCTCGGAAAAACTGCGCAGTGTGGTGTCAAACAAATGGTAGGTGAGTTCCAGCTCTTTCAGGCTAGCCTGTCTGTCGGTTTCGTCAGAAGGGGCACGTTCAAGCTGCAGCAGGCATTTGACCATGCGCTGGGACAGCATGCGCTGGCGCCCGGCAAGGTTGATGACAATCGCATTCTCCTTGACCTGGTCGGACAGCAGAAAGGTGGTGCCCAGCAAGGCCAGATCCAGCAGAAAAAAGGCTGAAATGGCGATGCTGACAGCACGAAAGCGTGCCTGATTTTTTTTAGGGAGAAATTCCATACGTCGTTTTATAAAGCAATATTTGCTCCTATGCCAGGCTGGCTTTTTTGAATCGGCCAAAATGCAGCATGATAGTGGGCAAGATGAGCAGGTTGAGGAGGGTGGAGGTGACTAGGCCGCCGACAATAATGGTGGCCATGGGGCCTTCAATTTCACGTCCGGGCTGACCGCTGCCGGCTGCCAAAGGCAATAGCCCCAATGCAGTCACCAGCGCGGTCATCAGGATAGATGGCAGCCGTTCTGATGCGCCGCGTATGGCGGTTTCCAGCCCCCATACCATGTTTTCTTTATCCACCAGATGCTGGTAATGCGATACCAGCATGATGGCATTGCGCAGGGTAATGCCAAACAGGGTCACAAAGCCTACAAGGGAGCCCAGTGAAATCCACCCGCCCGTCAGAATCACGGCAATTACGCCCCCAATCAGGGCGAAAGGCAGATTGGCAAAGGTCAGCAGCAGGTTACGGAGCTGGCCAAAGGCGATATAAAGCATCAGGAAAATACCCACGACAGCCAGCAGGGAATGCACCATCAGGTCTTCGCGCGATTGCGACTGAGCTTCGGCTTCGCCGGAGAATGCCAGGTAGTTGCCGGGTGATAGTTCGACCTCATCACGTATGCGGGTTTTGACTTCTTCACTGAAGCTTTCAATATCACGGCCGGTCACATTGGCGGTCACGGTTTGTATGCGCTTTGCATCGGCATGCAATATCTTGGAACGCCCGTTTTCTTGGGTAATGTCGGCAATATCGCGCAAGTAAAGCAGGCGGCCTTCGTTATTGATCAGCGGCAGGTTGCCGATCTGCTGGACTTGCTGACGACTTTCAGGTGCAAGCACGATGCTGACCCCGATTACCCGGTTTGCCTGATATACCTGCGAGATGGGCAAGCTTTCATAGGCAAGGCGTATGGTGTCCAGCACATCGGTAGGCGAGAGCCCCCATTGCAGCATGCTCTGAGGCCGCAAGCGGATACTGAGCTGAGGTGTGCTCGGTGGCGCCTGCACCAGCACATCGGTGGCGCCGGATATCTGTGATACCACACTGGCAATGGCTTGGGCGTCGCGGTCCAGAGCGTCGAGGTCGCGTCCATAAACATTGATCACCTGCGCGGCCGCATAGCCGGAAATGGTCTCCTCAATACGCTCCGTAAGAAAAGTATTGATCGCAAAATTGACGCCGACAAAGCCGGGTGGTGCAGGGCCATCGTCGTCATAGCCCGAGATCTTTTCGCGGATATCTTCCAGGATACGGTTTTGTTCTTCGCCGGAGACAGTGCCGATCTCAATTTCGAATTCGCTATAGTGCGTGCCAAAGGTGTCAGCGGCATTTGGCGCGCGCCCAACCCACTGTGCCACCGAGCGTACGCCCTTGATGTTGCTGATGGTTTCGGCGACTTTTTTGCCTATGCGCAATGATTCCTGCTCGGAAGTGCCAGGCACGGCGGTCATGTGCATGATGTAGTGGCCTTCATGCAGATTCGGAATGAACTGGCTTTTGAACAAGGGCAGTATGCCCAGTCCCAGCGCAATGGCAGTTAGTGTAATGAGCAGCACCAGCTTGAAGTGGGCCTCAATACGATAAAGCAGCCTAACATAGTGCCGCTTGATAAAGCGGATCATGGGCGAGTCTTCGGTCTCCAGCTTGGCTTTCCCCAGCAGCATGTAGCAGAGGGCTGGGGTAAGTGTAAGGGCAACGGCGAGTGAAGCGAGGATGGCACTGATGTATGCCAGGCCTAACGGAGCAAACAGCTTGCCTGCGACACCGCTGAGCGTAAGCAAGGGCATGAAGACCAGGGCCACGATAAATGTGGCATACACCACCGAACTACGGACTTCCATGGAGGCCTGAAACACTACGCGGTGGATGGCGCGAGGCTGCGCCAGCAAGCGGTTTTCACGCAGGCGGCGGAAAATGTTTTCAGTATCGATGATGGCATCATCGACCACTTCCCCCAGCGCAATGGCCAGCCCGCCCAGGACCATGATGTTGAGCCCGATATCAAAAAATTGTAACACCACTACGGCGGTCAGCAGCGAAAGCGGAATGGCCGTGGCGGAAATAAAGGCAGTGCGTGCATTGAACAGAAACAGGAACAGCACCGTAATGACAAGCAGCGAGCCAATCAGGATATCGCTCTGCACCCCGTGGATGGCCGTTTCAATAAAGTTGGCTGGTCGGAACAGGGCAGGGTGGAGCGTAACCTGTTCGTGGTTCATGCTGGGCTCTAGCTGGGCAATGGCTTTTTCCAGCGCGCGGCTGACGGCGTAGGTGTTGGCACCCAGCTGCCCTTGCACGGAAAGATAAATGCCGGTCTGCCCGTTGATTTGCGCCGCACTGATGGAGGGGGCTTCTCCCTCCACCACCTTGCCAATGTCACCCAAGCGGATGGTCTGCCCACCGCGATGCAGCAAGGTCACTTGAGCCAGTTGCTCCGGAGTAAAGGATTGTCCCTCGCTATTGATGATGATGCGCTGGTTTTTGTTTTCTATATAACCTGCACCCCGTACGCCCGTGGCTTTGCTCGCCGCCTCCATGACTTGCTGCAGGCCGATGTTGTAGCGGATCAACTGTTGCGGATCTACTTGGATCTGCAATTGCCGCACCTTGCCGCCGAACACATTCACATCTGCCACGCCAGGCACTGCCATCAGGTGGGGGCGTATGGTCCAGTCCACCAGCGTGCGTAGCTCGGTCAGCGTGCGTTTGTCTGAGGTAAGCCCTATGCCTAGCACGGTGCTGGCAGAGGAGGTGAGCGGCGTGATATTGGGTACGATACCATGCGGCAGCTGGCTGGTCAGCGTGCTCAGTCGCTCGGCGACTACCTGACGATTGCGATAGACATCGGTACCGGGTTTGAACAGCACTGTCACAACGGAAAGGCCGGGGATGGATTGCGAGCGTATCTTGTCGACGCCCACTGTCCCGGCAATGGTGTTTTCCAGGGGCTGGGTGACGAGATATTCCACCAGCTTGGCCGACATGCCAGGCGATTCAGTCTGAATGACGAGCTGGGTAGGGGAAAACTCGGGAAAGACATCCAGATTGCTGCGCGACAGGCTATACAAGCCATAGATCACCATCAGGCTGGCAAGGCCAATGATGACGCCATGAAAGCGGATGGAGAAACGGACGAGCGCGGACATCATGGCAGCATCCCCTTCATCGTTGTGGTTCGATAAAAGGGCGGAACAGATAAATCGGGATTAACAGGCGCGAGGCACAAGATGCTCAATCCTCGTTCTCATTTTTGATCTGATAGCGCAGCTCTTCCGACAACAACAGCTGAACCCCGCTGATGACAATTCCACTGTCAGGCTGCAGTACACCGGCCACAAACCAGCCGTTCTCTGCTTCAGCCGCGCCTTCTATCGACAGGCGTTTGAACTTGTCGGCCTCGGTTTGCACATATACCCACGGCTTGCCGCCATACCAGACGACGGCACCGGCAGGTACCAGCATGCCGATATATGCCTGGCTGGTGGATATGCTGGCACTGACGCGCATACCAGATCGCAAGGCGGAGGCACTGGCCCGGTAGAAGTATGTTTTGCCTGTCAGGCCAGCATCGCTGACCGGCGCAATCGAAACAAAGCTGGCTGGAACGGCTTGCCCGCTGCTGCCCGTGGGCGTGAGGCTAAGATGGCTTCCGGCTGAAGGTTCAGGTGCATCAAAAGGCAGCGTGATGCGTATCAGCACTTCGCGGTAATTCAACAAGGCATCAAGCGTGGCGCTGCGATCTTTTGTCGCTTCTGTCGCAAGTGGCCCGCCCCATTGCTGACGAAGTGCATCTTCCGCACTGCGCGCTGCCGTATTGGCTGCCTGCAGTTTTGCCTGGTCGGTCTTGTACAGAGCCTCTGCGGCCATGACAGCTCGTATGGAGACATTCTGGTCGTCTTGATTGAGTTGTTGCAGTCGCTCATATTCCTGCTTGGTATTCTGCAGCGAGGCCTGGGTTTGCAAGGCATCTGCCCGCGCCGCCATGTAGCGGGTACGCAGGTCGATCAGCCCATCAATGGCCAGCACGGTACCCAGTGCTGGCAAACGGGCGGATTGTTGAGCAGGGCGCGCCTTGCCCAGTTGAATGTCGCTTTGCTGGCGGGATTCTGCACTCAGGGTGACGATGGTCGCCCCATGCTCGGTGGTAACGCGGCTGGGGTTCTCGATTTCCTCTTCCTGCTCACGGGTGTATGCCTCGTATTCATCCTTGCCGTAAAACACGATCACCCAGAACATGGTGATGATGAGAATGGCCTGCAGGCTGATGATGGTGATGATTTTACGATTCATGCATAACTCCAGTATTCAGCCTGCATTAGGAATTGGGCCGCGTGAGCAGCAGGTCAAGATTTTCAGGCATGCCATTTTCATCCAGCAGCGGTCGTTGTGCTACCTGCTCAAGTGCGGCCATGGCCTGGTACAGCTTATATTGCACATCAAGCAAATGCTGGCTGGCGAGCAAGGCTTCCAGCTCAGTTGTTCTCAAGCTGAGTCGGTCAGCATACCCATCGGCAAATTGCCTTTGTATCTGCCGAGTCAGTCCTTGGGATGTCGCTACAAACTCGCGGGCGCGAGCCATCTCCTGCAATGATGCAGCATAAGCGGCTTCGGCGCGCTCCAGCTCGGCAATAATGCTGGCTTGCAATACCTGGAATTGCGCGCCCTCAACATCGCGTAGCGCGGTGGCTTCGGCAATCAATCCGCGGTTTTTGTTAATCATGGTCATTAGCGCTGATATGCCCAGCGACCAAATCTTGTCGCCCTGATCATAGCTATAGCCTGGTGTCAGGGTAAGGTCAGGATATTGCCGGGCAATTTCCAGTCTCAGTTTGGCCTCTGCCGCGTCATAGCGAGCCAGAGCCGCACGCAGGTCGAGGCGATTTAGCATGGCAGCGTCGCGCAGGCTATCCAGGGTTGCTTGTGGAAGAGGTGTTTCCTGGCTGAAGCTTGTCGACGCTAGAGGGAGTTGTTTCAATGTCGCAAGGGGAAGGGCACTATTGCTGGCCAGAACGGCTTGTAATTCGGCGAGGCGGCCTTTTTCTGTTTCTATGGCTTGCTGGGTTTTCTGGCGTAACACGCGGAAATTGGCGACTTCAATAGAAGACGCCATGCCCGATTGCAGGCGCTTTTCCAGCATGGTCGTGGTTTCATCGCGCAGCTTCAGCTCTTGTTGCAGCAAACCAAGTAATTGCGAGTGATAGCGGAAATCGAGCCAACTTTGATGCACGCGGCTGCGTACTTGCCAGGCGGTTTGCGCAATATCAATGCGGGCTGCTGTTGAGAGGCTTTCGGCGCGGTCAATACGCGCCTGGCGCTTGCCGCCAGTTTCAATGGGAATATCAATGCTTAAGCCATAGGTCCAGGGCGAAATGCCCCCAGCATGATCGCTATGTTTTTCGCTATCGAGATTGATCCCAGGCAGCGGGCGTTGGGCCGCCGTCAGCTCCGCGCTACGTGCTGCACGCCATTGTGCGCGGGCAAGGTCCAGATCCGGATGGTAAAAGAGTGCGCTAAGGGTAAGTTCACGCATTCCCCATAGGCTGACAGGAATCTGAACCTCGGGGTATCCGCTATCGAGCAGATACTGTCTGAATTCGGGGCTGTCAGGATTGTGGATAAGGTAGCGCTGGGCACTTGCATGTGCATCCAGCGGTTTTGCGTTATAGGTCTGAAAGCCACACCCTGTGATCAGCCACAATCCGGCCATAACAGTAGCGCATGCTGCGGCTTTACTTGTTGTTATTTTATTCAATGCATTGCCCTCTCCACCTCGCAAGATATTACATGGCAAGGCAGAACTGGGCAATTTGCGTCTGGAGTAATCCGTCGTTATTCGACGATGGCGGCGTGAACTGACGCGAGCGCGTCCTGCAGGGTTTCTTCGTTAAGGCTGTTGATGTTTGTTGCCAGCAACTCAGCGGCTTCCACCGTATTTTGCGGCAGGTCATGGCTGTCAAGTTCGGCAATCAGGCCTGCCGCGGCACCGGTGACCTTGAGCAATGCGTGACGCTCGCGCATCAGCAGCTCGAGTTCCGAGCGCAACATATTGATTTCGTCTTGATTGATAGTACTGTGCATGGTGTTGTTTGAATCCTAATATCCGTATGAGTAGTATGCGATCAGTCCCATTATTGAAGAGCAGAACTGCAAGAACGCCTCTGCATCATGCTATTTGTGTCGCAGACTGTCAATGCAAGCCCTGCTGATACTGCACGATGTAGTTTTCTGCGCGGCAGGAGTGAGCTACAATGGCATTCTTTTTGAAATATCGTTTATTCCCCATGCGGGGTTAAACGGTGAAATTTTGATTGCGGGTGCTGCAAAGCCACCCCTCCGGCAAGCAAAGCGCCGGATGCTGCAATCGGCCCAAATCATTGCGAAAGTGGCGGAATTGGTAGACGCACTGGATTTAGGTTCCAGCGCCGCAAGGCGTGAGAGTTCGAGTCTCTCCTTTCGCACCAGACAACTTCTTTAGTTTTTAAGGAATACAGCATGGCAGCAACCGTTGAAACCATCAGCAATCTCGAGCGCCGCATTACCGTTTCGGTGCCACTGAAGCCTATCGAGGAAGAAGTGACTCAGCGGATCAATCGTTTGGCGAGAACTGCCAAGCTGCCGGGCTTCCGCCCAGGTAAAGTGCCGATGAAGCTGGTATATCAGCAATACGGTGCTCAGGTGCGTGATGAGGTGTTTTCGGGTGCCGTTGAGCGTACATTTACCGAGGCTGTTCAAGAGAACAAGCTGCGTGTTGCTGGGTACCCTAATATCGAGCCCAAGCAATCTGAAGGTGGTGAGCATTTTGAATATGTTGCTACCTTTGAAGTCTTCCCTGAATTCGAAATTGGTGACTTGAGCAAGGTTAAGATTGAGCGTCCAGTTCTGGAAGTCGGCGAGGCAGATGTCAAGAAAACGACCGACGTTCTGTTGAAGCAGCGCGCTACTTACGAAGCTGTCAAGCGTGCATCCAAAAAGGGCGATAAAGTGAATATCGCGTTGCGCGCCCTGATTGATGGCAATGAAGTTGAGCGTACTTCCGAGCAGGGTCTTGACCTGATTCTGGGTGAAGGCGGCCGTGTGGCTGAGTTCGACGATCAACTCATCGGTAACAAGGTGGGCAGCCAAAAAACGT
Source organism: Methylovorus menthalis (assembly GCF_020523625.1). Lineage (GTDB taxonomy): Bacteria > Pseudomonadota > Gammaproteobacteria > Burkholderiales > Methylophilaceae > Methylovorus > Methylovorus menthalis. The sequence continues at coordinate 856,494 of NZ_JAJAQH010000006.1, forward strand.
TTGATATTGCGTATCCAGCAGAGCACAAGCCGGAACAATTGGCTGGCAAGACGGTCACTTATGAAGTGACCTTTAATACAGTTGAACAAGCCAAGCTACCTGAATTGGATGCTGACTTCGCCCGTGGTCTCGGTGTGGAAGATGGCGATGTTGAAAAGATGAAGGCTGAAATCAAGCAAAGCCTGGAACAGGAAGTTGCCAAGCGTGTGCGTGCCAAGGTGAAGGAACAAGTGTTCCAGGCATTGGTTGAGAATGTTGCCCTTGAATTGCCGAAGGCGATTATTGAAGCCGAAACCAATCGCGTGATGCAGGCAACCCAGAACAATCTCCAACAGCGTGGCGTGGATGTGAGCACTGTGACTCTTGATCCAGCCATGTTTGAAGAGCAAGCCAAGCGTAATGCAAGCTTGCGTCTCATCCTGTCTGAACTGGTGAACAAGAATTCATTGCAGGCCAATGCCGAGCAGGTGCGTGCCATGGTGGACCAGTTTGCCCAGAGCTTTGAGCGTCCTGAAGATGTCGTTCGTTGGTACTACGATGATCCTAAGCGTCTGGATGAGCCAGCTTCTCTGGCTACCGAAGAAAACGTGGTTAACTGGGTGTTGCAATCCGCCAAGGTAAGCGACAAGAAGGTTAAATTTGACGATTTGATGGGGAATGCTTAATGAGCATGCAAAGTCAGTGGGAACCGCAAGGCCTGGGGTATATCCCCATGGTCATCGAGCAAAGTGGGCGTGGTGAGCGTGCATACGACATCTACTCCCGCTTGTTGCGCGAGCGTGTGATTTTTCTGGTAGGGCCGGTAAATGACATGACTGCCAACCTGGTAGTCGCGCAATTGCTGTTTCTGGAAGCGGAAAATCCTGACAAGGATATCTCGCTCTATATCAACTCCCCTGGTGGCTCAGTAACTGCTGGCATGGCCATTTACGATACCATGCAGTTCATCAAGCCAGATGTCAGTACCTTGTGTATTGGTCAGGCTGCCAGCATGGGGGCTTTGCTGCTGACTGCAGGTGCCAAGGACAAGCGTTTTTGCCTGCCCAATTCGCGCGTGATGATTCACCAGCCACTCGGCGGTTTTCAAGGCCAGGCCTCCGATATTGAAATTCACGCAAAAGAAATCCTCTATCTGCGTGAAAAGCTCAACCTGATTCTTGCCAGCCACACTGGCCAGCCAGTTGATGTTATTGAGCGCGATACGGATCGTGATAATTTTATGAGCGCGCAACAGTCCGTCAATTACGGCTTGGTCGACAAGGTGATTGCAAGTCGTACTGATGCCGCTTAAGATGATGTCGTGCGTTTCAGATTAGGATAGTTTCATGACTAAAGAAGCCGAAGGCGAAAAGTTACTATATTGCTCGTTCTGCGGTAAAAGCCAGCACGAAGTCAGAAAGCTCATTGCAGGTCCATCCGTATTCATCTGCGATGAGTGCGTGGATCTTTGCAATGACATCATTCGTGAGGAAGTGCAGGGCGACAGCAGCCTGAAGCCTAATGGCGACCTGCCAACTCCCAAAGAAATCTGCAATATCCTTGATCAGTATGTCATTGGTCAAACTCAGGCCAAGAAAAACCTGGCAGTGGCAGTGTATAACCACTACAAGCGCTTGGACCAGTCCGCGACCAAAGACAAGGATGAGGTCGAGATTGCCAAGAGTAACATTCTGGTCATTGGCCCTACAGGCTCCGGTAAAACCTTGCTGGCTCAAACGCTTGCCCGTCTGCTGGATGTGCCATTTGTCATGGCCGATGCGACCACGCTGACCGAAGCCGGTTATGTGGGTGAAGATGTCGAAAACATCATGCAGAAGCTCTTGCAAAAATGCGACTACGACATCGAAAAAGCCCAGCGCGGTATTGTCTATATCGATGAAATCGACAAGATTTCCCGTAAATCCGACAATCCTTCCATCACCCGTGATGTGTCAGGCGAAGGTGTGCAGCAAGCACTGCTCAAACTGATCGAAGGTACGGTTGCTTCTGTTCCTCCACAAGGCGGTCGCAAGCATCCCAATCAGGAATTTGTGCAGCTGGATACCACTAACATCCTGTTCATTTGCGGTGGTGCGTTTGATGGTCTGGACAAGATCATTCGCCGTCGCTCTGAAAAGGGCGGTATCGGCTTCGGCGCTGAAGTGAAGAGCAAGGATGATCTGCGCGAAGTCGGCGAAGTATTGCGTGAAGTTGAGCCGGAAGATCTGATCAAGTTTGGTCTGATTCCTGAATTCGTTGGTCGCTTGCCCGCCATTGCCACCTTGGAATCGCTGGATGAGGATGCTTTGATGAAGATTCTGGTTGAGCCCAAGAATGCATTGACCAAGCAGTATGCCAAGCTGTTCAAGATGGAGGGCGTAGAACTTGAGTTCCGCGAGTCTGCTTTGCGGCTGATCTCCAAGAAAGCATTGGAGCGCAAAACAGGTGCACGTGGCCTACGTTCCATCATGGAGCACGCCTTGCTTGAGATCATGTTTGACCTGCCTTCGATTTCCAACCTCAGCAAAGTGGTTGTCGATGAAGGTGTCGTTCGAGGCAATAACCCTCCCATCATGATTTACTCCGAGGAAGCTCGGACTGCAGAATCCGCCAGCTAACTGGCCGGTATGGTAGCGGGAATCCGAAACTTCGGACTCCCGCACCTCATGTTCTTTCGCATCATGCTTTTTTCGTACTGGCTCTTGAAGCGCCGGTGTTCGCCCCCAATTGACTAACATACGCGCACGGTATGTTGCTGTGCGCGGCCAACACTGAAGGTTTCCTCAATGACTGATCAAGAATTGCCAGTTTTCTCCGCTGATTCCGGTTTGATGCCGCTTCTGCCGCTGCGCGATGTGGTGGTCTATCCTCATCTGGTTATCCCCCTGTTTGTCGGTCGGGCCAAGTCTGTCAGAGCGCTCGAACTCGCCTCCGAAAACAACAAAGAAATTTTGCTGGTTGCCCAGAAATCTCCCAATAAAGATGAGCCTGATGCGGCTGATCTTTATGAGGTCGGAACCATTGCCACTGTTCTGCAGATGCTGAAGCTGCCTGACGGCACTGTAAAGGTGCTGGTTGAAGGGGTGGATCGTGCTCGCGTTACCGAGTTTGTTGAAACGCAGGATTGCTTTGCGGCAAAGGCTGTGCGCATCGAAAATGATGCCGAAGATGACAGCGAAACCCAGGCCTTGATGCGGACTGTATTTACTCAGTTTGATCAGTACGTAAAACTGAACAAGAAGATTCCTCCCGAAATTCTGACTTCACTGGCAACCATTGATGATGCTGGTCGTTTGGCAGATACCATTACTGCCCATCTCACGCTCAAGCTTGAAGAGAAGCAGCGCATTCTCGAAATGTTCAGCGTATCTGCACGTCTGGAACATTTGCTGAGTCTGCTCGAATCTGAAATTGATATTCTTCAGGTTGAGAAGCGTATCCGTGGCCGCGTGAAACGCCAGATGGAAAAAAGCCAGCGTGAGTATTATCTGAATGAGCAGGTAAAAGCGATTCAGAAAGAGCTGGGCGAGCAAGATGAGAGCGTTGAGCTGGATGAGCTCGAGGTCCGTATCAAAGCAGCCAAAATGACCAAGGAAGCTACCGCTAAAGCCAATGCTGAGCTGAAGAAGCTCAAAATGATGTCGCCCATGTCGGCAGAGGCTACTGTGGTTCGTAACTACATCGAAACCTTGGTGAATCTGCCATGGAAGAAAAAGACCAAGATCAGCCAAAACCTCGGTACAGCTGAAGATATTCTGGATGCTGATCATTATGGACTGGACAAGGTCAAAGAGCGCATCGTCGAGTATCTCGCCGTGCAGCAGCGCGTGGATAAGCTCAAGGCGCCTATTCTCTGCCTAGTAGGGCCTCCTGGTGTAGGTAAGACTTCGCTGGGCCAAAGCATCGCCAAGGCAGTAAATCGCAAGTTTGTGCGCATGGCCTTGGGCGGTGTGCGTGATGAATCTGAGATTCGTGGTCATCGTCGTACTTATATCGGTTCTATGCCAGGCAAGGTTTTGCAGAGCATGGCGAAGGTTGGCGTCAAGAACCCTTTATTCCTGCTGGATGAAGTGGACAAGATGGGCCAGGATTTCCGCGGAGACCCATCCTCAGCCTTGCTTGAGGTGCTTGACCCTGAGCAGAACCATACGTTTGTGGATCACTATGTCGAGGTCGAATATGACCTGTCGGATGTGATGTTTGTCGCCACGGCCAATTCGCTCAATATTCCTGCACCGTTGCTGGACCGCATGGAAGTCATTCGTCTGGCTGGCTATACCGAAGATGAAAAAGTAAATATCGCCATGCGTTATTTGCTGCCAAAGCAGATCAAGACGCACGGTTTGCAAGACAGCGAGATCAGTGTTCCTGAAGCGGTGATCCGCGATGTTGTGCGTTATTACACGCGTGAAGCTGGCGTTCGTAGTCTGGATAGAGAAATCTCCAAAATCTGCCGCAAGGTAGTGAAGGAGTTACTGACAGCCAAGTCGCGTAAGCTCAAAACGCCTCGCAAGATTGTGGTCAGCACCAAAAACCTCGACAAATATCTTGGGGTTCAGCGCTATGACTATGGTGTTGCTGCCAAGGATAACCAGGTGGGGCAGGTAACAGGTCTGGCCTGGACGGAAGTTGGTGGCGAGTTGCTGACGATTGAGTCTGTATTACTGCCAGGCAAGGGCAAGGTGACCACCACCGGCAAACTGGGTGAGGTCATGCAAGAGTCTATTCAGGCCGCCATGAGTGTTGTTCGTAGTCGAGCTAAACAACTGGGAGTATCGGAAGATTTCTACGAGAAGAATGATATCCATATTCACTTGCCTGAAGGTGCAACCCCCAAGGATGGCCCAAGCGCGGGGATTGCCATTACCACGGCGCTGGTTTCTATCCTGGCTGGCATTCCAGTGCGCGCTGATGTGGCCATGACAGGTGAAATCACGCTGCGAGGCGAGGTGTTGCCCATTGGTGGTCTCAAAGAGAAATTGCTGGCGGCACATCGTGGTGGCATCAAGACGGTGCTTATACCAGATCAGAATGTAAAAGATCTGGTGGAAATACCTGAAAACATCAAGAGTTGCCTCGAAATTCATCCGGTAAAATGGATTGAGCAAGTGCTTGAGCTTGCGCTTGAGCGTGTGCCTCACCCAAAGCAGGAAGCTGAGGCCTTGCCTGATACCAAGGGGGAGTTGCCTGCCAAGGATGTTTCTGCTATCACCACCCACTAAAGCAATTGCCGTAAAAGCTTGACACAAGCTTTTACGGCTTGCTATAAAGCATTTCACAGGGGGATTCGGTCCTGTATTCAATAATCGTCGAAAGGGGTTATACGTGAACAAGTCTGAACTGATTGATGAAATCGCCAAGGCTGCAGGCATCTCCAAAGCTGCGGCAGGTCGCTCGCTGGATGCAACTACTGCCGCTGTTACCAAGGCCTTGAAAAAAGGGGACATCGTGACCCTGATCGGCTTCGGTAGTTTCTATGTAGGTAAACGCGCGGCGCGCAATGGCCGCAACCCTCGTACTGGTACCACCATCAAGATCAAGGCCGCCAATTCCCCCAAATTTAGAGCTGGCAAAGCCCTCAAGGATGCTGTAAACTAGCGTTCTTTGCTGATGAGCAAAATGGGTGCTTAGCTCAGTTGGTAGAGCGTCGCCCTTACAAGGCGAATGTCGGCGGTTCGACCCCGTCAGCACCCACCATATAATCATCAGCGATCGCGATAGCAAGCTCACAGGCATGCTCCTGCGCAAGTTTTAGGAGTGGTAGTTCAGTTGGTTAGAATACCGGCCTGTCACGCCGGGGGTCGCGGGTTCGAGCCCCGTCCACTCCGCCAGAGAATCCAAAGCCCGCGTTTTTAAAAACGCGGGCTTCTCTGTTTATGCGCCCTGCATTTCTTATTTATTCTTCCTTCTAATCTACTGTTTCTATGCTGGCAACTGCCGCCATTGCTATGCCGAGTATGGTATATTCTCCGATTAAGCTATTGGCTGACGGACCTAGGTCTTGCAGCTGTTTAAGGTCATTGAAGAATAAGGCGTATCGTTATGTTGGAAGCAATTCGTGAGCGTTCTAAAAGTTGGCTAGCAAAACTTATCCTGGCTGCAGTTACTATCCCATTTGCCATTGTCGGTATTGATACGTATCTGAGAGATGCCGGTTCCAGTGTGTCGATTGCCAAGGTGGATGGCGAGTCGATTTCCGTTCAGGAATATAATAACTCCATGCAGCGTCTGCGCAATCAGTTGCAGGCCGAGGGAAAAACCGATCCATCCGTTCTGGAACAGCCTGACGTCAAGCAATCTATTCTTGATCGCCTGATTATCAACCGTCTCCTGAATACGGCAGTGACCAAGAGTCATTTTGCTATTGGTGATACTGCGTTGAGCGATCACATTATTACGCTTCCCGAGTTTCAGGAAAACGGCAAGTTTTCACAGGAAACTTATGACCGCTTGCTGACCAGCAACCGCCTGACACCATCTCAATTCGAATCCACCATGCGTACCGATCTGCTTGTTCAGCAAGCTAGAGAGGGCTTGGCCGCACTGGCTTACCTGCCAGAGCCGATCAGCAAGCAAACGCTGGCAACTGAGCACCAGCAACGTGAAGTCACCGTTGCTGAAATAAAGACTGCCGACTTTATTGATCAGGTGAAAGTTGATGAGGCCCAGATCAAAGCTTACTACGATAAGCATAAAGACAAATTCAAGGTGCCTGAGCAAGTCAAGCTGGAATTTGTCCTGTTTTCATCCAATGCATTGATCCCCAAGGTGCAAATATCGGATGAGGAAGTCAAAAAATACTATGATGAAAACGCTGCCAAATTCCAAGGTGACGAACAGCGTCGTGCCAGCCACATTCTGATCAGCTTCGGTGTGAGTGCAACCGCTGAAGCCAAGCAACAGGCGAAAAAGCAAGCGGAAGAGGTGTTGGCACAAGTACGTCAACATCCTGACCAGTTTGCCGAGCTTGCTACGAAATATTCCAAGGATCCAGGTTCAGCACAAAAGGGCGGAGATTTGGGAAGCTTTGGGCGTGGAATGATGGTAAAGCCATTTGAGGATGCCGTATTTTCGATGAAGCCCGGCGAGATCAGCAATCTGGTGGAATCTGAGTTCGGTTATCACATCATCAAGCTGACCGAAATTACAGGTCAATCGCAAGGGTTTGATGCTGCCAAGCCGCAAATCAAAGCTGAATTGCTTTATCAGAAAGCAATCGCGCTGTTTGCTGAACAAGCGGAAAGCTTCAATAACACGGTATATGAACAGTCGACCAGCCTGAAACCAGTGGCTGACTCGTTTGGTTTGCAAGTGCAACATACCGACTGGATCAGCCATGAAGAGGGTGCCAAGTATTTCAAGAGCGACAAACTGATGAATATGGTATTCAGTGAAGAAGTCTTGAAGGACAAGCGCAATACCGAGGCGGTTGAAGTATCTCCCAACAACCTGATTTCGGCCCGTGTGGTGGATTACAAGCCAGCCGCTCCCCGGACCTATGAAGAGGTGAAATCGGGTATTGAGGGCGTGCTGAAAGCAGAGCAGGCGGCGAAGCTGGCGATCAAAAAGGGCGAAGCCGCTCTGGCAGATCTGCGTCAGGGTAAATCGCCGCAGCTGGACTGGATTCCTCCTGTGACGATTGACCGTAGCAATGCGCAAGGCCTGACGGATGTGGCCATGAACAATGCCTTCAAGATTGATGTGAGCAAGCTGCCGGCCTATGCCGGTGTGGCGGATAACAACAAGGGCTACCTGCTGATCAAAGTAAATGGCGTGAACACTCCTAAGGCTAATGACGATGCAGATAAGGCATCAGCACGTGAGTTGCAAGCTGCTCTGGCCGCAGAGTATGTTGCCGCTTACGTGAAGTCATTGAAAGAGAAGAGCAAGATTACGGTGAATAGCCGTTTGCTGCTGAGTAGCGGAGCTGGTGACCAGTAATCATGGTCTTGTAGTAGGCATAAAAAAGGCGGTGTAAAAACCGCCTTTTTTATTGGCTGCATGTTGTTGAGCCCAGAATATCTCAGTTGATAGACGATAAAAAACGCTCGGCTTGCCGGGCGTTTTCTTAGCACTATGGTCTTTGCGCTTTGTAGCTAGCGCAAGGATTTAGTCCATTGTGCCTGCTGCCGTAATATTCATACCACCATCGACGTAGGTGATTTCGCCAGTGATGCCAGAAGCGAGATCGCTGCAAAGGAACGCGGATGCGTTGCCGACTTCTTCAATAGTGACATTGCGGCGCAGTGGAGCGTGCTTCTCGTTAAAGCCCATCATTTTGTCAAAACCGGCAATACCCGAGGCTGCCAGCGTTTTGATCGGGCCGGCAGAAACGGCATTAACGCGTATGCCTTTAGGCCCCAGGCTCTGTGCCATGTAGCGTACATTGGCTTCAAGGCTGGCTTTTGCTACGCCCATGACGTTGTAATTAGGCAGGGTGCGTTCAGCGCCGAGGTAGCTGATTGTCAGCAGGCTGGCATTGCGACCTTCCATCATGGGCATGGCAGCCTTGGCAAGTGCTGCAAAGCTGTATGAGCTGATATCGTGTGCAATACGGAAGTATTCGCGGGTTACCGAGTCCAGATAGTCGCCATCCAGCGCGACTTTGGGTACGAACGCTACAGAGTGCACAATGATATCCACACCATCCCAGTGTTTTGCCAGCGCAGGGAATAAAGCATCAATTTGAGCGTCATCCGCCACATCACAGGGCAGCACGATTTTCGAGTCAAAGTCTGCGGCCAATTTGCCAACGCGCTCTTCAAATTTTTCGGTCTGGTAAGTGAAGGCGAGTTCAGCGCCTTCCCGTTTCATTGCTTCAGCAATGCCATAGGCAATGGAGCGATTGCTGAGTAAGCCAACGATCAAGGCACGTTTTCCGGCTAGAAATCCCATGTGTCATCCTTAGAAATAAACTGAATTGACTGATCGCGGCAGGCATCATGCCAAACGGTGTCGGGTATCTCGGGGATAAGCCGTCACCATGCGGATCAGATTTTTTTATCGAGTGTTGTTTGCGCGAGGGTCCAGCACGTCGCGCAGGCCTTCGCCGAGCAGATTATACCCTAACACGGTGAGCAGGATGGCAACCCCGGGAAACAGCGAGAGCCACCATGCGAACTGAATATATTCCTTGCCGTCAGTCAGGATATTGCCCCATGAGGCTTGCGGTGCCTGAACACCCAGTCCCAGAAAACTGAGCCCGGACTCAACCAGGACTGCACTGGCAACGCCTAGTACAAAGCTCACCATGATAGGTGTCAGGCTGTTGGGAAGCATATGGATGAAAATCATGCGAAAGTCACGTGCCCCCAGGGTTTCCGAAGCCATGACAAATTCACGCCCACGCAAGCTAAGAAACTCTGCGCGCACCAGACGGGTAACACCCATCCAGGAGGTGAGACCGATGACGATCATGATGTTCCAGATGGATGGGGTCAAAAACGCGATGACGGCCAGAATGAGGAAAAACGTGGGAATGGACAGCATCACATCGACCAGGCGCATGATCACTACGTCGACCCAGCCACGGTAATATCCCGAGATAGCCCCCAGGAAAATACCGATGCTGGTCGCAATGCCAACAGCCACGATACCCACCAGCAGGGAAATGCGTGCGCCGAATAGCATGCGTGAAAACACATCGCGCCCGAGGCCGTCGGTCCCCATGGGGTGTTGCAGCGAGGGGGGGAGGAGGATCGCCTTGACGTCGATGGCATTGGCGTCATATGGCGCGATGAAGGGCGCCAGTATTGCCAGCAGTAGAATGCCGAAAATGATGATGAAGCCACTTAAAGCCAATGGGTTGCGCAAGGCTTGGCGCCATTTGTTAGGCATGGTTACATGACTCCACGTCGTACGCGAGGATCTGCCCAGGCATAGGCGATATCCGCGATCAGATTACCCAAGAGGGTCAATGCCGAACCGATGGTCAGGATGCCCATGATTACCGGAAAGTCACGCATGAGAACGGCATCGTAAAACAACTTGCCCATCCCGGGGATAGCGAAAATGGATTCGGCAATGACGGATCCGCCTATCAGCCCCGGAATCGCCAGTCCCAGAATGGTAATGAGCGGCAGCATGGCGTTGCGTAGTGCATGGCGATACACCACTGTGTTTTCAGAAAGGCCCTTGGCGCGCGCCGTGGTGATGTAATCCTGATGCAGCACATCCAGCATGCCATTGCGGATAAACAGGGAAATACCTGCCAGCCCGCTCAGGCCTGAAATAAATACGGGAAGCGCCAAGTGGGTGAGCGTATCCCATAATTGGCCCCAAGCACTCATCTTGTCGTGATTGAGGCTATGTATGCCGGAGATAGGCAGCCAGTCATGCACCACGCCAGTCCAATACATCAACATCAACGCCAGCCAGAAACCTGGGATAGCAAAGCCAATAAACACAAACAGGGTAATGGCACGATCCGGCGGCCGGTTCTGGGTAATGGCCGAAACCACTCCTAAAGGCACGGCGGCAAAAATAATCAGCCCCAGGCTCAAAACATTGATCAACAAGGTGATCGGCAGTGCTTCCTGAATCATTCCCTTGATCACATTGCCTTCGGCATCCTTGGTTTGCCAGAACACCGGTTTCTGGTGCGAGGCGAACGAAGTGCCGAAATCCAGTTTGACCATGCGCTTTAGCCAAAGCCCGTATTGCACGATGATGGGTTTGTCCAGATTGTAGAGTTCCCGCAGCTTCTGCCGCGACTCTTCACTGGCCTTGGGGTTGAAGCTGGCCTCCGAATTGGTGATATCGCCTGGCGCCAGATGCATGATCAGAAAGGAAATCAGGCTGATACCTACCAGCAGCGGCACCATCCAGAACAAGCGTTTCAAGAGATAGCGGATCATGCATTCACCTTATTGGCTGATTTCATTGCGCCGCAGCGGAGGAGGGATATACCAGTCATAGGAGTTATAACCAATCCCGGCAGGCGGGGCCGGGTTGTCTATGCCTTTGACACGCTTGTGGATGGCGGGCAATCCATAGCCGGCATACAAATACACGATAGGACTATCGGCGAGCAGGATGCTGGCAAACTCATGGTAGATTTTCATCCGCTTGTCCGGATTAAGCTCCAGCCTGCCTTGCTCCAGTAATTTATCCACACGTGGGTTGTTATAACCGATGAAATTGAATTGTCCAGGTGCCTGCTGGGATGAATGCCAGATGCTGTATTGGTCAGGGTCCAGGGAAAGGCCCCAGCCCAGCAAGACCACATCAAAATCGCCAGTCTTGATAAACCGGCCAATAAAACTTGCCCACTCCATGACGCGGATATTGGCGTCTATGCCGATTTCCTTCAATCGTCGTTGTACAAGCACCGCGCTCATTTCACGCTGTTTATTCTGGTTGGTGAGAATATCAAAGCTCAGGCGTTTGCCATTGCGCAGCAGGTAGCCTTCTTTGTCGCGCCCGGTGTAGCCTGCCTCTTTCATGAGCGCAATCGCCTTGTTGGGGTCGTAAGGGTAGGGCGATAGGTCAGGGTTGGTCCAGCGCGTACCAGGTTTGTAAGGCGAAGACACCGGTTCACCCAGCCCCAGCAGTACGCCATCAATCAGCTCCTGCTTATCGATGGCGTAATTGATGGCCTGCCTGACGCGAATATCATCAAAAGGCTTGTGCTTGAGGTTAAATCCTAGGTAGGTGTAGTTATTCCCCAGCTCTTTGTAGAGGGCGAGCTTTTTCTGCAAATCCTCACGCGAAGGCACGATGCGTGAGTACTGAATCGGGTTGAGGGTCATCGAGTCGATATTGTCGGCCAGCAATTCCAGAAACTGAGCGGCAGGATCCGGAATAAAGCGCGATACCAGGCGATCAATGCGAGGAGGCCCCTGGGTGGAGTTGGGGTTGCGGACCAGTGAGATGCGCTCACCAGGCTTCCATTCTTCCAGCTTGTAGTAATGGCTACCTACTGGCTTGAAGCGAAACGAGGTCGTATTGATATCCTGCCCCTTGAGCAGATGTTCTGGCAATATTTGCAGGCCAGCCCAGGAATCCAGCGCAGGCGCATAAGGGTTGGCATAGCTCACTCTGAAAGTCGCTACGTCCGGGGTTTCGGCGCGTATTACCAACTTGTAATCAGAGCCATAAGGCGTACGCGTATTGTCATCAGTCACCAGTTTCCAGGTGAACAGGACATCTGCACTGGTCAGCGGCTTGCCATCGGCCCATTTGAGTCCTGGCTTGAGCTTGAAGGTAATGGTTTTTTGATCAGGCGATACGCTCCAGCTTTGCGCCAGCTCGCCCTGCAACTCGAGGTTCTTATCGTATTTAAGCAGGCTGTTAAAGATGTTGCTGGCTACCGCGGAAGCTGCGGCTTCACCTGCAATCATCGGAATAAGTCCACTGGGTTCTCCAGCTGTCGCATCAATCAGGGTACCGCCGGAAGATGGGGGGTAAGATTGGTCAAAGTCGGCAGCATTGCCGCCGGGTTCTTTACTGCATGCGGTCAGCAGGAGGCCAAGCGATAAAAGTGTGCCCATGCGCAAGGACAGGTATTTAAGCAAAAGCGGCCTTTCCATTAACGAGGGGCTTGCAAAGAGATCAGGCTTGATCCGGCTTGGCAATAGTAAGTATTGCACCCGGCACAATACGCGAGCCGCTTATCTTGTTCCAGCGTTGCAACTCATCACGGGCGACATCGAATTTTCTGGCGATGCTTTCAAGGGTGTCGCCACGTTGTACGATGTAGCGCTGCTTCTTTTTGCTCGACACAAGCTTGGTCTTGCTAATCTCTGCCTTGCGGTTTGCCGAGCTGGCAACAACGGTTTTGTTGATAGACGCGGGGCCAGAAGCTACGTTCAGTATCTGGCCGGGTTTCAGTTTAGAGGACTTTAACTGATTTTGCGCCATCAGCTGCTGTGTGGATAATTTGTAGCGTTTTGCAATGCTTAGCAGGGTGTCATTGCCGCTTACCTTGTGGCGAATAATCTGCGTGGGTTCAGCTTTTGCAATGGCGGGTTCTGCGACATCCACATGTTCCGCCAGCACAATGTTGGCATCGGCTTTGCCGCCGTTATCCATTGGCACCAGCAACGGTCTTGCCATGATCAGGTTGTCGCGCGAAGGCAGATCATTCACATTGCGCAACTCAGCCAGAGGGATACCGAATTTGCGGGCGATATTGGCCATGCGTTCGCCACGCTTGGCATGATAGGTCTGCCAGCTGACCAGCGGCTTGTCGTATGCCTCAAGATTGGTCTTGAACGTTTCTGCAGCACCTATGGGCAACAGGATTTCGTGCGCGCTTCCGCTAGCGGTCAATACCGGGCGGTTGTATTCGGGGTTCAGGGAAGAAAACTCTTCAAATGAGATTTCTGCCAGTTTGGCCGCTAAGTGAGCATCAATTTGCTGGGGTGCGGTGACCTTGGTGAAATAAGGCCGGTTAGGGATGCTCTGGATATTCAAGCCGTAGAGTTCGGGATTGGTCATGATATTTTTGACCGCTTGCAGCTTGGGAACGTAATTTCGGGTTTCGGGAGGAAGGGGCAAACTATTGTAATCGGTCGGCAGGCCTTGCTGTCGGTTACGGGCAATCGCTCGACTGACGGTTCCTTCGCCGGCGTTGTAGGCGGCCAAGGCCAAATCCCACGTACCAAACATCAGGTGCAGCTTTTGCAGGTAAGTCAGCGCGGCATCGGTAGCTGCTGTCACATCCCGACGACTATCCACCCACCAGTCCTGCTTCAGGCCAAAATTCTTGCCCGTAGACGGAATGAATTGCCAGATACCGGAGGCATGGCTCTTGGAATATGCCTGAGGGTTGAACGCGCTCTCTACCATTGGCAGCAGGGCAATCTCGGTAGGCATGCCACGTTTTTCCACCTCAACCACCACGTGGTAAAGATAGCGCTGGCTGCGCTCCACCATGCGTCTTACATAATCAGGGCGGGCTGCGTACCAGGCTTCGTGCGTTGCGGTATAAGGCGAATCAACTTCCGGCATGGCATAGCCATTGCGGATACGTTGCCACAGATTATCGGTGGAGACTTGCGCCAGCTCGGCGGCTGAGTGCCCAGGCTGACCGCTTGCCAGCTCAGGCACGTAATTCAGTACCGGATCATTCTGCAGGCGTGAGGAAAATTGTAATGAGGTATCAATGCTGCTGTCGCGGATGGGTTCACTGAGAACAATGATTTCATCACCAGCAAGGTTGCGATCTGCGTATACGGGGAAGGAAAACGGAAATGCCAGGATAACCAGCTTCAGTATGCGTTGCATAGTCATGAGGCGATGTCTTAAATAGCTGAAATTCATGCAATAGTAGCCAATGGGCACCTCTCAAGTCAAGGCAAAGTTCAGCTTTAACATGTTCGATTATGTTAATGATTAAAAATGATTTCTCATTTCCCGGATAGCCGTAAAAACTGCTAGAGGATTTGCTTCATGTATGCCAGCGGCATGTTGTATGGCCGGGCTTCCGCAGCGCAGGAAAGGATTGCTGTCACGCTCGATGGCCAATGTGCTGGGAAGGCTGGGCAAGCCTTTCTGCCGCAACTTGGCTACTTGAGCCTGTCTAGCCAGCAGGGCGGTGTTGGTCGGGTCCAGCCGTCTGGCAAATTTCAAATTGTGTTCGGTGTATTCATGCGTGCAATAGACCGAGGTTTCTGCCGGCAGATGTGCCAGCTTATTCAGCGAATCCAGCATCTGTGCGGGTGTACCCTCAAACAGGCGCCCGCAGCCAGCGCTAAAGAGGGTATCGCCACAGAATAGAAGCTTTGCGCCATAATAGGCCACATGTCCGAGCGTATGGCCAGGGACCTCAAGCACTGTCAGCTTCAAGGGTAAGAAGTCGAGCTCTATCTGATCGCCCTCATGCACCGGCTGATGTGTAAAGGCATAGTTCTCGCGTGCCGGGGCATATACCCGAGCCCCGGTTTCATATTGAAGTCGTTCTACGCCGCCAATATGGTCGTTATGATGGTGGGTGATGAGAATAGTGTGCAGCTGGAGCCCGGATGTGGCTAATTGCCGCAGCACTGGTTCGGCATCGCCCGGATCAACCACCGCTGCCTGACCGTGGGCATGGAGCAACCAGATGTAATTATCTGAAAAAGCCGGAATAGGGATGATGTCATGCATAGTGCGATACTTCGATGTTGAGGAATAAATGTCAATAGACGATCAGGAGTCATGGCTGGCAAAGCCTATTGGCGCGTATCTGCTGGAACGAGAGCAATGCCTGTTCGACCAGGCGGTGGCGGATGTGTTCGGCTTTAATGCCTTGCAACTGGGGTTGCCCCAGGCCAATTTGCTGCAGCAATGCCGTATGCCTTTTATGTTCCATACCGACCATGAGCACGGCGAAGTGCTCAGCGACTCCACCCAACTGCCTTTTTCTGCCAATACCATCGATCTGTTGCTTATGCCGCACACCCTCGATTTCAGCGAGGACCCACATCAGACCTTGCGCGAAGCCGAGCGGGTGCTGGTTGCCGAAGGGCATCTCATGATCAGTGGCTTTAATCCACTCAGCAGTTGGGGGATAAAGCGCATGCTGGGCAAGCGCCAAGGATATCCCTGGCATGGCAACTTTTTACCTTTGCTGCGCATTAAGGATTGGCTAGCCTTGCTGGGTTTTGAGATAATCAGCACCGGCATGACCTGTTATGCGCCACCTTGGGTCAGCGCGCGCTGGCTGGAACGCAGCCGTTTTCTGGACAGGGCCGGTGGGCGCTGGTGGCCAATGCGAGGTGGCGTCTATTTCGTGGTCGCCCGCAAACGCGTGCTGGGCATGCGAGTGATCCGTCCCAACTGGAATGCTGCCAGACTCAAACCCCGGCTGGTGGCATCGCCCAGCCAGAAAATCAAACGAAATCGAGACAAGTGAATATGGCAGTTGAAGAAGGTAGCGTCATCATTTACGCCGATGGCGCATGTAAAGGTAATCCTGGCCCCGGCGGCTGGGGAGCATGGCTGGCGATGGGCGGCCATGAAAAGGAAATGTGTGGCGGAGAGTTGCTCACTACAAACAATCGCATGGAGCTGACTGCCGTTATTCGTGCATTGCAGGCATTGAAACGTCCTTGCCAGGTCAAAATCTACACCGATTCAGTTTACGTTCAAAAAGGCATCACTGAGTGGATGAAAGGCTGGAAGGCCCGCAACTGGCGCACCAGCGATAAAAAACCCGTCAAGAACGAAGATCTCTGGCGTGAGCTGGATCAAACCGTACAGCCACATGATATTGAGTGGCTGTGGGTGAAGGGACACGCGGGCAATGTGGGCAATGAGCGCGCCGATGCATTGGCCAATCAGGGCGTATTACTGGCACTGGAGGCTAAGGAGCAAGCATGAGACAGATATTTCTGGATACGGAAACCACCGGCCTTTATCCCGCGCAGGGCCATCGCATCATTGAAATTGCCGCGGTGGAGGTGATCAATCGTCGTATTACCAGCCAGCATTACCATGTCTACCTCAATCCCGATCGCGAGATTGATGCTGGAGCACAGGAAGTCCACGGTATTACCCTGGAGTTTCTGCAGGATAAACCGCGCTTTGCCGATGTCGTCGGCGAGTTTCTGGACTTTGTGCAGAATTCTGAGCTGATTATTCATAATGCCCCGTTCGATGTGGGCTTCCTGAATGCCGAGTTGGGTCGCATCGAGAAACCCGGTATTGAATCCGTCGCCAGTGGCATTATCGATACCCTGAAAATGGCCAAGGAAATGCGACCCGGGCAGCGCAATAATCTGGACGCACTGTGCCGCCATTTTGGCATTGATAACTCCAAGCGTACCTTGCACGGCGCCTTGCTGGATGCCGAGCTGCTGGCGGATGTGTATCTGGCGATGACTCGCGGCCAGGAGAGTTTGATCATCGATATGCTGGATAGTCCCGTGCATAACGATGATAATGACACCCTTCATATACAAACCATCTCGAAAAAAGTGCTGCTGGCGGATGAGACGGAAGCGGCGGCCCATCAGCAATATCTGCAAGGCCTTGCCAAGGGTGGTACTTGCATCTGGCAAGAGCTGCAACAAGCTGAATAATCGAAAGATAACACCTTGAATAACACGATTATAGTGACCGGAGGCGCTGGATTTATCGGCGCCAATTTTGTACTGGACTGGCTGGCAGCCGATCTGGGGCGTGTGGTAAATCTGGACAAACTCACCTATGCGGGCAACCTGCAGAATCTGGAGGCCGTGCAGCAGCATCCAGACCATATTTTTGTCCATGGTGATATTGGCGACCGGGCATTGGTGGCAAAGTTGCTGGTCGAGCACAAACCCCGTGCCATTCTCAATTTCGCCGCTGAAAGCCATGTTGATCGCTCCATCCATGGGCCGGAAGACTTTATCCAGACCAATGTCGTCGGCACTTTTCACCTGCTGGAGGAAACCCGCCAGTACTGGAGCAGTCTGGATACTGCGGAGCAGGCTGCATTCCGCTTTCTGCATGTATCGACAGATGAGGTTTATGGCACTCTGGCGGCGCATGATCCGGCCTTTACCGAGACTACGCCTTATGCGCCGAATAGCCCTTACTCGGCATCCAAGGCCGCTTCTGACCATCTGGTACGCGCATATCAGCATACTTACGGCCTGCCTACCTTAACTACCAACTGTTCCAACAATTACGGCCCGTATCATTTTCCTGAAAAACTCATTCCGCTTTGCCTGCTGAATGCCCTGGCGGGCAAGCCATTGCCTATCTATGGCGACGGTCAGCAGATTCGCGACTGGCTTTATGTGAAAGACCATTGCAGTGCCATTCGCCGTGTGCTGGAAGCCGGGCGGGTAGGTGAAACCTATAACGTCGGTGGCTGGAATGAAAAGGCCAATCTGGACGTGGTGCAGTTGCTGTGTGAGATGTTGGACAGGCTGCAGCCACGTGAGGATGGTCGCAGTTACCGCGATCAGATTACCTTTGTTAAAGACAGGCCAGGGCATGACCGTCGTTATGCCATTGACGCCAGCAAGCTATACAGCGAGCTGGGCTGGAAGCCACAGGAAAGTTTTGAAACCGGTATCCGTAAAACGGTGGCCTGGTATCTGGAGCATCAGGATTGGGTCAATAACGTCAACTCTGGTGAATATCGTCGCTGGCTGGATCAGCATTATGCGGAGACCGCAGCATGAGAAAAGGCATTATCCTCGCCGGAGGCTCCGGCACGCGGCTCTACCCTGTGACGCAGGCAGTATCCAAACAGCTGTTGCCGGTCTACGACAAGCCCATGGTGTACTACCCGCTATCGACGCTCATGCTGTCGGGTATCCGCGATATCCTGCTGATTTCCACTCCGCAGGACACGCCGCGTTTCCAGCAGCTGCTGGGCGATGGCAGCCAGTGGGGCATTCATATTCAGTATGCCGTCCAGGCATCGCCAGACGGGCTGGCCCAAGCGTTTCTGATTGGTCGTGAATTTTTGGGCAATGCACCCAGCACGCTGGTCCTGGGGGACAATATTTTCTATGGGCATGATCTGGGCAGCGACCTGCATGCCGCAGCGCATCGCACCAGTGGTGCCACGGTATTTGCTTATCCGGTGAATGATCCTGAACGCTACGGCGTGGTGGAATTCAATGACCAAGGCCAGGCGGTCAGCCTGGAAGAAAAGCCAGTGAAGCCTAAATCCCGTTACGCGGTCACCGGGCTTTATTTCTACGATAACCAGGTAAGCGATATCGCAGCGTCGCTCAAGCCATCGCCACGTGGTGAGCTTGAAATCACCGACATCAACAGCCATTACCTGACTGCGGGCCAGCTAAAAGTGGAAGTGATGGGGCGTGGTCATGCCTGGCTCGATACCGGCACGCACGAGTCCTTGCTGGAAGCTTCCCTGTTTATTGAAACCATTGAAAAACGGCAAGGCCTGAAAGTGGCTTGCCCGGAAGAAATTGCCTATCGCATGGGCTATATCGATGCCGCCAAGGTGGAAGAGATTGCCGCTTTGTATAGCAAGAATGGCTACGGCCAATATCTGACGCGCATGCTGAAAGAAAGGGTGTTTTGATGCAAGTCGTTGCAACTGATTTACCAGATGTACTGATTTTTGAACCCAAGGTGTTTGGCGATGCACGTGGGTTCTTTTTTGAGAGCTACAACCAGAATACATTTGAAGCCTTGACGGGCCTGAAACGCAATTTTGTGCAGGATAATCATTCTGCTTCGGCCAAGGGCGTTTTGCGTGGACTGCATTATCAGATTCGCCAGCCACAGGGCAAGCTGGTGCGGGTGGTGGCGGGTGAAGTGCTGGATGTGGCTGTGGATATGCGTAAAAACTCCCCCAGCTTTGGACGCTGGACCAGTGCCATCCTCTCGGCAGAAAATCGCCGGCAGATGTGGGTGCCAGAAGGCTTTGCACATGGATTTGTCGTGTTATCCGAGTTTGCCGAGTTTCTGTACAAAACCACCGATTTTTACGCCCCCGAGCATGAGTGCTGCATACGCTGGGATGATCCTACGCTGAATGTGGACTGGCAGTTGACCGCGCCGCCTGCGCTTTCTGCCAAAGACAGCCGCGGACTGAATTTTCTGTCAGCGCCTTGTTTTGATTAGTTTTTCCGTGAATATCCTCCATTGAGTCCTCCTCGTATCTTTCTTACCGGCATTCATGGTCAGGTTGGCCATGCATTGCAGCCCATACTATCTACCTGGGGCACAGTAACTGCCCTGGATCGCGCGGCGCTGGACTTGTCTGATGAGGCCGCCATCCGTAAAACTGTACGGGCGTTGCGGCCGGAGGTGATTGTGAATCCGGCGGCCTATACCGCGGTGGACAAGGCCGAATCCGAGCCCGACCTGGCATATGCCATTAATGCCGAAGCGCCGCGCATCCTGGCGGAAGAGGCTGCAGCGCTGGGCGCGCGCATGGTGCATTACTCAACCGATTATGTATTTGATGGCCGGGCCAATAAGCCTTATCGCGAAACGGACATGACCAATCCTCTTGGCGTCTATGGCGCGAGCAAGCTGGCGGGAGAAAAGGCCGTGCAACAGGCCGGTGCGCAACATCTGATCCTGCGTACCAGCTGGGTATATGGCGCCTATGGCAAGAATTTCTTGCATACCATCATACGGCTCGCCCGCGAGCGCGATAGCCTGGGCATCGTCTCCGATCAAATCGGCGCGCCAACTAGCAGTCATGATATCGCTACCACAACGCTCACCCTGCTGAAAACCTGGCAACAGCAGCGCAGTGGCATTTATCACCTTACCAACAGCGGATACACCAGCTGGCATGGTTTTGCCGTTGCCATCCTGCAAGCATACGAAGTCTTGCAGACCGAGCGCGGCTGGCAACCATTGCGCGTGTCTTCCGAGGCGGTGAGGGCGATTGCGACGGCTGAATATCCCACCCCGGCTGCCAGGCCTACCAATTCAAGGCTGGATGGCGATTTGCTGGAGCAGGATTGGGGTCTTAGGTTGCCAGATTGGCGACAGGCACTGATGCAGGTGATGGAAACACCCGCACTGTTAGGCTAAAGCTTGGTGGGCAAGATAGCTTGATTACAAGCCAGTGCTAAGCTTGCCTATGAAAATTGCCTGAGGGATGTGGGTTTTTAAAGCTCAGGAGAAGGCATCGGCCCAGCTGTTAGGCGTTTCATACAAACGTACGCGCTCCAGCTTGAGGTGATTGCCATACACATCCTGATAGCGGCTATTGAGGATACGAAACGCTTCAGCCGCCATATTCTCAGCGGTCGGCACGCTATCCATCACCACAGTCTTGTGATTGAGCAGACTGTTGAGGAAGTTCAGCACATCCGTATCGCCTTTGTAGACCAGAAACGCATGATCCCATACGTCCACCACACTGTCGCGGGCAATCGCTTTTACGTCGGAGAAGTCCATCACCATGCCATTGTCGGAGCTGCCATCCTGCTGGATGATATCGCCTGACAGGGTAATTTCCATGGCATAACGATGGCCGTGCAGATTGCGGCATTGGCTTTTGTGGCAGGGGATGCGGTGACCGGCATCAAATTCAAGGCGGGTAGTGATTTGCATGCCGCGATTATAGCAGGTGTCGCCTCGTGGCTGTCTCCACCCCGGCGCGAATTTCTATGAAAAACAGAGCGCTTGTCAGGATATCTTGCCCATGTTCAGAGCAGGCCTTGCACATGCGCGACGGCACTTTCTGCCAAAGCGGGCAGGGCATAACCCCCTTCCAGCACCGAGACGATGCGTCCTTGCGCATGCTGATCGGCTATCTTTCTGGCAAAGGCCGTTACCCAGCTGTAATCTTCGATTTCCAATTTCAATCCAGCTAGCGGGTCATCCCGATGCGCATCAAACCCGGCGGAGATCATGATCAATTGTGGTTTGAAGCGAGCAAGCGCCGGGGCGATTTCGCTTTCCAGTGCTTCCCGGAATGCTTGTCCAGTCGTACCCGCAGGCAGCGGAACATTAATCATGGTGGCGCTGCGCGTATCGGCCCCGCGGTGCGGATAAAAGGGATGCTGAAACGTGGAGCACAGCATGACATGGGGGTTGGCGCGAAAAATCTCCTCGGTACCATCGCCATGGTGGACATCGAAATCCAGAATAGCCACACGGTCCAGTTTGTGCTGACTCAAGGCATGCGCTGTGGCGACCGCCACATGATTGAAGATGCAGAAGCCCGCAGCGTGGCCACGCCCAGCATGATGCCCAGGCGGCCGTGTGCAGCAGAAGGCGCGCTGCGCCTTGCCTGACATTACCAAGTCTACTCCAAGGATGGCAGCACCACTGGCATGCAGGCAAGCTGACAGCGTCATCGGCCCCATGGCCGTATCCGCATCCAGCTGCACCAGCCCCGCTGGAGGCGAAAGCTGGCGTATGCGGGTAACGTAATCCGGGCTGTGTACGCGTGTCAGTTGCGTATCAGTGGCGGCAGGGGCCTCATACAAGCTCAGTTGCTTGATAAGGCCGCTGGCCGCGAGGGCTTCATGGATCGCCGTGATGCGGGCGGGGGATTCCGGGTGTTTGCCATCCATCACATGCAACAGGCTGTCCGGATGGCTGATCATGGCAGTGGTCATGGGGACGACTCCAGTCTGAATGATGAAGAGGTGTCATCGACTGGGACAGTTCAACTGAATTGGCTGTTCCCGTCCAATCCTCAGCTTTCCATATATTGCCTGTCCATCTCAATGGCCTATCAGAAAAACCTGAGGCAGCTAGCGCAACAGCTCTTGTGCCATGGATTGGTAATATTGCAGGCGGTCGGGGTGAATTTCATGCCGCTCCGCCGCCTCTCTTAGCGCGCAATCTGGCTCCTGCAGGTGGCGGCAATTATTGAACCGGCATTTGCCGAGGTAAGGACGGAATTCGATGAACGCGCGCTCCAGGGCTTCAATGTCGAGATGATGCAGGCCAAATTCCTGCAGGCCGGGGGAGTCGATCAAATGGCTATCGACATCCAAGTGATAGAGGTGGGCGGCAGTGGTGGTGTGTTTGCCGCTATCCAGCACTTGCGAGACTTCCTGCGTGCGTACCTGCTGGCCTGGCAGCAGGGCGTTGACGATCGTCGATTTCCCCATGCCGGATTGGCCTACCAGTACGCTGGTGTGTCCCTGCAATAAAGGCCGCAATGGACTGATGTCCTCATGCGCTGACATATGCAGCACACGGTACCCCAAAGCTTCATAACGCTGCAGCTTGGCCATGGCCTCCTGCTTGTCACCCAGGTCGCATTTGTTGAGCACAATCACGACTTCGATGCCCGCTGCTTCCGCCGCCAGCAGGCAACGGTTAAGCAACTCTTCGTAAAAGCTGGGCGTGGTAGCCAGCACGATAATGATCTGGGTAACATTGGCGGCCAGCAGTTTGCTGCGGAAGGCATTGCTGCGATAGAGCAGGCTGGTGCGAGGATCATTGCTCTCAATCACGCCCTCGGCGGTGTCGGTGAGCTTGATATTGACGCAATCACCGCAGGCCAGATCGGTTTTCTTGCCGCGTGTGACGCAGCTGATTTCGCGACCATCATTTAACTCTACGCCATAGCGCTTGCCATAAGCGGCGACGACTAGGCCATGTTGCAATTCTTGATTTTTCAAAGGGGCATTTCAGTCAGTGGCGATAGGGCATGATACCCGGCTGAGGGTTATTGATCGAATTTGTAGTAGGTCTGGTTGAGGTAGCGGGCCACATGCAGCTCTTCATCCTCAAACCATTTCATGCCGAGCATGGTGTTGCAATTGCGGATCTGCGCCAATAAACCACGGGAAGTTTTTACCAGACGATGTTCGCGCGTGTAGATGGCGGAACCATCACCCCCGTATTTGCTGGCATGGCACTGTATGCAGTTTTTCTCCACCATGGTTTTGCCGATGGCAGCATCGCCTTCGGCAAAAGGCTCGGCATGCGCGCTCATTGTCAGGCTGAGCAGCAAAAGCAGGAACGATGTGCGCATGACGAGCTCTCCGATCTTATTTGACCGCCAGCTTGGCAATACGGATGCTAGCCGGTGGGTGTGAGTCATAAAACGCCGAGTGCAATGGATCAGGCGTCAGGGTGGAAGCATTATCGCGGTACAGCTTGACCAGTGCCTCAATCAGATGGCGCGCATTGGCGTGCTTGGCCGCGTAGTTATCGGCTTCAAACTCGTTTTTACGCGAGTAGCTTGCCATCAGCGGACGTAGCAGGAAGAGGAACACCGGGCTTACCAGCAAGAATAGCAGCAACGCCATGTAATCGCTGGTCTCGCTTACCCCCAGGCCGGTATAAAACCACGCCTGTTGCTTGAGCCAGCCCAGCAGGGCAAGGCCGACAAAGGTGACAAAGAACATGAGCAGAATGCGTTTGATCACATGGTGATGCTTGAAGTGGCCAAGCTCATGTGCCAGCACCGCTTCAATCTCGTCCTCATCCAGCCGGTCGAGCAGGGTATCAAAAAACACCACGCGTTTGCTGGAGCCAAAGCCTGTGAAATACGCATTCCCATGGCTACTGCGTGTAGAGCCATCCATCACGAACAAGCCTTGCGACTTGAAGCCGCATTTGGTGAGCAGGGTTTCAATGCGTGACTTCAGTGAAACATCGGCCAGCGGAGTAAACTTGTTGAACAGTGGGGCAATAAAGGTCGGGTACACCGCCAACATCAGCAGGTTGAATACACTCCAGACCACCCAGAGATAAAGCCACCAGTAATCCCCCGCGCCCTGCATCAGCCAGAGCGCTGCAAACAGCAGCGGAGCGCCGAGCAGCAAGCCTACTACCGCATGCTTGACCATGTCGGTGAAAAACATGGCAGGCGTCATTTTGTTGAAGCCAAAGCGTTGATCGACAACAAAGGCCTTGTAGTAGTCAAACGGCAACTCCACCAGACTGCTGACGATCATGGCAGACAAAATGACGGCAGCACCGCGCAAAATCTCATGATTGGCCAATGCATTGCGCCACAGGCTGTCAATCAGCTCCAGGCCGCCGCCCAAGGTTAACGCTGCAAGCAAGATGGCTTGCGCCACACTTTCACTGAGCATCAGCCGGGTTTTGGCCGCTGAATAGTCGGCGGCCTTCTGGTGCGCTTCAATACTGATGGTTTGGCTGAAGGCAGCAGGTACGGCAATACGGTGCGCAATGATGTGGCGTATATGTCGACGGCCCAGCCAGAGCTTGATAGCGGTGGTCAGGATCAACAGGGCGGAGAAGATGAGGGTAAGAGTCGAGGCCATAGTGTCGTGGTTTTTCAGTTAAACTTATAGGGTACTGCCGTATGAAACATCGTCCCGGCGAAGGTTCAGCGAATTCGCTGCATTAGCCTATTTTAATGGAAATCATTATGTCACAAGATCAAAATAACCTCATCTGGCTGGATATGGAAATGAGCGGCCTGCTGCCTGATAGCGACCGCATTCTCGAGCTGGCTGCCGTCGTCACTGACGCCGATTTGAATATATTGGGGGAGTCACCCGTGCTGGTGGTGCACCAGTCCGATGCCGTGCTGGATGGCATGGATGCCTGGAACAAGGGAACTCATGGGAAATCGGGGCTGATTGACAAGGTCAAGGCATCGACGCTGGATGAAGTATCTGCTTCGCAACAGATGATTGAATTTTTGAAACAGTATGTCCCTGCAGGCAAGTCGCCTATGTGTGGCAATTCCATCTGTCAGGATAGACGGTTCATGGCGCGTTACATGCCGGAACTGGAATCGTATTTCCATTACCGCAATCTGGATGTGAGCGTGTTCAAGGAATTGGCACGTCGCTGGAAACCCAGTATTCACGGCGGTTTCAAGAAGGCCAGCAAGCATGAAGCGCTGGCGGATATCTATGAGTCTATTGATGAGCTTAAGTACTATCGCGAGCATTTCTTGAAGCTGGATTGATAGCTGACCTATACAGCCTCAAAAAAATAGGGTGCCCGCAAGCACCCTTTAAGTGAGGAGAAGTCAAGCTTTGGAAGAAGCTCACTCACCACCAAGCAT
The DNA here is from genome assembly GCF_020523625.1 of Methylovorus menthalis. Lineage (GTDB taxonomy): Bacteria > Pseudomonadota > Gammaproteobacteria > Burkholderiales > Methylophilaceae > Methylovorus > Methylovorus menthalis. The sequence goes on from NZ_JAJAQH010000006.1 coordinate 881,845, forward strand.
GTTGTATGCCATGGATTTCCATTCGTGAGTGAGCTTGTGAAACTGAAGCTCGGCGTCACTATAGGTGGTCAATATGACAGCCAAATGAAAAAGCCTGATGGCTCCCATCAGGCTTTTTCATTTTAATGTAATAAATTATTAATATCAGGCAATGCTTTGATATACATTAATATATGCCTTCGCACTTTGCTTCCATCCCAAATCTCGGCGCATGCCGTTTTGCTGTATTTTTCTCCAGTTTTCTTGGTCATGAAAGTAGTTGATTGCGCGTCGCAGCGTGTTGTACAGCTCGGTGGTGTCGGCAGCATCCATGATGAATCCTGTGGCGGTTTGTGCTTGCAGGCTGGCTGGAGTGGTGTCGATGATGGAGTCAGCCAGGCCGCCGGTACGATTCACCACTGGCGGTGTGCCATAGCGCATGCCGTACATCTGATTGAGCCCACATGGCTCAAAGCGTGACGGCATGACGAAAATATCGGCGCCTGCCATGATGTGATGCGAGAGGGCTTCGTTGTAACCAATGCTCACGCTGACCGAGCCAGGATGACGCTGCGCAAGCGCACGAAAACCTTGCTCCAATGCAGCTTCTCCGCCGCCCAGCAGCACCAGCTGGCATTGCTGCTCGGTAATCAGCGCATCGGCAATCGGCAACAGCATGTCGAGCCCCTTTTGGTGTGTCAGGCGGCTGACAACACCCAGCAATGGTCGCTGTGCTGCTGGTTCCAGGCCTTGCTGCTGTTGCAATGCCAGTTTCACAGCCTGCTTCTTTGGCAGCGTGCTTTGATCATAGGCTTGCGCCAGATGCACGTCGGCGGCGGGGTTCCATTCGTCCACATCGATGCCATTCAGAATCCCGCGTATCTCGGTGCCCCGTTCCGCCAGCAAACCCTGCATGCCGAAACCGAATTCCGGCGTCTGGATTTCCCGCGCGTAAGTCGGGCTCACTGTCACCAGCGCATCGGCGTAAAACACACCGGCTTTGAGGAAGGACATTTGCCCGTAATATTCCAGCCCCTGCATCTGGTAGCTGTCCGCTGGCAAGCCCAGACGGGCTACCCATTCCTGACCAAAGCAACCTTGAAATGCCAGGTTGTGGATGCCGAATACGCAGCGCGCCCGGCGCACGCTGGGCTGGGCGCGGATATGAAATTGCATGTAAGCCGGGGTAAGGCCGGTTTGCCAGTCGTTGCATTGCACAATATCGGGAATCCAGTCCTGAAGGGGGCTGTCGCTACAGCCCAGCCTCGCTGCAATCATGGACAGTACGCCGAAGCGCACCGGATTATCTTCCCAGTCGCGGCCCGTGGTATCCAGATAGGGGTTGCCTGCACGCTGGTAGAGGCTGGGGCAGTCAATGGCAAGCACCTCGACGCCGGTATCCGGCATTTTCCCCAGCACCAGACTGGCACGGCCAACATAAGGCAGGTCTTGCAGTTCCAGTACCTTGGTCTGGTCTTGCAGTTTTTTCATGACAGAGGGGTAGCCAGGGATCAGTAACCTGACATCTTCGCCTTGATCCCGCAATGCTGCAGGAAGCGAGCCACTGACATCGGCCAGGCCGCCAGTTTTAATGAGGGGGTGGGCTTCTGAGCTAACAAAAAGAATACGCAATCGAGCGACTTTCATCGTAATAAATACAGAAATGCCAAGATCGAATTTCCTGACGAGCAGGGGAGTGGCAAATCATCATACTGACCCGTCCCTTGCACGGCAAGTTGGACTTAAGCAGCCAAAAAACGCACCGATCATGGCGGGTTTGCACTCGTTTAGAGCATGAAAAAACACACAATCGCCACCAGCGTCGGCGGCAAGGCGCCGAGCAACAGTTGCCCTGCGCCTATGGAGGCATCCTGAAAGCCATTTTTCAGCAAGGCGACCCCGGCTGGGTTGGGTGCGTTGGCAATCACGGTGAGGCCGCCACCTGCCACAGCACCAGCGACCAGCATGTATTTCGATTCGTCTGAAATGCCCATGATCAGCGATCCCAGATAAGTGAGGGCGGCGTTATCTGTGACGGCAGTCAATGCAACGGCGCCAAAGAATAGCGCGACAGGTTCAAGGCTCGCCACGATGGGTTGCAGCCACCATTGCTGCATGCCGCCCAGCACGACCAGACCGGCCAGAAAGAAGCCGACCAGCAGGCCTTCCTTCAGGATCAATGGGTTCTGGTAACGTTCGTAAGCCTGGGTGAAGCCCAGGAACAGCAGGAACAAGCCCATGAAAATGACCGGGTGATGGGCAAACATGACCACGCCCGCCAGAAACAGGAAATGGATGCCGGATACCAGCACCGGCGTTTTTTGGCCTGGGCTGGCTGCCCCGGCAGGTGCCTGGCCAAGATGCTTGCGCAGCATGATGGTGATGATGGTGGCATTGAATAACACGGCTATGGCTGCTTTCCAGCCAAAATGGGCCAGCATGAAGGCGCTATCCCATTGCCAGGTGGCGGCGACCATCAGCACAGGCGGTGCCGCGAACGATGTCAGCGTGCCGCCGATGGAAATGTTGACGAACAGCACGCCAAGCGCTGCGTATTTCAACCACTCAGGGATGCCATGGCGAAAAACCTGTGGCGCCAGCATCAGTGCTGCCAACGTCATGGCGGCAGGCTCGGTGATAAAGGAACCCACCAGCGGCACAATGGCCAGGCTAAGCCAGGCCTGAGCCACGGCAGTATTCATAGGCAATAGCCGTGCGATCACTGCAATGATTTGCTGCACGGCCTGCAGAACGGGTTTGGATGCCGCCACGACCATGACGACGAAGACAAACAGCGGCTCGGTGTAATGCCGGGATTCGGCGTACTCAATGGCTTGCTCGCCGCCTGCCATGACCCCCATTAGCCCAATCAATATAAAAGCCCAGAAACCGAATACGACCTCTACTTCGCCCAGTAAATGTAGGAGCCCGGCATGGCGTGGGTGGCGATGAGCCAGGCTCTCGAAGAATTTGGCGCTAAAGGTATGAAGCAGGGCAATGCCAAAAATGATGGCGGCGGTGATTTGAATCGACGTCGGGCTCAAACGGTAATCTCCGTTACAGGTGGGCGTGGTTTTATTATAGAGGGAATTCTGTTGCAATTAGACGAGACTGGTCGCCGTTGCTAAATTTGGATCGTTTATTGCTTCATCAGGGTAAGCCACAAAAGGTATGAATAAAGTGTTGATGGTTATTGGGGAGCATGGAATGACAAGCCGGATTTATAGCCATAACGAAAAACTGCTGCGTGAAAACATACGCTACCTCGGTCGAGTGCTGGGGGAAGTGATTAAAAGCAAAGAGGGTGAAGCGACATTCGACCGTATTGAGGCAATACGAACAGCCGCGGTCAATTTTCATCGGCATGGCAATGCCAAGGCGGCCAAGAGCCTGGAAAAGCTGCTCAAGACATTGACGGTGGAGCAGGCGATCCCAGTGATACGGGCTTTCAGTTACTTCAAGCATCTGGTCAATATTGCCGAGGATTTGCATGCGCATCAGCAAAGCCGTCTGGTGGAAGATCAGGCCGTGCCGGGCATGCTGACGCATTCGTTGCAGAAACTGGCGGCCAGTGATCTGGGCGCGGCGGAAATTGGCGATTTTTTTGCCAATGCGCTGATTTCGCCGGTGCTGACGGCGCACCCCACCGAAGTGCAGCGGAAAAGCATACTGGATACCGAGCGGGCGCTTTCCCTGCTGCTGGTTGAAAAGAGCAATGTGGTGTCCATCCGCGAGGCAGAGCGCAACGAGCGCATGATTGTGGGCGCGATTACGACATTGTGGCAGACCCGGATTCTGCGCTTCAGCAAGCTCACTGTGGCCAATGAAATCGAAAACGCGCTCAGCTATTACCGCATGACTTTCCTGCAAGTGATTCCGGAGCTGATGCAGGATTTTGAAAATGACCTGCGCTATGTATTTGCCGATAAGTTGAGCCCGGAATACAAGCTGCCATCGTTTTTGCAGATGGGCAGCTGGATAGGCGGCGATCGTGATGGCAATCCATTCGTCAATGGCGCCACGTTGGAGCAGGCCATTATTCAGCAGTCGGCTACGGCTTTTTCCTATTATCTCGAGCAGGTGGAGGCTTTGCGCTCGGAGCTTTCGCTGTCCACCCGTCTCGTGGACGTGACTCCTGCGCTGGTCAGGCTGGCAGAGGCATCCGGGGAGCAATCCCTGCATCGGCAGGATGAAACCTATCGACTGGCACTCAACGGCATACACGCACGCCTGGCACAAACGGCCAAGCTGCTGGTGAACGAGCGGGGCGATGTGCGGCGTGAGATCAGCGCCATCCCGTATACAAGTGCCGAGGCCTTACTGGCCGACATGAATGTGATTGCGGAGTCGCTGCAAAGCCAGCAGGGCGAGGCGCTGATTTATCCGCGACTGGGCAAGCTGATCAAGGCCATCGAAACCTTCGGGTTTCACCTTGCCACGGTGGATTTGCGGCAAAGCTCTGATGTACATGAGCTGGTGATCAAGGAGCTTTTTCTCAAGGCCGGGCAGGACTTCAACTACGCTACGCTGGATGAAGATGAAAAAGTGGAAGTGTTGCTGGAGGAGCTCAAGCAGCCACGCTTGCTGTTTTCGCCGTTTCAGCAGTATTCGGAGCTGGTGCAGTCTGAAATGGAGGTGCTGCAAAAGGCACGCGGTATACGCGCCGGATACGGCAAGCGCGCCATACGTCAGTACATCATTTCCCATACCGAGACCTTGTCTGACCTGCTCGAAGTAGCTCTGCTGCAGAAAGAAACCGGCATGTTGCGCGGGGTTTGGGGCTCGGCCAAGGTGCAGATGGACCTCAATATCGTCCCGTTGTTTGAAACCATCGCCGACTTGCGGCATGCGCCCATGATCATGGGGCAATGGCTTAGCCTGCTGGGAATTCGCCATCTGCTGCGGCATCAGGGCAATGAGCAGGAAATCATGCTGGGCTATTCGGACAGTAACAAGGATGGTGGATTCCTGACCTCCAACTGGGAGCTGTACAAAGCCGAAATCTCGCTGGTGGAGTTGTTCCGTCAGGCCAATGTGCGGCTACGGTTGTTCCATGGTCGCGGCGGCACGGTGGGTCGCGGCGGCGGCCCCACCTATCAGGCCATTATGGCGCAGCCGCAAGGCACGGTGGATGGGCAAATCCGCCTGACAGAGCAGGGCGAGATCATTGCCAATAAATACTCGGAACCGCGTGTCGGCCGTCAGCACCTGGAAACGCTGGTGGCGGCAACCATTGATGGCTCGCTGTTTCCGCCTGACCCTTTGCTGGCAAAAAAGCGGCGCTCTTTCGAGATCATCATGGAAGGTTTGTCGGCGACGGCCATGACCGCATACCGAACCCTAGTGTATGAAACAGCCGGGTTTGCCGAGTATTTCTTTAATGCCACGCCTATCTCGGAAATCGCCGAGCTCAACATAGGCAGCCGTCCCGCCTCGCGCAAGGCAACGCAGCGCATCGAAGATCTGCGCGCCATCCCCTGGGGATTTTCCTGGGGCCAATGTCGCCTGCTGCTGCCGGGCTGGTTTGGCGTAGGTAGCGCCATCCATGAGTATCTGTTCATTGAGGACAAGCTGCAGCCTGCGCGGCTCAAAACCCTGCATGACATGCTGGAGCAATGGCCACTGTTCCGCAGCCTGATTTCCAATGTGGACATGGTGCTGGCCAAGACCGATCTTGCCGTGGCGCAGCGTTATTCCATGCTGGTGCCGGACAAGAAACTGCGTGAAGGCATTTTTGCCGCCATTGAGCGTGAATATCAGTTGACGACTGAAGCGCTCAATTTGCTGCTGAATAGCACAGAGCGCCTGAGCAGCAATCCGGCCTTGGCCAACTCCATTCAAAATCGCCTGCCATACCTCGATCCGCTCAATCACTTGCAGGTCGAGCTCATCAGGCAATACCGTCAGGGCGCGACCAATGACCGGGTCAAGCTGGCGATACATCTCACCATCAATGGCATTGCCGCCGGGCTGCGCAATACCGGATAATACCGTGCTGATGGGGCTGTCCTTGCAATAAAGCCGCAAAAACATTGCCTTGGGGGTGGAAGCTCGCTATAATCGCGGGCTTTCCACCTTGCCTTACCGTTGTCGCAAACGGGAGGCTGCTAACCCAAAAGGAGTGTTTATGCGACATTATGAAGTAGTGTTCATCGTCCATCCGGACCAGAGCGAACAAGTGCCAGCCATGATCGAGCGTTACCGTACCCTGGTAACTTCCAACGGCGGCGCTATCCACCGTCTGGAAGACTGGGGCCGTCGTCAACTGGCTTACCCTATCCAGAAAATTCACAAGGCACACTACGTGCTGATGAATATCGAATGCAATCAAACCGTGCTGGAAGAGCTTGAGCATGCATTCAAGTTCAATGACGCCGTTCTGCGTCATCTGACCATTGCGACCAAAGAAGCCGTTGTTGCTCCATCCCCCATGATGAAGGAAGAAAAATCCAAGTCATTGCTGGGCAAGGATGAAGCCGCTCCTGCTGAGGAAGCTGCTGCTTAATTGAGTTCTACCACGCTGGAGGCTAATCAGTTAGTCATCGCGGGCGAAGTGGTGCAGATTGCAGAGCTTCGTTACACGCCAGCAGGAATACCGTTGTTGAGTTTTACCCTGCAGCATATCTCGGAAAAAACCGAGGCAGGCATGCAGCGCAGAGTCGAGTGTGCAGTGCCCGTAATTGCGATGGGCTCCATCGCAGAGCAGCACAAGCACCTCAAGGAAGGAACCAAGGCCCGTGCGGCCGGATTCCTCGCCAAGCGCAGCATGAAAAGCACACAGCTGGTATTGCACATTACTACATTAGAGATAATCTGAATTTAGAAAGAGGTTCATCATGGCACGTGATATGTTCAAACGCCGCCGCTACTGCCGTTTCTCGGCAGAGGGCATTAAAGAAGTAGACTACAAGGATGTAGATCTGCTGAAAGATTTCATCAACGAAAACGGCAAGATCATCCCTGCACGCATTACCGGCACCAAGGCCCGTTATCAGCGTCAGCTGACCACCGCCGTCAAGCGCGCCCGTTTCCTGGCGCTGCTGCCATACACCGATAAGCACTAAGGGGATACGTCATGCAAGTTATTCTGTTGGAAAAAGTCGTTAACCTGGGTAACCTCGGTGACATCGTTAAGGTAAAAGACGGTTACGGCCGTAACTTTCTGATTCCTCAAGGCAAGGCAAAGCGCGCTACGGAAGCCAACAAGGCTGAATTCGCTGCACGCCGCGCTGAACTGGAAAAGCAACAGGCTGAACTGCTGGTTGCTGCCCAGAAGCGTGCTGAAGCACTGGTTGAGTACGTATTGGCTGTGAGCCAGAAGGCTGGCGTTGATGGCCGTCTGTTTGGTTCCGTTACCAACGGCGACATCGCTGAAGCGCTGACTGCCAAGGGTGTACAAGTGGCCAAGGCTGAAGTGCGTATGCCTAACGGTCCTCTGAAGACCATTGGCGATCACTCTGTCAGCATCGCGCTGCATCACGATGTTGTTGTAGATATCACCGTTTCAGTGGCTGGCGAAGCTTAATTCTTCGTTTTGCACTGAATAAAAAAAGGCTGCCTGCGGGTGGCCTTTTTTTATGGCTGATAAAGCCATTGGGTTAAACTTGCCCGCTTAGTGTCTTTAATCACGAGTATCTGCATGTCAAACAAACCTTCCAGCTGGACTGCCTTAATTCAGCCCGATGAACTGGCGCAGTCCGACAATTGCACCTCACATTTCTCCAGCCTGGTAGGCAGCATGGAGCGGGCTTCGACCGTGGTCTTTCCCGATGTGAAAAGCATGCGCGAGCGTGACTGGCGCAATAAATCGCAATACAGCTATGGCCTGCTGGGGACGCCAACAACGCGCCGGCTGGAGCGCAAGCTTGCGCTTATTGATAATGTAAAACATGCGTTGTTGCTACCTTCAGGGCTGGCTGCTGTCAGCCTGATTTTTCTGGCACTGCTTAAAACCGGCGAGCGCGTGCTGTTACCGCGCAATGCCTACCAGCCAGGGGCTGATCTTGCCCGTATGCTGGCCGGGCGTTTTGGCATAGAGGTGGATTTTTACGATCCCTTGCAGCCGGAAGCCTTGCCCTTGACCGCCAATACGCGTTTGCTATGGGTGGAAACGCCGGGGTCGGTGACCATGGAAGTGGCTGATCTCAAGCGGCTGGCGGAGCTGGCGCATGCGCGCGGTGTGCTGGTGGCAGCGGATGCCACCTGGTCTGCCGGGATTGCCCAGAATGTATTTGCCCTGGGCGCCGATATCGGCATGCAGGCGCTGACCAAATATCAGTCCGGCGGCAGTGATGTCATGATGGGCAGCGTCAGCACCGATGATGATGCCTTGCATGAGCTGTTGCTTAAAACCCATATGCAGCTTGGGCTGGGGGTAAGCCCCGAAGATTGCCAGCTGGTGTTGCGCAGCTTGCCGCATTACCGTTTGCGGTATCTCGCGCAAGATGCATCCGCCCGTAAGCTCGCCCATTGGCTGGCCGCGCAACCGTGCATAGAGCTGGTGTTGCATCCCGCTTTGCCCAGTTGCCCTGGACATGTCGTTTGGCAACGTGATTTCACTGCCGCGGCCAGTCTGTTTTCGGTGCTGTTCAAACCGGAGATTTCGCAGGCAGGCATAGATGCTTTTGTCGAAGCGCTGGCGCTGTTTCATATTGGCTACAGCTGGGGAGGGGCCGTCAGCCTGGCTATCCCTTACGATGTGCATGATCGTTACCCGCAAAGTGGCGGCCTGGTGCGTTTTTATGTCGGGCTGGAAGAGGTGGACGACCTCATTGCCGATGTGCAGCAGGCATTGGCAAAGACGATAGATATGTAAAAAAACAGTGGATATCTGACAAGCGTGATTTTCCCAAGGCCGCGCTTGTTATAATGCGGCATGGCTGACGATATCCTTGAATCACTGAAACTCCCCCCTCATTCGGTTGAAGCCGAGCAGTCCGTGCTGGGCGGTTTGCTGCTGGAAAATGAGGCGATAGACCGCATAGCTGACCTGCTGGGGCCAGCCGATTTTTACCGGCATGATCATCGCCTTATTTTTGAACATATTGCACGGCTGATTGAGCGCAACAAACCCGCAGACATCGTCACCGTTGCCGAATCGCTGGAAAACTCTGCCGAGTTATCCGGTGTGGGTGGTATCGCCTATCTGGGTGCTCTGGCCCAAAATACCCCGACAGCCGCCAACATCCGCCGCTATGCAGAAATCGTGCATGAGCGTGCCGTCATGCGCAAGCTGGTTGAAGTGGGGTCCGGCATTGCCGAGAGTGCTTACAACCCGCAGGGGCGCGATGCCCAGCAATTGCTGGACGAAGCCGAAGCCAAGATATTCCAGATCGCAGAAGGCGGCCGTAAAACCTCGCAAGGCTTCTTGGACATGAAGACTATTCTACCCAAGGTGGCAGACCGTATTGATTACCTCTACCAGCGCGAGAATCAGGGTGGCGTGACGGGTGTGCCCACCGGATTCAGCGATCTGGACGAACGTACTTCCGGCTTCCAGCCTGGCGACCTGATTATTGTCGCAGGTCGCCCATCCATGGGTAAAACAGCCTTCTCGCTGAATATTGCCGAAAACGTGGCGCTGGAAACCAAGCTGCCAGTCGCCGTATTTTCGATGGAAATGGCGGCCACCCAACTGGCAGCCCGTATGATTGGTTCAGTGGGACGCCTGGATCAGCATCGCATGCGTAACGGTAACTTGGAGGACGAGGATTGGGTGCGCCTGACCACGGCGCTCGGCAAGTTGAATGATGCCCCGGTATTCATTGACGAAGGCGCGGGCCTTAGCTCGTTTGAAGTCCGCGCGCGCGCGCGGCGTCTGCATCGCCAGACCGGCAAGCTGGGCTTGATAGTGGTCGACTATTTGCAGCTGATGACCGGAGCCACTGGCCGCCAGAATGAAAACAGGGCCACGGAAATCTCGGAAATATCCCGCTCGCTCAAGGCCTTGGCGAAGGAGCTTGATGTTCCAGTTGTAGCATTGTCCCAGCTCAACCGCGGCCTGGAGCAGCGGACTGATAAACGTCCGGTCATGTCCGACTTGCGTGAATCCGGCGCTATTGAGCAGGATGCCGACTTGATTCTGTTCATCTATCGCGATGAAGTCTATAACCCTGATTCACAGGATAAAGGCACGGCGGAAATCATTATCGCCAAGCAACGTAACGGCCCGATTGGTCGCGTACGTCTGACTTTTATGGGCCAATTCACGCGATTCGAGAATCACGTCTCTGGCAGTTCCTTCCAGGACGAATATTAATTTCCATCGGTTTTCATGCGCCCTATTACCGCCACTATTCATCTCGCTGCATTGCAGCATAATCTGCGCCGCGTTCGGCACTATGCCCCTAAGACGCGGACCATGGCTGTGGTCAAGGCCAATGGCTACGGCCATGGCCTGTTGCATGTGGCGCGCGGCCTGGCTGAGGCGGATGGTTTTGCCGTCTTGCGTTTGCAGGAGGCGCTGGAGTTGCGCGCGGCCGGTTACCGGCAAACCCTGCTGCTGCTGGAGGGGGTGTTTGAGTCTACCGAGCTGAATGCCGCTGCCGATGCCGGGATATCCATCGTCGTGCACGCTGATCACCAGATTGCCATGCTGGAGCAGGCAAGCTTGCCTGTTCCCATTGCCGTGTTTGTTAAAATGAATACCGGTATGAACCGCCTTGGTTTTATGCCGCAGGCATTTGCATCCGCTGTTGCACGGTTGGCCACTTGCGCACAGGTGGGCAGTATTACCCTGATGACCCATTTTGCCACGGCCGATGAAGCCCCCGGTATTGCCACGGCCTTGCAGCGATTTGAAGCTGGTGCCCAAGGGCTGGATTATCCGAAATCCCTTGCTAACTCGGCTGCCATTTTGCGCCATCCTGAAAGTCATGCCGACTGGGTGCGCCCTGGCATCATGCTTTATGGCGCGACACCAGTGCAAGCGGTCGCGGCTGCAAACTATGGCTTGCAGGCGGTGATGCATCTGCAATCGGAATTGATTGCCGTGCAGACCTTGCCCCCCGGAGAGAGCCTCGGCTACGGCGCCACGTTTGTGGCCGAGCGCGAAACCAAGGTTGGGATAGTGGCTTGTGGCTATGCCGATGGCTACCCGCGCCACGCCCCTGGCGGTACGCCCATTGCAGTGGCCGGGCAGGTGAGCAAGACTCTGGGGCGGGTTTCCATGGATATGCTGTTTGTCGATATCACGGATATTCCAGCGGCTGATATCGGCAGCCCCGTTGAACTATGGGGCGCAACCATCCCCGTGGATGCCGTAGCGGAAGCTTGCGGAACGGTGGGCTACGAGCTGCTTTGCGCGGTGACTTCACGTGTTAATTTCAAGGTCGTGCATGGCTAAGGCAAAAACCGTTTATACCTGTACCGAGTGCGGGGCTTCATCTCCAAAATGGCAAGGCCAGTGCCCGAGCTGCATGGCATGGAACACCCTGGTCGAGAGCATTGCGGAAGCGCCGACAGCCAATCGCTATGCGGCATTGGCGCAGACCGCCGGCTTGCAAAAGCTCGCTGAGGTAGAGGCGGCCGAAGTGCCGCGCCAGCCTTCTGGCATCGGCGAGTTTGACCGCGTGCTGGGCGGTGGCCTGGTCGCGGGCGGCGTAGTGCTGATCGGGGGCGACCCCGGCATAGGCAAGTCCACCTTGCTGTTGCAGACACTTTGCCACGTTGGCCATCTGCGTAAAGCCATTTACGTTAGCGGCGAGGAGTCTGCGCAGCAGATTGCCATGCGTGCCCGCCGTCTGGGGCTGGATGCTGGCCCGATTGATCTGTTGGCCGAAATTCAGCTGGAAAAAATTCTGGCGACCCTGCAGACCCACAAGCCGGATATTGCGGTCATCGATTCCATTCAGACCATTTATTCCGAGGCGCTGCAGTCGGCCCCTGGCTCGGTAGCGCAAGTGCGGGAATGTTCGGCCCAATTGACCCGTGCCGCCAAGCAACTGGGGATCACGGTGATTTTGGTAGGCCATGTGACCAAGGAGGGCTCACTCGCCGGACCACGTGTGCTGGAGCATATTGTCGATACTGTGCTGTACTTCGAGGGCGACCCCAACTCCAGTTTCCGCCTGATTCGCGCGTTCAAAAACCGCTTTGGTGCGGTCAATGAGCTGGGTGTATTCGCCATGACAGAGAAGGGCTTGCGCGAGGTAAGCAATCCATCGGCGCTGTTTCTTTCACACCACGCTGAGCAAGTAGCTGGCTCTTGCATTACCGTCACTCAAGAAGGCTCACGGCCGCTCTTGGTCGAGATACAGGCGCTGGTCGATGAAGCGCATGCGCCCAATCCCAAGCGCCTTTGCGTAGGGCTGGAGCAGAATCGGTTGGCTATGCTGCTGGCCGTGCTGCATCGCCACGCGGGTGTTGCCTGCTTTGATCAGGATGTGTTTATCAATGCGGTGGGTGGCGTGCGGATCAGTGAGCCGGCAGTCGATTTGGCTGTATTACTTGCCATTGTTTCTTCGTTAAAAAACAAACCACTGCATAATAAACTGATTGTATTTGGTGAAGTTGGACTGGCGGGCGAGGTGCGTCCGGTGCAGCGTGGTCAGGAGCGCCTGAAGGAAGCTGCCAAACTCGGATTTACCCATGCCATCGTGCCCAAAGCAAATGCACCCAAGCAAGCCATTCCGGATTTGACGGTGATCGCCGTCGAGCGCCTCGACCAAGCCTTGCAGAAAATTAAAGAAATTTAATGAAGTGATCAATGTAACGCCATGAAAAATATAATTTTTGATCTTGACGGTACATTGATCGATTCGTCGAGCAGCATACTTGGCAGTTTTGCTGAGGCTTTTCGCCAACACGGCATAACGCCTGCCCGACCACTGACGCCGGAGCTGATCGGCCCTCCCTTGATGCAGACCCTGTCGCTGATTGCCGGACACGATGACGCCGATACACTGGCCGCACTGGCGCAGGCTTTCAAACAGCATTACGACAGTGAAGGTTACAAGCAGACCACGGTATTCCCCGACATTGAACCCATGCTGGCGTTACTTGCCCGTGATCACAATCTCTACATTGGTACCAATAAGCGTATTTATCCCACCCGCCGCATTCTGGAACATCTGGGCTGGGGAGCATATTTCCAGGAAGTGTATGCGCTCGATTATTTTCATCCCGCCGTGCCGAGCAAAGCGGCAATGGTGGGCAATATTGTTGCAGCCCATGACATGAATAAAGCCGAGACCATGTATATCGGCGATCGTGTGGAAGACGGGATGGCGGCAGAGGCCAATCAACTGGCCTTTGCCATGGTGACGTGGGGCTATCTGGACCCTTCGTCGGGCGATATGCAAGCGCATTGGCTGACGTTTGAGCAGCCGCAGGCCCTGGCGCAAGCGATCGCCAAGCAGTAAGCAGACTTCATCGCAACGCTCTTGTGCCTTTAGTGCTTGTCTTGGCGGTTGATTTCCAGTGACTGCATCTGCCGGTCATGCCACTTGGACAAGACCAGTAGTGCTACGATGGCGCCTATCATGGCGCAGAACATATCTGATTGTGTGTCCCACACATCGCCTTGCGTCCCCAGAAACTCATCAGCCCCTTGCCCCATGGCAACGGCAGCTGCCCATTCAATCAACTCATAAACCGAGCTGATGGCGAGCGCAATCGCCACGCACAGAAATGCCGTCATGCGGCGGCTGGTGAGATAGCGCATGCGCAGCAGTATCTCACGGGCGATCAATGCTGGCACAAAGCCTTGCATCAGATGGCCCAGTTTGTCGTACGGGTTGCGATCAAGCCCAAACCAATCCTGCACGTAAAAACCGATGGGCACACGGGCGTAGGTATAAGTGCCGCCGACAATGAGTACCCAGGCATGCAAGCCAATCAGCACGTAAAGCAGATTGGTGAGCCTGAATTGACGATAAGTGGCCGTCAGCAAGGGCAGGGCAATCATGACTGGCAGCGTTTCCATCAGCCATGTGAGGCGGTCATAGGGAGTGATGCCGGATACCAGCAAGGCGAGCAATACGCCAAAGGCAAAGGTAAGGGGAAGTTTGGTAGTTTGCATGATCACGCTCTTGTTGGCAGGTGGTGCATCATAGCCAGCCTGGCGCGCTGCGACAATGCTGCTTTGTGCGCTGGATCATGGGCTACCCACAGCTGGCAGCTTGCGGTATATTTCATACAAGGCCGCTAACAAGCGGCTTTTCTCAAGCTGGCCTTTTCATTTGAATCACCTAATTGGGAGCGCAATGCCATCGCTTTACAAAAATCGTGACGAACGTGTGCAGGATGTGATGCTGGCCTATCTGAATGTCGAGCAGTCCCGGCGATTTTCACTCACCCATGGTAATCGCTATCTGCCATTTACCGATCTGGAAAAAGAGATGTTGCTGGAAGATAAAGCCTGGGCCATGGCACGGCTGGTGATCGACAAGATCATGCGCTTGCCGCCACCCATAAAGGCCAGCGATTATCCTGCCCCCAGCCTTTGACTACTGTATTTTTAGTCTAGAGACACGCCAATAAGTTTTTACGCAGTCTGCGCCTGAACAATCTGGCCGCTGACGCCAGCGCTGTCTTTCCCCATCAAATAGAGATACACCGACATCAGACTCTCGGCTAACGGTAAGGAGTCATGGACTTCACCAGGATGGCTTTTCTTGCGTTGAGGTGATTGCGCCGGCCCGGGTATCACGGCATTCAGGCGCACATTCGGTGTACTTTCCAGCTCAAGTGCCCAGGTTTTTACCAAGTGCTCAACCGCTTGTTTGCTGATGCCATGGCTGCCCCAATAGGCACCTGCCTGATGTCCGGCAGTCGACGATGTGAAAATAACCGAGGTATCTGCGCCACGTTTCAGCAATGGCAAACAGGCTTTGGTCAAGGCAAACGGCGCAATCACATTCACCTTGAACATGCTTTCAAACTGCTCCATTGTCTGAATCTCCAGCGGGCTCAGGTTAACGTAATGGGCGGCATTATGCAGAATGCCGTCCAGGCGACCTAGTTGCTGGTATATGCCTTCTGCCATCGCCGTAAAAGACGGCTCATCGGTTTTACTCAAGTCCAGTGGAAAAATCACCGCCTGCGGATAGCCTGCGGCTTCGATGGCGTCGTAAACCGCCTCCAGCTTTTTCAGCGTACGACCACACAAAATGACAGTGGCACCATGGCGCGCAAACGCCAATGAGGCCTCCCGGCCTATGCCCTGGCCTGCACCAGTGACAAGAATGACGCGGTCTGCTAACAGTTGGGCAGGGGCTTGGTAGTTGTGCATGAAACTTCAATCTAGATAGAGATGGTGTTGGCGTTTTGAATGATGATGGCGCCCTGGCTGGGCAGCATCCATTCAATGATCAGCGTAAAGATAGCAATGAAAATACTGGCGAAAAATGCTGTCCAGAAGCCGGAAAGCTGAAAGCCTTTCACCAGTTTTGCCACCAGCATAATCATCAAGGCATTGATGACCAGGACAAAGAAGCCCAGCGTCACCAGGGTGATCGGCAGGGTCAGGAAAAACAGGATAGGGCGGATGATGGCGTTGGCAAAGCCCAACACCAATGCAGACACGAGTAGCGATGGCACCCCGCTGAACTTGATGCCGCTAAACAGGTAGCTGGCCACCCAGAGCGACAGGCTCATGATGGCCCAATGGAGGAGGAAGTTCGAGAGATCTGCGTTCATCGATGGCTTTCTGTGTCAGGAGGTGAGGGATAGTGTGATGTGCTGGGCGCATTGTACGCCGCTGCGGATGGCGCCTTCAATGGTGGCGGGATAATCTCCCGCCACATAATCGCCTGCCAGATAGAGATTACTTAGGTCGGTTCGCATGGTCGGGCGAGATAATCCGGCGGTGCAGCTGAATGTGGCGCGTTTTTCGGCGATGACTTTATACCAGTAGATGGGCGCCTTGAGCGCCGGGTAGTGATCGCGCAGTTCGGCCAGCACGATCTCGGCCAAGGCATCCTGTCGCAAGGACTGGTGTGCGCCCTCGGCACTGATGACAACGGCAATCAGGCCGTGTTGCCCATCCAGTTGACCACGATCAAATACCCACTGACTGATGCCAGCATTGAGGCCCAGCATGGGAAAGTCGAGCGCTACGCTGGTATCAAACTGGAAGTAAACCGTATAGATGGGCTGATATTGCAGGCTTGCCAGTGACTGTTGCAATGCCTCGGTACCGGGCAGCCCGGCAAGCAATGGGCCCGCCCGGAAAGGTTGGCAGGCCAGCACGACATGCGTATAAAGCGCGCTATTCTGATCTTCGGTATGGAGCCAGTACATGCTGTCTTCGGCTTCTATCTTGTGCACTCCTTTGCGCAAGTGCACTTCCCCTGCATGTTGCTTGATATCTTCAATGAGCGGTGCGATCAGCAGCGTGGATAAATCCTGCTTGGGGAGTAGTAGGTGGCTATCCTGTTTGCGGCGGGCAAAACTATCGCGCAGAACGTTGACGAATACCTGTGCGCTTGCCTGATCAATCGGCGTGTTGAGCGCACCGAGGCACAGGGGCTCCCACAGGCAGCGTATCAGTGTCGGTGTTTGTTTGCGGTCATGGAGCAACGCCAGCACGGAAATGTCGCGTCCCAGTTTGAATCGGCGCAGCTGTAGCCAGCTCATGAAGCGGATGGCGGAGAAGCGCTCGCTCCAACTCAAGCCTTTGGCGCGCAATAAACCTACCAGCAAATGCAGCGGCGCTGGCCAGGCATCTGCCGCCTGCAGTTCAAACCCTTCCGCCAGGCGCAAATCCAATGGCAAGCGCATCAGGGCCTGCGCTTCATCCACGCCCGCTTGCGACAGCAGCGCCAGGGTTTGTTGATATGCACCCAGCAGGATATGTTGACCATTATCCAACCGGGCACCTTTCCAGCTCAGGCTGCGCGCGCGCCCTCCAGCCTGCGGGGCGGACTCCAGTACAGTGACATTGACGCCTTGTCTCGCCAGGCTGGCGCCAGCGGCCAAGCCCGCACAGCCTGCCCCAATAATGCCGACATGCGCGTTAGCTAGAGACAATGATGGCGTCGACATGGTGTTTATGCGTAAAGCAAAGCAGGAGGGAAATGCATCGCGCGGATGCTCTAGTTGCGCAGCCAGGTGCTGAACGCCAGCCACATTTTGCGCAGACCACCAAGCGACGTACGTGAATTGAGCACTTTTTCGGCGCCGTCGGCCTTGATTTCACGTAGCAGCGTGCGGTAAATGGCCGACATCATGAGGCCTGTACGTTGCGTTTTACGGTCTTCCTGTGGCAACTCGCCCAGGGCGCGCTCATAGTAGGACTCGGCCCGGGAAATCTGAAAATCAAGCAACTCCCGGACTTGCGGTGTTTCATGCCCATGCAGGATATCGATTTCGGTGACGCAGAAGCGGGCCAATTCATCCTGCGGCAGGTAAATGCGGTCGCGCCGTGCATCCTCCCCCACATCGCGAATGATATTGGTAAGCTGAAATGCCATGCCAAGATCCAGCGCATATTGCTCGGTAGCTGGATTACGGTAGCCAAAAATGGCGGCGGATAATAGGCCAACCACGCTGGCGACGCGGTAGCAATAGAGCTCAAGTGCGGCAAAGTTGGCATAGCGATTCTGCTCGCAATCCATCTCCATGCCAGCGATGATCTCAATAAAGTGTTGTTCTTGCAGTTGGTAGGTGTTGATCGGCCCTTGTAATGCCTTGCTGACCGGATGTTGCGGATTGCCCGCATACAAGCCGTGAATCTCTTCGCGCCACCAGGCTAGCTTGGTGCGGGCAATGCCGATATCGGTGCATTCGTCGGCAATATCATCGACCTCACGACAGAAGGCATAAAGCGCGGTAATGGCATCGCGCTGCGGCTTGGGCAGGAAGCGAAAGCTGGCGTAAAAACTGGAGCCGCTGGCAGCGGCTTTGTTCTCGCAATATTCTTGTGGGGACAAGGGATGCTCCGGGTAATTATTTAGCGCGTACAGCCTTGTACAGCATCAGCGCCCAGTCATAGGGCTTGAGCACAGGCCGCTGGGTGAACATGTCACCGCGTGATTTATGCAGCTTTTGCAGGATGCGCTCGCCGCCTGCAATGATAGTGCGCATTTCGAGCCCGGTGCGGCCGGGCAGGGCCTTGCCGAGCGGCGCGCCTGATTGCAGCAGCCGACGGGCGCGGTTGATCTGGAATTCCATGAACAGGCCCCAGGTGCCGCTGCTGTCAGAATTGGCAATCTGCTTTTCTTCAATGCGGTATTTGCGCATTTCATCAAGGGGGAAGTAGATGCGGTCTTTCTTGTAGTCTATCTCCACATCCTGCAAAAAGTTGATGAGTTGCAGGGAGGAGCAGATGGCATCGGAGAGCCCGGTATTGCGTGGGGTGGCCGCCTGGTAGAGATGCAGCAGCAGACGTCCGACCGGGTTGGCGGAACGTCGACAGTAATCCATGACTTCACCGAAATTTTCGTAGCGGCTTTTCACCACATCCTGGCTGAAGGCATCCAGCAGGTCGTAAAAAGGCTGCAAGGGTAAGCTGTGACGTTTAATGGTGTCGGCCAGGGTGATGAAAAATGCGGTTGTGGGCGTATTGCCCTGAGCAATCAGGTGCAGCTCCTGCCGAAATCCATCCAGCAGCGCCAGACGCTGCTCGGGAGTATGATCACCTTCATCCGCAAAGTCATCGGCTTGCCGCGCAAACGAATAGATCACGCCGATAGGGCGTCTAAGCCGCATGGGCAGCAGCACTGAGGCAACAGGGAAGTTTTCGTAGTGCGCACTGGCGTGGGCCAGGCTTTCGGCAGTAACGGCTTGGGATGTATTCATGGCTGGGTGAAGTATGCCACAAAATGCCGTGCTTAAAGCTTGCGGAGAGGGCGCATCTGCAGAATTTACCGCGGCCGCTTTGCGTTACAATCGCGGATACTTTTTTGATAAACCGAACGCTAGGAATTTTTTAATGCTGGGAATCATAGGCGGTACCGGGCTTACGCAGTTGGCCAACCTCAAGATCACAAGACGGCAGCTTATTCGCACCCCTTATGGCGAGCCATCAGGGCCATTAACCTTTGGTGAGCTGGGTGGCAAGTCGGTGGTCTTTCTGGCGCGCCATGGCAGCGGGCATACCATTCCTCCGCATGGTGTCAATTACCGGGCCAACATGTGGGCGCTGCATTCTGAGGGCGTGCGTGACATTGTTGCCGTCGCCACTGTCGGCGGTATTCATGCCGATTTGGGGCCGGGCACCATCGCCTTGCCAGACCAGATTATTGATTACACCCATGGCCGTAAAAACACCTACTACGATGACGTGGACAAGCCGGTGATCCACATTGACTTCACCGAGCCTTATTGTCCGCGCTTGCGCGGCCTTTGCCTGCAGGCTTCGCGCCAGTCTGGCGAACCGCTGGTTGATGGTGGCGTCTATGCCGCCATGCAGGGGCCGAGGCTGGAAACGGCGGCCGAGATCAACAAGCTGGAACGCGACGGCGCCACCATGGTCGGAATGACAGGCATGCCGGAAGCCGTGCTGGCGCGTGAGCTGGAGATCAGCTACGCCGCCATTTGTCCGGTGGTTAACCATGCGGCTGGTCGTGGCAGTAGCGTGCATGGTATTCGTTATGAAGACATAGGCGCCGTGCTGGATCAAACTATGGAGCGTGTGCGCCATTTGATAGAACAGGTGGTGATGAGTCATGCCGATTAGGCCTGTATTGCGGATGGGTGATCCGCTGCTGTTGCAAAAAGCCGCGCCGGTGACGGCGTTTGATACTCCCGAGCTGCAGGCCTTGATCCAAGACATGGAAGACACCATGGCGCACATGAACGGGGCTGGCATCGCGGCGCCCCAGATTGGAGTCAGCCTGCGCGTGGTGATTTTTGGAGTGGGTAAAAATCCACGCTATCCCGATGCCGAGCAAGTGCCCTATACCGTGCTGATCAACCCAACCCTGCAACCCGTGAATGATGAGCAGGAAGATGGCTGGGAAGGCTGCCTTTCCGTGCCGGGCATGCGCGGCATCGTGCCACGGTATACCCGCCTGCATTACACCGGGTTTGACCAGTATGGCAACCCGATAGATCGCCTGGTGAGCGACTTTCATGCCCGTGTTGTGCAGCATGAATGTGATCATCTGGATGGCATCCTTTACCCCATGCGCATCCGCGATCTGGCGAATTTCGGCTTTCAGGATGTGTTGTTTCCGAATGCCGATCTGGCGGATGACTGAATACGCTGGTATAATTTTGCGATTGTTTGCAGCGCGGTTAGTCATACGCAGCGTGAAGCAAGCGTTTCCGGAAGAGTGGCAGAGCGGTTTAATGCAACAGTCTTGAAAACTGTCGTGGGTTCACGCCCACCGTGAGTTCGAATCTCACCTCTTCCGCCAGAACACCATTCGCTGATGTTCGTCAGCGTTCCAAAATACCCCACGAAATAACACAAATCCTTTATTAGCAGGTACTATAGCCCCGTTTGGGGTTCGCGCTTGTTCGCGTTCGTTCGTCTACAGCCGGGGCAAAAGTGTGGTAACTTTTTGACGAGTTACCACATGGTGCAAAAAAGTTACCACATGGCAAAAAGTCTGACAGAGATTCAATGTCGCAATGCGACCAGTGAGGGAAAGAAGATCCGCAAGCTTAGTGATGGCGCTGGGCTGTATTTGTGGGTTTACGACTCGGGTGAAAAGTATTGGCGCTATCGATATGTGATCGATGGCAAAGAAAAATCGCTCAGCTTAGGGGTATACCCCAAGGTGACTTTGCAATCGGCTCGAAAATTGGCGGTTGAGAAGGGATGTTTGCTCGCAAACGGTAAAGATCCCTCCCAGGAGCGCAAGCTGGCCAAGATCGAGCGAAAGATCGCAGCTGATAATTCTTTTGAGTCGGTTGCGCGGGAGTGGTACGGGAAATATCTGCGTACGTGGGTGGATTCGCACGCGGCAGACGTCATGCGGCGCCTGGAATACAACATATTTCCCAAGATTGGAAAACGGCCGATCTCCCAAATCACTGGTCCTGAGCTGTTGGACGTTATACAGGACATTGAGCGCCGAGGTGCTTTTGATGCGGCTCATAAGACATTGGGTATGGTTGGCCAGGTGTTTCGGTATGGCATTGCCACTGGCCGCTGCGCGTATGATCTGGCTGCAGCCCTACGTGGCGCCCTGACTCCAGTGAATCGAAAGCACCAACCGGCAGTCAGGCCGGAGAAATTTCCGCAGCTGATGCGAGATATCGCTAAATACCACCAGACCGGTGGCCTGGATACGCAATACGGGATCCAGTTGCTGGCGCATACGTTTCTTCGTACAGGTGAATTGATCGGAAGCCGATGGAGTGAGGTCAATTTTGAAGAGCGGATCTGGGAAATTCCAGCCGAGCGAATGAAGATGAACAATGCTCACCTGGTGCCATTGTCTGACCAGGTGATTGCAATTTTAAATGCCCTTAAGCCTCTCTCCAGGGGGAGTGATTTTATTCTTCCTGGTCGTAACCACATGGTGAGCATCAGCAACAACACGATACTGAGCGCTTTATACAAGCTGGGTTACAAAGGGAAAATGACAGGGCATGGTTTCAGATCGGTGGCGTCGACCATACTGAACGAGACTGGATTTAACCCTGATGTGATCGAGCGCCAGCTTGCCCATTCAGAGCGCAATGAGGTGCGTGGGGCTTATAACCGTGCGGAGTACATCAAGGACCGGCGCTACATGATGCAATGGTGGTCTGATTACATCGATGCGGTGACAGAAGGCCGGAAGCCTGAGCCTCCGGTCCTATGACGCAGTTTTTGAATTGCGGGATTTTTGAAGTAGCCAAGCGTCGACTTCATGCTCTAGCCAACCAGATTTGCGCCCCAACTTTATAGGCTGGGGGAATCCCTCGGTATTGATCAGTCGATAAAGCGAGGTTTTCTTTAGGCTGATTTTTGCAAGGAGGGTCTCGATCGATAACACTTGAAGGCCGCTGATGGTTGGGTCAATTAGATTCATGATGCTCTCCATTACCAATGAATCACGACGCCATTGATCGGGCGCAGGCCGTATTGGCTGTAGATGAATTCGTACATCTTGAGATAGGTTTCAAAGCCCTCTGCCTTTGAGAATGCTTCACGGCCTGACCTGGTGAGTGGATGGCCGTCGACGTAAATAGGATCGCGCTCTCCGAAATCAATATGCAGGTGCTGGACCATGATGATGGTTTCATTGAGGATCAACTCTGCAGAGTTGTTGTTGTGCTCAACCCAACCCACGATGCTCTCTCCATGCTGCGGAAAATGCTCGCCACGGTTCACGCGGCGAAAGGTCTGGCGTTTGGTTTTATTCATTACCTGGTCGCGGAATTGGGCGGCGAATGGGAAGCCGTTGGTGAAAGGTTGGGTCGGGTAGGCGCTAAACCTGCGAGTGGTGGGTGTTGGGTCGGGATTAGTCGGTTCCACTAAAATGAACACGGTTGTTTCCTTTCTTGTCGGGGCGGCGGTCGTTGATAAGCAGGATTGAGACGGCATGGCTGGTTTACGCAGCCGCTGCAGCGGCTGTGCCATTCGATTCGTCGGCCTTGGCCGACTCCTTTTTATGAATCTTGGCCAGTTTCTTTGCCTTGATTTCCTCGAATTTGTTTTTCGGCGCTTGCGCAGCGGATGTTTCATCAGCCTGCGCAGCGGGCTCGATCAGCGCAGCCTCTTCAGGGGAAAGATCACCGGCCAGCTCGGCGACGAGGGCTTCCTGATTCTCGGGCGCCTTTGATTCTTGCGCTTGCGCAGCAGAGCGAGGGGTAGGGCGGGGTAAGTTGGTTTTTTTACGTGACTTTTCTTCCCAAATCCTCAAATCCACCGCGTCTTTAATATGGTCGATATCGATTTCGTAATGCTTGATAAAAGCAAGTAACCGTTCAGGAGGGTAGCGATCAAAATTGTATGAGTCACAGCGAAGCTCCGAGACTAAGGCGCAATCGATCAGCAGAAGCTCAAGGTCGTCTAAGGAAAAGTCAGGTATCGAGCGACTGAAGTCACTAACCGCATCATGCATAGTTCCTGTAGCGCGCTCGGGCCACCAAACTTTGATAACACTTTTACGGTCTTCAAAATCTAGTCGATTGAAAAACACGGTCGCAATCATGCGAGTTTCAAAGTAACTGAAGCCGTTACCGTTCTTTGTATCAAATTCCGCTCTGACAGCTTCTAAATATCCGGCACGATATGCTCTGTCCAGTTTTGCATCCGCTTCCCTCTGCTTTTCTGCAGATGATTTTCCTGAAGCTAACACGGTATCAATCAATCCTTTGGCTGCCAGCTTCTGCATGGCTTCGTTTTCTTTGTAAACCCTCACGATGTCACCTGAGACTGGGTGAATGACAGTCAGCAATTCGGGTGGGTCGTCTGCTAATAATTCATCCAGTCGATTACCCGAACATTTCCCACGGTGCATATTCTGGTCGTACTCGATATAACCGCCGTCGATGTAATTGCTGCTGTAGGGCAGAATTTTCTTTGCCGCTTCACCTTCAATGATTCGAGCCCCTTCTTTCTTTAAATGAAGAACATGGTTTCCACGTTTATTTGAATGACAGTCAGGGTCTGTGCAGACGTCTGCACTCTCGATATCGGGGTACGCTTCACGACAATTTCCTGTGCGTTTTGGACATTCAGTACAGGTTCCTGCGGATTTGACCAGGTTGGGATCATTGATATCAAAAGGTGCTTTGCTGAGTTGAAGGGTAAAGCGTGTTTTGAGAAGGTCTTGGGCGCGACGATAGCTTAAGGCCTCACCAGGCCTGATATCTTTTTTAAGCTCGGAGATGGCTTTCTTCTGCAACAACTCACCAGGAATTCGAGCGATCAAAAGCGCCGTACTGGCGCTGAGAAACCCCTCATAAAATACCTTTTTTGCGGCATCACAAAGGTTACATAGCTGCATGCTTGCAAAAATAGTGCGAGGTGATTTTCCTATTTCTTTTGCCAATTCTTGTACGGTATAGGGAACAAGGTCCTGGCTTTTATCCAGGAGCAACTTGAAGCCTTCTGCCTCCTCAAGTGGGTGCAGGTCTGTTCTCTGCAGGTTTTCGATCACCTGGATCTTGATTACTTGCTGGTCGGTCAGCTCGCGGACGATCACCGGCACCTGGTCGAGCCCGGCGACCGTGGCTGCACGCCAGCGTGTCTCACCGGCGACGATTTCATATTTGCCCTTTTTGCCTTTGAAGTTGCGCACGACCAGCGGCTGCAGGACGCCGACCGTGGCCATGGTGTCGGCCATGCCTTGAATCTTTTCCTCGTCAAAGCGCTTGCGTGGGTTGGTAGGCGAGGCCAGCAGGCTGCTGGTCGGTACGAAAATGGACGTGACTTGGTCTTGATGTGTCATGGCTTGCTCCGGTTATGGGTGCGTAGGTTGAGGTTCGGCCTTGGGGCGGCCGCGTCTGCGAAGCTCGGGGGTGGCGGACTGATTGGGCCGTAGCGCGTAGGTGCAGATGGACTTTTCCCAGGTGGGTTGAATGATCCGCCTGGTTCTTCGCTCGACAATGTCAGAATCAAGCATGGCCCTAAGTGCGGCGCTCACCTGGTCGCCGGTGATATGCAGGGTTACACCATGGAATATCTCACTGCGGCTTAGGCCTTCGGGGTGCTGCTGTAACAGCTCGACAATGGCTTCAGGCAAGTTGGGTTGGCGAATCATGATCTGAGACATGAATATCTGGTTAAACATGCTCAATCCTTAATGATCTCGACAGCCTGGGCACCGTGAATGCGGTAGGCCTTGCTGTGGTATCCCCTTGGAGATTTATCCCATTTCAGCTTGAGAACGCCGTCCTTATCACGCTCCAGCCAGAGGGTGACTATCTGCCCCTCATCGTCAGGCAGGAACCGGACTAGTTCATTGACCAAGGTCGATATCTCTTTGTTGTCGATGAACGCAGCAATTTCCGCGACCAGGTATATGCGATCTGCCACCACTCCAATCAACGCGAACAGCAGGGGGTAGATAAGCGGGCGCATCATGCGGCTGCCGTTAAAGCATCTGCAGTGCGTTTGCTGGCTGGGTCAATTAACACCTTCCATCCTGGTGGAACAATCGGGGAGAGTGCAGAGCGAGTGCCATTGCTGATGAGGTAGAGATGGTCGGCCTTCGCCTGGATTGCGATTTCCAGCACAAGAGCATTGTCCGGAACAGTGATTACAGTTGCCATTGCTGTCTCCTACTTGTCCGGCTGCTTGGGTGCCGGATTGCCCGCCGCCTTTTTGTAGGCGATTTCGGCCAAGTGGGTTAAAGCCATGCGGAACATTGGAGACTCTATGGCCTGAAGAAAGGTAACGCCATACTTGCGCAGCTTGGTGCTGCGGTAGGCCATTCTCAGGTCTTCCATGGTCACTTGCATCGCAAAACCCTGTTGACGTTTTGCGAATACTGAACAATAGTTCCTGATGTGTCAAGAACAATTGTTCATGCAAGATGTAATATTTAGTAATTTTTGAGCATTTCAGTTCAAAAATTAATAAAAAAACCCGATTTTTTCGGGCTACGTTACGATTTTTAAAAAAGGTTTACTACATTCTTGGGCCTTTACGGCTCTCATTTTGCTCAGCAGATTTCACTGCTGGTACTGCTCCGTGCTCTGCAACATGAAGTAAATAAGCTTGGGTTGTCTTGTCGCATTTGCTGAAGTTGGTGACCAACTTATCCAGATCACCAGACCTGGCTGCATCCAAATTCAAATAATCAAGAAGTAAGTGCCAAGCGTTTAGCCCATGAGAATCGGCTATTTTTTCGAGCGTATTTAAAGAAGCGCCTCGCGATCCTTCCATTATGTAATCGATCATCCTCTTGCTAATACCGCTTTTTTTAGCGATTTCACCAGTGGAATTCACCATTAACTTTTGAAGGTTATCAATCAGCTTCTTTGTAGCGTTAAATTTCATTTTGAAATTGTCTGTTATTGGTCACGAACTTTGGTTCCGCTTTTGAACAATTGTTCTTGACATGAACGAGAACAATAGTTCATGATCCCGGCCATGGATGACTTACACAAAACCACACTTGATCTGCTGAATGTCTCAGAGATCCCCTTGCCTGAAATTGCAAAAGGTGCCGAGGTTGGGTATCGGTGGCTTTGTGACTTAAAAAACGGTCGATTTACGGATCCTGGCATTAAGAAGATCCAGCGCATTTATTCGTTCCTATGTAGTAAGCAAGCGCCGGGCCATGAATTGCAGACGTCTGCACATCCTGATGTGCAGGTGCATCATGAATAGCAGGGTAGAGCAGCTGGTAGCTCGCAAGGCTCATAACCTTGAGGTCGCTGGTTCGAGTCCAGCCCCTGCAACCACGACATCGTCGGCCGATATGGCTGGCCTTGTATCCTCTTTGGCAGGGATGGTTTCAGCTGCCAAATATTCCGGAGAACCGGAGTTCCACGCATTATCTCCCTCTTGTGTTGCCGCCAACTTTCCCCCGTTGGCGGCATTTTTTTTGTGCATGAGGGCAGAGGGTGCCATGGCCCGTAAATAGCTGCTTTGCACATAGGCAATAAACGTGCGATCAGGCTTGAAGGGGGTGCCGCAGTTGGTGCAGGTATTAACGAATATGAATGGTGTTGGATTAAGGGCCGGGTTAACAGGCTCAAGCCGCTTTAGCTGACATGAATCGCAGCTGTATTGGAATTGCTGGCCATCGTTGGTTAGCGAAGTTTTAAACACAAGAAGCGTCCTGGAAGTAATGGGGCGATTAAATCAGGAGTCGGGAGCCATATCATGCGAGAAAAATCGCAAACCACGATCGCGATCGTGCGGCATTACATTCAAATATGGCGTAAGCGCGAGGGGTGGACCCGCGAAGCCGTTGCCCAGGAGATTGTAAAGTCCTACGAAAGTATGGACGGGGAGAGTATCACAGGGCTCAGGTTTGACCCGCCATCACGCGACATTTTTGAGCGGGCGAAGGTTAATGCGGACCGCATTTTTCGTTGGCTTGATGACGACTCTAAAGACTCGAATTTACTCTCGGCCAATATCCTCCCTTTTCTTGTGGGGGCGCTGCCGATGGATCTCCGCATTGAGTGCGTGAATCAGATCCTGGGACCCACCAATTTGAGCGTTATGGTGCTGGCCAGTGACCAGGCAGCCAGCTTGGTCGACATATTTCAGACGATCGCTAAAGAGGGCGGTGAGGCGATTGCTTCCATGGCCGGGCTGCTGGACGGTGGATCGCCAGAAGAAATCCAGAGCGCCAAAAAGGAATTGACCGAGGCCATGGCTGCCATTCAAGCGGGCCTGACCATCATTGAAAATATCGAGAGCGCGACTTAATGGCGGGGCGCGGTAAATTCCCTTTCAAACAGATTGCCGACCAGGCTCTGTTGTCTGCAGAGGCTTTACTGAATCAGTGGCTGAGCGACGGCCGTCGAAACGGGCATGAGTATTCAGCAACAAATCCCCTCCGTGCCGATAAGAAGCGCGGATCCTTCAGCATCAATCTCAACACCGGCGCCTGGGGCGACTTTGCCACAGATGACAAGGGTGGCGACTTAATCAGCCTTTATGCCTACTTGAACGGGCTGGAGCAACTGGACGCTGCTGTTGAGCTGGCTGACTTGATCGGCTACCGGCTTGAGGATAGCCAGCGACCGAAGGAAAAGGGGGAACGAAAAGCCCCTGTCATAGATCCGGAGAGCGTTAAGCACAAAGCCCCCGCCGAACCATCGCCATGGTCACCTGTATTACCTGTTCCATACGATGCTACGGAGCCGCCAAAGGCTCACGTAAAGCGCGGCTTGCCTGAGCGCGTTTGGGAGTATCGGGATGAGAAAAGGCGGCTACTGGGGTATATCTACCGATTTGCGACATCTGATGGCGGCAAAGAAACATTGCCCCTGACCTGGTGCCACAACGCCAAGACCAAAGCTGAAGAGTGGCGGTTCATGCAGTTCCCGGAACCACGTCCGCTATATGGCTTGGATAGATTGGCCGCTAAGCCCGACGCATGGGTTTTGTTGGTTGAAGGTGAAAAGTGTGCCGATGCTCCTGTCGATGATTTGCCTCATGGTGTGATTGTGACTTGGCCAGGTGGCAGCAAGGCAGTTGATAAAGTCGACTGGGCGCCATTGGCGGGAAAAAATATTTATGCCTGGGCAGACTGCGATGCCAAAAGGAAAAAGCTTACCCAAGCTGATAAGGACGCGGGGTTAGATCCAGAGGCAATGCCGTTGCTGCCCGAGAACGAACAGCCGGGCATGAAAGCGATGCTGGCCATTCAGGCAAAGCTTGTAGCGCTTGATCCCTCCACGAAATTCAAACTGGTTGATATTCCTGCACCTGGTGCCAAGCCGGATGGCTGGGATGTTGCTGATGCCTTGCAGGAAGGCATGAACGCTGCCGCGCTCACTGCCTTCATCATGAACACGCGCCCACATCTTTATGTGGTCGATGGAAGTGCTAAGCCTGCCGCTGAAAAACAGCCTTCTACCCCAAATTCAGCTACCGCAGAGGAAAAGAAAGAGCGGGCCAGCTGGGAAGATTACCTGTTAAGAAAAAACGGGACTCTCGTCCCATGCCTGGCAAATGTGTATGACATCTTGCTCCATGACTCCCACTGGAAGGGTGTGCTGGCGTATGACGAATTTAGTCAGCGGGTAATGAAACTGAAAAAACCCCCTTATTGGGAAAAGAATGGCGAGTTGGGGGAGTGGGACGCGCAAGACGATGCCAGGACGGCCATGTGGATCACCAGAGCTTGGAGATTCAGCATTACACCTGCGCTAGCTGCTGAAGCGGTAGAGAACCTGGCACGAACAAATATTGTTAACCCTCCCAGGGATTGGATGAATTCCCTTAAATGGGATGGTGAAAAGCGAGTCGACACGTGGATGCTGGATTACATGGGCGTCCCGCTTACCCCTTACACAAGGCGCGTAGCCCGGTGGTTTTTAATGGGGATGGTCAAGCGTGTGTTTGAGCCTGGCTGCAAGTTCGACTACTGCCTGGTGCTTGAAGGTCCGCAAGGCCGGAAGAAGTCATCTGCACTCGCTGCATTAGGCGGTGAATGGTACGGCGACACCGATCTGGATC
Source organism: Methylovorus menthalis (assembly GCF_020523625.1). Lineage (GTDB taxonomy): Bacteria > Pseudomonadota > Gammaproteobacteria > Burkholderiales > Methylophilaceae > Methylovorus > Methylovorus menthalis. The sequence continues at coordinate 910,799 of NZ_JAJAQH010000006.1, forward strand.
TGCATAACAAAGACTCCATGAGCGCTTTGCGCGGCAAGATGCTTTACGAGTTTTCCGAATTGGGCTCAGTCGCTCGGGCTGAAGCTACGAAGCAAAAATCCTTCTTATCTCGTCAAGTTGATGAGTATCGCCCTGTTTATGGCCGTAGAGAAATACGTGCACCACGCCAGTTGGTATTCAGCGGCAGTACCAATGAATGGGAGTGGAACAAAGATCCAACCGGAGGCAGGCGTTTCTGGCCAGTCTCGATCGAGAGTGAGATTGATGTTGAAGGGCTAAAAACGATTCGAGACCAGCTCTTTGCTGAGGCAGTTGTCATGGTGAATGAAGGGCTACGTTATTGGCCAACGCCTGACGAACAGCGCGAACTGTTTGATCCTGAGCAGCTTAAGCGTGCCATACAGGAGACCTTTATTGATGCCCTACATGACAAGGTCATGGAGCATGTTGGTGAGTTCTCCCTGCATTACGCAGCCGTTGAGTGGCTCAAGCTTGATGCTGGGAAACTGACCAGAGATATACAGACCCGGATTGGTACTGCATTGCGCCAGCTGGGTTGTACGAAGTTTGAAAAACGAGGAAACGCGATCACGCGATTTTGGTACAAGCCTCCCGAGAGAAAGGAAGCAACGTCGACAAATCGTGCATCGGAGGACGATGAAGATGCGATCCCATTTTAACCAGGTGTGGAAGGTATGGTGTAGGTATGGAGGCTTGAAAGCCGCGCCTGTGCTGGCTTTTCCATACCTTCCATACCTACCACACCTTTACATTCCCCCGCGTATACATGCGCACACACATACGCGCACGCACGCATGTGTGTGTCTGTGTCTTTTTTTGGTATGGAAGGTATGGAAGGTATGGAAAACACAACAGCAACGGGGGTTCTGGCCTCCACACCTTACAAGAAAGGTCTGGTAGGTATGGAAAATCCAAAGCATGAAGAGTTTGAGTCGATATCGCAGGCCAATGAAAAAACGGCAATGGAGGTTAGGGCCGCATTCCCAGAGGCTGCAAAGATTCGCGAGCAATTTGCTGAAGTGTTTGGTGAGGGCCTTCGAGTGGTTGCTGTTGATGAAGCCGGGATGGAGATTAGAACGAACAACTATCGGGCAGACGATAGTTATCACGGCTGCCTTAACGCCAGCGAGTTTATTCTCCTTGGTGAGATCAGTCGCAAGCTTGATGCAGATATCAAGCAACGGGAGCAACGCCATGGAAAGAAGTAGTGCGCTGCCGTTGAATTTTTACCGTGATCCAGCCGAGGTAGTTGAGCGGCATGAGTTGGTGCAGTTGGGCTGCCGTGCTTGTGTCAGCTGCGAGCTGGTATTGAATCGTCCAATGTGCCAGGACGAACGGAATCAAGCACAGAAGGGCGTGCCTAGGATTGGGTTCCGCTGCAAATTTTTCAGGGAGGTTACATGAAGATTAACGATATACCTTCAGAGATACTGGAGCTTGGCGGAACTGATCCTGTCACACGTGAGCGGATGCGTAACTGGCGCAACTGGTGCCGCTCATATAACCGGTCGCACCTCTACTTTCCACCGGCGTCACCGATTGTCCGCTTGATGACGCCTGATAAAGAGACAAGACGGCAGCCACGTATTCAGCTGGATGAGATTGATTCATGGAAGGTTGAATGTGCTATTACGGCTCTTGGTGTGCCTCATCCTTTGGATCGCCGGATACTGATCGTGCAATACTTCCTGGAACACCTGCCGAAAGAAACGCGCAGACGGGCCTTTGCAAGTGAGGGCGGGGTAGTCGGGCAAACAAAATATTACGAGTTGCTACAGGTTGCGCATGGTCGATTAAAAAAAATATTGACATGCGCGGACTAAATCGCGAAAATTGCTCAAATTTCATATAACCTGACCTTATTACGTTCTGGTTATTCACAAAGCCCGCGAAGCTAACAAGCCTCGCGGGCTTTTGCATTTCTGGGACAGCATGCCATCAACTCCGCCACATCCCTGCAAGCATCCTGGATGCCGAGAGCTGGTCCGCGACGGGGCGTACTGCAGCAAGCACGCGAAGGCGAAACGGCAGGAATACGAAGAGAAGCGCGAAACATCAACCCAGCGTGGTTATGGATACCGTTGGCAACAAACAAGCAAGGGCTTCTTGCGCCAGCATCCTCTTTGCCAATGCCCTGACTGTATGGAAGGCGCCAAACGATTAACCCCGGCGACAGTGGTCGACCACATAAAACCTCATCGAGGCGATATGGCCTTGTTTTGGGATCGCAACAACTGGCAAGCCATGGCGAAAGAATGCCATGACCGCAAAACCGCTCGTGAAGATGGCGGCTTTCGTGGCGCATACCAGGGGGGTGGTCAAAAGTCTGGGGCCTAATCGCTCTAGACCGTTTGGTTAGTCGAATTTTTACTTCCGCAGGTTAGAGGGGGAGGGGGGGTAGCAAGCGGGGTGGGTGCAGACGTCTGCACTTCAAAAGGGAAATTTTATGGCTGGCCCAAAACCAAAACCTACGAATCTGAAGCTGCTGCAGAGCAACCCAGGCAAGCGGCGCCTGAACTTTGATGAGTTCCGGCCACTGACATCGATTCCGAAATGCCCGAAGCACCTGAAGGGTGAGGCGAGCCGAGAGTGGAAGCGAATCACGGAAGAGCTGGCGAAATATGGCCTGGTCTCTGAAGTGGATCGCAACGCCCTGGCGATGATATGCACGCTGTGGGCTCGATACGTTGAGGCCGAGGTGGCCATTGAGAAAGCTGCAAAAGCGGATCCCGCTTCGCAAGGATTGTTTGTCAAGACGCCGAATGGGTTTCCAGTCCAGTCCCCCTGGGTTGCAATCTCAAACAAAGCGATGGAGCAATACCGGCTTTACCTCACGGAGTTTGGCCTGTCGCCCGCTTCGCGGACTAAGGTTACTCCCAGCGACCCTTACACACCGGACCTCTTTGATGTAAATGCGCAGAAAACAGACGCTGCGCCAGAAAAGCCACAAGGCGGGCTATCGAGTATATGAGTAAAGACTTCGGGGCGATTGCAACCCAATACGCTCGTGACGTCGTTGACGGCAAGATTATTGCCAACAAGTATCACCGTTTGGCATGCCAACGTCATCTGGACGACCTGGTAAAGTCTGAGCACCCAGACTATCCGTATCAGTTTAACCCTGAGTTGATTGATATAAACGGTAAGGCCTACAGACCTGCACAACGGATTTGCGCCTTCGCCGAGCTTATGCCTCACGTCAAGGGGGATTGGGCGCTGCGAAATGAAACAATCACCCTTGGCGATTGGCAGATATTTTTCTTCGCAGTTGGCTTTGGTTGGGTTGAGAAAGAAACAGGCAAGCGCCGTTTTCGCGTATTTGACCTGGTAGTGCCGCGTAAAAATGGTAAGTCCATGGAAGCGGCCATTGTCGGGCTATATGCGCTTGGGCCTGATTATGAGTTTGGCGCCGAGGTATATAGCGGTGCGACCTCTAAGGGCCAGGCATATGAAGTATTCAGACCTGCATTGCTCATGGTGCGCAGTCTGCAGGAGTATCGCACTGTCTATGGGGCAGTGACGACAAAGTCAAATATTGCCATTCCAGACAAGAACAGCAAGTTTGAGCCGGTGATTGGCAAGCCTGGCGACGGCGCTTCACCCAGCTGCGCGATCGTGGATGAGTATCACGAGCATGATTCGGATGACCAGTATGAAACTATGCTGACCGGTATGGGTGCTCGTTCGCAGCCGATCATGCTGATGATCACGACGGCTGGCGTAAATATCAGCGGGCCATGCTACCAGCATCAGCTCGGCTTGCAGAAGATTCTTGAAGGTGTCATCGAGGATGACCGCCGGTTCGGCATCATATTCACCATTGACGCGGGTGATGACTGGACATCTGAAGATGCGTTGCGGAAGGCCAACCCGAACTTCGATGTTTCGGTAAGTGCAGAATTTTTGAGAAGCCAGCAAAAGGCTGCTATCGAGGATCCGCGCAAACAATCCACATTCAAGACAAAGCACTTGAATGTATGGGTGGCAAGCGCGACCCCGGCCTTCAACCTGGAGAAGCTGCTTAAATGTGGTGATGCGCCGCCCCTTGCCGACTTCCATGGTGAGGCCTGTTGGGCTGGCCTGGACTTAGCCAGCAAGCAAGACATCGCGTCTCGAGTGTTTGAGTTTAAGCGCGAAATCGATGGGAAGATCCATTACTACGTATATAGCAAAAACTACGCCCCCAGCCTGGCCGTGCAAAAGCCTGAGAATGCTCATTACCGTGGCTGGGTGATCAAGAAAGAGCTTGTTGAAACTGACGGGAACATGATCGACCTGGAGTTGATCCAGGATGACTTGCTCCATGACTCTGAGCCGTTTGCTCTTCAGGAAGTTGCAAAGGATCCCTGGGGCGGGCAGCAGCTCGGAGCAAATCTGGAAGCAGAGGGAATTGTCGTTGTCGACGTTCCTCAGCGGGTAGCGTTCCTCAGCGATCCGATGAAGGATATTGCCGCGCTGATTGATGATGGCAGATTCCACCATGATGGCAATGAATCCTTTATCTGGATGATGAGTAATGTCGAGTGTGTTCCCGATAAAAACGAGAATGTGTTCCCGCGTAAACAAAGTCCTGAAAAGAAAATTGACGCCGCTGTGGCGCTGATTATTGCCCATGGTAGAGCCATGCTGGGTGAGCAGGCTGATTCTGATTCACCAGGCATAGTTGTTTTATAAGGATACTCAATGAAACTCTCCTGGCCATGGGCTCGAAAGGAAATGTCCAGCACGCAGGACCTATACAAGGAATTGCTGCTTCAAGCTGGGTCAAAGTCCGGAGTGGCAGTTAATTGGAAAACTGCTTCGCAAGCCTCTGCGGCTATTGCCTGCGCCAGAGTGATTGCAGAAGGTATTGCTCAGGTTCCATTTAAGCTCTATCGCGAGAGGCCTGGTGGTGGCATGGATGCTGCCCGGACCCATGGGCTTTACGATTTGCTGGCATCAAAGCCAAACGACTGGCAAACGTCATTTGAGCTTCGCGAAATGATTGGGTTACATCTGGCATTTATGGGGCGTGCGCATCTGTACAAGGTACGCGGAACCCGAGGTGAAGTTTTGGAATTACTTCCCTTTGAGCCTCAGAATGTCGAGACAATTCGAACGGGCTGGGAAATAAGCTACCGTGTTCGCTTGAATGATGGACGAATGCTAGCAGTAGCCAAAGAAGATATGTGGCATTTGCGCGGCATTTCCTGGGACGGCGTGAATGGGTTGGAAGGTATTAAGCTGGCACGCGAAGCCATTGGGCTATCCCTGGCGATGGAAGAGCACGGCGCCCGGATGTTTAGCAATGGCGCTCGCCCCGCTGGCGCACTGATCGCTGATGGCAACCTAAAGGAAGATCAGATCAAGTTGATCAAACAATCCTGGGAGGATAGCTACGGCGGCAACGCAAATGCATTTAAAACGGCCGTACTCTTCGGCGGACTCAAGTGGAACCCGTTCTCAATGACTGGCGTTGATGCGCAGCATCTTGAGCAGCGGCGATTCCAGGTCGAGGAAATTTGTCGATATTTCCGAGTGCTGCCGAACATGGTAGGGCACTTTGACAAAGGCTCCACTTACGCCAGCTCTGAGCAAAATTTCCTTGCGCATGTCGTGCATACCTTGATGCCATGGTATGCACGCATTGAAGCATCAGCAGACGTCAATCTGCTGGATGATGCGGAGCGCCGAGAAGGCTACTATTTTAAGTTTACGGCCCAAGCGCTTATGCGTGGCGCCAGCAAAGATCGGGCTGAATACTTTGCAAAAGCCTTGGGGTCGGGTGGTAGCCCGGCCTGGATGACACAGGATGAAGTCCGTGCACTTGAGGAAATGAACCCAATGGGCGGCAGCGCAGGTGTGCTTCCCATCCCAACGAACGTAGGCGGTGCGCCATCAAAACCAACTGGAGAACCTGACAATGAAAACCCTGCGTAGCCTCATGGAGTTCAAAGCCCGATCTGAAGCTCAGCATCTGGACTGCGGTCTTCTGGAAGTTAAGCTCGCAGAGCCTGGTGCTGGTAATGAAACAGGCGAAATGCTGTTTAGTGGTTACGGTGCAGTGTTCGGTAACTTGGACAGCTACGGTGACGTGATCCTTAAAGGTGCTTTTCGCGACACACTCCGCGACGCCAAGAAAACTGGTATTTGGCCAGCGATGCTAATGCAGCATGGCGGGTGGGGCATGGGTGCTGATGACATGACTCCCGTTGGTATCTGGACCAGCATGGAAGAGGATGATGTCGGCTTGAAGGTTGAAGGCAAGCTTGCGGAAACCGCACGCGGCAAGGAGGCTTACGGCCTCCTGAAAATGACCCCTCGTCCAGCAATCACCGGCATGTCGATAGGCTACATCGCCAAAGAGTTTGTATTAGGCACCAAGCCAGAAGAGCCGCGACGGACACTCAAGAAAGTTGAATTAGTCGAAGTCTCCCTTGTGACATTCCCGGCCAATGGCAAAGCCAGGATCCAGGATGTTAAAAGCGAGCCTGATATACGAATTGCGGAACAAGCTCTGCGTGATGCTGGGTTTTCCCGTACTGAAGCTAAGGCCATCTTGGCTACAGGCTTTAAATCTTTGCCTCCGCGAGATGCTGACGGCTTGGATGAACTGGCAGCAATCATTACCCGCAATACGGCAATGTTTAGCTCCTAATCATTTTTAAATATCGTTAACCCACAGCCCGCTTACGCGGGCTTTTTATTTTCAGTTAAAGGAAAACACCATGAGCACTACAAGCAAACGCATTGCGCTGATGTTGACTACAGCATTGGCTTTTATCGCAGCACCAGTGGCCTATGCCGCCCAAACTGTTACCACACTCGCGCAAGAGTCTGCCTACGTGGCATTCGAGATGTTGACAAAATACATGGCCAGTGTCGGTTTTATTTTGTTCGACACGCCTCCTGATGAACTCAAGACACTGCTGGTTAAGCAAGGCGAGGCTTTCGAAAAGTTCAAGCAAGCCAACGACCAGCTGATGGCCGCAAAAGCTGAAGGCAAAGCGGTCTCCGATTTGAGTACGACTGTTGAAAAGATCAATGCCGAGATTACCGAGCTGACAAAACAGATGAACGATGTTGTGAAAAAGGCGAATCGTCCAGCCGTAGGTAATACGGAAAATGCTTTGACTGAAGATCAACTGGAACATCGCAATGCCTTTCTCAACTTTCTGCGCAAGGGTGATGCCAGCAGTCTTTCAAGTCTTGAACGTAAAGCATTGCAGCGCGGTAGCGATGTCGACGGCGGCTACTTGGTGCCTGTTGACCTGGCTGCAGAGATTGATCGTGTTGCAGGCACAATCTCTGTGCTTCGCGGACTTTCTGATGTCCGCAGCATTGGAACAAACAAGCATCAGTTTCGCGTAAAAACCAAAGGCCTGGCTGCTCGCTGGGTAGGTGAGGGCGAAACCGGTGGCGAGACAGAAAATGCAAAATACGCCCGCATTGAGATTGACGCCGAAGAGATGGAGGCTGAGCCTCACGTTTTTAACGACACTCTTGAGGATGCCGACTACAACCTGGAGATGGACGTTACCGAAGAAGCAGGCATTGCATTCGGCGAAGCAGAAGGCGCGGCTTTCATCAGTGGTAATGGTGTTAAAAAGCCACGCGGCATTCTGACTTACGACACTGTGGCAAATGGTAACTACGTCTGGGGCAAGCTGGGCTTCGTTGTTTCAGGTGCTGCGGGTGCTTTTGCTGCAGCCAATCCTGGTGACAATATTCTTAACCTGCTGCATTCCCTTCGTGCGCAGTACCGCAATGGCGCTACTTTGCTGATGGCAGATACGACGCTCGCTGAAGTTCGCAAGATTAAGGACGGCAGCGGCAATTTTTACCTGTTCAACCCAGACCCTACAGGCAATTTCGCGGGCTATGTCTTGGGCGCCCCGGTAGAAATCGATGACAACATGCCGGTCATTGGCGCTAACAGCTTCTCGATTGCTTTTGGCAACTTCAAGCGCGGCTACCGAATTGTTGACCGCAGTGGCATTGCCCTCATCCGCGACAACATTACCAGCAAGGGCACTACGAAGTTCAACTTTCGCAAACGTGTCGGCGGTGGCGTGCGTAATTTCGAAGCCATCAAGTTGATGAAATTTGCATAGTTTGTGAACCTGCAGGTTGACTTGAAATACTGAGCCCGATTCGTCGGGCTCATTCATTTACCGGATATTAAGGAGTTCCAAAATGCAAGATTTGCACAACAACATTAACCCCAAGCGGGTTATTTCACCTGTCAGCGTTGCTGACAACACCGCTCAAGTAGGCCAAATCATTGATTGCCAGGGTCACGCCTCCGTTGAGTACCTGATTCTTATTGGCTCAGTAGCCGATGCCGATGCCACCTTTACCGTTCTGCTGGAAGAAAGCGACGAGTCGGATATGACCGGTGCTGTTGCCGTGGCGGATAGCAGCCTGCTTGGCACTGAAACTTTGGCAGGCTTCCAGTTTGACGACGATAATAAAGTTCGCAAGCTGGGTTACAAAGGTTACAAACGTTATACCCGCTTGACCATCACTCCCGTTAACAACGCTAGCGCGGCCTTACTGGCGGCTGTTGCAGTGTTGGGGAGTCCATCCATTGCTCCAACAGTCAACCCACCTGTGTAACTGCAGCCTTTCATACCAAAAGGAAGGCTGGGGCCAATAACCCCAGCCTGATGACCGTATGTACAAAGTGATTAAGGACTTTAATGGCTCTCCAGATGGTGCCAATGTCATTGCGTTTAAGATAGGCGACAGCATGTCAATACAAAAGCACGGCGAAGATTTGATTAACGTCGCCTTGGCTGAAAAGTGGATTGTTGCCGATAAACCGCCTGCATCCCCCAAATCGCCTGAACAACTCAAGGCTGCAGCGCAAAAAAAAGTGGATGGCCTAACAAAGTCACTGAGCAAGGCCAAGCCTGAAAATAAGGCCAAGCTTCAGGAAGAGTTAGATAAAGCAGTCAAAGCCTTGGAGGCCTTCAAGTAATCATGGGGCTTAAGCAAATCACAGCGCCAGCTGTCGAGCCGATCACCCTGGCCGATATCAAGTCACGGGTGAACATGGATGACGACATCACCGAAAAGGATGCTGACATCGAGCAGCTGCTTATTCCTGCAGCACGCGCCCAGGCTGAAAGCCGAACTGGCCGGGCCATGATTACGCAAACTCTGCAGCTGACGCTGGATTGCTTCCCCCGTGCTGCCATCCGCCTGCTGAAGCCTCAGCTCCAGTCGGTTGATTGGATCAAGTACCTTGATGCAGATGGTGTTATACAAACCTTAGCGACATCAGATTATCTGGTCGTCAATGATGAGCTTTATGGCTACGTTGTCCCAGCCTATGGCAAATCCTGGCCAGTTGCCAGGCACCAAGTCAATGCAATCAGCATTCAGTACGTTGCTGGTTACGGTAGCGCTCCCGAGCAGGTCCCAGCTGACCTCCGTCTCTGGATGATGATGGCCGTGGCTACATGGCTGAACAATCCGGAAGCGTTGATTACTGGCATCACTGTTTCCGAGTTGCCTCGTGATTTCTGCCAGGCATTGCTTGACAGCCATATTGTGAACTGGGGTGTGTGATGGCTGGCACCGGATCTGGTCGCGCAAGAAAGAAAATCGATATCGAGCGCTTAGTTACCTCAAAAGGGTCTCAGGGCGGGCAAATTTCAAACTGGGAAGTTTTTCTTCCTAGAATTTGGGCAGGCGTATCCAACCTGTCAGGCAATGAGCGCCGCTCAACTAACTCCGGTGGCGAGGTTGCGGAGGCTCGAACAGAGTTCCGGATACGATACCGGATTGGTATTGATACGACTATGCGGATTCTCTACAGCGGCAAGGTGTATAACATCCGGCACATCAAGGATTATGAAGAAGAGCATAACTGGCTCATCCTAACTGCCGACACCGGCGTGAATGATGGCCGATAAGATAATTGGCTTAACGGATCTGGTCGCTACCTTTAAGGGCATGCGATCCGATGTTCGCGAAAAAGCCGCGCCACGCATTGTGGTCGCGGGTGGCAGGGTACTTGTTCGTGCTGCAAAAACAGAAGCACAACGTCTTGGGCTTCGCAGAACAGGTGCCCTCATCCGTAACCTCGCCATGAAACGCGAGCGAGACGCGCCACAGGGTACAACTGAGTATCACATTGGTGTTCGGCACGGTCGGGCATTGGGTAATGGGAAAAAGGTCAAGAAGTATCTTGCTGTAAGTAAGCAGGGTCGCATCGTGACCAAACGAGAAAATGATCCCTTCTACTGGCGCTTTCTGCAGTTTGGGACAAAGTACCGCAATGCAACGCCATATCTAGAAGCCGGGTTGGCAAAAGATGGTGGCCAGGCTGCAGTGACTGCTATGGAAGTCACTGCAAAAAAACTTCTACTTAAGGAATGATGTGGCTACAGGACAGCTAGGAACGTTTGCCAGCCGTCTTGGCTATATGCGCCTAGGTGCAGTGGAAACGGAAGAGCAGCCGGAGATACCTATGGCAATTGGTCAGGCAGTTTATAACGCGTTGAGCGGAGTGCTGGAAAATTCATGGGCGGTTGAACTCCCGCAAAACCCGACCTGGCCAGCAATTGTTTTTGATATTGAATCTGAGCCTGAGAGTCAGTGGACATTGCTGGCAGGCTATGAGCGCCATACGGTGAACGTGGTTATTCTGGCAAAAACCAAGGAGGAGATCACGACAAAGGTTACTGGTCTCCATGCGCGCATTGAGCAGGCACTTCAGGAGGTCGATGTTTACATGATGGCAGGTGAGCATGGTGATTCTGACTATGAAGACGATGCCAGCGTGTATGCCTATTTTTCAACCCACATTATCCGTACCCGGATCTAGGAGATCTCCATGACGAAAAAGACGCCTCAAGCGGACCATGTAGTAGTGCAGACGTCTGCACAACCTGACGCCACCCACCCAGATGGGCTGATCGAAAGTCTTACGGGTGATCAGTATGCGGGGCAGGGTGGCTCCTATGTTTATAACCCGGAAACGCAAACCCGAACCCGCGCTGAGTAAGGCGCTATCCCCCAGACAAACCCCGCTACATGCGGGGTTTTTTATTTGAAAGGCCTTCATCATGTCTAAGCTGTTCCGCAATACCTTGCTACTCGCGATCATTCAGCCCGTGCCGCTGACTGCTGCCTTACCAACTGCCGCCGATAATGCCATTCTTGCAAGTGTCGCGGATCCCAAGCCTGTGGTTGCTGAAACTGTTGAGCGCAACAACGTGCAACCTTTCCTGGGGAATAAGGGAAAGGTTGTGACTGCCGTTCACAGCGAAGTATCGTTTGAAGTTGAGCTGCAAGGTTCTGGTGTCGCTGGTACAGCCCCGAAGTTTGGGCCGCTGTTAAGGGGTTGTGCTTTGGGTGAAACCATTGTGGCCAGTACTAGCGTAGCTTACTCCCCGGTCACGACAGGTCATGAGGCTCTGACAATACATTGGTACATGGATGGCATCCGCCATCTTATGACAGATGCAAAAGGCACAGTGGCGTTCACCCTGAATGCCAAGGGTATTCCTGTGATGAAGTATACCTTTACCGGTTTGTACAGCACCCCGACTGATACCGCTATGCCATCTGGCGCGAACTTTGCTGGCTTCCTGGATCCTAAACCCGTCAACAAGCAGAACACCACCACATTTTCACTGCATGGCTATACGGCCTCAGTTGAATCGTTTGATCTGGATCTAGCTAACCAGGTGGTTTATACCAATCGACCCAATTCGGAAAGCATCCGTATTACTGAACGTACCTCTACAGGCCGGATCGTGATGGAGCACCCTGACACCATTGCCGCCAAAAACTGGGCGGATTCGGTGGTTAACAACATAGCTGGCGCGCTTTCGATCGTGCATGGTAGTGGCGCCGGAAAAATTGTTGAGTTCTCCGGGCCTAAGTTGATCCCGCGTTCGATGGACTTTTCTGACCAGGATGGCATTGCCATGGTCAGCCTCGACCTGGATGTGATGCCAAACGCTGGCAATGACGAGTTCATTGTCACCTTCAAGTAATCGTTATCTCCACCCCGCTTAGGCGGGGCTTTTTATTCTAGGAAAATGTTATGGCCTTTTGTCTCGCCGTCAATGAGTTTTACTTTCATCCTGTTGTCGTGTTTATGCAGGATGACAAAGGTGGATTTACTCCGTCCAAATTTGTTGTCAAATTCCGCCGTGTACCTCTCCCCGAAATGGAAAGCATCAAAGCGCTGACTGGGAAGGAGCTGGTTCAAAGCGTGGTGATCGGCTGGAAGGATCTGCATGATGAGGAAGGTAATGAAGTTGAGTTCTCGGAAGAGCATCTTGATCAGCTGATCAGTATTGGGCCTGCATTTTCTGCGGTCTATGACGCCTTTTGGGACAGCCAGTTTAAGGCAAAAGCAAAAAACTAGAAGCCGCTGCCCGGTACTGGGCCGGGGAGCGGACTCAACCCGTCGGCAACCTGGACGAGAACGTCGTCCAGGGGCTTATTAGCGCTGGCGCACCAGATGAAGTGATCGAGCTGGCCCGCTCAAAAATAAAGCGTGAGTCAACCGAGGAATTTGAAGTGTTTAAAGAGAACTGGGAAACCGTTCTCTTTTTTTTGGCCTTGAAAGGCCAGTGGCGTGTGATCGCAGGCATGTCCGTGATGTATCAAGACATCGATCACACCGCCATTTTCCACACGATGGAAATGCTGGAAACCCCAAAACGAAAGCGAAAGCAGCTCTTCCTTGATGTGAAGCTGATGGCTGCTGCCGCTCTTGAAATATTGAATGTACGCAAGGATTAACGATGTCCGCACTCGGCTCACTCATTGTCAAGCTCGCCCTGGAGCATGCGGAGTACACCCAAGGGCTCGATAAATCCAGCCAGCAAGCCCTTAAGTATGGGCAAAGTATTCAGCGCAGTGTTGACCAGGCTGAAGCGAAGGTATCGCAGCATTTCAGCAATACGATTCGGGGAGCAGCTGCAGCTACTGCCGCTTATCTTGGGGTTTCCTCTGCCGTTGATGCCTTCAATAACTCGGTCAATGATCTTGCTGCACTGGATGATCTGGCACAGAAGACTGGTGGCACGGTTGAAAATCTGTCGCGCATGCAAAAGGTGGCGGTGCAATTTGGTCAAGACTTTAGTGCCATCGACCCTCTCCTGATCAAATTCGCAAAGAACCTGAATGGTGTAGACGACGAGTCATCCAAAGCAGCCATGGCATTGCAGGCCTTGGGTATTTCTCAGGATTTCGTACGCAAGAATGATCCGTCAGCGGTATTCATCGAAGTTACCAAGCGTCTGCAAAACTATGCAGACGGCGCTCAAAAAGTTGACCTGGTTACCGATTTAATGGGCAAGTCGGCTGCTGATAGCCTCCCATACTTCAATGACCTGGCTGAGAATGTTGATAAATTTACCGGGGTATCAGCAGAGGCTGCGTCGAAAGCGGCAACCTTCCAGGATAATCTTGGAAAATTGAAAGTTGGCACACAGGAGCTGATACAAACTTTCACTATCGGCTTGCTGCCAAAGTTGACCGAAATCATCGACAAGTTGAATGATCTCGGCAATTCCAAAGGCATTCAGTCTGCACTTGTTTTGTATGGAACATCGAGTGAAGACTATGCTGCAAAGCTTGCGGAAACTGAATCTAAACTGCAAAACCTGATTAAGACTCGGGATGAGCTTTCAAAGCCAACTGCGGCCAATAAGATCAACGATTTTCTATTTGGCGATGTGCTGGACCTCAACAATCAAATTAAAGTCGCTCAAGACGTTATTGCTACCTTGAAACCGTTGGTCTCGGCTAAGGACAAGCTGGATACTGCCAGCCCATACGTCACCCCTAATTCTGATAAGCCACAGCTGAATTACGTATCTGCAGAAATTTCAGCACAGCGCCAAGCTGCCGCACAAAAACTTGCTGCATCTTACAATACCTTGATCGGCAAGTCCGGCGATTACATAACTGCGATGCAGTATGAGGCCTCGACCGACGAAAAGGTTACAGCTGGTCAAAAGCAGATTGCGGATCTGCAAACATTCCTCATCCAGAATTACGCCAGCCTTAGTGCAAACCAACGGGCAAAAATTGAAGCCGATATACGTGGAATCGCAACCGAGGATGCACTGGCCATCGTTCAGCAGAATCGATATGACCGGATCGCCCGTATGGCCGAGGTTGACCGTGAGGCGCTGGAGCTGCAGAAGACCCACACCGAAGGCCTGTCCGCCGCGCGTGCAGCCTATGAAGGTTTGGTGACATCTGAAGAAGATCAGATCAAATCCATTCAGGATCAGATCGATGTTCTGACACTGGGCCGTGAAGCTGCAAACAATATGAAAAGCGCTCGCTTGCTGGAAGCTGCTGCTGCGTTTGAGCAGAATGCAGCCTACGCTGAGCAAAACGGAGTCTCAGAAGAGAATATCAAGAGCATGCGCGATCGCGCCCAGGCACTGCGTGATTTAGCCGCTGCGAGAGACACGCTGGTTTCCAAGCAGGTCGAGTTTGACTATCTAACCAAAATCAAAAACTTTGCTGAATCCACATGGGATAGCATCGGTGATGGTCTAACCAACGCACTCTTCCGTGGTTTTGAAGATGGCAAATCATTTGCAGATAACTTCTTCGATACCCTGAAAAACACCGCAAAGACGACCGTGTTGAAATTCACTACGGAATTCATCATGGGGCCCTTAAAGAGTGTCATTACAAGCGCGGTTTTTGCTGCCAGCGGTACGGCGAATGCAGGTGGGTTATTGTCCGGGGTTGCTGGTCCAGATTCTATGGGGGGCAGTTCCAGCAATAGCCTTGGCAGCCTAGTATCGCTTGGAAAAAATCTATACAGCGCATTCACGACCGGCATGGACGGCCTGAATTCAGCCTTTGTTGGCAAGATAGGTGACCTAGGTACATTCCTGGTCGACAAAGGGTTCAACAATCTTGGCGGAATGATCGGGCAGTACAGCTCACAAATTGCCAATGTGTTGCCATACTCGGCCGCCATCTTGAAATTGGCCCAGGGGGATATGAAAGGTGCAGCCATTACTGGTATCACTACGGCTATCGGAAGTATGTGGGGGCCTGCAGGTGGGGCTATAGGCGCCGCGGTGGGCTCGCTCCTAAGTAACGCCTTTGGTAGTCGCAAGAAAAATCCACGTATTGGCGCCGCCACCTATGGCGTCTATGAGGATGGAGAATACACCTCGGCTGGCGCTGATAAAGGTGGCTCCAAAAAGATGGTACAGGCTTACGTCGAGCCTTTGGCAAACCTGAGTGAGCAGTTTGCAACCCAGCTGGGATCTTTTCTTGACTCCATGGGTGTAGCCTCGCGCATCACAACACGAGCCGAATTCGCAACTAAGAATAAGAAAGGCACCATTGCGAGTTTGATTGGTACCGTTAACGGGGTCAGCTTTGGCAATGGTAGTGAGTCATACAGCAAAGATCCATCACAAGCATGGAGCGACTTTGTATCGAATGCACTTGGTAAAACGCTTGTGCAAGCGATCCAGGCTTCCCAGCTGACAGATGGCATTAAGTCGCTCTTTAATGCCATCTCAGATAAAACCCAAGTGGTTAACATGATGAATGCCACTGTTAGCCTCAATACCGCACAGGCGCAACTCTCTGATCGATTCGGCTTGACCGTTGACGCTGCTGCGAAGGTGGCAAAGGCTTCGGACCTCACTGGAGATAGTCTGGTTGAATTTGTTAATAAATTGTCATCGACTGCACTTAGCTTCAAGAGCACAGGAAATGTACTAGTTGAAGCGGTCGAACAGATGCGAGACCGCATCAACGATATTATCGGTGATGTGGCATATCCAATTACTTTGGATCAATTTGACCAGTACCTAAAAAACATTGATACCACTACAAGTGAGGGCATTAAGAAATTTCAGGAGTTGTTCGATTTGCGCGATACATTCACGCAACTCACCACTTCTATCAATAGCATTAAGGATTCTGCCAAGAATGCAATTTATGATCTTCTGCCCGATGACCAGAAGCTTCAGCGCCAGGCGCAGGATATTCAGGATCTGTTCGCAAAGTACAGCTTGAGTGTTCCTACCTCTGCAGAAGAGTTGGTGGCCCTATACGATAGCTTGGATCTAGCCACTGCATCAGGCCTCGACTTAGCTGCAGCAATGCCATCTCTGGTTGAAGCATTCAAGCAAATGCAAGGTAGTGGCAATGAGCTGGTTACGAAGTACAAAGGGTATGCGGAAGAATTGAAAGCATTTGGTCAATCCCTCCTGAGCGGGGCCAATGCAGCGCTTTCGCCGGAAAGTCAGTATTCCTCTGCAAAGGCTGAGTACGAGCGAATCTCAGCGCTAGCTGCTTCAGGAAATGCCGATGCTCTGTCCAGCTTCACAACCGTCGCGCAACAGTTCCTGGATGCTTCAAAGGATTATTTTTCGACAAGCTCCGGCTACTTTGCTGATCTTGAAAATGTAAAACAGGCAACCGGCACTGCAGAGCTGAGTGCGCTCGCCAAATCAGATGTACTGTCGGTCACAGGCATGACGTCGGCGGTGGCTGCAGGCACTGCCCAGGCTAATACAGCTTTGGTGACGGAACTTCGTGCGCAGAATGATCACTTGGCTGCTTTGGTGGCATTACAGCAAGCCGCAAATCAAACCATGATTAAGAAGCTGGACGCAATTGAAGAGGCCTCTAAGGACGCCGCAAGCGCCGCTCAACTACAGGCTTCAGCATGAGCGTCTGGATTATGGATTTAAGCGCACTGGATCCGGATGATGTACCAGTGACTTTGCGGTTTGCTGACGGAGAGTATATCGATGCGGACCACCATTATTATGATCTGCGCCTGCAGCAGTCCGTATTGTTTATCAACCAGGCATTTTCTGGCGCTGTTCTACAGGGGTCTAGGTCGGGTTATGGGCAGGCGGTACTTGTAAATACCGATGGCGGGCTTAACTACTTGGCGGATTATGCTGTTGATGGCAGGGACCTATCAATTAGCCTGGTGGATGATGGGACCATTACACAATATGTACGTGGGACGGTGCAGAAGCTGGTATTTGATGGGACTCTGATCAGGATTATATTGCGTGATCCCCAAGCGATCATTGATGAAGTACATCCCCTTGATGTCTATGCCGGAGACAACGTTCTCCCAGCTGGGTTGGAGGGCACGACGAACGACATCAAGGGATCGAAGAAACCTAAAGTGTTTGGCAAGGTGCGGGCTGCAGCACCCATTCTGGTCAATACCTCAAAGCTGATTTATCAGGTGTCGAGCCTGGACGCGGACATCATCGCCGTTTATGACCGTGGAGCTGCCCTAACTTCAGGCACGGACTACGTTACGCTGAGTGAAATGCAAGCCGTTGCGCCAGCTTCAGGCGAGTATCGGGCTTTTCAAGGCTACTTTAGAGTTGGCTCTGCGCCAGCTGGCACCATTACTTGTGATGTCGATAGCCCAGCGGGTGCAGGGCAGGTATTTACCCAAATTGCTGGGGAGCGATCAATAGCCGTTTCGGTTGGCGATATGGCCGCTGCAGATGCCGTAGGCGAGGTTGGATTGTATGTCCAGGAGGATCTCACCACGGCTGCACTTCTAGACAGTATTGCGACCAGTATCGGCTTTTACTGGTTTTTCGATGTGGCTGGAGTGATCAGGCTGATTGAGCTTGCCGCACCGACTACCATCACTCATGTTTTAAATGACTATGAGGATCTGGAATTCAGTCGATCAGCGACTGGCGCCGGGAGTAATGGCCTGCCGGTTTACCAGGTGCGAATCCTCGCCGACAAGGTGCAGGAGGTGCAAACTGATTTAGCAGGTTCAGTGCCTGCTGAAAATGTTGCACGCCTGGCTTCGCAATATCGTGAGGTCAAATTCACCAATGCTGCTGTAAAGACCAGACACCCATTATCTGAGGAACTGGTAATTGAGTCCTGCCTTCGTCATTTAGCGGACGCACAAGCTGTTGCTGACCGCCTAGGTGCGTTGCTATCAGTCCGCAGGGATCGGCTGCAGGTTACTGCGCGAGTTACAACCCGTGTCGATATCGGTCAGGGCGTGTTGGTGAATGTGAAGCGCCTACTGTATAGCCCGCTTGGCCGACCAACAGTCGTACTTGGTCAAACCTATGATGGCAAGCGCCGTCGTGTCACTTTAGATCTCTGGGGGTAGTGTGTCAGCACAGTTAGGAACATCTGAATGCCGCCTGGGATTAATGCGTTTAGGATCTGTAGGCGAGGCGGAGGTGGTTATACCTCCAATTTCTCAGGAGTCATTGCTCCGAAAGGATGTGGTGACACTATGTTGGCCTAATCGTATCTCATCATCAGTGTTATCCGGAGGGGCCTGGCAACCAACGCTTCCTCTAGAAAATATTGCTAACAAAGTATTTGCCAAAAAGGCCCGATCTCTCAACCTGGAAGAATCGTCAACTCAATTCAGAATTGCCCTGGATAAAGGGCGGCCGATTGCAGTGGTAAGTTTGGCAGCGCACAACTTGAGTCAAGTTGCAGAGATTCGAGTAGTGGCATACGCCAATGTTGATGGGGCGGGCATGGTTTATGACAGTGGTTACCTCCCGGCCTGGCCAGCCTCATATTTGCCAGAAACGCTGGAGTGGGAAGATAACAATTTCTGGTTTGGTGACGCTGATCTTGATGTGGATTCAGAATATACCCCTTTAACGACGGTGTTCTTTGGGGATATTTACAATGCCGAAGCTGTTGATGTATTCATTCGAGATTTAAGCAATGTTGATGGATATGTCGATATTGGCCGTTGCTTTATCTCTGGTGCCTGGCAACCCGAAACCAATATGAGTTATGGCTTGGAATATGGACATTTAATTAAGACTTCGGTGGAAGAGGCCAATGACGGCACGGAATATTTTGATCGTAAGCGCGCCAAGCGCACCGTTTCTGTATCACTTGATTGGTTAACTCAATCTGAAGCTTTCTCACGCATCTATGCCATGCAGCGTGATCAGGGTATTGACCGGGAAATTTTATTCGCGCATGAGTTGAATGCCAGCGATGAGAGTTTTTATCGGACATTCATTGGACGCCTTCAACAGCCAGACCCAATTGCCAACCCGTATTTCGCTACACACACAAACCGAATCAATATCCAGGAGATAATTTAAATGGTGGATACCGTTACATTCCCAGTTGAGCTGGGAGGGGATGGCCAGAAGGTCACGAATGATAATGATTCTGTGACAGGTATGGGGAAGGGTGGCCACCGCAAAAATTTTGTTAGAGCCTGCAATAATGTGGTGGCCATTGCTGGATTGGTGGTCAATGCCACCACAAACCTTGCATCAAAAGCATCCCAGATAGCCCTTGATACTACCAATGCAGCTTTGGCATCCCTAACAACGACGGTCGGCACAAAGGCTGATGCCAGTTCGGTGAGTTCGTCAATCAGCACTATCAATAGCAGCTTGGCGCTGAAGGCTCCAATCAATAACGCAGCTTTTACTGGCACGCCAACGGCGCCAACCCCTGCAGCTGACGACTCATCAACGAAAATTGCTACTACAGCATTCGTCGATGCAAATGGGGTAAAGGTCGGGTCCATTATCATTTTGGGCGGAGAGGATGTGCCGACCGGATATCTTGCAATCCCGACTGCTGCAACGGAGCTGTCCAGGACGACCTACGCACGGTTATTTGCCAAACTCGGGACAAAATGGGGCGCAGGTAATGGTTCCACCACTTTCAATATACCGTTCATCCCACCTGACTATACGGTGCTCCAAGCGGCGGCATCGCTAAATATTGCCACTCAATCTGTAGGTGAAATTCTTGGTCACGCTCACGGAGGCGTTGTAAACGGCGTGCCTAACACGGGCAGCAACTATATAGGTGCTGGCACACCATTCTCTCCATCTTTCGGCAATACCGCGTCTACAGGCGGCTCTGCAAATAAAGCTGCTGGTATGCGTTTCCAATTCGCGATTAAGTATTAAGGATTCCCATGAAAATTTTCCATGTCTTTGACGAAAGCACGCGAGAATACTTGCACGACTACGAAGCTCAAGAGAGCCCTGAGGAGCCAGGCATATATATAAGGCCTACGTGCAGTAGCGACAAACCGCTACCTGATCCAGAGCCCGGTAAATACCGGGCTTTTTCTTTGGAGCTGGATGCTTTTGAGCTGGTCGAGGATCCACGAGGCTTTTGGTATACGCCAGAAGGTGAGCTTGTGAAAGTAGATTCCGTGCTTGAGGATGTCCCGGGCGCCTGGTCCCGCACGCAACCTGCCCCAACAGTTGAGCAGCAGGCAGTTGCAATACGGATTGAGCGTGATGCACGTATTAGTGCGGTCTCCTGGCGCTATGAGCGACACGCTCGTGAGGAACGGCTGGGCATTCCGTTAACTGATGACATTGCCGAGCTGGATGAATATATCCAGGACCTTGCCGAGGTCCCAGAGCAATCAGGCTTTCCGCAGAATGTTGAATGGCCTGACTCCATTTGATCGATTATTAACCCATGACCGCCTAGGCGGTCTTTTTTTTGGAAGTCGAAATGGAAAATATTGCCAATGATTTTACGACCACCCTTAGCTCTGGACTGACTGCGGGGGCGACGACGCTAAGTGTCGTCTCTTCCACGGGCAGTCCAGACGTGAACTTTAGGATCCGCATCGATGATGAGTTGATGCTCGTTACCAATAAAGGCGCTGGCGCTCAGCTTAACTGGACAGTTGAACGCAATATTGAGGGAACAATCCCTGCAGAGCATATAGCCGGTGCTAAGGTTAGCCAATTACTTACCGTAGGTGGATTTAAGCAAATATTGCAAGAGCAGCAATTAAATGATGTTGATCTCTTGGATGGAACTAGCCCAATACCAGGGACAGCATCCCCTAAGCAAATGAAAGATTCTGCTCAGAAGTGGGGAGGTGGCGCTACTGTTTGCAACACCATTGCTGCCTCAGGAGCTTCGCAGGCCTTGGCCTTTGCAACCAGCGGCGATAAAGCCTATGACGTCACACTGAATTCTAATTGCAATTTCACCTTTACTGGCGGGGTTGTTGGTCAGCTTCAAACCATCACCCTGATATTGCGGCAGAATGGATCTGGCGGGTTCATTCCCACTTTCCCGGCTGGGGTGAAATGGCCTGGTGGCGTTGCACCAATCCCCAATACATCCGCAGGTCGAATCGATGTCATCTCCATTCAATCGCCTGATGCAGGTGTGACATTGCTGGGGAGCTACTAACCATGACTTATTCCCAGAATTTTGACAGCCTGACCGCAGGAGCCAATGTAAATACCCTAGCAGGTTGGGTGAATGAAATCGGCTCTGGCCTCACCACATCCAGCTCGCAATTTTTAAGCAGCGGTATTTCGGCAACCGTCATTAGTAATTCGGCAAACAACGGTGATTCGATCATTTATAACGGTCTTGGCTCTCTGACCGATACTAAAATGAGATGTGCATTTTTTATGACGGGAGGGGCTGCAGGATCTATTCGGGCTCGATTTCATCTCCGTTCAAATGGCTCAAACCAATGGTATGAAGCCTTTGTCACGCTTGCACAAACACCATACGTCACCATTCGCAAGCGCCTGGCTGGGGTTGATCAATCCCCATTCACACTGGCCGGGGCAATTGCTCAATCGATAAGTTCTGGCAACTGGTATTACATTGAATGGGAGTGTGTAGGTTCTGGGCCAGTTACTATTCGGGCCAAAGTCTGGCTGGCAAGTGGTACTGAGCCCACAGACTGGGAAGTGGTAGCAACTGATACAAGTGATGTCATTGCAGCGGGCTATCCTGGTATTCGGCTTGAATATTCGACCAGCGCCAATAAGTCTTATGCAGATAATTTCACTGTGACTGATCTGTCAGCGGGCACGCTGGCGGCTGGGGGTGTCTCATTCTCCGGCACTACTTCAAGCGGTACCACAATCACTGCTGCTGCAGCCTCTGGCGGAACTGGCCCATACAACTATCAGTTCCAGCGTGCGCCAGACTCTTCAGGCTCGCCAGGGACTTTCGCCAATATTGGCTCAAATAGCACGGCCACCGTTTACAACGACACTGGCTTAAGCGCTTCGACAAAGTATCACTATCGAGTGATCGTAACGGATACGGTGTCAGCAACTGCAACGGGTGACAGCAATTCCGTCACAACGACTGGCGCTTCTGCTGTTGTAGCTGGAACCGCATCTGTATCTTCGGTTGGTGATACGACAGCATCGGTGACAAGCACTGCCCCTTCTGGCGGTGTTACGACTATCACAAATCAGTGGTATCGGTCCACTGTGCCCAATGTTTTGGGAGCGGCTGTACCAGGTGCAACTAGCCTGACTTTAAACGATACCGGCCTGACAAATGGGGTCGATTACTACTACACGCTGGTTTCGACGGATGGCACCACATCAGCAAATTCGAAACAAATATCTGCTGTACCTGCGAAGACGATTTTTATCGGCATAATTAGTGATAGTTGGGCCACCACTACATGTACTACTGGCTCAACTTCTGCGGCAACAACCACATCTGCAGCTGGAAATATCCTCAACCGTAAGCTTCAGGCCATGTTCAAAGACGGTACTAAGGTCACGGTTCTGAATCGGGGAATAGGCGGAACGAATGGTTCAAACTGGCAGGGAGGCGGTGCTAATTTGACGAATGCATTAGCTGCAATGGCCGCAATTGCCTCGCCCTCGAATTGGGATGTTACTGATCATCTAGGAGTAAACGATAGCTCTATGAGTTACTCAAGTCCGTTAGGAGGAGAGACCAAGGCGCAATACAAAGCTTTTCAACAAAATATTTGCAATGCCGTACTCGCATGGGGGGCAAGGAGAATGATCCTGCATAAACCACCATTTATCGGTGATATCAGCGCAAACCATAATGCACTTGGAATTGCATTGCTTAAGCAGTATGGCGACGCGATTGATGAGCTGGCCGCAGAAAATCCTGGAAAGGTGTTCGTTGGAGCTGATGAATATAAGTACTTCATCAATAACCAAGGTGATCTGGGGGGCGACAAAGTACATCCAACGCCTGCAGATGGAAATGGGGCAGGGGGTGCGCCGAATGTGGCGACCATGTGGGCCGAGGCGATTTACAACATTGTGTCTGGTAAAAAGACCCCGAATGTCCGGTATTAATTACCAGATTTTTTCGTGCTCTTCGATGGGTTCTTTTTCACCCTTGTAGAAGTATTCAAACCAGACAAGGCCGCCAATGATGATGGCAAGTATGGACAGCAGAATGAATTCTGACATTTTAAATCCCCGATTTCCTGACTCAATTATTAATTACGGCTCAATGGCCGTTTTGTGAAGTAATTGTGTCAGGATTATTGGAATTATCAATAGGACTTTGGTACTAGATAAGGAGCAGCAAATGAGAAAATTAACTGGCTTAGTGTTTATATTGATGAGCATTCAAGTGGCAGTAGCGGCGGAGTATGTCACGTGTGTCGGCACCTCTGGAAAAATGATCTATACCAACATGCCATACATGTGCGCAGATGCGGCAATCAAAGCCCAAGAGGCCACTAAGACGGTCTTGGCTGAACAGGAAGCAAATGAAGATGCCGCCAAAGAAGCTATAGCCATCAAAGCGAAAGGCCTGGTTACTGATGCAGTATTTTCTGCATCGAGCTTCTGGTACACGCCTATTCCCAAGGATGCCCAGCTGGCCAGCAACTCGGCTGAATTGGCCAAAGACCTGGTGCGCCAAAAGACGCAATACTATGGCAACGTGACGATCAACACGTCGCAGTACGCCAGCCCGGTATACACCGTAGATAGCGCCACGCCACGCGTGAAGGTCACCCAGTGGGACTGCCAAAAGAAAGGTTATCTGGATAGCGGCCTCAAGAAGCAATGGGCCAGCGTGCCCGTGCCTGCATACGCAAAACCATCTGCCGGCACGGACATGGAAATGACAATCTACTCGCCGTCGACCGATACCGTGTGGGAGTTCTGGAAAGCCCGTCAGGTTGATGGCCAGTGGCAGGCCTGCTGGGGTGGCCAGTTGGAGAATGTGTCAAAGAGCAATGGCGTATTCCCAAAGTTTTACGGAACCACTGCCACCAGTCTGCCTTTCCTGGGTGGTCAAATTACGGCCGAAGAGCTGACGCGAGGTGAGATCAAGCACGCGATCGGGATTGCCTTGGTGGACACGGACCATTGGAATGTCATCTCATGGCCAGCCAATCGCTCAGATGGATACAACCCCAGCAAGCAGCCCAACCGTATCGCTGAAGGTCAGCGCTTTCGCCTGGACCCTGCCATCGATGTCGACGCCCTGAAGATATCCCGCACGGCCAAGATTGTGGCCAAGGCCGCACAGATCTATGGCTTCGTCGTATGGGATAAGGCGGGCTCGGTCTCGCTGCGAGCCCAGAACGCTATGACTTACACCAGCCAAGGGCTGGCAAACCCATACCCAGCATTGTTTGAGAACAAGCCAAACTATGCGGTATTGAATGGCTTCCCTTGGGATCGCGTGCAGTTCCTGCCGATGAATTACGGCAAGCCAGGTAAATAAATCGAACCGCGCATTAAGTAGCACTTATTTCAGCCCGCATTTGCGGGCTTTTTATTTAGGGGAAATCCATGGCCGAGCCATCCACGTCGCTCATTTATTTATTTGGTGCATCCCTTACAGGGGCCATTACTTATATTTTTGCTGTTCAAGACTATGTGATGCTGGCGGCTTTGATGGGGACATTGATGGGGCTGGCGATCAGCCGCACTTCTCCATGGACCGGGTTGTTTCTCATGCTCCCATTTGGCTTGAGTTTGGGAGGTTTTCTAACCCCTTTCGTAATGTCCATGTGGGAGAACCCCGCACTGGAGAGGGCTGCTGGCTTGCTTATTCCACTGATCTGCATTGGCTTCAGGAAACCATTAATTGAAGGCATAACGGCTTTTATCGGTGGGCTTCCGAAATTGATATCGAAGTGGCTGGCTAAGTGGGCTGGAATTTCTGGAGGTGATCTCTAATGATGATTATTGGCGTACTACTAGGCGGTTATGTCTTGATTGAGGGGCTGGTAGCTTGCTGCCTCATGGAGCCTGGCCTTTCCAACTTATGCACAAAGGCAAAATACGTTTCGTCGGCCAGTGCTGCTCCTGCGCTTGCTGGGGTTCTTGTCTATTACACACTCCCGCGCTTTGTTGAGTGGGTCATCCTCCTGGCGCTGGTCGCTCTTGCTTTGTGCGTTTGGCCAAGGATGGTCTACAGGTATCACTCAGTCATGGATGCCATCAAGTTTTACTGGAGGCTCCATTGAAAATTTTTATTGCTCGACAAAAAATGGAGGGCTTCACTCCAGGGCGCCTTTATATCGATGGCGATCTGGAGTGCTTTACGCTTGAAGATCAGTTCCGTGAAAGCGAGGGTTGGTTAATTGATTCCTGGAAGATACATGGAAAGACGGCAATACCACGCGGCACTTACCAGGTTGTCATAACTTACAGTAACCGATTCAAACGCCAACTGCCTTTGCTACTGGACGTTCCGGGCTTTGAAGGTATACGTATTCATACTGGCAATACCACTGCCGATACTGAAGGCTGCATTCTAGTGGGTGCCGATGATGGCAACTGGCAGGATGCCTGGCTCGGCAGCAGCAAGATCGCGTTCAACAAACTGTTTCCGAAGATCCAGATGGCACTCGGTCGTGGTGAAAAAGTATGGCTCACGGTGGAGTAGGCAAATGAAAAAGTACATTTATCCCCTATTTATTGGCCTTCTCGTTGCAGGCCTTATTTTTTTGTATTTCTGGGCCAAAGCGTTCTACACGCCAACACAAATGGCTGAAAAAAAAGAAGCGGTACAGGCTAACCCCTCAACCGCTGTAAAAAATTCAGCCAAGACAGCGACAGCTGTTGCCAAGCCCGTGGTTGTATACAAAGGCGGTGCCGCTCTGAAGGATGGATTGAAGCTGCCGCAGGAAGTGGTGAATAACGAACCTGACCAGGTGCTATCGAGCATTACTGCGCCGGAGTCTGACCACAAGCAAACGGTGACCACGGTATTGAATACCGAGACAGGTGAATCGCAGACCTTTATTCGCCAGGAGTCTTTGCCGTGGGTGGCATTTGATCAGCGCGGCCAGGTGGGCATGTATGCCGGTGTGAAGAATGGCACGCCTACTGCCAGGCTGGAGCTGCAGCAAGGGCTGCTGCAGGTGAAGGCTGTACATATTGGCGCCGTGGCCACCGTGGACCAGCCCATGCAAGGACCGCTGCAGACTGAATATTACGTGGGGGTGGGGGCCTGGTACAGATGGTGAAGACTAGAAAATACCCCCAGTACAACTCAGAACTGGACGGCAATATTTTTGCCTGGATTATGCAGACGTCTGCACGTTTACGTTCAACATCCCTATTTCAACATTCAAAAGAAAAGTTTCTAGAAAAAACTAAGAAGTAATGAGGCAACTGTTGCAATATTAGCGGCATGAGGAAGTAAATTGATCATTGATTCGATTATTTTTTTGTTCGGCTTTTCTCGATTTATTTGCTGTTCAATTGCTTCCAATGAGGATTCATATAGCTCTGGGTCTTCGGGATTTTCAATATTTCGAACAGCCTCCTTCAGTTCTTCGAAGGCTTTTTGAACATTAGAGGCAAGGTTTATGTTGACGGAGTTGTCCGTCGAGTTGTGAAGCACGCGATTATTATCTCCACTAATGTGGTAATGAATCTGCTGCTTTTCGATTTCAAACTGAGCTCTTGAAAGGTTAATCACTTCCATTTGATAGTGAGCTGGAAATCC
The DNA here is from genome assembly GCF_020523625.1 of Methylovorus menthalis. Lineage (GTDB taxonomy): Bacteria > Pseudomonadota > Gammaproteobacteria > Burkholderiales > Methylophilaceae > Methylovorus > Methylovorus menthalis. The sequence goes on from NZ_JAJAQH010000006.1 coordinate 937,529, forward strand.
TCCCATGCGTTCATGGAATCCAGGATCAATGACTTTGTACGTTTGTTCTCCGCCGTTGGACATTTTTCTAATAATTAAATCTCCAGCCTCAATAAGAACATTGGTATTTGTATAGATGCCATTTTTTGTGACGATTGCAGGGATTGATAAAAATTCATACCCATCAGCTTTTTTTACATCTATACGGTCAGTCATTTTTGAGAACATTCCTAACTCCCACTTAATCAAGTGAATTTAAGAAGAGGCGACCAAGTAATGCGTCAACATCACCTGGCCACCTTCATTTCACAGACTAGACCTGTGAGCCGAAAGCCTAGGCCCCTTCACCACGTCGACGCGGCGGATGAAGCCTAGCACAAGATTTATCAACCGTGAAAGGCTCACACCTATGAAAGCACTACCTGTTATCCCCTGGATTGGTGGCAAGCGTCGTCTTGCTGACCGTCTTATTCCCCTGTTCCCACCACATACATGCTATGCCGAGGTATTTGCTGGCGGCGCGGCTTTGTACTTTCTCCGACCGGTCCCTGCAGAAACCGAAGTGCTGAATGATATAAATGGCGACTTGGTCACCCTATACCGTGTGCTAAAGCACCACCTGCAGGAGTTCATCAGGCAGTTTGAATTTGCCCTGACCAGCAGACAGATCTTCGAGTGGGAAAAAATGACCAGGCCGGAGACGCTGACCGATATACAACGCGCTGCGCGATTCTTTTACCTGCAGCATTTAGCATTTGGCGCCAAGGTTTCTGAGCAGAACTATGGCACGAGGGCTGACGGCGCTAACTTTGATATAACCCGCATCGGCGAAAACCTGACTGCAGCCTGGCGCCGTCTGGGCGGGACTAATATTGAAAACCTACCCTGGCGAGAATGCATCGAGCGCTACGATCGAACGCACACGTTTTTCTACATGGACCCACCTTACTGGCAAACCGAGGGCTATGGCGTGCCATTCCCGTTCCAGGAGTATGTTGATATGGCCAGCCTCATGCGCTCAATGAAAGGTAAGGCAATGGTCAGCATCAATGATCATCCGGAGATACGCCAGGCATTTGTAGGATTGCCCATGTTAGAGCTAGACATTAAATATTCTCTGGCCAATGTCAATGAGCACAAGTCGACAGGAGAATTGGTTATTGCAAATTTTGATCTGGGGAAATCCGGAGGTTTGTTTTAAAGCATTGCGTTGAGATGTCCAGCAACCTTATGTAATATTCTGATATAGAAAAACTAAATAAGAGTCAGTATGGAAAACTCAAAAAAACTAGAATTTGCAAAATGGACGCTGGAAAGAAACCTTGCTTGGATAGCTGCAGCAGAAATTAAAGTTGGTTACATTGTTGCAATAAATACCGCTTTGATTTCTGCTTTAGCTTCAATTTACACGAACGATTCCTCTAACCATGGCGCTTGGGCGATTTTATTTGTAAGCATAGCGATATTTATACATCTCCTATCAATAATATACTCTTCTGTTGCCGTTCTTCCTAAAACTGATGGTCCTGAGTCTAATATTTTCTTCGGGAAAATATCAAACATAAGCCGCGCAACTTATGAAAACAAGATGGCGAATATTACAGATGATATGTTGATTACTGATTGTATACATCAGATTCATAGAAATTCAGAGATTTCAAGAGACAAGTTTAAGGCGGTTAGGATTAGTATGGCGTTGGGCTTTTTAGCTCTGCCATTCTGGGTTGCCTCGATCCTAGCAATGATGGTGTAATTATGGGGTTGAGAGATAATTTAATTAATTTTGTTAAATCAATCGTCCTAGATACATGGAATGAAGATTTAGCAAGGGTTGTCCCTACTCCTACCTCTCTTGTGCTTAATGGTAATGATGCAAAATATCTTCCAGATGCAGTCGTGTTGTATGCGGATATTGATAATTCTACAGAGATGGTTGAGTTATATCCGTGGAATTTCTGCGCGGAAGTTTACAAAAACTATCTTCATTGTGCGTCTCAGATTATTAAGTCAGAGGGCGGTGTAATAACTGCTTATGATGGGGATAGGGTTATGGCTATTTATGTAGGTGATAATAGAGACACTCGAGCAGTCAGAACTGCAATGAAAATAAGCTCAGCAGTAAAGAATATAATCAATATCGAGACAGAAAAAATTTATGAAAGTGGATTTAAACTCCGACATAAAGTAGGCATTGATCGAAGTGATTTAAGAGCCGCTAGAGTTGGTGTTAAAGGTGACAATGATATTGTGTGGATTGGAACCGCTGCTAATACTGCTGCGAAATTGTGTGCTCTAAATGAAAAAACTATTTATATCACTGAAAAAGTTTATAAGGCTATGGATGAAGAAACTAAACTTCTTGGCACCATTCCTATGTGGGAAAAAATTACATGGAATGGACGTGTTATCTACCGTACAACATATTCATGGAAGATTCCTAACTAATATGTAGTAATTAGAGATTGCCAGTCTGTAGTATAACCGGGGCTTTTATTTTCCTGCCTCATTGCCCAAGGGGAATGATACCCTTGGGATGCCGGACGTAGCGCGCCATTCCCCATTTTTCTATTAACCGAATCTAAAGCAGCCATAAGCCGGGCCGACTTCCCCGCTTCAGCGGTAAATCCGAACAGGTCATTTTGCTGCCCGCCAGTCGGCACAATTTCCCCCAGCATAACCCCAGCTTTCTGATAACGAAAGCCTGGCTTGTATATACGCTTCAGGATCCAGAGTGCCACTCCGATCAGCTGCATGGTGTCGTCGGTCGGGGAGGGCAGTGGCACTGTCATGCTATTGCTGTACTTCGCGCCATCGCCGAATGGAGAGGTGTGGATGAATAGGTGCAGGGATCCAGCATATCCCTGTTGGGCGCGTAGTTTTTCTGCAGCCCGACTCACATACAGGCTGATTGCTTCAGCTATGCTCTGCTGGTCCGTGACAGGAAAACCAAAGGACCGGCTGGAGATGATCTGCTGCTTGTCGGGTACCACCTCTTCCAACTCCATGCAGGCATGCCCCTGCAGCTCGCGCACGGTCTTTTCCATGACCACGCTGAACTGCTGGCGCATGTACTCCGGATCCTGCCTGCGCAGGTCCAGCGCTGTCTTAATGCCAAGGTCTATCAGCCTGGCTGACAGCTTTCGACCGACGCCCCAGATATCGCTCACTTCGATCCTGGACATGGTTTGCTCCAGGATATCTGCCGGCAGCGCGTTGAAGTCGCACACGCCGCTTTCATCCAGTAGTTTCTTTTTCGCCGTGTGATTGGCCAGCTTGGCCAGCGTCTTGCTGGGGGCTATGCCGACACAAACCGGCAGCCCGGTCCATTGCAGGATCTTCGATCGCATATCTTTGGCGATATCGGCATGTGACTTGGGAAGCCCCGTCATGTCCAGGAAGGATTCATCGATGCTGTAGACCTCTTGCGTGGGGGCATATTGCCCGATGATCTGCATAACGCGGTTGCTCATATCCGCGTACAGGGCGTAATTGCTCGATAGAGCGATGATCTTATGGCGCCTGGCTTCCTCCTTCAGATGGAACCACGGAACCCCCATCTTGATGCCCAGCGCCTTGGCCTCGGCACTGCGGGCTACCACGCATCCGTCGTTATTAGAAAGGACCACCACAACTCGGCCTTTCAGAGCAGGGTTAAACACGCGCTCGCAGGATGCATAGAAGTTATTAACGTCGATCAACGCAATGGCACGCTTCATACAAAGCGGCGCATTGAGCCTGTGACCACGCCAATCACCTCGACAGTCTGGCCGTCCTTGAACTTGATCGGCTGATAGGCTGCATTGGCGGGCAGTAGCTGACCGCGTCCCAGATACTTCACGGTAAATTCCCCATCCACCTCGGCAAGCACGACCTGGCCAAGGCTGGGCTTAATCGAGCGATCGACCACAAGCACATCGCCGTCAAATATTCCGGCCTCGATCATGGAGTCGCCTTTTACGCGCACGAAGTACGTCGCCGTAGGGTTGTGTACCAGGTAATCGTCGGCGCTGAGTCTATCCTCGACGTGATCTGCAGCCGGGCTGGGGAATCCTGCTGCAACGGGGCTGTCGTAGAGAGGCAATGGCGGATAAACGCCTGGGTGATGTGCCATGATGGCGGTGACATTAGCTGGCTGAAGTGGAATTATGCTGGCTATCATGTTTTGTACGTCCGTACAGTTAATGGGCGAATCGTACGTTTTATCAAAGGAAAACGCAATGACAGATCCCGAGGTGCTGATTGAATTGGACCTGCTTACCAAGCGCTGGCAGGCTGCGAAGGTTGAAATGATTACTGCAGAAGACGAACTCGATGCAGAAGTGCGCATGGCGTTAGAGAAGGGCGGGCCCGCTCCGAGCCGCGACCTGCGCGAAAAGATGATGGATTACCGAAATAAAGAGTACGAAGCCCGATCGGCGCTCGATGAATTTATCGCGGAGCAGTTTGGCTGACAGCCATCAGCTCCGCTGGAAATTGCTTAAGGTATTGCCTGCAGTCGTCAGCTGGCGCTGCTAGCCACCCGTCATATTCTTCCTCCTGCAGAATCACCACCATGCGCTTTTCGTCGTCGGGCTTGTGGTAATTGCGCATGAAGGCGTGATCATCTGCATTCACTGTCAACATTGAGAAGCTGCGCAGGATCTCGCCATTTGCTGGATCCTTCCAGCCGGTCCATATACCGGCTATCCCCATCGGTTTTCCATCCGTCCGGATTATCCGGGTGGCCACTGCTTTTCCCGATCGCCAATCAGGCTCGAAGATCGCCTCTGCTGGGATGATGCAATGGCGATTCAGGCGCCATGAATCGCGAAATGCGGGTTTTTCGTGGACCGTTTCTGACCTGGCATTATAGGTCTGTCTGGCAATCTTGGTATCTTTTGACCAATGGGGGATAAGGCCAAAGGATCCAACCATCAATTCCTTGAAGGGTACGGCCTCATCGCCCACGTCGGCATGCTCATGCTTGCGGATAAAAGGCCCGACATAGGTTGGCCATAGGCTGGACTTTAAACCAGGTGGGATATCGTCGACACCGAAATACTGCTTCAGCTTCTTTGCATCGATTAAAGGATCATAGTGGGAACACATGGGACAAAGGTAAAAGCTACTGTGATTCTGGTCAAGATGCACGTGCGATGCCAAAACAGAAGTGGCAAAGCTATCGTCCATGATTGATATGGTAAAATGTACCGGATTTGTAAGGCAGGCCGTCACAGTTCCATGTGGTAAAAAATGTGGTAACTTTTTAAGACTGTTATTATTTAGCCATATAATTCAATACGTTTGGCGGCGAGTTGTAAGTTCACCTCTTCCGCCAAGGATACCCGTCAGCGGTGTTAAATTCATACCGATGCCATTCATTTAATTAAGGATTTAGACATGAGCCAAATCATTGTTGAGCACAACCCAAGCGAAGAAAAACTGAAGCAACTGGGCGTTTCCAGCTGGTCTATCTGGGAAAAAGAAGTTTCCAAGTTTCCACTGGATTTCGGCATCAAGGAAACCGCTTACGTACTGGAAGGTGAAATCATCGTTACTCCTAAGGGTGGCGAGCCAGTGCGTATCGTTCCTGGTGATCTGGTTGTGTTCCCAGCTGGTCTGGACACTAACTGGGAAGTGGTTAAGCCACTGCGCAAGCACTACAAGCACGGTTAATTCCGGCTGTTTTGCCTGTCCTGTAAAACCCGCGCAAGCGGGTTTTTTCTTGCCTATTCCTGCCACTTTTCATTCCATTGTCCAGTTTTGGCTGACAATCCTTCCTTCCAAAACATGCAATCCTGAGATTGAGTTCAGGTCACAATGGCATCTTTACATTAAGGGAATGGTTTTCATGCAACTCGAACTGGATAACAAACTCGCATTGGTAACGGCATCGTCTGGCGGCATTGGGCTGGAAATTTCCCGCAGTCTGGCAGCGGAAGGTGCCAGCGTCATTATTAACGGCCGCAGCGCGGCAGTCGTGGAGAAGGCGATTGCCGAGATTCAGCGTTCCCATCCTGCAGCAAAGCTGCACGCGTTGGTCAGCGACAATGGCACCCAGGCGGGCTGTGAAGCGACGATTGAGCAATTCCCCTCCGTGGATATTCTGGTAAACAACCTGGGAATTTATGAGGCTGTGGGATTTTTCGAGGAAAGTGATGCTGACTGGCAGCGCCTGTTCGAGGTGAATATCATGAGCGGCGTGCGCCTTGCCCGGCATTATCTGGCTGGCATGCTGCAACGCAATCAAGGTCGCATCGTATTTATCTCCAGCGAGTCTGGCCTTTCCCCTGCACCGGAGATGGCGCATTACAGTGCCACGAAAACCATGCAATTGGGTATCTCTCGCTCTCTGGCAGAGCTGACCAAAAATACGGCCGTGACCGTCAATGCCGTATTGCCAGGCCCAACCCGTACCGAAAGCGTAGAGAAATTCATACTGGACGTTTATCCCGGCTTGACTCTGGCAGAGGCCGAAAAGAAGTTCATGGTAGAAAACCGTCCAACCTCATTGATTTCACGCCTGATCAATCCGGCTGAAATTGGCAGTGTGGTGGCCTTTGTGTGCAGCCCGCGTGCGGCGGTGATCAATGGCTCCAATATTCGTGCGGAAGGCGGCTTGGTCAGGACGGCATTTTAAGCTTAGCCATGGAGAGTTTCAGGCTTCTTGTGAGCTTGGGCCTTTTGCGAGTTTTGCAACAAGTGGGTTTGTTACTCAAAAGGCAGGGCAGCTTGCTGATGTGTGGGGTGTTCGCCGTCTTCAATCGGCGTTAGCTGGCTGAGTTTTACGCCAAGCAGGCGTATCTTCTTGGTCAATGGCGCCCGTTTGAGGCATTCTCCTGCCGCTTTACGTATGGCAGCCGCATCGCCCACCGGCAAAGGCAGTGTCAGGTCTCGCGTGATGCTGCTGAAATCCTGATAGCGCAGCTTGATGCCGACGGTGCCTGCCAGGTAACGCTTGATTTTCAGGTCTTGAGCCACGCGCTCACACAGGCTGGTGAATATTTCCCCGAGTCGCGCACGGTCGTGCCTGACATGCAAATCGCGCTCAAAGGTGGTTTCCCGACTAATCGACTTGGGTTCCGAGTGGGTGGTGACCGGGCGATTGTCTTGCCCATTTGCCACATTGAGCAGCCATACGGCATAGCTACGGCCAAATGTGGATTGCAAAAGTCCCACGTCGGCTTGGGCCAGTTCCGCAATGGTACCGATCTGGATGGTTGCCAGTTTGGCGACGGCTTTCGGTCCTATACCATTGATTTTGCTCACTGAGAGTGGCCAGATGCGCGATTGCAGGGAGCTTTCGTCCAGCAGGGTCAGGCCATCCGGTTTATCCAGTTCCGAGCCTATCTTGGCCAGCAGCTTGTTAGGGGCGATGCAAATGGAGCAAGTGAGCCCGGTGGCATTGTAGACAGCATCCTTCAGGCGCTTTGCCAATGCTGGACTGGGCTCGGTGTGTTCGCTTAGATCGATGTATATCTCGTCTATGCCCCGGTCTTCCACATGAGGCGCAACGTCGCGTACGGCTTGCTTGAAAAGCCTGGAGTAATAGCGATAAGCATCAAAATTGGCAGGCAGGATAATCGCATCGGGAGCCTTGGCAGCGGCTTTCATCAAACCCATGGCGGAAAAAACGCCGAGCGCGCGGGCTTCGTACGTGGAGGTGGTCACCACGCCTCGACCCGCATAATCTCCCAGCCTGGCGAACTGCCAGCGGCCATATGCCAGCTGTCGGGGCGTATCAATGGCGCGTCCTCCGACCACGACAGGCAGTCCTTTTAGTTGAGGATAATGCAGCAGCTCCACCCCGGCAAAAAACATGTCCATATCCAGATGGGCAATCCGCCTGGGAGGCGTGGGAGGAAGAATTGTTGTTTCGATAGACACGGAGCAGGGCTGCCCTGATTAAAGCTGACTGCTGAGGTCTTCTTTGAGCTTTTGCAGGGCGTTATCCGTCAGCGGTTGGCCAGACTTGCCTGAGATGAGGAACGTATCTTCCGCACGGTTGCCCAGTGTGTTGATTTTGGCAGTATGCAGATGGATGCCATGGGCAAGGAAGGTATGCGCCAGCTGTGACAGCAATCCTGGTCTGTCGCCCGCCACAATATCCAGCAGGTGATAATTGGATTGTCCTTCGCGCTGCAAATGGATAGTAGCGCTGATGGGCATATGTTTGACTTGGCGATTGAGGCGACCCTGCAGAGGTGTTTCCAGTGGCTGTTCGGGCATCAGTTTCTGGGTCAGTTCATATTCGATGAAGTTGAGCAGGTCACGATAAACCACCGACTTGCTGCTTTGGTCTGCCACCAGAAAGCTATCCAGTGCATAGCCATGGCGGCTGGTATGAATACGGGCTTCCTGAATGTTATAGCTCATGCGGTCAAAAAAGCTGCAAATACGGGCAAACAAGTCATCGCGGTCACGCATGTAAATCATGGTCTGAATGCCATCGCCTGCCGGGCTCAAACGGGCACGGACGATCGGTTTTTCGCTATTGAGATGTGGCAGCAGCAAGCGGCTGTGCCAGGCAATCTCCTGGCTGGTGTGCTTGAGAAAGTAGCTGGGGCCGAGTTGATCCCATAGCGGCTGGTAACTGGGCTTCTTGATGCCGTAATAGCTGAGGGTTTCTTCTGCCTGCTGCTGACGCAGCTTGATCTCGATATTGCAGTCTGCATTGGCGCTGGCGTCCCGCATCAGGCGCTGGGCGGCGGTAAACAGGTTCTCCAGTAGCTTGGCTTTCCAGGCGTTCCATACCGCCGGACTGGTGCCACGGATATCGGCCACGGTGAGCAGGTAGAGGGCGGTCAGGCGACGCTCACTGCCCATCTGACGGGCGAAGTTCTCGATGACCAAGGGGTCGCTAAGGTCCGCTTTTTGGGCGGTGCTGGACATGATGAGATGGGCTTCCACCAGCCATGCTACCAGCTCGCTGTCTTCGCGATTGAGCCCATGTGCCTTGCAGAAGCGCTTGGCATCCACGGCACCCAGGGTTGAGTGGTCCCCGCCACGGCCTTTGGCAATGTCATGAAACAAGGCCCCCAGATAAAGCAGGTAGGGCTTGTCAAACTGCATGAAGAGCTGGCTGCACAGCGGAAACTCGTGCGCCAGCTCTGGCAGGGCAAAGCGGCGCAGATTGCGCAGCACATTCAGGATATGCTCATCCACCGTGTACACATGAAACAGGTCATGCTGCATTTGCCCGACGATGCGGCCAAAGGCGGGAATGTAATTGCCCAGAATGCCGTAGCGATTCATGCGGCGCAGGGCATTGGTTACCCCGTCTGGCTGTTTCAGGATATCCAGAAACAGCTGCTTGTTGACCGGATTTTGCCGGAAGTCGCGATTTACCAGCTTTTTAACCCTATACAGGGTGCGGAGCAGTGTGGGGCTCATGCCCGTTAATTCTGGATGCTGCTCCAGCAGTAAAAAGCTTTCCAGAATAGTGGTCGGATTTTTTTGCAAAAGGGCGCTATAACGCGCATCCAGCAGATTGTTTCTAGCCTCGAAGTGGTCATTGATCGGCAATGCGGGTGTCGCATTCGGGTAAATTTTTTCGCGTAGCAGTTGCAGCAGGATCTCGTTCATCAGGTGAATGAATTTGGCGCTGCGGTAGTAGTTATGCATTAGCTGTTCGCTGGCGCGTTTGCTACGGCTAGTGACATGATTGAGCTGCTTGGCCAGATCATTCTGAAAGTCAAAAATCAATCGGTCTTCGCGGCGCTTGGCAAGATAATGCAGGCGGATACGCAGCATCTGCAGGTATTGCTCGTGTCTGCGTACCTGGCGTGCCTCTTGTGGGCTAATCAGTCCGTGTTTGACCAACGTACTCCAGGCGCTGCCCAGCCCCAGGCTGCGCGTAATCCAGAGGATGGTTTGCAAATCGCGTAATCCGCCCGGACTTTCCTTGATGTTGGGTTCAAGATTGTAGGGCGTGTGATTGAACTTGGCATGTCGCTGGCGTTGCTCCAGCATTTTGGCTTCAAAAAACGCCTGCGTGTTCATGTTGGCGGCAAATGCAGCCTGAAACTGCTCGTAGAGGTCTTTATGGCCAGCCAGCCAACGCGATTCAAGTAGATTGGTCTGGACGGTGACATCCTTGGCTGCTTCGTCGGCACATTCACTGAGGGTTCGTACGCTGTGCCCTACAGCCAGGCCAATATCCCAGAAAGTGCCTACCAGCGCTTCAATCTGGCGATCCAGCGCCTTGTCGTAATGGTCGGGTAGCAGAATCAGCAGATCGACATCGGAATGTGGAAAAAGCTCGCCGCGCCCATAACCGCCGACGGCGATCAGGCAGACGGCATGGTTGAGGCCAGCATCCTGCCAAAGTGCTTGCAGGAGCTGGTCCACAAATCTGGAATGCCCCTTCAACAGGGCGCTGGTATTGCCGGACTGCTCAAAAGCCTGCTGCAGGGCTTGCTGACGCTCATGCAGTTTGTGACGCCAGTCTTTTGCCAGGCTGGCGTAATCAGTTTCCGGCAATGCTTGCGACATAGCTGCTAGATAAAGCTGGGAATGGCGGGCGAGCCGTCAGAAACGGTAAGGACCTCATACCCGGTGTCTGTAACCAGCACGGTGTGTTCCCATTGAGCCGACAGGCTGTGGTCTTTGGTGACGATTGTCCAGCCGTCGCCCAGTTGCTTGATGTCACGCTTGCCGGCATTGATCATGGGCTCAATGGTGAAAATCATGCCTTTTTGCAGCTTGACGCCAGCACCAGGTTTGCCGTAGTGCAATACCTGAGGATCTTCGTGGAATTTTTTGCCTATGCCATGGCCGCAGAATTCACGCACGACACTGTAACCACTTTTTTCAGCATAGACCTGAATGGCATGGCCGATATCGCCCAGCGTTGCACCTGGCTTCACCTGCTGGATTCCAAGCCACATGCACTCATATGTAATATCGCACAGGCGCTTGGCCTGAATGGAAGGCTCACCGACCATGAACATGCGGCTGGTGTCGCCATGGTAGCCATCCTTGATCACGGTGATATCCAGATTCACGATATCGCCGTTTTTCAGGACCTTGGGGCCAGGCACGCCATGGCAGATCTGGTGATTGATCGAGGTGCAAATGGATTTTGGGTAGGGCGTATGCCCATGGGGCGCATAATTGAGGGGCGCTGGGATGGTTTTTTGTTCATTTACCATGTAGTCATGGCAAAGTTTGTCGAGATATTCTGTGGTGACGCCAGCTTGGACATGCGGCGTGATAAAATCAAGCACTTCGGAGGCAAGGCGGCCTGCGATGCGCATTTTCTCGATATCGAGTTCATTCTTGATGGTAATTGCCATATTCACTGCGTTAAGCCGAAGCTTGTTTTTCCTTGAGTTCAGACAGTCGCTTATGTTAACATATTGCACCCGTTTAGCAGCTTAATTGGCTGTTGGCGGCCTTAACCAGCATGCGCTTGAATATTTTACTCGCATGCGAAATCTGCACACATGCCCCGTACAGGGTGTCCGTTATACGGATGTTGGTTGGGCGTGTGGAAGCAATTAACCCTTACTGGAGACTTTTATGTCCGTAACTATGCGTCAAATGCTGGAAGCCGGGGTTCACTTCGGCCATCAAACCCGCTACTGGAACCCCAAGATGGCACCGTTCATCTTCGGTGACCGCAACAAGATTCATATCGTCAACCTGGAAAAAACCCTGCCATTGTTCGAAGATGCACTGAAGTATGTGCGTCAACTGGCTGCTAACAAGGGCCGTATCCTGTTTGTTGGCACTAAACGTCAAGCACGCGACATCATGAAAGAAGAAGCTGACCGTGCTAACTGCGCTTACGTCAACCACCGCTGGCTGGGTGGCATGCTGACCAACTTCAAGACCGTCAAGCAATCCATCAAGCGCCTGAACGACTACGAAACCATGCTGCAAGATGGCAGCCTGGATAAGTTCGGCAAGAAAGAAGCTCTGGGCTACAAGCGTGAAGTTGAAAAGCTGCAACGCTCTATCGGTGGTATCAAGGAAATGGGCGGCCTGCCAGACGCGATTTTCATCGTGGACGTAGGTCACGAAAGCGGCGCTGTTACTGAAGCTGCCAAGCTGGGCATTCCTGTTATTGGTGTGGTTGATACCAACAACTCTCCAGATGGCGTGGCTTATGTTATTCCTGGTAACGATGACTCCAGCCGTGCGATTCGTCTGTATGCCCGCGGTATTGCTGATGCAGTGCTGGAAGGCCGTAGCCAAGCCATCACGGAAATCGTGAAGTCCGCTAGCGAAGAAGAATTCGTCGAGGTTGAAGAAACCGCGGCAGAGTAAGACCCTGATAAAAGGGGGCGAAAGCCCCCTTTTTTATATCTGTTATTTGGCCAAGTCTGGCCGAGATCATCATTGAAGGAGCAAATAATGGCTGAAATTACCGCAGGCATGGTAAAGGAATTGCGTGAGCGCACAGATGCGCCCATGATGGATTGCAAAAAAGCACTGACAGAAGCCGAAGGCGACATGACCCGTGCAGAAGAAATTCTGCGTGTACGTTTCGGTAACAAGGCTAGCAAGGCTGCTGGTCGTGTTGCTGCTGAAGGTACCGTTGGCATCAGCATCAGCGCTGATGGCAAGACCGGCGCCATGGTTGAAGTGAACTCCGAAACTGACTTCTGTGCCAAGAACCAGGATTTCGTTAACTTCGTTAACGAACTGGCATCCGTGATTTCCAGCAACAAGCCAGCCGATATCGCTGAGGTTGCAGGCCTGAAGATGGGTTCTGCCACTGTGGAAGAAAACCGCACTGTGCTGGTTGGCAAGATTGGTGAAAACATCACTCCACGTCGCTTCCTGCGTGCAGATGCACAAGGCAAGCTGTACAGCTATGTTCACGGCAGCAAGATCGGCGTTGTTGTTGATCTGGTTGGCGGTGACGAGACCCTGGGCAAGGATATTGCCATGCACATCGCTGCTGCCAAGCCTAAGTCGCTGGATGCCAGCGGTGTGGATGCAGCTCTGATCGAAGCCGAGCGCCGTGTTGCTATTGAAAAAGCCAAGGAAGCCGGCAAACCGGAAGCCATGCTGGAAAAGATCGCCGACGGTACCGTGCAGAAGTTCCTGAAGGAAGTTACGCTGCTGAGCCAGCCTTTCGTCAAGGATGACAAGCAGACCATCGAGCAATTGCTCAAATCCAAAAACGCCTCCGTTGCTTCTTTCACCATGTATGTAGTGGGTGAGGGTATTGAGAAGGTTGTTACCGACTTCGCAGCTGAAGTCGCTGCTGCAGCCAAGATCTAGGCTGCAGTTTCTCTGGTAGTAAAACCGTGGGGGGCTTCACCCCTGCGGCTGTAATGATGTACTCGCTGCAAAACGATAATGTGATTTAATAACGCATTGTCGTTTTGCACAACTCAGATAGGAGCCCCATGACATCCCCCGCCTTTAAACGCATCCTGCTTAAATTATCTGGTGAAGCCCTCATGGGTGATGATAGTTACGGCATTAATCGTGCGACCATTTCGCGTATCGTGAATGAAATCAAGGAAGTGGTGGATATGGGCGTGCAGGTGGCTGTGGTCATCGGTGGCGGTAATATCTTCCGCGGCGTAGCCCCAGCAGCAGAAGGCATGGACCGGGCAACGGCTGATTATATGGGCATGTTGGCGACGGTGATGAATGCGCTGGCACTGCAGGACGCCATGCGCCATGTAGGCCTAGTCAGTCGGGTGCAATCTGCACTCAATATCGAGCAGGTCGCAGAACCATATATCCGTGGCAAAGCAATCCGCTATCTGGAAGAAGGTCGTGTTGTCATTTTCGGTGCTGGCACCGGTAATCCATTTTTCACCACCGATACTGCAGCGGCATTACGCGGTATGGAAATGAATGCGGATATCGTGCTCAAGGCTACCAAAGTGGATGGTGTTTACACGGACGACCCCAAGACCAATCCGGATGCTATGCGCTATAAAACGCTGACCTTTGATGAGGCCATCATCAAGAATCTCAAGGTGATGGATGCGACGGCACTGACGCTGTGTCGCGATCAGAAATTACCTATTTCCGTATTCAGCATATTCAAGCAAGGCGCCCTCAAGCGTGTGGTGATGGGCGAAGATGAAGGTACACGTGTACTGCCTTAAGGCGTGTGCAAGGTTTAGGAGAGAGTGATGCTCAACGAAGTAAAGAAAAACGCAGAACAAAAGATGCAAAAATCGCTGGAGTCGCTGAAAAGTGACCTTGGCAAAGTTCGTACTGGCCGTGCACATACCGGTCTGCTGGATCATGTCATGGTCGAATACTATGGCTCCATGGTGGCGGTTAACCAAGTGGCTAACGTCACTCTGGGCGATGCGCGCACCATCAACGTGCAGCCTTATGAAAAGAATATGGTGGCCAAGATCGAGAAGGCCATTCGTGATGGCGACCTCGGTCTTAACCCGGCAACCAATGGCGACGTGATTCGTGTGCCGATGCCAATGCTGACTGAAGAACGTCGGCGCGATCTGATCAAGGTCGTGCGTACCGAAGGTGAAAATGCCAAGGTGGCGATTCGTAATGTGCGCCGTGATGCCAACGATCAGCTCAAGAAGCTGACTAAAGACAAAGAAATCAGTGAAGACGATGAGCGCCGCATGCAGGATGAAGTGCAAAAGCTGACTGACCGTTTTGTTACTGAGGTCGACAAGCTTCTGCAAGTCAAAGAAGCCGACCTCATGGCGGTGTAATCTGCCGTGTTTGATTTGTCCTTAGAAACGGAGTCTTGATTGGCGCTTTTTTTTAGCTCCACACAATCCATTCCCGACACCGCCGAGGTGCCACGCCACATTGCCGTCATCATGGACGGTAACGGGCGCTGGGCCAAGAAGCGGTTTTTACCGCGGGTAGCTGGTCACAAACGTGGTGTGGAAGTTGTTCGCGATATCGTCAAGCAATGCGCAAGTATTGGTGTTGAATATCTGACGCTGTTTGCCTTCAGCAGTGAAAATTGGCGCCGTCCGCAGGAGGAGGTTTCCTTCCTGATGGGGCTTTTCATGGAAGCCTTGCAGCAAGAGGTTTCCAAGCTTCACAAGAATAATATTCGCCTGGTGATGATAGGTGACCATGCGCGCTTTGATGCATCCCTGCGTGAGCAGATTGCGCGCGCCGAAGCCCTGACCCGGGATAACACAGGCTTGACCTTGACCATCGCTGCCAATTACGGTGGGCGCTGGGATATTCTGCAGGCGGTCAACCGCTTGCAGGCCGAGCGCCCGGAGCTTGCTGGGAATTACAATGAAGAGCATCTAGCTCCCTATCTTTCCATGCATTACGCCCCTGAACCCGATTTGTTTATTCGCACAGGAGGCGAGCAACGCATCAGCAACTTCCTTCTGTGGCAGCTGGCATATAGCGAGCTCTATTTCACGGATACCTTATGGCCGGATTTCGACTCGGCTGCTTTCGAACTTTCCATTGCATCCTATCGTCAGCGTGAGCGCCGTTTCGGTCGCACCAGCGAACAGTTGCAGCAATAAGCTATGCTAAAAGCGCGCATTCTTACTTCCCTGGTACTCATACCACTTTTTCTGGCTGCGCTGTTCTATCTTCCCGACATGTATTGGGCGTTGCTGATGCTGGTCATCATCACTGTCGGTGCCTCGGAGTGGGCAAGCATGAATCGGCTTGGCGGGGGGCGCTGGCTATATCCAGCCGTGACGTTCGCCATTGGTACGCTGGCTATTGCTGTCACCGATACAAGCTATGTGTTTGTTCAGCAGCATATTTTGTTCTGGGGCTTGCTCGCTTCTGCCATTTTTTGGACGTTCTTTGTACCTATCTGGCTCTCCGGTCGCTTTCGCATTCGAAACCAGGTAGGGGTTGCGATTATTGGGTGGGTGATTCTCATCCCGACCTGGCTGGCATTTGTCAGCCTGCACCGTATTAAGCCTGAGCTTTTGCTGGCCTTGCTGGTCGCGGTATGGATTGCCGATAGTGCAGCTTATTTTGCAGGCAAGCGTTTTGGACGCCACAAACTGGCACCAAAAATCAGCCCAGGCAAAACCTGGGAGGGCGTGCTGGGTGCTTGGCTGGCCGTCAGCGTATATGGACTCATACTTTGTAGCACATTGGGAATCACGCCTTGGATTATCCTGGGGCTTTGGGGGATTACTGTGCTGAGTATCATGGGCGATCTTCTGGAGTCGCTGGTGAAGCGGCATGCGGAAGTAAAAGATAGTGGGCGTTTGTTACCTGGGCATGGCGGCGTACTTGATCGTATCGATGGCTTGACCTCAAGCTTGCCGCTGGCAGCGTTCTTTATTTATTTCCCTTTGTATTTCCACTACGCCTATCCTTTATGGGCAAGTGTTTCCCAATAGCCCTGGGGGCGAAATTTGTTACAGTCATCACCACAAAACATTACCATCCTCGGTGCCACCGGCACCATCGGGCTCAATACGCTGGATGTGATTGCCCGTCACCCTGACAAATACCGTGCATATGCGTTAACGGCCAATGGTCGTGCCGAGGCCTTGTTTGATCTTTGCAAGCAATATCATCCTCGATATGCCGTGATGCTACAGGAAGCTGCGGCTGAGCGCCTTCGTGAGTTGCTTCGCAATGCTGGGGTGGAGACGGAAGTCCTGTTCGGCATGGATGCCCTGGAACAAGTAGCTTCCGCGCCTGAAGTGGATGCCGTGATGGCTGCCATTGTTGGTGCGGCCGGTCTCAGACCTGCCATGGCAGCCGCCCGTGCGGGCAAGCGCATCATGCTGGCCAACAAGGAAACGCTGGTGATGGCGGGCAGCTTGTTCATGCAAGCGGTGGAAGAGAGCGGCGCGACCTTGCTGCCTATTGATAGCGAGCACAATGCCATCTTTCAGGTCATGCCACCCAGAAAATACCCTGACCTTCACAGCGGCGGTGTGCGCAAGATATTGCTGACAGCCTCTGGTGGTCCATTTCGCAATGCAAGTCACGAGCAGTTGCTGCAAGTCACCTCGCAGCAGGCACTGAATCATCCGAATTGGGTCATGGGGCCAAAAATCACCATAGACTCTGCTACCTTGATGAATAAAGGTCTGGAAGTTATTGAGGCAAAATGGCTTTTTGATGCAACGCCTGAGCAGATTGAGGTGGTGGTGCATCCACAGAGCGTCATTCATTCCATGGTGGAGTATGTGGATGGCTCAGTGCTGGCGCAATTGGGCAATCCTGACATGCGCACGCCCATTGCCTATGCGCTGGCTTACCCTGAGCGTATTGATAGCGGGGTCGGCTCGCTCGACTTGTTCAAGATTGCCACATTGAATTTCGAACGTCCTGATACTGGCCGCTTCCCATGTTTGCGCCTAGCATTTGATGTATTGAAGCAAGGGGGAACAGCTCCAGCTATCCTGAATGCGGCCAACGAAGTAGCAGTGGAAGCTTTTCTGCAGTCTCGCATTAGGTTCATGGATATCCCCGCACTCATCGAGCGCGTGCTCTCACAATCCACCATCCAGCCCGTTACCGACATTCCCAACCTGATTGCGGCTGACCAGGCCGCCCGCGAGCTTGCACAGGAGTGGATGGTGCAATCAGCATGATTACCATCATTGCCTTTATCGTGACTCTTGGCATCCTGATTACCATTCATGAGTATGGGCATTTTCAGGTCGCGCGCTGGTGTGGCGTCAAAGTCTTGCGATTCTCACTTGGCTTTGGAACGCCTTTGCTGACAAAGCATATCGGCAAGGACAACACTGAGTTTGTGCTGGCTGCATTTCCTTTGGGTGGCTACGTGAAAATGCTCGATGAGCGTGAAGCTCCGGTGGCTGAGCATGAGTTGCATCGAGCCTTTAATCGGCAAGCCGTATGGAAGCGTATGCTTATCGTGCTGGCTGGGCCGATGGCTAACCTGTTGCTCGCCATCCTGCTTTATTGGGTGCTGTTCATGCATGGTGTCATGGGTATCAAGCCATTATTGGGAGATATCCCTGCGCAAACACCAGCTTCGATTGCCCAAATGCAGTTAGGCGAGCTGATTACCGACATCGCTGGTGAGCCTGTCGCCAGTTGGCAAGACGTGCGCTGGATACTGATGCGCCAGGCGCTCGCTAACTCGCCGGTGTCAGTGGAAGGACAACTGAACGATGTTTCCCTGCACCACAATTTGAATTTATCTGTGTTGGATAAAGATGATTTTGAAAGTGACTTCCTGCCAAAATTAGGCCTCGTACCTTATCGCCCAAGCATGCCACCTGTGGTGGGAGAGGTAATTGCGGGAAGCGCAGCAGAAAAGGCTGGCTTGCTGCCAGGGGATAACATCCGCGCCATCGATGGCGTTGCCATTACAGCGTGGGATCAGGTGGTGGATACCATACGTTTGCATCCACAAAAGCCATTGAAAGTCACTGTCACACGTGATGCTCAAGCTGTGGATTTACAGGTTATTCCCGACAGTGTTCGAGAGAATGGCAGGGAAATAGGTCGAATTGGGGCGGCTTACAAAGCAAACCAAAGCGAGCTGGATAAAATCATGACGACGGTGAGTTACTCGCCAGGTGTGGCAGCTAGTAAGGCGGTCACCAAAACATGGGAAACCTCGGTTTTCAGCCTTCAAATGCTGGGTGGCATGCTGACGGGCGATGTGTCTTGGCGAGGCATGAGTGGGCCAGTGACCATTGCCAGTTACGCTGGGCAAAGTGCGCAGATTGGCTGGAAAGCGTTTTTAGGCTTTCTGGCGCTCGTCAGCATTAGTCTTGGCGTGCTAAATCTGCTTCCTATCCCTGTGTTGGATGGGGGGCATTTGTTGTATTATATTGTTGAGGTTTTCAAGGGCAGCCCGGTTTCCGAGCGCGTCATGGAAATTGGTCAACGCATTGGACTGGCGCTGCTCGGATTGTTAATGGCATGCGCTTTTTATAACGATATAAATCGATTGATAACAGGCTGATCTGAATGAATTTAAGCATCAAGCTTAAGCATATACCGTTTGTGGTATTGGGTATGTATGCAACATCAGCAATGGCATTAGAGCCATTTGTAGTGAAGGATATCCGGGTAGATGGGATACAGCGTACCGAGGCCGGTACGGTATTTAACTACCTGCCGGTCAAAGTCGGTGAGACCATGGATGATGACAAGGCGACCCAAGCGATTAAAGCGCTGTATGGCACCGGATTCTTCAAGGATGTGCGGATTGAAGCTGATCAGGATGTGTTGGTCGTTGTTGTTCAGGAGCGAGCTGCGATAGCCCAGCTGAATTTCAGCGGCAATAAATCGTTCCCTAGTGACAAAATGAAGGAAGGCCTTAAGCAGATTGGTCTGGCAGAAGGCTTGATTTTTGACCGGTCCATGCTCGATCGCGCCGAACAGGAAATCAAACGCCAGTATCTCTCTCAAGGCAAGTACGGCGCCACTGTCAAAGCTGTTGTGACCCCTCTGGAACGAAACCGCGTAGCGGTGCAGTTCAATATTGAGGAAGGTGCCATCTCCAAAATTCGCAGTATTAATATTGTGGGTAATCAGGCATTTGACAGCAAAACCTTGCTTGAAACCATTTCGTTGACGACACCCGGCTGGATGACCTGGTGGAACAAGAACGATCAATACTCCAAACAGAAGCTCACAGCAGATCTGGAAGCCCTTCGTTCCTTTTACATGAATCAAGGCTTTCTCGAGTTCAATATCGAATCGACCCAGGTATCCATTACCCCTGACAAACGAGACATCTACATCACCATCAATATCACTGAAGGTGAAAAGTACACCGTGACCGATATCAAGCTGGCCGGCGAAATGCTGTTAGCTGAGGAGGAGGCACGCAAGCTGATTAGCCTGCAAACAGGTGAATACTTTAATCGTCAAAAAATTACAGAGTCCAGCAAGGCTATTGGTGATCGTCTGGGTAACGACGGTTATGCATTCGCCAATGTCAACGCTGTACCAGATGTCGATAAAGACAAGCATACCGTTGCCTTTACCTTCTTTATTGATCCAGGCCGCCGTGTGTATGTGCGCCGCATTAATTTGACTGGTAATACCCGGACACGTGATGAAGTGTTGCGTCGCGAAATGCGCCAGATGGAGTCTGCCTGGTACGGTGCGGATAAGATCAATCGTTCCAAACAGCGTCTGGAGCGTTTACAGTTCTTCTCGGATGTGAACGTAGAAACGCCTGCGGTGCCAGGAACGAATGATCAGGTGGACCTGAACATCAACGTTACCGAAAAATCGACGGGTAGCGTGATGTTTGGTGCCGGTTTATCCAGTGCTGAAGGCGTGGTATTCGGTGTGACCGTCAATCAGAGCAATTTCCTTGGTACCGGTAATCGTGTATCTGCTCAGGTGAATACCGGTAAGGTAAATACCATTTACTCGCTGAGTTACACTGACCCTTACTTTACGCCGGATGGTGTAAGCCGTACGTTCAATGCCTACCGTCGCGATATTGATACCTCGTATCTGAGTACTGGGAGTTACAAGACTTCTTCCTACGGTACAGGCGTAAGCTTTGGTATGCCGTTGAATGAACGTGACTCGGTAAGTGCTGGTCTTACCTTCGATTTTACGCAGGTAGACCTTACCTCTAGCAGCCCGATTCAATATCGCCGTTATTGTGGTGATGCGAATGCCAATGGTTGTGACAACACCAGCGTCTTGCTAAACCTCGGTTGGGCTCATGATACCCGCGACAATGTATTGTTCCCGAATAAAGGTGTCTACCAGCGGTTGAGCAGCGAAATTGGCTTGCCAGGACTGGACCTTCAGTATTACAAGGTTGAATACAAGCATTCTTGGTACAAGGACATTACACCTAATATTACCTTCATGCTGAATGGTGAAGCCGGGTATGGCGATACATATGGCGACAAGGACTTCCCGTTCTTCAAGAACTTCTATGTGGGTGGTGTAAACTCGGTACGGGGTTATCAGACCAGTTCGATTGGGCCGCGTCTCTATGACACGGTCAATGAACGCGGGTATGCTATTGGCGGTACCAAGCGCCTGCTGGGTAATGCTGAGTTGTATTTCCCCATTCCTGGCATGAAAGATTCCAAGCAGTTGCGTCTGAGCACCTTTATTGACGCAGGTAATGTTTACACGTCAGATGAGCGTATGGATCTGGGTGATTTGCGCTACTCTGCAGGTATTGGCGTGAGCTGGTACTCCCCATTCGGGCCGATCAAACTCGTATTGGCAAAGGCCTTGAATGCACAAAAAGATACCGTGCAGACCGATGGCAAAACGTTGTATAGCGATGACAAAACGCAAATCCTGCAATTCCAGATGGGTTCGCAGTTCTAAGCAGTTTGTATGATTAAGTGTTAAATATTGGAGAATGAATTGAGTAAATTATTGAAAAGCCTGGTCTTGACAGCATTTGCTGCTTTTACACTGAATGTGTCGGCTGCAGAGCTCAAGGTAGGTTACGTACAAGTGGACAAAATTCTGCAGGAAGCCCCACAAACGGCAGAAAGTGGCAAAAAGCTCGAGAAAGAATTCAGTCCTCGCACCCAAGAGCTGGATCGTCTTCAAAAGCAAATCAAAGATATTGAAACATCGTTGGACAAAGATAGCTTGACCTTGTCTGAGACGGATCGCCGCAATAAAGAGCGAGATGCATCCAACCTGAAAATCGAATTTCAGCGTAAACAACGCGAATTGCGTGAAGATGTAAATATGCGCAAGAATGAAGAGCTGGGCGCCTTGCAAGATCGTATCAATAAAGCGGTTACCTCTGTATCTGAAGCGGAAGGTTACGATCTGGTTGTTTACGGCGGCGTAGCTTATGCAAGCAAGAAAATCGATATTACCGACAAGGTACTGAAAGCCCTGGGCAAGAAGTAAACTCTGGTATTTGAAAGCGATCCTGGCCTGATGAAAGCGCAATACTCCTTAACGGAGATCGTATCCAGGCTGGGAGGCGAGCTGGTCGGTGACGGTGATATTGTCATTAGCCGTGTCGCCTCACTGGCCAATGCTCAGAATGGGCATATCAGCTTTATAACTGATTCCAAATATCGCACTCAGCTAGCCGAAACAGCAGCAAGTGCGATTATCATCAGTGAACAGCATCGTGAATTAACGACGCTGCCCCGCATAGTTACCGACAATCCCTATGCCTATTTTGCGCGTGTTTCGGATCTGCTGAATCCGCGAGTGGAGTATGTTCCCGGTATCAGTCCGAACGCCAGTGTGGCCTCGGATGCTATCGTACCTGCCTCGTGCACGATCATGGACTACGCCGTGATAGCTACCGGGGTTGAACTGGGCGAAGGCGTTGTCATAGGGGCAGGGTGTGTCGTTGGCCGAAATGTTCATATTGGAAGCCATACGGTACTGCAAGCGCATGTGACGATCTATGCAGATTGCCAGATAGGTCAGCGTTGCGTCATGGCGGCAGGCGTGGTCATTGGTGCCGATGGTTTCGGTTATGCCAATGATCAGGGGCGCTGGGTTAAAATCCCACAGGTTGGCAGAGTCATCATCGCGGATGATGTGGAAATTGGCGCCAATACCTCGGTCGATAGAGGCGCCTTGGACGATACGATTATTGAGCAGGGGGTTAAGCTTGATAATCTCATACAGATTGGACATAACTGCCGGATAGGCGCACATACTGTGATTGCAGGATGTGTAGGTATTGCCGGTAGCGCAATTGTCGGCAAGCATTGCCGCATAGGGGGTGCCGCCATGATTCTGGGGCATCTCGAGATTGCAGATGGAGTGACCATTTCGCCGGGCAGCATGATTACAAGATCATTGCTGAAATCGGATACTTACACAGCGCTGATGCCGTTCCAGACACATGGCGATTGGCTGAAGACGGCGGCAAACATACGCCGTCTTGGCGATATGTCCGAGCGGGTAAAGCAGTTGGAAAATGAGTTGGCGCAGATCAGGGCGCAGCTGGACATAACAAATAGAAATTGAGGAAATGCCATGAATGATCAGGCTGTTACCAGCATGGATATCCATGAAATATTAGAGCACCTGCCACACCGTTATCCTTTCTTGCTGGTCGACAAGGTATTATCGCTGGAGCTTGGCAAAGAGATCGTGGCTGTCAAAAACGTCAGTATGAACGAGCCATTTTTCCCAGGGCATTTTCCCTATCATCCCGTCATGCCAGGCGTTTTGATCGTTGAAGCCATGGCGCAGGCCGCTGCCATTCTGTCTTTCAAGACAATGGATACCAAGCCGAATGATGAGTCGGTCTATTACTTTGCCGGCATTGATAGTGCGCGTTTCAAAAAGCCGGTATCGCCTGGTGACCAGCTTATCCTGAAAGTAAGCATAGACCGTATCCTGCGCGGCATATGGAAATACAAAGGCCAGGCTCTGGTCGATGATGTGGTTGTGGCAGAGGCCGAAATGATGTGCATACTTAAGGCGATTGAGTAGGCCATCATGACGTCCCAGGTAAAAATCCATCCTACTGCCATTATCGATCCACGCGCTGAACTTGATAGCAGCGTTGAGGTAGGGGCTTATACCAGCATAGGTGCTGACGTTAAGATAGGTGCCGGCACACGGGTTGGTAACAATGTGGTGATTGCCGGACCAACTACCATTGGTCGAAACAATCATTTGTTTCATTTTTCCTCCCTAGGTGAAGCGCCGCAGGATAAAAAATACCGTGATGAGCCCACCAGGCTTGAAATCGGCGATAACAACACCATCCGTGAGTTCTGCACCTTGAATCGGGGGACCATTCAGGATAAAGGTGTAACCCGTATTGGCAACGATAACTGGATCATGGCCTACGTGCATATTGCGCATGATTGTCAGGTAGGCAACCACACCATTCTGGCTAACAACTCCTCCCTGGCTGGGCATGTCGATATGGATGACCATGCTATTCTGGGCGGCTTTACTCTGGTGCATCAATTCTGCAAAATTGGCTCGCATGTCATGACAGCCGTTGGCACTGTTGTATTCAAGGACATTCCTCCTTATGTCACAGCAGCAGGGTATGACGCAAAACCGCATGGGATTAATGCTGAAGGCTTGAAGCGGCGCGGGTTTAGTGCTGATAGCATTACGCGTATCAAGCGTGCTTACAAGACGCTTTATCGTCAGGGACTCACGCTGGAAGAAGCCAAAGAGCAGCTTTCTCAGCAACTTGCTGAATGCCAGGAACTTGGCATTTTGCTGGACTTTTTGAATATATCCACCCGCGGCATTGTCCGTTAAGAAAGACCTGTAGCATGCCCATCATCGGCATTGTGGCCGGAGAGTCGTCCGGCGATCTTCTTGGCAGTCATTTGATCCGAGCCTTGAAAAAACATAGGCCGGATTTGCAGTTTGTCGGTATTGCAGGGCCTAAAATGCAGGCCGAGGGGGCTCGTACCCTGTTCCCCATGGAGCGCTTATCCATTCGTGGCTACCTGGAAGTCTTGCGTCACTTGCCAGGGCTATTGAAGCTGCGCCGTCAACTTGCCCGAGATATTATTGATGCTCGCCCCGAGCTCTTTATAGGCATTGATGCGCCAGACTTCAACTTTGGCCTTGAACGTAAGCTTAAGCGTCGAGGCATCCCAACGGTTCATTATGTGAGCCCATCCATTTGGGCCTGGCGTCGTGGCAAGATGTCAAAAATCAAACGTGCAGTTTCCCATATGCTGGCGTTGTTTCCCTTTGAGCCCGACCTGTATAAACAGGCGGGTGTCCCTGTAAGTTATGTCGGGCATCCCCTGGCCGATATTTTGCCCTTGGAGCCAGACCAGCAGCAGGCGCGGCTAGATCTCAAGCTCAAAACGGGTCAGGTAGTGATTGCCATGTTGCCCGGCAGCCGTCAGAGTGAAGTGCGCCAGTTGGCCTCTCTGTATGTGCAGACTGCCCGAAAGATGTTGGAACAACAGCCAGACATCCAGTTTGTTGTCCCGCTGATCACCCGTGAAACCCGCCTGATTTTTGAGCAGGCCATTTACGATGAAAAAGCGGAAGAACTGCCGATCAAGATTTTGTTTGGGCATGCCCATATGGCCATGGAGGCTGCAGACGCTGTCATTGTGGCATCTGGTACGGCTACCTTGGAAGCAGCCTTGCTCAAGCGTCCCATGGTCATTACCTATCGCATGCCTTGGCTGAGCTGGCAAATCTTGAAGCGCATGCTTTATCTGCCCTATGTGGGGTTGCCCAATGTGCTGGCCGGCCGCTTTGTCGTTCCAGAGTTGCTGCAGCACAATGCTACGCCGGAAAAACTGTCCGAAGCGACACTGGCGATGGTCAACGATAAAACCCAGATGGAAGAAATCAAAGCCGAATTCACGCGCATTCACCATCTGCTGCGGCAAAATACCGAAGAAAAAGCGGCGCGCGCCATTCTGGCTTGCTTGCCATGAGTGAGCTGATCGTTTGTGGGGTGGATGAAGCCGGGCGGGGGCCTCTGGCTGGGGCCGTTTACGCCGCTGCAGTGATTCTGAATCCTGCCAGGCCTATCCCCGGTTTGGCTGACTCCAAAAAACTTTCCGAGAAAAAGCGTGATGCGTTGACGCTGGAAATCAAACAGCATGCGCTTGCCTGGGCGATTGCCAGCAGTACGGTGGAAGAGATCGATAGCATCAATATTCTACAGGCCAGTCTGCTTGCAATGCGGCGGGCGGTCGAGCAGCTTGCCATTCAGCCGCATAAATTACTGGTGGATGGATTGCATTGCCCCAAAGTTTCAATGCTCACAGAAGCAATTGTGGATGGGGACAGCAAGGTCGAGGCGATTTCTGCGGCTTCCATTCTGGCGAAAACCGCTCGTGACAAAGAGCTGTATGCACTTGATCAACAATATCCTCATTATGGATTTGCCAAGCACAAAGGCTATCCCACGGCAATGCATATGGCCATGCTGATTGAGCACGGTGTCTCGCCTGTGCACCGGCGCAGTTATGCGCCCGTCAGAAAACTGCTCTAACGCGCAACGGCAGCCAGCAACAGGAATACCGTAGGCTGACGCTGGATGTCAGGCAATTCTTGCCGTTTCCATTCAGACACTGTTTTGGTGACAATACGTTCACTCGTCAGGCTTATATTGGTAGCGACGCACAGTCTCGTTGTGCCTTGGCAGTGCGCCAGAATATCTTCCAGCATATGTTGATTGCGGTACGGCGTTTCGATGAAGAGCTGTGTCTGCTGACATTTCTGCGACTCCCGCTCCAATTCCTTCAAGCGTAGAACACGCGCGGCCTTATCGCTGGGCAGATAGCCATGAAAACTGAATCGCTGCCCATCGAGCCCGGATGCCATCAGACTCAACAAGATGGACGAAGGACCTACCAGGGGCACAACCCGAATACCTTTGCGGTGGGCAAGCTCAACCAAGCGAGCCCCCGGGTCTGCAATGCCCGGGCAACCGGCTTCTGACATGATGCCCACATGATGGCCTTGCAACAAAGGTTTCAAGAGGTCGGGCAGGGCTTTTTCTTCAGTGTGCTCATTCAGGGTCAATAGCGTCAGTTCGCGTACCGGCTTATCTGTTTTCATCAGGGATAAAAAGCGCCGCGCGGTTTTTTCATTCTCAACCACAAACGTATCCAGCGTTTTAGCAAGCTTGAGTACTTCAGCTGGCAATGCGCTATCCAGCCGGTCATCCCCCAGCGTGACCGGCAATAGATACAGCGTACCCACGGGAGATGATGCGGCTGAGGAAGAGGAGGTTGTGCTCATGTGATCAGTATTTCACCTGGGTGCGATAGGTGAGTACGGCTTGGCCTTCTGCCGGTATTTGTACCTTCCAGGCGTAGAGGTGGCTATTGAGCTTGTTGCCTGCCTGGCTTTCTTTCAGGATTTTCCAGTCACCGGGAATCGGCTCCTGCACGACGACAGTGACAGCTTCTTTTTTTGCATTGCGCAGGACAATTTCGTAAGCACTTTCTGTGGCCCTGCTGCCTTTGCCGGGATTGGGTAACTGCTTGAAGTCAGTTTGCTTCTTGTCCGCGTTGATATCGAACGCATCACCAAGCTTGAGTCTGACGGTTTCATTGCGCGCGGTATGGTCGACATTGTCTTCGCCAACAAACTGGGCGTTGCCCTGGCGGTCTTTTTTGTACACACGCAGCGTACCCTTGGGTAAGGGCATGCCCAGGCGATCTGCTTCCTTGTTGTCAAATTCGATAAAGACACCGACTTTGAGTTTCTGGCCTATTTCATCGAAGTTTGAACCATAGTAATAATCGGCGCCTTTGAGCAATAGCTCCTTGCGCACAGGTACCTGGCTTGCGCTAAGCAGCGCCACTTGCTTCGACTGGTTTTCGGCGAGTGTAGTAGGGCGATCCAGGCTGTAAAGGTGATACTCCAGCAAGGATTCTTCACTCACCGGAGC
Organism: Methylovorus menthalis; assembly: GCF_020523625.1. Classification (GTDB taxonomy): domain Bacteria; phylum Pseudomonadota; class Gammaproteobacteria; order Burkholderiales; family Methylophilaceae; genus Methylovorus; species Methylovorus menthalis. The sequence goes on from NZ_JAJAQH010000006.1 coordinate 964,710, forward strand.
GGCGGCATCCACCGCCATTTCCGATCGGGCCATCTTCATTAGCATGGGTCTGGCTTGTGGTGCACGGTGCACATCGCCCGCTACCAGCTGCAGCTTGGCATTGCGATAGGTAGCGCCGCTGGTATTGTTAAGCGTGATCCAGGCTGACAGATCCAGCTTGTCTTCGGTGGCATTCAGTTCGGCGACATAGTCGGCTTTCCAGGATAGGCCACCTGTCAGGTAACTGAGCTCCACAGTTTGGTCGCCAGCCTGCTTGTTACTCAGATGCGTGAGCAGGGTGGGGCGATCACGCAGGTTGGCAGGCACATCCGGGTAGACAATCCGTCCAGCAATACCGGTTTCAATCCGGTTACCAATTTTGAGCACCGCACCGTTATTTGCTGACAGCACTTGCGCTTGCTCGCTGGTCTCCACTCCTGTGGCGGGGTTGACCCGTACGAGTTGTACTGTTTTTCCTACATATTTTTCCAGCAGCTTTTCCGGTGTCAGCAAGTCAAAGTCGAAATTCTGTTCAATAACGTTCAATGTATTGGGTGTGTTCAGGCTGCGCAAAAGGGCTGTTTCCGGGCGCAGCTGAGCGCTCACGTCACGCAAGGTCAGCACACTATTGCCTGTAGGAAGCCTGGTTTTTCGCTGGTCTTTGATGAGGGCAAGGTCATCGTTATAAATGGTGACGGCTACTTGGGTTTGATCCTGCAATGTACTTAGTATTTCTTCTGTATCAGCAGCCAGAACCTGACTGGCAAACAGGCTACTCAGACATAGAGCGAGAACACGGTTTTGCATGAAAATCTCCTTGGGGCTGTGCCCACTTAGATAATGGATAAGCCTTCGTTTTGCAGCATGCTGATGAGGCGGATCAATGGTAACCCGATCAGGGCATTCGGGTCTGCGCCCTCCATACGCGCAATGAGTGCAATGCCCAGCCCCTCTGATTTGGCACTACCAGCACAGTTGTATGGCTGCTCTTTGTGCAGATAGTTTTCAATCTGGGCATCGCTCAGCGCTCTGAACTCTACAATGTAAGGCACAACATCAGCTTGGATGGTGCCGGTGGCGGCATTGTATAAACATAGTGCGCTGTGAAAGGTCACTTCGCGCCCGCGCATGCGTTGTAATTGAACCACCGCATTGGCATGGGTGCCGGGCTTGCCAATTTGCAGCCCATCCAGTGTTGCCACCTGATCGCACCCAATAATCAGGGCTTGCGGATATTGCTCGGCGACTTTGCGCGCCTTTTCTTGAGACAACCTTAAAGCGGTTTGTTCTGGCTGCTCATCCGGCAAAGCGGATTCATCAATGTCGGGTGAGCAGCAGATGAACGGAATATCCAGCCTGGCCAGCAAGTCGCGGCGAAAGGGGGAGGAGGATGCGAGAATCAGTTCGACAGGCATAATTCTTTTACCAATAAAAAAGCCGACAGATATGAAAGCTGCCGGCTTGTTATGGATGACGCTGCGGTTAAGCGGGCTGAATTTCCAGCAAGGACTCATCGGGAGTCACGCTGTCACCCTTGACCACGTGAACGGCGACAACAATCCCGGATTTAGGCGCCTGGATTTCATTTTCCATTTTCATCGCCTCAATCACCAGCACTGCATCCCCGGCATTCACCTGGTCACCAGCCTTGACCTTCACTTCAACGATAGTACCCGGCATGGCTGTTGTTACACACCCGACATGGGAGGGGCGAGGACGGCCAGTCGTGTTGTTTGCAGTGCTGGAGGCCTTTTTACGGCCATTGCCGTTTGTGTTGCCATCGCTGACTTCAATTTCACTGAGGGTTTCTACGACAACTTCTTCCGCCACGCCATCTACGGATACATAGAATGGGCGCTGATCTTCACCAGCATGACCGCTACCCGTCAACTTGATGTGGAAGGTTTCACCGTGCAGGGTCACGTTGAATTCATGCGGAGCATAGCGAGCGGCCGAAGTTGAGGCAGCTTCTTTGGTCAGTAGCGCTTCTGGTTTCAGGGTGCCTGCATTACGTTCCTGTAGGAAGGTCTTGGCCAAGTCAGGGAACATGGCGTAGGTCAGCACATCTTCTTCAGTTTTTGCCAAACCTTCGGATTCGGCGCGCAATTTATCCATTTCAGCATTCAGCAGATCGGCAGGGCGGCAGGTAACGACAGCAGCATCACCTACGGCCAGGTGCTTCACATCAGAATTGACGGTGCTAGGTGCTTTACCATATTGGCCCAGCAAATAGTTTTTCACTTCATTAGTGATGGACTTATAACGTGCGCCGGTCATAACATTCAATACGGCCTGGGTACCCACGATTTGCGAGGTTGGCGTGACCAATGGAGGGAAGCCAAGATCTTCACGCACACGCGGAATTTCTGCCAATACTTCGTCCATACGGTCGAGTGCGCCTTGTTCTTTCAGCTGGTTCGAGAGATTGGATATCATGCCGCCTGGCACCTGATTGACCAGTACCCGGGTATCAACCCCAGTGAACGCGCTTTCGAACTGCCAATATTTTTTGCGAACCTCACGGAAGTAAGCGGCAATTTCTTGCAGCTTGCCCAAGTCAAGGCCGGTGTCGTATTCCGTACCTTGCAATGCAGCAACGATGCTTTCGGTTGTTGGCAAACTCGCGCCTTCAGCAAAGGAGGAAATAGCGCCATCCACAATCGCTACGCCGTTATCAACAGCACGCAGGATGGACATGCTGGCCAGGCCGGAAGTGGCGTGGGCATGGAGGTGAATTGGTAAATTGGTGGCAGCACGTAACTCTTTGACCAGTTCGCCGGTGACTTCAGGCGTCAGCAGGCTGGCCATGTCCTTGATGGCAATGGTGTCACAGCCGAAGGAAGCTAATTCTTTTGCCAGCTCAACGAAATAGGGAATGCCATGCACCGGACTGGTGGTGTAACTGATGGTACCTTCGGCATGCTTGCCAACCTTTTTGACGGCTTCGATAGAGGTGCGCAGATTGCGCAGATCATTCATCGCATCAAAAATACGGAAAACATCAACCCCGTTATCTGCAGACTTTTGCACGAACGCACGAACCACGTCGTCCGAATAATGACGGTAACCCAGAAGATTCTGACCGCGCAGCAGCATTTGAATTGGCGTAGATGGCAAGGCCTTGCGCAAGCTCTTCAGGCGCTCCCAAGGGTCTTCTTTCAGATAACGTACGCATGAATCAAACGTCGCGCCGCCCCATGCTTCCAATGACCAGAAGCCAATGGCATCAAGCTGAGGGCAGATGGGCAGCATGTCTTCGGTGCGCATGCGTGTTGCGATCAATGACTGGTGACCATCGCGTAAAACTACATCAGTAACATATACTTTTGCCATATTCTTAACTTATCGCTTCACTATTAATACGGGTTCTATTTAGATGCCTTCGTGCGCTGCAATGGCGGCTGAGATGGCGGCGGCGATCAATTCGCGTGGTAGCTTGGTCTCGTAATTAATCAGCTCAGGATGGGCTTCAACGAAGCTGGTATCAAACTTGCCACTGCGAAAATCAGGATGATTAAGGATCTCCTGATAGTAAGGGATCGTCGTTTTCACGCCATATACCACCATGTCATTCAGCGAGCGACGGCCACGCTCAATCACGCTTTCCCAATTAAGTGCCCACACAGTAAGCTTGGCACACATCGAGTCATAATAGGGAGGGATAACGTAACCACTGTACATCGCTGCATCCATGCGGACACCAGGGCCGCCAGGGGCATAATAACGCGTGATTTTGCCGAAGCTGGGTAAAAAGTCTTTCTTCGGATCTTCAGCATTGATGCGGAACTCCATTGCAAAACCGCGGTAGTGCACATCCTCTTGCTTGTATTGAAGTTTAAGACCATCCGCAATGCGAATCTGTTCCTGCACAATATCAATACCGGTGATAGTTTCGGTCACGGTATGTTCCACTTGCAGGCGGGTATTCATTTCCATGAAATAAAAGCTGTTGTCCGAATCGAGCAAAAACTCCACGGTCCCGGCATTCTTGTAGCCAACTGCCTTGGCTGCCTTGACGGCGAGCTTGCCGATATACTCGCGTTGCGCATTGCTCAACTGGGGAGATGGTGCAATTTCGATCAATTTCTGGTTGCGGCGCTGAATGGAGCAGTCGCGCTCGAACAAATGAATCACATTGCCATGGCTGTCTGCCATGATCTGTACTTCAATATGCTTTGGATTGACCACGCATTTTTCAAGGAATACTTCAGGCTTGCCAAACGCTTTGCTGGCTTCCGAAATGACGCGGTCATAGTTGCTCAGTAATTCCTTTTCGTCATTACAGCGACGAATGCCACGACCGCCACCACCGTTGGTGGCCTTCAGCATGATGGGGTAACCAATCTTGCTGGCGAGGGCGCGAGCTTCTTCAAGATCGGCCAAGTTGCCATTACTGCCTGGCACGCAAGGGATGCCCGCCTTGATCATGGCATTGCGTGCCTGGATCTTGTCACCCATTTGCCGAATGACTTTTGCATCCGGGCCAATGAATTTGATACCACGGCGTGCACATATTTCGGCTAGTTCAGGATTTTCGGACAAAAAGCCATAGCCTGGATGCAAGGCATCACAGCCTGAAGCAACGGCCAGATTAACAATGTTGTGTGCGTTCAAATAACCTACCACCGGGTCTGAGCCAATGTTATAGGCTTCGTCGGCTTTCTTGACATGTAATGCGTGGCGGTCGGCATCAGAGTAGATGGCGACTGACTTGATTCCCATTTCTGAACATGCGCGAACGATGCGGACTGCAATTTCACCGCGATTAGCTATAAGTATTTTTTTGATCACGCTTTGAGACCTGATTTTTTGACACAGAAACATGCAAATTATATCATGCGCCCCTATGGCTGCACAGAACATCATCAATAGCATTGAGTTTGCGCGAAAAGCGCTTGAAATTCATGGTACAATTTCGGTTTCGCAATTTCCGCGCCTCCAAGATGCCTATGCATCGGCTGATGGCGCGCTGAATTGGCGCTTGCTGGGGAATGTTAACGACGGCAAACCAACACTGCAGTTAAAGGTGTCCGGGGATCTGGGTTTAACATGTCAGCGTTGTCTGGAAGCCATGTCATACAACATCGATATTTCGACTTTGTATTATCTGGTGCCGGATGAGGATGCTATTCCGTCAGAAGAAGAGGATCTCGATGACAGGGATTACCTGGTTGCTGAAACGCATATGCAAGTGTCGGAATTGATAGAGGATGAGGTGTTGCTGGCGATGCCGCTGGCACCCAAGCACGAACAAGAGGATTGTGCCGTAAAAGGCGATCGTCTTGAGCTGGGAAAACCTAATCCATTTGCGGTGTTGCAGGGTTTGAAGCCCGGAAAACACCGGGATTAATTAGTTAACAGGAGTAGATCATGGCAGTTCAACAAAACAAGAAGTCCCCATCGAAGCGCGGTATGCATCGCTCACACGATTTTCTGACTAACCCTCCATTGGCTGTTGAGCCAACGACGGGTGAAACTCACCTGCGTCACCACGTAAGCCCTAGCGGTTACTACCGTGGTCGTAAGGTTCTGCCTGCCAAGGGCGAGTAAGTTAGTATCAAACAGATGCGCCGGTTCTGATAAAGAATCGGCGCTTTGTTTTTATATAAAAGCCAATTAGTACATGGATATCACAGTTGCTGTGGATGCCATGGGCGGCGACCACGGCCCTCATGTCACCGTTCCTGCTGCGCTGCAAGCGTTGAAGCAGGATGCTGAAATCAATATCGTTCTGGTTGGATTAGCCGAGGTAATCGAGGCTGAGCTGACTGCGCATCATGCGAAAGTCGGCCCCCGCTTGCGTATTCATCACGCGAGTGAAGTGGTCACCATGGACGAATCCCCGCAAAGCGCGTTGAAGAATAAAAAAGACTCTTCAATGCGTGTTGCCATCAATCTGGTCAAGAGCGGAGAAGCGCATGCTTGCGTAAGTGCTGGCAATACTGGCGCTCTGATGGCAACCGCTCGTTTCGTGCTGAAAACCTTGCCGGGTATCGACAGGCCCGCTATTGCGGCCACTTTGCCCAGTCGCAAAGGCCTCACCTATATGCTGGATCTTGGTGCCAATGCCGACTGTACCCCAGAGCACCTTCTCCAGTTTGCGATCATGGGTGCCATGCTGGTTTCCTGTGTTGAGCACAAGGAGCGGCCTACGGTTGGCCTGCTTAATATCGGGTCCGAGGATATCAAGGGCAATGAGGTGGTCAAACAGGCTGGTGAGTTGCTGCGGGCGAGCCATCTGAATTTTTATGGCAACATCGAAGGCAACGACATCTACAAGGGCACCACAGACTTGGTCGTTTGTGACGGCTTTGTCGGGAATGTGGCCTTGAAAACCTCTGAAGGGCTGGCTCAGATGATGGGTAGTTTCCTCGGGCAGGAATTCAAGCGCAATTGGCTGACCAAGATGATGGCGCTGGCTGCCATGCCAGTATTGAAGGCATTCAGGAAACGGCTGGATCATCGCCGTTACAATGGCGCCAGCTTCCTCGGTCTGCGCGGTATTGTGGTCAAGAGCCACGGCGGTGCTGACACGTTTGCCTTTTTGCATGCCATACAGGTGGCCAGCGAAGAATCCCGTAGTGGCGTATTGAAGCGCATTACCGAACAGCTGGAAATAGAACATATCAAGCCAGCCGCAGCGGCACAGCTACCTGCTGAGACTACGAAAGAATTAGCATGACATATTCCCGTATCGCCGGAACTGGCAGTTATCTGCCCGAGCGCATACTGACCAATGCGGAGCTTGAGCGCATGGTTGATACCAGTGATGAGTGGATTGTGACGCGCACTGGTATACGCCAGCGCCACATTGCCGCCGACGGCCAATTTACCAGTGATCTGGCTTACGAAGCTGCATTGCGTGCAATAGAAGCTGCTAGCATTACCCATGAAGATATCGATCTGGTCATTGTGGCGACGACCACGCCGGATCGCGTATTCCCCAGCACTGCCTGTCTGGTTCAGGCTCGCCTTGGGCTCGGACCTTGTCCTGCATTTGATATTCAGGCAGTGTGCAGCGGCTTTGTCTATGCGCTGGCAACCGCCGACAACTTTATCAAGTCTGGTGCAGCCAAAACCGCCCTGGTGATTGGCGCAGAAACCATGTCGCGTATTACCGACTGGACGGATCGCAGTAATTGCATTTTATGGGGTGACGGCGCAGGTGCTGTGATCCTTCGTGCTTCTGATGAAGTGGGCATCCTCTCTACGCATCTTCACGCAGATGGTCAGCATGCTCGATTGCTGAATGTGCCGACCGGCGTTTCGCAAAAAGAAGGCAGCAAGACCATTCACATGGAAGGCAATGCTGTTTTCAAGGTGGCGGTTAATACACTGGATGCCATCGTCGATGAAACATTGGAGGCCAATGGCCTGCAAAAGTCCGATGTTGACTGGCTGGTGCCGCACCAGGCCAATATCCGCATTCTCCAATCCACCGCCAAAAAGCTTGGCATGGGCATGGAAAAAGTCGTTGTTACCGTTGATCGCCATGGCAATACTTCGGCGGCCTCTATCCCTCTGGCGCTGGACGTGGCAGTGCGGGATGGCCGTATCAAGCGTGGCGAAACCATTCTGATGGAAGCCTTTGGTGGTGGATTCACCTGGGGTTCTGTATTGATGAAGTTCTAAAAGATAACTCACAGAGATAGACATGACATTTGCATTTTTCTTCCCTGGTCAAGGTTCGCAGTCCGTAGGCATGATGCAGGGCTTTGATGGTCTGGCCCTGATACGCGATACCTTTGTAGAAGCTTCCGATATTCTCGGTGAAGACTTCTGGAAAATGGCCACCGAGCCAAATGACCTGCTGAACCAGACTACGCATACGCAACCCTTGATGTTGACTGCCGGGATTGCCACATGGCGTGCCTGGCAGGCTCAGCATGGCCAAATGCCTGCTGTCATGGCAGGGCATAGCCTCGGTGAATATACCGCCTTGGTTGCTGCAGGGGCACTAAGTTTTGATGCGGCATTGCCATTAGTGCGTTATCGCGCCGAGGTTATGCAAAAAGCGGTTGCCGAAGGCGTAGGTGCTATGGCAGCGGTTCTCGGCTTGAGCGATGACGACGTGCGTGCGGCTTGTTCCGAAGCTGCCCAAGGCCAGGTTGTCGAAGCGGTTAACCTCAACTCCCCAGGTCAGGTGGTGATCGCAGGTCACCGCGAGGCAGTAGAGCGTGCCATGGAAGCGGCTAAAGCCAAGGGCGCCAAACGCGCTATTCTGCTGCCCGTCAGCGTGCCATCTCATTGTGCCCTGATGCAGCCAGCGGCGGCTGAGTTGAAAGACTACCTGCAAGATATCAACATTGCCTCATCGTTGACGCCAGTCATTCACAATGCAGATGTTGAATCCCATGACGATGCAGCCAACATCAAGGATGCCTTGGTTCGTCAGTTATACAGCCCGGTTCGCTGGGTGGAGACTGTCCAGAAGATCAGTCAGCAAGGCATCGTCCACAGCGCAGAATGTGGGCCAGGCAAGGTGCTGGCAGGACTCGCCAAGCGTATCGTCCCTGAGTTGGCCTGTGTGGCACTGATCGGTCAAGCCACGATTGACGAAGCTCAATCTCAATTTAAATCATAATTTATTCAGGAGTTGCAGATGCTTCAGAATCAAATCGCGCTGGTCACTGGCGCTAGCCGTGGTATCGGTGCTGCCATTGCCCAGGCCTTGGGCCGCAATGGGGCTGTTGTAATTGGCACCGCTACCAGTGAAGCTGGCGCTGAACAAATCACCAAGGCGCTGCAAGCTGCAGGCATTAAAGGGCAGGGGATAGCGCTGGATGTCAATAACACCGAGCAGATTGATGCCGTGATTGTGCAGATTGCGGCGTCTTATGGTGACGTTGGCATCCTCGTGAATAATGCAGGTATCACGCGTGACACTTTATTGATGCGCATGAAGGAGGATGACTGGAATGCGGTTATCTCCACCAATCTCTCTTCGGTGTATCGCCTCTCGCAAGCCGTGATGCGCCCGATGATGAAGGCCCGTCAAGGCCGCATCATCAGTATTTCATCTATTGTTGGACACACTGGCAATGCCGGCCAAGTGAACTATGCCGCTGCCAAAGCAGGTGTCAGCGGATTCACCAAGTCACTTGCTGCCGAACTTGGCAGTCGTGGTGTTACTGTGAATTGTGTGGCTCCCGGCTTCATTGATACTGACATGACACGCGAACTCCCCGAAAAAGTGCGGGACGATTTGCTGGGCAAGATTCCTTTGGGCAAGCTGGGTCATGTGGATGATATTGCAGCGGCAGTCGTGTTTTTAGCTTCTCCATCAGCGGCTTATATTACGGGCGAAACCTTGCACGTAAATGGCGGCATGTACATGGCGTGATCGCCAGGTTTTTTGTATCAAGCAGTTTTTTGAATTCCTCGGGACTTTTGCTAGAATAGCCCGAGCTTTTGTAAGCAACATAAACTTGAAAGGGGTATTTAGATGTCTGACATCGAACAACGCGTTAAAAAGATCGTTTCTGAGCAATTGGGTGCAAATGAAGCTGATGTAAAGAATGAGTCTTCCTTTGTAGATGACCTGGGTGCTGATTCGCTCGACACCGTTGAACTCGTGATGGCACTTGAAGAAGAATTTGATTGTGAAATTCCTGATGAAGAAGCAGAGAAGATCACAACCGTTCAGCAAGCGATTGACTACGTCAGCGCCAACCTCAAGTAATTTCCCCATCCATTCTTAAATTCTGGAGTTGCTTTTGTCCAAGCACAATCTGCAGAAGCGCAGAGTTGTCGTGACTGGCCTGGGCGTCGTATCACCGGTTGGTGTCGGTGTTCAGGCGTCCTGGTCTGATCTTCTGGCCGGGAAATCCGGCATCACCAGAATCACCAAGTTTGATCCTAGCCCCTTCGCCTCGCAAATTGCGGGTGAGGTTAAAGGATTCGACGTCTCCCAGTACCTGCCTGCCAAAGAAGCGCGTCGTATGGATACCTTTATCCAGTACGGCATGGCAGCGGGTATTGAGGCAGTGCGTGATTCAGGTATTGAAGTGACTGAAGAAAATGCCGAACGTATCGGTGTTTCGATTGGTTCCGGTATCGGCGGCTTGCAGCTTATTGAAGAGACGGATGAGACGTTCCACGCATCCGGTCCAAGAAAAATTTCGCCGTTCTTTATTCCCGGCACGATTATCAACATGATTTCCGGCAATCTCTCCATTATGTACGGCTTTAAGGGCCCGAACGTGGCGATTGTCACTGCCTGTACCACGGGTACGCACTCTATTGGTGATGCAGCCCGCATGATCGAATACGGCGATGCGGACGTCATGATTGCCGGTGGTGCAGAAGCAGCCATTACGCAATTGGGCGTTGGTGGTTTTGCTGCTGCCCGTGCATTGTCTACACGCAATGACGACCCGGCGACCGCAAGCCGTCCATGGGATCGCGATCGCGATGGCTTCGTGATTGGCGAAGGCGCTGGTGTCATGGTGCTGGAAGAGTACGAGTCTGCCAAGAAACGTGGTGCCAGGATCTATGCCGAGTTGGTCGGCTATGGAATGAGTGCCGATGCATATCATATGACCGCACCCAATATGGATGGTCCTCGTCGTTCCATGCGTAACGCATTGAACAATGCCGGCCTTAATCCAGATCAGGTGCAGTTCATTAATGCACACGGTACCTCAACTCCGCTGGGTGATACCAATGAAACGCATGCGATCAAGGCTGCATTTGGTGACCATGCCAAGAACTTGGTGGTGAATTCCACCAAGTCGATGACTGGTCACTTACTGGGTGGTGCCGGTGGCTTGGAATCGGTATTCACGGTTCTTTCCATCCATCATCAGGTATCGCCTCCCACTATTAACATCTTTAATCAGGATCCTGAATGTGATCTCGATTATTGCGCCAATGAGGCGCGTGATCTGAAGATTGATGTGGCGCTGAAAAACAACTTCGGCTTCGGTGGTACCAACGGTTCGCTGGTGTTTGCCAAAATCTGATCTCGCGATCAGGCTTGTATTACGCTCAAAACTGTGCATGGCCTTGATGGTTATGCACAGTTTTGTTGCATTTGACAGTCCCATGACAAAACACAAGACTCGGGATTGTTTTGTTTTTTCAAGTTTTTGATTTTTATACTAAATTTTTTTAGTGCTCTTTTTGAGGCAAAATCAAAAAATCTAATGCCCAGCAGGACTTAGCGGCATTATCCAGCAATCTTCCACAAATCTATCCACAGCTTTTGTGAATGCAAGACTCCTTTGTAATGACGTCAACATGCTTTAGGATAACGGTGTTTTTAACGAGCACATGAGCGCCCGATGACGTATCCCTTGCCGACACTGGTAAATGGTCGGCCCGACGCATTGATATCGCCTGTAGACCGCGGCCTGGCTTATGGCGATGGCGTATTTCGAACCTTGCCTGTTATCCATGGCAAACCTCAGGTATGGGCTTTGCATTATGCCAAGCTTAGCGAAGACTGCTTCCGATTAAGCTTGTCTTGCCCCTCAGCCAGCATTCTGCTGGAGGATATTCAGCAGCTTTATGCTGATCATGGAACTGGCGCTGCGAAAATCATCATCAGTCGTGGGGCAGGGGGGCGGGGCTATGCCATCAATCCCGAGATGCAATCCACCCGTATCGTCATGCGTACCGCCATGCCGACTTACCCGGCACATTATGGGGAAGCTGGGGTTTATCTGACGCTGTGCAACTTGCGCTTGGCCCACCAGCCAAGACTGGCTGGCATAAAGCATCTCAATCGGCTTGAAAATGTACTGGCCCGCATGGAGTGGCAAGACCCAGATATTTTTGACGGTGTGCTCCTTGATCAGCAGGGGTTTGTGATCGAAGGCACCATGTCCAACGTTCTGCTTCGATTTGGCTCCCGCTTGTTGACGCCAGACTTGAGAAACTGTGGGGTAGCGGGCGTCACCCGTGATCGCATTCTGCAATTGGCGCCTTCGCTAGGCATGCAAGCAGGGGTGGCGGACATTTCGCTGGATCAAATGGTGCAAGCGGATGAGATCATCATTTGCAACAGCCTGTTTGGTGCATGGCAAGTAACGCGCTTCAACGGAAAAATCTGGCAGCCTCAGCAACTGGCTGAGCAGTTAAGGTATTTATTGCAGGAACAACATGAAATTGATTAGGACTTTACTGTTACTTGCATGCCTGGGGCTGCTGGCGGCAGGGGCATGGCTATATTTCTACAGCACGACGCCGTTGGAGGCCCGTACCACCACAGAGGATGTCTCTTTGAAGGCGGGCAGCAGCTTGCGTAGCGTCGGGCTTCAACTGGTGCAGCAGGGCGTGCTGCAGGAGCCTTGGAGCTTTGAAGTGCTGGTGCGTCTTTTTGGCAAGGCGGGCGACATCAAGGCCGGAAATTATCAGATTGCGGCGGGTACCACGCCCTATCAATTGCTGGTTACCTTGACTAATGGCAATACCACGCAGGCCAGCATTACCTTTATTGAGGGGTGGACCTTTCAGCAAATGCGGGCAGCGCTCAATGCCCATGAATCCGTGCGCCATATGACCATGGCATTTACCGATCAGCAAATACTGGCTGAAGTTGGCGCCACCGAAGAGATTGCTGAAGGTTTATTCTTCCCGGATACCTACTACTTCACGCCGCAATCGAGTGACAAAGACATCCTCAAGCGGGCTTACACCACCATGCAGCAAAAGCTCGCCACCGCTTGGGTCGGGCGGGACGCGGGTTTACCTTATGCAACGCCATACCAGGCCTTGATCATGGCTTCTATTATTGAAAAGGAAACCGGTCGTGCTGTTGAACGTCCGCAAATTGCGGGCGTTTTTCTCAACCGCCTGCGCCTGGGCATGCGCCTGCAAACCGACCCTACCGTTATTTATGGCGTTGGTGAGCGGTTTGATGGCAATCTGCGTAAAAAAGACTTGCTGCTGGATACCCCATACAATACCTATACACGGGCTGGTTTGCCCCCCACGCCGATTGCCATGCCAGGTCTGGGCGCGATTGAAGCTGCACTGCACCCCATGAAAACACGCGCATTGTATTTCGTCGGCAAGGGCGATGGCAGTCATGCATTTTCTTCCACTCTGGCGGAACACAACCGTGCGGTGGTGCAGTATCAATTGAGGCCCAATCGTGCGCGGTAAATTCATCACACTTGAAGGCATGGATGGTGCGGGCAAAAGCACGCATATCCCGGATATCCTGACGCAATTGCAGGCGCGCGGCGTGGAGGTGGTGTCCACGCGCGAGCCGGGCGGTACAGAGTTGGGCGAGCAGCTGCGTGAAGTCCTGCTGCATACCCCCATGGCGGCTGAAACTGAAAGCCTGCTCATGTTTGCCGCACGTCAGGAGCATCTGTCCACGGTCATCCTGCCTGCGTTGGAACGCGGTGCCTATGTCTTGTCCGACCGCTTTACCGACGCTTCATTTGCATACCAGCATGGTGGCAGAGGGCTGGCCGCCGAACGCATTGCCCAGCTCGAGCAATGGGTGCAACAAGGGTTGCAGCCTGACCTGACCTTGCTGTTTGATGTGCCAGTGGAAGTCAGCGTGCAAAGGCTGGCCGCGGCCCGCACGCCAGATAAGTTTGAACGCGAATCTGCTGATTTTTTCCGGCGTATTCGCAGCGCCTATCTGGCGCGTGCGCAGCAATTTCCACAACGCTTCCGGATCATTGATTCCAACCAGCCGCTGGATCAGGTCAAGCTGGCCGTCAGCGCGGCATTGAGCGGGTTATGAGTCAGGAATCCACGATCTTTCCCTGGCAACAGGCGGTGTGGGCGGGCTTGATCGCCCAGAAGAAAACCCTGCCACATGCCATGCTGCTGCGTGGCCCTGCAGGCATAGGCAAGCTTCAGTTCGCGCAAGCACTGAGCAAGGCCTTGCTGTGCCAGCAGCCGCAAGCAGATGGTCATGCCTGTGGCGTTTGTGCGAGTTGTGGATGGTTTGCCCAAGGCAGCCACCCGGATTTTCGTCTGCTGGCGCCCGAGCAGGATCAAGCTGATGAGGACTCATCAGCGCCTGCCAAGACCACCTCAAAAAAAACACAGATATCCGTCGCACAGGTACGCGAGCTGGGTGGGTTCCTTGAATTATCCAGCCATCACAACGATGGCGTGCGCATCGCGCTGATATGTCCTGCTGAGGGGCTGAATATAGCCTCTGCCAATGCCTTGCTGAAAATGCTGGAAGAGCCGCCACCGGGCGTTGTATTCCTGTTGGTGGCCCATCAGCCCCAACGTTTGCTGCCGACCATTACCAGCCGCTGTCGCAAGGTCGATATGCCCGTGCCGGACATGCAGGGCGCTCTTGCTTGGCTAGGCGGGCAGGGCGTAGAGCAAGCAGTGGTCAGATTGGCATACGCGGGTGGTTCGCCGATGGTGGCACGTGATCAGGCCGAAGGCAGCAAGCCGCTGGAGTTGATACTGAATCAACTGGCCCGCGGGGCTGGTGCCGATGCTTACTCTCTGGTAACCATGCTTAATGCCCTGGGAATGGCGGAAGCCATGCGGGTATTGCAAAAATGGCTTTATGACTTGCTTGCCTGCCGGTTTGCTGTGCAGGCGCGATACCACATCCTGCACAATGCCGCTTTGCAAGGCTTGGCCAAAAGCGTAGACTTGGCTCAAATGCTTGAATTACAGCGTAAACTTGACGATGCCTACCGCAGTGCGACGCATCCATTGAACAATGAGCTGCAACTGGAAAGCCTGATGTTGCAGTATGTGCAGTTATTTTCCGTCAAAACCAGAACATGAGTACTAGCGCGCTCCCTAATGACCCCTTGATCAGCTCCCCCGCCAAGCCCGGGGTGTTGTCACTGGCTATAAAGGAAAAGGCAGCGCTCTACGCCTCGTATATGCCGTTCATCAAAGGCGGTGGCTTGTTCATTCCCACCAATAAACCTTATCGTATCGGGGATGAAGTCTTCATGCTGCTCAGCCTGCTGGATGATCCGATCAAGCTGAAAGTCGTGGGCCATGTGGTATGGATTACACCCGTGACACAAGGTAGCCGCCCGCAAGGAATTGGTGTCCGTTTTAGTGAAAAAGACGGCGGCATTGAGGTCAAGAACAAGATTGAAGGGTTACTGGGTGGTGCCATGAAATCCCCGCGGCCCACTTACACCATGTAGGTTGATGCCAGGTGAAGTGAAACCATATTCACCCTCAACGTATTCGTTTTATGTCGCAGCTTGTCCTGCGTATTGTTGTTAACCCGGCATGTTTGCCGTTATTGTGAATAATCTCCATGCTTGTCGACTCCCACTGCCATATCAATTTTCCTGACCTTGCCCGCAATATGCCCGCGCTGCGTGCCGCGATGGCTGAAAATGCAGTTGGCCATGCCCTGTGTGTTTCCGTCACCTTGAAAGATTTCCCCGCCGTGCTGGCAGTGGCAGAAGCCCATGACAACATCTTCGCATCGGTCGGCGTGCACCCAGACTATGAAGATGAGCCATTTTTCACTGCAGAAGATCTGGTCAGGCTGGCGCAGCACCCCAAGGTGATTGCCATCGGCGAGACCGGGCTGGATTACTTTCGCCTCACTGGCGATCTTGAGTGGCAGCGGGAACGCTTCCGCACCCATATCCGCGCGGCCATCGCCGCGGATCGGCCCTTGATCATCCATACGCGATCTGCGGCTGAAGACACCATACGCATCATGCGGGAAGAGGGCGCTGAGCGTATCGGCGGCGTCATGCATTGCTTTACTGAAAGCCAGGAAGTGGCTGAGCAGGCGATGGCGCTCGGCTTTTATATTTCTTTCTCCGGTATCGTGACTTTCAAGAACGCTGGCGCGCTGAAAGAAGTGGCGCGTCAAATCCCACTTGATCGTGTGCTGGTCGAGACGGACTCGCCTTACCTCGCCCCCATTCCGTTTCGTGGCAAAACCAATCAGCCTGCCTATGTGAAGCATGTGGCAGAAGAGGTGGCACATCTGCGTGGCATCTCGCTGGATGAACTCTCCGAGGCAACCACCCGTAATTTCTTCACCCTGTTCAGGCAGGCGCGTCCATGCAGCTGACCATGCTGGGTGTAGGCTCCAGCGCCGGCACGCCGGTAGTGGGCTGCCAATGTGCGACCTGCCGCTCAAGTGATGTGCGCAACAAGCGCACTCGCTGCTCCTCGGCTATTACCTTTCCTGCAAGTGAAGTGGTGCTGATTGATACCGGGCCGGACCTGCGTTTCCAGGCGCTACGAGAAGGCCTCAATCGCGTGGATGCGGTGCTCTATACGCATACGCATGCGGATCACTTGCACGGCATTGATGATCTGCGTGCGTTCTGCCAGATACAACGAAAACAAATTCCGCTCTACGCCAAAGCAGATGCTCTGACGCATATCGCCGACAAGTTTGGCTATACCATCCGCGAGCCGAGTGATTTCTGGGATTTGCCCGTACTGGGGCTCAATGAAGTAAAAGCACCATTTCAACTCTTCGGTCAGACCGTGACACCGATTCCAGTTAAGCATGGCTATAGCGATATCCTGGGCTTTCGCATCGGTAATCTGGCCTACCTGACCGATGTATCCGAAATCCCGGAAACCTCGCTTGCCTTGCTACAGGGGCTGGAATTTCTTCTGCTCGATTGCCTGCGTTACAAGCCGCACTACACGCATATCAACCTGGAACAAAGCCTCGAATATGCCGCCAGAATTGCGGCGGGCAATACCTATCTGATCCACATGACACACGAAATGGAATATACAGCGGTGACTGCTCTGCTGCCGCCGAATGTGCATGTCGGCTATGACGGTTTGCAATTACAATTTGAATGAACATGTAGTGAAACTATCCTGCTGCATGTGCTGCCTAAAAGTGCGATAATCGCCCCCTCAAACGTGTATCGGAACTCACTATGCAACTGAATACCATGCAATTGAACAAGACTTTTTCTGCCTCTGTGCTGCTGGCTGCGTTACTTGCCGTGGCTGCATTGCCTGCCATGGCTGCTGACACCGCGCCTGCCAAGGCAGCTACTGCAAAAAAAGGTAATTATTCAGAAACCGATTTCTTGCGTGCATTCAGCGGCAAGTCTCGCCAAGTGGTGACAGAGCGCCTGGGCAAGCCCGTGAAAAAAGAACAATCCGTCATGCCATCCAACGCCGGTGGCGTTGTGGGCAAGCAGCTCGATACCTCTAAGCCGGTTAATGTGGAAATGTGGTACTACAACAACCTGGTGGAATACTCCCCTAAAAAGACCTACAAGGTCACCGAGCTTACGTTCGTGAATGACCGTTGCATGAACATCGCTTTCTTCAACAATCGTTGATTTTTGCATGTTCAACAAAAAGGCTGCTTTGAGCAGCCTTTTTTATTGGGCCTTGAAAAGGCATTACAGCGTGGTCGGGAATACCAACTCATTGGCCAGCTGCTCTGCCAGGTAATCAAACACAATACGTACCCGAGGAGCGACCGGCCCACGTTGCGGTCGGTAGACATACAAGGTCCAGGGTTCGACGGTATAGTCCTCCAGCAGGGGGATCAAACGTCCCTCGCGTATGTATGGAATCGCCATACAACTCCCAATCTGGCCTATGCCTATCCCATCCAGCACTGCCTGTATTTCCAGTTGTGAGTCATTGGTCAGCAACACCTGGTTATTGATCTGTAACTGCTGGCCTCGCGCAAACATCCATGGCCAGGCCCGGCCACTGCTGGGGGCAATGAGCCCCGTGGTGGGCATATGGAGCAAATCCTGCGGCGTTAATGGTTTGCCTATGCGTTTAATCAGCGCCGGGGATGCCACATTCCAAAAGGCCACCAGGCTTGCCGCTTTGGCAATAAACCCATTGTCTTTAAGCGTGGCACCCACCCGTATGCCGATGTCGATCTGCTCATCAATGACGTCCGCAATATTGTCTGACAAACGAATATCAAACTGAATGCCGGGATAAGAGGATGAGAGGTCACGCAATAAAGGGAGTATGAAGGTGCGCCCTATACCCATGGGCACCGTGATGCGCACCAGCCCGCCAAATTCACTAGGTTTGCTGCCAGCGCCGGGAGTAAACAGATTATCGACATCGGCTAGCGCTTTTCTGGCTTCAAGAGCAAAGCCACGACCGAACTCGGTGATGCGGATTTGCCGCGTATTGCGGTGGAATAGCAGCTCGCCCAGAGCATACTCAAGATCCTTGATCGCGCGTGTTACCGCTTGCGGCGATATTCCCAGTCGCAAGGCAGCTTCCTTGAAACTGCTGGCATCCGCAGCGCCACAAAATATCCGCATCATTTCCAGTTTGTTCGACATGCGTGAATTCCTGATGGTAATGCTTGGCATTATTCCACAATATGGAATTCTAAAATCATGACTGTGTCATTTATCCTGAAGTCCCAAGCAGGCATAATGAAATTCTTACACGCAAGTTCGTTGTATATCTTGTCTTCACACCTATGCCATTAGCGGGGAGCGCCATGGATAGCGTCGATTTTTCAGTATTCACCACGGCCCTTGAGTGGGCTCGACAAAAGCAGCCATTGTGGCTCATGACCGTGGTTGAAACTTTTGGCTCCAGCCCAAGGCCCATAGGGGCCATGCTGGTTTTACGCGCGGATGGCCTGGTGGTCGGCTCAGTTTCCGGTGGCTGTATCGAAGACGATCTCGCCGATAAGGCGCGCCTCGGTCAACTTTCTCAACATCAGGCAGAAGTGCTCACCTATGGCGTAACGACTGAAGAGGCGCGCCGTTTTGGCTTGCCCTGCGGTGGTGTGCTCAGAGTACTTGCCGAGCCCATACGTGATGATCGCTGGTTGCAGCAAGTCCAGAGCCTGGTGGCTGAGCATCGTCTGGTATCCCGCACCTTGGCGCTGGATACCCTGAATGTGGTGGTGAGCGATGCCGCCCCTGATAGCCGGTTGCAGCTCAATACTACCCACTTGACCACGGTGCACGGCCCCCGCTGGCGCATGCTGATCATTGGCGCCGGGCAAACCTCGGTCTATCTCGCACAAATGGCGCAAGCGCTGGATTACGAAGTGATTGTGTGTGATCCGCGAGAAGAATTCAGGCAGACGTGGGCGGTGCCGGGTACGCACATCATTGGCGATATGCCGGACGATGCCATTTTGACGCAGCAAGTGGATAGCCGTACCGCCGTGATTGCGCTGACCCATGATCCCAAGCTGGATGACATGGCCTTGCTGGAAGCATTGAAGTCGCCGGCATTTTACGTGGGGGCGCTAGGTTCGCACCGCACCAACCAGCAACGCCGCGAGCGTCTGGCTTTGTTTGATCTCACACCTGAAGAAATTGACCGTCTGCATGGGCCGGTGGGTCTCAGCATAGGCAGCCGCACACCGCCGGAGATCGCCGTCGCGATAGTGGCCCACCTGGTGTCCGTTCGTAATCATCCCCAATTCAATGCCGCGTCGTTTGAACAGGCAGCGCTCAAGCAGCATGCCCCAAATCAGCATGCATAAAATCAGCGCGATTGTGTTGGCCGCTGGCATGTCCTCCCGGTTTGGCGGACCCAAGCTGATGCAGCCGCTGACTGGTGAAGGTGACTCCATGTGCTTGCTTTCACATGCTTTGCAGCCATGGCTGGCCAGCTTCTCCAGAGTCCATGTGGTGGTTCCCACCGAGCATATGGCCTTGCAGGCACAGGTCGAGGATGAGCTTGATATAGCCGATCACATTGACTGGCTGGCATGCGATCAGTCAGCTTTAGGCATGGGGCATAGTCTGGCTTTTGGCGTGGCGCAAACTCAGCATGCCAGAGGTTGGCTAATCGGCCTGGGAGATATGCCGGACATACAAGCCAGCACCTTGCAATTACTGGCAGCCAGCCTTGCCAGTGGCAACGCCATGGTCGCGCCTGCGTATGCCGGCAAGCGTGGACACCCCGTCGGGTTTGCTGCGCAGTTCCGCCAGTCGTTAATGGCGTGCATGGGTGATCAGGGCGCCAGAAAGATTTTGCAGGGCCATGCGGACCAACTGGTGACGCTTGATGTCGACGACAGCGGCGTGCTGTTTGATATTGATACCGTGGCTGACTGGCAGCGGCGCATGCTGGCTGTTGCCTCTCCGTAGTATTTGCCCAGAACAGATGTTTAATTTTCCCGCTTTGATTTTTAACTTTAACAAGATGAGGTAACCATGATCACCTTGAATGTAAACGGCGACCAGCACGATCTGGACGTGACCGATGACACCCCCATTCTCTGGGCTTTGCGCGATGTAGTCGGCCTGACTGGCACCAAGTTCGGGTGTGGCATGTCGCTTTGCGGTGCCTGTACCGTGCATCTCGATGGCAAACCCATACGCTCATGCGTAACGCCGTTATCTGCAGCCAGTGGCAAGGAAATCACCACGATTGAAGGCATAGGCGCCAGTGAACTTGGCAAACGCGTGCAGGATGCCTGGATTGAACAGGAAGTGGTGCAATGCGGCTACTGCCAGTCCGGCCAGATCATGTCCGCCGTTGCCTTGCTGAAGGAAAACGCGGCACCATCTGATCAGGACATCGACAATGCCATGTCCGGCAATATCTGCCGCTGCGCCACCTATGCTCGCATTCGTTCTGCCATCAAGCTGGCTGCTGGCCAGCCTGCCGCCAAGGAGGCGTAACATGCACATGCTGCCAGAAACGCAAACAGCCGACACAACCGCACGCGGTGATGTCAGCCGCCGTGATTTTCTTAAACTTTCTTCCGGCCTGGGCATAGGCCTGCTATTGGAATTCAGCCTGCTCGGCACCGCCTGCAGCAAGCTGGGCATTGGCAGCAAGCAGGAATTCACGCCCAATGCCTTTATTCACATCGATCAGGATGGCGTCGTGACCATCGTCGCGCACAAGGTGGAAATGGGGCAGGGGACGTATACCTCCATGCCCATGCTGATCGCCGAAGAGCTTGAAGTCGACGTCAGCAAGGTCAAGCTGCAACACGCACCACCCGATGACAAAGCCTATGGCGATGCTTTGCTGGGCGCGCAGATTACCGGTGGCTCCACCTCCGTGCGCGGTGCCTGGAAGCCCTTGCGTGAAGCAGGCGCCCGTGCACGCATGATGCTGATACAAGTGGCCGCAGATGAATGGAAAGTCCGCCCCGAGACCTGCTATGCCGAAAATGGCGAAGTCGTCCATCAGCCGACGGGGCGTCGCGTGCCGTATGGTGATCTGGTGGAGAAAGCCGCGCGCCTGCCCGCACCCACTGCCGTTACGCTCAAGGACCCCAAGGATTTCAAGATCATCGGCAAGCCTGTGCATCGCCTGGATGCGCCGTCCAAGGTGAATGGTACCGCCGAGTTTGGTATTGACGTCAAAGTGCCGGACATGAAAATCGCCACCGTCAGTGCCAGCCCGGTATTTGGCGGCAAGCTGGTGTCAGTCGATGACAGCGAAGCCAAAAAGATCCAAGGCTTTCAGCAGGTGATCAAGCTGGACAATGCCGTGGCCGTGATTGCCGACCACATGTGGGCTGCCAAGCAGGGTCTGGCTGCGCTGAAAATCACTTGGGATGATGGCGAACACGCCGGTTTCTCCAGCACCAGCCTGCGCGCAGATATTGCCAAGGCATCTGAAGCCAAGGGCGCTGTTGCCAAAAAGACGGGCAATGCCCCTGGCATCATCGCCGCTGCCGACAAGAAGCTGGAAGCGGTTTATGAACTGCCATTCCTGGCGCATGCCACCATGGAACCCATCAATTGCACTGTGCACGTTCAGGACGATGGTTGCGATATCTGGGTAGGCACGCAAGTACCCGTGGTGGCGCAGATGGTGGCTGCCCAATTGACGGGTCTGGCGCAAGACAAGGTGCGCATTCATAACCATCTCCTGGGCGGTGGCTTTGGCCGTCGGCTGGAAGTCGACTCCGTAGCGCAAGCCGTGTTGATTGCCAAGCAAGTCAACTTCCCGGTCAAGGTCGTATGGAGTCGTGAAGAAGATATCCAGCACGATATGTATCGTCCGTATTACTACGACCGTATTTCGGCCGCCATCGATGAGCATGGCAATCCGGAAGCCTGGCAGCATCACATCACCGGCTCATCCATCATGGCGCGCTTCTTCCCCGCAGCCGTGAAGGATGGCGTAGACCCGGATGCCGTCGAGGGCGCGACCGATCTGCAATATGCCGTGCCGAATGTGTATGTCGATTACGTGCGCCACGAGCCCCCCTTGCCAACCGCTTTCTGGCGCGGCGTGGGCCCTACCCATAATATTTTTGTGGTGGAGAGCTTTATTGACGAGCTGGCCGCGCATGCAGGCAAGGATCCGGTGGAGTATCGCCTCGCTTTGCTGAAAAACGCCCCGCGCGCCAAAGCGGTACTGGAGATGGCGGCAGAAAAAGCCAACTGGTTCAGCCCGCTGTCAGCCCCCGCCAAGGGCAAGGCTGGTAAAGGCGTCTCGGTGCTGTTTGCCTTTGGCACCTATATTGCGCAGGTGGTGGAGCTGGAAGTCGATGCCGATCAGCAGGTGCGAGTGAAAAAGGTGGTCTGCGTGGTGGACTGCGGCTACACCGTGAACCCTGACACCGTGCGTGCCCAGATGGAAGGCGGCATCATGTTTGGCATTACCGGTGCGCTGTGGGGTGAAATCCACTTTGATCAGGGCCGTGTGCAGGAAAGCAACTTCCATAACTACCGCATGATGCGCATGAACGAAGCGCCGGTGGTCGAGGTACATCTCGTGCCCAGCCAGGAAAACCCGGGCGGTATCGGCGAGCCAGGCACCTCTGCTGTGATGCCTGCGGTGGCGAATGCCGTGTTTGCCGCTACCGGCAAGCGTGTACGCAAGCTGCCGATTGCCACGGCACTCACCACCGCCTGAGCCCGCAGGCAAGTCTGAATCCCAGGCGTTCCCATTTCATATGGGGCAGCCTGGGTAACCTGGCAGCTTTGCAACTCTGGTGTATGGTCATTGAAGAGGCCGACCTTAACCGGGTCGGCCTTTTTCATGGAGCTTGCTTCAGGGCAGGTAAATTTCTACCATTCCCGTACATCACACTGTACCCATCAAATAGCGCCTGACTGTGCATTGCATAGTGTCATGCTTATCCTTAGGATTTAATTGGAAATTTATCTGGTGTTAGCAGGGTCATATGCCCAGACAGCCAGAAAACCTGAGGATGCATCATGTCAGTATTAGCGTTGGATCTTGCCCGCATACAATTCGGTTTTACCATCTCGTTTCACATCGTGTTTCCCGCCATTACCATCGGCATGGCGAGCTATCTTGCAGTGTTGGAGGGTCTGTGGCTTAAAACCAAACAGGCACATTACTTAGAGCTTTACCGTTACTGGTCGCGGATTTTCGCCCTGACGTTTGGCATGGGTGTGGTATCAGGCCTAGTGATGGCCTATCAGTTTGGCACCAACTGGTCGGGCTTTTCCAACTATGCCGGCAGCGTCACCGGCCCCTTGCTGGCCTATGAAGTACTGACAGCGTTCTTTCTCGAAGCAGGTTTTCTCGGCGTCATGCTCTTTGGCTGGAACAAAGTCGGGCCCGGCCTGCATTTTGTCTCCACACTCATGGTGGCCGTCGGTACCCTGATTTCCGCCACATGGATTCTCGCCTCCAACAGCTGGATGCATACGCCACAGGGTGTTGCCCTGGTGGATGGACGATTGATCCCGGTTGACTGGTGGCAGATTGTGTTCAATCCCTCGTTTCCTTATCGCTTGATGCACATGGTGGTGGCCGCTTATCTGGCAACCGCATTGCTAGTTGTCGCGGTGGGTGCCTGGCATCTGTTGCGGGGTACCGCCACCAAGGCAGTGCGTACCATGTTTTCCATGGGCATGTGGATGGCCTTGCTGGTCGCTCCGGTGCAGGCGGTCATTGGCGACTTCCATGGTCTGAATACGCTGGAATACCAGCCCGCCAAAATCGCGGCGATTGAAGGCCACTGGGAAAACAAACCCGGCGAAGCCACGCCGCTTATCCTGTTTGGCTGGCCTGACATGGCCGCTGAAAAAACGCATTTTGCGCTGGAGATCCCGCATCTGGGCAGCCTGGTCTTGCGCCACTCCTGGGATGCGCCTATACCCGCGCTGAAAGAGTTTGCGCCGGAAGATCGGCCCAATGCCACGATTGTGTTCTGGTCGTTCCGCATCATGGTGGGCTTGGGCATGCT
Source organism: Methylovorus menthalis (assembly GCF_020523625.1). Classification (GTDB taxonomy): domain Bacteria; phylum Pseudomonadota; class Gammaproteobacteria; order Burkholderiales; family Methylophilaceae; genus Methylovorus; species Methylovorus menthalis. The sequence goes on from NZ_JAJAQH010000006.1 coordinate 988,735, forward strand.
GATGATATTACTAGGTGTTGTTTCTGCCTGGCTGCGCTGGCGCGGTCGTTTGTACGACACCAAGCCCTTTCTGCGCTTTGCCCTCTGTATGGGGCCTGCCGGGGTGCTGGCCATCCTGGCAGGCTGGTATACCACCGAAATAGGCCGTCAGCCCTGGGTGGTATATGGCATGCTGCGCACGGCGGATGCCGTCACGCCGCATAGTGCAGCCGAAGTCGGCCTCACCCTGGTGCTGTTTGTAGTGGTTTACCTGCTGGTGTTTGGCGCTGGTGTAGCTTATCTGCTCAGACTGATGCGCGTTGCACCTCAGCCTGACGAAACTCCGGCAAGCACGCCAGACCTGGAAGAAGATCATGTCTTTACCCTGGCGCCGGAATTCAGTGCCGACAAGCCCGGCTCAACAGAAGGAGGACGCTAGTCATGGAAGCCAATCTACCCCTGATCTGGGCCGGCATTATCCTGTTCGGCATCATGATGTACATCATCATGGATGGATTCGATCTTGGCATCGGGATTCTTTATCCCTTTTTCAGTGACCGGCATGACCGCGACGTGATGATGAATACGGTAGCGCCGGTGTGGGATGGCAATGAAACCTGGCTAGTGCTGGGTGGTGCAGGCTTGCTGGCGGCATTTCCACAAGCCTATTCCATCATCCTCAGCGCCTTGTATCTGCCGCTGATTTTCATGCTGATGGCGCTGATATTCAGAGGCGTCGCCTTCGAGTTTCGCTTCAAGGCGCGCGACCACGAGCGCCATTTCTGGGATAAAGCCTTCATAGGCGGTTCCATGACCGCGACCTTTTTCCAGGGCGTAACCTTGGGCGCCTATATCCGCGGTATTCCCGCGGTGAACGGTGTCTACACGGGTGGTGCGCTGGATTGGCTGACGCCATTTTCGCTGTTTACCGGGGTCGGCCTGCTGGCGACTTATGCCTTACTGGGTAGCACCTGGCTGGTAATGAAAACCTCGGGAGATCTACAGGCGACGTGTTATCGGCTGTCGCGCGTGCTCGGTCTGGTCTTGCTGGCGATTATTGCCATCATCAGCCTGTGGACACCTTTCATCGATAGCCGCATCGCCGCCCGCTGGTTCGGGCCCGATATGTGGACCTTGCTGCCTATTCCGCTACTGGTGCTGTTCTGTTTCTATCAGCTGCAAAGAGCGCTGGCACGCAAGGCCGAGGTATGGCCTTTCGTCTTTACGTTGGGCTTGGTATTTTTGGGCTATGTGGGACTGGGCATTAGCGTGTGGCCAAATATCGTACCGCCTGATATCAGCATACAGGCCGCCTCGGCACCGCCGCAGAGCCAGGGCTTTGCCTTGGTGGGCGCGGTTGTCATTATCCCCATCATCCTGATCTATACCGCCTGGGGCTATTACGTATTTCGCGGCAAAGTGCATGCTGGGGAGGGCTACCATTAATGGCGGAAAAATCTGAAAAGCGCTGGGGACAGCGCCTGGGATGGTTGTTTCTGATCTGGCTGGGCAGTGTGCTGGCACTGGCGGCGGTCAGCCTGCTGCTACGCTTTATCATGCGGGCAGTGGGGCTGACCTTGTAATTGCGCCGGGCGGCGGCTTTGTCTGTTTTGCCTAAGCCCGGCGTCCGGCATGGATATTTATTAATGTACCAATTGGCGGTTAAGCTTCTCCAGCATGCCTTTGCGATGCTTGTGCGCCAGCTCGTAATCGCGCAATCGACGGATTTGCGACAAGCTCAGCGACCCCAGTCGGGAGGTGACTTCCGGAATGGTGAGCCCGGCATACTCCTTGACGGAGAGACCAGGGTTGCTGGCATGGGCATTGGCAGATGTGCTTGCCGATGATGATTTGCTACTGGCTGAAGAGCCACGGCCTCCGGAATTTGCATGACCGCTTGATGAGTCGCTAGAAGACTTGATTTCACCAGCCTCTCTACGTTGTTTGTTCACAATGCGTGCCGCGACTTCCTCTTCACGTCCTGGGTAGCGATGATCATGCTGAAACTGGTGCTTGAGCTTTTCAAACTCATGTTCGCGCTTGGGAGATACGCCTCTAGGCATGATAAGACTCCTTTCATTATCGTAAAGTGAATCATAACAATGCATCTATTACGCATTGTTTATTATCAGGAATTCTCCGTAAGCACGGTAGGAAATAATTGAAGGTTTTGCGGTCATGCATACATGACCATCCCTATTTTAAGGATTAGCAATGGCGACATGGATACAGGGCAAGGTAGTGGAGCACAAACACTGGAATGCCTATCTGCATACCCTATACATTGAGGCAGATCTGGCTCCTTTTGCCGCCGGGCAGTTTGTAAAGCTGGGGCTGGAAATAGAGGGCGAGGTGGTGGCGCATCCCTATTCGCTGGTGAATCCACCGCAGCAGCGACCACTGGAGATTTTTTACATTGAAGTGCCAGATGGCAAGCTGAGCCCGCATCTGGTGCCGCTAAACCCGGGTGATGTCGTCCAGCTATCGCCCACCGCACATGGCTTCATGACGCTGGATGAAATCCCCGCAGCACGTGATCTGTGGCTGATCGCAAGTGGTACCGGCATAGGGCCGTTTCTTTCCATGCTGGGCACTGAGCGGCTGTGGCAGCAATACGAGCATGCCGTGCTGGTGTACTCGGTGCGCTATCAGCATGATCTCGCCTACTTGGAACGCATTCAGCAGTTGATGAAGCTCCATTCCGGCCGACTGCATTTTGTGCCGCTGGTCACGCGTGAAGCCTCCGACATCGGCTTGCCGTGCCGCATACCGCAGGCACTGGAAGATGGCCGCCTGGAAAAGCAAGCCCAGACCAAGCTCAGCCCCGAGCATAGTCAGGTGATCCTGTGCGGCAATCCGCAAATGGTGCAAGAGATGCAAGGCCTGCTTGCCACGCGCGGCCTCAAAAAGCACAGACGCCGCGAGCCCGGCCACATTACCACCGAGACATACTGGTAAATTCGCTCAGGGTGGCCACCCCGACGGCAACTTCCTACAGCGGAATGGCATCACACCTACAGCCACGGAAGAGCTGACGGCGTATGCTTGCTTTGAACGAATCTGCCTGCAGTTGCGGCAAAAGGAGGCTCAATGCACAGACACCATGTCATGCTGGTGAATGGCTACCGCGTCACGCGATACACACTGAGACAGCTGCTCGAAGCCACCGATGATTTCATGGTCACCGAAGCTGCCACCAGCGCAGAGGCAATGGCGCACGCTGACACTATCCCTGACTTGCTGCTGATCGACATCTCAGACCCGGCCAAGAACGGCCTGGAAACCCTCTGCGACCTCATGCACGACTTCCGCGGTTTGCCATGCCTGATAGTAGGCGGCCCGGACGATGACACATTGCGCACCCACTACACGCGCCTGGGTTGCCATACCTATCTTTCACGCGATGCCAGCGATCATGAAATATTGCAGGCGGCATGCAAACTCAGTTCCAGTAAACATGCTTCTGGTAACCATGTCGCTAGTCAGCATCGTCTGACTCGAAACGGCAATGACACCCCACATTTGCCCCACATCGAGCTTTCTGCGCGTGAACGCCAGGTTTTTTTCAAACTCACCTCGGGCAAATCCATTCCCTCTGTCGCGCGCGAACTCCTGATCAGCGCCAGCTCGGTCAGTGTTTTTCGCTGTAAAATTCTGCGCAAAATGCACTGCAGCAATAATGCCGAGCTTATCAGCTACGCGTTCCGCCACCGTCTAGTGAGCAACTGAACTGCTCTCCGGCACCGCCCGCTCGGCAGTTTGCGTCGTGGTGTTTTTCGTTGACCAGCTCAAATAAGGCCGCAATGCGCGCCTTTTCTGATTGATTCTGCGGAATCACGTAGGCCATTACCACATACACCATGACATTTACGATAAGCGCTACTGCCCCCGATGTCAGGCCATATGCCCATGGCAAGTTGCCGTGATACGTCAGCTCCAGTGTCACGGCCACGGCAAAGCCGATGGACATGCTGGCCATGGCGCCGTATTTGTTGCCGCGCTTCCAGAAAATGCCCATGAATTGTGGGACGGCGAGCTGGATAATGCCTTGGTATGCAAGGACAGCCAGCGAGAATAGGGCGGGTAATGCCATGCAGGAGAGCCAGGATGCCAGCAGGGTTAGCAGCAGCATGCCTATTTTGGAGATCACAATCAGTTGCCGGGTACTCAGCGGGAAGTAATTGCCCAGCAGGTCGTTGGCAATCTGCGCCCCTGTCGCCTGGATATTGCCATCGATATGGCCCATGGAGGCGGCCAGCAGCACTGTGCCCGCCAGCCCCAGCAGTATTATTCCCCCAGCCTCTTGCGATGCGATGAACCACACATCATTTGGATGACCGCTGGCCGAGGGCAGTATGCCAGCCAGCATGCCGAAAATCAGCAAGGCAAGACAAAAAATGAAGGATAGAGGAATTGCCAGGCCGGCTGATTTTTTCAGGCTGGTAACACCGTTAGCGGTAAAAAGACGCACAAAAATATAGGGCCAGCACCATCCGCCCAGAGCACCGGTCAATACCAGGCTGAACAGAAACAAAGGCCCTTCCTTGGAGCCAGGGCCCGGGAGCGAAAATCGGGCCGCATCCAGGCTGGAAAAACTGATGCCTTCAACCATGATCAGCCAGACAATCAACCCGATCAGCATAGCAGTGCCGACTATGTAAGCCACCATACCTTGGTAAAAATCGGAGATCACGACGCCACGCATGCCTATGCGCACTGTCCATATTTGCCGGAAGGCGATCACGACCACTCCCAGAATCACGGCCTGCGAAAACGTCAGCGTGCCTAGGGATAGGTAGCGGAACATTTCTCCGAGGGCCTGCATACCCAGGATCAGCCAGGGAATGCCCGAGATAATGCCGATCACGGCGGCAATGGTGCGGATATGGCGCGAGTTGTAACGCAAGGAAAAAAGATCGGGCTGCGTCTTCAGGTCAAAGACCTTGCCCCACATCCATACTGGCTTTGCCATCATGTACATCAGCATCACGGTCAAGAGGCTATAGCTCAGCACATAGAATGAAATAATGCCGCTTGCCGCCGCCATGCCGCCGAAGGCCGTGAACATGGCGCCCGGGTACCAGGTATTGAGAAACGACATGGCCTGGTAGCGTGCGCCAAACGAGCGGTTGCCAACGGCATAGTTGGAAAACGAGCTATCGTCCAGCCTGATACGCTGCAGTATGACAATCAGGCCTGCAAAGAACACCAGCATAATCCCGAACGTCATGATCATGATGTCAGCTCTCCGCTAATGGCATCCTGCCACCACGCATACAAGATACTCAAGGTAATCGAGAGACTGACTCCAGTGAAGTAGACAAAGGTCGCAGGCAGGCCGAGGATCAGTTCACGATGCTCGCTGGCGGCCCAATACAGGGGCGGGTAAAGCGCCACGAATACGTTCAGCAGGAACCAGGCGCGTACCACATAGACATGAATGGATTTTTTGGATGGCATTTTTTCTCCCGTTATCATTTGCCTGCGCGCTTGAGTAAGCATCAAGCTACATCCCTGCCGAAGTATGGCGGCGGACATCGGGCATGAACATCCTGCAAATGCAGGGGGGAGGGTAGGCCTGTTGCATCCTTGGTCATACATTGATTAAGCCCCGGGATTCAGGGATGATCTGCCAGAAGGAAAGGCTTTAACCACCTGCAGAGGGGAGTGTTTGAAGATGGAATTCGCACCTGAGAATACGCTATTGGCAGATTTGTATCAGATGGCCGTGACGGCTGGTCCACAGGTATTTCAGCAAGAGGCGCTCAAGCACTTGGAGCGCGTTATTGGGTTTGACCGCGCCTGGTGGGGCATCATGTCGCCTGGCAAGGCCGGATTCGATTTACTGAGCTCCTACCGCCATGAGCTTCCTCTGGCATTTGAAGAGCACTGGCATGCGGTCAAGAATGACGATGCGCTCGCGCACGATGTCCATATCCAGCCCAGAACCACGGTGCATTTCAATCGACAGGACTTGCACTCCACTCCGGGGCTCGCCGATCTCAATACCGGGCATGACCTCAGCCAGGCCCTTTGTACCTCGGTGTTCTTGCCCGACCGGGCATCCTTTCTGTTTATTTCCCTGTTTCGATCCGGGGTCAATGCCCGCCCATTCGAAGCTGGCGATATCAGACTCAAACAGTTGCTGACACCCCATTTGTATTCCTGCTGGCGCACCAATCTGCTGGCAGATATCGAGCGGACGCGCCTGTCAAACAAATGGCAGGATAAAGCCAGCGCGTTTGTCGATAGCCGGGGCACTATAGTGTATGCCGATGGCGCGTTTGCGGAGTTTGTCAGCCAAGCATGGCCAGCCTGGCGTGGAGGGCGTTTGCCACATGGTTTGATCGACATGCTGGCGAGTAAAGGCGCATCGTCCATCAAGCTTCCAATTGGCTTTTACGTCGACCAGCAGCAGGCAGGCGGCCTGACACGGCTGGATATCGGGCGTCCATCGCCACTGGACAAGCTGACCAAGCGTGAACGCGAGGTTGCACGAGGCTTTGCACAAGCGCATTCCTATAAAGAAATTGCGGCTGAGACTGGCCTGTCGCCCGCCACGGTGCGCCATTATCTGCGGGCAATTTACGCCAAGCTCGCCATTAACGACAAGGCTGAACTAGTGAGGCTGGTGGATAGACATGAGCTGGAGTTTGCGAGCCCGCTACCTGTAAATGGCGCGTTCAGCCATGGGCTGGATGTGGATTATCTGGGGAACGGGTAGGGGTGGCGGAGTAATTAAATAGCGCATAAAAAACCGGCAAATGCCGGTTTTTCTAAAATGTGAAAAGCTTGGATATCCTGAACCTCACTGGCGATAATCCGCTTTGGCTTTGTCCTTGCAGCCGGACTTCACATCGCCTGCGTAGCTATCGCATTTTTTCAGGGCGACTTCATAGTCAGATTCCATTTTCTTTTCAGCGGCTTCCTGACGGGCTTCCAGCGTTTTGCGAGTGGCATCTACATTGGCCATACCGGTGCTACGCTCCGCCTTGGCTTTGGTCAGGCACAGGTCTTTGGCATCGCCGTTGTAATCGTCACATTTTTCCTTGGCCACTTCGTACATGCCTTTGACCTTCTCTTCTTCTGCCGAGATACGGGCATCTAGTGTGCCTTTCAGGTTGGCATCCAGATCAGCCAGGCCCGCTTCACGTTTGGCTTTTGCTTCGGCTTTACAAACGTCTTCCTGATTGCCGGAAAGCTTGCCACAGGCTTTCTTCTCCTGTTCATAAACAGCGTTGACGCGGGTTTTACCATCCTCATATTCGGCTTTGGTAATAACCTGTGCCCAGGCTTGGCTGCTCATTAGCATGGCTAGCAAGCTACCCAATGCCATTTTGTTTGCGATATTCATAGTCGTGCTCCAGTGTTAAGGGATAACGCAATCGTTAGTTGTTGCGAAACTTTTCGATCTGGGCTTCGGCTTCTTCTTTTGAGATGCCGTAGAGTTCTTGCAGCTTGCCTGCAAGCATGTCCTTGTTGCCTTTGATCTCTTCAAGATGATCATCGGTGAGTTTTCCCCATTGCTGACGGACCTTGCCGGTCAGCTGCTTCCAGTTACCTTCGATTTGGTCCCAATTCATGATGATTCCTTTCGTTTATTTGATTTTTTTGCTGTTTTTGGATCAATTGATCACCTGTTCATAGTAGCCAGCGCAGGCGCGTCAGGATGTCCTAAAATGGCTGAAACCAGCGTCAGAATGGGCTGTCAGCGAAAAAAAGCCCCCTTTGAAAGATTTCTCCTACAGGCGATTCAGAAAAATCTGTATGGCAGAAGGGGCAATATGGCCTACACTGGCGGTGTAGTACGTTTTTATTTCATCCCATCGTCATCGTTTGGCGATGTTTTTATCAAGTGCAGGAGACAGCAAATGGCAACAGGTACCGTGAAGTGGTTTAACGATGCAAAAGGTTTTGGCTTTATTACCCCGGACGATGGAGGCGAAGACTTGTTTGCGCACTTCTCGGCCATTGCCAGCAATGGCTTCAAGAGTCTGAAGGAAAACGAGCGCGTGAGTTTCGACATCACGACTGGTCCTAAGGGCAAGCAGGCATCGAACATTCAGAAGGCGTAATAGCCCTGAATTGAGAAACGGCCCTTTCGGGCCGTTTTGCATTTGTAGACCTGTATCATCGCATCCACACGCATGAGTCCTGCATGCGTGAGTTTTGCTATCCACTTTTCCCGTAACAAAATCTCCGCAGTCCTCGGCAGCAAAGGTCGTCAGCACCGTTACCTGGGTGTATCCTTAAGGCAGGCGTCACGCCGTGTCCCATTTGTATGGAAAGTACCATGTCGGAAGCAAATACCCCTTTAACCGAGCTAGATGTCGCGATCGGCGGCATGACCTGCGCCTCATGCGTTGCGCGTGTGGAAAAGGCCATCCTGAAAGTGGAAGGCGTGAGCGCGGCCAGCGTGAACCTGGCAACGGAGCGAGCCCATATCCAATTTTCCACTCCGGCCAATGCCGAACGCCTGATGCAAGCGGTAAGCAAGGCCGGGTATGAGGCGACACTGCTCAAGGCCGAGGCAGCCTTTTCTGCGCCGCCGGAAATCCATAGTGGCTGGAAAGTAGCCACTGCTGCAGTGTTTACCCTGCCTTTGATATTGCCCATGTTGCTGATGGTGGTTGGTGTTCATTTCAATCTCCCCGGCTGGCTGCAATGGCTGCTCGCCACACCGGTGCAGCTCTGGCTGGGGGCATCGTTCTATCGTTCGGCATGGCAGGCGGTGCTCCATCGCAGTGGCAATATGGACCTATTGGTGGCACTGGGCACGACCGCGGCATATGGCTTGTCGGTCTACATGCTGCTGATGGGGCATGAGCATCTTTATTTTGAAGCCGCCAGCGCGGTGATTACGCTGGTATTGCTTGGCAAATGGCTGGAAAGCCGCGCCAAGCGCCAGACCACCGAGGCCATACGTGCTCTGCAGGCTTTGCGGCCAGATACCGCGATTGTGCGGCGCGATGATAAAGAGCTTAGCTTGCCACTGGCGCAGGTTCGCCTTGGCGATCTGGTGATTGTCAGGCCCGGCGAACGCATTGCCGTGGATGGCTTGGTGCAGGAGGGCGAAGGGCAGGTGGATGAAGCCCTGATCACGGGCGAAAGCATGCCTTTGCACAAGCGGGTGGGCGACCATGTGACTGGTGGCGCCTATAACCTGGATGGCCTGCTTTGCGTCAAAACCACGGCGATAGGTGCGGAATCCACTCTGGCGCGGATTATTCGGCTGGTGGAAGACGCCCAGGTGGCCAAACCTGATATTCAACGCCTGGTGGATAAGGTCAGCGCGGTGTTCGTGCCTGTCGTGCTGGTGATCGCGCTTGTTACCTTGCTGGGCTGGCTGCTGGCGGGCGCGAGCGGTGAGCAAGCTATCCTGAATGCGGTGGCGGTACTGGTGATTGCCTGCCCGTGTGCGCTTGGTCTGGCTACGCCGACCACTATCATGGTCGGGACTGGCATTGCCGCCAAACATGGCATTCTGATCAAAGATGCCCAGGTGCTAGAGCTCGCATATCAAATCACGGCGGTAGTGTTTGATAAAACCGGCACCCTGACCGAGGGCAAGCCGCGCTTGATGGCGGCCAAGGCAGTGGATGGCGATGATCCCCAGCACATCCAGGCACTGGTTAGGCTGGCCGCGAGCCTGGAGCAGGGGAGCCGGCATCCGTTAGGGGTTGCCTTGCTGACCGCAGCCGAGGAACAGCAGATCGCCCTGCCGGTGGTCACACAATTACAGGAAAAAGTCGGTCAGGGCTTGCAGGGTGAAGTGGAGGGCCGCACGGTGTATCTCGGCCATGGGCGCTGGATGCAGGCCTTGGGTGTGGATCTCGCACCATTGAAGGCGGGCGCGGATGCCTTGCAGGCACAAGGCCATACCGTATCCTGGCTGGCGACTGGGCATGTGGGACGGGTAGTGTTGCTAGGGCTGGTTGCGTTTGGCGACCAGATCAAAGCTGTCAGCCCGCAGGCGATTGCCAGCCTGCACCGCCTGCATGTCGCCAGCGTATTGCTGACGGGGGATAACCCCCGCAGTGCGCATTACGTGGCGGACCGTGTAGGCATACAAACCGTATTGGCCGAACAGACGCCGGAGACCAAGGCGGCATGCATTGCGGACCTTAAGAAACGCCATGCCGTGGTGGCCATGGTGGGCGATGGCATCAACGATGCGCCCGCGTTGGCAGCTGCGGATATCAGCTTTGCCATGTCCACGGGCACTGATGTGGCTATGCACGCGGCAGGCGTGACCCTGATGCGCGCGGATCCCGCGCTGGTGGCCGATACCATCGACATTTCACGCCGTACCTATGGCAAAATCAGGCAAAACCTGTTCTGGGCATTTATTTATAACGTGATAGGCATTCCGCTGGCGGCGTTTGGTCTGCTGAACCCGGTGATTGCTGGCGCTGCCATGGCGTTCAGCTCGGTGAGTGTCGTCAGCAATGCCCTGCTATTGCGCCGCTGGCGGCCACCGACGCCGCCAGGCCATTAACCCTTGGAAATTTCTGGCATGTATTTTCATACGCAAACCTTTCATGCGACGACCCCTGGACCCCGGCTGATTGTGCTGGGCGCAGTGCACGGCAATGAAACCTGCGGTACCCAGGCGATCCAGCGGGTGCTGGGCGAAATCGCTGCGGGCACCATCGCCATCCTGCGTGGCTCTGTGACCTTTGTGCCCATTACCAATCCTCTGGCATACCAGCATCACCGCCGCAGTGGTGATCGCAACCTCAACCGCAATTTGTTCCCCACCGCCAAGCCAGTAGAGTTTGAAGATCATATTGCCAACTGGCTGTGTCCCTTGCTCGCACAGCATGAGGTATTGCTCGACCTGCATTCGTTTCATACCGATGGCGAGCCGTTTGCCCTGATAGGCCCGCTGAACAATACCGGCCCGCTTGAGCCTTTTGCACATGCAGCAAAAGAAGAAGGGCTGGCACGGCACCTGGGCGTGCAGCGCTTTGTGGATGGCTGGCTGGATACCTATGCGCGTGGTGTGGCGCGTCGGCAAGCCGCCAACCCCCAAGCCACGCCTGCTGTCGAGAGTGATTTGCGCTATGGGGTAGGCACTACGGAGTACATGCGCACCGTGGGCGGCTATGGCTTGACCCTGGAATGCGGGCAGCATGATGACCCGGCAGCGCCTGAGGTGGCCTACCGCGCGATTCTCAATACCCTGGCTTATCTTGAAATATCCGGCGAGAGGCAGCCGCCTGCTGTTACTCAGGCGGAATCATTGCGCATTTACGAGGTCGTAGATCGTGCCAGTGATCAGGATACTTTCGTCAAGGTCTGGCGCAGCTTTGATGCTGTGCAGGCAGGCGAGCTGATTGGTACGCGCGGCGATGGCGAAGACGTGTATGCAGAGGAGGGGGGCTATATTGTGTTCCCCAATCCTGATGCGGCTAGCGGGCAAGAGTGGTTTTATCTGGCCAAGGCGCTAAAGCGTATCTGAAGCACGGTGTCTGATCGCAAGCATTACCCCATTCATCTGGTCGATCGGAGCCTTACATGTCAGTTGTTCACACCCGCTTTAGGTCTGCGCTTTTACCCCTTGCCTTGTTTTCCCTGGCCGCATTTTCACTGCCAGCGCAGGCGGATTGGATACTCAACCCGCAGGCCTCGGAACTTAGTTTTGTTTCCATCAAAAAAAACAGCATCGCCGAAACCCATCACTTCAAAGAGCTCAGCGGCAGCATCAGCGATGCCGGTGCCTTCAGCCTCAGCATCAAGCTAGCCAGCGTCGATACCGGCATCGCGATACGTGACGAACGCATGCGCAACATGCTGTTTGATATCGCCATGTTCCCCAGCGCCTCGGTCAGTGGCAAAACGCCCGCTAATGATTACAGCAGCCTGCCCGCTGGCACCAGCCGCATTGAGAGCCTGAAATTCACACTGGATCTGCATGGCAAGACGGTGGAGCTGAATAGCAAGGTGCGCGTTACCAGCCTCAGCAATAACAAGTTTTTGATCAGCACCGTGCAACCGGTGATTGTGGATGCCGCGAATTTTGAGCTGGTAGCCGGTATAGAAAAACTGCGCGAAGTCGCCCAGCTGCCTGCCATCAGCACCGCGGTACCCGTTACCCTCAATCTGGTGTTTGATCGGCAATAACGAGTAGAATGCCCTGCCGGTGCGGTGAATAAGGCAGTAAGTTTGCATGCGTGCAAACCGATGAGCCGTCATTGACCTAGTGTGACTCTGCCGATATGGATTAGGCGCACCGGCCCTTTTCTCATCGCAACTCATCAAGAGCGAGCCTTCCATGAGCATGGTGATTCCTGAGCCATTAAAACGTCGTCCCCGCCTGTTGATGGCGCTCATCGCGGGCGTTGCCATGGGCCTGTTGCTGCCCTATGACTGGGGTCTGGTGACCCGGCTGCTGGTGACGTGGAATGGCGTGGTGTGGTTTTATCTGATCCTGATCACCTGGCTGATATCGCACACCAGCCACGAAGACATTCGCGGTATTGCCGAGCAGGAAGATAAAGGTGCCATGGCAGTGCTGGCCTTGCTCTGCCTGGGCTCTATACTCAGTCTGGTAGCGATTGGCTTTGAGCTGGCATCTCTGGAGGATGTTACCCGTGCCGAGCGCGTGCTGCATTATGTGCTGACGGCGATCACGATTTTCGGCTCATGGCTGCTGGTCGGCATGGTGTTTACGCTGCATTACGCGCACTCCTATTACCTTTCGGACAAAAAACACAGGCCGCTGAAATTCCCGGATGACGCCGTGGAGCTGAGTTACTGGGATTTTCTTTATTTCGCCAGCACCATCGCCGTGGCGGCGCAAACCTCGGATGTAGCGGTGATGAACACCAGCACCCGTAAGGCCGTTACCGCGCAATCCATGCTCAGCTTCATCTTCAACGTGGCTTTTATCGGCTTGCTGATCAATGTGGCTGGCGGCATGATCAGCGGAAATTAACGCGTATGGCTTGCTGATGGCCCCGGCAAGCTTTTTTACAATGTCTGACTCCCAATTAGGACATGCGCTTATGCCGACATGACGCCTGACTCCCTAAGCTGAACCAACTCTTCTGTTTCGGAGGAGTGTTTTCAATCATCGCTTAAGGAGACACATCATGGCTCAAAACTCCAGCAACCGCGGCTTTGCCGCAATGGACGCCGCTAAACAGCGAGAGATCGCCAGCATGGGAGGCAAGGCTGCTCACCAGAAAGGCTCCGCGCACGAATTTACCTCGCAAGAGGCGCGTCTGGCCGGCCAGAAAGGCGGCCAAGCCGCACACCGCAAGGGCACTGCCCATCAATTTGACTCCCAGTCGGCCCGTGAGGCTGGCCGCAAGGGCGGTCAACATTAATTGACAAGCCTCGCCTTGTCTTCATTATTAACTTGTCCATAAGTTAAATCAGATACTTAACTACGAAACCAGCTATCGACGTTGAAGCTGGTAATTGAAGCCGAGTGTCGTAGAACCCTAACCCTGTGTAGTGAAACCTGTGAGAGAAAAGCAGGGCATATTGCCTTGCTTTTTTCATGTCCGCATAAAGAGAGTCCTACACTTGAATAAGGATTTCCTTATGCAGATGAGCTTGAATAGCGACTAGAGTAAAAGCTGTCTACACAACGTACATACAAGGTCTTATGAAACACATTATCGTCGTGGATGGTTTCTCTGGCACTCGTAAGCTGTTGTGCCAGCTCATCAGCAATACCCAGAAACAATATGCCGTGGATCAGGCCATGAATGTGGTTGATGCCGAGGCCATCATCCGCCAGAAGCGGGTGAATCTGGTGATTCTGGATATTTCCAAGCCCACCAAAAACGGCCTGGAAGCCTTGCTTGATCTCAAGCAGCTGTTTCCAAAGATACCAGTGCTGGTCATCAATGGGCCGGACCATGCCAAATATGCTGACCATTTCATGGATATCCGTTGCGAGGGCTACCTGACCAAGGACGCGGATTATGCCGAGCTGTGCAAGGCGATACAGGCGATTCTGGGTGGGGCCTCGTATTTCCCCTCCATTCGTCAGTCTAGCGCGCAACTGCCTGAAAAATCACGTTACCCCAAGCGCTTGTCGTCGCGCGAAATGCAGATATTTCTCAAGACAATCAAAGGCATGACGACAAAATCCATGTCCAATGAGCTGAAGATCAGTTCCAGCACCGTCAGCGTTACCAAATCGAACATCATGCGGAAAATGCAGTTGCACGACAGGCGTGAGCTGATTATGTATGCCTTGCGGCAAGAGTGGTTGCCACCCAATTATATTTTTCAGCCGCGCTAAGGCTGCACCCCCATATATTCTTACACGGGTTTGACCTGCATCCTGACAGCCAGCGTGGCAAGTCTGCATTAAGCTGAAAACTCCCATTCATTCAGTCAGCAGGAGATTTTGCCATGTCAACACACAAGCAAGCATTACCGGGCTCTCCGGGGCATGATCATCGCAACATGCAGCAGCCCCCGCAGCAACAACACCAGCAGCCAGGCCGTGAAGAGGACATGGAGCCACGTCCTCAGTACATAGACCCTGGCTACAAGGGCAGCGAAAAGCTGAAAGGGAAGGTCGCCATTATTACTGGCGGCGACAGTGGCATAGGGCGCGCAGTGGCGGTGCATTTTGCCGCAGAGGGCGCCAATGTGGCGATCATCTATTACACCGATGCTGAAGAAGACGATGCTTACAAGACACTGGATATCGTGAGCGATTACGGGGTATATGCCGAGGTGTTCCAGGGCGACATCAGCGATGTCAGCTTCTGTAACAACGTGGTGCATGAAGTCGTGAATAAATTCGGTCACCTGGATATTGTGGTCAACAACGCTGCTCAGCAGTTTGAGCAGAAAAGCCTGGTGGATATTGCACCATCGCAACTGGAGCAGACATTCAAGGTTAACGTGTTCGGCATGTTTTACCTGACACAGGCAGCGCTGCCGCACCTTAAGCAAGGCAGCCGTATTATCAACACCGCCTCAGTGACGGCTTACAAAGGCAACCCCGTATTGCTGGATTACTCGGCCACCAAGGGCGCGATCGTGGCCTTCACTCGCTCCTTAGCCCAGCAACTGAGCGAACAAGGGATTACCGTTAATGCTGTCGCTCCAGGCCCGATCTGGACGCCGTTGATTCCAGCCAGCTTCTCTGCAGAAAAGGTCGGAAAGTTTGGTCATGACACCCCGATGGGTCGTCCAGGCCAACCTAGTGAAGTGGCCCCCGCCTATGTATTTTTAGCCTCCAATGACGGCTCGTACATCAGCGGGCAGGTGATCCACCCTAATGGTGGAACTTCCATCAACGGCTGATATCAACTGCGGATCAGCACTGCTAAAATAAATAAAATAAAAGGGGCCATTGCCCCTTTTATTAATTTATAAATATATTATTAATCATATAACTATGATAGTTAGTTAATGTTTTGAATGACATTAATGCGGCGGCTCCTTAAGCGATATTTCCAGTCGTTTACCGGCTTCTAGGTGCTGCTTGAGCATGGGTAAATTCTGACTGGCGAATGCCTTCAACTCCGGATTTTCCACCTTGGCGGCCGCCCTTTCAAACAGCGCCACTTCATCCTGATGCGCTTCCACCGCAATATCCTCGATAAAGGCCAGATCAAACGGTTTGCCGTTCTTGGCAGACATCAGATGCAGCCTTACCTTTTCCACCAAGCTCGGTTCCTCCTGCAGATCCAGTTCCAGCTTCAAGGCCATGCGCTTTAGTCGGTCGCCACACTTTTCATGATCTTTCAACACACGCTGGGCATATGCCTTTACGGCGGGCGTTTTACTATGCACCACCGCTAGGCGATTAAACTCCATCTCCATGACGCTGGCTTTGGCTGCATTCTTGAGGAACATCTCATCCTGCATGGATAAAGTCGCGGAAAAACAGGGGTTTAGCGCCAAGCTAAAAGCCAGCATCGCCATAAAGCGCGTATAACGCATTTTTGGCGCGTGCCTATACATGAGGCTCACCCGGCACGAAATATTTGCCCATTAAAAACACGAAATCAGTGTTCAACCGCATTTTTGATCAAGGCATCGGCTTCAAGGCAACGTTCGGCACATTGGCGGCAAGCAGCGGCGCAATTGTGAAACGTCTCGTTATCCGAATGCTCGATTGCCTGCTGCTCACAGGCGGTAGCACAGGCATCGCAGATTTCAGCGCATACATGGCATGTCATAAAGAAATAGGGTGATTTGCGCGACATGAACTTGATCGCCATGAAACAGCTTTCCGCACAGTCCCGGCACAGTGCCGTCATGTGCGACATGCCCGGCATATCCATCTGTATGCATTCCGTTACACAAAGCTCGCACCAGCGCGCGCAGTGAAAGCAGTCCTCTGTACACGACTTGATGTGCATATCCAATGGATCCGTCTGACCAGATGTGGCTTTACCAAGAATGGAACCTAGCATGATGATGACCTCCGACGTAGATGATTACCTGAAGGATTCAAGCTAAACCACACAGGCCCAAGACGTTATAAGCAAACCTCGCATTGGCGGGTAGGACATCGTTGAGATGTTCATCACATAGCAGCTGCCGCCAAAGGGCAGGGTAGATGCCATGTGCCGGTACAAAAATAAAATTGTTCTTGCATTATGATGACCGTCATATATGATGATCGTCATGAAGAAAACAACGACACCGCGCAATACGATTAATCGCAAAGAAACAACACATAAGCGCATTGTGGAAACCGCAGCCCGTGCCATTCGCCGCAGTGGTTATGATGGAACTGGCGTGGCAGACATCATGAAAGAGGCGGGCCTGACGCATGGCGGCTTTTACGCGCATTTCTCCTCTCGGGATGCCATGCTGGCCGAGGCTGCAGACCTGGCAGGGGCCGACACCATTGCCATTGCTGAACGCATATTCGCAGAAGCACCCCGAGAGCAGGCTTTATTTGCCCTGATGAATGCCTATTTATCGAATGAGCATATGGCCAATATTGAATCAGGCTGCGCTTTAGCCTCCCTAGGCTCGGAAATGCCACGCCAAGCCCCCGAAGTAAGAAAGGCTGCTACGCGGCGCATCAAGGAAATGGTAGCCCTTGTCGAAAGTCGCTTCACTGGCCAGCCAAACGCGCATCAAAAAGCACTGGTCACCATCTCCACCATGGTCGGCACATTACTCTTGGCGCGAGCGGTCGATGAGCCTGAGCTGAGTCAGGAATTTCGCCAGGCAGCGTTAAAGCACCACAAAGCCATTGAATAATGAGTTTTTTAATTAAGCATTTGTTTTTTATGGCCTTTAAATATGACGATTATCATATTTAAAGCATATTGATAGATTTGAAAGGAATGGGGAAACATACATGGAAAAGAAAATCGCAATTGTCACAGGCGCATCATCTGGCATTGGTGAGGCAACAGCAGAGCTGCTCGCCAATTCTGGGTATAAGGTGTATGGCACCAGCCGCAAGGCCGCACAGTTGGCTCATCGTTCATACAAAATGATTGCGCTGGACGTAACCAGCGAGGCCTCCATTGAAGCCGCGCTCAAGCACGTCATGGAAACAGAAGGCCGCATAGATCTGCTGGTGAATAACGCAGGCTTTGGCGTAGCCCCGGGCGGCGCCGAAGAAAGCTCCATCGAACAAACCAAGCAGATATTCGATACCAACTTTTTTGGCATTGTCCGCATGACGCGTGCCGTTGTGCCGCATATGAGAAAACAGGGCGCGGGCCGCATCATCAATATCGGCTCCATCCTGGGGCTGATACCCGCGCCATACATGGCCACTTATGCAGCTACCAAACACGCAGTCGAAGGCTTTTCCGAATCAATCGATCATGAGCTCCGTACCAAAGGCATCCGCGTCTCCGTGATTGAGCCTGCTTACACCAACACGCAATTCGAGGCCAACACCCAGGAGGTCGATTCCAAATTGGAGGAATACAGCACGGCACGTAAAGCCCTCGCCAAACTGATTAAAACTGCCGTAGCCGCGGGGGACGATCCTGAAGTGGTTGCCGATGTTGTGTTAAAAGCAGCCAGCGCCAAAAAACCCAAATTGCGATATGCCGCTGGAAAGATGGCGCGCCAGTTGAGTCTGCTGAGAAGGTTTGCACCTGCAGCATTGGTGGATATGGGGATCCGTAAAGAAATGAAACTAGACTCACTGGACAGCATAGCCAGCCAGGCTTAAGGGATAAGGCTTGCAGTGCCTTGGTGGGCCATGCCAAAAGGACTCATTGAGGCGCGCTATGCCATTTATTGATTTTGCATTTTTATAGTTAAAGGTGTAACGGCTTAGAACCGCAAACATTCAGAGGAATACAGGAATCGTCCCTGACTGTGTACGACGATCGCCAGCAGCCTTTAATTTTTTACCCAACTCAGCTATACGACGTTCCCCCGCTTCAAGTGCCTGCTCATTTGTATGCACAGAGTAGTACCCAAGATGTAGCGGGTACTGGTGGGGTACAGCCGATCCTAAAACAAATACGGCATCTTCTGGACCGCATGCTTGCAAGTTTATGGATGCATCGCTGGAGTCGAAACTAACCATTTCACCAGCTTCGACAACATCTCCTGCATTCAACTTCCCTTGGGCTAGCGCGAGCCATCCAACATGGTGCCCAGCAGGGGGCTGATACGTCCAACTCTCGCCGGGTTTTAAAGTAACAAGCAAATAATTGATGTCCTTAGGCGCAGGCACAGGGCTTTGTACACCTTGATAGTTACCAAGTATGAGATGAAAAAGTTGAGCCTCATTCGCGCCCACTGAATCGAGGTAGCGACTTTCCGGTTCACCGTTTTCTAGCTCCGGCGGCAGCGCGATCCATAGTTGAAATCCCTGAATGCGAGGAACTTCTTCTGCTGTCAGCTCCTTGCCATGCCATATACCTCCGCCGGCCCGCATCCATTCAACGCCACCATAACCAATAGTACCTTCACCATTGTCCGGGTCGTTATAACGCACCCGGCCTTCGGTAAACACAGTCACTGTTGCTATACCCGAATGAGGATGCAGAGGCATATTCGACAACGCATGGATAGCATCGCCACTCACTTCAAAAATGTCGAGGAATACAAAAGGCTTGAGCATTTGTCCCAGATCAGAAGGGCTCATAAGACGTGTAATAGGTCCGTGGCCCTTTGCTCCTCGGGTGGAGTGCACAATACGTCGGGACAAATTCGCATCAGGACTGGTTGAGGATGTAGTCATCGTTTCGATTTCCGTTGAGTCAGGTTTGCGTGGGCGGATGAGCTTCAAAATGCTGGCATTGGAACGAGGACAGATTTATTGTCGATGCGACGCACCAATCAAAAAGTCTGTCCTCTTGCGCTAGATGTTTAAGCTGTAGCAGTCACTTCGCGGACAAAGTTTTCATAGGTGCGAAGAGGGTGCCCTATGATGCTCTCCAGCCGTGCTACCGTTCCTTCATCTGCGAGCATGCCGAACTTCTGGATATCCGCCATCATTAGGCTCATGTCATATGCCAACCATGTTGGGCCGTAGGAGGTCAGATTTTTCTCGAAAGCCGCTACATCGTCACCGCCGTAGGCAATCTCGCGTCCCAGGGCAGAACTCCAGGTTTTCGCCACCAAGTTACCGGTCAGTGCCTGGGGACCGACCAATTCCAGCGTTACCCGATCCAAGGCTGAAGATGCCCGGTCGCGTCGCAATAATTCAGCAACTGCGACATCGGCAATATCACGCGCATCGATCATCGCAACACCTGTTGAGCCAATAGGCATTGGGTAAACCGAGTAATTTTGAATCGTCTGCAGAACCATCAGTTCGTTTTGCATGAAGTAAGCCGGACGCAGAATGGTCGCTGACATATCGAGGCTTTCAATCATGCGTTCAACCGTATGCTTGCCAGTAAAGTGCGGAACATTGGTGAACTTGTCGGCATGAATTACGGACAGGTAGACGATGCGCTCGATGCCAGCCTCGCGGGCGAGGTTCAATGTGATGATGGCTTGCGTCACTTCATCGGGTGTAACCGCGTTAAGCAGAAAAAGCGTGCGCACCGAAGACAACGCGGCGCGCATCGATGGGACATCGGTCAGGTCTCCGACAACTTCGGTGACGCCTGCAGGGAAAGCCCTTTTGCCAAGCTGGCGCACGAGGGCTTTGACTTCGGCGCCAGAGTCGGCAAGGCCTTGAGTGATGAGTGAACCTATGGTGCCAGTGGCACCGATGACGAGAATGCTCATTTGAATCTCCTTCATGGGTTAAAAAAGTGAAATGAAAAGTGTGATTAGAGCGCGAAGTCAGCCACGACTTTCCCTGCGCGGGATGCGGTGCGATTGCGTTCGATCGCTTCAGAGATGTCGGCAAAACCGATTACTTCGCTAATGCGGGACTGGAGCTTGCCGCTAGCGACTTCCTCAGCCAGTCTCTCCAACAGCTCAGGGTCTGGCTTGTTCATGAACCAGAGTCCTCGTCGATTAGCAGGTGTACGGGCAAGAATGTCGGGCGAGACGGTGCTGACAACGACGCCGTTCTGCGTCAGTACCTGCCACGATCGATCCAGTATTTCTCCACCGACATAGTCGAGCACGAGATCAATGTCTCGAACTAGTTCCTCGAAAGACTGAGTTTGATAGTCGATCACATGGTCAGCGCCGAGACTGCGCACGTAATCGGTGTCAGCCGTTGCCGCAATTGCGAAGACCTCGGCGCCAGCGCGCTTTGCGAATTGCACGGCATATCCGCCCAGCCCACCTGCCGCGCCGTGAATAAGGATGCGCTGGCCAGACTGAATCGAGCCCGCATGGTTAAGGCTATTCCAAGCGGCTACCGCTGCTACCGGAATAGCCGCGGCACCAACATCATCAAGACCATCTGGCGTATGCGATAGGGTCGCGGCATTGACTGTAACGAATTCGGCGTAAGCACCAAGCCGGCCCATTGCGCCCATGACCCGATCGCCGACTTGCAGGTGAGAAACACCAGTCCCGACTGCATCTACGACACCCGCCAGTTCAGCGCCCAAAACGATAGGCAGCGGAAGCGGAAAAGCATTGCGTACATTGCCTTCCCTTACTTTCCAGTCGATGCCGTTCACACCAGCAGCGCGAACTCGCACCAGAACCTGGCCTTCTTTTGGTTCTGACTTCGGGATATCAGCCACCTCCACGGCGGCAGCGCCACCATATGACCGAATCAGTACAGCGCGTTGAATAGTGTTCATTGCATTTCCTCTTTATCATCTTACGATGATGAGAAGATATGCTGTTGCAATAATTAACGGAAGATGACAAGATTTACACACTACGTTTCAATAATGGAACACTATGAACCTGAACGCTCTGATCGATTTCACACTCGTTGCCTCCAACGAAGGGCTGGGAAAAGCAAGCCGTGTGAGCGGCATACCCAAAGCAACTTTGTCGCGCCGTATTTCCGAACTTGAAGAACAAATGGGGGTGAGGTTGGTTGAGCGCAGCGCACGCGGTCTCAAACTTACCGAAGCTGGCCAGATCCTGATGACTCGAACCGAAGGTCCATTGAGTGAGGTAGTCGAGGCAATGACCGCAGCACGTGACGGCGTATCAACGCCTAGAGGGCGATTGCGTATTGCTTCTCCCGTGTTGTTCTCGCAGCTCGCGATGGGCCGCATTGGAGCAGAATTTTGTGCGGTTTACCCTGAGGTGACTATAGAAGTTGTGGCGGAGGATCGCATGGTCGATCTCGTTGAGGAACAATTTGACGTCGCCATTCGAACCAATCCCAAACCAGACAGCAGTTTGGTCGGCCGATGCTTTGCCAAAGATAGACTGGTAGTTGTAGCGGCACCTGCGGTACCTATGCCTCAGCCCGGCGCGATCAGGCAAGTTGCCAGTATCGTGGCTTCGAGTTTCCAGCCCACCACATGGAAACTAGACGGGGGGCAATTGGTCCTGGAGCCTGTTCCAAAACTGCGCTTCTCATCATTCCTGATGATTCGCGATGCCGCTATCGCAGGTGGCGGTGCGGCGCTTATTCCTCAATCCATTGCTTGGGACCAGCTTGCTCGCGGAGAGTTGATTCAGTGGGGCACCTTATCAGGTGCAGAAGCTGAACTCTGGATATTGCACACGTCAAGGCGCCTGGTAGCTCCCAAGGTTCGCGCATTTGTCGATTTCATCTGCGCTCGCTATCCGGACATGTCTCTAGTGCTGAAGGGCTAGAGGCTATTGGAGATAGGGTAACGCTTTAAAAATGCACTTTGGCTTGAATTAAGCAACACTATGAAATTGCACATTACTGCGCATAATGTATATTATGTAAAATTGATGCAACAACACTCGATGCGGCAAACAGTGCAGATGCCTCATATCCAATCAGCTATATCAATGAAAAAAATAAGGCCGCAATCAGATAGCCGGCAAAAGATTTATATTCAATATGCTCCAGAGTTTCTTTTACACCATCTCGCACAGGTTCCTTATCAATGACATCTAAAAATTTACTGTTTAAAAATTTAGTAACATCTAAATTGAAAAATATAGGCCAGGAAATATTGTCAATGGTTTTAGATAGTGATTTGTTATAAATAGAAACAATTAAGAAATAGAGAAACTTAAAAATTACACCGCCTACGTAAGTAAAAAATGTGAAGTGGAAAGAGTGATGTGTAGCTATACCTAAAACTAAAACAATAAATGAAATTGTTAGAATAAAAGGGTCAAAAACAAAAAAATAAAAAAGATTATTTTTTTCTGATAAGTAAATTCCTATTGATAAAATATAAAGAATACCAATAGAAATAATAGCGATTGATAGCATACTGGTAAATGCAGTGTAGTAATTAACTTCTGCAAAAAAAAATGGAATATCAAAGTATGCTAAATATCCCCAGTCGAAAATGATGGAAAGAAGAAACCCTAAAACAGGGATTGCCCAAACAACAAATTGAATTTCTTTTAAAAATGATATTTTATTCATTACAATCTCCCCAATAAAAAACCATTTGAATTTTAGCTTCAAAAGATGCTATTTGCATTTTTTTACCATCCAATGCTTTCATTGTTGCCAAATATCTACATACCATAATAATTAGCTTTTGATCCACATAAGATTCTGCTAAGCGGAGTTTTTCTTTTTCGACCAATCGGTAAAACTTTCTTCTTTTTGCTTTATCCCGCCCCTCAACACGTATGTGCCAATAGTAGTTTCTTAAACTATGCGCCCAATCAGGTATTGGGTATTCCCCGCGATGATGAAATCCCTGCACTATCCGCGCCCTTTTCTTTTTATTGTGTCCTTGGCCGCAGGAATTCCGAATAGGAAAAAGTCACGCTGGTTGTATTGTGTCTGTAATATAAATCTAGACGGCGCTTCGCGCCGGACTGCCGTCTTACGAAGACCAAAAAAAGCCCATTACGGGTTTTGCTGCACCACGATCTACCGCTTCACCCTCATCTCTCTTTCTAAAAAACCTTTAAAAATAAGTCGCTTAAATGTGATTTGTCATAGCAGGGTCTGAATTTCAGGCCTATATTGAATGCTGGCTTCCGATGAAGGATGCTAAATAAGCTAACCAGTAAGCGTATTGTCGAAATTTATCCAGGCAGATCATTAGACCTGAGGCGTGAGCGTCGGGGTTTATCCAAATCTGCATAGCTTCATGATGAGCTGAGAATTTTGAAGGGTTCAATATTGCAGGGAGTGCTGGTCCTTAAATATGTTAAGGAAAGGTGGCTCTTATGAAAAATGAGAGACAAGCACGTGATTCAAATGGTACCCAGAAACAGAGCTGGGGGTTTGCTGGGCCGATTTTTCTTTTTATTGTTTTGTGCCTGATATTTTCACTTCGCTGGATTTATTAGCCGCATACCGCAGATGTACAAAAGCCCCATATTCTGGGGCTTTTGTTTTATGTATGCCCTGCTCTATCTGCAGGGTAATTAGCGTATTAGCCAGGTTTAATCATCCGTGCTGGCTTTGAGCTTTTTTGCTTCAGCCAGATGGTGTTTAAGAGCGGGCAGCATCTTGGCCGCAAACTGTTTTATATCGGCATCGTCCGCATTGGTGGCGGTTTTTTCAAACAGTTTGATGGTGTCTTTATGGGCGGCCACGCCTATGGATTCGGCATAGTCCTCGTCAAAATCCTTGCCATCCTTGGTGGAAAGCAGCTTGGCCTTGGCTTTTTGCATCAGGCTGGGCTCGGTGGGGATCTCCACGCCCTTGGTCTTGGCAAGTGCACTTAGCGCGGCGTATGCCTCGGTGTGGTCTTTGATCATCTGCTCGGCAAACTTTAATACCTGAGTGTTTTTGGATTTGGTCTTGGCCAGTTCACTGGCGGCAATTTCGGCTTTATTGGCTTGCGCGGCGTTTTCAAAGAAATTTTTATCACTCATTGATACATCAGCGGCACAGGCCTGGTGAATGACACTCAGGGTCATCAAGCCAACCAGCGTACAGACGGAAAGCAGTTTCATGCGGGTAAGGTTCATGATCTTCTCCTTGGTGATGTGGGGGCACGTTTACAAGGTAGGCGGCTTTTCAGTTGGGGGTGATCGGGGGTTGTCTGATTTCCCTGTGGGATAAATCCGCATTGTGAGGCGCATGGCGTAAACACATCACGCCACAAAGTTGTGTAAGGGAAAGATCATGGGGGCGACTAATGCATGTAACACCCTATCAATTCCTATATTTTGGAGATTTAAAAAATGAAAACATGTACAACTTCTGCCGGACTGATTGTCGCTACCCTGCTTGGTGCGTTATTCACCACGGCTGCCGTGGCTGCTGACCCCATGCTGAGCACCGGGGGATATGCGACTGAAATGCATCAGATGGAAATGATGAAAATGCTGGATGCGGATGGCAATCACATGGTCACCAAAAGTGAGTTTGATCGCTATTACGCCAGTATTTTTGATGAGCTGGACAAGAACAAGGATGGCAATATTGATGCTACTGAATGGGCTGGCACCAAGGCAACTGAGCAAATCAGCATTGCCACCGGGGGTTATAGTCGTGAGCTGCGGTCAATGAAGATGATGTCGATGGTAGATAAAAACAATGACCACAAAGTCTCCAAAGATGAGTTTATTGCTTATCACGGCATGTTATTCAAAGCCATGGATAAATCCGGAGACAACCAGATTGATGGTCAGGAATGGCTGGCAAAGCAGACTGGCAACTGATAGGTGTCACGTTTTCAGGGTGGCTATTCGCTCGTTGAACACTAACTGAAATTCATCAAGATGTAGATGGCGCAGGATACGCCTAGCGGCTATATCTGCGCCTCTTTCGAGAGCCGCTTTTTTCATCACTTGCCTGCTAATCAGGTTTGCTTTTCCGGCTAAGGTTCTGGCCACTCCAGTTCAATCACCACCGGCAAATGATCAGACAATCTGCGGATGTCTTTGCCATCGATGCGGTGCGCGGTGATCTTGATATCCGCCGCCTCGTACCACACACGATCCAGACGCAACACCGGGCACAGCGAGGGAAACGTAGCTTTGCACGGCACCGGCGTCAAATGGCTATCCAGAAAGCGCAGCAAGGCCGAGGGGCGCTGCCATTCGTTGATGTCGCCCATGAGCAGGAGCGGGCTTTTTACTTCTTCTTCCACCGCTTTTATCAGACGTATCAGGTTGCGCGCTTCGCTACGCCGTTCGTAAATGGAGAGTGAAAGATGGGTCCCGATCACACGCAGATTGCCATGCGGTCCTTCAATCAGCGCATCGGCTGCCATGCGTGGCTCCAGGCTGGGCTGGGTTTCCAGGTTATGCACCAATCCTCGCAGGATGGGGTAACGGCTGACGATGAGGTTGCCATACCAGCCCTGCCCTTCAAGCATGCTGGGGCAGACGAGGTGAAACGGGCGCTCAGGCCCGGCCAGGCTTTCAATGTCATCCTGCAGGCCGCCGCGCGAAGGGCGCGTTTCCATCTCCTGAATCACGCCAACATCAATATCCAGCCGCTGCATGAGGTGATGTATGCGCTTGAGATCGCGCTGACCATCCAGGCTGCGCCCGCCATGAATGTTGAAGCACAACAATCGCATGCGGCTCATGGTCGCCCCCTTAAGCCATATGCATGCAGATAAGGCCAACCGTATTGGCAGTGCCTGCGCCGTGCAAGTCCCCTCATTTAGCCGCAGTCTGCCAGTGTTTGGCGGCGAGATGACTCAATACGATGATCAGGATCCAGGCCAGCAGCCCGCCGCCCAGAAGCAGCATATTGTGCATGTCCGGATGTTTCCAGAATGAGAGCGCCGATTGCCCCAGCAACACGGATACTGCCGTGCCGGGCAGCATGCCCAGTGCCGTGGCCGCCATCAGCCGCCAGAAAGGCACATTCATCATGCCCAGCGCCAGATTGACCACGGTGTAAGGCGCAATCGGTACCAGCCGCAGCAGGGTCAGCCCTACCAGCCCGCCTTTGTCGGCGTAATGGGCAATTTTTTTTGCATAGCGGCCAGTGAGCGCGCGCAGCGCATCTTCACCCAGCTGCTTGCCCGCAAAAAACCCAATAATGCAGCTCACCAGCGAGCCCAGCATGGCGATCAAAAACGCCTCCAGCGGTGGAAATACAATCACCACCGTGGCGGTCATGATCACGTGTGGAAAGAAAATCAGCGTACCGATGACATAAGCCGCCATGCCAGCGGGGAACGCCCATGGCGTGTGCTTCACTTTTTCCAGCAAGGGGACAATTTTGTCCGGATTGGCGTATTCACTCAGTGGCGTGATTTTCCAGGCCAGCACCAGGGCAATCACCACCAGCACGGCGATCACCAGCTTGGGAGGAATCGAAGCGCGGAATTGTTTCCGCTGCCCGCGCGAAGTGACGAGGCGCGGCAGCAAAGGGTGGGCCGGGTCCGCCAGCCAGGTGGCGATTCCGGCAAAACGCTCGTGCCGATAGGCTTCGTCGTTGATGCGGCGCAAATGCTGGCGACTATGGGGGATATCGTCCAGAAAGGTATGCACACTGGCGCCGCTCTCAATCAACTCCTGTATGTCGTCTATCTCGCGGCCGGTATGCTCGCGTATCAGGTCATTGCGCATGGTGGCAATCCCCTGCTGCGTGGCATCGTCATGCGCTTCAAACATCAGGTCGCACTCGGTATCCAGCGTCATCGAGCGGCGGTTGATATTGCTGGACCCAACCCGCAGGTAAGTGTCATCCACCACCATCAGTTTGGAATGGATGCGGATGGCTTTTTCTTCGCCATGCTCATGACTCACAGGGTAGGCCATGAGCACGCGCCCCCCTACTCCGCCCGCTTCCAGCAGCTCCTTGAAGCGCACCCGGCCGGTGTACATGGATTTACGCTCCATAACACCTTGTGGCCTGTCGCAGCTGATGAGCAGTGCACGCAGGGCTGGCCGCTCTTTCAGCCGCTTGTTGAGCGCCCGCGCAATGTCCTTCTGCGTGAAAAACTGGTTTTCCATGTAAATGAACTGCTCGGCGCGGGCGATCATGTCCAGATAAAGCTGCTTGATGTGGGTACACATCGGCTGCTGCATAAAGGCTGGCTGCGTTAACGCTACAGCGGTTCGGATATTGGTCAGCGCAGGCTGGGCAAATGTGGGCCAGACCGGTGGCAAGGCATGGCTATCGGGCGTTCTGGTGGCAATGGCATGCTTGCCAGTGGCTTGTCGCCATCGGTCGCGCACCAGGATTGCCAGCGGTTGAACTACGGGGCCAGTCACCACGGCCTGGATATCATGGTAAGGCCCGAATTCCTTTTTAGCCCCCAGCTTGATGCTGCCATCCGGGTCTATGCGGCGGTCATCTTCGGTGTGGTGCTCGCGCTTGTCCCAGCGGGCGATCGCGACATCCATGCCGCCACAAAAGGCGATTTCATCATCCACCACCACGACTTTCTGGTGATGGCTGGCGCCCAAGGGTAGTTGGCCATCAAATACAAAGTGAATATTGTCCGCCTCCTGCCACTTCCATTTGAATTCGGAAAAGCTCTCACGCTCGGCGGCTAAAAACACCGAGTAATTCCAGCGGTTGAGGTAAATCTGGATGGCGGGATTTTGCCCGGCTTTCCAGGTCAGCAGCTCATACAGCATATGCGGGCAGCGGGCATTGGCGGCCTCCTCACCGCGTAGCAGCTCAATGCGGCTGTCGATATCCCAGCCCAGGATAAAGATGCTGTGGCGGGCTTTGCAAATGGCGTGATACAGCGCGCGGTAGTAGTTGGCACAATCGACCAGCAGCGCAGCGTGCGTGGCTTCAGCGGCATGCCAGCTGTTGGCGTCATTCAGCCGCATGGGCTGCGCTGATGTGGCTTGATCAGCATCCGGTAATTTGGTGTGCTCCTCCCAGGTATCCATGATCTTGTGCACTTATTGCTTGGTGGATGGGGTGGTCTGGTGGATGTCAGCGCCTGGCTTGATACTGCGATCAGGCTGGTCCTCTTGCGGCATGCGCGGCGGCACAATCACACTTTTGTGTTCTTGTGGGTGTGCAGGCGGAACGGTCACACTTTTGCTATCGGTGCTGCACGGAGGCTTGCTGGTAGCGGAGGATTGATCACAGGGGGGCAGCGAATTGCCTGCCGGGGTGGTATCTGCCTGACTGATGGAGATCATCGCCATCAGGCACAGCAATGCTGCAAACAAGCATAAACGAAGCATGGGCATGGTGGGCTCCAGTCAGGTGAATGTCTTCAAAAACATGCCTTATGGCAGAAGCCATGCCTGTATGAAAAGCCAGTGTGCCTACAGTTCCGCTTGCGCTTGTCAGACGATCTTTATGAAATCTCTCATGCAGCCCCTCTCAGCGCACGAAACGCCGATGACAGCACCTTGGCAGATGAGCTTATCAAGAGCACGGAGAGCGCCAATCCGACCACCAGATCTGGCCAGGCGGCGTTAAACACCCACACGGCACCTGCCGCCAGGATGACGGCAAGATTAGTGGCAATATCATTGCGCGAGCAGGCCCAGACGGAGGACATATTGATGTCATCACTGCGGTGCTTCCACAGTAGAAAAAGACAGAGACTATTGGCCAGCAGCGATAGCAAGCCTATGCCGCCCATGGTGTCAAACATCGGCAGCGCAGGGACAAATAGCCGATAAATCACCTGCCCCATCACAAACAGGCCCGCCACTAAAATCAGCCCGCCCTTGAACAGCGCCACCAAGGCTTTTTCGCGGGTGCTGCGTGAGACCACATACAGGCTTAACGCATATGTCAGCGCATCGCCAAGGTTATCGAGGCTATCGGAAAGCAAGGCGGTGGAGTGGGCCAGCAGCCCGGCGGCAAATACCACCACGAACATGATGGCGTTGATCGCCAGCACGATCTTGAGGGTTTTACTCTGGCGCTGCTTCAGCGCTTCAATGGCGCATGATGTGTTGTTACAACAATCTGCCATGAGAGCCTCCTGTTATTCCATTAACCGATTGCATCGTACCCTGCCCGCTCAAGCAGTTTTGGGCGCAAACATGATGATGGCCATGCCACACAGGGCTACGCCAGCGCCGAGCAGATCCCATCCACTCGGGCGTATGCCATCCACCTGCCATAGCCAGACGATGGCAACCGCGATATAGACCCCGCCATAAGCCGCATACACCCGCCCCGCTGCGGTGGGATGCAGCGATAGCAGCCAGGCAAACAATGCTAGCGAGATCGCCGCTGGCACCAGCAGCCAGATGCTTTTGCCTTTGCTTAAATATAAATATGGCAGATAACAGCCGACAATCTCGGCAATGGCGGTCAGCACAAACAGCAGAAACGTATTCAGCGGATGCATAAGGTTCTCGTGAAGTTAATCTTGAATATACCTGCATTTTGCCTGGCTTGCGGACAATAAAAAAGCGCCCGCAGGCGCTTTCAGGAGTTGCTCAACAAGCAGGGTTACTTGTTGTTGTTCTTGTTTTTGTGGAAGTTTTCGATAATGCCGGCTGCCCAATCCTTGCCGCCCAGGCCAAAAGCAATCGCCAGCGCCAGGAAAATGGCACCGAATACGATCACGAAGAGCGAGGTCAGCAGTTGCGTGCCGATATCCAGCTGTTCCAGTGCTACGAACATGGCGAGAATCTGGATGCCATACTCGGCCGAGGTGCTGATGGCCAGCGCGCCGCTGAACTTGATGCCGTGCAGCCATGCGAATACCAGGCGGTTAACGAAGCGGGCCAGCAAGGTACCAAACAGCAATACCAGGATGGCGATGATGATCTTGGGCAGATAGTTTGCCAGCTGGTGCAGCATCACGGCTACTTCGTTCAGGCCCAGGGCATTGGCGCCAGTGATGACGAACAGCAGGATAACCAGCCAGTAGACGACCTGGCTGATGACGCCGCTCAGGGTAAGGTCGAATTCACTATGCTTGAGGAAGGCTTCAAGGCCGGATTTGTCAGCGAATTTATCGAAATGGGTGAATTCAAGCACGCGCTTGACGCCGACACAGGCGATTTTTGCCAGTACCCAGCCGAAGAACAGAATGACCATGACGGCTAACAACTTTGGGAAAAATGTAGCGACCTGGCCCCAGAACTGATTGAGTGACGATAAAAAGATATCGATCTGAGTTTGCATTGGATCCTCCTAAATATGTATTGCGAGATACCTTGAATACCGCTAAGGCCGCAGCTGTGGAATGGATGTTGTGCTGCGTAGACTCAAAAAAGCCGAGCTGCATTTTGGCGCAATTAGTCCAATCTCGCAATAAACTTAGGGGTTATTTACTCGATATTACTTTAACTATCTAATTTATCCATTTGTAAATAATTGAAATAAAAATATTAATATAGCCTTATTTAAACAAGCGACGCACCAACAGGTGATCCAGACTCAAGCTGCCTGCCCCACGGAATAACAGCGGCAGGAACATGACGATATACAGCAAAGGCAGTTTGTAATTGCCCAGGCCATCGCCGGTTTCATCAATGATGCGGTAGCCGGTGAGCAACTGGCTGAGGCTATGCCATTCGGCAGGCCAATGTACCGCGGCAATCGCCACGATGGTCAGGATGATAAGGGAGAGGCTGACAAAGCGGGTGGCCAGCCCCAGCACCAGCAGCACGGCCCCGCCCAGCTCAAACCAGGTGGCTATCTGCCAGCTGACATCAGGCGGCAACAGGCTGAAAGGAAAAGGAAAGCTCACATCAGCAAACCAGTTGCTGCCCATGAGTTTTTCGTAGCCTGCTTCGCCAAACTCCCAGGCCAGGATCAGGCGCAGAACAAGTGGCGGCAAGGCATCGCCAATCCGGTTGCTAATATGCTGAAAAGGTTGGTAAAAGCGCATGATGTTCGACATTGGATTCCCCTTGTAAATAATGAGTGTTACAAGGCTTAGTCGCGGAGATGCGCTTATCCTTACACCAGCTGCCCTTTTCTTTTGCGCAGGGTGAATGCCACGCGTATTGCCAGCAGCACACTCAGCACCAGGGCATACAGCATGGGCTCGGTGATGTCTTTTTTCACCAGCCACCAGAAATGCAGTACGGCAAAAATCGCGACCAGATACACCAGCCGATGCAAGGGTTTCCAGCGCTGACGCAGGCGCTTGATCATGGCGTTGCTCGATGTCAGCGCCAGCGGAATGCTGAGCATGAAAGCGGCAAAGCCAACCAGCACATAGGGATGCTTGATGATGTCTTTGGCAATCTCCTGCCAATCAAACCAGTGGTCCAGCCAGACATAGGTGGTGATGTGCAGGCAGGCATAGAAAAACATGAAAAGCCCTGCCATGCGCCGCAATTGCACCGGCCACGCCGTACCGGTAAGCAGGCGCAAGGGCGTGAATGACAAGGTGACCAGCAGAATGACCAAGGCCCAGGTGCCGGTGGACCGCTCGATGAACTCGATGGGGTTGGCGCCAAGGTCATCGTGCATACCCAGCCACAGCAGGCGGGCCAGCGGAATGAGCGCGAGCAGGAACAAGCCGGCCTTGATCAGGCCCAGCTGTTGTCGATTGGGTGGGAGCATGATCAGAAGTTCTTGCGCAGATCCATGCCGCTATACAGGTGGGCAACCTGCTCGGCGTAGCCATTGAACATCTGGGTCTTGACGCGTGGTGAAAACACGCTGCCGCCGATGCGCCTTTCCGAGGCTTGCGTCCAGCGCGGATGATCCACCGTGGGGTTCACATTGGCATAAAAGCCATATTCCCGCGGCCCGGCTTTTACCCAGGTGGTTTGTGGCATGGTCTCGCGAAAGCGAATCTTGACGATGGCCTTGGCGCCTTTGAAGCCATATTTCCACGGCACCACTAGTCTGATGGGGGCGCCATTCTGATTAGGCAGCACCTCGCCATAGAGACCGACCGCGAGAATGGTGAGTGGGTTCATGGCTTCATCCATGCGCAGGCCTTCGGTATACGGCCAATCCAGAATAGGCACGCGGGCGCCGGGCATCCTCAGCGAATCATCCAGCGTGACAAATTCCACGAACTTGGCATTGGCAGTGGGCTCGGCCCATTTGATCAGTTGCGCCATTGGCAGGCCTACCCATGGAATGACCATGGACCAGCCCTCAACGCAGCGCATGCGATAGATGCGCTCTTCCAGCGGAGCGATTTTCAGGATGTCTTCCAGATTGACCGTGCGCGGATTTTTCACCTCGCCTTCAATGGCAACACTCCACGGCGTGGGCTTGAACAGCTTGGAGTGTTCAGATGGATCACTCTTGCTGGTGCCGAATTCGTAGTAATTGTTGTAGTTGGTGACATCGTCATACGGGGTGAGCTTTTCATCCGTCCCGTAGGCGGTTTTGCTGAAGCCGGTGATCTTTTTGCGCTGCTCGGCAGCGGCCCGGGCATGGTTAGGAATAAGGCCGTAACCCGCTGCCGCCGTTGCCAGCAGACCAAAACCAGCCGCCTTGATGAATTGCCGCCTGTCCTGATACACGCTTTGTGGTGTGATTTCGGAAGGGGTGATATCGGATTGTTTGCCTATCAGCATCATGATGCTCCTGCGTAAACCTGCCTGTGAGTCGGAATAAGTCCAGCAGCAAGCTGCCTGGCTTACCCCTTAGTCGTACAGAACGCGGCGGCCTTACATATTCACAGGCCGAACGTGAAAATTATTGGCGTGGCAAGCTTTGCTGACTACGGGCAATCTCGTCACCCAGGCTTTCTGCGCCGATATCCTGCGTAATATGCTGCGCGTCAGCCAGCAGCTGGCGGGCTTCATCCGGATGCTGGCTGGCTGCCTTGGCCAGCGCCAGATAGTAATAGCCTTTGGCTTCCCAATAGGCTCCACTTTGATCCTTGGCGATCTTGATGACTTTCTGAATGTATTTTTCGGCGTTGGGGTAATCCTGAGCCGAGGTGTAGATGCGACCAAGCTCAAGGTTGGCATGGCAGAACTGATCAAGATCCCCCGCCCGTTCCTGCATAAGTACGGCCTTGAGCTGGTATTCCACTGCCTGGTCGTGTTGCTGAAGGCTGCTGTAGGTGGAGGCTATGCGGGCAAAGCCATCGGCCCGCTCATTGTCATTCGCCGCCAGCGTACTGCCTTGCAAGTAGTGTTGCAGCCCGCCCTTGAGGTCACCCGAGGCCACCATGGTATCGCCGATCAGGTTAAGGTCTATGCGCTGAAAGTTGGAGTCGTTGGTGCTCTTGGCAAGTGCCAGGCTTTGCTGGTAGGCCGCGAGCGCTTCCGGATAATGCTGGGCGCTTTTTTGCACATTGCCGATCAGGGTGAGGGCGATGATGTGCTCCATGGGCGTGGACGATAGCTTTTCAGCAGCCATCAGGGCATTGATGGCCTGATCAAACTGGCCAGTACCGCCATGCGCGCGGCCTTTGCACAGCAAGGCCTGGCGGTTGGATTTATCCTGTTTCAATACCTGCTCGGCAAAGGCCAGCGCCTTGGAGGCATCGCCCTCGCCTATGGCGCGGTTACAGGCGGCAATTTTCTCCGCAAGATTGTCATCTCCGGCCTGTGCCAGCGTACTGGCGGCCACCATCACTGCAAACAAAAAGACTCTTAAACGCATCGTTATTCCAGATAAAGTTGCCAGGCATGCGGCGTGGCGCCACATGCGAAAAATTCAGGGTTCAGCAGGCTTTCTTTTTTGTTGTAGCGCAGCGGCCTGCCTGCCATATCCACCAGATGTCCGCCCGCCTGCTCCAGCACACACTGGCCTGCCGCGGTATCCCATTCCGAGGTGAGGCCCAGCCTGGGGTAAACATCCGCCCGCCCTTCTGCCACCAGGCAGATTTTAAGGGAGCTGCCCATAGAGATTACTTGCGGAGGCGAATAGTTCCGGCTGAGCTGCTCCATAAAATGCTGCATACGTGCCTGGCTGTGCGAACGGCTGCCGGCGATGGTGATATGGGGCAAGGCGAGCGCACGCGCATGAATCTGTCGTGGTGGGCTATCAGTTGTCTGGTGAAAGGCACCCGCGCCCTGCGATGCATAGTAAAGGTCACCCGTGACCGGCGCGTAGACGACGCCAAGCACCGAGATGCCTTCATGGATCAGCGCAATGTTGACGGTGAATTCGCCATTGCGTTTGATGAATTCACGCGTGCCATCGAGTGGATCGACCAGCCAGTAATGCTGCCATTGCTGCCTGACGAAGTAAGGCGCCAGCACCGACTCTTCCGACAGCACAGGCAGTTGCCA
Source organism: Methylovorus menthalis (assembly GCF_020523625.1). Classification (GTDB taxonomy): domain Bacteria; phylum Pseudomonadota; class Gammaproteobacteria; order Burkholderiales; family Methylophilaceae; genus Methylovorus; species Methylovorus menthalis. Next base: position 1,023,196 of record NZ_JAJAQH010000006.1, read on the forward strand.
GGGCAAGGCCTGAAGGCCTTTTTCGATAACCTCGTGGGCTGACAGGTCGGCCGCAGTGACGGGCGATGCATCGGCTTTGCGTGTGACGGAAAACTCACCCTGATACACCTCCAGGATCGCCTTGCCCGCCTCTCGTGCGATGCGGATGACTTCCGGCAGGAGCGCCTGCAAAGCGATGGGCGTTTCAGTCGTCATGGCTCGCCTGATTGTCCTCCAGCAGTGCCAGAAGGCCGCTTTCATCAATCACGGCAACACCCAGCTCCTGCGCCTTGGTCAGCTTGCTGCCCGCTTCTTCACCGGCGACCACAAAATCGGTTTTCTTGGAAACGCTGCCTGCGACCTTGCCGCCCGCAGCTTCAATCAACGCTTTGGCCTGATCGCGCGACATAGTGGGTAGCGTGCCGGTGAGCACCAGGGTTTTGCCGGTGAGCACGCCTTGCTGGGTGCCTGCGCCATCGGACTCCGTCCAATGCAGACCCACATCCTGCAGGTCCTGAATGACTTGCTGGTTATGTGGCTCGGAGAGGAATTGACGTATGGATTCCGCGACGATGGGACCGACATCCGGCACTTGCTGCAATTGTTCAATGTCTGCCGCCAGCAGGGCCTGCAGGCCGCCAAAATAGCGCGCCAGGTCTTTGGCTGTGGCTTCCCCCACATTGCGTATGCCCAAGGCATAAATAAACCGGGCCAGCGTGGTGGATTTGCTGGCTTGCAGGGCATCGAGAATATTCTGGGCGGACTTTTCAGCCATGCGATCCAGCGCCGACAGCGTGGCAAGGTCGAGCCGGTAGATATCGGCCAGCGTATGAATATGCGCACCATCGACCAGTTGATCGACCAGCTTTTCGCCCAGACCTTCAATATCGATGGCGCGTCGCGAGGCAAAATGCAGCACGGCTTGCTTGCGCTGAGCAGAGCAAAAGAGCCCCCCCGTGCAGCGCGCTACGGCTTCATCTTCTTGCCTGATCACGTGCGAGCCGCATACCGGGCACTGGTGGTTGATCGCCTCCAGCAGGCGATAGGCAACGGTATTGGCCGGGCGTTTTTCCAGTAACACGGCGACCACTTCCGGAATCACATCCCCTGCCCTACGCACACTGACGGTATCGCCCACGCGCACGTCCTTGCGATCGATTTCATCCTGATTATGCAAGGTGGCATTGGTGACGGTGACGCCGCCGACAAATACCGGCTTCAGGCGCGCGACTGGGGTAATGGCGCCGGTGCGACCTACTTGAACATCAATGGCCTGTATTTCGGTGAGCGCCTCTTGAGCCGGGAATTTATGCGCTACCGCCCAGCGCGGGGCGCGTGAAACAAAGCCCAGTTCGTTTTGCTGGGCAATGCTGTTGACCTTGTAGACCACACCATCAATATCAAACGGCAGATTGGGGCGGGCTGCGCCTATGCGCGTGTAATAGTCCAGCAGCCCGGCCAGGCCTTGCACCGTATCCCGCTGGTCACTCACGGGCAGGCGTAGCGATGCCAGATAATTCATGGCAGCAGCATGCGTGGTGAGTAGAGGCACACCTTCGGCGATGCCCAGGCCATAGGCAAAAAACATCAAGGGACGCGTCGCGGTAATGGCCGGATCAAGCTGGCGCAGGCTGCCAGCCGCCGCATTGCGCGGGTTGGCAAATAGCTTTTCACCGCGCTCGGCCTGCTGGCGGTTCAATTTGTCGAAATCACGCTTCAGCATCAGCACTTCGCCGCGCACTTCAATCAGTGCCGGTGGATTTTCCACCGGCAAGCGCATGGGGATGGCGCGTATGGTGCGCAGGTTGGAGCTGACATCTTCACCGGTGTAGCCATCGCCACGGGTGGCACCCTGCACAAAGAGACCGTTTTCGTAGGTCAGCGTGATCGCCAGACCGTCAAACTTGGGCTCCACTGCGTATTCCACCTGGGCAATGCCCAGGGCATCACGGATGCGCTTGTCAAAGGCAGTAAGCTCGCTTTCTTCAAAGGCATTGTTGAGTGAGAGCATGGCTTGTCGGTGCTGCACGCTGGGAAAGGCCTTGAGCGGCGATGCGCCTACGCGTTGCGTGGGGGAATCCGGCGTGAGCAGCTCGGGATGGGCCTGCTCCAGCGCCTGCAGCTCGCGAAACAGTCTGTCGTATTCGCTATCCGGAACGCTGGGGTCGTCAAGCACATAGTATTGATAGTTGTAGAGATTGATCTGCTCGCGCAGCTGGCGGATCGTGACCTCTGGCGTGGCAGAGGTCACGGTAGCTGGTGCATTGTCAAACAATGCTCCCTGGCTGGGGTCTGGCTTGGTCATAGGCAGGGGGCAATAAAGGCAAAATCAGGAGAATAAACGGGCGGCCGTCTGGCCACCGGGCATGATGCCGCGGGTAATCATCTGCGCGTGCAGCATTTTCAGCTGCTGGCGAATCCGGTCTATTTGGGCATCAGTGAGCTGGCGGTAGTTGTCATCTACCAGGTTGGCACTCAGGCTGTTGGACATCTGGCGCGCCGCCAGCACCATCTGATTGAATACCTCGGTGCAGTTTTTGACGTGAGGGATATCCAGCTGGAACACCACGCCCTTGATCACGACTGTGCGCAGCATGTCGGCATTGAAGGGGTTGCTGTCCTGATTGATCAGCGAAAACGATGTGTGGCCCTGCTCATCGCGATAATGGAAAGCGCCATCGTTACCCAGCACCAAGCCGCTGGCCTCAGCCAGGCCACGGAATTTGGTGCCAGTGAACGGGCCATTGCTGCCTTGCACAATATGCAGGCTGACCAGTTTATCGACCTCGATACAAAACGCATCCAGCGCCTGGGCGTAGACCAGCGGATCAGCCGCACCTTGCCATTCCACCTGCGCGCCAAGATTAAGCGCAATATCTTCAGCGGCATTCTGAAAGCGGATCAGCATTTCACGCGACACCGCGCCTGAGCGATCAGCCAGCTGCAGGCTGCATACGCAGCGGGTAAACTCGCCCTGCTCCTGCTCGCGCGTCAGCAAATGCCACTCGCGGAAAGCATCCAGGCCAAAGGCATTCACCGGCTTGTCAATCTCGGAAAAATTCAGGAACTGCTGGCGCAAGGCGGCACCGCTATAGGGGCGCGGCAGATAAAGAATCGCGCTAAGGTCAATTTGCGCATCAACATCTGCAGGCAATGCCACGGATTCTGGCGCAGCAGCTGGCTGGGATTCTTCAGTGACAGGTTCATCCCAAGGGGCAGTTGTCGAGCCCAGGTTTATCGCAGGCTCTTCTGCCAGCACATGCTCAACGGGTTGTTCTGGAGGTAAATCAGCGACCGGGTTTTCGGTGTAGGCGGATGGTGCTGCTTCTGGCGCTTGCTCAGCGATTTCTTCCGTAACATCCAGATGGAGGGGAGCTTGGCTGATGGCGGGCTCTGGCTCTTCCCTTGCGTCGGGCTCTGCTGGCATGCTGAAACGCGGTTCAGCTTCATGGGAAGCCGCAACTTGCGGTGCCGGCTCGTCATCCTGTATGCGCACGCGAACCACGAACTCTTCTTCCTCGGGTTCTTCGCGTTTGTCACCGCGTAATACGGTGTGGGGGTCTATGCGAAAGTCTTCGTCCATCAGCACATCGGTTTCAGGCTCGACAAAACGGCTTTCGGTTTCCTTGTGCAGCTTACGCTCTTGCCACCAGTTGAAAAGCACGACTGCGAAGATGATCAGTGCGCCCAGGGCAATCAATGCTAGCTGTAAATCGGTCATGTGTTAATGCACTCTATTGGTGTTTACTTGTAAATAAGGCGGAATCTTTGATTTATGCGGCCGACTCGTGCATCTGCAGCGCCATTTGCATGTCAACTTCCACCACGCGAGAAACCCCCGACTCCTGCATAGTGACCCCTATCATTTGCTGGGCCATCTCCATTGTTATTTTATTATGACTTACAAACAGGAATTGCGTACGTTCCGACATTTTTTTTACCATCGCGCAAAAACGCTCGGTATTGCTGTCATCCAATGGCGCGTCCACTTCGTCCATCAGGCAGAACGGCGCCGGATTAAGCCGGAACAAGGCAAAGACCAGCGCCAGCGCCGTCAGGGCCTTTTCGCCACCAGACAACAAATGAATGGTGCTGTTTTTCTTGCCGGGTGGCTGGGCAAATACCTGCATGCCAGTATCCAGTATCTCATCGCCTAAAAGCTCCAGCCGCGCCTGCCCGCCACCAAACAATGAAGCAAATAGCTCGCCAAAGTGACGATTGGCTTCGTCAAAGGTCTGTTGCAGGCGGCTGCGGGTTTCGCGATCAATGCGGCGGATGGCGTCTTCCAGCGTCTGGATGGCCTGATCAAGATCGGTCGCCTGGCTGTCCAGATACTGTTTGCGCTCTTTTTCGCTTTCAAGCTCTTGCACAGCGGCAAGGTTGACCGGGCCTAAGGCCTCGATTTCTTCATTCAGCGTGCCCAGCTTGCGCTCCAGATCGCTTACCTTGATCTGCGCGGGCAGGCTTTCGCCCAGCACGGCTTCGTCAAGGCCAGTAGCCTCCAGCCCTTGCTGGCATTGCTCAAATTGCAACCGGGCCTGCTGCTCCGCCAGCCGCGCCTGTTCCAGCTTGTCGCGCATGGGGTGCATCGATTGCTCAATCTGCATGCGCTGCTGTTCCTGCACCTGCAGGCCCTGTTCGGCGACGGTCATGGCATCCCGCGCCGCGGCCAGCTCGGCTTCGCGTGCCTGTTTGGCATTGACGGCCTGCTCAAGGTTGGACTTCAAGGTATCCATTTTTGCCGCTGCCAGCATGGCTTCTGTCTCTTGCTGCCGGACTGCCAGCGCATCCATCTCTTCTGAGGTGGATTGAAGTCTGTTATTTAAATCATTGATATTGTTGGTGATTAATTTATTGTTAAATACCTGCTCTTGCGCTTCGCGTTCTGCTTTTTGCAGATTGGCGCGTGCCTGCGCCAGGGCGTTTTCGGCGGTAAAGCGTTGCTGCTGTGTATGCTGGCGTTCTTCCTGAAGCTGGGCCACGGAGGCTTGCAAGGCTTTTATGGCATCCTGTTTTTGCTGCAACTGGGCTTGCAACTCGGTGCGTCGCTCACGCAGCGTTTCCAGTTCACTCGCCAGTTGCTTGCCACGCTCCAGCGCATGCTGTCTTTGCTGCTGTAAACGCTGGATTTCAAGTTGCCGCTGGTGATGCTGCTGTGTTTGCACACGCAAGGCCTGCTGCTGTTGCTGATTATCCTGTCGCAGTGTTTGCAAGGTGGCTTCATGCGCAAGCAATGCTGCTTTTGCCTCGCTAACGCTGGTGGCCTGTTGCGGTAGCTCGCTGCTCAAGGCATCCAGTTCGCGCTGGCGCTCCAGCACGCCATTCAATTCAGACTTGGCCGCATGCAGGCTGAGACTGTGGTGTGTGTAGACGTCGCCGTGCCGGTTGATCAGCATTTCCCCGGAATTCAATTCCGCTTGCATGCGCTCAGCCTGGCCGTCGTCTTCCACGATATAGATCTGACTTAACCAATCAGCAAGAACACCGGCCGCCCTGGCATTCTTCAAATTAATGCGGTCCAGCAATCGTGGCCATGCACGTTGCGGTATCGCACTCGTTTGTGCCGTCGCTTCCGGCACCATCGCGCCCAGCGTCACCGCTGCTGGCGGTCTGGATGAGAGCGTCGGCGATCTGCCATTCTGCATCAGCGTATTCAGTCTGGCACCCAGTGCGGCTTCCACTGCAACTTCCCAGCCATCGGCAATTTTGAGTTGCTGCCACAGGCGCTCGCCTGATGCGATGCCGCTATTATTGAGCCATGACTCCAGCTGACTCTCGCGCCCCATGGATTGCTGGATTTTGCTGAGTGAGTTGACCTGGGCTTCTGTTTGCGCGAAAAGCCGCTCACTTGCCAATAAGGTCTCGCGCGCCAGCCGCAGCGCATCCTGCTGCTCTTGCTCACGCTGGCGGAGGTTCGCTATGCCCTGCTCAAGTGCAGAAATCGCCTGCTGCTCAGTTGCATGCGTAGCCTGCAATTGGGTAAGCACGTTTTCATCTGGGACACTCAGCTGTTGCCGATCTGTTTCCAGCTTGCGCTCGCGCTGGCTCAATTCAGCGAGGCTGCGCTCCATATGCTCAATGCCGGAGGCTTCCAGGCGTATGGATTGCTCGGCATCATTGAGGCTGCGCTGTGCAGCCGAATGCGTATGCAAGGCGGCCTGAAATGCACGCTCGATGTCCGGCATCGCCGCCTTGAATGCAGCAAGCGCAGCACTTGCCTCTGTCTCGCCAGTAGACGCTGTCAGCTGCTGCGCCTGCAGGGCGGCAAGCTGCTCCTTGAACGCTGCCTGCTGGCTTTCCAGCCGGGTGCGCTGTGCTTCAATCTGCTGCAGTTGTTGCTGCAGGCGGTCACGGGCCTCCTGCGTGTGTTTAACCTGCTGCTCCAGCCTGGCCAGCTCTGCATTGCTTTCGTAATACAAGGTCTGCACTTGCTGGGTGATGATGTTGGTTTCCTGATAGCGCTGGCGCAAGGTTTCAACTTCGCTCTCGCTATGGCGCAATGCCGCCATTTGCGCTTCCAGGTCGTTGACCATCTTTTCAACCTGGCGCTGGGTTTTCTCCCAGCCATTGCCTGCATCCCGTTTTTTGAGCAGCCATAGCTGTCCCTGACTCAGCTTCAGGGTTTTTTGCAGGTCATGGTATTGCAGCGTGACCACAGCCTGCGACTCCAGGCGGGTAATCTGCTTGACCATCTCCTGGCGGATATCATCCACCCGCAGCAGATTTTCGCGCGTATCACGCAAGCGCAGCTCGGTCTCCCGGCGACGTTCTTTGTATTTGGATATGCCAGCGGCCTCTTCCAGAAAGACGCGCATCTCTTCAGGCTTGGCTTCAATAATCCGGGAGATGGTGTTCTGGCCAATGATGGCGTAAGCCCGGCCGCCCAGACCTGTCCCCAGAAACAGGTCGGCAACATCGCGGCGCCTGACGGCACTGTTATTGATGTAGTAACTGGAACCCTTGTCGCGCTCGATGACGCGCTTGACGGAGATTTCGGCATATTGCGCCCACTCGCCGCCCGCGCCGCCCAGGCTGTTGTCGAAGATCAACTCTACGCTGGCGCGCGAGATAGGCTTGCGATTGGCCGAGCCATTGAAAATCACGGCATCCATGGAGTCGCCGCGCATTTCCTTGGCGCTGGATTCGCCCAGTACCCAGCGTATGGACTCCATGACATTGGATTTTCCACAGCCATTCGGACCGACAACCCCTACCCGCTGACCATGAATATGCAAGGTAGTGGGATCAACGAAGGATTTGAATCCGGCAAGTTTAAGATGGGTGAGGCGCACTTTATAATGTGTTTTATCGTGAAGGCGAGCTTGTATAATAAGCGATTGCGCGATGTGAACCGAACACTCGCTGGCGAGTCCACATCCAATCCATTCAATTTATACGGTAGCCCTTATGTCTAGTCAACCCACGAAAGCACTTGAAACCTTTGACAACCCACAGCCCGGCCGTGATTTTCACATCCACATGGAAATCCCCGAATTCACCTGCCTGTGCCCCAAAACCGGCCAACCGGATTTTGCGGTGCTGTATCTGGATTACATCCCTGATCAAAAGTGTGTGGAGTTGAAGAGCCTCAAGCTTTACATGTGGTCTTTCCGCGATGAAGGCTGCTTCCATGAAGCGGTGACCAACCGTATTCTGGACGACCTGGTTGCCGCGACCGACCCAAAATTCATGCGTCTGACTGCCAAGTTTTATGTGCGCGGCGGTATATTTACCAACGTCGTGGCAGAACATCGCAAACCGGGCTGGCAGCCATTGCCACGCGTCGAGTTGAGCCAGTTTGACGCGCAATCGAATATTCGCGGTTAACACCTTTCCAGCAGCAACATAATAAAGGCACGCCAAGCGTGCCTTTATTTATTGAGGGCGAGAGGTAACCCCCTCTTCATTCAGGCCATTACTAGCCCACTTCCGCCCGCGCAGCGTCGCGCAATTGTTTTACGCGATCATGGTTGCGCTGCACGCCTTCAAGCTGGCGCTGCACCACATTGCGCACGGTGGCAGGCAGTTCCTTCTGAATTGCCTTTTTGTAGCGGGCCAGGGCCACATCCTCACCGCGCTCAGTCTCATTCAACACAGCGACAGTGTCATTGCTGGTGAGCGCAGTTTTGAAATCCAGCCAGCGCCTGTGCAATGCACCTGAGACACTGGATTCAGTCTCAGGCTGACCGCCCAAGGTACGAACCAGATCCTGTAGCTCATGCACCGACGAAGCCACCTGTTGCGAGCGATCAAGGAAGTATTCTTTTAACGGGGTCACTTCGACGTTGTCCGCCGCATTCCGAAATCCCTCTTCGCCATCTTTGGAAATTTCGATCAGGTCATTCAATGTGGAAATCACTTCTTTATTATCCATAACATAACTCCTTGTTTTCCAATTACTGGATGAACCCACAGTTTCCATGCATCAAACCTGATCGCCTATAAGATAAAACAGCAAACCCATGTAAGAATTACCTTAATGATGACCTTCATCTGCAACGCATTCATTCGATTTCAGTGGATGCTGTCCAGATTCTTTGAAATGCAAACTCACTAGATCAATTCAAATAAATCCCCAACTACTTATGCAACCAGTCTATGGCTTTACACGTCACCATGAGCCGGACTATGGTGAGATGCAGTGCAAAAACTGCAAACTTCAATCCCTTTTCGCCCGAGTTCTTCATCGGGCTTTTTTTTTCGCAGCATATGGCTGATTTGCATATTCGAGAGCAAGGTTTCCTTCATGCAAAATCGGGCAAATTCAAATGCATCAGGGATTCATCTTTTTCATCATCGGCTTAGCTTTGATTTTGCTTCCTCATGATGTCGAAGGGCCAAAGTTTTTTAGGCCATCTCGCTAAAAGTCGTTGACAGGCGCGGCTTCGGTCATTAATATGGCGCAACTTTTTCGGGGGTATAGCTCAGCTGGGAGAGCGCTTGCATGGCATGCAAGAGGTCAGCGGTTCGATCCCGCTTACCTCCACCAGTCTTCACTGACTGGGTTACGGAAAGTAAAAAAATGCTTAATTTAGAAGTTTGAATTAATGCAAAAGTAGTGTAGAATACTGCCTCTCTTGTCCCCATCGTCTAGAGGCCTAGGACACCTCCCTTTCACGGAGGCGACCGGGGTTCGAATCCCCGTGGGGACGCCAATTTATCCCCTGTTTTAGGGATGAATCGACAGTGAAGTTGAAGCTGTCGAAGCGCGTCAAAAAAAAACAGGGTAGTAATAAAGCAAAAGGGCCTACAGAGATGTAGGCCCTTTTGCTTTTCTGTTATCCGCCTGCCCCATCTTTAAATTATGCGTATGCCACTTGCCTATAGAATGACCTGGAAAACTATCGACATCCCCGGGCTATCTCTTTTTGCTATGCCTCTTTAATTTGAGCTATCGTCAAAGTATTTCATGAGCACATCCCCTTTTTCAACGATCCAGTTTGGATTGAAATGATCAGTATCTTTGAAAATAGGCATATCCAACTCAGAATCATAGGTTTGGCAAATATCTTCGGTGCAGATTAGATTCGCCAAAGGCTCGTAAAAAATATGGGGATGGAATTTTTTTGAGGCTGACTCGAAAATTTGAACCAGCTCCTCATTGCCTTTAACAAAATTGTTAGCGCGAAGCGTGAGGAGAATTTCATTTGACCAATAAGCCTCTCTATACAAATATTCTGGTACAGAATGATCAAAGAAGGGGGTTGGCCCTAGTATCACTAATTTAATTTTTTTGTCATTGGCTTTACTTATAAGCCGCTCCAAGATCGTACGCGGATTATTTTCCGGATCTGACTCCTTGGAAACACAACGATCACCAACCACCCGGCACATGCCATGGCTGCTCGAATTAAAAGCTCTCCAGTTCATAGATACAAAAACAATTTTGTAATCTCCTGAAAATGCCTTTTTCCAAGCGGAATCGGCAAAATCATTACAGTAAAACCCCACACTAGTGCTATTAAATCCTGGAAGTGGGGGGCATCCGTTAGATATTAAGTAATCCGTAGTCAAGGGAGATTTTTCATAAAACCATGGGTAAAGGTGTCCGGCATGAGAATCACCAATAATCAACACCTTGGCTTGAGTGCCTTTGTTAATGGTGCATGTCTTGAGGTCTGCGGCGGGTGTTCTTATATTACCGCATGCTGATGGTATCTCTTTGACCTTGGGTAAGTTGATCAGGCTTGCATAATACGGATTGCCTGAGACCTTGAAGTTCAACCCGCCTAGGCTGATCAGGGCAACAGCTATGAATGCAGCACCGGCCATAACGGAAAGAGGTTTTCTAAGCGCCAGAATCTGTGATTTAGTACTTTTCAGACTGGATGTTTCAACAAACCTATAGGATAAATACCCTAAGGTCACCGACAGCAGAAATCCAATTATTTTGCTCGCCAGGTGGTAGTTTTCTTCAAAATGGGTTATGCCGAAAAGAACTACCAATGGCCAATGCCACAGATAAATTGAGTAGCTCCAAAGCCCTATGCTCTGCACCGCCTTATTATTGAAGATTCGACTATTACCAAATGCTGATGATAGGACCATTACTGCCCCAATGACGGGGAATAGCGCGTAATAACTTGGCCATAGTTTCTCCAGTTCCAAACGACCTATGACAAAGAAGGATCCTGCAATCACTGTGATCCCGAGGATGCTGATGATTTGTCGTTGGATATCAGATAGCTGAAGATGTCGGAAGGCAAAGAATGCCAATCCTCCCGCAATCATTTCCCATGCGCGTGTTGGCAAGATAAAAAATGCAATGGACGGATTTTTTGTTGAGAAATAAATGCAAATCCATAGCGATACTGCTCCTAAGCTGGCAAGTATCAGTATGTGCAGTTTCTCGACCCTGGCCTCAGACTCATGCCCAGCAATTTTGTTAACTAGCTTACGACTCGCCATCAAGATGAATGGGTAAATCATGTAAAACTGCCACTCCACCGATAACGACCATGTATGTAGAAGCCACCTACTGTCATTATCAGCAGTGAAGTAACCTGAAGTGCTCAAGTAAAAGTGATTGGAGATGAAGCCAGCGGCATACAGCACTTGGTTGGCAATGATGTTAGTGTCTAGCGGAGACATGAAGAAAATTGCTACAAGTAATAACGAGATAAGCATAACTCCCATTGCAGGCCAGATTCGCTTGATTCTTGATATTAAAAATTGGGAGTACTTAAACTTGCCTTCTCGCAACCCATTTTCAATTATCTGAGTCATCAAAAAGCCGGATATGACAAAAAATACGTCAACTCCTATAAATCCGCCTTTTGAATGAGAAAAATGGAAATGAAAAATAACCACCATCAGCACGCTGATTGCGCGCAAAAATGTGATGTCATCCCTGAATTTTTTGTAATTTTTCATGCTTATGTTTCGAATATTGTTGTAAGTTAATGAATGCTATTGTATTTTTATGACATTACACTATTACTTTATCGCATTTTTTCATGGTCGAGTCGCCGCCCCTTCTTGCTGATTACGTTTAAATATACTGCTTGCGGCGGGGACGCCAATTAAGCGTCCACTGGTTAACTGAAAAAGTTGACCGGTAGATTCAAAAAGACAGAGCCTCAAGTTGAAAAACTTGGGGCTCTGTCTTTTCTGCTGAACGAAGCCAGCACATCATCTTAAATACGATTAGTGACAAATTCTTGTTTCAAAAGCCTTCACTAGTACTAAGGTACTATATACCCTCCAGTTCCCCGCCATTAGAATGCGCCCATAACTTAAATAATCCGGGGAAATTCATCATGTTTAAGAAAATAACGCAGGCCGTTTTGGCACTCGCATTCATGACGCTGACTGTATCGGCAAATGCTGCAGTTGATTTGGGGGTTGCGGGCAAATTCAACGCATTCGTATTTTCTACTTTCAACAGCCAATATAGTGATACTGAAGGCGCAGTGGCGGTCGGCGGAAACACAACCGTCAACGGTTACAGTGTTAACGCCAACAACAAGCCTTACAACGGTTACGCTTTGGTGGTCGGTGGCAATCTCAACTACAGCAATGGCTCCATTAATAATGGCAATGCTTATGTGTCCGGCACCAGCACGACATCCAGCCTGGGTGGCGGCGCCACCATTAGCAGTGGTACGGCACCCTTTTCATTTTCCGATGAAAAAACTGAGCTGATTGCCCTGTCTTCCTCGCTTTCCCAGTTGAGCGCCAATGGCACAGCAACTTATCAATATGGCGGCGTTACCTTTACTGGCGATGGCACCAGTGCTGTGCAAGTATTTAACGTGAGCGGTGCGGATCTGTATTCCGTGAACTACTCCAACTTTGCCCAGCTGGCATCCAACCAGACCATTATCGTCAACGTGAGCGGTGCAGTGGCTGGTTTCCAGGGCGGTACACCTAATGGCTTCAGCAGCTACAATGTGTTGTTCAACTTCTATGAAGCAACCACATTGAATTTCAACAATGTCGGCGTTTATGGCTCCATTCTTGCGCCATTTGCGACGGTAGAAGGTGGTGGCGGTCAGATCAACGGCAACGTGATCGTGAATGCATGGAATTCAAATATTCAGATCAACGCCAACCATTACTTCACCGGTGCTGATATCACGATTCCAGTGTCGGCAGTACCTGAGCCACAGAGCTACATGATGTTGTTTGCAGGTTTGGGCCTGATTGGCTTCATGGCGACAAGACGCCGTTACTACGTTTAACTGGCAATGGCTGTAAAAAAGCCCCGCACTTGCGGGGCTTTTTCTTTTATGGGCATCGCATTCAATGCCCTATTGATATCGCCCTATGCATCTCTAGAAGGTCTGCCAATCATCGCCCTCCGTATTGATGGCAGCCAATACAGGCTTGCTGTTGGCTAGCGCCCTCACTGGCTGCGCGCGGGGCGTATTCTTCTTGCTCACGGCTGTCAGGCGAACTGCACCGCCAGATGCCGATTGATCCAGCTTGAATACGCTGACAGCCGACTTCAGCTCTTCCGCCTGCATCATGAGTGACTCTGCAGCGGCAGCCGCTTCTTCAACCAGGGCGGCGTTTTGCTGGGTGACTTCATCCATCTGTGTCACCGCTTTGTTAACCTGGGCAATACCTTCGCTCTGCTCTGAAGAGGCCGAGGCAATTTCGCTCATGATATCGCTGACCCGTTTTACCGAGTTGACCAGCTCGCTCATGGTGGTGCCGGCATGTTCAACCAACTGAGTGCCGGCCATGGTTTTATCCACCGAATCCGTAATCAGCTCCTTAATCTCCTTGGCTGCCGAAGCAGAGCGCTGCGCCAGTGTACGAACTTCACCAGCAACCACAGCAAAGCCTCTGCCCTGCTCGCCTGCCCTTGCTGCTTCTACGGCTGCATTGAGCGCCAGTATATTGGTCTGGAATGCGATGCCATCAATGACGGTAATAATCGCTTCGATCTTGTGTGCGCTTTCATTGATCGATGCCATGGTCTTGACGACATCGGCTACCACCGCACCGCCTTTGACCGCGACACCGGAAGCAGCCGTCGCCAGCGTATTGGCATGCATGGCGTTATCGGCGTTCTGCTTCACAGTAGCCGCCAGTTGCTCCATGCTGGATGCAGTCTCTTCCAGAGAGGCGGCCTGCTCTTCGGTGCGCTGCGACAAATCGACGTTGCCCTGCGCGATTTCCTGCGCAGCGGTGTTGATGGCCTCGGTGGCCTCTTTTACCGTGACGATAGGCGTCACTATCATTTCCAGCGTGGCATTCACCCCCTGCACAATTTTCCGGAAATCACCGGAGTGCTGGTTGGCATCTGCCCGCACGGTCACTTGGCCCTGCCGCGCAGCATCTGCCAGCATCTCGGCATCTTTGACCAGGTTGTTGATGGCGAGAACACAGGTATTGATGTTGTTTTTCAGGATGGCAAAGTCGCCTGCGTACTGCTCAATAATCACCGGAGGGATGTCTCCTTGCGCAATGCGTGCCACATAATCCGCGGCGACATTCAGCGGGCCAATCACGTTGTCCAGTGTGGCGTTAATGCCTTCGATGACCTTGCGATAATCGCCCTGATGCTGGCTGACATCGGCGCGGACTGACAGCTTGCCGTCCGCTGCAGCGTTGGCCAGCATGCTGGCATCGCGCACCAGTCCCTTCACCGCGTCAATACAGTCATTCAGATTGTTCTTGATGATATTGAAATCACCTTCATAAGCATCGGTAATCTTGGGTGGAAACTGCCCCTTGGCCAGATGGTCGACATACGTCGCAGCGACATTGAGTGGCGTAATCACGGCATCCAGCGTGGCATTAAAGCCCTCCACCACGCGACGGAACTCCCCCTGGTAACGCTTAAGATCGCCGCGAACAGACAGTTGTCCGGCAACGGCGGCACGCTCCAGATGGCCAGCTTCGCTCACCAGATTCTGGATGGCCTCGATACAGGTATTGAGGTTGTGCTTGATCTTGTTGAAATCACCGTTGTAATTGTCCGTAATAAGTGGCGGAATATCGCCATGCGAGATGCGGTCTACATAATTGGCCGCCACATTCAACGGGGTAATCACGGCATCCAGCGTGGCATTGACGCCTTCGACCACCTTGCGGAAATCCCCCTGGTGTTGCTGGCCATCCGCGCGGGTCGCCAGCTCTCCTTCAATCGCAGCCTGCGACAGCATGGTTGTATCACTGATCAACCGCTTGATGGAATCGGACATCCCCTGCATGGCGGTCATCAGTTGACCGGTCTCATCGCGGGTTTTTACCGACATGACGGCAGAAGTATCGCCTTGGGATAGCTTGCGTGCGGCATCAGCAGCATGGCGGATGGGACGGGAAATCGTACCCGCAGCGAACCACAAGAAAAGAATGCCTGCCAACGCCACCCCGACTCCCACAGCCACCTGGAGTATCGTGTTATGCGTGGCGCGTGAGGAGAGCTCCTGATCAAGCGCATGCGCCTTGGCCATCACCACCGCCGTTGGTACCTTGATCATCACAGCCCACGGTTTGCCGGTACGACCTAGGTTAATAGGAGCGAATGCCAGCATCTGACCGCTCTTGTCGTTGACGCTGACATTGGCTGCGCCAGACTGGATATTTGCCAACTGCTCAGCCGCGCCATCGCCTACCAGCGTGTTGAACGCCTGGCCAACCATGCCGGGGTTTTCGCTATCGCCGACGATCAAGCCCATGTTGCTGACAATGGCGACCTCGCCCTTGCCTTCAAACAATTGCTTGTCAGCCTCTTCAGCCAGTTTTTGCACGAATGCCAGATTGTAGTCGGTACCGGCGACGCCATAAAACTTGCCGCGCAAGCTGATGGGCACAGAAAGCGTGGTCAGCCATACCTGCTTGCCTTGGACGATGTAAGGGAAAGGGTCGAGCACGCTTTCAGTTCCGGTGTCATGTGGGCCTATGTACCAGCCGCCTTTCATGACGCCATTCGGGTGCTTGTCCAGGGTGTCGTACTCCACTAGCGGTTGCACGGCGATATTGCCCTTGGCATCGCGGTTCCAGTATGGCGTAAAGCGACCAGTGATCGCATTGTTGCCATTTTTACCCGTGCGGTGCTGGGCATCCTGCCCATCCAGCGCGTCAGGCTCCCAGCAGGAGTAGGTGCCGTTAAAGTCGGGATTGTTTTTCAACACACTCAGCAGAATGGCGTTGATTTGATCGCGGCCCAGCGGCAGGTTTTCGGCCGTGTCTTTTGATAGCACAAAGGTATGCGCCATGGTGCGTGCTGCATCCAGCGCCACATCAAATTTGGCCTGGATTTTGCCAGCTTCGGCTCCCGCCAGGTTTTTCAGACTCTCTCGTGTATTCTGGTCGACCAGACCGGACACTTGCTCTGACACCACTTGCTGGTTGTTTTTTGAAGAAATGAAGCCGAAGGTTACCAGGATGGCAGCACTTGCCAGCAATGAAATACCAGCAACAACGGCTATTTTTGTTTGTATGGATTTGAAATTTAACAGCATGTAAGCTCTCCCCTCGACCGGTGTCCGGACGGACGCCTTCTTGGGATAGCGCAAGACGCATGCCATATCACACAAAAAATAAATTACATCATTTAATCAATACCTTAATTTTTAATCACGCCAGACACTGCCATGGGGCGCCAAGACTGAGTTGTACCGTATCGAGACAGGTGTTCCATTGCTCTACACTATTGATCACCGTGTGAGCGATAAGCCCAGGCGTATTTGCGTATCGTTATTGCGGTTGTAACCAAGCAAGGTTTCGCCGTAGCCGGAAAACACCTGCAAGTGGATGAACGCACCTGTCCGGTTAAATATCTTGTCGCTGATGGGGTATGTCACATCGACTTGTCCCGTGCTGTATCCGGCGGTGCCCTGGCGGTAAAGGCCATTCAGCATCAAACCATCTTCACGGCCATAACGCACCTGCCAGTCAACATAACCGCGATAGCGCTGTATGTCGGAGTTGCCGTCTTCCTTGTCGAGGTACTGATAGATTTTGGGCATAAAACTCAGACTGCGGCCACTTGGCATGGCCCAATGCCAGGCTGGGCGTACAAAGGCGGTATTTATAGAGCGTGAATCCACGCCGCCTTGCCCGTTCGACTCGTGCTCGACGCCACCACGCCAGTCATCTGGCATCAGGCCGCGGCCACTTCCACCCCATTCGTAAAACAGGCTGGGGCGATACGATGTATCCCTGAACGGACTGGACTTCTCGCCAATATCCCAAATGGTGGTCTGGGTGTATCCAAAATAGAGATTGGTCAGGAAGGGGGCAAAATCAGCCACTGCGCCATCTGGGGCGAATGGGCGATATTTGAAGCTAATCTGGAAGCGGGCATCTTCGCCGCGCTCATCATTGGATCCCAGGAGAAAATAAATGGGATCATTCGCCGTCAGCGCTGGCTCTTCACCGGGCTTGGCAATCACCAGTTTGGGCGGGGCATCCGTCGCTGCAGGCTCCTTGGCCTGTGCGGCGCTGACCACTTGCATGGGCGGGCTGCTGTCGCCATCCGCGGCGACCAGCAGAATGCGGTTGGAGGTCGCATTCACCAGGTCAGCCCGCACGATCCCTTTATATGCGGAGCGAACCACGCCTGCGTACTGGCGACGTGCCTGGGCGCTGCTGTTAGAGGGCTGCAGGGTGAGGTCAACGGTTTCGCTGATGCCTCCTCCTGACAATTTTAACTGCAAGCTTTGCGGCCAAGCTGCCAAGCTGTCCGGCTTCACCACATCCAGAGTGAGGCTCTGGCCAGTGGTCAATGATTCACCCTGGCTGGCGAGTATCCAGGAATCCTCAGCAAACGCTGGCGTACTGAATGCCAGCGCCAAAGCTAGCGCCAGCGGGAAAGGTAATCTTGTCATGCAGGCCTTTCTTGTTGTCGTTATTAAAGCGGGTACTGGTCACAAGGAGAGGCCTGGCATTTATTTGCCTAATGCATACACAAGCACGCTGTCGCCTTGTTTGTACCCGAAAATCGCGTTGCCGCCAGCGGCCACCGCAATGTATTGAACACCATCGATTTCATAACTGATGGCGGGTGCATTCACGCCTGCCTCCGCCTTTGCCTGCCATAGCAGCTTACCGTTGGAGGCATCATACGCGGCAAAGTTTCCATTGCCCTCGCCGGTAAATACCAGTCCACCCGCGGTTGCCAGCACGCCGCCCACCAAAGGCTGGGCTGTTTTGTGCTGCCAGGCAATCTTGCCATTGGCAAGACTGATCGCCGACAGCAGACCCCAGCGTGGTTCTTCCGCAGGCTCGGATGAGGTGTAGCGCAAGGGCTTGCCATCGGCATCGACAGACTCATGCAGCGTATAGGTGATAGGCGCGTGTATGGCGGCTACGTAAACCTGCCCCGCAGTCGCGTCTAATGCTACAGGGGACCAATTGGCGCCCCCCAAAATGCCGGGGTAAAGCGTGGTGCCCTCCTTGCTGGCTTTATGAAAGAGGTTTTTTTGCGGCACAAAGGCTTCAGACTTGAACAGCAAACGCCCAGTAGCTCGGTCATGGGCATAAAACAAGCCAGTCTTGCTGGCCTGGCCTACCGCCGGGATGGTTTTGCCATCATGTTGCCACTCAAACAGCACTGGCGGGCTGGCAAGGTCGTAACCCCAGAGGTCATGCGGTACCTGCTGGTAATGCCAGCGCAGCTTGCCAGTCTCGATATCCAGCGCCACCAGGGAAACGGTATAGAGGTTATCGCCCGGCCGCTCAATATCATTCATTTGTGGCGATGGATTGCCCGTACCAAAATAAAGCAGGCCCAGTACCGGATCCAGCGCTGGTGTGCTCCAGGCCGAGCCGCCACCATAACGCCAGGCATCCGGATGCAGTTTGGCCTGGGCCTTTTCGGTCGCCACATCGCGATCCAGCGTAATGCCATCGGCGGTCTTGACGGCAAATTGGCCCAGCCAGTGTTCGGGCGAAATCGTATCAAACTGCCATACGCGCTTGCCGCTCTCGGCATCAAATGCCGCAATAAAGCCTGGACGGCCATAACGCCCTGCCAAGCCAATCACCGCGCCCAGCGGTGCATCCTCACGCGGATTATCAATGTGCAAGCCGTAACCGACCCCGGTGATGCCCACCAACACCTTGCCCTTGTAAACGATAGGCGCCATGGCAATGCCGATGCCGGTGCCGCCTGACACCTTGGCGCGGCTGTTGGGGTCTTTGCTATCCAGAGATGCCTGCCCCTCGGTTTCCACCGCCTGGTCGACCGCATCAATATCCCAGACCAGTTTGCCAGTTTTTGCATCGAGCGCGATCAGGCGTGCATCGACCGTGCCCATGAAGACCTTGCCATAAGCCACTGCCACCCCGCGGTTGGCCGGGCCACAACACATTTTCCACTCAGGGCGGCGCTGATGCTCATAGCGCCAGAGCTCCTTGCCCGTGCGCGCATCCAATGCCACCACGTGGTTGTATGGGAGGGAAAGATACATCACGCCATTCGCCACGATAGGCGTGGTTTGAAAGCTGCCCACCACTCCACTCTTGAAACGCCAGACTTCAGCGAGCTGGCTCACGTTCTGGCGATTGATGCTGGTGGAAGGTGCAAAACGTTGATTGGTGTAATCGCGACCGAAGCTTGGCCACTCGGCTTTTTGCGGGTGCTGAATCTGCTCGCTGCCACTAGCCGCTTGTGCGGTGGCCGTAACCAGCTGCATGCATAGAAAAATCAGTGAAACTAGTTGTGCAGCAAGGCTTTTGCCTGTTGTTGTCATATCCACCTCTTGATTAAAGCCGGGAGTGTTTCTAGCATGAGCCGGAGTATAAAGACTTATCAAATGCCATACCACCAACCAGACTAATAAGCATAATGGCCACCTCCCCGATATCTCCTGCCGAACTTTCCCTGCTGCTAGCCAAGACCTCGCAAGGAGACCGGCATGCATTCAGCAAACTCTACGATGCCACATCCGCGAAACTATTCAGCCTCGCAATACGTATATTGACCAGGCGTGATCTGGCTGAGGAGGCCCTACAGGATGCATTTGTCAGTATCTGGCACCATGCCGGCAGCTTTAATGAAGGCAGAGCCTCGGCCATGACGTGGATGACCACCATTATGCGCAATCGCTGCCTGGATCTGTTGCGCGCCATGCCTCATGAGCACGGCCTGGGGGAAGGACAGGATTTTGATCAATGGGCATCGGAAGATCTTAGCCCCATCGAACAGGCCATTTCAGGCCAGGAAGCCCATGTGCTGCTGAATTGTATGAAAGCCCTGGCACCACTTCAGCGCCAGGCGATTGCCATGAGTTACTTCCATGGGCTGGCACACGAACAACTCGCGCAGCAATTGATACAACCGCTAGGCACTATCAAGACCTGGATACGCCGTGGATTGCAGTCCCTGAAAAACTGCATTGCGAAGGCCTGAGAAATGAATTACGACAACGAAAAACTGAAAGACATGCTGACAGCCGAATATGTGCTCGGCACCCTGCGTGGCAGGGCAAGGCTGCGTTTTCTCCGGCTGGTTGAAACCCGGCCCGACTGGCAGGCCGCCATTGATTGGTGGCGGCATAGGCTTAATCTGCTAGCCGACATGGTCCCCGCCATTACTCCGCGAAAAGAGGTATGGCAACACATCGAGATTCGCCTGTATGGACAACGCCTGCGGTCCGCGCTTAACTGGTGGCGTGGTCTGGCACTTGCCGCTAGCAGTTTTGTCGTAGTCCTGGCCGTGTTCATGGTGTTACAGGCGCAGCAGCCAGCTGGTGTCACATCTCCCGCCCCGCCCAATGTCGCCGTATTGACCGATAGTGATGCCAAGGCCGGCTGGATGCTTAGCCTGACCCGTAGTGCCGATGGCAAAGCCGAGATGCATGCGGCCGCCTTGCCTTCGCTGCAAGCTTTCCCTGATAAATCCTTCGAACTCTGGATGTTGCCTGCCGATAAATCCGCCCCCGTCTCGCTTGGCATTCTGCCGCAGCAAGGCAAAGCCAGCATGCCCATCCCCCCAACGCTCCTCGCCGCGCTTGATAAGGGCGGACTGGCTGTCAGCCTTGAGCCACAGGGCGGTTCGCCTACGGGTTCGCCAACAGGCCCTGTACTTTACCAAGGCAAGCTCGCCCAAATTTAGCGTAAGGCTGGCACCTGGTTTCGGGTAAACCAGCCTTTCCCTCCAGCTTCTGGCCTAACGCTTGTGCACCAAGAGCTTATGCAGCTGATGGGCAAGGCACTCTTGCGAGCCCATGCCTGTCCACCTTGCGCACAGAATCAGTATTCGTACTCGGTGCAATGATTGAATCCAAATTTCAGGCCGCAACGTATATAGATCTATACCGGTTGTATACCTTTTTTGCAGGATTGAATAGGCCTTATTTGAATAAGTATTGAATAACTATTTATTGAATAAGTTATTGATGTATAAATAAATTAAACTTTTGCATAGGTTTTGAATCGAAATATAACAAGAGTCATGCAAGCAAAAAGTACTCACTATTAAAACAACAATATTTCCTTCTCAGGAGTCAGTAACATGCCTAATCCAGATGTAGATGCTTACCCCATACGTACCGTCTCGGCATTAACCGGGATCAACCCTGTCACCCTGCGAACCTGGGAACGGCGCTATAGGCTCATCGAGCCAGTGCGCACACCAAAAGGGCATCGCTTGTATACCAAAGACCAGATTGCCATTTTGCACAGGGTGGTGGATCTCCTGGACAAAGGCATCCCGATCAGCCGCATCAATTTTTCGCTGATTTCTGGCGAGGCCAATACCTACAGCAATCAAGAAGAAGAATTCTGGAACCGCTTGATCACCCGCATGACGGCGGCAGTTGCCAATTTTGATGAGGTGGTGCTTGAGAGCACCTACAACGAAGCGTTATCGCTCTATTCCATTGAAATTGTGACCGACATGCTGCTGATGCCGATGCTGATCCGCCTCGGCGAACGCTGGGAACGGGGCGATGGCACTGTGGCCGAGGAGCACTTCTTCGGTGTGTATCTGCGCAACAAGCTGGGCGCCCGCTTTCACCACCGCAAACGTCGCGATTATGGCCCTGCCCTGCTGACAGCTTGTATGCCGGGTGAACGTCACGAAGCTGGCATTCTGTTGTTTGCGCTGAGCGCCTACGACCATGGTTACCGCTGCATTCTGCTGGGCACCGATATGCCGATGGAAGAGCTGCCAGCCGCCGTGGTGCAATCCAAATCGCGCGGGATCGTCCTTTCTGCCTCGTTCATGACAGATGCATCTTTGATGAAACGCCAGCTGACACATTTGGTGAACGCAACCAATGTGCCCGTGTTTGTGGGTGGCCAATCCTCCGTCACCCTGCATGACGCCATCAAGGATGCAGGCGCCGTGCCGCTGGGCATGGACATTGAGCAAAGCTTCAAGCGCATTGCCGAGTCATTCAAGAACAAATTTGCGCAAAGCCTGAATGTGGCAAGCGTTTAACCAGCCGTATTTACTGAGGATTTTTCATGCAAGTGACCAAACTGGCGATTGACTGGTCTGAACGTGGACTGGTACCTGATTATGCAATACGCGCAGGTATCCGGCGCCTGCTGGAAGTGCGTCTGCAGGATATTGCAGCGACAGACTGCGCTGCCGCCGCTGATATTGAAACCGCTTTTGTCAGCAGCATGCGGCAGGCGCCGATTGCCTTGGTACCCGAGCTTGCCAATGCCCAGCATTACGAAGTGCCCGCCCAGTTTTTCCAGCACTGCCTGGGAAAACATCGCAAATACAGTTCGTGTTACTGGGACAAAAATACCCGCACGCTGGAAGAAGCAGAAGCGCTTGCTCTTCAGCTGAGCTGTGAGCATGCCGATCTGCAGGATGGGCAATCCATACTGGAGCTGGGCTGTGGCTGGGGCTCATTGACCTTGTGGATGGCCAAGCATTATCCCAATAGCCGGATCACCGCCGTCTCCAACTCCAAGTCGCAGCGTGAATACATTGTGGCTGAAGCCATGCGTCGTGGCCTGCCCAACATCCAGGTCATCACCTGCGATATGAACACCTTCAACCCTGGTGTGCAGTTTGACCGCATCGTCTCGGTCGAGATGTTTGAACACATGCGTAACTACCAGACCATGTTCAAGCAGGTGCATGACTGGCTGGTGCCAGGTGGGCGCTTCTTCATGCATATTTTCGTGCATAAATTGACACCATACGCCTTTGAAGTCGCGGGGGATGATGACTGGATGAGCCGCTTTTTCTTCTCTGGCGGCATGATGCCCAGTGACGATGTTCCCCTGCGTTTTCAGCAACATCTGCAATTGCGCCAGATGTGGCGCTGGGATGGCACGCACTATGAAAAAACGGCCAACGCATGGCTGGATAACATGGATAAGCATGGCGCCGCCATCGAGCCCATTCTGGCTGCTACGTATGGGGCGCAACAGGTTGAAATGTGGCGCAATCGCTGGCGCATTTTCTTCATGTCCTGCGCGGAGCTGTTCGGCTACAACCGCGGCCAGGAGTGGTGGGTCAGCCACTATCAGTTTGAGCGCCCTGCGGTTTGAGTTCGTTCCCACTCATGTCGTTAAAAGTGATCAACTTTGTGCTGTTTCAGCTGGGCTGGATGGCGTGCGTCTGGGGCGGAGGCCATGCGCTGCCCTGGTTGGGCGTGGCATGCACATTGCCCATTTTGTACTGGCATCTGCGTCAGGCACTGCTTCCCGGCCAAGAAATCAAGTTGCTCACGCTCGCCGTCATCATCGGTGGCCTTTGCGATCAGACCATGCTGACATTCAATCTGGTGAGCTATCCTGAAAGTGCATGGCCAGGCGGTTTGCTGCCCGCGTGGATGCTATGCCTCTGGCTGCTGTTTGCCTCCACGCTCAATGTCAGTCTGCGCTGGCTGCGAGCCTCCGTGCCGCTAGCGGCCGTATTCGGCTTGATAGGTGGTCCACTGGCCTATCTGGCGGCAAGCCGCCTTGGTGCCATCACCATTTCGCCCGGCTATGTCAGCTGGCTGGTGCTCGCCATCAGCTGGGCTTGCCTGATGCCACTGCTGTTATGGCTGGCGGCACGCTTTGATGGCTACGCGCCTGCATCCCATCATCAACAGGGGTGGTCACATGTTTGACAGCAGCATTTATTTGCAGGGGCTGGCCGCCATGGGCCTATTTGGGCTCGCAGGCTGGGGCATCAGTGTTTATAGGCATAACGTCACCATCGTCGACAGCATGTGGAGCCTGTTCTTCCTGCTGGCAGCATCTGTGTATGCCTGGCTGGGATCAAGCATGGAACCGCGCAGCTGGCTGGTTCTCGCCCTAGTCACCGTCTGGGCACTCCGTTTGACCATTTACCTCAGCTGGCGCAATCGCGGCCCGCATGAAGATCATCGCTATCAGGCCATACGGCGTAATAACGAACCGCATTTCTGGCTAAAAAGCCTTTACATCATTTTTGGTTTGCAGGCATTGCTGGCTTGGCTGGTTTCCTTGCCCTTGTTGGGCAGCCTGCTATCAAGTACTCCTCTCGGCTGGCTCGATGTGCTGGGGGTTGTGCTCTGGTTCACCGGGCTGACATGGGAAAGCCTTGCCGATTGGCAACTCGCCCGCTTCAAGGTAAGCGCGCCTGCCGGTGCCGTCATGGATCGTGGCGTGTGGCGTTACAGCCGCCATCCGAATTACTTCGGCGAGTTCTGCATCTGGTGGGGCTTCTATTTGCTGGCGCTCTCAGCAGGTGCCTGGTGGGCATTGCCCGGACCTTTGCTGATGACCCTGCTGCTGCTCAAGGTCAGTGGTGTGGCTCTGCTGGAAAAGGATATAGGGGAGCGGCGCCCCGCTTACGCCGAGTATGTAAAAACCACATCGGCATTCTTTCCCTGGTTTCCCAAGTCCAGCCTGCCCAAGGAGCAATGATATGAAACTCTGGCACGTCAGCGGGATTGCTTTGGCCTTTGTTTGCCACAGTGCGCAAGCGCAAGAGTGGCAATTCAATGTTTTTCTGGATGAAAAACCCATAGGCCAGCATCGCTTTGCGCTGGAAGAAAACGGCGCCCAACGCAGCCTCACCAGCGAGGCCAGCTTTGATGTGAAGTTTTTATTCGTCAATGCCTATCGCTATCGCCACACGGCCAAAGAGCAGTGGAATGGCAATTGCCTCGGTGCGATTGAGGCACGTACCGAAGAAAACCGCGAGACCACCATCGTCAAAGGTGCCTTGGACAAAAGTACAGATAAAACCGCCTTTGTGCTGCAATCTCCCAAGCCCAAAACGCTGGGCGATTGCGTGATGACCTTTGCCTACTGGAACCCGGCCATGCTGAAGCAGTCGCGCTTGCTGAATCCGCAGACCGGCGAGTACCTGGACACCAGAGTTACCGCGCTGGGCAAGGAAAGCATCCCCGTGAAAGGCCAGCCCACCGATGCCGAGCATTACCGGCTGGAGGCGCCCAAGCTCAAGATAGACCTGTGGTATTCCAGTGATCAGCAATGGCTGGCACTGCGCTCTACCACGCCGGAAGGCTACATCATCAACTACAGGCTACGCTAATCATGCAAAACTCCCGTTTCAAATCCCGCAGCCTGGCGTGTGTTGCCGCGTTTGTCGCCAGCCTGCTTGGCGGTTGTGCGACGCAACAGCTGCCACCCATCACGCCGGTACCCGAGGTTGATCTCGCCCGCTTCATGGGGCCATGGTATGTCATCGCCGTGATTCCCACCGCGATTGAAACCGAAGCCTATAACGCTGTGGAGTCTTACCAGCTGGACAAGGATGGCACCATTGCCACCACCTTCACCTTCAACAAGGGCGCGCTTGATGGCCCGCTCAAAACCTATAACCCACGCGGCTTTGTCCGCGAAGGCACGCATAATGCCGTATGGGGCATGCAGTTTATCTGGCCCATCAAAGCGGAATACCTGATTGCCTATCTGGATAGCGACTATCAGCACACCATCATTGCCCGCAATGCACGCGACTATGTCTGGATCATGGCGCGGCAGCCGCAGATCAGCGAAGACACTTACCAGAAGCTGGTCGCCGAGGTAATTGCGCTGGGCTACGATAGCCGCGCCTTGCGCAAAGTGCCGCAGCAAACCTTGCCCGCGACATCAACCAAGGGGGCGCACTAATGCCGCAAGCAAGACCCCTGCAGCAACGTCTGTTGCGCTGGCTGGATAGCTCTGCCATACCGGCAAGCGATGCCCCTCAGAGCAAGCAAGTAGACTGGCTGCGCGCCCTGCCCTTTGTCGGCTTGCACCTCGCCTGCCTGGCAGTGATCTGGGTAGGCTGGAGCCCGGTTGCCGTATTGGTGGCGGGCCTGCTTTATCTGGTGCGCATGTTTGCCATTACCGGGTTTTACCATCGCTATTTTTCGCATCGCGCTTTCAAGACCAGTCGCCTTATGCAATTCCTATTCGCGCTGCTGGGGGCGACGGCCGTGCAGCGCGGGCCCTTGTGGTGGGCATCCATGCACCGCCATCACCATGCCAATTCAGACCGGGTGGAAGATGCCCACTCCCCCGTTCATCATGGGTTTTTCTGGAGCCATGTAGGGTGGTTTTTATCTGACGCGCATTTTGCTACCCGCACCGAGCGTGTGAAGGAACTGGCCGCGCTTCCTGAGTTACGTTTTCTGGATCGGTTTGACATCGTGGTGCCCCTGCTGCTGGCCGTTGGCATTTATGCGCTGGGCGCTTGGCTGGAAAGCATCAGGCCCGAATGGGGCACCAATGGCTGGCAGATGCTGGTTTGGGGCTTTGTCATCTCTACCGTGTTGCTTTACCACGCCACCTTCAGCGTCAATTCACTGGCACACCACTGGGGGAGCCGCCGCTACCAGACCGCTGACCAGAGCCGCAACAATGCGCTGATTGCCCTGTTCACCCTGGGCGAAGGCTGGCACAACAACCATCATCATTATCCCGGGGCCGCGCGCCAGGGCTTTTACTGGTGGGAGATCGACATTACCTGGTATGGCCTGAAAGCCTTGCAGGCGCTGGGGTTGATTCGCGATTTGCGCAGCGTGCCTGCCGACATCCGCAATGCCCGCCGCGTAAATACTGAGAGCACATCATGAAAATCGCCATCATAGGCGCGGGGATTGCCGGCAACACGCTGGCTTATCATCTGCATCGCGAACATGACATCACCGTATTTGAAGCGGGAAGTTACATTGGCGGCCATACGCATACGCACAACATCCAGCATGAGGGCCAGTCTTATGCGGTGGACACTGGTTTTATCGTGTTCAATGACCGTACTTACCCCAACTTCATCCAGCTGCTGAATGAGATCGGCGTGGGCTGGCAGGATAGCGACATGAGTTTCAGCGTGCGCTGTGAAAAAACCGGGCTGGAGTATAACGGCACCACGCTAAACTCGCTATTTGCCCAGCGCCGCAATCTGCTGCGGCCTGCGTTCTATCGCATGATCAATGACATCCTGCGCTTCAACCGTGAATCCCTGGAGCTGCTGGAGGAAGGCGAAGAAATTCCGCTGGGTGAATATCTGGCGCGCCACGGCTACCGCCAGGATTTTATCGATTACTACATCATCCCCATGGGGTCGGCCATCTGGTCAACGGAGCCCCGCCAGATGCTGGCGTTTCCCGCCCGGTTTTTTGTGCGGTTTTTCCATCACCACGGCATGCTCACCGTCAACGACAGGCCGCAATGGCGCGTCATACGCGGCGGCTCGGCCCGCTATGCAGAGGAGCTGACCGCCGGGTTTGCAGATCGCATACGCCTCAATACGCCGGTAAGCCAGGTGCGACGCCTGGAAAACGCGGTCGCCATTACCCCGGCAGGTGGCACAGAAGAATTCTACGACTGGGTATTTTTTGCCTGTCACAGCGATCAGGCCCTGCGTTTGTTAGCGGATGCAACACCAGCTGAGCGCGAAGTGCTGGGGGCGATTCCCTATCAGGAAAACAGCATTGTCCTGCATAGTGACCGGCGTCTGCTGCCCAAGCGCAAGCTGGCATGGGCAGCCTGGAATTACCACGTGACCCCGACGCCGACAGACCGGGTGGCGGTCACCTACAACATGAATATCCTGCAGGGCTTGCAGTCCAGCGAGCCATTGCTGGTGACGCTGAACCATACCGCGGGTATTGCCGAAGACAAGGTCATCAAAAGGCTCACTTATCATCACCCGGTATACACCACTGCCGGGGCGGCAGCCCAGCTGCGCCATGCGGAGATCAGCGGCGTCAATCGCACCGCTTATGCAGGGGCCTACTGGCGCAATGGTTTTCATGAAGATGGCGTGGTCAGCGCCTTGCGTGCGCTGGAGCATTTCAAGCATGCCTGATGCACGTCATTCTGACACCTGCAACAGCCTGAAGACGCCAAAGAGTGCGATCTACAGCG
The DNA here is from genome assembly GCF_020523625.1 of Methylovorus menthalis. GTDB lineage: Bacteria > Pseudomonadota > Gammaproteobacteria > Burkholderiales > Methylophilaceae > Methylovorus > Methylovorus menthalis. Next base: position 1,050,898 of record NZ_JAJAQH010000006.1, read on the forward strand.
GCATGGTCCGGCATCGCCGCTTTATGCCTGTCCTGCATGCCTTCCGCTACCGGCTGTTCATGATGTATCTCGATCTCGACGAGCTGCCCACGCTATTCAGGCAGCGCTGGTTATGGTCATCTGGCCGACGCAATCTGGCCTGGTTCAAGCGCAGTGATTATCTGGGCGACCCGACTGTGCCGCTCAAGACGGCGGTGCAGCAACGGGTGCATGAGAAAACCGGCATCACGCTGACCGGCCCTATCCGCCTGCTCACGCATATGCGCTACTTTGGCTATTGCTTCAATCCGGTCAGTTTTTATTATTGCTTTGATGCTGATGGCGAAACGCTGCGCGCCATCGTCGCCGACATTACCAACACGCCATGGGGCGAGCGCCACGCCTATGTATTGAACTGCGATGGCCCGCAAAAAGGTGGCTTTCGCTTTGCCATGCACAAGGATTTCCATGTGTCGCCGTTCATGCCCATGGATATTGAGTACGACTGGTTTTTTACGGCGCCTGGCGTCGAATTGAATGTGCACATGCGCAACCTGCATGCTGACGGCAATATGTTTGATGCCACCCTGCAATTGCAGCGGCAGCCTTTGAGCGGAGTTCGTCTTAACCTGCTGCTGCTGCAATATCCATTGATGACGCTGAATGTGATACGCGCGATTTACTGGCAAGCCCTGCGGCTGTGGCTGAAACGCGTGCCCTTTTTCAGTCATCCGCACCATGCCGATTCCCGACAACCATGATTCCCTGCAACCTTGATCTTAGCTGAGTCACCCATGAAAAACATGAGCCTGAAATCCATGCCATCCAAGCCCGCCCTGCCGACCGTTAGCCCGATCACCCGCTTGCCGCAAAAAGCGGGCTGGTTGCAATCGCTAGCCAGAAAGCTGGTGCTGCAACGCCTGGCCCGCCTGAACAAGGGCGAGCTTATCGTGAGCGAGCAGCAGGAAACGCTGCATTTTGGCAAACCGGGTTCAGGATTGCGTGTGCATCTCACTGTGCTGGATGCCCACTTCTATGCCGACATTGCCTTTGGCGGATCCATAGGTGCTGGCGAAGCGTACATGCAAGGCTACTGGCAGTGTGATGACCTCACCGGGCTGATTCGTCTCATGGCGGTCAACCAGTACGTGATGGATACGCTGGAAGGCGGCTTTGCCCGCTTGTTCAAACCCTTGCTGAAAGGCTTGCACTGGCTAAATCGCAATACCGAGCAAGGCAGCCGCAAGAATATTGCCGCGCATTATGATTTGGGCAACGACATGTTCCAGCTGTTTCTGGACCCCACCATGATGTATTCCTCTGCCGTATTCGCGCGGGATGACATGACACTGGAAGAAGCCTCCCTGCACAAGCTGGAGCGTATCTGCCAGAAGCTGCAGCTCAGCCCGGCGGATCATGTAGTCGAGATCGGCACCGGCTGGGGCGGCTTTGCCATGTATGCCGCCAGCCACTATGGCTGCAAGGTGACGACGACCACCATCTCGCAAGCACAATATGACCTGGCGCAACAGCGCGTGGCGGCAGCGGGGTTAGGCGACAAGATCAGCATCCTGCTGACGGATTATCGCGAGCTTGAAGGCCAATACGACAAATTGGTATCGATCGAGATGATCGAGGCCGTGGGCTATCAGTTTTACGATACCTACTTCGCGCAGTGTGCCCGTCTTTTAAAGCCGGAAGGCATGATGCTGCTGCAAGCCATTACCATCGCCGACCAGCGCTATGATGCGGCACGGCGTTCGGTGGATTTCATCCAGCGCTATATTTTCCCCGGCAGCTGCATTCCCTCGGTCACGGCCATGCTGCAAAGCATTACCCGGGCGAGCGATATGCGCCTGTTTGACCTGGAGGACATCGGCTCGCACTACGCCCGCACTCTGGCCGAGTGGCGCCATAATTTCTTCCACAATGAAACCGCCATCCGGGCCCTAGGCTATCCGGATGAGTTTATTCGCATGTGGGAGTTTTATCTGTGCTATTGCGAGGGCGGCTTTGCCGAGCGTGCGCTGGGCGATGTGCACATGCTACTGGTCAAGCCGGACAACCGCCGCGTGCCAGTGGCTGCCGCTTAAGCCTGAATCAGCCGGCCTGCTTGCGGGCGCAAATACGCTGCATCATCACGGGGGTCTGCTGCTTGAACAGCCCCTGTTCGAAAGCGAGCACCTCAAACCCTGGCGTGACTAATTGCCGCAGCTCATCTGGCTCCAGCAGAAAGTCAGGGTTCTGCGGTCGCCCCAGCAGCTCCTGCCCGCGCATAAAGGTCTCGTAGATCAAAAGACCGCCGGGCTTGATGCTGGATAACAGCGAAGGAAACAATGGCCGGTGCAGGTAGCGGCATACCACTACGGCATCGAAGCGGTGTTCCCCGTACGGCCAGGGGTCAGATTCCAGGTCTGCACACAGTGCTTCAACATTGGCGAGCTTGCTTAAGCCTATGCATGCAGTCGCATCAATATCCACGGCCTCGACGTGAAATCCCTGAGCTGCCAGCCAGCGCGTATTGCGGCCATAGCCCGCCGCCACATCCAGCACATAAGCACCGGCTGCCAGCCCGGTGAGATGCTGGCGCAACCACGCGGAAGCTTCATTGGTCGGTAGCGGCGTCATCTGGCAACACTAACGGGGAGATGGGGGATGTATAGGGTGCGCATATATCGTATTATACAGCGCAGTATTTTCAAGACAGCTACCCCAGAACTTACACCTCAGCATGCAAGCCCAAGCCAGATACTCTACACGCAGGCACGCCCATGATTGAATGGCGCGATGGCGAGCCCTACTCCACGGTCTACCAGGATGTCTATTTCTCGCGTGAGAGCGGGCCGGATGAAACACGCCATGTCTTTCTGCAGCACAACCAGCTGCGCGAGTGCTGGCTCGCCATGCATGCTCAGCCTCACCAGGAAAACACTGATGCGGCCATGCAGAATCAGGCACGCCATTTCACCATAGCCGAAACGGGTTTTGGCACCGGGCTCAACCTGCTCTGTGCCTGGCAACTGTGGGAAGAAACCGCCCCGCATGACGCCCGCCTGCATTTCATCAGTACCGAAAAGCACCCGCTCAGCCTAGCTGACATGCAGCAGGCCTGGGCCAGCTGGCCAGAGTTTTCCCGCTACAGCGCGGAATTGCTGGCCCACTATCAATGGCTGGCTCCCGGCATGCACAGGCTCTCGCTGGCGAATGGGCGCGTGGTGTTGACGCTGCTGATTGGCGATGTGGCGGACACATTGCCCACTCTGCGAGCTACTGTCGATGCCTGGTTTCTTGATGGCTTTGCGCCGTCGCGCAATCCGGAGATGTGGCAGGCGCCCCTGTTTACGCAGATGGCTCGCCTCTCGCATGCCGAGACCACCTTTGCCACCTTCACCAGCGCAGGCATCGTCAAACGCGGCTTGCAGGCGGCTGGCTTTGTGGTGCGCAAAGTACCCGGCTATGGCCGTAAACGCGAGATGCTTGCCGGACATTTTGGCGGCAAGCCGCTTGAGCAAAGCACTGGCGAATCCGTTAATCAAGCAACTGCGCAAGATGCCACAGCATCCGTCGCTATCTCAGGGTCAGCATCCACCGCCGGGCAAAGTCATTCAGCGCCTGTGCGCCCTGCCCCACCCTCAACAGGCAAAGCCATTGTCATTGGCGGCGGCATTGCCGGATGCGCGACCAGTCATGCCTTAGCCCAACGCGGCTGGCAAGTCACGCTGATCGAACGTCACCCGCAGATTGCCGAAGCCGCCTCCGGCAATCCACTGGGGGTGCTTTACCCGCGGCTGGCAGGGCAAGATATCATTCTGAGCCGCCTCGCCCAGCATGGGTTTTTACATAGCTTGCGCCTGTTGCAGCAATTGCAACTGAGCGCAGCCGACCATGCGCGCTGTGGTTTGCTGCAGCTGGCGTACGACACGCGCGAGCGCGAACGCTGCCTGGCGATAGCCGCGCGTGATTTGCCGCCGGATCTCGTGCAATGGCTTTCCAGTGCTGAAGCCAGTGCGCTTGCCGGACAGGCGGTAGCGCAGGATGCCCTGTATTTTCCAGCAGGCGGCTGGGTGCATCCCCCCGCCTTCTGCCGTGCATTGCTGAACCATGCCAACATTCGTCAGCGCATGTCTGCAGAGGCTATGACCATCCAGCATCAGCATGGCGAATGGCTGGTCATGGGCGCAGATGGTTTGCTGGAGACGGCACCCGTGCTGGTGATCGCTGCCGCCACCGATACCGCGCGCTTTGAGCTGACGGCCCATCTGCCCCTGCAAAATGTGCGTGGGCAGATCACCATGCTGCCAGCCGCTGCCACGAATCTGCCGCTGAACACCATTGTCTGCAGCGATGGCTACATCAGCCCCGCCGTGCAAGGCCGCCATTGCCTGGGCGCCACCTTTGATGCGGAAGATGCCGATACCAGCGTCAAGGCACAGGACCATGCCAGCAACCTTGCCATGCTGGCACGCACCCTGCCCGCCATGCACGCCAGCCTGCCACCGCTGGACCTTGATGCACTGGAAGGTCGCACCGCCTTCCGTGCCGCCACGCCGGATTACCTGCCCATGGCCGGCCCCATACTCGATGCAGCAGCCCTGCAAGCCCAGCCACCGCGCCACACGGCCAACCCGGCGGACTTGCCGTGGCTGCCGGGCTTGTATGTGAATACCGGGCATGGCTCCAAAGGGCTGATCAATGCTCCGCTGTGCGCCGAGATGCTGGCCAGTGCCATTGCCGACGAGCCTGCCCCCGTCGATAGCAAACTCCTCGCGGCACTGGACCCCAATCGTTTTCTGCTGCGCAGCATGGGGCTTAAGCGCCTGGTGCTTGGCCTCGCTGCCTATCCCTCGTAAAATCGGTTTATGTCACCCTCGCAACTTTACCAACAGGCCAGCGGCGCCCATCGTGAAGGCCGTTTTCAGCAGGCAGAACTTCTCTACCGTCAGTTGCTGCAACACGCCCCGCGCCATGCCGATGGCCTACATATGCTGGGCATCCTCTGCTATCAGACCGAGCGCGCCGCCGAGGCGGCTGAGCTGATCGCCCAAGCCATTGCACTGGAACCACGCAATGCGGATATGCTCATCAACCATGGCTTGACCCTGCGTGCGGCGGGCAAACCGCAAGAGGCCCTGAAAAGCTACGAGCGGGCCATGCTGCTGACGCCCAAGGATCTGGTGCTGCAAAACAATCTGGGCAACCTGTATCAGGAACTGGGGCGATTTGAAGATGCCGCCGCCTGTTATCGCCGCGTATTGCGCGTGCATCCGGGTGAAGCCGAGGTGCGTGATGCCCTCGGCCATAGCCTGCTGGCTTGGGGCAATGCCTGTCAGGATGCCGGACGCTATGCTGAGGCCGAACGCTGTTATGAAGAAGCGCTGACGCTGGCCCCCAACGATGCTGCCCTGCATTTCAATCTGGGCAATGCCAGGCGCGAGCTGGGCAAGACTGCCCAGGCTGCCGCCAGCTACCAGCGTGCCATCGCCTTGGCGCCGGATGATGCCGATGCTCACAACAATCTGGGTAACGCCTTGCGTGAGCTGGGTCAGCTGCCCGAGGCGATTGTCTGCTACCAGCGCGCGCTGGCACTGAAGCCTGATCTTTACCATGCCCGGGTTCACCTGATACACCAGCAGCAACATGCCGCCGACTGGCGCGGATTGATGCAGCAGATAAACGAAGTGCGGGGTTGGCTGCATAGCGCTCCGCACGCGCAGATTTCGCCCTTTGCTTTTCTCGCCATGCCGGGCACTACAGTCGCCGAGCAGCGCCTGTGCGCAGACCGCTGGCTGGAAAATCGCTATAGCAGTCTGGCAGTACAGGCTCCACAGCTGGCATTTACCCATATCCGCCATGAGAACAAGCACTTGCGCATAGGCTATCTGTCGGCCGATTTTCGGCGGCATCCACTGGCAGCGCTGGTGACTGAGTTGCTGGAACTGCATGATCGCGATCATCTGGAGGTGTTCGCTTATTCGTATGGCATGGATGACAACAGCCCCGAGCGGCAGCGCCTGCAGCACGCGGTGGATCACTTTGTCGATATTCGCGCGCTCTCGCTGGTTGAGGCTGCCCAACGCATACATGACGATGGCATTGATATTCTGGTAGACCTCACCGGCTTTACCCAAAGCAGCCGCACCGGCATCGTTGCCTTGCGCCCCGCACCTATCAACATCAATTGGCTAGGCTTTCCCGGCACCATGGGCAGCCTGCATGGCAAACCGCTGTTTGACTATGTGCTGAGTGATGCTTATATCACCCCAGGCGCCAGCCAGCCGGACTATGCCGAGCGCTTGCTGTTGCTGCCTGGCAGCTACCAGCCCAATGACAGGAACCGCCCCATCGGCAAAACCCCAGCCCGCGTGGACTATGGTTTGCCGGAGGAGGCCTTTGTCTACTGCTGCTTCAATCAGAGCTTCAAGATCACCCCCACAGTGTTCGCCTGCTGGATGCGGATATTGCAGCAAGCACCCAATAGCGTGTTGTGGCTGCTGGATAGCAATGCGACTGCTACCGCCAACCTGCAGCAGGCAGCCAAGGCAGCGGGCGTAGACCCGGCACGGCTGGTGTTTGCTCCACGCGTTGCCATGGCCGATCATCTCGCCCGCCATGCGCTGGCCGATCTATTCATCGACACCCTGCCTTACAACGCCCACACCACCGCCAGCGATGCCCTCTGGATGTGCCTGCCGGTGCTGACCTGCAGTGGCGACACCTTTGCCTCGCGCGTGGCGGGCAGCCTTTTGCATGCGGTGAACCTGCCCGAACTGATTGCGCCTGACATGGCGGCCTATGAAGCCATGGCCATCAGTCTGGCGCAAGACATGGAGGCCCTGGAGGGATTGCGCGAGCGCTTGCAGCAGGCCTCGGCAGACCTGCCACTGTTTGATACCCGTCACTTTGCCCAGAAGTTGGAAGCGGTATATCAGGACATCTGGCGGGCACAGCGCTAGCGGCTGACCAGATGCAAAAAAGCCGGGCGGCCCCTTGTGCAGAGTCCGCCCGGCTTTGGTTCAGATACGACTTTAGACGCTAGGTACTGCTCAGCATGGCCATGGCGGCGATGCTGATGTCGGCCACCAGGATGCCAGTCAAATGGCCACTGTCATCCAGCATCGGCAGCGATACCGTCAGGCAGAAATCTTCGGTGGCAGTCGACAGGTAAATGCTGGAGATATACGGCTTGAGGCTTTGCAGCACTACGTTGGCATAGGCTTGCGGGCTTCTGTCCACGCCCGCGCCACCTGCCTTGATCTTGCCGTACATATTGGGGTTGATCCAGTTGGGATAGCGCTGCACGCCCTTGTCATCCAGCTCAAACACCACTTCAAAAAACGGATATTCAGAGAAGCAGCTGTCCAGGCAGTGGGCATCCTCGCTGCGGTGCCATGCCAGCAACGAACGCAAGGCTTCCAGCGCCCGGCCCTGCCAGTCTGAATAATCTTCGGTTTCCGGCAGGATAAGCTGTGGCGGCTCATCTTCCACCACGATGATGCTGCCGATGTTGGACTTGCCGATTTTCTTCAGCGTCGCTGCGCGCTCGGCGGCGGCCACACTGTTGGACAAGCGACCTTGTCGGCCATTGACTACGGCAATCGACACGCTGGCGACCGGGTGCTCCTTGCCATCTTCGGTCGTGAAGAAGCCGCGCTGCAAATCGCTTTCGTCGTAAAGGTGTATTGCCAGTGTCTGGAAATGATGGATGACCGACAGCAGCGTTTGTGGCAACTCAGCATCGTAGTGATCCAGAATCAGCACAAAGTCATCGCCACCGATATGCCCGACCAGCATGCCGACACGGCCCTGGAATTCCTGGCGCACGATTTCGGACAGCAGGCGGATCATGGCATCGCCACGGATAAAGCCGTAGCGATCGTTGTACGCCTTGAAGTGATCAAGATCGATATACACCAGCTCGGTGGTTGGATTGTTGCGCAGGCTGATATCCAGTGACTGGCGCAGCGTAGGGCCGGTGGTCAGCTGGCTCAATGGGTGCAGGCTGCCGGTGCTTGTCTTGCGGCTGATCAGTTGCGACAGCACTTCCAGCGGCTGCAGCACGCCGATATAGGTACCATCTTCATGCACCATCACCCAGGGCTCCACTTCGCCGCGCTCCAGATACAAACCACGCGCCAGCATGCTGGTCGGCATGCGGTTGGTCACCATGCGGGGCAGCGGATCGCAGTAATTGCTGAGCGCCAGATTGCGATAACTGAAGGCTTTGCCGCGTTTCAGCAGGCCTATCGGGCGCTGTCCGTCCAGCACCACGGCCATCGACACATCCGGAAACTCCAGAAAGTTGCGGCGGGCCTGGTCTATCGGCGTATTGACATCCATGGTCATGCCACGAGTAACAAATTCGGTAATGCGGAATTCATCCGGGATATGCGAGCGGTGCGACTCATCGCGCGTGGGCAGCGAATTCACCGTGCTCACCGGCTTTTGCTGGGGCTTGGCGAAGTAATATCCTTGGGCATAAGTGAGGCCTAGATCCTGACAATAGGTGATATCTTCCACCCGCTCCAGACCTTCGGCCACCACGGTACAACCCAGGCGCTGGGCCATGGAGATAATCGCCTCCAGCAATACCGTACGTACACGACTGCCCTGCGCCTCGTGCACAATGGCCCGGTCAATCTTGATAAAGTCAGCGCGCACGGCGGCCAGTGCGCGCAGGCCGTTAAAGCCTGAGCCCATGTCATCCAGCGCAATGCGCAGGCCGTGGGTGCGGATAATGTCGCAATACTTGGCGAGGAGCTCGGGCGAGACATCTTCACTTTCGACGATCTCCACCACCACATCGCGCTGCTCGATGCCAAGCCGTGTCAGGTTTTCCAGCAAGGGTGGCAGCCAGTCGTCACGCATGATGGTTTGCGGCAGGACATTCACAAAAACCGGAACGCCTTTGGCAATGGAGTTGGCCTTGCCCGCCAGTGCGAGACGTTGGCAAACAATGTCCAGCTCCATGGTGCGGCGCACCTGTCTTGCCAGCTGGAAAGCTTCTTCACCATTCAATAGGTGACCGTCAGGATCGCGCAGGCGACACAGGGCTTCGTAGCCGAAAATCTTGCCATTCTGGCTGAAGTCGACAATGGGCTGAAAATGCATCTGCACATGCTGCTCAAGGTCACCCAGCAACCAGGGGTAACGACGGCGGGCGTAGAAGGTGCGGAATGGCATGATATCGGCCAGGGCAGCTTCCAGGTTTGCCGGGCTATCGCTTTCTGCCAGGTAAACCAGGGCCTCGTCCAACGCCGGGGCTGGGTATTCCTGCGTGATGGTTTCCAGTCGCGCCAGCAATGCGGCTTCGTCCGCACATTCAAAGGACGCAATGGTTTTGCCACCGGTGATGTTCAGGGTTTGAAAGTGTGTATTGAGATAAAGCTTCATAGGTGGGGTCGTTGTCAATTCCGGTTGGTTAATGCAAGCCTTGTGCCATGCCCTGCAGTTCATTAATGGCCGTTTCAGGGCACTCATGACAGCATGCCTGCCAACATCGCGTGCATGCCGAAGTATAGCGCACCATTATCGGGCAACTGCATTTTGTCATCTCGAATTTCGGCTGCTTCGGCTTATGGTAAAGTAGGCCGATTACAAGCTCAGGGGAGGTATATGGCAGCCATTGATATCACGCCGGTATTGCGCTTCATGGTCGATAAAAACGGATCAGATCTTTTCTTCAGCACCGGCACACCTATCCATATCGAAATCGAAGGCAAAACCCTGCCAGTGAACACGCAAGTGATGGCACCGGGCATGGTAAAGGAAGTCGCCTATGCCCTGATGTCGCCTGAGCAGATCAAGGAATTTGAAGCCACACTGGAAATGAATTTCGCCTACAGCGTAGATGAAATCGAAGACGCGCGTTTTCGCGTCAATATCTTTCGCCAGCGTGGCGATGTTGCTATCGTCATTCGCTGTATCAAGGCGTTGATTCCCACATTTGAAGCGCTGGGACTGCCGCCTATCCTGAAAGAGCTGATCATGAGGCCACGCGGCCTGGTGCTGGTGGTCGGCTCCACCGGTTCCGGCAAATCCACCACGCTGGCGTCCATGATTGATCATCGCAATGAGAATACCACCGGTCACATCTTGACGCTGGAAGACCCGATTGAATTCATCCATAAACACAAAAAGTCCATCGTGGACCAGCGCGAAATTGGCATTGATACGCTGTCTTTTGACAATGGCCTGAAAAACGCCATGCGGCAGGCGCCGGATGTCATTTTGATTGGTGAAATTCGCGACATGGAAACCATGAAGCACGCCATGGCTTACTCTGAAACCGGGCACTTGTGCCTGGCCACCCTGCATGCCAACAATGCCAACCAGGCCATTGAGCGCATCATTTCCTTCTTCCCGCCTGAAGGCAAAGCCGGGCTATTGCTGGGGCTTGCCATGAATCTGGTGGCGGTCGTTTCCCAGCGCCTGATTCCCGGCAAGCTGACCAAGCGCGCAGCGGCTATTGAGGTATTGATCAACACACCTTATATTTCCGAGCTGATTCAGAAATCCAAGCTGGAAGAAATCAAGGATGTGATGGCCGACAACAACGATATCGGCATGTGCACCTTCGACCAGTCACTGTTCCGCTTGTACAGCAACGACAGGATTACCGAGGAAAACGCGCTGGCGAATGCTGATTCACGCAATGACTTGTCCTTGCGCATACGTTTTGCGGATGAATCTGACGAGCCCTGAGCTTAGCGCCGGTTTTACATTTTTTTGCCAGTGAGATAACCGTCGGGGCAAGCGGGGCACGCTATAGTGGTGGCTTCCCGTAACCCCGGTTTTTCACGCATGTCCACTACCCGTTCGTTCTCCGGCTTACGCCGCAAACTGCTTGCTTTTATGTTGAGCGCGCCATTGGCGAGTCGTGCCATATGGGCGGGTGCTAATGCCAACGCGATGTGCATCGCCAAGCCCGAGCGCACGGAAGGCCCCTACTTTGTTGATCATCAGCTGAATCGTAACGATATCCGGCTTGATCCCGTCACGCATCTCTTCAGCCCTGGTGTGCCGCTGATATTGACCATGGACTTGCTGAATCTGGCAAAGCATAGCTGCGAACCGCTGGCAGGCGCCACCGTCGATGTATGGCATTGCGACGCACAAGGGGTGTATTCAGGGGTAAGTGACATGAATACGCTGGGCAAGAAGTTCTTGCGTGGGTATCAGGTGTCAGACCATGCTGGGAGAGTGACCTTCAAAACCATTTATCCCGGCTGGTATCCTGGCCGGGCCGTGCATATCCACTTCAAGGTGCGCACCCGGAACGACGCGGGGAAAAGCTACGAATTTACTTCGCAACTGTTTTTTGATGACCGGCTGAGCGATGCTGTATTCCTGCAAGCCCCTTACAAAAGGCCCGAGCCACGCGACACGCGCAATGCTCGTGACATGCTTTACGGCAAGGATGGTGGCCAGCTATTGCTGACGCCTGTAGAAAAGGCGGATGGTTATCATGCCCGGATATCGGTAGCACTGGACCTGAGTGATGACAAGGTCGGTGCTCCCGATGGATTCAGCATGCCACTGGGCGCCGATGGCCGTCCTATGCCGCCTCCGCCCGGGCCGCGGCCACCGCAGCGAGGATAATCAGCCCGCCCCCCAGCCACTCGTTCCACTGCATGGTTTCGCCTGCCCAGTAATACGACGCCACGGCCGCCACTACCAATTCAAACAGAAACAGCACCGAGGCACGGGTGACGGGAATATGGGTGATGCCATATTGCACGAACAGCGTCGCCGCCATCAGCAGTAGCGAAATCAGCCCCATGATCAGCCAGCTGGTGAGGCTGAAGGTTTCTGGCGTCGGAAATGCCAGCGGCTGAAACGGCAGAAATACCAGGCACATGCCGATCACCCCCACCCATACCGCCATCGACTTGGCGACGATACTCAAATGTGCCGACTTGCGTGTAATGACATTGGTCAGCGCAAAGCCAATGCCCGAAGACAACCCCAGCCAATCAGCGCGACTGCTGGGCAACGGCAACTCGCCGGGCTGCCAGAGCATGATGAATGCACCAGTCAGCGATACCGCGATCACTGCCAGCCGCTTGCCATCCACCCGCTCCTTCAACCAGAAATGCGCCAGAATCAGGGTCCACAGAGGGGAAAGATAAAACAGCAGCATGACGCGCATGACCTCGCCATCAATCACGGCCAGTACATAACTCAGATTGGTCCAGCCAGCGACCAGACATAACCAGAATATGCTGGCGGGTTGATTGAAAAGCCCGCGCCAGTGGCGACCGAACAGGAGCGCTGCCAGAAAAACAGTCAGGCTATAGGTGTAAAAGCTGGAAGCCACCCCCGAGACGCCAGCCTCCTGCATCAAGCGATAGGGATACCAGACCACGCCCCAGCAGAGGGCGCCAAACAGCAAGCCTGCGCTTGCAATGGTTTGCGTTGTTTTTTGCGATGCCACAAAACGTCTTTTCTTGAAGATGGCCCGCCATTCGGCCCGTTGCAACAGCCCGCGCCGTGCGGACTTGCGTTAAAATATGAAGATGAATCCAAACCTGAACAAATTACAGCCCTACCCTTTTCAGCGACTGCGCGACCTGTTTGCCGGCATCAAGCCCAACCCGGACTATAGCGCCGTCAACCTGTCTATCGGTGAGCCCAAGCATGCGACGCCAGCGCTGATTCAGCAAGCCCTGGTGGACAATCTGGCAGGGCTTGCCAATTATCCCACAACTCTGGGGGTGCCCGCCCTGCGTGAAGCCATTGCGGCCTGGTTAAGCCGTCGCTATGACATTCCGCTGATGAATCCCGAGACGGAAATCGTGCCCGTTAATGGCAGCCGCGAAGCCTTGTTTGCCTTTGCGCAGGCGGTGATCGATAACAGTCGGCCAGCCCCGATTGTGGTCTGCCCCAACCCGTTTTACCAGATTTATGAAGGGGCCGCCTTCTTGGCAGGCGCTGAACCGTATTTCCTGAATACGCTGCCCGAAAACGACTTTGCCATGGATCTGGAAAGCGTGCCGGAAAGCGTGTGGCTGCGTACCCAGCTGCTGTATTTGTGCTCGCCGGGCAACCCCACGGGCAAGGTGATGTCGCTGGAGCAATGGAAGCTAGCCTTCATGCTCTCGGATCGCTATGGCTTTACCATTGCGGCCGACGAGTGCTACTCCGAAATCTACTTCAAGGAAGGCGAAGCACCGCTGGGTGCCTTGCAGGCCGCCCATCTGCTGGGGCGTGATTTCAGCCGACTGGTGATTTTCAGCTCATTGTCCAAGCGCTCCAATGTGCCGGGCATGCGTTCGGGCTTTGTGGCGGGCGATGCCACTATTCTGGAGAAATTCCTGCTGTATCGCACCTACCATGGCTGCGCCATGAGCCCGGCTGTACAGGCCGCTAGCGTTGCCGCCTGGAATGACGAAGTGCATGTGCAGGAAAACCGCCGTTTATATGCAGAAAAGTTCGATCAGGTGACCCCGTTGCTACAAGGTGCCATGGAAACTTCGCGGCCGGACGCGGCGTTTTACTTGTGGGCAAAAACCGATGGCAGCGATACCGACCTGGCCATTCGCCTGTATCGTGACCTCAACATTACCGTGCTGCCTGGCAGCTTCCTGGCGCGCGAGGCGCACGGCATCAACCCCGGCAAGGGCTTCATTCGCATGGCGCTGGTGGCCTCTTTGCAAGAGTGCCTGGATGCGGCCAAGCGCATCCAATCACTGAGCTGAAGTCGTTTTTACATTACCTGATTCCGTATACTCGGGATCAGGTTTCCCCTGCAATAAACTGATTTATTGTAGAAAATACCTTTCCCTCAAGGTCAGGGGCAAGGCAATCAATTTCGACCGTATCCTGCATGCCACGCAACCAAGTGAGCTGGCGCTTGGCCAGTTGCCGGGTAGCAACAATCCCCTTTTCACGCATGGTCGCATGGTCAATCTGCTGATCCAGATATTCCCACACCTGACGATACCCCACGCATCGCATGGAAGGCAGCCCGAGATGCAAGGCCGGATATTTCTGGCGCAGATGCTCCACTTCGGCAATCAAGCCCTGTTGCAGCATCAGGTCAAAGCGCTCGGCAATACGCGCATGCAGCACGCTCCGATCTGACGGCACCAGCGCCAGTTTGAGCAGGCGGTAAGGGAAGGTGCTGCCATTATCATCGACAAACAAGGCCGACATCGGGCCACCGCTCAACTCGCAAACTTCCAGGGCACGCTGTATGCGCTGAGAATCGGTAGGTTTTAATCTAGCGGCGGTTTCCGGGTCCAAGGCAGCCAATCGCGCATGCATGGCAGGCCAGCCCACCTCGGCGGCCTCTTCATCCAGACGTTGCCTGAGATCGGCATCCGCTTGCGGCAGATTGTTAAGCCCTTCCTGCAAGGCCTTGAAATACAACATGGTGCCACCCACCAGCAGCGGTATGCGGCCACGTGCCGTAATATCCGCCATGAGTTGCAAGGCGTCATGGCGAAAATGCGCCGCGGAATACGATTGCAAGGGGGAAATGACATCAATCAGATGGTGCGGAGCCTGCTGCAAGGTAGCGGCATCCGGCTTGGCGCTGCCAATATCCATATCCTGATAAACCAGCGCCGAATCCACACTGATCAACTCCACCGGCAGCTGCTGGGCAAGGGCGACTGCCAGGCCGGTTTTGCCGCTGGCCGTAGGGCCCATCAGAAAGATGGCAGGTGGGAGCGCGAGCAGCTCACTCATGCCTAACATCCATCCATGCATGAGCATTGGTGAGGTCTGTCCAGAGTGAATACTTCGTTATAATCAACATGAATATAAATTCTTAAATTATTGTTATTTATCTAATTTTATTTTCATTTCAACAGGCGAAAATCCGTGATTCATGGGCCCGACACCTTGACCTATCTTTACTGCAGCACCTGCCGCAATCGCCTGCATCACGTAATCTCTGGCCGCGATCACGGCTTGCGGCAAGCTCTCCCCCAAGCCCAGAAATGCGGCAATCGCCGATGACAGCGTGCAGCCAGCGCCGTGCAGATTCAAGGTGACGATACGGGGCGAGCGCATGACCAGGGGCTCTCCGCCCTGTTCCTGAAAAATATCCACCACATCGTGCCCCGGCATATGGCCACCTTTGACCAGCACCGCGCGTGCACCTAGCTGCAAAAGATCGGAAGCCGCCTGCAGCATGTCATCCTGCGTCAGCAATGGGCGCCCGAGCAGCATGGCGGCTTCGTCCAGATTGGGCGTCACCACACTGGCGCGTGGAAATAACTCACGCACCAGGGTTTGCACCGCCTCATCACTAATCAGCCGGGCACCATTAGCCGCCGCCATCACTGGGTCGAGTACCACTCGCGGCAATGCGTGGTCATCCAGCGCCTGCGCCACCGTCATGACGACCTCAGGCGCATGCAGCATGCCGATCTTCACCGCATCCACGCCTATATCCTCCACCACCGCGTCGATTTGTGCCCGCAGGATATCCTGCGGCACGCCATGAATCGCGCGCACGCCACAGGTGTTTTGAGCGGTCAGTGCGGTGATGGCGGTCATGCCATAACAACCCAGCGCCGAAAATGTCTTGAGGTCGGCCTGTATGCCTGCCCCACCGCCGCTGTCGGAGCCAGCGATGGAGAGGATACGTGGGTAGGTGTAATGCGTTTTCAACATGACAGATTATCTTTTAGAGACTGAAGCTTGGATGTGGCTAAACATAGGCCACGGCGGCAGTCATTGATGACGAAGAAAGCATGATCAGCGCAAGCCAGCAAGGGAACATCCATGGTCTGGCTACTTGCCACGCATGAACATTTTATCGAGGTCGGCCATCGTGGCCTGAAACCAGGTGGGTCGACCATGGTTGCACTGGCCGGAACGCTCTGTCGCCTCCATGTCGCGCAGCAAGGCGTTCATTTCCTGGATGCTGAGAATACGGTTGGCGCGGACGGCGGCATGACAGGCCATGGTGGCCAGCAACTCGTTGCGGCGCTCGGTCAATACGCGGCTGCCACCGTATTCGCGCAGGTCGCGCAATACATCACGGGCCAGCGCCACCGCATCGGCATCCTGCAACATGGCAGGAATGGCGCGTACGGCCAAGGTCGATGGCGAAAGTTGCACAATTTCAAAACCAAGCTGGTGCAGGGTTTGTTGGCCTTCAGGCGTAGACAGCTGTTCCTGCACGGTGGCGACTTCAAACCGATCCGCATTGAAACTGACTGGCAACAGCAATGGCTGCATGGGAACCCTATCGCCATCCAGCGCATTTTTGAGGCGCTCGTACATGATGCGCTCGTGGGCAGCATGCATATCCACCACAATAAGGCCCAAGGCGTTTTGTGCCAGCACATAAACCCCATGCAACTGCGCCAGCGCAAAGCCCAGGGGATATTCCTGCGCGGCCTGCTCTGGGCTCAGGCTGGATGGTTGTTGCGAGGACGATGGAAGACTTTGCATGCCAGCGGACGTGACGCCAACGGAAGCAAAGGATGATGGCGATTCGACAGTCTCGCGAGGCAGGCCGCCAAACAGGGTCTGGTAAAACCCCGGCGCTTCATTGGCGCGCAGATCAAAGCTGCCTTGCTGCCTGGGATAAGGCTGACCCGCCGGGATACCGGAAGAATATGCAGGGACAGGTGCGGCGACCGGTGGCGGTACCAAACCATTGGCTGGCAGGCCGACGGGCGTCGCCAGTGCCTTGTGCAAGGCATGGAAAATGAACCGGTGCACTGCCTGCCCTTCGCGGAAACGCACCTCGGTTTTGCTGGGATGCACATTCACATCGACCAGCGTAGGATCCAGCTCCAGAAACAAGGCAAAGGCCGGGTGGCGATCATGATGCAATACATCCTGATAGGCCTGGCGAATGGCGTGGCTGATCAGCTTGTCGCGCACGAAGCGGCCGTTGACATACACATATTGCGTATCGCGAGCACTGCGTGAAAACGTCGACTTGGCGGCCATGCCCCACAGCCGCAAGCCACCGGCAGATTCATCTACCTCAAATGCTTCTGCCGAGAAATCCGGCCCCAGCACTTCGGTGAAACGACGCTTGGCCTCGCCTGGTGCGAGGCGCATCAAGGCCCGGCCATTATGCTGCAGCATGAAGCCTACGTCGGGGCGAGATAGCGCAATGCGCCGAAAAGCTTCTTCACAATGGCCGAATTCGGTTTGCTCGGTTTTCAGGAATTTGCGCCGGGCTGGCGTGTTGAAATAAATATCCTGGACTTCCACGATGGTGCCGCGATCCAGTGCCGCGGGTGACGCATCGGCCAGCAGGCCGCCATCGGCGGCAATACGCCAGGCATGGCTGGCTTCCGCGTGACGGCTGGTAATGGAGGTGCGCGAAATGGAAGCAATACTAGCCAGTGCCTCGCCACGGAAGCCTAGGCTGGCAACGCTTTCAAGATCATCGAGCGAGGCAATTTTGCTGGTGGCATGCCGCGTGAGCGCGAGAGTGAGATCACCATGCGGAATGCCATTGCCATCATCCGTCACGCGCAGCAACTTCACGCCGCCCTGCCCCAGTGTCACGGCTATATCGGTGCTGCCAGCATCCAGGCTGTTTTCAAGCAACTCTTTTAAGGCAGAGGCAGGACGCTCTACCACCTCGCCAGCCGCAATCTGGCTGATAAGCTGGTCTGGCAGAAGTTTAATCAGGGGCATGGATGAATGGGCGCAAAAGGGGCCGGGTAATCATGGAAAGCCTATTTTAACCGCAGCCTGCCATGATTACCTATGCGATTTTAGCCATCTAGGCGGCTAAAACCGGTGGGAGATTTGTTCCAATGCAGCGACCAGGCGCATTGGGACAAACAGCTTACAAACTGTCGATCTTACAAACCATCGATAAAGCGCAGGCCGTATTTCTTGGTGTTCACGCTCTGGGCACCCGCCACTTCGCTTTCCGCACCGATTTTGGACGCCAGCAAATCCACCGGGATGATCACGGGCTGTTCGGCCAGAAGATCGTCAGCGACAGCAAACAAAGCATCCGCCACTTTGCCTTTCAGATGGCTGTTACGGCCATCTTCGCTACTGAAGCTGTCAAAAATACCGTATGCCGTATCGGTGAACTTGAGGGCATACCAGGTAATGGTTTCACTCTCGGCCAACACCAGAGGCAGTGCATTTTTCAGGAATTCCTCTACCTCTTTCGCCTTTTCCGGTTTTGCCTCCAGGCGAACATATAACGCTGTTTTACTCATTTCCTATCCTTGGTCAGGTGTTACAAATAAACGATACAACTACATTACTCCTGGGTCGTGGCTATGGATCACAAATCCACGGACTCAAGATATTCAGGCACGGTCACATTCCATGCAAACCGTTCCTCAATGCGAAGTCTGAGGGCATCAGCCGCAATTGGTTCGCCGTGCGTGATAAAGGTACGCTTCGGCGGCGCGCTGAAATTATCCAGCCAATGCAATATCTCATTGTAATCCGCGTGTGCAGAAAAGCTTGAAATGAATTCCACCTCGGCATTAATGGGCACATAGCCTCCATGAATCTTGACGCTGGTAGCGCCGTTGATCATCGCCGCCCCGCGCGTGCCAGCGGCCTGATAACCCGCAAACAGAATGGTGTTGCGTGGGTCTGGCCCGAAAGCCTTGACATGGTGAACCACGCGCCCGCCTGAAGCCATGCCGCTTGCGGCCAGAATGATCACCGGATGGTTGATTTCATTCAGCGCCTGCGACTCTTCCACGCTATTGACCATGCGTGCGGTCTGCATGATCTCGCGGCACTCTGCGGCATTGAGTTTGTGTTCGCCCGCATGCCGCATGAAGATGTCCGTGGCATCCACCGCCATCGGGCTGTTCAGGTACACCGGAATATCCGGTATCAACCCCTGCTTTTTCAGCTTGTGGATGTAATACAGCAACTCTTGTGCACGACCCACGGCAAACACGGGCACCAGCAGCACACCACGACGACGTGCCGTCCGGTTGATGATCTCGGCCAGACGCTCATCCGGCGTGGATTGATCATGCAATCTATCGCCGTAGGTCGACTCCACCACCAGGTAGTCAGCCCCTGCGACAAGCGTTGGCGACAGCATGAGCGGATCATTCAAGCGCCCCAGGTCACCCGAGAACAGGATGGAAGTATCGCTATCCTTGAGCAGGACCAAGCTTGCGCCAAGAATGTGACCTGCGGGTGAAAGCTTGATGGTCACCCCGGACACTACTTCTACCGTTTCATCAAACTCCACCGGTGTCAGCAAGGCCAATGCATGGGCAGCATCCTCCTGAGTGTACAAAGGCAAGGCGGGGTTATGTTTGGAAAAACCGCGCTTATTGGCATAGCGGGCTTCTTCTTCCTGCAGGTGCGCAGAATCTGGCAGCATGATTTCGCATAAATCACGCGTGGCGCTGCTGCAATACACACGGCCATTGAAGCCATTCTTTACCAGCAAGGGCAGATAGCCGGTATGGTCGATGTGCGCATGAGTCAGCACGACGGCATCAATACTCGCAGGGTCTATCGGCAGCCTGGCCCAGTTTTTCAGGCGCAGCTGCTTTAAACCCTGAAACAGACCACAATCTACCAGCACACGCTTGCTGCCACTGTTGATCAGGTATTTTGAACCGGTCACGGTACCGGTGGCACCAAGGAATGTTATTTTCATCAGCAGGTTGGCCTGTTTTCAGTGCTTATTTTTCAGCCATTTTGGGCTTGGCCAGGGCTGGATTGCTGGCAAAGTATTTTTTGATGCCGGTCAAAATAGAGGCGACGAGCTTATCCTGATGATTTTCATCATTGAGCTTGCGCTCTTCTTCCGGGTTGGTAATGAAGGCCGTTTCCACCAGAATGGAGGGGATGTCCGGCGACTTAAGCACGGCGAAACCCGCCTGTTCCACACTTTGCTTGTGCAGGTTGTTGATTTTGCCCACGTTATCCAGCACGGATTTACCGAGCTTGAGACTGTCATTGATGGTGGCGGTTTGCGAGAGATCAAGCAAGGTACGGGCAAGGTACGGGTCTTTTACATCAAAGCTCACGCCGCCGATCAGGTCAGACTCGTTTTCGCGCTGGGCCAGCAAGCGTGCCATTGCACTGGTGGCGCCGTGCTCAGAGAGGGCAAATACCGATGAGCCCTTGGCTTGAGAACTCAATGCCGCATCGGCATGAATCGACACGAATAGATCGGCTTGCAGCTTGCGTGCCTTGACGACGCGGCCATGCAGCGGAATAAAGTAGTCACCATCACGCGTCAGCACGCCGCGCATATTGGGTTCAGCATCCACCGCCTGCTTAAGCTTCTTGGCAATGGCGAGCGTGATATTTTTCTCATATGACCCATTGGCGCCCTTGGCACCCGGGTCTTCGCCCCCATGCCCTGCATCAATGGCGATGGTAATGACACGTCCCCCCTCTCGGCTTTTGTTGGGTTCGGCCTTGAGTACGGGAGCCGCTTTTGCATTCTCAGGAGCTTTGGCAGCCTCAGGCATGGACTGCGCCATGGTTTGCTCGGGTTTTCCGGGCAGATTGATCTCCGGCGCCTTGCTCGTGTCCAGCGGGGCCGCAGTTTCTGGTTGCGCCAGCACCTTCACATCCGGCTTCATGACCTGCTCAGCACTGGAGGCAGGCGTTTCACGTTGCTCCAGCATGGCCATCAGCGGGTCAAGCGCAGGATAAATATCCAGCACCAGGCGATGCTGGTATTCACCGGCAGGCAGCAGCGTGGCGAGCTCAGGGCGGATGTCGGTTTTCAGGTCGATCACCATGCGCACGACCCCGTGTTTGAAATTGCCAACGCGTATCTGGCGGATATAGGGATCAGATGCCAGTACACGGTCGCTCAGGCTTTTGAGATTGGAACCGAGATCCACATCCTCAAGATCAACCACCAGCCGCTCGGGGTCTTTCAGGCGCAACAGGTTATAGCTGATGGGCTTGTTTGATTCCAGTGTGATACGGGTGTAATCGGGCGCTGGCCAGACGCGTGTTGCCGTCACGGTAGTCGCGGCGACAGCCTGGATACTGAAAAAGACCAGCAGGAATGAACATGCCAGTTTAAGCGTGCGAAAGCGATTCAACGACAGCTTCCCCTGTTTGACTGTTGGCGCTGACGGATATCTTGCGGCCGCCAGCGTTGGGTTTGAGATGAATATCAAGATCGGGCTGTGGAATGAGCTCGCCGGCTTTTTCCGGCCACTCCACCAGACAAATCGTGGCTGGATTGAAGTAATCGCGAAAGCCCGCCGCATCCCATTCCTCAGGATCAATAAAACGATACAGGTCAAAATGGTATACGGCTAGCGCATCCAGCACATAAGGCTCAACCAGAGTATACGTGGGACTTTTGACTTTGCCGGCATGGCCCAGGGCATGTAACAGGCCACGCACCAGTGTGGTTTTGCCCGCGCCCAGGTCGCCATGCAGGTATATGGTTAAGCCCGGGGTGACGGCCTTTGCCAGTTGCGCCCCGAAATGCAGGGTGGCAGCCTCATCGGCCAGGTCAAATGTAATATCATGTGCCATATGCAATTTACTTCAGACAGCCCTGTGTTGCCCATTGATCTGCCAGCCTTGGCGCGGGATATCAAGCGCTGGGCGCAAGAGCTGGGATTCAGCCAGCTCGGCATTACCGATACCGACCTCAGCGCTGCGGAGCCTGCCCATCAGGCCTGGCTGGAAAAAGGATTTCATGGTGCCATGGATTATATGGCAAAACATGGCAGCAAACGTACCCGCCCGCAGGAATTAGTCCCTGGCACCTTACGTATTTTGTCAGTCCGCATAAACTATCAGCCCCCCGCTACGCGCGACAGCTGGGAGGTCATGGCAGATGGGACGAGCGCCTTCATTTCGCGTTATGCGTTAGGACGTGATTATCACAAAGTATTGCGCAGCCGACTGCAGCAGCTGTGCGATCGCATCGCCGCCCACATTGCACCGCTGACCGACGATAGCTTTGATTACCGCGTGTTTACCGATAGCGCGCCGGTGCTGGAAGTTGAGCTGGCACAAAAAGCCGGACTGGGCTGGCGCGGCAAGCACACCCTGCTGCTGTCGCGTGATGCTGGCTCCTGGTTTTTTCTTGGCGAGATTTATACTAATCTGCCGTTACCTGTGGATACGCCGGGGCAGAACCATTGTGGTACTTGTCACGCCTGCATGGATATCTGCCCGACTCAGGCGATAGTCGCACCTTATGAAGTGGATGCCCGCCGCTGCATTTCATACCTGACCATTGAGCTGAAGGACAGCATTCCGGAAGCATTGCGGCCGCTGATAGGCAATCGTGTCTATGGCTGTGATGACTGTCAGCTGGCCTGTCCATGGAACAAGTTTGGTCAGCTGACCGCGCAGGAGGACTTTCATGTGCGCCACGGCCTGGACGATGCCAGCCTGGTGGAGCTATTCGGCTGGGATGAGGCCACGTTCAAGGATCGCATGGCTGGTAGCGCCATTTACCGTATTGGCCACGAACAATGGCTGCGCAATATTGCCGTGGGCCTGGGTAATGCACCATCCAGCCCAGAGGTCGTCAGCGCCCTGAAGAAAAGGCTGGATCATCCATCCTCACTGGTCAACGAGCATGTGCGCTGGGCGTTAAAACAGCATGAACATTTATCGGCGGCAGCGCTATAATGCCGCACCTCAACTAGTGCCATAAACTCAATTGTTTAATCCATCGGTTTTCCGTCGCCTGACGATTATTCTTCTGATAGCCCTCGGGCTCTTCATTCTGCTGACCTTTGAACAATACGGCATTAGTAATGATGAAGAGGTCCAGCATATTTATGGCCGCCTGTTGCTGGATTTCTACACCTCCGGCTTTACCGATCAGGATGCGTTCCACTATCGCAACCTCTACCTGTATGGCGGCTTCTTTGATCTGGTAGCTGCCGTGCTGGAAAAATTCGTTCCGGTATGGATATGGGATCTGCGCCATCTGCTTTCGGCTGCATTCGGCTTGTCGGGCATCATTGCCTCCTACAAGGCAGCTCGCCTGCTTGGCAATGAGCGTAGCGGGTTTATTGTGGCGGTCCTTCTTGCCATCACGGGCGCCTGGACCGGTGCCATGTTTACACATACCAAAGATGTCCCGTTTGCCACCTGCATGGTATGGGCGCTTTATTATTCCATGCGGCTTTCGCGCCAGCTGCCACGCCCGAGCCTGGGCTTATGCATCAAACTGGGCATTGCCGTGGGTTGCGCCCTTGGGCTGCGCATCGGCGGTGTGTTCTCGGTGTTTTACCTGCTGCTGGCGGTCTTCATTGGCGGTTGGCTCGCCGCTCCTGGCTTCAAGCAAAAATCGCAATACTGGCTCACCTCGGCCTGGCGCCTTTTGCCAGCCGGCATCACCGCCTTTGCCCTGATGGCATTATTCTGGCCTTGGGGGGTCATGTCCCCAGATCATCCTTTGCAAGCAGCAGAGGCCTTCTCGCACTTTGCCTTCAACATGCTCACCGTGATGGATGGCGAAGTGATGAAAATCGGCGAAGTGCCACGCGAGTACCTGCCCTCTTATTTGCTGGTGCGCCTGCCCGAAGTCTTCCTGCTGGGGCTGGTGGCGATGATCATCATAGGCGCAAGCCATATCCGCCAATGGCGCTTGCAGCACAAGCAATTCCTGCCCTGGCTGCTGGTGTGCGTTGCTGCACTGTTCCCGCTGATGTTCATCCTTCTGGATAAACCTGCGCTATATAACGGCGTACGCCACTTCACGTTCCTGATTCCACCGCTTGCCATACTCTCCGCGCTGGGCCTCAGCATGAGTTGGGATGCACTCGCAAACTTTCGCAAGCTGAGATGGCTGGGTGCCGGAATCGTTACAGCTCTCACAGCGGCCACCACCGTCACCATGGTGCAGTTGCATCCCTATGAATACATCTACTACAACCGTCTGGCAGGCACCATGCCTTATGCCGAAAGTCATTGGGAAGGCGATTACTGGTCAAGCAGCTTGCGCGAAGCAGCCGAGATACTGGAAGACAAACTTCCCGAGTTGCAAGCCGTTGATAAACAGGCCGGCGATGGCCTGAACCATGCGCCCTACAAGGTGGCAGTGTGCGCAGAGTCCATACAGGGCGATGCCTATCTGGACCATCGCTTCCAGATCACGAGTGATTGGGTCAGTGCGGACTTTTTTATTTCCAGCACCAATATGAACTGCGATAAAGTGTTGCAAGGCAAGATTATTGGCACGGTGGAACGCATGGGCGCCATTCTGGCGGTGGTCAAGGACAGGCGTAACCTGCATCCCAAGTATCGCTTCCCGCGCCCTGCCCCTCATTAACCCGGACTCATGAGTCGACAATTATGGTACTAGACCGCGCCTGCGCTAACCCACATATCACGGTAATCGTGCCCGCCTTCAATGAAGAGGCCGCGATACACCTGACACTGGAAAACATTGCCAATCAGCTGAACCAGCTGAGCCCCAACTGGGACATCGTGGTAATTGACGATGGCAGTCGCGATCGTACTGCGCAGATCGTGCGCAACATGCCCCCCTTCCTGAACACCACACTGGTACGTTTTTCGCGGAATTTTGGCAAGGAATACGCCATCAGCGCCGGGCTGGAATATGCCACGGGCGATATCGTCGTCTGCATGGATGCCGATGGCCAACACTCGTCGGACTTGGTGTCCGACATGCTGGCGCAATGGCGTGAGGGCTACGACATGGTGTATGCCGTGCGCAATGACCGCGCCGTGGAGTCGCGCTTCAAGCGCTGGGGCTCGCGCCTGTTTTATCGCGCCATCAGTCTCGGTGGGCAGATTCATATCCCGCGCGATGCCGGTGATTTCCGCCTGATGGATCGCAAAGTGGTGGATGCTTTGCGTGCATTGCCCGAGCGCAATCGTTTCATGAAGGGCATGTATGCCTGGGTAGGCTATAAATCCATTGGCATTCCCTACACGCCCCTGCCTCGCCTGCATGGCGAAAGCGCTTTTTCCCGTCTGCGCCTGATGAGTCTGGCATGGACCGGCATCACCAGTTTTTCCGTGATTCCCTTGCGCCTCGCCAGCGCCGTAGGTGGCATATTGGCGCTGCTGGCTTTTGTTTATGGCATCACCGTTATTGTGGACAAGCTATTCTTGCATGAGTCCATTCCCGGCTGGCCTACCACGATTGCCAGCATCATGTTCTTCTCGGGTGTGCAACTGCTGTTCATAGGCATTCTCGGGGAGTATCTGGCGCGTATTTACGATGAAGTCAAAGGGCGTCCACCTTATATCGTGGCCGAAGTGGCAAGCCCGCAAAAACCCCAGTCCGCCCCCATCGAGAGCGAGACTGCTGGCTCAGGCGAGTAAACGTTGGTGCATCCACTGGTCATCAGTGCCGATGATTATGCTTACCATCAGGCGGTAGATGATGGCATTCTGAATTTGATTCGCCAGGGCAGGCTCACGGCTACTTCGTGCATGGTGATGAGCCCGCGCTGGCCAGAGGCAGCAAAATTGTTGTCCAGTGATATCCGACAAAAAGCAGATATTGGCCTGCACCTCGACTTCACCGAGTTCGGCGATCCTGTGCGCCAGCCTCTTTCCCGACTTATTCTTCGCACCTTACTGCATAGTCTGTCGACTAGCGCAATTCGCCAGAACATCACCTTACAACTTACTCGGTTTGAAAATGCGCTTGGTACCCCGCCCGACTATATCGACGGTCACCAGCATGTGCACCAGCTTCCGCAGATCCGGGAGTCACTCCTCGATATCATCAAACAGCGCTACGGCGAGCATGGCCCCTGGTTGCGCATTTCCAACCCGCCATCTGCCGATGGCCTGAAAGGTCACATCATCCGTGGCCTGGGTGCGCAGGCACTTCAGCATCGCGCTATCAAGCAAGGTCTGCATTGCAGTAGCCGCCTGCTGGGCGTATATGACTTTAATGACACCACAATGCCTTATCTCGAACGGCTGCGTATCTGCCTGCTACAAGCGCAGGAAGCTGGCAGCATGCCCGTGCTGATGTGTCACCCCGCCCTGCCGGATAGCGCAGCACCCGCCAGCGACCCGATTGCCCATGCGCGTATCGCCGAGTTTACGGCGCTGGCTAGCCCTGATTTTGCGGCGCTGCTCAATGCGTTTGCGATTACGCCGATACGCGGAAGTAGATATCAGCCAGCATAGTTTCAAAACCCACAGCCAATAAAAAAGCCCGGATATACCGGGCTTCTTTATAAAGTCTTTATTAATCAGTCAGAATGCTGAGCTGATTATTTCTTTTTTTCATTGGGTTTTACTGTAGTTGCCAGCGGTGCTTTCAGCACGCAATTTTCACTACCGTAAACGCCGCCATTGTCATCACCTTCGTAATACAGACGGCGGAAAGTCCAGTGGCCTTGGGCATTCTTTTTCACCAGGGCAACACCCGTACTGTGATCCAGGTTTTTCTTTTCGGAGAAATTGAAACTGATGGCAAGACGGTTACCATCAGCTGCGACCTGACCGCGATACGTTACCGAATTCTCGGTTTCAACTTCGTAATGATATGCACCAAAGGTGCCAGCGCTGCTGACATTGTTGAGACGCAAGGTAGCGGTAACAGTGTAATCACCTACCTGATCATTATTACCCTTGCATTCATACACTCCACTATAATTTTTGCCGGAAAAAGGGATTTTTGCTTGCGCAACACTGGCAATGCCCAGTAATGCGATGGCCAAAATGGTTTTTTTCATTGGGTTGTTTCTCTACCAGTCATTTACAATTCTTTGCTATTGTAACGCGAAGCCACGCGATTCAGCAGGTATTTACAGGTTTCATTTTGTCATCGGCGGCCTCCTGCATTATTATTCGGGAGGATTTGCACGCCTTGGCGTCTATCTGCTTTATTTTCACCAAGAGTCTATACATCTTACCGCTCGGGAACCTATGCCTAACGTCAGCACTCCACGATTGTGGATATACAGTATATTCAATTTAAGCCTGCTTGTTCTACTCGGCGCATGGCTGTGGTCTCAAAACAAGCCGGTGAACCTGACTGAACCCACCCTGCCGGAAAGTGGCAAGCTGCAATGTGTGTCTTATGCCCCGTATTACGGTAAAGACCAGACGCCTTTCATCAAAGGCACCGTTATTAGCCGTCAACAAATTGACCGCGATCTGGAGTTGCTGGCAAAACGCTCTGAGTGTGTACGCATCTATTCGGTTAGCCAAGGCTTGGACTATGTCCCCGAGGCTGCAGCGCGTTTGGGCCTTAAAGTGTTGATGGGCGCCTGGATAGGTGCCGACAAGATCGAAAATGACCGCGAGGTCGCGCTGGCCATCAAGCTTGCCAATGAGTATCCGCAAGCCATCCGCGCCATGGTCATTGGCAATGAAGTACTGCTACGCAAAGAGCAAACGGCCGAGCAACTCAAGGCCTATTTTGATCAGGTAAAAGCCGCCACGCATGTGCCGATTACCTATGCCGATGTCTGGGAATTCTGGTTACGGCACAAGGAACTGGAAGCCTCGGTGGATTTTGTTACCGTGCATGTGTTGCCGTACTGGGAAGACGATCCGCAACCGATTGAGCGTGCCATCAGCCATGCTTCTGGCGTGATGCAGCGCCTGCAGGCAAGCTTTACCAAGCCACTGCTGATCGGTGAAACCGGTTGGCCCTCTGTGGGCCGTCAGCGTAATGGCTCGAAGCCTAGCCTGCTTAACCAGGCCGAATACATCCGTGCTTTTGTCAGCACCGCGCAACACAATGGCTGGCAATACAATGTGATTGAAGCCATGGACCAACCATGGAAACGCGAGCTGGAAGGCGCGGTAGGCGGCTACTGGGGGCTTTACACCACTGATCTTGAGCCCAAGTTTCCGTTCAATGGTCCGGTCAGCGAGCGTCATGACCAGCCCGCCGATCTTGCCATCTGGCTCGCGTCTGGCGCTGTTGTCCTGATTCTGTTTACCTTGCTGGCCGATGAACGTCGTCTGCCCGCACTGATTGGTTCCGGGCTGCTGGGCGCACTTGCCGGGCTATGCGCGAAGCTGCAGTGGCAATACCTGATTGAGGCCTGCCGCAACACTCTTGAGTGGAGTCTGCTCGGTGGCGTCACGATAGCAGGCATATTGCTGCTGATTGCGATCCCAACCCAGTTCAATCGACAGTCGGACAGTGGCAACAAGCTGATCAAGCTTTGCATGTGGCTGATTGCCATTGGCGTCTTTACCTGCTGCATGCTGAGCCTGCCGACATTGCAGATCGTGAATATTTTTGGGCTGACCGACCCATTTGCCACGCGCTGGCTGTTTGAGATCGATGGACGCTATCGTGATTTCCCGCTGCCGCTGTATGCGCTGCCGGTGATCCAGCTTGCCATTGGCCTGACCATATTGAACATCAGCCGCCGCAATACATGGCGGCCTTACAAGGCACTGAACTTGCTGGCACTAGCTGCCATGGTGGCCTGCATTGCCTTTGAAACCGAAAACCGTCAGGCTATTGCCTGGTTGCTGCTGGTGCTGGCGACGACCTATGCCACCTGGCCACGGACGACCCTTTTACACAAACTTAAAACGCTGAACGCCTAATGACTATTGCCAAACGTTTTGTCACACCGCTGCTATTTGCAGCCGCCATCGCCGCCGCGCATTTCGGATTATGGGCCGCCACCAATGGCACGCTTGAACTGATTGATGCCCCTCCACTGGTACGCGGCTTTGCCTACAGTGGCTATCAGCTCGACCAGAGTCCGCTGGATAAAAAGTATCCCAGCAGTGCCGAGTTGATGCGCGATCTGCGCATGCTGCACAACTACACCAATCGTATCCGTACCTATGGCTCACTGGAGCTGGCTGAAATCCCGGCGCTGGCTTCCCGCCTGGGCATGAAGGTAACGGCTGGCGCATGGCTGCAAGGGAACGACGGTGACAACCGTCGCGAAATTGCCGCGCTGGAAACGCAAGTTGCCACCTATCCGCAAATCGAGCGTGTGATTATCGGTAACGAAGCCATGTTGCGCGCCGACCTAACTGTGGATCAGATGATAGGCTACCTGGATGAAGTGCGTGAAAACGTCAATGTCCCGGTATCCACGGCCGAACCCTGGCACGTCTGGTTGAAAAACCCCGAGCTGGTGCGCCATGTGGATTTCATTACCGTGCACCTGCTGCCCTACCACGAGGGTGTGCCCGCGGACAAAGCCGTTGACTATGCTTTCCAGCGCTATCAGGAGCTGATGGAGAAGTACCCGCGCAAGAAAATTGTCATTGGCGAAATTGGCTGGCCTAGCGAAGGCCCTGCCATTGGCGCGGCCGTTGCCTCCAAGGTTAATCAAGCGCAATTTGTCCGCGAGTTCCTGGCAAAATCCGCTTACCAGAACTACGACTACTATCTGATGGAAGCCATCGACCAGCCATGGAAAGTCAAGGTAGAGGGCTGGGCTGGGGCGTATTGGGGTATGTTTGATGGCAAGCGCCAGATGAAATATTCGCTGCAAGGTGCCGTCCCTACCGATACCCGCTGGCTGATCAAAGCCAGCTGGGCCACCTTCCTGGGGTTCCTGCCCATCCTGTTCATTGCCTATCGCTTCCGCCATTGGGGCCTGGGTGGCCGCCTGTCCATGGCCTTATTGCTGCAAGCGTGTATCACCACCCTGGTGATCGCCTATAACCTGCCAAGCGATTACTACTACAGCCTGCGTGACTTTATTGTGCTGATCGGCCTCATCATCGGCATGGCACTGACGTCAGCTGTATTAATGATCTATGGCGTGGAATTCAGCGAGGTGATGTTCAAGGGTGGCTGGCTGCGCGCCTTCAAGCGTGCCAAGCCGCTACCTGCCGATCAGGAAAAATTCGTGTCCGTGCATCTGGCCTGTTACAACGAGCCACCGGAGATGGTGATCGCCACCATTGAAAGTCTGGGCAAGCTCGATTACACGCACTTTGAAGTCATCGTCGTAGACAACAACACCAAAGATGAAAGCAAGTGGAAGCCAGTGGAAGCCTATATGGCCAACATGCCGGACAACTTCAAGTTCTTCCATCTGCCACAATGGCCAGGGTTCAAGGCCGGTGCACTGAACTTTGCCTTGCAACAGACGGACCCTCGCACCGAAGTCATCGGCGTGGTGGATGCAGACTACGTCGTCACCCCAGACTGGCTGGGTGCGTTGGTACCACATTTCAGCGAAGATCAAGTGGCCGTGGTACAGGCGCCACAAGCTCACCGCGAGTGGGAGAACAATTTCTTCCGCCGCATGAGCAATTGGGAGTTCGAAGGCTTTTTCCGCATCGGTATGCACCATCGCCACGAACGCAATGCGCTGATCCAGCACGGCACCATGACACTCGTGCGTCATCAGGCTCTGACGGATGTGGGCGGCTGGTCCGAGTGGTGTATTTGTGAAGATACTGAGCTCGGTCTGCGTCTGCTTGAGCAGCAATACGAGTTGCGCTATATCGACGAAACCTTTGGTCGCGGCCTGACCCCTTCCGACTTTAACGCCCTTAAATCGCAGCGTTTCCGCTGGGCCTTTGGTGCGATGCAGATCCTGAAACGTCATATGCCCAAGCTGCTGGGGTCCTCTACCCTCAACTTTGGTCAGCGCTATCACTTCCTGACTGGCTGGTTTGGTTGGCTGGGTGATGCATTGCAACTGGTGTTCACGCTTAGCTCCATCGGCTGGACCATGGCCATGCTGGCGTTCCCCAAATCCTTCAGCCTGCCGGTGCCTATCATGTTGACGCCGATCTTGTGCTTCCTGGTGGTCAAGGGCGCCTTGGGACCCGTGCTGTATCGCAAGACCATGAAAGAATGCAAGTGGATGGATATTTTTGGTGCCTCACTGGCTAGCCTGGGCCTTTCGCATGCCATTGCCCGCGGCATTATTGCCGGCCTGGTGCAAAAACGTGGTGTTTTCAAGACCACTGCCAAGGGCAAGGGCACGGGCAAGCGCAGCCTGATCACGCCTATCCGTGAAGAAATCCTGCTGCTGCTCGCGCTTATCATTGCCGCGGCGGCCATGATTTACTCGCGAGGTATCGAGAATGCAGATGCGCAGTTATGGGTCACCATGCTGGCGCTGCAATCCCTACCTTACCTCAGCACCGTCGCCTGCCAGATTCTGGCGCAAATGCCTGATCGTAAAGACAAGGCAGCCCCACCGACAGAAGCTCTCCAGGCAAACTAAACACCTAAAGGCCCTTCGGGGCCTTTTTCATGCTGTATATTTCCATCCCGACTCAATATTTACCTACGTCCCTGTCAGAATCAGCTTATATCGAAGCTCAAAATTCCCTAGCCAAATTTAAGCGGCGCTCTGACAGGCGTTATTCGGTGCTGATCATAGAATGATCCCACTGCAAACACGGCGTGATATGTCGTTTGCATGAGGTGCGTGTCAGCATGCCATGCTGATCGTGCTTTTCAAGATCAACAATATTCAGCTGGAGGAATACCATGGCAACGACACAAACCTATGATGAAACCACCACGGTACGAAGCGGACTCAACCCTTACGCACCACCCCTTAAAACCATTTCCTGGTCCGCCATTTTTGCTGGCGTGGCCGTCACGCTGACTGTGCAGTTTTTATTGAGCATGCTGGGTGCCGGTGTCGGCCTGAGCACGCTTGACCCCTTGCAAGCCAATGGAACCCCTAGTGCAGAAGCCTTTGGCTTGGGCGCTGGCTTATGGTGGGTAGTGTCTTTCTTCTTGTCTCTGGTCATTGGCGGGATTGTGGCGGGCGAGATGGCAGGCCTGCCCGCCAAAATGGACGGCGCGCTGCATGGCATCGTAACCTGGGCTACTGCCACCCTGATTGGCGTTTACTTGGTGGGCAGCCTGATTGGCGGCACACTGGCTGGCGTGGGCAGTCTGGCAAGCTCGGCCGTAAGCGGTGCAGCGCATGGCGCCGCGGCTGCAGCACCGGACCTGATCAACAAGGGCAAACAAGAGGCTGCCAACAGCAACTTCTCCTGGGAAAGCGCTGAACGCGAATTGCAAGGCCTGCTGGCGCATGCTGCCAATCAAAGTGGTCAAGCTGCTGCCAATCAGGATGCAGCCAACCAAAGCGAATCTGCCGAGATTTACGCCAAGGTAAAAACCCTGGTCGATAAAGGCAGCAATGCCACACCGGAAGATCGCCAGGCCGTGGTTGACCTGATTGCTGAAAAAACCAGCATCAGCAAGGAAGAAGCTGCGCAAAAGCTGGATGCATGGGAAAAATCTGCCAAGGATGCCCAAGCTGCCATCAACCACACCGCTGAAGTAGCGGGTGACAAGGCTGCCGTCGCTGCGGACAAGACTGCCCGTGTAGGGGCACATCTGACCTTGTGGGGCTTTCTGGCCTTCTTGCTGGGTGCTGTAGCTGCCACTCTGGGTGGTATTGCCGGGAGCAATTGCCGTGCAAACCGCACTGTAGTCACTACGACTACCAGTTATTAAGCCCCTCGCCTGTTGGGCGGTGTGAACCGCTCAGGCAAAGGTCTTGATAAACAAACGCCCGAGGATCACCCACGGGCGTTTGTCTTTTATGAAACATCAGCGGGCATTATGCGATTGACTATTTCCCCCGGCGCTCAAGAAACAGGCTGTTACCACTGATTTTCTTGGCCTGCTTCTTGGCTACGGTCATTGCCGCTGCCACTTCGTGATGGCTTCTGAAGCCCACCGGGTCAGCCTTGACGCTGCCGACTGACATACTGACGAAAGGATAAAATAGCGGATTGCCCTGCCGGTCTTCTGCGGCAATGCCCCCACGCTGCCGGTCTGCCTCATCATAAAAAGCCGGAATGGCCTGCGCCAGAATCTGCAAAACATGCAGACACCGCTCTTCCCAATCCTCGCTCTGAAAAATCAGGATGAAGTCATCGCCGCCAATATGGCCGACAAAATCCAGCTCATTGGCGATGTGTTCGTTCAACAGCTTGCCCGTGTACTGGATCAGCTCATCACCGCGTCTGAAGCCATACACATCATTAAACGGCTTGAACGAATCAAGATCGCAATAACAGGCATGAAAAGTAATGCCTGCCTGCAACAGGCGATCCATATGCTCGTTGATCGGGACATTGCCGGGCAACATGGTCAAAGGGTTGGCATAACGCGCGGCATTGATCTGCATCTGGGTGATCTCGCGCAGCAGATCATGGCCGCTGCCCATGCCCAGGTAATTACCTGACTCCGTGATAATGAAGCCATTGGATAAATGATGTGGTTCCATGTTGATGATGAGATCACTCAACGCCTGCAGGCTCAGGCTGTTGTCAACAATCAGGGGCTGATTGTCCATGAAAATGCTGCAATAGCGTTTGCCATAGAGCTCGCGGGTATAGGGCCGCGCCAGATGGTCAATCATGTTATAGCGGCTGATCAGCCCCACTGGTCGTCCTTGTGCCACCACAGGCAGGGAATACAGCGTGGGCTGCTTTTCAAATATCTGATACACATCATCATTGCTTGTCTGCGGGCTTACTGGCGACACATAGCGTATCAGCTTGCTGATGTTTGAACGCGCCTGCACCGGCACGGCAGCACTCTGGTAAACATGTACGGCATTGCGCTGCATCAGCTCGGCTGCCACCGGACTTAATGCGGTATGCAAGGAAGCTTGCGGTCGATTGATCAGATAGCCTTGCCCATAAGGAATCTTCAGATCCTTCACGATCATGAGCTCGGCTTCGGTTTCTATGCCTTCGGCTATCACCTTGGTGCCCGAGTTGAGCGCGATCTGCTGAATGGAGCGCACAAAGTCGAGTTTCACCTGATCCCGATCAATATTACGGATGAAATGCTTGTCTATCTTGACGTAATCTGGGCGCAACTCGGACCACAAACGCAGGCTGGAGAAGCCCTCGCCGAGGTCATCCATGGCGATTTCAAAGCCCATGCTGCGGTAGTGCTCAGCGGCGTGGCGCAGGGTATCGTAATCAAAGGTAGGCGAGTTTTCCGTGAGCTCGATAATGACATCGTGCGGATCGAGCCCAAGCTGGTGTATGTAGGAAAGTGTGGCACCGCGGGCGACGTGGGGTTGCAACAGAGATGCCGGGCTCACATTGAGGAAAAGCTTGGCGCTAGCGGCTTGCTGGGCAAAGGATTCGAGCACCACCTGGCGACTGAGATGCTCCACTTCGAGCAGCAGATGGTGCTGCTCCGCCTCTTCAAACAGGGCAAGCGGCATGTGCAAGCGGGTGTCGACCGGACCGCGAATCAACCCTTCATGCCCAAAAATGCTGGCACTGCGCAAATCAGCAATGGGTTGAAAGACCGCTGTCAGCTGGCGGTGCTTGAGTATCTTGTGCAATTCCAGTGATGAAATGGCCGATTCATCCTGCGCTGCCGCGCGGATAGCAAGCGCGGGCTGCAGCACCACTCTGGCGCCCCAGCCGCTCAAATGCGATTGTTGTACATGAACTTGTCTCATGATGCCCCCTTTTCGGAGGCGAGCTTAACAGCGGTAGATGACAGTTTTGTGGCAGATTTGCGTAGTTTGGATGGTAGTTTGGCTGGCAGTTTTGAGGCAAATCGTGGTCAGGAAGATGACGCGAGAATGATCTCAGCCAACGCCGCCGCACCAATAATGCCAGCGCGGTCGCCACTGGTGGAACACTGCACGCTTAGCCGGTCTCTGAGCACGGGGATCATGTCCCGGTCCATCTGGGCAAAAAACGCGGGCGCCATGAGGTCCCAAGCTTGGCTTACACCGCCACCAATCACGATAAGCCCGACGTCTACGGTCTTGACCGCATGCGCCAGCGCTTGGGCCAGTGCGGCACCGGCATGGGAGAAAGCCTCCACCGCCGCCTGACCGCCTTCGCGCGCCGCCTGGGCAATGGCATTCACCTCCACCCGCTGCCCGGTAGCCTGGTGGTAGCTTTGCGCTATGCCACTGGCTGAGGCATATTGCTCCATGCAGCCACGATTGCCGCAGCCACACAAGCGGCCATCCGGCTCTACAATCACATGACCAATCTCCATGGCCACACCATGCTCTCCGGTAAATGGGCGGCCTGCATAAATCATCCCGCCACCCACACCGGTGCCCAGCCCTGCATACAAGAGACTGTGCGGTTTGGGATCACAGAGTACATATTCGCCATAAGCAGCAGCCAGGGCATCGTTTTCCACCACAACCGGCAGGCCGATGGCCTTCGAAAGATCGCCTGCCAGATCCACATTGCGTAAACCTGGCAGATTTGGCGATTGCGCCACAGTGCCATGCACGGGATCAATAAAGCCTGGGAAGCCGATGCCCACGGCCTTGGCTTGCGGGTATTGCGCCAGACATTCGCGCAAGGTGGCCGCGGTTGTTGCGATAATCTGGCGCCACGCCTCCTCCGGGCTGAGGCGTGCGCAAAGACCCGAGAAGTCAGCCAGCGCTCTTTGTTCATGAATAACTACAAGGTGTTGCACCACCCCGACCCGCAGATTGGTACCCCCAATATCAACGCCTAGAAACAAATCGCTATCCCCTGTTCAACAGCACCAAACGGTTATTTGACATTGAGATTGATCGTCAGCGGGCCATGCATCTGATTCATCGGCCAGCTCAGCTCCAGCGTTACCGCCTGCATGATTTTTTCAAACCCGGCTTCAGATTGCGAAACACTGAAGTGGGGAAAAGTATTCAGATGGCATGGAATATTGACCTCAAGCTCCAGGGAGCCGCCCATGACGGCATCCTCCAGAGTCAGGCGCCTAAGCTCAGGCCATTGCAAGGGCTGACCAAAGCCACCGGGAATATGATCTCCAATGACAAAGCGCCCAGCAGGACCATCGCAACTTGGCATGGCAAGGTTGATTTCGACCTTGAATACGCCATTGGCGCTCGATGTCACTTCATAGCCGACTTCAAGAGACTCGCCCTGCACGCTGATTTTCTTCTGGAACGTCAGGCCCTTGTATTCTGATTTGTAGTGCAAGGCGTTTTTAACGCCTGCAGCAGGCTTGTAGGTCAAGGGGCTGAAGCTATCAGCCTCGTGCATGACGAAGTCACAAAACAGCGCTTTGCGATAGCTATCAGTAGCAAGGTCAGCCTGCGTAATCTCGTGCTTGAGGCTTAAGCGTTCATGCGGGTTGGCGATCCCCTCGCCGCTATGCGCATGCTCAGGCTGGGCATGCACCTTGCGATGATAATGTTCCTCTTGCCGGGTCAAGGTGTCGCCAAAATTGTGGTGTAGCCGGTAACTGTCAAATTCGCAGACGGATGCTGTGCCATCCTGACGAATCACCGCCTGCACCTCTCCACTATGCAAGAACACCTCGTCGTGACCATCCAGGTCGAGGTCTGCCATGACTTTGGTAGGTCTGGCTGATACCTTGTCCAGCAGGCTTTCCAGTTTGAGCATGGCGTTATATACCGCCCGGCGCAAATGCGGCAGGTATAAGCCGCCAAACAAGCCATGCCAGTAAGCATCGTTAGCCTGCGAT
This sequence comes from Methylovorus menthalis, assembly GCF_020523625.1. Classification (GTDB taxonomy): domain Bacteria; phylum Pseudomonadota; class Gammaproteobacteria; order Burkholderiales; family Methylophilaceae; genus Methylovorus; species Methylovorus menthalis. The sequence goes on from NZ_JAJAQH010000006.1 coordinate 1,087,160, forward strand.
TCATATAGCGCTTGGCGCATGTCGGCGGTTTTCTTGTTGTCCGGCAGCTGGTTGAAGCGTTCCGACAAGGCCAGCATGCGTTTGTGCATCCAGTTCGATTCCGGATAGCGCATGAAGAAATTACGCCAGATACCACCGCGCACGTATGGCTTGGTGATTTCGTAGCGATTATTGTATTTTTCTTGCCCGACCAGATCGGCATAATGATGGGCCGCGGGCACTGGCAGCGTCCATTCATTCATTTCGATATACGAAGCGGTGGGCAGATAAACCACGCCACGGGTTTTTGCCATGGCATGGTAATCAATGTAGCGCATGGGTTTGATGATCGAAGAAGCCAGCACGCCCTCGATAAAGTTACGCAGCCAGCCGCGCTCATACACCCATTCATAGGTTTCAGGCCAGATACCAAACTTTTCAATGTCATCAAAATAAATGGCGGCAGCCTGCTTGCTGTCGTCAGCCAGGCTCTCCAGGTACCCCACTACTTCTTCGGCTGGTGAAAAAGGCAGGCGGTAGCGCAATGACTCGGAAATGGGAAAGAGATCGATCTGGCGACCGTCTTCTTCCGTGGTGTAATAGCCCTTGAGCGCGTCGCCGCCCCGACCTGTGCACATGAAGTGATAATCGTCGACCATGACGTAACGGATGCCGGAGTCCGACAGCGCAGGTACCACAGTGGCCTCCCAAACCCGCTCGGTCAGCCAGGCACCCTGCGGCGTCTGCCCCAGTTTTTTCTTGAGGCAGGTAGATAGCATGCCGATCTGGCCGACGCGGTCGCGGGCTGGAATGGAGGCCAGTACGGGCTCGGTAAAGCCTGCACCGACCAGCTCCGCCTGATCCCGCGTCACCATCTCCTTCAGCAGCGCCATGTCTTCCGGATATTTGTTCAGCATATACTCCAGCAGCCAGCCACTGATATGAATGGCAAATTTGAATGCTGGATATTCATGCATTACGCGCAAAAAAGGCCCATAGCAGCGTATATGGGCATCGTCGAGTACTCTCTCGAAATTGCCCACGGGTTGGTGCGCATGGACTCCCAGCAAAAGTGCAACGGTCTTGGCCAAATTACGCTCCTGTCGCTTCAATCGTTAATATGGTGTGTTTCATCTGGCTTACGCTTCCTGCCCGCGACGCATGGTGCCGCCAACCGCCGGGTCGCCTGCACCAACGCTGATGGGACGATTCAATACCTCCGGCACTGGCAGCTTGAGCAAATGATAGAGATTGCTCAGGTTGCGCCGGTAGAGTCGGTCAAAGCTGTCGACACTCATGGCCGAGTTGTAATCGCCAAACCACCAGAACCAATCCGAACCTTCGCAAATGGCTAGCTGCCGTTCACAGGCCACGATTTCCTCTTGGGTGAGCAGGCCATCCTGCATCACGCGGTCATAGCATTCCTTGGCATCACACAGCAGATCCCAGCCGCGATTTTTTTCGGCGGAACCTATCCAGGTACTGAAGCTGCCATATACCCAGCTGCCTGCAGCCACCTCGGGCAAGCTTTCCATGGCAACGGTATTGCCCGGCAGGGCGAGAATATCGCTGAAGGTCGCCATCTCGATATTTGGATGATCCACCAAGGCCGCATAAAGTTCGCTGAGAAAGTAATAGGCATTGTATGGATAGTATTCCCAGGCATTTTCGCCATCGAGAATCACGCTGACCACGGGGCACTGCGTACGCGTATTGGCCGCCTGGATATGTTCCAGCGAGCGGATGAAATCGCTCACCGCCTCGCTGGCGTAGAGCTTGGAATATTCAAAACCGATTTTGTCCGATAGTCCGTCATCGCGGAAAAAGCACAGAATGTCGTGATGACCATCGGTGATACGGTATGGCTGATACAAGTAATCCTGCTTGGCGAGGCCAAACCCTTCAAACGATTTGTAAAGACTATGCGTCAAGACACCTTCGCCTGTGGCTGCCCATTTGAGTCCGTGTTGCGCCATCAACGTGAGCGTGGCGTAAGACACCGCCCCTTCTGCCGGCCACATGCCGGTTGCCGGCTTACCAAACCGTTCAGCATGCGATGCTTGCGCCTGACGGATGTGCGCGCAGGCCCGCTCCTTTCCGCCGGGGTAGCGCGCAGTATGCGGCAAGGGTGCATAAGGCATGGCATCGCGGGTAGATTTGAAATCCAGCAGCAATGGCACAATCGGATGGTAATGCGGTGTGGTGGAGAGCTCGATGCGGCCCTGATCCTGCAAGGCTTTATACCGCGGGATCAGCCCGCTGATGAGCTCGCCGATCAGGCGAAACAAGGCACGGCGCTCTTCCAGGGTAAATTGCGTGCCCTTCTCCATCAACTGCTGAACAAAGGTATTGTTGCGGCGTATGCTCTCGCCGGTCCAGGCCAGGTGATACCAGACCAGCAGGTCAGCCTTGTACTGGGCAGAAAGATAATTAAAAGCGGCGCTGCCTTCGATTTGCAGGGCTTTGTAGATATTGTGCAGCCGCTGGTAATGCGCAAACGGCGCCAGCATTTTTTCGTGATGGCTCTTGAAGCAGCTATCAATAATGAGATTGCATTGCTCGGTGCTGATGTTGTCCAGTGATTCCTCTGCCAGCATGGCCAGCAAAGGGTCGCGAATGTCGCCTGACACAAACTGCTCCGTGTAGTCTTCGAGCTGGTCCAGCAACACAGGGACAAAGTTGAATGTCACGCGTGCCTGCGGGTTGGCCTCTAGGTGCCATGCCATATCGGTGTAATCCTTGATGGCATGCAGGTAGGTCCATGGCAGCACATATTGCCCGGTCAGCGTATCGCGATAGTCGGGCTGATGCATGTGCCAGTAAAGATTAAGGTAAAGCTTGGGGCGTTTATCCGTCATGTGGCCTCTCAAGACAGCAGGCAGGCTGCTGTACTGAACAATGAAAGTCCCCAGGCCAGTGCCCGGGAACGCCTATCTTGCTTGATGAATGGATTGCCCCAGCATATCCGGGGTGACCAGCGTGATACCTTTTTCCGACACGTAAAACCGCTTGCGGTCCTGCTCCGGGTTAACCCCGATCTCCATGCCATCGGGAATACGGGTGCCTTTGTCGACCACTACGCGCTTGAGCGTGACATAGCGTCCAATATCCACTTTCGGCAGGATCACCGAGTCTTCGATATTTGAATAGCTGTTGACACGAATGTCCGAAAACAGCACCGAGCGGCTGACCTTGGCGCCACTGATAATGCATCCGCCGGATACCAGAGAGTCGGTTGCCATGCCACAACGATCCGCATTGTCGAATACGAACTTAGCGGGGGGCAGTTGCTCCTGATAGGTCCAGATAGGCCAGTGACGGTCGTAAAGATTGAGCTCGGGAATCACTTTGGTCAGTTCCATATTCGCTTCCCAATAAGCATCAACCGTACCAACATCGCGCCAGTAGTAGTTGCCGTCGGAGGCGCCGACGCAACTTTCCGTAAAGCGATGGGCATAAACACGATATTTCTTGATCATGTAGGGAATGATGTCGCGACCAAAGTCATGCTGGGAATGCGGAGCATCAGCATCGCGGATCAACTGCTCGTAGAGAAACGATGCATTGAAAACATAAATACCCATGCTGGCCAGCACCTGGTCTGGATTATCGGGCAGCGGCTTGGGATTGTCTGGCTTCTCACTGAAGTCAATAACGCGGTCTTCATCGTCCACGCCCATGACTCCAAAGGCCTTGGCATCTTCCACGGGCACATTTACACAAGCCACTGTCATATCTGCTTTGTTCTTCACATGCGAAGCCAGCATCTGACCATAATCCATCTTGTAGATATGGTCGCCCGCCAGAATCAGCACATACTCGGCACCGGTATTGCGCAAAATATCCAGGTTCTGGAAGACGGCATCCGCCGTGCCCTTGTACCACTCTTCCTGAATGCGCTGCTGTGCGGGCAATAGCTCAACGAACTCATTGAACTCGCCACGCAGAAAGCCCCAGCCGCGCTGGATATGCTGCATCAGGCTATGTGATTTATATTGGGTGACGACGCCGATACGGCGCACACCGGAGTTCATGCAATTGGACAGTGGAAAATCGATAATACGGAACTTGCCGCCAAATGGCACCGCCGGCTTGGCGCGCCAATTGGTCAGGTCTTTCAGCCGGCTGCCTTTGCCGCCAGCAAGAATCAAAGCGACCGTATTTTTGGTCAGGGCACTAATGAAGCGTGTAGAGGTCAAATCCTGGTGCATTATTACTACTCCTGAATTATAGTTGTAATTAGTGCGTGAAGGCCGCCGTTGTGGACTCCGCAGCCTGTGTAGAGGCCGCTGTGACTCATTATAGTCACGATAATTGACGGATATCCAGTAGATTTAATTCCTTAATCCAGATATTTTTTTTCGATTGCTATTTTGCCAAAGCCCAATAAAAACGAAGAATTATCGCTAATACTTCAAGCGAAACATTACAACCCGCATAGCGTGCTTGGATTGCACGTGCATGACGGGCGGCACAGTTTTCGCGCATTTTTGCCGTTTGCCGACGAGGCGTGGCTCAAATTAGGGCAGACATGGCAGCCGCTGCTGCGTGGTGAGTCAGACGGGTTTTTTGAATGGTCAGGCGCCCAGCAGCCTGAAATGCCCTGTCAACTTCGCATCGCGCAGCATGGTCAGATTCATGAAACCTGGGACCCCTATTCCTTTAGCCCCATGCTCAGCAATGATGAGTTGTATCTGCTGGGCGAAGGCAAACTCAAGCTGGCATATCGCACACTGGGTGCGCATTTATGCACACATCAAGGAGTGACTGGCGTTCGCTTTGCCGTATGGGCACCAACCGCCGAACGTGTCAGCATCGTTGGCGATTTCAATCAATGGGATGGCCGTGTACATGCCATGCATTGCCATGGTGCCAGCGGCGTGTGGGAGCTCTTCATCCCGCAGCTCACGGAAAACCAGCTCTATAAATTCGAGATCCGCAATCGCAATACTGGTCAGCTCCATATCAAAACCGACCCTTATGGCTTCAGCTTTGAACAGCTGCCTGGCACAGCCAGCAAGATCACCAGGCTGGATGGCTACCAATGGCAGGACGAAGCTTGGCTGAAAGCACGCACTGAGCGGGATTGGCTACATGCCCCGCTCAACTGTTATGAAGTGCACCTGGGATCGTGGCGTCGTGATGAACATGGCCACTTTCTTGGTTACCGTCAGCTGGCCGAGCAGCTGATCCCCTATGTTCAGGACATGGGCTATACCCATATCGAGCTGTTACCCGTGTCAGAGCATCCGCTGAATGAGTCATGGGGCTATCAGACCACGGGTTATTTCGGCGTCACCAACCGCTTCGGCAATCCCGACGATTTCCGCTATTTCGTTGATCGTTGCCATCAGGCTGGCATTGGGGTGATTCTGGACTGGGTGCCAGGGCATTTCCCCAAGGATGACTGGGCGCTGGCACGCTTTGATGGCTCGGCACTTTTTGAGCACGAAGATCCGCGCCTGGGGGAACATCAGGATTGGGGCACGTATATTTTCAATTACGGCCGTAACGAGGTACGCAACTTTCTGATCAGCAATGCCTATTACTGGCTAAAAGAGTTGCATATTGATGGCTTGCGTGTGGATGCCGTGGCCTCCATGCTTTACCTTGACTACTCGCGCAAAGAAGGCGAATGGCTGCCCAACAAGTTTGGCGGTCGCGAAAATCTGGAAGTGATCGACTTTTTGCGGCAACTCAACATGATGGTGCATGAGGATTTTCCAGGCGCCCTCACCATCGCAGAGGAGTCCACCTCCTTCCCCATGGTTTCACGCCCGGTTTATCTGGGCGGCCTCGGTTTCTCCATGAAGTGGAACATGGGCTGGATGAACGACACGCTGTCTTACATGGCAAATGACCCCATCCACCGACGCTATCACCAGCAAAAGCTGACGTTTGGTCAGCTTTATGCCTATACCGAAAACTTCCTGCTGCCCTTCTCCCATGATGAAGTGGTGCATGGGAAGCGCTCATTACTGGAAAAAATGCCGGGCGATACCTGGCAAAAGTTTGCCAATCTGCGTTTGCTGATGACCTACCAGGCCACTATCTCGGGCAAAAAACTCAGCTTCATGGGCAATGAAATCGCCCAGAGCCGGGAATGGAATGTGAACGCCCCGTTGGATTGGCAATTACTTGGTAACCAATTGAACCAGGGCGTCCAGCATTTATGTCGCGATCTTAACCATACCTATAAAAACCATCCGGCATTGCATGCACTGGATTTTGAACAGACTGGATTCCGCTGGATAGACTGCAACGACGCCGAGCAATCCACCATCAGCTTTGCCCGCGTGGGCCAGAAAGGCGAGACCCTGCTTATATTGCTCAACTTCACGCCGGTGCCACGCACACGCTACCGTATTGGTGTTCCGCATGCCGGCGCATACCGCGAGCTGATCAATAGCGATGCAGAGTGTTACGGTGGCAGCAACATGGGCAATGGTGGCCTGTTACATAGTGAACCTGTGCCGTGGATGGGATGTCAGCACTCTATTGAACTCACCTTGCCCCCGCTCGCCGGACTGATATTGCAGCCCGAATCTGCATAAGGCCTGCACAACAATCGGTGATTTATTAATAAAATGTTAATTAAGCCAGTCTAGACTGGGCTGGCAGTATCGAAATATCGTAAAAATAGTTAGACTAGTAGCCAAATGCCACGCAGCAAGTGCGCATACCGCTAACAACACAACCCTCCAATACCGAATAAACTAAAAAACTGCATGAGTAATCCAACAAATTTGCCTGTATGGCAACAGCTGCAACGACACTTCCAAGACATATTCCCTCTGCAAATGCGCGACATGTTTGCGCAGGACGACAAGCGATTTGAGAAATTCTCGCTGCAACTGGGTGATCTGTTGCTGGACTATTCCAAGCATCGCATTAACGCTGAGACAATGTCTCTGCTGTTCACACTGGCGCGCGAGACGGATGTGGAGCAATGGCGTGAGCGCATGTTCAGCGGTGAAAAGATCAACTTCACCGAAAACCGCGCCGTCCTCCATACCGCCTTACGCAACCGCAGCAATACGCCCGTGCTGGTGGATGGCAAGGATGTCATGCCGGATGTGAATCGCGTGCTGGCGCAAATGCGCAGCTTCAGCGAGCAAGTGCGCTCCGGCGAATGGAAAGGCTATAGCGGCAAGCGCATTACCGATATCGTGAATATCGGCATCGGCGGCTCCGATCTTGGCCCGGTCATGGTCTGCACCGCCCTCAAGGCGTATGCCAGCCCGGAACTGAATGCCCATTTCGTTTCCAATATTGATGGCGCCCACTTGGCCCAGGTTCTGGAAAAATGCAATCCTGATACCACGCTTTTCATCGTGGCATCCAAGACCTTCACCACCCAGGAAACCATGACCAATGCGCGCTCAGCTCGCACCTGGTTCCTGCAGGCAGCTGGCGATGAAGCCCATGTCGCCAAGCATTTCGTTGCCCTTTCCACCAATGGCAAGGCTGTCAGTGATTTCGGTATTGATACCGCCAATATGTTCGAATTCTGGGACTGGGTGGGTGGCCGTTATTCGCTGTGGTCAGCCATCGGCTTGCCTATCGCGCTTTACATTGGCATGGACAATTTCGAGCAGCTGCTGGAAGGTGGTCACGAAATGGACCAGCACTTCCGCAGCGCACCGCTGGAAGAAAACCTGCCAGTGATCATGGCCATGCTGGGCATCTGGTACAACAACTTCTTTGAAGCGGAAACCCATGCCATCCTGCCTTACGATCAAGGCCTCTCGCGCTTTACTGCCTATCTGCAGCAAGCGGATATGGAGAGCAATGGCAAATTCGTTAATCGCGCTGGCGAGCGGATTAATTACACCACTGGCCCGATTATCTGGGGCGAGTCCGGCACCAATGGCCAGCATGCCTTCTATCAGTTGATTCATCAGGGCAACAAGTTAATCCCATGTGATTTCCTGATGCCGCTGCATAGCCATTACTCGATTGGCACAAACGGCGATGAGCATCACCACATCCTGATTGCCAACCTGCTCGCACAAACGCGCGCGCTGATGCAAGGCAAGTCTGCCAAAGAAGCCAAGATCGAGCTGGAAGAGCAAGGCCTGGATCATCACACCATCATGAATCTGCTGCCGCATCGCGTGTTCGGCGGCAACCGCCCGACCAGCACCATGCTGTTCGACACGCTTGATCCGAAAACCTTGGGCAAGCTGATTGCGCTTTATGAGCACAAGATCTTCGTGCAGGGCATCGTCTGGAACATCAACTCCTTCGACCAATGGGGTGTGGAATACGGTAAGCAGATTGCCCAGAAGATTCTGCCGCAACTCACCGATGGCAAGCTAACCTGCGATTACGATGAATCCACCAACAAGCTGATTGATTACATCAAATCGCAAAATATCTAGCACATAAACCAGCTAGTTGACCAAATAAAAAGCCCCGAAAAATATCGGGGCTTTTTTATTGCGGGTGACTCTTGCTCGGTCTGGCTGCCAAGCCAGACCGAGCTTCCAGGATCAATGCATCTTCATGCCATTGAACACGGTACCCAAGGCAGCATTGCCCATGGAGGCGCCAATACGCTTGGCAAACTTGTCTGCCAAGCCTTCACGTGCGGTGAAGTCAACGATTTTTTCTTGCTTGATGATTTCGCGCGCTACGTAATCCGAGCTGCCAAAGCCATCTGCCAAGCCCATTTGCACGCTGGTTTCACCACTCCAGAACAAGCCGCTGAACGTGTCATCGGTTTCCTTCAGGCGCTTGCCACGACCTTCACGCACAACTGCGATGAATTGCTGGTGAATCTGGTCAAGCATGCTTTGCGCATATTCTTTATGTTTGGGATTCACGGGAGAGAATGGGTCCAGAATCGCCTTGTTTACTCCCGCTGTCAGCAAGCGACGCTCTACCCCAACCTTGTCCATGATGCCGGTAAAGCCAAAGCCATCCATCAGCACGCCAATCGACCCGACGATGCTGGCCTTGTCGACAAAAATCTTGTCTGCCGCTACCGCAATGTAATAACCACCGGATGCGCAAATGTCTTCCACCACGGCGTATACCGGAATATTGGGGTGAAGTTTGCGCTGGCGATGAATTTCATCATTAATAATCCCCGCCTGAACCGGGCTGCCGCCTGGACTATTGATGCGCAGGATAATGCCCTTGGTATGCTTGTTGTCATAGGCCGAAGCAAGGCTGCCGACGACGTCATCGGCACTCACCTGATCATCACTGCCAATCACGCCATAAATATCAATGATCGCGGTATGGTCGGTATTGGAACTTCCATCGCCCCCTACCCAGTCCATCGCATAAAACAGCAGCATGAAAAGGTAAATAAAGGTGAGCGATTTGAACAGCACGCCCCAGAACCTGTTACGGCGTTGCTCCCGAATGGCAGAGAAGGCCAGCTTTTCCAGGGTTTGACGCTCCCAGTTCGGATCGTTTTGATTAATGTCAGACATGCTTCAGACTTTCAAGGTTAATGAAAACAAAGGACTCCCGTTCATATACCGGAAGCTGTTTCAGGCTGCGCCCCTTGCACGGCCCCATGACACAATACCCGTTATCAGGGATGAAATGGGCGCCGTGGGTGGCGCAGATAATATATTGCTGCGTCAGGTCAAAAAAATCGCCGGGGTTCCAGTCCAGCTCCACCGGCACATGGGCGCACTGATTAATAAAAGCACAGACCTTACCCCGATATCGCACCACGAATCCGGTCACGCGAGGCCCGAGTTCGGGTAGATCAAAGCGCACACCCTGCCCTTTTTCAAGCAGTAAGGCACTTTCACAGATCAGGCGTTCATTATCAGCCATTGATTTAGTTTAGTAAAATCATCGAAATGGGCGAGCGGAGCATGGGGTAGCAAACGCTCAAGAGGGTGCGCCCCATAGCTTACACCCAGGCTTCGCACACCTGCATTGCTTGCCATCTGCAGATCAAAACTGGTATCTCCAATCATCAATGTATGCTCGGGGCTGGCCCCCACTTCTTCCATCAGCTCATGGATCATTTGGGGGTGAGGCTTTGAATGGCATTCATCCACGCAACGTGTCGCATGAAAATAATGGCCTATGCCACTGTTTTTCAGGGCGCGATTCAATCCGGCACGTCCCTTTCCAGTCGCCACGGCCAATGCAATACCGCGACCATGCAACTCTGCAACAGCCTCCGCTGCGCCATCGAATAGGGGAATCTCGTTTTCGCCACTATTGTAGTAGAGCGCATATCGGGCCATCAGTTGCTGAATCTGCGATTCCTGCACCGAACCAAAGAGTTCGATCAGGGCTTCACGCAGGCCCAGGCCGATAATTCCGCTGGCGGCCTCTTGTGTAGGTAATGGCAAACCGACATCCACACTACCTTTGCAAATGGCGTCGACAATCAGTTGGGTGGAATTGGCCAGCGTGCCATCCCAGTCAAAAATAATAAGATCGAATTGATTACTGCGCATGGTGGACTCTTGCTTCTATTCAGGATTCTTGATGGGTAGCGGCTTTTTTTCGAGGGTAGCAAGAAAGGCTTGCAATGCCGCAGGCAATGGCGCAATCAATTTCAGCTTGTCACCCGATAGCGGATGGCGGATACCGGTTTCCGCCGAATGCAGGAACATGCGCTTCAAACCGCGCTTCTGCAGGGCTTTATTCAGCGCAAAGTCACCGTATTTGTCGTCCCCGGCAATCGGAAAGCCCAAATGCGCCAGCTGAACACGAAGCTGATGCGTGCGGCCGGTAATCAGCTGCGCCTCCAGCAGGGTGAATTCCCCGTAGGACTTTTTCAGATGGAAAATGGTTTCCGAATTCTGCCCCTCCTCCTCCACCGTGACCTTGCGCTCGCCATTGGCCGTTACATGCTTTTGCAAGGCCAGCACGACGCGCTTTTTCTTTTCTTTCCAATCACCACTGACCAGCATGAGGTAACGCTTGTCCATATGATTCGCGCGCATGGCTTCGTGCAATCCGACCAATGCGCTGCGCTTTTTCGCCAGCATCAGCACGCCCGAGGTTTCACGATCCAGTCTATGTACCAGCTCCAGAAACTTTGCATGTGGCCGCTCAAGACGCAATTGCTCGATCACCCCACGACTGACACCGCTGCCGCCATGCACGGCAAAGCCAGCTGGTTTATCGATAACCAGCATCGCTTCATCTTCAAAGATCACTGATTGTTCAAATTTGGCGGTGACTGGCCGGGAATCGTCTACCGTGGGTTGCGGCTGCACCCTGATCGGTGGTACACGAACCAGATCACCCAATTGCAGGCGGTATGTCGCGTCTATGCGCTTGCTGTTTACCCGCACTTCACCACTGCGCAATATGCGATACACATGGCTCTTGGGAACGCCCTTGAGCGTTTTGGTGAGGAAGTTATCAATGCGCTGACCTGCCGAACCTTCATCGACAGTCAGCATGGCTGCACTGTTGGGTCCGATGGTCGCGCCATTTGCATTACTTGCTTTGCTTAAATTAGTCATCTCACCTATACTACGAAAATCTCGAAATAGATGCGCTAAGCGCTTATTCGGGAATGAATTGATGTTTGAAAAAACACCTTGAAAAATACCTTGGTTAACTCGCTCGCCAAATAAAATATCGTAGCGATTTTCTGCAACATTACTAATTGCGCTCAAGCCGCTGCAAACCAAAATCGCTAATAAATGCGCGGCCAGGAATTGCTGGAACTAAAGAATTTTAGCCGATATGACGGCTAACCAGAGACAGAATTAAAGCACAGAGGTTTAAAGTAACCCGTTAACGAGATTTTTCGTCAACTAAATCAGTCTGATACATTAAAACGATCAGAATTCTTTTTTCCGCCATGCGACAGAATCGCAACCCGTGCGATGAAAAAAGCGGCCTAACCGCCTGGTTTTACCTCCTGCAGCAAACTCTGCTCACGCAGTAAAAGTGCACTCATATACACTGTGATTCACAGGAGCACTCCCTGCCGGACATCAGCAATCCTGCTTGTCGTTGAAGCGACAAGGTCTGCAAGACCGCTTAGAGCGCGGGAGCCTTACAATGAAACGCATGCTTTTCAATGCGACACAGTCGGAAGAACTACGTGTCGCCATCGTCGATGGTCAAAAACTGATCGACCTCGACATCGAATCCGCTGGCAAGGAACAACGCAAGAGCAACATCTACAAGGGCATCATCACCCGCATCGAGCCTTCTCTTGAGGCTGCATTTGTCAATTACGGCACTGACCGTCACGGTTTCCTCCCATTCAAGGAAGTGGCTCGCAGCTATTTCCAGAACGATAGCGATGGCCGCGCCCGCATTCAGGACGTACTGAAGGAAGGCCAGGAGCTCATCGTCCAGGTTGACAAGGACGAACGTGGCAACAAGGGCGCTGCCCTCACCACCTTTATTTCCCTGGCTGGCCGCTATCTAGTCCTGATGCCGAACAATCCTCGTGGCGGTGGCGTATCCCGTCGCATCGAGGGCGAGGACCGCAACGAACTGCGCGATCTGATGGCCCAGCTGGAAGTGCCCAACGGCATGAGCATCATTGCCCGTACCGCAGGTATCGGCCGTAATCTTGAAGAGCTGCAATGGGACATGAATTACCTCTTGCAACTGTGGACCGCCATTGAAGGCGCCTCCACCATGCAAAGTGGCCCTTTCCTGATCTATCAGGAAGGCAGCCTGGTCATTCGTGCCATCCGTGATTATTTCCAGCCAGATATTGGCGAAATCCTGATCGACACCGCCGACATTCACGAGCAAGCCGTGCAGTTCATGAACCACGTGATGCCGGGCAATGTATCGCGCGTGAAGCTGTATCGCGACGAGATTCCTTTGTTCTCCCGCTTCCAGATCGAGCACCAGATCGAAACCGCGTTTTCGCGTGAAGTGCGCCTGCCCTCCGGCGGTGCCATCGTGATTGACCACACAGAAGCCCTGGTATCAGTCGACGTTAACTCCGGCCGCTCCACCAAAGGCAGCGACATTGAGCACACTGCGTTCAATACCAACCTGGAAGCCGCCGATGAAGTTGCCCGCCAATTGCGTCTGCGCGACTTGGGTGGCTTGGTGGTGATCGACTTTATCGACATGGAAAACCAGCGCAATCAGCGCGAAGTTGAAAACCGCTTGCGCGATGCGCTGCATCATGACCGTGCACGCGTACAAACCGGCAAGATTTCCCGCTTCGGCCTGCTGGAGCTGTCACGCCAGCGCCTGCGTCCAAGCCTGGGTGAATCCAACCATATCCCATGCCCACGTTGCCATGGCACTGGCCATATCCGTGGCATTGAATCCACCGCGCTGCATATCCTGCGAATTACGCAGGAAGAAGCCATGAAGGAAAACAGCGCCATTATTCAGGTGCAACTGCCGGTTGAAGCAGCGACATTCCTGTTGAATGAAAAACGCGCAGAGATTCACAAGATCGAGCAACGCTCAGGCGTGCAGGTCGTACTGATCCCGAACATCCACATGGAAACACCGAACTACAACATCTCGCGTATCCGCAGTGATGATGTCAACGAGGAAACCAGTCGCGCCAGCTACCAGATGGTAGAAATGCCAACCGAAGGTGAATACAACCCGGCTGCGCAGCAAGAAGTCAAAGCCGTACGCGTTGAGGCTGCGGTCAAGGGCATTACCCCCGCATCCCCCGCCCCTATCGCAACTGAAAAAGCCGTTGAAGTGGCAGCAGCCCCTTCCCTGTTTGGCCGCTTCAAGAACTGGCTCAGCAAGATTACTGAAACCAAGGAAGAAGTGGTTGCGCCTGAAACAACCAAGCAACGCAGCGACAACAACCGTAACAATCGCAATCAGCCCCGCAACGCCCGTAACAACCGCAATGGCCGTAATGGCGAGCGTGGTGAACGCCCAGCGACGGAACGCAATGCTGAACGTGGTGGCGAACGCAATAACGAGCGCGCAGAACGCGGTGAGCGTCCAGCCAATGAGCGTAGCGAACGCCAGGAACGTGGCAACCGTCAGGAACCACGTCAACAGGAAGGCCGTGAACCACGCCAGCAGCAAAACCAGCCACGTACTGAGCGTGGCGAGCCGCGTGAAAAACCGGCCATCGCATCTCCAGCGCCTGCATCAGCTCAACAAGCAGCCAATGGCGAAGCTGGCAATGAGCCACGTAGCCGTCGAGGCCGTAATGGTCGCCGTGAGCGCCCAGCCCGCGAGCCACGTGAAAACCAGCCACGTAAGGCAGGTGATGACGCCGCTATTGGCGCCCCAGTAGCAGACGACGTTGCCCAACAAGTGACAGCGCCAGTAGCTTCAGTTGAAACCGCCGTGCAAAACACCGCTGTTAGCGAAGCGCCTACTGTCGTTGAAACAGTTGCTGCAGCCCCGGTGATTGAAGCAACCCCAACGACCGAGGCTGTGGCCAAGGTAGTGGAACCTCAACAAGCGGATCTGGCTCTGGTTAGTGACGTTGCGGCACCAGCATCCGTTGCCGCGGTTAGCGAATCAGCGCCAGCAGCAGAAGTCGTAGTGGATGCTGAACCAGCGGTGGTTGCAGCAAAAACCGAGACCACTGACAAGCCAGAGAAAAAGCCTCGCGCGCCCCGTCGTCGCAAGGCTGAGGCAGAAACCAAGCCGCTGGACCTTGCTGCAAGTGGGTTGCAACTGGTTGAAACCAAGGCGGATGCCCCTGTGGCAGCTGCTTCAGCTGAAGCTGAACCAGCCGCTCCACGTAGCCGTAAACCGGCCGCATGGCAGCAAAAGGCAGCGGCCGAAGAGGCCACTGCTGAAGCACCACTGGTGATGATCGAAACACAGAAGTAAGAGAAGTAGCGGCTAGCCGCTCTTCCCTCATAAAAAAACCCGTTCCATTTGGAACGGGTTTTTTTATGCCTGCTTCAGTTCAAGAGTGCACGAGAACAGCCTTGCTCCAGAACAGATGAGACTTTAATTATTATCAAGGCAGGATATCGGGCACATCCGTACCATAAAACTTGGCCTTGAGTTTTTTCAGCTGGTCCCGGAATTCTGCGGCTTTTTCAAACTCGAGGTTTTGTGCGCTGTCGTGCATGGATTTTTCCAGACGCTTCATTTCCTTGATGATCTGCTTTTCGCTCAGAGCTTCATAGCTGGCCTGATCCTGCGCGGCCTGACGCTCGCGTTTCGCATCATCCTTGTCGTATACGCCGTCGATAATGTCCTTGATGCGCTTGGTCACGCCCCTGGGGACAATCCCATTAGCTTCGTTGAATGCCATTTGCTTGGCACGACGGCGCAGGGTTTCATCCATGGCCAGCTTCATGGAGCGGGTAATATTGTTGGCGTAGAAAATCACCTTGCCATTGAGATTACGCGCGGCACGCCCTGCGGTTTGAATCAGCGATCGCTCTGAACGCAAGAAGCCTTCCTTGTCGGCATCCAGCACAGCAACGAGTGAAACTTCAGGAATATCCAGCCCCTCACGCAGCAAGTTGATGCCAACCAGCACATCAAACTCGCCAAGCCGCAAGTCGCGAATAATTTCCACCCGCTCCACGGTATCAATGTCCGAGTGCAGGTAACGTACCTTTACGCCGTGCTCAGACAGATAATCGGTCAAATCCTCCGCCATGCGCTTGGTCAGGGTCGTCGCCAGCACGCGTTCGCCTACCGCCACCCGCAGCTTGATTTCAGACAGCAGATCATCCACCTGGGTATCTGCCGGTTTTACGGTGATTTCAGGGTCAATCAGGCCTGTGGGGCGTGCCACCTGCTCAACCACTTGCTCCTGATGGGTAGCCTCGTAGTCGGCGGGCGTGGCGCTGACAAACACGCATTGCCGCATGATCTTCTCAAACTCTTCAAACCGTAGCGGACGGTTATCCAGCGCTGAAGGCAAGCGGAACCCATAGTCCACCAGGTTTTCCTTGCGCGCCCGGTCACCTTTGTACATGCCGCCAACCTGAGGAATGGTGACGTGACTTTCATCAATGATCATTAAGGCATTGTCAGGCAGGTAATCAATCAGCGTCGGCGGCGCATCCCCTGGTGAGCGGCCGGTAAGATGGCGGCTGTAGTTTTCAATGCCCTTGCAGAAACCGATTTCATTGAGCATTTCCAGGTCAAACCGCGTACGCTGCTCTATGCGTTGCGCCTCAACCAGCTTGTTATTCTTGATGAAGAAATCCACGCGATCGCGCAGTTCTTGCTTGATGGTTTCCATCGCCCGCACCGTCGCTTCCCGCGCCGTCACATAATGGCTGGAGGGGAAGATGCGGAAATTGTGGATCTTGTTAAATACCTGCCCGGTCAGGGGATCAAACAGCTGTATGGTTTCGATTTCATCGTCAAACAGGCTGATACGCACGGCAGTCTCGCTATTTTCCGATGGGAACACATCGACCACATCGCCGCGCACCCGAAAAGCACCTCGCGAGAAGTCAAAGTCATTACGGTCATATTGCATCGTGATCAGCTTGTTCACGATGTCGCGCTGACTTACCTTCATGCCCTGGTGGATATGCAGCACCATGCCATGGTACTCACCAGGATCACCAATGCCGTAAATCGCCGACACGGTGGCCACAATAATGCTGTCTTCACGCTCCAGTAGCGATTTGGTCGCTGAAAGCCGCATCTGCTCGATATGATCATTAATGCTGGAGTCTTTTTCGATAAACAGATCGCGCGAGGGCACATAAGCCTCAGGCTGGTAATAATCGTAATACGAGACGAAATACTCCACTGCATTGTTCGGGAAGAACTCGCGAAACTCCGAATACAGCTGGGCTGCCAATGTTTTGTTTGGTGCCATCACCATCGCAGGCCGACCGGTACGGGCAATGACGTTGGCCATGGTGTAGGTCTTACCCGAGCCGGTTACCCCCAGCAGGGTCTGGTAGCGCATGCCCTGCTCTATACCGGTAATGAGTTTTTCTATGGCGGCAGGCTGGTCGCCGGCGGGTGGGAAAGGCTGATGAAGCTGGTATCGACTATTCGGGAAAGTAACAATCACATCAAACACCTATAAAAGCGAATAGGTATTCTAGCAGTTCAAATCTATTACGCCGAACTCGATTATTAATTAAATGTCTTTCTGGCAGGCTCACGTACAAACAAGACGGCCATCAGCCGCAACAATAACGACATTATGGAGAATGACACATGCGCTACCTGCTGACCCTGCTCACGGCATTTACTTTGATCCCCACCGCGCATGCCTTTGACCGTGCCAAGCTGATGGATTCTTTTTTCTCGATTGTGATGATCCGCGGCTATAACCAGAACGGCAGCCTAGCCTATGGTTCCGGCGTGATTGTGGCGCCCAACAAGGTGCTGACCAACTGTCATATTTTCCGCCAGACAAAAGAACCCTGGGTTTCCCGCGGCGAAGATACTTACCCCATTGCCTCGATACAAGCGGATCGCTGGCATGACCTATGCCTGATCACGACAGATAACTTGCCATTCAAACCTGCCACGCTAGGCAAAGCCTCCGACATGAAAAAGGGCGAAGAGGTCATTGCTATTGGTCACTCCAGCGGGTCTCCCGCCCCCGTCACCTCTCTGGGCAGCGTGAAATCTGCATATCCGCTGGATGATGGCATTATCCTACGCAGCACTGCCCGCTTTGCCCTTGGCGCGAGCGGCAGTGGTTTGTTCAATGAAGAAGGCCAGTTGGTTGGCATCAACACATTCAAAACCATAGGTCGCGTCGCTTACTTCTATGCAGTCCCGATTGAATGGCTAGACAAGGTGGCTCAACACCCCGCAGAAAGCGTCATGCAAATTACCGGCAAAGCGTTCTGGGAAGAGGAAGAAGACACCAAGCCTTACTTTCTGCGTATCGCCGTCCCCGAACTGCAGGAGGACTGGTTGAAGCTGGAACAGATTGCCCAGGGTTGGACTCAGGCCGAGCCCAACAATACCGAGGCTTGGTACGAATTAGGTTGGGCTCAGGAAAAACTTTCACGCCTAGATGAGGCGGAAAAGCACTATCGCAAGTCGCTAATGCTGGACGCCAACAATACCGATGCCTTGTTCCGAATTGGCGTTATTGCCAACGAAAAAGGCGACAAGCAGGAAGTGCACAAAATCAGCTTGGCTTTACTCAGTCTGGATAAAAATATCGCAGAGGAATTCGGCAATACGGTTGGTTGCAAGCTTGAATGCTGAAAAGCTGAGCATGAATTTCATGACAAGCACATGAAGGAACCATCAAAAAAACGCGCTGCCAGTTCCGCAGGATGGGTTTTGTGAGTAAAATTAGCGCTTTATCACTCACCCCCATTCAAGGAAGTTACTTTGGAGCCCTTAGCTTTACCGCTCTCGCAGCGCGTTCAAACCATCAAAGAATCCCCCACTCTGGCTGTGACAGCACGTGCCGCCAAGCTAAAAGCTGAAGGCCGCGACATTATTGGTCTCGGCGCTGGCGAACCTGATTTCGATACGCCGCAGCATATCAAGGATGCTGCCAAGAAAGCCATCGACAGTGGCTTTACCAAGTACACACCGGTCAGTGGAATTCCTGGGCTGAAAAAAGCCATCGTCGCGAAATTCAAAAATGAAAACGGCTTTGACTACACCGAAAAGGAAGTGATTGTCGGGGTGGGCGGCAAGCAATGTATTTTCAACCTGGCGCTGGCTGTGCTCAATCCAGGCGATGAGGTCATTGTGCCTGCGCCTTACTGGGTGTCGTATGCCGACATCGCCATGGTGGCAGGTGCCAAGCCAGTGATTATCGAGTGCGGCATTGAACAAGGCTTCAAGCTGACCCCTGCGCAACTCGAAGCCGCCATCACGCCGCAGACGCGCATGTTCATGATCAACTCACCATCCAACCCAACCGGCTCGGTATACACCCTGGCCGAGCTGCAGGCGCTGGGCGAAGTGCTCAAGAAGCATCCGCAGATTCTGGTCGCCACCGATGATATGTACGAACACGTTAACCTCACCGGCGAAAAATTTCATAACATCCTCAATGCCACTCCTGAGCTGAAGAGTCGCTGCGTAGTGCTGAATGGTGTGTCCAAAGCCTACTCCATGACTGGCTGGCGCATTGGCTATGCCGCTGGACCTGCTCACATCATCAAGGCCATGGAGATTTTGCAATCGCAATCCACCTCCAACCCAACCTCCATCTCGCAAGTCGCTGCGCAAGCCGCGCTTGAAGGCCCACAGGAATGCATCACCCCCATGGTAGAAGCTTTCCGCGAACGTCATGAATACGTGGTGAACCGCTTTAACCAGATGCCTGGCCTCAAGTGTATCAAGGCCGGTGGCGCGTTTTACGCCTTCCCCGATGCTCGCGTCGCCATCGCCAACCTGCACAAAGCCGGCGTCATCAGCGACACCACCGATATGGCGTTGTCAGAATACCTGCTGGAAAAAGTCGGCGTCGCCGTGGTTCCCGGCTCTGCATTCGGTGCTGAGGGGTATTTCCGCATCTCGTTTGCCACTTCCATGGAAAACCTGAGAAACGCCCTCGATCGGATTGAAAAGGCACTTACTGTTTGATTATAAAAGCATAAGACAAGGCGGTTTTTAGCCACATTTTTCAGCAAAAAAACAGTCCGTTTTACACGCTGTTTTTTGCACAAAAATGTTGACCGAAGCCCGCCGAGTCTTTATAGTAGCGCCTTCATCGATTCCCCGATAGCTCAGTCGGTAGAGCAACGGACTGTTAATCCGTGTGTCCCTGGTTCGAGCCCAGGTCGGGGAGCCAAATATGAAAAAGCCCACAGTCTTGTGGGCTTTTTTTCCGATGAATTTAACCGATATTCCCCGATAGCTCAGTCGGTAGAGCAACGGACTGTTAATCCGTGTGTCCCTGGTTCGAGCCCAGGTCGGGGAGCCAAATATGAAAAAGCCCACAGTCTTGTGGGCTTTTTTTATATCTGAGCCTTCACTTAAAACCCGAATTTCCCATTCTGATTCTTCCAGTCTGGCTTCGCAGGTATCGTTTCCATGGTGTCCCAGTGTTCAGCGATCTTGCCATTCTGCACGCGAAACAGATCGTAGAAGGATGTCGGCTTGCCAGCGAACTCCCCTTCACTGATTACCAGCACAAAATTGCCCTCGCCCAATACCTTATGGACCTGGGTATATTTCATGGTGATGCCCTGCTCCGCCAGGTATTTAAGCGCAGCACCCAAGCCTGACAAGCCATCCGCAATCGCAGGGTTATGCTGGATGTAATGATCACCGTCAAAGTAAGACGCCAGTTTTTCCAGCTTGCCGTTTACAAGGACATCGTCAACAAAATCGGAAACAAGTTTTTTGTTAGACGCTGTTTTTTCAACATCCTTGATGGTGTTATCACCATCGGTCATGCTGTGGCCGCTAGGATTGGGGGTTGACGGTGTTTCCTGCAAATTATCCCAGTGCTCGACTATCTTTCCATTCTCAAAGCGGAATACATCAAAACCGATCTTGGGCCCGAAAAAATTGTATTCGGTGTGGGTAACGACAAAGTCACCATCCTGCAAAACCCGGATGGTATTTACTTTGGCGCTGCCAACTGGCAATTGCTGCAAAACAGCACCAAACCCCGCCAGGCCATCGCCGACACTGAGGTTATGCTGGATATACTTTTCGGCATTGATGTAAGCCACTGGCTTCATGTCGCCAGTCTCTATGCTCTTGAGTAATTGAACGACCTGTTCTTTGATGGGTACTTGCATAGCGGTTTCCTTTTTTCCAGATGGTGAGGCGGCGTAAGCGTTCGGCGCCAACATTAATAAGCACGCCGCGACAAGCGGCGTTATCTTGCCAACATACATATTCATAAAAAACTCCAGGATAGACTTGAACACGCAAAAGAAGATGCGAGGTAATATTAGGAAATATAAGGCAGTAACCCTAGGTAGTTTTTGGCTTATTTATGGTAAATAAAAGACATTTCATGATGGCAGCAACAAAAGACAGGGGTATATCACGTCAGGCGCTGGAACGCGTTTCCTTCACCCCTCCGACGTCTTATGGCCTGGACATCGAAGTCATTTCATTTGCCGACTTGAGAAAACGCATCCTGGAAAACAGGTTCCGGCAGGCTCATCAGATCAATTTTTACCTGCTGATGCTGATCACCCAGGGGCACTGCATGCCGGTGGTGGATTATCTGCCGATTGCATGCACTGCTGGTTCACTGGTATTGATGAGCCCGAACCAGGCTTTGCAGTTTGATCTGAATGATGGTTGCGATGGGTGGATCGTCATTTTTCGGGCAGAGTATCTGGCATCCACTAATGAAGATGCAGGCGGAAGCGTTTTCCTGACAGACGCCATACAAGGCATGCCCGCCTGCCTGAGCCTGACGGAGTCGTCCCTGAAAACCATCTGCTCATGCTTGGCGCAAATGGCGATGGACGCACAGACCCTGAATGCGAAAGCAATGACCAATGCTATGCTAAGGTTCACCTTGAAAGCCCTGCTGCTGCGCTTGCTGATGCTGGGCGAGCAGGCAATGGATGCGGAACCCGATGCAGCGCACTTTTCCCGTTTCAGGCGATTCAGAAAACTGGTTGAAGAAAAGTTTTCCCATCAACACGCTGTAGCTGATTACGCTGCAGAGCTTGGCTGCACAGTAAAAAGTCTGACCAGGGCAAGCCAGGCAGCGGTGGCCATGGGGGCAAAAGAATATATTGCGGCCAGAATCAGCCTGGAGGCCAAACGCTTGCTAAGCCATACGCAAATGCAGATCTACACCATTGCGGATCAGCTTGGATTTGACGAACCCACCAATTTCGTCAAGTTTTTCAAACGCAATAGCGGGATGGCGCCGAACGCATTCAGAAAACAGAATTACTCTATTTATAACTAACAGCCAGCGCCAGGAGTGTTGATGAATGCTCACGCGGGCCAGCACTTGCCCTTATGGCACCTTGCTGCTTGAAAGCGCGCCGACATCAGGATTTTTGAATAGCCACGCATCTTTTGCCGTACATGTCTCGGTCTTCATTTCAAAGGCGATCAACAAACCACAGAACAGATCATCATGACTTAATGGCGCATTCTCATAGAGTTTTAACATGCTGACCGGGTAATCAAAGTTCTTGCCGGCCCAGAACACGGCTGGAACGTGCGTTTGCTCAACCGGTGCCGTGGCGTAAGGTGCCGCATGCAGGTATACGCCCTTTTCGCCTAATGACTCCCCATGGTCGCTGACATAGAACATGGCGGTGGCATGGGTATTGTCGTATTTCTTCAAGAAGTCGATGATGCTGGCCAGGAAGTAATCGGTATACCGAACGGCATTGTCATACCCGTTGTTGATTTCCTCGGGTGTACAGCTACGCAGTTCGCCTGTCATGCATACGGGTTTGAAGTACTCAAAAGCCTTTGGATAGCGCCGGTAGTATTCAGGTCCATGGTTGCCCATCTGGTGCAGCACAATCAGGATATCCTTCCCCTTGTGCCCCTCAATATATTTGTCAAGTCCAGACAACATGCCGATATCGCGACATTCTGTATCACATGCAGGATTGAAGGTGGGACTCTTGAAGTCTTCGTATTGGACGCGGGTGGCCACGCCTTTCGAGTCGGAGTTATTATCCCGCCATAGAACTTCCACCCCCTCTTCCGACAACACATCCAGGGCGTTCTTATATTGCCCTGCCTTCTGTCGAGTGAAATGCTCACGGCCTAATGCTGAAAACATGCAGGGAACTGACTCACCGGTGGACGTACCACAGGAAGTAACATCTTTGAAACTGATGACGTCGCGTTTTGCCAGCTCAGGATTAGTCGGCCGATGGTAGCCATTAAGTGAAAAACGATCAGCTCTGGCAGTTTCGCCCACCACCAGAATGACAAGCTCACTCTCGCGATGGGTGCCTACCTCCTGGGTATCTGCAGCACTGTCTTGCAGCGTGGTTTTCATCGTTGCCGCTTTTGCAAATTGGCTGATATATGAAAATGCGGAGTAGGTCCAACCGGTAGGGTTGGCATATAGACGCGTGATTTTATGTTCTTTAACGAAATTGGTGAAATTGGCGGGGGCAATGGCAATTGCCAGCGCCATTACAATCACAAGCCATAAGGTGAGTTTTAGCCTGGAGACCAATTCTGGCTTACGCCCGGCAGAGAGCGGCCAATAACGAACGATGAGGATAAGCGGCAACGCACCAAAGGCAAACAGCCGTAGCAACATGCTGGGGCTTATCAAGCCTGCCATTTCCTGCGGATTGGTCTCAAAAATGTTGTTGATCATAACCACATCGATCACCACCCCGTAATGATCCATGTAGTAAGCCGCAAGAGATGAGACAAACACAAAAGCAGCCAATATCCACTTGCCAATCTTGCCGTGGCATACCCATAGCATGAAAAGCACGATGCTTAAGGCAAAAAACAATGCAATGCTGATGAAATGCAAAGCGTTGCTGCTAAAGGCAGTACCCAGCGGATATATCTCAAGCAATCTTGCCCACAGAGAAAGATTGGCTGTCGCGAAAAGGAACAGAGAAGCAATTGCGATAAAGCGGGTTTGGCGGGTAAAAATGGTCATCACCTTATATTGTTATACTGAAGCTACCCAACGCCTGACACGTTGAGGGATACACTCCAAATCCTGGCTTACGCTCAGGCATTAGCTTCAAGGCGGAACTAAACAAAAAGCCTGCATATTGCAGGCTCTCTTTATTATGTTGAGTCAGATTAAATCGTTTTACTCAGCAGCAATTTGTTGCTTGTGCATCAACCGCTCAAGATAAGCAATATAACGCATCAGGCGGGCTTGGGTTTGCGGCTTGACGTCAACATACGAGAATCCAGCGCGAAAATGCCGTAGTGAGGTGCCCTCGTTCATTTCCAGTACATTTCTTACCAGCATGGTGACATTGATTTCACCAAACTCGGGAACAACAAAATTACATTCATGATACGTTGCGCCAACTTCCAGCGTACTGTGCTTACTTTTGGGTAATACCAACGCCAACCCTGCGATGCTGATATCAAGCACCGGGAATGAAGGTGCGCTTTCCGTCATGGGGATGGTGCAGAGCAGCCCCGGTGGCGGGATGCGGAAAAACTCACGCTGATTGTGTTCTGGATGAATCATGGTTTTTTATCATTGAATTAAAGTTATTACAAAACCGAAAGTCGTTTTCCGGCACGCCCTGACGCATCTGAAAACGATAACCCTTGAATAGGATTCTATCAGGTATTTTTCGTGCTTGAATGAAAAATGCCACGCGAATATCTCGCGTGGCATGTCTTTTACATTTCGACTTCAGTTGTTACTGAGCTTTGCGAAACTCGGCAGCCCCCTCTTGTGCCGCCTGTTGGATTCGCTCTTGCACAGGAACCAGCAATTTCTGGCTTTCCAGAATAATTTGCTGGGTGACCGCAGGCATTTTATTCATGGAAGATTTTCCTGCCGGCGTTTTATAAAATGCCGTCAGCGCATTTACTTCCTCCTGGCTGAAGTTCTTTTTATAGAGACTGGTATAAATACTCTGGAAATTTTCCCAGGTCATGACTTCGGCCATGATGTTGGAGATTTTTTCCGACGTCGCATTCAACACTTTTTCTTGTTGCGGATTCAGCTGTCGCCCGCCCAATTGCCCAAGAATCGACGCTTTCACCGAGGTAGCATTCTGTGCCCGGATTTTTTCGAGCATCTGTTTGGCGTTCATGGCGTCCAACAAGTTTTTAATAGACTCATCGGTGGGTGCACTTTCTGCTGCCAGCGATTGCAGAGAGATGAACAAAGCAAAGATACATACGATAATACGTGTCACGTGACCTCCTCTAGAGTATGTCGGTTAGATCGCAAAAAGCCCGATGCAGGCCACAATCGAACATAAATCATACTCTAATGCGTACCACTGGGGTATGCACTTGATGAGGAGATCTGGACATCACGCCGACAGCTGTTTCTTTGAAGATGCTTTAAGGCCTTGAACTTGAAACCATGAAGTCACTTGCCATGCGGTTCAGCGTTTCTGGTTTTTTCACTACCAGTCGCATGCTTTCCTTTTCTACGACCCCTTCACTCACCAACAAGCCAAGCGCACGAGAGACGGTTTCTCGACTGGTGTTCACCATGATGGCTACTTGCTGATGCGATGGAAAGTGCTCGACATAGGACTGATTGCTGGCCATGCGCGAAATCAGTAAAAAAACCCGACTATACGCATTGGGTACCCCTAGCAAACAACGAAAATCCGTCACCACTCGCATGCGATGACACATGTCTTTCAACATGCGCTCTGCGACTTTCGGTACATGGTTGACCAATGTGTTGACCTTGCTTTTGGGTAACGCCGCAATCAGCGACTCAGAGACGGCGAGAATGGAAGCCGCTCGCGGCAAATCGTCCAATACAGAAAGCTCACCGAAGTAATCGCCGGGGGAAATGAAACTTAGCCCGGTCTGTCGGCCTTCTGCCGAGATGTCTACCACCATCAGTCGACCACTCAGCAAAAAGAACAGTTCGCCCGCCTCGTCCCCTTTGTGGCAGACGAAGTTCTTTTTCTCAATCCGGAACATCCTGAAATATCGATAATACTCTTCCAGTAATGGCTGGGGCAGCCCTTGAAGTAAAGGCAGC
Source organism: Methylovorus menthalis (assembly GCF_020523625.1). Lineage (GTDB taxonomy): Bacteria > Pseudomonadota > Gammaproteobacteria > Burkholderiales > Methylophilaceae > Methylovorus > Methylovorus menthalis. The sequence continues at coordinate 1,112,592 of NZ_JAJAQH010000006.1, forward strand.
GCTTTAACTTGTGTAATACTCATGTGAACCCCTATAGACGCTTGGTAACCTGCTTTATAGTTATTTGCGTATCCAACCAGCACGATTGCCACTGGCGAATGCACAACCCGGTAAAACGTTGCTTCATCGATTTTCTTATTGTGGGTTTGCCATACATTTGCCTAAGCAACCCAGCCGTTGTGACGCTCGGCAGCGTTGCTTAGGCAAATGTAAGGCTAGCAGCAGATTTGCACCTCAGCTATTGGCTCAAGGTGCTATATGAGAGAGTTACAAGAAAGAGTTATCCCGCAGCGGGATGAAGAAAAAAACACGGAAACATACGAAGACCAGGCAACCTAAAATATTAATCAAGCATATGATTTTAAATATTTAATATACATTCACATTTCAAAATTTCATTATTTCGCGCGTAAAAAGGCAGTTAGTAGTCAGAGTTAATCCACCATGGAAAAAATCTGGTGGGATGAAAAATTTGGCGAATTAATTACGGGATATTCAGCGCTTGATCGCGCCAAAGAAGGGGAAGCATTAGCCCAGATAAGGCAGCTGGACCGAGATTTCAAACCCGACAGGAGAAATATTGCGAGCGGATATTTTGCCGCCATGCATCTCGACCACCTGCTTGGCCAAGGCAAGTCCGATACCGTGACCATCGGACCCGAGTCCAGAATTCGCACGGTAAAATGGCTGAAAGATCGTTTCCAACTCATGGGGTGCAACGCCCATGCCCTGATCACGTATACGGATTAGTACCATACGTAAAGCAGGGTCACTCGTGACATCAATATCCACATCACTACCATCTGGACCATACTTGAGGGCATTGCGCACGATGTTTTCGAGCGCACGATGCAGCAAATCCGGCTGCGCCTCCAGCACAAAATCGTCGTGTGGCAGCAATCGCACTTCTATCTTGCGATCCTTGGCTTCAAATTGGGCATCTTCCGCCAAGGTAAACAGCAGATCGCTAAGATCAATCCGCTCTTTATGGATGTTGGTGACGCCGGATTCCAGGCGCGAAAATGCAAGCAGCTCACCTACCAGCTTATCCATGCGTATGGACTCGCGCTCAATACGCTCCAGCGAGCTAGTGACCTTTTCCGGGCTTTGCCGGGCAAGGCCAATCGCCATCTGCATGCGTGCCAGCGGCGAGCGCAATTCATGCGAAACATGATGCAATAGCCGTGATTGCCCTTGCAGCAGGGCTCCCAAGCGAGATGCCATCGTATCAAAATCGCGCCCAAGATCGCTCAGTTCATCGCGGCGGTGGCCCATAGAACCTGCCACACGCACTTCCAGATCCCCCTCCGTCGCGGTAATAAACGCCTGCCGCAAACTACGTATGGGTTTGGAAAAATACCATGCCAGCAAGGCAGCAAACACCAGACTGGCGATCACCCCGGCAGACAGGGGTACCAGTGGAAATACACGCCAGAAGCGTGAGCGCATGCCACCATTGGGCGGCGGCGGCCTGTCATCAGCGCGCTCGCTTGGAGGTGGCTGATGCATGTCGGAGGGGTCGTGCATGTCGGGAGGTGGTCCGTCCGGACCGCCCATTCCCTCATTGGGTTGAGGTTGTCCGCCGCGAGAACGCGCGGGTACAAATAGCATATATTGATGCCCATCATCTGCACGAATACTGCGCACAGCCTCGTCTTTATCAAGTTGCGAGATGGCAAGTTGCAATAACTCGGGAGAAACCCTGCGCTGTAACAGATCTTCACCTGCTTCATTAACCACATAAATCTGCGGCATGCGGCGCTGTGGCCAGCCTTCCAGCATTTTGCGTGCTGCACCCACGCCACCATGCTCCAGCGTGGCCGACACTGCAGCCAATACCGACATGGCAGGTGGACTTGCTTCAATCAGCGACCGGGAATTTTCCAGACTGCGGTTGTGTGCCCACACGGCCAGACCAACACCAAATACCGATGTCAGCTGTGCGAACAGGAAAAAGAAAAAGAACTTCCAGTAAAGCCGCCCCATAATTATTCGCGGACGAGCTGATAACCCATACGGTAAACCGTTTGTATGTAGTGGCGGCCATTGGCATAGGCGTCAATTTTCTGGCGGATACTACTGAGATGCACATCAATGCTGCGATCAAACCGGGCGAGAGGACGGCCTAGACCTTGCAGGGAAAGATCGCTCTTGCTGACCACGCGCCCGGCATGGCGCACCAGCACCTCCAGCAGGTTGAACTCGGTGCTGGTGAGCTCCAGCAGGTTACCGGACCACTCAGCGCGACGCTGTTCCGGCCATAGCGTCAATGCCCCAACCGTAATCTGCACTGGCTGTGCATTATCCGCAGGCTGGGTACGACGTAAAATAGCGCGGACTCGCGCAACAATCTCCCTGGGCGTGCATGGTTTTGGCACATAATCATCAGCCCCCAATTCGAGCCCCACGATACGGTCAGCATCCTCGCCTTTGGCCGTCAGCATCAATACCGGCGTATTCTTTTCAGCGCGAATGGCACGCAAGGTATCAATGCCATTCATCTTGGGCATCATCACATCCAGCAAGATCAGATCATAGGTATCGCGCAAGGCTTGCTGCGAGCCAGACTCCCCATCGTAAGCGACGGTTGGCTCAAAGCCCTCCTGCTCAAGGTATTCCTTCAGCATTCCTACCAATTCAACGTCGTCGTCAATCAGCAAGACTTTATTCATGGCGTAAACATCATTCCTATTTTTGATCATTCGATGATGATAACGAGCGAAGCAGGCTTGAGACAACGGCACACCCAGTCTTTTACCTATTTTTACATACAAAACACAGCAAGGGTTTACCTAATTTAACCTCTATTTAACAGAGGTTTACAGGCAAGTTCGGCAGAATGGCTACGCACTTGCCGGTCATCATGGCCGACATGACTATCAGCTCAGGAGAGATCATGAACACTAGCACATTATACAAACTCACTCTGGCCTTAGGCTTGATGGGCCTCAGCCTGCCACTATTGCTTCAAGCACAACCCTTGCTGCAGGATCGCCCTGCCCCTGCGCTTGAACGCCTGAACGCGGCGCCCCTGCCAGACAGCAAGCTATCCCCCGGCTTGCCACCCTATCTGCGCGGCCTGGATCTTAGCGAAGCGCAGGAAGATCAAATATTCGCCTTGATGCATGATCAGATTCCCGCTCTGCGCGAACAGCAGAAACAACGCCGTCATGCGCTGGATGATCTTGAAGCCCTATCCAAGGCCAATACATTTGATGAGCGCAAGGCGCAGCAACTGGCAGAAAAGCTGAGCGAGATTGAAAAGCAATTTATATTGTCCCGCGTGCACAATGACTTCAAGATCAATGGCATATTGACTGCAGAACAACGGAAACAACTGGAAGAAACCAAAGCACAATTCGGCAAACACAAGCCAAAAGAGCCAGTAAAATTCACACCTCAGAACAGCAAAAAACCAGCTTTGACCTTGATGTAAATTCAAACTCAATGCTACGCAATCCCGCTTTATCATGCTGATTTAGCGGGACTTTATCCTTAACATTGTTTTACCAAACTTAACACTTGCAAGTCGAAAAAACAGAGCACTTTGGCCGATACTAGTCCATGTGGACACGGTATGGCCCGCCATATCCTTGTTTCCACATTGTTCCGGGGGGAGCAGTAAAAACAACAAGGAGAACAATGATGATATCTAGCGTTTCTACATCACAAATTGCCAGTAGCCTGTTTTCAAAACTGGACACCAAAAGTCAGGGCTATATAGAAAAAACCGATCTTGAGTCGGCGTTTTCTTCCATTAGCTCGGATAGCAGCAGCAATGTTGACGATCTTTTCAGCGCGCTCGATAGCGACAGCGATGGCAAAGTTACCAAAGACGAAATGACCTCTGGCATCGACAATCTGTTGAGCGGGCTGAATAGCCAGTTTGACAGTATGCGCATGCAAGGCGGCATGGGCGGTTCAGGTGGCCCGCAAGGTATGCCGCCACCTCCACCACCTCAGGGCGGCGAAGGCACGGAAGACACAGGCCTCACCAAGGATGAGGTGACCAGCATTGCATCCAGTACCGATGACAGCAAGCTTTCGAGCCTGATGACGGATATTTCCGAAAATTTTGAGGCGGCAGACACCAATGAGGATGGCAAGGTCAGCATGCAGGAAGCCATGGCTTACAAGGAGTCTAGTGACAAAGCCAATGGAAGCAGTACGGATAGCACCGAATCCACGAGCACTTCTTCCAGCAACTCAGCCATGAGTCAGATAACGCGACAAATTCAGCAATTGATTTCTGCGTATGGACTCAACGAAAGCACCTCGTCCAGCTTGTCTTATTCGGCATAAGCAGGAGTTAAAGCCCTGAAAATAAAAAGGCGCGGTTATCTCACCGCGCCTTTTTTATGCCTGCTATAGCGTGGGATTGCCAGGCGAAATCAGAGACTTTCAAATGCTTCGCACAGCATACTCAGCATGGTTCCGAAGATAGGCAGAATATCCTCTTGGCTGAATGGTGCATTTTCATCGGTACCTGCTACCACAAACGCCACAACGGCTTTGTCCAGATCCTGCCGATAGTTCATCCAGTGCTCAGCCTCAGCATCGCCGATGAGTTGGTATTTATGCTGACCGGACTCGATAATTTCCAGCCACTCATCTTCAGCAAGTTCGACAAACAGTGATTTGGCAATGGTCACGGCCGTTTTCTGGAAGTCCGGCTGTACCCCTTCATCCCCCAGTGGCAATACAAGATAGGTGTATACCAGCATGGCGTATGCCTGATAGACACTCAGCATGTCAAAATTTTCAACGCGCTCATCCGCGGGGGAGCGCTCTGCCAGCTGGATCGCCTTGACCGTCAGATAACAGGCCAGAAAATGTGCAGCATCCTGCACATTCCCGTCGTCCACGCTGATGGACCCGGCATCGCCGCCCATTTCATGCAGCGCAATGCCGTAGAGCAGATTCAATCGTTGAGAGTATTGCATGGTGTTTTTCCGTTATTTCAATAAATAATAGGTCCGCCAGGGCTTATGCCGCTGGCATGCTTTCCAGCTGGGCCATGACGTCCAGCCAGCGTTCTTCGGCGGCCTCTATCTGTTGGGTCAGCTCGGCCTGCCTTTTCAATAATTGCTGTAGCTCGCTCTTGTCGCTGGCACTATAAAGCTCGCCATCGGCCAGACGCGCCTCCAGAGCCACTTTTTGCTCCTGCCATTCCGCCATGTGACTTTCCAGCTGCTCGGCTTCTTTGGTGAGTGGACGGCGCTCAGCCAGTCTTGCCTGACGCTCAGCCTTGTTCTGGGCCTTGTCGTTCTTTTTCGCAAGTTCGGTTTGGGGCGGCTGCGCACGCAATTTGTCCTGCGCTTTTTGCTCAGCGAGCCAGATGCGGTAATCCTCCAGATCGCCATCAAACGTTTGCGCCTTGCCATCAGCGACCAGGATAAAGCGATCACAGCTTGCTCGCAGCAACGCACGATCATGAGAAACCAGCACCACGCCGCCCTCATAAGCCTGCAAGGCCACCGTCAGGGCATGGCGCATTTCGAGATCAAGATGGTTGGTCGGCTCATCCAGCAGCAAAAGATTCGGGCGAGTCCAGATCAAAAGTGCCAGCGCCAGCCGTGACTTTTCACCGCCGGAAAACATCCCGCAAGGTGCACTGGCCATGTCGCCGCGAAAGTCAAAGCCACCCAGATAATTGCGGTGCTCTTGCTCACGTGTTTGCGGATCAAGCCTCAGCATGTGCTGCAGCGGAGATTCATCGGCACGTAGTTGCTCAAGCTGGTGCTGGGCAAAATAGCCGATACTGAGGTCTTTACCTTCCACCCGCTTGCCAGCCAGAGCGGGCATGCTGTTGGAAAGAAGTTTGATCAGCGTCGACTTACCCGCGCCATTGCGCCCCAGCAGGCCAATACGCTCACCAGGCCGTATGGTCAGGGCAATATTATCCAAGACGGTCTTGCCTGCGTAACCAGCTGCCATGTCGTCCAGCACCAGTAGCGGATCCGGCGTCGCCAGCAGTGGCCGGAACTCGAAGCCAAACGGACTATCGGCATGGGCTGCACTGATAAGCTCCATGCGCTCAAGTGCCTTGATGCGGCTCTGAGCCTGCCGGGCTTTGGTAGCCTTGGCGCGAAATCGGTCAATATAGCTTTGCAGATGGGCGACTTCACGTTGCTGGCGTTCATACACTGATTGCTGTTGCGCCAGGCGCTCGGCACGCTGCCGTTCAAAATCCGAATAGCCACCGCGATAGAGCGTGAATTTCTGCTGCTCGATATGCGCAATGTGATTAACAATGGCATCCAGAAAATCGCGGTCATGCGAGATCAGCAACAACGTGCCCGGATAGCTTTTCAGCCAGCTCTCCAGCCAGATGACGGCATCCAGATCCAGATGGTTGGTGGGCTCATCAAGCAGGAGCAAATCAGATCGGCACATCAGGGCACGTGCCACATTCAGCCGCACGCGCCAGCCGCCAGAGAAATCCGATACCGGGCGCTCAATATCCGCCGAGGTAAAGCCAAGGCCATCCATCAACTCAGCCGCACGGGCACGCGCCGCATAGGCACCAATTTCACCCAGACGCGCATGCAGCTCGCCCAGGCGCACACCGTCCTGGGCTTCTTCAGCCGCTTTAACCTCATGCTCCAGGCGCCGCAATTCAGCATCCCCATCGAGGACAAATTCAATCGCTGCATCAGGCAAGGCGGGGGTTTCCTGCGCTACATGCGCGATCACCCAGTGCGGGGGAATATCAAGATCACCCGACTCGGGGTGCAACTCACCCCGCAACATGGCAAACACACTGGACTTGCCCGCGCCATTGGCGCCTGTCAAACCTACTTTATGGCCGGGATGCAGCTGAAAGCTGGCATCTTCAATCAGCACTTTTACGCCACGTGCAAGGTGGAGATTCTTGAATTGAATCAAACTGGTCTCTTCATCCGCTATGCCTTGTTACAAGGCCAAAGGCGACATTTTAAATGAATCGGCGTATTCCCGCTTCCGCCATATCCAACAAAAGTGGCGCAAACCCGCTTCCGACAGCCAATTTAATCGCCTAAAACGTTGACCAATCTGCATCGAAAATGAAATACTCACAGGTTGTTAGCATTGCGACGCACCGCTCCCTCTATACGTACCGGCTAACAGGGTACGGCTTTGAAAGATTATGGTCAAAAAGTCTCTGTTTTGGGTTTACCGATTTACCCTGCTCACCCTGTGGCTCGCCATCTTTGTATTTGCGGCTGCGGTACTGAGCATGCGTTATCTGGTGTTACCCAACATAGACAAATACCGGGCAGATATCGAAACACGCGCCACCGCTGCCCTTGGACAAAAAGTCAGCATCGGCGAAATCAAGGCCAGTTGGGATGGGCTCAACCCTCACCTCAGTCTTTATCGCGTCGACATTCATGATGCGGAAGAACGCCCTGCCCTTAGCCTGGGGCATGTAGAGGCGAGCCTGTCCTGGCTGAGCGTTCCGCTGCTTGAGCCCAGGCTTTCCAGCATCGAAATTTACCAGCCTGAACTGACCATACGCCGCGACGCGCAAGGCACCCTGTATGTCGCAGGGATCGCCATGGGCGGCCCTTCTCGTCCACAATTTGCCAACTGGGCATTGCGCCAGTCTCGGATTGATGTGCTGGATGCCAGCGTGATCTGGGAAGATGAATTGCGCAAAGCGCCTCCGCTGAGTCTGACTCAACTGAATCTGCGCGTGGTAAGCCCTGCCTGGAAAGGGTTGATAGGCCATCACATGTTTGGCCTGCGCGCCTTGCCTTCAGCAGGCTCATCGGCGCCTATCGATATTCGCGGCAACCTGTATGGCAAAGACATCAGCCAGCCTGAAGACTGGAATGGCACCGTTTACGCCAAGCTGGAAGGCACGGACATCTCGGCCTGGCGCAAATGGATTTCATACCCGTTTGATCTTTATGAAGGCTACGGCGCAGCCCGATTCTGGCTGCAGCTGGACGAAGGCAAGCCCAGCAATATTGTCAGTGACGTCATCCTGAGTGATGTTAAAACGCGTTTATCGGCAACCAGCCCGCAAGCCACGCTCAACCATCTGTCCGGGCGCCTGAGCTGGGACAAGCATAAAGACGGTCAGGAATTCACCGCGGAAAACATCAAGTTGAACACGCCTGATGGGCTGGATATGCAAAACGGCAATGTCAGCCTGCGTGAGCGCTGGATCAAGGACAAGCAATGGATTGAGGGGCGCGTTCGCCTGGACGAGATTTTGCTGGACACCTTGAATACGTTCGCGGGTTACATTCCGCTGCCAAAAAATCTCAAGCAAAACCTGCAGGACATCAGTCCTACCGGCAAGCTGGAAAATGTCGATATCAGCTGGCGTGGCAGCGAGACCATTCCACAGGAATACAGCTTGCGTAGCAAATTCAGCAATCTCGGCATGCGGCCGTTCAGGCAGTTCCCTGGCTTCAGCAATCTCAGCGGTAGCGTGGATGCGGATGAAGACAACGGCACACTGTCGCTGAATGCGCGCAATGCCTCGCTTGAGCTGGAAAACATCATGCGCTGGCCGATTCCGGCTGACCGCCTGAGCGGCGAAGTGAAGTGGACTCAACGCAAAAACGGCCTGGATATTCGCGTCAAGAATTTCGCGATTGCCAATCCGCATCTGGCTGGAACCATCAATGCCAACTACCTGATGAACGGCATCAAGGGCGGCTATCTGGACCTGAACGCCAAGTTTGGCCAGGCCGACGCGCAATACGCACGCTTCTACTACCCCAAGATTTTGGGCGAGCATACGCTGGCTTGGCTGGATAGTGCGATCCTGAAAGGACGTGGTCAGGATATCAATGTGACGGTCAAGGGCAGCCTGCATGATTTCCCTTACCCGAATAACAAAACCGGCCTGTTTCGCGTGACAGCCAAGATCAATGACGGGGAGCTGGACTATGCACCAGGCTGGCCCAAAATCCTGGGAATCAAGCTAGACATGCTGTTTGAGGGCAATCGCATGGAATTGAATGCTACCGATGGCACGATATTGGGAACGCGCATCACGAAAGCCAATATTGCCATTCCTGGCCTGCATGTCCCTGAGCCTGTCCTCAACATCACAGGCGAAGCCAATGGACTGGTGAGCGATGGCATACGCTTCATCAACAATAGCCCCTTGCTGCATCTGGCAGAAGGGTTCACGCCCACATTGGTGACATCTGGAGATGGTAAGCTCAACCTGCAACTGAACATCCCCTTGCATGACCCCAACAATACCAAGGTAAAAGGGTCGTACACCATCAAGAATGGCAGCATGAGCGATAAGGAAATCCCCGAGATCACCCGCATCAATGGCAAGCTGGAGTTCACAGAAAACGGACTGCATGCACAGAATGTCAGTCACTGGATTTATGGCGGTCCCGCCGTGCTCAATCTGGTCACCAACAAGGATCATTCTGTTCATATCACTGCACGTGGCCGCATCAATGATGCCGGTCTGCGCCTGGCGTTTGGCCCCGGAATGGCAGACCGCATTTCAGGCAGTGCAGACTGGAATGGCGATATTCATATCCAGAACAAAATGCTGAATCTGACCATAGATTCCAGCCTCGTAGGCATTACCTCTTCCCTGCCGCCGCCGCTGAACAAATCCCCCGCGGACATCATGCCTTTGCACGTTGAGAAACGCCAAACGACGCCATCGCAAGATAGCTTCAATGTTGCGCTGGGCAACTTCATCACCGCTAAAATCCTGCGATCCGAGCTGAACGGGAAAATGAAGATAGATCATGGCGATATCGCCGTAAATGCGCCAGCCGAGTCGCCAAGCCAGAGTGCGCAACCGGGCATTACGGTACGCGCCGTACTGGAACAGCTGGATGCTGACGAGTGGCGTAATCTGGCAGACAAAGCCACTGCAAACACGGCCACAAGCAATACCCCTAGCCTGAATGGCGACGCTGCGCCAGCTGCCAGCGTGACAAGCAGCAATAGAAGCTCAGCCCTGCCACCGATTGCCAAGGTCGACCTGACCGTTAATCGCCTGGATATTTTTGACAAGCGCATCAACAGTCTCAAGCTGAATGCGCGTCCCATCAATGGCGGCTGGCAGCTTAATGTACAGAGTCATGAAATGAATGGGGACATTCAATGGTTGAGCGCAGGCAATGGCAAGGTGATTGCGCGACTGAAAAACCTGATTTCGCCCAGCTCCACACCGAATACCGCTGAGCTGCGCACTCAAGGCGATTTCAAGCAGCAGGCGCAGCAATACCCGGCCTTGGACATCGTGGCGGAAAACTACGAAATGGGGAACAAAAAGCTTGGTCGACTGGAGCTGCAGGCCAGCGAGCAGAATGATGACTGGAGCATAGAAAAACTCAAGATCATCAATCCGGATAGCACCTTGACGGCCGAGGGCGAGTGGCATAACTGGAAGCGTAACCCCAACACCCGTATTACCCTGAGCTGGGATATCAAGGATCTGGGCAAGACGCTGGAACGCTTTGGTTATCCGGGTACCGTCAAGGGTGGCGATGCAGATCTGACCGGCCAGCTGAAATGGCCAGGCAGCCCACACGAATTCAATACCGCCGGCTTGAGCGGCAATCTGCAACTGGATGCGCGCCACGGGCAGATTCTGAAGATTCAGCCTGGAGTTGGGCGTTTGTTCAGTATGCTCAGCCTGCAAAATCTGCCGCGCCGACTAACATTTGATTTCCGCGATGTCTTTAGCAGCGGCTTTACCTTCGATAAAATTGGCGGTAGCGTCAAGATCGACAAAGGCGTGATGCGCAGCGATGATTTCCGCATGGAAGGCCCAACCGCGCGCGTGGATATGCGCGGCGAAACGGATCTGCAAAAGGAAACACAACATCTTTACATCAAGGTTACGCCTTACCTGAGCGACAGCCTCTCCATTGCTGCGCTGGCAGGCGGCCCCGTGGTAGGCGCGGCAGCGTATGTGGCACAAAAACTGTTGAAAGACCCGCTGAACCAATTGGCGGCTGACGAGTACGAAATCGGCGGAACATGGGATAACCCGCAAGAGCTCAAAGGGGATAGCCGGACACGTGCTCCCGCTACTCCTGCTGTGAGCCCGCTCGGCAAATAATCAGGCTGTATGGATTACGTCCATCATGGATGGGCGTATCCTGTGCACTACCCATACAAAAGCAGCACCCATAAAGTATCATCCATAAAAAACGATAATATTGTTCGGAATCAAGATGGCTATCAAATCTCGCGCAAAAGTAGTGAAATCCAGCAAACCTTCTGCTCCAGCTCCCGGTAACGTCCGGGTGGCGGCCATCCAGATGGCGTCGGGCCCGAATGTATCAGCCAACCTCAGCGAAGCAGAACGACTGATTGAAATCGCCGTCGGCCAGGGTGCCAAACTGGTGGCCTTACCGGAGTACTTTGCCATTATGGGCATTCGCGATACCGACAAGGTTGCCGCACGTGAAAAAGAAGGCACCGGTCCGATACAGCGCTTTTTATCCAAAATTGCCAAGAAACATGAAATCTGGCTGATCGGCGGCTCCATTCCGTTGGAGTCCTCCACCGAAGATAAAGTCCGCAACGCCTGCCTGGTATTTGATGACAAAGGCAAGCAAATCGCACGCTACGACAAGATTCACCTGTTCGGGCTCGATCTCGGCAATGAGCATTACCGTGAAGAGACGACCATCGAAGCAGGCGATAAAGTCGTGGTGCTGGACTCCCCCTTCGGCAAAATCGGCCTCTCCATCTGCTACGACCTACGCTTCCCTGAGCTTTATCGGGCAATGAAGGATGTCGACATCATCGTGGTGCCATCGGCGTTTACCGAAACCACCGGTAAAGCCCACTGGGAAAGCCTGGTACGCGCGCGCGCCATTGAAAACCTGAGCTACGTCATCGCCCCGGCGCAAGGTGGCTACCATGCCTCCGGCCGCGAAACCCACGGAAACAGCATGATTGTCGACCCTTGGGGTGTCGTGCTCGACCGCTTGCCACGTGGCTCCGGTGTGGTGATTGCCTCGGTGAATGCCGGGTATCAGGCTAGCCTGCGTGGTAGCCTGCCAGCACTTAAGCATCGTACCTTGTAAAACAGCCTTCCCATCCTCAGGCTGTGCCGGGTGATGGACAGCTAGATATAGAACTGGATTTTCAGCCTGAGCACAGGCTTTAATTAGCCACAATTGCAGAAAATACGTAACAGGGGAACTCTGCTCCCCTGTTATATTCTGACCTATAGTCCCTTAGAGAGTAACGGCCATGAAGCCTGACCAGATACCCAGCAGTTCCAGCCCGTTAGCCGGCAGCCATTTTGATACCGCCACCGAGACGCTATTGCAGCCAAGCGGACTCGATGTCGCCGCCCTGCAAGGCGTGCTTGGCAATATGATGTCGCACAAGGTGGATTATGCCGACCTCTACTTTCAATACAGCCGTGCCGAAAGCTGGGGCCTAGAAGAAGGCCAGGTCAAGTCCGGCAACTTCAGCATTGACCAGGGCGTAGGCGTACGCGCCGTCAGTGGTGAAAAAACTGCCTTTGCCTACTCGGATGACATCAATCTGCCCGCCCTGCAGCAAGCCGCCAACGCCACCAAGGCCATTGCCGCGATAGGCGCCGAGCAAACCAGCAGCGCCATCCAGCGCATTGATGCGCCGCAGCTCTATATTCCGCATGACCCCATCGCCTCACTGAGCGCCGAAGCCAAAGTAAAGCTGCTGGAGCGCCTGGAAGGCTATGCGCGCAAAGCCGATCCGCGTATTACCCAGGTCATGGCATCGATTGCAGGCGAATATGAAGTGATCATGATCGCCCGTCACGATGGCATGATGGCTGCCGATGTTCGCCCCTTGGTGCGTCTCTCCATCCAGGTCATCGCTGAAGCCAACGGCCGGCGCGAGCAAGGCTCGGCTGGCGGCGGTGGTCGCTTTGACTATGCCTATTTTACCGATGAGGTATTGCAGGATTACGCGCAGAAAGCCGTGCATCAAGCCCTGGTTAATCTGGAAGCGCGCCCTGCTCCCGCTGGCAGCATGACCGTGGTCCTGGGTTCAGGCTGGCCCGGCATTTTGCTGCATGAAGCGATTGGTCACGGCCTGGAGGGCGACTTCAACCGCAAAGGCAGCTCTGCCTTCAGCAATGCGATTGGTCAGCAAGTGGCAGCGCGTGGCGTGACGGTGGTGGATGACGGCACGATTTCCAATCGCCGCGGCTCGCTCAATATTGACGATGAAGGCAATCCTACCCAGCGCACGGTATTGATTGAAGACGGCTACCTGCGTGGCTACATTCAGGACAGCCTGAATGCGCGCCTGATGGGCATGCCGATGACGGGCAATGCCCGCCGGGAATCCTATGCCCACATCCCCATGCCGCGCATGACCAACACCTACATGCTGAATGGCAACATGGCGCCTGAGGAGATTATCAAGTCGGTGAAAAAAGGCTTGTATGCGGCCAACTTTGGTGGCGGTCAGGTCGACATTACCAGTGGCAAATTCGTGTTCTCGGCCGCTGAAGCCTGGATGATCGAAGACGGCAAGCTGACTTACCCGGTCAAGGGCGCAACCCTGATCGGCAATGGCCCGGAGGTGCTTAAGCGCGTATCCATGATAGGCAATGACATGGCGCTCGACAGCGGCGTCGGCACCTGCGGCAAGGAGGGCCAGAGCGTACCGGTAGGTGTCGGCCAACCCACCCTGCGCATCGACGGCTTGACGGTAGGCGGAACGCTTTAATATGATGGAGGCAAGGACCCGCCTTGCCCCCCAACGCAGCGCAAACGCTGCATGCATCATGGAAGTCCCTCTTAACGAAAGGAACGGAAATGGCTGTATCGAAATCAAGCGAAGAAAAGAAACCTGCCGTAAAAAAAGCGACTGCTGCCAAAACAGCAGAGACGGCGGTAAAAAAAACCACCCCTAAAAAAACCGCCTCAGCCAAACCTGCTGCTTCGGCAAAAACCAAATCCTCCCCACGCAAGATCAGCGCCGAAGAGCGCTACAAAATGACCGAGGTTGCCGCCTATTTTCTGGCGGAGCGCAATGGCTTCAAGGGCAACCCTGTCGAATACTGGGAACAGGCGGAAGCACAGATCAGTCAATTGCTGGGCTAATTTTCAGCCTGACTGGCTTTAACCAGCAGGCTGGTTTCTTGATACATGAACTGGAATAGCTGCGACAACGTGCGCCGCAGCATTCCCTTCTTTTTGAATCTGCTCTCTGATGCATAAGCCTTAAGGCATTGTTCTGATCTGGCTATGACCGGCCTAAGTCCTTGTATAGTGCCGCTTGCATAGCCGCAGCTTGCCGCAAGCGGCTATAATGCGTTTGTTATTCATTCATTTGCGGTTTTTTCATGCAGTTTTCCCTGCCCACCCCGGCATCTGGCTCCTCCGAACGTATCAAACCTTTGCCAACCGGCCTCGACAGTCTGGCCTTGGCACAACTCGCGCGCCAGCTTAAGCAAAAGCCTGAGCGCACCCCGCTGGTGATCCTGTGTGCGAGCGCATTTGAGGCTCAACGCCTGCTGGAAGAGCTGCCCTGGTTCGCTGCCGACCTCAGCGTACACATGATGCCGGACTGGGAAACGCTGCCATATGATCACTTCTCACCGCATCCCGACCTGATTTCAGAGCGCCTGGCGACGCTGTACCAAATCAGCCAGAACACCTGCGATGTCATTATCGTGCCGGTATCTACGGCCCTGATCCGTGTACCACCGAATGCCTATCTGGCTGCGCATACCTTTATGCTGAAGAAAAACCAGCGGCTGGATCTGGAAGCCTTGCGCACCCAATGTGCAGAAGCGGGCTACCACCATGTCAGCCAGGTCATGAGCCCGGGCGAATTCAGCGTGCGTGGCGGGCTGGTTGATCTGTTTCCGATGGGGAGCAGCCTGCCCTACCGTCTTGATTTATTCGATGATGAAATCGAGACCATCCGCACCTTTGATGTCGACACCCAGCGCAGTGTTTACCCGGTCAGCGAGATACGCCTGCTGCCGGCCCGCGAATTTCCATTGGACGAAGCCGGCATCAGCCGCTTCAGACAAAATTTCCGCGAAACCTTTGAAGGCGACCCTTCACGTAGCCGCATTTACAAAGATGTGAGCAAGGGCATCGCCAGCGGCGGCATTGAGTGGTATCTGCCGCTGTTTTTTGAGGAAACGGCGACGGTACTGGATTATTTGCCGAGCTCTGCCATTCTCTGCATGCACGGCAATATTGACCATGCCGCCCAGGGCTTCTGGCGCGATGCACAATCACGCTACCGCCAGCTGGCACATGATCCTGAGCGGCCTATCCTCCAGCCTGAGGTCTTGCTGCTCAAAACCGAAGATTTCTTTGCGCGCACCCATGTCTGGGGCCGAATTCAGCTCACCACAGAAACCGCCAGCGGTTTGCCAGCGCTGGAGATTGAGCGCCGCGCCGATCATCCGTTGCACAAGCTGCAGGAATTCATCAAGAAATACAAAGGCCGCATCCTGATTGCCGCTGAAAGCTTGGGCCGCCGCGAGACCATGGCCCAGCTATTCAGCGATCACCAGATTCCGTTTTCCGCCTGTGGCGATGGCCATGGCAATTCCTGGGAAGAATTCCAGCAAGGGGAAGCACGCGTCATGCTCGGCGTGGCGGCTTTGCATGGCGGCTTTGTCGCGGATAAATTCTGCATCATCACCGAAGCAGAGCTCTATGCGGCCACCGTCCGCCAGCAGCGTCGCCGCGAAAAGGAAAAATCACGCAATACCGAAGGCATGCTCAAGGATTTATCCGAGTTGCGCGAGCAAGACCCCGTGGTGCACGAACAACATGGCGTGGGACGCTACAAGGGCCTGGTCAATCTCGACTTCGGTGAGGGCGAAACCGAATTCCTGCTGCTGGAATATGCAGGCGATGACAAACTTTACGTGCCGGTTTCTCAGTTATTCCTGATCTCGCGCTACTCGGGCGGACCACCGGAATCCGCACCACTGCACAGACTGGGTAGCGGCCAATGGGAAAAAGCCAAGAAAAAGGCCCTCAAGCAAATCCGTGATACTGCGGCTGAATTACTTAACCTGTATGCCCAACGTGCAGCGCGCAAGGGCCATGCATTCACCCTAACCCTGCAGGATTACGAAGCCTTCGCCGAAGGCTTCCCGTTTGAAGAAACACCGGATCAACTCTCCGCCATTGAGGCAGTCATCAGCGACATGCAATCCGGCCGGCCGATGGATCGGCTGGTGTGCGGCGATGTGGGCTTTGGCAAAACCGAGGTCGCATTGCGTGCCGCGTTTGTTGCTGTCATGGGCGGGCGCCAGGTAGCGGTGCTGGTGCCAACCACGCTATTGGCGGAACAGCATTACAACAACTTTGCCGATCGCTTTGCCGACTGGCCGATCAAGATCGCCGAAATCTCCCGCTTCCGCACCGCAAAAGAGCAAGCAGAAGCGATCAAGGGGCTGGAAAATGGCAACATAGACATCATCATCGGCACGCACCGCCTGATCCAGAAAGATGTGAAGTTCAAGAACCTAGGTCTCGTCATCCTCGATGAGGAGCACCGTTTTGGCGTGCGCCAAAAAGAGCAACTCAAAGCCATGCGCGCCGAAGTGGATGTGCTGACGCTGACCGCCACCCCTATTCCCCGCACGCTATCGATGGCGATGGAAGGCCTGCGCGAGTTTTCGGTTATCACTACTCCGCCGCAAAAGCGTCTGGCGATCAAGACCTTTGCCACGCATTATTCCGAAGGCATCATCCGCGAAGCCGCCATGCGCGAATTCAAGCGCGGCGGGCAGGTGTACTTCCTGCACAATGAAGTCGACACCATTTTCGTGATGAAAGAAAAGCTGGAGCGCATCCTGCCCGAAGCCCGCATTGGCATTGCCCACGGCCAGCTTCGCGAACGCGAACTCGAGCACGTCATGCGCGACTTCTACCAGCAGCGCTTCAACCTGCTGCTCTGCACTACCATTATTGAAACCGGCATTGATGTGCCCACCGCCAACACCATCATCATGAACCGGGCCGACATGTTCGGCCTGGCGCAGCTGCATCAGCTGCGTGGCCGCGTCGGCCGCTCACACCATCAGGCCTATGCCTATCTGCTGACGGATCCCGACCGCAACATTACCCCGCAAGCGCAAAAGCGCCTGGATGCGATTCAACTGCTGGAAGATCTTGGCGCTGGTTTCCACCTGGCCATGCATGACCTGGAAATCCGCGGCGCTGGGGAACTGTTGGGCGACTCACAAAGCGGTGAAATGCAAGAGATTGGATTTTCACTCTACTCCGATATGCTGAACCACGCGGTAAAGCAGTTAAAGGCAGGCAAGGAACCGGACATCAATGCCCCGCTGGGCGTTACCACCGAAATCAACCTGCACACCCCCGCCCTGCTGCCCAATGATTACTGCCCCGATGTGCATGAGCGGCTAGTCCTGTACAAACGCCTCGCCAACTGCGACGACGACGACGACCTCGACTCCATGCAGGAAGAGCTGATAGACCGTTTTGGCATACTTCCCGAACAAGGCGAAGCCCTGATCGCCTGCCATCGACTGCGTATTGCCGCCAAACCGCTTGGCATTACGAAAATTGATGCCAGCGATAGCGCCATCCAGCTTACATTCAGCCAGACCAGCGAGCTTGACCCCACCAAACTGGTCAACCTGCTACAGCGCGACCGCCGCTACCGCATGAATGGACCTGACAAGCTAAGGATGACGGTGGAAACGCTCACGATTAAACAACGGAGTGATTTTGTTGAAACACTGATCAAGGATCTGAGTTAAAGCATAACCGGCTCCATACCAACCTTGATAGCCCAATAAAACGCTACAGGCCGCAATTGCGGCCTGTAGCGTTTTTACCTCATGAGGAGTCGTCGGAAGATCACAGCCTGCTTTTAAACTGCTTGTAGCCAAGAATCATCAGTATCCCCATTATGAGAAGGATCACGGCGTTAGGCTCAGGAACAGCGCTGACGGCGGGGCTAGCCATCTCGAAAGAAGAGAACGCGCGATTGCTCACTGCAAGGGAGTTGCTCCAGCTGTTGGCTACCGCGGTGCCAATGAAGCTGCCGCCGCTGCCGGTGATGGTGGCATCTGTGGCGAGAATGCTGGCGGCAAAGCTGATATTGTTGAGGTTCACCGTCGTCGCGTCGTAAAAGTTGAACAGCACGTTATAGCCGCTGAAGCCTGACCAACCGCCACTCAGGCTGATGTTGCTGCCGGAAACGTTGATGATCAATGTGGCGTTGGCGAGGACATTGGCAAAGCTCCAGTTGGAGATATTGGTAAGGTCACTGCCATTCACAGAGAAGTATTCGACGCTTGAGCCAGTACCAGTTAGGTTACCAGTGCTGCCATAGCTATAGCTCACGGTGCCGGTAGAGGCGGTCGCAGCAAGTTTGTCGGATAAGGCTGAAAACGATGTTTTGGCAGCGGCGAAGTCCATCGGGTCGGCACTGCTTGAGTAGTTGTTGTAGTAATCCCATTGGGGCTTACTGACTGTACCCCCTACCCAGGTGGTTCCATTGACACCGCCATAGGATTTGGTGAGGTTTCCTCCTACGACTAATCCATAGACGTTATTGGCAGAATTGCTGATGGTGGATGTGCTGATATCCGCATTGCCTCCAACCGCGAGAGCGCCGGCAATCGAGCTCCAGCCTGTACTGTTGTAGCTATCAAATACGAAAACGTTGTAGTTGCTCGCTACACCCAGATCCACTGTTTCGGCGACTGCATGTTGTGAGAAAAGCGCAGCGGCCATGACGACCATACTTACAAACTTCATTTTTGCTCCCTTTAGCGATGGGCTAATACATGTACACATGATGGAAAAAGCAATTACCAGACCAGATTTGATTAGTAAATTTTATACATAATCCATTCATACGTTACCGGTATGATACAAGCTCCAAATTTAAATTGATGTTAAGGCCCTCACACGATGCTCGAAAAAATTATTGCCATGGTGGCGTCATGGATCATTTTGGTCATTTCAACCTTGGGCTACGGCGGCGTCGCGCTGCTGATGGCCATTGAATCTGCATGCATTCCGCTACCCTCAGAAATCATCATGCCTTTTGCGGGATATCTGGTTTATACCGGGGAGCTGACCCTGTGGGGCGTTGCGCTGGCAGGCGCAGTGGGATGTGTAATTGGCTCCATCCCTGCTTATTATCTGGGGATGTACGGTGGCCGTCCGCTGGTGCACAAATATGGCAAATGGCTGCTGATTTCGCACCATGATCTGGCATTGGCCGATCGCTGGTTTGAAAAGCACGGTGAAATCACGATTTTCATCGGTCGCCTGCTACCGGCTGTGCGGACGTTTATTGCTTTCCCGGCGGGGATTGCCCGCATGAATATGGGTAAATTCATTTTCTACACCTTTACCGGCTCCGTGCTTTGGTGCGGCCTTTTGGCCTATGCCGGCATGAAATTTGGTCAGCACTGGGATCAGCTCAAGGTGTACTTCCACGAATTTCATATCGTACTGGTGATCGCCGGGGTTATTTTTCTGGTGTGGTATGTACGTCGCCATTTCAAGGCTCTGCAGCGTGGGCACCATCATCATGATTAAGGCCTGAATGCCCTTTTGCAGATCAGAGCGTGGGGAACTTCAACCACATTCTGATCTGGCCGACTCCAACTTGGTATGAACAGCTTAATTTAGAAAAGCTGATTCTCAGCAGCCAGCTCCACTAGCCTCCCCAGCGCCAGGAAGAAAATAGCCTTGCGCACCAAAATACCTTGATCAGCAAACAGACCAGCGTAGTTATCCAGTTGCAAACGATAGCGCGCCACTTGGGCTCTTAACTGTGCATCACTGATGTCAGCCGGCAGCGCTACAGACTTGTAATCGATAATCCAGCGCACGCCATTTTCCATGAATGTCCGGTCCACCACATAGCGCTTCAACTCGCTGGCATCGGCATAGGTCCAGGCCACTTCAGCATCCGCGCCCTCGCGTGCCTGCAATACCCACTGACCATCTACGCTGCATAAAGTCGTCAGCAGTAATTGCACCACCACAGCAGCGGCATCACGTGCCTGTTTTTCGGCATGGCCTTGCTGTTGCAACCAGCGCTGCATGGCAGGCATGGCCTGGTGTATGCGCGCCTCCGGCCAGGCAGGCAAGCCTTGGCGCGCCATCAGCTCAAGATAACGGTGGGCCAGTGTGCCGATATCGGCCTCCAGGCTGGCAGCAAGACTAAGCGATTCGCTGGCTTCGCCGGGATTCCACAGTGGCGTAAATGGCGTGGCGGTTTGCAAAATGGCGGGCATCTGCGGCTGTTGCAAGCGAACCAGCGGCGGCACAAAATCGGCAAGCGTGAGTTCGGCTTGCGGGCTGGTCTCGCTAACGCCTTCTGTTGCCAAGGCCTCGGCAAACTGCAGGGCCACTTGCGGCCACAGCAATTGCAAAAAGCTGCAAGATGCCGGGCGTGGCTCGCCCTTGGCATTGATGGTGGCCGTAGCAATCAGATGCAAGCGGCGCTCGGTACGCGTGGCAGCCACATATAGAACCCGAGCATCTTCGTGTTCAGCGCGCTCTTTTTCCAGCAGCCGCAGATAATCATAAGGCGTTGGGCCGTCATCCAGCCTCGCGCCTTTAGGTACAAAAGGCGCCGCTACCAGCTCAACGCTACTCCCCTGCTCTTCATCTGCAATCGCCACTTCTTCCCACAGCAGCAAGGGACTATCCTGATTACCCGTCTTGCGCTCAAGGCCAGGCAATATCACGGCATCAAACTCCAGGCCCTTGGATTTGTGGATGGTCATCAGCTGCAAGCGACCATCAGCCGCTTCGTCAGCGGCGGCATAGAGCTTCTCGACTTCTTCCGCCAAGCGTGTCGGGGTGAATTGCCCCTGATTGTCCAGCTTGTCTACCAAGGCAAAAAACGCCTGCACGTCCTGCACATCGCCCGGCTCCCAGAGGCACCATGGCCCGCCCAGCATCAGCCAGGCACTATGTAACCAGCGGCTTACGGGTAGCCGTCCCTGCTGTGCCAGCACTTCCTGCAAAATGCCGCGTACATGCAGCGCGCGCTGGCGGCCATCTTCGCTCATGGCAGCTAGGCGCGCATCCTGCTGTAACAAGCGCCAGATAGTGCTGCGGTGATCACTCGCCGCCAGCGCATGCAAATCAGCCAATGTCAGCCCGCACCACGGCGCACGCAAAATAGCCAGCCAGTTCACGCGGTCCGCGCGATGATGCAAGGCATGCGTGAGCGCGAGCATATCCTGAATGATCTGGCGCCCGGCCAGGGCCTCAATTTCCACGGCCTGAAAACGGATATCGCGATGATGACGGCGAATGCCCGCCACCAGATGCTCCAGATGGCTGCGAGCTCGCACTAAAACCGCGATGCGACGCTGCGGGTGGGCGGCCCACTCTTCGCGAATCAGCTTGACCATCAGCGATGCTTCGCGCGTGCGCAACTGCTCATTGCTCTCATCTGCGCCCTGAATGAGCGGATGCATGACCACACCGGTATCGACCTCGTCCGCACGCGTAGCCACAAACGGGCGATAGCGAATGGCGCCACGCGCGATGCTGTCCTCCCGCGGGAATACATGCGCAAATGCATGGTTGATCCAGTCAACCACCGGCGGGCAGGAGCGGTTATTGCGACACAGTTGCAGTGGCGTCAGGTGAATGTCGCCTATGCCCTCGCGCGCCACTTCCAGGAAAAGGCCGACATTGGCCTTACGAAAGCGGTAAATGGATTGCATGGGATCTCCCACGGCAAACAGGGTACGGCCATCTCCCGCTTCCCAGCCGCGCGTGAGGCGCTGCAGCAGATGCACCTGCCCCGGGCTGGTGTCCTGAAACTCATCAACCAGTAGGTGCTGAATACGATAATCCAGTCGCAAGGCAAGATCGCTGGGTGCATCGGCATCATCGGCCAATGCATTCAAGGCACGCTGCGATATCTCGACAAAATCAACTTCCCGCGCCTCCTGAAATACAAACCAGAGCTGGGCGACGGCCAGATTGAGCAATTGCGCCAGGGCGGATACCACCTGCCAGCTTTCCTCCCCTGCGCGCAGCACGGGCAGGCAACGCAAGCGGCACAGGGCTGCATCGGCCCCCGCTGTGGCTTGCAGGGCGGCGATCAGCTCCGCCAACTGCTCTTTATAAGGCTTGGATTCAGGGACCGCGGGGAAGCCGGTATTGACGTTGACGGTTTTGCGCCAGCTATCCTGTCCGGTGAACAACAGCTCGCAGGCAGCCAGCCACATCGGCAAGGTATTTGGAGTGGCTGGCATGGGGGTTTCCCAATCGCGCAGCAGGGCAATCGGCGCTTCACATGGCAAGTTTGTAGCGGCATAGCGCGCGATCGGCATCAGCACCTGCTGCAAGCGAACCGGAAAGGCGGCCAGCGCTTCCTGCATATCCTGCGCGATCAGATGTTGCAAGGCGGCCTCGGCCAGCTCGCGGGTATCCGTGCGATTGGCATACGGCAGCCATTGATCGCGCTTGGCCAGCATGTCAGCCAGCAACTGGGTGAGCCGCAGACTATCGTTATCCACATAGCGCAAGGCTTGCGTCACCGCATCGCTGCTGCCATCCGCCAGATCCAGCGTGCGCTCGGCCGCCAGCTGGTAATAGGCGGAGGCATCTTCCGTGACCGCAGGTTGCGCGCCAAAGCGGCTCATCAGCGGCATCTGCCGCGCAAGATGGCTGCTCAGCGAATCAATGGTAAAGATACGCAGGCGCGCCGGATTTTCCAGCAGATGCCAGCCGCGCTGCGCCGCATGTTCCAAGGCATCCTGACCCAGTGCAAAGGTCATCTGCTTGTGAGGTTGGGGCGGACGTTCGCCACTGGCCGCCATCAGCAGGCTATCGAGAATACGCGCCCGCATCTCGGCTGCCGCTTTGTTGGTAAAGGTAATGGCGATGATTTCTTCCGGCTCGCGCACGGTAGTCAGCAGCTTGAGGTAGCGCTGGGTCAGCAGCTCGGTTTTACCGGCGCCTGCCGGGGCCTCGACGATAAAACTTTCCAGTTCCAGTGCACGACGACGGCTCTCATCATCCTGCGCGAGCAGATGGTCTTGTAGCGCGGCTTCATCAGTCAGCATATTGTCACTCATGCGCGGCTCCCGTCTTGCTGAGCCTGCAGGCGTTCAAACTGCAATTGCCGCTCGGGCAGACGCAGCAAGGGCAATACTTCGCAATACTTGAGAAGCTGAGGATCAGCTACCCGCACCGCGGCCTCGCCGGATTTGAGCTCGCGGGCAATCGCTTGCAGGCTTTCGCGCCAGTGGTCGAGCAAGGTGTGCCAGTCAGCAAAGCGCTCGGCAGCAAAAATATCGCGTGCCTTGCGATCATCCAGCGTCATCAGCGCAGGCAGGAGCTCCTCACCGGCAATACCGGAAAACGCGTGCTCCTCGGTGCGCACCATGGCAAAGCTGACGGCTGCCACCTCGCCATCGTCGAGGCTGAATGCGGCATAGGCCGGCAGTTGCGGCTCGGTGATGCGCGACTCTGCCCAGTTGCGGATATCCGGCTTTTGCCCGGTTTTATAGTCCATGATGAGCACGCGCCCATCCGGCAGCTGGTCAATCCGGTCCAGTACCAGCCGGATTTCCACGCCTTCAATCATTACCTTGGTGTCGCGTTCGCAATCCAGCACACTGAAATCCACTTCGCGCGTTTTTTCAAAGGCCAGCCAGGCGCTGACCAGTTTGATCAGGCGCTCCTGCTCCAGTTGGCAAAACGCTGTCGACAGCGTTTCGTCACGTTCGGCTGCAAAGTCCTGCAAAGCCTGTTGCGCGGCTTCTGCCAGCGCCATATTCAGTTCTTCGGCATCCAGCGCCTGCAAGTAAGCCAGGTCGCGCCCCTGCCAGAAATGTTGCAGCACACCGTGCACCAGCGTGCCGCGTTCGGCGGGCTCAAGCCCATTCACCGGGGCTTTCAGCTCACGTGCGCCAAGACGATACTGGTAATACGCCCATGCCGGGCAGATCGCCTGCGCTTTCAGGAGACCCGTGCCGCCAGACACATGCTCGCCCTCGCTCACGGCTGGTGCCATGTGGTCATCCAGCACTTGCAGGGCCGCGTGTTCACCATGCGCCAGTTGCTCGGCCAGGGTCTGGGCTTGGGCCCAGTCACCATCGAACACGGGTATATCGCTCAATATCGGGCTCGCGCGCAATTGCCGTTCGCCATCTTTCCATGCGCTGGAAAACACAATCGACGGTGCGGTATGCAACAAGCGCTGGTGAAGAATGCGGGCAAACGCCGTTTGCACGGCACTGTCAGCATTCGGCACGCCGGCGGCGCGCTGTACTGTGGCTGGAATAAGCGGGTTAGGTCTGGGTGGTGGTGGCCAGACATGATCATTCATGCCCATCACCCACAGTGCATCCAGCGGGGCTGCAGCGCCTTCCAGCATGCCCATCACCTGCACGGGGGGATCGCCACTGACTTCGGGCTGGAATATCTGCTCGCGGCAGAGCTCGCCCAAGCGCTGCAGGGCCTGCATGCCATTCAGCATGTCGCCAAAGACATCCAGCCGCGCCAGGGCTTGCAAGCTGCGCGAAAAAGCCCGCTGGGCCTGGAACTCATGGCTGGAGATACTGCGCTCGCCCGGCCATTGCAGGGCAGCCAGCAATTGTTCAAATGCAGCGGCCCACAGCGAAGGCAATTGCCGACGTGGCTGCGCCTCACGTACTGCCCAGCCTGCCCGCAAATCTTGCAGCAGCTGGCTTATAGGTAGCGGCGTTTCGCCTTCCTGCAGGCGCTCAATCAGGCGTAACAAACGCATCATGCTGACGGTTTGCGGCAGCCATTGCCGCATGCGACTATCCAGCTGGGCGCGGGCATCCGCCTCGCCCAGGCTGGCCGACCAATAGGGATTAAGCAGCAACACGGAAAAATCCTGTTGCTCAATGCGCTGCTGCCAGAAGATACGCAGCAAGGCCAAGGCCGCATGCACCACCGGCTGCGTATTCAACGGCAAGCCCAAGGAAAAGTCATAGGCGCGATCTGCCTCCACCAGGCCGGGGCGCACAGTAACAGGGTGCAGCACCTCATCCAGCAAGGCGGCAAGCCGCGTGCGCAATTTGCCAAGCTCAGGCACCACCAGCCCCAGCCGCGCTTGCGGATGTTCATTTAGCTGCTGCGCGACCCAGGCAACGGCAGCGCGGCATTCGGCTTCCTGAGTATCCAATATGGCATGCTGGGCGTTCCCGGGCTGCGGCAGCAAGGTGGCGTAATTGCTCAATGCCACGTCGCGCTGCTGCAACAAATGTTGCAAACGCTGCTCCTGCGGGCCCAGCCGGTCAAATCCGGCAAACGCCATACTGGTAAGCAAAGGCAGCTGGCCGCGCTCCAGGCAATCCAGCTGCCAAGCCATATAGCGCACAGGCTCCAGCCAGCCGGATTGGCGGCAACGCTGTATAAAATGCTCGCGCCAGCTCAAGAACTGGCGACTTTCTTCCGTATGGCCGCCCGGTGGAATCTGCAGCTGCCATTCAAACATCAGGCGGTGCGCCTCCATGGCGGATTGTGCCATGCCGGGCACATCAAACAAGGCGGCGGCATTGTCGTTCGCCAGCGCCTCTTCAATCACTTGCTCCCACAGCATGCGCTCCTGCAATTCGCTGAGTACGCCCAGCGGCGCCGTGGCAATATCCACCTCGCCACTGAGGATGGCTTGTTCGGTGACATCATCCAGCCATTGCTTGAGCGTGAGGGTAGGCAGAGGCTGCCATGCCGACAATCCGCTGGCATGCTGGCGGCGGTCATGATGCAAACGCAAGCTGCGTGCGAGGCGGGCCGTGGAGCAAAGGATCAGGGCGGGAGAATCGGGCATATAAAGATGGAATCAGATGGGCAATTAACCGGACTCAAGGTTAACATATAGGCCACTCAGATGGCGCGAAGCGATATGGCAGACCAGAAAAATTACATTACGCCGGAAGGCTACGCCACCCTCAAGGCGGAATTCGAACAGCTCTACAAGATTGAGCGCCCCAAGGTTGTGAGCGATGTCTCGTGGGCGGCGAGCAATGGCGACCGCAGCGAAAATGGCGATTATATCTATGGCAAAAGACGCCTGCGCCAGATCGATTCGCGGCTGCGTTTTCTGATGAAAAGCATGGACCTGGCCGTAATCGTCGACCCCAAAGAGCAGCAGTCGCTGGAGAAGGTATTTTTTGGTGCCTGGGTATCGCTTTACTCACTGCAGCGCGACATCGAGCACCATTACCGCATCGTTGGTCAGAATGAGCTCGACCCGACCCGTGGCTATATCAGCTGGATTTCGCCGCTCGCCCGCGCCATGCTGGGCAAACAGATCGGGGATGTGGTCCGGGCGCAAACGCCCGCCGGTGAGGAGAGCTACGAAATCATTGATATCCGTTACAGCCCGCCCGAAAGCTGAACGGACACTGGACGCACGCATGACGGACAAGCGACAACGCTGGGATATCTTCTGCCGCATCGTCGATAACTACGGCGACATCGGCGTTTGCTGGCGCCTGGCCCGCCAACTGGCCCATGAGTATTCACTGGATGTCAGGCTGTGGGTCGATACCTTGCCGGTGGCACAACGTCTGCTACCAGCGCTGGATACGCAGCTGTCCGAGCAGGTGCTGGATGGGGTCACCATCGCTCACTGGTCGCCGGAATTTCAATTTGACCGGATAGCCGATGTCGTGATCGAGGCATTTGCCTGCGAGTTGCCCGAGCCCTACATCAACGCCATGGTCGCGCATGCGCCGGTATGGATCAACCTGGAATATCTCAGTGCAGAGGCCTGGGTGGAAGAGTTTCACCTGCAGCCCTCCCCTCACCCCCGACTAGCGCTCAAGAAAACATTTTTCTTCCCAGGCTTTACGGAAAACACGGGGGGGCTATTGCGCGAACGCCGCTTGATGGAAGACAGAGATACCGCGCCAGCATTGTCCACCGCCGCTTTCAGCATGGCGGTGACGCCTGCCAATGCCTTGCGGGTTTCGCTGTTTGCCTATCCGCAAGCGAGCCTCGCCGCCTTGTTCACCGCCATGGCGAATGGCGACAGACCGGTGGCGTGCCTGATACCGGAAAGCAGCCTGCTGGCCCCTGTCAGCCAGTTTTTTGGCACAGAAAAACTCCTGCCCGGTGATCATTATTCGCAAGGTACGCTAAGCATCCATATCCTGCCATTTCTCAGCCAGGCGCAGTATGACCAGCTCTTGTGGTCGTGCGATCTCAATTTTGTGCGGGGGGAAGACAGTTGGATCCGCGCCATCTGGGCAGGACGCCCTTTTATATGGCAACCCTATATTCAGAGCGAGGATACGCACCTGGTCAAGCTGGAAGCGTTTTTGCAACGCTACCTGCCGCCACTGCAAACGGAAGCCGCCGATGTCTGGAGATCGTTTCATCGGCAATGGGCGCAACTGCAACTGGCAGCCGAGAGCTGGCCCCAACTGGTGCATGCCTTGCCCGCCATTCAGCAGCATGCAAAGCAGCAATCGCAAGCCCTTGCTGCACAAGACGATCTGGCGGCCAAGCTAGTGATTTTTGTGAGAAATTTTCAATAATCTAGGGTATAATTCGCGGCTTTTTACACTTCACCCTTTTTAAGGTCGCAGGACAACACAATGAAAACAGCTCAGGAACTTCGCGTAGGCAACGTATTTATGGTGGGTAACGATCCCATGGTCGTACTCAAAGCCGAATACAGCAAATCGGGCCGCAACTCTTCCGTGGTCAAGATGAAATTCAAGAATCTGCTCACCGAATCCCCGAGCGAAGCGGTTTACAAAGCCGATGACAAGTTTGATGTTGTCGTGCTGGAAAAGAAGGAAGTGAGCTACTCCTACTTTGCTGACCCGATGTACGTGTTCATGGATACCGAATACAACCAGTACGAAATCGAAGCCGAAACCATGGCCGATGCCCTGAGCTTCCTGGAAGACGGCATGCAATGTGAAGTGGTGTTCTACAACGGCAAGCCTATCTCCGTTGAACTGCCAAACTCGGTGGTTCGCGAAATCACCTACACCGAGCCAGCGGTCAAGGGCGACACCTCCGGCAAGGTAATGAAGCCTGCCCGTATCTCCACCGGTTTTGAACTGCCAGTACCTTTGTTCTGCGACATCGGCGACAAGATCGAAATCGATACCCGCACGCTGGAATACAAGAACCGCGTCAAGTAAGCGATACACTGCATTTCATGGTGGCACTCACCATGCAAAAAGGGAGCTTCGGCTCCCTTTTTTATTTGCGCCCCTACTCGATGATTCCATCATCAGGTTTCCGCTTGTAGCCAACTATTTTCCGCTTGGGCACTTCTGGGTGCCTATCCAGCATGGCCTGGGTACGCGCTCCTGCCTCGGCAATCAACTCTTCAATCAGCTCGGCTTCGGGCAGATTGTGCCAGTATTTTTTCGGCATTTCCTTTTGCATGGCCTTGAGTTTGAGCCGTGCCGGATTGAAAATATGCCGGTAGTAACTCAGCCACAGCGCCTCACTGGCATCCTCTTCCTGCAAGGCTTCCGGCTTGCCGCCCGGCAAGAAGTGCAAGGATTTGCCATCCCAACGCATGCCCATGCGCGGGCTCATGATGGTCCAATCCATCGTGGTGAATCTGCCAATAAAAAAAGGCGCAATCTCCGCCATGATGTGATGCTCAGGCTCAAACCAGGCCAGGTAGCGTGGATGCCCGTCCAGAACGGTTTCACGAAAGCGCACAAAGGCTTTCATCTTGTGCTTGTCGCGCCCCACCGCTTTCGCCATAGCATGCAGGCGGGCAACATCGGCATCGCCGGTCAGCCGCATCAGCCCGCGCTCAAGCTGGCAACGCCATAGCACCCGGTAGAGCAAGCCAAACCGCTCTGCCGATGAATGCAAAATGACAGCGCGAGCAAGCTCGACAAACTGCCGTGACACCATCAGCCGCTGGCCTTCCATGGGTGGTGGTGCCTGCCCGGCTGAGTCAGGCACGGACTCCGCGGATGCCATGGAAAAAATATCGCGCTGGACTATACAATTTTGAGTAGCGTTTTCAATAGACTCCTCGGCCGGCCTGACACACCAGTACACATCGTGCGGGGCCACGCCTGACAGAATCAGGCGGCGTGCCGCATCGCGCCAGCCTTCCATATCGGTTTCATGCTGGAGATAAACCGTTTCCATATCGACTACAGGAATAATCCCAATTGCTGCGGCATGGTTGGCGTTTCTTTCAGCTGGGCAGGCAGGCTGGCTGCATCCAGCGTGGCGCCGGGGTGATGGTCAGGCAGTTGAATGAACGGCAGCATGCGGTTGACCGGCGCCCGCATGCGCACCAGATCATCCAGCCGCACTGCCCTTACGCGGCGTGCCGAGAGAATACGCTGCACATTACGTACGCCCAGGCCTGGAACCCTTAGCAGTGTGGCTTTAGGGGCACGGTTGATATCAACCGGGAACATGGCGCGATTCTGCAAGGCCCAAGCGGTCTTCGGATCCATGTCCAAGGCCAGCATGCCTTGCTCACCGGTGATGATTTCATGGGACTCAAAACCGTAAAACCGCATTAGCCAATCGGCCTGATACAGCCTGTGCTCGCGCACCAGCGGCGGTGATTGTAAGGGCAACACCGGGCTTGCATCCGGAATGGGGCTGAACGCCGAGTAATACACGCGCCGCAAACGATACTGGCCATAGAGGTCGGCGCTGGTGCTGAGGATGGTTCTGTCATCCGTGGCATCGGCCCCGACGATCATCTGGGTGCTTTGACCTCCGGGGGAAAAGCGCGGCGGGCGCTTGCCCGTGAGGGTTTTATCTTTGCTCGCATCAATGCGCTCACGCAATCGGGCCATGGAAACACGAATCGCCACGCCATCTTTTTCTGGTGCCAGGGTCGACAGGCTCGCCGCCGTGGGCAGCTCAATATTGATACTTAGCCGGTCTGCATAACGCCCGGCACGCGCCAGTAGCTCAGGGCTGGCATCGGGGATGGTTTTCAGATGGATATAACCGCGAAAATCATGCTCTTCACGCAGCACGCGCGCCACTTCCACCACCTGCTCCATGGTGTAATCCGGGCTCTGGATAATGCCGGAGCTGAGAAACAGGCCTTCGATATAGTTACGGCGATAAAACGACAAGGTCAGCTGTACCACCTCATCAATGCTGAAGCGCGCCCGTGGCACATTGCTGGTGACCCGGTTAACGCAGTAAACGCAGTCATACAGACAAAAATTCGTCAGTAGAATTTTCAGTAGCGAAATGCAACGACCATCCGGCGCATAGCTATGGCAAATGCCCATGCCTGTGGTGGAGCCTATGCCTTTGCCATCGCGCGAGTTGCGTTGCTCGGTACCGCTCGAGGCACACGAGGCATCGTATTTGGCGGCATCTGCCAATATTTCCAACTTCTGTTTTAGCTGCATGAATCTATTGTACGTTCGTTCACTCCAGCTGCCTAGCAAGTGAAAATTTGCATCGCATTGTGCTTCGGCAACTACCGATTTGTTGGTGCTAATGGCAGAAAAAACAACGCTGGAGAGCGCTGGTTATAGCAATAACACCCCTGTCAACATCAACGGGCACAAGTTTTGCTATATATTTCTACGCGCCGTACCCATACAAGAAAGTGAGCCTTCTATGCCTACCGATCAAATCCCTAGCAGCCACTGTCACATGATAGACAGCATGGTCAGTCTTAACCGTTATCGGGATGGCCTACACCAATTGCAGAATGTATGGGACAACCTCTCCTTGCTGAGCCAGCTTTCGGGCACCGGCACCGACATGACGGAAACCCGGCAGGCCTTCAGCCAGGTCACCAACGATGTGCTGAATAGCCTGGCGGAAGAAACGCTGGACAAGACAGTGACCTCTCTCACATCCAAAGCCCAGGTAACGGTCGACATCGTGGTGCGCAATCTTTTCGAGCGCACCGCAGATATCGGCTTCCTGGCGACGGATGACGATATTCGTGCGTTTCTGGACAAGCATTTCAGTGGTGCGGCCTACCCCTCGGACGTGGATGCCCTGCGCCACCGCTTTCGCGAATACGTCAAAAAATACTCGGTCTATTCCAACATCATCCTGCTCGATACCGATGGCAATGTGCTGGTGCAACTGGATGAGAAAAACCCCGTGTCGCAAAGTCAGGATGCCCTGATTGCTGAAGCGCTGGAAACTACGGAAGCCTATGTGGAGGTGTTCCGCAAAACCGATCTGCTCCCCGAGCAGAATACCAGCTTGATATATGCCTACCGCGTTACCACCAGCAACCAGCGCGTGGCTGGCGTGCTGTGCCTGTGTTTCCGTTTTGAAAATGAAATGGAAGGTGTATTTGGTGACTTAATCTCGCACCAGGATTGGGCCGTGGGCCTATTGCTGGATCAAAAAGGGTGCGTCGTCGCCAGTAGCGACAAGTACCAGATCCCCATTGGCGCCCCGCTTGAAGTGGCTGCCGACAAGGATTACCTACTCACCCGTTTTGCCGGGCGTGAATATATCGCCGTCACCTGCCAGACCAAGGGCTACCAGGGTTACATGGGGCCGGGCTGGATAGGTCACGCCATGATTCCGCTGGAGCATGCGTTTGATGGCGATATCGCGACCTCCGTAGCAGGCATCGACAAAAAGCTGCTCGCCAAGGTCATGCGCAGCCCGCTGCTTTTCTCGCAAACCCTGCTGGGCATTCCCAAGCAGGCATCCACCATTCAAAACCGGCTCAACCAGTCGGTGTGGAATGGCAATATCTGGCAAAAGCGCGAATCTGGTCAGACCGCGCATCAATCTAGCTTTTCCAAGACCTTGTTATGGGAAATCAGCAATACCGGTTTCAAGACACAAAATGTGATTGAGACCACGGTATCCGACCTCTATCAAACCGTGGTATCGGTCATGCTGGAAAATTCGCGCTTCTTTGCTTCACTTGCCGTCGACATCATGGATCGAAACCTCTATGAGCGCGCCAACGACTGTCGCTGGTGGGCACTGACGACGACGTTCCGTCAATTGCTGAGCCGCAGCAACCGCTCCCGCAGCGATGTCGCCGCCATCGAAAAAGTACTGTCGTATATCAACGGCTTGTACACAGTGTATGCCAACCTGGTGGTGTTTGATCGCCAGGGTGAGATCATCGCCGTCTCCAACCCGGCTTATAACGAATGCGTGGGCAGTTTTATCGAAGCCGAATGGATGTCGCGCCTGAGAGGGCTGCGCAGTTCGCAGGATTACGTGGTATCGCGCTTTGAGGCCACACCGCTGTACAAAAACAAGCCGACTTACATTTACGCCGCCGCCATTCGATCCGAGGATGACGTGGGCATCGTGGGCGGCATTGGTATTGTCTTCGACAGCACCCCGCAGTTTTCTGCCATGCTGACAGATGCCCTGCCGCGCGACACAGCAGGCGAGCCTATTCCCGGCAGCTTCACGCTTTATGTGGACGGCGATTTGCAGGTCATCTCTTCCACCCTGCCCGCATTCAGCGTGGGCAGCACGTTCACCATCCAGCCCTCCTTGTGCAAGCTGGCACCGGGCGAAGCCGCGTTCGATATCGTACTGCATGAAGGTCGCTATTACGCAGTTGGCTCGCGAGCATCCTCTGGCTATCGCGAGTTCAAAGGACCGAATGACCCCTACCAGAATCCGGTCACGGCGCTGATCTTCATTCCACTGGGCAACGCAGCGGATATTGATGCCATGATCACCTCCGACAACGCCTACCAGCACACGCAATTCAAGCCCACCTCGAGCAGCACGCCGGTAGCGGGCGCCGAAGAATATGCCACCTTCTATGTCGGTAATGAGTGGATGGCGCTGCCCGCTGGCCAGGTACTGGAAGCGGTGCAGCCAGAAAACATCAAGCAGCTGCCGGAAAGTGCGCATATCCTGGAGGGCGTCATGCAGCATAGAGGCGGCGTCATCCCGGTGCTCAATCTGGCAAAACTGATCAATACCGAGTGCCACACCGCGCCTGAAAATCGACAAGTGATTGTGATCGAAGCGACGGATGAATCTCCACGTTTTGGCATCCTGGTCAGCGCACTGGGCGAGATTCCATCGATCGTGCCTTCGAATATTGAGCTTATCGCAACCATCTTCTCCATCGGCAATACGCCTGCCGAAGGCGTCACCCGGGTTAAATCCGATAGTGGCAAGGACAATCTGCTGATCGTGCTATCCACGCAAAGCCTGTGGAAGAAGATACATAACTACCAGCAGGCGCTGGAAAACAATGTCGTGCAGATAGCGGCTTGATTGCCATCGGCGCATATAGCAAGACACCGCGCACAAGCGAGTATGATGGCGGCTTGAAATCCGCGCGAGATCATGAACATGCCTAAGGAATACTCCACGCCTGGCGTGTATGTAGAAGAAACAGCAACAACTCCGCCCGCCATCGAGGCTATGGCGAGCGGAGTACCGGTATTTATTGGGTATACAGAGATCGCTGGGACATCCCAGGAACCACTCACGCTCATACCTCGCCGTATCAGCCATCAATGGGAATTCATTCAGCTATTTGGTAGCGCGTATCCGGAAAGCGGGTTTGCAGTCACCATTCATGCAGACGGTACAGCCGCAGCCGTCGTGCAATCAAGCAGTCCGCACGTTCTGCATGACAGCCTCGAGCTGTTTTTTGCCAATGGCGGACAGGATTGCTGGGTTATTTCTACCGGCAGATTCAAATCCCCCGGCGAGCCTTTACAGCTGGCGGAGCTACAGGCGGGGCTTGACGTGGCAGCCACCATGCAGGGCATCGACCTGATCATCATTCCCGAGATGCAGGCGCTCAGCCTTGCCGATTATCGCAACTTGGCTGATGCGACCTTATCCCACGCTGCCACCTGCCATGACCGTTTCGCCATTCTTGACATGGTGATCAAGCCTGCCACGGGCAATACCCCTAGCTTGGCGCAACATTTTCACGAGGGCGTAGAAATATTTCGTGAGCAAGCCATCGGTCAACAGCATCTGGCCTGGGGCTCGGTCTACGCCCCCCATCTTATGGTCAGCTTGCCGCGCCGCCTGGACGAAACCAATATCTGCGTCACCCTTGCAGATGGCACCGTCGCTTCCCTTGCAAATCTCTTCGCGCATCAGCGCGCCTTGTATACTGCCGTGATTGCTGCCATTCATGCACAGCCGCGCGCCCTGCCACCCTCAGGCGCCATCGCCGGATGTTATGCCGCACAGGATCGCAACCGCGGCATCTGGAAAGCCCCCGCCAACATGACACTGGCATTGGTGAACGCTCCCGCTGTGGAACTGCCGGTGGCAGACTACGAAACCATGAATGTGGATGTCACGCGTGGGAAGTCTATCAACCCTATCCGGCTTTTCACGCACAAAGGCACGCTGGTATGGGGTGCCCGCACCCTCGCGGGCAATGATAATGAATGGCGCTATGTGCCCACCAGGCGCTTGTGCACCTGGATTGAAACCTGCGTTCGGCGCAGTGTTGGCTGGCTGACGTTTGAAGAAAATACGGCAGCCACCTGGCAAAAACTGCAATCCAGTGTCGAAATATTTCTGATGATGCTGTGGCGCAACAGTGTTTTTTTGGGGGATAAGCCCGAGCAGGCTTTTTTTGTTCGCGTGGGTCAGGGCATTACCATGACCCTGCAGGATGTGGTGGATGGGCGTGTACGGCTGGAGATCGGTCTTGCTACACAGCGCCCATCAGAGTTTGTTCACATGCAACTCAGCTTCATGCTGCGCCCACCTGCCTGAAGCAGGCCATAGGCCAATCAGGCCTGCGATTTCACGTGACGTTTCATGAGTGAACTCTGCTCCATCTTCCAGTCGCGCTCTTTCTCGGTCTGACGCTTGTCGTACTGTTTCTTGCCCTTGGCCAGCCCGATTTGCAGCTTGATGCGCCCGCGTGTGAAATGCAAATCAAGCGGCACCAGCGTATAGCCGGCGCGTTCCACCTTGCCGATCAGCTTGGCAATTTCTTCAGAATGCAGAAGCAACTTGCGGGTGCGAATGGCATCCGGCCGAACGTGCGTTGAAGCAGAGCCCAATGGCGTCACATGGCAGCCGATCAGGTAAATCTCCCCGCGCTGGATGATGACGTAGGCTTCTTTCAGCTGGATACGGTTATCCCGTATGGCCTTGACCTCCCAGCCCTCCAGCACGATGCCCGCTTCGTATTTTTCCTCGATAAAATAATCGTGAAATGCTTTTTTGTTCTGTGCAATGCTCATGTCTATCCGTTCCGGTGATACATCCATGCATGACCATGCAAGCCTGGTCAAAGTTTATGGTGTCTCACCGGGAATATGGCTTAAAATTGCCATTTTACTCCAGTTGCAAAGCTCCGATGGCTCAGGTTGAAAAAACAGTATTGGTCCCGCACTCCTGCGAGCGCATGTATGCGCTGGTAGATGCCGTTGAAAACTACCCCGCATTTTTACCTTGGTGCGGCGGCACTGAAGTCATCCAGCGCGACGAGGTATCGACCACCGCCACCTTGCGCATTGATTACCACGGCATCAAGCAGCACTTCACTACCCAGAATATCAAGACCTACCCTACCATCATGGAAATACGCCTGAAGGACGGGCCTTTTCGCCATCTGGAAGGTGTATGGCGTTTTATTCCCTTGGCAGAGGAAGCATGCAAGATCGAGTTTCGCCTGAGCTATGAATTTTCAAATGGCTTGCTGGAGAAACTGATTTCGCCGGTATTCAGCCACATTGCCAATACCTTCGTCGATGCTTTCGTAGTACGGGCAGACGAGGTTTACCGCTAGACTCACACCCCGCATGGACTCCCCGCAAATACTGGTTGAAGTTGCCTACGCCGAACCCGACAGGCAGCGCATTATTCCGCTCATGGTGGAAAATGGCGCAACCGCAGAGCAGGCGATTGTCCGCTCCGGCATCTTGACTGAATTTCCCCAGATTGACCTCAGCACAAACAAGATTGGCATTTTCGGCAAGGCTGCCAGCTTGCAAACGCCCTTACGCGCCTGGGACCGAGTCGAGATTTACCGCCCACTGCTGGCAGACCCAAAAGCGATCCGCAGAAAGCGTGCTGCCGAGGGCCGGGACATGAAAAAGCGTTAAAAAAGCGGGGGTCATATCACACACCGCTTAGTCATAGATTAAAACCCGTGTTCTCTACTTGCAGTATTTATCGACCTGCTTCTGGGCATCCTCCAGCCCTTTATCAATCGCATTGTCATCCAGATACTCGCGCTCGCCATCGGCATTCATCTTGTAGATACGGCCGCCTTGCTGATAGTTGGCAAGATTGCCGCGTGCTGTCGCGCAATTCTCCTGTTTCTGTTTGTCAGCAGCTTGCTTTTGCTGATCCTGTTTTTTGGATCTTTCCGCATCATCCCGCCGACGCTGGGCATCAATTTCTTTCGCCAGTTTGGGATCCTTGTTGGAGGCGCCTTCTTCGACGGGGGCCTTGGCGGGGCTTGGCGCAGGTGCGGCTATCTTGCCCCCACCTACAGTTTCATATGGAAGGTTATTGGGGGGAATATCCGAGTAACGCGTGGTGCCATTGGTGTCTTTCCATTTATAAACATCGGCTATCGCCGCCAGTGGCAACAGCAATAGAGCGATAGCGAGCAAGCGCGAATGCATCATGGAAATTCCTTGGCTAAGATTCAAGCTAGCGTAAAACCAGTGGCGTCTCTAGTCAATGCACACCTGACCAATGCTGCTTGGAGGCCTGCGGTTTATCTCGTTACAGGGTCAATAAAGCAGGGGCTGGCAAAGGTGCTTTGTGAAAAATGGGGTAGGTTGCTTACAACAACACATGATGGTCGTTTACCGAAATACGGCAAATCGGTATAATTAGCTTTTGTCGGAAAGAAATTATATGCGTCTGTTGCAACAAGCGCTTACCTTCGATGACGTATTACTGGTACCGGCACACTCCAATGTGCTGCCACGCGAAGTAAGCCTCGCCACCCAGCTCACCCGCTCCATCCGTCTCAACATTCCTCTTGTGTCCGCTGCCATGGATACCGTGACGGAAGCCCCACTGGCGATTGCGCTCGCCCAGGAAGGCGGCATGGGCATCATCCACAAGAACATGAATATCCAGACGCAAGCTTCGCATGTGGCTCGCGTCAAGCGTTTTGAATCCGGCGTGGTCAACGACCCTGTCACCATTCAACCGCACATGACCGTACGTGATGTACTGGCGCTTACCCGCCAACACAAGATATCCGGCTTGCCTGTCGTCGATGGCACCAAGGTGGTCGGCATCGTCACCAACCGTGACTTGCGCTTTGAAACCAACCTTGACCAGCCGATCGTCAACATCATGACGCCGCGCGAGCGTCTGGTGACGGTGCCGGAAGGTGCTGCTCGTGAAGCCGTCATGGCGCTTTTGCACAAGCACCGCCTAGAGCGCGTGCTGGTCGTGAATGACGCTTTTGATCTCAAGGGCCTGATCACCGTCAAGGATATTCAGAAATCGACTGATCACCCTCTGGCCTGTAAAGATGCCCATGGCCGCTTGCGCGTAGGCGCTGCGGTCGGCGTGGGCGAAGGCACCGAAGAGCGCGTAGCCGCGCTGGTAGAAGCTGGTGTTGATGCCATCGTGGTCGACACGGCACATGGTCACTCCCAGGGCGTGCTGGATCGCGTCAAATGGGTTAAACAGAACTTCCCGCAAGTGCAGGTCATCGGCGGCAATATTGCGACCGCTTCCGCTGCGCTGGCATTGGTGGATGCTGGCGCTGACGGCGTCAAGGTCGGTATCGGCCCAGGCTCCATCTGCACCACACGTATTGTGGCTGGCGTGGGTGTTCCGCAAATCAGCGCGGTATCCAACGTTGAAGAAGCTCTGCGTGGCACCGGCGTTCCGTTTATTGCCGACGGTGGCATTCGCTACTCTGGCGATATCTCCAAGGCGATCGCCGCTGGTGCTTACTCGGTGATGCTGGGCGGCATGTTTGCCGGTACAGAAGAAGCCCCTGGCGAAATCGAACTGTTCCAAGGCCGCTCTTACAAGTCCTACCGTGGCATGGGTTCGGTGGGCGCGATGCAAAAAGGCTCCAGCGACCGCTACTTCCAGGACAACGAAGGCAATGCCGACAAGCTGGTACCGGAAGGCATTGAGGGCCGCGTGCCATACAAAGGCAGTGTGATTGCCGTCATTCACCAGTTGATGGGCGGCCTGCGTGCCTCCATGGGCTATGTTGGCTGCAAGAGCATCAACGAAATGCGTGAAAAAGCCGAATTTGTGCAGATCACATCGGCCGGCATGCGCGAATCGCATGTACACGATGTGCAGATCACCAAAGAAGCGCCGAACTATCATATCGAATAACATCAACCTGCATTGATGCATGGGCAAACCGCTTTGATACTGATTAAAGCCGTTTGCCCTTCATCATTTTAATGGCACTCAATACCATGGCTCACCAGAAAATCCTTATCCTCGACTTTGGCTCCCAGGTCACCCAGCTGATTGCACGTCGCGTGCGTGAAGCGCATGTTTATTGCGAAATTCATCCATGCGATGTTTCTGATGATTTCGTGCGCGACTTTGGCGCCAACGGCATCATTCTCTCCGGCAGCCATGCCAGCGTGTACGAAGAAGAAACCGACCGCGCACCGCAGGCAGTATTTGAGCTGGGCGTGCCTGTGCTCGGCATCTGCTATGGCATGCAAACCATGGCCCAGCAGCTCGGGGGCAAGGTAGAAGCTGGCACCAAGCGCGAATTCGGCTTTGCCGAAGTACGCGCACGTGGCCACTCAGCCCTGTTCAATGCGATTCAGGACCGCACCAACAGCGAAGGCCACGGCCTGCTGGAGGTATGGATGAGCCACGGCGACAAGGTGACCGAATTGCCACCTGGCTTCAAGGTCATTGCCAGCAACGACACCACGCCGATTGCCGCCATGGCCGATGAAGAGCGCAAATTCTACGCGGTGCAGTTCCACCCCGAGGTCACGCATACCCGCCAGGGCCAGGCCATGCTAAACCGCTTTGTACTGGATATCTGCCAGACCCGCGCTGACTGGATCATGGGTGATTACATCAGCGAAGCCGTCGAGCGTATTCGTCAGCAAGTGGGCGATGAAGAAGTCATTCTGGGCCTGTCCGGCGGCGTGGACTCCAGCGTTGCAGCAGCATTGATCCACCGCGCTATCGGCGACCAGTTGACCTGTGTGTTTGTTGACCATGGCCTATTACGCCTCAACGAAGGCAAGATGGTCATGGAAATGTTTGCAGGCCAGCTGCATGCCCGCGTGATCCATGTGGATGCTACTGCGCAATTCATGGGGCAACTCACTGGCGTGAGTGACCCCGAAGCCAAGCGAAAGATCATCGGCCGTGAATTCGTAGAAGTCTTCAAGGCCGAAGCTGCCAAGCTCAAGGCGGGCACAGGTGGCCACAAAGGCGCCACTTTCCTCGCGCAAGGCACCATTTACCCCGATGTCATTGAATCCGGCGGCGCAAAGTCCAAAAAAGCCGTTACCATCAAGAGCCACCACAACGTAGGTGGCCTGCCAGAGCAATTGGGCCTGAAGCTGCTGGAACCCCTGCGCGACCTGTTCAAGGATGAAGTTCGCCAGCTGGGCGTGGCCCTCGGTCTGCCGCCTGACATGGTGTATCGTCACCCCTTCCCAGGCCCCGGCCTCGGCGTGCGGATCCTGGGTGAAGTGAAGCAGGAATTCGCCGATCTGCTGCGTCAGGCAGATGCGATTTTCATCGAAGAATTGCGTAGCACCATAGACGACGTCAGCGGCAAAAGCTGGTACGACCTCACCAGCCAGGCCTTCACCGTCTTCCTGCCAGTGAAATCCGTCGGCGTCATGGGCGACGGCCGCACCTACGACTACGTCGTCTCCCTGCGCGCCGTCATCACCAGCGACTTCATGACCGCGCACTGGGCCGAACTCCCCTACAGCCTGCTCGGCCGCGTCTCCAACCGTATCATCAACGAAGTCCGTGGCATCAACCGCGTCGTCTATGACATCTCCGGCAAACCACCAGCAACGATTGAGTGGGAGTGAAATCAGGTCACCTTCTGATTTCGTACTATCTAGGCTGGAGTGTGATTAGCATCCAATCACACTCCAGTATCTAAGCAGCATGCCCAATGCCTGGCCAAGCGGCATGACCGAATGTATTCGCCCCAGCTCTTCCAAGCTCCCCAACTCGTCTGCGTCTTAACCTCCTCCAAATTAAATTCCCCAACTAAAGCCCTGACAGACAAATCTCCCATCGAGTGATGTCCATATTGCTATTGCGTATAAATTAACTGCGACAATATAATAATGATTCTCAATTGCAACATGACCCCATCCAGGAACTCCTCGTGTCGAAGCCGGACCTTACCCTGCATCAAGAAGTCCATGCCTTATACCTTGACCATTATGGCTGGCTGCAAGGCTGGATACGCCGTAAATTGGGCAATGCATTTGATGCCAATGACATGGCGCAGGATGTATTCATGCGCCTGCTATTACGCAAGCAACCCGTTCAGGCTCATCAGCCTCGCGCTTTTCTATCGACGATTGCCCACGGTTTTGTGGTCGAGCACTGGCGTCGACGGGAACTGGAAC
Source organism: Methylovorus menthalis (assembly GCF_020523625.1). Classification (GTDB taxonomy): domain Bacteria; phylum Pseudomonadota; class Gammaproteobacteria; order Burkholderiales; family Methylophilaceae; genus Methylovorus; species Methylovorus menthalis. The sequence continues at coordinate 1,153,009 of NZ_JAJAQH010000006.1, forward strand.
TGGCATGGCAGGAAACGCTGGCCAGCTGGCCAGCTCCGGAAGTGCCGCCCCCTGAAAGCCGCCTGATATTCCTGGAAATACTCATTGAGATTGACCGCATGCTGGACGCCCTGAAGCCCGCGGTACGCAGTGCTTTTCTGATGGCGCAGCTTGATGGCTTAACCTGCCCGCAGATTGCTGAACGCATCGGGGTATCACTGGCAACCGTAGAGCGCTACATAGCGAAAGCATTACGGCATTGCTATACCTTGCGTTTTGAGCCATGAGCACACCAAAGCACTCCGCATGTGCTGCCGATATTCAATCGCAGGATCACAACCTGGACGTACCATCACCTGCCGCTCTGCCAGACGATATCGTTGACGCCGCCATCACGTGGTCGATCAAACTCGACTACAACGAAGCCAACGCTGACATAAAGCGCAGATTTGAACATTGGCTGCAGGCCAACCCCATGCATGCCATTGCCTGGGAACGCATCCATTCATTGCGCCATTCTTTTTCCGGCACAAGTGCTTCTTCTGCTCTGGTGATTTCCACCATGGAGCATGCCGATCAGCTTCGTCATCAAAGCTTGCTAAAACGGCGCAAAACAATACAACTATTATCACTGGCCAACCTTGCCATCGGCACGGGCTGGCTGGTGCGAGCGCAATTGCCGTGGCAACGCCTTACCGCTGATACCAGCACCGGCATAGGCGAGCAACGCACATTGCAGCTTGCCGATGGCACCGAGCTGATACTGAATACCGACACGGCCATTCGCACAGACCTGTCGGGAGAAAACCGCATTATCCTGTTGCTACGTGGCGAAATCATGGTAAAAACCGGCGCAGATATGCAGCATGCAGAAAAGCGGCCTTTTTTGGTATATACGTCGTTTGGCAAAATGCAGGCGTTGGGAACACGCTTCACGGTCAGGCTGGCGTCACAAGGCGCGCTCATTAGCGTGCAGGAACATGCTGTAGCACTATACCCAGCGCAAAGCCAGGCATCCTATGTGGTAAAAGTTAATGAAAGTCGCTGGTTACGGGAAAACGGCACGGAGCCCGCCAACTTGCATGGCATGGATGCTGGCAGCTGGGCTCATGGCGTCATCTCAGGCAATAATATTCGGCTGGCGGATCTATTGGCAGAGCTCGCCCGTTATCGCATGGGGCATATCAGTTGCGCGCCAGAGATTGCTGATTTACGAGTGTCAGGGCTATTCCATATCAAGGACACGGACAAAACATTGCAGTTTCTGGCCGACACCCAGCCTATACGTCTCAGTTTTAGAACACGGCTATGGGTATCCGTCGGGCCTGCACACACAAATAGCGACGCCCTGTTATAGGGTCTCGTAAAATCCTCATAAATAATTTCAAAAAAGTTGAGGGGATTTTCCATCTCAATCGGCCTACTTGGTAGAAGCATTTAACCTACCTCATAGAAAGACCGATATGACACTTGATCATTGCCATCGACCAAAGAACGCATACTCTCTGCGATCAAAGCCCTCACGCACCACACTCAGCCTTGCTGTTCAGGGCGCCCTCTTCAGTATCGCTATAGGCATGACCACGCTGCCACAGATCGCATGGGCAGCCGAAGAGCCTGGCGAGCAGTTGCCGCAACATGCGAGTGAATTCAACATCGCCCCTGGACCACTTGATGCCGCCCTGATTCAGTTTGCCACGGCTGCAGATATCAATCTATCCTACGATGCAGCAACGCTGGAAAAGCAGATCACAAAAGGACTGAAAGGTCGTTATACCGCGGCGGCTGGCCTCGCCGTATTACTGCAAGGCAGCGGGCTGGAGGCAACGCCCAAAACAGGAGGAGGCTATGCGCTACGCAAGGCAGCTGTTAGCCAAAGCAAGCCTGATGAAACCACGCTTCCCGAGGTAAAGGTAACAGCCGCCTCGGACACCACCTCATCCAGCACACTATCCAAAGACTATGCAGGTGGCCAGGTTGCGCGCGGTGGGCGGGTTGGCTTGCTAGGCAATAAAGACATGCAGGATACCCCCTTCAGTGCAACCCAATACACAGCCAAACTGATTGAAGACCAGCAGGCAAGGAGCATCGGCGACATACTCATCAATGACCCCTCCATTCGCAATACTTACTCGCGCAGTTCGGGACGCGATGAATTCAATATCCGCGGCTTGACCCTGTTTAATTACGATGTGATGTTCAATGGCCTCTATGGGGTGTCTCCACGCAACACCAGCTCCCTTATCGGGATAGAACGCGTTGAAGTCTTGAGAGGCCCCAATGCGTTGCTGAATGGCATGGCGCCGGCAGGCTCGGTTGGCGGATCGATCAATCTGGTCCCCAAGCGCGCAGGCGCTACCCCACTTAACCGCCTGACACTCTCTTACATGGGCGATAGCGTATTGGGAGCCCACATGGACGTGGCCCGCCGCTTCGGCGCAGAACAACAGCTGGGTATACGACTGAATGCCATCACCAGCTCCGGCGAAACGTCTGTGAATAATGTCAGAGACAATCTGGATGCCATTGCGATTGGCATGGACTTTCAGGGGGAGCGCCTGCGCCTGGAAGGCGACTTTAATTATCAGCACCGCGTTACACGAGGTCGAGGTGGACTACTATTCCCCCCGGCAAGCGGTGTGAAGATTGGCTCAGCCCCGGACGCAGACAAGAACTTCATCCCCAAGTGGACATACTGGGCAAGCAATGAGACTTCAGGCGCTCTGCGGGCTGAGTTTGATTTGAACAAGGACTGGGTCGTCTACGGCGCCCTTGGCGGCAAAGAATACGATTTCAATAGCTTGCAAGCCAGCATGCTGCTGCAGAACCCTCAAGGCAGAATGCTCATAAGGCCTTCCCGCCTGAACGAGTCCATCAGCGCGCTATCGGTCGAAACCGGCATCAGGGGCAAGTTCAGTACCGGCCCGCTTGAGCACGAGGTCGTGCTGAGTAACAGTACATTTTCCCAGGAAAACAGATTGCTAAGACTGAACGGCAGTGTCAGCGCTTCCAGCATTTACTCTCCTGTCAATTTTGCTGAGCCGAGCCTGACACTGAGCGGCCACCTGCCCAAGGTAAGTGAGGCTAGACTGAACAGCCTGGCCCTAGCAGATACCATTTCGATGATGGATCGCAAGGTGCAACTCACTCTGGGGGCAAGACGCCAACAAGTTGAAACATCGAACTTCAACGGTACGACAGGGGCCAGGACAGACCATTACGACAAATCCGATGTCACTCCTGCCGTCGCCCTCGTCATCAAGCCCGGCGAGCAGCTGTCTTTTTATGGCAACTACATTGAGGCGCTAAGCCAAGGTGACACCGCACCAAGTGGTGCCAGCAATGCTGGACAAATGTTCGCGCCACAGGTATCCAAGCAACGCGAAGCTGGTCTGAAGTATGACTTCGGGCGCTTTGCCTCGACCCTGAGCGTATTTCAAATCGAGCGCCCTGCAGGCTTTATCAATCCAGCCACAAGCCGCTATGGCATGGATGGCGAGCAACGCAACCGTGGTATTGAGTTGATTACCCAGGGGGAAGCCACCGATCACGTTCGTGTACTGGGTGGCCTGGCATGGACGCAAGGCAAACTGACCAAAACAGAGGCGGGTACCAATGATGGCAACACAGCCCCCGCCGTGCCCAAGCTCCAACTCAACCTTGCTGGGGAATGGGACCCCTTGTTCTTGCAAGGGCTGACGCTAACAGCCCGCATGGTACAGACCAGCCCGCAATATGTGGATGCCAGCAATACGCAACGCATCCCGACCTGGACTCGTTATGACCTGGGCGCCCGCTACGCATTCATGGCCGGGAAAACGCCCATAACGGTCAGAGGCTCCATTGAAAACGTGTTCGACAAAAACTACTGGCTATCTGCGGCACGCGAAGGGCTGACTGTCGGCGCACCTCGCACCCTCCTGCTGTCGGTCTCAGCGGATTTCTAGGGCCACTGCCGTGCTGATAACGGCCGCTCAAAATGACATCGTAGCGGCCGTTATCACCCCCTTTCAAATTACCCCTCCCTCACGCTTCATCTCCTTGCGGAATCACTTGTCGAATTATCAGATAAGCCGCCTCAGACTCCCCACCCAGCTTCAGAGCCAAAGCACCTCTAGTTGAGTTATAATTCAAGGTTTTATGGGTCATGCGCCATGAGCCGTGGATTTGTAAAAGAGGATGACCTGGAGCACGCTGGCACGGATTTGCCGGAACGTCCGCTTAGCCCTCATCCCAATTACGTTACGCCAAACGGCCTCAAGCAACTGAAGCAACAGGCAGATCAACTCGACAAAGAGCGCCTGCCGCTTGTCCCGCGCAAAGAGGATCCCATCGCACAGCAACCGCTGGCGATGATAGATCGCGACCTGCGTTATCTGCATGCCCGACTCGAATCTGCCATCCTGGTTGATCCGGCAAAACAGCCCACGGATACCGTGTTGTTTGGTGCCACTGTAAAAGTGGAAGATGAAGTCGGTGAAACCCATGCATTTATGATCGTGGGTGAGGATGAGGCCGATATCGCCAGCAATCGCGTGAGCTGGGTATCACCTCTTGCTAACGCATTGATCGGGCAAAAGGTTGGGGACAGTGTCACATGGCACCGCCCAGCAGGTAATCTTGAGCTGGAAATTATTGCCATCCACTATTAAGGATTTTGTAACATGAACGTAAGCCAAGCCATTGAAACCCGTCGCTCGATCAAGGCATTTGACTCGCAACACACGATGAGCGAAGCCGAGATCGAACAACTGATGTCGCTGGCACTGCTCTCCCCGACCGCGTTCAATATTCAGAACTGGCGTTTTGTACTGGTGCAATCCCCAGAGCTGCGCAAGCAGGTGCGCGCAGCCAGCTGGGATCAGGCACAGGTGACCGATGCTTCGTTGCTGGTCGTTCTGGTGGCGGACTTGCAATCCTGGAACAAGCAGCCCGAACGTTACTGGGCGAATGCGCCAGAAGCCGTGAGGAATTATCTGGTACCTGCCATCGGTCAATACTACGCTGGCAATGAGCAAGTGCAGCGCGATGAAGGCATGCGTTCATGTGGCATGGCTGCCATGACACTGATGCTGGCCGCCAGGGAAATGGGCTACGACAGCTGTCCTATGGATGGTTTTGATTTTGATGCTGTGGCTAAACTGCTGAACCTGCCCGCGGACCATGTGCCAGCCATGTTTGTCGCCATCGGCAAAGGGATCCAAGAACCATGGCCACGTGGCGGTCAGCTGCCCATGAGCGAAGTGGTTATCCGCGACACATTTTAAGTTGCCACGCAACCGGACATGCCACAAGAAGAAAAATAATTAAACACATTAACAAAATTACCCAATCCATTGTTTATTAATTAGACAATGAATTGAAAGATTCAACTTTCTGGACTTATACGTAATGCTTATAGCAAACAATATCACCATGCAGTTTGGCGCCAAGCCACTGTTTGAAAATGTCTCTGTCAAATTTGGCGACGGTAACCGCTACGGCCTGATCGGGGCCAATGGCTGCGGAAAATCAACCTTCATGAAGATTCTGGCCGGCGTACTGGAACCCACCGCAGGCAATATCTCGCTGGACAGCAATGAGCGCATGGCGTTTCTGCGTCAGGACCAGTTTGCCTACGAAGACCAGCGCGTCATCGATGTGGTGATGATGGGTCACGAGCAGATGTGGAAGGCAAATGTAGAAAAGAACGAAATCTACATGAACCCGGAAGCCACCGAAGAGGACTACATGCGTGCGGCCGAGCTCGAAGGTGTCTATGCCGAGTATGACGGCTACACCGCCGAAGCGCGCGCAGGCGAGCTGCTGCTAGGCGTGGGCATCCCGATCGAACAACACAGCGGCCCGATGAGCGCAGTGGCCCCAGGCTGGAAACTGCGTGTGCTGCTGGTGCAGGCCCTGTTTGCCAATCCTGACATCCTGCTGCTGGATGAACCGACCAACAACCTGGATATCAACACCATCCGCTGGTTGGAAGATGTGCTGAACAATCGTGACTGCACAATGATCATCATTTCGCATGATCGACACTTCCTGAATCAAGTATGTACCCATACGGCCGACATGGATTATGCCAAGCTGACGGTTTACCCCGGCAACTACGACGACTACATGGAAGCCTCAGCCCAGGCACGTGCCCAACAAGCCAAAGACAATGCCAAGGCCAAACAGCAGATCGCCGACCTGCAGGAATTCGTTCGCCGCTTCTCGGCCAACGCCTCCAAGGCCAAGCAGGCCACCAGCCGCGCCAAGCAGATCGACAAGATCAAAATTGAGGAATTCAAACCATCCAGCCGTCAGTATCCTTTCATCCGTTTTGAATACGATGAGAGAGAAAAGCTGCACCGTAATGCCGTTGAGTTGAAAAAACTCAGCCACAGTTTTGACCGTCCACTGTTCAATGACATCGACCTGATTTTTGAAGCAGGCGAAAAAGTGGCCATCATCGGTGAAAACGGTATTGGTAAAACCACTTTACTGCGCTGCCTGGCAGGGGACCTTACGCCTACCCATGGCGAAGTGAAATGGGCTGAGAAAGCCAAGCTTGGCTACTTTGCACAAGATCACGAATACGAGTTTGAAAAAGACCTCAACCTGTTCGACTGGATGTCCCAGTTCACCCAGGAAGGTGACGATGACAACTCGGTGCGCAGCATGCTGGGCCGCCTGTTGTTCTCGGGCGAAGATACCAAGAAGTCCGTCAAGGTACTTTCCGGCGGTGAAAAGGGCCGCATGCTTTACGGCAAACTAATGCTGGCCCGCACCAATGTCTTGCTGATGGATGAACCGACCAACCACATGGACATGGAATCCATCGAAGCGCTGAATACTGCGCTGGACAAGTACAAGGGCACGCTGTTTTTCGTGAGCCATGACCGTGAGTTCGTGAGTTCGCTGGCTACCCGCATCATCGAAATCAAGGCCGATGGCATCAGCGATTACACTGGCAATTACGAGGATTACCTGGCAAGCCAGGGCGTCGAATAACCCGTTAATCTCACTAAAAAAACGAGCTAAAACAGGCCATTGCATGGCAGCCTCAGCGCTGTTATTCAATGGCCTGTTAAATTTTGTAAATTCAGCAGCAATTTTTGAACGGCTTGCGTGCCTTTACGTCCATATCAGCGATAATTGTGTCCAACCACCATAAAGCGCTGAAAGTAACAGACCACATGTCGCCCCTTGTACGATCCGGTTTTACCGTCTCGCCATACGCTGCACTGCCTCTCTGCATAAGCCTGATCGCCCTCACAACCGCCCTGCCCGCACAGGCCGAGAGTTCCGTATGGTACAAAGATGGCAATCCGCTTGATGTGACAGTTCCCGCCGCGATTCCCAGCGGCTATGTGGGCAATACCGCATGTGCTGCCCCCAACTTAAAAAATGCACTCACGCTGGGCGAAGTTGCTGATGCAGCACTCTGCAATAACCCGCAAACCCGTGAAGCCTGGGCCAATGCGCGCGTGCAGGCGGCGCAAGTGGGCATTGCCCGCTCGGCTTACCTGCCCAGCGTCACGGATACCGCAGGCACCAATCTCAACGTGACCAGCCCGGAACTGGCCACGCGCAATAACGCCTACAGCAACCTGAGCAACAGCATTGTGGCGTCTTACCTGCTGTATGACTTTGGCAATCGCGATGCCACGCTGGAAAGCGCGCGTCAGCTGCTGCAAGCGGCCAGCGCCACCCAGGATGTCACCGTGCAGACACTGCTGCTGTCTGCGGTGCAGGCCTATTATCAAGTGCAAGCCAATATTGCTGCGCTGGATGCCAGCCGCGAAGCCGAGCGTGCCAGTGAGGAGAGCTTCAAGGCTGCGGATGCTCGCTACAAAGCTGGCGTTGCCACCCCTGCCGATAAACTGCAGGCGCAAACCGCGTACGCCCAAGCCACGCTCTCTCGCATTACTGCCGAGGGCAACCTCAAAACCGCCTATGGCACGCTCGCCAATGTCATGGGAATACAGGCCAACCAACCCATTCAGCTGGTCAACAACACCAACTACTCTACCCTGCAGCCAGTGAGCGATGATATTGACGGCCTGATCGAACAGGCCCGCAACCGCCGTCCCGACCTGATGGCGAGCGAGGCGCAGGTAAAAGCGGCGCAAGCCAGCATTGATGCCTCGAAAGCTGCTGCCAAGCCTACAGTGTCGATTGCCATGAGCAATAGCCAGCAAGATGGCAGCAGCTTCACTTCCGCCAATACTTCGACGTTAGGACTAACGGTTTCCATTCCATTGTTCAGCGGCTATGCACCGACGTATCGCATACGCTCGGCCGAGGCCACGCGCGAAGTGCGGGCAGCCCAGCGTGACCGTATCCGCCTGCAAATCTCGCTGGATGTATGGAATGCCTACCAGAACCTGCGCACTGCAAATGAATCGGTGATTGCCGCCCAAGTACTGGTCCAAAGTGCCGAGGAGTCCTCACGCGTCGCCCTTGGCCGCTACAAGGCAGGCGTGGGCAATATCATCGATACCCTGAATGCACAAAGCGCCCTTGCCTCAGCCAGACAGCAATTAATACAGGCCTACCTGAATGGGAATGTGGCCCGGGCGACCCTGGCACAGGCCGTTGGGGTGCTGGACAACGCCATGATCCAGACCTTGCCAGACCAGAACAACCCATAATTAACCTTATGCATGCATTTATGCTGAAAGCACGCTCATGAGCACCTCCTTCAAAAAAATCGGACTTGGCCTGGTACTGCTTGCGGTAGCAGGCGGCGGTTACTACTTCTACGATAAAAGCCATCAACCCAAACCTGATGAGCTTTATCGCTTCAAGGAAGTGACGCAGGGCGATGTGGAGCAATCCGTCTCAGCCAACGGCACCCTGAACCCCGTGACACTGGTAAACGTCGGTACGCAGGTGTCAGGCCGCATCAGCAAGATGTATGTGGACTTTAATGACAAAGTGGAAAAAGGCCAGGTATTGCTTGAGCTTGACGATGCGCTGTTCTCCGCCCAAATTGCGCAATCAGAAGGCAATGTCCGCAATGCTCAGGCATCGCTTGACCTTGCCAAGGCCAATGAGGCCCGCATACGTTCGCTGTTTCAGCAGGAATACGTATCCCGTCAGGAGCTCGATCAGGCCGTGCAGGCGCTGAAGTCCGCCCAGGCCAATCTGTACACCATCCAGGCACAACTTCGACGTGACCAAACCAATCTGGGTTATTCGATCATTCGGTCTCCGGTTTCCGGGGTGGTGGTGGATCGCGCAGTCGACGTCGGCCAGACCGTGGCGGCCAGCCTGCAAACACCTACCCTGATCACGATTGCGCAGGACCTTTCCAAGATGCAGATCAACACCAGTTTTGCCGAGGCAGACATAGGCAACATCAAGGAAGGCCAGGCAGCAAAATTCGCAGTAGATGCTTTCCCCAATCGCAATTTTGAAGGCGTGGTCAAGCAGTTGCGCCTGAACCCGACGACAACCTCCAATGTGGTCACCTACAACGTCGTCATCTCCGTGGATAATCCTGATCAAACCCTGCTCCCAGGCATGACGGCATACGTCAACATCGGGGTCGCCAAGCACGACAATGTCCTGCTGGTACCTAATGCCGCGTTGCGCTACAAGCCCAAACTGGATGATGACGATCCCAGCAACATGCCTCCGGACGGCGCAAAAGCTGAAGGTGGCAAAGGTCCAGGGGAACGCAAACATCGTGGCGGACCAGATGGTAAAAAGCCGCGTGGCGACATGGCCAAAGGCAAGGTCTATGTGTTGAACGGCGACAAACCAGAAGCGGTGAATGTCCTGCTTGGCATCACCGATGGCAAGCAGACCGAAATCAAGAGCCGTCATCTGAAGCCGGGAGACAAGGTTATTGTGGGTGATCTGCAAGGTCAGAATAATCCACAGCAAAACACACCTGGCCCCAAGATGCGGATGTTCTAGCCATGTCAGGCCACGTGATCGAGGTTAAAAGCCTCTACAAGGATTACCAGACCGCGGCAGGAAAATTCCCGGTGCTGAAGGACGTCAACCTGGAAATAGATGCAGGCGACTTTGTGGCCATCATGGGGCCCTCAGGCTCAGGAAAATCGACTTTCATGAATATCCTGGGCTGCCTGGATCAACCCAGCAGCGGCGAGTACATGCTGAATGACCAGCCCGTAGCACGTCTGCAGGGTGATCGCCTGGCAAAAGTCCGCAACCAGACCATTGGTTTTGTTTTTCAGGGCTTCAACCTGCTGGCGCGCTCCAGCCTGCTGGACAATGTTGCCTTGCCACTGGTGTATGCCGGCATAGACAAAGCCGAGCGGCATGCCCGCGCCCGGGTATTGCTTGAAAAAGTCGGCCTGGCCAAGCACGTGAACTCGCACCCCAACCAGATCTCCGGCGGCCAGCAGCAACGCGTGGCCATCGCACGCGCCCTCATCAATCGTCCCAGCTTGATCCTGGCCGACGAGCCGACGGGCAATCTCGACAGCAAAACCAGTGAAGAAATCATGGCCCTGTTTGGCGAACTCAACCGCGAAGGCATCACCATCGTGCTGGTCACCCATGAGCCGGATATTGCCGAACACGCCAGCCGTCAGGTGCGCTTCCTCGATGGTCGTATCGTGGAAGATATCCTTACCGGCTCAGTCACCGAGCATGGAGAGAAGCATGTTTAGCGCCATGCTGGGAGAAGCCTGGCATGCCATGGGCGCCAATCGCCTGCGCACTTTTCTTACCATGCTGGGCATGGTGATCGGCGTGGGTGCGGTGGTGCTGATGATGGCGATTGGTCAGGGGGCCGAGCAAGCGGTCAAGAAATCCATCCAGTCCATGGGCAGCAATCTCTTTATCGTGCTGGCTGGCCCACCCAACATGGGTGGCGCCCGCTCCGCCACGGGCAATGCCCCTTCGCTTAACGTCAAGGATGCTACCGCCATGGAAGATCTGGAGGGCGTGAGCAATGTGGCCCCGATCAACATGGGCAGCGCCCAGGTGATTTATGCAGGGAACAACTGGAACACCAGCATCATCGGTACCACACCCAGCTATCTGGATGTGCGCTCATGGAACCTGAGCGACGGCTATGTATTTTCAGATTCCGATATCCGCTCGGCAACCCGCGTAGCGCTTATCGGCAAAACCGTGGTGCAGAATCTGTTTGGCGATGACGACCCGGTGGGCAAGACTATCCGCATCAAGGATAGCCCATTTATCATACTGGGCGTGCTGGATAACAAAGGGCAAAGCCTGGATGGCCGCGATCAGGATGACACCATCATCATCCCGCTCACGACCTCGCAAAGGCGCGTCTTTGGCGCGCAATTTTCTGGCAGCGTGCGCCAGATTATCGTGCAGGCAGACTCGGATAAAGTGATGCCCATGGTGGAAGACAGCCTCAATAGTCTGCTGCGTCAACGCCATCGCATCCGCGAAGGCATGGATAACGACTTTTCCGTCCGCAACCTCACAGCCCTGGCCAACTCGGCAGCCGAAACCACCAAAACCATGTCCTTGCTGCTTGGCGCCATCGCCTCGGTGTCACTGCTGGTCGGCGGCATAGGCATCATGAATATCATGCTGGTATCCGTCACCGAGCGTACCCGCGAGATAGGCATCCGCATGGCGATTGGCGCCCGCGAGCGCGATATCCTGATGCAGTTTTTGTTGGAAGCCATCGTCATTTCCATTGTAGGCTGCCTGATCGGCATCGGCATTGGCGTGGGTGGCGCACTCCTTGTCAGCCACCTCACCCAGGCCCCGATTGTTGTCTCCAGCCAGTCCATTCTGACGGCCTTTATCGTCGCTGCCAGTGTGGGGGTATTTTTTGGTTTCTATCCTGCACGCAAAGCAGCACAGCTAAACCCGATCGAAGCTTTACGCTTTCAATAGCCCTTCTTTTCCCCGACGTTCGCTACATATTGACGGGCCTTGCATGCATATACATGCAAGGCCCGTCAGGCATTTTCCAGCGATGCCTGTCTTACCACCTGCGCATACCTCATTAAAATTTATACAGATCAGTATTTTCAATGACTTAGAATAGCCCTCGCAAGCTATTGATCGGAATGCTTTCTTTCTCCAATCAGTTAGGCGTATAGTGCAACGCACGGGTATTCCCATCAACTGCGCAGGAGGATACAAGATGCATCCGCTGACGTTATTCAAGTTGTTTTTCACCCCCGTGGCTGGCTGGCAATCCTTGCTTCAAGGCCAACCATCCATACACCGCCTCTATCTGTTACACGTCATTCCGTTTTCGCTGATTCCCGCCGCCATGCTCTACATCGCAGGCTCCGCTCATAGCTTTGCCTTTCTTGAGCTCATGCCCGGCAACAAGCTGTTACTGGTGTCGATTGCCTTTTTCATTGTGCAACTCGTGGTCGTCCCCATCATGGCCAGCATCGTCCGGCAACTGGCAGAAGTGGCCGACATCCACCCGACTTACCGTGAAAGCTTCATTCTGGCCGCTGTGGCTCCAACCCCGTTGTGGATGGCGCCCATCTTTTTGCTGGTGCCGGATATTTACGTCAACCTGGCCATTGCCACCCTCGCGATGATGGCGTCTGCCGGATTTATTTATTTCGGCATTCCCACCATTTTCAATATCCGCGATAGCGGACAGTCGGCGTTGTTTTTCGGTGCCGTCTTCATGGCAGGCGTGATTGCATGGGGCTTTCTCATGATTTGCACGCTGGTTGTCTGGGGCAGCATACAGAATCTGCTGGTGAATTAAGCCCAGCGTTTTTTGATTTCTGTCCGGCGGCTTTTTCTTCACAGGGCTACGCAAGCAAGAATTTTTTATGTAGACTCGCCCTGATTCGTATTCAAAAAGTTCACTTGAGTACGAATCAGGCAAGTCAATCAAGGTGATACGTTTTACAAGTTTCAAGATCGTCCAAGTAGTCTTCGCATCAAAAACCGTTCATCAGAAACGGGGCAATTTGAGGAGAAGCAAGATGGCATCGAACTTTGTAGAAGTAAGCTTTATTGCACGTCCCAACTGCGCCTTGTCCCTCAAGGGCAAGTTCAGCGTTGTTGCGTCCATCGCTCTCCTCTCCCTCGTTATCGCAATCGTATTCACCATGGCTGGTGCATGGCTGGTATTGCCCTTTGCTGGGCTGGAACTGATCGCTGTCGCCTATGCGTTCTATTTCATCCATCTCCATGCGCAAGACTATGAATCGATCGTGATCAACGAAACCCACCTAGCGATTGAAACACACGACATCCACACGCACCGCCAGATCGTCATGCAGCGTTACTGGGCCCAGGTCCAGTTGCGCAACCGGCCTCATGGCGAGCAGGCGCTGTTTGTCAGATCGCATGGAAAGGAAGTCGAGCTCGGGCGCCGCTTCATGAGCAATGAACAGCGCCTGCAGCTCGCCCACCAACTACAGCAAGCCATTCAGGATGGCCGCTAATACAATGGGAGCAGGCATGGCAAGGTTACGCATAACAAGAATCTGGCAATGTTTACTGGGCGCTCTTTTGCCCCTGACAGCACATGCGGACTACGCATGGAATTTTCCAAAACCTGTCACACCGATGGCGCTGGACACTTTGCAGGTACACAACAAGTTCATGATCATCGTCATGGTGATCTTCGTTGTCGTACTGGCGATCATGATCTACTCCATCGTCATGCACCGCAAAAGCCGCGATTACCAGCCCGCCGGCTTTACCGGCCCCAGTACCCGCGCGCAACTTTTCTGGACGCTGGTGCCGTTTGCCATCCTGCTTTACATCGACTTCATTCTGATGGGTATCCCCGCATTTCATAGCGTGGTCGCCATGGAAGATACCCGCACCGACGCCGACATGGTGATCAAGGTGACGGGGTCGCAGTGGCGCTGGCAATATGAATATCTGGACGGCCCGGCCAAAGGCATCAGCTTTGTCAGCAACATGACCACACCGCAAGAGCAGATCAACAATCAGGCCGCCAAAAACCCAGAGTATCTGCTGGAAGTGGACAACCCGCTGGTGTTGCCCACCGACAAGAAAGTGCGTGTCTTGCTCACCTCCAGCGATGTCATTCACAACTGGTGGATTCCCGCCTTTGGCGCGGCGCGCGATGCTATCCCCGGCTTTCTGCGTGAGACCTGGGTCAAGATCGAAGAACCCGGTACCTTCCGTGGCCAGTGCAAGGAGCTGTGCGGCAAGGGCCATGGTTTCATGCCTGCGGTCGTGATTGCGAAGAATGAGCAGGACTTCACCGCCTGGGCCACCAGCAAAAAAGCCGAGCTGCAAGCCGCCGCCGCTGGCGCTGACAAGGAATGGACCAAGGAAGACCTGGTTGCCAATGGCAAGGGTATCTACGAGAAAAACTGCGCTGTTTGCCATCAGGTAGGCGGCCAGGGCCTGCCACCGGCCTTCCCCGCTCTCACCGGCAGCAAGATTGCCACCGGCCCGGTTCTGGACAAGGACAACAAGATGGTCAAAGACGGGCATCTTGACAGGGTGATGAATGGCAAGGGCGTGATGCCTGCCTGGAAAGGCATTTTGAACGATACCGAAATTGCTTCCGTGATCACCTATGAGCGCAATGCGCTGGGCAATAGTGTGGGCGATATGTTGCAGCCAGCCCAAGTAAAGGCCATGCGTTAAGCCATATCCCATCTGCATCAAGGATTAAAGGAGTTCGAAAATGAGTTACAGCACCACAGTCGACCATGAAGAACATCACGATCATCCAAGCGGAATGCTGCGCTGGCTGACCACCACCAACCACAAAGACATCGGCACCATGTACCTGACCTTCTCGCTCATCATGTTCATGGTGGGCGGGGCGATGATCATGGCGGTGCGCGCCGAGCTGTTTCAGCCTGGCCTGCAGTTGATGCACCCCGAGTTTTACAACCAGCTGATCGGCGTACATGCCCTGGTGATGATTTTTGCGGCGCTCATGCCTGCCGCCACTGGCTTCGCCAACTGGATGCTGCCCTTGCAGATAGGTGCACCGGACATGGCTTTGCCGCGGCTCAATAACTGGGGTTTCTGGTTGCTGCCCCCGGCCGCCATTCTGCTTACGCTGCCCTTTACCCTGGCCTTGTTTGGCATAGGCGATGGCGCCATTGCCACGGGCTGGACCTTTTATGCCCCGCTCTCGGTGCAAGGCGGCATAGGCGTGGATTTTGCGATTTTCGCCGTGCACTTGCTGGGTATTTCATCGGTCATGGGATCGATCAACATCATCGTCACCATCTTCAATATGCGCGCACCCGGCATGACGCTGATGAAACTGCCGCTCTTTGCCTGGGGCTGGCTGATCACCGCCTTCCTCCTCATCGCCACTATTCCCGTGCTGGCTGGGGCGGTGACCATGCTGCTGACTGACCGCCACTTCGGCACTCACTTCTTTGATGCCGCTGGCGGTGGCGACCCTATCCTGTTCCAGCACCTGTTCTGGTTCTTTGGCCATCCTGAGGTGTATATCCTGCTGCTACCTGTGTGGGGCTTTATTCCACAGATCCTTTCCACCTTTGCCCGCAAGCCGATCTATGGCTACAAAGCGCAGGTGTATTCGCTCTGTGCCATCGGCGTTCTCTCGGTCGTGGTATGGGCGCACCACTTCTTCACTGCTGGCATGCCAGTGCCTGCGCTGCTTTACTTCATGTACAGCACCATGGCGATTTCCCTGCCACTGGCCGTGTTGTTTTACTGCTGGATCGCCACTATCTGGCGTGGCTCCATGACCTTTGAAACCCCCATGCTGTTTGCCATCGGCTGGATCATCCTGTTTGGCATCGGCGGTCTCACCGGCCTGGTACTGGCCGATGTGGCGGCCGATGCGCAATACCACCACACCTATTTCGTGGTGGCGCATTTCCACTACACGCTGTTTGCAGGCGGCATCATGGGCATCATGGCTGGCGTGTACTACTGGCTGCCGAAGATGACCGGCCACATGTACAACGAAAAACTTGGCAAGCTGCATTTCTGGCTGACGGCCATTTCATTCAACCTCACCTTCATTCCGCAGTTTTTCCTGGGGCTGGCAGGCATGCCACGCCGCATTCCGGACTACGCCCTGCAGTTCTCGGAGTTCAACATGATCTCCTCCATTGCAGCGTTTACCCTGGGGCTCACGCAGCTGCTGTTTGTATACAACATCGTGAGTTGCGCGCGCGGCGGCAAAAAAGCCACCGACAAGGTGTGGGAAGGCTCCAACGGGCTGGAGTGGACATTGCCCTCGCCACCGCCCTATCACACTTTCAATGAACAACCAGTCATCCGGTAAGCCATGTCGCTCATCCCTATGGCAGATGATATGAAAAACGCCCAGGACAAACGCCGCCGCAGCCGGATGATCGCCCTGCTGCTGGCCGCGTTTGCCCTGTTCTGGTATGGCCTGGGCATGTGGATGTTATGGAAAAGATAAGCGCCATCGCGAGCCTTAGTCAGCTTAATCGCCAGCTGGGTTACAAGCTGCTGGTGATTGTGGCCATGGCACTCGCATTTGCCTATGGGCTGGTACCGCTTTACGACGTGCTTTGCCGCGTCACCGGCCTCAATGGCAAGACAGAAAATGTGGCGGTAAGTGCGCAATCGCGGGTGGATAGCACGCGCTGGGTGGAGGTGACGTTCACCAGCAATGTCATGCCCGGTCTGGCATGGAGCTTTCACCCTGTGCAATCCAGCATACGCGTGCATCCCGGCAAGATAGAAACCGTGACCTTCATTGCCCGCAACATGGCCAATGAAACCGTCGCCGGGCAGGCCGTGCCCAGCGTAAGTCCGGGCAAGGCATCGGAGTATTTCAAAAAAATCGAGTGTTTTTGTTTTCAGCGGCAGGATCTGAAGGCGGGCGAATCCCGTGAGATGCCCTTGCGCTTTTATGTCAGCCCCGATATTCCGGACGATGTAAAAGCCCTCACCCTGTCGTACGCGTTTTACAGCGCGATCAAATAGCAGCCAAGGTCAGAAGCACAAAAAGAGAATCAGGCAAAAAACAGAAGGATCCACCAAACCAATAACACAGCATCATCTGGCTAACAGGAGCATATGGATGTCCACTCAAACGCATGACAAATACTTTGTCCCCACCCCCAGCCTCTATCCGGTGGTCTTGTCCGGCGGGCTATTGCTGCTCACCATGGGCTTTATTTTCAGCACCAACAGCTATGCTGCTGGCAAGTGGCTGATGCTGCTTGGCCTGGTGCTCATGCTCAGCATGATCTTCCGCTGGTTTGCCAAAATCATCGCCGAAAGCCAGAGCGGCATGTACCGCACATGGGAGGACAAGTCGTTCCGCTGGGGCATGATTGCCTTCATCTGCTCCGAGATTGCCTTCTTTGCCGCGTTTTTTGGGGCGCTGTTTTTTGCGCGCATTATCTCGGTGCCTGAGCTCGCAAGCTTTGATCCGGCCTTTACCCTGTACAAGGATTTTGTCGCCACCTGGCCTTCAGCCGGGCCTGGTGGTCACGTGCTGGGTCGCGATTACCAGCCAGCGCAATTCACCCCCATGGGGGCATGGGGTATTCCCGCCATCAACACCCTGATCCTGCTCAGCTCCGGCGTCACCGTCACCTGGGCGCATTGGGGCCTGCTAAAAAACAACCGGCGCCAGCTGGTCTGGGGCTTGTTCTTCACCATCGTGCTGGGGCTGGCCTTTATCAGCCTGCAGGCCTTCGAGTATCACCATGCCTACACCGAGCTGGGGCTGACCCTTGGCGCCGGTGTCTATGGCAGCACCTTTTTCATGCTGACCGGGTTTCACGGCTTTCACGTCACGCTGGGGACACTCATGCTGATCGTGATCTGGCTGCGCAGTATCAAGGGGCACTTCACGCCTGAGCATCACTTTGGCTTTGAAGGCGTTGCCTGGTACTGGCACTTTGTAGATGTGGTGTGGCTGGGGCTGTTCGTGTTTGTTTACTGGCTTTAATACGGCCTGGTTTTACTACCGGCTGGGCTTAATGGCCGATGACGCCGGTATAAAACCCCAGCATCAGCAAGAGAAACAAACCCAGGGAAAGGGCAATACGCAGGGTGAGTGCCTTGATGGTGGCCTGCCCTTGCCCCTTGTTTCTCACCATTGAAAACAGGGCATAAAACAGGCTGCCAACGATAAGTACCAGCATGACAACGATAGCGAGCTTAATCAACATGGCGATGTCCAGGTCAGGTTTTAATCAGTATGGATGGGGTCAGCTTATTTTGCAATTTCCAATAAAAACAAGGCAGCGCTATCGTTTTTCTCCGCGCATTCCCGGCGCATTGATTACCCTTATCTGCATGGCGGTGTGTATCAAACTCGGGCTGTGGCAATACGATAAAGCGCAGCAAAAACAGACATTGCAGGCTTTGTACTCGCAATACCTACATGCCGAGCCTACGCCCCTGCCCCTGGAACTGAAGAATGCCGAGGCATGGCGGTATCGCCGGGTCACGGTAGAGGGCGAATACGAGCCGCGCTATCAGGTGTTTCTGGATAATCAGGTGAGCCATGACCAAGCGGGCTACCATGTCATCACGCCATTGCGCATACACAATACTCAGCAATACGTGCTGGTGAACCGCGGCTGGGTCCCGGCGATGCCCGACCACCGTGACTTGCCACAGGTAAACACGCCCACTGGCCCGCAACGGATGACCGGGCAAGTATGGCTGCCCCCCAGCCGGTATTACACGCTGGGGAAAAGCGACCCTAGCCAATGGAATCCCTTGTGGCAAAACATGGACATGCAACGCTATGCCGACCTGGTGCCGTTTGCGATCAGCCCGGTCATCGTCCGGCTAGATGCCGATAGCCAGGCTGGCGGATTTGACCGCGACTGGCCGCAACCGGCAGAGCGCATCGGCATGCATTTAAGTTATGCCTATCAATGGTTTGGCTTTGCATTCGCAGCCTTGGCCATTTATCTCTACCTCAGTGTAGTACCTGCAAACTCACAAACCCCTCAACATGAAAAACCCGCCTCATGACCATGGCCAAGACCTCGCTCGACTCTTCGGTAGCCCATGCCCCCACCCTTACTGATTCAGGCTGGTCGCAAGGCCGCAAGATGCTGCTCTGGATGCTGGTATTTTTCACCCTGCCCCTGCTCGTGGTGGCCGCCATGTATGGGCTGGACTGGCATCCGAATGGTCGCAGCCATGGCACTCTGGTCTCGCCACTAAAACCGTTGCCGCCCCTCGCTGGCATAAAGGATATGCGCGAGGCTCCCGTGCCAGCCAATCTGTGGCGCGATAAATGGAGCATGGTCTACATTGCCGAACAATGCCGCGAAGCATGCGAAGAGCGCTTGCATCTGATGCGGCAAATTCATGTTTCCATGGATAAAAACATGGGCCGGGTGCAGCGCATCCTGATTTCCAGCGACGGCAATTTGCAGGCGATGCAGGAACGCTACCCCGACCTGATCATTCTGCATGCGCCTTCCCGCGATATTCAGTCCTACGCGCAGCACTTTCAGGTGCCTGGAAGCCCATCGGCAGATCGAGCCGGGCTAACCAATGAGGCCAATACCATTTACCTGGTCGACCCGCTGGCGAACCTGATGATGTATTTCCCCTCCAGCCTGGCGCCACGGGATATTCGGGCTGATGTCGCCCGCCTGCTCAACTATGCCTGGGCGGGCTAAGGCATGGCTGCCGCGCTCTGGTTCAAACGCTTGATATTGCTGGCCCCACTGCTGGCGCTCACCGTGGTCGGTCTCGGCGCCTACGTTAGGCTGTCAGATGCCGGGCTTGGTTGCCCGGACTGGCCCGGCTGCTATGGGCAATTAAGCGTGCCGCAACACCCCGCCGATGTCGCTGCAGCCGCCAGCGCCTATCCAGACAAGCCGCTGGAGCAGCACAAAGCCTGGAAAGAAATGCTGCATCGCTACCTGGCAGGCACATTGGGGCTGGTGATATTGGGTCTCTGCATTCTGGGCTGGCGCGGTCGACGCTTTTTGCCCATCTCGCCCTGGCTCCCCACACTGACGACCGGACTGGTTGCGCTGCAAGCCATGCTGGGCATGTGGACAGTCACCTTGTTGCTCAAGCCTGCGGTAGTCTCCGCCCATTTGCTCGGAGGCATGCTGACCTTGGCGCTATTGGTGTGGATGGCGCATCGGCATTGGGGACATATCGCCAGCTCCCAGGTCACGGGCTCCTATCGCCTTTGGATCAGGGCGGCCCTGCTGGTCGCACTCGTGCAGATTGTCCTTGGCGGATGGACCAGCGCCAACTATGCCGCGCTGGCGTGTACGGATTTCCCCACATGCCAGGTCAGCTGGATACCGCCGCTCAACTATGCAGATGCCTACCATGTGCTGCGCGAGCTCGGCCAGGGGCCAGATGGACGCCCATTGTCCGCGGATGCGCTAATGACCATACAGTGGACGCACCGGCTGGGAGCCATTGGCACGCTGCTGGTCTGCGGCACGCTGGCGCTGAGCCTGATAAATAAAGGCACACTAACGAAAATCGCATTGATACTGCTGCTTTTGCTGGCCTGCCAGATCAGCCTGGGCATTGCTAATGTGCTGCTGCGGCTGCCCTTGGTACTGGCGGTCGGCCATAACGTATTCGCAGCCTTGCTGCTCAGCACGCTGGTCGTGCTCAATTCCACCATCACCCCACTTAAACAGCCTGAGGAGACATGATATGGCCCATGCTATTGCGTTGAATATCCAGGAAATCCGCGTCAGCCTGCGAAGTTTCTTCATGATGTGCAAGCCGCGGGTGAGTGCGCTGATTGTGTTCACCGCCATGATCGGCATGTTCATGGCAACGCCGCATTTGCCGCCGCTGGACTTGCTCATCGCCGCCACACTGGGCATCGCCATGACATCGGGGGCGGCGGCGGCCTTCAACTGCATCATCGAGCAGAAGATAGATGCCCGCATGGCCCGTACCCGGCATCGACCATTGCCCACCGGGCAGGTCAGCACGCGGCAAACGCTGCTGCTCGCCACGCTGCTCGGACTTGCTGGGCTGGGCCTGCTCTACAGCATGGTCAACCCGCTGACCATGTGGCTGACCTTTGCCACATTGCTCGGTTACGCCGTGATTTATACCGTGTTTCTGAAGCCCGCCACGCCGCTCAACATCGTCATCGGCGGTGCATCTGGCGCCATGCCGCCCATTCTGGGCTGGGCCGCCATCAACAATGTCATTTCACCCGAAGCGCTGATCATGTTCCTCATCATCTTCGCCTGGACGCCACCCCACTTCTGGGCGCTGGCGCTATATCGCCGCGAGGAATACGCCAAGGTCGGAATTCCCATGCTGCCGGTGACGCATGGCGTGCAGTTCACCCTGCTGCACATCGTGCTCTACACCATCATCCTGGTCACTATCACCTTCATCCCCTATAGCATGGGCATGAGCCACCTGATCTACCTCATCTCTGCTCTGGTACTCAATCTGGTGTTCATGGTGTATGTGGTGGCGCTGTATGCGGATTACTCAGATGCACTTGCCAAGCGCACGTTCCGTTACTCAATTACGTATCTGACGTTGCTGTTTGCCGCGCTCATGCTCGACCATTACTGGGTGCTAGAATGGTAAATTACCTGTTTTGAGGAAGTCGCCAATGCTGGTCAGAGTCTTGATGCTGTGCCTGATGCTGGCATGCCTGAGTGCATGCAAACCGCAGCCAAAAGAAGCCTTTGAGGCGACGGATATCACGGGTGCCGACTTTGCATCCGGCCTCAGTTTGACTGACCACCACGGCAAACCGACCAGCCTCAAGGACTTCAAAGGCAAAATCGTTGTGCTGTTTTTTGGGTATACCCACTGCCCGGATGTGTGCCCCACCACCATGTCGGATCTGGCGCAGGCCATGAAACAGCTGGGCAAAGATGCAGACGATGTGCAAGTGCTGTTTGTGACGCTGGACCCGGCACGCGACACCCCGGATGTACTGGCCAAATATGTGCCGTATTTTGACCCGCGCTTTTTAGGGCTGTATGGGACTGAAGCCGAGACTGCCGAGACCGCCCACAACTTCAAGATCAGCGCCAGCAAGCAGCCGCCGGATGCCCGCGGCAACTACAGCATAGACCATAGCGCTGGCACCTATGTGTATGACAAACAAGGAAAGATAAGACTGTACTTCAACTACGGCGCATCGCCAGCCACAATGGCGCACGATCTCCGCCTCTTGATGTAAACCCGCTGGCTTCGAAAAGGGCTGCTTCAAGCCCGGCTGATCAAGGCCGCACCATGCGCCTCACCTGACACGTCAGCGTGCCCACCTTGTAACCAGCAGACTGCGGCGCCACCGGTAAAAACGCATCCTCACCCTTGCCCTTGTTCAATAGCTCGCCCTTGGCACCGTAATACATGAACTCGCGCAAGCGGAAGGCATGTTTTACACAATCAAACTCAAACCGCGCCCGCTTTTCCACGTACTTGGTACCCGCCGCAGCACCCGGCAGCTGTAGCGCAGGCTTGTACAGTGTCTTGGTCCATATCGACGAATACACATCGTCATCGGCATACGAATCCGTATCCACCCACAGCTCACTCGCCCCCGTCTTGGCGATGGACTCCCAATCAGCCGCATGTGCCATGCCCGTAAACATTGTCAGTATTACAACAAGCAGCTTCCAATTATCTTTATTCATATCACTATTTCATCCAACTTTTTTCTAGTCTACAGGCCTCAAAACCACGATTTATCTCTCTTAAAAACGTGCAATCCCATGATAGTCCATTGTGAGCCTCAAACCCTGAGGCCTGCACCTTAGGGAGATATCAGCCATATTAAGTTAAAGCTACATTAGAAAGGAAACCCTCACGATGAAAAACATATGACATTCTGCGGACACTTAAAAAAACACCCTCTTTTTTTATTACTGATCGGGATCAGACTTGCCAGCTTTCCCTCAAGCTGCAGTGCCGATATCGATATAAGCGACCTCATTAATTCAAAGCTTCCTTCATCGGTTTCTGGCAACGGCGATGTTTTAACCGGTACTGATACTGCCGGGACGGCCAAAGCGTTCATCAGGAGCTCGTCTGGTGGCATCACCTACCTTGGCAGTCTTGTCAGCGGTGGAAGTTCGTTCGCTAATGGAATATCTCGCGATGGCAGTATCGTGGTAGGTGGAGCTACTGATGCATCAGGCGGACAGCAGGCTTTTCGCTGGTCATCATCCACCGGAATGGTAGGGTTAGCATTCTTGAATGCAGGAGATCAGGCCGCCGCCAACGCCATATCCGCCGATGGCAGCCGGATTGTGGGTTGGAATTACAACAATCAAACGGGGTATATCACCGCTGTTTTTTGGTCAGGCACCAATACCATCACCGACCTCGGTCGTTTAAATAATGGCAGTTACTCTGCTGCCAATGGCGTATCGGCAGATGGTAGCGTAATTGTAGGCAGGGCCTTTGATGGGAATGCCATGGATGTAAGCCGGGCATTTCGCTGGACCCAATCCACCGGCATGGTCAGCTTGGGACTGCTGTCAGGCGATGACATCTCGATGTCCACCGGCATTTCTGGCGATGGCAACGTAGTCGTTGGCGATAGCATCAATAGCAATACAAATGCTTCAAGAGGATTTCGCTGGACGAGCGCCGTTGGCATGCAAACCATCGAGCAGTGGCTCATCGACAAGGGTAGCAATGTCAATCTTGGCGGCATATCCGTCGCCTCCACCACCGCCACAAATGAAGATGGTACCGTCGTAGTGGGCAAGCTTAGTAACGGCGATGGCTATATTGCCCGTGCCACGGATGGGATCATCGACACAACGGATTATTCAAAAACGATAGGCGATACCGCCATATTGCTGCCCACGCTGGCGAACTATCAGTCAGACCTCGTCATGCACGGCGCACATGGTAGCCCGATTCAGAACCTGCTAAACAAGGACGCCCAAAGCTTTGGCATTGCTGGCGATATTGGACGGCAAGATCATAAAGAAGCAGACGGCAATATGGGGGTGGGTGAAGCAAGCTATGCAAGGGGGCTGACGAATAACGCGACGTTCAAAATAGCCCTGGGTACTACCTACACTGCCAACAATACGGCATGGGATGGCAAAACTTCGTTGCGGGGTATCTATGTGATTCCGGAATTAACCTTCAGGTTGCCTAACTCCCCCCTCTACTCCACCTTAAGTGCTTATTACAACGAAGGAAATGCGGATATACGCCGCAACTACCTCAATGGTGGACAAGTAGCTTCTTCAGCTGGCTCGTCCGATGTCAGGCAGGCGGCACTTCGCCTGCGCCTCGACTGGCAAAATGCATTTATCCTCCAAAACACATCCTTCACACCCTATACCAGCCTGACCTACTCGCGTAGCGATATGGAAGGCTACACAGAACATGGAGGTGGATTTCCCATCCGCTGGGATAAACGCAAAGACGACTCAACGCAACTGCGCCTGGGATTGGATGCTACACATCGAATGAATGATCGCTTTACCCTGCTTGCGCGTATCGAAGCTGTGCATCGTATGGAGACTGAGGGCTCCACAGCCTCGGGCCAGATCATTGGGTTACAAAGTTTCGAGTTACCCGGCATTGCCTATCAGCAAAACTGGTTGCGAGCCTACGTAGGCGCCGAAGGGGCAGCCGGTCCAGGGCGTGCTTCCATTACATTAAATGGAAGCACTGAAGGTAGCACCCCTAATGCATGGCTGTATGGTAGCTATCGTTGGATTTTCTAAGACATTCATAACATGCAGATGGCGCACTCCATGCGTCATCCGCAGATATATCAAAAGCATAATCGCCCAATAGGCGCTTATGCTTTTTTCACTTTAATCGCCACTTCTTCCAGCTTATTCCTCCTGCTCATGCTGAATAACCGCCGTAAGGCTCAAGTAAGCATACCGCATCAAACTAGCTTCCATAGCAAAGCCTGATCGCCATTTAATACGCAAAAAAGCGCATTCAAATCAGCAGGCTGGCGATGGTTCTGCAGATATGCAAGTGCATGGCCTTCGCATAACGAATATCAAACGGACGCCTGAATAATGCTGTTTATTGTTGATTTTGACGGCACGATCTCGAAGAAGGACACGATCGATGCCTTGCTGGAAAAATTCGCCCCAGCCAGCTGGGAGGAGATCGAGCAATCCTGGTTACGCGGCGAAATAGATGCCGTGGAGTGCATGTCACGGCAGATCGCCATGGTGCGCGGTGACCGCGATGCGCTGGATGCTTTTTTCAGGCAGATCGAGCTGGACCAGGGCTTTGTGCCTTTTTATGAATATGCCTCGCGCTTTGGCGAGGTCATTGTCGCCAGTGATGGTATCGATCATGCCATCCACATGGCGTTCCGCCAGTCGGCGTTTCCTGCGGTGCAGGTATTTTCCAATCATCTCGAGTTTGTGCCCAACGGCATCGCCATCCGCTTTCCTAATCGTCGGGCTGATTGCCAGGGCGGCAACGGCAATTGCAAATGTGCCATTGCCCGTGAGCAGTCCGCCATCTCGGGCGGCCCGGTGATCCTGATCGGCGATGGCAAATCGGATGCCTGCATTGCGCGGCAAGCCGATGTGGTTTTCGCCAAGGGCAAGCTGATTGATTACTGTCAGCAGCAGGATATCCCCTATCACCCTTTCTCCACTTTCAAGGACGTTCTGGAGGCCCTTCGTACCTGGCCGCTGGAGCACAACGCATTCCCAACCGCCATTCACGTTAAAGGATAAATACGGCAATCATGGAAACCAAGATCATCGAAATCCTGGATAAAAACAGCAAATACTGCTCGCACGGCGACACGGTCAACTATGCCGATCCGCCTAAAGTCTTCGAGGGCTGTGACGGCAGCTTTTTGTTTGATGAGCGGGGCACGCCCTATCTCGATTGGCAGATGTGGTACTCCGCCGTCAACTTTGGCTACAAGAACAAACGCATTGCCGACACCCTGAAAAAGCAGATTGATACGCTGCCTCAACTCGCCAGCCAGTATCTGCACCGCGAGAAAGTCGAGCTTGCCGAAATCGTATGCAAATACATGGAAGACAAATACGGCGTTAAAGGCCGGGTGCATTTCAATGTGGGTGGTGCGCAGGCGATTGAAGATTCGCTCAAGGTTGTGCGCAACCATACTGGCAAAACCCACCAGTTTGCTTTCATGGGCGGCTATCACGGCCGCACCCTGGGCGCCTCGGCCATTACCTCCAGCTATCGCTATCGCCGCCGCTTTGGCAACTTTGCCGACCGCGCGCACTTCGTGCCCTACCCTTACTGCTTCCGCTGCCCGTATGACCTGAAAGTGGAAAGCTGCGACACCTATTGCCACAAGGAATTTGAAAAACTGTTTGATACCGAATACCAGTCGGTGTGGGATGAAAAAGCCCAGCAGTGCGAATTCGGCGCCTTTTACATCGAGCCCATGCAAGGTACTGGCGGTTATATCATCCCGCCTGAGGGCTACATGAAAAAGCTGCAGGAATCGCTGAAGAAACGCAATGTGCTGCTGGTGGCGGATGAAATTCAGATGGGCGTCTATCGCACCGGCAAACTGTGGTCGTGGGAAAACTTCGACATCGTTCCCGACATCTTTGTATTCGGCAAAGCCATTACCAATGGCCTGAATCCACTCTCCGGCATCTGGGCACGTGAGGAATTGATCTCCCCCGAGAAATTCCCGCCTGGCTCCACCCACTCCACGTTTGCTTCCAACCCGCTCGGCACCTCGGTGGCGCTGGAAGTATTGAAGATGACGCAGGAGGCTGACTTTGAGCCGCATGTACGGCAACGCGGCGCGTATTTCCTCAAGCGCCTGCATGAGCTCAAGGCGCGCTGGAAAGTGGTGGGCGATGTCAGCGGCATGGGCCTGGCGCTGCGTATCGAGCTGTGTGAGAAAGATGGCTTTACCGCCAGTCGCGCCCTTGCCGACCGCATGTTCAACGAAGGCCTGAAGGGCGATCTGATGGTAGAGGGCAAGCGCTATGGCTTGGTGCTGGATATTGGCGGCTACGAGAAAAACGTCATTACCCTGGCGCCATCTCTCCTGATTACCGAGGAAGAAATCGACCTCGGCATTCAGCTGTTCGAGCAGTTGCTGCATCGTTGCGGAGCCGAATAAGTGCAGCGCGGCCGCCACATGCATTGCGCCATGCCAACCACCGCCAGCACCTTCGCCGGAGTCAATGCAGCATGAGTCTTGAGCAATTGATCGGTGAAAACGGCTTTATCGAAGGCAAAGGGCAGGACGCCGTGCTGCTGGTGCATGGCCTTACTGGCACTCCCGCTGAGATGAAGCACTACGGCAAAGTGCTCGCCCGCAAAGGCCTCACCGCCGTATGCCCGGTGCTGGCCGGGCACTGCGCCTCGATAAAAACCCTGAAAGCCACCACCTGGCTTGATTGGGTCCACTCGATCGAGGTGGTGTTTCTGGAAATGCGCAAGCGCTACCGCAAGGTGTTTATTGCCGGGCTTTCCATGGGCGCCCTCATCGCGCTGCTGGTGGCGGCCCGCTATAAAGAGGCCGTCGCGGGCGTCATTCTGCTATCGGTCACGCTGTTTTATGACGGCTGGAACATGCCGCCATTCAAACAACGCTTCCTGCTACCCATCGTGTTGTATACCCCGCTCAAGCATGTGGTGCATTGGGAAGAAACCGCGCCCTACGGCATCAAGTGCGAGCGCACCCGGGCGCTGGTAGCGGCGATTCTGAATAACAAGGATGCCCAGACCTCCGAAAAAATCGGCTATTTCAAAACCCCCGCCACGGTGATTCTGGAAAGCGTGCGCCTGATCCGCCAGGCCAAAAAACAGCTGGCGGAAGTGGTATCACCAGTGCTGATCGTGCACTCCACCGAGGATGACATGGCAAGCATCAAAAACGCCTATTATGTGGAAAAGCGCCTGGGCTCGCGCGATATCCAGACCATGTATATCAGCAATACCTACCACGTATTAACCCTGGACAAACGCAAGGACG
Organism: Methylovorus menthalis; assembly: GCF_020523625.1. Classification (GTDB taxonomy): domain Bacteria; phylum Pseudomonadota; class Gammaproteobacteria; order Burkholderiales; family Methylophilaceae; genus Methylovorus; species Methylovorus menthalis. Next base: position 1,180,787 of record NZ_JAJAQH010000006.1, read on the forward strand.
ACGTTGCGAAGCGCAGCGCCGAGTTTTGCCTTGCCCTCGCTCACTGAACCGATAAGGACCATCATGGAAAACACCTTTGAAACCGTCAGAACGCTGATCGCCGAAAAACTCGAAATCGACAAATCGACGATTACACCGGATAGCGTACTGACCGACCTCGGGCTGGATTCGCTCGACACCTTTGACATCATTTTTGAGGCGGAAGATACATTCGGCATCAAAGTGCCCACGCCCAAAGAAGAAATCAAAACCGTGCAGGATGTAGCAAACTTGCTGGACCAGCTGCTGCAGGAACAAGCGCCCAGCCTGCAGGTGCAGAAGTAAGCATCATGGCAAACACCCGTCGCGTCGTCATTACCGGCATGGGCATCGTCTCGCCGCTGGGCAATACCGTAGAGACATTTGGGCTGAACCTGATGCAAGGCGTATCAGGCATCAAACGTCTGGAGACCGACTTCAGCGATCAGCTGGAAATCAACATCGCCGCCAGCGCCGACTTTGATGGCACCCAGCACTTTTCCAAAAAAGAGCTGACCGTGCTTGATCGTGTGAGCCAGTTTGCGCTCTATGCCACCCAGCAGGCACTGGACAATGCCGGGCTGGACGCTGACAGCATAGCCACCGACAAAACCGGCTGTTACCTCGGCACCGGCATGGGCGGTGCGGCCTCCACCGAAGAAGGCTACCACCGGCTTTTTAAAGAAGGCCAAAGCCGCCTCAAACCGTTTACCGTGCTGATGGCGATGAACAACGCCGCCGCCTCGCACATTGCCATGCATTACGGTCTTGGTGGCCCCAACCTCACCTACACCACCGCGTGCTCATCGTCTGCCATTGCCATTGGTGAAGCGAGCCGCCAGATAGCTTACGGACACTGCGATTACATGCTGGCCGGCGGTAGCGAAGCGCTGCTCACCTACGGCACCATCAAAGCCTGGGAAGCATTGCGCACGCTGGCAAAGGTAGATGAACAAAACCCGGCCGCCTCCTGCAAACCATTCTCGGCTGACCGCAGCGGGCTGGTGCTGGGCGAAGGTTGTGCCATGTTTGTGCTGGAAAGCTACGACTCCGCCATGGCGCGCGGCACCACCATCCATGCCGAAATCGCAGGCTACGGCACCGCCAACGACGCCAGCCATATCACGCAGCCCTCCGTCGCTGGTCAAGCACGCGCTATGCAGGCCGCGCTGGATAATGCCGGGCTGGCGCCGGAGCAGATTGACTACATCAATGCGCATGGCACCGGCACGCCGCTGAATGACGCCACCGAAACCGCCGCCATCAAGCAGGTATTCGGCCCCCACGCTTACCAACTCGCGGTCAGCTCCACCAAGTCCATGCATGGTCACCTCATGGGCGCCGCAGGTGCGGTTGAGCTGGTGGCCACCACGCTGGCCCTGCAAGCGCAATTGCTCCCGCCCACCATGCACCTGCAGCAGCCCGACCCCGAATGTGACCTCCACTATGTCGCCAACCACGCCACACCAGAGCAAGTGCGGTACGCCATGAGCAATTCGTTTGCTTTTGGCGGCACCGGTGGCGTCATCATCCTGAAAAAGAGCTAACGCCATGCAACCTGATTTAAGCCATTACCAGCCCGACACCCTTTCCGCCTTTGAGGTCGAAACCGGCTTCAGCGCCGCCAAGTTCCTCGAAGAAAACTGGAAAGCCCTGCTGCAGGACGACATTGAGGGCTATCGCCTGCATCTGGCTTTTGATACCGGCCACACCCCCGGCTTCAAAACCGGCTACATCGGCATTCGCAAAAACCAGGTGCTGCTCTGCATCGCGCCCTACTTCGTCACGCAATATGCGCTCGAAAGCAGCCTCAAAGGCACCATGCAAAACATCCTCTCGCAGGTAAAAGAGCAACTGCCCAGCCTCATGACCATCAAGATGCTGTGCGTAGGCTCGCCGGTCACGGACTCCTGCAAGCTCGCCATCAGCCGCGAGTACCCTTTCGACCCCGCACTGATTCAGGTGCTGAACCGCACGCTGGCCACCATTGCCAAAAAAGAAAACGCCACCTTGATCGCCTTCAAGGATGTCAAAGACGCGGATTACCAGCTATATGGCCCAGCGCTCAAAGACCTGGGCTACAACGCCCTGCCCAGCATGCCGCTCGCCATCAACAAAATCACGCATGGCTCTGTGCAAGACTACCTGGCCAGCCTGAGCGCAAAGCTACGCACGGACATCCAGCAAAAACTCAGCACAGCCCGCGACATTCGCATAGAAGAGCACCAAGGCATACCGCCGCATCTGGACGACATCTACAATCTTTACCTTGAATCCCACGCAGGCCAACAGTCGCAATCCGAGCTACTGACCAAGAAATTCTTTGAGTACGTCGCTGGTCTCATGCCCGAGCAAACGCGCTTTGTGCTGTATTTCAAGCAAAACACCCTCATCGCCTTCAACCTCCTGCTGCATCATCAAGGTGTCGTGCTGGACAAATACATCGGCATCAACCCAGCCGCCAATGCCCAGCACCATATTGATTGCTTAAGCTGGATACACAACATCGAGATGTGCATACGCGATGGCTTTCACACCTACCAAAGCAGCCGCGAGGTATACCACACTCGCAACACCATGCCCGCCAAGCTGCACGACACACACACCCTGCTCAAGCTGGCCTGATCGCAAGGCTGGTGAACCAGGATAGTGATGGGGCCATGGTAGAGGGTTGTTTCAGCAACACACCCTGCCTGGCCCGCAAGCGAGTGCCCCACAAAAAGTACAGCATCAAAAGCCGATAATGGTAGAATAGCGCCCTCATTAGCTGGGCAATCCAGCAACCGAGTCGCGGAGAGGTGGCAGAGTGGTTGAATGTACCTGACTCGAAATCAGGCATACGTGCAAGCGTATCGAGGGTTCGAATCCCTCCCTCTCCGCCAGAACACCTCAACATCCTCCTATCAAACAAGCACTCTTGGCGGCAAATGCCAAGAAAGAGTTGGGTTAACTCGCCTCAGCTTTATCCTTTTTTCATGTATTAAAAGATCTGCAATCCAGTCTGGAATGTAGCGCTGCCTTCGATTGTTAGTTATATTCCTTTTGATAGGGAATTATGATGCTCCACTTTAAAAGCTGATCCGAAAATAGCTCACAAAAAAGCAAATAACTAAAATGGAACTAATTGACAACATCAACCGATTACTGGGCGACGATTTAAAGAAATCACTTACTCCAGGCGCGCGGTTGAAAGTTGCAGCCTCGTGCTTCTCGATGTACGCCTACGAGGCTCTCAAAGCTGAGCTGGAGCAAATCGAGTCGGTCGAGTTTATCTTCACCTCACCCGCTTTCGTACCTGATGAAGTCACAGATAAATTACGGCGTGAGCATCGAGAGTTTCACATACCAAAGCTTGATCGCGAACGCAGCCTCTATGGCAGTGAGTTTGAAATCCAGCTTCGCAATAAGCTCACCCAACGAGCTGTCGCAAAGGAATGCGCTGACTGGCTAAGGCGCAAGACGACATTTCGCTCAAACAAAACCAAGTCTCCCATGCAGCACTTTGCGGGCGTTCAAGCTGACGAAGCCAGGGTCGCGTACGTTCCTCTGCATGGCTTTACTGCAGTTGATCTGGGATATCAACGAGGCAATGCCGTATCCAATTTTGTCCACCGCATGGACGAACCGACGGTTACGGCACAGTACCTCAATCTCTTCGATCAAATCTGGAGCGATGAAGAGAAACTCGAGGACGTGACTGCGCAGATATGCGAGCACATCGCATCGGTCTACCAGGAAAACTCTCCTGAGCGCATCTACTTCCTGATGCTCTACAACATTTTTAATGAGTTTCTTGAAGACATCAGTGAAGATGTATTGCCGAATGATCGGACTGGCTATCAAGAAACGCTTGTATGGCAGAAGCTCTTCAACTATCAGCGTGATGCCGCCACAGGCATCATCAACAAGCTGGAAACATACAACGGCTGCATCCTGGCGGATAGCGTAGGCTTGGGCAAAACATTCACCGCACTGGCTGTTATCAAATATTACGAGCTGCGAAATAAATCTGTACTGAAAGTGCATTAATTAAAGTGGCCGGTGACCTCAAGCGGTGCATCATGATGAATGGAACCGCCCATGATTATGGCAACCTGCCGGAGTCTGACAAGGCGGACATGGCTTTCTTTATGGACCAGATCCGCATTGTGCTCCCCGTGCTCGGTTTCGACTTTTTGCGCGAATCCCCTCGCCCCTCTTCCCCATTGGTGGAACAAAATATTAGCAGCACACCTGGTTCGATAAGTTCTCCACGTTTTACCATTGAGAGCGGCAAGCTGGGGGTTAAGGCGTATGGACAGGAGATTGATGGGCTATTTGTGGTCATGAGCGGTTCTAAAACGCGCGGCGAATGGATCACAACCAACACCGGAAACTATAAAGGTTTATACGATCGATTAGTTGCTACCAAAGTGCTTATTCATGATGCCGATGGACAGCTGACTTTTGCCGAGGATTATGCGTTTGATAGCCCTAGCGCTGCAGCTGCCGTTATTTATGGTCGAAACGCAAACGGCCGAACCTCGTGGCGCATTGAGAGCACTGGCCAATCTTATGCAGACTGGCAAGACCAGCAACTTGTGAACCTTACTCCAAAAGCTGAAATAGACTAACTTCTTTCTTCACCGGCTCAACTTTCCAACTGGACAAACCCTAAAAACTTGGCGAAACTTGGGCCGATGCGCAAATTCCTGACCATACTGCTGGCCCTTCTTTGCTCGGCCTGCGAGCAATCTGGCGACAGCCCCGCCCACAGGCCGCTTACCAAAGCGTTGATTGTGGTAACGCACAACGGGCCGAATACCTATTATGTAGATGGCGAGAACCAGAACGCGGGGTTTGAGTATGATCTGGTGCAGATGTTTATGAAGGATCTGGGGCCGGAGTACAGCGCGAAGTTTTTGGTGGTGGGGAATATTTCGCAGGTGATCCCTACCCTGGTGAAGGGGCAGGCGCATTTTGCGGCGGCGGATTTGAGTATTACCAAGCTGCGCCAGCATCTGGTGAAGTTCAGTGTGCCCTACCAAACCACCCAGCAAAAAGTCATCTACAACGATTCGCAAAGCAAGCCGCCAAGAACCATCAAAGACCTTATCGGCAAACGTATTGCGGTGCCTGCGGGAACAAGCTATGCCGAGCGCCTGCGTGAGCTGAAGGAGCGTGCGCCTGCCCTGCAATGGGAGGAGCTGAAGAGAGCCAGTGCGGATGAGCTGATGGAACAGGTGGCGGATGGCTCGCTCGATTTCACGGTGGCGGATTCGCATCTGGCGAATATGCTCAAGAATTACTACCCCAACCTGGCGGATGGCATGAGTGTCGGCAAACCGGAGCAGGTGGCTTGGGCGTTCCCCAAACGCGGGCAGAGCTGGATTTACCAGCGGGCAAATGTGTTTATGGAGAAGATCAAGAAAGATGGGCGGCTGCGCAACCTGATTGACCGGTATTACGGACATAGCGAGCGGCTGAACCCCATGGACGTGACAAACTTTCTGGTGCGCACGCGCAATGTACTGCCGCAGTATGTGGGGCTTTTCAAGCAGGCGCAGGAAATCACCGGGCTGGATTGGCGTTTGCTGGCGGGGGTGAGTTATCAGGAGTCGCATTGGGATAGGTTCAACACGTCACCCACCAATGTGCGCGGCATGATGATGCTCACCGAAGACACAGCGGACCGCCTGGGCGTAACTGACCGGCTGGATGCGCGGCAAAGCATTTTGGGTGGCGCGCGCTACATTGTGATGCTGAAAGACATGCTGCCGGAGCGCATACAGGATCCGGACCGCACCTGGCTGGCGCTGGCGGCGTACAACATCGGCTTTGCCCACCTGGAAGATGCGCGCATTTTGACCAAGCGCCTGAAGCTAAACCCGGATAGCTGGGCGGATGTGAAAAAAACGCTGCCCTTGCTTAATCGTGCAGAGCATTACTCCACGCTAAAATATGGCTATGCCAGCGGCGGTGCGCCGGTGGTGTTTGTGGAGTCCATCCGCACGTATCACAAGATTCTGGAGCGCTACGAACCCAAGCATCAGCCAGTGTTGCCGGATTTCAATCTGGTGAATGCGGGCATGACAACGGGGATAGCGCCCTACCAACCTGTACCGTAATGTTCGACCAGTCAGAGTAACCATGCACGCACTCTCTTTCATTCAGGATCTCGCTGTCATCATGCTGGTGGCGGGGTTTGTGACGGTCGTCTTCCAGCGCATCAAGCAGCCGGTGGTGCTGGGTTATATCCTCGCCGGGCTCATCATCGGGCCGCATACGCCGCCATGGCCTCTGATTCATAACCAGGAGACGGTGGAAACCCTGGCCGAGCTGGGTATTGTCTTTCTGATGTTTTCGCTGGGGCTGGAATTCAACCTGCGCAAGCTGCAAAAGGTGGGCGCCACGGCCTTTGTGGCAGCCATTACCGAGATTGTGGTGATGGTGTGCATAGGCTATGAAATCGGCCAGTATTTTGGCTGGAAAGTCATGGACTCGATTTTTCTGGGTGCCATGCTAGCGATCTCGTCGACCACTATTATCGTCAAGGCTCTGGAAGAGCTGGGCATGAAGCGGGAACGCTTTGCGCAGCTGATTTTCGGCATTCTGATCGTGGAAGATATTCTCGCCATCGGCATCATCGCCCTGCTCTCCGGCATGGCGGCTACGGGCACCGTCAGCACGGGCGAGGCAGTGGGCACCATAGGCAAGCTGGTGCTGTTTATGGTGGTGTCGCTGGTGGTAGGCATCCTGGTAGTGCCGCGCCTGCTGGATTATGTGGCTTCGTTCAAGCGGCATGAAACCCTGCTGGTGAGCGTGTTGGGCCTGCTGTTTGGCTTTTGCCTGCTGGTAATTAAAATGGATTACAGCATCGCCCTGGGCGCGTTCATGATCGGCGCCATTATGGCCGAAGCCAAGCAGATACGCGCCATCGAACGGCTGATTGAGCCGGTGCGCGATATGTTCAGCGCCATCTTTTTCGTCACCATCGGCCTGATGCTGGACCCCAACGCCATCGTCGAGTATGCCGTGCCCATCATGGTGATTTCAGCAGCCGTCATCCTCGGCAAAATCATCTCCTGCGGCACCGGCACCCTGCTGGCTGGCAACGATGGCCGCACTTCATTGCGCGTGGGCATGGGGCTGGCGCAGATCGGCGAATTCTCCTTCATTATTGCCACGCTTGGCCTCACGCTGAATGTCACCAGCCATTTTCTGTATCCGATTGCCGTGGCCACATCGGTGGTCACCACACTACTGACGCCTTACCTTATCCGCGCGGCTGACCCGCTTTCCAATCGGTTGACGCAACGGGTTCCTGGCAAGATCGCCCGCTTTTTTGACTGGTACCAAGGCTGGCTGCAAGGCGAAGGCAACGCCGAAGACCGGGCATTGCTCGCCAGCCTCTATCGCAAACTCATATTGCAGATATTCGTGAATGTATGTCTGGTGGCGGCGCTGTTTGTTGCGGGGCGCCATTTGCTGGCGAGCCCGCTCTTGCACTTGCCCGCCTGGGCCGGAGAAATCGATTTGAAAAAATCGCTGATCTGGGGCAGCACCCTGCTGCTTTCAGCGCCTTTTCTGATTGCTGCTTTTCGCAAGCTGCAAGCGTTCAGCCTGCTGCTGGCTGACCATGCCACGCAGACGCTGGCCAGCGCGCAGGCTGATAAAGTCCGGCGCATCATCTCACGCGGCATACCGGCCATCTCGCTTGCTTTCATGACCATCCTGCTATTGATGCTGAGCTGGCCGCTGATCCCCAGCCTGAAGCTGACATTGGCCGTGGCGGTGATTGTGGGCTTGCTGTTCATTATTCTGCGCCGCTGGTTTGTGCGCATGCATTACCTGCTGCAAATCTCGCTGCTGGAGACGCTGAACCAGAAGAAAGACGAGCACTAGCCATTAAAAAGCGGGTAAGGCTTGGAGCACTGCACTGCCATGCCCGACCAAACAACAAGCGCTATTCTGCGCATAAAAAAACCACCTGATCCGGTGGTTTTTTATTTGGCGTTGAGAGTTATCGCCAGCCTGGTATCAGCCCAAGCTTGCCACGCTCCCCATGCCGGCCTTATGCGCCCAATCGTTCCAGACCGCCCATGTAAGCCCGCAACACCTCGGGCACCACCACACTGCCATCAGCCTCTTGATAGTTTTCCAGCACGGCGACCAGGGTGCGGCCCACGGCCAAACCGGAGCCATTCAGGGTATGCACCAGCTCGGGCTTGCCGCCTTCATTGCGGAAACGCGCTTGCAAACGGCGCGCCTGGAAGGCCTCGCAGTTGGATACGGATGAAATCTCGCGGTAGGTATTCTGTGCGGGCAGCCAGACTTCCAGATCGTAGGTCTTGGCGGCGCCGAAGCCCATGTCGCCAGTGCACAAAGACACCACGCGATACGGCAGGCCCAGCGCCTGCAGAACATGCTCAGCGTGGCCGACCATCTCTTCCAGTGCCTCGTAGCTTTTTTCCGGATGCACAATTTGCACCATTTCCACTTTGTCGAACTGGTGCTGGCGTATCATGCCGCGTGTGTCGCGGCCATACGAGCCTGCCTCGGAGCGGAAACATGGCGTATGCGCAGTGAGTTTCACTGGCAGGCTTTCCGCCGCAAGAATCTCGTCGCGCACGGTGTTGGTCAGGGTCACTTCCGAGGTCGGGATCAGGTACAGCGCTTCGCCCTCGCCTTCTTGTCCGCCTTTTTGCGCGGCAAACAGATCAGCCTCGAACTTGGGCAGCTGGCCGGTACCGCGCAGGCTGTCGGCATTCACAATATACGGCGTGTAGCACTCGGTGTAGCCGTGGCGCTCGGTTTGCGTATCCAGCATGAACTGGGCAAGCGCACGGTGCAGGCGCGCGATCTGGCCGCGCATCAGCGTAAAGCGGGCACCTGCCAGCTTGGCACCAGTATCAAAATCCAGCCCCAGCGGCATGCCAACATCAGTGTGGTCCTTGATCTCGAAGTCAAAACTGCGTGGCGTGCCGACCTTGCGCACTTCCACGTTGTCTTCTTCCGACTTGCCCTGTGGCACGCTGGCGTGCGGCAGATTGGGGATATTGAGCAGAAACTGCTGCAGCTCGGCTTGAATCACGCCCAGGCGCTCTTCATCCGCCTTGAGCTGCTCGCCCAGCCCGGCCACTTCAGCCATGATGCTGCTGACATCTTCGCCCTTGGACTTGGCAATGCCGATCTGCTTGGAAGTGGCGTTGCGCTTGGCCTGCAAATCCTGCGTGCGCGTCTGCACAAGCTTGCGATCACTCTCCAACGCTTCAAATCTGGCGGTATCCAGCGCAAAGCCACGGCTCGCCAGGCGGCTCACCACGGTATCCAGTTCATTGCGTAATTGTTGTATGTCTAACATAAGGCTTCCTGATCGTTATTTCTGCTTGATAGTTTATTTCTTCTTGGGGGCACGCAGGGCTTGCGCATCCAGCTCGCGCAGCCTTGCCATTTTTTCGGCAATCTTGCCTTCGAGTCCGCGCGGCGTGGGCACGTAAAACTGAATGGCCTCAAGATCATCGGGGAAATACTGTTCGCCCGCAGCATAGGCATCCGGCTCGTTGTGCGCGTAGCGGTATTCCTTGCCGTAATCCAGCTCTTTCATCAGCTTGGTCGGCGCGTTGCGCAGGTGCAAGGGCACATTGCGCGATTTATCCTGCGCGACAAAGGCTTTGGCCTGATTATAGGCCATATAGGCGGCGTTGCTCTTGGGTGCCACGGCGCAGTAGATCACCGCATTCGACAATGCCAGCTCACCCTCGGGCGAGCCCAGCCGCTCGTATATCTGGCAGGCTTCTAGCGTCATGGTCTGCGCACGGGGGTCGGCAATGCCGATGTCTTCCACCGCCATGCGAATCAGGCGGCGGCCCAGGTAAAGCGGGTCGGCCCCGCCATCAATCATGCGCAGAAACCAGTACAACGCCGCATCAGGGTTGGAGCCGCGCACCGATTTATGCAAGGCGGATATCTGGTCGTAAAACGCTTCGCCGCCCTTATCAAAGCGGCGCAGCTTGCTCGCCATGGTGCTTTGCAAAAACTCGGCATTGATCTCGGTCAGACCACTGGTCAACGCCGCATTGAACAAACCTTCGACAAAATTGAGCAGGCGGCGCGCATCACCATCAGCATAAGCCAGCACCTGCTCTTTCACCTCATCGCTCAGCACCATATCGGGGGCCATATTGGCGCGGGCACGTTCCAGCAGTTCGGCAAGGTCCGCTTCGGACAAGGCTTGCAGCACAAACACGCGCGCCCGGCTCAGCAAAGCGCTGTTGACTTCAAACGATGGGTTTTCAGTCGTGGCGCCGATAAAGGTGATCAGGCCACTTTCAACAAACGGCAAAAATGCATCCTGCTGGCCTTTGTTGAAGCGATGCACCTCATCGACAAACAGAATGGTGCGGCGGCCGGATTGCTGCAAGGTGTGCTGGGCGCGTTCAACGGCTTCACGGATATCCTTGATGCCAGAAAGCACCGCCGACAGAGGAATGAATTCAGCATCGGCCGTATTGGCAATCAGGCGTGCCAGCGTGGTTTTGCCGACGCCCGGCGGCCCCCACAAAATCATCGAAGGCAGCTTGCCGGACTGGAACGCCAGCCGCAGCGGCTTGCCCTCACCCAGCAGATGCTTTTGGCCGACCACATCATCCAGCGTGGCTGGGCGCAAACGCTCGGCTAAGGGGGCATCGGGGGTATTCGGCTGAAAAAGATCGCTCAAAACAGTGTCCGCAGGGAAAAGGCTATTCGCCTACGACGTCCGCACCGGCAGGCGGCACAAAACGAAACGCCTGTGCGGCCAGTGTGGGGTTGCGCTCAATCTGGCTGAACTCGATGAGCGTGCGGTGACCAAAGCTATCCAGCAATTCCATCTGCGCCAGTTGATCGCCCTTGAAGCCGATCATGATCTGCTCGAAGCCGCTTTCTTTTTCGCGTGGCGTGGCCTTCACCCATTCCAGCCCGCTCTGGTTGCCGCCATCCTGCAGGGCAAAGCTTTTTTCCATTTCCTTGCTGCCGGCCAGCATGGCAGCCGGGCTGGAGCCTATCGCCTTGCTCAGCGAGCGCACGGTCACCTGATTCAGCTCGGGGTCATACAGCCAGACCTTTTGGCCATCGCCGACGATCTGCTGCACATAAGGCTTCTGGTAATCCCAGCGAAACTTGCCGGGGCGCTGCAATTGCATGTCGCCAGTGACTTCCTGCACCTTGCGGCCTTGTGCATCGGAGACGGTCTGCTTGAATTGCGCCTTAAGCCCTACCGTATTCTGGTAAAAGGCCTTGAGCCGCTCGGGGCCATCGGCCTGTGCCAAAGCGGGGGCCAGCATGCTGGCGCTGGAGAAAGCCAGCAGAAGGGTCTTCAGAAAAAATCGCATCAGTTACTCGCTATGGCTGTTAGGGGCTAAAACTTCACGGTTACCGTTGCTCTGCATGGCAGAGACCAGGCCCGCACGTTCCATATCTTCAATCAGGCGGGCAGCGCGGTTGTAGCCTATGCGCAACTGGCGCTGCACCGAGGAAATGGAGGCACGACGCGACTTGAGCACAATCGCCACGGCCTCATCGTACAGCGGATCAGCTTCACCACCGCCGCCACCTTCAGCACTCTCGCCAGCTTCGCCACCTTCTTCGGTGGCACCGGTGAGGATGCCTTCAATATAGTTGGGCTCGCCCAGAGTCTTGATGTGCTCGACCACGCGATGCACTTCCTGATCGGACACAAACGCACCATGCACGCGCTGCGGATCGCTGGTACCAGGCGGTTGATACAGCATGTCACCCTGCCCCAGCAAGGCTTCGGCGCCCATCTGGTCAAGAATGGTACGCGAGTCGATCTTGCTGGATACCTGGAAGGCAACCCGGGTGGGGATATTGGCCTTGATCAGGCCGGTAATCACATCGACTGACGGACGCTGCGTCGCCACGACCAGGTGGATGCCGCAGGCACGGGCTTTCTGCGCCAGACGGGCAATCGGCTCTTCCACCTTCTTGCCTACGACCATCATCAGATCGGCCAGTTCGTCGATGATGACGACAATCACCGGCAGCTCTTCCAGCGGCTCGGGGCTATCTGGCGTGAGCGTGAATGGATGTGGAATGCTCTTGCCATCTTTGGCGGCATCGCGGACTTTCTGGTTGTAGCCTGCGAGGTTACGCACGCCCAGCACCGACATCAGCTTGTAGCGCCGCTCCATCTCGGCTACGCCCCAGTTCAGCGCATTGCCTGCCTGGCGCATGTCGGTAATCACCGGCGCCAGCAAATGCGGAATACCGTCATACACGGACAGTTCCAGCATCTTGGGGTCAATCAGAATCAGGCGCACCTTGCTGGGCTCAGCCTTGTAAAGCAGGCTCAGAATCATGGCATTGATGGCGACGGACTTACCCGAACCAGTCGTACCCGCGACCAGCACGTGCGGCATCTTGGCAAGATCAGCCACCACCGGCTTGCCGGAGATATCCTTGCCCATGGCGATGGCCAGCGGCGAATTCATGTCGGCATACACCTGCGAGCCGAGAATCTCGGACAGGAACACCACCTGACGTTTGGGATTCGGAATCTCCAGGCCCATATAGGTTTTGCCGGGGATGGTTTCCACCACGCGCACGCTGATCACCGACAAGGCGCGTGCCAGATCCTTGGAGAGATTGGCCACCTGGCTGCCCTTGACGCCAGCGGCAGGGTCGATTTCATACCGGGTAATCACCGGGCCGGGCAAGGCTGCAATCACCTTGACCTCAATACCGAAGTCCATCAGCTTGCGCTCGATTAGGCGCGAGGTGAATTCCAGGGTTTCGGCAGATTGCACTTCCACCACGCCACTGGGCTCATCCAGCAAATGCAATGGTGGCAAGGGTGAATCCGGCAAGGTTTCAAACAAGGGCGACTGGCGCTCTTTTTCAATACGGTCGCTCTTGGGAATCTCCAGTGCGGGCGCCTGAATCTGGATAGGCGGCCGATCTTCGGTGCGCTTGCGCTGGTTATCAACAAATTCGGTACGCAGCTGCTCGGCCACCTTGCCCAGCTTGCGGTCCTGCCGGTCCTGCCATTTGTTGCGCACATAGGCATACGCCCACTCCAGGGCGCCACCCAGCTTTTCCGTCATCATGATCCACGACCAGCCGGTAAACAGGCTGAAGCCGACCGCCATCATGAGCAGCAGCGCCATGGTCGAGCCCGCAAAGCCGAGCATGCCGCGCAACAAGCCATCGACGACGGTACCAAGCATACCGCCAGGGCCCTGCGGCAGCTGTGCTGGCAGGGTCGCAACATGTCCAAACTCCAAGCTTGCAGACGCCACAAGCAACAAACCAAAACCAATAAAATTGAGGAGCAGCAATGGTTTGCGGCTGGCCGCGACAACTTCCAGGCGCAAATACACCAGCCAAATGGCATAAAAGGCAAACACCGCCAGCCACCACGCCGAGAAACCAAACAGATAAAGCAGGATATCCGACAGCCAGGCGCCCACCGTGCCACCTGCGTTATGAGTCACCGCGGCATCACTGGCGGTGTGTGACCAGGAAGGGTCATCGCGCTGGTAAGTCACCAGGATAATGGTGAGATAGAGGCCGACAACCACGAGTCCAAGCCACCAGGCCTCCTTGACGATACCAGAGGTCTCCGGACGGGGCGTCTCGCGCTTGCTGTTTAATGGAAGATTTTTTTTCTGGAAGAACAAGATGATCAGGCTATCCGGACAATGGTTAAGCAACAATAAATCGTTAACGGTTATTATATGAACAACGAGCGAATTATATCAGCTATGGCTGGTACTGCTCGCATTCCTCACGCACCGCTTAGCGATACTTATCAGGCAAATTTACAGAATCAATTTGCACTATTAATTTCGAGAACCTACCATACATAAAAATTGTCTGGCATAACGTTAACCACAACAAAAGAAAAGGATGGATAAACCTCATGGATATTGGCATCAACGAAAAAGATCGCAAAAAGATCGCTGAAGGCCTCTCCCGTTTTCTGGCAGATACTTACACCCTCTACCTCAAAACCCATTTCTTCCACTGGAACGTCACAGGTCCGCAATTCCGCACCTTGCATTTGATGTTCGAGGAACAATATAACGAATTGTGGCTGGCGGTAGATCTGGTCGCCGAGCGCATTCGCTCACTGGATGTCTACGCACCGGGCACCTACAAGGACTTCGCCAAGCTGACTTCCATCAAGGAAACCGATGGCGTGCCTAATGCGCAGGACATGATCCGCGAACTGGTCGCTGGCCACGAAACCGTGGTCCGCACTGCCCGCTCCATTTTCCCGGTCGTGGAAAAAGCATCGGACGAAGCCAGTGCAGACCTGCTGACCCAGCGCCTGCAGTTGCACGAAAAAACCGCATGGATGCTGCGCAGCCTGCTGGAAAAATAAGCCTTATCGCAATATCGACCTATAGAAAAATCGTACTCAGGAGTCTTAACATCATGGCAACAAAACACGCCCACCTGCTCATTCTGGGCTCTGGCCCAGCGGGCTACTCAGCCGCCGTTTACGCGGCGCGCGCCAACCTGAAACCCGTGCTGGTCACGGGGATCGCCCAGGGTGGCCAGCTGATGACCACGACCGAGGTGGACAACTGGCCCGCGGATGCTGATGGCGTGCAAGGCCCCGAGCTGATGGCGCGTTTTCAGAAGCATGCCGAGCGTTTCAATACGGAAATGATCTTTGATCACATTCATACCGCCAAGCTCACCGAAAAGCCTATCCGGCTGATCGGTGATTCCGGCGAATACACCTGTGATGCCTTGATCATTGCCACGGGTGCTTCGGCACAGTATCTGGGCTTGCCCTCTGAAGAAAAATTCTCCGGCAAAGGGGTTTCTGCCTGCGCCACGTGTGACGGTTTTTTCTATCGCAATCAGGAAGTGGCCGTTATCGGTGGTGGCAACACCGCCGTGGAAGAGGCTCTTTATCTCGCCAATATCGCCAGCAAGGTAACGCTGGTGCACAGACGCGACAAGTTCAAAGCCGAAGCCATTCTGGTGGACAAGGTCATGGAGCGCGTGAAAGAAGGCAAGATCGTGCTGGAACTGCATTCCGTGCTGGAAGAAGTGCTGGGCGATGATAGCGGTGTGACTGGCATGCGCATCAAGAACAATGAAACCGGCGCCACCAAGGATATTCCTTTGCAAGGCGTGTTCATTGCGATTGGTCACAAGCCCAACACCGACATCTTTGCCGATCAGCTGGAAATGGAAGGCGGTTACATCGTCACCAAGGCAGGTCGCAATGGCAATGCTACGGCCACCAGTGTGCCCGGCGTATTTGCAGCAGGCGATGTACAGGATCATATCTATCGTCAGGCCGTGACCAGCGCGGGTAGCGGTTGTATGGCGGCTCTGGATGCCGAGCGCTACCTGGATCAACTGAAGTAAGGCATCGTGGCGGAAGCCAGCATGCGCGCACGGCAATAGGCAAACGCCCTGCCGTGCGTTTTTGTTTGCGATGTTGCTGCTTGAGCATTAAAGCGGCTATTGTTTAACTGATTCAGTTGCTTAACTGGTAAATTTTCGTGACTGACAAACCAGAGCATGACCCATTGGACGAAGATGAGCTGCTTTTTCGCGAGGCAGTGAAAGGTGCTCGTCCCCTGCAATCGTCCAAGGTTGCGTTTACACCGCCACGCCCCAAACCCATCCCCAAGCAATTCATTCGCGATGAGCGTCAAGCCCTGATGGACTCGCTCAGCGATCACTACATCCCCGCTCACGAACTCGAGAGCGGCGAAGAGCTTTTGTACCTTCGTGAAGGCCAGTCACCAGCCATCCTCAGTAAGCTACGACGCGGCCACTGGGTGGTGCAGGCAGGTATTGATCTGCATGGTCTGGTGGTGGATGAAGCCCGGCTTTATGTGGCGGAGTTTCTCGCGGACTGCAAGAAACGCGGCATACGTTGCGTGCGCATTGTGCATGGCAAAGGGCTGGGGTCGCGCAACCGCGAGCCCGTGCTCAAGCACAAGCTGCGCAACTGGCTGATGCAAAAGGACGAAGTGCTTGCCTATGCCCAGGCACGCGCCACCGATGGCGGCAGCGGTGCCGTGATTGTATTGCTCAAGGCTTGATTTCTCAGCCAGAGCGTTCTGCCCCAAATCTTCAGAGCATTCACATATCGCAATGAGGCCCTCAACTCAGACCAAGGCATATAGCCAACCGCTGAGGGTTTTTCACATGTTTAAAAGTATTTTTCAGTTGTAAGCAAACCATAAGGTTGGGTGCTTAGCATGCGCACCATGCCATCATAAACAGGTGGCAAAATTTGACCTTTCGAATAGCTGCAGGAAAGTGCCCATGAAACACCGCTACATCGTATTGCTGCTTTGCACGCTAGGCTTGGCATCGATTGCCCATGCGGACGCGTTATCAGACTTACAACCATCCGATTTGCAACATTTGAGCCTCTCTCAAGCCGAGCGACTGCTGCAGGCCAATAATCGCGAAGTCCTCTTTGCCCGCCGCGCGCTGGAAGGTTCGCAAGCCGACAAACTCAGTGCCGGTCAGAAACCCAACCCAGTGCTCAGCCTCAGCAGTACCAATTTCAAACTGCATGGCAGCAATGGCAATGGCGGCCTGCAGGATAAAACCCTGGACAGCATTGTGCGGGTTGACCAGCTGATAGAACGCGGCGGCAAACGGGAGCTGCGCACCGCCGTGGCCGAAGACGCTATCAAGGCCTCCCGGTTTGATCTGCAAGACAGCATGCGCCAGCAAACCCTCAACCTGCGCTCGAGTTATTACGATCTCCTGCTCGCCCAGCAAGCCGAGCTCCTGCAGCAGGAAAACCAGGCCATTTTTGACAAGGTATTGCAATCCGCCGAGCTACGCCTCAAAGCTGGCGATATATCGGCGACGGATGTTGCCCGTATTCGGGTAGATGCCTTGCGTGCCAAAAACGATGTCCGCCAAGCCCAGGCGGATCGCGAGAAGGCACAAGCCATCCTGGCGTACATGATAGGGCAGGAAAGAAATGCCTCCAGCCTGCGCCTGACCGATGAATGGCCTACGCTGACCAGTGCGCCAGATACCCAGAATACCGATGTGACATTGCTGGACCAGCGTGCCGATATCCAGGCCGCCGCCGCCCGCACCGCCCAAGCCATGGAAGCGCGCAAGCTTGCCGAGTCGCTGCAGACGCGTGACATTACCGTGGGGGTGCAATATGAACATTACCCAGACGACAGCCGCAATACGGTAGGTGCAGCCGTCAGCATCCCGCTGTTTACCAATTACCAATACCAGGGCGAAATCGCCAGGGCCGAGGTCAACCTGACAACCGCCGAGGAAGCCCGGCAGCAAACCCAGGCCATTGCCCTGGGTGAAATCTCACGTGCCCGTGCTGATCTCAATGCCGCCATCGACAAGGTGCGTCGCTACGATGAGCAAATGCTGGCTGAAGCCAAGACCGCTGCCGATGCCGCCGAATTTGCCTATCAGCATGGCGCCATGGGCGTGACCGATCTGCTGGATGCACGCCGTGTTTACCGAACCTTGCAACTGGACGCCGCCAATGCGCGCGCTGACTATGCAAAATCCCTGGCTGCCTGGCAGGCAGCCACCCAACCACAGGAAGCTCCGTAACATGAACCGCAGCATTATCTCTCTCAGCCTGATCTGCCTCAGCGTCGCATCTCCTGGATGGGCCGCCGACAAGCCGCGTAGCGCCCCCCCTGCCCCTGCCTCACAGGAGGTGGTGTTGAAACCAGGGTCAACCCAGTTCTCCAGCCTGAAAATGGAAGCTGTCACCGCGATCCCCGCGCCTGCCAGCGAGCCACTGAACGGCAAGATTGCCTTTGATGAAAACCATACTGTACGCATCAGTTCCCCCGTCATCGGCCGCGTGGTCAGCATCAGCGCGCAGCTCGGTGATAGTGTGAAGTCCGGGCAGGCACTGGCGGTGCTCGATTCCCCCGATTTGGGCACCGCCTTGGCGGATCACCGTAAGGCGCAAGCCGACTTGCAACTCAAGAAACAGGCGCTGGAACGCAGCCGCCTCTTGCTGGAAGGTGGCGTCATTGCCCGCAAGGAATTTGAAAACAGCCAGGCCGACATGGCCGAATCGCAGGCAGAAGCCGCCCGCACATCGGCCATGCTGAGCAACCTAGGCACCCACGGCAGTGTGAATGGCGAGAGCTTCAGCTTGCGCAGCCCGATCAACGGCATGATTGTGGATCGTCAGATCAACCCCGGCAGCCAAGTACGTCCGGATGCTGCCAGTCCCCTGTTCATCATCAGCGATCCGAACTCCCTGTGGGCATCGATTGATCTGCCGGAGCGTGACTTGTCCAAGGTATCTGTAGGGCAAGCGCTGACGATTGAGGTGGATGCTTATCCTGGCGAAACATTCAGCGGTCGCGTATTGACCATCGGTGGCATGGTGGACCCAGCCACCCGCCGCATCCAGGTGCGTTGCAGTGTAGATGGCAAGGGCCGCCTCAAGCCTGAGATGTATGCCCGTATCACCCCATTGCAAAGCTCACAAGATAAGGTCATTCGCCTGCCTAACAGCGCGCTCATCACCGAGGGCTTGTATAGCTATGTGTTTGTGGAGACATCCCCCGGTCATCTGCAAAAACGCCGCGTAGAGCTGGCCACACAAGCCCGCGACTTTGCCACCGTCAAAAGCGGCCTGGCATTGGGCGAGCGTGTGGTGACCTCGGGTGCCATTCTGCTCAATTCCGAGCTGGCCGCAGGCAAATAAGGCGATCCCACCATGTTGGAAAAACTGATTACATTCTCCCTCCAGCAGCGCGTGTTTGTGCTGCTGGGCACCTTGGCCGTGATTATTTCGGGCTATTTTGCCGTTCAAAACCTGCCGATTGAGGCATTCCCGGATGTAGAAGATGTACACGTAGGCATCGTCACCCAGGCTGCCGGGCTTGCCCCGGAAGAAGTCGAACGCGTGGTAACCCTGCCGATTGAGCATGAGATGAGCGGCGTGCCGCATCTGATGCAAATGCGCTCGGTCTCCATTACCGGCCTGTCTGTGGTCACCCTGACTTTTTCCGAACACACGGATGACTATTTTGCTCGTCAGCAAGTGCTTGAGCGCTTGCAGGGCGTTGGTTTGCCTGCGGCTTACCAGCCCACCCTTGCGCCGCTGACCACCGCGGTAGGCGAAATCTACCGCTATCTGGTCGAGGCGCCCAAGGATATGCCACAGCGGGAAATCCGGGCGATTCAGGACTGGCAGATCATCCCCATGCTGCGCACGGTGCCCGGCGTAGCCGACATCACCAGCTTTGGTGGTGCGGTCAAGGAATACCAAGTCCAACTCGACCCTTACCTGCTGAAGAAATTTGATATCAGCATTGATCAGGTCAACCAAGCCTTGGGCAATAACAGCAGCAACGTCGGCGGTGGCCTCATGCACCGTGGCGATGAAGCGTTGGTAGTGCGCGGCATAGGCCTCTTCAAGAGTATTGATGATATTGGCCAGACCGTGATCACCTCGCGTGATGGTCGCCCGATTGTGGTCAGCGACGTCGGCCAGGCCGTGATTGGTGACAAGACCCGCTCGGGCATTGTGTCCTATAACGATCGCGATGACGTGATCGAGGGCATTGTGCTCATGAACAAGGGCCAGAACCCGGCCAAGGTGATTGAAGCGCTGCGCGAAAAAGCCAAGGAAGTGAACGCCAAGCTGCCACCCGGCGTGCGTATCGCACCCTTCTATGACCGTACCAGCCTGATCGATCATACCGTGCATACCGTCACGGAAAACCTCATCGTCGGTGCACTGCTGGTGGTGGCAATTCTGATCGTGTTCCTGCGCAATTGGCGCGCGGCGCTGATTGTCGCCAGCGTCATTCCCTTGTCACTGCTGTTCGCCTTCATCATCATGGATATTCGTGGTGTATCGGCCAACCTGATTTCGCTGGGCGCGGTGGACTTCGGCATCATCATCGATAGTGCCGTGGTGCTAGTTGAAGCGCTGATGGTGCGGCTGGCGGTGACCGAGCTGGATAAATTCCCGCAGCAGGCCAGCTATGGCTGGCGCATCCACACACTCAAGCAGACCGCCATTGAGATGGGGCGCCCTATCCTGTTTTCCAAGCTCATCATCATTTTGGCGTTCTTGCCCATCTTCACCTTCCAGCGCGTGGAGGGCAAAATCTTCTCGCCCATGGCGTTTACCCTGAGCTTTGCCTTGCTCGGCGCCATTTTGCTGACGCTCACGCTGGTACCTGCCCTGCTCTCTTACACCATGCGTCGTGAAGATATGGCCGAGAGCCATAGCCCATGGCTGGAAAAAGTGCAGCAAGGTTACCGCAACTTTCTGGTACGCATGGGCACCATGCGCAAGCGGGTGGTGCTGGTTTCTGTTGGCTTGCTGGCCATCTCGGTCCTGCTGGCACCGCGGCTGGGTTCCGAGTTTCTGCCACGGCTGGATGAAGGCAATATCTGGCTCACCATCAGCCTGCCACCCTCCACCAGTCTGGAAAAAACCAAGGAAGTGGAACGGCATGTGCGCAAGATATTGCTGGGCTATCAGGAAGTACATCTCGTAGTGAGTCACGTTGGCCGCCCAGACGATGGCACCGACCCCAAAGGCCCTAACAATATCGAGATCCTGGCTGACCTGAAACCCAAGGACACCTGGAAATTCGCCAGCAAGGAAGCGCTGATCAAGGATATGTCGGCCAAGATACACACTATCCCCGGCATTCCTACCAACTTCTCGCAGGTGATTCAAGACAGCGTGGAGGAAGCCTTGTCCGGCGTGAAAGGGGAAATTTCCGTCAAGATCTTCGGGCCAGACCTGGGGATTCTGGAATCCAAGGCCGACGAGGTGGTGGATGTATTGAACAGCATAAAGGGTGCAACCGATGTTGCTGCGATCCGTATCTCAGGCAACTCGGAGCTGGATATTCAGCTGGATCGGGCACGCATGGCGCGCTATGGCCTGCAGGTAGGCGACGTCAATAGCACCGTGCAAACGGCGCTGGCTGGCAATGCGGCCAATACCTTTTACGATGGTGATCGCCGCTTTGATGTCACGTTGCGTCTGGACAAGGAATATCGCGATGCTGTCGATGATATTGCTGAACTGCCGATCGCCTTGCCCAACAATGCAGGCAGCATTCCCTTGAGTGAGATTGCCGACATTCAGGTGAAGCAAGGTGCATCCCGCGTGGGGCGTGAAGGTGTATCGCGGATAGTCGCGATCAAGGCCAACCTGATTGACCGCGACCAGGGCAGTTTTGTGCAGGAAGCCATGGCCAAGGTCAAACAGCAAGTGCCATTGCCACCCGGCTATAACATCACCTGGGGCGGCCAGTTTGAGAATCAGCAACGCGCCATGCAGCGGCTGGAAGTGATTGTGCCTTTATCCCTGATGCTGATCTTTGTGCTGCTGTTTACCGCATTCAAGTCGGTACGCAATGCGCTGCTGGTACTGATGATGATTCCATTCACGCTCATCGGCGGCTTGGGCGGCTTGTGGCTGGCGGGCTTGCATTTGTCGGTGTCGGCTGCAGTGGGCTTTATCGCCCTCGCCGGTATCTCGGTGCAAAACGGCGTGATCATGGTGGAGCAGATCAAGCGCATGATACTGGATGGCGTGAGCGTCAAGGATGCCGTGCTGGATGGCGCCGTGGCCCGCTTGCGGCCTATCCTGATGACGGCGCTGATGGCAGGCCTGGGCTTGCTGCCTGCGGCGCTGTCGCACAGCATAGGCTCTGAAACGCAACGCCCGTTTGCCGTGGTGATTGTGGGCGGTCTGGTGACAGCCACCTTCTTCACCCTGCTGTTGCTGCCCTTGCTATTCCCTACGTTCTCGGATGAGGCGCGCAGCAAACCCTGGCGCAAAGAGCAATAAGCGCGACGTTGCCAGCCCTGGCAATAGGGCTGGTCACCGCAATAAAAACGCCCGGACAACGATGCCCGGGCGTTTTTTATTGATGCGATCGACATAATCGCTGATGCTGAATAATTAAATCTGGAAACGTTGCAGCAGACAGACTGCCTCGGCCGCAATGCCCTCTTCACGGCCGACAAAACCCAGCTTCTCGGTAGTCGTGGCCTTTACGTTGATCGCATCGCGCAACAGGTTGCAATCCTCGGCAATGTTGGCGCACATCTGGTCGATATGGGCAGACAGGCGCGGCGCCTGCGCCATGACGGTGGCATCGATATTGACAATAGCGTAGTGCTTGGCGCGTATGAGCTTGACGACGTGACGCAACAGCTCGCGCGAATCAATGCCCTTGTAGCGCACATCGGTATCCGGGAAGTGTTTACCAATATCGCCCAGCGCCGCCGCGCCCAGCATGGCATCGCAGATGGCATGCAGCAGCACATCGGCATCCGAATGCCCGAGCAGGCCTTTGCTGTGCGGAATATCCACCCCGCCGATAATGCAGCGACGCCCTTCAATCAATTGATGCACATCAAAGCCATGGCCTATACGTATCATGCTTGCTCTCCTTGGGTCTGGTCAGCCCGCAGGATGGCTTCAGCCAGCCAGAGATCCTGCGGATAGGTAATTTTAATATTGCGCAATTCGCCTTGCACCAGCAGCGGTTTAAGGCCGAGCGCCTCAATCGCTTGTGCTTCATCGGTGGGAATATAGTCTGCCAGTTGCCGCGTGTGCTCCAGCGCGCGTTTCAACAAGCCATGCGGAAACATTTGCGGCGTCTGCGCCTGCCACAGCGCATCGCGGGGTTCAGTACGCTGTACTCGCTGCTCAGGGTCAGAGCGTTTCAGCGTATCAGCCAGCGGAATCGCCAAAAGCCCGCCTACGCTATCCTGCTGCACGGCATCAATAAGGCGTTCCAGCAACTGAGGAGTCAGCATCGGGCGGGCGGCATCGTGCACCAGCACCCAGTCATGCTCATCTACCAACTCCTGCATGGCATGGAGGCCATTCAGTACCGACTCAGAACGCGTATTGCCGCCCTGGTAATGCACGTGCAGACGGTCAGATATCGGGAGATCAGCCTGGTTAGCCCAGATATCATCTTCGGGATTCAGCACCACATGCACACTGCTGATACAGGGACTGGCGAGAAAAAGATGAACGGTTCGCAGCACCACGGCTTGCCCGAGCAAGGGTAGATACTGTTTGGGAAGAGAGGCCTGCATGCGGCTACCAGAGCCACTTGCCGGGATCAGGACATGACTTTTTTGCATGCCTCGATTCTAGCATGCCGACTTGGCGGGAACAGATGAAGGTTGAAACAGGAGAAGACTATTGGCTGAGAGAAGCATGATCCCCGACAGCCAAACGCCGCGCTTCAAACAGCAGGCAAACAGGTTAAATCAGTTGTCCCACATGCTGGCGTACAGCGTCGGTGACTATCGCATCTAGGCCCTGGCCTTGCTTGTCATTCACATGGCTGACCAGTTGCTGGCGCATGTTGTGCGCCCAGAAGCGTTTGATATGGCTAACAATTTCATTTTTTGCCAGCTCGCGATCAGGGTATGCAGAAAAAAACGTGCCAATCTGGTTGGCCATGGTAATCAGATGCTCAATGTTCATGTCGACTCTTCAAAAATCCCCGTAAATAATCTTTTCTGCGCCTGCATACACCACGTGCTGGTGACTGCGGGTAAACCCGACCAGTGCAATTCCGCTGTTTTCTGCCACGCGGATGGCTAGGCCAGTAGGTGCCGAAATCGCCACCAGCATGGAAATCCCGGCTGTCACGGTTTTTTGCACCATTTCATAACTCGCACGGCTGGTCGTTAACACAAAGCCTCGCCTGTCATCACCGGCGCGGGCAATCGCCCCTATCAACTTATCAAGCGCATTGTGCCGTCCCACGTCTTCGCGCACCATGCGTATCTCGCCTTCGGGGCTCACCCAGGCACTGGCATGGGTAGCGCCCGTCAGCGCTTGCAGCGGCTGGCTTTTTTGTATGCTTTCCTGCGCCCGCAAAATCGCGCGGTAATCAAACTTCAGGTCCGACGCCACCACTTTATCGGGGATACGCAGCGCCTGTTCCAGGCTCTCCGCCCCGCACAAACCACAGCCGGTACGCCCTGCCATGCTGCGCCGCCGCTCCTTGAGATTGGCAAAGCATTCGCTGGCAATCTCCATGCGCAATTCAACGCCTTTTTCCTGCGGCACGATATCCAGCCCGTAAAGATCATTGGGCTCGCGCAAGATGCCTTCGCACAGCGAAAACCCCAGTGCAAAATCTGCCAAGTCATCCGGCGTTGCCAGCATCACTGCATGCGAAATATCGTTGTAAATCATGGCGACTGGCATTTCTTCAGCCACGCGATCCTGCAATGCCGTTACGCCATTTCCTTCTTCATCAGCACGCCATTTTCTGACGGGATAGAGACCGGTAATGTCCAACCCGGTCTCTGCATTGACTAATTTTTCACTCACACATCTCTACTCAATCCGCGCCTCTTTAGCTGTGTTATGCGCAAAAGCAATCTGCTCTTCACTGAACTGCCGATAGCTGCGCTGCCAGTCGGAAAGTTGTGAAACACGGGTCACCTGCACCGCGGTTACCTTGAACTCAGGGCAATTGGTCGCCCAATCAGAGTTATCGGTGGTAATCACGTTGGCCCCGGACTCAGGATGGTGGAAGGTGGTGTAAATGACGCCAGGCTGCACGCGCTCGGTAATCTTGGCGCGTAGCACCGTTTCACCGGCGCGGCTGGCGATTCCCACCCAGTCACCTTCGCTGATACCGCGATCTTCAGCATCGTGCGGATGGATCTCGACCATATCCTCAGGATGCCAGGCCACATTCTCGGTACGTCGTGTCTGCGCGCCTACATTATATTGCGAAAGGATACGGCCAGTGGTCAGGATCAATGGATACTTGGCGTTGACCTTTTCCGTGGTGGGCACGTACTGGGTAATGAAGAACTTGCCCTTGCCACGTACAAACTCGTCTATGTGCATGGTCGGCGTGCCATTCGGGAATTCATCCGTGCAAGGCCATTGCACGCTGCCCAGCTCGTCCAGCTTCTTGAAGCTGACGCCGGAGAACGTCGGCGTTAGCGCCGCAATTTCATCCAGAATGTCCGAGGCATGCTTGTAATGCATGGGGTAGCCCAGCGCCGTGGACAGCTTGGCGGTGATTTCCCAGTCCTCATAGCCATTTTTCGGGGTCATGACGCGACGAACAGGCGAGATACGACGCTCGGCATTGGTAAAGGTGCCGGTCTTCTCCAGGAAAGATGCGCCTGGCAGGAACACATGGGCATACATCGCGGTTTCATTCAGGAACAGATCCTGCACGATGACGCACTCCATGGACTCCAGCGCGTGGGTAACGTGTTGGGTATCCGGGTCAGACTGGGCGATATCCTCGCCATTGCAATACAGCGCCTTGAAGCTACCTTCAATCGCCTGATCCAGCATATTGGGAATGCGCAGACCCGGGTCAGCCGACAGTGGACGGCCCCAGGCCGACTCGAACAAGGCGCGCGTGGCATCGTCCGACACATGGCGATAGCCAGTGAACTCGTGCGGCATGGAGCCCATGTCGCAGGAACCCTGCACATTGTTCTGGCCGCGCAATGGGTTAACGCCTACGCCTTCACGCCCGATATTGCCTGTGGCCATCGCCAGATTGGCAATCCCCATGACCGTGGTCGAGCCTTGGCTATGCTCAGTCACGCCCAAACCGTAATAGATCGCGGCATTGCCACCCGTCGCAAACAAGCGCGCGGCTGCACGCACCTCGGCTGCCTTGATGCCCAGCTCGCTTTCAAGGGCTTCAGGGGAATTTTCTGGCTTGGCGACAAAGTCGCGCCACATTTCAAAGGAATCCCACTCGCAGCGGGCTTTTACGAATTCTTCGTCTACTAGTCCTTCGGTCACCACCACATGGGCCATGGCCGAGATCAGCGCCACATTGGTACCCGGGCGCAGCTTGAGGTGGTGATCTGCCTTGACGTGTGGGGACGATACCAAGTCAATCGCACGTGGATCCGCCACGATCAGTTTGGCGCCCTCACGCAGGCGACGCTTCATTTGCGAACCGAATACCGGGTGGCCATCGGTGGGGTTGGCGCCTATCACCATGATGACGTCTGACTTCATTACCGAATCAAACGTCTGGGTGCCAGCAGACTCACCGAGGGTTTGCTTCAGGCCATAACCCGTTGGCGAATGGCACACGCGAGCGCAGGTATCGACGTTATTGCTGCCGAATACGGCTCGCACCAGCTTTTGCACGACATAGACTTCTTCATTGGTGCAGCGCGAAGAGGTAATGGCGCCAACCGATTCCTTGCCATATTTGCCCTGAATACGCTGAATCTCACTGGCGGCATACGAAATTGCCTCGTCCCAGGACACTTCCGTCCACGGATCGGTAATGCTCTTTCGGATCATGGGTTTGGTAATACGATCCTTATGCGTGGCGTAACCCCAAGCGAAACGCCCTTTTACACAGGAGTGTCCATGATTGGCGCCGCCATCTTTGTTGGGCACCATGCGGATCAACTCTTCGCCTTTCATCTCGGCATTAAACGAGCAGCCAACGCCGCAGTAGGCGCAAGTGGTCGTCACGCTATGCTCGGGCTGGCCATGCTGTATCACCGACTTTTCCATCAGGGTAGCGGTCGGGCAAGCCTGCACACAGGCACCACAAGACACACATTCGGATTCCAGGAAATTATTCACACCAGAGGCGACCTTGGATTCAAAGCCACGGCCCTGAATGGTGAGCGCAAACGTGCCCTGGGTTTCTTCACAAGCCCGCACACAGCGTGAGCAAACGATGCACTTGGAAGGATCAAACGTGAAATATGGATTGGAGGTGTCTTTTTCGGCGCGCAGGTGGTTTTCACCTTCGTAGCCATAGCGCACTTCGCGCAGGCCCACAGCGCCTGCCATGTCCTGCAGTTCGCAATCACCATTGGCGGCACAGGTCAGGCAATCCAGCGGGTGGTCGGAGATGTAAAGCTCCATCACACCGCGGCGGATATCCGCCAGCTTGGGACTTTGCGTACGGACTTTCAGCCCGTTATCGACCGGTGTGGTACACGATGCAGGATATCCGCGACGGCCTTCAATCTCGACCAGGCACAAACGGCAGGAGCCGAATGGGTCCAGACTGTCTGTTGCACATAATTTCGGAACGCTGACGCCAGCGACCATGGCCGCATGCATGATGGAAGTGCCAGCAGGCACCGTGACCTCTGTGCCATCAATATTGAGGGTCACTTGCTGATCAGAATGGCTGGCTGGGGTACCGTAATCTTTTTGGTGTTCCATGGCTATCTCCTAAATACTGCTCAGGCCGCTTGTGCTTTTTTATTAAGGCCGAAATCTTCTGGAAAATGGTTGATTGCACTCAACACCGGGTATGGCGTCATGCCGCCCAGTGCGCAGAGGGAACCATTCAGCATCGTGTCGCTGAGATCGCGCACCAGGGCAATGTTCTGCGCGTGGTCGCGACCTTGCATGATCTTGTCCATGACTTCCACGCCACGGGTTGAACCGATGCGGCATGGCGTGCATTTGCCGCAGGACTCAATGGCACAGAACTCAAAGGCGTAGCGGGCCATTTTGGCCATGTCCACTGTGTCGTCAAACGCCACAATGCCACCATGACCGAGCACCGCCCACAATTTGGAAAACTCTTCGTAATCCAGCGGCGTATCAAACTGCGATTCCGGCAGATAGGCACCCAGCGGGCCACCAACCTGCACGGCACGGATAGGACGCCCCGTGGCCGAACCACCGCCAAAGTCATACAGCAACTGACGCAAGGTAACGCCGAAGGCTTTTTCCACCAAGCCACCATGCTTGATATTGCCTGCAAGCTGGATAGGCAATGTGCCGCGGGAACGCCCCATGCCGTAGTCACGGTAGAAGGCGCCGCCTTTATCCAGAATAATCGGCACACTGGCAAAGGAAATCACGTTGTTGACCACAGTCGGCTTGCCGAACAAGCCTTCAATCGCGGGCAATGGTGGTTTGAAACGCACCAGACCGCGCTTGCCTTCCAGGCTTTCCAGCAGCGAGGTTTCTTCACCACAGACATACGCCCCGGCTGCGCGACGCACCTCAAGCTCAAAGGCATGGCCACTACCGAGAATATTCGGCCCCAGGTAATGCTTTTCACGAGCATGCTGAATAGCTTCGTTGAGCACGGCCAGCGCATGCGGATACTCGGAGCGCAGGTAGATATACCCTTGCGTTGCCCCCACTGCCAGCGCAGCAATCGTCATGCCTTCAATCAGGACAAACGGGTCACCTTCCATGATCATGCGATCTGAATAGGTGCCGGAATCCCCCTCATCGGCATTACAGACGATGTATTTCTGGTCGGCTTTGCAATCGTGCACGGTTTTCCACTTGATACCTGTCGGGAAAGCCGCGCCACCCCGGCCACGCAGGCCAGAATCTGTCACCTCTTGCACAATCTCGGCAGGCTGCAGTGCCAGTGCGTTTTGCAAACCACGATAGCCATCATGCGCCAAATAGTCGGTGAGGGATACAGGGTCGGTAATGCCGACACGGGCAAAAGTCAGCCGCTCCTGCTGCTTGAGCCATGGCAACTCATCGGTAAGGCCCAGACGTAGCGCATGAGCGCCGCCTTCCAGAAAACCTGCAGCGAACAAGCCGGGCACATCACTTACCTCAACCGGGCCATAGGCAATGCGGCCAGCAGGCGTTTCCACTTCTACCAGCGGCTCAAGCCAGAACATGCCGCGCGAGCCATTACGAATGATTTCAACCGCCACATTATTGCGCGCTGCGTGCTCGGCAATCGCCTTGGCTACTTTTTCCGCCCCCAGTGACAAAGCACTGGAGTCACGGGGAACATAGATACGGGTCATCACGCCACTCCCTTCGCTTCGGCAATAATCGCATCCAGCCGGTTGGGGCTGACGCGGCCATAGACTTCTTCATCCACCGTAATCGCCGGTGAGCAGGCGCAGTTGCCCAGACAATACACTGGCTCAAGGGTGATGCTGCCATCAGACGTCGTCTGGTGATAATCAATGCCCAATGTGGCTTTGGCATGCGCCTCGAGTTCGGTAGAGCCCATGGACTGGCAGGATTCGGCGCGGCATATCTGAATGACATGACGTCCTGGTGGATGGGTGCGGAAGTGGTGGTAAAAGGTGACGACGCCGTGAATTTCGGCCACCGAAAGATTCAAGGCTTTGGATATGCTGCCATAGCTCTCCTCCGGCACATATCCCACGTCGTCCTGTATGGCATGCAGTAAAGGCAACAACCCGCCAGGCAGCGCCTTGTGTGCAGTAATGTGCGCGTCAATACGCGCTGCTTGCTCAGGTAACACAACATCTCCTCTACTACAAAACAACTTGGTTTTTATTATTCGAGTTCGTTGAGACTGCCTGTTTACATTTTGATACAATTTTAGAAACCATGTCAAATCACAAGTTCATTAATTTTTCATGGTGGCGCAGGGTTTAAACAGGGGGTTGGAATTTAGCATGCACAATCGCAGTCTCATGCTTGCATCATTTCAGATTGGCTGAAAAATGATCTATGCAGGATATATATAGCCAGAAGCAATGGATTGTGCCTACACTAGTCAATTAACCCCACAAAAATCGGGGTAATTACACATGCTGATCCTAACCGCATGAGCTGTACAGTGATTTATAAGTCGTTATAAAAATATGTTTCATGTTGTTGTTTTTTAGTATTTTTCAATAACTCTTGGAGGAGTTGCTATGAGTCTGGAAAGCTTGAAGGGCCTGGGTGTTGAGATTCCATATCAGGCCAAATATGACAATTACATTGGCGGCAAGTGGGTAGCTCCAGTGGATGGCGAGTATTTCGATAACATCAGCCCGGTCACTGGCAAAGTGTTCTGCAAGATCGCCCGCTCCACCGATAAGGATGTCAACCTGGCACTGGATGCTGCACATGCAGCCAAGGACGCTTGGGGCAAGACCTCCACAACAGCTCGCTCCAATATCCTGCTGAAAATCGCCGACGCGATGGAAGCCAACCTGGAAAAAATTGCGATTGCCGAAACCATCGATAACGGCAAGCCCATCCGCGAAACCATGGCGGCAGATATTCCTCTCGCCATTGATCACTTCCGTTACTTTGCCGGTGCTGTGCGCGCTCAGGAAGGTGGCATCAGCGAAATCGACCACGACACCGTGGCCTATCATTTCCATGAACCACTAGGTGTTGTCGGCCAGATCATTCCCTGGAACTTCCCTATCTTGATGGCCGCATGGAAACTGGCACCAGCTCTGGCTGCAGGCAACTGTATTGTCATGAAGCCTGCCGAACAAACCCCGGCTTCCATTCTAATCGTCATGGAGATCATCGGTCACCTGCTGCCGCCTGGTGTATTGAATGTGGTCAACGGCTTTGGCGTAGAAGCAGGCAAGGCACTGGCTACCAGCCCACGCATCGCCAAGATTGCGTTTACCGGTTCCACCTCCGTGGGTCGCCTGATCATGCAATATGCATCGCAAAACCTGATTCCAGTGACGCTGGAACTGGGTGGCAAATCCCCCAACGTCTTCTTTGAAGACATCATGGATGCCGACGACGCCTACTTCGACAAGTGTCTGGAAGGCTTTGCCCTGTTTGCACTGAACCAGGGCGAAGTCTGTACCTGTCCTTCGCGTGCATTGATTCAGGAATCGATCTACGAAAAATTCATGGAACGCGCATTGAAGCGTGTCAAGGCAATCAAGCAGGGCAATCCGCTGGATGCTTCGACCATGATCGGCGCGCAAGCATCGAGCGAACAGGTCGAGATCATCATGTCTTATATCAAGCTGGGCCGCGAAGAAGGTGCGGAAGTGCTGACCGGCGGCAATGTGACCAAGCTGACTGGCGAATTGAGCGAAGGCTATTACATCGAGCCTACCGTGTTCAAGGGCCACAACAAGATGCGCATTTTCCAGGAAGAAATTTTCGGCCCAGTATTGTCGGTCACCACCTTCAAGGATGAAGCCGAAGCGCTGGCCATTGCCAATGACACCATGTACGGCCTGGGCGCCGGTGTATGGACACGTGATGGCAGCCGCGCATTCCGCATGG
Organism: Methylovorus menthalis; assembly: GCF_020523625.1. Taxonomy (GTDB): domain Bacteria; phylum Pseudomonadota; class Gammaproteobacteria; order Burkholderiales; family Methylophilaceae; genus Methylovorus; species Methylovorus menthalis. The sequence continues at coordinate 1,211,763 of NZ_JAJAQH010000006.1, forward strand.
GCCGTGGCATTCAGGCTGGTCGCGTCTGGACCAACTGCTACCACCTCTACCCTGCGCATGCCGCCTTTGGTGGTTACAAACAGTCGGGCATCGGTCGTGAAAACCACAAGATGATGCTGGACCACTACCAGCAAACCAAGAACCTCTTGGTCAGCTACAGCCCGAACGCCTTGGGCTTTTTCTAAACCCCTGCTGTTTTAAGGGGTCATAACAGCGAGAGCGACGGAGCCATTCCCCGTCCTCTCGCTTTTTCATTTTTGATTTATGCTACGCTCAGTGGCGCTTGAACAGGAGTTACCTATGACAGCAGCACGCATTGTGGCCACCCCCGCAGCAGAAGCGCTCATTGATGAGCTTAAGGCCAGGCATGGCAATCTCATGTTCCACCAGTCCGGTGGTTGCTGCGAAGGCAGCGCCCCCATGTGCCTCCAGGAAGGGGAATTCATGATAGGTGGCTCGGATGTGAAATTGGGCGATGTGCATGGCGTGCCTTTTTATATGGCGAAATTCCAGTTTCAGTACTGGGAGCACACGCATATGACACTGGATGTAATCCCCGGACATGGCGGCATGTTTTCGCTGGAGCAGGCGACCGGCAAGCATTTCATTATACGATCCCGGCTGTTTACTGACGAAGAATGGCACCAGCTCGCGCCGATTGAAACGTGTAGTTAGTCACAGCAGGAATTAACCGTTACCCTACTCATAAAATAGCGCTTTCAAAAACTTTGGCACAAAAGCAAACTGCTTATTTCGACTAACCACACTTGCATGCGGTCTTATTTAAAGACGGCCCAGCTACCTTTAATCCTGTTTAAAGCAGCCAAGCCTATGGAAACCCATGAAACTCTTTAACCGAAAATTACGCTATGCAGCCATTCGCATCCCGCTGATCTATTGCGTATTTGCGGTCCTTTGGATTATGGCCTCCGACCAAGTGCTGGCATTACTCCTTCCCGAAGCCACCAGAATCACGCATTTCCAGACCATCAAAGGCTTGCTGTTCATCCTCCTAACGGCGGGCCTCCTGTATCTTCTGATCAGCCGCCAGCAATTGCTGGCATCGCGCTATAACAGCCTGACTGTACATGCCAACGACAGCATTTTGCTGTTCGATCACACTGGCAAACTGGTAGACGCCAATGCCCGGGCATTGCGCATGTACGGATATACGCGCACGGAAATGCAGCAAATACATGCCCGCCAGTTGTTACCAGATGAAGCGAGTGATTGGCGCAGCTGCTTGCTGGCGGAATCTCAACACGATGGCATTATTTTCGAGACAGAGCACAAGCGTGCAGATGGCATTGCATTCCCGGTGGAAGTCAGCGCCTGCCTGCTGAGAATTGGCGGTCATGATTACATTCAGGCCATTGTCCGCGATATTACCGAGCGCTTGCGCGTACTCGAAAAGCTACGCGATAGCGAACAATTGCTGACGGATATGTCCGCTATCGCGCATATTGGTGGCTGGGAATTTGACGTTGAAACGGGCATTGGAAGCTGGACACGGGAAGTCGCCCATATTCACGGCGTGGAATTCAAGGACAACATTTCTGTCGAGTTCGGGCTAGGCTTTTATGAGTATGAATCTCACAAGAAAATTGACGCCGCCGTCAAAAATGCCATTGAACATGGAACACCTTACGATCTGGAACTAGAGCTGGTCACAGCGCGCGGTATTCGCAAATGGGTGCGCACCGTATGTACGCCAAAAATCACCGATGGCCGCGTAGTCAAGCTGCAAGGTTCTTTTCAGGATATTAGCGACCGCAAAGTGGCTGAGGACAAGATGCGTCTCGCCACCCTGGTGTTTGAAAACAGCAGTGAAGCCATCATGGTAGTAGATGGCGATAGTCAGATTTTGTCGGTGAACCCGGCATTTACTGAAATGACAGGCTATACCGCGCAGGAAGTGGTCGGGAAAACCCCGAAAATCCTCGCTTCCGGAAAGCAGGATCGAAAGTTTTATGAAGAGATGTGGCATCTGCTGGATAGCAATGGCAAATGGCAAGGCGAGGTGTGGAACCGCCGCAAGAATGGGGAGAGCTATGCCGAGTGGCTGACAATAGATACCATTTACAATGAAAATGGCGAAGTCATCCGCCGTGTAGCCCTATTCTCGGACATCACAAAGAACAAGCAGAATCAGGAAGTTATCTGGCGACAGGCCAACTTTGATCAGTTAACGGGCCTGCCTAATCGGCGCATGTTGCACGACAGGCTCAATCAGGAAATCCTCAAGGCGGATCGTAACAAGCAAAGGCTGGCGGTGCTGTTCCTGGATCTAGACCGATTCAAGGAAGTGAACGATACCTATGGCCACCTGATGGGCGACCAACTGTTGCAAGACTCCGCACTACGATTGCTACACTCGGTACGTGAGTGCGACACAGTGGCGCGATTGGGCGGTGATGAATTTGTAGTGATTTTGTCCGGGCTTGACGATAAAGATGTCGTGCAGGACATCGCTCAATCCATCCTGAAAAAGTTTGAGGCGCCCTTCCAGTTGGACAACGACCTCACGCATGTCTCGGTCAGCATAGGCATCACGATTTATCCGGAAGATGGCAACATCGGCGAGGTGTTATTCAAAAATGCGGATCAAGCCATGTACGTGGCAAAAAGTAATGGACGCAATCGCTATTCGTATTTCACCGCCTCCATGCAGGCACATGCCCAAAACCGCATGCGCCTTAGCAACGACTTGCATCTGGCGCTCCCTGGGCAGCAATTTGAGCTGTATTACCAGCCGATCATTGACCTCGCGTCTGGGCAAGTGCTTAAGGCCGAAGCCTTGCTACGCTGGCAACATCCCACACGCGGCATGATTCCCCCGGATCAATTCATTCCTCTGGCAGAAGAAACCGGGCTGATTGTGGATATAGGCAATTGGGTATTTTACGAGGCGGCACGCCAGGCAAAACGCTTGCAATCGCTACATCATGCTGGTTTTCAGATCAGCATCAACAAATCCCCTGTGCAGTTTCATAACGAAACCAATGGGCATCAAGCCTGGATAGAATTTCTGCTGATGAACGGTCTCCCCCGGCAAAGTATCGTGGTAGAAATTACCGAGGGGCTGCTGATGCATACCGACGAAAGTATTTCTGCCCAGCTGCTGGGGTTCCGCGATGCAGGGGTGCAGGTGGCACTGGATGATTTTGGCACGGGCTATTCATCCTTGTCATATCTCAAGAAATTTGACATTGATTACCTCAAGATAGACCGGATTTTTGTGCGCAATCTCAGCCGCAACTCCAGCGACATGGCTTTGTGCGAGGCGATCATCATCATGGCGCACAAGCTGGATATCAAAGTGGTGGCGGAAGGCATTGAAACGGAAGAGCAACGCGAGCTATTGCAGCAGATAGGCTGTGATTTCGGGCAAGGTTATCTCTTCTCCCCGCCGCTGCCGGCTCCAGCATTTGAGGCTTATCTCAAACATTGAAGCGCTAACCCACACCAGTACACTGACTATGATGGCAGTGATACCAGGTAGCGACCACGTTGCGTAAGATTGCATATACAGATCACTGCATTCATCACAAACGATGGGCAAAAAAATACCCGCCATCGGGGATAACAGCGGGTATAACAGGCTCACTCATCAGAGAGAGTCACAACATTAAGAGTCAGGAAATGTTGTGAGTTCATAATAGAGGCCTTCTGGTTTTCGATCTGTCGGCATTTGTCTGATATGCATGTCAGACATCCGGTTCACCCGCATGGCGAGCGCGGAGGCTCTTGAATTCCTTATCCGCTCGGCATACCCTTTCAAAAAACACAGAACGAACCCCTTCATCAGGCATTAGCTGCCTTCAGGTCTTGCTGGCATTGGTATTGCCAGGAACTGAGTGGGCCCATGGAGTTCTGATTTCTGTATCGTCCCCATCCTCTTCGCTGTGACTCAGGGGAAAAACGCGTTCATCCGGTTCTTGTCGATGCTTAACAGTGGTGCCCACACGCCACTTTAGTCATGGGAGTGAATGGTTGTGCACAAGCTAACAGAAACAACGCCGTTTTTTCGTCAGCCATCGCGACCACAACCCGAGCCGCCGCGGGTAATCAGTGATCTCCTGGCTGATGTCGGGCTTACCATCAATGGCACCCAGCCTTGGGATATCCAGATTTACGATGAAAAAGTCTACCAAATGATCCTATATAAAGGCTCGCTGGGGTTTGGCGTGGCGTACATGGAAGGCTTGTGGGAAGCCGAACAGCTTGATGAAACCTTTCACCGCTTGCTGAGCGCTGATCTGGATCGCAAGTTAAAAGGCTGGGCTCGTTTCCGCTTGTTGGCTGAAGCCGTGCGGCATCGCCTCTTCAATTTGCAGTCACAAGAGCGCGCATTTACCGTGGCCCACAAGCACTACGATATTGGCAACGATGTCTTCGAGGCTATGCTCGACTCTTCCATGAGTTACTCCTGCGCCTACTGGGAGCATGCCGACAATCTGGAACAAGCCCAGCAGCACAAGCTCGACATGATCTGCCGCAAACTGGCTCTCAAGCCCGGTGAACACCTGCTGGAAATCGGTTGCGGCTGGGGCGGTCTGGCTCGCTACGCGGCTGAGCATTACGGCGTCAATGTCACGGGGATCACCGTTTCCAGGGAGCAGCAAAAGCTGGCCCAACAGCGTTGTGCGCACCTGCCAGTCGACATTGTGCTGATGGACTATCGGGATTTGCGTGGCCAATACGACAAAATTGTTTCCGTCGGCATGTTTGAGCATGTGGGGCCAAAAAATTATCCTGTTTACTTCCAACAGGCGCACGATCTACTCAAGAAGGATGGCCTTTTTTTGCTGCATACCATAGGCAATTACGTCACAGCCCCCAACACCGATGCATGGATAGACAATTACATCTTCCCCAATGGCAAGATTCCGTCAGCGACCGAAATTACACAAGCCATTGAAGACAAATTCATTCTGGAAGACTGGCACAACTTTGGCCAGGATTACGACCGCACGCTGATGAGCTGGTGGCAGAATTTCAACGAGGCATGGCCAACGCTTTCAGCGCAATATGGCGAACGGTTTTATCGCATGTGGCGCTATTACCTGATGTGTTGCGCAGGATACTTTCGCTCCCGGCAGGGCCAGCTATGGCAGCTGGTATTGAGCAAACGTGAAAAGAGGCAGGTTTATCGCTCTGTCCGCTGACCCATTCTTTGAAAAAACCATTAGAATCAGTAGACAAAAAAATACCCGCCGTTGGGGAAACGACGGGTATATAACGAAGGGTTGTGCAATACTTCTATTAGGGAATGAAAATATTGCAGAACCAATGGTATAGATTTCTTATTCATGCTCTCAGACGAGTTTGTCTGTCGACTTTGTAGGATTAGTCCTACAAGCTTCGACGGGTAACCAGACGCCGTTTGAGAGCATTTGTTTTTTTATGGATTATCAATCACTTAATAAGTAATGCTTACTGTCCACGTTGGGTTTGATAGCTAATCGCGCAAATGTAACAGTTTGTAAAAGTTTCCCGGATGGCGATTTTCACCAACCTCTCTTGTATTTCCCCCTTTAAAACCACCTGCTCCATTGCACCGAGATAATATTGACATTGCTATCGTAGCTGCCGGTTATACGCCCATTAAAGCCTGCAGATGCGCTGCTTTGGTTGTCATCAATATGAGCATCCCGCAAAAACAAATGCGCATAGCCAACATCGAGTCGGTCTCTATCTGATATATCCCAGCCAGCCCCCAGCGTAAGCCAGAGCCTGTCGTTGCCGGGGATGCGCGTTGTACGGTCACGTTCGCTCATGGCTTCTTCATCATAGGCCACACCGGCACGCAGCTTCCATTGCGGGTTGTAGCGATAACTTACGCCCAGCGAATACCGCATGGTGTTTTGCCAATTTTCGGGAGTCAGGCTAAGGACAGTGCCGTTGCTATTGAGGATTCTCAATTCGTTGAACTGGCTCCAGCGCGTCCAGCTGATATCCCCCAGCAGCTCCCATTGCGCATTCAAATGATGGATAGCACTCAGCGAGAAGGATTCCGGCAAGTCCAGATTGGCGCTGATCTTGCCGTTATTGGCCGCCAGTGCCTGACCAAACTTTACCGTGCCTTCCAGATGCTGCACAACGCGGGAACGGTAAGCGAGGCCAATGCGGGTATCGCTGGCAAGTTGATAGATGGCGCCCAGATTAAACCCATAGCCCCAATCATCACCTGAGATATTGGCAGTACTCTCGCTCGTGACGAGATTCACCGCACGCGTCAGCTCGGCATCCGCATACATCACGGAGACCCCCAGCCCCAGTGACAGGCGATCACTTACCCGAAACGCAATCGCGGGGTTGATGTTGTAGGTTTTTAGCTCGGATTTCACCGCCTGAAAGCGCCCTATCCAGCCCTTGTCATATTCGGTCTTGAGGCCGAATGGCGCATTCACCGAAATACCCAGTCGTATATCCGGCGTTACCACATGCGAGTAGTAAAAATTGGGCACCACCGCCCAGTCGCCGATGTTCCCGCCTTCATCTGTGCCAGGCCGACCCAAGGCACTCACCGAGCCCTCGTTATTGAAATGCCCCGATGGACGAATGGCATGCGCGCCTACGACCAGTTGTGATTGCGGTAAATACACCATGCCAGCCGGGTTGAAATACACCGTGGAGGCATCCTCAGCGCTGGCGGCAGCGCCTGCATAGGCGTTGCCCATGGCACTGACACTTTGCTCAATGAGGGAAAACCCTGCGCCATGCGCCGTTGAGGGCAGGATAATGGAGATGGCTAGTACCGAAAGTGCTCTGAACAGCAGACTTGCCACAATATGGTCATTCCGCATAATCCCCCCGCTTTTTTATTTTAGTAAGGTGTCTGTTTTTTTAAAGTGTGTGCTCAAATACCGATAGCTCCGTAGGCCTGCCATACAGATACCCCTGATACGCATGGCATCCCACCTGTTCAAGAAACACTTGCTGATACGGCTCCTCAATTCCCTCTGCAATCACATCCAGCCCCAGGTTTTTGCTCATGGCGATAATGGTTTGCACAATCACGGCGCTGTCATTTTTGGGTGCGTTATCCTGGATCTCACGCACAAAGCTCTGGTCTATCTTCAAGGAATCCAGCGGCAAGCGCAGCAATAGCGAAAGCGAAGAATAGCCAAGCCCAAAGTCATCCATGGAAAGCGAAACGCCTATGCTTTTAAGCGCCTGCATCTTGCTGACAATGTCATCAATATTCTGAATCACCAGGCTTTCTGTCAGCTCTAGCACCAGCAATTTTTCGTTGCAACCGCTTTCGAGCAGGGCATGGCGCACCTGCTCAACGAAGTCAGTCTGGCCAAACTGCATGGCACTGACATTGACCGCAAGCCGCAAGTGACTGGTTTTGGCATGGTGACTCCACTTGCCCAGTTGCATGCACGCCTGCTGCAACACCCAGTTGCCAATGGGGATAATCAGACCAGACTCCTCTGCCAATGGAATAAACTCCGCAGGCGAGACCATGCCGCGCTCCGGGTGATGCCAGCGTAGCAATACCTCCGCCCCTGTGGTCTGCAACTGACCATCGACTTGGGGCTGGTAATAAAGCTCAAACTGGCCTAGCGAAAGCGCAAAACGCAGATCATTTTTGAGGCTGGCACGCAAATCGATCACCGGCAGCATGCTTTCATCAAAGAAGCGGTAATTGTTGCGGCCCGCCCGTTTGGTTTCATACATGGCAGCATCTGCCCGCTTCAGCACTTCTTCCACATGCATGCCTTGGCGCTGGAATATGCAGATTCCAATACTGGCGGAGCATTGATGCTTGTAGTTTCCCAAATCAACCGGCAAGGCGATATCCCCAAGAATTTTTCCCGCAATTTGGCTGGCCGTCTGGATGGCTGCTTCTTCATCCCGCCCAATATCTTCCAGCAGCAGCACAAACTCATCCCCGCCAATGCGCGCTACGGTATCGTGGTTTCTCACCGCCCGTAGCAGACGCGTCGCCACCTCTTTCAGCAGCAAATCACCAAACGCATGGCCGCGACTGTCGTTCAGTGTCTTGAAGTTATCCAGATCAATAAACATCAACCCGCCAATGCGTAGTGAACTGCGGCTATTGTTGAGTGCCTGCGAAAGCCGCTCCATCAATAGCCGTCTATTCGGCAGATTGGTCAAAGCATCAAAATACGCTAGGCGCTCAATCTCATCCTGCGCCTTCTTGTAGGCCGTCTCATCTTGAATCAGCGAGGCAAACCCAATAATGCGGTTCTGGTCGTTCTTGATCGCGGTATTAAACCATTCGCAATGAATCACCCGGCCATCGCGCCGCACATTGTCATGCTGCCAATGCTGGCCACCGGCCTCATGCGCCAGCTTGTTCATGATCTCCTGAGCCATCAATCGCCCCTCTACAGGCACAATAAAACTCATGTGCTGCCCCATCGCTTCCGAAGGCGGATAACCGAAAATATGCTCCGCAGCCGCATTCCAAGAGGTCACCCTGAAGCCTACATCCCACTCGATGACCGCCAGCGGCGTATGATCGATATGCAGCTTTTGTCGCTGCGCCATAGCATTTATCGCCTCCTGACGTTGGTGAGCCGTAATGCGCAAGACGATGTTTTCGCGTAAACGATTGGCCAATTTAAAGCTGGCAATCGAGACGTATAAAATGAAAAGCAGCAGATTCACTGCCATGAGCATGGAAAAGTGATTGCCATCCCAGAAAAACCGCGGCAGCCCCAGCAGCACCAGTCCACCAGCAAAAGCAAACGCAGTAGGCTTATCAGTCGCATAAGCCATGACCGCCCCGCCACACACCCCCGCCAGCGCGAGCGTCAAAAATGCCTGATGCGCCGTATCGTCAGGATAAAAAAGAAAAATGCCAGACAAACCCCAGGCAACCCCGCACAGGCCGGACAACGCGCGGAACCAGTTAAGCCAGAAAACAGGATGATAGGAATGCGCGGGCGTGCGCAGGTAAACCCAGACCAAGGCCTTGCGCAGGATGTAGGCAATCAGAAAAAAAGTAATCCAGGCCAGGCTGACGGACAATGGAATCACGTCCGACTGCACATACACCAGCAAGCTTGCCACAATAGTCGCAAATACAAATGAACGTGTGCTGCTGGCGTAGAGCATCTCTACAATTTCCAGTGTCAGATCTGCATGGTTGCCCGAATACAGAAAATCCCCTGGCGACGGCTGATATCCATTCCCTGACATATCCTCTCCGTGCTGCTCTTATTATTTTTTACCCTTCATTAAGGTATCGTCGCATGCACTTTTTTCTTTAATTTTCCTCATGCAGACAAGTACATGCTACTCCTCTGCCGGCAATACAGCACGTTATTGCGCTCGCAGGAAAATCTGCACAACATGGTTTGCATAAGCACACGAGCAAGCGCAATTGCACTACCATACGGATGCGTCGCAATACGAATCACGAAACCAGACAGGACATCACAAGCACATGAGCAAGATCATCGTTGAACACAATCCCTCAAAAGACCATCTGGCCGCATTGAGCGTTACCAAATGGCCTACCTGGAAAAAAGAAGTCTCCGTATTTCCATGGGTATTTCCTGAGCAAGAAATCGCCTACCTACTGGAGGGCGAATGCATCGCCACCCTGGAGAACGGCGAAACAGTGAAATTCGGCAAAGGGGATCTCGTCACCTTCCCCGCGGGCCTTAAAATTGAGTGGGAAGTAAAACAACCGCTGTACAAACACTACAAGCTCGACGGCAATGCCCTGACACAGGTATTCAGAAGAATCCTTCTTAAAATCAAAGGCTAAATTAGGGTTTTCCAGCCAGCCTGGCACCAGCCCCAAATAAAAAAGCCCCACGCTTAATCAGCATGGGGCTTTTTTATTTGACTCAAGTTGAGGTAGCGCAACCATGCGCACAGCCTGGTTGCAGAGTCATCACTACGCAGCATTAACTCAACTTAATGCTTTCTTCTTGGTGCCAGGCTTCTTGGCAGGCGCCTCAGCCTTTGGCAACTCAGGCTGTACCACCTCTTTTTTCTCAGGCGCTTTCTTGGCTGCAGCTTTTACTACAGCAGGCGCATCCTCAGCCACGTGCTTGGCTGACTTTGCCTTTGCCTTGGGCTCAGTATCTGCCTTGTTTTTCGCCTTGATCGCATACATGCGCTCGCGCCACTCATGCAATTGCTCATCCTCAATTTCCAGCTGAATCGCCAGAGCTTCCTCTTTACTGAGCTTGTCCTTTTGCAGACGACGCGGCAATTTACCCGCCATTCTGGAAAGCAACCGCTCCTGCTCTTCAGCATTCAGTTTCTTGGCCTGCTCCAAATACTCCGGACTACTCATCTTCATAATTACCCCCGATTTACATCATTAATTCAAGGGCTCAAGTCTATAGCAAGCCGCCATAGGCATGCGTTACAGTTTTGCGTCACTTTCATGACAATGCGATTGACCGCCAGCGGCACTGTCCCCAACAAAAAACCTGATGTTCGCAAGCAACAAGGTAAAATCGACATATGAATGGAACCACCCTACAAGCACTTCGCCTGTCGCTGGGCTACACCCCGCAAGAAGCCGCCTACATGGTCGCAGCCGTCCCTCTCGCCACCTGGAAAAACTGGGAAAGCAACGCCCAGCCCATCCCCGACGAAATAGAAAACACCCTGCGCAACCTCGTCAGCTACAAACGCCAGCTGATCGAAGAAGCCCGCGGCCAACTTCTGCACATCTGCAATGTGCAAGGCATGCCAGAGTCGATCTCACTCACTTACTACGGCACCGAAACCGACTGGCTCACGCAACAAGACGCCACCGCCGTGCAATGGAAACCCCACTGTATGGCCATGGCCGCCCTCGCTGAAGAATTCCCCGTGATTGAGCTCGTGCTGTTTGACAACAACGCCTACCAAAGCTGGCTCAATGGCCGACTGGATAGCCAAGTGATGCGTGATCAGTGGGCGTCGGTGGTGACTCGGTAAGGTTGAGATGAGAGCAAGGCTGGCGTCTCAGAGGATTTTTCCTCTTTCGAGCTAACCTTGCTATCCCGCAGAGAAACTCAATTGGCGCACATTGGAAGATTGAGCTGGATCGGTTTTAAATTTTTTGACAGCCCCGACAAGATTATCCGCTTGCTCCATTAATGATTCGGCGGCAGCCGCAGCTTCTTCAACTAAGGCGGCATTTTGCTGCGTGACCTGATCCATTAACGTGATCGCGTTATTAACTTGATTGATCCCAGAACTCTGTTCAGCGGATGCAGAGGCAATCTCCCCAATAATCTGGGCCACGCGTTTAAAAGCAGTTGCTGTTTCATCTATCGTTTTTCCCGCGGCTTCTACTTGCCTTGTTCCATCAATCGTTTTGGACACAGACGCTGTTATCAGCTCTTTGATTTCTTTTGCGGCGGTGGATGATCGTTGTGCCAAGTTACGCACCTCTTCTGCGACCACGGCAAAACCTCGGCCATTTTCCCCGGCCCGTGCCGCTTCCACAGCGGCATTCAATGCCAGGATATTGGTTTGAAATGAAATGCCATTAATGACACTGATGATTTCTTCAATCTGGTGCGCGCTGGCGTTAATGTCACTCATGGTGTTAATCACCTCGCTCATGGCCTCGCCGCCCTTGACCGCGATACTGGAGGCTTCATTGGCGAGTTCGTTGGCGTGCCTTGCGTTGTCGGCATTCTGCTTCACCGTAGAGGCTAGCTCCTCCATGCTGCTGGCAGTCTCTTCAAGCGAACTTGCCTGCTCTTCCGTTCGTTGGGACAGGTCATTGTTTCCATTGGATATTTCACTGGCGCCTTGATTGATTGTTTCGGCAGCCAGCTTCACGACCACAATCGGGTCCGCAATTAATTGCAGGGTTTGATTAATTCCCTCCACAATTTTCTTGAAGTCCCCTTCATGCTGACTAGAGTCTGCTCTCACATAAATGCGGCCGTCCTCAGCGGCATCGACCAATACCTTGGTATCTTGAATAAGGCGATTAATGGCGAGAATACATGTATTCAAATTGGATTTAATGATGTTGAAATCACCTTTAAACTCCTCATCAATCGACTTGGGTATTGAGCCTTTGGATATCTGACTTATGTAGGAGGCTGCAATATTCAATGGGCCTACGACGCCATCCAGAGTGGAATTCACACCATCGACAATTTTTCTATATTCGCCAAAATGCTTCTGAGCATCGGCTCTAATCGCCAAATTACCTTCTGCCGCACTGGCCGCCAGTAAAGAGGCATCTTCAACCAGGCCATTGATGGCATCTATACACTGGTTGATATTGAGTTTCAGGCGCTCGAAATCCCCATGGAATGATTGATCAATCTTCTTGGGAATACTTCCCTTGGATAGATCATCGATATATTGGGCGGCCAGGTTCAAAGGCCCGATCACCGCATCCAGTGTATGGTTGAACCCATCGACAATCCTCTTGAAATCTCCTTGATGCTTCGTGGCATCCACGCGGACAGACAGGTTTCCTTCTTGAGCGGCTTTCGCCAGGGTATCAACATCGACAATCAGATGTTTCAGGTTATTTCGCACCTGCTCAATGGTGTCGTTTATAAAGGCTTGCTTGCCGGGGAAGAGCTCTAATGGAGCGTTGAAATTCCCCTCTCCAAACTCCAGTACTACCTTTAACGCTCGCCGATTCAGGTCAATATGATCGGCGACCATATTGTTCACCCCTGCGACCATGGATTTGTAAGAGCCCTGGAATTTTTCCGTTGCGACATGCACATCAATGTCGCCAGCCTTGTGCGCAAAAGACATTTGCTGAACATCCGAGATAAACGTGTTAATTGTTCTTGCCATGGATTGCATCTCGATCAGCAGCTGCCCCGTTTCATCCCGATGCACTGGAATGGACGTCTCTTCCAACTGCCCATGTGAAATGTTTTTTGCCATTTGGAGTGCTTTGTTTAATGGCTTGGTAATGGAATGGGTCAATATCCAGGCGATCAAGAACCCCATGATTAATATAATCACCGACAGTATGATGACCCACTTGATGGCGGCGCTTACCGTCGCTTTCATATGGGCGGAAGCAATCGAAGTATTGCGATGGTTGAGCTCCAGCAGCTCGCCAAGCGCAGCATTCACCGGCTTGTCCGCGCCTTTGACGGATTTATCCAACGTGGCAATATCCGTCCCCGCAAGCTTGAGCTGCATGACCTGAGCCTGTGCCACTTTGTAATCAGCAACACCTTTTGAGATCTTCTCGAGTAAGAGAGACTCCTCCTCTGACATGGTGCCCAAGCGTTTATAGCTTTCCATGCCTTTTTCAATATTCGCCATGCTTTGCGCAAACTTATCCGCGTACTCCCCGCCACGCAGAACATAATTTTTAAAATAATGAATCCCATCTGCCAGGCCTTTCGACGCGGTGTCGATGGCATCGCGCTTTTGCAGGGTAATGGATTCAAAACTCTCCCATGTTCGGCTCACATCATTCACCTGAAGCACGGCGAACACTGAGCTGCCAATCATTAATGTCATGATGACGACAAAGCCTATGGATAGCCTGGTACCCACACGAAAGTTCTGTAGTTTGGATAGCATATGGAAACCTCTAGGGTTAATAGGTAAGACTGACGCACAGAAACTAAAAGGATCAATTACTTATCGTCAGCTTATAGATAAACCTTAGATGAACTATTTATGACAAATTTATGAAATTACGCCGGGCTAGCAGAGGGAAAGACCTGCCACTGTTCTGAAACGAGCATACAGCGCCTTCGCCATTGAACGAGAGATCATTAGTTAACCAATAGAACCCTACTGTTTGAACACCAATAGCGGCTATGGTGTTCGAGGCTAACTTTGTGCGAGGCGAAAGACGCTAATTGAGAAATCAGCAAAGCGAGTGTACTGGGACAATAGGTCAGTAAAGGTGGATACGAGCGTTAACCCAGATTTCAGGGATAGTCCTCCTCCGACAAAAACAATCCAACGCATGATCATTCACCATACCTACGGCTTGCATCCAGGCATATACAATCGTGGGCCCACGAACTTGAAGCCTTTTCTTGAGTTCCTTTGAGATTCGTTCAGAGAGTGGTGAATTCGCTACCCAGCATTGTCCATCACCCTCGATCACCTTGCCGCCAGTGATCGACCAGCAAAAATCACGGAAGCTTCACCACGGCTTTCCATTTCGCAGTAAATCTGCGCGCCCCGAATAGTCGCCTCTATTTTGGCCCGGGCGCGGATGATGCCAGGTCGGATATGGAATATTTAATCATCCCCCAGCGCACTTAAATGTGAAGTTGCAGGTATTTTATGGATGCTCAGATCAGCGCCCATGTATTCTTCCTCCTGCGTCAGCCGGATACCAACCACAGCCTTGAGCACGCCATAAACCAGCAATCCTCCAGCCAATGCGATCACCACGCCCAGCGTTGTGCCAATGAGTTGCGAAACGATGTTGACGCCGCCCATGCCGCCTAGAGCTTGTGAGCCAAAAATACCGGCGGCGACACCGCCCCAGGCGCCGCACAGGCCATGCAGTGGCCATACGCCGAGGACGTCGTCGATTTTCCAGCGGTTTTGCACGTAGGTGAAGGTCCATACGAATAGCAGGCCAGCGACGCCACCGGTGACCAGGGCGCCCAGCGGATGCATGACGTCAGAGCCTGCGCAGACGGCGACCAGGCCAGCGAGCGGGCCATTGTGTACAAAGCCGGGGTCGTTGCGACCGAGGATGACGGCGGCGATGGTGCCACCGACCAGTGCCATGAGGGAATTCAATGCGACCAGGCCGCTTACGGCATTGAGGGTTTGGGCGGACATGACGTTGAAGCCAAACCAGCCGACGGTGAGTATCCATGCACCCAATGCCAGGAATGGGATATTGGATGGCGGAAATGCATGCAGACGGCCATCTTTGCTGTAGCGGCCGTGGCGGGCGCCTAGCATGATGACGGCGCCGAGGGCGATCCAGCCGCCCATGGCGTGTACCACCACGGAACCGGCAAAGTCATGGAAGGCGAAGCCGAATTGCTGCGTGAGCCAGGCTTGAATACCGTAATGGCCGTTCCAGGCGATGCCTTCAAAGAAGGGATACACCAGCCCGACCAGGGCAAATGTCGCGGCTATTTGCGGATTGAATTTGGCACGTTCGGCTATGCCGCCAGAGATGATGGCGGGAATCGCAGCGGCAAAGGTCAGCAGGAAGAAAAACTTGACCAGCTCATAGCCATTCTTCGCGGCCAGCACATCGGCGCCGTGCATGAAATCTACGCCATAGGCAATGCCATAGCCGATGAAAAAATAGGCAATGGTGGATACCGAAAAATCCACCATGATCTTGACCAGCGCATTTACCTGGTTTTTGCTGCGCACCGTGCCCACTTCAAGGAAGGCAAACCCGGCGTGCATGGCAAGCACCATAATCGCCCCGAGCAATATAAAAACAACATCATTTGCTGACTGCACCGACTCCATTGCGTACTCTCCTGTGAAATTTTTGTTTGGCTCAAAAGAGCAAAATTCAAGCCAATACAGCAAGTTATTGTTTATTCAGGATTTCGGTATTTGGTTCGTTGAGACTTTGCACATTTAAAGTGCATTTGTCAGTGCAGCGCACGTTAAGTGTGCATTAGGTGGATTAAACGGCGGAATTTATGACTTCTGCCAGGATATTGCGCCTGAAAATGGGGCATCAGCGCTTTGTCTGGTACCAACCCTGACTGCGATTCACCAGTTGCACGATGAGCAGCATGACGGGCACCTCGATCAGCACACCAACCACAGTAGCCAGCGCCGCGCCGGAATGAAAACCGAACAGACTGATGGCGGTGGCCACGGCCAGCTCGAAAAAATTGCTGGCGCCAATGAGGGAAGAAGGTCCGGCAATCGCATGCGACTCGCCCACTTGCCGATTCAGCCAGTAAGCCAGCCCAAAATTGAAGAAGACCTGCACCAGAATCGGCACCGCGAGCAGCAGGATCACCAGCGGCTGCGTCATGATCGCCTGCCCCTGAAACGCAAACAGCAGCACCAGCATGAGCAGCAATGCCAGCATGGACCATGGCCCGGTTTTCTCCAGCACGGCATTGAGGCGGGGCGTGCCTTGTTGCAGCAGATGTTTGCGCCAGCCCTGGGCGATGATCACGGGGATCACGATGTAAAACAGCACCGACACCATCAGGGTGGTCCACGGCACATGAATGGACGATAACCCCAGCAACAGCGCCACGATGGGCGCAAAGGCGATGACCATGATGCTGTCATTGAGCGCCACCTGCGAAAGCGTAAACAGCGGATTGCCATTCACCAGTCGGCTCCAGACAAACACCATGGCGGTACAGGGTGCGGCGGCCAGCAGAATCAGCCCGGCGACATAACTATCCAGCTGCTCTGCCGGTAAATACGAGGAAAATACCTGATGGATGAACAGCCATGCCAGTAACGCCATGGAAAAAGGCTTGACCGCCCAGTTGATGAAAAGCGTGACGGAGATGCCTTTCCAGTGCGATTTCACTTCGCTCAAGGAACGAAAATCCACTTTCATGAGCATGGGAATGATCATGACCCAGATCAGCAGGCCCACCAGCAGATTGATCCCCGCCCACTCCAGGCCAGCAACGGCTTCAAACCACGCGGGCAGCCATTGCCCGAGCATGACGCCGACCACAATGCACAAGCCCACCCATAGCGAAAGATAGCGCTCGAATATATTCACAACGCCTGTTCCTGTTGTGTTTGCACTATCGCTTGCATGTGCTGCCGAATGGCATCAGGGTCCAGCTGGTTCAGGGGTAAAGCCATCAGCTGGGCAACGCAGCCTTCTATCTGCTGAAAAATGCGCTTAAACGCAGCACGCTTTTCATCATCCGTGCCCTGCACGGCCGCCGGATCTTCAAATCCCCAGTGCGCGGCGATGGGCTTACCGGGCCATACCGGGCAAAGCTCGCCTGCGGCGTTGTCACATACGGTAATGATGAAGTCCATCTGCGGCGCATCCGCCTGGGCAAACTCATCCCAGCTCTTGCTGCGCAAGGCGCTGGTGTCATAGCCTATCGCGGCCACTTGCTCGATGGCATACGGGTTCACCTTGCCATTGGGGTGGCTGCCCGCGCTGTAAGCCTTGAAGCGGCCCTGCCCCAGCATATTGAACAAAGCTTCCGCCATAATGCTGCGGGCGGAGTTTCCCGTGCATAAAATCAGTACCTTAACCACGTTCTCGCTCATGTTTGTGCCGTCCAGATAATCAGCAACAGCCGGGTTTGGCGTCTGCCGGTTTTGTTGCTTTGCCTATCATGGTGATCGGCACACAGCACTCACCTTGCGCAGCAGGCTCCGCCGCCGACGCACCAAACACGGGGATGGCTTCCAGCGTGTGATAGGTTTCCCATGGCACACCCTGGGGATCGGTAACCCAGTATTTGTCGGACTTGGCATAACAACAGGCCGCGCCCAGTTCAGGCTTCACCTGCGCTGCTGTCTGCTGCTCTATCGCCTGCAGGCGAGTGTGCATCTCCGTCAGTTCACCTTCGTTTTCGACTTGTATGCCCAGATGATTCAGGCCAGCGGGCGCGTTGCGCATGGAGATGGCAAAGTTGATGCGAGGATCATCCAGCATCCACTTGGCGTAATCGGGCTTGAGCACCGCCGGAGCCGCGTTGAACAGCGCCGAATAAAACTGGATATTGGCGTCAAGGTCGTCCACCGCAATATGGATATGCATGCGTTTCATGGTTAAGCTCCTTTGCTTGCGCAATCGAGTGAGATGCAGGCGGTTCCGCCGCAACAGTTTTCAGTGAGGAATGCCAGCAGATCATTCATGCGGGCAAAGTTGGCCGAGTAAATGACAAAGCGCCCTTCTGTCCTGGCGCTCACCAGCTCGGCATGCGCCAGCTCCTTGAGGTGGAACGACAGCGATGAGGGCGGGATAGAAGCGAGTTCGCTGATCTTGCCAGCCGCCAGCCCCTCTGGCCCGGCCTGAACCAGCAGACGAAATACCCCCAGGCGCGATTCCTGGGCCAATGCTGCGAGTGCTTTTACTGCTGATGTATTTTCCATATTTCTATAATAGTCGAAATATGGAAATGGTCAACCTGTTTTTCTTAATCTGTTTTTCTTAATAGGCGAAGCTGATATTGCGAGCCTGAGTCATCGAACTTGTGTTTGCCCATTTGTCGCTGCGCGCCATGCAGCCCCGCACCCACACATCAGAAAATTCAATGATAAGAAGCGGAGTGCAGGCAGGGAGGCAACGCGCTAGATTGCCGCTCATCCTTTTGATTGAGCGTAAAATTATGTGCAGTTTCTTAACAAGTGCGCCCTACCCCATGCCCTTGACTGATCCCCGTTGGCAACAGATTCAGCAGCGTAACCCGGCGGCCGAGGGCTGCTTTTTGTATGGCGTTCGGACCACAGGCATCTATTGCCGCCCGACCTGTGGCGCGCGCACGCCCAAGCCGGAGAATGTGCAGTATTTCCGCTCGGCGGCGGAGGCCGAGCATGCGGGGTTTCGCGCATGCAAACGCTGCAAGCCAGCCCTGGCAACTGCAGATGCTCAAGCACCTCATGTTGAAAGCATTACCCAGGCATGCCGCCACATTGAGCAGGCAGAGCACGTGCCCAGCCTGCAGGCTTTGGCAGAGATGGCCGGGCTCAGTGTTTCGCATTTTCATCGCCTTTTCAAAGCGGCCACTGGACTGACCCCCAAGGCGTATGCCATGGCACACCGCAGCCAGCAGCTACGGGAGCATCTGCAAGCCAGCCGCAGCGTCACTGATGCCATGTTGGAGGCAGGCTTTAACAGCAGCAGCCGTTTTTATACGCAATCTGGCCGCCTGCTGGGTATGACGCCCACGCGCTACCAGCAAGGCGGGCGCGGCATGCTGATTCGTGCGGGAATATCGCCATGCAGCCTGGGCACCTTGCTGGTCGCCGCCAGCGAGCGCGGCGTGTGCGCCATTGCCATGGGCGATGATGCCGCCAAGCTGCTGCAGGAATTACATGCCCGATTCCCCCATGCCAAGATCGTGGAACAGGATGCGGTGCTGGAACAGCAGCTGGCATCGGTATTGCGCTTTATCGAGACGCCGGCGCTTGGCCTGGATTTACCGCTGGATATCCAGGGCACGGCCTTTCAGCAGCGGGTGTGGCAGGCCTTGCGGGATATTCCTCGCGGCAGCACCATCAGCTACCGCCAGCTCGCCGAGCGCATAGGCAAACCCAAGGCTATCCGCGCGGTGGCAAGCGCCTGCGCGGCCAATAGGCTGGCAATGGCGATCCCATGTCACCGGGTAGTGGGCAGCGATGGCCGTTTAACAGGCTATCGCTGGGGAATTGCGCGCAAGCAGGAATTATTGAAGCGCGAAGCCAGTCAATGAAGAGGTGCCCATGTCATACGCCTGTCGACTTCGCGGGTATACACTGGAGCCCTCACCCTTAACACACCGCCATGGCTGCCAGCACCATGGCCTTATCACCGGAGCCACTTAGCCATGTTTGAATCCGCCGAAATTGGCCACAAGATAGACCGGGAGGAATACAAGAAACGCCTGCCAGCATTGCGCGAAGCCCTGCTCGATGCGCAATACGATATGCTGCAAAGCCGCAAATTTCCGGTGATCGTGCTGATCGGTGGCGTCAATGGCGGTGGCAAGGGAGAAACCGCCAATATCCTCAACGAATGGTTTGATCCGCGGCACATCAATACCTTTGCCTTTGGCCCGGCCACCAGTGAGGAAAGCCAGCGTCCGCCCATGTGGCGTTTCTGGCAATCGCTGCCACCCCAGGGCGAAATCGGCATTCTGTTTGGCTCCTGGTATAACGACCCCATCACGGACAAATCCCACGGCAAGATCAAGAAAAATGCGCTGGATAAAGCAATAGAGGACATCGTGCGGCTGGAGCGCATGCTAACCGATGAAGGCACCTTGCTGATCAAGCTGTGGTTTCACTTGAGCAAGGACCAACAGAAAACCCGCATCAAAAGCCTGCAAAAAGACCCAGCCACGCGCTGGCGCATTACCGACCAGGATATGGCCGAGCTGAAACTCTACGACAAGATCAAGAATGTCAGCGGTCATGTCATCCGCGAAACCAGCACCGCGTTTGCCCCATGGGTGATTGTGGAAGGCTATGACGCCAATTATCGCAATCTGACGGCGGGCCAGGTAATCCTCGAGGCCATACGCAACCGGCTGGATAACAAGCCGCGTCCGCCCAGCGCACTGGCGGCGCCTTTCATGCCGCCATTGGACCAGTTACGCATAGTTGACACCCTGAATCTTGATCAGTCACTGGGCAAGGAAGAATACAGTCTGCAACTGGAGAAAACCCAGGGCAAACTGAACCAGCTGACCCGCCACCCCGCCTTCAGAAAACTCTCGGTTGTGATTGTGTTTGAAGGCGTGGATGCCGCAGGCAAGGGCGGCAGCATACGGCGCATCACACAGGCGCTGGACGCCCGCAGCTACAACGTGGTGCCGATTGCCGCGCCCACGGAAGAAGAGCGCCAGCATCCCTACCTGTGGCGTTTCTGGCGGCATCTGCCTCGCCGCAGGCGCATCACCATTTTTGATCGCAGCTGGTATGGCCGGGTATTGGTGGAACGCGTGGAAGGCTTGTGCGCCGATGCCGACTGGCAACGCGCATATGCCGAGATCAATGACTTTGAAGAGCAGATCGCCGAACACAACACCCTGGTGGTGAAATTCTGGCTGCAGATCAGTCCGGAAGAGCAGCTGGCCCGGTTTGAAGCACGAGAAAAAACCGCCTTCAAACGTTTCAAGATCACCGAAGAAGACTGGCGCAACCGCAGCAAATGGGATGCTTACCAGGACGCCGTGTGCGACATGATAGACCGCACCAGCACCGGCCAGGCACCGTGGACATTGATCGAGGCAAATGACAAATATTTTGCGCGCATCAAGATACTGAAAACGCTGTGCGCGCGTCTGGAAGAGGCGCTGGAACAACAGGAAAAGCTGGAAGGCAACAAAACGTAAAGGCTGAACGTGACTAAACCCGGCTCGTATTCTCTAGCCGGCATCGCCCTCAGAGAAAAGCTAACTCAGCACAATATGCTCAAGCGCTTCGGGATCGCCTATCCAGAAGTAATAAAACTCGCGCACCACCACCAGAAACAGACGCCGGGTTTCTTTCATGTCAAACAGCGGCAAGGTATTGTCCACCGCCAGACGATAAAGCTTGGCATCTTGCGCGGGGGCATCGCGCAGCCTCACCAGCAGCAGCTTCACCAGCTTGATACGGGTTTCCACCACCTCTAGCTCCGCGCCCTCTTGGCGCAAGGCATGGCGGTAGGCCTTGAGCGGCCAGTTTTCAGCGGTGCTGAACTGAGTTTGATCGAGGCTATCCCACAAGGCTTGCAGGTTTTGGGACAGCGGCTGCCAGGCCACGGCAGGCGGCGCAAAGCCCGCATCGGCATTCATGGCCGCCACCGCCTTGATATCCTGAATCCAGAAAGGGAAGTATTCACGCGCCACTGCCAGCAGCAAAGGCCACTCGGCTCGCGGCAGTTGTTCCAGATGCTTTTCCACAACATCGCGGTAGATGGCGCTATCGGCTGCCTGATTCGCCAGATCGACCGCCAGCGCCTGTAAAAAACGTTCGCGATGCTGCAGGGTCGCGGCATCAGCGCCTTTGGCTTTCAACAAATTGAGGTAGGCTTGACGGGCCTCTTGCTCACGACTATTGCTCATACATGTACTTGAAATGGAAAGCCTGAATTCTGACGAATCACTATAACTGATAAGGGCGGAAGAATGAAAGGTGCATGCACATGCGCTGGACATCAACACGCTTTACGCACCACGGCTCTTTAAAAGCGGGGCGGTCAGCCCCATCTTTAATTTGCTTTTCAGGGCATGGTCTCCGTGCAAAAATGGGCAGGGCCGCCATTCAGCATGCATATCACCATGCCACTGGCGTGCATAAAGCCTTGTTCACTGTAAAAATAGTGAAGTTAGAAAAATAGTGAAGTTAGAAAAATAGTCAACTTAGAAAAATAACCAACCTAAAAGTCCTGACCGTGGAAATTTTATTGATCGTTATTCTGCTCGCCAGCGCCTGGTTCTGGCTGGACAGCATTGGCAGCCGCGAGGCTGCCATCCAGCATGGCAGCGCCCTGGTGGAACGCACCAACCTGCAATTGCTGGATGAATCCGTGGCCTGCACACGCATACGCGTGGGCCGCAACAGTCGTGGCCGTGTGCAATTGCTGCGGACTTATGAGTTTGATGTGAGCGCCCATGGCAGTGACCGCATGGCCTGCCAGCTGCAGATGCTGGGGCGCCAGCTGCATTCCTGGCATATTCCGCCCTATCTGCAGGCGGTGCATTAGGTCATTATCCGCATGCCCTATCGTGGCCGTTTTGCCCCCTCACCTACCGGGCCCTTGCATTTCGGCTCGCTGATCGCCGCCACCGCAAGCTACCTGCAGGCGCATGCCATGCAAGGCGAATGGCTGGTCCGCATGGAAGACCTGGATACCCCACGCACGCTGCCCGGCGCCGCTGACCATATTCTGCGCACGCTGGAACACTATGGCTTTGAGTGGCATGGCCCGGTGATCTATCAAAGCCAGCGCCAGGAGGCGTATGCAGCAGCGCTGGCCCAGCTGCAAGAGCAGGGCGCGATCTACGGCTGCGGTTGCTCGCGCAAGGAAATTGCCGACTCGGGGTACCACGGCATTGACGGTCTGGTCTACCCCGGCACCTGCCGCGATGGGCTGGCACCGGGGAAATCCGCCCGGGCATGGCGCATCCGGGTGGGCGATCAAGCCATCCATTTTGAAGATGAAATTCAAGGGCCACAGCAGCAACAGCTGGCTGACGACATCGGCGATTTTGTACTGAAACGCGCCGATGGCCTGTTTGCCTACCAGCTCGCCGTGGTGGTGGATGACGGCTGGCAAGGTATCACCCATGTGCTGCGCGGCGCCGACCTGCTGGACTCGACGCCCAGGCAGATTTTTTTGCAGCAAGCGCTCCAGCTGCCGCAGCCCGGCTATGCGCATGTGCCCGTTGCCACCAATGCCGCAGGCGAAAAACTCAGCAAACAGACATTAGCCCCCGCGCTGGAATGGCAGCATGCCAGCGAACAACTCTGGCAGGTATTGCAGTTTTTGCAGCAATCCCCGCCGGATAGCTTGCGGCAGGCACCGCTCGCGGAGCTCTGGGCCTGGGCCGGTGAACACTGGCAGCTGCAGGTTATTCCGAAAACCCGCCATATTCCCTACCCCATCTAGACCTTGCAGCACTTTGCGCAAGCCTGCTTGCAAAGCACCGGCTTAGCCTCCATGTTAAAATGAGACCATGAATACACTATCTATCCAGCATCAAGATCTGTTGCATCGCTTCGTTTTCGACAACACCCCGATTCGCGGCAATACCGTGCATCTGGACCGTACCCTGCAAAGCGCCTTGCAGCATCAGCAATGCCCGCCTGTGCTGAGAAGCGCCCTGGGCGAGCTGATGGCCGCCAGCGCCTTGCTTTCTGCCACCCTCAAGATGCAGGGCGGCGCTCTGGTCCTGCAGATTCAGGGGCAAGGCCCGGTAAATCTGCTCGTGGTGGAGTGCACTGCGGAACTTGGGCTGCGCGCCACGGCCAAATGGACAGGCGACCTGGAAGGCATGCGCTTTACCGAACTGGTCGGCAATGGTCATTTTGTCATTACCCTGGACCCCAAGGATGGCGGCCAGACCTACCAGGGCATTGTGCCGCTGGAAGGCGACAACATCAGCGAAATCCTGCAGAACTACATGCAGCGCTCCGAGCAGATTGCCACGCGCATCTGGCTGTCGGCCAATGAAAACAGTGCCGCCGGCATGCTGCTGCAAAAGCTGCCAGACCAGCCTGAGCAAGACCTGGACGCCTGGGATCGCATGGGCTTTCTGGCCGATACGGTCAAGCCCGAGGAGTTGCTAGGATTATCCGCCGAGCAGATGCTGCAGCGCTTGTTTCATCAGGAAGATGTGCGCCTGTTTGAGCCGCAGGCAGTGAATTTCCATTGCAGCTGCTCCCGCACCAGCGTGGGAAACATGCTGAAAATGCTGGGTCCGCAGGAAGTGGCCGAGATACTGGAGGAACAAAGCACCATTGAAATACATTGCGATTTCTGTAACGCCGAATACACCTTCGACAAGGTCGACACCGAGCAGCTGTTCAGCCCGGACATTGTTATGCCTGCCACGCAAAGCCGTCACTAGGCGGCGTGGCCTGGGGCCGAGCGGATCATCAAACTGTCACGAGGGCCGTGCTAATCTGCACGCCCTCTCAGCCTTGGCGTAAGCATGGCCTTTTCATTCAAGCGGTTCCAGCAGCACATTCCAACCCGGGATACCATCCTGGCTTCGCGCTGGCTCAGTCCATTCCGCAAGCAATTGCAGGATAGACGGCTGTGGCGCCTTGAGCGCAAGGCCGTGGCGCGCGGCGCGGCCATCGGCATCTTCTTTGCCTTTATCATTCCCTTCGGGCAATTCTTCGCCGCCGCGCTCACCGCGCTATTCATGCGTGCCAACATCAGCATTGCCATGCTGGCGACACTGGTCACCAACCCATTCACCTTTCCTCCGGTGTACTGGCTGGCGTACAGCATAGGCTCGCTATTGATCGGCCAGCAGGAGATAGCGCCACTGCTGGAGCATGCCATCGAAGCTGAACCCATGATGGTGGATATGCACTGGATAGACAGCAGCCTGGCGTGGCTGAAAAGTGCAGGCTTGCCGCTGGTGACAGGCTTAGCCACGCTGGCCGTGGTCGGCTCAACCGTGACCTATGTGGGGACACTGGTGATCTGGAAATGGCGGCAGGATCAGCGCCGCGCTAAACGACGCAAATCTGCGGCCTGATAGCGCGGTTCGGTCCAGCCAGCATCACCAACCAGACCCGGGAGATTACCCCTAGTTCAGATTCTGCCGCAGACGCTCAAACACACAGATAGACGTGGCCGCAGCCGCATTGAGTGACTCCACCTGCCCCTGCATGGGAATATGAATCTTGCGGCTGGCCGCCGCTTGCAGTTTCAGGCTGAGGCCCGCGCCTTCATTGCCAATCAGGAATGCCACGGGCTGGCGCAGATCCTGCGCATACAAGGATTCCCCCTGCATGACCGTCGCCAGCGTCTCCCCTGAAAAATTCTCGGTCAATGCCAGCAAGTCCGACCGCTCCACCACCGGCAACACAAACTGCGCGCCCTGCCCGCCACGTAGTGCCTTGGGCGACCATGCTTCGGCACAGCCTTCCGACAAGTAGACCACCTGCACGCCCGCAGCTGCCGCGGAGCGCAACATGCTGCCCAGATTGCCCGGGTCCTGAATATCTTCCAGCATCAGCACAAACTCCAGCGTTTCAGGGATGGCTAGCTGGGGCGTATCTACCAGCGCCAGGATGCCAGTTGGCGTTGTCACCGGCGATAACTCGGCAAACATCAGCGTCGTCACCATCAGTGTCGGGATATCCGCCAGTTCCTGTATCAGGCCATTCACCTCATTGGTGGACTGCCCTTCGGCAATAATGAGCTGGCGCGGCATGCCAAATACCGCCATGTAATCCCGCAGCAAATGCGGGCCATCCAGCAGGGTCTGGCCCAGGCGGCGGCGCTCGCGGGAAGATTCCGCCAGCTTTTTAAGTTGCTTGAAGACAGGGTTGTCGCGCGAGGTAATATGTTTGAAGCTCATGGCAGGTTCCAGGGGGGAGTGCCGGCATTTTACCCGATTACGCCAACGGGCCGTAGGCAATGCCGAGACGAGGTTTGCAAAAGATGGCGTTCGGGGTAATACTTTTGCACCCGGACCTGTCGCCGGCATGGCATGTGATCATCACTGATCGACACCATAAGCCATCCGGCTACGCCAGCACCAGCCGAAGGAGTATCCAACACGTGAATACTGATTTTATTCTGGCGGCAATTGATGCCGTCAATTCCGCCATCCTCAGCCATGAGGCCGATATCGAGGGCCTGGACCGCGACATTGGCGATGGTGATCATTACATCAACATCAAGCGCGGTTGCGCGGCAGCCGCCGCCATGCGGCCAGAGCTGGTAAGCCTGCCTACCGATGCCGCCCTGCAAAAAATCGGCATGAAAGTGCTGTCCAGCATAGGCGGCGCTTCCGGCCCGCTGGTTGCCAGCTTTTTTCTGGAGATGGCAAAAGCCATCAAGCTCAAGGCACCCGTTTCGCTCGCCGATCATGCCGCGCTGTTTGCGGTTGGCGTAGACGGCATTCAGCATCGTGGCAAAGCCCAGGTGGGCGAAAAGACCATGATGGATGTCCTGATACCGGTATCTACCCTTTTCACCCAGCTTGCGAGCACGCATGCCGAGCTTGATGCAGTCCTCCTGAATGCCATCAAGGCTGAAGCAGAAAAAGGCATGCTGGCCACGCGCGACATGCTGGCGACCAAAGGCCGGGCTGCCGGGCTGGGAGAACGCGCCATCGGTCATATCGACCCCGGTGCAAAAAGCTGCCAGGTGATGATCCATGCCGTGTGCGACATGCTGCTGGGCCAAGCCCATTAAGGCATCGCCCAAGCATTGCCCTGACTCAAATAATAGCCATCACAAAAAGCAGGAGGAGACCCCATGAAAAAATTCATGAACCAGCCCGACACCATGCTCACCGAGAGCCTGCAAGGGTTTGCCGCCGCGCATGCGGACCTAGTGACGCTGCATCTTGATCCCAACTACCTGGTGCGTGCCCAAAAAGCCCAGAACAAGGTAGCCGTGATTTCGGGCGGCGGCTCTGGCCACGAGCCCCTGCATAGCGGTTTCTTGGGATATGGCATGCTGGATGCGGTGTGCCCCGGCTTTGTGTTTACCTCGCCCAGCCCGGACCAGATGCTGGCCGCCGCCGAGGCGGTGGAATGCGGCAAGGGCGTGCTCTTCATCGTCAAGAATTACGCGGGCGATGTCATGAACTTTGAAATGGCAGCAGAAATGCTGTCCTGTGAAAGCGCCACCGTGCTGACCAGCGATGATGTGGCGGTAGAAAATTCCACCTACACCACGGGGCGTCGCGGCGTCGCGGGCACCGTGATCGTGGAAAAAGTGGTCGGCAGCCTGGCAGAAACCGGAGCCGACCTGGCCACCTGCAAGGCGCTGGGCGACAGAGTCAACCGGCGCACAGCCTCCATGGGTGTGGCACTCACCAGCTGTACGGTACCGGCCGCAGGCAAACCCACCTTTGAGCTGGGCGAGCAGGAGCTGGAAATGGGCGTCGGCATTCATGGTGAACCCGGCCGCCGCCGCGAAGCCATGCGCCCCGCGGATGAGATTGTGGCAGACCTGGTCAAGGCGATACTGCATGATCTGGCCCCCGCCTCTGGCAGTGAAATCCTGCTGCTGGTCAATGGCTTTGCCGCTACACCGCTGATGGAGCTTTACCTCTTGTACAACAGCGCCGCACGTTTGCTGCAATCCCATGGTCTCATCATCAGCCGCTCGCTGGTCGGCAACTACACCACCGCGCTGGATATGGCAGGCGCCTCGATCACAGTGTGCCTGCTTGATGACGAGATCAAGCAGCACTGGGATAGCCCAGTACATACCGCCGCCCTGCGTCGGGGCATGTAACCTTGTCTGCACGTCCGAATAACCGCCTCATCACGCTCACGCGAAAAGGAGCAGCATCATGAACGACAAACAACTGGTAGCCGAGCATGCCGCCAGCCTGGTGGAAGACAGCATGATCGTCGGCCTAGGCACCGGCTCCACCGCCAATTACTTCATCGAAGCGCTCAGCCGTCGCCAGCGTGACGAGGGCCTGCGCATCACCACCGTGGCCAGCTCCACCATCAGCGCCATCAAGGCAGCCGAGCATGGCCTTTCACTGCTGGATATCTCGCAACTGGGGCATTTTGACCTTTATGTGGATGGTGCCGATGAAATCACGCCGGGGCTGACCCTGCTGAAAGGCCGCGGCCAGGACCTGGTCATGGAAAAACTGCTGGCGCGTGCCGCCGAGCGCTTTGTGGTGGTGGCGGACAAGAGCAAGCAAGTCAGCCGCATAGGCGAGAAATTCGTGATTCCCGTTGAAGTAATGCCAGCCGCCTGGAAGATCGTCCGCCACGCGCTGGAAAAAGCCAACGGCGAGGCCGAGCTACGCCTGAATGCCACCAAGGATAACGTCGCCGTCACCGCCCACGGCAGCTATGTGCTGGATGTGCGCTTCCCCGATTGGCTGGACGATGCCGAGCTGGATATTCTGCTCAACAACACACCCGGCGTGGTTGAGCATGGCGTATTTCGTGGCCTCGCCAGCCTGGTGTTGATTGCCGACCAGGGGCAGGTGGAAGTGGTGTCTGCATGAGGGGATTTTTTTCAGGAGCAGATTTGTTAAGGGCTAGATTGCTACATACTGCATCTTCAATGAAGTCACCGCGTCCGCGGTTTGTCATAGCGCAACTCGGCGCGGGCTTGTGGCTCTGCGCGGGCCTTATCGGCAGCCATCCCGCACTTGCCGCCGACGCCTTGCGGCCGGGGTTATGGGAAACCAGCATCAAGCTCAAGCTGCACAATATGCCGCAGATTCCTGACGAACAGCTGCAGCAGCTGGAAATGCTGGGCATACAGCTGCCGGTGGGCAATCAGCCCATGACCGTGCTGCAATGCCTGACACCCGAACAGGCCAGGCTCGAAAAGCCCATCGTACCCGCCAATGACCAGGGCTGCGTCATCCGCAATTACCGCCATGCCGGTAAACAGGTGAATGGTGATGTGGTATGCTCCGGCAGCTTGCAGGGTACCGGCAAATTTACGATGCAGTTGCAGAGCGACACCGCATTCAAAGGCCAATTGACGGCGCAGGGCACCAGCAATGAGCTGGGGCCTATCGACCAGACCACCGACTTTAGTGGCCGCTGGGTACAGGCTGCCTGCAATGCAGACACCCCTACCTTTCCATGATGTCGGTGCACCCTTTGCTGCCCCGGCATCTGATGACCCTAACCCGAGCTTTTAACCCGCTTATCACTGAGTCTTTATTTCATGCATCTTGAACGTATCCTCCACGCACAGGGCTTCGGCTCCCGCAAAAACTGCCGCATCCTGGTCCGCCACCATGCGGTGACAGTCAATGGCGAGCCTTGCGATAACCCCTTTGCCGATTTTGACACTGACAAGCTGGCATTCACGGTGAACGATGAGCCATGGGAGTATCGGGAAAAGGCTTACCTGATGCTGAACAAGCCTGCCAACTACGAGTGCTCGCACAAGCCTCAGCATCACCCCAGCGTGTTTGCCCTGCTGCCGCACCCGCTGCTGGAACGCGGCGTGCAATGCATAGGGCGGCTGGATGAAGACACGACCGGCCTGATTCTGATGTCGGACGATGGTCAGTTCATACACCGCATGAGCTCGCCAAAATGGAAAGTGCCCAAGATATACGAAGTTGGCGCCAAGCACGCGGTGGATGCTGAACAGATACGCCAATTGCTGGAAGGCGTGCAACTGGTGGATGAGCCTGCTCCCATCGTAGCCCTGGCCTGCAAGCAGATCAGTGATCAGGTGCTGCATCTGACATTGGCAGAAGGCAAATACCACCAGGTGAAGCGCATGCTGGCCGCCGTGGGCAATCGGGTGGAAAGCCTGAAGCGTATTCGTATTGGCGAGCTGGTATTGCCAGACGACCTGGCGGAAGGCGAATGGCGCTGGCTTACCGAAAGCCAGCTGGCCTTGTTGAATGGCGCAGCCCGCGCCTGATGATCCTAAGCACGGTGGGGAAAGTAGCCGATAACATCGCTATGCCACCGCTGCAAAAACCATCGATGCCGCATCCGCCACAGCTCAGCACCAAGGCCGGATGGGCAAGATTGGGCATGGAACCGAATCTCATACCCGCAAGTCACAGGCATTACCGTATAATGCGGGTTCCTGCGCTTCACCAATGACCGCAGCATCCCTCACATCACCCCATCTCGTTGCCTGAATTGGTATGCTCACAAAGCAATAGGCAGCTGCAGGAGTTTTAACCTTGTCTACCGTTGTTGAAAACGCCGCTGGCTTTGCCCAGCTCGGCCTTGCCGAACCCATTTTGCGTGCTATTGTCGATGCTGGCTACACCACGCCCACCCCTATTCAGTTGCAGGCCATCCCTCAGGTATTAACCGGGGGAGATCTGCTCGCTGGCGCACAGACCGGCACCGGCAAAACTGCGGGTTTCACTCTGCCGCTGCTGCATCTGCTGCAAGGCCGCCCCGCCAAGAACAAAGCCGGGCAGCCGCGCTGCCTGATCCTGACACCCACGCGCGAGCTGGCCGCACAGGTGGAAGAATCCGTACAAACCTATGGCAAATACCTGCCGCTGAAATCCATGGTGATGTTCGGCGGCGTGGGCATCAACCCGCAGGTCGCCCAACTGAAAAAGCCGCTGGATATTCTGGTGGCAACCCCTGGCCGATTACTGGATCACGCCAACCAGAAAACCGTCGACTTGTCTGCCGTGGAAATCCTGGTGCTGGACGAAGCCGACCGCATGCTAGACATGGGCTTTATTCGCGACATCAAGCGCGTGCTTGCATTGTTGCCCAAACAGCGTCAGAACCTGCTCTTCTCGGCGACTTTTTCCGATGAAATCAAGGCACTGGCCGATGGCCTGCTGCATAACCCGGGCTTTGTTGAAGTGGCGCGCCGCAACACCGCATCAGAACTGGTGGAGCAAACCGTGCATCTGGTGCGCCAGAGCCACAAGCGCGACATGGTCAGCCACCTGATCAAGCAGAACAACTGGCAGCAGGTGCTGATTTTCACCCGCACCAAGCATGGCGCCAATCGCCTGGCCGACAAACTGGTCAAGGATGGCATCCCCGCCGCCGCCATTCACGGCAACAAGAGCCAGTCCGCCCGCACCAAGGCACTGGCGCAATTCAAGGATGGCAGCCTGCCGGTGCTGGTCGCGACCGATATTGCCGCGCGCGGACTGGATATTGACCAGCTGCCGCAAGTAGTGAACTTTGAGCTGCCCAATGTGGCGGAAGACTATGTGCATCGCATTGGCCGTACAGGGCGCGCGGGTAGTAGCGGCGCCGCTGTATCGCTGGTAGATGAAGAAGAAATCAAGCTGCTGAAAGGCATTGAACGCCTGATCAAGCGCGAAATTCCGCGCGTGGAAGTTGAAGGCTTTGTACCATCGCCGGTAGACAAATCTGCCGCGAGCGAAGAGCGTGAGCCACGCGCTCCACGTCCACGCCAGGGGCAAGGCCAGCCTCGTCAGGGCCAACCACGCCAGAATCCAGCCCGCCAAAGCCAGCCTCGTGATTCGCAAGCATCGCCCTCGCAACCCCGTCAGGCCCGGGAAAATCCTGCCCGCCCAGGCGGTCAGCCACGCCAAGGCAAACCGGCGGCTGCCAATGCGAATGGGTCACGCAATGGCGCCCAGCCGCAAGGCCAGCGCCGCCCGCAGTCTGGCAAGGCTAACGGCGCCAATGGTGCCGCGCAAGGGAACCGCAAACCACAGGATGCCGCTGCCGCAGGCAAGCCATTGTCAGAAGCAGCCCGTCATCAGGCCCTGCCACAGACGCCGATATTTGCCCCCAAGCCAGGCCCACGCCACATGCCCAAAGGGCCACGTAACGGTAGTGGCGGCGGAGGTGGTCGCGGCAGATGAAGATATGGGTAGACGCCGACGCCTGCCCGGTCGTCATCAAGGAAATACTCTACCGCGCAGCGGAGCGTTGTCGCCTGCCCACTGTTTTTGTTGCCAACAAGCTGCTACGCCTGCCGCCCTCACCCTATCTGCAAGCCATGCAGGTACCGGGTGGGTTTGACGTGGCGGACAATGAAATTGTCGAAAAACTGGAAGCGGGCGATCTGGTCATTACGGCCGATATTCCGCTGGCCGCCGCGGTGATTGCCAAGGATGGGCATGCACTTAATCCGCGTGGGGAAATGTACGACAAGGCCAATATCCACGAGCGGCTGAGCATGCGCAACCTGATGGAAACCCTGCGCAGCAGCGGCGTGGAACTCTCGGGACCTGCCACACTCAACCAGCAGGACAGGCAGACTTTTGCCGCATCGCTGGATCGTTTTCTGGCGCGCCTGCCCAAAACCACCCAATAACAGGAAAAAACACCATGCTGCACAGACTGTTTGCGCTTGCCCTTTTCTGCCTGCTGACCGCCTGTATGGGCGTGCCGCCCGGCGCCGAACCTGTCACCAAGGTAGACGCACAGCGCTATCTGGGGAAATGGTATGAAATCGCTCGCCTTGACCATAGCTTCGAGCGTGGTCTGGAGCAGGTATCCGCCACCTACTCTCCGCGTGAGGATGGGGGTATCAAGGTGATTAATCGTGGCTATGATCCAGCAAAAGCCCAATGGCAGGAAGCCGAAGGCAAAGCCTATTTCCTGAAGCCAGCCGATGCCGACGGTCGCTACCCCGGCATGTTGAAAGTATCTTTTTTCGGGCCGTTTTACGGTGCCTATAATATTCTGGCGCTAGACCCGGAGTACCAGCATGTACTGGTCAGCGGGCCAGATACCTCTTATCTCTGGATATTGTCCCGCACCCCGCAACTCCCTCAAAAAACACTGGAGCCCCTGCTGGCAAAAGCAAAGAGCCTGGGCTTTGCCACCGACAAGCTGATCTACCCGCATCAACCTGAAAAGCCATAAGCGGCGCACAGACACGCAGGTAATAAAAAAGCCGGAGGCCATGCTCCGGCTTTTTTTACGCCTTGCGTTTGAAAGCTAGCGTTTCACGATCAGGCTGTTCTTGACCGATTTAACACCTGTAGTTTCCCTGGCCAGTCGCTCGGCCGTATTCGCCTGCGCCTGCGCATCGACAAAACCACTCAAGAGCACGACCCCACGATGCGTTTCCACGCTGATCTGCAAGCCCTTGAAGCCCTCCTCCTTCACAATCGCCGCCTTGATACTGGCGGTAATCACGCTGTCATCGGCAATCCGCTCCACCTCTTTGTTTTGTTCGGCAGATTTGTAATCCATGTATTCCTGCTGATCCAGCGTGCCGCTTTTGTTGATATCGGCCTTGGCAAAGTGGGTGGTATTGAACAGGGAATCTTTAGTGGCCTCTTTCACACTGAGTACACCATCCTTGTTCACATCCAGCTTTTTAAACGCCTCTATTTGCGGATTTTCCGTGATGTCGTCGGGCCTCGCCATGGCAGGCTGGCTGACTAGCACCCCTGTCATCCAGGTCGCCGCCAGGAGACGGTTCATCAATGATAATGTGTGCATATAAACTCCCTTCAATGTCTGATGGATATGCGTTCAGTCTACAAGCGCAGCGCCAGCTCAGCCGTCGGCAATCGGCACTTTTTAGTGTCGGCTCCAGCCTACACGCAGGCATGTGCATGGATTCATGCACATTTAATGCCAGCTAAATCAACCAGACCACTAAACCGGCACAATAAAAAAGCGCCACAAGGGCGCTTTGGGGGCAATGGCCGAAGAGTAATTCAGGCCGTCACTTTTTTCACGCGCGTGAAGGCATTGCTCTCAGTCTTAGGGTTGATATTCAGAATTTCTCTATCAGGGCTGGCTTGATGCAGATAGCTGCGATCAAACTCATCCTGCCGGATCGTGTTGACATACGCCTCAGGCGTGATAGCCGACTGCTTGAGCTCAGGGACGAATAAGGACAAGCTACCCACCACCGCAAACAAGATCAGGCTGGATGCAGCGAGATTGACTAACCAGTGGTATTGACCGTGGTGTTGGATATTCTGATTTTTTTTCATGATTCGTCTCCCTGCTTTTTTGGTAAAGATGGCGTGCATTGCTTAGGCTTGCTTTAACGTTTAGTGGCATTCTAGGAGTTAGTTCCCATGTTGTCCGTCCGACCAGTTCCTGAATTTGAGTAGGAAAAGGCCTACATGCATTGCCTAGTGATAATTCATTCTTAGTGATAATTGCACACTAGGCCGTTATACACAGCCTTCACACCCGGGACAGTCACCGCAAGTCGATAGGCGCAAGCAATCTGGTCATAACTGCCCAGTACTCCTTTGAGTACGACGATGCAACGCTTGGACTCCACCTCAATATCAAACCCCTTGAAATAAGGGTCTGCAAGCAATCGCTGCATGACTGCCTCTCGAATCTGCTCATCCTGCGTCGGTGCTACGGGTTGCGCGCGTTCACTGGATCTCGCCAAGTTATCGGGCATACCGGCCACTGGTGACAAGGTAAAGCTTTCCGCAACGTAGTCTGACATCATGAGTTCGGCTGACAGGTCATCCATGATTAACTCTCTTTCTGTTTAACGCTGGAAGAACGCCGATGCACCCTCCACGGCGGCCTCCATAAATAGGGTTTGATGAAGTAAGTGCATGATAATCAAGGCAGGAAAACCCAACAGTCGGAAGCATGCTGATTGTGATGTCAGCAAGTTCCGACGTGCATATGGGATAAATTCACAAAGGCATGCGGGGCATCGAGATGATGAAATATCAGGGGATTCATGGAGCGCTGGCGCGTAAGCCATGAAAATGAAAAAGCCCGCGTACAGGCTTTGGAATGATCAATCCATGTGAGGGATTGCCCTGACAAAACAGTGGCATTGATAGCGAAAAATCAGATGAGAGAATGACCCCGGTAGCCGGAGGCAACTCCTCGGCAGGCAAATGCGGCTCGCTTTTCTCCAACGATGGCTCACGCTGGTGTCTCGCCTCCAGAGAGGGGCTATCAGCCGCGATATGGGGCTGTTTGATAAACCAACCGACCATGATAATGCTGGAAGTAAACGCAAATACGATGACACTTAGTGCCGCCATATTGATCAGCCGTTCATGCTTCCTAACCTGCTTCATGTCAAAGCGCATCGTAAAAAGGATCTAGTGAAAAAGGGGTTTCGGGATTGCTCATCACGCATGGCGCAACTGGCAGCCATTCTGCACTGAGCGCACGCCAGATACCCCGCGCGCAATTTCCATGGCCGCAGCAATATCGCCATAAGAGGCAATCTTGCCGCTCAGGTATACCACGCCATGGCGGGTCGCCACGCCAAGAGTGATTCCCAGAAAACCCGCCTCTCGCAGCAGGCTGGTTTTAACGCGTAATGTCGTCATCATATCGTCCAGCATGCTCGAGAGGTTCATGACCTAGCCCTTTACAATCAAACTGTTATGTACGGATTTTACACCTTCGGTAGCGGCCGCAATTTCCTTGGCACGCTCAATCTGGGCCTTGTTCTCTACAAAACCGCTCAGCTGTACTACGCCATTGTGCGTTTCCACCGAGATTTCCAGCCCCTTGAAGCCTTCATCCTTCAGGATATTGGCTTTGATCTTGCTGGTAATCACGCTATCGTTGATCACACGTTTGGCATTCTTTTGCTGGTTTTTTGACTTATATTCAGAGTATTCCTTCTGATCCAGTGTTCCATCGCCGTCTACATCCGCCGCCTTAAAGTGCTTTTTGGTGAAGAGCTTGTCTTTGGAGGCTTCAGCTGGGGTCAGCAGGTCATTGCTGTTGGTATCCAGATTGCGAAATTCGGTCGCCAGAGGCGTCTGGTCGATAGTATCGGCAGTGCCGAAGGCAAATACCGAGCTGGAGCCGAGCCCGATGCTTGCAAGCAGTGCCAGGGTTGCGATATTGGTTGTACGGATTGTTTTCATGATTTCTCCTTGTTCTTGTCCGGCATCGAAACGTGCCGGAGACAAATTTGCCAACAGTAGCTCTACTGGCATTGGAGGCATGCTACGGGATGCGTGACGGGTAAGCAGTCAGCGCTACTCTGTAATTGATGTCAGATGAAGACTACAGCTGGAAACGCCCTGTTTGCAGGCATGCAAACAGGGCGTTTCGATGTTGATCCGAGAAGGAAATATCCACTATGTTTGATTGATATCCAGTGGGATGAGGGCGCGGGTAAGCATGCCATGTCCAGGCGAAGACTGGATTTCGAGATTGCCACCAATCGCCATGACGCGGTGACGCATGCCGGATAAGCCGTGGGTAGTACCGCCGCTGACGCTGAGATCCGCCCCGACACCATTGTCTTCAATTTCAAGCTTGACGAAGGCCAGCTCGGCCATGAGGTGTATCGATACTTTGCTCGCCTTGGCGTACTTGCTGGCGTTATTCAGTGTTTCCTGCACGACGCGGTACACAATCAAGCCGATGGTATCGCCAAACTTGACGCTCTCGTCCGGCAAAACAAGGTTAAGCTCCCACTGATTGCGCTCGGCCATATCCGAAATCAGCGAACGCAAGGCCGCCCAGAAACCGAAGGTGGCCAGCATGGAGGGATGCAGGTCCTGCACCACCTGGCGCTTGAACTGGATACCCTGGTCAATGTAACGCATGGTTTTTGCGAGCTTGTCCGCCACATCGGGGAAGGTATCGCGGGTTTTACGCGTCACCCAGGAAATGTCCATCTTGGTCGCCGTCAGGATCGACCCCAGTTCATCATGCAGCTCACGCGCAAGCTTCTCGCGCTCACGCTCCACGTCTGACTGATACCCTAGGGCCAGCGTGCGCAGCAACTGTGTACGCGAGTTGAGCTGGCTCTCATAGGTATGGACCTCTTCTTCAAGACGCTGGCGCAATTTGTCGCGCATGGACATTTCGCTCAGCAATTGCCGGATAACCAGAATTACCAGCACCAGCAAGACCAGCGAAGTACCGACAATGGCAATGCGGGTGTAGAGCACGCTGTTACGGCGTTTCATCACAAGCTTGTTGAGGGCATCATTTTGCTGGGTAAGCAAGGTAGCAATATAACCATTCAGCTTGAGCATCTCCTGCACGCCCTGATCGAGGTCAACTACACTATTGGCTTCGAGAGTGCGATTGGCATGCGCCAGCGCCATGGTGAGCTTCATTTCTGCGGCTTTTGCCTCCAGCGTACCGCTCACCGTCATCAACCAGTCTTTTTCATTATTGACCGGCATGCGACTGCTATCCTCTGTCACAAGACCACGCAGCCTGCGTATATCCAGCCGCGCAGCCGCCACCGCATCGTTGAAGGTGGTGGCATACATATCCTTTTTGGTCAGCAGATAGCCCCGCTGGGCACTTTCAGCTTCCGTCACGCGATAGCGCAAGTCTGATAGCGTGGAGATATTGTTGCGGATGACAAAGATATCTTCCGCCAACCGGCTGATCGACACGATCCAGCCATCGGCAATCACTACCGCCAGCAAGGTCAGTGTCATCGCGGCAATCAGGGTAGCCACCACACGGCCACCCAGCTTTTCAATCACACGTTCCGTCTGGGTCCAGATTTTTTTCATTAAAGTCATATTTGAATTTGTAAGCGCTCTCTTACAAGCGTTTCAGAGTATCCCCTCTCATGGGGAAACGCCCAAGCCATTAAGCTGGGATCACTATTTAGCCAAGCAAGGAAAACGCAATGCTTAACTATTCTATCGTGTTTTTGGTCATCGCCCTGATTGCAGCCTTATTCGGGTTTAGTGGCATCGCTGCAGGTGCGGCCGAAATTGCAAAAATCCTGTTCTACATCTTTCTGGTGATCTTTGTGATCTCATTATTGACAGGATTTTTCTCAAAGTAATCAATTATTTCAATTAATTTTTTAAAACAAGGGAAACACTATGTTTGGTACATCCAAAACGGAAGATCTGAAACAAAAAGCCGAATCGACTGCGGAAAACGTTAAAGACAATGTCACGGACATTGCACAGGATGCAAAAGTTGCCGCTGAAAAACTGAAAGACAAGCTGCAGGATAAATCGAATGCCTCCAAGGATGAAATTCTGGCGTTGCTGGAAAATGTAAAAGCCTTGCTGGAATCCAACGATCCCGGCGAGAAACTGGAAACCCTCAAAGACCAGCTGAGCACGCAGCTTAGCGACTGGAGCAATACCTTGCGCGGAGAAGTCCAGCAAGCCTTCAAAGTGGGTGAAACACGCTCCAAGCAGATTGTGCGCAAGCGTACCCTGCTAAGCCTGTCTGTGGTCTTCGGTACAGGTGCCGCTCTCGGCTATCTGCTCGGCAGTCACCATAACGAAGAGTAATCGCAACATTGCCAGCTTGAATTTGCCAGCCAACGAGATAAGGAAATTGATCATGGATGAAGTAATAACGCCCCCCGCGAGCGCCGACCAGTTGTTTAAACTGGACATGGCCACCATACGCAAAAACGCCCGCAAGAGCGTTGAGGATGGGGCCGAGACCCCCGGCTATGAAGCCAATCGGGAAGAAGTGATCAGGCACCTTAACTCGGCGCTGGCGACAGAGCTGGTATGCAGCTTGCGCTACAAGCGCCATTACTTTACCGCCAAGGGCTTGAATTCCGAGGGCATAGCCAAGGAGTTCAATGTGCATGCGCAGGAAGAACTGGAGCACGCTGACCAGATCGCCGCCCGTATCGTCCAGTTAGGTGGAGAGCCGGATTTCTCTCCAGATGGGCTTGCAGGCCGTAGCCATGCCGATTATGTGCCCTGTCTGGACCTGCGTGAGATGATCAAGGAAAACCTGGTGGCAGAGCGTATCGCTATCGACACCTACCATGAACTCATCCATTATATTGGCGACAAAGACCCAACAACCCGCCGCTTGCTTGAAGGCATTCTGGCGACCGAGGAAGAGCACGCCGATGAGTTATCGGACTGGTTGGCTCGCTCCTGACAGTATTCAATTACCCTAAGAGCAGACATATAAAAATCATGAAAAAAATATTATTGGTGGACGATCACAGCATTGTGCGGCAAGGCCTGCGCAATCTGATCGAACTGGAGTCGGACCTGGAAGTAGCGGGTGAAGCTGCTTCTGGCGTCGAAGCGATCAAACTGGTGCGTAACAACACCTATGACGTGGTGGTGATGGATATCTCGATGCCGGATAAAAACGGCGTAGATACCTTGCATGACCTGAAGCATGTGAATGCAGATCTCCCGGTATTGATACTGAGTGGTTATGCAGAGGAACAATATGCACTCAACCTGATGCGGAACGGTTGCAAAGGCTATTTATCGAAAGATGCAGAGCCTGAGGAAATCATTTCGGCGATTCGGGCGATTGCCAATGGCAAACGTTATATTTCGTCCGAACTGGCCGAACTGATGACCAATGAACTCAGCCATCCCACCGAGAAGCTATTGCATGAAACCTTGTCAGACCGCGAGTTTCAGGTGTTTTTCAAACTGGCTGGCGGCTTGAGTGCCACCGAAATTGCAGACGAGCTTTGTATCAGCGTAAAAACCGTCAGCACCTACCGGACACGCATTCTGGAAAAAATGAGTTTGAAAACCAATGCAGATTTAACGTATTACGCTATCAAGAACGGCTTGATTACATGAAGCGGAACCGCGACCTCATCAGCGTTATGTCAGTGCTTGTAGGACAAGTGCGGATAGGAGCGATGTGCGCATTTCATTATCATGCCACGAGTTTAACCAAGGAAAACAATCCTTCCAGCAGTATGGATTAACAATGTCTGTAGCCAATGCACAACTTTCTACACAGCACCCCTATATGAGAGTCTTGCTCATTGAAGACTCCGCCCTGTTGCGGGAAACCATCATGGAGACCTTGTCATCGTGCGATGGCTTGGTATTCGATGGGGTCGCTGCTACACAGTCGGAAGCCTTCAAAATTCTGCGAGACCGCCCATTCGACCTTTTACTGGTCGACATAGAGCTGGCTGAAGGGAATGGGTTTGAAGTCATTCGCATGACCCAGCGCGAAGACTTCCCCTACCCGCGCCCCAAATACATGATCCTGACTAACCATGCCCACGCGCATTATCGTCAGGAAGCCAAAGCCTTGGGGGTGGATTATTTCTTTGACAAGTCGATGGACTTTGATAAAGCCATTGATACGCTAGAAGCGGAAGTCAAAAAGTTTGTGCCTGAAAACGATTAGACTGCCGCCCGGCATTTAGCCGTCACTACTTCGTTATCGTTATATAATTCGAACTAACATTCTTCCAGCTTGGGGACGACCCTGAGCTTGCATTTATTATCGGGACGACCCGGCAAAGGGGTCATATGTCCTGGATATTACTCATACTGGCAGGCTTGTTTGAAATCGGCTTTACTACCTGCCTCAAACTCTCCGATACGTTCAGCAAACCATGGCCTAGCCTGGGGTTTATCGTATGCGCCGGCATCAGCTTCTGGCTACTGATGCAAGCCACACGCGATATTCCCCTGGGAACCGCCTACGCCGTGTGGACGGGCATTGGCGTACTCGGCACCGTCATTATTGGCATCGTCATGTTCAACGATCCGTTAAGCCCACTGCGCCTGGTGTTTCTTGTATTATTGATTGCGGCCGTGATCGGCCTCAAGGCGGTATCCTGAGGTTGATTGACCACACGCCAGATTCTTTACTTTAGTGCTTAAACGATTGATTTATTAAATTAACACTCGCCAACGCTGGACACACCATGTCATTGGAAACCTGGGAATTATTGAGTTACGTCGTCACTGTTTTCGGCTTGCCGCTGGCGATCTTTTCCTTTGTGCTGGAACAGCGCAAGGAACGTGAAAACGAAGAGGAAGAGGTCTATCAGGAGCTATCAGACGCGTATACCGACTTTCTCAAGCTGGTCATGGCGAATCCCGACCTCAAGCTGCGCTCACAGAGTGCCAGCCAGGAGCTGAACGAGGAGCAACGCGAACGCATGCTGGTGTTGTTTGAAATCCTGGTATCGCTGTTCGAGCGGGCCTACCTGCTGGCGTACGAAGAAAAGATGGTTGGCAAGCAGTTGCGCCGCTGGCGCTCGTGGGATGACTACATGCGCGAATGGTGCCGCCGCGATGACTTCCGAAACACCCTGCCGCGCCTGCTGCATGGCGAGGATCCGGATTTTGCTACCTATATCCGCAATCTGGCCCTGCAGGAAACGACGCGCTTGCCGGAAACCACCGTTTCTACTTAAGCATTTTCTACCTGAGGCGTTTCAGCTTGTAGCCTGCCTGTTGCAGTTGGGTCAGCAAGCCGCGCTTGCCCGCCAGATGCGCCGCACCGACTGCTACAAATACCGATTTATCCCTTGCTTCGGCATCGATACGCGGCGCCATGAGATCATTTCGATCATCAAGCAACTTCACGCGCAGCTTGGCCCACAGCGCCGGAGGCAACAGATTGCCGGTCATGCGCGTATCAATATCGGCA
The DNA here is from genome assembly GCF_020523625.1 of Methylovorus menthalis. Taxonomy (GTDB): domain Bacteria; phylum Pseudomonadota; class Gammaproteobacteria; order Burkholderiales; family Methylophilaceae; genus Methylovorus; species Methylovorus menthalis. The sequence continues at coordinate 1,252,746 of NZ_JAJAQH010000006.1, forward strand.
ATGCGCGCAGGGTCGCCTTTCAGATAGGCGTTCACCAGCATCTCGTAATCACGCTCCTTGTCGCGCTGGCTGCGCTTTAATACAGCTCGCAGCATGCCTAGCTGCTCTTCCTGGCGCAGGCTGTCCAGCAGGCCGAAGTGCTCTTCCGACGTTTCCAGGCCTTTGACATCACGCCCCAGATCACGCGCTTTGGCATAGAGCTGAATGTCCTGGGTATAGGGGCCCTGCGGCCGGGGCAGATCAAACACCACGGCCAGTAGCCACGGCTTCATCTGCATGGCGATACTGCCTATGGCGTGCACTTCTGCTAGCGCCTTTACCTGATCCAGTTCGCTGGCAGTCAGGACCTCCTGCAACTGCTGATCAGGATTGAGATAGACGTTTTGATCCTTGGGCGGCAGGGTTTCCATCATGAACACATCCACCTCGCCCAGCGCCTTCAACACCGCCGGGGCGAAATCATTGACCCTCGCATCATCGGTATGCACGGTACCAAACAGGTAGCTGACTTTGCCACCGGGCACCTGCATTTGCCATAGCAAGGGGCGATCAGCCGCCTGGGCTGATACGACAGCCAGCAGACTTAGTCCAAGCAGCAACCGGACCGTGAGAGAAATGGAATACGATGTGAGCGACATGGTGAAACACCTGAACCAATGGTAAACAGGTGTCCATTCTCGCATTGATATGGCTTGGGGAGCACCCTGCATTGCTTTGAGCATTTGCAGGGTGCTTAAGACCAAGAGACTAAGAGATCGAAGGATTCAGGCGCATGCCTGAATCACTGCGGAATTAACGAGCGGTCTGCTTTTGCTTGAAAGGCGTTTTCTTGGCGGGCAAGGCACGGCCTTTCATCTCGGGCCGACGGGATTTATTGACCGCAGGCACGATAGGCTGAAAAGCAGGCACCAGGTGTTTCTTGCCATTGCCAATCAGGTCTGCCCGGCCCATTTTCTTCAAGGCTTCACGTAGCATCGGCCAGTTATTGGGGTCGTGGTAGCGGATAAACGCTTTGTGCAAGCGCCGCACACCACCCGCCTTGGGGATAGGTACCGCTTCACTGTCCGCCGTGACCTTGCGCAGCGGGTTTTTGCCGGAGTGATACATGGCGGTGGCCATCGCCATGGGCGTGGGGGTGAAGGTCTGCACCTGATCCAGCTTGAAGTCGTATTTCTTGAGCCACAACGCCAGATTCAGCATGTCTTCATCCGTGGTTCCAGGATGCGCGGCAATGAAATACGGGATCAGGTATTGCTGCTTGCCCGCTTCCTTGGAGAAGCGCTCAAACATTTCCTTGAACTTGTCATACGCCCCCATGCCCGGCTTCATCATCTTGGACAGTACGTTTTCTTCGCTGTGCTCAGGCGCAATCTTGAGATAACCGCCCACGTGATGCTGCACCAGCTCCTTGACGTACTCAGGGGATGTCACCGCCAGATCGTAGCGCAGGCCGGAGCCAACCAGTATCTTCTTCACGCCCTTGATATCGCGCGCCTTGCGGTAAAGCTGAATCAGGGCCGAATGGTCGGTATTGAGGTTTTCGCAGATGCCGGGATACACGCAGGACAGCTTTCGGCAGGATTGCTCGATTTTTTCGCTCTTGCAGGCCATGCGGTACATATTGGCGGTCGGGCCACCCAGGTCGGAAATAATGCCGGTAAAGCCTTCGACCTTGTCCCGGATTTCCACAATCTCGTTGAGGATGGATTCCTCGGAGCGGCTTTGAATGATGCGGCCTTCGTGCTCGGTAATCGAGCAGAAGGTACAGCCGCCAAAGCAGCCGCGCATGATGTTGACGGAGAAACGGATCATCTCCCAGGCCGGGATGCGGGCATCCTGATACACCGGGTGCGGCTTGCGCGCATAGGGCAAGTCGTAAACATAATCCATTTCTTTGGTCGTGAGCGGAATGGGCGGTGGATTAAGCCAGACCTCGCGATCGCCATGGCGCTGCACCAGCGCACGGGCATTGCCGGGATTAGCTTCCAGATGCAGCACGCGCGATGCATGGGCATACAGCACCGGATCCTTGATCACATCTTCATAGGCGGGCAAACGCACCACCTGCTTGCTGCGGTCGGCCTTGGGCTTGCGCACGATCTGAATGGCACTCACGCCTTCAGGCAAGGCAGGCTTGGCATCGATCTTGTCGTCGGTTTCGCAACTGGAACCCGCGCCCATTTTCATTTCATAGGGGTCCACATGCACGTCGACCTTGCCGGGACGATCCAGATTGGTCGACGCAATTTCATCCCACCCTTCGGGGATGCGCTTGCGTAGGAAAGCTGTGCCGCGAATATCCGTGATATCCAGAATATTATCGCCACGGGCGATGCGGTGACTCAGCTCGACCAGTGCGCGTTCGGCATTGCCGTAAAGCAGGATATCGGCTTTTGAATCCACCAGAATGGAGCGGCGCACCTTGTCAGACCAGTAATCGTAATGCGCAATGCGGCGCAGGCTAGCCTCAATGCTGCCGATGACCAGTGGCACATCAGGATATGCCTCGCGGCAGCGCTGCGAGTAAACCAGCACCGCGCGGTCCGGGCGCTTGCCGGCCTCGGCGTTGGGGGTATAGGCATCGTCCGAACGAATCTTGCGGTCCGCCGTATAGCGGTTGACCATGGAATCCATATTGCCAGCAGTCACGCCGAAATACAGATTAGGCTTACCTAAAGTTTTAAAGGCATCGGCCGATAACCAGTCAGGCTGGGCGAGAATGCCCACCCGGAAGCCTTGTGCTTCCAAGAGACGTCCGACCAGTGCCATACCGAAACTCGGGTGATCAATGTAGGCATCGCCCGTCACCAGAATAATGTCGCAACTATCCCAGCCGCGGGCATCCATTTCAGCACGGGTCATGGGGAGTACAGGGGCAGTACCGAAGCGTTTTGCCCAGTACGGGCGATAAGCGTTGATTGAGCGTGGTGTTTCCATAGTTGACTATTTTACTCTGGAAACAAAAAATCGTCGCTACTGTATAACTATAAGCCACTGTTTTCGGCCAAACTATCAATTAGACAAACACCGGAAAACCGGGAACAACGGGACAAACAAATGGGAGCATCTCAATTTAAAGGAGGTCGCCGAGCGGCCATGGTGATTCTGGCAACATGCAGTCTGCCAGCATATGCCACCAATGGATTCAACCTGATCGGATTTGGCGCCGAATCAACCTTAATGGGGGGAGCCGATGTTGCGGTGGCACGCGATCCTTCCGCACTCAATACCAACCCGGCGGGCCTCGCGCAAATTCAGGGCCGCATGTTCAACGGTTTTGCCTCGCTGCTGCGCACCACCGATTTGCGCCATGAAGACCAGTTTGGCAATGACGAACACGCCTCCAATCGCTATACCGGCCTAGGCGGCGGTGGCTATGCCCAGTCGCTGGACAGCCTGCCCTGTACCGCGGGTGTTGGCATGTTTGCCCAAGGCGGCGCCGGAGGAGTGTTCAAGAACATCACCACCCCGGCAGGGAATGAAGACAAGTTTTCTGCGCTGTTTGGCATTGCCAAGTTTACGGGTGGCTTGGGCTGCCAGGTGACGGATGATCTGGCGCTGGGTGGCAGCTTTGGGCTGGTGTATGCCAGTCTGGAGCAGAATCTCTACGGCAATACGCCTAACAATGCAAAAATTGAGGACGTCAGCACCATACGCCCGACCTTCAAGCTGGGCATGCAATACAAGCTGACGCCACGCATTGTGCTGGCGGCAGCTTATACCGGTAAAACTGAATTGCCCATGACCGATGGCGAGATGAAATTCAACACGGGTTCCGGGTACGTCACCTATCACGATGTCAGCTTCAAGGGCTTTGCGCTGCCACGCGAGATTGCCGTGGGCGCTGCCTTCCGTCCCAATGATGACTGGCTGCTCTCGGTCAAGCTGAACTGGATCGAATGGTCAGATGCCCTGACCTCCAGCACGCTACGCGCCAGCAACCCGGATAATCCAGCATTTCCCAATATCACCCAAACCAATACCTTGGACTGGAAAAACCAGTGGGTGATCGCCACCGGCGCCGCCTACACGCTGGATGATCGCACCACCTTGTATGCCGGCTATAACTATGGGCGCAACCCTATTCCGCGCGGCAATACCACGCCATTCATCGCTGGTATTCTTGAGCACCATTACACCGTGGGCGCTGCTTACAAATGGAATGAGGAATGGACGGTGACAGGCGGTCTCGAATATGACGCCCGCATCCGCGTCAAATACAACAACGATGAGTTGCCGTTTGGTAACTCCGCGCTCAGCAACGAAGCGGTATTTTTCCACTTTATGCTGACGCGCAAGTGGTGATAAACAAGTGGTAACAAAAAGGGCTCCCGTGGGAGCCCTTTTTTAATTTAGAAACATGGCTATTTCTTGGTATTCGGTGTCAACTCGATATCCGTATTGAAGCCAAACAACTGTCCCGCCCAGATAAATACCACCCAGACCAGCACGCCAAACGGCAGATAGCCAAAGTAACCCAGCAAAGGCATTTCGGCAAAGATGTGGATGACATTCACGTAGGGAATCTCATAGATCCAGTAATTCGGATTGGTCTGTAATTCCGGCATGGGATGCGCACTGCCGTAATTCCAGACCTCCCAGAAAAAGCCATTGAACAGCGATGCCAGCGCCACCAACAGCAGGGGATTCCAGTTGCCCTGCGCCAACGCGGTGAATGGGCTGCTCACCTGCTTGCGTATCAGCTGGCCGCTCAAGATCACCAGCGGGCCTATCCACACCACCCAGAACAAGGGGTATGGCAGAAACACCATGGCAAAAATCGAGATATAGCCTGCCAGCATCATGAGGTTGCCGGGCAATGGCAGTTTGGGGCCGTTGCTATAGCGGTTTGCCAGCTTGGGGCAGGTCTTCAGCAAGGTATACCACTCAAAAATGGCGGGCCACACGGTGGTATAGGCAATCAGGAACAGCGCGACGATCATGGTATGGCTGAGTTCGGGCATGGTGCCGTTGGGGTAATACCAGTTAGCCAGTACGAAATAATCGTAATACTCAAAGAAGAGCCAGCCGAAGACCGATACCAAAGCGCTGATCGCCAGCGTCTTGGGTTTGGAAGACAGCAGGGATACCCCGTTATTGCGACTGTATACCAGCCCATCCAGTGCAAGGATAAAGCCCCACCACAAAGGTGAGAATGCATAGTAAGCCCATGGCACCACCCTGCCCCACATCAACCCCAGGAATACGACAGTAAAGGCCAGACCAATCCAGAACCAGACCGGCAATGCCGCTTTGGGCACAGGGGGTGGCGGAGCAACAGGTTTGAACCCGAACCATTGTGGAAACAGCAGAAACGCCAGAAATACCAATTCAACAGCCAGTACAGCCAGAAAAACAAGTAAATTGAAGCCGGGATCCGGCTGAACGTATTGCGGTGGAAAGACACCGAAGCCGGGTGGCAGGTGATCAGGATAGGCGAACCACGCCGCGACTAACGGCAAGGCCAGACACAACAGGATAGGCCAGATAAAACTCCACTTCTTGGACATTGCGAACTTCCCCCTTGGGTTGATGAAACAACATATTTTTATTTGTGTTATTTGTTGACAGCACTTGCGGACGCGGCAACCCGCGGTCAGGACGACAAGCTACGCTTCTTGCGCTGGCGTTTGTGCTCATACATGCGGGTATCTGCCAGATGCTTGAGTACATTCCTGTCCGCACTCTCACTCACCATTGCTATGCCGTAGCTAATACCGGAAAAATCAAACCCCTGGGCATGGACTGCCTGCATGGCCGCATGCAGCTTGGTCTCAATGGACGTCAGATCGCCGCTGGGAAAGGTAATGGCAAATTCGTCACCGCCTATGCGGTGTAGTACCCCGTACTTCATGAGCTCGCTGCGCATGGCAGAAGCAAACGCGCACAGCAACTCATCGCCACGCTTATGGCCAAAGTTATCGTTGTAAAATTTGAGACCATCCATGTCCACAAACACCAGGAGACCGCTTTGCGGCAGATGTTCCAGCTCCTTGTCCAGTGCGTAGCGGTTGGACAAGCCCGTGAGAGCATCGGTATATGCGATCTGCAGGTTATGTTCGGATTGGTTGAGTGCGTACTCTTTTTCATAATGCAACTGGGCAAACTGCCGTGCCAGCACCAAGGCCAGCAATACCATTTCCACGGTGACCGCGAGCAGGCCGATATGCTCGATGTAAATGGTATAAATCCCTTCCAGCCCGGAGTTGGTAATGGCATAAGCGCCGATCGCAAAAAAAGCCACAATCGCCACCAAATACATTCGCGCCGTGCGGTTGCCACGGTATGAGCAGACAATACCCGCCAGCAGGCCATACGACATGATGACGCCTACCCCATAGCGGTCCATTTCCATCGACCAGTTGGGAAACAGCAAGGCAACCAGCAGAAAGATACCCAGCAACGCCAGTGACCAGCGCCTCAAGGCATGTAGCTTGCGGTAGACATGGCGCTTGATGCCCAGCAGGCTGGATACAAACAGCACATAGGCAAAATTGGAAAACAGGATGGGAATGCTGACCAGATAGAACCAGTGGACACCAAACAGATCAGGCGCCACCAGCATGGCCATGCTGTTGTAGACCAGGTTCCCGGCAATAAAAAGCGCATACATGGTATCGGTGCGCTGTCCGCGCACATAGCCAAGCACCGAGTAATACACCATCAGGATCAACATGGCTCCGACGCAAATAAGCACAATGGCATCGCCGGGTTTGATCGCCTGGCGATAATCATCGAGCGTGTCGATATAGGGTTGGGGCTGCGCCAGGTAAAAGGAAGAATACAGTTCGCTGATGATGCGGTAGTGCCCAGCAGGCAATTTGATTTCGCGCCCATGGCGCAGCATGAAGGGATTATCCGTGGACGAGGCGATACCGCCCGTCAGCTTGAGTACCAGATCGCCATTATCATCAAACACATAATGGGTAAAACGCTCGATAACGCTGGAGTTCTTGAAATCCACGACATACGTGGTGTTGCCGTCCAGATTAATATCCGCTTGGTGCAGGAAGACACCGCCCGTATTTTTCGTATGCGATACCTTGGGCAGGCCGGTTTCCGACATGTCGTATTGCAGCTGATAATCCCAAACTTCAGCGGCCTGATACCAATCTCCCTTGAGTTCAAGAGGGGTTGCCGATACCGGCATTGCCAGCACTAACAGCCAGATGCATAAGCAGAGGTTTACAACCATGCGAAACGTCATATTAGTTTTATGCAATTTTCTTGAGCCTGACAAACCTTGAATCAAAGCTGAAACTCCCCCCTCAGCTCCCTGAACCTCCGGGGCATTAGACCACATCATAATACATAAAACCTATCTGACAACGCCCGACGATTTATACCAGCGGGTATAGGCTGCCCAGCCTTGTCTGCCATGCGGGATATTATTTGTTACTGCTTGCCATGGCGCATGTCAGCAGTGATATGATTTGTACAACACTGTGCGTGAATCAACATCTGAATATATAAATTCACTCCATGAAGAGAATCAGTACCGTACAGAGGTTTCTGCTGCCGATCGCCATTTTGATTATCCTGGCGGCGATCCTGCAGGCATATTTCGAATACCGCAGCAAACTAGCCACCGTTGAGCAGGATGCACAAGCCCAGACTCGGGCCAGCATACAACTGCTTCAAACCACCGAAAACCTGGTGCACTCCCAAGTCATCGCCTCCATGCGGCTGCTGCGCCAGAATGCGCTGAACCTTGGCCTGCCTGCCATCAGCAGCAGCACCCTGCTCAATGGCAAACGCATTCCCAATCTGGTCTTTGGCAATCACGCGCAAACTGGCAATTTCAGCGTGGTGGATGAAGTCACCCGCATAAATGGCGGGACAGCCACCCTGTTTGTCCGGGCGGGCGATGACTTCATTCGCATATCGACCAATGTGCACCAGCTGGATGGCAGCCGGGCCATTGGCACCGTGCTCGACCCCAAAGGCCGCGCCATTGAGGCGCTGCGTGAAGGCAAGCCTTTCTATGGCGTAGTGGATATTCTTGGCAATCCTTATATCACCGGGTATGAACCCATGTTTGATGCCGAAGGAAAACTGATCGGCATCTGGTATGTAGGCTTTCAGGCAGACATGGATGCCCTGCGCACTACCATGGAAAGCACACGTTTTCTTGAAACAGGCTTTGCCGCCATGCTGGACAGCCACCACCATATTCGCTTCCTGTCATCGCATATCAAAACCGCCGCCGCAGAACGACTGATCGCCGAGCGGCCTGCCACCTGGCGACTGATAAGTCAGGATGTGCCAAGCTGGGGCTTTAATGTGGTGTACGCCTACCCGAAAAAGGAAGCAGCCGTCCAGGGGATGCTCAAGGCACTGTATGTGCTGCTAAGTGGGCTGGTTGGCTTGGGCGTGTTGGCATTGATTGTGCAATCGCAACTGACGCGGCTCGTTATCAAGCCGATCGGTGGCGATCCTGAGCTGGCAGTGGCCCTGGTACGCAAGATTGCCAGCGGCAATCTGCAGGATGACGGACTGACCGGGCAGCCAAATACGCTGATTGCTCATATGATCACCATGCGTAATAGCTTGCGCAGGATGATGGATACGCTGCGCTCCAACAGCGAAAACCTGAGCCTTGCCGCCAGTGTATTCGAGCATGCGGGCGATGGCATTTTCATTGCCGATGCTCGCCTGTGCATCGTGCAAGTCAACCCGTCTTTCGTGAAAATTACCGGCTTCAGTGCGGAGGAAGCCAAAGGCAAAAACCCGCAAGAGCTATCGTTTGCCATTCATGATCCCAAATCTCTGCTGGAGATGATCTATTGCGTGAAAAAAGACGGGCAATGGCGAGGCGAGTTGCAGAATATCAACAAACGAGGCGAAACCTATCTGATCTCGATTGATGTCTCCAGCGTCACCAATCAGGATGGCCTGATCAGCCATTACGTGGGTACTTTTTCCGACATTACCCTGATGAAACGCCAGCAGGAGAGCCTGCAACACATGGCGTATCACGATACGCTCACGCAACTGCCTAATCGGGCACTGTTTGCTGATCGGTTACGACAAGCGTTGGCCCGCACCTCCCGCACCGAAGAAACGATCGCAGTGTGCTATATGGACCTGGATGGATTCAAACCGATTAACGACACCCTTGGGCACGAAGCCGGAGACGAACTCCTGATCAAGTTGTCAGAGCGCGTCAAGGAAAGCCTGCGCTCAGGCGACACCATCGCACGGATGGGGGGCGATGAATTCGCTCTGCTGCTGTGCAACCTGCGTTCAGGTGCCGAAGCCCGCGATACGCTGGATCGCATTCTGCAGAACATCAAACACTCTTTTCAGGTCAAAAACCACGAAGTGCGCATCAGCGCGAGTGCCGGCATGTTCCTGAATCCGTCTCCAGACCATGATCTCGACTTCATATTGAGCCGCGCAGATCATTGCATGTACCTGGCAAAAACCAACGCAGAGCTGGATTTTTATGTTTATGACCCGACCATGGAGCCATTGAGGCCAGTTTGAACCCACTCAACATGATCGCGGAAGTAAGGTTTTACCACAGGCATTTGACCCATCAAGATGAGTAACGCTTATTACCAGCTTCCCGGCGGCCGCGTGGCCGCGCTGGACCTCGACTCGCCCTTCCCTGCCGCTGATTGTGCGCTGGCAGAACCAAACGGGCTGCTTGCAATTGGCGGCGACTTGTCCGCAGAGCGGCTGCTAAGTGCTTATCAGCAAGGCATTTTTCCGTGGTTCAGTGAAGGAGAGCCCGTGCTCTGGTGGAGCCCGAATCCGCGGATGGTGCTTTTCCCTGATGAATTGAACGTATCCCGCTCGCTGGAAAAACGGTTACGCAAGCCAGACTATGAAGTGCGCTACAACACCCGCTTTCTGGAGGTGATGCGCCGCTGTGCAGAAATTCCTCGCGCGCACCAGGAAGGCACATGGATTACCGAGGAAATTGTGGCGGGCTACCATGCCTTGCATCAAACGGGGCATGCCATGAGCGCGGAAACCTGGATGGATGGCGAGCTGGTCGGCGGCTTGTATGGCGTGCGGCTAGGATGCATGTTTTATGGTGAATCGATGTTTCATGCCCGAACCGATGCGTCGAAAATTGCCTTTGTACATCTGGTACGGGACTTGCAGCGCCAGGGAGTAAGAATGATAGACTGCCAGATGAAAACCGCCCATCTGGCCTCGCTAGGCGCCCGCGAGATTCCCCGTGCGGAATTTTTGTCACGCTTGACTGGACTCATCGCCTCATGACCTTGCCTAATGACATCCCGCTGCAGAACATCCAGTTCTACACAACCACGGCCTACCCATGTGGTTATCTCGAGAACAGATCGGCGCAATCCCTGATCGCGGCTCCGCATCACCTGATTAATGCCAATATCTATAGCGGCCTGATACAGCTGGGTTTCAGGCGTAGCGGCAAGTTTGCCTATCGCCCACAATGTGGCGAGTGCCAGGCCTGCATCCCGGTGCGACTACTGGTCGAGAAATTCAAGCCAAACCGCAGTCAGAAGCGCGCATTCAAACAGTACCTGTCCCTGCAGGTCACCATACAGGATCTGCATTTCAGCGAAGAGCACTTCCAGCTATATCAGGCCTATCAGATAGCCCGCCATAGCGGCCAGCAGGATGGCGAAACGGAGACGGAAACCCAGGACCAATACCGTAACTTTCTGGTGCAGAGCAACGTCAACAGTCGGCTGATCGAGTTTCGGCAAGATGGCATCCTCAAAATGGTCAGCGTGGTGGATATCGTCCACGACGGTATTTCCGCGGTGTATACCTTTTATGATGCCAGCGAAAAAGGCAGCAGCTACGGCACCTTCAATGTCATCTGGTTGAGCGCATGGTGCCACTCGCTCGAACTGCCATACCTCTATCTCGGTTACTGGATCAAACAAAGCCAAAAAATGGCCTATAAACAGAACTTTTTACCGCAGCAAGCCTTGATCAATGGTGAATGGCAGGACATGAACTTTGACTAATACATTTTAATTGCACAGGCTCTGAACTTTTTGCATAGGCCCAGCTCTTATTCAATGTCATCTCCATCGCAAGCGGCATCCCACATGAATTGAGCCTTATGTCGGGATGCCGTTTTTGCATTCAGGCCCCCGCTTCATGCCGCATGTTACAATGCGCGCTTTAATAAACTTCGGCATTTCCCCTTGAACAAGCTGGTTATTTTCGGTGTTGGCCTGATCGGTGGCTCGGTCGCATTGGCCCTTAAACAGGCACAGGCCGTCAAGCACATTGTGGGCATAGGCCGCGACGGCGATCACCTGCAAACCGCCTTGGAGCTTGGCGTGATTGATGAGGCACAAACCAGCCTCGCAAGCGCGCTGGATCAGGCTGACATGGTGCTGATTGCCGCGCCTGTCGCCCAGACATTCCCCATTCTGCAGGCCATTGCACTGCATTTGTCGCCCGACACTATCGTCACCGATGCCGGCAGCACCAAGTCCGATATCGTCGCTTACGCAGAAACCGCACTAGGTGACCGCCATCATCAGTTTGTGCCCGGCCACCCCATTGCTGGCGCAGAAAAAAGTGGCGTGACTGCCGCGCGTGCTGATCTCTTCAGTCATAAAAATGTGGTTCTCACCCCATTCAGCAACACACCAGCATCCGATATCACCAAAGTGCAAACCATGTGGAAAGCGTGTGGCGCCAATGTCATCAAGATGACGGCCGCCGAACATGACCGCATTTTTGCCGCCGTCAGCCATCTGCCTCATTTACTGGCATTTGCCCTGGTCAATGAGCTGGCCAGCCGCCCAAATGCGGATCAGCTATTTGATTTTGCCGCCAGCGGCTTCCGAGATTTCAGCCGCATTGCGGGTAGCCACCCTGAAATGTGGCGCGACATCAGCTTGGCAAATCAGTCGGCCCTGCTCGATGAACTCGATGCTTACCAGGCCCAACTCAGCCACGTGCGAGAGCTGTTGCAAACGCAGGATGGCGCAGGCTTGCAGCAGTTGTTTGAACGCGCCAGCCATGCCCGCAATGCCTGGGCACGTCATAAAAAATATTAAGGCTATCGTCATGCACACCCTGGACCTTGCTCCTATCCACCATGCCCGTGGCGATATTGTATTGCCGGGCTCAAAAAGCATTTCCAACCGTTGCCTATTGCTTGCTGCCCTCGCGGATGGCACCACCGACATTCGGGATCTTCTCGACTCGGATGACACCGCCCGCATGCTGGAAGCCCTGCAAGCGCTGGGCGTTGAGATGGAACAGCTGGCAGAGCATGACTGGCGCATTACAGGTTGCCGTGGGCAATGGCCGACACGCAATGCCGATCTTTTCCTGGGCAATGCCGGTACTGCATTCCGTCCACTGACGGCTGCGCTCGCGTTCTCGCAAGGCCAATACCGCCTGTCAGGCGTGCCTCGCATGCATGAGCGGCCGATTGGCGATCTGGTGGATGCACTCCGGCAAGCAGGCGCCGACATTGAATATGAAGGCAACGCCGGTTTTCCTCCGCTGCATATCCGGCCAGGCAGCACTTCCGCGCAAACAACCCTGCAAATACGCGGGAATGTCTCCAGCCAGTTCCTGACCGCATTGTTGATGGCATTGCCACTACTAAAAGAGCAAACGCGGATTGAAGTGGTCGGGGAGTTGATCTCGAAGCCTTATATCGAAATCACCCTGAATCTGATAGCGAAATTTGGCGTCAAGGTTGAGCGGGACGGCTGGCAGGCATTTACCATCCCCGCGGCCAGTCACTACTCCAGCCCTGGCGAACTCTATGTGGAGGGCGATGCTTCTTCTGCCTCCTACTTCCTGGCAGCTGGCGCTATTGCACATGGTCCGGTGAAGGTTCATGGCATAGGCCTTGATAGTATTCAAGGCGATGTACGTTTTGTGGATGCCCTGCGCGAAATGGGCGCGGTGATTGAACACGGGGATAACTGGATCAGCGCTTCCGCCCCGGCCTCGGGCAAGCTGAAGGCACTGGATATGGATTGCAACCATATTCCCGATGCCGCCATGACCTTAGCCACTGCCGCGCTATTTGCCGATGGCACCACCCGCCTGCGCAATATTGCCAGCTGGCGGGTAAAGGAAACCGACCGCCTGCATGCGATGGCAACCGAATTACGCAAAGTAGGCGCGACCGTGGAAGAAGGGCAAGACTATATCTGCATTACGCCGCCTGCCAGCCTGACGCCCCATGCGACGATTGATACCTATGATGATCACCGCATGGCGATGTGTTTTTCACTGGTTGCCCTAGGGCAAACCCCGGTCACGATCAACGACCCGGGGTGTGTTGCCAAGACATTCCCGGATTACTTTGAACGATTTGCCGACATAAGCAGCGCTGGCGCATAAACATCAAGCCAGCGCCGTTTAAACTAATAAGCGTTATAAAGCTCGATTTCGGGCCCGTTGTTCTGCTCAATGCGCTGCCAGACTTTTTCATGGAAAAAGAAAGCCACCGTATTGCAGGCCGGCTCAACCAACGCAATCGCACTGCCAAGCGCCCAGCTGCCGGTCAAGGCGTAACCCACGGAAAAGGCCACCGTGAAGTGAATAATGGCAAAAGTAAATGTTTTGGTCATGATGCGATCCCCCTGGGCTGATAATATTGTTACGGCATCATCGCGCAAGGCATTGAATCAATCCAATTGATTATAAAAACCAGTTTGATAAGTTAATTAAATATGATTATTCCCGTAATTGCCATTGATGGTCCCTCCGCTTCCGGCAAAGGCACCGTTGCCCAGCGCGTTGCAGATAAACTGGGCTTTCACTACCTTGATTCTGGCGCGCTTTATCGCATCGTGGCCTACGCAGGCAAGCAATACAACATTGCCTGGAATCAGGGGGAAACACTGGCAGAGATGGCAGCAAAACTTGAAATCCGGTTTGAAGACGGCCAGATTTACCTGAATGGCAACATCATTACTGAAGAAGTTCGGTCTGAAGAAATCAGCCGCGGTGCGTCTGAGGTCGCCGTGCATCCGGCCGTGCGCATGGCCTTGCTAGCCTTGCAGCATAGCTTTCGCCAGGCCCCTGGGTTAGTGGCAGATGGACGTGACATGGCAACGGTGGTTTTCCCGGATGCCATTGCCAAAGTCTATTTAACAGCGAGCGCTGAAGTACGCGCGGAGAGACGCTATAAGCAGTTGATGGAAAAAGAAATCCATGCTAATCTACAGGATATTTTACAGGATCTGCAAAACCGCGACACTCGCGACCAGCAACGCGCTACGGCGCCCCTGCAAAAGACAGATGATGCCATGCTTTTAGTCACTGATCAGCTCACCATAGACCAGGCGGTTGAAAAAGTTCTCCAGCATTATCGACAGGCGTCGCAAGACCTGGCGCCACAAGCGTAAAAGCAACACCCTTAATTATGCAGCACCCGCGCTATGAACCTCGTGGTTCATGGCTTTTTTAACTTTACCCCGCTGCCCGGCGGGTTTAATCAGGTAATTTTATTAATGGCTAACCTTTCCACCCCTACCTTTACCGAAAGCTTTGCAGCTCTTTTCGAAGAAAGCCTGGCTCGCCAGGAAATGCGCTCCGGTGAAGTGATTACTGCAGAAGTAGTTTCCATCGACGACGACTTTGTTATCGTCAACGCCGGCCTCAAGTCGGAAAGCGTCATCGCAACCAGCGAATTCCGTAACGACCGCGGCGAACTCGAAGTGGCTGTTGGCGACTTCGTACAAGTTGCTATCGAAACCCTGGAAGACGGCTACGGTTCCACCAAGCTTTCCCGCGAGAAGGCGAAGCGTCTTGCTGCATGGCTGGATCTGGAAAACGCCATGAACGAATCCCGCATCATCAAGGGCATGATCAATGGTCGCGTCAAGGGTGGTTTGACTGTTATGGTTAACAGCATCCGCGCCTTCCTGCCAGGCTCCCTGGTTGATCTGCGTCCTGTTAAAGACACCACGCCTTTCGAAGGCAAAGAGTGGGACTTCAAGGTTATCAAGCTGGATCGCAAGCGCAACAACGTTGTGGTATCGCGCCGCGCTGTTCTCGAAGAGAGCATGGGTGCCGATCGCGAAGCTCTGCTGGGTTCACTGAAAGAAGGCGCAGTTGTTAAGGGTATCGTCAAGAACATTACCGATTACGGCGCATTCGTTGACCTGGGCGGTATTGACGGCCTGCTGCATATCACTGATCTGGCATGGCGTCGTGTTAAGCACCCATCCGAAGTGCTGACCGTAGGCGAAGAAGTTGAAGCCAAGATCCTGAAGTTTGATCAAGAAAAGAACCGCGTATCGCTGGGTATCAAGCAACTGGGCGACGACCCATGGGTTGCACTGACCCGCCGTTACCCAGTAGGCACCCGCCTGTTCGGCAAGGTAACCAACCTGACCGACTACGGCGCATTCGTTGAAATCGAACCAGGCATTGAAGGTCTGGTACACGTTTCCGAAATGGATTGGACCAACAAGAACGTACATCCTGCCAAGATCGCCCAACTGGGTGACGAAGTAGAAGTCATGATTCTGGAAATCGACGAAGACCGTCGCCGTCTGTCCTTGGGCATGAAGCAATGCCAAGTTAATCCATGGGATGAGTTCGCTGCCACCCACAAGAAGGGTGACAAGGTTAGCGGTCAGATCAAGTCCATCACTGACTTCGGCGTATTCATTGGTTTGCCTGGTGGCATCGACGGCCTGGTTCACCTGTCCGATCTGTCCTGGAATCAAACTGGCGAAGAAGCTATCCGCAACTTCAAAAAGGGTGACGAAGTCGCTGCTGTTGTTCTGGCTATCGACGTTGAAAAAGAACGCATCTCTCTCGGCGTTAAGCAACTGGACAACGATCCATTCAGCGCTTACACCACCACCAATGACAAGGGCGCCATCGTTACTGGTACCGTGAAGTCTGTGGATGCCAAGGGTGCTGTTATTACCCTGGACGGTGAAGTTGAAGGCTACCTGCGTGCATCTGAAATCGCTCGCGAGAAGATCGAAGACGCCACCACCGCCCTGAAAGAAGGCCAGGAAGTTGAAGCGCGTATTCTGAACATCGACCGCAAAAACCGCTCCATCAACCTGTCTATCAAGGCTAAGGACATCGCTGAAGAAGCGGATGCCATGCAGAAGTACAGCAATGATGCTGGCGCTGCAGGCACCACCAACCTGGGCGCATTGCTTAAAGCGAAACTTGACGGCAAAAACAACGAGTAAGGCAGTCACGCCATGACCAAATCTGAGCTGATTGCCAATCTGGCTGCGCGTTTTCCGCAACTGGTCGTCAAAGATGCCGAGCTTTCTGTGAAGGCCATCATTGACTCCATGGCGGATAACCTGGCCAGTGGAGAGCGCATCGAGATTAGAGGGTTCGGTAGCTTCAGTCTGAACTACCGCCCACCTCGTCTCGGACGCAACCCCAAGACTGGCTCAAAAGTGCAGGTACCTGAAAAATACGTACCTCACTTCAAGGCCGGTAAGGAATTGCGTGAACGCGTAGACCTCATTGAGTAAAACTTGACGTTAATAGCAGTACAAAAAGCAGCATCTTCGGATGCTGCTTTTTTTTGCTTTCCATCCCCTGGACAAGTCGTTCTCGGCCAGGCTGTATTTAAATTCGCCACATCAGGGCGGCTTAGGTAAAATCCTTACCATGCGCTATATATACATACCCTTAGGCACCCTGCTCTTCATCATGTTGCTGGGTTTTGCCCTCAAAAACTCCCAGCCAGCCGAGTTGCACTACTATCTCGGCCTGATATGGCAAGCTCCGCTTTCACTCATGCTGCTGATCACCTTCTCGATAGGGGTATTGGCTGGCATCCTCGCCTGCGTTGGGGTGATGATCAAACAAAAGCGCCAGATGATGAGTCTGCGTAAAGAACTTAAAACTCTAAACAAAAATATCCCGCAGGAACCCTGAATTAATGATGGAATTTGAATATTGGTGGCTACTGGCCCTGCCTCTGTTTTTTGCTTTGGGCTGGGTAGCTGCCCGAGTAGATATCAACCAGCTGCTTTCTGAATCAACCACCCTCCCGGCCGCCTACTTCAAGGGCCTGAACTTCCTGATTACTGACCAGCACGACAAAGCCATAGAAGCCTTTGTCGAGGCGGTTGAAGCCAATGCGGACTCGCTAGAACTGCATTTCGCACTGGGCAGCCTGTTCAGACGTCGTGGCGAAGTGGATCGGGCAATTCACTTGCACCTGAATCTTCTGGATCGCAAAGAACTGCCGGAGCAGCAAAAACTGGCCGTGATGGCAGAGCTGGCTCAGGATTACCTCAAAGCCGGCCTGCTGGATCGTGCCGAAGAACTCTTCAAATCGCTCGATGGTAGCCGCTACAAACAACCGGCATTGCGTTCACTGCTTGAAATTTATGTACGCGAACGCGAGTGGGAACGCGCCATCAAATGCGCGACCGAACTGGAACGCATTTCCGGCATCCCTTTCCGCAAGGAAGTCGCCCAGTACTACTGTGAAATGGCGGTCAAATCTATTCTCAACAATGACGCCCACACAGCGCGATATGAGCTGGATATGGCGCTGGATGCGAACAAGGCCTGCGTACGCGCCACGATCATGCTGGGCGACATGGAAGCCGCTGCGGGAGATCATAAAGCCGCCATTGCCATATGGAAACGCATTGAATATCAGGATGCAGAGCGTATCAGCCTGGTGGCGACAAAACTATTGAAGAGCTACCGCGCACTTGGCCAGAGCGAAGAAGGCCTGAATCTGCTCGCCAGCTATCTGGAAAACTACAAGCTGCCCACTCTGCAAACAGTGGTGTATGAGGCGACCATGGCAGAAAAAGGCCCAGAGCCGGCGGCAAAGCTAGCTCGCACCGAGTTAGCCAGGAAGCCCAGCCTGCAGACGCTGGACCAACTACTACAGGCAAGAATCGCACTGGAACCTCAAGATCAACAAGAAACCTTGTTGATGCAGCAGACCATACGTCGCGCCATTGGCAATCGTAATGTGTATTGCTGCGACCAGTGCGGCTTCAAGGCCAAAAACTACCACTGGCAATGCCCGGCATGTAATGCATGGGAATCGCTCCCCTCAGAACCGACCGAAGCACTATAAATGACCACGCACGACCCCAAGATCGTAGTTGCCCTTGATTACGCCGATGCCCCAAGCGCACTCGCCTTGGCAAATCAGCTCGACCCCAGCCAGTGCCGCCTCAAGGTAGGCAAAGAACTTTTCACTGCAGCAGGTCCGCAGCTGGTAGAGACACTTGTTGATAAAGGCTATGGCGTATTTCTTGACCTGAAATTCCACGATATTCCCAACACCGTGGCCAAGGCTTGCGAGGCTGCCGCCAGACTTGGCGTGTGGATGCTCAATGTGCACGCCTCGGGCGGACAACCCATGATGGAGGCTGCCAAAGAAGGCGTCGCCAAAAGCGGGCATCATCCGTTGCTGATCGCCGTTACCATACTCACCAGCATGGACCAGCAAGTCATGCAGAGCCTGGGCATTCCCGGCAATTTACAGGATCAGGTTTTACGGCTTGCGCGCCTCACGCAAGCAGCAGGACTGGATGGCGTGGTGTGCTCGGCGCAGGAAGCGCCCGTTTTACGTAGCGCCCTGGGCGAAAACTTCTGCCTCGTCACCCCTGGCATACGCCCACGCAATGCCAGTTTGGATGATCAATCCCGTGTGGTCACCCCTGCCGATGCATTACGTCAAGGCTCAAGCTACCTGGTGATTGGTCGCCCCATCACGCGCGCAGCAGACCCGCTGCAAGCACTCCGTGACATAAATCACGAGATCAGTTTGATTTAAAAAGGCTTTTCCAGCGCCAGAGTAATATCCCATGAGGTCACCGCAGCGTGACCGGATTTCATCAATATCATCATGGGAGTTAAGTAATGAAAAAGAGTTTGCTAATCGCTCTGGCCGCCCTTTCTTTTGCTTTGAGCGCGCATGCTGCGGTCAACATCAACACAGCCTCCAAGGACGAGCTGGAAAGCCTGAACGGCGTTGGTCCGGCAAAAGCCCAAGCTATTATTGATTACCGCAAGAAAAACGGCGGCTTCAAGACAGTGGATGACTTGAACAACGTACCCGGCTTTGGTGACAAATCCCTGGTTAAGCTCAAAGGCCAGATCTCCGTCAGCGGTAAGTCAGCAGAGGCTGCACCTGCTGCCAAGACGGATAAAAAATAATGCGAGTGCTCAGCTGATCTCATGCTGGCAATAAAAAAGCCCCGACCTATCGGGGCTTTTTTATTGCCAGTTATCCCGGCTTTTCAAATATGGCTTACTACTTGACGCGCATACCTGGCGCAGCGCCACTATCCGGGCTCAGGATATAAGGCCCGCCACGCTCATCCGAGGCCGCCAGCACCATGCCTTCTGACATACCGAACTTCATCTTGCGTGGCGCAAGATTGGCCACCATCACCGTCAGGCGGCCTTGCAAGGTCGCAGGGTCATAAGCCGATTTGATACCGGCAAACACCTGACGTGGTTTGTCTTCGCCAATATCCAGCGAAAGACGCAGCAGCTTCTCGGCTCCCTCAACATGCTCAGCCGTCACAATGCGGGCGATACGCAAATCCACCTTGGCAAAGTCATCGATACTGATGTACTCAGCTTCAGCAGGCGCGCTGGCTGCAACTGGCGCCGCGGCGGGAGGTGCAGCAGCAGGTGTTGCCTGCAGGGATTCTTTATTGGCTTCTATCATGGCTTCTATCTGTTTGGGGTCAATGCGGGTAATCAGATGCTGATATGTGGCGATCGCATGGCCAGCAGTCAAGGCATTATCTACCTGTGTCCAATCCAGCACGGCAATATTCAGGAAGGCTTCAATCTGGCCTGCCAGCTTGGGCAATACCGGCTTAAGGTAAAGCGTGAGCAGGCGGAACATTTCCAGCGCTGCCGTGCACACCTGATGCAGCTCAGCTTCCCGGCCAGCCTGCTTCGCCATATCCCACGGCGCGTGCTCGGCAACATAGCCATTGGCTTTGTCGGCCAGCGCCATGATTTCGCGCAAGGCACGGCCGTAGTCGCGCGTGTTGTAGCACTCGGCGATGCTGCTTGCCGCCTGACGCAACTCACTGATGACGGCATTATCCGCCAGGGCAGCCAGCTTGCCGTCAAAGCGCTTGCTGATAAAGCCCGCCGTGCGGCTCGCGATATTAATGTATTTGCCGACCAGGTCGCTGTTCACGCGCGCAGTGAAATCGTCCAGATTGAGGTCGATATCTTCCATCGAGCCATTCAACTTGGCGGCATAGTAATAGCGCAGGTATTCCGGGTTTTTCACATGCTGCAAATAACTGCCAGCGGTGATGAAGGTGCCGCGCGACTTGGACATTTTCTCGCCATTCACCGTCAAAAAGCCGTGCGCAAAAATCTGCGTAGGCTGACGATGACCCGAATACTTCAGGGTCGCAGGCCAGAACAGCGCGTGGAAATACAAAATATCTTTGCCAATGAAATGATAAAGCTCGGTCTTGCTGTCGGCTTTCCAGTATTCGTCAAAATCGAGGCCTAAGCGGCTGCACAGATTCTTGAAGCTGGCCATGTAGCCGATAGGCGCATCTAGCCAGACATAGAAATACTTGCCGGGGGCATCGGGAATCTCAAAGCCGAAATACGGCGCGTCGCGTGAAATATCCCAATCCGACAAACCAGAGGCAAACCACTCGCCCATTTTGTTGGCGGCTTCAGCCTGCAGGGTGCCAGAGCGAGTCCACTGCTGCAAAAATTCGCCGCATTCGGAAAGCTTGAAGAAATAGTGCTCGGTTTCCTTGCGCACTGGCGCCGCACCAGACACGGCCGAGTATGGATTGATAAGCTCAGTCGGGCTGTAAGTCGTGCCGCACACTTCACAGGAATCGCCATACTGATCCTTGGCGTGGCATTTTGGACATTCACCCTTGATAAAGCGATCCGGCAAGAACATCTGTTTGACCGGGTCAAAAAACTGCTCAATGGTTTTGGTGGCAATCTTGCCGTTTTTCTTGAGCTCCAGGTAGATATTGCTGGCAAGCTCGCGGTTTTCCGGGGCATTGGTCGAGTAGTAGTTATCAAACTCCACCAGAAATCCCGAGAAATCCGCATAGTGTTCGGTGTGCACTTTAGCAATCAGCTGCTCAGGCGTGATCCCCTCTTTTTCAGCGCGCAGCATGATGGGGGTGCCATGCGTATCATCGGCACAGACATAATGCACGGTATGGCCCTGCATTTTCTGGAAACGCACCCAGATATCGGTCTGGATATACTCAACCAGATGCCCAAGGTGAATGCTGCCGTTGGCGTACGGCAAGGCGGAAGTAACCAGGATTTTGCGGGATGATGCGGACATAGTGTTTTTGTAATCGGCCTGAATGCTTGAATAGACCTGCATTTTAACAAATCGGCCCGGCTTTCACATGCGTTAACTTGGCGCATGCGTTAAAATTTGTTCTTTCAGATGCCCACCCGCAGGAAGCTTCGCCATGGCCTTGACCGAATCCGATATCCAGAATGTCCTGAAAACCATCACCGACCCCAATACCGGCAAGGATTACGTCAGCAGCAAATCCGCTCGCAATATCCAGCTCAAGGGCAATGACCTGTCACTGGACATCGTGCTGGGGTATCCAGCCAAAAGCGTGTACGGCGAGATTCAAACCCAGGTAAAAAGCGCGCTGGAGCATATCCCCGGCATCGGCAGTGTCACCGTCAATGTGGGCAGCCGCATCGTGTCGCATAGCGTTCAGCGCGGCGTGCAGCTGCTACCTGGCGTCAAGAACATCATTGCTGTCGCCTCCGGCAAGGGCGGCGTAGGCAAATCCACCACCGCCGTCAACCTGGCACTGGCACTGGCCGCCGAAGGTGCCAGCGTAGGGATACTGGATGCCGACATCTACGGCCCATCGCAACCGCAAATGCTGGGCATCAGCGGCCGTCCTGACAGCGCCGATGGCAAAAGCATAGAACCCATGCAAAGCCATGGCATACAAGCCATGTCGATTGGTTTCCTGGTGGATGTGGATACGCCCATGGTCTGGCGCGGGCCCATGGTTACAGGCGCATTGGAGCAACTGCTGCGCGATACGCGCTGGAAAGACCTGGATTACCTGGTGATTGACCTGCCGCCTGGCACTGGCGATATTCAGCTTACCCTCTCGCAAAAAGTCCCGGTCACTGGCGCCATCATCGTCACCACGCCGCAAGACATTGCCCTGCTCGATGCCCGCAAGGGATTGAAAATGTTTGAAAAAGTCGGCATTCCCATCCTCGGCATTGTAGAAAACATGAGCACGCACATCTGCTCAAATTGCGGTCACGAAGAGCATATTTTCGGCGCAGGCGGCGGCGCGTCCATGAGCAAGGATTACAACGTCGACCTGCTCGGCAGCCTGCCGCTGGATATCCGCATACGCGAACAGGCCGACGGCGGCACGCCCACTGTAGTGGCCGACCCCGACAGCAAGATCGCGGCAACCTATCGCAGCATCGCGCGTACCACGGCCATCAAGATCGCCCAGCTGGGGCTGGATCACAGCAGCAAATTCCCCAGCATCGTCATCCAGAACACCTAGCGCATCGGATCGCCCCATGGACAACACGCTACCCTGCCCGGTTTGCAATAACCAGGCCACTTTCTTCGATACAGCCGATTTTAATAAATCCTGCGAGGAACGCCGGGGGATAGCGCTGCAACCCACTGGCGTGATGATTCAGTATTTTCGATGCCTGGGATGCGGCTTCTGCTTTGCGCCAGAGTTTGGACAGTGGACGCTGGAGGACTTCTCCACGCACATCTACAACGAAGATTATGTCGCGGTAGACCCTGACTATCTCAGCATACGGCCCCATGACAATGCCGATCTGCTCTCGCGCAACTTCGGCAAGAACAAAGCGCGCATTCGACATCTCGATTACGGCGGCGGCAATGGCATGATGAGCGAGCTATTGCAGGCCGAGGGCTGGAACTCTAAAAGCTATGACCCGTTCAATGACCCGGATATGCAAATCAGCTCGCTGGGCAAATTCAACTGCATTACGGCGTTTGAGGTATTTGAGCATGTACCCGATGTCTCGGTGTTGATGCAAAACCTGAATACCTTACTGGAAGACCAGGGCGGCATCCTGTTCAGCACCCTGCTTTCGGATGGTCAGTTGGACGACGGCACCCTGGGCTGGTGGTACGCCGCCCCGCGCAACGGCCATATCAGCCTGTTTTCAGCGCAAAGCCTTAAATGGCTGGGCCAGCGTTACGGGCTGCAATTGCGCAGCCTCACCAACGGTACGCATTTGTTTTATCGGGATGCACTGCCTGACTGGTTAAGCTAAAAAACAAGCCAGCCACTGGTAAAAAATAAAGCCGGAATTGGCAAATGCCATTCCGGCTTTATTTTTTACTGGCTTGCCCTGACAACTAATCCAGCGCAACCCCAAACACATACACATCCACGCCATTCGCTGGCTTGATCACCGTGGCAGGGATCGCCACCCCACTGCGCCAGTTATTCACGGCCTCCTGCTTGCCAGCCCCCGTCACCAGAAAAATCACCGCCCGTGTATTACTCAGGCGACGCGCACTGATAGAAACGCGCTCCGCAGGTGGCTTAGGGGAATTGTAGACGGGGAAAACATCCACGCTATCGTCCCACACATGGCCGGGAAACAGACTCGCCGTATGGCCATCTTCGCCCAGACCCAGCAGCACCAGGTCAAACTCGCCCACGCCTTGCAGGGTTTTGGCATACTCGGCGGCACCTTCCACAGGGCCACGCTCAGCTGGAATATCGTGTATCTGATCGGCAGGAATCGTCACATGATCCAGCCATGCCTGACGCGCCATCAGGCTGTTGCGCTCTGGGTGATCCGCAGGCAGGCAGCGGTCATCATTATGGAAAACATGCCACTTGCTCCAGTCAGCCTTGGCATGACGCAGCAATTCATACACCTGCTTGGGGGTGTTACCGCCCGCCAGCACAATGGTAAACGCTCCGCGTGCGGCTATCGATTCTTCTGCCAGCGATAAAATCCGCTGCAGCGTTGCTTCATTAATCGCCTGCTGCGAAGAAAATGTGTGCCAACGACTGATTTGTCCATTTAACACTAAACTTTGGGTGGAGTTTTTCGTCATACCTGAAACCTTTGCTATACAATAATGGCCACATACAAGAGCCCATAAAGCGCTCGTATGTAAGTAACATATCTCAACAAGAGATGATGACACATCATCCCGATCAAGGAAAATCAAATGAAAATTGCAATGCTAGGTTTGGGCAAAATGGGCGGCAACATGACACGTCGCCTTCTGAAGAGCGGTATTCAAGTTGTGGGCTTTGACTTCAGCCAAGAAACCGTCAATCAGATTGCCTCAGTCAATGGCATGATCCCCTCTACCTCGGTAGCAGACGCCATTGCCAAACTGGACGGTGAATCTCCTAAAATCGTATGGCTCATGCTGCCAAGCGGCGACCCTACTGAAAATCAGATCAAGGACCTGGTCCCCCTGCTGAACAAAGGCGACATCATCGTCGACGGCGGCAATTCGAATTACAAGCACAGTCAGCGCCGCGGTGCCTGGCTGGCTGAGCAAGGCATTGGCTTCATGGACTGTGGTACTTCCGGCGGCATCTGGGGCCTGGACAATGGCTACTGCCTGATGACCGGCGCAACCCCTGAAGTTGCCAAGACGGTAGAGCCACTCATGAAGGCTCTGGCGCATGAAGACCACGGCTGGGCACACGTAGGCCCCATCGGCTCTGGCCACTTTACCAAGATGCTGCACAACGGTATTGAATACGGCATGATGCAAGCCATGGCCGAAGGCCTGGACCTGCTGAAAGGCAAAGAAGAATTCAACCTGGATCTGGCTCAAATCACCGAACTGTGGCGTCATGGTTCCGTGGTGCGCAGCTGGCTGCTGGATCTGACCGCTGAATCCCTGAAGGTTGACCAGACCCTGGAAAACATCGCCCCTTACGTGGCTGACTCCGGCGAAGGCCGCTGGACCGTGGTAGAAGCGGTTGAGCAAGGTGTAGCAGCCCCGGTATTGACCGTGGCACTGCAAGCGCGCTTCAGAAGCCAGGACTCCAAGGGCTATAGCTACAAACTGCTGTCACTGATGCGTAATGCATTTGGCGGCCACGCTGTTAAAACCAAGTAATCGGTTTTAACCAGCACGACAAAAGGTGCGCCCGCCATAAGCGGCGCACCTTTTGTTTTTTTGCCGCTTGCCCGCCTAGCGCGGGACAAAAAAGCCGCAATCACGGTAAAATCACGGTAATTCATTAATTTGCTATCAACGGAAGCTTTGAACACATGAAACAAATCGATCCTTGTACCCTGGTTCTGTTTGGTGCCAGCGGCAATCTTTCCCGTGTCAAACTCATGCCCGGTCTTTTCCGCCTCGATGCCCTCGGTCGCCTGCCTGAAAAAATGGCGATTTTTTCCGTTGGCCGTGGCGAAGTCAGCCAGGAAGCCTGGCGTGCCGACATCAAGGGCATGCTGGATGCCAAATTCAAAAAAGGTTATGACCAAAAGGTGTTCGAGCGTTTCATAGCCCGTAACTTCTACCACGCCAATCCGCCTACCGACCCCAATGCCTTCGCCAAGATGAAGGACAAGCTGTCGGACGAAGCCACCTTCCCGCAGAACCTCGCGTTCTTCCTGTCGGTGCGCCCTTCTGACTTTGCGCAAGTGGTAGACCAGCTGGCCGAAGTCGGCCTGACCAATGAAGACAAATACTGGCGCCGTGTAGTGATTGAGAAGCCATTTGGCACCAACCTGCCCTCCGCCAAGGAGCTGCAAGCCTCCATCAGCAAGCACCTCAAGGAAAGCCAGATCTACCGTATCGACCACTACCTCGGCAAATCCGCCCTGCAAAACATCCTGCTGCAGCGCTTTGCCAACACCGTGCTCGAGCCAATCTGGAACAGCGAATACATCGACCACGTGCAGATCACCAACACCGAAATGCTGGGCGTGGGCGACCGCACCCAGTTTTACGATGCCACCGGCGCCCTGCGCGACATGATCCAGAGCCACGTGCTGCAAACCCTGGCGCTGACCACCATGGAGCAGCCAAAAGACCTAAGCCCCGACGCCGTGCGCGCCGAGAAGATCAAGGTACTCGAAGCCATTCGCCCTATCCCGGTAAACGACATTGAGCACCACGCCTTCCGTGCCCAGTATTCAACTGGCGAAATCAACGGCGAAAAAGTCCCCGGCTATCTGGAAGAGCTGGGCGACAGCAGCAGCGTGGTGGAAACCTACGCCGCGCTCAAGCTGTTTATCGACAACCCGCGCTGGAAAGGTGTGCCGTTCTACATCCGCACCGCCAAGCGCCTGCACGAAGCCGACACCCGCATCTGCATCCGCTTCAAAAAAGCCCCGCTGCAAATCGGCAATGGCCAGCATCAAAACTGGCTCATCATCGGCATCCAGCCACGCGAGTCCATCAAGCTTGAAATCGAATCCAAGATTCCAGGCCTCGACATCAACACCCGCACCATTGAGCTCGATGCCGCCAACCGCCAGGACGGCGACGAAACCGTGGACGCCTACGAGGCCCTGCTGCTCAATCTGATGGAAGGCGACAACTCGCAATACCTGCACATCAGCGAAGTAGAAGCCCAATGGCGCCTGGTAGACCCCGTGATTGAAGCCTGGGCCAAAGACCGCAAGCCCGTACACCAATACCCCGCTGGCAGCAGCGATCCAGAAGCCTCCAAGGTCATCTTCGAACACGAAGACCAGTTCTGGCGTTACTCCATCCAGCTGGGCGGCGACACGCACTAATCCCTATTAACGAAACAAAGCGGAGCCCCGGCTCCGCTTTTTATATATTCAAGAGAACCCTATGAGCATCAAATCCGATAAATGGATACGCCGCATGGCAGCAGAGCACGGGATGATCGAGCCCTTCGAACCCCAACTGGTCCGCGAACAGAACGGTGAAAAAATCGTCTCCTTCGGCACCTCAAGCTACGGCTACGATATCCGCTGCGCCGACGAATTCCGCGTATTCACCAACATCAACAGCACCGTAGTCGACCCTAAGAATTTCGACCCGCAATCCTTCGTCGAAGTCTCCGGCAAAGGCTACTGCGTCATCCCCCCCAACTCATTCGCCCTCGCCCGCACCGTGGAGTATTTCCGCATCCCCCGCAGCGTACTCACCGTCTGCCTGGGCAAATCCACCTACGCCCGCTGCGGCATCATCGTCAACGTCACCCCCTTCGAACCCGAGTGGGAAGGCTACGTGACCCTGGAATTCAGCAACACCACCCCGCTCCCCGCCAAGATTTACGCCGGCGAAGGCTGCGCCCAGGTGCTGTTCTTTGAGTCCGATGAAATCTGCGAGACCTCGTATAAGGATCGTGGTGGGAAGTATCAAGGGCAAGTTGGGGTTACGTTGCCGAAGATTTGATTTAAAAAAACCAGCTCCCAAGTCACATCCACCAGTCTAGCTTTAAAAACGGGAGCATATAGCTCCCGTTTTTATTGACGAGCACATCACACTTAAGTGCTCAGGGGCGAACGCATATTAAAGAATTCGTAGCGCTATTAAAAAAAAAGCGCACTTAAATTGTGTGAGTTAATGACATTAAAGTATTAGTTATAAGCGGTTGCAATTGCCTACCACGACTATGACTTTGTGAGATATGGCAGTCAATAAAATTCTTATCCAAAGAATATTGAATAAACTGAATGAATGAATAAGGCAGCGGAAAGAAACCGGCAGGAATTCGTAAATCATTGAGACCACTAAATTGCATATGTGCTGGCTCATGTGTATTTACATCGCGATCGTAGTCGAATCGTATATGTGAAGTATTCGTAGGGTAAATCGATTTTAATTCAATTTCCTCAACGACATTTAGCAAATGCTCAGCAAGCAGGTTTTCCTCCATATCTTGCGCACTCTCTGCTGCATGAAAATGATCATCCAAAGTATCTCGAGTATCCAGAGGCTTAGGATAATAGGCTAACTTTGCCATCTTAAGACCTTGTTCTTCAAATAAATAGTAGAATTGAAAGAATGACTGATCATTAAGCAATAGAGAGTATTGCTGATTATCAATTAACCATTGGTACTCTAATGGGTAATATACATTTTTAAAAATTCCGGATTTGTAATTAGTCCAGGAAATTTCGTTTCCATCCTCTTGAATTCTATTGGATTGAATTTTTTTTGACAGAAAAGTCTCGATCAATCTAAGATTTTGTTTTGCTTCGGCTAAGTTCAATTTTTCCCCTCTTTCTCTAAAGCCTCCAGAAAAATACGTTTAAGGTCTTCATTCTTCATCAGCTCGTTCATAGTTCTCTGAATTTCATCTAGCTCCTTATCTGACTTACGTATCAAGCTTCGACTACTCTTAACGGCATCCTCGCTTGGGCAGAAAAATTCAAATCTAGGAAACTTTGATTTTATTGTATTAATTTCTTTTATCAGCTCGTCTATTCCACTCCCATTTCCAGATATGTAGCACCATCCTCTAGAACGAGTCACTGCAACAAAGAAAGCATTTCTTGCACGAAGTGTAAAATCATTTGAAACGACTTGCGAATTTATGACAAAAACTATATTAGCTTCATTACCTTTAGCTCTAAAAGGTGTGGAAATTGTGACATTACCTTGTGGTCTAAATATGTCCGAGCTTTCAACATATCCTGGCAAGACGGAAGAAACACCGACATTAGTTAATGCTTGCTGCATTCGCAGCATTGATACTTTATTTTGGTAAGATTTCAAATTAACAATAACTATTTCTTCAGGTTTGACACCCTCATCATTAATCAATGTGGCAACTTTGCTAGCAACCCTTTCAAACTCAATATCTTCATCAGGGTATTGCTCGCACTCTACTAACAATAATGGATCGATATCTTGCGTTCTCAATAGCTGTTCTAGAGTATTCTTACTAGTCTCATCTGCGCGCTCCAACGCAACTCGATCACCTGCATCTATAAACAATTTTTGCGGCTCGAGTAAGTTATATCCAATTGCTCGCCAGTCCTCCCGGCTGTACCACATGTGAATTGGCTTGCTGTAAATGCCCAAAGCAACCCCATGCGCAACCATTAGCACAGGTCGTGGCGTCCTGTAACATACCGGAAGAATAAAGTCTTTTTTATACCTCCAGCATATTCACCTTCGAGAACAGAGTTAGGCATATTGGGTTGCCCATCTTTTTTTCCAAAAAGATCAGCTGGCTCTTTTATCATAACTTCTTTTAATGATTGAAACTCATCATATGCCCAAACGATTCTTTTCTTTCCGTTAATAGATTTTGTTATTTTAAATACGACCTCAAATACCTCTTCAGGGAAATCTTGCGCTTCATCGATCAAAACTAAATCGTATATTGGCTCAAGCTTATCCCCAACCTTATTTAACAGATCTTTATATATAACTTTCAACGGGTCTGTTGTATATCGCATCTGAGTGAAGTTCATCGGAGTCAATCCAAATTGATTACACAATTCAGAATATAAGCCAGGCTTCGATCTTCCACCCCAAGCGTGAAGAATATGAAGTTTATTGCTAAAGTCTGGACTTTTTTTAGCCTCTGATGAATAGTATTTCGTAATCAATGAACTTACAGCGCCATACAAGCTTTGAGTATTAAACAGATAAAGAATTTTGAATTCACTCAACCGCTTGTGTGTTATTGCGGCCTTTAGCGATAAAACAATTGTTTTCCCCGTCCCTGCCAAGCCTCTAATTCTCTGAGGGCCGTCTGGAAGCTGCATTGAAACTGCTCTTTGCAAATCATCTTGTTTAAAAGTGGATTTTAAAGAAAGTTGTATAAAGTCATTAATAGTTTGTGGGGGAGAATCTTCTTTGTAAGTTACTTTATCTTGATATACAAATGTCCCTTCAAGCAAAGAAATAACTTTATCTAAATGCGTCGTCGACAAAGGCTCATCTAGCTCAGCTTGCATTAACACATCCTCAAATGTATCGATATCAAGCATTGTCGCCCCATAACCCTCAATCGGAAGAGAATACTGTTGCAGATCATTAATTTGATTTTCACAAAATAAGATATAACTGCGTATTGGTATAAGCAGTTGCCTAGCAGCTCGACTATATAGAGTTATGTCGTTTCTTATACGCCCCTTAACGTCCTCCTCATAAATCTGGAGATCTATTGATTTAGATTGTATATATTCATCGCCAATAAGCCAAAATTCCGTTTCATCTTTTTCCTGAATATCATTAAGCAGCTCCTCCACCACATCGAGCAGTATCACTCCGTGTTCTTGAGTTACTATTATAAAGGATGGCACCTGATCAGCATCAGCTCTCCCAAGATTAGTCATTTTATATGCCAAATAACCATTAGCATTTACAAAAAGACTTTGAAGTCTATTCGCTATCTGAAGATGATAGGTTTTGTTCTCCAGTTCTAAAGAACCTGGCCAAAATTTGAAAGAGTCTTTAGGCATTTGATTACCGATTTTCCATTTTTACTAAATTTTTTAGGTTTTTTTTACATGACCTCATTGAGAAAACTATATGCGTCATCCCTTCAATATGCAGCGCCATACCACGCAGGCAATAAAAGAGTGAGGTATATCACTCTCTGCTAGATACTGTCTTAGTTAGTATAATTATTTAATATTAATAGATATACCTAAAGATATACAAAAAATTACTAACCATCCATCTAACCAAAAATTTTCTTGCAAACCAGCAGCTACAGTAATAATTGACACTACATTTAGCTATAGTCAGGAATATCTAACTAATCCCAACTCAACGCCCCACCCGTCTGATACTCCGTCACTCTAGTCTCAAAGAAATTCTTCTCTTTCTTCAAATCCATCATTTCGCTCATCCAGGGGAAGGGGTTGCTGGCGCCGGGGTATAGGGCGTCGATGCCGATTTGTTGCATGCGGCGGTTGGCGATGAAGCGGAGGTATTCCTTGAACATGGCGGCGTTGAGGCCGAGCACGCCGCGGGGCATGGTGTCTTCGGCGTAGCGGTATTCAAGCTCGACGGCTTGTTGCATCAGGCGTTTGATTTCTTCGCGGAATTCGGGGGTCCACAGGTGCGGGTTTTCGAGCTTGAGGGTGTTGATGAGGTCGATGCCGAAATTGCAGTGCATGGATTCATCGCGCAGGATGTATTGGTATTGCTCAGCGGCGCCTTGCATTTTGTTCTGGCGGCCGAGGGCGAGTATCTGCACAAAGCCAACGTAGAAAAACAGGCCTTCCATGATGCAGGCGAAGACGATGAGCGAGCGTAGCAGCTGCTGGTCGGTTTGCATGGTGCCGGTTTTGAATTCGGGGTCGGTCAGGGTATTGATGAAGGGGATGAGGAAGTCGTCTTTATCGCGGATGCTGGAGACTTCTTGATAGGCGTTGAAGATTTCGCTTTCGTCCAGGCCCAGGCTTTCCACGATGTATTGGTAGGCGTGAGTGTGGATGGCTTCTTCAAAGGCCTGGCGCAGCAGGTATTGGCGGCACTCGGGCGCGGTGATGTGGCGATAGGTGCCGAGCACGATGTTGTTGGCGGCCAATGAATCGGCAGTGGTGAAAAAGCCGAGGTTGCGCTTGACGATCAGGCGTTCGTCTTCGGTGAGCGCGCTGCTGTCTTTCCACTGGGCAATGTCGCGGCTCATGGAGATTTCTTGCGGCATCCAGTGGTTGGCGCAGCCTGCCAGGTATTTGTCCCACGCCCAGTGGTATTTGAATGGTACGAGCTGGTTAACGTCGGTTTGTCCGTTAATCACGCGCTTGTCTACCGCTTGCACGCGGCCCGTGGCGCTGGGCTGGTTGGCGGGCTGGCTGGAAATGCTT
The DNA here is from genome assembly GCF_020523625.1 of Methylovorus menthalis. Lineage (GTDB taxonomy): Bacteria > Pseudomonadota > Gammaproteobacteria > Burkholderiales > Methylophilaceae > Methylovorus > Methylovorus menthalis. The sequence continues at coordinate 1,284,456 of NZ_JAJAQH010000006.1, forward strand.
TGCGCGGCTGTGATGGCGGCGGCAGATGGCATGGCGGGTGCTGCGCTTGGGGTGGCGACAGACGCTGCAGCTGGGGCAGTCAGGATATCTTCTTCAAAATTCAGCATGGTGTTTCCTTAAAATTCGGCGTTGAAGGTGCGACCCACCCTGGTAGCAAGGCACATCATGTGCAGCCAGCGTGGGTGAGTCGCAGACAATCAGAGGGTTATTGGCAGGCTTCGCAGTCCGGGTCGTCGATCAGGCATTGCTTGGGCTCAGGCTCGGCGCTGGGGCTTGCCGCAGACACGGGCAAGCCGGACGACACCGCATTGAGCTCCCCGCCCTGCCCGGTCGATTTCTCGGCCGAGGTGGCGCCTAGCGAGCGCAGGTAATACGTGGTTTTAAGGCCACGCAGCCAGGCCAGCATATAAACGTCATTGAGCTTTTTTCCGGAGGGCGCGGCGAAGTAGAGGTTGAGCGATTGCGCCTGGTCTATCCATTTCTGGCGGCGGGCAGCGGCTTCGACCAGCCACACCGGGTCTACCTCAAACGCGGTGGCGTACAGCTGCTTGAGGTCCGCCGGTACGCGTTCGATGGCGGCCAGCGAACCGTCGTAATACTTGATGTCGGCAATCATCACTTCATCCCACAGGCCACGCGCTTTCAGGTCTTGCACCAGTTGCTCGTTCACCACGGTAAATTCACCTGAGAGGTTGGATTTCACATACAGGTTCTGGTATTCCGGCTCTATGCTGGCGGAGACGCCAACGATATTGGAGATAGTCGCTGTGGGTGCAATCGCCACGCAGTTGGAGTTGCGCATGCCCACGCGCTGTATGCGCTGGCGCAGGCTATCCCAATCCAGCGTGGAGCTACGGTCCACTTCCACCTGGCCACCACGTGCTTCGGATAGCAGATTAAGCGTATCCAGCGGCAAAATGCCTTGATCCCACAGGCTGCCACGGAAGGACGAATACGCGCCGCGCTCTTCCGCCAGATAGCTGGAGGCGAGGTAGGCGTTGTAGCACACGGCTTCCATGGCGCGGTCGGCGAATTCCACTGCGGCGGATGAGGCATACGGCACGCGCATGGCGTGCAAGGCATCCTGAAAACCCATGATACCGAGGCCCACCGGGCGGTGACGGTAATTGGAATTGCGCGCCTTGCCCACGGCGTAGAAGTTAATGTCGACCACGTTATCCAGCATGCGCATCGCCACGCGGATGGTGGCGGCGAGCTTGGTCTGGTCCAGCACATAGCTGTCGCCTTCAGGCATCAAGTGCGCCATCAGGTTTACCGAGCCCAGGTTGCATACGGCGATTTCCGTCTCGGAGGTATTCAGCGTGATCTCGGTGCAGAGGTTGGAGCTATGCACCACGCCCACGTGCTGCTGCGGCGAGCGGATATTGCACGGGTCTTTGAAGGTGATCCACGGATGGCCGGTTTCAAACAGCATGGAGAGCATCTTGCGCCACAGCTGCACCGCGGGCACGCGCTTGAACAGCTTGATCTCGCCATTGTCGGCGCGGCGCTCGTAGTTGGTATAGGCAGTTTCGAAAGCCTTGCCATACAGATCATGCAGATCCGGCACGTCAGACGGTGAAAACAGCGTCCAATCCGCATTGGCCTGCACGCGCTGCATAAAGAGGTCAGGAATCCAGTTGGCGGTGTTCATGTCGTGCGTGCGGCGGCGGTCGTCGCCGGTGTTCTTGCGCAGGTCCAGAAACTCTTCCAGGTCCAGATGCCAGCTTTCCAGATAGCCACATACCGCGCCCTTGCGCTTGCCGCCCTGGTTCACCGCCACGGCGGTGTCGTTGACCACTTTCAGGAAAGGAATCACGCCCTGGCTTTTGCCATTGGTGCCCTTGATACGCGAGCCGAGCGCCCGCACTGGCGTCCAGTCGTTGCCCAGGCCACCGGCAAATTTTTGCAGCAGCGCGTTTTCCTTGATCGCCTGGTAAATGCCATCCAGATCATCGCTCACAGTGGTGAGGTAGCACGACGACAGCTGCGAATGGCGCGTGCCGCTGTTGAACAAGGTGGGCGTGGAGCTCATGAAATCAAAGCTGGACAGCACATGGTAAAACTCAATGGCGCGGCTTTCGCGGTCAATCTCGTTGATCGCCAGGCCCATGGCCACGCGCATGAAAAACACCTGCGGTAGCTCGATGCGGCGCTCTTCAATATGCAAAAAGTAGCGGTCATACAGCGTCTGTAAACCCAGGTAGCCAAACTGCAGATCGCGGTCGGCCACCAGCACACTGGCAAGGCGGGCGAGATCAAACTGTGCCAGGCGTTCATCCAGCAATTCGGCGGCAATGCCGGTCTTGATGTACTGCGGAAAATATTCGGCATAGCGCTGCGCCATGGCGGTATGGCTCACGGCTTCGCCCAGCACCTCGGCCCGCACCAGGTCCAGCTGCAGGCGGGCGGTGACGTAGTTATAGGCAGGCTCGCGCTCAATCAGGCTGCGTGCCGAGAGGATCAGCGCGCGGCGCACTTCATCAAACGGCATACCGTCGTAAAGGTCGCGCATGGCCTGCTCCACAATCACGGTGGGTTGCACCGCATCGCCCAGATTCACGCAGGCCTCGGTCACCATACTGAGCAGCAACTGCTGGTCCAGCGGCACGCGCTTGCCATTCTGCAGCACATGCAGCGTGGGCGCAGGCGCTTGCTGGGCGGCACGCTCGGCGGCGCGCTTCTCGCGGTACAGCACATAGGCGCGCGCCACGTCATGCTCGCCCGAACGCATCAGCGCCAGCTCCACCTGATCCTGAATATCTTCAATATGTATGGAACCACCGGCTGGCTTGCGGCGGACGAGTGCGGCCACCACGGTATCGGTCAGCGCCTGCACCTCGGCACGCATGTGGCTGGAAATGGTCGAGTGTTCGCCCGCCACCGCCAAAAACGCCTTGGTCAGCGCAATGGAAATCTTGTCGGCAGCAAACGGCACGGCGGCACCATCACGGCGTATGACTTGCAAACTTGGGAGTGCAGCATTTAAAACCGGCTGTGCGGTATTGATATCATCCATCTACATAGCTCCTATCAGGAGCGGGAGTCGGCAACCGACATACGCAGGCGCAATGAGATTGCATCGCCGCTGTATATCCACCACCAGGACCAGCAAGGGAGAAGGCGCAAACCTTCCATCTGCCGAGGACACCCCGCCTCAAACGCGTTGAAAAAATCCACGGCAGGTCTCCTGGCTCCCGGCCTTACGCTTGGCGCCTTCCCGAACCCCGGCAGGTTCAGTGGCTTCAGATGCCTTGCGCTACCAGACTGACATGGCGTCAGCCCGATGGCTGGTTACAGTTGCGGGGGCAGCCCCGGCGTTGCATATCGGCGAGATAACATCTGCAGACACACGCACCGGATTCCCTTTTAACTCGCGGTTTGAATCAAACCTTGAGGACCGTAGTGATCGCAATGTAACACAATAGGGAGTGGTATCGTCAACAGGTAAATACAAAATATGGGAATATCACCCCATGCGGCCTGCGCAAACTTTACGGCCAGCCCAGCCGCCCCGGCACGCGTAAATGCCCGCTGGCAAAGGCATTCTCGACAAATATTTCAATCGCATGACATCCACCCGCATAATGTCGGTTGTTGCCCTTCCCTGGCATTTCATCCCCCAAAAATTAGAAAGTCGTTGTTCGTGGAAATCGCGTTCGTATTTGGCAGGCTGGTGTTTTCCATCCTCGCCAATGTCTATCAGAAAAAACTGTCGCAGCATCCGCTGCATCCCTTCTTTATGGTGGCAACCAGCTATGTGGTGCTGAGTGTGCTGGCGCTGCCATTTGTGCCTGTGGTGCATGCTGCCAGCCTGCCGCAGGCGTTCTGGGTGAATGTCTTGCTGGCAGCCGTGCTGGATGTGGGTGGCTGGATGTTCATGGTGATGTCGCTCGCCAAAACCGATCTGTCGGTGTTCGGGCCGCTGAATGCCTACAAGGTGGTGATTTCCATGCTGCTCGCCATTGTGTTTCTGGGTGAAGTGCCTACACTGCAAGGCTTTGCCGGGGTAGCCATCATCGTGGCAGGCAGCTTCTTTCTGATGCCTGCCAGCGGTCAACGCGAGGCCAACCGCATGCTGCTATTGCTGAAGGAGCGCGGCGTGCAGGCGCGTTTTCTGTCCATACTGCTGTTCTCCATCGGCACGCTGTTCCTGAAAAACGCGGTGACGGATGGCGGGCCGCTGGCCACGCTGGTGTTCTGGTCGCTACTGGGTTTGCCCCTGGTGATGCTGGCGAATCTGCTCTTCATTCCGGCGGATGTTAAAAAAAGCACCAAAACCTCGCTATCGCATTTGCCCACGATTGCCAGCATAGGCGTCATGATTTTCATCATGCAGTACTGCACGCTGGTGCTGCTGTCGCACATGCTGGTGGCGTATACCTTGGCGCTGTTTCAGATGAGCATGGTGCTGCAGGTGCTGGTGGGCTATCAGGTGTTCAAGGAAAAAGACATTCTGCGCAAGCTGACCGCCGCCATCGTCATGATGCTGGGCAGCCTGCTGGTGATTACCGCCTGACCCAAACCAGGCATTAAAAATGCCAGTGGCCCACGCATGCATTCAATACGTGGGCCACTGGGCAAGGTTTAAACAACCGCCAAGGGCTAAGCGACCATGAGACGCGGAATCACGCCGCCTTGTGATTGAGCTTCTCGTGCCGCAGCTCCCGCGCCGCAGCGACCATGTGTTGCAGAGCAGCGATGGTTTCCGGCCAGCCGCGGGTTTTGAGGCCGCAATCCGGATTCACCCACAGGCGCTCTACCGGGATCACCTCAATCGCACGCTTCAGCAAGGCAGTCATGGCTTCCACACTCGGCACTCGTGGCGAGTGGATGTCATACACACCAGGGCCGATGTCGTTGGGGTAATCAAACTCGCCAAAGCCATCCAGCAGCTCCATCGCAGAGCGCGACGTCTCAATGGTAATCACGTCGGCATCCATGGCGGCAATCGACGGCAGAATGTCGTTGAACTCCGAATAACACATGTGGGTGTGTATCTGTGTGCTGTCTTCCGCCACACTGGCCGATAGCTTAAATGCCCGCACCGCCCATGCCAGATACTGCGCCCACTTGGCCTGCTGCAAAGGCAGCCCCTCGCGGAAGGCGGGCTCGTCAATCTGGATGATGGCAATGCCTGCCTGCTGCAAGTCGGCCACTTCATCGCGTATCGCCAGCGCCAGTTGCAAGGCGGTGGTTTCGCGCGGCTGATCATCGCGCACAAACGACCATTGCAGCATGGTCACCGGGCCTGTGAGCATGCCCTTGACTGGCTTAGTGGTGAGCGACTGCGCGTAGCGGGCCTCCGCCACGGTCATCGCCAGCGGGCGGTGCACATCGCCGTAAATAATCGGCGGCTTGACACAGCGCGAGCCGTAACTCTGCACCCAGCCGTATTGGCTGAACACATAGCCTGCCAGCTGCTCGCCAAAGTATTCCACCATGTCGTTGCGCTCGGCTTCGCCGTGCACCAGCACATCCAGATCCAGCGCCAGCTGTTGGTCGATGGCATGCCGGATGTTCTGCTGCATGGCCAGCGTGTAATCCTCCGCGTTCAGATCACCACGGCGAAACGCCGCCCGGCTCGCCCGAATATCCGACGTTTGCGGAAAGGAGCCTATGGTGGTAGTCGGCAGCAAAGGCAGCCGCAAGCGCTTTTGCTGCGCCAGCCGACGCTCGGCAAACGGGCTGCCGCGCTCAGCGGATAACTGCGGCAGATGCTGCAAGCGCTGCTGCACGCTCTCGTTGTGCACGCGTGGCGATGCGCCGCGAGAAGCAATGGCCTTGCGTGCCGCCTGAAACTCGGCGGCCACGCTATCCACACCGTGATTCAGGGCCTGCTGCAATAGCTGCAACTCGTGCAGTTTTTCATCGGCAAAAGCCAGCCAGGAGCGTATTTCGGCATCCATCGCCGACTCCTGCGCCAGTGAAACCGGCACATGCAACAGCGAGCACGATGGCGCGATCCACAAGCGATCCCCCAACTGCTGCGCCACTGGCTGCAACAGCTGCAAGGTCTTGTCGAGATCATTGCGCCAAACATTGCGGCCATCCACAACCCCGGCAGAGAGCACCCAGTGGCTGGGCAAGGCCGCCAGCCAAGCGGCAAGCTGTTCCGGCGCCCGCACCAGGTCAATATGCAGACCATCCACTGGCAAAGCGGTGACCGCGCCCACATAGCGGGCCACGCTTTCAAAATACGTCGTCAGCAACAGCTTGGGCCTGTGGTCGCGGATGCGGGCATAAGCATCGGCAAATGCCGCCAGCCAGCGCGCATCCAGATCCAACGCCAGCACGGGCTCATCGATCTGCACCCAGGCAATGCCGCGCAGCTTGAGCTCGCTCAGCAAGGCAGCATATTGCGCGCACAAGGCTGGCAACAGGGTTAGACGGTCAAACCCGGCATCGCGACTCTTGCCCAAGTATAACCATGACACCGGGCCCAGCAATACGGGCTTGAGCTCGGCGCCGGTGGTCAGTGCCTGGTCTATCTGCAGCAGAAACGCATGCGCGTTGATGGAAAATTCGGTGTCGGCGCTCAGCTCGGGCACCAAGTAGTGGTAGTTGGTATCAAACCATTTGGTCATTTCCAGCGCGGGCTGCTCGGCATTGCCGCGGGCCAGGGCAAAGTAGTCCTGCGCCTGCAACGGCCGCCCGGCAAAGCCGAAACGCGCCGGGGTGGCGCCAAACAGCATGCTGTGGTCCAGCACATGGTCATAGCATGAAAAATCATTCACGCTGATAAAGGCCAGGCCAGCATCTATCTGCTTTTGCCAATGCGTCTCGCGCAACTGGCGCGCGGTCTGCTCCAGCGCCGCTTCATGGCGGGCTTCTTCGCCGGGCGCACTTTTCCAGAACGCCTCCAGCGCAACTTTCAGTTCACGGTTGGCCCCGACACGCGGGTACCCCAGGATATGGGCTTTGATCATGACAACTCACCTCTGAATAACGAAGGCCGCAGTTTGCGTGCTATCATCGAATTAATAAAGCGAGTTTTTTTCCATTAAACTTGAATTAAATTCATATCATGATCGAAATCCGACATCTCAAATCCTTCAAGGCCATCGCCGAAAGCGGCAAGCTGGCACTGGCCGCCGAGCGCGTTTACCTGACGCAATCGGCGCTCTCGCACCAGATACGCTCGGTAGAGCAGTATTACCAGATCACCCTGTTTCAGCGCACCGCGCACGGCTTGCGCTTTACGCCTGCGGGAGAACGCCTGCTCAAGCTGGCAGACATCGTGCTGGAAGCCACCGCGCAGGCGGAACGCGATCTGGAGCGGCTGAAATCCGATCAATCAGGCGAGCTGCGCATTGTGCTGGAATGCCACACCTGCTTTGACTGGCTGACACCGGTGATGGATGCCTTTCGGCGTGCGTGGCCCGAGGTGGAGCTGGACCTGGTGGCCGGGTTTCATAGCGACCCCTGGAGCCTGATCAAGGAAGGCAAGGCGGATTTTGTCATTGGCGGCCTGCCAGGCAAGATGAAAATGCTGCAGCATGTGCCGCTTTTCACCTTTGAAATCATGGCGGTATTGCCGACGGACCATCCCCTGCATACCCGGCCATTTTTGCAGGCCGAGGATTTCAGCGGCAGCACGCTGATCACCTACCCGGTGCCGGAAGAACGCATTGATCTGATACGCGAAGTCCTGCACCCGGCCAATGTGGCGTTTGACCGCCGCACGGCCGAGCTTACTGTCGCCATCATGCAGTTGGTGGCGAGCCGTCGCGGGCTGGCGGCGCTGCCCAGCTGGGGCATACAGAGCTATCTGGAGCATGAGTATGTGATCGCCAAACCCATCACGCGCAAAGGCCTGTGGTCGGAGCTGTATGCCACCGGCAATACCGAAATCATGGCGCGGCCTTATGCGGTGGATCTGGTACGGATTATTCGCGAAACCTGCCTGGATACGCTGGCGGGCATACGGCTGCTGTGAAACAAATCCTTGATTTAATTTGACTAAATTGAGGTCACATAACAGCGCAAATGGCAATTTAACCGAACTTAAGCCAACACATGGGGTTCTAACCGGGACAAGCAAGCCCAAATGAAAATGACCAAAGGAGAATAATCAATGATGAAATCATGGCCGAGTTCCCTTATTACCATTGCAATGACCGCTGCATTGATGACCGCCTGCTCGAAGCCTGAGCCCGCGACGCCGGAAACCGCAGAAGCCCCTGCTGCCACAACCCCGCCACCCGCTGCCGCACCTGAGGCTGCACCTGCTGCCCCTGCCGCAACGGGCAAGGCAGAACCCGGTGGCTATGTGCCCGCTGAACACGAGAAAGTCGCTCCCGCGCCTGAAGGCACCGCGCCTCACACGGCTGGACCAGACGAGACCAAGACCGAATAAGTCTGGGCGTTTTTTGACTTAAGTCTTTCTATCACCTGGCTTTTATAAGCTACCCCGTGGGTGACCAGCATTGCGCTGGTCACCCACGTTGCTTTTGGCTTTTCACATTTAGCTTTTTACTTTGGCCGATGGTTTGACCACCACCGAGCATGTCATGCCAGCCACCAGTGTCAGACCATCAGGAATCGCATCGATATGGATACGTACCGGCACCCGCTGCGACAGCCGTACCCAGTTGAAGCTGGGGTTCACATTGGCAAGCAGCCGCACGTCAGTGGGGTTATCGCGATCGGTAATGCCCATGGAGATGCTTTCCACATGCCCTTGCAGTTTCAACCCTGAGCCTAGCAGCTGGATCTCGGCGGTATCCCCCACATGAAACATCTGCAGCTTGTGTTCTTCAAAGTAGCCGTAAACCCAGAAGGAATGCTGATCAATGACCGCCAGCTTGGGCGCGCCTACCTGGGCATAATCACCTGGCCGCACCAGCAGGTTGGATACCCAGCCATCCACCGGCGAGCGCACCACGCTGCGCACCATATCGAGCTGGGCTTTTTCCAGGCTGGCAAGTGCGGCCTCGTAATCCGCCTTAGCACCAGCGGCTGCGAGGTCGGTATCCTCGCGGTTTTCACGCGAGATCACTTCATCATCCAGACTGGCGCGCCGCAATGCCTGGCTACGTTTCATGGCGAGCGATGCCTTGCGCTGATCCACCACTGCGCGCGCTTCAGCCAGGGCATGGCGATAATGCTCAGGGTCGATCTGAAACAGCACATCGCCACGATGCACAAACTGGTTATCGCGCACCGCGACCTTCACCACAAGCCCGGCTACATCCGGCGCAATATTCACCACGTCGGCGCGCACCCGCCCATCGCGCGTCCATGGCGAATCCATGTAGCGCACCCATAGTTTCTGGGCAAGGAACACCGCCGCGCCCGCAATGGCCAGCGTGATCAATATCCTGAAAATACGTTTCAGATAAAATTTCATGGCAACTTTCCTTCACAAATTCTGCGCGTGACTTCCATGGCATGGGAGCCAGCGCGCTTCACAATGCCTGCATCATCACTGGTAAATCCACAGCCCCAGGCCTGCAAACAAACAACCAAACACCGATAGCCGAAACAGCGCGGGGTACCAGATCACGCGATAGGCCCCCAGCCAGGCAAACAAGCGGTCAAGCACCAACGTGCCTATCGCCGCCACGATAAAGGCGAGCAACAAGGTGGGCACCAGTGCATCCAGCAAGGCAAATTCACGTGGCATGATCAGACACCTCCCGCGGGGCTGGTACGCGCAAACATGGTGGGGCTAAAGGCCAGCACCGACGCTTCATCCAGCAAGGTGCTGTGCACAAAATGCAGGGTGGTCAGCAACTGGTGGCGCACATGCAGCGGCATCTCGCTGCCTGCAGTCGGCGCGGCCAAGACCAGCGCCTGATCAACCGCGCTGACAGCCTTTGCAATCGCGGCCTTGCCGGGGGATTCGTAAAGGCTGGCAACCTGGTGAATGGCGTTCTGCAAGGCTTGCGCCATGACAAGAGGCACATGCGGCAACTGCTCGCGCAGGGCAATCACCGCATGGCCGATCTCCAGCGCTGAAAACAGCCATTCGACCACGGCCTGGTCTTGCACTTCGCCCACTCGCTGTATGCTGCCCGAGCGCTGCACCAGATCCCGCGCGCTGGCTTCAAAGCGGGCCCGCCGCAATGGGATGGACTCGCGGCAGGCGGCCACCACCAGGCTGCGCAAGGCATTGGAAACCCGCTGCCTGGACCATGCGCTGCCACTGAGGTCGATCAGGCCGTACATGGTGCCCGAGATCAGAATCGCTAGCAGATCCGCCACCGCATCGTTGAGGAATGTCACCGGGTTGGCGCTGAATACCGTATTGAAGCCGATATGCAACAGGTAAACCACGGAAGTCCCCGCCCCGATCAGCGCGGTGGAGGGCCTGCAGCCCAGCCAGCTGGCGAGCAGGATGCCGGGGCTGATGGCGATGATCAGCGTCCAGAAATCATGCGCTTGCGTCAGCCACCAGAAATTGCTGAAGTACGCGAGCACAGTGCCGATGACGGCGCCCGCCATGAAGTGGCGTATGGTTTTGCTGGGCGACGGACTGGTGGCAAACAGCGTGCTGGTGATGACACCAATGGTGATGGCCTCGATGCCCGAACGCCAGTCGGTGAATATCCAGAGTCCCGCCAGGATCAGCAGCGTGATGCTGCCGCGCAGGGCGGCCAACAGGACGGCCAGCGGGTCAAAATGCATCTCCAGTTGCGCAGGCAATTCGCCCGTGTGCCCTTGATCTGAGGTATCAGGCGTCGCTATCGACCCATAGGTGCGGCTATACACATACAGCTCCTCGGCAAGCCGCAGCAGATAGGCAGCACCGGTATCAAAATCCAGCAGGTCCTTCGCTTGTAATGAGGCAGGCAGCCGATGGCGAGCCGCTTGCAGGCGCAGGTCAAAATCATCGCGGAAGGCCTTGAGCCGCTGCACAATCTCCAGCGTTTCCTGCTCGGTATGCGCGCTGCGGTTGTGTACCGACACGGCGTCTGCGAGCAATTGATACAGCTGCAGCAAGGCCTCACGCACTTCGACACGGCTGTTGTTGCGCTGCCGCTGCAATAGTCGATTGAAGGCATGAAAGGTCGTGGAGACCTCCATGAATTCATTATTGAGATGACTCAGGCGATGGCGGTGGCCACGCGATTCGTCCGTCTCCAGGCCTGAAGATGCACGAAAGGATTCCAGGCTGAAAATATCGCCGATAAACCGCAGCATGTGTGCTTGCAACGTGGCATGGGCTACCCCTTCGCGCGCGCTGATGCGTAACAGATCACAAAAATCGGTGTACCGCCGCCGCACGGTCTGCAAGGTCACATTCCACATGCGTTGCGGAAACACCAGATCACTCACCACCGTGGCGCACAGCAAGCCCACCAGGATTTCTGACAGGCGGGTGACACCGATATTGAAGGTGAGCTCGGGCGCCAGCGTGGCGGGCAAACCCACAATACACAAGGTGTACCCTGCCAGCACAAAGGCATAGGACTGGTGATTGCGAAAGATGACCGAGCCCGCCGTGCACATGCCTATCCAGATGGTCATGCACAGCAGGAACAGCACGCGCTCCTGCGCAAACATGGCGACCAGCAGAAAGGAGGCAATGATGCCAAAAATGGTGCCGATCAGGCGGTAATAGCTTTTGGTCAGCACCATGCCGGAACGAAACTGCATGACAATCGCCACCGTCAGCAAGGCCGTACGTGGCTGGTCAAACTCCAGACGCAGCGAAATCCACACTGCCAGCACACTCGCCAGCAGTGCCTTGAAAACATAGGCGATGACAGGGGCATCCAGCTTCCACCATTCGCGAGCGCCCAGGGTAGCCCCCATGCCCAGCGCACGCGCCATTGCCGATATGCCATGCGCCACTCGGCCAATGTGCCGCGAGCACATCAAGGCGCACAGACGCAGATGCAAGTGGGCGCGCAGCAGCGGCCGCCTCATGCTCGCGGATGACCATGCGTTCATGGTGTGCTCCCTGCCCTGCCTTCTTTCGTGGCATCGGAAATCGCCTGGCTGGCCTTGTCATCATTCAACCCACCGCCCAGCGCCAGCATCAGGCCCGCATGGGCATCCAGCTTGTCGGCTTCCAGCTGCACCATGGTTTCGCGCTGCATCAGCACCACTTCATGCGTCACCAGTACATGCTCGTAATTGGTCAGGCCCGCCTGGTAATGCCTGAGCGAAAGCGCATGGGCTTTTTCCGCCGTTGCCATGGCTTCTTCGGCATTTTTCATTTCACGTTCATTGGCATTGAGCAACACCAGCTGATTCGAGATGTTTTCCAGCGCTTTCAGTACGCTGGCGTTGTAATGCTCCACGGCAATGTCATAGCTGGCGGTTTGGGCACTGAGATTGGCACGGCGGCGCCCGCCATCAAATATGGGCAGCGAGATGGCCGGGCCCACGCCAGCAATGGTAGCGGCATTGCTGAAAAGGCGGCCAAAGCCAAGCGCCTGAAACCCGGCAAACGCCAGCAGATTGATATTGGGGTAAAAGCTGGCCTTGGCGCTGGCGATGTATTCACGCGAGGCCTCAATGCGCCAGCGACTTGCCAGAATATCCGGACGGCGGCCGATCAGGTTGGCTGGCAACTGGTCAGGCAGGCCTATGCTGGCGTCATAGTGCATGGCGGGCCGATGGATTTTCTCGCCGCCGCCCGAAGCCTGACCTGATAGCGCCGCCAGCTGATTCTGAATCAGCGCGATACGCGCCTCGATCTGCTGCACCTTCATACGGGCGACTGGCAAGGGCACTTCGGCCTCGGCAACGGCCAATTCTGTCGCCAGACCCGCTGCCCGCGCACGCCGGACAATAGCCACGCGGTGTTCGACTTCATGCACATGCTCTTCGGCAATACCGTGCAGCTGAAACTCAAACGCCAGGCGGATGTAGCTGCGCACCACGGCATTCACCAGCTCCAGCCGCACCTGCTGCATCTCGGCGGCCGATACATGGGTTTCGTCCAGGGCGGCCGCCCATATGCCCTTCTGCCTGCCCCACAGATCAAGGTCGTACGCCAGTGTCAGCGCGGCACGGTTATTCCAGTCCGTATGCCCGGCCGATGGCGACGGGATGAACTGCAGCTCGGTAAACTTTTCGCGCGTCATCGTGGTGTCACCACTCAGGGTGGGCAAGGTCTGCGCATGCATGCTGTCGGCATAGGCCTGGGCCAGGCCGATACGCGCCTGGGCAGCCTTGAGATCAGGGTTGTCGGAGATGGTCCGGGCGACCAGCGCATCCAGCTGGGCATCATGATAGTCCTGCCACCAAGCGGCTGTCGGCCATTCGATTTTTGCCGCACTCATCACGGTGTTGCCAAGATCAAGCTGGCTGGCCTGCACCGGCTTGGCCTGCGGTTCTATGCCCCGCATGCTTATACAGCCGGGGAGCATGGCGAGACTGCATGCCAGCAGCGCGGAAAACAGGTGTCGAGATGGCAGGTGCTGGCCGTTAACGGCGGCATCAGGGTGCGCTAAGGCATTCGTATTTCGCGGTGTGGTGTCAGGCAGCATGGCATTCAATTAAAACTATGGAACCATAAAGTATGGATTCAAACTAAATGTGCAAAAAAATGTAAGCGGCTTATTTCATGACATCCACATGCTCGGCCAGGGTTCTGGCATGCGTGATCAGCACATCGCGTTCCGGCTTGCTCAAGACATCCATCAAGAGCTTGACCTTGTCTATGTAGTCCGGCATCACTTCGTCCAGCTTTTGCAGGCCGGCAGCGCTCAGGCGTATCAAAAATTTGCGCCTGTCATCGTTATTGATCAGCCGCGTGACCAGACCTTCACGCTCCAGCCCGTCAATAAAGCCTGTCATGGTGCCTTTGGTGACACCGGCTTTGTCCGCCAGATCAGAAGGCGATGACGTAAAGTCTTCCTGACGCATGAGCAATACCAGCACCCACCAGCGGCCTTGCAGCAGATCATGCTTGCCCAGCAGCTTGTCCAGCGCATCGGAAATATCCGAAGCGGCGCGCAGCAAGGCGACAAAATCCGAGATGGCTGATATGTCGGTTTGCGGGTAGCGCTGGACGAAACGTTCCAGACTTTTGGAGGTAGGAAGTTCTTTGAGAAGTAACATGGAATTATATTAGTATGGCTCCATATTAAATGCAATAAAATTCTTTTTGATGCCGAATTAATAGCTACTGTGAATGATGACCTTACCCGTACACATGGGGATTAATGTTGTGTCTGGGCGAATGAAAAAACTGACGATCGGGCGAAAGTCGATGCCTGCGACAAGCTTTGCTCATCTGCTTGCAGAGACCCACGCCCGGCATGCAGATGCCTCAGGAAAGATCAGCCCAGGTTTTATCCAGGCGTTTGACCGACACCGGGAACGGCGTTTTCAGCTCTTGCGCAAACAATGAAATACGCAGCTCTTCGATCAGCCAGCGATACTCCTGCAGGGCGGGCGGCACGGGCTGGCCGCTCTTGCGCAGGCTGACCACGCGCTCTTCCCAGCGCTGCCAGACCTGTTGCACCGCTTGCGCATTGCGCGTGTCGCGCTCGATACCGCCGGGGTATTTCTCCAGCCGCAGGCGCAAGCCCTTGAGATAACGCGGCACATGCTGCAGGCGCTCCCATGGCGTCTGGCTGAAAAAGCGCTTGTATAACAGGCGCCCCAGTTGCTCTTCCACTTCTTTTTTGAGGCGTGCCATGGGGCCAGGCAGGCTGCCCAGCTTTTGCATCAGCGGCTGGTATTCGGCGGCGATGGCGGCGGCCAGCCGACTGGCGCCCTCCACCACCGCAGGTAGCCGGGTGCGGGCGCGCTGCTTGAGGTTCATGAAGTCGGCATTGCTGCGCGGCAAGTCGTCCTCGCCGATAAAAGCGCGGTCGGCAATCGCTGTCAGCATGTCGTCGCGCAGTTCGTCTGGCGTCATCAGGTTGCGCAGCAGCAATGCGTATTGGGTAAAGCCCGGCAGGCCTTTCTCCAGCTGCTTCATCTGTTCTTTAAGCTCAAAGCGCATCAGGCGGCGCACGCCAGCTCGGTGCGCATCTTCGGCAGCAGCGGCCGTATCAAACAGCTTGACTGCCACACTATCCTGCTCGTCTTCAATCGCCGGGTAGCCGGTGAGCTGGCGACCATCACGGCTGAAGGTCAGGGTCTTGGGCAGGTCGCCAAAGTCCCATTGCTTGAGCCCGCTCTTCTCGATGGAAGGCGAACTGCTGCGGAAGGTGAGCTGGGCGGCCTGCCCCAGCTGTTGTTTAAGCGCGGTCCAGTCGCGGCTCATGCCCAGCTCGCGGCCCTTTTCATCCACCACGCGGAAATTCATGTGCAAGTGCGCAGGCAAGGCCTCCACATTCAGCTCATCGGCTGACATCTTTAGCCCGGTGCGCTGCTGAATGTAAGTAATGAGCGCAGGAATCAGGGGCGAAGCACCAATCTGCGCCTGCTCCAGAAAGCCCGTCACAAACTCCGGCACCGGCACGCACACGCGGCGTAGCGTCTTGGGCAGGGCCTTGATCAGCGCGGTGAGTTTCTCGCGCAACATGCCAGGCACCAGCCACTCGGTGGCGGTCGGGTCCAGCTGATTCAGTAGCGCCAGCGGCACGGTGGCGGTCACGCCATCCAGCGGATGCCCCGGTTCAAAGCGGTACTTGAGGACGATCTCGGTGCCATCCAGCGGCATGGATTCGGGGAACTGCGCTTCGGTGACGCCTGCCGCGCCGTGGCGCATCAAGGCATCACGCGTCAGATAAAGCAGGCGCGGATTTTCACGCTCGGCCTCTTCACGCCACTTTTCAAAGCCCGCGCCATTGATGATGCCCGTCGGGATAATCGCATCGTAAAACGCGAACAGCGCATGCTCATCCACCAGCACATCCTGGCGGCGCGCCTTGTGTTCCAGCTCTTCGATGTCGGCAATCAGGCGGCGGTTGGCCTCAAAGAACGGCGCGCGCGTGTCGAATTCCATATTCGCCAACGCTTCACGTACAAAGATTTCGCGCGCCTCCTGCGGGTTGATCGGCCCATAATGCACACGCCGCTTGGGGATCACCGTCAGGCCATATAGGCTCACGCGCTCCCACGCCACCACCTGCGCCGGTTTGCGATCCCAGCGCGGATCGGTGTAATGGCTTTGCGTCAGGCTACGCGCCAGCGGCTCTATCCAGTCCGGCTCGATTTTGGCAACACAGCGCGCATAGAGCTTGGTGGTTTCCATCAGCTCAGCGGCCATCACCCACTTGGGGCGCTGTTTTTTCAGGGCCGAGCCGGGGGCGATATTGAAGCGGATGCCGCGCGCACCCTGATAGCTTTCCGATTCGCCGTCCTTGAAGCCGATATTGCCCAGCAGGCCGGACAGCAGCGCCCGGTGTACCTGCTCATAGGAGGCTTCTTTGTCGTTGAGCTTGAATTCCATGTCTTCGGCGATTTCCAGCAGCTGGAAATACAGCTCGCGCCATTCCTTCATGCGCAGGAAAGACAGGAAATTCTGATGACACTTGCCCAGCAATTCCTTGTTGGATTTCTTGGTTTTCAACGCTTCGTCGTAAAACGCCCACAGCTTGAGGAAGCTCATGAAATCAGACTGCTCGCCCGCAAACTTGGCGTGCGCCTGGTCGGCCGCTTCCCGTTTGTCCATGGGCCGTTCGCGCGGGTCCTGGATCGCCAGCGCACTGGCGATAATCAGCATCTCCTGCAGGCAACTTTCTTTTTTGGCGGCCAATATCATGCGGCCCACCCGCGGGTCCAGCGGCAAGCGTGCCAGCTGGTTGCCCAGCTCGGTAATCTGCCGGTCGGCATCCACCGCGCCCAGCTCCTGCAACAGCAGGTAGCCATCGGCGATCAGGCGCGAACTCGGCGCCTCGATAAACGGAAAGTCATTCACATCGCCCAGCCGCAGGGCGGCCATGCGCAAGATCACCGAAGCCAGTGAGGAGCGCAGAATCTCGGGGTCGGTAAACTCGGAGCGGTTATTAAAATCCTCTTCGTCGTAAAGGCGCACGCAGATACCACTCGACACCCGGCCGCAACGCCCTGCGCGCTGGCGTGCAGCGGCCTGCGAGATTTTCTCGATCTGCAGCTGCTCGACCTTGGCGCGGGAGCTGTAACGGTTGACCCGCGCCAGGCCGGTATCGATCACGTATTTGATGCCGGGCACGGTGAGCGAGGTTTCGGCCACATTGGTCGCCAGCACGATGCGGCGGGCGCCGCCAGTACGGAAAATCTTCTGCTGGTCCTCTATCGACAGCCGGGCAAACAACGGGAGGATTTCCACATGTTTAAGCTTGGGCGAACGGCCCTGATATTTGCGCAGATGGTCTGCGGTGTCACGAATCTCGCGCTCGCCCGGCAAAAACACCAGGATATCGCCCTCGCCCAGCCGCATCAGGTCATCGGCCACATCCAGAATGGCTTCTTCCATGGCCTCTTCGGCATCGTCTTCTTCCAGCCAGCGCGATTCCACACGCGGCTTGCGCTTGATGCCCATGAGGTCCTGCCCCAAGAGCTCCAGATCATCCTCGTCTTCCGGCTCGGGCGTATTTTCCTTGGAACTGAAGCCAGCCTTGCCCAATGGCCGGTAGCGAATGTCCACCGGATAGGTGCGTCCGGATACCTCGATCACCGGCGCTCCGTCAAAATGCCGCGAGAAACGGTCGGCATCAATGGTGGCCGAGGTGACAATCACTTTCAGATCAGGGCGTTTGGGCAATAGTTGCTTGAGATAGCCCAGCAGGAAATCGATATTCAGGCTGCGTTCGTGCGCCTCATCGATGATGATGGTGTCATAGGCATTGAGAAACCGGTCGCCCTGCGTCTCTGCCAGCAAAATGCCGTCCGTCATCAGCTTGATATAACTGCTTTCGGAGAGCTTGTCGTTAAAACGCACCTTGTAGCCCACCGCCTGGCCCAGCGACGAATTCAGCTCCTGCGCAATGCGCGAGGCCACCGAGCGGGCGGCAATACGCCGCGGCTGGGTATGGCCGATCAGGCCGCTGATGCCACGACCCAGCTCCAGGCAAATCTTGGGCAGCTGGGTGGTTTTACCGGAGCCGGTTTCCCCGCAGACGATCACCACCTGATGTTTCTGAATGGCGGCGGCAATATCGTCCTTTTTTCCGGATACCGGCAGCTCGGCTGGATAATCCGGCTTGGGTAACCCCGCTTTACGCGCTTGCAGGCGCGCGACAGAATCACGCACGCGATTGGCCAGCTCGGCCAGCAGCTTGTCGGGAGATTTCTGCTCAGGCTTCTGCTGATCCAGCTGCGCTCGCGCCTGCTGCAAGCGTCGACGCAAAGGAAAACGGTCGGCCAGCATGCACTCCGGCAGCAGTTTCTCCAGCTGGGTAATGACGTGACGGGGGTTGGTGGTGGTATTCATGGCGGTGTTCATAGGTTGGCGCGATTTTAACATGCACGCCCGCTACCCGGCCGCTCAAGATCGCCGCGCAGGTTTCGCTTTCGGACTTGGCATGGCCTCGCGCAGCATGGCGCCCCGCACTTCAAAGCGTGCCGACTCACGCAACTTGCCGCTGGCATCGTGCAGGCTCAGCACATGGCGGCCGGGCATGGGGAACCAGGCGTAGCGCAGGTCTGCTACCGGTGTATTGGCGGCCTGTGTGTTGGCAGCTTGAGTATTGATCCCCGGCAAGGGGCGCGGCGATGGCATCTTGACCGGTGCCACCCGTTTGCCATCCAGCCGCCAATGCCAGCCTGCAGGCAAGGCCGGGCTTGCCTTGAACACCACCCGCTGCAGCGCGGGCGGTATTTCAGGGTCGAGCGCGATAATCGAGCCCTGGGCGGGGTATGCAATGCTCACCAGTTGATTATCCGCCTGGGCATACCCGCGCTGCTTGTTCTGGCCCGACATACTCGGGCGCACGTCATCCCCATCATTGCTCGCCCGCACCAGCGCAAGCTCGGTGCCTTTCAGAAAGAATTCCTGCCGGGGCGGCTCAATTGCAGGCTGAAAGCGCACCTGTTGCTGCAGCAGTCCAGCTGGCAGCGGGCGCACGACCGGCGCCAGCAAGCGGCCATCGGGATGGGTGTGCAGATAATCCATCACGGCACGCCAGACCGGCGCCGCGCCGCTCACGCCTGACACATCATGCATGGGCGCGCCATTGGCGTTGCCCACCCACACGCCCACCGTGTAACGCGCCGTGTAGCCCACGCACCAGTTATCGCGCATGTCCTTGCTGGTGCCGGTTTTCACTGCGCTCCAGTAGCGCGTCGCCAGCGCCGAATCCATGCCGAAGGTATGCGCACGGGCATTGTTATCGGCCAGGATGTCACTCACCACATAACTCGCGGCGGGCGAAAACACTTGCATGGGCTTATGCGCGTTGCCTTTGCTGGCGGATTTGGCCCATTGCATGCGCACCCCACTGTAACGGCCCTGATTGGCCAGCGCCCGATAGGCATTGGTGAGATCGAGCAGGCGCACATCGGCCGCGCCCAGCGCCAGGCTGTAGCCGTAATAGTCCACCGATTCCGTCAGCGTGCTGAAACGCAATTGCTGCAGGCGCGCAAAAAAGCGATCCGGCGTGATATGCAGCAGGCTGCGCACGGCAGGCACATTCAGCGAGCTGCCAAGTGCCGTGCGCAGGCTGACCGGGCCCATGAACTGCTTGTCGTAATTCTGCGGAATGTAATCGCCATTGCCGGTACGTATGCGCACCGGGCTATCGTCCAGCAGCGAGGCGGCGGTCAGCGCCCGCATATCCAGCGCCGTGGCATACAAAAACGGCTTGAGGGTAGAGCCCGCCTGGCGTTGCGCCAGCACGCCATCCACCGCGGGCGCGCTCGACAAGGTATCGCTGGAACCCACCCAGGCCAGCACTTCCCCTGTGCGATTATCCAGCACCAGTACCGCGCCATCCTGCACATTCTGGTTTTCCAGTTGCAGCAGGTTGGCGCGCAATTGCCGGGCAGCGTATTGCTGCAAGCGCACGTCCAGCGTGCTGCGCAGGCGCTGCCCGGGCTGCTGCAATAATTGCCGCGCCAGATGCGGCGCCAGGTTGGGCATGGCAGGCTCGAATGGCGCCACCAGTTTGAGGCTGGCAAAGCCTTCCAGATCAGCACACGCACGCGCCTGCTGCATCTGCTTTAGAAGCTGGCAGGCACGCTCGGCCACGCGGGCCGGTTTGGCATTGGGCGCGCGCAGCAGCACGACGGCAACGGCGGCTTCCCGCGCATCCAGCGCCTCGGGGCCCTTGCCAAACAGGCCCTGGCTCATGGCGGCAACGCCTTGCAGCTCGCCACGAAACGGCACCAGGTTGAGATAGGCTTCGAGAATGTCGGATTTTTTCCAGGCATGGTCCAGCTGCAGGGCATCGGCCGATTGCCCGAGCTTTTGCACCAGGCTGCGGCGGCCATGCACGGCATCCTGCTCCAGCAGGCCAGCCAGCTGCATGGTGATGGTGCTGGCGCCGCGCGTGCGGCTATCCCACAGATTGCGCCAGCTGGCCGAAGCCACCGCCAGCCAATCTATGCCCGCATGCTGGTAAAAGCGCTGGTCTTCGGAATACAGCAGCGCTTGCAGCAAGGCGGGCGACATGGCTTCCAGCGGTGTCCACTGCAAACGGCGCACCTGATGATCCAGCCGCAATTGCTGCAACACCTGCCCATCGCGCGCCAGCAGCCAGGCATCGGAGGCCCGGTATTGCGCCTTGACTTCAGCATAGCCGGGCACGGCCGCCGCCATGCCCGGCAGCAGGCCAAGCAGCAAGCCTAGCGTGGCAAGCAGTACCCGCTGGCGGGTCTGTCGCTGCGGCTTCGTCTTTTGCCCGGTCAGGTTTTGCATCGTCGCGGCCAATGTCCTGCGGCCCTAGCGCACATCCAGCCTGGCATTGGGCAGCTGACCAAACACCTCGGGCGCATACATGGCCTCTACCCGCGTCGGCGGCAGGCTGAACGTGCCGGGGTTATTGAGCCGCACGGTGTATTCGTACCAGAAGTGCCCCTGAGGTGCGAACGCGTAATACGCCCGGAAAAACGCCAGTCCGCGCTCGGTGTAGCTCGGTGCCAGGGTATCTTCATTGGCCTGGTTTTCACCGGCCTGGGCAATGCGCGAATCCCGGGCGGTATTGCCCAGAATGCTGGCGCCTGCCGGGATCGGATCGGTCAGTACCACCCAGCTGAGGTCATGCTGGCTGTCGACATCCACCCGGATGCGCATCAGGTCGCCACGACTCCACTGCCCCGGCACCTTCTGCTCAATCGCCGTCACCCGACGCTGGATGCGGTAGCCATTGCTGGCCGGTTTATCGGGGATAGCCGCCGTCACCAGCAGATTGAGCCAGGGTTTGCCGGTGCCAGTATGGGTCACTTGCAGAGGCGTGGTCGGTGAAGACGCCCATGGCAGGAACAGGCTGGCCGCCGTGGCATCTGGGCCGGTAGTCGCGGACTGGGCGGGCCAGTCGTAACGTTTTTGCTGCGCGCCCAGCGTGGCTTCGGTCAGCCCGCTTACCGGCTCGGACTCAAACTGCTGGCTGAATTTATGCAAGCCCAGACGGCCCCAGGCATTGGACAGCGTGGTATGCCAGTGGCCCTTCTGCTGGCGCATGAGCGCACCGCGCAGCATGGCAGGCATATCGGCCTTCCAAGCCGGATCATCCATCAGCAAGGCGGTAAGGCGCGTGGCATTCACTTCGCCATCCACCATGGCCCACCACCACTGGTCATTCTCTTCGCCGTCAAAGCTCAGGCGGCCACCCACGTTCTGCAGGCGGTTGCGCAACTCGCGCGACACCTGCTGCAGGCGCTCATCGCGCTGGCTGGCATCCGGCACGTGGCGCAAGATGGCATACCAGTCGATCAGACTGGTTGTCGGCATCTGGATGGGCTTGAACTCAAACGCATCGAGCGAACGGCCATGCACACTGCCGGTATACGACAGGGCCGCCAGCGCCGACAGCCGACGCTCGTTCAGGTAACGATTATTGCCGCCATACCAGCCATGCGGCTGGCTGCGCCCCTCGACAAAATCCAGCAATGCCGTGCGCATGCCCTGCTCCACCGAGGGCGGCAAGGTCACACCATTTTCATACGCCATGGTCAGCACATAGGCCGTGAGCGCATCGCTGCCGTATGGCATGCCGGGGAAATACGCCAGATAGCCCTGCGCATCCTGATAGCCCGCCAGCTGTTTGGCGATGGTTTGCCAGCGCGTGGCGTCCATGAGGCCAGTGGCTATCGAGGTCTGCTGCTCCAGGCAGCTGAAGGGATAAGCATTGAAGTAGCGCTCGATGCCTGCGGTCTGCTGCCCGAGGCTGGCACTGAGCTTGAGCTGCAGCCCGCCCTTGCCGGGGATGGCCCCGGCAGGCAAGGTCGTCGGTAGATTCAAGGCCTGCTCCAGCTGCATGAAGCTGGCCTGCTGCACGGTGACCGGCACGCGCGGCAATACCTTCTGCGGAATCTCCAGCCTGTCCAGCAGCTTGCCCTGATCATCCAGCGCTTCTATGGTCCAGCGCTGCGAGGTGCTGTTATCCGGCACCTCCACCGGCCAGCGCAGCTCCTGAGCGGCCCCGGCAGCCAGCATCACCGCTTGCGATGTCCATGGCTTTTGCTCGGTGCGCGCATTGAGTTTCAGCGACACCGGCTTGGCAGTGGTGTTGCGCAGCGTGATGATGGCCTGATAACGATCGCCTTCACGCACCATGGGCGGCAGGCCGGAGGTCAGCTGCATGGCCTGCCGGCTGACGATTTCCGCCTGCCCGGTGCCAAAATAGCCCTGGTCCACATCGGCAATCGCCACTACCTTGAATGCCGTCAGCGCATCATTGACGCGGAAACGCACCGTCGCCATGCCCTGATTATCCAGCTTGACGCGCGGGTTCCAGTACAACAGCGTGTTGAACAGCTCGCGCGTAGCGAACTTGCCGCCACCGCCGCCTGCAGGCAGCGCCTTCTTGCCATAGTGCCGTTTGCCGACCACCTGCATCTGCGCGCTAGCGGTGTTGATGAGGTAGGCCCGCTCGTCCATCATGTTGTCGAGCAGGTTCCAGCTGCTATTGGGAGATAACTCCAGCAAGGCCCTGTCCACTGCCACCAGCGCCACCTCGGCGCCAGCGGGCGCCGGTTTGCCATTGGGCAGCCGCACCTTGATCTTGGCGGTGACCATGTCGCGTGGGCGATATTCCTGCCTGTCAGTCTGCACCTCCACCTTGAGGCGGGCACCATCCGTCCCCACCGCGATATGGGTCAGGCCGAACTTGAAGGCAGGCTTGCCGAGATCAACCAGCGCCGTGGGCTGTGGCATGCCATCGCGCCAGGCCTGCCACCAGTCCACCGGGCTATGCCAGCCCCACTGGAAGAAGCTGTACCACGGCACCTCGGTCAGGCGCCCGCGCACCGCCAGCACCGAGACATACACATTCGGCCCCCAGCTGTCTTCAATCGGAATCTCCACCACGGCGTTGCGCCGGTATAGCGGACGCACCATGGTCTTGATAATGCCTTCGCGCTCGACGGCGATCAGCGCCGTGGCCTGATGGAATGGGGTATGCACCTGCAACCGGGCGGTTTCCCCGACCTTGTATTTGCGTTTTTCGGGGATCACTTCCATGCGGTCCTGATCGCCCTGCGCATACCAGATATCGGCGGCATCGCTCACCCAGAAGCCGCTCTCGGCCACCATGGGCCGCCCGGCATCATCCACACCGCGCGCCGTCAGGGCAATCTGCCCGCTGCCCTTGATATCCACCTGGCATTGCACCAGGCCCTGAGCATCAGTCACACCTTGGCATAGCATGCCAAGGTCTTCGCTGCCCTGCTCGGTTTCGTAGCTATAAAAGCCGCCGAGAATGCGCTTGCGATGCACAAAATCCCACTTGCGCTCGCCCTGCAAGGTGACCTTGACGCCGGCTTTTGGCTTGCCTGCGGTATCCAGCACCACGGCCTGCACCTTGCGCCTGGCTTGCATGCCCGCCCAATCCTTTACCTGCAGGCCCAGCGCCAGACTGGCTGGCCAGATATCGGTACTGCCCGCCAGCGTCTGTATCTCGCCATTGGGATCAGTAAAGGTCATTTCCGTCTGCAATTGCAGTGGCTGCCCGGCGGCGTTGCCCACGCCACTCACAGGCACTTGCAGGCGACCGTTGCCGAGGCGGTCCAGTTTGACCGCTTGCCGGTCCAGCATCAGTTTCTGTAGCGGCTCGCCGCGCACCTGCGCACCAAAATTGAAGTCCGGATACGCTGCAAAGCTGTACTGCCCTGAGCGCAGCATGGCAGATACCTGCACCTGTTGGCCGCTGGCCGCACCGCCACTCAGGTAATTGAGCGATAGCCGCACCGGAATGGCACTGGCGCCGGCATAACGCATTTTTTCGGATTGCACGCTGCCCTTGTAGGCAGGCAGGCGGAATTCGGACACACGAAACTGCGCAACATAATCCCATTGCCCGGCCATCTTGATGCCATAGCTGCCCATGGGGGCATCCTGCGGAATCTGCCATTGCGTGATGGCATTGCCGCGAGTATCCCATTCCAGCGGAATATCTACCGAGTAGTCGCCACCAATCAGCTCCAGGGTCACGCTGTCAGGCAATGCCTCTTGCGGATAGCGGAAGCCACGGAAATCCTCATCACGGGCAATATGCTTCATCGATACCGTTTCGCCCGCGCGCAGCATGGTGCGGTCGAGGATGGTCTGCATTTTGAGGCCTTGCTGCGGGGCCCAGGTGCGCACATTGAAGCGCCATGGCTCTATGCCACGATCCCAGTCTGACTGCACAAAGGAAAAGTCCTCGCCCAATTTGGCAGTGGCAAAGTACACCCAGTTGCCGGGGCATTTGCGCTGCTCCGGCAGGGCCTCGGGGTAGCTGGCGATGCCTTGTGCATCGGTTTTCCCCTGCCAGAAGCGGTGACCCTGGCAATCGTGCAGGGTAACGTCGGCGCCCGCCACCGGCTTGCCACTTGAGAGTGAAGTCACCCAGACCAGGCTGTTGTCTCGACCAGTCTTGAGGTGCACTGCCATGTCCGTCACCAGCGCCTGGCTGCGGACATACATGGGCTTGGCCTCGCTCAGCAGCGCATTACCCAGCACCTGGCTACGAATCTCCACCACGTAAAAGCCCGGCTTTTGCAGCGGAATACCCACGACTTCAAACGCCTTGCCATTCGCTGGTCTGGGCATGGCACGCTCGGGCTGGCTATCCGGGCGCCCCTGCAGGAATGACAGCTCGCGTGGATACAGCACATCTACATAAGGACGAAACTCTTCCACCGTATCGCCATCCAGGCTGCGCTGCTGCATGCGCGGTGTTGGCCTGTCCACCTGACGGGTCTGGCGTTCAAAGCGGTTGAGATCCGCCATCAGCGACAGCACCTGCTCCGGGTCCTGCTGGCGCAGCACACGCATGCCGATACGACTTTCCATATTGCGGATGGTGACGGGCAGGACGCCGCCCTCTTTCAGCTCCAGCACGCCAAAGTTGGCGGCAAATTTGGCCAACGGCGGCAGTGGCGCCGTGCGCAACCTGAGCGGAAAGCTGCTGGCATTGCTGAGCGTGCGGCCACTGGCATCGCGCAGATTCTTGGGCAGGATCAACTGATAGGCCGCATCTGGCTTGAATGGGCCTTTGAACAGCGCGCTGCTGAGCTGATCCTGGTCTGCCACGCGGTATGAAGCCGCCGCGCCGGGGCGCTGGGCATTGAGTGCCTTGGCACGTGCCGGGCTGATCTCCATTGGCGCTTGCGATTTGCCAGCGCCGTCCAGCCGTATCTTCTCCAGCTGTGCCAGGCTCAAGGATTCACTGAAGCGCAGCTCGATATCGGACAAAGGCGAGCATGGCGCGCTCGGCTTTTCGCGCGTGCAACTCAGCTCGGCACGAAACACCGGCCGCACCTGGTAGGTGACCGACTCGCGTTGCGTGGACTTGCCGCCCGCCATGCTTTCAATGCCGGCATCCCACACCAACTGCATGCGGCTACCCGGCGCCAGGGGACGTTGGCAACGCAGGCCCAGCGCGTTTGACGACACGCCCAGTTGCAATGTTTGGAGCGCCGTCTTCAGCTGCGCGGCAGACAATACCCGCACGGGAATGCGCTCGCTCACGCCTTCCGGTGCGCACCAGGCATGCTGCTCCACGCTTTGCGGCTTGATGGCAAACGGCGTCTCGACGATGAACACCTGATCTTCTTCAATTGGGTTGTAAGACTCCGGCAGCACATGCTTCAACCACGGGCCAGCCATGAAAAAGCGAAACGGTGTCGTCCCGGTGTATGCCTCGCCATCCAGCGACTTGAGATCGCGACGCGGGGTGAACTGGCACTGGGCACCGGCGTCCAGCTTGCCGCTCAGGCGATACACCCAGGTGCGGCTATCCTGCCAGCGCCCTTCTCCCGACACCGGGCAGTCAATGTCAAATGGAGCGGCCGCCTCCGCATCGCCCATCTTCACCATGTCTACATTGAAAATCGCGGTGGCCTGGTTAACCTTGCGCACTTCGCCCTGCGGCGAAAAGTCCCGCACCTCAACAGCGGCAGAGGCTAGCCCGTGCATGAGCAAGCCACTGAGCAGAACGAACATGGAGGAAAATTTCAGCATGAGCAGTGCTCTCCCGGCATAAATACAATACGGCAATAACAAGCCGTTATTGCACAGGGTTAAGGTAAATCTGGTGAATGATCAAACGAGATTAATGGGCATTGCCGCGGCGTTACCTGATCACGCAGTCTTCAAGCCCGGTGTTGCCACCCTTGAATTCCGGCTCGAAATAGAATTTGTGAAAGCGCCATTTGCCTGCCTTGGTTTTTTTTATGACGGCAATCCCCGTGCCATAGTCATGTGTGGTCGGGTCCTGCAGGCCAAAATGCATGGCGACATGGCGTCCATTCGCGGCAGCGTGACCGAGGTAAGTACCGTAATCCGGTACTTCGAGCTTGAAATCATAACTGGCATAAGGCGCACGGCTGTGCTCGGGCTTGAGGGTCATGGTCACGGTGCCGGTATAAGCACCTTCGTGCGCATCCTGCCCGGTGCATTGATAAACTCCACTGAAATCCTCGCCGGTAAATTTTGCTTGCGCCTGCAGTGGCAACAACGCGATCAGGATAGTCAGACAACCCAACGTAAAGCGCGGCATAAAGCTCCCCTTCATAATGGCAATGCGTGATAGTGATGGTAATGGCTGGCCGCGGCGACAATGAACGCACTGGAACTCACTGGCCTGGGCATTATCGAATTATCATACCTCTACCTGCATGAATAATCTGTAGCAAAAAACGGGAGTCCTCTTTGCATTCTGCCTTTAAACCTGTCGCCTCCGCCCTGCGCTATCTCAATTGCATGCGCCAGCTTTTCACCAGCGCCGTTGTCGCCTGGTTTGCCCACCGCGCCACCAGCAAGGGGGCTGCCCTGGCGTTTTATACGATTTTTTCGCTGACCCCCATCCTGGTGCTGGTGATTGCCGTGACGGGTTATTTTCTGGGAGAACAAGCCGCCCAGGGCCATGTCATCGACGAGCTTGCCATGCTGGTCGGTGAAAGCGGCGCCCGCGTGATCAGCTCGCTGCTAGCAGCCTCCAGCAATCACACGTCGGGCATCATTGCCTCGGTGGTCGCGGCATTGTTGATTTTCATCGGTGCTACCACGGTATTTGCCGAGCTTAAGGCCAGCCTGGATGAAATCTGGGAAGTGGAGAAAGCCGTCGTCAGCAATAAACGCGCATTCAAGCAACTGCTGATCACGCGCCTGACCTCGTTCGGCCTGATCATCATCCTCTCGGCATTGCTGATGAGCTCATTGCTGGCGAGCGCCGGGCTGGGGCTCATCGAGCATTACGCCAACTATTTCCTGGGGGGCTATCTGGATTTCCTGCTGAAGCACATGGCGATTTTCAAATACCTGTCTGCCCTGCTGTCGTTTGCGGTGATCACCGCCATGTTTGCCGTGGTCTACAAGATGCTGCCGGATGTGCGGCTGTCGTGGTCGGATGTGGTGGTGGGAGCCGTGCTGACGGCGCTGCTGTTTGGCCTGGGTAAATTGCTGATAGGCATGTATTTGAGCCGCAGCGGAATTTCATCCAGCTTTGGCGCCGCGGGTTCGCTGATCGCGTTGTTACTGTGGATTTATTACTCCGCGCAGATCTTCTTTTTCGGCGCCGAGGTTACCCGGCAATTTGCCCTCACCTACGGCAGCCTGAAAGAGCAAACCAGCACGCCCTAAACTTCAGCCGGCATGAAGCGGGGGCGCAAATCTTCCAGATTAAGCTCCTGTAGAATCTGCTGCAGCCGCTCGCGCGCATTGCGTCGTGGATTGTTTTTATAACGAGCGATGATTAGCTCGTTTTTCATGGAATGCTCCCAGCCAACCAGCTCGGTCACCGTTACCTGATAGCCATGCGCTTCGAGCTGCAGGCAGCGCAGCACATTGGTGATCTGGCTGCCAAATTCGCGGGTATGAATCGGGTGGCGCCAGATTTCTGATAGCGGCGTTTTGCCGAAGGACTCGTTCTTTCGCTTGCGCAGCACTTCCGCCACTTCGGCCTGACAGCACGGCACTAGCACCATGAATTGCGCCTGCTTTTGCAAGCCGAACTGTATGGCATCATCCGTGGCGGTATTGCAGGCATGCAGCGCCGTCACGATTTCGACCTTGGCAGGCAAGGCCGCAGACTGCATGGCTTCTTCCACCGACAAATGATGGAACTGCATGCGCTCAAATCCCAGCTCCGATGCCAGCTGGCGCGACTTATCCACCAGCTCGGCGCGGGTCTCCACCCCCACGACCTGCCCGGCCGCCTGCTGCTTCATGAAGAGATCGTAAAGAATAAACCCCAGATAGGATTTGCCCGCCCCGTGGTCCACCAGCATGGGCGAAGGATTGCCCTGCATGACCTCCTGCAGCAAAGGCTCAATGAACTGGTAGAGGTGATACACCTGCTTCAGCTTGCGGCGCGTGTCCTGGTTGAGCTTGCCGTCGCGCGTCAGGATGTGCAGCTCCTTGAGCAGGGCGATGGATTGATTAGGGTGAATTTCGGGGATGAGCGTCATGGCGGCATTTTACCACCGTCGCAGATGAAGGCCTGAGGCCTCCGGGTGATAAAAAGCCGGGAAAGGCCAACTCAATGATAAAATACGGGAATTGCAGCACTTTCCTTATTCAGCGCTTACCCCAGCTCAGCGCATCTCATGTACATCGGTGGTTTTAAATAATGGCAATACAGTGGTTTCCCGGACATATGACCTCGGCAAAGAAAAAAGCAGCCGAGACCATGGAGCATATCGATATCGTGATCGAGGTGCTGGATGCACGGGTGCCGGAAGCCAGCCATAACCCCATGATTGAAGAGCTGCGCCTGTTCAGGCAGCGGCCCAATCTCAAGATTCTCAACAAGGCCGACCTGGCCGACCCTGCCGTCACCCAGGCCTGGCTCAATTACTTCAACAAGCAGCCTGGCGTAAAAGCCGTGGCGCTCTCCTGTAAAAAACCGGGTGACGCCGGCAAGATTCCAGGGCTGTGCAAAGCCCTCGCGCCGCATCGCGGCACTAACCTCAAGCCCTTGCGCATGATGATCATGGGCATCCCCAACGTCGGCAAATCCACGCTAATGAATGCCCTGCTCAATCGCCGCATTGCCAAGGTAGGCGACGAGCCTGCCGTGACCAAAAGCCAGCAGCGGTTTGACCTGAATGACCAGATGAGCATCACCGATACGCCCGGCATGATGTGGCCCAAGATTCAGTATGAGTCTGACGGCTACATGCTGGCTGCCAGCCATGCCATCGGCCGCAATGCGGTGATTGATGAGGATGTGGCGGTGTTTTTGGCTGGATTGTTGCTGGAACGCTACCCCACCCTGCTCAACGCCCGCTACAAGATCGATGTCAGCGGCATGGATGCGGTGGATGTGCTGGAAGCTGTGGCCAAGCGCCGGGCTTACCGCTTGAAGGGTGGCGAGTTTGACATGGAAAAAACCGCCATGGCCTTCCTGGTGGACTACCGTTCAGGTGCCTTGGGCCGTATCAGCCTGGAAACGCCAGACACCCGTCAGCACATGATGCAGGCGGCAAAGCAGGCAATAGAAGATGCCGCGGAAGAAGCTGCGCAAGCCAAGGCCCTGCGTTTGCAACAAGACGAACAAGCCGGGAACGACAGTCCAGAACATTAAGTCCTGATCGGCAGGTGGGTCCCGCGCTCAACTCTGGGCAAACACCAGCCGGTTCTTGCCGTTTTTCTTGGCCTGGTACATGGCACGGTCTGCGGCATCCAGCAACTCATCCGCCTCCTGACCGTCCATGGGATAACAGCTGATACCAATGCTGACGCCCAGCAACTGGTGCTGGCCATCAATCGTGAATGGCTGGTTGATGTAGCGAATGATGCGATTGCCCAGGCCGCCTATTTCACTGACCGAACGGTAGTTGTGCACCAGCACGACAAACTCGTCGCCGCCCAGCCGGGCGATAAAATCAGACTCACGCAGGGCATTCCTGAAACGCTCGGTGGCAAACTTCAGTGCAAGGTCGCCGCCATCGTGCCCATGCTTGTCGTTGATTTCCTTGAAGCCATCAAGATCAAGATAGAACAGCGAAAATGGCTGGCCACTGCGTTTGGAAAGAAAAATCTGGCGCCGGAAATAGCTTTCAAAATAGCGGCGATTGGGCAAGCCAGTCAGCGAATCATGATAGGCATCGTGGCTCATCTCTTCCGCGGTGGTTTGCGATGTGGCGGCAATTTCAAACAGCTTGACTGTCTTGTAATAGGCCCCGGTAAACAGGCCGATCACTATCAGCAACAGCAAGGCTGCACCCCCCATGGTCTGCTTGAGGGCGCGCCGCGAATCATCACTCAACTCGGATTTACGGTGCTGTAACAGGACATCAATATCCTCAAGCTGGGCGTCTATTCTTTCCATGATGTTGACGCCGATCTTGGCCGAGTTGAGGTGCGGCGCATACGCCCCTTCATTGATTTCCGTCTGGATAGACGCTTCCGTCACCCGGAGCTTGATCTCGACCATGCGGCTGACTTCATCAAAGCGATGCTTGATGTCGGGCAGCCCGGTCATTTGCTGATTCAGCGTATTGGTGATGCGCTTGATATCCGCCTTGCCCTTACGGTAATGCTCCAGAAAGCGCACATTCTGTGTAAGCAGGTAGCCACGCTGCCCGGTTTCAACCTGGACAATCGCCTTATGCAGCTTGATTGCCTCGATACGCAGCACGTCGGTCTGTTCGGCCATCCGCGAAATATGTACCAGATGGATGGCAGCAAACAGCAATGCGGCCAAGGCTGCACTGAGCAGCACTGACGCCAGGATAAAGGGCCGAATAATCTGTTTTTTATAATCGAGCACGTTGAATATGTCTGCCGTTATGGTTTGCTCTGCTGCGTGTCACTGACTGCTACTCCACGGGAAAATAATGACATTCACATCATAAGGTTGGATACATGATGATCTGATATTGCATTAATATCGGCTGCATCCTCTATAAACTTGATGCCGACAGGCATGCTAAAGCAGATACCAGTCGTGTATGCAAGCTGCCTGCCCTTGATACCCCCCGGCATCGTCATGCAAATTCCATACGGTTGCACGGGTAATCATGAAGCGTCGGCCGTCGCGTGCAATACGAACCCCGGAATAATCATCAACAAACCCATCGCGCGCAACGCGCGCCAACAGGGCTGCACGCGCATCGCGCAACAGAGGCTCTGCCGATAACCTGGAAGGCAGACGGACAAAGCTTTCCCAGTCATAGCCAAACAAGGCCTGGGCTTGCAGATTGGCATAGTTGAATACCGGATCGGCTGCCGTATCGTGCGAAAGTATCGCCACTTCTGCACGATATAGTGATTCAGCCAATAACATCTCATCCGCCTGCTGGGCCTGCGAATCATTTATTAACGGCTTGCCCGTCAACTGCTGATAGCTGGCACACAGCAAGCGGCTTTGGGCGAGAGTAAATGGCGTGTTAATCAAGACTGACATCCGGTCACGCTGCCTGCAGATTAAGCCCTGACAAACTGGAGTACGACACCCCCTGGTTACGCCCGGCTTTTTTGGCGGCATACAGAGCAGCATCGGCAGAGGCCAGCAAGCTGCGGAAATCATATCCCGCCAGCTTGGCGCAGGTAATGCCCACACTCACAGTGAACTGGAGGGTGTTATCCCCGTGCGCGATGCGCAGCGCTTCGACCGACTGCCTGATACGTTCGGCGCACTGAATTCCCTCCTGCTCGGTTTTAGCAGGCAATAGCAGGCAAAATTCCTCGCCACCATAGCGGGCCAGGATATCTTCCTGCCGAGTAAGGGTTTTGATTTGCTGAGTCAGCTGGCGTAATACTTCATCCCCCACCGGATGGCCCCAGCGATCATTGATATGCTTGAAGAGATCGATATCCAGCAGCAGCATGACCAGGCCACTATCGTTGCGGCGCCCAAAGCTGGACAGGCGACGGGCGGCCTCTTCCAGTCCGCGCCGGTTCAGTATCCCCGTGAGTACGTCGTAATGGGCGTACTGCTCAAGCTCGGCGGATTTGCGATAGCTCACCATCATCACCAGGCCAAAGGTCACAAACATCTGCAACATGCTGCCGACCAGCAAGGTCAGCACGTTGGGATACCAGCCCATGGGATGATCGAGGATAGCGCCATGGGAAAAAAGAGCGGTAATGGCACGGTAGATCATCAGGAGCGCCATGCTGGAGAAAATGAACGCCGTGACCTGGCATGCCGTACGCTCGGCCGAAGCACGCTCAGGCTTGATGGAAAACTGGTTGAGCAACCATGCCGAGCCGATATGCAGACAGGCGATGCCCATGGAATTAACAAACACGGTGAGCGGCTGATTCTTGAGGATAGCCAGCGTAAATACATTCACCAGCAACAGGCCGCCGACGGTCAGAAACGGAAAGTAATAGCGGACCTTGTGCCCGATGTAACGTCGTATCCCCAGCAGGCGTATCGATTGGCCGAACACCATCAGCGACAGGATCAGGGAAACCCAATGCTCAACATCTTCATAGTGGAACACCACGAACAGCATGGAAAAACTGATGAAGAGATTGCCAGTAGCCCAGTATTCGGGACCTCGGATACCATGAAAACGCATGAAAATAAGCAGCGCCGACATGCAGAATGTCAGCAAGGTGGCCATGACAACCATGGTCTTGAAATCCAGGCCTAACATTACGGATTCAGTGTCCTTTAATAATTATTTTTTATGTAGATGACACTATGCCACAAGCAATGCTGGCTGGCATCAAAACCCGGTTAAAGCTAAACTTATGCATCTTTGGAAGTACGCGCTGCCCGTTATCAACGGCATCCTCATTCCCCCTGAACCGAATCCACCTGGTGCATGTTAAGCAAACTCAATTCCCCGCAACGTGAAGCGGTCAAATATCTGGATGGCCCCCTGCTGGTGCTCGCTGGTGCGGGTAGCGGCAAGACACGCGTCATCACCCAGAAAATCGCCTACCTGATCGAGCAATGTGGCTACCAGCCGCGTGAAATCGCGGCCATCACCTTTACCAACAAGGCGGCGCGTGAGATGCAGGAGCGTGTGGGTCATTTGCTGGAAGGCAAATCGGCCAAGGGGCTGACCATTGCCACCTTCCACTCGCTGGGCTTGCAGATGCTGCGGCAAGAGGCTGCTCTGCTCGGCTACAAGCCGCAGTTTTCCATTCTGGACTCTTCCGACAGCTACAAGATACTGGCCGATGTGCTGGCCACCACTGACAAGCAGCTGCTGCGCCGCACGCAATCGCAGATTTCGCAGTGGAAGAATGCCTTTATCAACCCTGACCAGGCCAAGGCACAGGCTGACGAAGAGCTGACGCACGCTGCCGCCAAGGTCTACCAGCTTTACCAGCAAACACTCAAGGCCTATCAGGCTGTGGATTTTGATGACCTGATCAAGCTGCCAGTAGAGCTGTTTGAACAGCACCGCGAAGCGCTGGAAAAATGGCAGCGCAAACTCAAATATCTGCTGATTGATGAATACCAGGATACCAATGCCTGCCAGTACAAGCTGGTCAAGCTGCTGACAGGTGTCGAGGGCCGCTTTACCGCCGTGGGCGACGATGACCAGGCGATTTACGGCTGGCGCGGTGCCGACGTGGAAAACCTGCGGCAACTGACCGAGGATTTCTCGCGGCTCAAGGTGATCAAGCTGGAACAGAACTACCGCTCCACCGTACGGATCCTGCGCGCGGCCAACCAGGTGATCGCCAACAACCCCAAGCTGTTTGATAAAAAGCTGTGGAGCGAACTGGGGACTGGCGATCTTATCCAGGTCAGCGCCGCCCGCGATGAAGACCACGAAGCAGAGTCGGTGGTCATGAAGCTGATGGCGCACAAGTTCGAGCACCGCACGCAGTTTTCCGATTACGCGATTCTGTATCGCGGCAATCACCAGGCGCGCATTTTCGAGCAGCAATTGCGCAACCACAAGGTGCCTTATACCGTTTCCGGCGGCCAGTCGTTCTTTGACAAAGCCGAGATCAAGGATCTGGTGGCCTATCTGCGGCTGATCGCCAATGAGGACGATGATCCCGCGTTTATCCGCGCCGCCACCACCCCGAAAAAAGGCATAGGCAACACCACGCTGGAACGCCTGGGCGAATATGCCCGCGACCATCATTTATCCCTGTTTGCCGCCGCGTTTGAGGGCGATTTTCAGCGCGAGCTGGGCGCCCGCCAGCTGGAAGACCTGCTGACCTTCTGCCAGTACATCAACCGGGTACAAGATAGGGCCACGCGCGATCCGGCGGGCGAAATGTTGAATGACATGCTGAATGCCATCCAGTACGAGGCTTTTCTCTACGATAGTGAAGAGCCGCGCGCCGCCGAAAGCAAATGGAAAAACGTGCTGGACTTTACCGGCTGGCTCACCAAAAAGGCCAACGAAGACGAGAAAAACCTGCTGGAACTGACGCAGATGATCTCGCTCATGAGCATGCTGGAAGGCCGCGAAAACGGCGAGCCGGACGCGGTCAAGCTATCGACACTGCATGCGGCCAAGGGCCTGGAGTTCGGCCATGTGTTCCTGATCGGCTGTGAAGAAGGCATATTGCCGCATCGCGAGAGCATAGACACCGACCGCATCGAGGAAGAGCGTCGGCTCATGTACGTGGGCATTACCCGCGCGCAAAAGTCGCTGAACATCTCATGGTGCCGCAAGCGCAAGCGCGCCGGTGAAACCGAGAGCTGCGAACCCAGCCGTTTCATTGCCGAGCTGCCGCACGATGACGTCAAGCATTTCGGCATGCCAGCCAGCGACCCGGCAGCCGCCAAGGAAAACGGCCGCGAACGCATGGCACAAATCCGTGCCATGCTGGCTCAGGCCAAGGAATAGCCGCTAGCCAACTCAATACCGGCCAGCCAGTATGGCCGCAAGCAAGCCGGCAAGCCGGAACATACGCGGGGATAAGCGCCAAGCGGCGCTATCCCTTGATTTGAACACGCATTCATTAATGGCAGGAAACCACCTCATGGGTCTTTGGATGATGGCGCTGGCCGCCGGTGCATTTTGTATAGGCATGACCGAATTTCTGCCCATGGGGCTGTTGCCGGATATCGCGCGCGACTTGCAGGTATCCATTCCAGCCGCGGGTAATCTGGTCACTGTATATGCCATGGGGGTGGTCGTAGGCGGCCCGCTGGTGGTGGCGCTCACCATGCGCTGGCCGCGCAAGGCGACATTGATCGGGCTGATGGGCATATTTACCCTGGGCAACGCCCTGTGCGCGCTGGCACCTAACTATGAATTGCTGGCCTTCGCCCGCATTTTCAGCGCCCTGAGTCATGGTTCATTCTTTGGCATAGGCGCCGTGGTCGCCATTTACCTGGCGCCACCGGGGCAAAGCTCGCGCGCGCTGGCCTTGATGTTCAGCGGCCTGACGCTCGCCAATGTCCTCGGCGTGCCCCTCGGCACCCTGCTGGGCCAGCTCACCAACTGGCGCCTGCCATTCTGGACCGTGGCCGCCTGCGGCCTGGTTGCCATGGCGGCCGTGTGGCGCTTTATCCCCGACATCACCGCCATGCCACGCGCGAACATCCGCGATGAAATGAAAGCCTTGCTGCACCCACAGACCCTGCTGGCAATGGCGATTACTGCAGTAGGGTTTGCTGGCGTATTCACCATCTTTACCTACATCACGCCCATCCTCGAAGATCAATCCGGCCTCAGTCCGCATGCGGTCAGCCTGGTGCTGGTGTTGCTCGGTATCGCCGCCACATTGGGTCTCAATATCGGCGGCAAGCTGGCTGACCGCTGGCTGTTG
The DNA here is from genome assembly GCF_020523625.1 of Methylovorus menthalis. Classification (GTDB taxonomy): domain Bacteria; phylum Pseudomonadota; class Gammaproteobacteria; order Burkholderiales; family Methylophilaceae; genus Methylovorus; species Methylovorus menthalis. Next base: position 1,320,583 of record NZ_JAJAQH010000006.1, read on the forward strand.
CCGACCATTGCCGGTTCATTGCTGGGCATGGCGCTCCTCAGCCTGCTGTTTGCCTGGAGCATGCAGTTCACGCTGCTATCTGTCGCCACGGCGTTTATCTGGGGCATGATTGCCTTTGCCGTGGGGCCGGGGTTGCAGACCAATGCCATGCGCCAAGCGGGCGAAGCGCCGCTCATGGCCTCCACCGTTAACCAGAGCGCCTTTAACCTGGGCAATGCCGTCGGTGCGTTTCTCGGTGGTGCCGTGATTCATTTTGGCTTGGGCCTGCAAGCGGTGCCCTTGGCCGCCGCCGTGGTCGCCATTGCCGGTTGCCTGCTTACGCTGTTCAGCATGCGCCGCGGCTGATCCCGCCCCCCTCTAATTAACCGCCTGCGGGTGGTGACCACAAACGCTTAGGCACTGGCGCCCTGCCGGTGCCTAAGCGCTGCGTTTTTACAGCATTTTTACACCCCTCTCCCGCTTCATTACGCCATCTTTACATCGGCCTCAGTAAGCTCACGCCATTCACTGGATCAGGCTGATGACTCCGATGGACATTTTCAACACCTTGCTGATTCTGCTGTACCTGCTGACCAGTTATCTGGTGGCCGCGTACTGCATTTACCTGGGAGCAAAACCATGAACTGGCTTTATGTACTGAGCGGCGCACTTGCCTTGCTGCTGCTTGCTTATCTTTTGTACGCCTTATGCAAACCGGAGAAATTCTGATGAATGCGAATGCCTTGCTACAAGTGGCAATCTATCTGGCAGCGCTGATGCTGCTGACCAAACCCATGGGCCTGTATCTGCATCGCGCCATGGAAGGCCGCCTGCCGGTGCTGGGAAAACTGCTGGGCCCGCTGGAGCGGTTGTTGTATCGCATATCCGGGGTCAACCCGCAGCAGGAGATGGGCTGGAAATCGTATACCGTCGCTCTGCTGCTGTTCAATGGTATCGGCGTGCTGGCGGTATTTTTTCTGCAACGCTTGCAAGGCAGCCTGCCGCTGAACCCGGCGGGGATGGGCGAGATCAGCCTGGACTCGGCATTCAACACCGCCGTGAGCTTTGTCACCAATACCAACTGGCAAGGCTATGCCGGTGAAAGCACCATGAGCTACCTCACGCAAATGCTGGCGCTGGCGGTGCAAAACTTCCTCTCCGCCGCCACCGGCATTGCCGTGGTCATCGCGCTGATTCGCGGCTTTGCCCGTCACTCGGTCGCCACCATCGGCAATTTCTGGGTCGACATGACACGCAGCACGCTGTATGTGTTGCTGCCGTTGTCCGTCTTGCTCGCGGTGCTGCTCATGGGGCAAGGCGTGATCCAGAATTTCAGCCCCTACCAACAGGTGAATACGCTGGAAAGCATCACCTACAGCCAGCCCGCGCTGGATGCTCAGGGCCAGCCTAAGCTGGATAGCGATGGCAACCCAGCGCAGGAAACCATCACCAGCCACACCCAGACGCTGGCCATGGGCCCGGTCGCCTCGCAGGAAGCGATCAAGATGCTGGGCACCAATGGCGGTGGCTTTTTCAATGCCAACTCGGCGCATCCGTTTGAGAACCCGACACCGTTCAGCAATTTCCTGCAAATGCTGGCGATTTTCCTGATCCCGGCCGGGCTCTGCTACGCCTTTGGCCTGATGGTGGGTGACCGCCGCCAGGGCTGGGCGATCTGGACGGCGATGGCACTGCTGTTCGTAGCCATGACCACCGTCAGCCTGTGGGCGGAGCAAGATGGCAACCCCATATTAACAACCCTGGGCGTGGACCAGAGCAGCAGCCCCCTGCAATCCGGCGGCAATATGGAGGGCAAGGAAACGCGCTTCGGTATTACCGCGTCGGCCCTGTTTGCCACCATCACCACGGCCGCCTCCTGTGGCGCGGTCAATGCGATGCATGACTCGCTGACGCCGCTGGGCGGACTGGTACCGCTGTGGCTAATGCAGCTGGGCGAGGTGGTGTTTGGCGGCGTGGGTTCCGGGCTCTATACCATGTTGATCTATGCCGTGATTGCCGTGTTTGTGGCCGGGTTGATGATAGGCCGCACGCCAGAATACCTGGGCAAGAAGATAGAAATCTTTGAAATGAAAATGTCGGCGGTCATCCTGCTGGTCACGCCTATCCTGGTGCTGCTGGGCACCGCGATCGCCGTGATGCTGCCCGCAGGGCTCGCCGGCATTGCCAACCCCGGCGCACATGGCTTCAGCGAGATTCTCTATGCCTTGTCGTCCGCGGCCAATAACAACGGCAGCGCCTTTGCTGGCTTGTCTGCCAACACCCCGTTTTACAACCTATTGCTGGCGGTGGCGATGGCAGTGGGACGCTTCGGCATCATCATCCCCATCCTCGCGATTGCCGGTGCGCTCGCCGCCAAAAAACGCATCACCCCTGGCCTCGGCACCCTGCCTACGCATGGCCCGCTGTTCATTGCCCTGCTGATTGGCACGGTGGTGCTGGTCGGCGCCCTGACCTACGTACCCGCGCTGGCGTTGGGACCGGTCATCGAGCATCTGCAAATGGTGGCTGGCCACTAATGGTTATGCCTTCCTACCCTACTCAGGAGTCTTTACGCATGCATTCCCCCAAAGGCCTTTCCATGTTCGATACGCGGCTGATTCTGCCTGCCATCGCACTTTCCTTCAAAAAACTGGCGCCGCAGGTGCAGTGGCGCAACCCGGTCATGTTCGTGGTGTATCTGGGCAGCATGCTCACCACGCTCATGTTCATACAGGCGCTGGTGCTCGAATCGCATGGCAGCCATGGCGAAGCTCCGGCAGGCTTTATCCTGGCGATCAGCATCTGGCTGTGGTTTACCGTGCTGTTTGCCAACTTTTCCGAAGCCCTGGCTGAGGGCCGCAGCAAAGCCCAGGCGGCCGCCCTGCGCAGTGCCAAGCAGAATGTGCCCGCCAAAAAACTGGCCAGCGCCTCACGTCAGGCGACCATCAGCATCACCGATAGCCAGAGCCTGCGCAAAGGCGACATTGTGCTGGTAGAAGCCGGGGACATGATCCCGGCCGATGGTGAGGTGCTGGAAGGCATCGCCTCAGTGAATGAAGCCGCCATCACGGGTGAGTCAGCCCCGGTGATCCGCGAATCCGGCGGCGATTTCAGCGCAGTCACCGGCGGCACCCAGGTGCTGTCGGACTGGCTGGTGGTGCGCATCAGCGTCAATCCCGGTGAAGCTTTTCTGGATCGCATGATCGCCATGGTGGAAGGCGCCAAACGCCAGAAAACCCCCAATGAAATCGCGCTCACCATTTTGCTGGTAGCGCTGACCATTGTGTTTCTGCTGGCCACCGTCACCCTGCTGCCGTTCTCCCTCTTCGGCGTGCATGCGGCCGGGGCAGGCGCACCTGCCAGCATTACCGTGCTGGTAGCACTGGTAGTCTGCCTGATTCCCACCACGATTGCCGGTTTGCTCTCGGCGATTGGCGTGGCGGGCATGAGCCGCATGATGCAGGCCAATGTGATCGCCACCTCGGGCCGCGCCGTCGAGGCCGCCGGTGATGTGGATGTGCTGCTGCTGGACAAGACCGGCACCATCACGCTGGGTAATCGTCAGGCATCCATGTTTCAGCCTGCGCCCGGCATCAGCGAGCAACAGCTGGCCGATAGCGCGCAACTGGCCTCGCTGGCCGACGAAACGCCGGAGGGCCGCAGCATTGTCGTGCTGGCGAAAAACCGCTTTGCCCTGCGCGAACGTGACCTGCAGGGCCTGCAAGCCGAGTTCGTGCCATTCTCCGCGCAAACCCGCATGAGCGGCGTCAACCTGGGCATAAGGCAGATTCGCAAAGGCGCCGCCTCGGCGATTCGCAGCTGGGTGGAATCGCAGGGCGGAAAATTTGCCAATGAAGTCAACCAGATGGTGGACGACATCGCCCGCCGTGGCAGTACCCCGCTGGTGGTGGCTGACGACGCCCGTGTGATGGGCGTGGTTGAGCTGAAGGATGTGGTGAAAGGCGGCATCAAGGAACGCTTTGCCGAGCTGCGCAACATGGGCATCAAAACCGTGATGATCACGGGCGATAACCGCCTCACGGCAGCGGCCATTGCCGCTGAAGCAGGTGTGGATGACTTTCTGGCCGAAGCCACGCCGGAAGCCAAGCTCAAGCTGATACGCGAGCATCAGTCGGCGGGCAAGCTGGTCGCCATGACCGGCGATGGCACCAATGATGCCCCAGCACTGGCACAGGCCGATGTTGCCGTCGCCATGAATACCGGCACCCAGGCCGCCAAGGAAGCCGGCAATATGGTAGATCTCGACTCCAACCCAACCAAACTGATTGAGATTGTAGAGATCGGCAAGCAGATGCTGATGACGCGTGGCTCGCTCACTACCTTCAGCATTGCCAACGATATCGCCAAGTATTTCGCCATCATCCCGGCCGCGTTTGCCAGCACATATCCGCAGCTCAACACGCTGAATGTCATGCAACTCGCCAGCCCGGAATCGGCCATTTTATCGGCGGTGATCTTCAATGCGCTGGTCATCATGTTTCTGATTCCGCTGGCGCTGAAAGGCGTGCCCTATCGCGCCGCCAGTGCCGCCAGCCTGCTGCGTGGCAATCTGCTGATCTATGGCCTGGGCGGTGTGCTGGTGCCCTTCGTCGGCATCAAGCTAATCGACCTGCTGCTGCAATTGCTCTAGCCCACCCCCATGCCAGGTATTACATTTTTCGAGGAAACATCATCATGAAACAGCATTTACGCCCTGCCATTTTCCTGTTCGTCGGCCTCAGTATGTTGACCGGACTCGTTTATCCGCTGCTGGTCAGCGCCATCGGCCAGACCGCCTTTCCCCAGCAGGCGGGGGGCTCATTGATCACGAGTGATGGTGGGATTGTTGGCTCGCGCCTGATCGGCCAGCACTTCAGCAGCCCGGGCTATTTCTGGAGCCGCCCTTCAGCCACGGCACCCTATCCCAATAATGCCGCTGCCTCGTCTGGCTCCAATCTGGGGCCGCTCAACCCGGCGTTGAGCGATGCCGTCCAACAGCGCGTGGCCGCATTGCAGACCAGCCCCGCATCGCCTTCTGCGGTGCCAGTAGACCTGGTCACCAGTTCCGCCAGTGGGCTGGACCCCGACATCAGCCCGGCCGCCGCCTACTTTCAGGTAGCGCGTATCGCCCAGGCGCGGCATCTGACAGCAGATCAGCTGAATGCGCTGGTCACTGCGCATATTGAAGGGCGTCAGTTCGGTGTGCTGGGCGAGCCACGCGTCAATGTACTGGCACTCAATCTGGCGCTGGACGCCCAGCAGCCACAGCACCATGGGAGTGAATAAGATGGGAGTGCGTGACATGGACATAAGCAACCATTCAGGCCTGCGATGCCTTGCACGCTGCCCTGCCGACGACGCCACGAAATCGCCTATACTGCGCACATGAGCCATACGCGCCCTGACCCCGATGCGCTGCTGGAAAAACTGCAGCAGGAAGATGCCCGTCAACAACGCGGCAGGCTCAAGATTTTCTTCGGCAGCTGCGCCGGTGTGGGCAAGACCTTTGCCATGCTGACCGCCGCGCATGCCCGCATGCAGGAAGGTGAGGATGTGCTGGTGGGCGTGATCGAAACCCATGGCCGCCGTGACACCGAATCGCGCCTGCAAGGCCTGCCGCAACTGCCGCTCAAAGCCCTGAGCTACCGGGATAAAACCCTGCACGAGTTTGATCTGGATGCCGCGCTGGCGCGCCGCCCCGGCCTGCTACTGGTGGATGAGCTGGCGCACTCCAATGCCGAGGGCTCCCGCCACCGCAAACGCTGGCAGGATGTGGAAGAACTCTGCTCGGCGGGCATCGACGTCTACACCACGCTCAACGTGCAGCACCTGGAAAGCCTGAATGATGTGGTAGGCCAGATTACCGGCATCCGGGTATCGGAAACGGTACCGGACAAGGTGTTTGACCTGGCCGATGAGGTGACGCTGGTGGACCTGCCCCCCGAAGAGCTGCTGCAACGGCTACAGGAAGGCAAGGTCTACATGTCGCAGCAGGCCGAACGGGCGCGGCGGCATTTTTTCCGCAAGGGCAACCTGATTGCCTTGCGCGAGATGGCGCTACGTCGCACCGCAGACCGCGTGGATGCGCAGATGCGCGAGTACCGCAGCGACCAGAGCATCCAGCACGTCTGGCAAACCCATGAGCGCATACTGGTCGGCCTTGGGCCGGGCCCGGAGGCCGAGCAACTGGTGAGAACCGCCGCCCGCCTTGCTACCAGCATGAAAGCCGAATGGCTGGCCGCTTATGTGGAAACGCCCACCCTGCAAAAATTGGGACACGCCGAGCGGCAGGCCATCCTCGACAACCTGCGGCTGGCGCAAACACTGGGCGCAACCACCACCGCCACCCTGAGCGGCGATGAGGTCAGCACCGTGCTGCTGGATTACGCGCGCAGCCGCAATGTTTCGCGCCTGGTGGTAGGTAAGCCGAGACGACCATTGCTGATGCGCCTGTTTATCCCCAGCGTGACCGATCAACTGGCCAAGGAAGCCATCGACATTGACTTGCATGTGGTGGTGCGCCAGCCCAAACCACGGCACAAGCCAACACCGCAACACAGTCTGCAAATGGCGGCCAATGCGCATTTATCCGACCTGAAAAAACGCGGCTATCTGTGGGCGCTAGCGATCAGTGCGACCACCTCCGTCATTGCGGGCATGCTGCTGCAATATTTCGAGTTATCGAATGTCATCATGCTTTACCTGCTGGGCGTCATGCTGATCTCGATACGCTATGGGCGTGGGCCCGGCATTCTGGCGTCCATCCTCAGCGTATCGGCGTTTGATTTCTTTTTTGTGCCGCCCAAGCTGTCATTTACCGTCTCCGACACGCAATATCTGCTGACCTTTGGCATCATGCTGTCGGTAGCGCTGGTCATCAGCAACCTCACCTCCAGCTTGCGCTACCAAGCCGTGATCGCCAATTACCGTGAGCGTCGTAGCCTGGCGCTCTACGAGATCGGCAAGGAGCTGGCCTCCACCATGACCACGCAGCATATTGTCGAGGTCAGCGTGCACCACATCGCCAGCCTGTTCCAGAGCCGAGCGGCCATTTTGCTGCCGGATGCCGATGACAAGCTGCAGGCACCCGAGGCGGATGCCATGCATGGGCAGACTCTGGCGGATGTTGACCTCGGCATCGCCCAGTGGACTTACGATCATCAGGAACACGCAGGCTTGGGCACAAACACCCTGCCCTCCAGCCCCGTACTGTATGTGCCGCTCAAGGCGCCGATGCGCACCCGTGGCGTGCTGGCTATCGTCCCGGAAAACCATGCCGCCATCTTTTTGCCGGAACAACGCCAGCTGCTGGATACCTTTGCCGCGCAGATTGCCCTGGCGCTGGAGCGCAAGCATTACGTCGAAGTAGCGCGCGATGCCCTGATTTCCATGGAGTCGGAACGCTTGCGCAATTCGCTGTTAAGCGCGATTTCCCATGACCTGCGCACGCCGCTGACCTCGTTGCTGGGCATCGCCGACCAGTTGCGACAGGCCCCCGACATGCCCTCTGACCGGCATGCCCAGCTGGAAACCCTGTATGACCAGGCGTTTCGCATGCAGCAACTGGTGGTGAACCTGCTGGACATGGCACGCCTGCAGGCCGGTGGCGTGCAACTCAACAGCCAGTGGCAGATGCTGGAAGAAGTGCTGGGCAGCGCCTTGCGCGCCATGCAACCGGTCAGCCAGCAGCACCATATTGAGGTCACGCTGCCGCCCGACTTGCCCCTGCTGCAGTTTGATGCCGTGCTGCTGGAACGGGTGTTTTGCAATCTGCTGGATAATGCCTGCAAATACAGCCCGGCCCACACCATCATCCGCATTACGGCCCAGCAGCACGAGGAAGAGGTGTGGGTCACCGTTGCGGATGAAGGTCAGGGGCTTCCACCGGGCATGGAAACCCAGATATTCCAGAAATTCACCCGGGGGGAGGTCGAGTCCCCCCAGCCCGGTGTTGGCCTGGGCTTATCCATCTGCCGCGCGATTATTCAGGCCCACGGTGGGCACCTATGGGCAGAAGCGCAGCAACCACGTGGCACCCGTTTCATTTTTTCCTTACCATTGGGCGAGCCGCCCGCCCCACCCCTTGCCGAGGATAGCCCTGCATGACCAGCACTGCCACCATCATCCTGATTGAAGATGAAATCCAGATTCAGCGCTTTGTGCAGGCGGCACTGGAAGATGCAGGGTTTACCGTATACAGCACCCCAAGCGGCAAGCAGGGCGTGATTGATAGCGGCACGCGCAAGCCGGATGCCATCATCCTCGACCTCGGCCTGCCGGATATGGATGGCATAGACGTCATTCACCAGGTACGCAGCTGGAGCAATGTGCCGATAATTGTGCTCTCGGCCCGCACGCAGGAGGCGCAAAAGGTCAGCGCGCTGGATGCCGGGGCGGATGATTACCTGACCAAGCCGTTTGGCACGGCCGAGTTGCTGGCGCGTATAAGAGCTCAGTTGCGGCGCCACACCCAGGCTGGCAATGCCACGCAAGAGAGTATTTTTACCATGGGCGACATTCAGGTGGATCTGGCGAATCGCCAGGTGCATCGCGGCGATGCGCTCATCAGCCTCACGCCCATCGAGTTCCGGCTATTGGCGGCGCTGATACGCTATGCCGGGCGCGTGGTCACGCAACGCCAGTTGCTGAAGGAAGTCTGGGGCCCCAGCCATATCGACAGCGGGCATTATGTGCGCATCTACATGGGCCACCTGCGGCACAAGCTGGAAGCTGATCCGGCGCAACCGCGCTACCTGCTGACCGAAACCGGTGTGGGCTATCGCCTGCTGGCAGACGGGGACTGAAGGCGTGTAATCTGGCAGTGACTGGCCGTTGGCAGATTGCGGCCGCGCCTCAATACTCACATTGGATTCACCTTGCTTCCATGGGCATTTGCGCCCAGACTCGGGCCTGGATTCCATCGCCAGACTTCTCGCCTTGCAACACACAGCGGTGAACTTGTCGGCGTTTATGCTTTCCATTTAATCATCAACCACTGAATAAGACTTGCATGCCACCGCTATTTTCACGCCCGCTGTTTCGTACTTTCTGGATAACGCTGCTTCTGCTGCTGATTGCGCTGGGCGCATGCGAGCTGGCGGGCTGGCCGTTTCTGCGAGCTCCGGCACAACAGTTTCTGAGTGAAAAACTGGAGCGCAAGATCGTCATCACGGCGCCGTTTGAACTGCATCTTCTGGGCGGGCTTTATCTGCGCGCAGGTGGCCTGAATGTCTCGGCACCAGAGGCATTCAAGGTGCCGCATTTTGTGGATGTCAAAGAAGCCGAGCTGCGGCTGCGCTATCGTGACCTGCTTACGCTAAAACCTGGCGATGCCTACCGCATCAAAAGCCTGCGGGTGCAAGAGATTGATGCCCGGGTGCTGCGCAATCGGGATGGTGTATCCACCTGGCAATTCAAGCAGGATGATCAGGAACCGCCTCGCCCCTTCCCCATCTTTGAAAATCTGGTGATCCATAACGGCAGCGCCATCGTGCGCGATGCACTGGCTGAAGCGGATCTGGATCTGCATTTCAATACACAGGAAGGCACGGAGCAAACAGCCACCAAGCCTGCCAGCGCCGCCATGCAATCGAATGTCGATATCGAAGGCAAGCTGCGCAAACAGGCGCTGCGCGGGCATCTTTCCACCAGCGGCTTTTTGCCGATTGCCAGCCTCAAAGAAAGCAACGACACCGTGCGCTCCAAAGGCTGGGTGGAATACGGCGGCCTGCGCGCTGACTTTGATGGTCAAGTGGCCGATGCACTGGGCGAGCAATCCATCAAGGGCACCCTGACGGTAAAAGGTCCATCGCTGAGCCTGTTTGGCAATCTGGTCAGCACCGTATTGCCCACCACGGCGCCGTTTACCCTGACCACCACTCTGCAAAAAGAAGGTGGTCTGTGGCTGGCGGATGTCACCTCGGCCCATATCGGCAGCAGTGATCTCACGGGAAAATTCAAATATGACCTGCGGCCAACCACACCATTACTCACGGGCGATATTCGCGGCAAGCGTTTTGTGCTGGCGGATCTGGGTCCAGCCTTTGGTACCGCCACTGAAGCAGAAGCTGGCGAGAATGCGCCCCGCACGCGCGCCATCCCTGATAAGCCCCTGAATCTGCCCGCGCTGAACAAGATGGACGCCCGCATCAGCATCCTGATGGATTATGTGGACCTGGGCTCGGCTTTCCAGCGGCCGATTGCACCGCTCAAAGCCACACTGCAACTGGAAAAAGGCAAGCTTGGCTTGGCCGATATAGACGCCAACACGGCGGATGGCAGCCTGTCCGGCATGATCTCGGTCGACGCGAGCAAGCTTAATGGTCTGGAAGCCGAGGTGAAGAAGCTGCCACCCGAGGCGATTCCCGTCTGGCGCGCAGAGCTCACCTGGAAAAACATCGATCTCTACAAATGGCTGAAAATATCGCAAACCCAGCGCGAGACCGCCAAAAAAGAAAACCAGCCTGAACCGCAACCCTATCTCACCGGCAGCTTAAACGGTAAAGCCAAACTGGATGGCAAAGGCCAAACCACCGCCGAGCTGTTGGGTTCGCTGAATGGCAATGTCTTCATGACCGTACGCGATGGCTCGGTCTCGCACCTTATCGTTGAGGCACTCGGGCTGGATATTGCCCAGGCGCTGGGCGTGATGATACAGGGCGACAGCCCGGTACCCCTGCAATGCGCCGTGATCGACATGCAGGCAACGCACGGCATACTCAGTCCGCGGGTAGGCTTGATGGATACGCCAGTGACGCGCGTACTGACCGATGGCCATATCGACATGGGTAAAGAGCAGCTCGATCTGCGCCTGGTGGCCAAACCGAAGAACGTATCGCCGCTGACCGTGCGCTCGCCCATCCACGTGCAGGGTAGCTTTCTGCAGCCGGAAGTAACGATCGAAAAAACGCCGATAGCCCTGCGCGTGATTGGCGGCATTGCCCTGGGGCTGATCAATCCACTGGCGGCGATCCTGCCGTTTGTCGACCCGGGCAATGGCAAGCAGGCAAGCTGCGCCGAGGTCCTGCAGCAGCTCAAACAGGAAGCCACGTCAGCTAAAACCCAGCATTAAGCAATGCACACAGGCAAGGCGCGATGAATCCGGCAGTCCATGTCGGCGAGAAAAATCCGTCCAGCAAGGCCAGGTTTTATTCGTCTACTCTTTTGCCAGCAGCGGCGATGAGCGCTTGTCCAGTGCCGCGCTGTAGACGGCGAGCAGCAACCCCACCAGGGCCATCAGCGCGGCGGCATAATGCAGCCCTGGCAAGCCATTACCATAGTCGATCACCAAGCCACCCAGCCAGGCACCAATCGCATTGCCCAGGTTAAAAGCACCAATATTAAGGGCAGCAGCCAGATTAGGCGCTGCACTTGCCTTTTCAAGTACGCGCATCTGCAAGGCGGGAACGGTCGCGAATGACACCACTCCTAGCAACGCGACGCCGATCACGGCCATCACCTGAGATTGCATAGCCCATCCAAACCCAAACAGGCACACCATCAATAAGGCAATAGTGCCGATTAATGTCGGCATCAATCGATGATCCGCGGCTTTACCGCCCGCCCAGTTGCCCAGTACCAGCCCCACGCCAAATACCAGCAAAATGGGAGAGACCGCCTGCGCAGAAAACCCCGCCAGACCGGTGAGAACAGGTGCAATATAAGTAAACACCGCAAACAGGCCACCAAAGCCAAAGACCGTCATGCCCAAGCCGAGCAGCACCTGACGTTGCCTGAGGACGCGCAACTCACTGGCAAAGCTTGGGGCAGCGCTGGGCCGGGAATCTCGCGGTAACAGCAGCCCTATTGTCATCACTGCCAGCACGCCCACGACCGTTACCAGAACAAAGGTCGTGCGCCATCCATAGAGCTGTCCCACCCAAGTGCCAAGTGGCACGCCGAGCACATTCGCGAGGGTGAGTCCGGTAAACATGAGGGCAATGGCTGACGCCTGCTTTTCACGCGGCACCAGACTGGTGGCCACCACAGAGCCTATGCCGAAGAAGGCCCCATGCGCGAAGGAAGTAACGACACGTGCCAATAGCAGACTCCAATATTCAGGTGCCATGGCACAAGCCAGGTTACCGATGGTAAAAATCACCATCAGCCACAGCAATACCTGTTTGCGTGCCATGCTGCCGGTAGCACCAATCATCAAAGGGGCACCGATCATCACGCCGAGCGCGTAGCCGCTAACCAGATAACCCGCCTGCGATAGCGTTACTCCCATGTCGCTCCCGACCTCAGGCAATAAGCCCATAATCACAAATTCGGTAATGCCTATTCCGAAAGACCCAATAGTGAGGGCGTAAATAGCTAAAGGCATGCTGCATCTCCTGCTTAAACTTGATTAGCAGAATGGTGCGTGAAAACCCGGCCCGCCAGTAGACAAGCAAGATGACAATCTGTTATGAATTAATTTCACAGATAACCCTGCCACTGAATGGTTTACTTCATCCATGAATGTTAATCGCTGGAAAGAAATGCTAGTGTTTGCCCAAGTCGTACAGTCGGGCAGTTTTTCTGCCGCCGCTCGCCAACTGGATTTGACGCCATCAGCCGTCGCCAAGCTTATCGCCCGGCTAGAACAGCGTGTCGCTATCCGCCTGCTCAACCGCACGACGCGTCAACTGCACCCGACGCCAGAAGGTCGGCTGTTTCATGAAAGCTGCTTAAAGCTGCTGGCCGACATGGAAGAAGCCGAGAACCGCATCGCGCCGCAAAACGATGCCCCACGTGGGCATCTCCGGGTAAATGCCTCACTTTCTTTCGGTCACCATGTACTGATACCCGCGCTGCCAGCATTTTTTAAATGCTATCCGGAAGTCACTATAGACCTCACACTGACTGATACATTGATCGACTTACTGGAAGAACGCACCGACATTGCCATCCGCCACGGCGCACTCAAGGATTCCGGACTGGTGGCGCGCAAGCTGGGAGATAGTCGGCATTTGCTGGTGGCCTCCCCAGCTTATCTTGCGCGCCATGGCACACCACAAACGCCTGCTGATCTCGTTCGCCATAACTGCCTGGATTTCAACTTTAGCCATAGTCTTAGCGAGTGGCGCTTTCGCCTGCCCGATGGCAGCCAGCAAAGCGTGGCTGTGCGCGGCAACCTCCAGGCCAATAATGGCGAGACGTTGCTACAAATGGCACTGGCAGATATGGGCATTAGCCGCATGAGTTATTTCCATGTGGCCGAAGCCCTGCGTGCCGGCCGCTTGGTTGAAATTCTTGCTGGTTGCCATGTAGCTGACAGCAAACCATTGAATGCCATCTATCACAGCCGTTGCCATATCCCGGCCCGCATCCGCCTGTTTGTCGATTTTTTAGCCGAGCAACTGCACGGCAAGCTGTAAATTACCGTGGCAAACATCGTCTTGGCAGGCGCATGCACGCCGCAACCTGTTAAAATGCGGCATGCCTTATATCACGCTCGACCAAGCCAGCCTGGCTTATGGACATTACCCTCTTCTTGATCACGCCGACTTTCAGCTGGACCCCGGTGAACGTGTCGGCCTGATTGGCCGCAACGGGGCTGGCAAATCCAGCCTGCTGAAAGTCATTGCCGGTGACAGCAAACTGGACGACGGCACTCTCTGGCGCGCTCCCAATGCGCGCGTGGCCTATGTGCCGCAGGAACCGGTACTGGAGCCAACCCACACCGTGTTTGAGGCGGTGGCCGAAGGCCTGGGCGACCTGCAGAAAATCCTGCTGGAATACCACCAGATATCGCACAGCATGGGCAACCCCGATGCCGACCTGGACCAGTTGATGGCCCGCATGCAAGTCTTGCAGCACGAACTCGACGCCCGCCAGGGCTGGCAGTCGCAGAGCAAGGTGGATGCTGCGCTGAGCCGCCTGGAATTAGACCCCGATGCCTTGATCTCCACCCTCTCCGGCGGCTGGCGCAAGCGCGTGGCCTTGGGCCGCGCACTGGTCGCGGAGCCGGAAGTGCTGCTGCTGGACGAACCGACCAACCACCTGGATTTTGCCGCGATTGAGTGGCTGGAAGAGTTGCTGCTCGGCTTTCAGGGCAGCGTCTTGTTCATTACCCACGATCGCCGCTTTCTGGACCGCCTGGCGACCCGCATTGTCGAGCTGGACCGCGGCCATCTCACCGATTTCATCGGCAATTACACCCAGTATCTGGTGAAGAAAGAAGAATTGCTGGCGGTAGAAGCCACACATGCTGCCAAATTTGACAAGGTACTGGCGCAGGAAGAAGCCTGGATACGCCAGGGCATCAAAGCGCGCCGTACACGCAACGAAGGCCGGGTGCGACGTCTGGAGCAGTTGCGTCTGGATCGCGCGGCACGTCGCGAACGCCAGGGCAACGTCAAGCTGACGCTGGATAGCGGCGAGCGCTCAGGCAAGCTGGTGGCCGAGCTGGAGCATGTGAACAAAGCCTATGGCGACAAGGTGCTGGTCAAGGATTTCAGCACGCGCATTCTGCGTGGCGACCGCATCGGCCTGCTGGGGCCGAATGGCGCGGGTAAATCCACCCTGCTCAAGATGATACTGGGCGAGCTGGAACCCGATAGCGGCACCATACAGCGCGGTACCAATCTCAATGTGGCGTATTTTGACCAGATGCGCGAGCAGCTGGACGAAGAAGCCACGCTGGCGGACACCATCAGCCCCGGCTCCGAATTCGTGCAGATTGGCAATGAGCGCAAGCATGTCATCAGTTATCTTGAGGACTTCCTGTTCCCGCCGCAGCGCTCGCGCTCGCCGGTGAAATCGCTCTCCGGTGGTGAGCGCAACCGTCTGCTGCTGGCGCGCCTGTTTGCGCGCCCGGCCAATGTGCTGGTGCTGGACGAGCCGACCAACGATCTGGATATCGACACGTTGGAGCTGCTGGAAAACCTGCTGCAGGAGTTTGAAGGTACGCTGTTCCTGGTCAGCCATGACAGAGCCTTCCTTGAAAACACCGTCACCCAAGTGATTGCGTTTGAAGGCCACGGCGTACTGGATGAGTTTGGCGGCGGCTATGACGACTGGTATCGCTACAAGCAACAGCAAGCGGCCAATCTGGCTGCCGAGAAAACCCGGGCAGCCAGTGCACCTGCCCCGGCCAAACCAGCAGCGGCCAAACCGGCGGCCAATCGCCTGAGCTTCAAGGAAAACCGCGAACTGGAAGAGCTGCCCGGCCGTATTGAACAGCTGGAAAAGGAACAGGCCGAGATCAATGTGTCACTCGCCAACCCTGATCTTTACCGCGAGAACCCCGAGCAGGTAAAAACCCTGCAAGCGCGGCTGGATGAGCTGGCTTCAGCCATCGATGCCGCCATGCAGCGCTGGGAAGAGCTGGAAAGCAAGCGCTAAACTCAACTCAGCTCAAGGCAACAAAAAAGCACACGTTGAAAAGCGTGTGCTTTTTTTATTGGCAGGCCATCACGCCTGCCAGAACGGAATACCTGATCAGAAATTGTAGATCAGGGTGGCGCGTGCAGCCGTGGGAGAACCCGGCGTGATGTTGTTATTGTTGTGGGCGTAGAGGTAATACTCCTTGTTCAGGATATTCTCGATATTGACCTGCAGGCGAAGGTTTTTATCGAGCTTGGCGTATACCGCGCCATCGAAGCGTGTGTAACCAGGCAGCTGCACTGTGTTGTCAAACGAGGTATACATCTCGCTGCGGCTGATGGCACCCAGCGCGACACCCCATGTTTCATTAATGTCGTAGCGGTTCCATAAGGAGAAGGTATTGCGTGGCGTATTGGGTGCGCTGGCACCATTCGCACCGACGCTGGTGGTGTCAACCAGCTCGGCTTTTTGCAGGGTATAGGCGCCAATCACATTCCACTTGTCAGTAATGCGGCCCAAGGCACTCAGTTCAAAGCCCTTGGTATCCTGACCATCAACCAGGGCTGATGTGGTAGCACTGGTCGAGACCGCGACATTGGTACGCTCCAGCTTGAACAGGGCGGCATTGATCTCTAGGCCTGGTTTTACTTCCCACTTGGCACCGACTTCAGTGTTCTTGAATTTTTCCGGATCAAACGTGCTGGTCACCACCGTCAGCGAGGTCAGCTGGTCGCCAGCGCGTGGCACATACGACTGGCTGTAACTGGCATACAGCGACAAAGGCTCAACAGGCTTGTAGATCAGGCCTGCGCGTGGCGAAAAAAGATCATCATCTGATTTGATTTTCTGGCCGGATATCTGATTCTTGAAATCTACATCGAATTTATCCAGACGCGCGCCGACAATCACCTGCCACTGCGGATTCAGAATGATCTGGTCTTGCAGGTAATACGCGGCCACATCCACCTGGCTGCGGTTGCGGGTTTGCAGATTGGTAAAGGTTATTGGACCAGTGAAGACAGGATTCTGCGCCGACTGGGTGTTGGTCAGTGTGCCGGTGGAGTTGGGTCTATAGCGCACGTTATCCGTATCCTGCCGGCCAAGCTCCATGCCGACCAGCAGCTTGTGGGTGACGGAGCCCTGCTTGAGGGTATAGAGCAGATCGGTCTGGTTGAAGAGATTTTCGCGTTGCGTATCATCGCGATAGGCACCCACGGTGTAATTGCCAGTGGCATTCACCGCGCTGTTGGCAAATACGTTCTGGTAGTACTTGTCAAAGTCGGAATAGCGCGTGCGATTTCTCAGCAGCACGCCATTGTCAAAGCTGTGCTCGATCAGTGCGCTGTAGTTCTGGGCTTCAATTTCCGTGGGACTCTTGGCGGCATTACCGAAGAAAGTGGATTCGTTGGTGGCAAAAGGCCGGCCATTTTGCGAAGGAATACCCCGGTCCGCCGTGCGGTGGTCGGTGAAATATTCCGCACTCAGCACGACTTTGGTTTTTTCGGTGGGGAACAAGGTCACGGTCGGATTGATACCATAGCGGCGCAATGACACACCATCGCGATAACTATCCGCATTTTCAACCATTGCATTCAAGCGGAAAGCCGCCGCTTCATTAATAGCCTGCCCGATATCTATGCTGCCGCGACGTTGGTCATACGAACCAGCTTGCAGCGAAATCTCGCGCACAGTATCCCAACCAGCCTCCTTGCTGACGCGATTGACCACGCCACCTGCGCCGCCACGACCAAAGATCATGCCATTGGCACCGCGCAATACTTCCACGCTTTCAATGTTGTAGAAATCACGATAGTACTGAACATCATCCCTTACGCCATCAAGGAAAAAGTCCCCGGTACTGGCATTGCCGCGGAACACGACCGTATCGCGGTTACCCTCGCCCTGTGCCATGCCAACCCCTGGCGTATAGCGTATCGCATCTTCCATGCTGCGTATGGCCTGATCCTTGATTTGCGACTGGCTCACCACGGTAACGGCCTGCGGTACGTCTTTCAGCGGTGTGTTGGTTTTAGTGGCCGTGGTGGTGGACTTGGTGACATAGCCATCGGTCTTGGCAGGCTCGGTGACTTTGCTGGACGTCACCTCCACCTGTGGCAGTGTCGTGGTAGCTTCTTCTGCAAAGGACATAACAGGCAATGCAGCCAACATCAAACAGATGGTTTTAACGGGGAAGGAGTGAGGAGCGTGAGGATGCATAATATTTAAAATCTTTACCTGTCTCGATATTGAGAATTATTTACAATTGTAAATTATAGTAAAGACGCCTCACTACTGGCAATTCTTAAATACCTTGCATCGTATTTCTTGCACATGCTGATAGTGACGCTGAGCGCGGCATAAAAAAAGCACACATCCGCAGGTTGTGTGCTTTTTTAGTAGGCTGCGGCGACAGCCCGAAAATCTAGCGTGCTTTACAACATACCAAGTGCAGCCCAGATGGTCAGCACGATAGAAGCGCCGATCAGCCCAGTCATGACCAGACGTGATTGCCGCATTTTAGTCCATAGCAATACACCAGTAATCGACAGTACGATCATGGCTCCGGCAATGGTATCTGCCAGTAACACCCAGGCCACATTGGCGCCCACGCCTTTGTGCATATTCATGAGGTAAGCCCAGACATTTGCATCTTCGCGATGAATAGTCGCGAACTGATTACCTGCAATATATTCCGCACGAATACGTACCTGCGGCATACGGAATTCAACCTCCCACTTGGCTGGCTGGGGCATCTCGCGCCCCATAAAACGGGCATCGTGCTCGCGCTTCTCCTTCATCACGGCACCTTGAGCGCCCTTTTCCTTATCGCCCTTGCGCGGCTTGCGTTCAAGAGGGGTATGCTGAATATCCAGTACCTGCTGCACAAATGCCGTAAATGCCTTGGCGTCCTGCGGATAAGGCTGTGGCACGCTGAGCTGGATTTCACTCTCTTCCATCTGGGCCGCAGGGATCTTCATGACAGCACGATGGTTAAGCAAAAACCCCGTCAAACCGAACAAAAGTCCCAATACGGCACCCCACAGCCCCAGCCAACCATGGATTTTTCTTAACAGACGCAGCGTACGGCCACGTTGAGCATTTTGTTGCGCGGGTGTTTTTTGCATATTGAACAAATCTGTAAAAAAAAAGATATTTAAAGCAGCTGGCTGACAGACAATCCGCGAGCGTGTTCTGCGGCATGGCAAGACGTGGTTTTACAATTATTTGCGCACAATCATGGTTTTGATGAGATTCTTTCCCTGAACTCTGGACATCACTACCACCCCCACCAAGTGAATAAATACAATCTCTTGCAGTAAAGAGGACAGGCCCGTATGCAGGGACACCGGCCACTCTTCGCCCCAATAGGCATCTGTTCTGCTTAGCCATCCGGTAAAAGCGAGCAAGATCACCAGTAGCCACATGATGTAAACCGCCAACTGCCCCAAAGGATTATGGCCGACATGATGCTCGGGGTGTCCGTGCAGTACAGATTTCAGGTGCGCTACCAGCTGACGGGGCGATGGCCAGTAAAACTGCACTGCCGGGCAGGTAGAAAGCATGCCATAGACAACTCTGCTTACCACAATGGCTACTCCCATATACCCCAGCATACGGTGCCACTCGCCTGTATCGTTAAACCAGTTAACAATGACTATCGCGGCCAACAACCAGTGAGTGAGTCTTACAAACCAGGGCCACATGACCTATGCCTAACGACTAGCGTTCCACTTCCGCTTTGATGATGGCGAAGGTTTTCATATCGAAATAGATTTCGACCTTTTTACCCTGCTTGTTCCAGCCGTAGATTTCGTAGCAATTTCCATCTACCTTGAATTTCTTGATCTTGTAACCCTCTTGGGCCAACGCATCCTTCAAGGTATCCTCCGAGGCCCATTCCTCTTTGGGATAAGCAGGGCAATCTGCCGCCGCATGCACATTCAGCACGGATAACAGCAAGAGAGCACCCAGGCTCCAGCTACGCAACTTCATGGTGTATTGACTCCTCAAGTATCGGCCCACATCCGGATCAGGTTGTGGTAATTGCCGGTTAATCGTATGACCGCCGCATTATCGCCCACCTGCTCACGCAGGGTGGCAATCGCCGCATCCATATCAAACAGCAGCGTCCGCTGAGCATCCTCGCGGATCATGCTTTGTATCCAGAAAAAACTCGCCAGGCGCGCGCCCTGTGTAACGGGCCGTACATGATGCAAACTGGTGCCTGGATAAAGCACCATATCGCCCGCCGGCAGCTTGACCATCTGATGCCCATAGGTATCCTCCACCACCAGCTCGCCACCGTCATAACTTTCCGGGTCAGCAAGAAACAGCGTGCATGAAATATCGGTACGTACATGCATGCCCGAGATAGCGTGCGTTCTCACCGAGTTATCGATATGCGCACCAAAATCCATGCCTTCGCGGTATTGGTTAAATAATGGAGGGTAGATTTTCTTGGGCAACGCCGCTGAAAAAAACAGGGCATTGCGACTTAATGCCCGAAGAACAATCTGCCGCGCCTGCTCCGCTTCGGCAGAGGTTTCAGGCAGCTGGATATTGCGTTTGACTTGCTCGGATTGCGTACCCGCAGTCACTTTGCCGTCCGCCCAATTGGCAGAGGAAAGCAGCTTGCGCAATTCAAGCAGCTCAGCAGAATTCAGCACCTGAGGAATATGTAATAGCATGATGTCCGCTCAATACAAAAAAGGCCAGGCCATGATACCCATGACCTGACCCACATTCAAACAACGACTATTTAGAACTTGATTTCAGTCGTCAGGATCGCAATACGACGATTGCCGGGAACCACCAAGCCACCGTTATCATACAAGGCATCATAATATTCCTTGTTGAAGAGATTCTTCACGTTCAGGCGGACATTCCAGCGCTTTTCTTCGTAGCTCACCATCGCATCCCAGCGGGTGTATCCGGGAATAGTGTTGGGCTGGAAATCACCATTAACAAACGGTCCAACGGCGTTGCTTGGCACGTAGCCATAACGTTCACCCTTGGCTTCGAAACCGCCACCCACGCGCCAATTGCCGAGGAAGCTATAGGTTGTCCACATATTGGCCGTCATGGGCGGGGTATTACGGGAACGCTCGCCTTCGAATCGCGGATCAGCATACGTCACGACGCCCGACACCGGATCGGTATTGTTGGCGACCTTGAGTATGCGTGAGTCCATAAACGCCACGCCGGCAAAAACTTCCCAGTTACTGGTAATACGGCCGGCAAGCTCAAACTCCAAGCCGTCAGTACGGCGCTTACGTGTCAAAATGGACGCTGATGACTCTAAGTCGGTATTACGCTCCCAGTCTTTGTCTGCCCGGTACAGCGCAGTACGGAATGCCAGGTCACCATCAAAAAACAGCCATTTTGCACCCAACTCCGTTGTTTTACTTTTTTCAGCAGGATAGGGGGTGGTCGTCAGTTGATAAAGGTCAGCAGTTGGGCTGAAAGAATCACTGTAACTGAGGTAGTAATGTGCCGTCGGGCTGGGTTGCCAGGATAGGCCCGTACGATAGCTATTCTCACTGTATGTCAGATCAGAATCGAGATCTGCATAGGTTGCCGGATTAACCGTGGCAGCGTTTGTACGTGTTGTACGGAAATAGTCTGCGTCCATGCGATCTCGACGCACACCAAGCAACAGTTTCCAGTCAGGAACAAATTCGATCGAGTCCTGGATATAAACAGCCTGGCTATCACTCTTGAATTTATTCAGGCCTTTATTGCCGGTCTGAACCACAGCACTGGAACGATAATAAGGATTGCCATTTGCATCGACCAGGCCCTGCAAGCTTTGGCGATAGGAATCTTCGTGCAAATATTCGACACCGAAGATGACTTCATGCTTCATTCCAGCGAGGTTTAACTCGGTAGAAAAATCAGACTGTACGGTAAACGTCTGATAATCCAAGGTGCGTGCGATATTGCCACCCACGCTGGCGTTCGCAGATGGGAGTGCCGGACTGAGACCGTTAGGCGGGGTTTTTACCCAATATGCGCGCTGATATGACCCTTGACGCACTTGAGTACGCCATTGTGTCTTTTCGTTAAATTTATGGGTAAAAATAGCCGTGGACACACGCGTGTCACTGTCGTCAAAGTTGGCGTTGGTTCCCCAGAAAGTTCCATAGTACTGGCTCACAGGTTTGCCATTGGCAAAACGGATACCAAAATCCGGGACATCACGGGTTTGGGTATAAACATGATTGAGGTAAAGCTCGTTATCCGTACCTATCCCCATGCCTAAACTGAGTGCAATTCCCTTACGATTCAATTCGGGTCTATCGCCAGCAGCCTTATTCTGGCGAGTAGCTTCCTCGGTACGATCCATGACATTTACGCGCAATGCCACCGTTTCACCCAGTGTCTTATTAAGATCAGCGGTGTATTGTTGGTAGCCATAATCGCCAAGACTTGCTGAAACTTTATTAGCATCTTCCAGCTTAGCCATTTTGCTGACCTGATTGATCACACCACCTGCTTGCCCACGACCAAAAAGCATAGCTGCTGAGCCGCGCAACACATCGACCTGCTCAAGATTGAATGTCTCGCGGTTGTATTGCGCTGTATCGCGAATGCCATCCAGATAAATATCACCAAAGGTATAGAACCCACGCAGCATCATATTATCGCCAGCGCGACCACCCTCGCCTGCGTTAAAGGTCAAACCTGAAACGTTACGCAATGCTTCACGCAGAGAGCCGACCTGCTGATCCGTCATCAGGCTACGCGTTACTGTCGTTATGGCTTGAGGGACATCTTGCGGATCCTGCAACACCTTGCCGACCCGAGTCTTGGTTGCTTGGTAACCATCTGCTTTTTCTTTTTCCTTGGAGGCGTTGACAGCAACCTCTGGCAATACCTGCTGCTCTTCTGAAGATTTTTCTTTTGTTACTGGGGTATCAGAAGGAGAAGCGTCAGCTGCATAAGCACCAGTACTTAAAAACAAGGCAGCAACGATAGCGCCAACAGGGAAAATTTGAGACGCGGCACACGGCGATGCAGCGGTTTTAGTTTTAGCCAAGTGCGACAAGATCGGCTCTTTGAACGAACGCATGGATTCAAATCCTAAAATATAGTTTTTTTATGGAAGGTCATCGCTGGCTTTAATATCTTGGCTTGCAATTTATCGCTAATGATAACGATTACCATTTGTTAAATAAAGTAAAGAGTTTCACGTGTTGCAAAAAAACAACGGCGATTGCGCCCTGCCAGTGCTCTACATCACACCTCACGATAGAGAGACTTGTTGTCTAAACGCCACAAAAAGGGTGTCCTTTTCTGTCCTACAAAGACATAGGATAGAAGCCGATAGGCGCCACATGGGCTTGCGCTTATGATGACTAGCACCAACACATACAAAAAAAGGGGAAGTGAATGAGCAGCATCATCGGATTACTGATTTTGATCGCCGACATTTTTGCCATCATCAAGATTGCGCAAAGCTCGGCGGATACCGTCGCAAAAATACTGTGGATTCTTGGGGTGCTGGTATTCCCGGTACTAGGCCTGATCGTATGGTATCTGGCTGGCCCTGGCGGCAAAAAAGTTTAAAATCCCAACCTCATAAGCCATAAAAAAACCGGAGAAATGTCTCTGGTTTTTTTATGGCCAACCCGTATGGTGGCTATCGCTTACACAACGTATCTCAGTGAAACCACGCCAACCTCAAGGATGTCGGCAAACGTCATCGCCATCCATGCGACGGTCATCGTGACCGCTGCGCCGACCTTGGCCATGCGAGGTTTTATATCAAATGCCACGCAAATGCGCTCTTCATTGGAATTAAACGGGATGGTGCGATGAAAGAGGGAAGACGGGAATAGCACGATATCGCCCACCTGCGGCGCGATCACTTTCACCGGAAAATCATCATGCTGGCGTGGATATTCATCACCATCAGTACTGAACTCGATGCTGCCGTCATTCTCACCCTGCTTGTCTTTGGGGATCGCCAGGTAAACACAGCCGCTGAGCCAACCGATCTCGTGGATGTGCGAGGTCAGATGCCCCCCTTTTTGCATTTTCACGTACCAGGAACTGGTGAACTCTATGTCGTCGGGGAATCCATCAATCAGTTCGCAATCCTGTCCGGCGTAGTGCGCGCGGAATGCCTGCACTTGCTGTTTGATCAGCTGTGCCAGGGTTTTGAAAGAGGCCTCGGAACGTTTGAACAGATTACCCGCAGACTGTATGCCATGATGCAATCTGCCCTGCTTGCGCTCGGCAATTTCGGTGAGGGTAATATCTTTCAGCAGCGAACTAAGTAAACTGCTGTCCTGCTCGGCCAAAGGGGCAATGCGACTATGAAACACATAATTCATAGGCTGGGGGCAAAACCGATAGGGATCGGGCACGCCAAAGTTGGTCGCGTAATGGGTAGACAAGGTTGCCAGAAAAGGCGAAGCATGGGTATCGCCCATGACCTGGGGCAAGCGCGCCTTGAATGCATCAAACTGCTCGGATTTATAAAGGCAGTAAAGGATGCGCTCTTGCCAATCGCCTAATTGCGAGCGTTCAAAATGCGGAATTGCCTGCGCGTATTCACGCGCAAGATAAAGGAATTCGGCGAGATTATAGTTGGCGGCAGGATGCGCAGCATCCAGCTGCAAAGCGTGCTGATAGGCTTTGACCGCATCATCCATATTGCCCTGATCTCGCAATGCTTCCCCCAGATTGTTCAAGGCATCTGCATAATCAGGCTGCATGCGTAGCGCAGCACGATATGCCGTCACCGCATCTTCCAGCTGCCCATGGTCGCGTAGCGCAGTAGCGAGATTAAAGTAGCCACGTGGGTCGGCATGGATTTCCAGCGCCTTGCGGTAGCTGGCAATGGCGTCTTCCATTTTGCCCTGCTTTTGCAGCACCGTACCCAGGTTGCCATGTGCCTCATAAAACGTGGGTTGCATGGCCGCGGCCTTGCGATAACTGGGAATGGCCTCTTCATAGCGCCCTAGGGTTTGCAAGGCAAAACCAAGATTGAAGTAAGCGACCGCCAGATCAGGCTTGAGCGAAATGGCTTTGCGATAAGAGGCGATGGCCTCATCTACACGGCCCAGATGCCCCAGCACCACGCCGAGGTTGAAGTGTATTTCAGCGATTTTGGGCTCAAGCGCAATCGCGTTTCGATAACTGGCCGCCGCATCAGCATACTTTTGCTGCGACTCCAACGCGATGCCTAGCACATTGTGCAGCATGAGCGTCTGCGGATATTGGCGCAGCATGGCTCTTGCTGTCGCTTCCGCCTGCGGCATCTGCCCCGCATTCAAAAGCCCGATTAACGCATGCATCTCACTCTGTCCAGGCTGTCTCGCCTGTTGAAATCCGGTTTTCATTATCTCATTCCCTTGTACTTGCCACGTCATGCACTGGGTAAACCGTCCAAAGATTAGCGCAATGCTGTCGTTTAGTCTAGACAGTATAGTCTAGTCGGTACAAAGGGGATGACGCTAAGACAAGCCGCTTATTAAGCACGCTTGAAGAAATGATATTTCAAGGATTAAACGAGGCTGGCAACCACTGGAAAAACTAGCGCCACATCACATTGCTATTGTTTTGTTGTGCGGATTCAAATAGCGCAATCAACGGCAATGCTCGCATCTTCAGACTAACGCCAGCACTCTCGCCACTGTCATCCCCATCATCACTGCCAGCTATCACCTCGGTATCCGACTCACTGGCTTGCTTCAAGCGCTGCAAGGCGGCAGGTACATCCCCAGCCAATATGGCACCGGGGACCGTGCCGCTGTGGCCTATGACACCCAAGAGTTGTTGGGCAACCTCGTTAAACATGCTGATATCACTATAACGATCTGTCGAAAAAGTTATCATCCAGCTTTACCTTTTTAAAAATTTTTGTTTCTGCAGACCGGCAGCGAATGCGCCCCGCGGTCAGAATTATCGGTATCTTCTTTAGAATAGCCTGTCAGGCTTATAACGATGCAGCTGAAACCTTAGCATGTACGCGTTGCCTGGATGGCGCTGCCATTTGCGATCGGGTACTCAACACCAGCGCGCCCGCCACGGTTACCTCAACCGCAACCTTGGAAGCCACCGCCCGCGAACTCCATTGGCCCAGCACTTCCATCACATAGGCGCAAGGCGCCACGTCCAGATCGATCAATATGCATTTTTGTTTGGTTGCCGCTTCGGGGTAAATCCTCAACAACCGTGGATCAGTCGCCAAGCGCAGGTAGTGTGCCATCTTTCTTTGTACAGCAAACACATCCAGTTCATCGAGGCGCTTTTTCTCGTAAATACCCAGTCGAAAGACATTTTCGCAACTCATTACAAAATCAATGACATCCTCGCGCGCAATCCCGGACTTTGACATGCTAACCCCTAGTAAATGTGGATGAATCAGCCGACACATGGCGCGAGCCATTATCTGGACTGGTTGCATAGATTATTACTTATGCACCCCTGGCTGAATAATCGGTCAAGCCCTGATTGTGTTGTCAGAAAGCACTGACACAAAAGCGCCCCGACAATAATTCCTACATGGAATTAAGCCATTAGCGGATGCTGATACTAGGGTCGGTAACGTAACGTGAAGATGCACCAAGCAATAATTACAAACAACCAAGGAGATCGTCATGAAATTTATAGTGAGCACGTTGTGTAGCCTGATGCTGGTATTTACCAGCACGATATCTTTCGCAGAATCCACTCAAGGCAATTCCACCACCACACCACCGGAGCAAATGGAAAAGCCGCACAATTCCCAGCAAAACTCCAAGCAGCACTCGCCTGATGGAGCCACTACAGGCAGCGAAAATGATATCCAGAAGCTGAAAAAGAAATCTGAAACGGAAAGCAAAGCCAACAAGTCGCGCGACATGCAAAAAGAAAATACTGGCAGCAGCTATTAATCACGCCACGTTGGCATGATTTTTTGCATGGATTCGTTTGAATAAAAAAAGGCTCCACTTGGGAGCCTTTTTTATATATGGCATTCAGCCTGATTAAGCTTGCTTTTTAGCCTTGCGACGAGCACTGAAGCCTACTGCTGCAATACCTGCCATCATCATGGCGTAGGTTTCTGGCTCTGGTACTGCCGAGATGCAATGCAGAACGTAGTCAGACTGGTTGTTGCATTTGCCGCTACCACACAGACCCGTCACTGCAGTGAAAGACAGGCCGCTCACTTGCTTGTTGCCGAATGGATTGGCAATCGCCCACAGTGCGCCTTCGCCGTAGCTGGCTTCGCTGATGTTGCTGACGGTGCCGCTAGTGCCAGACCAGACGGCTGTCTTGAGGCCGGTGGCGGTCAGGAAGTAATCAGCTTTAGTACCGTCCATGAAGGTGGCGGTGATCTTCGCGGTTTCATTCACATCGCCGTACTCAGGACCATCAAACAGCAGACCCAGAGTAATGTTGGTGATGATGATGTTCTTGGTGAACGATACATCGATACGCTCGCCGATATCGATTTCGCCACCCGTCTTGCCAGAGATACCTACACCTGTGTAGCCGTCTTGTGTTTTCTTCTCGAACTTGCCGCCAACCGCTGTGAATGTCGCGTCGGTTTCAGGAATGAAGTCCTTGAAGGTTTGCGTGGTTTTGCCATCCTTGAAATCAGAACCAAAAATGCTGTTGTCAGGATCACAAACAGCGCAACCATCGTGCGAAGTGCTGTACTTGCCATCGCGGTCATGGTTATCGCCCTTGCCATACTTGAAGCTGGTAGCAGATGCGTTCAGGCTGAATACCGCCAGAGCCACCATGACGCCGATTTTGAATTTATTCATGATTTTCGTTCCCCGTGTTGTTGAATGATTGTTGGAAGCCATTCTAGGGAACGAGCGATGCAGCAACCATTGTACCGTGGTACACCTGTACTTCAGTACAATACAGCTCGGTTAGAGATACTCTTGGGCACGCCCGAAGGCGCGGTGCAGCCTACTTCGTACCATCCAGTTTCAAGAGACGATCTTTGACGACTTGAGCGAGATTCGCCGCCGTGCGAATAGTGGTATTGCGATCCGTCCAGGAACTTTCCAGTTGCGAGGATT
The DNA here is from genome assembly GCF_020523625.1 of Methylovorus menthalis. Classification (GTDB taxonomy): domain Bacteria; phylum Pseudomonadota; class Gammaproteobacteria; order Burkholderiales; family Methylophilaceae; genus Methylovorus; species Methylovorus menthalis. The sequence goes on from NZ_JAJAQH010000006.1 coordinate 1,347,903, forward strand.
TGGACATGAGAACTTTACGGGTTTTGATATCCACCAGCAGCAAGCGCGGGTAAACAAAGAGATACGTAGGCTTCAAGGCAACCCCTATCAGCAGATAGTCCGCCCCGCTCCCCTCCGCCAGCTGCGCTGCGTTCTCAACATTACTGTAAAGATAGGTGGCCGACTGGCTTGCCATGGCCGCCTTGATCGCCTCATTCGGCGCGATAAGCTCAATATCTTTCTCGGCAAGCTTCTGATGAAACGCCGACGATAAAAGCGCAATCCGCTCGAGCTCTTCCGGGGCATTCGGGATATCCGTCATATCATTCAACTGAAAATCCAGCGCCATGACCTTGGGGCGAGGCTCTGCGTGTACGCTGGTAACAAACAGGCTGATGCAAAAGCATACGCCGAGGACCATCAAAAAACGCTTCATGTGGGAATACCTTAAGTAACTGCTATGGACATGCTGGGAGACTGCGGCTTGTCTGGTTACGACTGCACCGGAAGATATAGGTTGCGACTATTGGCTACAAAAGCCCCGCGGAAAGCGCCAGCAAAAGCATCAGGACAAGGTGAGCTTGAGGCACATGCCAAACAGGCCCGATACCAGAATGACCGGTATGACGCCTACCTTGAACCGAAAAATGGCGATAACAGCTGCCAGCGCCAGCATCACTGCAACCCAATCCACCGCCGCCTCCAGCCCTTGTGGCCACATCACATGATACGCAAAAAACACAGCCAGATTGACAATCACTCCGACCACCGCCGCCGTAATCGCAGAGAGCGGCGCAGTAAATTTCAGCTTGCCATGGGTGGTCTCGATAAACGGCCCACCCAGCAGGATGAACACAAAGCTGGGCAAAAAAGTAAAGAAGGTCACAATGCCCGCCGCCACAAAGGCAGAAGCCACGGTGGCGCCAGCCCCGAACACCTCGCTAACCCATCCCCCCACAAAGCCGACAAAGGTCACCACCATGATGAGCGGCCCTGGCGTTGTCTCGCCCAATGCCAAGCCATCCATCATCTGCGGGGCCGTGAGCCAGTGATAATGCTCCACTGCCCCCTGATACACATAAGGCAAGGCCGCATACGCCCCACCAAAGGTCAGCAAGGCCGCCTTGGTAAAGAACCAGCCCATCTGCGTGTATGCCCCATACCAGCCATACGCAGCAATGAGCCCGCCCATGGCCAAGAGCCAGATCGCCACCCCTGTCAGCGCCACCTTCCATAATCTGGCCCAGCTGAATATCGCATGTGCAGGCGTAGGCGTATGGTCATCAATCAATGCGGGACCCAAACTTTCGCCGCCAGCGCCATGGCCACCACCCACCTTGAAATAAACGGGAAAGTATTTTCCGCCCAGATAGCCGATCAAACCGGCTGAAATAATAATCAAAGGGAAGGCCAGCTTGAACACAAATATCGCCAGAAACGCCAGTACGGCAATGCTCCATAGCACCCGATTTTTAAGGGTGCGCAGCCCTATGCGATACGCCGCAAACATCACAATCGCCACCACTGCAGGCTTGATACCGTAGAGCACCCCTGCCACCACGGGAATAGATCCATACGCCATGTAGATCCAGGCTAGGCCAGTCAGTATGAAAAACGATGGCAGCACAAACAAACCGCCAGCGACAATGCCGCCCCAGCTGCGATGCATCAACCAGCCGATATACGTCACCAACTGTTGTGCCTCCGGGCCAGGCAACACCATGCAGTAATTCAATGCATGCAAAAAACGCTGATCAGAAATCCATCGCTTTTTCTCCACCAGATCGTGATGCATGATGGCAATCTGCCCCGCGGGCCCGCCAAAACTGATAAAACCCAACTTGAGCCAATACCAGAAGGCCTGCGCCAGGGAGACTGGCTGAGGAGCGGGAGTTGTTGGGTATGCAGGCGTAGTTTTAGTGCTCATGAAACATCAAGCCAGAGTCAAGCGGGGGAATGTAGCTGAAATATGGAATCAATTTTGTAGTTTGTCAGTGAGAAAATCTGGCGGCAAACATCAATCCACATTCTGCCCAATACGCCAGAGAACGCCAGAGGGGTCTGTCAGGCAAAAATCCCGCATTCCCCACGACTGCGTCTCCATCGGCCAAATTTTAACTGCATATTTTTTCACGACACCGCTATCCTCAATATGGCGCCACCAGGCCTCCACATCATCCACCAGAATATGCATCATGAAATTTTCAGCAAACCCTTCCGCACAATAATCCTGCAGCAGAAAACTCACCCCTCCAAAATGAAAATAGGCAACGCCGCCACCTTCGGAAGCCATGGTGAACCCCATATCGGTATAAAACTGCTTCGACAAGGTAAAGTCTTTGGAAGGGACGAAGGCTTTGATTTCGGTAATGTGTAGATTGCACATGGGGTCACCTGAAATTGAGATGGAGCAGGATGCCGAAGGCACGCCAAAAAGAAATGGTGTTTCTATCTCTTTCCCAGAACGAGTCTTAATGATAACGAAACCCGATAAGTCATACCCTCGACAGGCATTGAAACATCAACGCAAGCCTTTATTGGAAACACACTATAAAAATATCATTATTTCTTATACATATTTTTATACAAAAAATTCAAATATTTTCGGATCACGCCCACTTATTTAAATGTATTGGCATTTGAGAATTTTTTCTTTTCAAAAGCTTTAATTGCTAACTTCCCAATGTCAATACCTCTCTTTTCCACCTTATTAAACAGAACCCAAGAGGTAAAATATATAAATGGTATTGTTAAAGCTAGACACAATCCAAAACGCACACTTCCTGGCAACTCAACATAAAATGTCTGTGTAGAAAGCCAACCAGCTATTGGTATCACAAATAGCAAATGAACTAAATAAGAGGCATATGACGTTTCGCCTAAAAATACGCTGATCCTGGATGAGAGTGTAACCCTTGCCCATTCAACTACTTTAGTTAAATATTTGGATGCCGGCATTGTTCCATTATCCATCAAGTAAAACATAAGAACTACAATTACGATGCGACCAAATGCCAACCCAGAGCGATCCATGACAAAGTATGCAATTGCAATACCCAATGCCACAGCAAACCCTCTCTTCATTTCCCCATCATCTCTCGCGAGCGCAATCCAAATCCCAATACTAAATACATAAAGCTTAAGAAGTAAGAACGATGGCATTTGAAACTGATGAAAAAATCCTGGGAATACATTTTGTAGAAACAAACACCCCAATAATGTTGCAAATGTAATTTTAACCGGACCAAACTTGTACATCAAAAACATTAATAAAGGGAACACTAAATAGAATTGCATTTCCAAGCCGATGGACCAATCTGGTAGTGGACTACGGAAAGAATAAGTAGGAGAGAATCCAAAATAAAATGTGAAGTGAGCAATAATATTTTGAATGCTCTGATCAAAGTATCGCTCAGGATCAGTTGCTGTGTTTGGCCAAACAGCAGCTATGGAATGACGACTTTCTCCTAAATAATCCCCCATAAAAAGAGCAATCACCAAGAGAACATAATAAAGGGGGGCTATTCGGAAGAATCGGCGAAGCCAGAATTTACCGGCTGTAGAAAGGCGCTCCCATGGCTCTTTGTTTTTTCGTAAAATGTAGTGATGTGTCATTAAAAAACCTGACAACATCATAAACAAATCCACCGCCAGGCTTCCCCATGACAAAACGGGTATTGTCCTAAAGCCAGATAAAATCTGCACATGGGAAAGCAAAACCCATAATGCTGCAATTCCTCTTAATCCATCAAGCCATGGTAGATGTTCTATATTATTTTTTTGTATGACCATTTCTTCACATCCCATAAGATATGGGATGCATTAGACAGGAATCCTTCAGTTATCAATATAGGCCGCATGGACTACAAAGTAATTTCTCAGGCTTGATATTTACCGCTCCCGCCCACCCTTTATAGGTTTACTCCCTAAGCTGTATTCCGAAATTTACGGCTTGACATGCTGATCTAATTACCATCTGGATCTTTAACATTGGCAAAGCTATACCCATTAGCTTGATGCACAGGCCCAAACTCCAACCCGTTTACTCGCGCATTTAAAATAAAATTGTTTGTGTCTTCCACGTCAAAAGACAGCTTAATCGCGGCCTGCCCCAGCTTAACCGACTTGGCAGCTTGATGAACTAATATGCTAGCACCCCCACTAGGATTGATAAGTTCGATTAAACCATCAACACCTCCCCATTCGAATGGAAGCCGAAATATTTACTGTAGAAGGCTGCGCTGCCATCATATCTCGGGCATAAATAATGATGGTTCCCAGTACAGGCGTCATAACTTTTTCTTAATTAATGAATAAGCAGATTAGGAGTATGCATTCCAGATATCGACCAGAGCCAGACTGAAGATATCAGCTTCAAGACAGAGGCGAGCTTTAACGCAGGCCGTTATGGTTACCCTTGCTCCGGCAAAAGCACGTCGCCGCATGATCGTTGACGATCCCCACTGCTTGCATCCAGGCATACACAATCGTTGGGCCCACGAACTTGAACCCTTTTTTCTTCAATTCTTTTGAGATGTGCTCGGAGAGGGGTGAACTCGCGATCCAGCTTTGTCCATCACCCTCGATAACGTTGCCGTCAGTGAACGACCAGCAAAACTCACTGAAGCTTTCACCACGGCTTTCCATTTCGCAGTAAATCTGCGCGCCCCGAATCGTCGCCTCAATCTTGGCCCTGGCACGGATAATTCCGGCGTCTGCCATCAACCGCAAAATATCACTTTCACCGTAGCTCGCGACCTTCGCCGGATCAAAGTTATCAAATGCCTTGCGGAATGACTCACGCTTGCGGAGCACAATGATCCAGGCCAAGCCTGCCTGGAACCCCTCAAGCATCAGTGTTTCCCACAACAGGCGTGAGTCTCGGATCGGAATAGCCCACTCGGTGTCGTGATAGGTTTGCATCAGCGGGTCGTCTTCAGCCCACGAGCACCTGGTGATTAGTCCTTTATCGGTCATATTTGCAACATCCAGATGTTCTATCCCTTTGCCAGATCATGTTTCATTTGAACATATTTCTTGAACACATTTAAAGACACAGTGGCATTTCAAAGAACCGCACCCAAATTTAATGAAATGATGGGAAGAGGATGATCCATTGGAGCATCTTCCTCAGCATTCGCCGCGATGCGTTGGTTGGATGACAATAGACAACATGGAACAGCAATCCCAGTAACTTATTATTTTACTAGGGTTACTGGACCATAAATGGATGCCAGGGGATGATCAGATGGTGCCCTCGACAGGAGTTGAACCTGTGACCCTTCGCTTAGGAGGCGAATGCTCTATCCACTGAGCTACGAGGGCAAGGCCGTTATTTTCGCATAAAAAACGCTGCAGGAAATTTGCAAATACAAAATCCCGGCCAGGCTTGTTATGATGAATATCTTTGTTCCGCGGGCTTTATCAATGAAAATCCTTCTTGCCTCTGCTTTTGTGTTTCTCGGCTTTCTGCTTTATCGCTCGTTTGCCATGGCGAGCCCTTTGCCGCAGGTGGGTCAGGCCGCGCCGCCTTTTTCGCTCACGGGTATCAAGGGCGATGCGCATCGCTTGCAGGATTATCAGGGGAGCTGGCTGGTGCTGTACTTCTACCCCAAAGATGACACACCTGGCTGCACCAAGGAGGCGTGTAGCTTTCGCGATGACATGGTGCAGCTGGAAAAACTGGGGGCGAAGATTGTAGGCATTAGCGTGGATGACACCGAGTCGCACGCTAAATTTGCCAAAAAGTACAACCTGCCGTTTCCGCTGCTGTCGGATACCGATGGCAAAGTGGCTGCGAGTTATGGCGCCCTGACCAATCTGGGCATCATCAAAATCGCCAAGCGCTATACCTTTTTGATTAACCCTGAGGGCCAGATTGCCAAGGTCTACCAAAGCGTGGATACTTCGCGCCACTCACAGGAAATTATCGATGACTTGCGCCAACTCAGCGCACGGTAACAGATTTGCTCACTCAAGCTAAAAGGACTCACCACTCATGAAAAAATTGCTATTGATCGCCATGCTGGCATCGCTCTCGGCATGCAGCACACCGAACTCAAAACCCAGCCGCGAATGGATCAGCGTGAACTGTAACGGCTTCTCGTCCTGGGACAAATGCAATGAAAAAGCCAAGGCTTATTGCCCGAACGGCTTTGACGTTGGCAGCAGGGAAGAAAGCCTGATCGAGCAGAAACGCATCATGCAGTTTGCCTGCAAGCCATAACGGGCAGGCCTGAAATGCAAAAGAGCCATCGACGATGGCTCTTTTTTTATGCCTGGCAATCCCGCTTTATTTTTTGATGGGCGCCGGTACGCTACAAGCGCTATAGGTATTTTCCGGTGTCACAATCAAGGTTGCCTCTTGCCCTTGTATGGTCAGGGTCGAGACACCGTTGCTGAACGTGCTGCCAGATTTTGCCAGGGCAAATTCGCGCTCAGGCAATATCACCCAGGCAGTGGCGCCGTTATCCAGCATGCGCACAAAGAATTTCTTGTTCTTTTCGCAGAAATAGGCGGTTGAGTTGGCGGGCGCACCGGGCACCGTGACAACTTCATCGGCGCCAAATGGCCAGACCTTCACGCTGCTGCACGCGCTCAGCATCATGACCACAGAAACGGCTGCCAAACATCGGTAATTCAGATTATTCATAAACCCCACCAATACCTTAAAACCAAAGTGTGCCATATTGCCAGTTGCACTCCGGCCTTACAAGCCAAGTACACGCCAGCGGTAGTAGTGATATGGGGAGCAAACGAGATTGCGGCCAGCAACAAACAGTCTGCCGGCCGCCGCTTTTGTGAGAAAGCTGATTCATCATAGGGGCGAAAAACACGCCTAACAATCGACGGTGACAAGAATTGTCGCCCGGGGCATACATCGGCTGAGGTCAGCCCGCTGCCGCGTTTGGTCATGATCCCCATGGTTGCCGCCATGCATGTCATCAATCCTTCATGCTGGGTTCGTATGCTGGCGCCATGCCCCACTACGCTATTTGCATGTATCTGCTTCTGTTGTTGATGCCCTGCTTTGCCCAGGCCGATATCTACATGCAGAAAAATGACACTCAGGAAATCCGCCTTACCAATCTGGAAGAGCAAGCGGCAGACCCCGCTAATACTTATGTGGTACTGGTCGCCGAGGCAACGACAAATCAGATAAAGGCCTCTGCAAGCCATGCAGCAAGCTCTCCCACGCCCGCCCTGCCCTTTGCCGCAAGCGTCAGTCATGCCGCAAGGCTTACCTCGCTGGAGCCTGCCCTGCTGCATGCAGTCATGCATGTGGAATCAAACGGCAACCGCCTGGCGATATCGCCCAAAGGCGCCAGAGGCTTGATGCAGCTGATGCCTGCGACCGCCAGACGTTACGGCGTCACCGACAGTCTGGACCCGACGCAGAATGTGCTGGCGGCCGCGCAATACCTGCAATGGCTGAAGCAGCAATTTCATGGCGATACCTCCCTGATGCTGGCCGCCTACAATGCGGGGCCGCAAGCGGTCATCCGCCATGGCTACCGCGTGCCGCCTTATGCCGAAACCCAGCGTTATGTTCCCAGGGTATTGCGCAAATATCGCCAGTTGCAATATAGCCTAGGCAATTGAACATCCCACACTGCGCTGCCAGGAGACATTCACCCGCGCCATGATCGCGGGATCACGGCTTGGAAAATCCGATTTGCGGCGTCTCCGGTTCCAGCAGTTCCTGACCGAACACCCATTTGCGATAGCTGCTGGCGCCTTTGAACCCTCTGTCATCCGGCGCAAACCCGCCCTGCTTGACAGGTTTATCGCGCGACAGGCTGTATATGCCGATAATGCGGCCCTGCTGCCGGATCAGCCCCCACTCGGCGCTGCCCGTGATGGGATCATCGTACAGCTTGCGCAAGTGACGCTTGATGTTGGGGTAACGTTTATCCCGCAAAAGGTCTTCCAGGCTGGCCGGATAGACTGGCGGGCCATTCGGATTGGCCGCCTGGTAGCTGGCAATCGCCGCGCGGTACTGATGTCCCACAAACAGCAGCTGTTTTTCCTTTTCCGCGCGCAACTGCTGATGCCAGCGCATGCCAACTGCGGCCAGCCCCACACCCGCAATCGCGATCATCAGCAGCAAGCCGATATAACTGAATCCGCGCTGACAAGGCATCCCGTCCCGCCTACCAATCCGCATAGGCCGTTCCGTCGCGCGCGGTGCCCGGCGCGCCACTCCTGATGTCATACACGGCGCTGCCACTGTTCGCCTCCACGCCATTCACATTTAGCTCGGGCGCAATAAGCACCCAGGTCTCGCGAGAACCAGTGATCGGGTCTGGTGGCACGGCGCGAATGTAATGCAGGCTGACCAGTTCCTCCAGCGAACGGGGATAGCGCTCATGATCCCCGTAAAACTTGTCGATGGCTTCGCGCATCACGTTGAGATCATGCTTCAGCGTCGATTCCCGGGCCTTGTCCACACTATGGAAATAACGTGGCACCGCCACCGCAATCAGCAAGGCCACGATGGTCATCACCACCATGAGCTCGATCAGGGTAAAGCCCTTGCCAGGCTTGCCGCTACCAAGGCGTTTACCAGTCACGGTACCAGCTTCCATTGATGGCCTGCTCCGGGCTTTTGGAATACACATCGTAGACATCCACGCCTTCGCTGGGCGCATCGGCCTCGCTCTGGTAGCTGCGCTTGCCCCAAGTGTCGGCCGGGGCCAGGGTCAGATCATGATTGAGTGGATCGCGTGGAATCTTGCGGATGAAGCGGATAATTTTCTTGTCTGGCCGGGTCTGATCCTGCACGCCGCGCTCCAGCACGTCCAGGCTGGGCGGATAGCCGGACTGATCGAGCCCACGCTTGATCTTGCCCTCGTCATAGGCTTGCTTGTAGGCATCAAGAGCCTCGCGCATCTGGCGCAGACAGGTACGCAACTCGGCCTCCTTGTTACGCTTGAGCGTCAGCTGCATCACCGGCATGGCCGCCGCCGCGAGGATGGACACGATGACCACCGTGACCACCATCTCGATCAGCGTAAACCCGGCACGGGATTTCATCGCGACAGATCCACGCCTTCTACCGCAGGTGGCGGTGCAGGCACTGGGGATGTGGCGGCTGGTGCTGGCGGGTTGGTGTTGGCGGCGGGCGGCGTAATGACAGCATCTTCCGCCGATACACCATTGGCATCCGCAGCAGAGGGAGCTTCGACAGCAGATTCCACGGTGGCGGCACTGACGGTTGGGCTGCTGTTAGCCGTTGGCGCGGCGATCTGCGGTTTATCGGAAATACCGCTTTCGGTGCCCGACCAGTATTCGGATATTTCGGCATCCGGCCGACTGATATTGCCCAGGATGCGTGGCGTAATCGCCAGCACGATCTCGGTCTTGTTCTTGCGATCCTCCTGGTTGGAAAACAGCCGCCCGAGGATGGGAATATCGCCCAGCGCAGGCAACTTGCTCGCATTCTTGCGCTCGTCATCCAGGATCAGCCCGGCCAGTATCTGCATCTCGCCATCCTTCAGCCGCAACAGCGTGCTGGCATTGCGCGTGCCTATGGTATACACCGTGGCGCCATTACGGGTGGTAGTGCGGTCGCCCAGCGAGCTCACCTCCAGGCCGATCTTGATATTGACGAAATCATCCAGCGTGATGCGCGGCTCCACATCCAGCTTGAGGCCGACATCGATATAGGTCACGTTTTCCGAAATACCGACATTGGCGGTCGAGGTGGTGGTGATAATCGGCACCTTGTCGCCCACCAGTATCTTGGCTTTTTCATTGTTGCGCACCCGTATGCGCGGGTTGGAGATGAGATTGACGTCGCCCGTGGTTTTGCGGAAGTTGACTGAGGGATTAGGCGAGACATCAAAGCGGCTGGAATTGAGATTGAGCAAGCCCTCCAGCGTCAGCGGCGCATCCGTCGCTACCGTCGAGCTGACCGCAATGCCCGAGCCTGCGGTGGAAGTCGTCACTGGAATGCGGCTATTGACCGAAATCTGGTTGGGGTAGGCAATGCCCAGCTCCTGCAGGCGGCTGCGGCTGATTTCCAGCACCTCGATCTCCAGCATGACTTCGGGGTCCGCCAGGTCATTCGCCGCCACCAGTTTCTCGGCGATATGAATCACCTCCGGCGTATCGCGCATGACGATCATATTGAGCCGCTCGTCCACCACCACATCCTTGGTCTTGAGCACGGTTTTCAGGGTAGACGCCACCTGCTTGGCCGAAGCATTGGTCAAGTAAAAGCTGCGTATCATCAGCTCTTTGTAGTCTTTTACCTTCTGCGGCGTGTTGGGGAAAATCAGCGCGCTCGTCTCGGTCAGCGCTTTTTTCTGCAAGCCATTGGTGGCCAGCACCATCTCGATGGCATCTTCAATCGAGGCCTTGCGGATGTAGACCGTGGCCTTGGCATCGGCGCGGATATCCTTATCCAGAATGAAATTGATCCCCGTCGCGCGCGACAGCGCCTCAAACACCATCTTGATATTGGCATCGCGAAACTCCAGGCTCACCGGTTTCTGAAATGGCGGCTTGAGCCGCGGTGGCTCAGACTGCGCCACATCGCGGCTGGCGCGTATGCTCGCTTGCAGTTGCAGCGCCTCCTTGTTATCAGGGTTTTCCATCAGAATCGTGCGGAGAATGGACCACGCCGCCTCGCTATTGTGGTTATCCAGCATGGCCCTGGCCTGATCCAGCCGTTTGCTGTGGGCATACTCGCGGGTGATGCTGGCCTTGCCAGCGATGGCACGCACATTGTTGGGGGCGAGCGTGATCACGCGGTCATACAGCGCATTGGCCTCGATAAAATGCCCGGCGGTGCGCTGCTTTTCAGCCTCGGCCAGCAACTCCTTCACCGCCTGCTCCTGCGTGATAAAAAGATCCTTGCGCGGGATGGCGGACTCCGGTTTGGCATGCAGATTTTCTTGTGCGCTGCTTACCCGCGCCTCAGGGGTATCGCCTTTGACATCGGACTTGGGCCATGGCGCAAAAGCGCAGGCACTCAGCTCGCTGAGCAATAGCAGGCTGCACAATGTGGTGAGGGGAATGGACTTCATCTTGAACCAGGTTTCATGGGTATGGGCCAGTATGGCTAACGGTCAGTCGGTTGATCTTCCGTGCCGACGCTATGCGCCGCCACGACTTGTTTTGCAGTCTTGCTCAGCACCACGGTGGTATTGAGCGGCAGGTAGGTCAGGTAAAGGGCCTGCGCATCCAGCTTGTCCAGGCGCCAGACTTGCTCCACGATCTGTCCGGGGCTGACGCTGAATACCCGGTTGCGCGAGGTCAGAAATACCAGATTGCCGCCGGGTGCATCATCCATTTGCCCCATGTACTGATAAGGCAAGGGCGGCACCACCGGCAGCGCGGCTTCGGCTGACTCGGCATGGCTGGCAATGCTCGATGGCTGGGCCACAGGCTCAAGCTTGGCTTGCCATAAATCGACGCCAGCATGCGTATGCCCCTGGGCATCACCCTGGCGGGCAACCGCTATTTGCCGGGCGCGACTGCGCGCGAGGTCCGGCAAGGCTTGTTCACCAGTTGGCGCAAGCTGGGTGGTATCCGGCCGGTCAGAAGGCAAACGCAGGCTGGGCTTGCGTGGAGTAGCGCGTGGCATGGTCAGGTCTTCATCGCTATCAGGCGTGTCCACCAGATACATCGCCGCCAGCGTCAGCAGCAAGGCGCCAGCAAGCAACAGTCTGCGCGGCTGCATCACGTTCATGCGCCCTCCCCCTTCAGCAGCCATACATACATCAGCCTGACCTCGGCCTCGCCTTCATTCACGGCATCACGCTTGATGCTGATCTCGCTCAAGCCCAGCGTGGGAAAACGCAAGGCGGCCTGATCAAGAAAACGGCGCAACTCCCCATAGTGTGCCTTGACCGGCAAGATGATCTCGTAGCGCTGCAAGGCCGAGGCATTGCGCTCATGCGACAGCTTGTATTCGCCCAGCACCAGCTCAACTCCGCACTCCTGCGCCAATTGGTGCAGTGCCCGCAACAATTCGGATAAAGCGGCCCGTGGTGGAAACTGCGCATAAAACTCTTGCAACTGCTGGGTCTCAGGCAAGACTGGCTCTGGCTTGGCCGCCGCGTTGGGCTGCGCTTGCAGCCATGCCAATTGATCGCGCTGGGCGTGCAGGTCGTGTTGCGCAGGCAGAATGATCGCCAGGCTGAACAGCGCTATCGCCAGCATCAGCAAGACACCGGATTGACCAGCCATGCCCAGCCAGTAGCGTGCCATTTCCAGCACTCGCAGCAGGCGCATCATGGGGCCGACTCCGGCAAAGGCTCTTGCCAGGTGGCGGTGAGTACCACGCGCCAGGGCTGCTCAGGGGCATCCTGCTGTTTTTCGTGTTTGAGCAGCACTACCTCGCTGAACTGGGGCGTGGCTTCCAGACGTTGCATGTAATCAAACACCGCATCGCGACTGCTGGCTTCCGCGGTGAGCTTGAGCTGCCGTTTGCGCGCATCCGGCTCTATGCTCAACAAAGCAAGCCCGGGGCCGGTAGCGGCTTCCAGCCCAGCGAATAGCGAGCTCCATGGAATCTGCAAAAACGCAGCCGTGCTACGTGCATGTTGCATGGCCTCCTGCGTCGCCGGGCTTGCAGGCACACGTGCGTGCCGCGGCTGATCGAGCCCGACCTGTTTTCTGGCCTGCTGCAGTTGCGCTTGCACAGCTTGCGTCTGCGCTTGCATGGCGGACTGCCACTGCCACGCCACCATCGCCAGCCCTATGGCGCCCGCCAATAGCAGCCGGCCTGGCAAGCTGGGCTGGTTGGCGGCAACAAAATCGACCCGGAGCATAGGCATGGTTCAGCGCCCCCACGCCGGTGTGGCAAAGGATGTTGCCGCAGAGGGCGCTGGTGCATGGGTGAAGATAGGCGACGCCTGCCAGCCCATCTCGGCCAGTGTGCCTTGCAACGCGGGCCATGCAGTGGATAAGGAAATGGACGAGGCTGCATGCAGGAACAGGCTGCCGGGCAGCTGGGGCGCATCGCCCAATCGCAAGGTTTCGCGCTGCAGCAATGCCACGAGATGGCGCGGCCAATCCTGCGCCTGACTGGCACAGGCACTAAGCCCCAGCCAGTGACCATCGCGCAGCATGGCCAGGTGAATGCGGCCGGGCTCCACCTGCACCAGGCAGCTCAAGCCGCGCTGCTGACGGTAGATCAGGTTATAGGCGTGCATCATGGCAGGCTGCACCGATACCAGACGGCAACCGGACTGCTCCGCCATGGAGCCAATCGCCTCCAGCAAGGCCTCATCCATGGCGCAGGCAAACTGGCTATCTCCCTGTGGCAATGGGGCAAGCTGGATGCGCCATTGGCTGGCGGCATCGCCATAGGTTTCCATGAACATTTCACGGGCAATCGCCAGACTTGCCGCCTGCGATTGCATGGGCGGCATGGCAGGCAACAGCTTGTATCGTAGCCATTGATTGCTGACCACCACCGTGAGCTTGCTCCCGGCGGGCAGCTCGGCCAGCAAAGGCTGGCTCGCTTGCATGGCCGCCTGCCAGGGATATCCATGGGCACGCTCGGCGCCCTCCGCCATGTCCCCTTCCTCCAGCTCGCGCATCGCCAGGCACTGAGCCGGGCTAACGAGAGTGGATGTGGTGCGCGCAAACCGCTGCTTCCAGCTGGCCAAGCTCCATGCAGAATGCGGCTGGCAGAGCGTAACGCTGCCTGGCAACAGGCTCAGGCTGTAACTAGGCCGTGACGAAGGTAACACGATTGATTTCTTCCAGAGTGGTTTTGCCCTCGGCCACGGCTTCAACGGCGGCCTGACGCAGCAGGCGCAAGCCCTTGCGGCGGGCGGTATCCTTGAGCTGGCGTATAGGCTGGCGCGAGACAATCATCTCGCGGATTTCATCATCCAGGATCAACAGTTCCGCCACTGCCATACGGCCCTTGTAACCGCTGCCACGGCAATGGCCGCAGCCCTGGCCCTTGCGAAACTGCATGCTGGCAGCCTCGGTCTGGCTGATCATGGAGGCCTGCAGCAACTCGGCATCCGGCTGGTCATCGACCAGGCAATGCGTGCAATTCAGGCGCACCAGCCGCTGCGCCAGAATGCCATTGAGCGCGGAGACAAAACTGTAGGTATCGACGTCCATATTGATAAAGCGGCCGATGACATCAAACACGTTATTGGCGTGCACGGTGGTGAATACCAGATGGCCGGTCAAGGCCGACTGCACGGCAATCTGCGCGGTTTCCGAATCACGGATTTCGCCCACCATGATCTTGTCCGGGTCATGCCGCAGGATGGAGCGCAAGCCACGGGCAAAGGTAAGGCCCTTTTTTTCATTGACAGGTATCTGCAGCACGCCGGGCAAGTTGTACTCCACCGGGTCTTCGATGGTGATGATCTTGTCGCGGCCGGTATTCACTTCCGAAATCGCCGCATACAGCGTGGTGGTCTTGCCGCTGCCAGTGGGGCCGGTGACCAGCACCATGCCGTAAGGCTCGCGGGCCAGGGCACGAAACTGCTGGCGCGTCAGGGCATCGAGGCCGACATTTTCCAGCGTGAGTCCGCGCGACTGCTCGGTGAGTGATTTCCGATCCAATATACGCAGCACCGCATCTTCGCCATACACGCTGGGCATGATGGACACGCGCAGATCCACCTCGCGCTGCTGAATATGCACCTTGAAGCGACCATCCTGCGGGATGCGGCGCTCGGCAATATCCAGCTCGGCCATGACCTTGATGCGCGACACGATCTGTTCGGCCATGTCCACACCCTGAATTTGGCCCACTGCATCCAGCACACCATCAATGCGGTATTTGAGCGCGAGCCCGGTCAGCGTGGTTTCAAGGTGTATATCGCTGGCACCTATCTTCATGGCGTCATACAGGGTGGAATTCACCATGCGGATGACCGGGCTGCTGTCTTCCGAAATGCGGCTGAGCGAAAGCTGTTCTATCCCATTGTCAGGCCCATTCCCCTGCATGTCATCCGCTTCGGCGGATGACTGGCTGCCGAGCACCCTGTCCATGGCTTTCAGCGTTTCTTCGTGGCGCGAGAGAAAGGCGCTGACATCGGCATAATGCGCGAGATACAGCTCAAATGGCTCTGGCACTACCTCCAGCAACCAGTCCTGCACATCCGCCGCAAACGGGTCGGCTATCGCGATCAGTAGCTGACCATCCTCGCGGCGCAGAGGAATGCACTCGCGGCGATAAGCCTGGGCAAACGGCATGACCTCAAAATCGGTGCTGAGCTCGTGCATGGCGCGGTTATCCAGCACCGGATAATGAAAGGCACGCGACAGCTCGGCCACAAACGCCTCATGCGGCATGGCGCTCTGGTCTTGCAGCACCTCAATCAGGCGGCGGCTGGACTGGGCCGCCAGCTGCCGGGCGCTACTGATGTGCTGGGCGTTGATCAGGCTCATTGGATACTGCCTGCCAGATCAAAAATCGGCATGTACAACATCAGCACCACAAAGCCGATGACAAAGCCGATCACCAGCATCAGCAAGGGCTCAAACAGCTTGGTAAACCAGTCAACCCAGCGGGCGGTTTCCTCGTCATAAAAAGCGGCAATGCGCTCCATCATCTCCCCCATCATGCCGCTGCGCTCGCCAACGCGCAGCATGCGCAAGGCCACTGGCGTCGATAGTTCATTGGTTTCCATGGCCGTCGAGATGGACTGGCCCTGGCGTATCTGCTCGCTGGCCAGTTGCATGCGCGTGCGCAAGGCCGGGGCCAGCAGCCCAGATACCATGGACAGCGCGTTAAGAATGGGGATACCGGCAATCAGCAACATGCCCAGCGACCGGTAAAACCGTGATAGCTGGTAAATGCGCATGCGCTCGCCTATGGTCGGCAGGCGCCACAGCCATTGCATCATCGCTGCCCGCACCCGGCGCAAGCTGAACAGATAACCCAGCGCAGCCGTGAGGCCAAGGCCCGCCAGCAGCAAGTGCATGCCATGGGTTTCGATAAAGCCGCCCAGTGCCAACAACACTTGCGACATCAAGGGCATGTCGCCATTCATGTCTTCATAAATATGCGCAAACTTGGGCACCACAAAGCCCATCAGGAACATCACCACCAGACCGCCGACGATGATCAGCATGGCCGGGTAAATCGAGGCTGAGATGACCTTTTTTTTGACTTCTTCGACCTGGGATTGGTAGTCGATATAGCGCCGTAACGCCTCCGACATGCCGCCGGTTTTTTCGCTGGCGCGCAGGGCCGCGACATATAAAGGGGGGAATGCCCGAGGGTGGGCTTCCATGGCCAGCGAGAGCGGCTGGCCTTCATTGAGCAGTCGCAAGGTCCCTTTTAGTGTTTCGCGTACCTGCGGGCGCTGCTCTTTTTCGGAAAGCGCCTCAATGGCTTCGATAAGGTTTAGCCCCGCCTGCAGCAGGGCCAGCAGCTCCTGACTGAACAGCATCAGCGGAAAGCGCTCCGTCCGCGTCCATTGCAGTTGCCAGCCACGGGCCGCGGTCGCCACCGAAAACACGGTATACCCCTGCGACTTGGCGGCCTGTGCCGCTGCCTTTTCATTGGCCGCTTCCAGGCGCAATGAGCTGTATTGTTTGTCGCGCAGTACGCTGAGTTTGTAAAGCATGCCTACCAGCTGACGATGTCAGCCATCTCATTGGTCCCGCCGGGCTGGCCGTCCTTACCCAGCGAATAAAGATCATATTCGCCGTGTTCGCCGGGCGCTTTGTATTGATAAGGATGCCCCCACGGATCGTCAGGCACGTTCTTCTTGAGATAGGGCCCATCCCAGCGGGCGTCGTTGTCCGGCTTCGCGGTCAACGCTGTCAGGCCTTGTTCGGTAGAGGGGTAATGACCAGTATCCAGGCGATATTGATCCAGTGCTTTTTCCAGCGAATCCAGCTGGGCGCGGGTGGCCTTGACCTCGGATTTGCCGATCTGTGCAAAGTACTTGGGGCCGACATAGCCTGCCAGCAAACCGATGATGACCATGACGACCAGCAGTTCCAGCAAGGTAAAGCCGGAATAACGGGCACGTTGCCTGCCAGAATCATGAATCGAGGCCGGACGCGGGAGATAAGGAGCAAGAGAGGATGTATTCACAGGGCAGATCATAGGCGCTGTTTTTTACAGTAATGTTGCATTTCCAAGACACACCCTACTTTTGTGACAACAACACTTGCATGCCCGGCGCGGGTTTCATCATTTCGCCGCATTAACATCTTTTAACGTTCATCAATCTGAAATTTTTGCTGCCTATAGTGCACGCACTTGCTGATAGCACACGCACTTGCTGCAGTCCCGACAAAGAGGAAGATAACAATGCACTACTCCCGCACCATCATCACCAGCCTTCTATTTGCCCAACTCGCCCTGCCACAATTGGTACAGACAGCCTCTGCCCACGAAGCCGGACACGAGCATGCCCAGCCTCCCATGAGCTCTGCCTTGCAGGTCAATGGCCCGCTGCCCGCCCTGCCTGCCGGCGTGACCGAGCTCAAGTTCAGTGAAATTTACACGCTGCCCGTTGGCCCGCGCGGCCTGGAGCCATCGGCCAAACTGTTAAGCCTGAATGGCAAGCAGATACGCCTGGTGGGCTATATGGCCAAACAGGATGAGGCCACACCAGGCGTCTTCATCCTTTCGCCGTTGCCAGTGCTGATGGGCCATGAAGATGAGAGCTTTGCCGACGACATGCCAGCCACGTCGGTGTTTGTGCATTTGCATGATGCCCAGCAGATCAATGGCTATGTGCCTGGCCTGATCAACCTCAGCGGCGTGCTGAGCGTGGGCGAGTGGCATGAAGCCGATGGCCGGATCTCTTATGTGCGCCTGCAGCTGGATGCTGCGCAGAGCGCCCAGCTGGTGCGGCCGGAGACCACTGCATCCCTGCACTCAACGATCAAGTAGTTCATGTTTTAGCGTCACCGTTTTAGGTGCACTGTTTTAGCGTCACCTGTGCCCGCTTTGTTTCACTGTTTTATTACTGTTACCAACCTTTTGTATCTATCGATCAGGAGCTTTTTCAAATGAAGTCACCCCGTTTTGCACTTAACTGCGTACGTGCCGTTGTGGCCGCTACGCTGGGTGTTGTCGCCAGCGTGAGCGTTGCCGCGCCGACCGTCACACGCCTGACACCCCCTAGCGAACGCTTCGCCACTGGCGTCAATGATCCGACTGCGCCCATGATTGCGCGCTTTCTGCCAGGTCAGCGCTTTGACCTGCAAGCGACCATCCGTCCGGATGCTGGTGCCACGATTACCGGCTTCCAGTTTGCCGTAGATGGCATTACCGTGCCTGTTACCGCCAGCACTTCCGGCATTGTAACCACGGGCCTGAACGCTGGCCTGGCTGCCAATACAGCGGTTGTTTCCAAACGCGCTTACTCCAGCAATGTGCCTGGCATCCATACCCTGACAGTCAAAGCCACGCAGAGCGATGGTCAGACCGTCACCGCCACTGGCAGCTTTGAAGTCGTTGGCATCACCAGCCAGGGCCGCCCTGCCAAGAACATCATCATCATGCTGGGTGATGGCATGGGTGCCGCGCACCGCACTGCCGCCCGCATCATGGCCAAGGGCTATGCCCAGGGCAAGGCCAAGGGCCGCCTCGCCATGGATACTTTCCCCTATACCGGCATGGTCATGACTTCATCGCTTGACACCATCGTGACTGACTCCGCACCTGGTATGGCAAACTATGTGAATGGCAACAAGCAGGCTTCCGGTCAGGAAGGCGTATGGCCAGATGACACCAGCGACGCATTCGACAATCCACGCATGGAATACCTGTCGGAATACCTGCACCGCACCCAGGGCAAATCGCTTGGTATCGTCACCACCGCCGATGTGTTTGATGCGACGCCTGCTGCCAACGCCGTGCACACCTCCAACCGTGGCAACGGTACCGGCATTGCCGACCAATACTTGGATGACCGCAAGCTGACCGGCCTGACCGTGCTGATGGGTGGCGGCCGCAAGTGGTTCCTGCCTAATGCCTCCAATAGCGTCAGCCCGCAACCAGCCAATGGTTCGCAACGCCGTGCTGCCAATGATTACGTGCTGACCAGCGACATCGTCAGCGGCTGGGGTGCCGCCGTCGGTGCCAAGGATCCAGCGCGTGACCTGATCAGCGACTTCAGCACTGCCGGTTACACCTATGTTTCCGACAAATCTGCCCTGCAAAGCGCCGGCGTGCCAGACAAGCTGCTGGGCCTGTTTGCCTACTCCAACATGAACGTGGCGTTTGACAAGATCAACGGCCGTCGTGGTGTTTCCACCGTGGTGAATGACTACGGCTTCCCTGACCAGCCCATGCTGGAAGAGATGACCGACAAGGCCATCAAGGTGCTCGCCAAGAACCCGGCTGGCTTTGTGCTGACCGTGGAAGGCGCTTCCATCGACAAGCAGGCGCACTTGATGGATAGCGATCGCTGGATTGAAGAAGTCATCGAGTTTGACCGTGCTGTACAGGTTGCCAAGAATTTTGCGACGGCCAACCCGGACACACTGGTGATTGTGACGGCCGACCACGAAACTGGTGGCGCTTCCATCCTCGGTGCTTCCAAGGTGACCAATGCCGAGTTGCAAGGCAAGGCCAACACCGTGGCCAGCATGCGTAATGAAGTGGTGGGTACTTATCAGGATGCGAAATTCCCCAAGTACACCATTGCCGCGGATGGCTACCCAGCGACTACCGATATCGACAACAAGATGCTGATCGGTTACGGCGCCAATGCTGACCGCTACGAAGCCTGGATTGCCAATGCGCAACCTACGCAGGATAGCCAGCAGCCTTTCGTTGGCACCGCACCGCTGAACACCTACCCAGCCAACCCGGGCGTACGTAATGCCAGCACCGGTTACCTCGTGACTGGTCAGGTATCAGGCGATCAGGCTGTGCACACCGCCACTGACATTCCATTGTCAGCCTTCGGTCGCGGCGCTGCCCTGTTCACTGGCGTCATGGATAACACCGATGTGTTCTTCAAGTTTGGTCAGGCTGCCATCGGCGGCGTGAAGTAAAGATAGCCCACAACACCGGCGCTGCGGCTTATGCCGTGGCGCCCGGTTTGATGACGAAAGCGAGATACCATGAATTCTGTAAAACTTCTGATGAATGCCGCCGTGATTGGCCTGGCAAGCTTTGCTGCCAATGCCTACGCTGGCTATAACTTCAACTTTGACAACGCGGCCAGCGGCACCTCTGCTAATGATGCCGCCGTTAACCCCTACAGCAATGTGCAGTTCCTGAGTGGCTTTGTCACCGCCGACCTCGACAGCGACGGCTTTGAAATTCTGGATCCTAACGGCCAGACCATCCCTGGCTATACCCACTGGGAAGCCTATTCGGATAGCGATATTCGCGTACGCAACCCGGAAGATTACAGCCACGGTACGGCTCCATCGCCCTCCAATGCACTCGATGCCATGTTTGACCAAGTGCTGATCAGCTTCAGCAGCGCCCAAAACCTGTCATCCTTCTCGGTGCAACTGGATAACAGCAACTTTGGCGGCTTCAATTCCTCCATCCTGTTCCTGGATGCGGCTGGCAAAACCTTGTCGACCATCTCGTTCGACCAGTTCGCCAACCCCGGCGCCATCATCACTGGCGGCCCAGTATTGGGCGTGTACGGCATCGTGCTGGGTGCAGGCAAGCTGTATGACAACCTCAATATCACCACGGTTAGCGCCGTTCCTGAAGCCGACAGCTACGCCATGATGCTGGCAGGCCTGGGCATGATGGGCTTTGTGGCCTCACGCCGCCGTCGTTAATCTCCCCCTCGCCTCATGTTTGCGGGCACGCTACCCGCAAACTTCCCCCACAAAAAAAGCACATCTTCATGTGCTTTTTTTGCGTCTTCAACACGCCATTAGAAAAACAAGCTATTGCCCGGAAAACCGGGCCAGCTCCATCAGGCGAATGGCCTAATGGAAACTTGCTTAAGCATTAGCTCTTTTTATGGCTTTGGCTGCCCGCTTTCACATGCTGCTCATGCGAGCCGCCACGGGCGCCGCCTTGCTGGCTTTTGCTGGGGCTGCCAGCCTGCTCCTGCTGCTTGTTGGAGCCTGTTTGCGCCCCGCCTTGCTGCTGGTTTTTATGGCTTTGCGAGCCTGCCTGTGCATGCTGCTGAGAGGTACCACCACGCGTGCTTCCTTGTTGTGTAGCCATCATAATCTCCTTGTATGGAATGAATGTTAGCGTTACGTAAGGTAACGACTTCATTGTGCAAGCCATCAACGGGCCTCGGCAGCCAGAGGGTTCTGAAAAGCATGTAGGAGATATGCTAGAAGCTGCCTGAATAAAAGGAGTCAAAATAATGGCCGATGAAGCAGCCAGCTCAGGTCAGAAAGAAAGCCAGCTTGTCCGCCTTTGCCAGTTTTTTAAGCCTGGCCTCGGCAATGGAAGCCGCCGACCGATCTGCATATAGCCTGCTGGCGAGGATTCTGAGTGGCGGATTAGCGCGGGTATAGCGCGCGCCCTTGCCTTCGACATGTGCTTTGAAGCGCGCTTCAAGATTATTGGTGATGCCGGCGTAATAGCTGCCGCCTTTGCACTCCAGCAAATAGAGATGCCAATGCAATGTCGGGTTTTCTTCGCTCACTGATGATCCTTAATCCTTTGCATTGCCCATGATGGTCGTCATTTTTAGTGTGAGGGCAACTCGTGAATTCAAGCGCGCATGGTATAGGAAACCAGCAACGAATACTTTACAGGGACTCGCTTTGTGCAAGTGTTTGTTCCGCCTGTTGGCGCAAGGCCTGCTGGGCCTCGGCAGACATCTTGTCCCAATTGCGATACACCATGCTCAGGCGATGATTGCTACGCAAACGGCTGTCGTGCCGGGCAAAAAAATCCCAGTAAAGCGCATTGAATGGACAGGCACGATCGCCTGTTTTAGTGGACTTGCTGTAGTGGCAACCCTTGCAATGGTCGCCCATGCGATCAATGTAGGCAGCACTGGAGAAAAAGTTTCGCCCTAATGAGCTGGAGCACGAGGCTACCGACTATCCAACTAAAAAATTTAAACGTAATAGAACTAGCATTGATTAGATGGCATGAACCGTTCCATCCTTTAAGAGTTGCACACAACTAAACGCTGGTAATTAGTAGTAAAGCCTGGTTGACCATTATAAAATCGATGAATAACTCATGATTAACAGAGAGGTTCTTGAATGCGTTTTTTTATACTGGCTGTATTGTTGTTGACTGTAGTTGGCTGCGCTTCAAGTGGCGCAAAATATCAGGATGCTCCAAAACCTGATACATCTACTTCTACAGTATATCTTTATCGTCCCGGGAAATTTCTTCTGGGTGCTTTCGATGCCCAATTCACCGTGGATGGGAAGAAAACTGCAAATCTAAGTGGTGGCAGCTATACATACATTCATGTAAATGAAGGTTGTCACCACATCCATCAGTTCTGGCCCTACTATGCCAATTTTGGTAGTTCAACAAATTTTGATTTTTGCTCGAAGGCTGGGGAAGACTATTACATACTATTAGATGGAATAAATGTAGTGACATGGCGACTTACGGAGATAGAAAAATCGAATGCACTTTCTGATATTAGCAATTGCGATTACATACCATCAATCGCGTCCCCGCTGTTAAGATCACAGCAATAACAAAAACCACCTTAATATCGTGAGTCATTCTCACAATTAAGGACACGTAACTTATTCAACTTTAAGTGAGGGGGTTACTCTAAGACTTTAATTATTTTTGTGGGAGATCGTCATAAGTTACAACTAAAGCCACAAAAACCTTCACATAAAATCCCCTAACAAATCTGCTAGCGGGATGAGAAGTTATAAAGTGTTTATTGATTTTTATGGTGCCCGGAGCCGGGGTCGAACCGGCACACCATTACTGGCGAGAGATTTTAAGTCTCTTGTGTCTACCAATTTCACCATCCGGGCAGAAGCGAGACGCTTGGGGATGCGGACGAGGTCCGACGAGCGAAGGGCGCTATTCTACCATCCATAGAGGCAGAATTGCCACTTAAACTACCCGCATTCCCCCACTACTGGCGGAGTGCAAGAAAAATTTTGTCTCGACAACTCAACACGTGGGAATAATCAATCGGGCGCGATTCAAGGCCGCCAGATGCTGAAAACCCGACAGTGTTGTCGGGTTTTCATGGGTTTGCTTGCTGGCTTACTTGCTGCTTTCCTTGGTAATCAACCAGCGATTGTTGGTCTTTTCCAGCGTCAGATATTTCATCGTATCGTCGCTGTATTTACCTGAGGAGTAATGCTGCATAAAGGAAACCGAGGCTTGGGCTTGAGTGCCATCCAGACTGACTTTCACATCCTTCAGCTCCACCACAATCGGCGTAGGCGCGGCAAGGCGTTGCTTGCGTTGCTGCAGCCAGGCGGCTCGAGTGCCCTTTTCAGGTACAAAGCTGTCGGCGTAGAAGCTGACGTAGCGGTTGTAATCCTTGGCTTGCCAGGCAGATGCCCAGTCATTGACTGTCGTCTTCACGAGATCAGCCTCACCGAATTTCACTTCTGCTGGCTTCATTGGTTCGGTATTAAGCGGACGTGCCTTGGCGAGCAGGGCTACCTTGTCGATCTTGAGCACTTCTGGCGCCACGGCTTGGCATGTGGTGTAGTTGTTGTAATCGGTAGCTGTCAGCTCAGGCACATCGGCACGGGTCACATTGAGCTTTTTCAAGAGCTCGCCCTGGCTTGCATAGGTGCGAGCGTAGGCGTTATACAGATCACGCTCGGTGATGGTGTAAGTGCGACGGGCCTGGAAATATTCGTTTTCCGTATCCAGCAAGTCGAGCAGCGTACGTTGACCAATATCAAATTGGCGGCGGTAGGCTTCGCGGGCTTTTTCAATCGCGAGTTGATGCTGGTCGCGGAAATCGAGCTGGCCTTTCAGCTGGCTGATATCGTTATAAGCGATCACCAGTTGCTGGCGGGTATCCACACAGGCCTTGTCGCGCAGGTCTTGCGAGGTGTTCAGCTTTTCAACGGATTGGCTGATCAGCGATTTGTCGGTAAGGCCATTAAACAGATTAAATGTCAGCGTCAATTCAAGGTAGTCGGCAGCTGCAGTGCTGTTACGGCCGTCGGAGCTGACATCCAGACTCTTTTTGCCTTGCAGGTCCAGACGTGGGCTGTAGCGCGCTTTCTTGGTTTTGACTTCGTCTTCAGTAGCCATGATATTTTCAATCGAGGCCAGCAAATCAGGGTTCTGGTTGTACGCGAGTTTCAGGGCATCGGAGGGGCTCTGCTCTACACCTGCCTTGAAGTAATCTACATCTGACAGCGTATCTGCAGGCAAATCCCCCACCAGACGCTGGAAGCGGGCTGTCACGTCATGCAGGTTGGTGGTTTCGGTCAGCAGATTGGCTTCCGCCAGTGCCAGACGGCCGTTGGCTTGTTCCAGATCCACGCGGCGACCAACACCGGCGCCTACGCGCTCTTCAATCTTGTCAAACAGCTGCTTGTGTACGATGTAGTTGTCTTCGGCATACGACACGAGCTGGCGATAGCGCAAAACATCGTTATAGGCCTTCACGGTTTCCAGCGCGGTGTTCTGCATGGAGCCCAGAAGCTCGTAATAGCGTACACGGGCGGCATGGCCCAGGCGGCTCACTTCATTACTGGTAGCAAAACCGTCAAACAACATCTGCTTCAGTACCAGTTGGGTCTGACGGTCAGGGATGTTGGTATTGTTGGTGTTGGAAAATACTTTTTCCTGGGTGCGGATACTGCTGATCAGATCTACCTTGGGAAGAAAACCACCGCGCGCTGCATTTTGCTCTTGCTCAGCGGCTTTGTAGTTGTGGTATCGGCTCTGCACTTCTGGATTGTTCGTCACAGCGCTTTCGACGATCTCCTGCAGAGTAGTTGGTGCTGCCATCCCTGGAGTTGCAGCGGCAATAGCAGCCGCTACAACCATACTTTTATAGATTGCTTTCATTCACTTCACCCCGGCTTGTTATTTAATTATATTTTATGTCCTCAATAATACCTTATCTTTAAGCGATAAGTTATTATAGATATGAGGTTTTTCCCGGCGTATGAATTTAAAATTTAAATCATTCGCCAAATTTACAATAAGTTGTGCACGCAAATCCTGTGCCAAAACCCGTAGGTTAGAGTCATCATTGCTCATTCGCTAACATCTCGCTTTAATCGCAAATGCCTGTGGATCATCTGCACGATGGCATGTTTGCTTTTGGGGATATGGATTCCTGGCATTCAGGCAGCGACGGATTTCAGCAAGTTGCGCCTGCTCGCTGAGCAGCGTTATGGCGACCGGGCAAAAAACACCATTATTGAGCTGGAGGCCCTGCTCAATACCTTGCGAGACGCCCCTGATCAGGAAAAGCTGGAGAAGATCAACCTCTTCGTCAACGACAAAATCCGGCGCTTTGATGACGACATCAATATCTGGGGGCAATCCGATTACTGGGCAACACCGCTGGAATCGCTTGGCCGTGAAGCGGGCGACTGTGAGGATTACAGCATTGCCAAATACGTGTTTTTGCGCGAGTTGGGCATTCCCAATGAAAAACTGCGGCTCACCTATGTACGCGCCAAGATCGGCGGACCCAACAGCCGCATTTCGCAAGCGCACATGATCTTGAGCTACTACCCCACGCCGAATGCAGAGCCGTTGATTCTGGACAACCTCGTCATTTCCATCCGCCCGGCGTCGCGTCGGCCGGATCTGGTACCTATTTTCAGTTTTAACAGCGAAGGGCTGTGGACCGGCACATCGACCACACCAAGTAGCGACTCGTTGAGCCATTTGTCACGCTGGCGCAACGTCCTGGCAAGAATGCAAGCCGATGGTATTGAATAAAAGATTAGGTCAAGGGGGAACACTATGTCGTTGATTAAACAGTTATGGATCGCTATCAGTCTGCTCATGCTGCTGGTTTTTGCGGCCTGCGTCATTGCCAGCATTGAGTCCAGCAAGCACACACTGGAGCAGCAGTTGCAGATGAAGAATATCGACAATGCCACATCGCTCGCTCTCTCGCTGTCGCAGATTGATAAGGAGGACCCGGTCAATGTTGCCTTGCTGTTATCCGCCCAATTCGACAACGGGCATTACCAGCGCATCAAACTGGTAGACCCTGAAGGCAAGCTGATTTCCGAACATAATAACCCAGACATTCAACCCAACACTCCGGGGTGGTTCAATCATCTCTTCAGTATTGAAGTCCACCCGGGGGTCGCCCAGGTACAAAACGGCTGGTCCCAATATGGCACGCTATCGCTGGAAAGCGATGCCACCTTCGCCTATCAGGCATTGTGGGATGGCTCAAAGAAAATGCTGCTGTGGAGCGTGGGTATTGCCTTGCTGGCTGGCGTGCTGGGCTCGTGGCTGCTACGTATCATCACCCGCCCCTTGAGTGAGATGGCCAACATGGCAGAGGCCATTGGCGATCAACGTTTCATTACCATCGCCGAGCCCCGTGTCACCGAATTCAAATCGCTGGCGCAAGCCATGAACCGCTTGTCCAACCGCATCAGGAAAATGCTCACCGAGCAATCGCAACTGCTGGAACAACTGCGTTTTGAAGCCAACTATGAGCCCATATCCGGCCTGATGAACCGCAAGTATTTCACCAGCCGTGTATCGGCCTATCTGGATAATGAAGATAATTTTGAAGAAGGCGTGCTGGTTGTCTCGCATATTGCGGAGCTGGCCGAGATCAATGCCAAGTTTGGCGGCACTGGCACCGACCAGATACTGAAACGTATAGGTCACGCATTAACCGAGCTATGCAAGCCGGAAAATGCCATGTTTGCCGGACGCCTGAGCGGCGCTGACTTTGCGGTTTTCAGTGGCAGCCCGCTCAATCGCGAGCTGTTATGCCAGCAGGTGAAAGACGCGATCATCAGCGCTGCCGCCATTGAGGGCAGCTTCCCTGAGTTCGGCCCACGCACCATCGCCAGCAACATAGGCAGATCGCACCAGCTGGATAGCCTGAAAGACCTGCTTGCCGTGATTCGCGAACGCAACGATCTCACGCAATTGCAGCTGGAAATTGATGACCTGGCCCAACAGGCCGCATCGCAGTTGACCACCACCCGCACCGAGAGCGAATGGCGCGCCCGCCTGGATAACGCCATCATGTCCAAGCGCCTGCGCCTGGCCAGCTTCCCGGTGATCAGCCCGGCCAATACCCTGATTCACAATGAAGGCCCGATGCGCCTGCAGCTGGAGCCCAACGGCCCATGGCTGCCTGCCGCCGAGTTTATCGGCTGGGCGATCAAGCTGGACCTGATTACCGAAATGGACGACTTGCTGGTGCAAATTGCCATTGATGACCTCAAGAATGGCAAGCCAGCCATTGGCCTGAATATCTCCTCGCGCGCCGTGAGCAACCCCGCTTACCTGGATCATTTGCATGCGCTGCTGCAGGCTAATCCAGAAGTGGCAGGCAAGCTGTGGCTGGAGGTGCCGGAAGATGGTGTGTTCCGCCACATGGAAGCTTTCCGCAACTTCTGCCTCATGCTGAAGCCGCTGGGCTGCCATATTGGCGTGGAGCATGTGGGGGCACAGGTGGCACGTCTGGGCGAGCTGCATGATCTTGGCCTCAGCTACATCAAGATTGATGCCTCCGTTATCCGCCATATCGACAGCAACACTGGCAACCAGGCCTTCTTGAAAGGCCTGTGCCTGATCGTCCATTCGCTGGGCATGATGGCGATTGCCGAGGGCGTGCAAACACACGAAGAAATCGCCGCCCTCCCCGCCTTGGGCATCGACGGCATGACCGGCCCCGCTATCCAGACGCCCGCTGTCTAAGCATTACCGTGTGGGCGGCGGCCTACTCCTGGCCGTCACGGCTAGCGCCCATCCATACAGCCAAAAATAAACCCCATCCAGTGCGGATGGGGTTTATTTTTTTACTCTCTGCCGACATGAAGCCAGCAAAAAACCTGCTTCATATCCTTGAGGTCAGCACTTAACTTAAATCACCGGTTTCTCATCGTCCACCAGCAAATCCAGCCCCTTGCCCTGAGTACGCCAGGATTGGCGCTGGACTAACCGTTTCTGGGCGGCATCCGGGAAGTCGGTGAAGTGAATCACGTCCCGCTCGATCAGCAGCAGGATCAAATCTTCCAGCACCCGCGCGAGCTGAATATCACTCTCGCGAAACGCATTCTGATCCTTGAGCGAGCTTTCCAGATACTGCAGATACTCTGGCGACCTGCCATCCACAGACTCCCAACCTGAGGAGTCCATGGCCTCGCGACTCACCGCTTTGATATTGCCAGCCTGATCGCGTAATACGTATGGCATAACGCCCTTTCGGATAATTTAGTCGGTAACCAGTTTGTTGTTGTTTACCAGGTTGGCGATGATCGCGGCATCGGTATGGCCTGCCGTTGTCAAATCCACCCCAGCCAGCACAATGGTCTGGTTTTCAGCCGCACTGTTGAAGCTTGCGCCCACCGTGTGACTATCCGCCGAGAAACCGCCAGTCGAGCTGATATGCACAATGGTATCAGTGCCTGATTTTTCAAAGTGCAGGTAATTCTGCAGGTTGCTGGAGTTTTCGCCCGTCAGCAAATCGCGCAAGTCCAGCTTGTCGCCACCCGAAGCTACCGATGCCTTGTTGAAGTCGGCAATGGTATCCACCGCAGGCGTACCAGGTGTGCCAGCATCAGCCAGATTCCACTTGAAGGTATCCACGCCAGCACCGCCGCTCAGGATATCGTTGCCAGCGCCACCAATCAGCGTGTCATTGCCATTGTCGCCATACAGACGATCATGACCGCCAGCGCCAATCAGGACATCGTTGCCATCACGCCCCATGATGAGGTCAGGATGGTCCGAACCGGTAATGGTCTCGCTAGCTGTGGTGCCAACCTGCACATTGGTCTTGTCGACATTGATTGTCACAGAGGAACCTGCGGTATCGCCGTCCTTGTCCTGCAGCACATAATCCATCTTTTCGGTGATCGCGCCAGACAAGCCATCCGGTGCCTTGTACGAATAAGTACCGCTGTCCATGTCCACCACAAACTGGCCGCCATGCAGCGTCGTCACGGTGATTTCATGCGTGGTGCTGTTGTAGGTGCTGTGGTTGGTTCCGACCACCTCGATGAGGCCAGTTGCCGCATTGAAGCGGTACTCGGTGCCTTCCACCAGGATGCTGCCGACAAAACCGCCGTCGCCGCCTACGCCATTACCTATCATGGTGCCAGTAATCAGTTCGCCAGCAGCCTGGTTCTGGATAGTGCCAGCCAGCACAGCATCCAGCTGAGTGAAGCTAGTGACCAGAATGCCATTCATATTGGTGTTGGTCTGGCCGTCATAAGCCACTGGGTTCAGGGCATTCACGCTATTGATGTCGCTGCCGACGCCAATGGCATAAGACTTAATCTGGTTAGCCTCCAGGAAGGTTTTCCATGCCAGCTCTTCCTGGGTTTGAATGCCAGCATCCGAACCATTGGTGTTAGTGTTGCCGGTAAGGCTAGTGTTACTGCCACTGCCGGTATTAGGTTCGCCATCCGAAATAAAGTAAGCCACATTCTGCGCATTGGTCAGCTTGCCAGCATCATCAAAGGCATCGATGGCATGCGACAGGGCGCTGTCGTAGTTGGTGTTGCCTTTCGGACCATTCACCAGAATCTGATCCAGCTGCGCCTTGGCTTCATCAATCGTCATCCAGTCAGTACCCATCTGGGCTGCCGTCGTCGAGAATACGACCAGGCTGATGCGCGTTTCGCCCAGCGCATCGTACTTGTCCAGCAAGGTCTTGATCGACTGAATGGCACTTGCCAGACGCGAGGTGCCGTCCACGCCATCCTGTGTACGCATACTGCCGGAGACATCCAGCGTAATCAGCAGATTGGTGTCGGTGGTCGAGAGATTGGCCGAGATCGGGTTAGCGACTGGAGAGTCATCTTCCACATTCACGGTCAGGTTGCCGACCGAGGTCACGCCGTTGGCGGTGGCGCTGACGCCAACATTCAGGGTCAGCACATCTTCCGTCTTGGTATCAGGATGATCGAGCGGACGCAGCAGGTTAACGTCGTACTCACCGCCATTATTAATGGTAATGGTCAGCACAGGCTCGCCACCGGCAGAACCGGTCAACGTGCCAGTACCACTGCCAGACCAGGTAATCAGCTGGCCACCAGAGTAATAGTCACCGGTAGGTGCGGTCAGCACGACTGAGGTAACGGCATTGCCATCCGGATCGCTGATGGACAGGGTGCCATGCACACTGGCGCTATTGCTGACATCCACCGTGCCGCCGCTATCTGGCAAGCCACCGGGCAAGCCCTCTTCCGATACGTTGGCGGTGGCAGTACCTACCACTGGCGGGCGGTCATCGGTCGAACCGTTTATGGTAATGGTGAGGTTGGCCGTGGCTGGCGTACCGTCACCATCGTTGATGGTGTAGCTGAAGACATCCTTCAAGGACTGGTTGGCATTCAGCGCATTTACCACCGGATTGGCGTTGTTCAGCGTGTAGGTATAGCTGCCATTGGCATTCAATACCAGCGTGCCATATTGACCAACAAAGGTGCCGGTGGTCGTCACAGGGTTGGCATTTACATCCGGGCCAACAGTGTCGTTATCCACCACATTACCTGTGACCTGATTAGGCGTGGCATCTTCGGTAATGCTGTTGGTGTCATCCACGGCAACAGGAGCGCTGTCCGTGATCACGATATTCAAAGGCGAGCTGGCGGATACGCCGTTGGCATCGGTCAGCGTCACACCAATGCTGTCGGTCACGCTGGAGTTGCTGCTCTGGATGTTCGGATCGTAGGTGTAGCTCACGACACCGGTGGTGGCATCGTAACCCGTCAGCACCAGTGTGCCACGTGGCGTGGTAATGGTGATCGGGTCGGTCGTCAGATTGTTCAGTTGCTGCAGAGTCACCACATGATCGGTCGTGCCGCTAATGGTGATGCTGCCAATACCGGCTTCGGCTTCTACCAGGAAGCTGCCAGGAGTCGCGTCAGCGGTTTCAGGCAAGGTGGTGCCTTCGACGATCAGGCCCGGTGGGCTGTCGGTATGCCCATTGATGGTGATGGTCAGATTGGCCGAGGCCTGTGTACCGTCTGCATCTTGAATCTTGTAGGGGAATACATCCTGCAGGGTCTGGTTGTCATTCAGCGCATTCACCGCCGGGTTGGCGTTGTTAAGCGTGTAGGTGTAAGTGCCGTTCGCATTCAAAACCAGCGTGCCGTATTGGCCGACAAAGGTACCGGTGGTGATGACAGGATCAGCCTTAACATCCGCGCCAATGTCGTCATTGGTGAAGACATTACCGGTCACCTGATTGGATTCGCCATCTTCGGAGATGGTGTTGGTGTCGTTCACCGCAGTGGGGCCGGTGTCGGTGATGTTCACATCCAGCGTATCGGTGGCGGTCTGGCCATTAGTGTCCGTGACGGTAATCGGCAAACTGTCTGTTACCGGTGCCTCACTGGTCTGCACCTTGGGGTCGTAAGTGTAACTCACCACCCCGGTGGTGGCGTTGTAACCCACCACGGTCAGGGTTCCCAAAGAGGTATTTGACACCACGACAGGGGTAGTACCAGCATTGGTCAGCTGCGTCAGGGTTACCACGGTAGTACCAATAGTGATGCTCGCGATTCCGGCAGGAGCAGTGACGGTAAAATCGCCAGAAGTCGCGCCAGCAGTTTCCGGCAAGGTCATTTCACCTGCTTCAACGCCATTGTAATCGGTCAGCTCAATCGAAGGTGGGCTTGCAGGTGTGGCAGCCGCGCCTTCAGGGTCGGAGTAAATGAAGGCTTCGCGCACGAAATCGATCACTGGCGGCGCACCGACGGGATATTCATAACTAAGGGGGGTCACGCCTTCGACGATGCGCAGCAGGTTAACGAAGGTAGAACCGTGCTCGTTGCCGGCCGAGCCAATCAGACCAGCGGCGGTTTCTTCCAGCACTTCGTTAATGTCGCGGCCTTGTTCAATGGCCTGGATAACGGCTTGTACGGTCGCTTCGCTGACGGCACTTTCCGTGCCTTCAGGGGCGATGAATTCGGCCAGCTCAGGGGTGAACTTCACCGTCTGGTCAGCGGAGATTTCAATTTTCTGGCCGGTGGTCAGGAGGATATCAACGACAACGCCCTGCGCAGTCGTAACGACTTCGCCCGGCTGTATGCTGTCGCCTACTTTGAGCATGCGGCGTTCGCCATGTTCGTTCACTGCAAATGCATTGCCGCCGCCATTGATTGCTACTACGGTACCGATCGCTGCCATGATGTACCTGACCTTTCTACAAAATTACTGATGGAGCGATTAAACCCCATCCATGCATCAAAAAATATTGTACCAAGGTACTAGACCCCGAAATTTCATCAGCCCTGTCGATCATTCAACATCAGGGCAAGCTGCAGGCGATCACGTATCGCCAGCCGCTCGAAGATGGCCGTCAGATGGGCCTTGACCGTGCGCTCGGTAATATCCAGCTCGCGCGCAATCAATTTGTTGCTGAGGCCTTCTGCCGCCTTTAGTGCCACCTCGCGTTCGCGCGGGGTGAGTTGATCCAGCGTGGCATTGATCTTGGTCTGGCTGGAGCCCACCATGGTGCGGCCGACGGTGATCAGGCGCTGCAATACTTCCGGCCCTAGCCATACGCCACCCAACTGCACCACGCGTCGCACCTCGCCCAGCACGTCGGCTGAACTATAGGCGTGGCAATAGCCTGCGGCGCCCTGCTGAAAAGCCGCCACCGCTTCGTTGGTATCCGGTGCATTGGCCAGCACCAGCACGCGCGCCTGGGCAAAGCGGCCGAGCAGGCCTGCCACATCGGCCAGCATGCTCTCGGTATTCCCGGCATTGACGTGCAGCCAGATCAAGGCCTGGCCAACATCGGCATTCAATGCGGCACTTTCCTTGAATACCGCCCCTTCGGGGCAAACCTGCTGCCAATCCGCCAGCAAGCGCCCCCCTGCAGAAATGAAGATATCGCGCATGGTGTTGTTATCGTTCCGTGAATGCGTATGAGCGAGCCTTGAGCACCGGCTTCAAGAGATAGGAGAGCACTGTTTTACGGCCGGTCATGATATCCACCTGCGCCACCATGCCAGGAATAATCGGCAGGCCCTTGCCCAAGTTGGAGCGTATGGTTTTTACGCGGACGATATAGAACGCATTGCCTTTGTCGTCCACCACCGAGTCGGCGGAAATACTCTCCACCTTGGCCTCCAGCGTGCCATAGATGGTGTAGTCATAAGCCGTCAGTTTCACCGTGGCAGGCTGCCCAAAACTGATGAAGTCGATGTCACGCGGCTGAATCTTGGTTTCCAGGATCAGCGCGTCGTCGGTCGGCACAATCTCCATGACCTCTTTGCCCGGCTGGATAACACCGCCCACCGTATTAATAAAGAGGCGGCTCACCGTGCCCTTGACCGGCGACTTCAGAGTGGACTGCACGACCTTGTCATTCAGCGCGACGCTGGTTTCCACCAGGCTATTGAGCTTGGCGGTGGTATCCGACAGCTCGGTGCGTACCTTGCTACGGAATGATTGCTGCGCCTCGCTCACCTTGCGCGATGCTTCAGAAATTGCCGCCTGTACGCGGCCGATCTGCGCACGGGCCTGATCGCGGTCGCCACGCAGGCGGGCGGTATCGCGCTCCAGTCGCAGGAGATCCACTTCAGAGACCGCGCCTGTGCCCAGCAATGGCTTGGTCACCGCCAGTTCGCGGCTGCTCAGTTCCAAGCCGCGCTCGGCCTGCTCAAGCTTGGCCTGTATTTCCATCAATTCACGCTGACGCTGGGTAAGCTGTTCGCGTGCAATCGCCACTTGGGATGCCACTTCGTCCTTGCTGGCGAAATACAGGGCCTGCTCTTGCGAATACACCGACGGGTTTTCCTTCATCACCTCCGGTGGTGGTAGGAATGCTGTATCGTCCGCCAGCGCACGCAAGCGCGCCTGCTTGGCTACCAGCGACAAATATTGCGAGCGGTTTTCGCGCAGGGACGAAATCGCCCGCGTTTCATCAATACGCACCAGTGGCGTACCGACATTGACCGATTGGCCTTCGTGCACCAGCAGCGAAGTGACAATCCCGCCATCGAGAGACTGGATCACCTGCACCTGCTTAGATGGGATCACCCGGCCTTCCCCGCGTGTCACTTCATCTACCTTGGTCACCGCCGCCCAGATCAGCAGCAGCACGATCACGCCGGCCACCCAGTACAGGACTTTTTTGGCGCGCAGGGTTTGCTGTTCCAGCATGGCAAGCTCGGCTTCTTCCTGCCATGAGGCATCTCCCTCGGCCTTGGCGGGCGTCCATTTGTCCAGCATCCAGCGCACAGGCTTGCTTAGCAGGCCAACACGATTAAAAAGCCCATGAATGGCACCCAGTGCCTTGAATAAAAGCTGGCTCATGCGGCTTTCCCCACTTTACCGGTACGTAAGGCATCAATGACCAGATCTTTCTGACCATCGGCCATGATCTTGCCGCCGTCTATCACAATAATTCTATCCACCATATCGAACAGCGAGGAACGATGGGTAATCACCAGCAGTGTCCTGCCGGTGGAGGCCTCCGTCAGGCGTTTCTTCACCGCCTCTTCGCCGGAGTGATCCATGGCGCTGGTCGGCTCATCCAGCAGGTAGATCACTGGGTTGTTGATCACCGCACGGGCAATGCCCACGCCCTGGCGCTGACCGCCAGACAGCGTATCGCCGCGCTCGCCCACGGGCATGTCAAAGCCTTGCGGATGGGTGTTGATGAATTCATCAATGCCACCCACATGTGCGGCATGCAGCACCTGCTCGCCCGTGGCATGCGGGGCGGCAATGGCGATGTTGTCGCGCATGGACCCGAAAAACAGATGGGTGTCCTGCTGCACATAGCCAATCGCCCGGCGCAGCTCGGCGGGGTCTATCTGGCGTGAATCAATACCGTCGATCAATATCGCGCCTGCCGTAGGCTGATAGAGCCCGAGTATCAGTTTCTGGATGGTAGTCTTGCCGGAACCCATGCGGCCAAGAATGGCAACATGCTCACCCGCCTTGATCTTGAACGAGACATTGCGCAGTGCATTAGCCTCGGAGCCGGGATAATTGAAGCTGACATCGCGAAACTCGATATCGCCATTGAAGCTGGGGCGGGAAAGAAAGCGGAAATCCACCGGGCGCTCCACCGGCTTGTTCATGACTTCTTCAAGCGAAGTCAGTGACGTAGCCGCATTGTGGTATTGCGTCATCATGCCTGCCGCCTGCGAGATAGGCGCCAGCGCACGCGAGGCCAGCATGGTGCAGGCGATCATGCCGCCCATGGTAAGGTCACCATTGATCACCAGATACACGCCCAGCAGCACCAGCGACACCGTCACCAGCTGCTGCAGCCCCATAGCGCCATTGTTGATAGAGGCTGACAGCAGCTTGAGCTTGCTGCCGACTTCGGTCAGGTAGGTCGCGGTTTTCTCCCAGCGACGCTGCATCTGACCTTCGATACCCAATGCCTTGACGGTTTCCAGCCCGACCAGGCTTTCAATCAGCGTGGCATTGCGAATGGAGCTGGCACGGAACATGGTTTCGGAAAGCTCCTGCATCTTGGTCTGCGCGCTGAAGGAATACACCAGCAGAATCGCTGCGCCCACCAATACAGGAATCACCATGGGCCATGAAATCCAGGCCATGACACCAATAAAGATCAGGGCAAACGGAATATCGATCAGCGTGGTAATGGTGGCCGAGGTAATAAAGTCGCGCACGGTTTCAAACGCGCGCAGATTGGCGGCAAACGAGCCGACGGACGTGGGTCGCTGCTCCATGCGCACGCCCAGCACCTGTTCCATGATGCGGGCAGACAGTTTGATATCCACGCGATGGCTGGCCCAATCCAGGAAATAGCCGCGGATGGTACGCAGGGCAAAATCAGCCAGCACTATCAAGCCTATACCCGCGGCCAGTACCCACAGTGTTTCCACCGAGCGGTTAGGCACAATGCGGTCATACACATTCATGGTGAAAATAGGCATCGCCAGCGCAAACAAGTTAATCAGCAAAGCTGCCAGCATGATGTCGCGATATACCTTGCTGTTTTCGGCAAGTGTGCCCCAGAACCAGTGGCGCATGCGCACATTACCGACAGTGGGCGCACGTTTGTCAAAGGTGAACTTGGGCTTGGCGACAATCGCGTAACCGCTGTAGCGCGACAGCAGCTCCTCTTCCGAAATGCTGACTTCGGCATCACCCAGCTCAGGGAATATCATGCGCAGATGCTGGCGGGATTCATCCCAGCCGACCAGCACGCAAGCCTCATCATCCGCCAGCAGCAGAATCGCCGGCAGGAACTCGCGACGTATGTCACCCAGCGGCTTTTTGATCACCGTCGCCACCAGATTGGCGCGTGCCGCCGTACGACGCACCAAGGCGGGCGTCATTTTGCCATCGCGTAGCGGCAGGCCCGCACTCAGCGCATCCCGCGTGATGGCCACACCATGAAAACGACATACAATCAACAAGGCTTCAAGCAGACTATCCTTGACCTGCGGCTGCGCCCCTAAAAATTCCTCATCACGATTCATAGTCACACTGTCTTTTGCAATAATCGGGCAACCACAGCTGCCACGGGCATTCGTTGTTGATCATGCAAGCGCTGCGCCTGCGCAAGAAATGCTCAAGCGCATGACACTGCCTTCAGGCCAGGCAGGCCGCGCATGAAAAAAGCCCGATCACGATCGGGCCTGAAGTTATTATTGGGGAGAGGCTGAAAGGCAGCTTTTCATGAACGCCTTGCGCGCATCGCCAGCCAAAGATTTGGCACTGGCATCTGCATTACAGGTTTTCATTTTTTCTTGCTGCGTGGGAGGAGTCACTTTTGCGCTCAGACAGCTCTTCATGAAAGCCTTGCGCTCATCTCCTGCCAGCGACTTGGCGCTGGCATCGGCGTTGCAGGTTTTCATCTTGAGCTGCTGCGCTGACATAGGGTCAGCACTAAGGCAGTTTTTCATGAAGGCTTTACGGGCATCGCCTGCCAGGGATTGGCTGCTTGCCTCATCGTTACAGGATTTCATTTTTTCTTGCTGGGTACCGGCGTAAACCGTCGTCATACCCATGCAGATCAAGGCCATGGCGGCCAGTGTATTCTTCATGCTTCCCCCGTTATTGTGTTAGGCGCATTACTGCTGCTGTTTATCACAACACCCCGTGCAGTAGTATGCCGCATTTACGATGGCAATCACCATCGGCATGCGCCTGTAACTGAATATTAACCGAAGCATGCGGCAATACACAATCGGCGATCATGAGGAAAGGGGAATGCAGGGAACACGGGAGCATAAATGCAAAAAGGGGAAAGCATTTCTGCTTTCCCCTTTAATCTGGAGCGGGAAACGAGTCTCGAACTCGCGACCTCAACCTTGGCAAGGTTGCGCTCTACCAACTGAGCTATTCCCGCATGTACTGGAGGCGCGAGCCGGAGTCGAACCGGCCTAAACGGCTTTGCAGGCCGCGGCATAACCGCTTTGCTATCGCGCCATCGCGCCGGAGTTCAATCCGGAGCAAAAAAGGGAAAGCATACATGCGCTGCTTTCCCTTTTTTTAATCTGGAGCGGGAAACGAGTCTCGAACTCGCGACCTCAACCTTGGCAAGGTTGCGCTCTACCAACTGAGCTATTCCCGCATCGAAAGAAGGCGCCATTTTAAGGATTTTCGGGGTTGTGTCAACACCCGCTGCGCCTTATTTTATCTCTTTCATGCGGGGCCAGGCCGCCTTCAAATAGTAAGCCATTGACAGCAATGTCAAAAATGCCGCGATCCACACCAGCACCGTACCGACGAGTTGGATATCCAGCCCGGCGATTGGGTCGTGATAAAGCAAAAACAGGATGGCCGCCATCTGCACGGTGGTCTTGAACTTGCCGATTTGCGCCACGGCGACACTGCTGCCCTCGCCCATGCCCGCCATCCATTCACGCAACGCGCTGATAGCGATTTCACGGCCAATGATGATAAAAGCAATCACCGCCCCCACGCGCTCAAAGTCCACCAGTACGACCAGCGCGGCTGCCACCATCAGCTTGTCCGCCACAGGATCAAGGAATGCACCAAAGGCGGAGGTCTGGTTAAGCTTGCGGGCGAGGTATCCATCAAACCAGTCGGTCAGGGCTGCCAGCGCGAACAACACCGCTGCGCTGAAGTTGACCCAATGTGCCGGGATCACGCTGACGGGCATGTAGAAAATTCCGACAAAAATCGGAATCATCAGGATGCGGGTCACGGTAAGCGTATTGGGTATGTTCCAATGCATGAGTGGGGTCGCCTTTTTTCTGATCAGATAATGCGTTGTTATTGTTAATGTAATTCGTCGTATATTTTTTGCGCCAGCGCCAGGCTGATGCCTTCTACCTGCGCAAGCTCATCGGCACTGGCATTTTTGACGCCATCCAGCCCGCCAAACCGGGTCAGCAGACGCTGGCGCCGCTTGGCACCGATACCCGTGATGTCCTCCAGGCTTGAGTGCATGCGGGCCTTGCCGCGACGCGCACGATGGCCGGTAATGGCAAAGCGGTGCGCTTCATCGCGGATCTGCTGCAGCAGGTGCAAGCCTGGGTGATCATTGCGCAAGCCCACCGGCGTATCGCGATCCGGGAAGAACATCTGCTCCAGGCCGGGCTTGCGCTCCTCACCTTTGGCAATACCGACCAGCTGGATGTCCGGCAAGCCTACTTCATGCATGACTTCCACCGCAACCCCAAGCTGCCCTTTGCCACCATCAATAAACACCAGATCCGGCAGCAGACCCTCGCCTGCTGCGACCTTTTTATAGCGGCGCGTCAGGGCATCGCGCATGGCGGCATAATCGTCGCCCGGGGTGATGCCCGTAATATTGTAGCGGCGATATTCCGAATTCTGCATGGCGCCACGATCAAACACCACGCAAGAGGCAACGGTGGCCTCCCCCATGGTGTGGCTGATATCAAAACACTCGATGCGCTCGGTGGTTTCAGGCAAATCCAGCGCCTCGCGCAGCGCTACCAGGCGAGCGTGCTGATTGGCATTGGCAGCGCTACGTTGTTCCAGCGCCAGCTCGGCATTGGTTTGCGCCATCTTCAGCCACACGCGCTTGTCGCCGATGGGGTTGGTATTGATCTTGACCTTGCGCCCGGCCTGCTCGCTCAGCACTTCTTCCAGCTCTGCCGTTTCCATGCCCTCGACCCCGACAATAATGAGGGGCGGGGTATTCTGCGGCATGTAGTGCTGCTCCAGGAAAGCTTCGGCGGTCATACGGGCATCCGCGCCTTCGGCATTCTTGGGGAAATGGCTCTTGTCACCCAGATGGCGACCGCCACGTATCATCACCAGATTGACACATAACTGCCCATGCAGCTCGGCGCAGGCAATCACATCGGCATCGCTAATGGTAAAGTCGCTGACGAACTGCTTGGCCTGCACTTGGCGCAGGCTCTGCATACGGTCACGGTAAACAGCGGCCATCTCGTATTCCTGCTCCTCAGCCGCCTGCATCATCTTCTGGCTGAGCTCATCCATCACCTGCTGTTCACGCCCCTGCAAAAACAGGGTGGCATGGCTGACATCGCGTCGATAATTCTCTTCCGAAATAAAGTTAACGCAGGGCGCGGTGCAGCGCTGAATCTGGTATTGCAGACAGGGACGCGAGCGATTGGCAAACACCGTATTTTCACAGGTGCGCAAGCGGAAGACTTTTTGCAGCAACTGTATACTCTCGCGTACTGCCACGGCATTGGGGAAAGGGCCAAAATAGCTATTGCCTTTGCGCTGCGTGCCCCGGTGGAAGGCCAGTCGCGGAAACGCATCGCCGGTCAGGGTGATATAGGGATATGACTTGTCATCGCGAAACAGCACGTTGTAACGCGGCATAAAGCTCTTGATGAGGTTATTCTCAAGCAGCAGGGCTTCGGCTTCGGAGCGGGTGACGGTGGTTTCGATGCGCTCGATTTGCGACACCATCATGCGTGTGCGCGGGCTGGGCAGATTCTTCTGAAAATAGGATGACACGCGCTTTTTAAGATCGCGCGCTTTGCCCACATAGATCACCGCGTCTTCGGCGTTGATCATGCGATACACGCCCGGCAGATTGGGCAGGTTTTTCAGTATGGGTTTAGGGTCAAACATAGGGTTCAGGTAAGGGCCAGCCTGGATGGGTTAAGCAGAGGCAGTTTAGCCCGCATTGACGCCAGTTCCGCCACCTTTACCGGGGCAGTGCTCACCGCTGGCAGTATGTGCAGGGCAATTACTCGTCGAGCAGCTTTCCGGCGATGGCCCAGTCTTCATATTGAACTTCGTCAAACGTGATGTAAGTGTAACTGGCAGGCTTGTTCGCCACGCGCTCCATGGTCTTGGTCACTTCTTCAGCAATTTGGGCTTTTTGCTCGCGGCTCAAGGGGCCGGCATGCTTGATGTTGATATAAGGCATTTTATCCTCCTGTTGCGTGGTTCCAGTTGCGTACTTGAGATCAGCGATGACAGGGAATACCCTCCCCGCTTGCGATTACCCTCAGGCTGGCTGCCCCGCCTTTTTGGTGAGCCAGCAGCCAACCTTGCCTGCATTGAGTGCAGCCACCGTTTCCGGCTGCAAGGTCACATGCTCGATATCAAAGCGGTCATGCAATAGCGTACGTATCGCATTCAATACCTCATGCCAGTGTTCCATGTCGTCCAGCACAATATGCGCAGACAAGGCACTCACCTCGGAAGACAGCGACCAGATATGCACGCTGT
The DNA here is from genome assembly GCF_020523625.1 of Methylovorus menthalis. Classification (GTDB taxonomy): domain Bacteria; phylum Pseudomonadota; class Gammaproteobacteria; order Burkholderiales; family Methylophilaceae; genus Methylovorus; species Methylovorus menthalis. The sequence continues at coordinate 1,388,509 of NZ_JAJAQH010000006.1, forward strand.
GCACTTCTTGTACTTCCGGTACGCCTTGCAGGGCGCGTGTCACTTCCTGAATCGAAATATGCGAAGGCACACCTTCCATCAGCACGTGCAACACTTCACGCAACAAGCGGAAGGTAGAGAACAGGATCAAGGCCGAGATCAGCAGTGACAACAAAGGATCAATCAACATCCAGCCGGTGAAGTAGATCACGGCACCCGCAGCGAGCGCCGCCACCGAGCCCAGCAAATCGCCCAGCACATGCAGCAAGGCGGCTTTATGGTTGACGTTATCCTGATGCTGATGCAATTGCCTTGCCACCAGCAGATTGACCAGCAGGCCGACAAAGGCAATGCCCATGACTTCAAGACTATGCACTTGCTGCGGGGTTTGCAGGCGTTCGATAGCCTCGAAAACGATGGCACCCACGACCGCCAGCATCACTAGGCAGTTAATGAAGGCGACGATGATTTCGGCACGCATCAGGCCATAGCTATGTTTTTGCGATGCAGGCTTGGCGGCAATCCAGGTGCCAAGCCAGGCCAGGCCGAGCGCGGCCGAGTCGGAAAACATATGGCCGGCATCGCCCATCAGGGCTAGCGAGCCGGAGTACCAGCCGCCTACCGCCTCGATACAGGCAAACGCCAGGGTCAGCAACAATGGCCACTTCAGGCTGTTACTGGCGTGGGAATGGGAGTGTCCATGATGGTGATCTGAACCGTGAGCATGGTCATGATGGTCGTGCCCCTCATGCTCATGTTCAGCTTCATCGTGCGCGTGGGTGTGGTGGTCGTGTTTCATAGAGTTGCTATGCTAACAGTCTGATATGGCAAATCCAATAACAAAAAGCCCGCATCAAGGCCAGCACGGGGCTGTACATCAGGCTGGGCCATACAATCATCACACCAGCTGCTCTGATTCAAGGGGCTGGTGGCGCCGATATCTCGCCCTCTTTAGCGCGAATGCGGGCACGCAATCTATCCTTGGCAGAGGCCTTCTCATCCGGGTCAATAAACCCATCCTTGTTGCTGTCCATGCGTTTAAAGATTTTTTCAGAAGGCTTGAATTCAGACGCGCGAAACTCCTGCAAGCTAATACGGCCATCGCCATTGGTATCTGCCCGCATATGATGTCTTTCGGCAGATGAGCCATCTTCAGCGGCATGCGCCATGCCGATCAGCAAAACCATAGGAGGGACTATCCAGTAACCATGTTGCATGCGTCAAATCTCCCAGTGAAATGAAGGGGCACCATTCATGCTCCCCGCAGACATAGCATATACCTTAAGCAAAACGAACCTGTCGTCAATCGCGTTGACCAATCTACCATGCAATTTTGCAAGCACCAGACTGACTCAGCCTTATAATATAGCTAACCATCGCCAAGGAGCCTGCCATGAAGATTGTCACCCCCCTGTTAACTGCCCTTCTGCTATCCAGCCTGCCCGCTCTGGCGGCTGAAAAAATCGTAGTGGTGAATGCCATCAGCGACGATGGTGTCGGCAAGATCATTGGCACCGTGAAGCTGAGCGATAGCGACAAGGGGTTGGTAATAGACCCCGACCTTGGCGAAGTTAGCCCCGGGGAACATGGCCTGCACGTGCATGAAAATCCAAGTTGCGAGGCCGCAGACAAAGACGGCAAAAAAACCGCCGGTCTGGCTGCAGGTGGTCATTATGACCCCAACAAAACAGCCAAGCACGAAGGTCCGCAGGGGCATGGCCATGCCGGCGATCTGCCGGCGCTACAGGTGAAGGCAGATGGCAGTGCTACCCAGATACTGGTGGCACCCAATCTCAAGCTTTCCGACATTACCGGCCGTAGCCTGATGGTACATGCAGGCGCTGACAATTACAGTGACCAGCCCAAGCCATTAGGCGGTGGTGGTGCCCGCGTGGCTTGCGGCATTATTGAATAACAAGGACCAAGAAGCACATGCTGAGTTATCGTCACGCCTTTCACGCTGGCAATCATGCCGACGTGCTTAAACATTTTGTACTCATGCAAGTGCTACAGTACACCGGCCAGAAGGGCAAACCCTACTGGTATATCGACACCCATGCTGGCGCGGGAAAATACGCACTGGATACTGGCTACGCCATGCAAAATGCCGAATTTGAAAGCGGTATTTCGCGCCTGTGGCAAGCCACCGACCTGCCCGCAACGCTGGCGGAATATGTGCACCTGATCCGGCAGGAAAATCCGGATGGCAAGCTGCGCCTTTACCCCGGCTCCCCTGCCGTTGCCGAAGCCTGCCTGCGGGATGAAGATCGCATGCGCCTGTTTGAGCTGCACCCCAATGACTTCAAGCTGCTGCGCCAGACCTTCCAGCATGGCGGGCGCAAGGTCATGCTGTTTGCCGATGATGGATTTGCCGGCATCAAGGCCCTGCTGCCACCACCGCCACGCCGCGCCGTGGTACTGATAGACCCTCCCTATGAGGAAAAGCAGGATTACCAGCGCGTGGTCACGGCCCTGCAAGATGCCTTGCAACGCTTTGCCACTGGCACTTACATTATCTGGTATCCCCTGCTGCAGCGTGCCGAACCCAAGCAGATGATAGACAAGCTGAAGCGTTTGCAACTGCCCAGCTGGCTGCATGTGACGCTCACAGTGCAACGCCCATCGGAAGAAGGCTTTGGCATGCATGGCAGCGGGCTCTTTATTGTGAATCCGCCATGGACGCTGCCAGCCACACTGCAAGAAACTTTACCCTGGCTGGTCGAGTCTCTTGGGCAGGACGACGGTGCCAGCTACACACTGGAGCATCAGATCCCCTGATCCATCGGCAATGAGTATTCATCATGCATAATGTCTGCATCTTCCCGACTTCAGGCAGCAAGGCCCATACCGATTTTATTTTGACGAGGAACCTTCATGGCGACCGCTAGCAACACCCGCAATACCCCGCAAAAGATGCACCCGATGGCCACCATACTGTTTGGTAGCCGCTGGTTGCAATTACCGCTCTACCTTGGCCTGATTGTGGCCCAGGGGGTGTATGTATTTCACTTCATGGTCGAGCTTGTGCATCTGGTGCAAAAAGTACCCGACATGCACGAAGCCGACATCATGCTGATTGTGCTGGGCCTGATTGATGTGGTGATGATCTCCAACCTGCTCATCATGGTGATCGTGGGCGGTTATGAAACCTTTGTCTCGCGCCTCAACCTAAAAGGCCATCCAGACGAACCCGACTGGCTTTCGCATGTGAATGCCAATCTGCTCAAGGTCAAGCTGGCCACGGCCATCATCGGCATTTCATCGATTCATCTGCTGAAGACCTTCATCAATGCGCCCAATCTGGATGACAAGACCATGCTCTGGCAAACAGTCATCCATATGGCCTTTGTGTTGTCAGCCGTATCAATTGCCTGGATAGACCGCCTGATGACGCACGCGGACAATAAGCACTAAATCTGATGTATCTCCTGCAAGCCGCTCACGCGGCTTGCAGTCCATTTGCAGATCAAAAAACGCGCAGTTCGGGTAAACCGCTGCCACCACGCAAAGGAAGATCAATGACGCCACAGGAAAAAATCGCGTTTGCCGACGACTTTCTCACGCTTTATCTTTCCATGGGATTGGGCAGCCTGCCCAAGCGCGAGATTGATCTCTTTGTCTTTCATTCCCTGACCCAGGCGGCCGAGCACAGGGGCAAATCCAACTACGAACTCGCCAATACCTTTGGCATCCCCGAATCGCGCATTAAATCACTCAAGCTCAATGCCGCCTTGCGCCATCAGGACATCAACCCGCGGGCGATATTGGCGCGCGTGGTGGAGCGGCTTATCGGCAGCCAGCAATTTGCCGAGCTGAGCGAAGGCAAAATTGATATCTCGCTCGAAGACCCGCTAGAGCGACGCGAACTGGAAAATTTTCTGAAATCACGCGGGCATCACGCCGAATACACCTTGAACCGTGAAGTGTTGCGGATATCGGCGGCGCGCTTGCTGGAACTGATAATGGAACACGCCGAGCGTGCGGGTAGCGAGTTTGACGAGATCATCCGCAGCCAGATCAAGGATCAGGCCGTATCGTCCCGTATTCTCGCAGGCGCGCCTTCGCTGAAACAAAAACTGGATCGGCTACGCGCTGAGAACCTCAACCTCGCCACCCTCAAGTCGCTGATCGCAAAAGCGTTCACCTTGTTTTGAGGCTTACTTGGATGGCGAAAATTCAGTCGCCAGCCAATCATTGATCAGCGCTTTTTCGTAGCGCAATGCGTCGCTGCCCCGTGCCACCGTCGTCATCTGGAATGCCAGGTTGCGCAAGCTTTTCTCGCCTTGTCCAAGAACATGCCCATCGGCATCGCGCCATTCAAATTGCAGATTGATGCGTGGCGGATACACATCGCGCACGATGCGCACATCACGACCAGGACCGCGCCAGGGTTCAAAGCTACCGGCAAGGTCAATATCGGTAATTTGAATGCTCAACTGCTGGCCCGCCTGCAAATAGCGCGGGGCCGTGCGCTCGATATACTTTCGTAGCGAAGCCAGTGTAGACGCACTATATCCGCCAAAATTGTCATCGCTCGCATCCCTGAATTTCTCAGGCTGAACGAACTCAACCGTCACCGCGCCTGCTGGCGGCTCGGCGTGCGCATGGCTAAATCCCAGCACCAGCATCACCATCAAGCAGTATCGCGTGCCCACTCTTTTGAAATTCATATCACCCAGCCAATTAATGCCATATGACGTATGACGATGTATCTCAAGATAAATTCTTGCTTTACTCATCAGAAAAAACCGGTGAGCAATTAGGTGTATTGGCATAAAACAAAAAGCGCCATGAAGCGCTTTTTGTTTTTGATACTAAGTGGATTTTAGTCTTTTTGATAAAGTGGCGAACGTGGCCCATATAGCATGCCATTGGGGCGACCTGCTGCCAGTAAACGGTTGGAAGCTACCGCAGCAATACGCGTACTTTGATCAGTAAGATTACTCATGATCTGGTTAAGTACAGCAGAAACAAGCGCACCAATCAACCCGCCCTGGTTTTGCTGGTTTTCCTGGCTGGAAGCCCTGGCCTCACCTTCCCACAGCAGTTTTCCCGAACGCAGATCCACCAGTTTTGCCTGAGCTTTGACGGCAGTATCGCTGGCAATCACTTTATACGACGTGCCATACTCTTTCACATCAATATACAAAGCAGCATCCGCCCCAAAAATCTCTCTCAGCTTTTCGATGGGTAAACCATGTACATCGCCTGGGTTGCTCAAGCCGTTCTGTTTGAACGTTTCGGCTGCCACGGCCACTGGCACGACATAGTAACCAGACTCCGCTAGCGGAAAGGTTACCTGTGACAACATACCGTAGCTCGCTGCCACATCAACCGAGCTATTCATAGGTGGCAATACCAGTATGGATAATGGCCGCGCCTGACGGTATTCGGAATAATTATAGCCAGCGGTGGTTGCGCACCCCGAAAGCAGGAGCATGACCAGCAGCATGCCTGCTGTAAAACATTGGATTAGTGTCTTCATTATTGAGCATTTGCCGTTAATTTTTTAAGCATGAAGTCCATGAACACCGCAGACTCCGGGAACTGTTTTTTCTCGTTGTTAAATGCCTCAGCAGATTTCCCCACATTACCAGCGGATGCATATAGAAATCCCAAATGCGCGAGATATCCCGGAGGCGGCTTCTGGCCTTTGGATTCCATTTTGGCCAGCTCGGACTCAAGCTCGGTAATCTGCTGCTCGGGCGCCGAGTCTGCTTTGAAATAATGATTCAGTTGCGCTTGATAACCGCCCCAGCCATAGAGCGTTTTGGGCTCATTAGCGCAGCCGCTCAACACCAACAGGGCAAGCACAGGCAGCGCATGAAAAAAGGATAGTTTCATATGCTTGCCTTTACTCTGGTTTCCAGCTGCCATTCTGAACACTCGCCACCAGATTATTGACGGCTTCGCGGACTGCCAGATCCAGCACCTTGCCATTCAGCGTGGAGTCGTAACTTGAAGTGCTACCAAAGCCGATAACCTCGCGATTGCTGAGACTGTATTCGCCAGCACCCTGCACAGAGAATTCAACCTGTGATGTTTTTACATTGACAATATTGAGGTTGACCTTGGCGTAAGCGACCTGCGATTTGCCTCGACCCAAAATACCGAACAACTGCTGGTCACCCACTTCCTTGCGGCCAAACTCGGTGACATCCCCCACCACCACGTAATTTGAACCAATGATGGTCTGTGCCTGCTGGTTGAATTTAGCTTCCTGCGCAATTTCAGCCAGATTATCCCGCTCCACGACATTGAAGTAATTGGACTGCTGCAGATGGGTCAGCAAAATGGTTTTGGCCTGCCCGCCCAACCGATCTACGCCATCAAAAAACAATCCGCGCAAAAAGCTGGAGCGATTGTCAAACTTGCCTATCGACAGGGTTGTTTTCTTACCGGTATACACAGTGTCACTGGTTGCGACTTTGGCTACCGGGAGGGTTCGTGAGGTTTCCTGAATCGAACAGGCGCTAATAACTAAGGTGGCTAATGCCAAGAGGGCTATTTTTTTCATATTCTTCTATGTAGATTTGAGATTGAACAGCATGGAAAAATCAGCATGACGAGTACTGATGGCACGCAACGTATTAAGCCGTACATGCCAGCAAGCACTATATAACAGCAGCCACGCATGCATGGCATGCCGACTGACTTTTTGTGTCAATCATCACGGCAATGCAGCGCCAAGCTGGATTAGCAGCATGCCTTCATGCTCGAAAATGCTGAATTACAGACAGCAAAAAAGCCGCTTTCGCGGCTTTTCTGATTTAACCTCACCAATGTGCTGCTAGATAACCTCGGCAATCGGGATGATCTTTTTGGTGTATTCCGGCATCTGGTCAAAATTGAGGTATTTGTAGATGCTGTCGGCGTTTTTGCTGAGCTTGTCGCCCACGGTTTCAAGATACTCGGTAGGCGTCGGCATGCGGCCCAGACGGGCGCACACAGCGGCCAGTTCGGCAGAACCCAGATATACGCGGGCATCCTTGCCCATGCGGTTATCAAAGTTACGCGTACTGGTGGAGAACACGGTCGCTTTGTCGGCTACGCGCGCCTGGTTACCCATGCACAGCGAGCAGCCCGGCACTTCGGTACGTGCACCAGCCACGCCGAAGACGGAATACACGCCTTCATCACGCAGCTGGTTTTCGTCCATGCGGGTAGGTGGCGCAATCCACAAGCGGGTGGGAATACCGCCTGAGCCTTCGAGCACCTTGGCAGCGGCGCGATAGTGACCAATGTTGGTCATGCAGCTGCCGATAAACACTTCGTCTATCTTGTCGCCCACGACAGCAGAAAGCGGCTTGATGTCATCAGGGTCATTGGGGCAGGCCACCAGCGGTTCCTTGATGTCGTTCAGATCGATTTCCAGCACATAGGCATATTCAGCATCGGCATCCGGCTCAAGCAAGTTGGGGCTGGCAAGCCAGGCCTGCATGGCTTCGATACGGCGCTGCAAGGTGCGGGCATCGGCATAGCCGTTGTCGATCATGTTTTGCATCAGCACGATGTTGGACTGCAGGAACTCGATCACCGGATCCTTGTTGAGCTTGACCGTGCAGCCATTGGCTGAGCGCTCGGCGGAGGCATCGGCAAACTCGAATGCCTGTTCAACCTTCAGGTCAGGCAAGCCTTCGATTTCAAGAATACGCCCGTTGAATACATTCTTCTTGCCCTGCTTGCCTACGGTGAGATCACCCTTTTGAATGGCAGCATAAGGAATGGCATTCACCAGATCCCGCAGGGTGATGCCGGGCTGCATTTCGCCCTTGAAACGCACCAGCACGGACTCCGGCATATCCAGCGGCATGGCACCCATGGCGGCGGCAAACGCCACCAGGCCAGAGCCGGCAGGGAAAGAAATCCCAATCGGGAAACGGGTATGCGAGTCCCCCCCCGTACCGACGGTGTCAGGCAAGATCAGGCGGTTAAGCCAGGAGTGGATCACACCATCGCCTGGGCGCAGGCTGACGCCGCCACGGCTGGACATGAACTCGGGCAGGCTGTGCTGCAGCTTGATGTCTACCGGCTTGGGGTAAGCGGCAGTATGGCAGAAGCTCTGCATCACCAGATCCGCCGAGAAGCCCAGGCAAGCCAGTTCTTTCAGCTCATCGCGTGTCATAGCGCCGGTTGTATCCTGCGAACCCACGGTCGTGATTTTCGGCTCGCAATAGGTACCGGGGCGCACGCCCTGCCCTTCTGGCAAGCCACAGGCGCGGCCGACCATCTTTTGTGCCAGGGTGTAGCCCTTGCCGGTATCTTTGGGGGCGATGGGCTTGATAAACAGATCAGATGGGGGCAGACCCAGCAGCTGGCGAGCATTGGTGGTCAGGCCCCGGCCAATAATCAATGGAATACGACCACCAGCACGCACTTCATCCGGCATGGTCAATGGCGCCAGATCAAACGTGGAGATCACCTCGCCCGCAGCATTCAGTACCTTGCCTTCGTATGGTTTGATGACGATTTCATCACCGGTATTCATCTGGCCAACATCACATTGGATAGGCAATGCACCGGAATCTTCTGCTGTATTGAAGAAAATCGGGGCAATCTTGCCGCCCAGTACAATGCCGCCGCTGCGCTTGTTGGGGATATTCGGAATATTGTCGCCCATCAGCCACTGCACGGAGTTGATGGCGGATTTGCGTGAGGAACCGGTACCCACCACATCACCAACATAAGCCAGCGGCAGACCTTTTTGCTGGAGATCCAGGATGGTCTGCAAGCCATTGGCCATCTTGTTGACCAACATGGCCTTGGCATGGAGCGGGATATCCGGACGCGACCAAGCCTCTTGTGCAGGCGACAAGTCATCGGTATTGGTCTCGCCCGGCACCTTGAACACAATGGCACGAATTTCAGCAGGCAAGGCTGGGCGGTTGGTAAACCACTCGCCAGCGGCCCACGATTCAACCAGCTTCTTGGCATGCAGGTTGCCCGCTTTCATCTTCTCGGCAACATCGTGGAAGGCATCAAACATCAGTATCGTCCTGGAGAGTGCCTTGACCGCATCTTCCGCCATGGTGCCATCCAGCAGCTCCACCAGTGCCTGCACGTTGTAGCCTCCCAGCATGGTGCCGAGCAGCTCCACAGCCTTGGCCGGGCTCACCAGCGGCGATGTGGCGCTACCCTTGGCAATGTCGGCCAAGAAGGCGGCCTTGACGTATGCAGCCTGGTCCACCCCGGCAGGAATGCGGTTTGCCAGCAACTCGAGCAAGGCTTCAGCCTCACCGGCGGGCGGATTTTTCAGCAGATCGACCAGTTCGGCTACTTGTTCAGCGGTAAGGGGTAAAGGTGGCAAACCGACATTGGCACGCTCGGCTACATGTTCACGGTAATTTTTCAGCATGGCACTCATTCGAGGATAAGTAATAGATGATGGGATTATACAGTGCGCTGCCAGCGCTATAAATCCTGCAGGCAGCAACATGCAAACTATATGCAATGACTGTGCCTGCAATGGTTGAGTCGGCCGTAGTCAAGCCGCGGGCAAAAGTCAGGAAGCCGCGCCTATTGGGATCTTCTCGCCACATCGGCGGCAAGCCGCAAGAACCAACAGGCCGCAGGCCATAAAGTGCGATGGATCATCTCGGCACCAGGCACCTAGACTTCAGGGGCGCTTAGTCAGGCAAGCGCCCCAAACTGGTGCCCGACGCGTTAAGCGCGAAACTTGCCGAACTTGAAGGGCATGACTTTGCCCACGACCTCCACGTCTTTGGCGTTTTCTGCTGAATAGACTTCAATGGGAAAACCGCCATCGTTGTCGTATTTGATCGCGACGCTGCCATCCAAACGTACCTGCACCCGCTTGATCATGATGCGTCCATGCTGGCGAATGGCATACAGCGCATCTCCATCAAAGGCATTGCACCGGATATCAATGAATACCTCATCGCCGTCGCTCAACAAGGGCTCCATGCCATCCCCATACACATGCACCAGCTTGAGGTAGCGGGATGGCACGCCGCCCAGCCCGGAGTCAGCATTGAGCTCGACTTTTTTGATCAGATGATTTTCATGGATCAGCAGCTGGCTCGAAGAGGCATGGTCAGCACAATAGCGCTCCACGCATAAGCTTTCATCGTGAAAAACCTCCACCATCTTGACGCGTGGTGCGGAGCCAAAAAAATCCGGCCGTGACTCGAGAAACACACTAATGGCCTCGGTAAGCTCGGGAGGCGGCAGATATTCATTAAGAATGCCATTGGGGCCGCCCTTGCCATTTACTTGACGAGATGGCCAGCTTTCTCTTTTTGCTTTGTCTCTGCAGCCGCGAACGGAGTTTGGCAGCCTCACCACCAAATGCTGTGAGAGCAATGCCAACTCGGAAGCGGAAAACCATTGCTTAATGCCCATATGGATTCGTCCCGGTGGATAAAAATGTTGGGAAAATGTTAGGCATGCGTATTTATTTAACTATATGTTTCTTATATATATTTATTGGTATTGGTTTTTATTCGTAAAAATTCACAAGATCGTGTTGACAAGTTGAGAAATATTTCCTAACATTGCCTCACAACCAAAAACGCTTAGATTGCTCAAGCAAATCAAGCGAAATTTAAAACCGCACAAGGGGGTGCAATCGCTTTCAGTCCGCGTATGGATTCAGCCTTTATCGCCAAATCCATTCTAATGGGCTGCTTCATGCCCACTCCCTTAGCGCTTCGGTTTTAGCCACTCTTCAACTCCGCCTTCCGGCTTTTACAGGGAGGCCGCGCTGAATGATTAACCTTGCAAAATCCAACATCATGGATGCAAGGCGGAATAATTTACCAATGACTGCCATTGGATTAAGGGGGTATCACCATGCAGAATGACTTACTGCAGCGTTACGATCATTGCCTGCCTGGCAAATACGCCCCCCTTAGCCTGAATTCGTTACTCATCATACTACCGCTGCATGCGGCTCAAGCCAAAGAGATGCAGGCAATTCATCCATCTATTCCCGGCCTCCCTTCAGGCAAATCTCGAAAACGGCATCGCTGACCTCCTCATGCGCCTCCAGCCCTTGATAAACCACATCGCCATTTTCAGTAAAAACAGGCCATGATGAAATCTAACCCACCGCTAGAAATAATCAAGTCTTCCAGAGGCGCCCATATCAGAAAAACCCTGGATGGCATCATTACCGGGTGGGACCAGCGCGCAGAAGATATGTTTGGCTACTCTTCGCTGGAAGTCATCGGCCAGCCATTCAGCGCCCTGTGCACACACGATCAGCAGGCTATGGAGAAAAACCGCCTGAGCAAGCTGCGAGAAGCCAGATGCATCATGCACTTTGAGACCGAGCAGGTGCACAAGAATGGCAGCATGCTGCTCATTCTTAACACCCTCACCCCGCTTTGGGATCTCCTGGGCAATATGATAGGCGCTTCACGCGTCGTACATGACCTGACCGAAAACAATCGCATACGCCATGCCCTCCTGCTGGAACAGCAGCGTTGGCACACCACGCTGTCAGCCGTGCGCGATGCTGTCATTACGACTGACCACCGCGGCCATATCGAGTTTCTGAATGCGGCAGCTGAAAAACTGCTCGGGCAAGCACTCAGCCATATTGGCGGCCAGCCTCTGCGTGACTTTATAAGCCTGGTGGAAGGCAGCTTGCACCTGGCAATTGATGAAGCGCTGGAGATCAGCATGCGAGAGAACCGTACGCTGGACCTTCCCTTGCGCCTGCTAGCCAGACACGGGCATGAGCACAACATCATGAGCAGCACCGTCACGCCGATCCGGCCACAAGATCGGCAAAAAGCAGGCACCATCATCGTGCTGCAACACGGGCAAGCGGTCACCACTAGCCATGCGGAACTGGATCCACTGACGGGCATTCACAACCGCAGCACGCTTGAAACACGCCTGCAGGCGGCGCTCACTTCTTCCCACACACAGGGTGAGCAGCATATGTTCATGTATCTTGATCTGGACCAGTTCAAGATTGTCAACGATACCTGCGGCCATGCAGTGGGCGATACGCTGCTGAAACAGATCGTCGCCATAATACGTGGCTGCCTCAGCGCAGACGCCCTGTTGGCAAGGCTGGGCGGAGATGAGTTTGCCATTCTGCTGTTATGTTGCGATAGCGATGCCGCTGGCAAGATTGCCGACGACATTTGCAGCCGGATCGAGGCGTTCCGCTTCGCGCATGAGCAAAAACGGTTTCATGTCAGCGCCAGTATCGGCCTGGTCAGGATAGATCATCAATGGCAGGACATCAGCGCTCTGCTGCAAATTGCCAACGCTGCCTGCTACACCGCCAAGCAGGAAGGACGTAACCGCACGCATCTTTATCGCGATACCGACTTTGCCATCAAAAAACATCATGAAGAAATCCAGTGGGTAAATCGCCTGGAGCTTGCCCTGGAAGAAAACCGCTTCAGCCTGTATTGCCAGCGCATTCTTCCTCTAACCGAAAACAGCGGCATCCATGGCGAAATCCTGCTACGCCTGCCGGATGGCAATGGCGCCATGATCCCTGCCGGCGCCTTTATGCCAGCCGCGGAGCGCTTTCACATCACCTCTCGCATCGATCGCTGGGTAACCAAACGCGTACTTCACTGGCTCGTGGAGCATGAGCATGCGATCGACCATATTGATGTGCTGTCAGTCAATCTCTCGGGGCAATCCATCGGCGATCGGGCATTTCATGACTACATGCTGGAGCTGATCATTTCCACGCCAGCGACTTATTCCAAACTATGTTTTGAGATCACGGAAACAGCCGCCATTACCAATCTGGCCGACGCCAATAGTTTTATTGCCTCCATGCGCCGCTTTGGCATCCGTTTTTCACTGGATGACTTTGGCAGTGGTGTATCCTCGTTTGGGCATCTCAAAAATCTGGACGTGGATTACCTCAAGATTGATGGTCAGTTTATTCGTGCGATTGACAGCAATGTGATCGACCAGGCGATGGTGCGCTGCATCTGCGAAATTGCCAATGGGACTGGCCTGCGGACGATTGCGGAATATGTGGAAACAGTGGAAGTTGAAAATCTGCTGCGCAGCATGGGGATTCATTACACGCAAGGGTATCTGCGTCACAAACCGGCCCCGCTGGATGAGATGTTGAAGCCCTGAATCTATTGCTGCCAGCGGCTAGCCGTTAGCCGAACGTCAAGGCACGGTAGGGGAAAAGCAAGAAAAACGATGCGGCGCGCCTCGGAGAGTATCTAGTAAAACGAACGCGAAAATGGCGAGCCACAGCTTTTACTGTTGGCAGCAGACACCATTTCATCCATCACGGGCTTGTTGAAGTCCTTGCCATGCACGGTTTCAATATACGCACGCACTTCATCAACGGTCACCATGCCATCATGGTCCTTATCCATTTTCTGCAGGCGCTCTTCCACCGTGATAAAGGGCGACTCTGCGGCGGCAACCGGAATGGCACAGGCCGCAATGGCGAGGCCGGCCAATTTCCACATGTCGATCTTCATGATGTCCATTTTGATTCCACCTTCATTCCAGATTGCATGCATGGCATTCATCGCCATTTTAAAAAACAAAATTTTCATTGACGCCAAGCGGATTGCAGCACACGATTGAGACACCCGAGCTGACCGCTAGTTGCTTGTTATTTAACCACATAACACCTTGTCCCGGATACCATCCATGATCATTACCCTGCATGGCGTTGATTGCTTCAGAATGCCCGATGGATCAACCAGGCGCTCAATATCAACGGCGCCAATCTCGGCCTTCAGGCCTCGCCATCGGCATGACATTCCAAATATTTCATGATCAGATTTTTGCCCATCCCCGATGTAGGGTAAAATCTTGTTCTTTTTACAATTGAGCAAAGGCTGCTGATGGAACTCACATCACTCAATGCACTTTCACCGCTTGATGGTCGTTATCAAGCCAAACTGGATCCGTTACGCCCTTTCTTCAGCGAATATGCGCTGATTCGGCATCGCGCCCTGGTGGAAGTCGAATGGCTCAAAGCTCTGGCGGCCGAACCTGCCCTGGCAGAAATCGCCCCATTCAGCCCCCAAACCATCCAGGACCTCGATGCTGCCATCGCCACCTTTGGCGAAGTGGAAGCCTCACAGGTCAAGGCGATTGAATCGCGCACCAACCACGATGTAAAAGCCCTCGAATACTGGCTCAAGGAGCAATTCGACGGCAATAGCGAAATCCGCAAGGTCAGCGAATTCATCCATTTCGCCTGCACTTCCGAAGACATCAACAATCTCTCCCATGGCCTGATGCTGAAGGCCGCCCGTGACCAGGTAATGCTGCCCATGCTGGAGCAGATGATCACGCGCCTGACCGAGATTGCACACGACCTGGCCGATGCGCCCATGCTGTCGCACACACACGGGCAGCCTGCCTCCCCCACCACGCTGGGCAAGGAAATTGCCAATGTGGTTTACCGCCTGCGCCGTCAGCACAAGCAGCTGGCCGAGGTGGAAGTTCTGGGCAAGATCAATGGCGCTGTGGGCAATTTCAATGCGCACTTGTCGGCTTACCCTGACTTTGACTGGGAAAGCTTTGCCGAGAAATTTGTCACTGCACTGGGGCTGACCTACAACCCCTACACCATTCAGATTGAACCGCATGACTACATGGCCGAGCTGTATGATGCCCTGTCGCGTATCAATACCATCCTGATTGATCTGGATCGTGATGTCTGGGGTTACATTTCCCTGGGTTACTTCAAGCAGAAGGTGAAAGAAGGCGAAGTCGGCTCTTCCACCATGCCGCACAAGGTCAACCCAATCGACTTCGAAAACTCCGAAGGCAATCTGGGCCTGGCCAATGCCGTGCTGCGCCATCTGGCAGAAAAACTGCCGATCTCGCGCTGGCAGCGTGACCTCACTGACTCCACCGTGTTGCGCAACATGGGTGTCGCTCTGGGTTACACCCTGCTGGGCTACGATTCCTGCCTTAAAGGCCTGAACAAGCTGGAAGCCAACCGCGCTCGCCTGCTGGAAGACCTGGACAACAATTGGGAAGTGCTGGCCGAACCGATCCAGACCGTGATGCGTCGTTATGGCATTGCCAACCCCTACGAACAGCTGAAAGCGCTGACGCGTGGCAAGGGCGGCATCAGCAAGGAATCCCTGCAGGCGTTCATTCAGGACCTGGAAATTCCGCAGGATGCCAAGCAATTGTTGCTCGACATGACCCCCGCCAGCTACATCGGCAAGGCCGTTGAGCTGGCCAAACGCATTTGATCGAGCATGGCATGATCACCGACCGTAACAATCCCCGTCTGGCAGTGCTGATAGACGCGGACAATACCTTCAAGGTGATCGACATCATCGACGAGCTGTTCGAGGAAATTTCCAAGTTTGGCGATGCCAGCGTCCGGCGCATCTATGGTGACTGGACGCAAAACCAGCTGAACCGCTGGAAAGAAATCCTGCCCAAGCACGCCATACAGCCGATACAGCAATACGCCAATACCAAGGGCAAAAACTCCACCGACAGCGCGTTGATCATTGATGCCATGGATCTGTTGTATACGGCACCTCTGGATGGTTTCTGCATTGTGTCCAGCGATAGCGACTTCACCCGTCTGGCGATTCGTTTTCGTGAGTCCGGCAAGATGGTGTACGGCTTCGGTGAGCAAAAGACGCCTGAATCGCTGATGGCAGCATGCAACCAGTTCATTTATATCGAAATTCTCTCGCAGAACAAGCTGGCAGATAGCGCCCCTATCGAGCCGGAGCCACCCGTCCATGAGACTGCCAAAGCGACCAAGGGCAGAACAGCAAAGGTTGCACGACCTTCTGCCGTTGAGCCTGCCACCGCCCCGGGCATCCGCAAAAGCGCCAAGGAACTGGCGATGGACACCAAACTGGTGACGCTGATACGCTCAGCAATTGAAGCCCTGTCGGACGATGATGGCTTTGCCCATATGGGCGAAGTCAAAAAACACATCGTGAAAAACTTCTCGGCATTCGACTCGCGCAATTATGGCTACGGTAAATTCAGCGACCTGATCAAGGCCACCGGCCTGTTTGAAGCCGACACGCAAAAGCAACGCATCAAGGACAAGCGCAAGAAATGAGCGACATACTGGTCTTGTATTATTCACAGGGCGGCGCCGTGCGCGACATGGCGCAACTCATTGCCCGAGGAATTGATAGCGTGCCGGATATGCGGGCGCGATTACGCACCGTGCCTAAAGTCTCGGCCAATTGCGAAGCGACCGAGCCGGATATCCCGGCAACAGGCGCGCCCTATGTGGAGCTGAAAGACCTGGAAGAATGCGTGGGCCTTGCCCTGGGCAGCCCCACCCGTTTCGGCAATATGGCAGCGCCCATGAAATATTTCCTGGATGGCACGACCAGCCTGTGGCTTAAGGGCGCGATGATCGGCAAGCCTGCCGCCGTATTCACCTCCACTGGTTCGCAACATGGCGGTAACGAAAGCACGCTTCTGACCATGATGTTGCCATTGCTGCACCATGGCATGCTGATTGTCGGCCTGCCCTATTCCGAGCCAGCGCTGGCATCTACTACCAGCGGCGGCACGCCATACGGCGCCAGCCATATCGGTGGCGCAAGCGATGACCGGCCGATTACCGAAGATGAGCGCAAGCTCTGCATTGCCCTAGGCAAGCGCCTGGCCAGCACCGCAGCCAAGCTTATCGCCTGACTCGAGACCCTTGCAGCAACTCCGAACGCAAAGCCTAATGCATGAACCTCAGCACTGAAGCCCGGCAATTTCTGCATCGTTCACGCAAAGGCGTGCTATCCACCCATTCGGCGCGCTTTGCGGGATATCCCTTTGGCTCCATCGCGCCTTTTGTGGCGGACCATAGCGGCTGCCCTGTCATTCTGATCAGCACGCTGGCCGAGCACACCAAAAACATCCTGAAAAACCCGCATGTTTCACTGATCGTGCTGGATGATGCCGATGACATGCAGGCCAATGCGCGCCTTACCGTGCTCGGGCAAGCGCTGGCGGCTGACAAAGCCGATGCGGATCTGCGTGCACGCTATTTGCGCTACTTCCCTCAAGCCGCGGGCTATTTTGATATGCATGATTTTTCGTTTTATCGCATTACGCCGGTGCAAGCGCGCTACATCGCGGGCTTTGGCAAAATGGGCTGGGAAGAAGGCACCGCACTTACTATCCCGTTGCCTGCGCTTTCTCAGCAGGAAACTGGCATCATCGAGCACATGAATGCGGACCACGCAGACAATCTGTGTGACTATTGCAAGCACTACCACCAGATGGATGCCGAACAGGCTGAGATGATAGGCATAGACAGCCTGGGGTTTGATGTACGCGCCTCCAGCGCACAACAGCCGCCCACCATCCTGCGCTTTGAATTCGAGCAGCCTATCCAGGATGCCATGCAAGCACGTCAGGCGCTGGTGGCGATGGCAAAGGCATGCCGCCCATGATCAAAGGCCTGCGACTCGGCGCCAGCATCAGTCTGATTGCCCTGATTTTATTGTGTCTGGCCTGGGAGGGATGGCTCGCCCCATTGCGTCCGGGTGGCTCCATGCTGATCTGGAAAGCGGCCTTCCTGCTGCCAGCACTTTTCGGGGTGTTGCGCGGCAAGCGTTACACCTATCAGTGGTCCTGCATGTTTATTCTGTTTTACTTTACCGAAGGCTGCGTGCGCGCATGGGCAGACACAGGATTATCCGCCAGCCTCGCACTGATGGAAGTGGCGTTGACGCTGGTATTTTTCACCTGCGCGATTTTTTATGCCCGCCTTACTCGCCCCGGCCATATGGTTCCTGCAGCCAATAAAGCGGCCGCACACGGCCAACATCAAAGCTGACCAATCGCGTTAAGCCTGCCCCAACGCCGTCATTATTCCCTTATAATAATTGCATGAGAATTCTACTATCCAACGACGACGGCTACTTTGCGCCTGGTCTCAATATTCTGGCCGAGCACATCAGCAAGATCGCTGAAGTCGTCGTGGTCGCCCCCGAGCGCAACCGCAGTGGTGCCAGCAACTCCCTCACCCTGGATCGCCCGCTGACCGTACGCAAGGCGCTCAATGGTTTCTACTACGTCAACGGCACCCCGACCGACTGTGTGCACCTCGCCGTAACCGGTCTGCTGGACCAGTTGCCCGACATGGTAATCTCCGGCATCAATGATGGTGCCAATATGGGTGACGATACGATTTACTCCGGCACCGTGGCAGCCGCCATGGAAGGCTATCTGCTTGGCGTGCCCTCCTTTGCATTCTCCATGTCGCAGCATAACCCTGCGCATTTCGAGACCGCCGCCCGCGTCGCCGTTGAGCTGGTACAGCATATCCAGAAAAAAGACATGCCACCGCCCATGCTGCTCAATGTGAATATTCCCGATGTGCCTTACGATGCCTTGCAAGGCCGCGTGATTACGCGCCTGGGCAAACGCCACAAGGCAGAACCCGTGATCAAGTCGACCACGCCACGCGGTGAAACCGTGTACTGGGTAGGCGCCGCCGGAGCAGCGCAGGATGCCGGGGATGGCACCGACTTTTATGCCGTGGCCAATAACCGCGTGTCCATGACACCCTTGCAGATTGACCTGACGCATTACAACCAGCTGAGCTCCCTGAAAACCTGGCTAGATTTCTGATCAACACCCATGAGTAGCGTAATCCGTGGCATAGGCATGACCTCACTTCGTACGCGCGAGCGCATGCTGGCGCGTCTGCGTGAGCAAGGTATCCGCGATGAAGTCACGCTATCTGCCATGGGCAGCATTGCACGCCATATTTTTGTCGATGAGGCTTTATCCTCGCGTGCCTATGAAGATGTATCACTGCCTATCGGCTTTGGCCAGACTATCTCCCAGCCTTATATCGTGGCCCGCATGACGGAACTCCTGCGGGCAGGCAAACCATTGGGCAGCGTGCTTGAAATCGGCACGGGTTGCGGTTATCAGACAGCGGTCTTATCCAAGGTGGCAAAAGAGGTCTACTCGGTCGAACGCATACGCCCCCTGCTGATGAAAGCCCGCGGCCACCTACGCGAGTTACGCATGAGCAACATCAAGCTCAAGCATGCAGATGGCACCATGGGCTTGCCCGAGCTGGCACCATTTGATGGCATTATTGTCACAGCGGCTGCCAGCCATGTACCGCAAGAGCTGCTGGAACAGCTGGGGATAGGTGGGCGCATGGTGATCCCAGTGGGCACCGAAGAACAAATCCTCTACCTGATTGAACATGTTGCCACCACCAGTGGCAGCGAATACCGGCAAACCAAACTCGAGCCGGTGAAATTCGTCCCTCTGCTGGGCGGAACGAATTGAGTGGAAACCATCATTTGAGTATACAACCTGTTTTTCGTTATCTGACTGTTGCGTGCACGCTCCTGCTGGCAGCTTGCGCTACCCACGAGCCAGCACCTGTCATAGATCGCATGCCGCCCACCAGCAAGGCACCCACCGTAAAATCTTCCAGTCCCGCTGCGGCCAATCAGGCCGGCAAAGACTGGCGCCCTGACCGCTACACCGTGAAAAAAGGCGATACGCTTTTCAGCATTGGCCTAGAGTATGGCTATGACTACAAGGAAATCGCACAGGCCAATAACATCGCTCCGCCTTACATCATTCGCATCGGCCAGCAATTACAGCTGAAGTCGCTGGACAGCAAAGAATCAACCGACCCCTCGACTGGCGTCGTAACAGCGCCCCTGGGCAGTGGCGATGGCAATGTCGTGATCCGCCCCCTGGGCAGCGACAGTAACGCTCCCGCCTCCGCCACCAGCCCGGCCACCGGCATTCCGGTGCTGAGCGAACCCAAGGCATTGCGCGTGCCCTATAGCGAGCAGGCCATGCAGGTAGCCCCGGTCAAACCAGCGGTAATAGCAACAACAGCCCCTGCAGCTGCACCAAGTGACACGGCTAAACCCGCAGAGACCAAACCCGCCGACGCGAAGCCTGCTGATACCGCTGCCAAAACGGATACTGCCGCTGCTGGCAACGACGAATCCCTGGAATGGATATGGCCCACTAACGGCAAGGTCATCGGCACATTCAGCGATACAGGCAGTGGCAAAGGGATTGATATTGCAGGCTCCCAGGGGCAGCCCGTGGTGGCAGCCGCGCCCGGCAAGGTGATCTACAGCGGCTCTGACCTGCGCGGTTATGGCAAGCTGGTGATTATCAAGCACAACAAGACCTATCTCTCGGTGTATGCGCATAACAACCAGATTCTGGTCAAGGAAGGCCAGCAGGTCAGCCGCGGCCAGAAAATTGCCGAGATGGGCAATAGCGATACCGACAAGGTCAAGCTGCACTTTGAAATACGCCAGCAGGGAAAATCGGTCGATCCCGCCAAATACCTGCCAGGCAGCAATCCTTAACCGAGCTTCAATGGGAGTGTCTGTATCATGAAAACCAGTCAGCCCGAAAAACCGGATTCATTGAAAAGCACCCTGTTGGCGGTCGTCAAAATCGGCATCATGCTGCTGGGTATTGTTGGCTTGGCGGTGGAGATTTTTCGCGACAACGGACTGTTGAAGCAATTATTCACCAAAATGCTGGATTCCCCACTGGGGATATTCTCCATCCCGCTGGCGCTGCTCGCGCTCTATCTGTTCAACCGCTGGCTGGGCACGGCGACTGACGGCAAAGCCTCTACCCGTGGCGATTTGCCCATGTATATCATGATGGGCATAGGCATCTACTTTCTGTATCGCCTGGTTACAACCGGAAGTTTATGACCATGGCGGCGAACGCCGCTAGTGGAATGACATCGGGTGCAGCACATGCTCAAGACATGCTGCAGCCGATGTAAATGGATGGAATATCCGGGAATTACTTGGCGGCAGCTTCTTTCGCCAGACGGGCATCTTCTTCCGCCAGATAAGCGCGTACTTGTGTCATGTCGAAGTCGCGCGTCCATTCAATCAGTTTATCCAGCGCTGGGGCACCGATCTCGCCGATTTGCGCATGAATGCCTGCCTGCTCGCGAATCACCAGAATGCCAGGCACTTTTTTCACTTCAAAGTACTCTGCGATCTCAGGCTGATCATCCGTATCCACCATGCCAAATACGATGTCAGGATTTTTCTCGGAAGCTGCGGTGAATATGTCGGTAAAGTTAACGCAAGGCTCACACCATGGCGCCCAGAAGTCGACAATGACGATGGCATTGTTGACGATCGTGTCTTTAAAGTTACTGCGGTTTAAGGTTACCACTGCCATGATCCGACCCCTGCTTTTATAGTAAATAGGCTGCGATTCTAGCAGATGAAAAAGCATTCGGGGCACCCAAAGGCGCCCCGAATCGATATCCAGCCTGCGATCAATCAAGTCACGGCTTAGGCCACTGGCTTGGCCCACGCCCCATCAAAGAAGATCTCGCCCAGAGCCTTGCGTGCCCGCGGTGCGGTTTCACGGTCAAGAATATCACCGGAAAGCGTGGAGACATCCGCGGCATAGCCTACCGAAATCATGGCCATCAATTGAAACTGCTCGGGGATAGCAAAGACTTCGCGCGTCTTTTTCGTGTCAAACCCGCCCATCTGGTGCGCCATCAGGCCGAGCTCTTCCGCCTGCAGGCACAGGTTTTCAGCCGCGGCGCCTGCGTCATAGCTACCCCAGCGGTTTTCTTTGCCATTGTGATCAAACAGCGTATTAGCGGTCACCAGCAACAGCACAGGCGCATTGCGCACCCAGGACTGATTGCCTTCAACCAGGCACTCGAAGGCTTGCTGCCAGGCGCCGGCATCATGGTTGCGATCCCAGACAATAAAGCGCCATGGCTGGTCACCAAAGCAGGATGGTGCCCAACGCGCGGCTTCGAGCAGGCTGATGATCTGCTGACGGCTGACCGCTTTGGCTGCGTCATAAGCACGCCCACTCCAGCGGTTGGCGATAATGTCGGCCACAGGGACTTGCGTAGTAGCTGGCTTCTTCATGAATACTCCTTGTTCTTATGTAAATTAGCCCTGATCAGATCGGGGCTGGATGGGGCGATAAGCGCTTAAGCGTGCTGCAGCGTTGGGTAATCAGTGTAGCCCTTTTCCGTGCCACCGTAGAAGCTGGCCTGATCCGGCGTATTCAATGCGGCATCCTGGCGGAAGCGTTCCACCAGGTCCGGGTTCGCCAGGAAAGGCACGCCGTAGGCAATGGCATCAGCATGTCCGCTGGCAATCGCCGCGTTGCCTTTCGCTTTGTCATAGGCCAGATTGGCGATGTACGGGCCCTTGAAGTGTTTGCGCAGCACATTGAAGTCAAATGGCGCCACTTCGCC
>NZ_JAJAQH010000006.1:1410848-1582465 GCF_020523625.1 Methylovorus menthalis
TCCAGCAGCAGGCGACTGCGATTTTCCAGGCTGCCACCGTATTGGTCTGTACGCTTGTTGCTGCCATCCCGCAGGAACTGATCCAGCAGATACCCATTGGCGGCATGCACCTCTACGCCGTCAAACCCTGCTTCCAGCGCATGCTTGGTGGCGGCGGCGTAATCCGCCACGATGCCTGGCAACTCAGCCAGCTCCAGCGCACGTGGCGTGACGAAATCCTGCAGCCCCTGATAGGTAAAAGCCTGCCCGGCAGGCTTGATCGCAGATGGCGCCACAGGCAACGCATTGTCAGGCAGCAGGGAAGGATGCGAAATACGGCCTACATGCCAGAGTTGCAAAACAATTTTGCCGCCCTGGGCATGCACCGCCTGCACTACCTTTTTCCAGCCCTCTACCTGTGCCGGGGTATGAATACCGGGTGTTGCCGGATAACCATGGGCCATGGCGGAAATAGGCGTGGCTTCGGTGATGATCAATCCAGCACTGGCACGCTGTTGGTAATAGAGCGCATTGAGATCGGTCGGCACATTGCCGGTGCCCGCGCGGTTACGGGTCAGTGGCGCCATGACCATGCGGTTTTTAAGTTGAATGGAACCCAGGCTTACCGGGCTGAATAGATCTGTCATCGAGAGATTCCTTTACGTTTTAAATACAAATGGCGTGCAAGCACGCCAAGGTTAGGAACAGGAATTAGCTTACTTTTGCTTCACGCCTTCAATCAGCAGATTGACTTCAATATCGTCACCTACCGGAGCGCCGACCTTCTGGCCCCAGGTGTAGCCGTAATCGGAAGCCTTGATTACCGCGTTAGCTTCGATCCCGGTGCGTTGGCCGCCCCATGGATCATTGCCATAGCCCAATACCACGAATGGGAAGGAAATCTCCTTGGTCACGCCATGCAGGGTGAATTTACCGGTGATCACGCCCTGGGTTTTGCTCTTGGCTTCGACCTTGGTGCTGACAAACTGAATCTCGCTAAAAGCGCCAGCATCCAGATACTCAGGCTTCTGGATGTGCTCATCGCGCTTGGCCAGGCCAGTGCTGATGCTTAATACATTGATGCGGGCATCGACGCTGGAGTTAGCCAGATTATCCGGGTCCAGCTTGATCACGCCCTTGATGTCATTGAAGCTGCCTGCAGTCTTGGAAACCACGTGGCGAATCTTGAAGTTGGCAAAGCTGTGGGCGGTATCGATGTTGTAAGTATCAACCGCGGCAGATGCAACACCAGCAAAGCTTACGAGCGCCAGAGAGGCGATGATGTGTTTCATTGAAATCCCCATTAAGAAAAATAACAGCTAAAAATTAAGAAGCCTGCAAACGCTTGGCTAGCTCGGCTACGCGTTCACCCAGATGTTCGGCAGTCAGCAGATCACTTGGCATTGGCGCCACATCGGCACCCTGGTCGCTATTGGCTTGTGCCATTGCGCCCAGAAAGCTGCCCAGTCGATTCAAATCGTTTACCGAGCCCTGACTATGATTATTGCCGGGCAACAGACCCAGACTGACCCAGAGCATGCCATGCTGAGCGGCAAAGACAGACAGCTGAATCAGACTATCCAGCTTGTCGCCGCTTTGGCTGGCGGAGGTCGTAAAGCCGGCCGCAAGCTTGTCTTGCCAGCCGCGCTCATACCAGATCTTGGAGCTCGCTTCCATGAACTCCTTGAACTTGGCCGACACCGAGCCCATGTAAGTCGGACTGCCGAAGATAATGGCATCGGCCCCTGCCAAAAGTTCCCATTGCTGCTGAGCCTCTTCGCTGGTCAGCAAGTGCACTTGCGTGCCGGCGGATTTGCCAGCACCGCGCGCGACTGCCTGCGCTTGGGCGGCGGTGTGGCCGTAGCCACTGTGATACACGATTGCGATGTTTGCCATAGTGTGTGCTCCTGATGCGTTAAGTGAGATACAACATGCGTATACAGATAAAAAACCTTAGATCGACTGCGTTGCGGGAATGTGATGGGGTGGCAGGTCAAACAGCAGCACTTCCGCCTCCGTGACCGCCAGTAACTCCAGCGTGGTTTCGCCATCCATCCTGATCGCGTCCCCCTGCAGCAGATCATGGGCATTCGCCTGAAGGCTGCCCTTGGCTACTTGCAGGTAATAGCTGCGTCCGGTATCCAGCGGCATGTGCAAGGGTACACCCTGCTCAAGCACACTGGCGTAGAGGTCAACACTCTGATTAATCGTTAAGGAGCTGTCGCGGCCATCGCGTGAAGCAATCAGGCACCAGCGATTATGCTTGGCAGCTAACGGAAAATGCTTCTCTTCATACCCGGGAGCCAAGCCATCGCGCTCCGGCATCAGCCAGATTTGCAGCAGGTGCGCCTGCGCGGAATCGGAGGCATTGAACTCACTATGGGAAATGCCGCTGCCTGCGGTCATCCGCTGCACGTCGCCAGGATGAATGGTTGATCCGCTACCCAGGCTGTCTTCATGCCGTAAGTCGCCCTGCAACATATAGGTGATGATTTCCATATCACGGTGGCTGTGCATGCCAAACCCGCGGCCAGGCTCAATCACGTCTTCATTGATGACGCGCAGTACCGAATAGCCCATATAGGCGGGATCGTAATAACTCGAAAACGAGAAGGAGTGGTAACTATCCAGCCAGCCCAGGTTGGCATGCCCACGTTCACGGGATTTTCTTAGCTTGATCATGAATGCTTTATTCAATTATATTGAATGACCTGGAGCATATTAAACCTAAGGCGAAGACGACATTAGCAAATAATTTTGCATATCTCATTCAAAAAATATGAACACCTCTCTCACCATGGATGCGCTGGAAGTGCTCGATGCCATTGCGCGCAAGGGCAGCTTTGCAGCAGCCGCAGAATCGCTGTTTCGCGTGCCATCCGCCATCACTTACACGGTACGCAAGCTGGAAAGCGATCTCGGCATTGCCATTTTTGACCGCAAAGGCCATCGAGCCGAGCTGACAGAAGCAGGCGCCGAGCTGCTGCGTGAAGGTCGACGTTTATTGCAAGCGGCGCAGGAGATCGAGTCACGCGTCAAGCGCGTGGCCACTGGCGTAGAAACCGAACTCGGCATTGCCTTGAGCGATCTATTTACTGTCGCACCGGTATACAAGGTGCTGGAAAGCTTTTATGCGCAAGGCTTCGGCACGCGCATCCGCCTGATGCGCGAGGTGTATGGCGGCAGCTGGGATGCGCTGGTCACCGGCCGGGCTGATATCTCCATAGGCGCCCCGGGAGATGGTCCGCCGGGAGGCGGTTACATCACACATACCATGGGTACGGTGGAGTTTGATTATGCAGTAGCTCCCCATCACCCACTGGCCGCGCTGCCCGAACCTCTGCAAAACCAGGATATTCAGCAGTACCGCTCCATCTCAGCCGCCGATAGCTCGCGTGACCTCGCGCCCAGAACTTCCGGCATTCTGCAGGGACAGGACGTGCTCACGGTGTCGGATATGGCCTCCAAACTCCTGGCGCAGCAACGCGGCCTGGGAGTGGGTTACCTGCCCCGCTCCATGGCAGCAAAACACGTCGCCAATGGCACACTGGTCATCAAGCAGGTGGCCGAGCCCAAGCCAGAAGTCCCGTGTTTTCTCGCTTGGCGCAGCAATGGCGGCAAAGCGCAAGCCTGGTTGATTCGCGAATTTTCCAAACTAGCACTGGATGAACTGCTGATCTAGTGCCAAAATCCATGGTGTATCCATAGTGCAAGGTGCACAACACCAAGGGCATGGCCGGGGGAAGGCCATTTCACTAACCTAACATTCATCAAGAGTTGCCATCATGATCAGAGAAAAACCAGAACAATTCGACAAAGTGCATATTCCACGCGAGCTCTATGCCGTTAACCGCTACGCCGTCAAAGCCATGGTCTGGCTCAACGGCTTTGCCCACATCATTATCGGGCTGGCACTGGCCGTGGCCGTGCTGATGTTTACCTGGCTGTTTTATGTGGATGTGCGCGATGCAGCAACTGCACACAATCTGGTACATGGCTTTTTGCATGCCCTCGGTACCCTCATGCTGCTGTGGTCCATCTCAGCACTGATTACAGCAGAGATTCGCTATCTGCGTGGCAGCCAACTCGAAGTGGAAGCTTTTATCGAAGTTGCCATGATCGTAGTGCTGCGCAAGCTGATCGTCATGCCGGTGGAAGATGGTTCGCTGATCCCTTCCGATGTCGCGCTGTGGGTAGGCGCAGGCCTGATGCTGGGCATCATGTATGTGCTGGTGCGCTGGTCCAACAAATTCGGCAAAAGCAACTAAACCTCATGTCCAGCATGCACCCTGTCGCCGCCCAGATCATCCATGCGACATCCAGCATCATTCTGGGCAAGGAACAGCAAATCAAGCTGGCGCTGGCCTGCATTCTGGCGCGGGGGCACCTGCTGATCGAAGATTTGCCCGGCATGGGCAAGACCACCCTTTCGCATACCCTGGCGCAGGTACTGGGGCTGCAATTCAACCGCGTGCAATTCACCAGCGACCTGTTGCCAGGCGATGTGCTGGGCATTTCGGTGTATGACCGCAATATCGGCGCCTTCACGTTTCATCCCGGCCCGGTCTTTACGCATGTGTTGCTGGCCGACGAGATCAACCGGGCCACGCCCAAGACCCAGAGCGCCCTGCTGGAAGTCATGGAAGAAGGCCAGGTCACCCTGGAAGGCGAAACGCGCCCGTTGCCAACCCCATTTTTCGTGATTGCCACGCAGAATCCCACCCATCATATCGGTACGTTTCCCCTGCCGGAATCGCAGCTGGACCGCTTCCTGATGCGCATCCGGCTGGGGTATCCCGACCCACAATCCGAGCGCTCGTTGCTGCAAAACAATGGTGGCCGCGCCCATGTCGGCGAAGTCGAAGCCTGCATCAGCGCGGTCGAGTTGATGGCCTTGCAGGCCGAAGTGGACCACGTACACCTTTCAGATGCCCTGCTGGATTACCTGCAAGCCCTGCTGCAATACAGCCGGCAAGCGGTGGATTACAGCGCCGGGTTATCGCCCCGCGCCGGGCTCGCCTTGCGTCAATGCGCACAAGCCTGGGCGCTCATGCACAACCGTGACTTTGTGATTCCCGAAGACATCCAGGCGGTACTGCCCGGTGTCGCGGGTCACCGTCTGCAATGGGCAGTCGGCATGGAATCGCATGCGGATAGCGGGCTGCATTTACTGAACGCGGTCGCCATCCCCTAGCGCGCGGCCAGCCCAACGCCTGTGAGCCGCCCTGCCGCCTTTATAAAATCCTCCCTGAACTGGAAACGCTGGCTACGCACTGCACGCGCCGATGCCCGCCGAGGTCCCGTTCTCACCACCCGCCACATTTACATCCTGCCCACTCGCGCTGGCACGCTTTACGGCACTATCATCATCGCCATGCTGCTGGGCAGCATCAATTACAGCCTGAGCCTGGGCTTTGTGCTGACCTTTCTGCTGGCTGCGCTGGGCATCGTCTGCATGCTGCATACCTGGCGCAATCTCGCCTGGCTGGAAATCAGCCACTGCCAGGCAAGCCCGGTCTTTGCCGGAGAAAATGCCGCGCTGGAAATCCGGCTTCAGGAGTCTTCCGGCCGCATGCGCCACGCCATTTATGCCTACTGCGAAGCTAGCTTGCAGCCGCAGAGCACCGATATCCCGCCTAGGCAATCCGGCACCATCACGCTTGCTTACCCCACCACGCGTCGCGGCTGGAGCGAACCCGGGCGCCTGACTCTATTCACCGTATTTCCGCTAGGCCTGTTGCAGGCATGGTCGTATGCCGATACGGATTGTCGGGTGCTGGTTTACCCACGCCCGGCAGCGTCTGGCAGCAGTAGCGCCTCCAGCACAGATCAGGCAGGCAAAGGCAGCCGGGATAGCCTGCTGGGCGATCAGGATTTTGCCGGGCTGCGTCACTATC
This sequence comes from Methylovorus menthalis, assembly GCF_020523625.1. GTDB lineage: Bacteria > Pseudomonadota > Gammaproteobacteria > Burkholderiales > Methylophilaceae > Methylovorus > Methylovorus menthalis. Next base: position 1,416,725 of record NZ_JAJAQH010000006.1, read on the forward strand.
GGCCGGGCGACTCACCACGCCGCATCGACTGGAAAGCCTCCTCGCGTGAGCAAGGCATGTATAGCAAGCATTTTCAGGGCGAGCCGGTTTCCAGCGTCTGGCTGGATTGGCATGAAACCAAAGGGGCCGATGGCGAAGAGCGCATCTGCCAGCTGGTGCGCTGGATACTGGAAGCCCATCAGGGCGGAGGCCGCTATGGCCTGCGCCTGCCGCACCTCACACTGGCGGCGGATCGCGGCGAAGCGCATTACCACCGTTGCCTGCAAGCCCTGGCGCTGATGGAGCTGCCCGCATGAGCGTGACACGCCACGCCCTGCGCAACTTCACGCCGCAGCGCCGTGATGTGATCTGGCTGCTCCTTTCCCTGCTGGCGGTATGGGGTTTGCATATCGCCCACTTGCCGCTGTGGATCAATGGCCTGATGGCCCTCATTTTCGGCTGGCGCTGGCTGATTGAGTCACGGGGCTGGTCGCTGCCGCGCATGCCCGTATTGCTGCCGCTGACACTGCTGGGCATTGCGGGCATCGTCGCCAGCTTCGATGGGCTGTTTGGACGGGATGCCAGCGTAGCCCTGCTCACGCTCATGCTGGGGTTGAAGCTGCTGGAATCCCGTACCAGCCGCGACTTCATGCTGGTGATCTTCATAGCCTATTTCCTCACCGTCAACGCCTTCCTGTTTGGTCAGTCCATGCTGGTCGCGGCCGGCATGCTTATTCCGGTAACCGGCCTGACGGCGGCCCTGATCGGCCTGCAAAAACCCCAGGCCGACGCGAATCATGGCATGCAGTTACGCCTGGCGCTCACCCTGCTGGGGCAAGCCATTCCACTGATGCTGGTGCTGTTTGTGCTGTTCCCCCGCCTGCCGGGGCCGTTATGGGGCGTCCCCAAAGATAGCTACAAGAGCATGACGGGGCTTTCTGACCGCATGCGCCTCGGCGATATCAGCGAGCTCAGCCTGTCTGGCGCCACGGCTTTTCGTGTCAGCTTTGCCGGAGCGCCGCCCAAGGCCAGCCAGCTATACTGGCGTGGGCCTGTATTTGGCTTTTTCGATGGGCGGGAGTGGCTTGCCGATGCACGCGCTGCTTACCTGCCAAGGGAATCGCTCTCGGTACGCGGCGAGGCTGTTCGCTACAATCTCACGCTGGAGCCGCATAACCAGCCATGGATGCTGGTGCTGGATATGCCATCGCAATTGCCGGAAGGCGCCTTGGCGAGCCCGGACCTGCAGATACTGGCGCGTGAACCGGTACGCACCCGCATACGCTATGAAGGCGTATCGCATACGGACTACACCCTGGCCAGCCAGTTATCCCCCGTGGCCGAACGTTATCTGCTGCAATTGCCCCAGCAGGGCAACCCCAAGGCGCGCGCCCTGGCCGAGCAATGGCGCGCGCAACTAACAGACCACCAGGCCATTGTAGATGCCGCGCTCCGCATGTTTCGCCAACAAAACTTCTATTACACCCTCACCCCGCCTCCACTGGGCACAAATAGCATTGATGACTTTTTGTTCAACTCGCGACGCGGATTCTGTGAGCACTATGCCGGGAGCTTTGCCTTTCTGATGCGGGCCGCAGGAATTCCAGCGCGGGTGGTCACGGGTTATCAGGGCGGTGAGTTGAACCCGGTGGGCCAGTACCTGATCGTGCGTCAATCCGATGCCCATGCCTGGACCGAAGTCTGGCTACCCAATCGTGGCTGGGTGCGTGTGGACCCCACAGCAGCCGTTTCGCCATCGCGCATCGAAGCTGGCATCGCCAGCGCCATTAGTGAAACCGCCAGCCTGCCGTTGCTGGCACGGCGCGATTACCCGTTGCTGCGCAAGCTTTACCTCAACTGGGACGCCGTCAACAACAGCTGGAACCAGTGGGTGCTGGGTTACAATCAGCAAAAGCAGGCCGAATTGCTGTCCCGATTTTTTGGCGCATCTTTTCCATTATCACTACTCACGGCACTGTTTATCGCGGTCACGGCACTGGTACTAGGTGTCATCAGTTGGATACTGCTGCGGGATAAAACAGCGCGTGACCCGCTGCAACGGATTTATGCCAGGTTTCTGCGGAAAATGGCACGTGCAGGTTTGCAGCAAGCGCCACAGGAAGGCGCGCAGGATTTCAGCCATCGCGCTCAAGACCAGTTGCCTATGCAGGCAGCGAAGATCGCGGCGATTACGTCGCTTTATCTGCAACTGCGTTATGGTCGACCATCTGCTGCCAGTTTGCATGCGCTCAAGCGCGAAATTAAAAAACTAGGCATTAAAAAACTATAAGCCACTCCATTACCAAGCCCACTTACTCATGACGCAGCCAACCCCCATCACACCCGACGCCGAACAGCTCGCCATTGACGAGGCCTTCATGCAACAGGCTCTGCTACTGGCGCAAGCCGCCGCTGATGCTGGCGAAGTCCCCGTCGGCGCGCTCGTCGTGCTGGATGACAAGATCATCGGCCGTGGCATGAATGCCCCCATAGGACGCCACGACCCTACCGCACACGCAGAAATCCAGGCCATGCGCGAGGCCGCCGCGGCGATTGGCAACTATCGGCTGGTAGGCTGCACCCTCTACGTCACGCTGGAACCCTGCGCCATGTGCAGCGGCGCCATACAGCATGCCCGCATCGCCCGGCTGGTGTATGGCGCCCGCGACCCCAAGACCGGCAGCTGCGGCAGCGTGATTGACCTGATGGCAGAAGCCAGGCTCAACCACCATACCGAGGTGGCAGGTGGCATTCTGGCCGAAGAGTGCGGCAGCATGCTGAGTCGCTTTTTCTCGGCCCGCCGTGCAAGCAAAAAAGCGCTATCGAAAAATTCCAATATCCCTGAATAGCCCTATCGGCGGATATCCGCCAATCCCACTTTTCACGCGCAACAGACATAAAAAAACCGGCCATTTCGGCCGGTTTGATCCGCTTGCCAGCGATCAAGGCAAATCGTTAGTCACGGTCACCCAGCACTGCCATCAGAATCTGCAGCAGGTTGACGAACAAGTTGTAGATATCCAGGTAGATAGCCAATGTCGCCATCACGTAGTTGGTTTCGCCACCATTCACAATGCGGCTCACGTCATACAGGATAAAGCCTGAGAACAGCAGCACAGCCACGCCAGACAAGGCCAGCGAGAAGGCTGGAATCTGGAAGAACATATTGGCCAAGGAAGCAATGATGAGTAGCACAATGCCGACCATCAGGAACTTGCCCATGAAGCTGAAATCCTTCTTGGTGGTGGTCGCAATACCAGCCAGTGTCAGGAAGATAATGCCAGTGCCGCCTGCAGCGAGGCCAATCAGCTGACCACCATTACGCAGTTGGAGCGCGACTTGCAGGATAGGGCCAAGCATCACGCCCATGAACAGGGTCAGGGCGAGCAGCAGAATCACACCCAGGCCGCTATTGCGGTTGGCCTGAATGCCATAAAACAGGCCGAACATGCCAGCTAGTGTAGCCAGGGCAAACATGATGGGGTGCTGGGCAGCCCAGCTGAAGTTCATGCTCATGCCGATGAATGCACCGATCACGGTGGGGATCATGCTGAGTCCGAGTAGCGCGTAAGTATTGCGCAGTACCTTGTTGCTATCGGCAACCAGCACTTCGGAATTACGTGCGATCTCATAATTGCTTTGCATCATTTGCGTTCCTCATCAAAAAAACCTGTAATTCAATCAATTGCATCAATCAATTGTTAAGACTAAACAAACATCGGTAAAGTTTCAACCTTGGCATGACATTTCGTATAGCCGATTACGAGGCCTCGGCGAACAAATCATCTTCATGGATGCCGATCTGGCTGATGGTATGTACCGCCTCAATATACTCATGGCTCTCGCGCAGGGCCGTCATGTCCGCCGGATGCAGTTTGCCATGCATGCGGGCGAGCCGCGCCAGGCTAGGGGCTGAAATATTCCACTCAAGATGTTCAAGCAGTTCATCGGCAAGGTCGGGACGATTACACAGCAAGGCCATATCGCAGCCGGCGTTCAGTGCTGCCAGCGCACGCTGGGTAACATTGCCCGCCACTACGGCGCCTTCCATCGAGAGATCATCACTGAAAATCACGCCATTGAACGCCAGGCGCTGACGCAGCACTTTCTGCAACCAGCGCTCCGAAAAGCCAGCCGGCTTGTCATCCACCTTGGGATAGATCACATGCGCAGGCATGATGGCGGGCAAGCCATCATCGATCATCTGGCGGAAAGGCTGCATGTCGGTAGAGGCAATCTCGTCAAAGCTGCGCTCATCCACGGGAATCGCGACGTGCGAATCCGCGGCAATAAAACCATGGCCGGGAAAATGCTTGCCCACTGCCGCCATGCCACCGCGCCTCAAGCCTTGTATAAGCGCATAGGCCAGCTCGGCAATGGCTTGGGGTTGCATGTGAAAGGCACGGTCACCGATCACCTGGCTGACGCCATAATCCATATCCAGCACCGGCGTAAAGCTGAAATCGATACCGTGTGCACGCAGCTCCACGGCGATCAGCCAGCCCGCTTCTTCGGCCAGCTGTTTGGCTTTTTTCGGTTGTTTATCCCAGATCTTTCCGAATTCGCGCATGGGCGGAATGCGGGTAAACCCATCGCGGAAACGCTGCACGCGGCCACCCTCATGGTCCACACCTATCAGCAAGGGCGGCTGGCGCACGGCATGAATACTGGCGGTCAGCGCTTTCAGTTGGGCGGGCGACTGGTAGTTGCGCGCAAACAGGATCACCCCGCCCACCAGCGGGTGTTGTAAACGGCGGATATCGTCGGCATCCAGTTCGGTGCCAACCACATCCAGCATAATCGGGCCTAAGGTCATGGTTTGGTTTTCAAGAGCTTGATGTTAAGTATCGGTTTTCAGGGCAAACGGATTGAAATCGGTATGGCGGTCGTAGTAATCCTCATTTTCGACACGCTTGAGCCAGGCAACCACTTTATACGTTACCGGGGTGAATACTACCTCCACGCCGACCTTGGCCACAAATTGCGCCAGCATCACCAGCGGCAGCTTGTCATCGGGGATCACCCCGCTACCGTAAAACGCCAGGGGATAAAACAGCGCCGAATCCACGCCTTCACCGAAGATGGTAGAACCGATGGTGCGCATCCACAGCCAGCGCCCGGCGGTCATGACTTTCATTTTCGCCATGATGTAGGAATTCACAAACTCGCCTGCAGCAAAGGCCACCAGCGAAGCCAGCGATACGCGCCAGGCCGAGCCAAATGCAACTTCATAGGCTTCCTGGTTATGCCAGAACGGCGCGGCCGGCAAGGCGACGATCATCCACGCCATGAACGAGGCAAAGGCCAGGCCACCAAACCCGGCCCAGATAACTTTGCGTGAACGGGAATAGCCGTACACCTCGGTCAGGATATCGCCAAAAATGAAGGAGATAGGGAAAAACAGCAGGCCCGCACCGAAGGTCAGCGTGCCCAGCACCGGCACGTCGATCTGCGAAATCTTGGCCGGACCTATCAGGTTGGAGCAGACCAGCACAGTGACAAAAGCAGCCATCATGAGGTCGTAATAGCGGTAACTACGCGGTGTCTGCACGGGGGAATATGTTTTGGAAAGCGATGCCAGAATAGTAGCAGCTTTTTCCGCTTATGCCCGCTTCACATCCCAATGGTCGCGCAGGCGATCGCCCAGCAGATTGATCGCCAGCACCAGCGACATCAGGCTGATACCGGTAGCCAGCACGTAATGCGGCGCCACCAGCAGATAGCGCACGCCATCGCGCAACATGCTGCCCCACGATGCCTGCGGTGCCTGCACGCCCAGCCCGAGGAAGGACAGGCTGGCCTCCGCAATCACCAGCCCCGCCATGCTGTAGGTCGCCTCCACCACCAGCGGTGCCGCCAGCAAGGGCAGCATGTGGTGCCGCATCAGCCGCCACGGGCTGGCGCCAAGGGCTTCGGACGCCTGCACATGCTGGCGTTGCCGCAGCGAGAGCGCCTGCGCTCGGGTCAGGCGCGCATAGCCCACCCACGAGGTCATGCACAAGGCCAGCAGCAGGTTATTCAGGCCCGGGCCCAGCACAGCGGCAAACGCAATCGCCAGCAGCATGCCCGGAAAGGCCAGGAAGATATCGGTGATGCGCATCAGCAGGCGGTCCAGCCAGCCGCCATAAAAGCCGGCCAGCAAGCCGAGCATGGTGCCTATCGACAAGGTGATTAGCGTAACCGCCCCTACCACCAGCAGTGACACCCCTGCCCCACTGAGCAAACGCGCCAGTATATTGCGGCCAAGATCATCGTAGCCCAGCCAGGCATGGCGATCCGCAGAAGCCAGGATGTGTTCGAGCTGGATATGGTCGGGGCTTAGATCGACCACCGCGGCCAGCACCACGGCGGCCAGCCAGAACAGTATCACCAGTGCAGGCAGTTGCTTCATGACAGGCGCACGCGCGGATCCAGCCGCTGATAGGCAATATCGGTGCAGAGGTTCACCAGCACATAAGTCAGCGCAATCACCAGCACACAGGCCTGGGTCACCGGGTAATCACGTTTTTCGATGGACTCCACCAGCAGACGGCCCAGACCATCCCAGCCAAACACGGTTTCCGTAATCACCGTGCCTGCCAGCAGGCTGCCCATCTGCAGACCAATAACTGTCACCACCGGCAGCAAGGCAGCACGCAGGGCATGGCGCAAGATCACATGCGACTCGCTCAAGCCCTTGGCCCGGGCCGTGCGGACAAAATCTTCGCTCAGCACTTCCAACAAGCTGGCGCGTGTCATGCGGGTCAGGATCGCACTCAGGCCAAAGCCCAGCGTCAGGGCGGGCAGGATAATGGCAGAAACTGGCGTCATGCCACTGATCGGCAGCCAGCCCAGCCAGAGGCCAAACAGCAGCATGAGCAAGGGCCCCAGCCAGAAATGTGGCATGGCCGATAATGACAGGCTGAACAGGGATGCCACGGTATCTGGCCAATGCCGGGCGCGGAGAGCGGCGATGATGCCGAGCGGCAGCCCCACCAGCAAGGCGATCAGCAAGGCCAGGGTGGCGAGCTTGAGCGTGGCTGGCAGGCGCTCTGCCAGCAAGCTGCTCACGGCCTGCCCGCTATGGATGGATCGCCCGAAATCGCCATGGGCAAGATGATTGAGGTATTGCACAAACTGCACAGGCAACGACTGATCCAGCCCCAGTTCAGCCCGCAGCTGGGCACGATCCGCCACGGCGGCAGATTCTCCCAGCATGACATCCACCGGATCGCCCGGCACCAGATGCAGGAGCAGGAAAGTCAGCAGCAGCACGCCGAAGACCACCGGCAGCACGCCCCACAATCGCTTAATCACGCGCCGTATCATCCTCAAGCAATACGGGTGTTCCCACCGGTACCAGATCAAACAGCGCGATGACATCCGTATTGCGCATGCGCACGCAGCCATGCGAAGCCGCCACGCCCATGAGTTCGGTATCGGGTGTGCCATGAATGTAGATGTAGCGCTGCATGCTATCCACCTGCCCCAGCCGGTTAACGCCAGGCTCGCAGCCGGAAAGCCAGAGAATACGGGTCAATATCCAGTCGCGTCCCGGATATTGGGCGGCCAGCTCAGGCGTCCAGATTTCACCTGTGGGGCGACGGCCACGAAACACCGTATAAGGCGCTGCGCCCGCGCCTATCTTGGCCCGTACGATATGCGCGCCACGCGGCGTGCATCCGCTATCCTTCTGCTCGCCGGGGCCATTCAGCGCAGTAGAAACGGCGTAGGTCGCCAGCAGATTGCCGTCATCATCCAGCACATCAAGCTGTTGCTTTTTAAAGGAAATATTAATCTTCATGGTCGTTTGTACTGTGTCGCGTTACCGTGATGAGGCCATCCCAATTACCGTCGGCTGCCAGCGTGTAATGGTACAGGCCACGTCGCATGGCGACAAACTGCCCTTCGTACCAGAGCGGCACATACGGCAGCAGTGCATGAATACGCTGCGTGGCCGCGAGCCAGTCGCGCTGGTCTATCAGGGCATCCAATTCTGCATCGTGCAACCGCCCCCGGTTGGCGCCGAGCGGCGGGATGCTTGCCGAATGAAACGCCAGCCGGTAGATATCCGGCGTGCGAATGCCCACCCAGTTGAGGCTGTACATCTGAAAATGGCCCTGGCGAATATCATCAAAAAACGTGCCCCAATCCAGGCTGCGTATCTGCAGCTCTATGCCCGCCTCGCGCATTTGCGCCTGCAACATGGTGGCAAGCCGCACCCGCTGCGCATCAGTGGAGGTTTTGTAAACCAGCGTCAGCGGCAGGCGCACCCCCGCCTCCTGCAATAGCTCGCGTGCCAGCTGCGGATCATGGGCATAGGCTGGCAGGCTGGCATTGCCCGCCCAGTGCTCGGGCGGCAAAATGGCAGCTGCCAGCCGGCTATCCGGCACCAAGGCCTGGCGCACGATGGCAGGCCGATCAATAGCATAGGCAATGGCCTGGCGCACCTTGGGATTGGAGAGCAGCGGGTCTTGCAGATTAAAGCCGATATACGAAAAATTGGCGCCCTGCGTATGTTCCACCTTGAGCGCCGCCTGTTGTTGCAGATATACCAGCAGCTCGGGCGGCAGATCGCCTGCCAGCAGGTCAATTTCCCCACGCACCAGCCTTAGCACGCGCACGGTTGGGTCTTTGACCTCTTCCAGCACATAGCGCTGACCGTCAGACCAGCGTTGCAATACCAGTGGCCCGCGCCAGCTGACAAAAGCCAATGGCCCGCTGCCCACCGGCTGGCGGCTGAAATCATGCCCGGCCGCAATGAGATGCGCCGGCAAAATGCCGATGATCAGGCGTGCTGGAAATTCCGGGTCTGCCGCATCCAGCGTGAAATCGATGGTGGCATCATCCACTGCCCACACCTTGCGGATATGGGAAAACTCGGCGGCCAGCGGACTGACGCCAGGCTTGAGCAATGACTGATAGGTCGCGACGACATCATAGGCGGTCAGGGCTGTACCATCATGAAAACGCGGCACGGGCTTAAGCAAATGAAAACGGTAATGCTCAGGGGCCAGTTGTTGCCAGTCGGCAAGCGCGGGTTGTGGTCGGGCATGGGCGTCAAAGCGCACCAGGGCCTGATACAGCAGACGATTGACGCGGGCAGAGGCGGCATCCGTCGCCATGCGAGGGTCCAGATTAACCGGCGCCTGCGCCAGCCCCATGTGCACCGCGGTGTCGGGGGCGGATGGCGTGCAGCTGCTGAGCACCAGCGCCAAGCCAAGCCACCAAGCGCTTAAATACTTACGCAAGCGTCACTCCTTTTCCCCTCATTGTCGATACCAGCTGCCTCGCATTCTATTACATTTAGGGAGTATTGCTTTTTTATGCGCCTGTAGCAGACTAGCGCGTTGATGCAGGCAATATATCCTGCCGCGCAGCAGTCTGATGGCATGTCGGGCTGCCATGGCGCCGCCCTTTCCCCAATATTCAGGAGATGAAATGAATCCCAAGCAAACGGCACTGGTACTGATTGAATTTCAAAATGACTTTACGTCCGAAGGCGGCAGCCTGCATGGCGCGGTAAGCGGCGTCATGGCGCAGAACAACATGCTGGCGAATACGGTGGATACCGTGAATCAGGCGCGTGCTCAGGGCGTCACCATCGTGCATGTGCCCATCAGTTTTACGCCAGACTACCGGGAGCTGCCCAGCGCGCCATACGGCATCCTCAAAGGTGTGGTGGATAGCCAGTCATTCCGTAAAGGCACCTGGGGCGCCGAGATCGTGGATGTGATGACGCCGACTGAGGGTGACATCGTAGTGGAAGGCAAGCGTGGCCTGTGCGGGTTTGCCAGCACCAATCTGGACTTTGTCTTGCGCAGTCGCGGTATCCAGCACGTGGCGCTGGCAGGCTTCCTCACCAACTGCTGTGTGGAGTCCACCATGCGTACCGCTTACGAGCTGGGCTACCAGGTGATTACCCTGGGCGATTGCACCGCCACCTTGAGCCCGGAAGAACAGGAGATGGCGATCGCCAAAAACTTCCCTATGTTTTCCGTTCCCATGGATCACAAGGGCTTCCTCGCCACATTACAGGCTTGATTACATTTGAGTACATTGCATTTCAGAGTTGCCGAAGCAGCCGACATTCCCGCACTGGCCGCCCTGGTGAATAGCGCGTATCGCGGCGAATCGAGCCGCCGTGGCTGGACCACCGAGGCTGACATACTGGGCGGGCAACGCACCGATGCCGAGGAATTGTCCGAGCTGATCGCAGCACCTGCCTCCTGGATTCTGCTTGGCCAGCAGGCCGGGCAGATCATCGCCTCCATCCACCTCAAGCAGACGGCCAGCCAGTCGGCCTATGTGGGCATGCTGGCCGTGGAGCCGGGGTTGCAGCAGTGCGGCACTGGCCGTGCCCTGCTGACGCACGCCGAGCAAACCGCCCGGCAGCGCTGGCAAGCCAGCGACATCTCCATGACGGTGATCACCCTGCGCACCAGCCTCATTGCCTATTACGAGCGTCTGGGCTATCAGCGCACAGGCAAGCTCCAACCCTTTCCCGATGACCCGCGCTACGGCCTGCAAAAAGTACCGGGGCTGATGCTGGAAACCCTAACCAAGCGCTTTTAGGCTAACAAAGCGCCTGGTCGAGATTGGATGTTATGGCCTGGATGTCATGGCCTGAATCTGGTGCCCCACGTCAGGCGCCTGTGGTCTGCATCTTTTCAAACAGGGCAATCGATTCCACATGCGAGGTGTGGGGGAACATATTGATGACGCCAGCAGCCAACAGACGATAGCCCTTGAAGTTGACCAGCACGCCTGCATCGCGCGCCAGCGTCGCAGGATTGCACGAGACATATACAATGCGCTCAGGCCCTGCCACCTTGGGAGCCAAGGGCAATGCGCCGTCCTCACCGGGAACAACATCAGCCAGCGACTTGATCAGCTCAAGTGCGCCATCACGCGGCGGATCAATCAGCCATTTATCAAAATACCCCAGTGATTGCAGCGATTCCGGTGTCATCTTGAACAGATCGGCCTCGCGATATTCAACCTGGTCGGCCAGGCCATTCAGGCTGGCGCTTTCCACCGCACGTGCCACCAGCGCGGCCGAGCCTTCCATCCCCAGCACGGTCGCCCCGCTACGTGCGATAGGCAGCGTGAAGTTACCCAGGCCGCAGAAGAAATCGGCGATACGCTCTTGCGGCTGGGCACCAAGCAATTGCATGGCGCGGCGCAACATAACGCGATTAATATGCGGGTTTACCTGGGTGAATTCAGTCGGCTTGAAAGGATAGGTCAGCTGGAACTCTGGCAGTGAATAGGTCAACGACGGGCCATTCAAAGGGTAAAACGGCATAACGGTATCTGGCCCCTTGGTCTGGGTCCATATCTGCACGGCATGCGTATCGGCAAACGCCTTGAGGATGGGACCGTCTTCTGGCCGTAATGCCTCGAGTATGCGCAACACCAGCACGGTGGCCTGCTCACCCACCGCCACCTCAATCTGCGGCAGACGCTCGCGCACGCTCAATTGCCCTATCATGTGCTGCAGAGGCACGATCAGCGCCGACACATGAGGCGGCAACACCTCGCAGCTATCCATATGGGCGACAAAGCTGCTGGCTTTTTCATTAAAGCCGACCAGCACACCACCTTTTTTCGCCACATGCCGCACACGCAAGCGTGCCTTGTGGCGATAGCCCCATGCCGGGCCGTAAATGGGGGGCAACATGGTTTCGGCCTTGACCTTGCCGATGTGGCGGAGATTGCCCTCCAGCAGGCGCTGCTTGGCCGCCACTTGTCCGGAGAAATCCAGATGCTGCAAGGCACAGCCACCGCAATAGCCAAAATGCGGGCATTTGGGCGTGGTTCTGAGATTGGATGGCTGCAATATCTCCACCACATCCGCCACTTCATAGCTGGATTTGCGGCGATGCGATTTGTAGGTCACCTGCTCGCTCGGCAGCGCGCCGTCAATAAAAATAGTTTTGCCGTCCACATGGGCGACACCGCGCCCTTCCTGATCCAGCGATTCAATAAATGCAATAGTAGAATTTTCCATGGCGGGCATTTTACCGCAGACTGCCTTGCACACGGCATACATCGATGCATGCACCTTTATTTGATGAACATGCACCCGGCAGGTGCAGAATCACTTGTGCAAGCTGACAAATACCATGCAAACCAAAGCATTAACGCCATAGTGCGCATGGGCATGTTTTTTGCTGAAGTGTTCTTGATAACATCCATTCAGAACAGAGGCCGTATGCAAACTGCATCTCATACCGCACTGAGCACCATGACATCCAGCCTGATACAGCATCAACAGACCGGGGATTTTGAACATCAGGCCAGCTTGCTCAAGGGCTGGAACCAGGATTACCTGCAACTCTCTGCCGGGGCGTTTGAAGGCTATGTCTCGGAGCTTTACCTGCGCGACATGCATCTGTTTCTCGAGTACACCAATCAGGTGCTCTACCAGAGTGGTCATCTTGGCGACGATGTCATCGCGATTGGCGTCCCCCTGCAAAGACCGCATGGCATGTTCTGTGGCAGCACCTGCCAGCCTGCGGCCGTCCATCTATATTCCGGCAATCAGGGGTTTGAATATATCTCCGCCCAGGAAACCCTGGTGGGCGTGCTGACCATCAAGCGCGAAGTCCTGCTGGCGGCCCTGTGCCCCGATGAGCAGGCGCAGCTGATGAATGTGATCAAGCAGGCGCGCTTGCTTCCTGTAAGTGAAACTGCCTGGATCAAGCTGTGCACCTATCTTTCCGGCACCTTTGAACGTCTCGCCACCACCCCTGAGCTGGCCTACAGCAACGCCTTTCTCGAAAGCGTGCGCATGGCCGGGCTGGAGGTCATTGCCGACTGTCTGTTGCCAGCCGTGGAAGCCATTCATGTGCCGGGCGCAAAATCATGGAAGATGATCGCCGAAGTGCGCGAGCTGGTTAGCCAGCCGGATACGCAGGCGCTAACCGTGGCGGATTTGTGCCAGAAACTGGGCACTAGCCGCCGTAGCCTGCAATACCATTTCGAGCAGGCACTGGACATCAGCCCGATTGCCTTTTTACGCGCGGAACGCCTGAATGGCGTGCGCCGCATGCTGAAAACCGCCAACTCGGTGACCGAAGCCGCGACGCATTGGGGCTTCTGGCACTTCGGGCATTTTTCGCAAGAATACAAAAAGATGTTCGGCGAACTGCCATCAACCACCTTCCGTCGCCTGCATCCGCTTAACTAGTATTTCTTCCTAAAAACAAAGGCTTGATGTAGGGCACCCGCAGGTTGTCCATCATCAAGCCTTTTTTCTATCGCCAACCTCCGCCCATCCGGGTGCTCTTCGGGCGCTTATGACTTACTCGATTTCTTCCTGAAATTTGCGGCGGGCACGCACACCAGCGGCCAGCGTATCCAGCAAGGAAACCGTGTCATCCCATCCCAGGCAGGCATCGGTAATCGATTTTCCATACTCCAGCGTGCAGCCTGGGCTATGCTCTTGCCGCCCTTCGTTCAGGTGCGACTCCACCATCACGCCGATAATACGATCATCGCCACCCGCCAGTTGGCCAGCGACATCCAGCGCCACATCCAGCTGACGCCGGTATTGCTTGAGGCTATTGGCATGTGAACAATCGATCATCACCTTGGCAGCCAATCCGGCAGTCGCCAGCTCATGCGCCGCTGCTTCCACATAAGTCGCTTCGTAGTTGGGCTCCTTGCCGCCGCGCAGAATCACATGGCAGTCTTCATTACCGCTGGTCGAAACAATCGCGGAATGGCCTTCTTTGGTAACAGACAGAAAATGATGCGGGCTGGCGGCTGCCTTGATCGCATCAACTGCAATGCGGATATTGCCATCCGTGCCGTTCTTGAAACCTACCGGGCACGACAGGCCAGAGGCCAGCTCGCGATGTACCTGCGACTCGGTAGTGCGCGCACCAATAGCGCCCCAGCTCACCAGGTCGGCGGTGTATTGCGGCGTAATGGTATCCAGGAATTCGGTACCGGCAGGCATGCCCAGTTCATTGACTTCCAGCAGGAAGCGACGGGCGAGCTGCAGGCCTTCGTTGATGCGGAAACTGCCATCCAGGTAAGGGTCGTTGATCAGCCCTTTCCAGCCCACGGTGGTGCGTGGTTTCTCAAAATACACCCGCATGACGATCAGAAGATCGGCCGACAAGCGACTACGCTCTTGCAGCAGGCGCTTGGCATATTCGACGCCTGCATCGTAATCGTGGATGGAACACGGCCCGATGATCACCAGCAGGCGATCATCTGAGCTGTGCAGGATACGGTGAATGGCAGCGCGGGTTTCGAGGATATTGTCAGTCGTGGCACTCGTCGCCTGCCATTCATCCAGCAGGTCTGACGGTGGGCGCAACTCCTTGATTTCCTTGATACGGACATCATCGGTGGCAAATTTTTGACTAGGACTCATGAATTCTGCAATGCAGCGCAAGGCGCAAACGATGTGCTTGAAGTAAAACGGCTATTATAAGAGCTGTGCAAAAAAAAGTAGATTGATTATTTACACCCTGACGATTTACGCCGCAAATCAGCCGCAGAGGCCGATTCCGGGGCAATACAAGGGGCGGCATGATTTAAGTCATTAGTCATAAAGGATTATTGCACCAGCATGACGCTTTGATTATCATGCAACACGGCTTGGGAAGAGCCATCAAAACGATAAATCGGCATAGACCATGATCAGCACTGCCAGCGCGCCGCAAGCAATTGTCGGCCACATCAATACACATCGGGACAATGCGTAAGAAACTGCATACGCATTACGACAACCTCAAGGTCGCGCGCAACGCGCCACCCGAAGTGATTCGTGCGGCCTATAAAACCCTGTCGCAAAAGTACCATCCAGACCGTAATCCGGATAACGCCGAGGCTTCGCGCATCATGGCGCTGATCAACACCTCCTATGAAGTGCTGTCCGATCAGGAAAAACGCAAATCGCATGATGTGTGGATTGCCGAGCAGGAATTAGTAGTTCGCCGGTCTCCACCGCCTCCGCCACCCGAGCAGCCGAGAGCCAGCCGGACGGAGACCCGCACCGAGACCCCGCCTCCGAAATCGTCGAACGTTTTTGCGAGCCGTCTGCGCCAGAACTGGGCCGTGAAGCATCTTTTGCGATATGGCCTGCTTTACATCAGCAGCGCCGTCTTTATCTGGACATTCAGCAGCGACAAGCAGGCACCGGCGGTCACCATGCCCAAGCAGTATGTGGCCACCCCGCCCATGGAGCCGGAAGCCACTCTTGCTGCCAGCAAGCGCGACCCGTTTGCGCCCAATGGCGCGCCGTGGCCGCATAGTGCAGGTTATGTGGATGGCTACCCAAAATTACGCATGAAGGGTCTATCGACCGTTACCGTGGATAATCGTCAGAACGATGGAGATGTATTCGTGAAACTGGTCTATCTGGGTGATGATCAGGCGTTTCCGGTACGGCAGTTTTTCATTCCGGCCCGCGGGAAATTCACCCTGACCAAGGTCAACCCCGGCAATTACGATATCCGCTACCGCAACCTGCACAATGGCGCATTGGCAAGATCAGAAGCCTTCAAGCTGGAAGAATCGAGCACGACCGAGGGCATACAGTTCAGCAAGATCACCATGACGCTGTACAAGGTGGAAAACGGCAATATGCAGACCTACAACCTGACCGACGAAGAATTCTAATCAGGCAGTTTCCCCGGGCAAACGCGGTGCGGCCTGCACTTCGATTTCCACCGCATCACTCTCATCCTTCAGTGCCACCCCCGATAGCTTGAGCCGCATGGATTCCCGTGCCAGCCACAGCAATTTTCGGGCGGCAGCCGCATATATCAAGCCTTCTGGCCGCACATTCGAAATGCAGTTGCGATCAGCATCATTGCGGCCGGTACGGGGATCATAGGTCAGGTATACACCCAGGCTATCAGGCGAGCTCAGGCCGGGACGCTCGCCGATCAGCATGGCGACCATGCGGGCATTGAGCAACTCGCCTATGGTATCGGCAATAGCCACACGCGCCTGGCGGACCAACACCACCGGGCCTGTGCTCCAGTCTGGCGGAAAAATCGCCTTGATCTCAGCCAGCAAGCCCTGCACATGCCGCTCCACCGCCAGCGATGACAAGCCGTCACCGACCACGATGAGCAGGTCTATCGGGCTGGCGCTGCGCATGGCGAGCAGTTTTTCGCTATCGGCATCGCTGAGGCGGCGCCCGAGGTCTGGCCGTAGCAGATAGGTCGCGCGATCCGGTGCGCAGCTATTCACCTGCACGGTGTCGTAACCAAGCTCGGCAATCCCGGCAGCCAGCTGATCCATATCCAGTGCCAGATGCACGGCATCGCGCGCCATGGCATGCGACATGCCAAAGTCCAGCACTTCACGCGTGGGCAGGCTGCTGCCGACGCGCCCGAGGGCGATACGCGCGCGGGTAAAGCCTTTCAGCTGTTGCCATGGGTCATCGGCCAAGGCTTCTGACTTGAGAGGTTGCTCGTTTTCGTTCATGAGGAATTACGCCGCACTCAACAGATTCTTGGGCATGTTTTGCAACATGTGATGACCAATACGCACCGGCTGCACCAGACCCTGGGCATCCATGATGTTCATTTTCATCAGCCATTGCTCAAATTCCGGCGCAGGCTTCAGGCCCAGTACCTTGCGCAGATAGAGCGCATCATGGAACGAGGTAGTCTGGTAATTCAGCATGATGTCGTCCGCACCAGGGATACCCATGATAAAGGTGATGCCCGCCGCGCCCAGTAGCGTCATCAGGGTATCCATGTCGTCCTGGTCGGCCTCGGCATGGTTGGTGTAGCAGACATCGCAGCCTAGCGGCAGACCCAGCAGCTTGCCGCAAAAGTGATCTTCCAGTCCTGCACGGATAATCTGCTTGCCATCGTAAAGATATTCCGGGCCAATAAAGCCCACTACGGTATTGCTGAGCAAGGGCGAGAAGCGGCGTGCTACGGCATAGGCGCGCGCCTCCACCGTTTGCTGGTCCACGCCGAAATTGGCGTTTGCAGACAAGGCCGAGCCCTGCCCAGTTTCAAAATACATGACGTTATTGCCGACCGTGCCGCGCTTGAGCGCCAGTGCCGCGTCGTAAGCTTCCTGCAAAATGCCCAGATTGATGCCAAAACTCTGGTTGGCTTTTTCGGTACCGGCAATCGACTGGAACACCAGATCGACTGGCGCGCCTTTCTCCATCACCTGAATCTGGTTGGTGACGTGGGTGAGTACGCAGGATTGGGTGGGAATGCCATATTGATTGATGACTTCATCCACCAGGTAATACAGGTCCATCAGCGCCGGAATGCTATCGGTCGCCGGATTAATACCGATTACGGCATCGCCGGAGCCATACAGCAGACCATCCAGCATGGAGGCAGCAATGCCACGCGCATCGTCAGTAGGGTGATTGGGTTGCAGGCGCACCGACAGGCGGCCAGGCAAACCGATGGTATTGCGAAACGCCGTGGTCACATGGCACTTGCGCGCCACCAGAATCAAATCCTGATTGCGCATCAGCTTGCTGACAGCCGCCGCCATTTCCGGGGTGATACCGGGAGCCACACGCTTCAGCGTGGCACTATCGGCGATATCGGAGAGCAACCAGTCACGAAAACCGCCCACGGTGAGATGACTGATCTCGGCAAATGCCGTGGCGTCGTGCGTATCCATGATGAGGCGCGTCACCTCATCTTCTTCATAAGGCACGACCGCTTCCTGCAGGAACTGGCGCAAGGGAATATCGGCCAGGCACATGCGGGCGGCCATCCGTTCGGCATAAGTCTCCGCGGCCACACCAGCCAGATAATCGCCGGAGCGCGCTGGCGTCGCTTTGGCCAGCACATCTTTCAAATCGGTAAAGGTATAGTGGACTTGGCCTACGCTATGACTGTATTTCATGGCATGCATCCATAGGGTTGAGAGTGGCCGTACTTACTGCGGCGTTTGCTTTACGTCCGGCTATTGCCTGGCGCAGCATCTGCGGCCGGTCAGCACCGGAGGCCTTGAAGGCTCCCGATTGCTGACTCAAGTACGGCCTTTGTTACACACAATTCAAAACATTGAAACTAGACAACTGACCCTGCAATCACGTTATCCGCAGAGGCATCGCGATGATGCTGGGTTACGCTGTAGTAAACATAGGCCAGCGCCATCAGCACGACAAAGATAAAGGCCAGCAGCTGGTTATAGTAGATCATGGTCACCAGGCTGACGACTGCCAGACCCAGCGCAATTGCAGGGAACAATGGATAGGCAATCGCGGTGAACGGACGTTCCAGGTTAGGCTCTTTTTTACGCAAGGCAAAGAGGCTGATCATGGACATGATGTACATGACAATCGCGCCGAACACCGCCATGGTGATCAGGTTGGCAGTCAGCGTCATGCCGCCGAACTGGATCAGGTCATCACTGAAAATCGCGGCCACGCCCACCACACCACCAGCAATGATCGCACGGTGCGGGGTCTTGAACTTGGGATGCACTTCGCCGAAATACTTGGGCATGTAACCAGCACGGGCCAGGGCAAAAATCTGGCGGGAATAGCCCAGGATAATGCCGTGGAAAGAAGCCACCAGGCCGAACAGGCCAATCCACACCAGCATATGCAACCAGCCGCTGTTTTCACCGACGATCATCTTCATCGCCTGTGGCAATGGATCATTGATGTTGGACAGGGTACGCCAGTCACCAGCACCACCGGCAAATATCATCACGCCAATCGCCAGCGCTACCAGGGTCAGAATACCGGCAATGTAAGCCTTGGGAATGGTGCGCTTCGGGTCTTTGGCTTCTTCTGCTGCCATGGCAACGCCTTCAATCGCCAGGAAGAACCAGATCGCAAACGGAATCGCCGCCACAATGCCGGGGATCGCTGCCATGCTGAAGGTGCTCTCGCCGGACCAGCCGTTGGCCACGAAGTTGCTGAAAGAGAATCCAGGCGAAACCACGCCCATGAACACCAGCAATTCGATAATCGCCAGAATGGTCACGAACAGCTCAAAGGTCGCTGCAATGCGCACGCCAATGATGTTGAGACCAATAAAAATCACGTAGGCACCCGCCGCCATAAGCTTGGGGTCAACGCCCGGGAACTGCACATTGAGATAAGCGCCGATCGCCATGGCAATCGCCGGTGGCGCAAATACAAACTCCACCAGCGTGGCAAAGCCCGCAATAAAGGCCGCCTTGGAACCCAAGGCACGTCGCGCGTAGGCAAAAGGCCCACCTGCGTGTGGAATGGAAGTTGTCAGCTCGGTAAAGCTGAAAATAAACGTGGTATACATGATCGCGATGAGGATCGCGGTGACCAGAAAGCCCAGCGTACCGGCTTGCGCCCAGCCGTAGCTCCAGCCGAAATATTCACCTGAAATCACCAGGCCAACGGCCAGGCCCCACAGGTGCCATCCGTTCAAAGAGGATTTTAAAGAGGTGCTCATGACAGAACTCCGTATCGAAAATGGACGTAAAAAACCAATACGGCGGCCTCAGCCGCCGTATTGACCAGAAATTAGAATGCTCTGGAGATCGAAACGAAGAACTTATCTTTGGCGATATCCGACTTGGATACCGTGTTTTCCAGACTCAGGAAGTTCTTGTAGGCATCAGGTTCGTTGGTACCGGAGTAGAAAGCACCGACAGACCAGCCCTTGTCAAAGGTTTTGGTGACACCCGCCTTGTAGTAAGTGATGTCCAGACCGGTCGAGTTGTTGATCACTTGATGACCGACTTGACCTGACAGGTTCCAGGTTGGCACCACTTCATAGACAGCATCCAGCTCGTAGAAATACGAACCCTTGGTGCTACCAGTTACGCCTGCGCTGAGGTCGCCAGCAAAACCACCATTCACAGGAGAGTTGTTGGTATTCCAGCCCCAGTATTCAGTAGTAGTGATACCGGTCTTGAACGTCAGCCACTGATAAGTCAGAGAGCCGTAGATTTCCAATGTATTCAGGCGATTGGCCTTGGTGGTACCAGCTGGATAGATTGGTGGGTTGAAAGCAGAATCTTGCCAATCTGCACCCGGATAGATGTAGTAGATTGCACCAACATCGTAACCAACAGCTGTGCTAGGAATGGTGTTACGGAAACCAGCATAGATATCGGTTTCCAGATTGGCGCCTGGCAACCATTTGTCAGAAACATTGGAAGCAAAGAAACCAGCATACAAACCAGACTTGTGGTCTGCCTCAACGCTCAGCTGAGCAGCAGGCTTGCCCCAAGTTTGTGACTGACCACGGAAGATGTAATCACTGACAAAGCCAATGCTGCTTGGAAAGGTCCAATCTGACTCAGCAGCAGGTGCGGCAGCTTCATCAGCAGCAAAAACAGGCGCAGCAAAGCTAGCAGCAAACATCAGGGCAACAAGACTCTTTACAGGTGTATTCAACATCACAATCCCCTTATTTAATGAATGAATCGAGATAAAAAAACAAACGTCACAATCGCGTGTTGGGTTTGATAATCCTCCTTTAAAAAACATCGCACTATCCCATTTTGGCAAAATAGCCACACCAGCCTCAGACTGTCTCTTTTTTGCACAACCATGCGCGCCAGCCACCGCATGCCGAGATATCAATCGCGTTTTCGGTGGCATAGGCTTCGCATAAAAAACCCTGCACCTGGCTACCGTCTTCCAGCACCAGCGTGCCAAAGCCCAAGGGCGCAGGCACGCTGGCGACAAAGGCGCCGTAATTGGTGAGCGGCAGTTGCCAGACTTCCAGCGCAATCGCCGAGCCGCCCTCCGTCACCCGCAAAAGCCCAGGCCGCTCGGGCGTAAAGCCATTCAGCTTGAACAGCTTGTAATAGGGCGAGGTGCGGGTTTTCTCGACGAATTCGCCGCCCAGCGCCATCAGTTGCGGGTTAAGCGGCAGGCCGCTCATGTGGGCGCCGCATACGGCTACTTTGATCATGGCGGTATTCATGTTTTTTTCACTCATGCAGATAGCTCCTTGCGGGTAAAAGGGGTGGCGCCCAGCGTGCGGGCTGCGTCTTCCATACGGGCGGCAAGCTCCAGCAGGGCTTCGTCGTGGAAGGCAGGCGCACAAAGCGTGACGCCAAATGGCAGGCGGTTGGCCTGGAATCCCGTGGGTACGGCGATGGCCGACAGGTCCAGGAGATTCATGAAATTGGTGTAATAACCCAGATTGGAATTGGTTTGCACCGGGTCAGCCTCAACTTCGGCAATCGTGTAAATGGTGCCTGCCGTCGGGGTGACGATGATGTCCAAGTCGCCCCAAACCACGGCGGCCTTGCGTTGCAGGGCTTTGAGCTGATAGCCGAAGCTGTAGGCATCGGCCGCGCTGAAGCGTGTCGCGCCGCTGATGATCTTGTGCGTTACCGGGTATAGCGCTTCGGGTTTTGCTTCAATGAATTCACGGATCGCGGCATAGCGCTCGGCCACCCATGGCCCTTCGTAGAGCAGGCGGGCTGTTTGCAAAAATACGGTGAAATCAATCTCCACCGCTTCCCCGCCCAGCGCCATCAGTTTGGCGACGGCAGCATCAAACAAGGCTGGCGTTTCGGCATTGCCAAAAAACTGCAGCTGATCGGCACGTGGCACACCAAAGCGGAAGCCACGCTCGGGCAAGGGCTTGCCTGCCGTGAGTACCTCGCGCGAATACGGGTCTTGCTCATCAAAGCCCTGGGCGACTTCCAGCACAGCGGCGGCATCCTGCGCGGTCAGCGCAAAGATGGACACGCAATCCAGCGTGCGGCAGGCAGGCACCACGCCACGGGTGCTTAGCAGCCCGCAGCTGGGCTTGTGCCCCACCAGATTATTGAATGAGGCCGGTACGCGGCCTGAGCCTGCGGTATCCGTGCCCAGGCTGAAGCTCGCCAGGCCCAGTGCCACCGACACGGCCGAGCCTGAGCTGGAGCCACCGGAAATATAATCCGGGTCTATGCTGTTATGGCAGGCGCCATAGGGCGAGCGTACGCCCACGAGGCCCGTGGCAAACTGGTCAAGATTGGTTTTGCCCAAAGGAATCGCCCCGGCATCTATCAGCCGCTGCACCACGGTGGCGTGCTGCGCAGGGGTGTAGGCATAGTCCGGGCAGGCGGCGGTAGTCGGCACGCCCGCGAGATCAATATTGTCCTTGATGGCAAACGGAATGCCATACAGCGGCAGGCTGGCAGGGTCGCGCCCTTCCAGCGCCTCGGCGTAAGACAACAGTTGCGCCAGTGGCAGGCGATGGATCCAGATGCGGTGCGGGTCTTCCGTGCCCATGCTGGCATCCAGCTGCCGCAGCAGTTGCGAGGGCGTGAGGCTGCCTGTGCGGTATTGCTCGCGCAGGCTGGTGATTTGCAGATCAAGTGTGGTCATGATTTATTCCGATGCAATGGCAATGAGGGTCTGGCCAGCGCTGACTGGCTTGCCCGGCTGGCACAACACATGGCTGATGGTTCCGGCTGAGGGGGCGACCACGGCGATTTCCATTTTCATGGATTCAATAATCACCAGCGTATCGCCCGCCGCGACCGTATCGCCCACAGTCACCGCCACTTGCCACAGATTGCCGGCCACATGGGCGGCCACAGCACGGCAGTCGGCGGGCAGCGCGTCTTCCGCCACCGTGCTCGCTGCCGACTCATCATTGCTGTAATTGGCCTGGCCGTTGGCAATCCAGCGCTCGCGCTCGGCATCAAACGCCGCTTGCTGGCGCTCCTTGAACGCGACCATGGTGGCGGCTTCAGCGGCAATCAGCGCGTTGTAATCCTTGAGGCGGAACACCTGCTCTTCCACCTTGAGCTTGAATTTGCCACGCGGGAAATCCTCGCGGATTTGCAGCAGCTCTTCCGCGCTGACCGGGTAAAAGCGGATCTGGTCAAAAAAGCGCAGCAGCCAGGGCTTGCCCTGCGGGAAATCGGCCGTGGCACGCCAGCGATTCCACATCTGCAAGGTGCGGCCGACAAACTGGTAACCGCCGGGGCCTTCCATGCCATACACGCACATATAGGCGCCGCCGATACCCACGGCATTTTCCGGCGTCCAGGTGCGGGCAGGGTTGTATTTGGTGGTCACCAGACGGTGGCGCGGGTCCACCGGCGTGGCGACGGGCGCGCCCAGATACACATCGCCCAGACCCAAGGTGAGATAGCTAGCCTCGAACACGATGCGCTTGACGTCCTCAATGCTATCGAGACCGTTGATGCGGCGGATGAACTCGATATTGCTGCCATGGCCAGAGGCCACATCGCACCACGGCGCATCCTTGCGCACCGATTGCATGTACTTTTCCACGGCGAGCTGGGTGGCGGCATCGTCCCAGGACAACGGCAGGTGCACGATGCGGGTCGGCACTTCCATTTCGTCGATGGCGGGCAGTTGCGTTTCCAGGGTTTGCAAGGTGATCAGCAACTGCTCCACCGGCAGGCGCAGGCTGTCGTAATGCACCTGCAGCGAACGTATGCCGGGCGTGAGATCAATGATGCCAGGCACCCTGGCCTGCTCCAGCGCCTGCATGAGGGCATGCACGCGGAAGCGCAGGTTGAGGTCCAGCACCAGCGGGCCATATTCCACCAGCAGGTATTTGTCACCGGCTTGGCGGTATACCACGGCGACACGTTCTGCCGTCTCAGGCAACGTCGCCAGAATGGGGGTTGTGGTGTGGGCGAGATCGGGGGCGGGCAAGGCCAGCGGCGCACTGGCGGTCGCCAGATCTGCCAGCATGGTGTTTTGGGCGATTTCCAGAGTGCGCGCCTGGGCCTGGCTCAGGCGCACAAAGCGCACCTTGTCGCCCGCTTTCAATTGGCCCATTTTCCATAGCTCGGCCTGCACAATAGTGGCCGGGCAGACAAAGCCGCCCAGGCTGGGGCCATCCGGCCCCAGGATCACCGGCATGTCGCCGGTAAAGTCCACACTGCCAATGGCATAAGCGTTGTCGTGAATGTTGGAGGGGTGCAGGCCCGCCTCGCCGCCATCCTGCCGGGCCCATTGCGGCTTGGGGCCAATCAGGCGGATGCCGGTGGTGTTGGAGTTGTAATGTACTTCCCAGTCGGTGGAGAAGAACATGGCAATATCGTCGTCGGTAAAGAAATCCGGCGCGCCATGCGGGCCATAGAGCACGCCTATCTGCCACTCATGCGTGTATTGCGGACGCAGGGCGGGCGGGATCACCGTCACCGCGGTTTCCGCCGCAGACAGCTTGCCCAGATGCAGCACATCGCCCACGCGCAAGGCGCGGCCGCCATGGCCACCAAACTGGCCCAGGGTAAAGGTGGATTTGCTGCCCAGATAATCCGGCACATCAAAGCCACCCTGCACTGCCAGATAAGCGCGGCAGCCCAGGTCGCCCAACTTGCCGATGACGAGCGTGCTGCCTGCCTTGACGGCATACGCCTGCCACATGGCGAGCGGCTCGCCATCCAGTGTCAATGCCAGCGCGGGGCCAGTCACGGCAATCACGGTATCTGTATTGAATTTCAGCGTGGGGCCAATCAGGGTGATTTCCAGGCCCGCCATGCCTTCGGCGTTGCCCACCAGACGATTAGCAAAGCGGAACGCCAGAT
The DNA here is from genome assembly GCF_020523625.1 of Methylovorus menthalis. GTDB lineage: Bacteria > Pseudomonadota > Gammaproteobacteria > Burkholderiales > Methylophilaceae > Methylovorus > Methylovorus menthalis. The sequence goes on from NZ_JAJAQH010000006.1 coordinate 1,441,154, forward strand.
GGTCCATGGGGCCGGAAGGCGGCACGCCGATATTCCAGTAGCCAGTGCGGCCGGGGTAATCCTGTATGGTGCTCATGACGCCGCCATCCAGCACATCCAGCGTGTGCGGACGATAAACAAAGCTGTTCAGGTAGCGCGTGGTCTGTTGCCCTGCCGGGAATACGCTATCGGCCAGCACCTGGCGCAGGTACGCGAGGTTGGTTTCAATCCCGGCGAGACGGGTATCGTGCAGCGCGCTCTTCATGGCACCTACTGCAGCCACGCGGTCGCTGGCATGCACCAGCACCTTGGCCAGCAAGGGGTCGTAATACGGCGAAACCTCGCTGCCCTGCTCCACCCAGGCATCCACCCGCACATCGGATGGGAACACGACCTCGGTCAGCACGCCCGAGCTGGGCTGGAACTGCTTGTTGGCATCTTCGGCATACACGCGCACCTGAATGGCATGGCCCTTTGGCTGATGTTGATATGCCGCGATAAAGTCGCGCTCGCCTGCGGCCAGGCGGATCATCCAGCCCACCAGGTCCACGCCGCTCACCAGTTCGGTCACCCCATGCTCCACTTGCAGCCGGGTGTTGACCTCCAGAAAGTAAAAATCGCCGCTGGCATTGTCGTAAACAAATTCCACCGTACCCGCCGAGCGATAGCCAATGGCACTGGCCAGGCGCACGGCAGTCTCGGCCAGCTGCTGACGTATTGCCTCGCTGATATTGGGCGCCGGGGTTTCTTCTATCACCTTCTGGTTGCGGCGCTGCACCGAGCAATCGCGCTCGCCCAGAGCCACAACATACCCTTCACCATCGCCAAAAATCTGCACTTCGATATGGCGGGCGGCTTCGACGTATTTTTCCAGATAAAGGCCGGATTCCTTGAAATTGGCGCGCGACAAGCGCTGCACCGAGGCAAAGGCTTCGGCCAGCTCCTCTTCGCCCCAGATCAGGCGCATGCCGATGCCACCGCCGCCCGCCGTGCTCTTCAGCATCACCGGGTAGCCAATACGCGCTGCGTGTGTGCGGGCTTCGGCGACATCCGCCAGCAAACCGGTGCCCGGCAACAGCGGCACGCCATTGGCCTCGGCCAGCGCGCGGGCGGTGTGCTTGAGACCAAAGTCACGCATCTGTTGGGGAGTGGGGCCGATAAAGGCAATGCCTGCGGCTTCGCAGGCTTCGGCAAAACCCGGGTTTTCAGACAGAAAGCCATAGCCCGGATGGATGGCTTGCGCACCAGTCTGGTGCGCGGCTTGCAGGATAGCGGGGATATTCAGGTAACTCTCGGCGGCGGGGGCCGGACCAACACATACCGCCTCATCCGCTTCCAGCACATGGCGGGCACCGGCATCAGCTTCAGAGTAGACGGCTACAGAGCGGACACCAAGTTGCTTGAGCGTGCGGATAATGCGGCAAGCGATCTCACCGCGGTTGGCAATAAGCACTTTATGAAACATGACTAACCTTGTGCGGGCCGTCCCGCTGGGTATAGATCTCACCGGGCCGTCCCGGTGAGCGGTTGATTCAGTCGGCTGTGACTAACTGACCATGGTTATCTATCTATTCCCTAGCATGTTGCATGCCAGATTTTATGCCGCGGCCTGGACGGCATCCCACACCAGCAGGCGAACCGGCGTCGGGTTATAGGCGTTGCAGGGGTTATTCAGTTGTGGGCAGTTGGAGATCAGCACCACGACGTCCATTTCGGCGCGCATTTCCACGTATTTGCCAGCCCCGGAAATACCGTCATCAAACTTGAGATGGCCATCGGCGGTGACCGGCACATTCATGAAAAAATTGATGTTGGCGGTGATGTCGCGCTTGCTCATGTGGCGATGCGTGGCACAGCCGCAATGGTTGAGCGCATGCATGAAACTGTCGCGGCAGCTATGCATGGGGCGCTTTTCCAGGGCATAGCGCACGGTGTTGCTCTCGGCGGCACAGGCCCCGCCCAAGGTATCGTGGCGGCCGCAGGTGTCAGCGGTGATGGTCAGCATGGGCCGACCTTCATTCGAATACAGCACGGAGCCGGTGGTGAGGTACAGCTGGCGCTGGCGGGCAATGGTATCGACCGCGCTGTAGCGCTCTTCGGCATCAGCGGCGCTGTAAAAAAGGGTATCCACGGCCTGATTGCCTTCCAGGTCCAGAATGCGGAATATCTGGCCTTTCTTCACTTCGGCCATCCAGGGGTCCCCGGCATCGCACACCTGGTCCAGCACGGCGTTGCGCGGATCCAATGGGCTTTCGGTCAGCATCTGGCTCATAGGTAGTACCTTTCCGTATTGATAAAGCCGCGGGCGTTTTGCTCGCATTGCGTACGGCACACATCATCGGGCGCGGCGGCCCCGGCATACCAGGCAGAGAGCTTCACGGCCGCCGGTTTGTAGTCGGTCGCGGTATCCAGCGGATGCGGCGCGGCAGATAGCACCAGCAGCACGTTCATGTCGAAGCGCACATCCACATAATCGCCCGCCTTGCTATGGTCGGCGACAAAGCTCAGCGCACCGTTGTCATCCGGCACCGCCTTGCTGAAAAAATTGACGTTGGCGACCAGATCACGCTTGCCCAGACCGTATTTCGCCAGCTCCACCAGCAGGCCATCCTTGCCGCTGCGGTGCATGGCATTGCGATGGGTCTGGAAGGTCGCCTTGCCATATTGGGCTTCGATCATGTCGGCATCGGTCACGCCGCAGAAGGTATCGTGCCAGCCCACACTATCGCCGATGATGGAGCACATGACGCGGCCCATGTCGGAATAGCAGACATTGCCGGTAGTCAGGTAAGCCGTATGCTGTGCCTTCAGCGAATCCGGCATGTTGTAGCGTTCCAGCTTGTCTTCCGGGTTGTAAAACAGCGCGGCCAGGTTGGCCTCGCCCTCGAGATCAGTGATACGCAGCGCAGTGCCACGGCGTATCAGGCCTGACCAGTGATTGCCGCCGGGGATGATTTCTTCCCACAGCACGGCCGCAGATTCAAATACAGCGCTCATGCTTTTGTCCTTGTCTCTTTTCCCGTTTATTGCCCTGCCCTGCGGGCCTTGGGCGTCATCGGGTGTAACGGCGGGATGACCGCCCCCATCAGTTGCAGCTTGCCGGTAATCACGCCACGCAGCGCGATGATTTCATTCGCCACGGCCTGCACGGTGAGTGCCGGGCCTTGTACCAGAATCACTTCCATAGTCTGGTTATCGGCCAGATGCACGTGCAGCGAGCTGATCACTTCATCCAGGTGCTGATACTGCAAATCCGCAATGGTTTTTTGCAGGCCACGGGTGCCATTGTTGTAAAGAATGGTGATAGTACCCACCATCACCTCATTGCCTTTTTCACGCTTATGCTCGGCCAGATGCTGGCGCAGCATGTCGTTGATGGCTTGCGAACGGCTTTCGAACCCACGCTCAATCACCATGGAATCAAGCTCCGCATGCAGCTCATCCGGCAAGGAGATACTGATGCGATTTACCGGTGTCTTTTTGTTTTTCTCGTTCATGTTTCCTCCTGTGTGACTTGCCGGTTTTGGCGCGACTAAAGGCGCCATCATGGCAGACCGGAGCAGGCCTTGCAGCCTGCCCCGTCAACACCTTGGCTTAGAACATGTAGCTGTAACGATCAATTTCCCACTGGCTGACGGTCAGGTGGTAGGTTTCCCATTCCTGGCTCTTGTAGGTGACAAACTCATCACGCAACTCCTTGCCCAGGGTTTTTTCTACCAGCGGATCGGCAGCGAATGCCTCAACCGCTTCCTGCAGGGTTTGCGGCAGGAATTGAATGCCACGGCCCATGCGCTCTTCTTCACTGATGGCGTACAGGTTGTCTTCGTTCGGTGCACCTGGGTCCAGCTGCTCGCGTATGCCTTCCAGGCCAGCGGCCAATGCCAGCGTCGCGGCCAGATACGGGTTCACGGCACCATCCGCATTGCGGGATTCACAACGGCCACCGCCCATGGGCACGCGTACCGAGTTGGTACGGTTATTGGAGCCGTAGGAGTTGAATACCGGCGCCCAGCTGAAGTAGCTCATGGCACCACGACGCACCAGGCGCTTGTAGCTGTTGACCGTAGGGGCAAAAGCCGCGCACAGGGCCGGGCCGTGCTTGAGGATACCGGCAATGAACTGGTAGCCCAGCGTGGTCAGGCCCAGGCCGCGTGGATCATCCTTGGGGTCGCAGGCAAACAGGTTCTTGCCGGTCTTGAGGTCGTACAGCGACATGTTGAAGTGCGCGCCGGTACCGGTCTTGTCGGCAAACGGCTTGGGCATCATGGTCGCCAGCAGGCCCTCTTCCTTGGCATAGTGCTTGGCCATGTAACGGAAGAAGGTGAAGCGGTCGCACATGGTCAGCGCATCGCTGTAGTTGAAGTCAAACTCGAACTGGCTGTTGCCATCTTCGTGGTCAAACGAATACAGGTCCCAGCCGAGGTCGTTGATGGCAGTCGCCATCTTGTCCAGCCAGCCGAAGTTATCCATAAAGCCACGCACGTCGTAGCAAGGCTTGGTCAGCTTGTCGTCGGGGTTAGGGATAGCCAGCTTGCCATCGGCTTCCTGCTTCAGCAGGTAAATTTCGCACTCAATCCCCAGGTTCATGCCAAAGCCCATTTCAGCGGCCTGTGCCAGCACGTTTTTCAGTGCCACGCGGGTGTTCAGTGCATAAGGCTGACCTTGAAAACCATTGTCCGCCGGCATCCAGGCGACTTTTGGTTCCCATGGCAAGGGAATGATATGGTCAAGATCAGGAATGGAGGTCAGTTCGTCATCGCTAGGTGCCTGACCCAGGCCATCCAGCGCATAGCCGGTATAACGCTCGGAGCCAGCGGCCATTTGTGGCAAGTGATCAATCGGCACTACCTTGGCTTTGGGCACACCGTGGATATCCACGTAAGCGCCTATGCAATACTTGACGCCTTTGGCTTTCAGGTCATTCTGGATACTTGCAATTTCTGCAGTCGACTTCGACATATACATACCTTTCAAATCAATTGGGTTAGGGTGCTGCGGTTTTGCTGTGCCGGGCCTGACGTCTCAGGCAGCGACATGGCTGAAATAGGAATGGGGAAGCGGTGGCTGTTCGGCCTGACCGCGGCGTATCAATTCGGATAAATCCTCGACCATCCAGGCAAACCATTCCGCGCCTTTTTCGGCGCTGGAAATACTGGGCTGGCCGGTCACGCCATTCAGGCTGGTGCGATTCACCGGGTGGGCAAATACCAGCTCATCGGTGCGATCCGGGTCATCGGCCAGCGTGAGCTTGTCGGTGCGCACGATGTGCGGGGCTTTTTCCAGCATGAGCGAGGTTTCGGCATCGTTGGCGTGCCAGTCATCGCCATCGGCATGGTGGAACTGCTTGACGCGCGGGCTCATGGTGGCGGTATTGATCACGGCCACCATCATGTCGTCGTGCTCGCTGCGCAGCATTTCCAGCGCGCAGCGCAGGGGCGCGGCATTGGTGACATGGCTGTTGATGATGAACAGGCGGCGCACGCCGCTGTGGTAAGCCCAGTCGCCGATCTCCTTCACCAGATTGATCAGGGTGATGGGGCTCAAGGCGATGGTGCCGGGCCAGCGGCGGCTATGTCCTACCGAGCAGCCGTAAGGCATGGTCGGCAGCATGGGCACGCCGGTGGTTTCCGCCACTTCGCGGCAAAGAATATCGGCCAGGATGTAATCCATGCCACAGCCCATGTGCGGGCCGTGCTGTTCGGTTGCACCTATCGGCAGCATGGCGGTGCCGCTGGCCGCAGCCAGCTTGGCGGGGAGTTCATCCCAAGTTGTTTCAGACCATTGCATCGTCATTTCTTACTCCACGTTATCGGCAACATTGACGAAGCGAATCATGCGGCTAGGCACGGAGACGGCGTCTTCATCCACGGGTTCAGTTGGCGGATGGATCAGCTCTTCCAGCCGCGCCTTGGTGGCAATGAATTCGGGGGTGAACAATTGATCGGGGCTACGCGGACGTGGCACCGATACCTCAATCAGCTCCTGCACTTCACCCGGATGCGCTTTCAGCACCAGAATGCGGTCTGCCAGCAGGATGGCTTCATCCAGATCGTGCGTGATGAACAGGATGGTGATGTCGATGTTGCGCCAGATCTCCAGCAGATGCGTTTGCATCTTGCAGCGGGTCTGCGCATCCAGCGCGCCAAACGGTTCATCCATCAGCAGAATGCGCGGCTGGTTGACCAGGGCACGGGCAATCGCCACACGTTGTTTCATGCCGCCGGAAAGCTCATGCGGATAGGCATTGGCAAATTTTTCCAGGCCCACCAGTTCCAGCCACAGCGCGACTTCACGCGAGGCTTCTTCGGAAGGCATGCCATTCATTTCCAGGCCGAACATCACGTTCTTCTTCACGCTGAGCCATGGGAACAAGGTATAGCCCTGAAACACCATGCCGCGATCACGGCCGGGGCCGGTGACCGGCTTGCCATCCAGCAGCACTTCGCCACTGGTGTAACTCTCCAGGCCAGCCAGGGTGCGAATCAGGGTGGACTTGCCACAACCGGAAGGCCCGATGACGCAGACAAACTCGCGGCGGTGCGTCTTGAAGCTGACATCCTTCAGCGCCGTGGTTTCGCCCTTGGCGCCGTGATACACCTTGGTGAGGTTTTTCACCTCCAGGATCACTTCGCGCTGCTTCAGCTTGTCGAAGCGCGCCTTGACGGCTTCTGACTGGGTCAGGTAACTGATTTGATCTGTATTTGCTTGCATGACGGCCTACTCCTTGTTCGCCGGTTTATCCCAAGGGAAAAGACGCTTGCCCAGGCGGGCCAGCACCATATCCGTCCCGAGACCGATAATGCCGATAATGAGAATCGCGGCGTACACGTTTTCAAAGTGCTCATAGCGTGCCTGCTGCGTAATGAACCAGGTGATGCCGGACGAGGTGCCGATCAGTTCGGCCACAATCAGGTAGGTCCAGGCCCAGCCCAGCAGAATGCGCTGATCGCGATACAACTCGGGCAGCACGCCCGGGATCACGACATGGCGCAGCAGTTTCCAGCGGCTGGTGCCCAGGGTCATGGCGGCCTCCAGCAGCGAATAATCCAGTTTGCGCGTGGTGTTGCTGATGATCAGCACCTGTTGAAAGAAGGTACCAATCACGATGATGGCAATCTTGGGGCCGTCGTATATCCCCAGGACCGCCACCGCCAGGGCACCGAACGCCGGCGCTGGCAGATAACGGAAAAACTCGATAAACGGTTCAAACAAACGCGATACCGCGCTATAGGTGCCCGACAGGATGCCGAGCGGCACCCCAACCAGCGATGAGATGACAAAGCCCCAGAAAATCACCTGTATGCTTTGCCACAGGCTTTGGTGCAACCACAGGCCGTCGCGTTGCACCGGTGGCGTGGTGAAAGCGGTATACAAGGCTTCCACCACTTTGTGCGGAGGCGGCAGGTATATGGGGTTGGAAGGCTCGCCGAGCGGCAGTTGCTTGCCCTCCTCCTGCATGGTGGCCGTTTCTTCCTCGAAGGTCACTTTGTTGACCAGCATGTCGACCTGGAAATACTCCACGTCGCCCGGCGAAGTCACCTTCACCATGGGATGCCAGATGAAGGGCACATAGCTGACCAGCGCCCATACCAGCAAAGGCAGTAGAAACGATGCAATTGCCAGGATTTTGCGACGCTCTGGCGTCAACTCCTGCCGCACTGCAAACCAATTGGAACCCATAACCTTCTCCCTGCGCCTGATAACGGATGACTTACTTGCTGACCAGCGTAGGATCAATCGCCTTGTTCAGGTCTTGCGGCTTCTTGTAGATGGCGTTTTTGACGTTGAAGTCATCCACGATCTTGGAAGAACCGTACAGCGACTTGAAGCCATCGGCTTTCACCATGATGGCCTTGCCTTCGTCCAGGGTGAGCAGACGGGTACCTTTCAGCAATGGCAGGTAGGCTTCTGGTTTGATGCCCACGCGAGCAGCCATGATCTTCACGGCATCGGGTTGGGTTTTAGGGTCATTGATGTAATCCACCACCTTGGCCCAGACCTTGACTACTTTTTCCCAATCGGCACGGCGGCTGGACAGGCTAGCAGGGCTAACGGTCAATACGTCGTAGATCAGGCCGGGTTCATCGGCAGAGGTGTAGATAGGCTTGGCACCAGGGACGCGCTTCATCGCTTCACCAGAGTTGGGCTGCCATGCACCAATCGCAGCCAGGTCACCGGAGGCCAGTGCTTGCGGGGTTTCGTTGGTCGGCGTATTGACCAGGGTCACGTCGCTTTCCTTGAGGCCCGCTTTTTGTAAGCCATTCAGCAACAGCAGGTGCTCGACTAGGCCGAGCTCCAGGCCGACTTTCTTGCCCTTCAGGTCTTTCAGGCTCTTGATGCCAGGTTTGCCGACAATCATGTCGTTGCCATTGGAATAGTCAGTGACGATGATCATGACATTTTTGGCACCACCCGCGGCGGTTACCAGAGCATCGCCATTGGTCACGGTCACGGCATCGATCTTGCCTGCGCTGAAGGCGTTCATGGAAGCGGAGTAATCGAACCAGTCGAACTTCACATCCACGCCAGCTTCCTTGAACCAGCCTTTTTCGATGGCGACTTGCCACGCCACCCAGCCCGGCCAGTCGCTATAACCAATCTTGAGCGGTGCAGCGGCTTCGGCCGCCATGGTAAAACAGAAACCGGCGGCTAATACCGCCATGCGTGCAATGTTTTTAATGCCTGAAGATGGTAAAAGTGATATCACAATGGCTCTCCTGGTTAGTATTACGAAAATGAATTTCAGTAATACCAAAGCAACCGTTATGCCACCCATCACGCAAACTTAAAAAATATTTACATGCTTATGTTTTTATTTGATTTTTACCAGAATTATGCTTAATCCCATACCAAATTCATCACGAGGCTAATAGCACCATGGACGTGCAAAAATAGCGCACATGCACCATGTTTGATGCATGCAAAAAAGAAAAAGCCCCGGAGTGATCCGGGGCTTTTTGCGATGACACGTCTCTGTAAAAAACTTACATGTGACTCAAGTCGTCAATGGCATCCACCACCATGCCAGTGCCAACCGCAATCAACAGGATATCTGCGGCAACACGCACGTATTTATACCCAGCAGGTGGCGCGCCGAGGTCAATAATGATGCGCGGCGGCAAGTCGTAATACACCACCTCCCGTGGCAATGGATAGCCTTTGCGCCATTTGCGGGCCTGGCCGGGTGGCATGCAGCCGTTATGTTTCTTCGCCAGTCCCGGTGGGCAATTGCCGCGGCGGAATTGTTCGCCATAGTAATCATGCACGATCGTACGTTGCTGATCGCCAAAATACATGCCCACACGGACATCGCCGCCGTGGTGATCTCGGTCGCCACCGCGGTCACCGCCTTTGTACGCGCTACGGTCACCACCTCGATCGCCGCCGTCGGGGCGACTGCCCGGGCCGTCATTATCACGTCCACCACGGTCCGGGCCGCCATGTTGCTGACCTTGCCCATTACCATTGCCGTGGCCTGCACCATCAGGCTTGCCAGCAAAGGCGGGGGCAGAGAGTGCCAGCCCGCCCATCAGACACAGGCATGCCGCCAGATTCGCTAATTTATTGTTTTGCATTGTGCTCTCCATGGATATCAAACCCCGATCTTCTTGGAATAATTTCTTGATCCGCTTGTTATATTCACCACGCCTTTGCGGTCAGGCGTTGCTTCCTGCATTCCTACATGAGAATCAGCTTATGTCGGATATGGACCAGACGCCAGCCGTTTTAATCTTCCATCAACGCATTTTTACTTTATTTAACTTGTTGAACCGGGAGAATTCATCATGGAAAAGTTTGTTCATCTACTTCTCGCTTTTTTACTTTTCGGCCCAGTGGTGAGCGGAATCGCGTCGGGGGAAATGAATATTCAGAATCTGGAGATGCCTCGTTATACGGCCACCCAGCAACAAGCAGACGGCAATAACTAAGTGGCATGTCAGCGGGTTTGCCTGGGGGCCTCCAAGTGGCATTAATCACCCATTAGCCCGCTGATCTGAATAGCTGATCAATATCCGCATTGCACCTTTCAAACATACGGCATCCCGCGGAACAACGTTACTCCTGTGCCCACGCCGCCAGAAACTCTTTCCAGTGCGGGCCTTCGCTAGCCTCAAGAGTTTGACGTACCAGCGCGATCTCGCTGGCATAAGACTCAGGATTAAGATGGCCGCGCATGAGCTGAAAGCGCAGATAAACCAGATAGGTATTGGCGACATCGGTCTCGCAATAATTGCGTATGGCCTCAATCTCGCCACGGCAATACGCATCCCACACTTTGGAGCCATCCATGCCCAGCTTGCCGGGAAAACCGCATAGCTGGGCGATTTGATCCAGCGGGGCATTGGCGCGGGCCTGATAAAGTGCCATCAAATCCATCAAATCCAGATGCCGCGTATGGTAGCGGCTGATGTAATTGTTCCACTTGAAGTCGCGATCATCCTCGCCCATATCCCAATAGCAGCTCGCCTGCACGCCATGCATCAAGCCGCGATAGTGCAATACCGGCAAGTCAAAACCGCCGCCATTCCAGGACACCACATTCGGTTTGTATTTCTCAATGCCGTCAAAAAACCGCTGGATGATTTCGCGCTCGGGCGCGTCCACAGAACCCAGGGTCCACACACGAAAGCTATCCCCTTCGCGCATGGCGCATGAAATCGCCACCACACGATGCTGTTGCAATGGCAAAAACTCGCTGCCGTTTTGCTGGCGGCGCTGATGAAAGGCAATGCGCGCTACATCTTCGGCGGAGGTTTCTGGCGGCAGATCATACAAACGGCGCAGGCCGTCTACATCGGGGATGGTTTCAATATCAAACACAAGGGTCGGGGTCATGGTGTCACTCGGTGAATATCTGGTGATAAAGCACGGTCAGGCGCGCTGGGTTATATAAAGCGTGTGCCAGGTGGGGCAATCAGGTCAGCGATCCGCGAGCTTACTTCTTGACCCAGCCACTGCCATCCTGCACCCACCAGCCGCCCTGCGCCTTATCGGCCCAGCGCTTGGCGAAGGTTGCGCGGATTTCCGGCTCCCATTCGGGATGCTGGTTGCCATTGGCAATCTCGGCGTAGAGCGCGTTGCGGTCCTTGTTTTCGGCCGCTACTAGGTTATTCAGGGCCTGACGCTGCGCCAGCGGTACTGCTGCGGCATCACGCACCGCCACCAGACCATCGCGCGAAAATCCGACCGCACCACTGCTGTAAAATGGCGCCAGCTGGGCATGGCGCGACTGCATGCTGCCCTTGATGGCGCTGATGGCTGGCGTATTGATTTCAATATCCGCCGCGGCATGTGCTGCGCTCAACGAGAGCAACATGCTCATCATGAGGCTGAAGACAATAATGATATTTTTCATATGGAATCCTTTATGGCGCGGGTTGAACCGCAGGGGTTTCGCCAGCCGGGGCAGCAGGCGCCGCTTTTTTATCCTGCAATTGCCAGACATCATCAATGATGCGATCGGCGGCTTTTTCAGCCGCGGCAGCCGGGAAATAAATATTGATGGTAACGCAGGCCGGTAGCAGCAATGCGGCGGGCAATGCCCAGTAAAAATGTTTCATGTGTTGATTTCTCCTATTGGATCACCGGTTTGACATTGCTCTCGGTGACGCGCCGGATGCGGCTCACGAGCTCGCTCCAGCCGACCTGGCGATTGTACCCCATGACCGTAATGGCCGGGATGCCACTGCCTTTGACGATGACATAGCCTTGCGGCGCCTCCGCCACGCCATCCATGGTGCAAACATCGGCGTGCAGGCGGCAGCTCAAGCCCAGTTTTTCATAATTGAATTGATCAAAAAACCGCAGCACACTGCGCTGTATAGCCGCTGCTGCCCCCGCACCGCCCAAGGCCGAGATATTTTCCACGGCGCGTTGTGAAATCTTGCGCGGATACCTCCCGGGGCTGCTCTTGAGTACGGCATCGAATGCCACGGGTTGCCAGTTCTGCAGCTCCAGGTGCTGGATATCGCCATCCAGCTTGCCTTCAATGGCGCCAAAGGAAAAGGTGCGGGTGAGATGTCCCAAGTCCAGATTGCGCATTTCGATATCGGCATGCAGGCGCGGACTGCTGCCCAGCGGCGTTTGCATGCCCAGATTGTTCACGCTGATGCTGCCATCAAACAGATTGAAGCCGAGCACCCCGTCCGTGGTCAGCGTGCCTGCGTTGTAAGTCACCATGGGAATAGAGGCTGCCACCTTGCCTGCCATGCGCGGCCAGCCCAGTGCTGTGCTCAGCGCGGGCATATCCAGAGGCGTGAGGTTGGCACGCAGATGCCAATACCATTGCCCGCCCAACATGGCAGCAGAGACATCCGATAACACCAGCGCACCATCGAGTATATTCAATCGCAACTCAGGCGCCGTCAGCGCATAGCGATTAACCTCAGCCTGCAAATGGCTCGCCGCCAGCGGCACCTTGAGCAGATGCCCCCCGGCAAAATCCAGCTGTACCGGCTGTGGCTGCTCGTAATCCCAAGGGATATCCGCATTCAGCTTGTAAAAGGCAAAGCGATGCTGCTCGTCCTCCATATCCACATCGCGCAAGCGCAGCTTGAATGCCTGCAGTTGCCCCGCCTGCCAGTCTGCCTTTAGCGCGATATTGCCTGCCATCTCGACATGCCCAAGGGCGCTCTGTTCCACCATGGGTTTCAGCAACGCTGGATAAGCCTTGGCGAGATCAAACTCGGGAACATTGACATGCAGGCTTTGCCATTGGCGCTCAGGCACTGACCACTTGCCGCTCGCATGCACTGTCGCCACGCCGGGCAACAGCAGCTCAGCCCGATCCAGCTGCAAGGCCTGCGCATCCCATGTACCGGCTGCTTTCAGCGCTTGCCCCTGACCTTGCAGATAGAGCGGCTGCCAGAACAATTCGCCGCCTGACCATGCCAGTCCAGCATTCCACAGCCAACGCCCGCCTTGTTGTCGTGCCTGCACTTCCGCACGCGCATGGAGCTTTTCAGCCGCATGCAAACCCGCCGCATCGCTGAATTGGGCATCCTGCACATGAAGATCCAGACGCAAGGAGGGCTGCCCGGCAACGGGGGCGGTATCCAGAGTGAAATTAAACGGGAGTCGAATACGATCGGCGGTGACAAGACCCTGCTGGCATGACCATTTACCGCGCCCGGCAGGCAGCTTGACCTGTCCACACTCGGCATGCAGGCTGCCCCATGCGGGAGCCTTGGCGACCTTGATCTGGCTGTTGAGTGCAAGCGCAGGGCGTTGCGCTGGTGCCAGCACCACTTTGACAGCTTTGGCCTGCCAGCCTTCCGCCTCTACCGAGTCGGCTTCAATCGTCAAGGTACTGGCGGCCATGGCCAGACTCGGCGACCAGACCATGCCAATAAACCAGGTCATACCAATAAAAAAGATGAGCTGAGTCAGGCGTCTTGAGGCTCGCCAGTAGCCAACCGTGATACGCAAGTCAGGCACATCGCGTCGCGTGATCACTCGTGGCCTGACTTAACCCGGGAATACCCCGGTGGAGAGATAGCGATCACCCCGATCGCACAGGATGGACACGATCACGGCGTTTTCCACCTTTTTTGACAGCTGTAAGGCTGCGTGCAAGGCACCGCCGGAGGAGATGCCGGCAAAAATGCCCTCGATGCTGGCGAGCTTGCGCGTGGTTTTTTCCGCATCAGCCTGGCTCACATACACCAGTTCATCGACGCGGCCAGCATCGTAAATGCTGGGCAGATAGGCTTCTGGCCACTTGCGTATGCCAGGAATCTGCGCGCCTTCTTCTGGCTGCACGCCAATAATCTGCACGGCCGGGTTTTGCTCTTTCAGGTAACGCGAAGTGCCCATAATGGTGCCCGTCGTCCCCATGCTGGAGACAAAATGGGTGACCTTGCCACCAGTATCGCGCCAGATTTCAGGGCCGGTACCTTCGTAATGGGCGAGCGGATTATCCATATTGGCAAACTGGTCCAGCACAATGCCCTCGCCTTCGGCCTGCAGCTTCATCGCCACATCGCGCGCCAGCTCCATGCTGCCATCCCGCGGCGTTAATACCAGCTCGGCGCCAAACGCCTTCATGGTCTGACGCCGTTCCAGACTCTGGTTTTCTGGCATGACCAGCACCATTTTGTAGCCGCGCATCGCCGCTGCCATGGCCAGTGCAATGCCCGTGTTGCCAGAAGTCGCCTCGATCAGCGTATCGCCGGGCTTGATATCACCACGCGCCTCGGCCCGCTTGATCATGGAGAGGGCTGGCCGGTCTTTTACCGACCCGGCAGGGTTGTTGCCTTCGAGCTTCACCAGTATGGTATTGCTGGTATTGCCAGGCAAACGCTTGAGTTGAACCAGCGGCGTATTGCCGACAAAATCTTCCAGGGTTTTATACATAAAAATTGAATTCAGTTCTTTTTCAGGAATGCGAGATACACCGCGTACAGGCCCAGCGCCGAGAATGCGATCAGCGACAGCTGCGGAATGGTGAGGCCAAACAGCGTCCAGTCTATCGCCGAGCACTCACCCGTGCCCTTGAACACCAGCTCCATGGCCTTTTTCATGGGGAAGCTCTCAAACAGGTAGTCAAAGCCCGCGCCACACTCGGCCATCACCTTGTCCGGGTTAGCCTGTATCCACATATGCCGCGCGGCAATCACCACGCCGGTCACCGCTGCCGCCACGTGCAGCAATCCATACACTTTGCGACCTGCCGCCTTGGGGTTATGCAAGGCCGCCAGCAAAAACAGCACGCCCAGCACCATATACACAATGCGCTGCGAGATGCAGAGCGGACAAGGCTCCAAATTGTGTTTTTGCTGAATATACAAGGCAAAGGCCACCAGACCAAAGCTGGCAATAAAGCCCAGCACATAACCGGTTCTGCCCTGCAGGCATTTTATTGTCATGAAGCAATCCTCAACACTTTATAATCGAGCCATTGTAACGGATTACAGGTAAGCACCGAAATGGCTGAATCAGCGCCCCGCATATTGACCGTGACCGAGCTGAATCGTTTGGCTCGCGACACATTGGAACGTGCATTTCCCTTGTTCTGGGTCTCGGGCGAAATCTCCAACCTCACCCGTGCCGCCTCCGGTCATTGGTATTTTTCACTCAAGGATGCAGGCGCGCAGGTGCGCTGCGTGATGTTTCGCGGCCGCAACAGCTATCTGGACTGGCAGCCGCGTGAAGGCGACAAGGTAGAAGCGCGCGCGCTGGTCACCCTGTATGAAGCACGCGGCGACTTTCAGCTTACTATTGAATTTTTGCAACGTGCAGGCCTGGGCACGCTGTTTGAGGCCTTCGAAAAACTCAAGACCAAGCTGCAAGCCGAAGGGCTGTTTGATGCGGCCCTGAAACGTCCGATTCCTGCGCATCCGCAACGCATAGGCATCGTAACCTCGCCTGATGCCGCGGCCCTGCGCGATGTGCTTAGTACCCTGCGCCGCCGCATGCCCTCGCTGGAAGTCATCATTTATCCCACCCCCGTGCAAGGCAAAGGCGCTGCCACACAGATTGCAGCCGCCATCGAAACCGCCAGCGCACGGGCGGAAGTTGATGTACTGATCGTCTGCCGCGGTGGTGGAAGCATGGAAGATCTGTGGCAGTTCAATGAAGAAATCGTGGCCCGCGCCATCCACGGCTGCAGCATGCCCGTGATCAGCGGCGTCGGCCACGAAACCGACTTCACCATTGCTGACTTTGCCGCCGATGTTCGCGCCGCGACCCCGACAGCCGCCGCTGAACTGGTCAGCGCAGATCGCCAGGCCCTGCTGCAAGCGCAAGCGCAACTCAGCCGACGCCTGAGTCGCGCCATGCAACAGCTACTCAGCCAACGCATGCAGCATATGGACTACCTCACCCGCCGCCTGCTTTCGCCCAGCCAGCAAATTGCCCACCGCGGCCATCAGCTGCAGCAATGGCAATGGCGCCTGCAACAAGCCATGCGTCAGAAGCTAGGTCGACAAGCCCAGCAATTGCAAAGCCTGCAGCAGAATCTGATGCACCTCAACCCGCAGGCCATTCTCAGTCGGGGCTATACGCTGGCCTATGCGGAAGATGGCAGTCTGCTGAAATCTGTCCAGCATCTTCAATCAGGAGATGGGATAAGGTTGCAGCTCGCCGATGGACAAGCCTCTGCCAGCATCACCGACATCATGTCCGGAGAAAATTCAAATTAAGAAAAAAATTGAAGGTGTGGGCTTTTTTGCTCACCCAGGGCAGCGCACGCTACAGGACACCATGTTCAAGATGCATCATTTTTAAATGTACATGTATTAAAGGCTGAGTGATGTAGTCATCAGTCTCAGCCTTTGGCTAGCACAACCCGTAAAATGTTATTGATTAGAAGCTGTAACCCGCGCCAAACGAAGCAGTAGTAGTGCCCGTATCGGTGCTTGTGCCACTGAACGATTCCTTGTTGTAAAACGTTCTGCTGGCTTCCACATTTACGAAAATTTGATCAGTAATATAGCTACGCAAACCAACCCCGAATGCAAATCCATTGTAACGGCGTGATTGATCATCATCGGTACCAGAGAGCGTGCCTTTTGCACTTTCAAAAGAAGCCTTTACGTAAGCCAGTGTGTCTTGGTTGATTTTATAGCCAGGTGCAACAAACAAGGAGTAATGGTTTTTAGACTTTACTTTTGCAGACTCATCATCCGATTTGTACTTTGCAATTTCATTATCAAAAAGTGCATAACGACCACCTGCCAACAGTACAAACTTATCATTCAAGGCGAATGCATAATCAGCAGCGATATCCAGATTTGCACTCTGGCGACCTACTCCTTCAATGGTATCTCCATCAGACTTCACTTTCGCTGTGGTTGAGCTGAACTCACCATTAACAGAAACAGAAGCACCATTAAATTTATCAGCAAATGCATAAGGGCTGATACCAATCGCCAACAAGGCAATAATAACTTTCTTCATTGATTAACTCCAAGTGTGAATAAATGCTAACAACTTTCTTAATTAGCAATTCATTCTAAAAAGAATCAATCAGTTACATAACGACCCCAAAGGGCAAGTCATTATTTTAAAAACATAAAATCTTTTCCACAATCAATTTATCCTGCTTCATGCCACCATATAAATAGTGTATTCAAATATGCAACAGAAGCCTTGGCCGCGTGCATAGATGCCCACTTGCTCGTTGGCGCTGATGTAGTCGCTATTAATCTCGGTGCCGCCGAAGGTGGCTGTTCTGCGCGCCTTGGAAGGTGAGTTGATCATCGGCTTTGAGGCTGACATTGTTGCCTGCGAGGGTCTTTGCCAGTGGCAATCTGGTTGGCGATACCGTTGATGGCCTGGCCCTGACTGCACTAACGGCATCAAAGGCATTTTTGGCGCTAAGACCGGTGTTGGCTGCGGCGAGAAGCTGCATGCGGCCCTCGCTGGTATTATTGCTGACGGCTTCTTTTATCGGCTTTGTCTCACCCCCAGGCTGCCATTACGCCCCACTTTGCTCCGACTGGATACCGTCTCTGCCACCGCCAGCAGCAGTCCCCGTGCCCCATTGAAGTTCATGCGGCAGCAGTGTTTTTACTTATGGCGCGCACGACAAGCATTTATATTTGGAAAAGCGGGTAAAAGTAGTATCGGAAATGCCGTTGCGCTTGGTAAAACCCAGGGAGGATATGGAAGGCGGCTGATGAATGCGGGGATGTCAGTATCCAAGGGAAGATGAGAGACATAAAAAAGCCCGGTATACACCGGGCTTTTTTAAGATCAACGCAAGTGATTAAGCTTGTGTTTTCTTGGCCTTGCGACGAGCACTGAAGCCTACTGCTGCAATACCTGCCATCATCATGGCGTAGGTTTCTGGCTCTGGTACTGCCGAGATGCAATGCAGAACGTAGTCAGACTGGTTGTTGCATTTGCCGCTACCACACAGACCCGTCACTGCAGTGAAAGACAGGCCGCTCACTTGCTTGTTGCCGAATGGATTGGCAATCGCCCACAGTGCGCCTTCGCCGTAGCTGGCTTCGCTGATGTTGCTGACGGTGCCATTGACGCCAGACCAAGTTGCGGTTTTAAGGCCGGTGGCGGTCAGGAAGTAATCAGCTTTAGTACCGTCCATGAAGGTGGCGGTGATCTTGGCGGTTTCATTCACATCGCCGTACTCAGGACCATCAAACAGCAGACCCAGAGTAATGTTGGTGATGATGATGTTCTTGGTGAACGATACATCGATACGCTCGCCGATATCGATTTCACCAGCTGTCTTGCCAGAGATACCTACACCGGTGTAACCATCTTGGGTTTTCTTCTCAAACTTGCCGCCAACCGCTGTGAATGTCGCATCGGTCTCAGGAATGAAGTCCTTGAAGGTTTGCGTGGTTTTGCCATCCTTGAAATCAGAACCAAAAATGCTGTTGTCAGGATCACAAACAGCGCAACCATCGTGCGAAGTGCTGTACTTGCCGTCGCGGTCGTGCTTATCGCCCTTACCATAGCTGAAGCTGGTAGCAGATGCGTTCAGGCTGAATACAGCCAGACCGATCAGCAAACCGATTTTAATTTTATTCATGATCGAATTTCCCCGTGTTTTTTTATGTAAGCCATTAAAAATAATTACAAAAAACCTAAAGCCCCCGAGCTCTGCAATGGCATCAGAGCAAGCTTGTGGAACGAATAGTAGAAAAGCGGACTATGTCCAGCAATAGTCCGTTTGATTAAAAATAACTAAGCATCTGTTTATAAAAACAAAAACATCGTTATTTGCCTGTATTTTTCGCGTGAAACATTGGTCATCCACCGCTCGCTCAACAAAAATAAACTTAAAAAGCTGGACAGGCATTTTTTGAACCCTGTTAAAATTTGCAAACTATCATCCGAAGCCTGTCTGAATGGAATCCGCAAAAACCGGCAAGACCCCGCTCCCTGCATTGGCACTGGCTGCACTTGGCGTTGTATATGGGGACATCGGTACCAGCCCGCTTTACACCATGAAGGAAGTGTTTGCTGTCAGCCCCCACCCGGTTCCGCTGACGCATGACAATATTTTCGGCATCCTGTCATTGATCCTGTGGTCACTGATCATGATCGTGTCGGTAAAGTACGTAGCCTTCATCATGAAGGCCGACAATCGGGGCGAAGGTGGCATCATGGCCCTGCTGGCATTGGCCAGTCGCAACGTGGCAGGCAATGTGCGCAAAGAGCGCATGATCATGCTGATAGGTATCCTGGGGGCCTGCATGTTTTACGCGGATGGCATGATTACCCCCGCTATTTCTGTGCTTTCCGCCGTGGAAGGTCTGGAAGTAGCAGCTCCACATATGCATGGCGCCATCATCCCGATCACCATGGTCGTCATCTTCATTCTCTTCTGGGTACAGAGCAAAGGCACCGCGCTAGTTGGTGCTTTTTTTGGGCCCATCATGGTGCTGTGGTTCGGCACGCTGGCGGTGCTGGGTGCAGTCAACATCATGCACGAGCCGCTTGTGCTGCAGGCCTTGAGCCCGATTTATGCCGTACGTTTTTTTGCTGCAGCCCCCTGGGTGGCTTTTGTGGCGCTGGGCTCGGTCGTGCTTGCCGTTACCGGCACTGAAGCGCTGTATGCCGACATGGGGCATTTTGGCAAAAAACCCATACGACTCGCGTGGTTTGGTTTTGTACTACCCGCACTAGTGCTTAATTACTTCGGCCAAGGCGCGCTTATCCTGCATGACAATGCCGCCGTTAAAAACCCGTTTTACCTGATGGCGCCGGAATGGCTGCTGTTCCCCCTGATCATATTGGCAACGGTAGCAACCGTGATTGCCGCACAGGCCGTTATTTCCGGCGCATTTTCTGTTTCGCGCCAGGCCTTGCAACTCGGCTATCTGCCCCGCATGCCGGTCATGCATACCTCAGATAAGCAACAAGGCCAGATTTATATTCCCCGCGTCAATTGGGGCCTGATGCTGGCCGTGATGGCGCTGGTGCTTGGGTTTGGCTCCTCAGGTGATCTTGCTGCCGCCTACGGCATTGCCGTTACTGGCGACATGGTGATCACGACCTTGCTCGCGGGTGTGGTTTTCCATGGCATATGGGGCTGGAGCTGGTTGCGCACGGGGGCGCTGATCTCGGTATTCCTGACGGTCGACCTCGCCTTCTTCGGCGCCAATGTGCTTAAAATCCCCGATGGCGGCTGGTTCCCACTGTTGATCGGCATCGTGATTTTCACGCTGATGACCACCTGGAAAACCGGGCGTGACCTTTTGTTCCGCCGCCTGAAAAGCGAAGCCATGGAGCTGGCACCCTTTGTGGATGCGATTGGCAGCTTCCCCCCCACCCGCGTTCAGGGCAATGCCATTTACATGACGCCAAATCCTTACGGTGTGCCCCATTCTCTGCTGCATAACCTCAAGCACAACAAGGTACTGCACGAAAAGGTGGTGTTGCTGACCGTAAAAATCGAGGATGAACCCTTTATCTCGCGTCGCGAACGCATCATCGTCGAAGCCTTGCCACATGACTTTTACCGCGTCAGCGTGCGCTACGGCTTCAAGGACGAGTCCGATCTGCCACGCGACCTGGAGCTATGTGCTGAACAAGGTCTGGAGCTAGAAACCATGGACACATCCTTCTTTATCGGCAAGGAAACCTTGTTCCCCGCTCGCCACTCTGAGATGGCGTTCTGGCGCGAAAAACTGTTTATCACCATGTTCCGTAACGCCGATAGCGTGACCAACCATTTCAAGCTGCCGCCTAACCGTGTCGTTGAGTTAGGGGCACAGGTCACCTTGTAATGGATAACAAAACGATGCCATTGCAATGGCACACATTAATTTAGAGTCATTGATATTCAGCAGGAGACAATAATGAGGAAGACCCTGATTCTGGCGTTTCTCATCGCCACGACCCAGCTTAGCGGATGTGCCACCACCAGCACGACCAAATCAGGTGCCGTGGGCGTTGACCGCAAACAATATGTAGGCCTGGTCTCGGAACAGGAAGCCGAACAGCAATCGGCGCTCGCCTACCAGCAGACCCTCAAAGAAGCCGAATCGAAAAAAGTGCTGAATACCGATAGCAAGGAAACACAGCGGGTGCGCGCCATAGCCGAGCGCCTGATTGCGCAGGTCGGCGTATTCCGGCCGGATGCCCTGAAGTGGAAATGGGAAATCAACGTGCAGGACAGCAAGGAGATCAATGCCTATTGCATGGCAGGCGGCAAGATCATGGTGTATACCGGCCTGCTAGACCAGATCAAGCCGACCGATGACGAGCTGGCGGCCGTCATGGGCCATGAAATCTCACACGCACTGCGCGAGCATGTACGGGAGCAGATGTCGCGTGCCAAGGTACAGCAATATGGCTTGCTGGGTGCGGCTGCCTTGATTGGCCTTTCCACCAAGAGCGCAAACAATGCCACCAAGACGCTGGCATTGGGCGGCGCGGTAGCCGCGGTTGCCCTCACCTTGCCCAACAGTCGCACGGCCGAACACGAAGCCGATGAAATGGGCCTGGAGCTGGCTGCCCGCGCAGGCTACAACCCCAATGCCGCCGTCACGCTGTGGGAAAAGATGGGCAAGCAAGGTGGCTCCAAGCCGCCTGAAATCCTCAGCACCCACCCATCCGACGAAAGCCGGATTGCCGACATCAAGTCGCTTATCCCGACGGTTATGCCGCTTTATGAGCAGGCCATCAGTAACAAAAAATAACCTCCCTTGCGGGGCTGCTTTTCTGGCAGCCCCATCCGGCGCACAGCCATCCAAAAGTGCATTTTAGGCAGATAAGCCTGCCTCTTTGAGTTAAAATAGCGGCTTTTACGCATTTATCCGGGAACATTCATGAGTCAATTGCAAGCCATCATCGAAGACGCATTTGAGCGTCGCGCCGACATTACCCCTGCCACCGCCACGGCCGAAGTCAAGGATGCTGTCTTCAGCGTGCTGGCTGATCTGGACGCCGGCAAGCTGCGTGTTGCCGAACGCGTGGGCGATACCCAGGAATGGACGACCCACCAGTGGATCAAGAAAGCCGTGCTGCTGTCTTTCCGTCTGGAAGACAACGTCCTGCTGGATGATGGCGTGACCAAATACTTCGACAAAGTGCCTCCCAAGTTTGCCAATTACACCGAAGCTGATTTCAAGGCCGGTGGCTTCCGCGTCGTGCCTAACGCCATCGTGCGTCGTGGCTCCTATATCGCCAAAAACGCTGTGCTGATGCCGTCTTATGTCAACATCGGCGCTTATGTCGGCGAAGGCACCATGGTCGACACCTGGGCGACCGTGGGTTCATGTGCGCAAATCGGCAAGAACGTTCACTTGTCCGGCGGCGTGGGTATTGGCGGCGTGCTGGAGCCCGTGCAAGCAGGCCCTACCATCATCGGTGACAATTGCTTTATCGGTGCCCGCTCGGAAGTCGTGGAAGGCGTGGTAGTGGAAGACAACTGCGTGATCTCTATGGGCGTTTACATCGGCCAGAGCACCAAGATTTATGACCGCGAAACCGGCAGCATCACCTATGGCCGCGTACCTGCGGGCTCCGTCGTGGTATCCGGCAACCTGCCCTCCAAAGACGGCAGCTACAGCCTGTACTGCGCCGTGATCGTCAAGAAGGTCGATGCCAAAACGCTGGGCAAGGTAGGTATTAACGAATTGCTGCGTGGCATCTGAGCGTAGCTGATTCCCCGGCCACATGACGGGGTTTCCGATGCAGGCTAACCAAGGCGCAAGCCCGGTTAGCCTTTTCTATTCTTGGCATAAGGGCATCATCCTTTCATCACATCCCGCGTTGACAATGCATGCCTAAAGCCTGGCTTGGGCTGTTAAAATCGGGATTCGATGATTTACGCAGGCAGACAGATGAAACTCTACGGCATACCCAATTGCAGCACGGTGAAAAAAGCACGCAGCTGGCTGGACGATCACCAGGTAGCTTATGAATTCCACGACTTCAAGAAGCTGGGAATAGACGCCGCCACGCTGGAACAATGGTTACAGAAAACCACCTGGGAAAAACTGGTGAACCGCAGTGGCATGACCTGGCGCAATCTGCCTGAAGCAGAAAAATCCGCTATCACTGATAACACCTCTGCCATACGCCTCATGCAGGATAAAACCTCCGTCATCAAACGCCCCGTCTTGGTCGCCGACGGCAAACTGCTGGCACTGGGTTTCGATGAATCCACCTATGGAAAGCTGCTGAACCATGAGTAACACCCTTGCCCTGGCCCAGGACCTGATTGCCCGGCGCTCGGTCACACCAGAAGACCTGGGCTGCCAGGAGCTGCTGATTTCACGCCTGGAACCTCTGGGTTTCAAGATTGAGCGCATGCGCTTTGGCGATGTCGACAATTTCTTTGCCCGGCGCGGCACCGCAAGCCCGCTGTTGGTATTCGCAGGCCATACCGATGTGGTGCCCACCGGCCCGGTCGACCAATGGCATACCCCGCCCTTCGAGCCCACCATCAAGGATGGCATGCTGTATGGGCGCGGTGCGGCAGACATGAAAACCTCGCTGGCGGCCTTCATCACCTCCATTGAGGAGTTTGTCGCCCAGCATCCGGATCATCAAGGCTCGATTGGCCTCCTGATCACCTCGGATGAAGAAGGCATTGCCACCCATGGCACGGTCAAGGTCGTTGAGGCCCTGAAAGCCCGTGGCGAGCTGATTGATTACTGCATCGTCGGCGAACCCACCTCCAGCAAGGTCGTCGGCGACATGATCAAGAATGGCCGCCGCGGTTCGCTCTCCGGCAAGCTGATCGTCAAGGGCGTGCAAGGCCACATCGCTTATCCACATCTGGTAAAAAACCCCATCCACCTGGTTGCCCCGGCGATCAAGGAGTTGGCCGACACGGTGTGGGATAGCGGCAATGAGTACTTCCCGCCGACCTCCTGGCAGATATCCAATATGAACGGTGGCACTGGCGCCACCAACGTGGTGCCGGGGGAAGTCACCATTCTGTTCAACTTCCGCTTTTCGACGGCCAGCACGGCTGAAGGATTGCGCGAGCGCGTGCATGCCATTCTGGACAAGCACGAACTGGAATATGACCTGCAATGGGAGCTTTCCGGCAAGCCTTTCCTCACGCCCAAGGGCACTTTGGTCGAAGCCATCAGCGCCGCCATTGAGACTGCCTTTGGCGTCACGCCGGAACTCTCGACCACTGGCGGCACCTCCGATGGTCGCTTCATTGCTGACATTGCCAGCCAGGTCGTTGAATTCGGCCCGCTGAATGCCACCATCCACAAACTGAATGAATGCGTAGGCGTGGCCGATATCGAGCCACTGAAAGACACCTACCGCCTGACTATGCAAACACTGCTAAGGAAAACCTACTGACATGAGCCACTACCCCCGCCTGAGCGAAGAGCTGATCACCATACGCGACTGGCTGCGCTTCGCCGTCAGCCGGTTTGAAGAGGCCGGCATCTTCTTTGGCCATGGCACCGACAATGCCTATGATGAAGCCGTCTGGCTGATCATGAGTGCGCTGCGTCTGCCGCATGACACGCTGAATAATTTCCTGGATAGCCGCTTGCTCGAGTCCGAGCGCAAGCATCTGGCGCATCTGCTGGAGCGTCGCGTGGAACAACGGGTGCCCACTGCCTACCTCGTTCGCGAGGCCTGGCTCAAGGGCTTCAAGTTTTATGTGGATGAGCGCGTCATCGTGCCGCGCTCGTTTATCGCCGAACTGCTGGAAGATGGCCTGTCACCATGGATTGATTACCCCGAAATGGTGGAAAGCGCGGCCGACATCTGCACCGGCAGTGGCTGCCTGGGCGTGTTGCTGGCGCATGCCTTCCCCGATGCCGAAGTCGATGTGGTGGATATTTCGACAGATGCCCTGGCGGTCGCCAATATCAATATCGCCAATTACGGCCTGCAAGACCAGGTAAAGGCGATTCAATCCGACATGTTCAGCGCGCTGCAAGGCAAGACTTACGACCTCATCATCAGCAACCCGCCTTATGTCGACGCCCCCTCCATGGCACAACTGCCGGAAGAGTACCGCAATGAGCCGCAGATCGCGCTGGGCAGCGGTACCGATGGACTGGAACATACGCACACCCTGCTGCGCGAAGCCGCCAGCCATCTCAATGAGGGCGGCCTGCTGATTGTGGAAATCGGCCACAACCGCGATGCACTGCATGCAGCCTACCCTGACCTGCCGTTTACCTGGCTGGAAGTGGAGTCTGGCAACGAGTTTGTCTTCCTGCTCGGCAAAGAGCAGCTTCCCTCACCTTCCAAAGCTTAGTTGAATTCAAACTAAAGGATCAGGCCATTCACGACAAAAGGGCTACTGCACACCATGCGCGGTAGCTCATCATTTTGTACCCACTGATTTATCTGGCATGCATATTCTGATCGCACCCCGTTATTTAATGGCATTTCTGCTTGGCAGTCTGGCCACTCTGCCAAGTCACGCGCAGGCAGCACGCGATATCACCGACATTCCGCTTGAGCAACTGGTGGAAACCGATGTGCAGACGGCTGCCAGCATCTCGCAGCAGATCAGCCAGTCGTCTTCGGCTGTCAGCATCGTGACGGCAGAAGACATCAAGCTCTTCGGCTACCGTACCCTGGCGGACATTCTCAGCAGCATGCGTGGCTTGCATGTATCTAATGACCGCCAGTATGACTACATGGGTGGCCGGGGATTCGGCCGCACTGGCGACTATCCCGGGCGCGTCATGCTGCTGATTGATGGTTTTCAGGCCAATGATAATCTCTACAACTCGGCGTACCTGGGACAAGATGGCCTGCTTGATACCGAGCTGATCGAGCGTGTGGAATACATATCAGGCCCGGGCTCGGTGACCTATGGCAACGGCGCCTTCTACGGCATCATTAATATCATCACCAAAACCGGTCAGCAGTTTGACGGCACCCAGGTCAGCACCGAGTTTTCAAGCCATCAGGGCCGCAAACAACGCATTACCTATGGCAAGGTATTTGATAACGGGGCTGATGTGCTGATGTCCGCCTCCACCTTTTACAGCGCCGGGCAAAACCT
Organism: Methylovorus menthalis; assembly: GCF_020523625.1. Lineage (GTDB taxonomy): Bacteria > Pseudomonadota > Gammaproteobacteria > Burkholderiales > Methylophilaceae > Methylovorus > Methylovorus menthalis. The sequence continues at coordinate 1,467,054 of NZ_JAJAQH010000006.1, forward strand.
GTATTTCAAGGAGTATGCCACCGGTGGTAGTGATGGCGTGTCGCGCGATCTGGATGGCGAGCGCAATCGCCGCTACTTCCTCAAGGGAAGTTACGAGCAATGGTCGATTGAGGGCGGGTACGTCTCCCGCTACAAGGATGACCCCACTGCTGCCTACAGCGCCGATTTCAATGCCAGTCCCAGTAGCCTGGGGGATGCTAGTGGCTTCCTCAATCTCAAATACGATGACACGCTAAGCCCGGTGCTCAAGATGTCATTGCGCACGTATTACGGCCAATACCGCAATGCAGGCCGCTATATGTATGACGGAGAGCTCTTCAGCGAGCGCGGAATCGGCCGCTGGTGGGGTACGGATATCAAGTTCGTGGATACGCGCTTTGCCCGGCACCGCCTGCTCATAGGCGGCGAGTACCGTCAGGATTACCAGCAGGATTTTGAACTGCCCGTCGGTACCCAGCACCGTCAAACGCAGACCATCAGCAGCTATATCCAGGACGAGTACAGTGTCTCGCCCCGGCTGACATTGAATTATGGCGCCCGGCTGGACATGGGCAATGATCATCTGCACCAGCTTTCGCCGCGTGTGGGCCTGGCCTATGAGATCAGTGACATGAGTACGCTGAAAGCCTCGTACTCCACCGCTTTCAGGCGGCCCAACGTCTACGAAAAGTATTACAGCGACCGCACCATCCAGCGAGAGAATCCAGACCTGAAAAACGAGCTGGTTAAAGCCTATGAGCTGGTGCTGGAACATCGTCCGTTGCCCAATATCCGCATTCTTGGGTCTTTGTACCACTATCAAACCGAGCGTCGTATCGGGGAAACCTACGTCGACACCAACACCCTCCAGTATTTCAACTGGCCCGACAGTCACGCGCATGGCGCCGATATCGAGCTGGAACAGCACTGGGACAATGGTGCGTATGCACGCGCAAGCTATGCCTGGCAGGATAACCGCGACGATAGTGGAAAGCAGATGATCAATTCGCCACGGCATATGGCCAAAAGCAGTATTTCTTATCCTCTGCTCGGCCCACGCCTCAATTCCGGGCTGGAAGTGCTGTATATGGGCAAACGGCCTGATGATGGCCGTGCCACCCTGCCCTCTTATACCCTGGTCAATCTCACGCTGGTGTCGCGCCAGGTGATCTCCAACCTGGAAGTATCGGCCAGCCTGAAAAACCTGCTGAATCATGACTATGCCGTAGCGGCCCCCAGCTACATGCTGCCTGAGCGCATCGCTCAGAATGGCCGCACCTTCTGGCTGCAATGCATTTACGACTTCAAGTGATGCTGATCCGCGCGCTCCTGTTGATTGCTGCCTTCCTGCTGCCCATCCTGCGCAGCCACGGGGAGGATGTCATCCCGATCAGCGATATGCGCGCCGCCTATCTGTACAACTTCGTGGTATTCACCGAGTGGCCGGATAACGGCAAGGATGTGATCAATATTTGCCTGCTACCTGGCCAGACACATATGGTCAATGTGCGTTTGCTGGCGAGCAAGCAGATCAATGGCCGCAACCTGCGCATTATCGAACCGGCCAACCGGGATGCCGCTGATTGCCAGTTACTTTACATCGGCGAAACGATGGCCCCCGGCATCCGCCAGACCCTGTCCAGACTTGCCAACAGCCCCGTGCTCACCGTGGGTGAAGGCAGTCAAAGCCAGGCCATGATACAAATGAACGTAGAAAACAAACGCCTCAGCTTTAATGTGGACCTGGCACAGTCCAGGCGCGCCAATCTCACGATCAGCTCAAAACTGCTAAGGCTTGCAAAGACTGTACGCAAGGAAGACGATGGCTCTTAAAGGATTCAACATCAGCTCGATACGCACCAAGCTGCTGATTTTACAATTTATCGTCACCGCTACCGCGCTTGTGGTTGTCTTTGCCGTCATGCTGGTATTCCAATATCAGAGCGCGCTGACCGATATCGAAAACGACCTCAACGCCCAGGCCGAGATCCTGAAAAGTAATCTCAGCGCCGCCGTGGTATTTGAGGATGAAAAGACCGCCGATGAAATATTGTCCAGCCTGCGACTGGTGCCCAGCATCAATCGCGCCGAGGTGTATCTCAACAATGGCAAGCGCTTCAGCCAATACGCCAAAGTAGCAAACCCCCATGCACCAGATATCCGGGTTCCCTATACCGGCCTGCATCGCATGAACCGCCGATATGTGCTGATACTGGAACAAAAACCGCTGGCGATTCTGTATATCGAGATCAACCTTAACAAGCTCAATGCACGTCTTGGCCTGTTTGCCCTGGTGGTATTGATGGCTGGCCTGCTCGCCATGCTGGCCGCCCGCCTGATTGCCGCGCGGCTTAACCTGCTGATCACCGAGCCCCTGAGTTCGCTGACGGCCTTTGTCAGTCGCGTCTCGGCGGAGCAGAACTATGGCCTGCGTTCCAATATGGCCAGGCGCGATGAATTCGGCACGCTAGCCCGCGGCATAGACGGCATGCTGATGAGCCTCTACAACCATGGCAAGCGCCTTGAAGACGAGCTTTCCCAGCGCAAACTGGCCGAAGAGCAGCTAGACAAACTGGCCTATTACGACACTGTCACGTATTTGCCCAACCGGCATTTTTTCAATGAACAACTGGCCCTGCTGCTGGAGCATGCCGCGCAGCGCCAGCAGTCCTGTTACCTCATGTTTATTGACCTGGATAACTTCAAGACCGTCAACGATACGCTGGGGCATCTGGCGGGCGACAGCCTGCTACGGGACGCGGGTAGCCGCATCCTGCAAACCCTGGTGGCGGGCAGCATTCTGTGTCGCATAGGCGGGGATGAATTCGCCATTATTCTGCGCGACCAGCCGCTCTCGGCAATTGATGCCACGGCCAGCGCCATCATCGCGCTGTTCTCGGAGAAGTTCGTCATTAATACGCACGAGGTATTTGTCGGCGCCAGTATCGGCATCAGCAATTTCCCCGCCGATGCCGACAATGTATCCGGGCTGTTGCGCAACGCCGATACCGCCATGTACTGGGCCAAGGCCGATGGCAAGAATACCTTCCGCTACTACTCGCGTGAGCTTGAAGAGTCTGCCCATCAGCAGGAAAAGCTCATGTCCATGCTGCAAAAAGCATTGCCTGCGCACGAGTTGGAGCTTTGCTACCAACCAATTATGGCGCTGGAAACCCGCAAGATCGTGGGCTTTGAAGCCTTGTTACGCTGGCGCCAGCCCGAGCTTGGCAATATTCCGCCTGATGTCTTCATCCCGCTGGCAGAGGCTTCCGGGCTCATCATGCAGATAGGTGACTGGGTACTGGAAACCGCTTGCCGCCAGGCTAAAACCTGGCAGGAACGTTATACAAGCGACTTGATCATGAATGTGAATTTTTCCGGGCGGCAGTTTCAGCATCCGAATATCGTACAGAACATCGTCAACATGGTGAACAAGGTGGGGCTGGATTCCAGCCTGCTCAATATCGAGCTGACGGAAAGTGTGCTGATGGACCAATCCAGCGTCATGATCGAGAAAATGCATATGCTGCGCCAGGCCGGGCTGGGCATTGCGATTGATGATTTCGGCACCGGCTACTCATCCATGAGCTACCTGCGGCAGTTTCCCATCAATACCATCAAGATTGATCGCAGCTTCATCAAGGGCTTGCCCGATGACCCGGAAGGCAGTGCCATTGCCCAGGCGATACTGGCGCTGGCAAAAACACTCAAACTCAGCGCAGTGGCTGAAGGCGTGGAAACCCTGGCACAAGCTGACTTCCTGCGTGCCAACGGCTGCGAAAAAATCCAGGGTTATCTGTTCAGTCCGCCGGTAACGGCGGACGATGCCGAGCGACTGATTTGCCAGCAGCTCGGCCGGGAGATGGTGTAGTTAAGGACTTGCGGAAGCCAGCTTAACGCTTGGTCGCGGGCCGACGCGAACGTGGTGCGGGGATATCTGCATCCTGGCGGATACGGCGTGATTGCGTTGGTTTGCGCGCAGGGCTGGTGCTGGTTTTTCTGCCATCGGCACGGCCTGCTGCATCCGGGCGAGCACCATATGCCGGACGAGCTGCACTGCCTTCGGGACGTGGTTCACGCTCAGGCGCAGCACGACGCGCTTTCGGGGTAAATACCTGACCGGCTTTTTCTTTTTCGCGTGCGGTACGCTGGCGCAAAGGAGCGGTAGGTAAAGGGAGGCCAGCCCATTCCAGAAGGCCCAGCACTTCCTTGGGGTCCAGATTCAGCATCTGACCACGCTTCAAACGTGGAGGCAGATTGACCGGGCCAAAACGCACGCGCATCAAGCGGCTCACTGGCTTCTGGAAAGCATCAAACAAACGGCGTACTTCACGGTTACGGCCTTCGCGCAAGACCACCTGATACCAGTGATTGGCACCTTCACCGCCCTGGGGACGAATGCTGTCAAAACTGGCTGGGCCATCTTCCAGCTCAATGCCTTGCGTCAGCTGCAGCATTTCACCTTCAGTCAGCTCGCCAAAAATCCGCACGGCATATTCACGTTCCACTTCGTAACGCGGATGCATGAAACGGTTGGCCAATTCGCCGGAGGTAGTAAAAATGAGCAAGCCGGAAGTATTGATATCAAGACGGCCAATGGCAATCCATTTGGCACCACGCACACGTGGCAGCTTGTCGAACACCGTGGCCCGTTTTTCCGGGTCATCCTGGCTAACGATTTCGCCTTCGGGCTTGTGGTAGATCAACACCTGCGCCAACTCTGCTTCAAACGGCAGATGCACTGGGCGGCTATCAAAACGCACCACATCCCCGGGAACCACCGCAGCACCGACTTCGGCCACCTTGCCGTTGATGGTGATGCGGCCGCTTAGGATCAGTTCTTCCATTTCGCGGCGTGAGCCTAGGCCCGCCAGCGCGAGCAGCTTGTGCAAACGCTGTGGTACTGCATCCGGGTCTACACTGACAGAAGCGGCGGGTTTGATATTTCCGGGGTTGCGTTGCTGTTTGAAGGGACGTGCCATCTGAATCTTGCCTGAATAATTAAGTGCTTATTATACGGGCAACCAGAGCGCTAAAAAATTAAAACTTGCAGGACCTACTCGGGTTGCGGCGGCTCAAACAGAATATCCTGCTGGCTGAAGTTCTCCATGGCGGGCAATTCAGACAGCGAACGCAGGTTCAGATCATCCAGAAAGGTCTTGGTGGTGGCATATAAAGACGGCCGCCCCGGCACATCGCGCTGGCCGACCACATCGATCCAGTTGCGCTCAATCAGCTGGCGCATGATATTCGGGTTAACCGCCACGCCACGAATTTCCTCAATATCGCCGCGCGTCACCGGCTGGCGATAAGCGATGATGGCCAGCGTTTCCATCGCAGCGCGTGAATAGCGCTGCTGGCGCTCGGGATTAATGCGGGAAAGATAAAGCGAAAACTCCGGCCGCGCCTGAAAGCGCCAGCCGCTGGCGACTTGCACCAGCTCCAGGCTACGCGGCTGCCAATCAACCTTAAGCTCATCCAGCAGCATGCGCAAGGTCGCACGTTCCATGCGGCCATCAAAAGGGCGCAGCAACTCGTCCAGCGAAAGCGGCTGCCCGGCGGTGAGCAAGGCGGCTTCCAGTATCTGTTTCATCTGCGCCGTATTCAGCGGTTCCTGCAACACCTTATCGCTCCTGTGCCTGCAAATAAATAGGCGAAAATGAGGCCTGCTGCGTGATCTTGACCAGCCCTTCGCGCGCCAGCTCGAGAATCGCCAAGAAATACACGACCAGCTTGGGCAGGCCGTCATTCACCACGTCAAACAGCTCCATGAATTCCACCATGCCATCGCGCTGCAATCGGCGCAACACCAGGCTCATGTGCTCGCGCACCGAGAGTTCGGCACGGCCGACCCGGTGATGCTGAAAATGGCTGGCGCGTTGCAATACCGATTGCCAGGCCGTCATCAGGTCTTCAAAACTGATGCCGGGTGGCCCTGCCACGGCAATCTGCTCAAAATAGGAATGCGCCACCAGAATCTCCTGCCCTACCTGCGGCATGTCATCCAGTCGCTGCGCGGCTAGCTTGATGGCTTCGTACTCCATCAGGCGGCGAACCAGCTCGGCACGGGGATCATCTTCCTGTTCAATATCGGCGGGCTTGGGCAGCAGCATGCGTGACTTGATCTCGATCAGCATCGCTGACATCAACAAATAGTCAGCCGCAAGCTCCAGCTTGGTGGTCCGCATTTTTTCCACATAATCCATGTACTGGCGCGTGAGCTCCGCCATGGGGATATCCAGAATATCCAGATTATGTTTGCGGATCAGGTAGAGCAGCAGATCGAGCGGACCTTCAAATGCCTCAAGATAGACTTCCAGCGCATCGGGCGGAATATAAAGATCCTGCGGGATGGTATCGAGTTGCTCGCCATAGATACGAACGTCAATTGCGAGCTGGGTCTGCATCAGTGAGCGACGGTGTGCGAAAACACGTGAATGACGATAACACCGCTGATGATGAGCGCAATGCCGAGAATGGCGGGCCAATCAAGCGATTGCTTGTAGAACACCCAGCCCAGGATGGCCACCAGCACGATGCCCACGCCAGCCCAGATGGCATACATGATGCCTACCGGAAACACACGCAGGCTGACCGTCATGAAATAAAACGCGGTGCCATAGCCAGCCACGACCAGCAGTGAGGGCACCAGGCGGGTAAAGCCCTCGGTAGATTTGAGGGCCGTGGTGGCAATCACCTCGGCCACAATCGCAATGCTGAGCGCAAGCCAGTGGTTCATATCCGGTTCAAGAGTAATTCAGGCCCATGACCTCGCGAACATCCCGCATGGTCTCGCGTGCCAGTTTGCGCGCGCGCTCGCAGCCTTCGGCCACCACATTCTTGACCAGGGTCGGGTCCTCAGCATACTGCGCGGCACGTTCCTGTATGGGCTTCAGTTCTTCCAGCACGCTCTCAATCACGGGTGTCTTGCACTCAATGCAGCCGATACCGGCGCTACGGCAGCCTTGCTGCACCCACTCGCGGGTTTTATCGTCGGAATACACTTCATGCAGCTGCCATACCGGGCATTTTTCCGGATCACCCGGATCAGTACGGCGAATACGTGCCGGATCGGTCGGCATGGTCTTGATCTTCTTGGCGACCACGTCCGGCGATTCGCGCAATGAAATCGTGTTGTTATAGGATTTGGACATTTTCTGACCATCCAGCCCAGGCATCTTCGAGGCCGGGGTCAGCTTGTATTCCGGTTCCAGCAGGATGATCTTGCCGCCGCCTTCGAGGTAACCCAGCAAACGCTCCTTGTCGCCCAGGCTCATGCCCTGCTGCTCATCGATCATGGCACGGGCCGATTCCAGCGCTTCATCATCGCCGCTTTCCTGATAACGGGTGCGCAGCTCTTCGTACAAGGCACCGCGCTTGTTGCCCAGCTTCTTGATCGCGGCATGGGCTTTTTCTTCAAAGCCTTTTTCGCGGCCATAGATGTGATTGAAACGACGGGCGATCTCACGCGTGAATTCAATATGCGGAATCTGGTCTTCGCCCACCGGCACCTGGCTGGCCTTGTAAATCAGGATGTCGGCACTTTGCAGCAAGGGATAGCCCAGGAAACCGTAGGTGGAAAGATCCTTGCTGGCGAGCTTTTCCTGCTGATCTTTATAGGTAGGCACGCGCTCCAGCCAGCTCAAGGGAGTGATCATCGACAGCAGGGTATGCAGTTCGGCATGCTCAGGCACGCGCGACTGAATGAAAATGGTGGCGCTGGCGGGGTCCACACCGGCAGCCAGCCAGTCAATCACCATTTCCCAGACACTTTCCTCAATGACTTCGGGGGTGTCGTAATGAGTGGTCAGGGCATGCCAGTCAGCCACAAAAAACAGGCACTCATGCTCGTGTTGCAAGCGTGTCCAGTTTTTCAGCACGCCATGATAATGCCCAAGATGTAGATTGCCTGTGGGACGCATCCCCGATAAAACACGCTCAACCGCCATGATGTCTAGAAGTCCAAAAAGTGAATTGTTATTTGAATAGCCAAGATATTAAGCCGATCGAGGCGTTTATGAAAGGATGCATGATCTGCGAAAGCACGCCGGTAAACAGCAGCACCAGCAAAATAACGAAGCCGTAGCGCTCAATGCCTGCGTACTTCTCTGCCAGGCGATCGGGTAGCAGACTGACGGCAATACGCCCGCCATCGAGCGGTGGCAAAGGCAACAGGTTAAGGACCATCAGTATCACATTGATCATGATGCCGGCCTGCGCCATCAGGCTTAAAGGCACCGCCATGCTCGGTGAAAGTGCGGGGGCAAATTTCCAGATCAGGGCCCAGATGAGCGCCATGATGAGATTGGAAGCGGGGCCTGCGGCAGCCACCCACAACATGTCTTTTTTAGGGTGGCGCAAGCGCGAAAAGTCCACGGGCACGGGCTTGGCCCAGCCAAACAGGATGCCACCGAAAAACAGGGTGAGTGCCGGGATCAGGATGGTGCCGATCGGGTCGATATGCCGCAGCGGATTCAGCGTAATGCGGCCAGCCTGATGGGCCGTCATGTCGCCAAAATAGCGCGCGGCATACCCATGCGCTGCTTCATGCACGGTGATGGCAAAAATGACAGGCAGCGCATAAATCGCAATTTTCTGGATGAAAGTGAGTTCCATGGCGAACGAGGATTTCCTTAAAAGGGTAGGCTTTATTCAGTGAGGCCAAAAGGTGCCAGACTCCCGGCACCGGCTCTGACCAATATGGGGCTGTCGCCGGTGAGATCAATCACCGTGGTCGGCGTGGCGGAGCAGGCGCCGGCATCGATCACCAGGTCCAGCTGGTGTTCCAGCCGGTCACGGATTTCCCAGGCTTCATTCAGCACATCTTCCTCTCCGGGCAATTGCAGCGACATACTCAGCATGGGCTCATCCAATGCCTCTAGCAGGACTTGCGTCACGGCATGATCCGGCACGCGCAGGCCAAGGGTGCTGCGCTTGGGATGCTGCAGACGACGCGGTACTTCACGGGTCGCCTTGAGGATAAAGGTGTACTGCCCCGGCGTATTGGCCTTGAGCAGCCGAAACTGGCTATTGTCCACCTGGGCATACACAGCAAGTTCGCTCAGGTTGCGGCATACCAAGGTAAACAAATGGTCTTCATCCACGCCGCGGATGGCGCGGATTCTATCCTGCGCATCCTTGTTACCCAGCATGCAACCCAAGGCATAACTGGAGTCAGTAGGATAGGCGACTACCCCACCATTGCGCAGAATCTCCACGGCCTGCGCAATCAGGCGCGGCTGGGGGTTCTGCGGATGTAAAACAAAATATTGGGCCATTCAGACGTGCCTGTCGTTAAAGTGGGGTGACTACAGAAGGTAAGGGAGTGAGCTTTTCCAGCTCTGGCCAGTCCTGCCAGACCGGCACGCATCCATGGGGAAGATCGGGCAAGCGCCCCATCTCGATATAGGTGTGGCCGGGACCATGATAATCCGATCCCAGCGAGGCTCGCAGGCTGAATTGTCGCGCCAGCTTGCCAAATTCCTGAAACTGGTCCGGCGTGTGGCTGCCAGTGACCACTTCAATCGCGCTGCCGCCCAGCGCGCGAAACTCTTCCAGCAGCAACAGCATGTTGGTGCGGCCAAGATCATAGCGCCCGGGATGCGCCAGCACAGCAACGCCACCGCTCTCAATGATCCAGCCCAGCGCTTCATCCAGGTCAGCCCAGTGATGTTCGTAATAGCCCGGTTTGCCTTTGACCAGAAAGCGCTTGAATACCTTGCGCGTATCGGCGGCATAGCCAGCCTCGACCAGATAGCGGGCAAAATGGGTGCGGCTGATAATACCCTTGGCATGCCGATAAGCGCCTTCTAGGCTGCCCTCGACACCCGCCGCCTGCAAGCTCGCCGCCATGCCTTGCGCCCGGATATGCCGACCAGCGCGAATACGGGCCAAACCTTCAGCCAGCGGCTGGTAAGCCGGATCGATGCGCAAACCCACAATATGCAGCGTGCGGCGTTTCCAAGTCACCGAGATTTCAACACCGGAGATAAATTGCATGCCGTGCTCATGAGCCGTCTGGCGTGCCTCTTCCAGGCCAGCAACATCGTCGTGATCGGTCAGCGCGAGCAGTCTGACCCCTTGCGCTGCCGCGTGGCGCACCAGTTCTGCCGGGGTCAGTGTACCGTCGGAAACCGTGGAGTGGCTATGCAGATCAATCAAGAAACGCGTCTCGAAAACATCTTGCAGCAGGCCATGTCAGGCTGGCAATGAAGAACATGAAGTGTAAAGTCTTGTGGCACAAGACGAATCATAGCAAAATACCGATAGGGCTAATACCTCACGCATGCAAATGCGACAACTCATCCTCACGCGTAAGGCTTGTTATGAAGTTTCTTTTTGACCTCTTCCCGGTCATTCTGTTTTTCATCGTCTTCAAGATTTCGGGCATATACGCCGCGACAGCGGTAGCGATGATCGCCACCGTGTTGCAAATTGCCTGGGTGAAGTTCAAGCATGGCAAGGTAGATAACATGCTGATTGCTAGCGGTGTAATCATCATTGTCTTCGGCGGCGCCACGCTATTGTTGCACGACGAAAACTTCATCAAATGGAAGCCGACCATTCTTTACTGGGTATTCGCCATTGCCATGGTGGTATCGCAATTTTTCTTTGGCAAGAATGCCATGCGCGGGCTCATGGAAAAACAGATCACCATGGCCGACAGTGTATGGAGCAAACTCAATCTGGCCTGGGCGCTATTTTTCACCCTGCTGGGATTCCTCAATCTGTATATCGCCTTCCACTTCCCCACGGATATCTGGGTCGATTTCAAACTGTTCGGCACCATGGGCCTGATGTTCCTGTTCATCATCGGCCAGACCCTAGTCCTCAACAAATACATGGAAAGCAACGAGTAATGTGGTATGCCATTGTGGCGCAAGACACGCCTGAAAGCCTGCAAAAACGCCTGCAAGCCCGGCCAGAACACCTGGCAAGGTTACAAGCCCTGCAAGATGCAGGGCGCCTGCTGCTGGCGGGGCCCTTCCCCGCTATTGACAGTATAGACCCAGGCCCGGCGGGCTACAGCGGCAGCCTGATCGTGGCTGAGTTTGCCACATTGCAGGAGGCGACAGACTGGGCCAATGCAGATCCTTTTGTGGCCGCCGGTGTCTATCAGCATGTCAGCGTAAAACCCTTCCGCAAGACCCTGCCCGCCTGATGACTCTGCTCGAAGAAATCCGCAGCCGCCTGGCGGTACTGGAGCCTGTTGATCTCGTCATTCAGGATGACAGTGCACTGCACGCTGGGCATGCCGGGAATGGCGGTGGCGGTCACTTTAATGTGCGTATCGTCAGCTCGCAATTTAGCGGCAAATCACCCATAATCCGACATCGGATTGTTTACCAGGCACTCGCAGACTTGATACCCACCAGAATTCACGCGCTCAGCATTCGTGCCGTCGCGCCCGATGAAACCAATCCCTAATCAACACCTCTCATTAAAATGACAAGGAAGCCTTACATGAAAATCACTTTAAGCGCCCTGCTGGCATTCGTTGCCATCAGCATGTCCACCGCAGCCATTGCGGCTGACACTGCCGTTGCCACCGTCAACGGCAAGCCGATCAAGCAGTCGCTCTTTGATTACATCACCAAGGATGCGGCTGCCCGCGGCCAGAATGTGGATGACAATGTACGCAATGTCATCATCAATCGTCTGGTGAGCAGCGAACTGATCTACCAGGAAGCCCAGCGCAGTGGTTACGACAAGCAAGCCGACTTCGTTGCGAAGCAAGAACTGGCAGGTCGTGAATTGCTGGTAAACAGCTACCTGGAAGACTACCTGAAGAAAAATCCGGTGAGCGACGCCGCCGTCAAAGCCGAGTATGAGAAATACAAACAGGAAGTCGGCGACAAGGAATACAGCGCACGCCACATCCTGGTATCCACCGAAGCAGAAGCCAAGGACATCATTGCCCAACTGGGCAAAGGCGCTGATTTCTCAAAGCTGGCCAAGGAAAAATCCAAGGATCCAGGCGGCAAGGAAAATGGTGGCGATCTGGGCTGGTTTGCACCAGGCAGCATGGTCAAGCCATTCAGCGAAGCCGTTGCCAAGATGAAAAAGGGTAGCTACACCACAGATCCAGTACAAACCCAGTTTGGCTGGCACGTGATCAAGCTGGAAGATGTGCGTGATGCGCAACCCATGCCGTTTGAAAAAGTACAGGCCGCGCTGAAGAAGCAATTGCAACAGCGTCAGCTGGAAAAACTGCTCTCTGACCTGCGCAGCAAGGCCAAGATTGTAGAAAACCCTGCCAAGAAGTAAGCCTGGTAAACTTGGGTTTTCTCATGCTTGACGAGTAGCAAGATAAAAAAGACCTGCTGAAGCAGGTCTTTTTTTATGTGTCGCTTTTATGGTCGCGCAAATGATGCATGGCTTTGCAATACCGCGCTTGCAGATGTCGCCGGGTGCTTTACACTTGAGCTCATCCTTTTCTTATTAGCCAGTCCCCTCTATTTATGTCCGCCATCCATTATCAGGTTCATCTCAATCAGCCCACCACCCATCTGTTTGAAGTGGAGTGCACCATCAGCAAGCCTGCCTCGCAGGGCCAGCAGGTGTCTCTGCCGACCTGGATACCGGGCAGCTATCTGGTGCGGGACTTTGCGCGCCATATTGTCAGCATGGAGGCCATGTCGCACGGCAAGTCCGTCGCGATTGAGAAAATCAGCAAACATCGCTGGCAGTGCGCGCCCTGTAAAGGCCCGCTTACCCTGCACTACCAGGTATATGCCTATGATCTCTCGGTACGCACAGCTTATCTGGATGGCGAGCGCGGCTACTTCAATGGCTCCAGCCTGTTTGTATGCGTGGATGGTCAAGAACATGCCCCTTGCCAAATAACCCTGCACGCTCCGGATATCAAGGGTTGGCAAGTCGGTACCGCACTCCCCGCCATCAAGGTGAATCGGGCTGGATTCGGCCTGTACGAAGCGCCTGACTACCGAGCGCTCATCGACTACCCGGTGGAAACAGGCAAGCTCGATATCGTGACGTTCAAGGCGGCGGGTATTCCACATCGCCTGATTGTTTCAGGCGAACATCAAGCGGATCTGAAACGGATTGCGCGTGATCTCAAAAGGCTGTGCGAAACGCATATCGGTTTTTTTGGCAATGCACCATTTGATCGCTACGATTTCATGCTGTATGCCGCGGGCGATGACCAATATGGCGGGCTGGAGCATCGCGACTCCACCAGCCTGATCTGCCCGCGCAGCTGGCTGCCTTCAGCAGGAGTTGAGACTGACACCAGCCGCTATCAGGATTTCCTGGGGCTATGCAGCCATGAGTATTTTCATGCCTGGCATGTGAAACGCATGCGACCCCAGGCCTTTGTGGAACCAGACCTGGGGCGGGAAGCCTATACGCGACTGCTCTGGGTGTTTGAGGGGTTTACCGCGTATTACGACACCCTGATGCTGGTGCGTAGCGGCCTGATGTCGCCGGAGGAATACCTCAAGGACTTGGCAAAAACCATCACCCGCTACCTGCGTACCCCGGGCCGCCATGTGCAGCGCGTGGATGAGTCCAGCTTTGATGCGTGGATCAAGCTCTACAAACCGGATGAAAACACACCCAACGCGCAGATCAGCTATTACCTGAAAGGCTCGCTGGTGGCACTGGCGATCGACCTCACCCTGCGCAGCAAAGGCAGCTCGCTGGACGTGTTGATGCAGGGTCTATGGCGCGATTACCAGCTGACTGGCGCGGCCGTACCGGAAGAGCAGATGGATGCGCTTATCCTGAAACACACCGGGCACAACCTGCGGAAAGCCCTCGAAAAACTGGTACGCGACACAGAGGACCCAGCCTTCCGTAAACTGTTTGCCAAACTGGGCATCAATTATCAGGAGACTGCAAAACCCGCAGGCAATCAAAGCCTGCGCAGTGCCTGGGGCCTGCAACTGGCGAACGAACAGGACACCCGCATTGCGCATGTTTACCGCAACAGCCCCGCCGAAGAAGCCGGGCTGGCCGCACAGGATGTGATTATTGCCGCCGACGGCATCAAGGTCAGCGCCAAACAGTTACAGGATCAGGTTACCAGACTGGCAGAAGGCGCCAGCCTCAAGCTGCATTTTTTCCGGCGCGATACCTTAAAACAATCCCGCATCGTCAAACGCACCGAAACAGTGGCCGAATGTGCTCTGACCATCCTCGCCGAAGATAATCCATTGCGTGCCTCCTGGCTGGCCACGCCAATGATTTCGCGCCAGCAGCAAGACCGCAAACGCAAATCCGGCATGCCAGCCTGATCAAATTGTGAAATAATAAGAATAATTATCATTTGTTGAACAAACCGATGTCCGACCTTTCACAACTGCAGCCCGGCACCCATGCCGTGATCTGCGGGATAGATGCTGATGAATCCCTGTTTCAACGGCTTGCCGCCCTGGGATTCCGCATCGGCAAAAAAATTGAAGTCATCCGTCGGGCCAGCTTTAACGGCCCCTTGCATGTTCGCATCGGCACGACCGATATCATCCTGCGCATCACTGAAGCGCGTCGCATACAGATTAGCCAACAATGAAACGTATCGCCCTGCTCGGCATGCCCAATACGGGCAAATCCACCTTTTTCAACCGCGTCAGCGGCGCCTCGGCGCGTGTCGGCAACTGGCCGGGCATCACGGTAGACCTGATGGCCGCCAAGCTGCTACTAGGCGGCCATATTGTCGAGATCATTGATCTTCCCGGCATTTATGACCTGCATGGGTTTTCGGACGATGAGTCTGTGGTCAGGCATTTTCTTGAAAACAATGACGTCGATCTTGCCGTGATCGTGCTCAATGGCTCGCAGATAGACCGCCAGCTTTCACTGGCCTTGCAGGTAAAAGCGCTGGGCCTGCCGTGCATTCTGCTGCTGAACATGAGCGATGAGGCAAAAAAATCCGGCATCACCTTCAACCTGCCGGGCATGCAGCAGCAATTGCAGATGCCGGTCATGCAGATCAGCGCCAAGCACGGCAACGGTTGTCCGGAGGCCTTGAAAGAAGCAGCCCGCCATCTGGCCGAGCAACATCCAAGCCCCGCCGAGATTCGCGAACAATTGAAAAACGACGACACCATCGAAAACCAGATGGAAGCCATCGTCAAAAGCACCGTGCATTACCCTGCCCAGCTGGATGACCTGGTCACCTCACGGATAGACCGTGTGCTGCTGCACCCATGGTTTGGCCTGCCTTTGTTTTTTGCCGCCATGTATCTCTTGTTCCAGCTGATCTTCACGCTGGGAACGCCCCTGCAGGAAGGCATCGCCTGGGCGCTGGATCTGTTCCGTGCCGATGTACTGGAACCATTACTGCAGCATGCACCCAGCTGGTTCAGCGGCCTGATGCTGGATGGTATCTACAACGGCATAGGTACGGTCGCTGCCTTCATCCCCATTATCGTTCTGTTTTTCCTGGTGATGACCATGGTGGAAGATAGCGGCTATCTTTCGCGCGCCGCCTTTCTGGTGGATGCGCTGATGGCCAAGATGGGCCTGGATGGCCGCGGCTTTGTGATGATGCTGATGGGCTTCGGCTGTAATGTACCAGCCTTGATGGGCACCCGCGTCATGCGCTCACGCAATATGCGCCTGCTGACCATGCTGGTCATTCCGCTCTCGCTTTGTTCGGCACGCCTGCAGGTATTCCTGTTCATGACGGCCACGCTATTCACACCCAAGCAGGCACCGCTCGTGCTGTTTTCGCTCTACATGGTGAGCTTTGCCACCATCTTCCTCACCGCCATTATTTACAAGGGCCGCTATAGCAGCACGGAGCCCTTTATTCTGGAGCTGCCGCCTTACCGCTTTCCTACCCCGCGCCAGATCTGGCTGCGCGGCTGGCAAGAGGTGCGCCACTTCCTCACCCGCGCCAGCAAGTTCATCATCATTGGTGTGCTGCTGGTCTGGGCACTGACCAATTTCCCCAGCGATGTTCCTGCCGCCAGCGCAGGCACCATTGCCGGCATGATAGGCACCTGGCTCGCGCCAGTGCTGAACCCGGTTGGCATTGATGGTCAACTGGCGATCGCGCTGATTTTCGGCTTTGTGGCGAAGGAGATCGTGGTAGGCGCGCTTGCCGTGATTTACGGCCTGCAAGGCGATGCCCTGATGCAAGTAATGGCCACCAAGCTCGACTGGGTGCAAGGCATGAGCTTCATGCTGTTTACGCTGATCTACACCCCTTGCCTCTCCACCATTGCCACGCTCAAGAACGAGTCCAAAAGCATAGGCTTCATGATGCTCTCGCTGCTATGGTCGCTGGGCCTGGCGTGGGTAGTGAGCTTTGTGTTTTACCAGACGGCGCGCGCACTCGGATATTAGCCGCTAGCAAACACCTTGTCTAAACCACAATGGCAAAAGGCCCGAGCCGCCATGGCGTCGGGCCTTTTGTTTTATTGAACGGGTATTCCTGACGGGCGCAGGTCACTTACAGATCATTTAACTTACAGATCACTTAACTGCGGAACATGAAATACACCGCTCCCAGCAGGCACAAGCCCGCCCACAGATAATCCAGCTTGAGTGGCTGATGCATGTAATACACGGCAAATGGCACAAACACCATCAGCGTGATGACTTCCTGCAATACCTTGAGCTGGCCCAGGGAAAGAACGGTAAAGCCTGCGCGATTGGCAGGCACTTGAAACATGTATTCAACAAACGCCACCAGCCAGCTGAGAAACGCAGCGACATACCAGGGTTTGTCGTTCAGACTTTTAAGGTGGGCATACCATGCAAACGTCATGAAGACGTTTGACATGGTCAGCAACAGCACTGTCTTGGCAATGACCGGCATGGAGATGATCTAGCCCACCCGACAGGCCAGCCTAGATGGCCGCCTCGTCCGTTTCGCCAGTACGAATGCGCACCACTTGCTCGACATTGGATACGAAAATCTTGCCGTCACCAATCTTGCCGGTGCGCGCGGCCTTGATAATGGCTTCCATGGCAGCTTCCAGCAGGCTGTCAGCGATGATCAGCTCGACCTTGATCTTGGGCAGGAAATCCACCACGTATTCAGCACCGCGATAAAGTTCGGTATGGCCCTTTTGACGGCCAAAGCCTTTAACTTCGGTCACGGTCAGGCCATTTACGCCAATTTCGGACAGCGCTTCACGAACCTCATCCAGTTTGAACGGTTTGATGATTGCTTCAATCTTCTTCATTTGCTTAATCCCCTAGCCTCTTTTTAGTTGATTCAGTTTTTACTCACGAATCTGGAAACAACAGGATAACGCCGGTCCAGACCGAACCCGCGCTCTGTCACTCTAACGCCTAGCGGCGACTGCTGCCGCTTGTATTCATTGCGATCAATCAGGCTGAGTACACGCGCCACATCCTGCTCGCGATAACCCATGGCGACAATTTCCTGACGGCTGGAGTCACGCTCGACGTAAGCCTCCATGATGGCATCCAGCACATCGTATGGCGGCAAGCTATCCTGATCAGTCTGGCCATGCCGCAACTCGGCCGATGGTGGCCGGATGATGATGCGCTCAGGGATCACCGGCGATAGCGTATTGCGATAGCGTGCCAGCCGATACACCAGCGTCTTGGAAATATCCTTCAACACGGCAAAGCCGCCCGCCATGTCGCCATACAAGGTTGAATAGCCTACGGCCATCTCGCTCTTGTTGCCTGTGGTCAGCACTATGCTACCAAACTTGTTGGATAATGCCATTAAAAGCGTACCGCGTATGCGGGCTTGCAGATTCTCTTCCGTCGTATCAAAGCTGGTACCAGCAAACGGCTCAGCCAGCGTCTCACAGAACTGGTCAAACAGCGGCTTGATCGGTAACTCGGTATATTTGACACCCAGTTGACGTGCCATTTTGCGCGCATCGTCCACACTCATATCCGCCGTAAACTCCGACGCCATCATGACGGCATGCACCTTGTCTGCCCCCAGGGCATCCACGGCAATCGCCAACGTCAGCGCAGAATCGATCCCGCCGGACAAGCCCAGCACCGCGCCGGGGAAACCATTCTTTTGCACATAATCACGTAGGCAGAGGGTGAGCGCCTGATAGGCAGACTCCTCGCGCGTGAGGCCAGGGGATATTTCCGCAGGCAGAGGATTGGCACGGTTTTTGGTACTCAAATCAATACTTACCAGTGCCAGCTGCTCGGTAAAGGCTGCCAATTGCTGCACAGGCGCACCGCAGCGATCAATCACCACCGAGTTGCCATCAAATACCAGTTCATCCTGCCCGCCCACCATATTGGTATAAATCAGCGGCAAGCCGGTTTCTTCTACCCGTTTGCCCAATACCTTGTAGCGTTGCTGCTGTTTTTCCAGATGGAAAGGCGAGGCATTCAGCACCAGCAACAGTTCGGCACCCGCCTGCTTGCTGGCTTTGGCCGGACCGGGCTCCCAGACGTCCGCACAGATCAGCACACCACAGCGTACGCCCCGATGTTCAAACACCTCGGCTTTATGGCCCGGCGAAAAATAGCGCACCTCATCAAACACACTGTGATTGGGCAAGGCATGCTTGTGATAGGTCGCTACAATGTGTCCGCCCTGCAATACCGAAGCGGCGTTGTAACAGCGACCATGCTGGCGATGGGGGTGCCCGACCACCACGGTGATATCCGGCAGCGCCTTTGCCAAAGCCTGCAATTCACGCTGGCAATGGCGGGTAAAGTCTTCGCGCAACAACAGATCTTGCGGCGAATAACCGCTCAAGGCCAGCTCTGGCGTTAACATCAAGCTGGCTCCGGCCGCCTTGGCCTCATGCGCATAACTCAATATTTTGGCAGCATTTCCGGCGAGATCGCCCACCACACAATTGATCTGGGCAATGGCGATCTGCATCAGCGATTTACTAATAGCTTCCACCTGCATCTTTGATGAGTTGTACGATTTCTGCCTTACCGCCCTTGAGGGCATAAACCAGGGCTGTCAGTCCGTATTGATCCTTGGTTTTCACATTGGCGCCACGTTCGAGCATCAGCTTGACCATGGAAACCGAGCCGTTGTCCACCGCCAGTTGCAACAAGGGCGTGCCCTCAGAATCACGATGGTTGACGTCAGCGCCGTTGTCCAGCAGCACCGTAGCAGCATCAACGTTGGATTTCTTGACCGCCCAGGTGAGCGCTGTCCATTTAGAACTATCTTGCTCATTGACCTTGGCACCACGCTCCAGCAGCAGCTTCACTGCCTCGGCATTGCCTTCGCGAGCCGCCCACATCAAGGCAGTGGCACCGAAACGATCCCGGGCACGCAGGTCTGCACCGTTATCAATCAAGGTAGTGATGGTGGGCAAGTCGCCATTTTTTGCGGCATACATCAGCACGCTTTTGCCATCGTCACTCTTGGCGCTGGCGTCTACGCCGTTTTTCACCAGCAGGTCCACCATCTCGCTATAGCCAGAGGTAGCAGCCATGCCGAGCGCACTCCAGCCCGATTCATCGCGAATCTTGGGGTCGGCACCATGCTCGAGCAGCACTTTTGCGGTCGCTACAAAGTTCTTTTTGGCGGCCATCATCAGTGCCGTCCAGCCGCCGTTATCTTTGGCATTAACGTTGGCGCCCTTTTGCAACAGCAGCTTGACGACCTCGGCCTTGTCCTTACGCGCGGCATACATTAGTGCGGTAACCCCATCGGCATCCTTGGTGTTGGGGCTGGCACCGCTATCCAGAATGGCCTTGACCGTGGCGATATCGCCTTTGGAAGACACCGTCAGCAGATACGGAATCTGTTCCGCTGCCTGCGCGGTTGGCAAGGCCATTGGCAGCACCAGCGCTGGCGCAATCAGGGCCAGCAGAAGTTTTCGTGCAAACTTTTCAGGATAGCGCCGCATGTAATTCCTTTGTCATCAATTCGCTGAGGTCGCGGCCTTGATGGCCGCTTGTACTGCTTCGCCGAGTCCGGCCGGGGAGCTGGCGACGATAACGCCTGCCTGCTCCAGCGCGCGTATCTTGTCTTCTGCCTTGCCGCTGCCACCGGAGATAATCGCCCCGGCGTGGCCCATGCGCTTGCCCTTGGGTGCCGTCTGGCCAGCGATATAGCCCGCCACCGGCTTGGTCACATGCTGTTTGATGTACTCGGCAGCGGCTTCTTCATCGGCCCCGCCAATTTCGCCCACCATGATGATGGCTTCAGTCTCGGGGTCTTGCTCAAACAATGCCAGGCAATCAATAAAATTCATGCCGCGTATCGGGTCGCCGCCTATGCCGACACAGGTCGATTGACCAAGACCAAGTGCGGTGGTCTGGTGTACAGCTTCATACGTGAGGGTGCCGGAGCGGGAAACAATGCCCACCTTGCCACGCAAGTGGATGCTGCCCGGCATAATGCCGATCTTGCACGCATCCGGCGTGATCACACCCGGACAGTTGGGGCCGATCAGGCGCGTGCCATTTGCCTTGAGCGCGGCCTTCACATTCAGCATGTCCAGCACGGGAATGCCCTCGGTAATGCAAATGATGAGCGGCACGCCTGCATCACATGCTTCGAGGATGGAATCGGCGGCGAATGGCGGCGGCACGTAGATGACCGAGGCATTGGCGCCGGTTTCACGCACGGCATCGCGCATGGTATTGAATACCGGTAAATCCAGATGCTGCTGGCCACCCTTGCCGGGCGTCACGCCGCCTACCATTCGGGTGCCATACGCCAGCGCCTGCTCGGAATGAAAAGTACCCTGCTTGCCGGTAAACCCCTGGCACAGGACCTTGGTATGTTGATCAACCAGAATTGCCATGATTACGCTTTCACTGCTGCATGATTGACGGCACGCACCGCCTGTTGGGCGGCATCGGTGAGACCGGCTGCCGAGATAATCGAGAGACCGCTTTCGCTCAGCATCTTTCTGCCAAGCTCAACGTTTGTACCTTCAAGACGGACGACAACGGGAATCTGGATGCCAACTTCTTTCACGGCGGTGATGATGCCCTCGGCAATAATGTCGCAGCGCATGATGCCGCCGAAGATATTCACCAGGATAGCCTTGACGTTACTATCAGCCAGAATGATTTTGAACGCGCGCGCCACGGTGGCAGCCGTCGCTCCACCGCCCACATCCAGAAAGTTGGCCGGCGCGCCACCATGCAGCTTGATCAGGTCCATGGTCGCCATTGCAAGCCCAGCGCCGTTGACCATACAACCAATGTTGCCGTTGAGTGCAATGTAATTTAGGCCGGCGTTGTGTGCTTCGGCTTCCTTGGCATCGTCCTGGCTCCAGTCGCGCTGCTCGGCCAGGGCTTTCTGACGGTAAAGCGCGTTATCGTCGACGCTCATCTTGCAATCCAGTGCCACCAGCGCACCTTCGGCAGTCACCACCAGCGGGTTGATCTCCAGCAGGGCCAAGTCGTTTTCCTTGAAGAGCTTGTACAATCCCTTGGCAAGACGCACAAAGGCGGCAATCTGCTCACCGGCCAGACCCAGGCCAAACGCCAGGTTGCGCGCCTGAAAATCGACCAGACCATTCAAGGGGTCGCACACTTCCTGCAGAATTTTTTCAGGCTGGGTAGCGGCGATTTCTTCAATATCCATGCCGCCCGCAGCAGAGGCTACCATCACCACACGCTCCAGGCTGCGATCCACCAGCAGGGAGAGATACAGCTCACGCGCAATCGGCAAGGTCTGCTCCACCAGCACTTGCAATACAGGCTGACCATCCGGCGCGTTCTGATACGTGACCAGCGGCTTGCCGAGTAAGCTGGCGGCCACCGCTTCAACATCCTCATACGACTTCACCACCTTGACGCCACCCGCTTTGCCTCGGCCACCCGCGTGAATCTGCGCCTTTACCACCCAGGCATCACCACCAATGCTCTTGGCGGCCTCAACGGCGGATTGGGGATTCTCTGCGACCTGACTCTGGGGAATGGGCAAACCGTAGCGCTGCAATAGGCTTTTGGCCTGATACTCATGCAAATTCATAGAAGGGGCTTAGTGTGGATGCAATACCGCATTTTCGCGCAATTCGGCCTATTGCGCCAGTGCAGATAACGCCCGGGAAGCCGCATGCAGAGCCCGCGCAATGTATAATGCCAGCCTTACTCACTTAAGCTTATCACCGCCATGCGTCTCGTTGTTCAAGGCTCCGCCATCAGCTTCTCGCACCTAGCGCACCTGCACCAGCTCAGCAGTGCCCAGCAGGGGCTGCAATTCACGCAACTGGCCGAACACGCCTACAGCCTGCCGCGGCAAACCGAAGCCCTGCAAGTGGTCGTCGATTTTTGCCGCGAACAGCAGATAGACTGCGCCTACGTCGATGACAAACACACGCTCAAACGCTTTGCCCTCGCGGTGATGGACATGGACTCCACGCTCATCAGCATTGAGTGCATAGACGAAATAGCCGATATGTACGGCCTGAAACCGCAAGTCGCCGCCATTACCGAAAGTGCCATGCGCGGTGAAATCGAATTCGCCGAAAGCCTGCGCCGCCGGGTGGCTCTGCTGGAAGGTCTGGAAGACTCTGCCCTGCAACGCGTCATCGACGAGCGACTGCAACTCAACCCCGGCGCCCAGACCTGGATAGACGCCTGCCGCGAAAACGGCATCCACACCCTGCTGGTCTCCGGCGGCTTTGACTTTTTCGCCGACAAGGTAAAAGCCATACTGGGTCTGGATTACGCCCAGGCCAATTCGCTTGAGATCATCAATGGCAAACTGACCGGCAAGGTATTAGGCAGCATCGTAGACGCCCAGGCCAAGGCCGATTTCCTCATCGCCACCCGCAACAAACTCGGGCTGAACGCTGACCAGGTAGTAGCGATAGGCGACGGTGCCAATGACCTCACCATGATGTCGGTTGCCGCCGCGGGCGTCGCCTACCACGCCAAACCCGTCGTGCAGCAGCAAGCTAGCTATGCGCTGAATCATGTGGGGCTGGAGGGCTTGGTAGCATTGTTTGCCTGAAGTAAGAACGCTCTTGCTCCATAAAAAAAGCGCCTCATCGAGGCGCTTTTTTTACAACTTGATTTCAAGCTACATGACTGATCAATGCTTCTTTGGATGCAAAGGCAACCACACTACTTCGCCTGCTTTCATATCAGGCACGATGAGGTATTTTTCATCCTTGCTAAGGGCAATATCAGCAGCTGCCTTGAAACCGTCTTTCAGTAGTTTCACTTCGTCGTCGTGGCCCAGCTCAAATACCTTGCCGTTTTTCCAGTCGCTGACGTAGATAACGCCTGAGCTGGCGTGCACCAGGCCATCACCACCGCCGAACCCTTCCGCGAGCTTGGTGAGTTTTTTGGATTTCATGTTGTAGCTGTAGAGGATGCCGGAGGCAAAGTCGACTTCCAGCAGTACATCGCCGGTGTCATCCACGACCAGGCCATTCGGGCTCAGCACCTTGGGGTCCTGCTTGCCGTCGATCACCAAGCTTACCTTGCCTGCCTTGTCCAAACGGTAAATGGCGCCACCGCTGCCGGTATTGATGTCGCCGCTGTCACTGACATAGAGATTGCCCTTGGGATCAGGCTCGATGTCGTTGAGGAATTGCGGGGTGACGGGGAAAGCGGTGGCCGCGGCAAACACTTCCCACTTGCCGTCGGGTTTGACTTTCAGCACCCGGGCCTTGTCGGTAACATAAATATCCTGCCCGATGATGGCCAGACCTTTGGGGTCGTCCATGCCGGTCGCGAATACGCTGACTTTGCCATCGGGTGAGATCACGCTGATCTGGCCGTCGCCATCTTTGCCGAATTCGCCAATTTCAGAGACAAATACGCGGCCATCCTTGGTTTGCAGCACGGATTCCGGCGTTTTGAAGCCACCGATTTTCTTGCCTTCGTGGGCATGCGCGAGGGGCGCGAACAGCACGGACAACGCGAGTACAAGCGGGGTGAGACGTAGAATGCGGGTCATGGCGTATATCTCCTGGGTTGGTTATTTAGGACTTTTTATGGAAGGCAGCACGCTTACCATGGAACATGGGGTAGCCGTTTCGTTTGAGGGAATGCCATTCCTCACGGCATCGCTGAATGCGGGGTCGGCTTTCATCTTGGCCACCACTTGTTGCATGGCGAGCTTGTAGGATTGCTCCACCTGATAGGCAGGTACTACATCGAGAAAACCGCTTTTTTCTGATTCGCCAACGTAGGTGCCAATCGGCTTGCCGCTACCACTATAAGCGCTGGCAATAATGGTGCCGTAGAAAATCTTCATGTGCGGGTTGTAGAACATCTTGGGTTGCAACTTGACCAGCGTATTGCCCACCAGATTGCTCTCGCACATGCCCACCTTGCCAAACTCGGCACCCATCACTTCTTTGGCAACCGGCTCTACCGCCGGGCCCTGGGCAAACCAGTAGTCGTTGTAAAACTGCCAGAGCTTGATGGGGTGCTGGTATTCCTGCGGATTGATGTAGATCAGCATATCGGCGGGCTTGGCGGCTTCATCCGCCAGCGCCATGGCTTGCATGGGCAAGAGCCCCGCGACCAGCCAGGAGAGTAAATGCAGTCTATGGTTCATGGTACTTTCCTTCATTAAAAACGATTATTTGCCCTGATAGCGTATGCGATACACCAAGCCAGAACGGTCATCCGACACATATAACGCACCATCCGGGCCAATCAGTGTATCTACCGGGCGGCCCCAGGCGGCATTGCCTTGCAGCCAGCCAGTAGCAAAATCCGTGACTTCAACGGGTTGATTCTGCTTGAATTTTACACGTACCAGTTTATATCCCGAGGGATTTACCCGATTCCAGGAGCCATGCAAAGCCACAATGGCATCCTCCTGGTAATCCTTGGGAAATCCGCTTTGATTCAGGAAAGTCATGCCCAGTGGCGTCGAGTGCGCGTCAAACGTGATCGCAGGCGGCTGCATGGCAGCGCAGAATCCGGCTGGCCCTTCAAAGTTGGGATCCGGCACGCGCTGGCCCCAGCAATGCGGCCAGCCATAATTCTTTCCTGATTCAATCTGGTTCAGATGCTCAGGCGGAATATCATCATTTACGCGCCCACCACGGGTTTCCGAGCGCATATCTGCGCCATTATTGGTGGCAAACATGGCCTGGGTTTGCGGATGCCAGGCAAACCCTTGCGAATTGCGCAGCCCGCTCGCCCATACGGCTGACTGGGCATGCCGCCCCAGTGTTACTAGTGCACCGGCAGGCTTGCCCTCTGCGGTATAGCGAAGAATAGCCGCGCGACCAGGGTCTTGCTCCCGGCAAACATTGCAACTTGAACCCACATTGAGATAAAGATAGCCATCCGGCCCCTGCTTGATGGTCTTGAGGGTATGTCCACCCGTTGCCAGTCCGCTGATAATGGGCTGGGCTTTGGCAGGCTGGGTTTGCGCAGCGGGCCATTTGCCGCCCTGCTGCTCAAGCCGGACCACACCATCTTGATTTGCCACCAGCAATTGCTTGCCAATAAACGCAATGCCGTTCGGTGCATTCAGCTTGTCTGCCACCACCACCGTTTCGTCGGCTTTGCCGTCCTTGTCGCGATCAGGCAGCATCAGCACCTGGCCGCCCATACCCGTGGTGAGATACAGATTGCCATCCGGGCCGAATGCTATCATGCGCGGCCCGCTGAAATAGCCTTCACCCGGATTTATGCGGGCAAAGACATTCAAGCTGAAGCCAGCGGGCAATCGCACGGCACTCGACACATCTGCCGGAACTGGCGCTTCGGCTGCCTGATCAGCATAGCTGCAGGCAGGCGTTACGCTCATGGCTATCGCCAGCAGCATGAAAAATTCGACTAATGGCCGGTGGATACTCGGCTTGGACATTCACTTACTCCTGTATCAGGTACTTAGACTTGATTATGTCAGTACGTCGGACCAGATATTCTGTGCCCAGTAGCGGGCATAGTCCGCCTCAAGTTCGGAAGGCGCATCAGAGACACCCCCGCCCTCGGCTGACAGCATGATTTTTTTTGCCGGGTTGTAGCGATACACATTGGCGACGTGCATGGCCATGTGGTCACTGACATAGCTGTAGCAGGTGTTGGCAAACACGGGCGATGTATCCACGGGCTGCTCGGTCAGCGCTGCCAGCACGGCGTTGGCACACACCCGGGCTTGCGATGTGGCCATGTGTGCTGACTTGGGCAAAGCCGCCGATACCGCATCACCTATGATATGGACATGCGGAACCACCATTGATTCATATGTCAGAAAATCCACCTCGCACCAGCGCTTGTCGATATTGTTCGCCTGCGCCAGTTGCGCGGGGATTCCAGCACGCTGTGGCGGGATCACATTCAAGACATCACCCTTGATGCTTTCAAACTCGGTCATCAAGGTGCGTCCAGCAACATCCACTTCAATGACTACGCTATTGGGCCGGTAGTCAATCATGTCAGGGTAGAGATCAGCCCAGGCTTTGGTAAACAAGCCCTTCTTGGAGACAATTTCCGGATTGGCATCCAGCACGATAATGCGGGCCTTGGGCTTGTGCTGCTTGAAGTAAAACGCCACCTGGCACACCCGCTCGTAAGGCCCGGGCGGGCAGCGGTAAGGCGCTTTGGGGATACTCATCACAAACACGCCATCGTCCGGCATGCTCTCCAGCTGGCGGCGCAGATTGACGGTCTGCTCACCAGCTTTCCAGGCATGTGGCACCTGCTTGCGCGCAGCGTCACTCTCCATTCCTGGCAGCGCATCGTAAATAAAATCCACGCCAGGCGCGAGGATGAGTTTGTCATAGCCAAAATCACTACGACCCAGTATCACCTTTTTACGCTCAGGATCAATGGCCACCACTGAGTCACGCACCCACTGCAGACCATGATTTTTCTTAAGTGCGGCATAGCTGAAGGTGAGGTCATCCATGGTTTTGCTGCCGCCCAGCACCAGATTACTCAGGGGGCAGGAGACAAACTGCGAGCTTGGCTCTACCACCACCACATCGACCGTATCACCGCCCCACAGCTTGAGATACTTGGCCGCAGCAGCGCCCGCGTAGCCACCGCCAACCACCACCACTCTGGGCTTGGGCCTTTCAGCAGCACGCAACAAAGGAGAGCAGCCGGTCAGCAGCGCAGCCGCCGACCCGAGCTTGAGGAAATTGCGTCTATCAATGGTCATGAGAAGGCTCCAGCTTCATGGAGGGCGGGAGCTTGCCAGCGACCCGAGGCTGCGTGGCAAAAAACGCGGCCAGACCCACAATTTCATCTTCCGTCAGCCCTTTGGCATGGCGTTGCATCACGGTAGCTTGACGCTCGCCGGAGCGAAACGCCTTCATCTGGCGAATGAAATACAGGCTATCGAGACCGGCCAGCACGGGCGTTCCACCCACGCTATTACCATCGGTGCCATGGCACGCAGCGCAGGAAGCAGCCAGCACCTGGATATGCGGAGAATATTGAGGGGTTTGCGCAAAGGCGCTGCCAGACATACACATGAGGACTCCCAAGACAGGAATCCGGTAAGGAGCTATCAGTTTCATGGGCTACCAATCGTTGCAGGATTGGGCCAAGCGGCCGGGAAATGCAAAAGAGCGAAGCCTGTGATCGAGTACGGGCTTCGCTCTTTATGATTATAGCGGGTTAAACACCAGCTTTAACTGCATGGGCTTGATAACAAGCCTAGTTACATTGGCCTTCGCAACCATCATCCTTGGCGCCAGCGGCTTCCAGCACTTCCACCATCTTGGTATTGCCAGTGTCTCTTACGGCACGCACGATGGAAACACCACCACGCATCTTGATATTAACGTCAGCGCCCTTGGAAATCAGGTATTTGACGACATCGGTATAGCCATCATAAGCCGCCAGATGCAGAGGCGTCATTTTGGTCATGGGGTGCTGGTAATTCACATCAGCGCCTTGCTCAACCAGATATTTCACCACGGCCAGCTGACCTTTGTTGGCGGCAATCTGCAATGCCGACCAGGCGAAGTATTTGTCGTTGATATCCACCTTGTGTTCGCTTACGTATTTCTTTACCAACTTGAGCTTGCCGGTACCCAGTGCATCGGTGTACTCAACCTGCTCATCGCCTGTCAGCGCAAAGGCCGAAAACGGAATACAGAGTGCTGCTGCCAACAGGATTGCCTTGATTGTTTTCATGCTGTTCTCTCTCTAATCTTATTATCGTATTTTAATTAACATCCACGTTCACACATCAACCGATGAACTTGCGTGCATTACGGAACATACGCATCCACGGCCCATCTTCACCCCAACCATCAGGATGCCACGAATGCTGCACAGTACGGAATACACGCTCCGGATGCGGCATCATAATGCTAAAACGCCCATCGCGCGTAGTGAGACCGGTAATGCCCTGTGGCGAACCATTGGGGTTGAATGGATAGGTTTCCGTCGCACTCCCCGTATTGTCAACGAACCGTATACTGACCAGTTTGTCGGCAAGTACGCTGTTGACCGCACTTTCACCAGAAAATTCCGCAAAACCTTCACCATGCGCGACGGCAATCGGCATGCGACTCCCTGCCATGCCGCTGAAAAACAGCGAAGGTGAGTCCATGATTTCCACCATGGCAACGCGTGCCTCAAACTGCTCGGAACGGTTGCGCACGAAATGCGGCCAGTGGCTAGCGCCGGGGATAAGATCACGCAGGTTGCTCATCATCTGGCAGCCATTGCAGATACCCAGCGCGAAAGAATCCTGACGCTGGAAGAACGCTGAAAACTCGTCGTTGGCGCGGCTATTGAAGAGAATGGACTTGGCCCAGCCTTCGCCAGCACCCAGCACATCGCCATACGAGAAGCCACCACAGGCCACCACACCGGCAAAATCCTTGAGGCTGACGCGGCCACTGATGATGTCGCTCATGTGCACATCCACCGACTGGAAGCCAGCACGATCAAACGCTGCCGCCATTTCCACCTGGCCATTGACGCCCTGCTCTCGCAGCACCGCCATGCGTGGACGCACACCGGTAGCGACATAAGGCGCTTCGATCTTGTTGGCGATATCAAAGGTCAGGTACTGGTGCAGACCGGGGTCTTGCACATCGAGAATACGATCGTATTCCTGCTGGGCACAGACCGGGTTATCACGCATCTTTTGCATCTGGTAAGTGGTCTCGGACCACATGCGATGCAGATCGGTACGCAGCTCGGCAAATACCACTTCACCATGCTTGCGGATGATGATGCCGTGATTGTTGTTCACTGGCGCGCCGAGCACATGCGCACAGCCTTGCAAGGCCTGATTGAGTTGCTCGGCAATCGTCGATGCTTCGGCGGCTGGCACCTGAACCACGGCACCCAGCTCTTCGTTGTAAAGCACGCTGACGGCATCCCCAGACAACGCAGAAAGATCAATATCAATGCCACAGCGACCAGCAAACGCCATTTCCACCAGGGTGACAAACAGGCCGCCATCCGAGCGGTCATGGTACGCCAGCAGCTTGCCAGCGGCATTCAGCGCCTGAATCTGCTCAAAGAAAGCCTTCAGCTGCTCTGGTTTATCCAGATCGGGCGCTACGTTATCGGTAGCACCATACACCTGGGCCAGGGCAGAACCGCCCATGCGGTTGCGGCCATTGCCCAGATCAATCAGGATAAGCTTGCTATCGCCCAGATCGGTCCGCAGTTGCGGCGTCAGGGTCTGGCGCGCATCGGGTGTCGGGGCAAATGCGGTGACCACCAGCGAAATCGGGGCAGTCACGGCTTTTTTGTCGCCGCCCTCTTCCCACACAGTTTTCATGCTCATGGAGTCCTTGCCGACAGGGATGCTGATGCCAAGTTGCGGGCATAGCTCCATGCCAACGGCACGCACGGTATCAAACAGTGCAGCATCCTCCCCGGGATGTCCGGCAGGGGCCATCCAGTTGGCAGAGAGTTTGAGGTCAGACAGCTGCTCAATGCGGCTGGCAGCAATATTGGTAATGGATTCGGCAATCGCCATGCGGCCGGAAGCCGGGGCATCAATCAGCGCCAATGGCGCTTTCTCGCCAATGGCAAAGGCTTCGCCACGGTAAGTTTCGTAACCCGCCAGCGTCACCGCCACATCGGCCACTGGCACCTGCCATGGGCCCACCATCTGGTCGCGGGCGATCAGGCCCGTCACCGTGCGGTCACCAATCGTGATCAGGAAAGTCTTGTCGGCCACACCCGGCAGGCGCAGCACGCGCTCGGCCGCTTCTTTCAGCGACACCTTGGCATCAAATGGCCTGAGATCACGCTCCAGATGCGTCACGGTGCGCGTCATCTTGGGCGGCTTGCCCAGCAACACGGACAAATCCATATCCACAGGCTTGTTTTCAAAATGGCTATCGGCCACGGTCAGGTGGCGTTGCTCGGTGGCATGACCAATCACCGCAAACGGGCAGCGCTCACGTTCGCAAATCTCGGCAAAGCGCGCCAGATCTTCCACCGCCACCGCCATGACATAGCGTTCCTGCGCCTCGTTACTCCACAGCTCACGCGGCGCCATGCCAGGCTCTTCGTTATGCACATTGCGCAGCTCAAACAGGGCGCCCACACCGGCATCATTCACCAGTTCGGGGAAGGCATTGGAAATACCACCGGCACCGACGTCGTGAATGCTGAGGATAGGATTGTCATCCCCCAGCTGCCAGCAGCGGTCGATGACTTCCTGCGCGCGACGCTCAAGTTCAGGGTTGCCACGTTGCACCGAGTCAAAGTCCAGGTTTTCGGTATTGGCGCCGGTATCCATACTGGATGCCGCGCCACCGCCGAGGCCAATCAGCATGGCAGGACCGCCCAGCTGAATCAGGCAGGCGCCCGAAGGAATCGGATTCTTTTTCGAATGCTTGGCCGAGATATTGCCCACACCGCCCGCCAGCATGATGGGCTTGTGATAGCCACGCAGCTCACCCGCGGCTTCCAGCTCCAGCGTACGGAAATAACCGGCGATATTGGGGCGGCCGAATTCGTTGTTGTAGGCAGCGCCACCCAGCGGTCCGTCGATCATGATCTGCAGGGCAGAAGCAATACGCGATGGCTTGCCGTTATCGGTTTCCCATGGCTGCTTGAAGCCAGGAATATTCAGGTTGGAGACAGAAAACCCGGTCAGGCCAGCCTTGGGCTTGGAGCCTGAACCCGTGGCACCTTCGTCTCGAATTTCACCGCCAGCACCGGTAGCAGCACCGGCAAATGGCGAAATCGCCGTGGGGTGGTTATGCGTTTCCACCTTCATCAGGAAATGCATGTCTTCTTCGATGTAGCCATATTCGCCATCGGCCTGCGGATAAAAGCGGCGGGTGCTTTCACCCTGCACAATCGATGCGTTATCGGAATACGCCACGACGGTATTGCCGGGATTCAGCTGGTGGGTATTGCGGATCATGCCAAACAGCGATTTGTCCTGCTTGACGCCATCAATCACCCAGTCGGCATTGAAAATCTTGTGACGGCAATGCTCGGAGTTGGCCTGGGCAAACATCATCAGCTCAACATCGGTCGGGTTGCGGCCGATGCGGGTAAAGTTTTCCAGCAGGTAATCCACTTCGTCCGGCGACAGCGCCAGGCCCATCTCGCTATTGGCCGCTTCCAGCGCAGGCTTGCCGCCAGCGAGAATATCCACCGTGGCCAGCGGAGCTGGCTCGGCAATGTGATAAAGACGGGCCGCATCTTCGAGCGTCGGGAAAACAGCTTCGGTCATGCGGTCATGAATCACCGCTTTCAGCGCCTGTTTTTCAGCCTCGGTCAGGGGAGTGCCATCGGCTGTGGCGGCATAGTAGGCCACACCGCGCTCCAGGCGCTGCATGCTTTCCAGCCCACAGTGGCGGGCAATGTCGGTAGCCCGTGATGCCCATGGCGAAATCGTGCCGGGGCGTGGCACCACCAGCAGCAACTCGCCTTGCGGCTGCTCTTCGTGCAGCGTGGGGCCATAGGTGAGAATCTTCTTCAGGGTGTCCTGCTGGACGGTCGTCAGCGCGGTTTCGGACCAGGCAAAATGCCAGAACTCGGCATAGAGATGGCTGATACGCGGGGCAGTTGCCTTGAGCGCAGTGAGAATTTTATCGAGACGAAAATCGGAGAGTGCTGCGCTGCCGCGAAGGCTGATCATTTGGAGGCTGGACATGAATAAATTCAGGACGTTGGCAAAAATGTAATTTTACCAGAAACCGCCGCCTATTCCTCGCCTGTTGCCTGCTAAAATCCAGCGCATCATGACCGCCCTGCGAGGACATCGCCATGCATCAAGGCCACAGCACCTGCACACTGGTTTTTGCCAGCCGGCTGACCCCACTGCTGTTAACCGGCTGTGCCAGCAACACACCGTAATCCAGCACCATGCTGCTGAAGCCATGCTACCAGTTTGCTGATAGCAGCAAAAATGCGAGTTGGTGCGTGCTGCAAAGGTTGGCAGAATCCTACCCCAACCGCACCAGCACGGTGGATCAGACCGAGCATGGCTGGGATATACGTCTGCGTGCCGATCAGCGCGTGATGCTTGTGCTGAGCATGTCTGGCGCCAAAGGCCAGAAAACGATAGGGGAATTGTTTTTGGCAGAGGAAGATATGGCACAGGCGGCCTGGATTGGCCGCATTACCTCGGCTGCCCTGCCCTGCAAGGGCAAACCGGTCTATTGATCAAGCAGCCCCGCCTTGGATTGCACGAGGATGGCAAAGCATTTGTGCGCTAGCCTTCCGCCTCCGGCGGCACTTGATAGGCGGTGTATTTGGCATTGCTGCCACGCGCCAGGTCAGCCGGATATTTCTTCGCGTTGAGGTCTATCTTGGCGTTGGCAGCGGCGATCAGGTCTATGCCGCACACTTCGGCAATCCGCAGCAGGTA
This sequence comes from Methylovorus menthalis, assembly GCF_020523625.1. GTDB lineage: Bacteria > Pseudomonadota > Gammaproteobacteria > Burkholderiales > Methylophilaceae > Methylovorus > Methylovorus menthalis. The sequence goes on from NZ_JAJAQH010000006.1 coordinate 1,499,680, forward strand.
GACGAAGGTATCCGCCAGCTCATGGCCAATCTCAGTCTTGCGGGCATCCTCCATGGTAGCGCTTTCCGCCGGGGTATCCCATTGAAAATGCTCCACCACTTCCGCCGCTTCCACGATCATCGCCATCGCCAGGTTTTTGGGCGTATGAAACTGCGCCCAGTCGCGCTCGGCAACGAAGGCATTCACCCGGGCGCGCAGTTCATCCAGGCTGTCACTCATCGGCAGGCTTCTCCTTGCGGTTACTGCCCGCCACCATGCGGATCTCAAACAAACGACATTCCAGCGGGCCGTTGAACAAGGGCGTACGCTTGGAAGGCGCCAGTCGCATCAGCTTGGGCATGCGCAGGTCGTTGGTCAGAAAGTAGGCATTCCAGCCGGCAAACTTGCGTTTGAGCGCTTCGCCCATTTTCGGATAAAGCGCGGCCAGCTCTTCGTCTTCACCAATACGCACACCATAAGGCGGGTTGGCAACCAGCACACCAGCGTCGGCAGGTGGCGGCACTTCAACCATATCGGCATGGCTCAATTGCACGGCTTCCAGCAGCCCGGCCTCTTGCAGATTTTGCTTGCTGACGCGCACGGCGCGCAAATCCTGATCACTGCCGTAGATTTTCTGGAAGGTCACAGGCTTGGCCTGGCTTTGCGCTTGCTGACGCAGGCTCTTCCATTTGTCTGCATCAAAATTCTTCAGTTTTTCAAAGCCGAAATGACGGCGGCTGCCGGGCGCAATGTGCAAGGCCATCATGGCGGCTTCGAGCAAAAATGTACCGCTGCCGCACATCGGGTCTAGCAGCGAGGTGCCCGGCTGCCAGCCGGATAGCTTGAGAATGCCCGCGGCGAGGTTTTCACGCAGCGGCGCTTCTATGCTGGCTCGGCGCAAACCGCGCTGGTAAAGCGCATCACCGGAAGTATCCAGGTAAAACTGAAAATGCTCGGCGGCCAGATAGGCGTGTATGCGGACATCAGGCTCTTTGGTGTCAATATAGGGGCGGCTGCCCACGGCCTGGCGGAATCGGTCGCACACGGCATCCTTGATGCGCAAGGTGGCGAATTCCAGACTTTTCAATGGGCATTTGACGCCGGTAACCTTGACCATGAAGTTGCGACCCACATCAAACCATTCGGGCCAGTTGAACTTGAGCGCGGCCTGATAAAGATCATCTTCGCTGGCATAGTTGCCACGCACCACTTCTAGCAGCACACGCGTCGCCAGGCGACTGTGCAGGTTGACGCGGTAGCATACCGCCATGTCGCCGCCAAACGAGGCGCCGCCATCGGTCACTTGCACGGCGCGCGCGCCCTGTTGCTGCAGCTCTTCGGCCAGCAGCGCTTCCAGCCCGCGTGGGCAGGTGGCAAAAAATTGATGGGATTTCATTCCGCGGACTCTCTTTCCAGCAGCAAACGATTGGGGGTATTCGGATTATGGTCGCGCAAGCGCTCAATGAAATCCATGAATTCGATCTTGTATTCGGCTTCCAGCGCACGCGCGCGTTCGCGCAGCGAGCTCCAGCGCAGATCCTGCGGCGCACGCTTGAAGGCAAATACGATGATATTGCCAGGGCGGCCGGTCGGCATGACCAGCACGCGCTGATGAAAACTTTGTTCGATGCGTTGCAGGTAGACATCAAAATTGCGGTCCGAGCCCCACAGATTGACCACCAGCATGCCATCCAGCGTGATCGCTTCAAAGCAGTCGTCAAAGAAGGACTGGGTACAGAGGTCTTGCGGAATGCCGCGGCTGTCAAAGGCGTCGATCACCAGCACCTGCATGCTGTCAGCGTTTTCGGCGACATACACGGCACCATCGGCCTGCACAACTTCAAAGCGGGCCTCGCCCGAGGGCAGGTATTCGTCATGCGGCACAAAAAAGTGACTGCGCGCCACCTCGATGATACGCGGGTTGATCTCGATCACCTTGCAGGCAATCTGCGGCAGATATTGGTAAATGTACTTGGGCACCGAGCCGCCGCCAAGACCTATCATGACCAGATTGCGCACCTGCTTGTTGAACAGCAGAAACACCATCATGCCGCGCGTGTATTTCAGTTCAAGATCATAAGGTGCCTTGACCCGCATGGAGCTCTGTACGGTATCCGAGCCCAGGTGCAGCGAGCGCACGCCGTCGATCTCGCTCACATCCACGCTGTCTTCATGCGTAATCGCCCGGTGTATGCTGCGTGCGATATTGCGGCCCATCCTAAACATGGTCCACCTCGGCTACGGGTGCCTCCACGCCGTTGAATCTGGTGTCCAGTTCCATCATGAGCGTATCCACCTGACGAATTTCCAGCTTGACGCGGGTACCCGGCGCCAGCTCAGGCAGACTGTGCACCTTGGTGATGTAAGGCAAGTTATCCAGCCGCACCAGATTTTCGCGCCATACCGTGGCGCCTATTTCCTGGACGTTTTCCTGCACCAGATATTGCAGGCACCAGTAGCGCTCCATGCGCGTCTGGAATTCGTTGTAGGCATTGTAAGTCTGGTCAAAATTACGCATGGCCGAGGCCAGCAGATCGCTGTTCGGCGGATACACCGGCGGCTCAGCGCGCAATACCGATATCACCTGGCGCTGGTTGATCAGGTCCACCGCGCGACGCAGAGGCGAGGTGCTCCAGGCATATTGCCCCACGCCCAGGCCCTGGTGTGGCTCAGCCTGCGTGGTCATGTAAACCTTGCCACCATTCTGGGCGCGGTAAATGCCGGGAATGGCATGTTCTTTCAGCAGCAGACCCCACTGGCTGTTGGCTTCTATCATCAGCTCGGCCACCAGCTTGTCCATGGGCGAACCACGACGGCGCGCCCCGATCTGCACCTTGCCGTCAGTGACATAAAAGTTGTAATCGAGCTGTGGCGGGCGGGTCGGGTCGTACTTGCCACGGGCTTTTTCCAGCGCCTCGGCCAGGTTGAACAGGAACAGCAGGCGCGCCCAATAGGGATGGCCGCTATCCTCCGCCAGCGTAGCTTCGTTGAAATAGGGTTCCAGCGCATCATGGCGCAGGTTTTCCACAATACGCACGCGCTCCACGCGACTTTCGCGATGCACAATGCTGAAATCTGCCGCCACATCCAGATACAACGACAGCGCAGGCCGCGCATGGCCTGCATTCAGGCTGAAAGGCTCAATGGCTTCTTCCGGCAGCATGGTGATCTTGTTGCCCGGCATGTATACCGTGGACAAACGATGCAGCGCGATGGCATCCAGCGGTGAATCCGGCAAAATACCCAGCGCCGGAGCGGCAATATGAATGCCGACACGGGTGAGGCCATTGCCCAGCGGCGTTACCGATAGCGCATCGTCGATTTCGGTGGTCGTGCTGTCATCAATGCTGAAGGCCTCGACCTCGGCCAGCGGCAGGTCGTCGACTAGCGGCAAGGCTGCCACCGCATCGAACCCAGTGCCTTTGGGGAAGTATTCGCGCAGGAAAGCGCCCAGGTGGTAATCGTGTATGGAGGCAATGGCGCCGGCAGCGGCCAGCACTTGCACGTGCCCGGTATGTGTCTCGGCTGCCGCCTGCTCCAGCGCTTTCCATTCCATGCTGTTTTTGTCTGGGTCGTAAAACAGCATGTCCAGCTTGCTGCGGAACTCTTCGGGGAATTCACCCGCCTTGAGCTGCTCGGCAAAGGTGGCAATTTTTTCTGCTTGCAGGCGCTTCTTTTCAATCGCCGCCAGCGCCGCATTCAGGGTATCGGCAGGCGCGGCCTTGTAATGTCCTTTGCCCTTGCGATAAAAATACACAGGCGCGCTGTGCAGGCGAATAGCCACCGCCGCCGATTGCACCGGCGTGGGTTTTTGTCCGTAGTAATCCTGGGCCAGCTCATCAAAGGCAAACTCGTCCTCGCCGCAGCATTCCCACAAAAACGGGATATCCAGCTGCTCGGCCTCGGCATTGGCGGCTTCCATGAAACCGGACAGGGATTGCTCAAATTTCATGAGCACGTTGGCAGACTTGATCTTGGAGCGTTTGCCGGTCAGGGCCTCGACCTGCAAGGAGCCGGGATTCTCGGTCATGATGGCGGCAACCTTGAAGCCACCATCCTCTTCGTAAAATACATTCATGCGTGTTTGATTCTTTTTCCGCCCTTGTGGGCATGTGGTTGACGTTTCCGGCGTTATCTCTGACACTTGAAGGCTATGTAATCCCTTAAAGCCTATGGAAAACGCAGAACAACTGATTCGGGACGCCGGACAACGTCCTACGCCTTCACGTATTGCCGTACTCAATGTACTGGCGGGCGCTCAGCACGCCCTCACCCATCCGGAAATCCTGCAGGCTCTGGGCAGCGAGGCATCCTTTGACCGGGTCACTCTCTACCGCGTTCTGGACTGGCTGCTGGAGCATGGCCTGGCGCACGCTATTATGGGGCATGACCGGGCTCGCCGCTTCCAGCACACGCAAAAAAATACGCTGCATCAACATGCTCACTTCAAATGCACCTCCTGTGGCAAGGTATTTTGCCTGGAAGGCGTGCATGCCAGATTGCCTGCGCAGATACCCGAGCATTTTACCGTCGATTCCATCGAACTCAACATTAAAGGCTGTTGCGCCGACTGCCAGCGCGCGCAGGCCTGAGTCTCACCCCCCTGCCACTGAAGCGTGGCAGCCAGTTCCAGCCTCCTGTCACCGCCCTATCCACTGCAGCGTTTTCACCTCCAGCAACAGCACGCCAAAAATGCAACTATGTTGCATTTTTTAACAGCAGACATTAGCATGCACTTAATCGCAACATTGTTGCAAAACCATACAACCCCAGCTCATCCACATGCCACAAGACCTGACACCGCAACGGCTACTCGCCATGCCCGCCAACGACTATATGAACGGCGAGCAACTGGCGTACTTTGCCCATCTGCTGCAAAGCCTCAGGGCGGAAATCAGCGATAACGCCGCGCATACCGGCGAGCACCTGCGCGAAACCGAAGATGCGGCTGATCCGGCCGACCGGGCGACCCAGGAAGAAGTCCGCACGCTGGAACTGCGGGCACGCGATCGCGAGCGCAAATTGCTGAAGAAGGTCAATGCTGCCCTACGCCGGATTGAAGATGGCAGTTATGGCTACTGCGAAGAAACTGGCGAAGCCATCGGCCTTGCGCGCCTGCTGGCACGCCCCACTGCCACGCTGTGCGTGGAAGCCCAGGAAAGACACGAACGTCGCGAACGCCAGTTCGGGCATTGAGCACCACCGATACCAGCCACATTCCCTAGCGAAAGACATCCCATGAAAAAACTTCCCGTGACCGTGCTCTCCGGCTTTCTCGGCGCCGGCAAAACCACGTTGCTCAACCACATTCTCAATAATCGCGAAGGTCGCCGCGTCGCGGTGATCGTCAACGACATGTCCGAAGTCAATATTGACGCCCGCCTGGTACGCGAAGGCGGCGCGGCACTATCGCGCGCCGAAGAAAAGCTGGTGGAGATGAGCAATGGCTGCATCTGCTGCACCCTGCGCGAAGACCTGCTGGTGGAAATCCGCCGCCTGGCCGCCGAAGGCCGCTTTGACTACCTGCTCATCGAATCCACTGGTATCTCGGAGCCTTTGCCAGTCGCCGAGACCTTCACCTTCCGCGATGAAAACGATGTCAGCCTGTCGGATGTATCGCGTCTGGACACCATGGTCACCGTGGTCGATGGCTACCATTTTCTGCGCGACTACAGCTCGCGTGACTTTCTGGCGGACCGTGGAGAAACCATGGGGGAAGAGGATACGCGCACCGTGGTCGACCTGCTGGTCGAGCAGGTGGAATTCTGCGATGTGATCGTCCTCAACAAAACCGATCTCATGACGCCTGCCGACATCGGCCAACTGGAAGGCATACTCAAGACACTGAATCCGCGTGCCGGCATCGTGCACAGCAGTTTCGGCAAGGTGCCGCTGGATCGCGTGCTGAATACCGGCCGCTTTGACTTCGAAGCCGCACAGGATGCCCCTGGCTGGCTGAAGGAGCTGCGTGGCGAACACGTGCCTGAAACCGAGGAATATGGCATCAGCAGCTTTGTCTACCGGGCGCGCAAACCGTTTCATCCAGAACGCCTGTGGGCATGGCTGGGCCAGGAGTGGCCAGGTGTGGTCAGGTCCAAAGGCCATTTCTGGCTGGCCAGCCGTCCTGATTTCTGCGCCAACTGGTCACAAGCGGGCGCGATTTCACGTAATGAACTTGCGGGCATGTGGTGGGCAGCCACGCCGGAAGACTACTGGCCGCAGGATGAAGAGGCCCTGACCATGATCAAGAGTCGCTGGCTGGACCCATGGGGCGACAGGCAACAGGAGCTGGTACTCATCGGCATGAACATGGACGAATCCGCGATACGCGCAGGCTTTGATGCCTGCCTGCTGACCGATGAAGAAATGGCCAGCGGAATATCCGGCTGGCGCAACCTGCCCGACCCTTTCCCGCCGTGGCATGCCGCGCATGATGTGGAACAAGACGCGGCATGACGCGTTTTCCAGCGCGAACTTCTGCGGCTACAATAGAACTTGAGCGATCACGCCAGGTCAGGTAACAGCCTGGTTTGATGCAAGTCCCGTAACCGACAACACTCGGCTGCCCCTTTAAACTTTGCCTTTTGGCCCTCAGCAACAGGTCACCCATGAGCCACGATCCCCGCATTCCCGTCACCCTGCTCACCGGTTTTCTCGGTAGTGGCAAAACCACCCTGCTCAACAAGCTGCTCAACAACCCCGGCATGAAGGATACGGCGGTGGTGATCAACGAGCTGGGCGAAGCCGGGCTGGACCACATATTGGCCCGCACCGTGGAAAGCGAGCATGTCGCCGACAATACCGTGTTGTTGAGCTCGGGTTGCCTGTGCTGCACGCTGACCAATGAGCTGGCAGATACCCTGCGCGATCTCTTCTTCAAGCGGGCGCTTTCCGCCATTCCCGAATTCAAGCGGCTCGTGATCGAAACCACCGGCATGGCCGACCCCGGCCCTATCCTCGCCAATCTGATGAATGAACCGGTGATCAGCTCCACCTACCGACTGGATGCCGTAGTCGTCACCATCGACAGTCAATATGGCATCCAGCAGATTGAAAAGCACGGTGAAGCACGCAAACAGGCCGCGGTGGCCGATGTGCTGTTGCTGACCAAATCTGACCTAGCCACACCCGAACAGCAGGAAGCGCTGGCAGCGATGCTCACTGAGCTCAACCCCGGTGCCACACAGCATCTGATCAGCCATGGCGAGATTGACCCCATGCACCTGATTGATGTTGGCCTGTTCAGCCAGGATGGCAAGCAGGCGCAACCTCAACGCTGGTTGCGCGCACCCACGCGCTCCAAGGCGGGCCGCGGCATGTTGCCCAAGGCCGTGCACGATGATGAGATTGTCAGTTTCACCGTCACCCTGCCCAAGCCGCTGACCTGGGATCAACTGGAGCCGGTGCTGAAATGGCTTTGCGCGACGTTTGGCGAGCAATTGCTGCGACTCAAGGGCATTATCCACGCCGAAGATCAGCCTGCGCCGATTGCCGTGCATGCCGTGCAACATACGCTCTACCCGCCTACCTTGCTGGAAGGCTGGGACGAAGACGAGCCACTGACGCGCATTGTCTTCATCGGCAAAGGCGTCGACGAATTGCGCGTGCGCGATGCGCTGATGCAACTCTAGGACAATTGCCCCGAAGATATGCCCAGGCTTTAATTTCGCCTGGGCTGGTCAGGCATACCCAGACCACCTTGGACACACCCCCTGAAAAGCAGCAATTTTGCCCCCGCCGGCCTCCAGAAAATGCATACGCCAATATGACATTTTTATGAACGTTCGGCCGCTAAGCCGCTCCAATCCGCATATTCGATTCCACACGGACAAAGCTTTACTGCTCAAAGGCTTGTCACGTCACGAAAACGTGCTATATTCCGCTCCTTTCGCCATTTCGGGCAGCCTTCGGAGGCCTATATGAAGTTCAGATTTCCTGTCGTCATCATTGATGAAGATTTTCGCTCGGAGAACTCCTCCGGTCTCGGCATACGCGTGCTGGCCAAAGCCATCGAAGAAGAAGGCTTTGAAGTGCTGGGCGTGACCAGTTATGGTGACCTGACCTCCTTTGCGCAGCAGCAAAGTCGCGCCTCGGCCTTCATCCTGTCGATTGACGATGAAGAGTTCGTCGAAGAGAAGCCCGAAGCGCTGGATAACCTGCGCAAATTTGTTGACGAAATTCGCTACCGCAATGAGGAAATCCCGATTTTCCTGCATGGCGAAACCCGCACCAGCCGCCATATCCCGAATGAGATCCTGCGCGAACTGAACGGCTTCATCCACATGTTTGAAGATACGCCGGAATTCGTGGCCCGCTACATCGTGCGTGAAGCGCGCACGTATCTGGACAGCCTGCCGCCGCCGTTCTTCCGCGCGCTGACCCACTACGCAGCCGATGGCTCCTATTCCTGGCACTGCCCCGGCCACTCCGGTGGCGTGGCCTTCCTGAAATCCCCCGTCGGCCAGATGTTCCATCAGTTTTTTGGTGAAAACATGCTGCGTGCTGACGTCTGCAATGCCGTAGACGAACTGGGCCAGCTGTTGGACCATACCGGCCCGGTTGCCGCTTCCGAGCGCAATGCGGCCCGCATTTTCAACTGCGACCATTTGTATTTCGTGACGAATGGCACCTCGACCTCCAACAAGATCGTGTGGAACTCCACCGTCGCCCCCGGCGATATCGTGGTGGTGGACCGCAACTGCCACAAGTCGGTGCTGCACTCCATCATCATGACCGGCGCCGTGCCGGTGTTCCTGATGCCAACGCGCAATCACTTCGGCATTATCGGGCCGATTCCCAAAGAGGAATTCGCTTGGGAAAACATCCAGAAAAAGATTGAAGCCAACCCGTTCGCCACCGACAAGAATGCCAAGCCACGGGTACTGACGATTACGCAGTCCACCTACGACGGCGTGCTCTACAACGTGGAAGAAATCAAGGAAATGCTGGATGGCAAGATCGACACCCTGCATTTTGACGAAGCCTGGCTGCCACATGCCACCTTCCATGACTTCTACGGTGACTATCACGCCATTGGTGCTGACCGCCCACGCTGCAAGGACTCCATGGTGTTCTCCACCCAGTCCACGCACAAGCTGCTGGCGGGCCTGAGCCAAGCCTCACAGATTCTGGTGCAGGATGCGGAAGACAACCGCCTGGACCGCGATGTGTTCAATGAAGCTTATCTGATGCACACCTCCACCAGCCCGCAATATTCGATTATTGCCAGCTGCGACGTGGCAGCCGCCATGATGGAAGCGCCGGGTGGCAAAGCCCTGGTGGAAGAATCCATCATGGAAGCCCTGGATTTCCGCCGCGCCATGCGCAAGGTGGACGAAGAATGGGGCAGCGACTGGTGGTTCAAAGTCTGGGGCCCGGACGATTTGTCTGAAGAAGGCATTGAAGAGCGCGAAGCCTGGATGCTGAAAGCTGGCGAACGCTGGCACGGTTTCGGCAATCTGGCCGAAGGCTTCAACATGCTGGACCCGATCAAGGCCACCATCATCACCCCCGGCCTGGATGTCGATGGGTCGTTCTCGGACGAGTTTGGCATCCCCGCGGCCATCGTCACCAAATACCTGGCCGAGCACGGTGTTATCGTGGAAAAGACCGGCCTTTATTCGTTCTTCATCATGTTCACCATCGGCATTACCAAAGGCCGCTGGAACACCATGGTCGCCGCCTTGCAGCAGTTCAAGGATGATTACGACAAGAACCAGCCGCTGTGGAAAGTATTACCGGAATTTGTTGCCAAGCAGCCACGCTATGAGCGTATTGGCCTCAAGGAGTTGTGTACCCAGATTCACGAGGTGTATCGCGCCAACGATGTTGCACGCCTGACCACCGAAATGTATCTGTCCAACATGATTCCGGCCATGAAGCCGACCGATGCCTTTGCCCGCATGGCGCATCGCAAGATTGACCGTGTGCAGATCGACGAGCTGGAAGGCCGCATTACCGCCGTGCTGCTGACGCCTTACCCACCTGGCATTCCATTGCTGATTCCCGGGGAGCAGTTCAACGCAATTATCGTGAATTACCTGCGTTTTGCCCGCGATTTCAATGAGCGCTTCCCTGGCTTTGAAACCGATGTGCATGGCCTGGTAAAACAAGTGGTGGATGGCAAAGCGTATTACTACGTGGACTGCGTCGCTGCTTAACCAAACCCATGACGCGCTGACCGTTCTGGTCGGCGCGCCTCATGCGGCACATTCAACTTCGCTTGATATATCAGGCGAGTGCTTCATACTTCCTGCAAGCAAATTTCTGCACTCCCCTATTCGCGGGTATCTTTCGCCTCAAGTTTGGCCTGCAAGGCCAGAGCAATGCACATTGCGACGTAGACCCAGTGCCCCCGTACCTCCTGACGAAACAGCCGGAGAGTGGGATACCAAGGGCTATCATCCCGGGTCGTCATCCAGCGCCAATCAGCCATGTGATGCGGCAACATCAGCCAGCATGGCTTGCCGAGGGCCCCTGCGAGATGGGCGACAGCGGTATCCACCGAAATGACCAGATCAAGGCCGGTGATGACAGCAGCCGTATCTGCAAAATCCACCATGACCTCGGGCAACCCCTTCATCCCTAACGCCTTTTCACTGGCTTCACTCGCAGGGGTTTGCTGCAGACATATGAAATGCACGTTGGAAAATTGACGCAAAGGACTCAGGGTAGTCAACGAAGGGAGGGAGCGATCGGTGTCATTTTCAAATTTGGGATTACCTTTCCAGACTAGGCCGACTCGAAACCCATCGAGAGGCAGCAATGCTTGCCATTGCGCGGCAAGTTCTTCATCTACCCGCAAATAAGGCGTATCTGCGGGAATATTATCGATACGGGTGTCGAATAAGCCCGGCAGGCTCAGGAGCGGGCACCAGTAGTCGCATTTCGCCTTGCTCGCCTTTGTCCATACCTGCTCGAATAACGATTGCATGGCAAACAAGCGCTCCAAGGCGGGCGGGCAGACAATATGCAAACGCACAGACCATTGCTGCTGCAGCAAAATGGCGTAGCGGCAAAACTGCAGCGCATCGCCATGACCACCTTCGCAGACCAGCAGGAGGGTTTTACCGCTGAGCGGCTCTCCTTTCCAGCGTGGGGCATCAATGAAGCCCGCCTGCGCTGGCATGGTACGCGCTTCAAGGCAGGCCCAGCCTTCTTCAAACCGGCCTTGCCTCAGCAGCAGATAACTCAGATTGAATCGCGCTTTGCGATAATCCGGGTCCAGCGTCAATGCCTGGCGATGACAACGCTCGGCCTCATGATCGCGCTGCATGGCAGTGTAGAGAATCCCCAGATTAGTCCATGGCCCCAACTGGTCAGGATGCTGCTGAATAGCTTGCTGATAAATGGCCTCAACCTCATCAAACCGGCTCTGGCTCTGCAACATGACTCCCAGATTCAGTGCCGCATTCAGCAAGGAGGGGGCCAGCGCCATGGAGCGCCTATATGCTTCTTCCGCCGCATCAGGGCAACCCCGCTGTTCCAGCACATAGCCAAGATTACAATGCGCTTCAGCATAGTCAGGATCGCTCTCCAGCGCCTGGCGCAATGCCTGCTCAGCCTCTTGCCAATGCTTGATACGCATGTAAGCCAGGGCCTGAGCAAACCAGGCGGTGGGCTCAGCCTGTGACTTCTTCTCAATATCGGTCATATTTTCAGCCACCATGATGAATCATCCGTGATTAAGTCTGGATCAAACGATCGTATGTCAGGTACCGATAGATGAGACCATTCACACTGACATGGCGTTCTTCTTCCACCTGCTTCCACTGAGAGTAATCAATGGTGGGGAAAAAAGCATCACCAGAAAAACTGGCCTCAATCTCAGTAATATACAGCCTGTCTGACTGTGCCAGGCCTTCGCGGTATAGTTCAGCGCCCCCGATCAGGAACACTTCGTCATCCCCTGCGGACTGCGAAATGGCATCCTGCAGGGAGCTTACAATCCGAGCGCCTTCAACGCGATAGTCAGCATTGCGCGTGACAATGACGGTGGTGCGGCCCGGTAACAGGCGGTTCAGCGACTCATAGGTTTTGCGGCCCATGATGATATGATGGCCCATGGTCAAGGCGCGAAAGCGTTTAAGATCTTCAGGCAAATGCCATGGCAAGGTATTATTAACCCCGATGACGCCATCATGCGCGATGGCTACGATAAGAGATAGTTTAGGCATGTCGGTATTATAACGGCTGCCTGCTCGCTAGAAATCGAATTACTGATGATAAATCAACACATCACCGATCTCCCACCCAGCTCATCACCTGGTTTTAGCTTGGAGATCTACCCGAACATGGATATTGCCCCCAACATGGAGATTGATTAGTTGCGCATTGCTTATCCCAGATCATTCCTGAAGTTGCTGTTGTTTGGTTTTGCCCTGACCATGCTTCCCTTGTTGTTTGCCTTTGGTAATGCCGCCGTTTACCTGGACCGGCTAGCCGACAAAAGTCGTACGACAGTCGCACAGTCCGTGCAGGCCACCCGCGCAAGCCGCGCCATTGCCGAACAACTGATGCTGATGGAGCGCAGTGCCCGCCAATATTTTGTACTGCACGACGTGCAATTACTGGTGAACTTCACCCGCGCGCACGAGCAATTTGCTGATGCTATTGAAGAACTCAGTGGGCTCAGCATCACCGCCAGCCAGGCGGAGGCGCTAAGAGCGATCAACCAGCAGGAAGACAAGCTTTACGACACCGTAGTGCAACTGCAACCCACCCCCGAAACCGCCAAGGCAGCCATTGCCGAATTCCTGGATTTATCCGATCAGGCGCAGAATATCCTGCGTGAAAACAATCGCCTGATTGATCGCGAATCCGCGATTCTGGCGCGCACCGCCGAACAAACGCAGGAAATGCTGATCAGCCAGACCATGACGCTGATTCCCGTCGCCCTGCTGGTCGCAGCCGTCATCACGTTTCTGGTCGCCCAGCCGATCAAACGCATGGATGCCGCCATCAGGCGGTTGGGAGAAGGCAAATACGATGAACCCATCAGCATCGATGGCCCCGGCGACCTGCATACTCTGGGCATACGGCTGGACTGGCTGCGCGCCCAACTGGACGAACTCAACCAGCAAAAACAACGCTTCTTGCGCCATGTATCGCATGAGCTGAAAACTCCTCTCACCGCGATTCGCGAAGGCAGTGAGCTACTCAGCGACGAAATTGGCGGTGCCTTGAGTCCGCAGCAGAAAGAAATCGCCAACATCCTGCGTGAGAGCAGCATGCGCCTGCAAAAAATGATAGAAAACCTGCTGAATTACTCCGCGGTGCAATATCAAAAACCACAGCTGGTATTAAGTGGGTTTGACTTCCCCACCCTGCTGGAAAATGTATTGAATTCTTATGCCTTGACCATGAGCAGCAAGCAGATCACCATCGAGCGCGATTGTGAGACCGTGCACCTCAAAGCCGACGCGGAAAAAGTCGCCACCATCGTCGACAACCTGATCTCGAATGCCATCAAGTACACGCCAAAATCCGGCACCATCCGCTTGCGCACACGGCAAACTGATGACAGTCTGGTGTTTGAAGTCCATGATGGCGGCCCGGGTGTCATGGCGGCAGATAAGGCAAAACTGTTCGATCCTTTTTACAAAGGGAACGGCGTGTATGAAAGCCTGGTCAGTGGAAGCGGGCTAGGCTTATCGATTGCCAAAGAATATGTAGATGCGCACGGCGGCGAGATCATGCTGCTGCCTTCGGAACATGGCGCCCACTTCCAGGTGCGCCTGCCGCTGCATCCGGCCAGCAAAGCCGCCTAGCAAACCAAGCCTTGCCCTTATTGCCGTCCTTCATGGCATGTCAGCAGTATGTCTTGCCGCCGTTTTCGGCCCAGACATATCGGCGTTTATACGAATTTTTAGGAGAATATTCCATGAAGACTACCGTCCCTTATGGGGGCCTGCCCCGATTAGCAGTGCCGCTATTTGCAGCTCTGCTGTTAAATGCCTGTGCCCCCGCCTCCACAAAACCCCAGGCACCGATTGCCGAGCCTGCGCAGACGCATCACGAACATACCAGCAAAACCGAGGTCAAATCCGAGACTCCGGTAGTCAGCAATAATGCATTGCTGGATTACGCGCAGTATTTCACCGACTTGCCAGCCGATACGCAAAAAAAGGAAGTCGCGATCCTGAGCACTACCAATGGCAAGGAAAAACTGCCCCTGCTCACCCGTAGCAAGCTGGCGATTGCCTATGCATTGCCTTCCAGCAAAACGCGTGATTCGCAGAAGGCCCAAATCTTGCTCGATGAATTATTGACCGAGAAAACGCTGTCTGCCGACGAAAAGAACCTGTTTGGCGTATTGCGCGACTTTGTCGGCGAAAACATCCGGCTGCTGGGGCGTCTGCGCGACGAGCAAAAGCGTGCCGACACAGCGCAGACCGGCATGATGAATCTTCAGAAAAAACTGGATGACCTCAAGGATATTGAAAAAACCATGATAGATCGTGACCAAGGACCCAAAAAATGAGTGCTTTGGCTTTATCGCCCGTGACTGGCCGCAAGATTCTGGCAGTAGACGACGACCCCGACATTCTTAAATTGCTGGAAATGCGCCTGGTGGCCGCTGGTTACCAAGTTGTCACTGCCGCCAACGGCGAAGAGGCGCTGGCGCATATCGGCGTCAGCAGGCCTGCCCTGGTTATCAGCGATTTGCGCATGCCCCGTATGGATGGCCTGGCGCTGTTTGATGCCATTCATCAGGCTGACCCAGCCCTGCCGGTGATCCTGCTTACCGCGCACGGCTCCATTCCAGAAGCGGTGGATGCCACCCGGCGCGGCGTTTTCGGCTTTTTGACCAAGCCTTTTGACAGCAAATCCTTGTTGCAACAGGTTGAAGCCGCGCTGCGGTTGACCGCTGGTGCCCATGTGGCCGCCGATAGCACGGAAGATCAAAGCTGGCGCGAAGCCATCATCACGCGCAGTCCGCACATGGAAAACCTGCTGAGTCAGGCAAAGCTGATGGCGATGTCGGATGCCAGTGTGTTTATTCAAGGCGACAGTGGCACTGGCAAAGAGCTGCTGGCCCGCGCCATACACAAAGCCAGTCCACGCAGTCGCCGTCCCTTTGTGGCGATCAACTGTGGCGCGATCCCGGAAGCCCTGCTCGAGTCTGAGCTGTTTGGGCATACAAAGGGGGCGTTTACCGGCGCCGTCAGGGATAATAAAGGCCTGTTCCAGAGCGCGGAAGGCGGCACGATTTTCCTCGATGAAATCGGCGACATGCCCATGCCCTTGCAGGTCAAGCTGCTGCGCGCGCTGCAAGAGCGCGTGATACGGCCTGTGGGTTCCAACACCTCGATTGCAGTGGATGTGCGGATTATTTCGGCTACCCATAAAAATCTGGCCGAGGAAATGAAAGCCGGGCGCTTCCGTGAGGACTTGTATTACCGCATCAATGTGGTCTCGCTGGATATTCCGTCCTTGGCTGGCAGGCGCGAAGACATTCCCCTTCTGGCCAATAACTTCCTCAATGCCTTGAGCACCAAATACGGCAAGAATCTGAATGGATTTTCACCCGATGCCATGGAACTGCTGATTGCGGCACCGTGGCCGGGCAATGTGCGTCAACTGCAGAACATCGTCGAACAGACGGTGGTGCTCTCGACTACCCCACTTGTGTCCACCTCGCTGGTGCAAAAAGCCCTGCAGGACGATATTGGCGGCATCGTGCCATTTGAGATTGCGCGCAAGAATTTTGAGCGGGATTACCTGATCAAACTGCTGAAAGCAACCAACGGCGGCGTCACGCAAGCTGCGAGACTGGCACAACGCAACCGCACCGAGTTCTACAAGCTTCTGCAACGGCATCAATTGACCCCGGCGTTGTTCAAAGACGACACCAGCGGCCAAGCTGCCTAGTTTTCGCGACACCCATACCTCTTTAAATTCAATACCTTAAAAAAACACCCAAGTGGAGCGTCGCTATTCAGCGACGATTTCACGGTGGCTCAAAATCCCACGAAATACATTAATCATTTGATTTAAAACAATATTTTCATGTTGGCACGCTACTTGCCATATCTCTTGTGAGCAAAGCGTAACGCTAAAGTAAACAACATGAAAAACGAGCCACACACATTCACTTCAAACACTCGAGCCCTGACGCTCGGTCTCGCCCTGTGCGTTTACAGCGCCTCTGGCATAACAGCCAACGCTGATCGCCCGCTGGTGCAACCGTTTGCCAGTGCCTTCAGCAAGCTGGACAACAATCGGGATCATCGCCTGAACCATGATGAGGCCGTTCAAGACCAGGACCTCGCACAACACTTTGAAAATGCCGATATCGACCGTAATGGCAGCTTGAGCGAGCAGGAGTTTGAACAATTCAAGCAGGCTGCCCAGCAGTCGCGATTGGAAGCTTTTCTGGACGATACCGAAGTCACCGAAAAAATTCGCGATGAGTTGGTTCACGACAGCCGCACCAAGTCGCTCAACATCAGCGTGGAAACTTACAAGGGTGAAGTAATACTGAGCGGTTTTGTCGATACAGATCAGCAAGCGCACCGTGCCGTAGAAATTGCATCTTCGGTACAGGGTGTGCAAGCGGTTAAAAACAGTTTGGTTGTTAAGGGGTAAATCCACATGCTTAAAAACAAGATGAAAAAAACACTCACACACGCCTGCGCGGCCTTCGCACTGGCATGCGCATTCAACGGCACAGCACAGGCCGATGGTTTCATGGAGGTCAATGGGCCATCCATTCTCGGTGGTGCACTGGGCGGCGGTGCCGGAGCCATCGTCGGCTCCTCCATCGGTGGTCGCGATGGCGCGATCATTGGCGGTGCCATCGGTGCAGCTGCTGGCGTCGCAATTGCTTCACAGACGCCACGCTATCAGGCCGAGCCTCGCTATCGCCCAGCACCACGGGTTTACTACCAACCTGCGCCTCGCGTCTACTACCAGCCAGCTCCACGTGGCTACATGGTTTACGAGCGCGATTGGCGCGGCCCACGCCATCATGATCATGGGCACGACAGGCATTACCGTTATGGACATCAAGGTTACGGATACTAAGGGAGGGCATTACTATGAAAAATCCAAATCCACGCAAGACGCATCCACTGGTACTGGTTGCTGCCGTTGCACTGACCATCTTCAGTTTGCTTGGCAGCGCAGCAATTACTGGCCTGATCCCAGTGCATTCAGAAAAACAGGATGCGGCGCAAAGCCTGACTGATGGCCGTCACCATGACGCCGCCATTGCCAAGCCCCAGGCCGCTGCTGCGCCGGTTCCAGATCAGCATTCTTCAGCTTGCAGCAGCTGCGGCACGATTGTTTCGATACGCACCGTAGAGAATGAAGCCATGGACCATGTATTGCAGAAACCAGCCTTGCAGGCTCGTGATAACGACAAGCTGACGGCTTACATCATCCAGGTGCGCATGGTGGATGGCGTCACCCATACCATTACGCAATACGACCGCCCACGCATGGCGGTGGGTGAGCAAGTCCGCCTCAGCATAGGCCGCCAGCTTAACGCCTGATCGTTTCCCCGTGGCGGGCCTCTAATCCCCGAGGAGGTCCGCCCTTTTTCTTCCCCCGCTGCCTGGCGACAGGCAATAAAAAACGCCCTCACGGGCGTTTTTTATTGGATAGCATCAATAGCGATCGAGCTGCTGATTATTCCTTGCCGATTTGATAGATCTCGCTGTGCGATTCCACGATCTTGCCGGAAGTCGCGTCTACTTCTACCTTGATTTCCTTGCCATCCTTACCCACGATGTCGAACTCGTAAGTGGCAGCGCCATCTTCTTCGATTTCGTATTCGACTTCGGTGATTTCACCTGGATGGGCTTCCAGTGCAGTCTTGCGTGCATCTGCTTCGCTGACCTTCATCTTGGCTTTGAACAGTGGGTCTTCAGCAGACTTCACTTCTTGCTCGATTTCAGTCACTTTGCCGCTCAGCGCGTTGCACTCAACATCCCAAGCCTTGCCATCAGCGGCTTCGATATCGAATTCATAAACCGGAACCTTTTTCTCCAGCTTCATTTCCACCTTTACCACGGTACCTGGCTTGGCCTTGGTCGCAGCAACTAGGCACTTCTCCAGGCTAACCTTGGTCTTTGGGATCACCAGATCGGCAGCAACCGCGCTATTTGCGGCAAATGCCAGGGCTACCAGTGCAGCACCAACAGATAATTTTTTCATAGTAACAACTCCATAGTGATTAAAAAAACAGTCAGCAAGAATTTGCAAGCAAAACCAATGCCGACAACAGCTTACAGCCAGATTATGGCATTTATTATAGTTATTGGAATGTGATGCCTGTGCAGGAAAAGTAAAGCTTCCCGCCAAGCTCAAACAGCGACAGGTGCCTTGATGGGCGGATATGGATCGTAATTCTGCAAACTGAAATCATCGTAGCGGAATGCGAAAATATCACGCACGTCCGGGTTGATCTGCATGGTGGGCAAGCTGCGCGGCGTACGCGACAATTGCTCTTTTACCTGATCAAGATGGTTCAGATAAATGTGTGCATCCCCCAAAGTGTGCACAAAATCGCCCATCTTAAGCCCACACACCTGCGCCACCATCATGGTCAGCAAGGCATAGGAGGCAATATTGAAAGGCACACCCAGGAAGATATCCGCACTGCGCTGGTACAGCTGGCAACTCAGCTTGCCATCAGCCACATAAAACTGGAAGAAGGCATGGCAAGGCGGCAGTTTCATCTGGTCGACATCGGCCACATTCCAGGCGGATACGATCAGCCGACGCGAATCCGGGTTGCGCTTGATGGCTTCCACCACATGAGTGATCTGGTCAATATGACTGCCATCAGGCTTAGGCCAGTTACGCCACTGGTAGCCATACACCGGCCCCAGATTGCCTGCGGCATCGGCCCACTCGTCCCAGATGGTGACGCCGTTTTCCTTGAGGTAGGCAATATTGGTACTGCCCTGCAAGAACCACAGCAACTCATGGATGATGGACTTCAAATGCACTTTTTTGGTGGTGAGCAGCGGAAAACCAGCCGCCAGATCAAACCGCATCTGGTAACCAAATACGGACAGGGTACCGGTACCGGTTCTGTCTTCTTTCTTGTGGCCATGCTCAAGCACATGGCGCATCAGATCATGATAGGTTTGCATAAGGTGACGGCTTTCCGCGTAAATCCAGCCTAATCGGCGGTGTGGTCAACAATGAATTGCTTGATGGCCTGCACATCGGCATCCATCACTTCAAAGCGCTGCGGCAAGTCTTCCAGACCTTGCAGGCTGGCGGGGCGCTCAGGCTTGTGGCCCAGAGCCTCCTGAATGGCATCTTCAAACTTGACCGGCAATGCCGTTTCCAGCACCAGCATGGGCGTGGCGGGATCGCGCACTTGCAACGCCACTTTCAGGCCATCGGCAGTGTGGGTATCAATGGTGACGCCATACTTGGCTTGTGTATCACGGATGGTCTGCATGCGGGCAGCATGGTTGCTGCTGCCCGAGACAAACCCGTAATCCGCTACCTGGGCGAACAGGCCATCCTCATTCAGATCAAAGGCACCGCCCTGATCTACCTTGCTCCACAAGTCACGCACCTTGGCGGCATCGCGTCCGGTGAGATCAAACACAAAGCGCTCAAAATTGGAGGCCTTGCTGATGTCCATGGAGGGGCTGGAGGTGTGATAGGTATTGGCCGAGCCACGCGGACGGTACACGCCGGTCTTGAAGAACTCGTCCAGCACGTCGTTTTCGTTAGTGGCGACCACCAGTTTATCGATAGGCAAGCCCATCATGCGCGCCACATGGCCGGCACACACGTTACCAAAATTGCCGGAAGGCACGGAAAAGCTGACTTTTTCCGGGTTGCTGCTGGTCACCGCAAAGTAGCCCTTGAAGTAATACACCACCTGCGCCGCAACGCGTGCCCAGTTGATGGAATTCACAGCGCCGATCTTGTGCTTGGCCTTGAAAGCAGCGTCATTGGAGACCGCCTTGACGATATCCTGGGCGTCATCAAACACGCCGTTGACGGCGATATTGAAAATGTTCTCATCCTGCAGGCTGAACATCTGGGCCGTCTGGAAGCGGCTCATTTTTTTGTGCGGCGACAACATGAACACCTTGACGCCTTTTTTGCCGCGCATGGCGTACTCAGCCGCGGAGCCGGTGTCACCAGAGGTGGCACCCAGAATATTGGTGGTCTCGCCTTTTTTCGCCAGCACATATTCAAACAGATTGCCCAGCAACTGCATGGCCATATCCTTGAAGGCAAGGGTCGGGCCGTTGGACAAGGAAAGCAGATAAAGATTGTCTTCCAGTTTGAGCGTAGGCGTGATGTCCTCCGCGCTCTGCTCAGCGCGTGTGTAGGCATACACGTCCGCACGGTAGGTCTTGTCGACAATCGCGCGCAGATCGGCTGGCGGAATATCATCCACCAGCAGCGAAAGAATGCTGAATGCCAGATCACTGTAATTCATGCCGCGCAGGCGTGTCAGGTCCGCATCGCTCAGCTGTGGATAGTGCTCGGGCAAATACAGGCCGCCGTCCGGCGCCAGGCCACCCAGCAGGATTTCGGTAAACGAGAGTGCAGGCGACTGCCCGCGGGTACTGATGTACTTCATTATCGGCCCAGTTCTTCCATACGCAATTTGGTGATCTTGCCTGCAATGGCAGGCAAGGCTTCAATCGCAGCGATCGCGCTATCCATGTTTTTCTCTACCGTGACATGGGTGAGGATGATGATATCGGCCTGATCCTCGCC
This sequence comes from Methylovorus menthalis, assembly GCF_020523625.1. GTDB lineage: Bacteria > Pseudomonadota > Gammaproteobacteria > Burkholderiales > Methylophilaceae > Methylovorus > Methylovorus menthalis. The sequence goes on from NZ_JAJAQH010000006.1 coordinate 1,520,368, forward strand.
CTCTTCCGGCTCTTTCTGGATCATGGCGTCGATCGAAATATCGCGATCCCCCAGTATGCGAGTTACTTCCGCCAGCACGCCGGGCTTGTCCATGGCGCGCAGGCGCAAGTAATAGGCGCTGCTGATGTCGCTGATTGGCAATACCGGTAGATCCTGCAGTTGCTCATCTTGGAAAGCCAGGTAAGGCACACGCTGGTCAATCGCCGCATCCATCATGCGCGCCACATCCACCAGATCAGCCACCACGGCACTAGCGGTAGGCTCGGCACCGGCACCGGCGCCGTAATACAGGGTAGGCCCTACGGCATCACCCTTGACCACCACGGCGTTCATGGCGCCATTCACATTGGCGATCAGGCGCTTTTCAGGAATCAGGGTCGGGTGCACGCGCAACTCCACACCGGCTTCGCTGCGTTTGGTAATGCCCAGCAGCTTGATGCGATAGCCCAGTTCTTCGGCATACTTGATGTCGATAGCATCCAGGCGGGTAATGCCTTCGGTATACGCTTTATCAAACTGAGGATGCGTGCCAAAACCAATGGCAGACAGAATCGCCAGCTTATGCGCGGCATCAATGCCTTCCACATCAAAGGTGGGGTCGGCTTCGGCATAACCCAGGCGTTGTGCTTCTTTCAGCACATCGGCAAAGGTCAGCCCTTTTTCACGCATCTCGGAAAGAATGAAGTTGGTGGTACCGTTGATAATGCCGGCAATCCACTCAATGCGGTTGGCACTCAGGCCCTCACGCAGCGCCTTGATGATGGGGATACCACCAGCCACCGCCGCCTCAAAGGCCACGATTACGCCCTTGGCGCGCGCTGCAGCAAAAATCTCCTTGCCATGCAGTGCAATCAGCGCCTTGTTGGCGGTGACGACGTGCTTGCCATTGGCAATCGCCTGCAACACCAGTTCGCGGGCAATGGTATAGCCACCAATCAATTCCACCACCACATCAATCGTGGGGTCACTCACCACGGCAAATGCATCATCCGTCACCTCGGCCTTGCCCTGCGTGATTTGTCGGGCCAGCTCAAGATTGCGGTCAGCTACACGGGTAATGCGGATATCACGACCGGAACGACGTGCAATTTCTTCATGATTACGGGTCAGCACGGTGTATGTACCGCCGCCTACCGTACCAATACCCAACAAGCCTACATTGATTGATTTCATATTCACGCTGATCTTCTGAATTAAATAGTTGTTCTCGCGCGGCCAGTCTGGCCACGCGAGCGGCCGCTTCAAGCGGCGATACTGTCTGTGCCGTGTTTCTTGCGATAGCCCTCAAGGAAACGGGCAATACGCTTGATCGCTTCGGTCAGGTCATCCACATTGGGCAGGAAAACGACGCGGAAATGATCCGGTTTTTTCCAGTTGAAACCACTGCCCTGCACCAGCAGGACTTTTTCTTCCAGCAACAGGTCAAGAATGAACTGCTGGTCATCCTTGATCGGATAAATCTTGGGGTCCAACCGCGGGAACAGATACATGGCGGCTGCCGGTTTTTCACAGGTAACACCAGGAATAGCCGTCAGCAACTCATAGGCCAGGTCACGCTGCTTGCAGAGTCGTCCGCCCGGGGCCACCAGATCGTTAATGCTCTGATAGCCACCAAGCGCTGTCTGGATAGCCAATTGCCCAGGCACGTTCGCACAGAGGCGCATGGAGGCCAGCATGTTCAGGCCTTCAATATAATCGCCAGCATGCCGCTTTTCACCGGACACCACCAGCCAGCCCGCACGATAGCCACAGGTACGGTAATTCTTGGACAAGCCATTGAACGTCACGAACAACACATCATCAGCCAGTGAGGCAATGGACGTGTGCGTGTTGCCGTCGTACAGCACCTTGTCGTAAATCTCGTCGGCAAAAATCACCAGGCCATGATGACGGGCAATCTCGATAATGCCTTCCAATGTTTCACGCGGATACAGCGCACCTGTCGGGTTGTTCGGGTTGATGATGACAATGCCGCGCGTGTTGGCGGTGATCTTGGACTCAATGTCCTTGAGATCAGGCAGCCAGCCGGTGTTTTCATCACACAGGTAGTGGCGAGCCGTGCCGCCAGCCAGGGTCACCGCCGCTGTCCACAATGGATAGTCGGGCATGGGCACCAGTATCTGGTCACCGTTATTCAGCAAGGCCTGCATCGCCATCACGATCAGCTCGGACACGCCGTTGCCGATGATGATGTCGTCAATGGTCACGCCCGCAATACTCTTCTGCTGGGTGTAATGCATGATGGCTTTGCGTGCAGCAAACAGGCCCTTGGAATCGGTATAGCCGGAAGCCTGATCCATATTGTGGATCACGTCCTGCAGAATCTCTTCGGGTGCCTCAAAACCGAACGGCGCAGGGTTGCCAATATTGAGCTTGATGATGCGGTGGCCGTCTTCTTCCATTTCGCGCGCGCGCGCCAATACCGGGCCGCGAATGTCGTAGCACACGTTATTGAGTTTGGAAGACTTGAGTAATGGATCCACGGCGGAAAACCTGACGAAAAAAATGTGTTATCTTACATTGTCATAGCCTTATCAGGCAATTTAAAGCCAGGACTGACAACCAATGAAACTGCATTTGACCCAGGCGGCTGGCAACCAGCTGATTACCGGACATGCGCCCGAGTGGGTAGAGGTGAATGCCCAGCGCTATCACAGCAGCCTGCTGGTGCTCCCCAACCTGCTGGTGACCGATTGGCAGGTGACCGAATTTGATGCGCTGACCGTACAGGATTTTGAACGCATCGCCGAGCTGGCGCCCGAAGTCGTATTGCTGGGCACTGGCGATAAGCACCGCTTCGTACATCCCCGCCTGACAGCATCGCTTACCGCACGCGGCATCCCGGTGGAATGCATGACCACGGCCGCCGCCTGTCGCACTTACAACATCCTGATGGCAGAAGACCGTCACGTCGCAGCGGCCTTGCTGGTCAACCCCACGGCCAACTGACTGAACGACTGAACCTTTGTCAGCGCAGCATGCCTGCGCTTTCATTTTGCTTGGAGTTTACCCGGCGGCGCACTCTCGGAAAATCAGAGGCGCACAGCCGGGAAGGGGTTACAGACCGCGACGCGAGAACGTCAGCGTGGCGTTGGTACCGCCAAAGCCAAAGCTGTTGGACAGCGCAGTCTGGATATTGGCGTTATCAATACGCTGGCGCACGATATTCAGGCCTTCAGCAGCCGGATCCAGCGTTTCAATATTGGCAGAAGCTGCAATGAAGTTGTTTTCCATCATCAGCAGCGTGTAGATCGCTTCATTCACACCCGCAGCGCCCAGCGCATGGCCGGACAATGACTTGGTAGAAGCAATCGCAGCATTGCTATCGCCAAACACGGCGCGGATAGCTTCCAGTTCCTTCAGGTCACCCACGGGGGTGCTGGTACCGTGAGTATTGATGTAATCCACACCACCTTCCACGCCCTGCAAAGCCAGGCGCATGCAGCGCTCGGCACCTTCACCACTTGGGGCCACCATGTCGTAGCCATCGGAAGTCGCACCATAACCGACCACTTCCGCATAAATCTTGGCGCCGCGCGCCTTGGCGTGCTCGTATTCTTCAAGCACCACAATACCGCCGCCGCCAGAGATCACGAAACCATCGCGGTTGGCATCATAGGTACGCGATGCTTTTTCGGGCGTGTCGTTGTACTTGCTGGAAAGCGCGCCCATGCCGTCAAACATGAAGGACAGCGTCCAGTGCTCTTCCTCGCCGCCACCGGCAAACACGATATCCTGCTTGCCAAGCTGAATCTGCTCAAGCCCGGCGCCTATGCAATGCGCGCTGGTTGCGCAGGCAGAACTGATCGCGTAATTGATACCCTTGATCTCGGCACCGGTTGCCAGGCAGGCGGAAACACCGCTCGCCATGGCCTTGGTCACCATGTAAGGGCCAACACGACGCACGCCCTTTTCACGCAAGGTATCAATCCCGTTCATGATGCTTTCATGCGAAGCACCACCCTGTCCCACGATCAGGCCAGTACGAATGTTCGAAACCAATTCCTTGGGCAGGCCAGCATCCGCAATCGCCTCCTGCATGGCCAGCCAGGCATAGGCGTGACCCTTGGCCATGAAGCGCATCAGCTTGCGGTCAATCAATTCCTCCACGTTCAGGTTTTTGATCGACCCGGCAACGTGCGAACGCAGCCCCTGATCAGCATATTCCTGCTGAAAAGTAATACCGGAACGGCCTGCATGCAGGCTGTCCAGCACTTCGGATTTATTATTGCCTAGGCTGGAGACGATCCCCATGCCAGTTACTACAACACGACGCATCTCGTGATTCCTCACATTATTGAGTTCAGCTTGCCAGATGAACCTTTGAGTCTAGGGTAACCGTGTGACAAAGTCGTTTTTTCATGTCCGGGCTCGAATAATCAGCCCCGGATGCAGACGATGATACAGCCACCCTGCTTTGCTCTGTTAAGTTAGTCTGCTCTGTACTTCAGAGCATTAGTTTAGAAATTGTCGGTGCGGGTGAACAAACCTACGCGCAGATCCTGCGCATTGTAAATTTCACGCCCATCAATTTCCATATGGGCATCGGCGATGCCCATGACCAGTTTACGCATAATGACGCGTTTCAGATCAATACGATACGTGACCAGCTTGGCGGTAGGCAATACCTGACCGGTAAACTTCACCTCGCCAGCGCCCAGCGCACGGCCGCGGCCAGCACCGCCCATCCAGCCCAGATAGAAGCCTACCAGTTGCCACATAGCATCCAGACCCAGGCAGCCAGGCATGACAGGATCACCTTCAAAATGGCATTGAAAGAACCAGAGATCAGGCTTGATATCCAGCTCAGCCACGATCTGGCCGTGGCCGTATTTGCCGCCATCTTCGGTAATCGACACAATGCGATCGAACATCAGCATGGGTGGCAAGGGCAGCTGCGCATTGCCAGCGCCGAACATTTCGCCCCGGCCACAGGCCAGAAGCTCTTCAAAAGTGAAACTGTTTTGTTTTTGCATGTAATTCTGCTTGTAGGATGCTGATCGGTAAAAAAACAGTATTTTCGCCGGAAACGCTTCGAAACGAAAGCCCTTTGAAAATAAACTATATTTTGCAAGGGGTATACCGATCTGTTTACACCCCTCGGGAATCTGGCTAAGATGCCGTAACATTTTTTTACATTCACCTCTATCTACCATCAGGATCAAGTCAATGAGTGACCGTCTTTTAGCCGATTGGCAAGCGCATGCGTTAAACCTGGAATCCGAAATCAACAAGGTGGTCGTCGGTCAGGAGTCGCCAGTGCGGCTGATTACCACCGCCATTTTTGCGCGCGGTCACGTGTTGCTGGAAGGCGATGTCGGCGTAGGCAAAACCACCCTGCTGCGTGCCTTTACCCGCGGCATTGGCGGCGGTTACCAGCGTATTGAAGGCACCATCGACTTGATGCCCAACGACCTGGTATACCACACTTATCTGGGTGAAGATGGCCGCCCGCATGTCAGCCCTGGTCCACTGCTATCTGAAGGCGAAAACCTGGCCGTATTCTTCTTCAATGAAATCAACCGCGCCCGCCCGCAAGTGCACTCGCTGCTGCTGCGTGTCATGGCAGAGCGCACCTTGTCCGCCTTCAACAAGGAACACCACTTCCCGCACATGCTGGTATTTGCTGACCGCAACCAGGTGGAAAAAGAAGAAACCTTTGAAATCCCGTCCGCCGCGCGCGATCGCTTCATGATGGAAATCCCCATCGTGGTCCCTAGCGATGCCGATGTGATGGAATCGCTGATGTTTGATACGCGCTTCCACAACGTGGATGCGCTGGTAGAACGCGTTCCCGCAGGTATTCTGCAGTTTGATCAATTGAATGAATTTGCGGCACTGGTGCAGGATAAGGTGCAAGCCAGCCCAGCCCTGCGTCGCTACGCCCTCAATCTGTGGCTGGCGACCAAGACACCAGGACAATATGGCATACAGATCAGTGGCGTGGATATCAACCGCCTGGTGATCGCAGGCGCCAGCCCGCGTGGTATGGCAATGATGCTGCGCGCTGCGCGCGTCAATGCCTGGCTCAATGGGCGCGATGCCGTGCTGCCGGAAGACATACACGCCGTGTTCCACGAAACCGTGGCGCACCGCCTGGTATTCAGCCCGGTCTATGAAATGCGCCGTACCGAGATTGCACGCGAATTGCTGTCCGGCATCGTCAATGCCATCAGTGTTCCTTAAGTTAAGCTGTGCTGATGCCAAGAATGTCCCTGACCACCGCCATGCACCACATGAGTGAGCAGAGCAGACACGTCAGGAATGACGCCATTGATATTTACGCCATAGTTGACCGCACATGACCCACGCACTTGCCAAGGAATTCACCTACCAGATCGGCTGGCGCTCACGTGGCCGCCACGCTGGTCGTCACGCCAGCGTGCAGCGCGGGCTGGGCATGGACTTCGTCGGTCATGCACCACTGATCTCCTACCCAGACCCTCGCCGCATCGACTTGCGCCTGACCTTGCGCGATCCTGCCGAGCAGGTTTTTGTGCGTATTTTCAACCAGCGCAGTGCCACGCCCATTTATGTGGTGTGCGACCTCTCTGGCTCCATGGGCTTCAGCGGTGAGCACCACAAGCTGCAGATTGCCGCTGAGATTACCGCCTCGGCGGCTTATTCGGCCTCGCGGGTCAACGACCCATTCACGTTCATCGGCTTTGACCAGCAGGTGCGCGAGGACTGGATTTCCCACCCCAGCACCCGGCTGCAAGGCGCTTACCAGATGGCCGAACGCCTGCGCGATTACCAGCCGCCACAAATCGGTGGCGATGGCCTGGCGCAAGTGGTGCCCTACCTCGCGCGCGAGCGGGCACTGATTTTCCTGGTATCCGACTTTCACATGCCATTGAATGTGCTGGAAGAAGCCCTGGTCGGCATGCAACGCCATCACGTGGTGCCCATGGTGCTGTGGGATGCAGCGGAGTATCGCAAGCTGCCAGAGTTTGGCGTGACGCACATTACCGACAGTGAAACCGGTGAGCGCCGCACGGTATTTTTGCGCGGCGACATGCACGCACGCATACAGGCAGCCTTTGCCGAGCGCCGCGCGGCGCTTAGCGCACTCTTCATGCGCTACGACCTTCCACCCTTTTTCATGGAAGACGGCTTCAAGCCTGACGCCTTAACCGACTATTTTTACCAGTTTGTGGCTGCTTAATGATGATCAACTCCCGGATGCTATCCCTGATATTGGTACTGCTCAGCTTGCATGGCATGCCCGCCGCGCTCGCCGACAACAAACCCAACCCACAAGTCCTGGTGACCGAAATCAACCCGGCACGCGACGTCGGCTACCACGTCGGTGATATCCTGCATCGCACCATCATCCTGAAGGCACCCGCCAGCTACAAGCTGCTGGACACCTCACTGCCCCTCAAGGGCACGGAAAAAAAGTATCGCGGGCAGAATCAGGGCGTGGAAGTCCGCTCGGTAGATATTAGTGAAAAGCAGCAAGGCGCATTCAATATCTACACGCTCAAACTGCAATACCAGGTATTTACCAACAATGTGGTGGTGAAGCCGAGCCAGCTGCCTGCCGAATACGTCAAGTTTGGTGGCGAAGGCCGTGTATTTCAGGTGCGCATACCGTACTGGAGCTTCCGGATTTCTCCGCTGGCGGTATATGGCTCGGTAAAAATTGAGAACGACATGAGCCAGTTACGCGGCCCCTTGTTGCTGGATAACAGCCAGCAACGCCTGAGATTGTGGATTGCGCTCGGCACGCTGGCATTATCGCTGCTGGGGCTGCTTTATATTCTGGGCAACCGCCGTTGGCTGCCTCGCATGGGCGGTGAGTTCGCTCGCGCCTATCGCGACATCAAGAAAATCCGCAAACAGAACCTGGGCCTGGAAACCGGCATGACGCGCATGCACCATGCCCTGAACCAGAGTAGCGGCGGCAGCGTGTTCAGCGCCGATGAGATCATTGCTCGCAAGCCTGCGTTTGCCAGCATGCGCGATGAGCTGAACCAGTTCTTCCGTCTGTCGCGCAGCGTGTTTTTTGATGCCACGGCCAAGCATCAGGTGCAGGGTGACCCCCAGCAATGGCTGCAACAGTTTTGCCGCCATTGCCGCGATTGCGAACGAGGGTTGAACAAGTGAATTTCGTCACACCCTGGGTGCTGTTGTTTTTGCCGCTGGCACTGGTGCCGCTGCTACTGGATCGCCAGCACAGCAAGAGTTATTCGTGGATGCAGCTGATCCCGCGCGATGGCTTGTCAGACTTGCTGGGGCTGTTGCTCAAGATACTGGCGGCCATGGCGCTCATGTTCATCATCCTGGGCATCGCCGGACCTGCCACACCTTCCCAGCCGATTGAGCGCACCGGTATCGGCGCCCAGCTGGTGCTCATCATCGACCGCAGTGCGAGTATGGACGACCCGTTTTCTGGAGCAATTGCCAGCGGACGTGCAGGTGAATCCAAAGCCGCCGCCGCCGAACGCCTGATTACCCGTTTCGTTAACGAACGCAAAAACGATATGTTTGGCATGGTGACCTTCAGTAACTCCGCCATGCATGTGCTACCGCTGACGGAGAGCAAGGAAGCCATTCTGGCCGCCATCCGAGCAGCTGGTGGCTCAGCCCTGTTCCAGACCAATATCGGTAGCGGCCTCACCACCGGCTTAGCCCAATTCGACAAGACGCCCGACTCTGGCTCGCGCGCCATTATCCTGCTATCGGATGGCGGTGGCCGCATAGGCGCAGCCACGCAGGAGAAAATTCGCGACTGGCTCGACCGCATGCATGTCACGCTGTACTGGATCGTGCTACGCCAGCCTGGCTCCATCAGTATTTTTGATGAGACTTACAAAACGCCGGATGACAGGCCACCGCCACCCGCGATTGAGTTGAATGATTATTTCAAGACCCTGCGTTCGGGCTACCAGCCGTATGAAGCGGAAGACCCGCAATCGCTGGCTGCCGCGATACAGGACATCAATCGCAAAGAGAAAAAACCCATCAAGTACATCGAGCAGATTCCGGGCAAGGACTATGCGCCATGGTGTTATGCCATCGCCGCTTTTTTGATTGCCCTGTTGCTTGCCGTTAAATTTATCGAGGTCAGAACATGGCATTGAGTGCTAAAAAATGGACGCTGATCCTGGGCATCGCCGCAATCGCCAGCGCAGGTGTGGCTGCGAGCGAAGCTTACCGAATCAAGCAAATCGCAGCGTTTAATGCGGCCATCGGCAAAGGCGATCCGCCACAAACCGACAAGCAATCATACGAAGCCAAATTTGCCGTCGCCTACTGGCAAGCCAAGAACGGCAGGTTACAGGAAGCCACCTTGTTGTTCAGCCAGCTCAATGACCAGGGCACGGATACACAGCGCTCAGCGGTGCAATTCAATATGGGCAATATATTCTTCCTGCGTGGGCTCGCCATCAACGGCACCAACATGACCGTGCGCGACCAGACCGAATATCTGCTGACTCAGGCCAAAACCGCCTATCAGCAATCCTTGCGGCTGGATAACCACTTCTGGGATGCCCGCCATAATCTGGACCGCGTGCTCACCATGCTGCCAGCGCACCCGACGCCAGGTGTTGGCGATTCTGATTCGCCCGGTCTGATCATGGGCAATATTCCGGTTGGGCTACCTTGATCATGTGGCGCACTGAGCTGCTTAAACGCTTTGGGTATTACCTCTGGCACCGCCGCGATGCCGCCATGCTGGCAATGGCGTTTGTGCTCGTGCTGGCAGCGGCATTCAAACCCACGGTGCCTATCCCTCGCAATATCTACAGCTATGTGTTTGTGGTGGATATCAGCCAGAGCATGAACGTGAAAGGCATGTACTGGCATGGGCAGGAGGTTTCGCGCCTCGATTACACCAAGAATATGCTGCATGACATTATTGGCCGCCTGCCCTGCGGCAGCCGGGTCAGCATCTCGCTGTTTGCGGGGGTCAGTGTGGCCGCGCTTTATACACCGATTGAGGTTTGTGCCAACTACTCGGCTATCCAGGACACCATCGACCATATGGAATGGCGCATGGCCTGGTCCGGCAATAGTCGACTGCGTGATAGCACAGAGTCACTGAGCCGTTTGTTGCGCGCCCTGCCTGAAGCTTCGCAAGTGGTGTTTTTTACCGATGGCGAAGAAGCTCCCAAGCTGCATGCCTTCAACACGCGCGATCTGAGTACCTTTCAGGGCGGCGGCTGGTTGATGGTGGGGATCGGCAGTATGGACCCGCACCCCATCCCAAAAATGGATGAATCCAACAAGGTCATTGGCTACTGGTCAGCAGAGAATTTCACCATGCAACCGGGGATCGCCCAGATTTCGCAACAGAATTTTGGTAACCGCGATGACAATGTGGCCCCGTCAGAAAATGACCGTTACGCTTCCCGCCTGGACGAGGAATACCTGCAGCAGCTTTCCAAGGAAATCCACGCCACCTACATCCGCGGCGATAGCCTGCAAGCGGTGCGTAGCGCCATGAGCGAACTCAAGCCTTCCCGCCGTGATTTTTCGCCCATGCAGATCGACTGGATACTCGCCTCGTTGGCTGCGCTCGCCATTATTGGTGCCTACACCCCGCAACGGCTGGTGCATCTATTCAAGCGGCTGCGCTCAGCCAGAGCCGAACGTCGTCAGCGCGGCGCGGGCTCGACAGGTGTCCGCTCGTAAGCCCAGCGCAATTGCACGCGTAAACGGCGCAGGGCTTCAGACTCTGCGCTATCAGCAAGCAAAACAACCACCTGCGGCCAACGCTGGCCTTCACAGCGAAAACGGATCACGCTGAGCGCACTGGTTACCGTGCTATCCGGCAATATTACGATTTGCAGCGCTTCATCGTTCAGGCGCCACGCCTGCCAACCATGTTCTACTGACCAGCGCAAACCAACCCAGGCTTCCGGCACAGATCGCCAGGCTTGACGACGCAGGTGCCACACGCTTGCGACTACGATACCCACGCCTCCCACCAGCTTCATCCACCACACTACAGGCACGATCAACAATAGAAGTAGCGCACTGCTGCAGGCCGCCATGAGGATGGCCGCGAGCCGGGGCGATGGACGAAGGTCGACTTGCAGGGGCTTCACGCTATAATGTCCCATTCGATTATTGATGGCTTACTATCATGACGCAATGGCAAGAATTCTTACAGTCCCGCGGCGCCTCCGTCGTCGATGGTCGCATACATGACTTCGGTGCCCCGGCCAAAGAGCTGGCCGCCACCCGCCACGATCATGTCATGGCCGATCTCTCACATCTGGGTTTGCTGCAGGTGGATGGTGAAGATGCCGTCACATTTCTGCAGGGCCAGCTCACCAATGATATCAACCTGCTGAACGGAAGCACCAGCCACTATGCAGGCTATTGCACGGCAAAAGGCCGTCTGCTTGCCTTGTTTCTCGTCTTTGCCCATGAAGGCCATATCCACCTGCAATTAAATGGCAGCTTGCTGGAGCCCATACTCAAGCGTCTGAAGATGTACGTGCTGCGCTCCAAGGTTGTGATTCAGGATGTCTCAACCAATATCGTGCGCATCGGCGTCGCAGGCAGCAATAGCGAGGCCATTCTGGGGGCCATGTTTGAGTTTGTGCCAAAAGAAATCCACGGCATCAGCACGCAGGAAAACGCCACCCTGATCCGCTTGCCTGGCACGCTACCCCGCTTTGAGATTTTCACCGCACAGGATAATGCGCAGGAACTGTGGCAGGAACTGGAACAGCACTTCGACCCGGTAGGCCAGACCGGTTGGGACTGGCTGGAAATCGAAGCAGGCATTCCCGAGATATACCCGGCGACACAGGAAGCCTTTGTACCGCAGATGGTGAATCTGGATGCGCTGGGCGGCATTAACTTCAAGAAAGGCTGCTATACCGGCCAAGAAATCGTCGCCCGTACTCATTATCTGGGCAAGGTAAAGCGCCGGTCGCTGATTGGTAGCCTGCCGGCGGCGGATCAGATTCCCGCGCCAGGCGATGAAGTGTTTGTCGGGGAAGGTGAAGCCGCCGTCGGCCAAGTGGTCCGTAGCAGCGGTATTGCCGGAACAGAGGGCCGAGTGCTGGTGGAACTGCGTCAGGAAGCTAGCGAGGGTAAAACCGTGAGCTGGCATCAACAGCCGATCACCTGGTTGCCTATGCCTTACCCTTTCCCCCCAGACAGAAAATAAGGCAGAATAAAGAAGCCCGCGGTTAGCGGGCTTCTTTATTCTGGATGATGCTTGCGTCAAGCATCTAGCAAGACGGTTCAGCCATTTTTGAAATTACTGAAAATCACTTGATTACGGCCCAGCGCCTTGGCCTGATACATGGCGTAGTCCGCCCGTTCAAGTACCTGCTCGATGCGTTCGCCATTCTGTACCATGGCAACGCCCAGGCTGGCGGTAAGGTGTATCGGTAGATCCTTGTGGGCCACGGGGCGGGTTTCGAGTGTCTCACGTATCTTCTCTGCCAGAAGGCGGGCATTCCGCTCATTGCAATCCTTGAGCAGGATGAGGAACTCTTCTCCGCCCCAGCGGCAGACAAAGTCCACTGATCGCAAGCAGGAGCTAATAATCAGCGCAACTTCGGTCAGCACATGGTCACCGGCGAAATGGCCATGGCGATCATTAATCTGCTTGAAGTGATCAATATCGAGCAGGATCACCGCCAGGTCTTTGCCGTAGCGTATGCGCTCCTGCATGATGACATCAATAATGATCTCGAAAGCCTTGCGGTTAGGCAAGCGCGTCAGCGAGTCCGTGGTCGCCATGGTTTCAATCTGGGTCTGATAGCGTTTCAGCGCGAGGTTGGTGAGATACACCGTCAGGGCCGTTAACAACAGAGACACGCCAAGATTGAGATACAAGGTATTGCGAATAACTTGCGTGGCTTCGCTCTCATTTTTTTCTACGATGAGATACCACTTGAGCTCGGGAATATAGCGGGTATTGATCAGGCGATCACTGCCCTTGTAGCGGTACTCAAATGAGCCAGTCTCTTGCGAAGTAATTTGTGGCAACAGTGCATGCAACTCGGGCAATTCGCGCACATGGCTACCGGAGATATGCTGCTTGCTGCCAGACAGCATGACGGTACCTTCTGAGGTGATGAAATACACCGAGCGACGGAATTTTTCCTGGTAACCGTCAATCAGGGCTTTGACCGAATCCACCGTCAGGCCAACACCCACCACGCCAATATAGTTTTTCGCATAATCGTAAACACGGTAATTCACGAAAATCGTCAGTGCATCCTGATGCGCAAGGTCTTTGTCTACATTGATTTCATAGGGCTGATTGAGATCACGCACGCGGAAATACCATAAATCACGTGGCTCGTTCTCCTGCACTTTTTTCAGAACACCGTTACCGTAATAGTATTGCCGGGTTTTTTCTGACACGAAAAAGCTGATGAACGTACCGTAGGTACTCTGGATTTCCTGCAGATATTTGCTGATGGACTCCACGCGGCGCTCGCCATCCAGCACCCAGTCGCGCAGGAAGGTATCCGATGCCATCATGGATGAAATAAAGACTGGCCTGACCAGATCGCGCTGAATCTCGGAATAGACATTGTCCGCCGTGAGCGGCAACTCGTTATCGCTGATGGCACGGTGAATAGAGGATTTGGACACGGAATAGCTCATCAGCGAAATGCTGATGCCGCCCATCGCCAAGACAAGCGTCAATAAAAAAATGAGCTTGTGTCTATTCATGATGAATTTACCCATGAAGTCGAACTCTTATTTTTGTGGTGCAGTGGCTGGCGCAGGCGGCGTTTTATCAATCACCTGATAAAACACTTCATCCTGCTTGATCATCCCCAGCTCACTACGGGCGCGCTCTTCAATGGCAGCAAAGCCCTGTTTCAGATCACGCACTTCTGCGTCCAGTGTATCATTTCGCGCTTTCAACTGAGCGTTCTTGTCTTTCTGCTCACTGATTTGCCGGTTCAAGTCCCACACCCGCAACCAGCTGCCTTTGCCCAGCCACAGGGGATACTGCAGCGTCGCAATCAGTATGACAAAAATAAGGGTTAAAAATCGCATGGATACGTTTTAAATAACAATGCGCAGTCTGCCAGGCAAACTGCGCATGTTGATTTAATCCGGCAAGTGCTTAGCGAGCCAGATGATAGAAGGCATCGATGCCAGCGTAGCTGGTTGCGTCGCCCAGCTCTTCTTCAATACGCAAGAGCTGGTTGTACTTGGCGATGCGTTCGGAACGCGACAGGGAGCCGGTTTTGATCTGCAAGGCATTGGTTGCTACCGAGATATCGGCAATCGTGGTGTCTTCGGTTTCACCGGAGCGATGCGAGATCACTGATGTGTAACCAGCGCGCTTGGCAGTTTCAATAGTCTGGAAGGTTTCGGTCAGGGTGCCGATCTGATTGACCTTGATCAGCACAGAGTTGGCCACGCCCTTCTGGATGCCTTCACGCAGAATCTTGGCATTGGTCACGAAAAGATCATCGCCCACCAGCTGCACGTTTTTGCCCAGACGGTCGGTCAGCAGTTTCCAGCCATCCCAGTCGTGTTCGGACATGCCATCTTCAATGCTGATGATGGGGTACTTGTCTGCCCAGGTGGCGAGATAGTCGGTGAACTGTGGGGAAGTCAGTTGCAGGCCTTCGGATTCCAGGTGGTACATGCCATCCTTGTAGAACTCGGAGCTGGCGCAATCCAGACCAAGCAGGATGTCGCGGCCTGGCTCGTAGCCCGCAGCGGAAATGGCTTCCAGAATCAGCTGGATAGCGGATTCATTGGATGGTAGATCAGGGGCAAAGCCGCCTTCATCACCTACTGTCGTGGCCAGACCCTTTTTGTGCAGGATTTTCTTCAACGCGTGGAATACTTCAGCACCTGCGCGTAGCGCTTCACGGAAGCTTGGCAGGCCAGCTGGAATAATCATGAACTCTTGCATGTCTACGCTGTTTTCAGCGTGGGCACCGCCGTTGATGATGTTCATCATGGGGGTAGGCAGTTGCATGAAACCGGAACCACCCAGGTAACGGTAGAGTGGCAGGCCGGATTCTTCTGCGGCAGCACGGGCACATGCCATGGAAACCGCGAGGATGGCATTGGCACCCAGACGGCTCTTGTTTTCAGTACCGTCGAGATCAATCAGGGTGGTGTCGATAAAGCTTTGCTCTTCCACATCCAGGCCAACAATCGCTTCGGCGATTTCGGTATTCACATTTTCAACCGCTTGCAGGACGCCCTTGCCCAGGTAGCGACCAGTGTCACCGTCACGCAATTCCACGGCTTCCTTGGTGCCAGTAGAAGCACCGGAAGGCACAGCAGCACGGCCAATAATGCCGGACTCCAACAGCACATCCGCTTCTACAGTCGGGTTACCGCGGGAATCAATAATCTCGCGGGCAATGATGTCTACAATTGCGCTCATGCTTTTTCTTCCTTTATATAAAAACTTGAATGGTTCTGCCCCGTGGACAGCTACATGCCAATAAACAAACGGTACTTAGGGTATGACGTATGGGAATTCCGGTACTGCCTGCGGACCTCTCCGCCCCGGCAGTCCACTGCTATAAAGTATGCTCGATAAACCCGGCTTTTTTAACCACCCGGTCCAAGTCGACCAGCACCTGTAGCAAGTCTTTCATCTTGGGCAATGGCCAGGCATTCGGGCCATCGGACAGCGCCTTGCTTGGGTCTGGATGGGTTTCCATGAACAGACCGGCAATCCCACTGGCCACGGCCGCACGGGCCAGAACAGGCACAAACTCGCGCTGGCCACCGCTCTTGTCGCCCTGACCACCGGGCTGCTGCACCGAGTGGGTGGCATCAAACACCACCGGGCATTGTGTCTCGCGCATGATAGCAAGTCCGCGCATATCCGACACCAGCGTGTTGTACCCAAACGAAGCACCGCGCTCGCAAACCATGATGGTATCTGCGCCGCCGTTGGCTTCCTTGGCTTTTTGCACGACCTGCTTCATGTCGCCTGGCGCCAGGAACTGGCCTTTCTTGATATTCACCGGCTTGCCGCAAGTGGCAACCGCGGTAATGAAATCCGTCTGACGGCAGAGGAATGCGGGCGTCTGTAATACATCAACCACCGCAGCCACATGCGGCACCTGCTCCTCGGTATGCACATCGGTCAGAATAGGCACGCCTATCTGCGCACGCACATCGTCCAGGATACGCAAGCCTTCTTCCATGCCAAAGCCGCGAAACGTCTTGGTCGAGCTGCGGTTGGCCTTGTCGTAGGACGATTTGTAGATAAACGGAATCCCGATCGCCGCGGCGATTTCCTTGAGCTGGCCAGCGGTATCAATCGCCATTTGCTTGGACTCAATGACACATGGGCCAGCGATCAGAAAAATCGGATGCTCGATACCAACATCAAAACCACATAATTTCATACATTTACGCCTTTAATAATTGCCCATGCTCACCAGAGCAGATCCCCCATCATGCAGTCTGCGATGGAAGACTCAGGGGAGACATGCTCCCCTTTAAACCAGCCTATTTGTTTTTTCTGGCTAATGCTGCCTTCACATAAGCCTTGAACAGCGGATGCCCGGTACGCGGATTGGACGTGAACTCCGGGTGGAACTGGCATGCCACGAACCACGGATGCACATCCTGCGGCAACTCGATCATTTCACAGAGATTTTCCGTGGGTGTACGTGCCGAAATCACCAGGCCTGCTGCCTGCAATTGCTCAACGTAATGATTGTTGACTTCATAGCGATGGCGATGGCGTTCATTGACTTCGCTGCCATAAATGGCGGCCGCCATGGTGCCCGGCTCGATAGGGCACTTCTGCGCACCCAGGCGCATGGTGCCGCCTAGGTCTGAGTCTTCGCTGCGCACTTCCACATTGCCACTGGCGTCTTTCCACTCGGTGATCAGGCCAACCAAGGGATGCGGCCCTTCCGGATTGAACTCGGTGCTGTTGGCATCGGCAAGACCGGCCACATCACGGGCAAATTCAATCACCGCCAGCTGCATGCCAAGGCAGATACCCAGATAAGGTACCTTGTTTTCACGGGCATAGCGGATAGCGGCAATCTTACCTTCAGTACCGCGCTTGCCAAAGCCACCGGGGACCAGAATCGCATCCATAGCCTTCAGCGCACCGGTGCCGCTTTTCTCGATATCTTCCGAATCAATATAGTGAATCTTGACCTTGGATTCGGTATGGATACCTGCGTGTATCAAGGCTTCAGTTAACGACTTATAGGATTCGGTCAGATCAACATATTTGCCGACAAAGGCAATATTGACTTCATAGCGCGGGTTTGCCAGCGCATGCACGATCTTGTTCCAGCTGGAAAGATCGGCGGCGCGCGCCAGAATATTCAGCTTGTGGCAGACAATCTCATCCAGCATCTGGTCATGCAGTAGACCGGGAATCTGGTAGATAGAGCTAGCGTCGATAGCCGAAATCACGGCTTCTGGTGCGACATTGGTAAAGAGAGCAATCTTGCGGCGCTCATCATCCGGAATCGCACGATCAGCACGGCACAGCAGGATGTCAGGCTGAATACCGATTTCGCGCAACTCTTTTACCGAGTGCTGCGTAGGCTTGGTCTTCAGCTCGCCTGCTGCTGCAATCCATGGCAACAGGGTGAGATGGATATAACAGGCGTTGGACTTGCCCTCTTCAATTCCCATCTGGCGAATCGCCTCCAGGAATGGCAGGGACTCGATATCGCCCACGGTACCGCCCACTTCGACGATGGCGACATCGGCACCTTCGGCACCACGCTTGATGTGAGCCTTGATCTCGTCGGTGATATGCGGAATGACTTGTACCGTCTTGCCCAGATATTCACCGCGACGTTCTTTTTTTATAACGGTTTCGTAAATCTGGCCAGTAGTGAAGTTATTGCGTTTGGCCATGCGGGCGCTGATAAAGCGCTCATAGTGGCCAAGGTCGAGGTCGGTTTCAGCGCCGTCGTCGGTGACAAACACTTCACCGTGCTGAAACGGGCTCATGGTGCCCGGGTCGACGTTAATGTAGGGATCTAGCTTGAGCATGGTAACTTTGATACCACGCGATTCGAGAATTGCGCCTAAGCTTGCGGCTGCAATGCCTTTACCAAGTGAGGAAACAACCCCGCCGGTAACGAATACGTATTTGGTCATGTGATGGAGCTTTTCGGACATTGCGGACGGAAGCGTATTTTACTGGAAACGGCCATTCGCCACAAATGACAATTGGCCTTGCCCAGCGCCCCCATGCGTCCAGCCATCAGGTGTGCGCGGCACTCACCCAGCGATTGAGCAAGCGCCTGGCAGACAGCATGACTTCGGTGGCGGTGAGGCCGACAGGCCCCTGACCATGGGCCACTGCCGCATCGGCAGCCGCCCCATGCAAGTACACCGCCAGCAAGGTAGCTTCGAGCAAATGCATGCCCTGTGCCGCCAGCGCGACAATGATGCCAGTCAAGGTATCCCCCATGCCCGCACTGCCCAGCCCGGGGTTGCCGCTTGCGTTGATCCACCAGCGCCCATCCGGTGTCGACACCACCGTGCCGCAGCCCTTGAGCAGCACAATGGCCTGATAGCGCACTGCCAGCGCTTGGGCAGAAGCAATGCGGTCTGCCTGCAGGTTGGCAGTATCGGTAGCCAGCAAGGTCGCTGCTTCGCCAGGGTGAGGTGTCATCACCACCGAACCGGCTGCTCGCTCAGCCAAACGCCGTTGCAAATCGGTATCCGCCGCCAGCAGATTCAGTGCATCGGCATCCAGCACCAGCGGCGCCGGGTTTGCCAGGGCCTGCTGCAAGGCAGCATGCGCTTCACTGGAATGCCCCATACCGGGCCCCACCGCCAGCGCATGCACAAATGGCAACTGATCAACTGCGCGCAGCATCAATTCCGGATAATCCGCATCCAGCGCAGGAGCAGCCGGGTCCAGCAGAACGGCATAAACGCGCCCAGCGCCAAGTAGCAGCGCCGCACGGGCCGTCAGCAATGCAGCACCTGTCATGCTGGCAGCACCCCCAATCACCCCCGCACTGCCATTGCTGCCTTTGTGACTATTCAGGCGCCTGCGGGCAGGCAAGGTGAAAGGCGCATCCAGCAAGGTACCGTCGGCTTCTGGCAAAGGCGGCAAGCCGAGCAAATCCACATGCACTTTCCCGGCATGGTCCGGGCCATCGAGCGTATAGAGCCCGGGTTTGCGGCCGAGAAAGGTAATGGTATGGGTCGCACGAACAGCGGCACCCAGCACCACGCCGGTATCTGCGGCGAGGCCGCTGGGAATATCAATCGCCAGCACGGGCACCGGCAGCGCATTAATGCGAGCCACCAGGTCTGCCATGTCGCCGGTGAGCGGCCGTTGCAAGCCAATGCCAAACAAACCATCAATCACCAGCTGCCATGACTGCGAGCCCGCCGTCGGCCACTGACTCAGCACCTCACCACCGCACTCCAGCCATCCATCATAAGCATGCGCGGCATCCGGCGGCAGACTATTGCGTTGCCCGGTAAATACCACCGTCACCTCATGCCACCAGGCCTTGAGATAACGCGCGGCGACAAACGCATCGCCGCCATTGTTGCCGGGGCCTGCCACCACCAGAATGCGGTGATGGCCTTCAGCCAATAGTGAGCGCGCCAGGGTAGCCACCGCATGCCCGGCCCGTTCCATCAAAGGTTCTGCTTTATGCTGAAGTTCCAGCGCACGCAGGGTGTCTGTCAGATATAGCGCTTGCATGTTGACTCTCGAATATTCGTTTTTGCCTGGCCTGTAAACACCATGTGCAACGTCATGCGGATGACGATACGGACAAGGGCATTGACTCTGCCCAAGCCCCATAGCCCTTGAACTGTTCAAACACCTCCGCCATTTCGGCTTCAGTAAGCAACACCGGCTCGCCAATCTGCAAGGCTCGCCAATATTGCTCACACAGGGTTTCCACCTCTTGCGCGACATCCAGCGCCTGCTTGAGGGTGGCGCCGAGGGCGATCATGCCGTGATTTGCCAGCAGGCAGGCCCGCCTATCCTGCAAGGCCAGCAAGGCTGCATCCGACAAAGCCTGTGAACCAAACAGCGCGTATGGCGCACAGCGAATGTTGCTGCCACCAGCCACGGCAATCATGTAATGAAAAGGGGGAATGTCGCGACGCAGGCAAGCAAGACTGGTAGCAAAAGTGGAGTGCAGGTGGATCACCGCGCCGACCTCGGGCCGCGCCTGCAAGATATCCCGGTGAAAACGCCATTCGCTGGAAGGCTTGCAGCCCGCCTTGTGTTTGCCCGCCATGTCCATCAGCACCATGTCGTGCGGGGTCATGGCATCGACTTCCATGCCCGAGGGCGTGATGAAAAACCCTTTATCGCTACGCACGCTGACATTACCGGAGGTGCCGCGATTAAGCCCCAACTCCACAAGCTTGCGGCAGGTGTTCAACAGGTTTTCGCGCTGACTGAGCATGATGGTGTTCACTCCCGGAACGTGAACTGCGATCTTACACGGATTGCCGCCGCTTGACTGCGGGATACCCGCGGGCTGGGCATACGCAATATGCTAGCCAGGCATGCCCCGACCATCCGCACTGAAAAGCTGGCGCAATACCGCCGGGGTGGCGATGCCACGTTCGGTAATAATCCCCGTGACCAGCCTGGCAGGCGTCACATCAAATGCGGGATTGGCGGCCTGACTGCCTAGTGGCGTAATCCGTATGCGCTGCATGGCATGGCCTGTCGGCTTGTCATGCAGGCCATCACTGGCACTATCCATCACCAGCCCTTGCATGTAGTGCACCTCATCTGCATCGCGCTCTTCTATCGGAATCTCGCGGACGCCATCCTGCATGCCCCAGTCTATGGTGGGTGATGGCACCGCCGCATAAAACGGCACGTCATTATCATAGGCCGCCAGCGCCTTGAGATAGGTGCCGATCTTGTTGCAGACATCGCCTGTCGCCGTCACCCTGTCCGCCCCCACGATCACGCAATCCACCTTGCCATGCTGCATCAGGTGCCCACCCGCGTTGTCGCTGATGATGGTATGCGGCACGCCATGCTGCGCCAGCTCCCAGGCGGTCAAAGCCGCGCCCTGATTGCGCGGCCGGGTTTCGTCTACCCACACATGCACCGCCAGCCCGGCCTCATGCGCGGCATATATAGGTGCCAAGGCTGTTCCCCAATCCACGGTTGCCAGCCAGCCCGCATTGCAATGCGTGAGTATCTGCAAGGGCTGCGCCGCAGAGCCGCGACCACGCGCACTCGCCAACGCACGCAGCATTTCCAGACCATGCTGGCCTATGGCCTGATTCAGCGCGACATCTTCATCGCAAATCACCACCGCCTCTCGCCAGGCAGCCGCTGCACGCTCATCCACCGGCAATGCCAGGAGCAAGCGCTGCATGCGCCGCACCGCCCAGCGCAGGTTTACCGCCGTTGGCCGACTCTGCAACAAGGCTTCACCTGTGCGCTCAATGTCGGCATCTTGCGCCCCATCCCCATTAGCCAGACCCAGCGCCATGCCATACGCTGCTGCCGCACCTATCAACGGCGCACCGCGCACCTGCATGTGCTTGATGGCATACACCATGGCATGCAGTGTAGCGATACGGACGATATGCAAACGGTGCGGCAACTGGGTCTGGTCGATAATCTCCACAGCCCCGCCCTCTACTACCGGCCAAATTGTGCGAAAAAAAGCTTGATTTATTTTCATTTCAAGGGGCGCCCAATACGAAATATTCCTATCCACAAAATCTGTGGATAATTGTGTGGATAGCTGTGACTTAAAAATGTAACCATTGCATTTATAAGGACTTTTTAAAATCGCTTATTTTTTGAACTTATTTTCAACTTATTGATTTGTATAAGTAAATTCGTATGTTATTGGATTTGTATCATTTTTTTACAAGAGTTAATGTAACACTTTAGGTGGTGTGTATAAATGAACCGCAAAGATCACCTTTTGGTGCAGGTTGCAAGTGTTTTTTGAGCATGTGCTACATGTTTCCTAATCTCTCCAAACCACCATGCCTCTCCTTCGAACTAATGAGTTTTCTCCCCCACATCCCGATACACTAATTCTAATCATACTGCCCGTTTACTCCACTTGGCATTTGCAAAACCTAGACTTGGCACATGCATAATTCGGGAAAAATTCCCGACCCGTCTTTAAAAGCCTATTAGTTTAAAAATGGCTGTTAGCAACCAAACTGGTTGGATAAAAACAACCAACTTGGTTCAAACCAACCAATAAACCTCGGTAGGTGTTTACAAGTTTTTACAAACAAAAAATGTCAAATCTATTTGAATATTAAAGAATATTTACCATTATAGTTACATAATTTTACATTTGGCACGGCTTTTGCCCCTTCATTCTCATAGTGGAGGGATGTCAATGCTAAACAATAATACTCATAACCAATCAACAAAAAACTATATAAACATCAGCTCAAGCCCTGCCCTAAAGGGCAACGTGATTAGACAACGGGAAAGCAGTCAGCCATTACCCACTCGCCAGAGAACCGGGAAAATTTCCCGAGCTGTAGGTGCCTATTGCATGGCCCTTTGCGCACATGCTTACGCACAAGACATTGAGGCAGAATATTTGGCTGAATCTACGCAGCCGACGGTAAACCTACCCAGAACCGCCGAAAGCTATAACGTTTCAAAGGGCGTGCTACTTGCTGCAGGCACTGACGAAACTAATGGCATGCCAACTCAGGCGACAAAAGACGCCAATACCTTGCCCGGCGAAAAGCCCGAACTAAAACTCCAGGCCATAGAAGTTCGCGCCAAGCGCTTTTATGAAATTGGCCCCCTGCCTGGCCTGGGACTGACCAAAGAAGAGATCCCCGGCAATGTCCAAAGCCTTAACGCAAAAGACATCAAGGATGCACATGCGCTCAGCCTGACCGATTTGATGAATTCGAGACTGCAATCCGTTAGTGTCAATGATTACCAGAGCAACCCTTTTCAGATGGATCTGAATTACCGTGGCTTTACTGCAAGTCCACAACTCGGCACTGCACAAGGCATTTCTGTTTTCCTCGACGGCATCCGGGTTAACGAACCTTTTGGCGATGTGGTCAACTGGGACATGCTTCCGCTAAATGCACTGGCGGGGATGGATATTTTCCCAGGTTCCAATCCCATTTTTGGCTTGGGGACCTTGGGTGGTGCGCTATCCATGCGCACTAAAAGCGGTTTTTCTGAGCCCGGCGTCAATGCTGAAATAGTGACAGGCTCCTTTGGGCGTAAACAGTTGCAAGCGTCTGGCGGTTGGAATAATGGGGTTATTGCTGGTTTTCTTTCAGGTAATTTTTTCCTGGAGGATGGCTGGAGAGATGACTCGCCAAGCCGCGTAAACCAACTCTTTGGTAAAGCTGAATGGCAAAATGAAAAACTCAGGTTCGGCCTTTCCATGCTCTATGCCGGCAACAAGCTGACAGGCAATGGCTTACTGCCACAGCAAATGGTAGACCAGGATCCTAGCCAGGTTTACACATCTCCAGATGTAAGTCGCAATCGGCTCATGCAGTTTCAAGCAACGGGAACCTGGGATGTCAGCGACACCTTCAGCATCACCGGGCAGATATATAACCGCAACAGCAAACGCAAAACCAGCACGGCTGATGTCAATGAAAATTTTGGTGGCGCGGGTGCAGATGCCAATAGATCAGGCAATGTGGTGACAGACAAATCCAGTGATCAGCAATTATTGCCAGGGTTGTCTGATATCAACCAGGATGGCAGACCTGACTACAACAACTATGCCGTCAATGTGGCTGCAGATGAGTTTGGCAACCCCCTGACAAAGTCGGGACAAATCTGCACGGACCCCGCTGACGCTTGCGTGAATGATCTGGCTTATGGCACTCGTTTTGATACTCCGGCCGTGATTGGTCAGGGGCAGGTAGACGCTGTGGACGGCTCAGGCGCCAAGGTCTGGAACTGGACCACAGACCCGCGAGTAGGATTGGAAGATACGAATGTTCGCTCGAATCTTCCTGATGTATTCAATGCTCCCGCCACGGCTACCTATAATCAGTTGATTGACGCCGCCCGGAAAAACCGCGCGATAGTCTATGCCACAAATATCGACAGATCCGGCCTTGTTTATGATTCTCCTACCGTGCATCCGGGTACAGGACAGCCCACGTATAACTACAACCCCATCCTCAATCCGCAAAACGTCATTGGGGGGTATACAGACGACAAGGGATTTTATAACTATTACTATGAGCTTCCGGTGATCGCTTCCACGGGTCAAACCGTGCTGGGCATAGGACAAGGGGTATATCTAAATGGCATTGTCACCCCTGTCAAACGCGATGCAAATGGTCAGATTATTTACCGTGACGGTAAGTATGCAACGCTGGCAGGCTTATCCAATGCGACCGGTTCCGCTGATGGAACGCCTACCGCCCTTTTTACGGATACCCAGATTGATCAGATAGGCAAGGGAGCCTCGCTCCAATTCAACTGGAATCTGGATAAGCATAAGTTCATGGTAGGCACGTCCATAGACAAGGCCGATGCAACTTATGACAGCAAACAGTATTTAGGATTGCTGGATAGAAACCGCCATGCATATACAGACCCCAGCCAATTGGGCTGGGAATATGACAAAACCACCGCAGACAACGGGTTTGGCCTGAATGACTTTGCAGGTAACTCCACGACTAAAAGTATTTATGCCAGCGAAACCTGGAATCCCATCAAGAGCCTGAGCATCACTACATCTGCGCGTTTTAATCATACCCGAGTCAATAACGAACTTGCCGTTAATAACCTTTTCCGCTTTTCTAGCGTCAACGATGTATTGAGACTCCTGCAGAACCTGCAGGTCTTGTGTCCAGACACCAATCAGAATGGTGTCGCCGAAGCTTCAGAATGCCCCACTGGCTTAGGCACCATACTCCCCTTTGACCCCA
Organism: Methylovorus menthalis; assembly: GCF_020523625.1. Lineage (GTDB taxonomy): Bacteria > Pseudomonadota > Gammaproteobacteria > Burkholderiales > Methylophilaceae > Methylovorus > Methylovorus menthalis. Next base: position 1,545,187 of record NZ_JAJAQH010000006.1, read on the forward strand.
ATAATGCTGCGGGTATCGGCAGCTTGATAGGCACGAGTACGGGAGAAACACTTGCCTCCATGCGCGCAACAGAAAAGGAAAGTTTTACTTATCGCTCATTTAATCCTGCGTTAGGCGCGACCTGGCAAGCCAATGAGCGGCTAAATGTCTATGGCAACATAAGTCGTGGCGCTCGCACACCAACGGTCATCGAACTTGGTTGCGCTTACGACGACACACCAATTGCGACTAAATTCTCTAACGGCGTTCCCGTCGAGTTCAGACCTCGCTCCATTGCGGAGCAACGCACATGCACATTGCCAGGGGCCATGTCCGGCGACCCTTATTTAAAGCAGGTGCGCTCGACCAGCATGGAGGTGGGAGCTCGCGGTGCGCTCACGCAAGACCTGGAATGGAATGCAAGCCTTTACCGTACCGATTTGCAAGATGATATTTACTTCGTGAGCGTAAATGCCCAGAGCAGTTTCTTCCAGAATATAGGTGAGACCCGCCGCCAAGGGCTCGAAATGGGTTTGAAAGGCAAAATGGGCAGAGCCAGTTTCTCCCTGAACTACAGCCTGACCGATGCAACCTTCCAGTCTGCCTTTGACATGCTAAGCCCCCATAACAGTAGCGCGGGCAATGTGATTGATGTCAATGAGCGAACCGGCGAAGGCTCCTATGGCAGGATAAGGGTCAATCCTGGCAACCGGATTCCCGGCATTCCACTTCATAACTTCAATGCCAACTTCAGTTACAACCTCACCGAAAAATGGGTTGTCAGCCTGGGCGCGGTGATGCACTCCAGCATTTTTGTACGTGGCAATGAAAACAATGAACACCAGGCGGGAGCAGCGAAACCCATTGTAAGCCCCTATTGCGTAGACCCGAACACCTCTCAGCAATACACCTGTGAAATTCCCCGTGCAGATTTCGGGCCCGGCAAGCTGCCTGGCTATGCCGTATTCAACTTCAAAACAAGCTACAAGCTTGCTCCTGAGTGGACGCTAGGCTTGATCGTCAACAATCTGTTTGATCGCGAATACGCCAGTGCCGGGCGTCTGGGGCTCAATGCGTTCTCCCCCTCGATCCGTGGCTTTGTCGGAGCCAATGGTTTTAATTACAACAGCAGCGATTGGCAAGGCTCGAGTTTTGTCGGCACGGGAGCACCGAGAGCGGCTTGGGTATTTCTTAGTTACGAGTTTCAGCCTCAAGGCCGGTAAATTATGACGAATGAATTGTAAATGGCATTTACAGCCACCTTCCGGATTCATCCCACATCAAACTTAGAACTCGCAAAGCACTAATGGTGATGTTGGTGAATTGGTGCTGCAGGCAGCCATAAATGCCTGCCAATTGTAATGTATTGGAGACAAGAATGAAAAAGTCGATTATGCAAGCTGCCATTTTGGCCGCCTTGGGTATCAGCGCTACACAAGCCTCCGCAACTGGCTTTGTAACCCTGCCTACCTCTGGTACCAGCGCTTATGTTCAATGCAGGGTAGCAGGGAACTTCGGCTCCCAGTCCGACAACACTCTACCGACAACAACAACGGACAATGCTTGCGCCATATTGGATGTCGCATCATCACCATACAATGCAGTATCTACCATTAACAGCGTTCCCGAAACAGGTTACAGCCTGGTGGTTGGCTCTGCAGTCACAAGTAGCATCACTGCATTTTCCGAAACCGTTGCTACATTGAATGAGCGTGTTTTTCGTAACGCGACAACTGGTGAGTGCATCTACGCAAAACAAGTGCTGATGTCGTCCAGCACGACTCATGATTACAACCCACAGTTATCAGGCACGCAAGGTCTTGAAGTCAATGACTTTGCCTTTGGTGGCTATAGTGGCACCGTGTCTGCGGCCTACTCCAAGGGGAATACATCTACCTTATCGTCGGCGTATCGTATTGGGCGTACATTTACCTCAGTGCAAATGCAATCTGCTTCCCCATTCACCTCTCCAGCAACTGGGTATTTGGTATTGCCCACCGCAGGTGGGACAGCTGGCACCGAGATAAATGGTGTGGGCCAAACACTGTCGCCTCCAGGTAGCCCAACAGCGGCCCAACAGCAAGCTCCGTTTAGTGCTAACTGGGTCGACTACACTGTAGATACATCTGGTGTAGCGGATGAAGATGGGTTCCCCAACATTAATTCGCCCATTATGTATATCAAGCAATCTTGCACCAGCGGCAGTGCTCCAGCCTTGGCTAATAGCTTCAAAATTCGCCAGACCGGTCAGGAAAGCCAGCCATGGGTCACCATCACGACCTCATCGCGCGCTCCAGGTACTACTCTCACCCCCTAATCTTTAGTTATTAACGGGAACGTTCGCGCAGCGGAAACACTACGCTGCGCGAACATTAACTGGATGATGTCTGGAATGACTTTATTACGTATGAAGTTTCTATTGAAAACACTTGCCATTGCATTTTTCAGCATGATTGCCAGTACCAGCGCCCTTTCGCAATCAGGCTTTTCACCGCTGCCGAATGCGGAAAATGGGCAATCAGCCTACATATTATGCAATCCAAGCGGCCGTTTTGGGCTTGGGGAGTCGCTGCCTCCGCAGGGGCAAAATAACGATACCTGCTCAGTGAGTAGCCCTGCGTTAATAAACAGCGCCGCCAGTGCGCCAATGAGTGGTTATCGACTGATTGGGGTTCTTGTCAGCGATGTACAGATACCAGCCAAATTTGCCGGATCTAATGATGTTGCAGCCATCATGACTGATGCTATTTGGAGGAATGATGCCAATACCGAATGTATTCTTGGCATCCAATTAGAAATGAAAGATGCGCCATTGAATAATGGTGATTATTTTGAAATTAACGATATCGTCCGTAGTGGATTTAGCAATAAACAGATATCTGTAGCCTACTTTCACAAACCCCATACAGGCTCGTCTGGTGGTAATACGGAAGTATTGTTTCGCGCTGGCAGATCCTTCACTAGCTCCCTGCCAGAAGAAGCTAATCCATTACCGATGATAACTGGAGCGCCAATAGCCAGCTCAGCATTCAGTGACACGAATTCTGCTGCATATAGTGATAACTGGGTGACTTTCACAACCGATATTAGTTTTCACGATATTGACGGCTCCAGCAGGGCTATCTCATCAATTTTTTATATTCATTACCCATGCGACGCACGCGATCCTGTTGTAAAGCCTGACGCGATACGGCTGAGGTCCGCAGGACATGGCAAGCAAGACAGAATTGAAGTCGCCGTGGCAGGTTTGGTTCCAGCCGATGGGGAAGTAGAGAAATACTAATGGTACGCAGACTGAGGATTACTAGAATGAAAAAAGTGCATTTACGGCCACATTAAGCATTCAGCCGGCGTCTTCCCAGAGCATTGTTCAGACACTTGTGGAGAAACTGGCGGAATTGGTGCTGCAGGCAGCCATAAATGCCTGCTCATTGTAACGAGAGATCGCATGAATAAAAACTGTATTTCGCGCATGCGAATTACTTCATTCCCTATCAAGTTTGGTTAGGTAGTGAAATGCTTTTAATCAACGATCTTTAAAACTGACTATGAGGATGGAAAAAATGGCTATCAAAATATTTAACCCCACCGAAACGACATATACAGGGACAACATCCGCCGATCTGATTATCGGAAATAACCTAGGTAACGAAATATATGGTCTAGGCGGAAATGACCTGATTTTGGGGTTGGGTGGTGATGACTTTATCGACGGTGGTGAAGGGAATAATGTCATTGATGGTGGTACTGGCAATGATTACCTTCAAACAGGTAGCGGAAACGATGTCGTTTTGGGCGGCGAAGGTGACGACATTGTTGAAGCTGGAGATGGTAATAACATCATAGATGGTGGAAGCGGAAATGATTTCATTTCGTCAGGAAGTGGCAATGATCTTGTAAATGGCGGCGATGGTGATGACCAAGTGTTTGCTGGCGCTGGAAATAATGTCGTTTACGGCGGCGATGGCAACGACTCTATCAATAGCCTTGAGGGTGATGACATCATTTATGGTGGTGACGGGAATGATCAAATCCTCGCGGGTGATGGTGACGACATCATCAATGGCGGTGCCGGTGCAGATCTTATCACTGGCGAAGGCAGCACAGCAGGCGACGAATCCGTCGTGGGGAATCAATATTACGTTACTGACAATGACACCATTCAGGGCGGGGAAGGCAATGATACATTCCTGATCACCGGAGAGTTTGATGGTGTTTCCGTGATCAATGGTGGCACCTCAGAATTGGATAATGAAGGCGAAGAAGCCATCTATGTCGATGTTGAGGATGATGAGGAAACCGGTGTCCTGTCTGCATTTAATACAGAAACCGGGGAAATTGAACCACTAACCACCCTCGCACAAGCAGAGCAAGCCGAAACAGATGTTCGTCTTAATATTGTCACTCGTCCCGGTTCTAGTGCCATCAGCACTTTTGGAACGACTGTTGCTGGTTACAACGCAGTAGACACTATTGAGTTCAACCACAGTGGTGATTATGACGAGTCACTTGAATTCACAGGGATCGAACGTATTGAACTGGCGAGCGGCGTCAATATCACCCTCTCCGCCGAGCAACTGGAAGAAAACGGCGAATCCTTGAGCCTGGGTGAATTGAATCCAGGCACCCATATTTATGGGGTTGCCGGTGGTCCTACTGAGTCTGTGACTATTGAGCTCGAGTATGAAGAAGCAGAGTTCGAGCCTGCCAGCACTATTGTGGGAGCAGAGGAAGTCACCTACGAAAAAGCCGCTGTCGAGTTTGACGACTTCTCGGTGGCCGAGCTTTTCCATAACGTCGATATTATCTATGACGCTAGCGAAGGCGAGGCAGGCAGCTTTACTCGTATCGACGGTGCCAATGAGTCCGCCGGTGCGCACGAGATCGTCTATGGTAGCGAAGGTGTAGATTACGCGACCATGCGTCTGGGCGATGACACCTACTATGGTAACGGCGGCAACGACCTGTTGATCGGCCATGGCGGTGCGGACCATCTGGATGGCGGCGAAGGCGATGACATTTTCGTGATCGGTGGATTTGGCAGCGGCGTGCAGGGCACAACCTCCAAGGCAGATGACGGTAATCCCGAGTGGATTGCCACGGGTGCCAAGCATGATGTGATTATTGGTGGTGAAGGTACCGATACCTTGCGCGTGACTACCGGGATTGGCGCTAACAGCCAGGCAGCAGGCACTGTGGTGCTCAACGACGACAACTTCCAGGAAATGGAAGTAGTACAAGTGGGTGGCACTGTTGGACGCTTAAATGTGGAAAACACAGACCTGCAATTGCTGAACGACCATTACTACTTCAACGCCAATGGTAGCGTGTCCAATCTTTCCAATACGCTGGGCAACAACGGCGGCACCATCAACAATGTAGTGATTGATGCTTCCGGTGTTACCGCCAATGGCCTGACCTTTGAAGGTAATGCCAATACCCAGACCTTCATCGGCACGACCCAGGATGACCGTTTCGTCGGCAACGGCGGCAACGACACCCTGACCGGCAACGATGGCTCTGACACCTTTGTCTTTGGCAAGGTGCACACCCAGGTCGTTACTGGTGCGTCGACTACCGTGCAGGAGTATGTCGATACGGCGTTCAACCTGACTGGCGTAGACACCATCACGGACTTCCTCAGCGGCACGGATTTCCTGGAGCTGAATACTGACCAGTTCTCTTCCCTGGTTGGATTTGGCGCAGGCAATTTTGTGGTGGGTGCGGGCGCGACAGCGGCCGATGCCAACGACTACCTGCTGTTTGATAGCAACACACACACCCTGAGCTACGATGCCGATGGTAACGGCGTTGGCGCTGCGATCAACATCGCGGTGCTGACTGGCGTGACCTCGCTTAGCGTGGATGACATTGTTGTAGTTTAACAAGCGGTATGGGGCGGGCATGCGTGCCTGCCCCTTTACTGATGTGATGAAGATACCAGTCGCGCGTTTACAAGCACTGCCCCATGGGCAATCCATAAGTCTGGCATCCGCCATGCTGCATATTGCTTTTGCCTGGATTACATATTGATGCACCCATACAGAATACTACTGTTGCTCCTCTGCCTGCTGGCTTGCCCGTCTGCCTGGAGCGCAGGTTTTGAGCCTATGCCGCTGAAGGGCTTTACCGATGAGCATGGGCAAAGTGCCTATCGCCTGTGCAATGCCAGTGGCAACTTTGGTTTTGGTCACACAATTAGTCCGCAAGCTGGCCGATACGACACTTGCGCAGTGTTTCCACATTCGCCGCTTGAGGCACCACTACCCGGATTCACGCTGGTTGTTTCTGCCATGCGGGAAGCCACTCTTCCAGCCTCGCCTGATGCTAGCGAGAAAACCCTGGCCACCCTAACCGACATGCTATGGCGCAATGCCGACAAAAGCGCTTGCCTCTATGGAACGCGCCTCATCATGCGGCATGGCGACCATGCCGACTATCAGCCAGATACGCCTGGCACCCAGTTACTGCATGTGCAGGACATCACGCGCGGCGGCTTTAAAGACCAACCGGTGGACATTGCATATAGCCCTCAGCCCAACATTGCCAAGCCACTTTACCGGGCAAGCCGCAGCTTCAGTTCGGTACAGTATCGCGGTAAGCATGAAGACGCTGCTAGCGGATACCTGGCGTTGCCTGCCTTGGCGCCCCATCCAACCCCGGCGATTGTCGGACTTGCCGATGTTGATTCCGGCAAGGTACCCAGCCTCGCCGAACAGTCAGCCGCCGTCGACAGCAATTGGGTAACGTTTACCACCTATCTGACGGCAGCCCGGCAAAGCAAAAAAATAAGCGCTGTCTCAAGCCTGTTTTATATCAAGTCGACCTGCCCTGCCGAACCGCTTGAGGCGAAGGCTGGCGCGATTCGATTGCGCCAGACCATGCCCCCATTCATGGAGCTGAGCCTGCCTGGATTTGTGCCAGCTGGCGGCCATGTTGACACCCCTTGAACTGTTAATTGAAAGCTGATTGCCATGCTGCATACCCCTTTACTTTGCCTTTCCAGGTCTTTGCCTATCCGTCACACAGCGCAAGTCACCCAGCGTGCACGCGGCTTCACCCTGCTCGAACTCCTCGTCGTCATGGTCATTATCGGTTTGCTGGCAGGCTATGTCGGGCCGAAATACTTCGCCCAGATTGGCAAATCGGAAGTAAAAACCGCCAAGGCGCAGATAGACGCCCTGGGCAAGGCGCTGGATCAATATCGGCTGGATACCGGGCATTACCCGACGACAGAGCAAGGGCTGGCGGCACTGAATGGCGCGCCTTCGGATGAGCCGAACTGGCAAGGGCCCTATCTGCAGAAAACCGTGCCGAATGACCCCTGGGGCAAGGCGTATCAATATAAATACCCGGGCGAGCATGGCGAGTATGACCTGTGGTCGTTTGGCAAGGATGGCCAGGCGGGTGGCAAAGATGAGTTTGCCGATGTGGTGAACTGGTAGATATGGCATGCCATGTCGCTCGATTAATGGTGCAGGCGCTGTATGAAATTTGAACTGAAAGTGGCTCGCGGCCAGCAGATTCAATCGCTGGTGCTGGATGCTGGCGATGCCTTGCAGGCACAGCTGCAGGCCGAGGCACAGGGCTATAGCGTGCTGGCGACCAAAGCGCAGGGCAAGCTGGCCGTGGCGCGGGGCTTTAGCAAGCAGAAATTCAACCTGATGCTGTTCAGCCAGGAGCTGTTGTCGCTGCTGGACTCAGGTTTGAGCCTGGTGGAGGCGATAGAGGCGCTGGCGGAAAAAGAAGCCAATGCCGAATCCAAAACCATCCTCACCCAGGTAATGGCAGCGTTGTATGAAGGCCTGCCGCTATCGAGCGCGCTGGAGCGCTTTCCGCAAGTATTCCCCGCGCTGTATGTGGCGCTGATCCGAAGTAGCGAACGCACGGGCGACATGGTGCAGGCACTGGGTCGTCATGTGACGTATCAGGGCCAGCTGGATGCCGTGCGCAAGAAGATCGTCACCGCCTCCATTTACCCGGTGCTGCTAATTATTGTCGGCGGGCTGGTGATGCTGTTTTTGCTGGGGTATGTGGTGCCCAAGTTCAGCACGATTTACGAGAGCGCAGGCAATGACCTGCCGTGGATGTCGCAAGTATTGCTGGCCTGGGGCCGTTTGCTGCAAGAGCACGGCCAGGAGGTATTTCTCGGCTTTATTGCCATGGTCAGCGTGCTGGCCTATGTGCTGAGCCGCCAATCCGTGCGGGCGGCCATCATGAATCAGGTGTGGAAGATCCCCGCGCTGGGTGAAACCATGCGCATTTATCAGTTGGCGCGTTTTTACCGCACGCTGGGCATGCTGCTGCGCGGCGGCATTCCGCTAGTCACCGCCATGCAGATGGTGTCTTCACTGTTGCAACCGGCGCTACGTAACAGCCTGGCATTGGTCGAGCGCGACATCCGCGAAGGCAAGCCGCTCTCCAGCGCCATGGAAGAACATGGCATGACAACATCCATCGCCATCCGCATGCTGCGCGTGGGTGAGCGCACCGGCCGTATGGGCGAGATGATGGAGCGCATAGGCGTGTTTTATGACGAGGAAATCGCCCGTGCCGTCGACTGGTTCACCCGCTTGCTGGAACCACTCTTGATGGTGGTGATCGGCCTGGTGATCGGCGTGGTGGTGGTGCTGATGTATATGCCGATTTTTGAACTGGCGGGGAATATTCAATGAATCAACCTATGGACGCCATCTTATCGCCCGTGCTCGATCAGCTTGCCACGGAAAGCACAGCCAACGACACCATGAGCCCGCCTGCCACGCTCACGCTGACACCTCTCACGCTGACCCAAGTGGAGCAGGCGCGCCAGCTCGCCAGCCAAAGTCAGCGCCATGTGCTGGATGTGCTGGAAGAACTTTCCACGCTGGATGCCGATAGCTTTGCCCAGGCACTGGGCGCCTTGCTGCACTACCCCGTGTTGCCCATGGCCGAGCTGCATGCGCTGACACCGGATTTTGCGCTGCTGCCGTATGCCGAAGCCAGCAAGCAGGAATGCATTGCCCTGCGCGATGATGATGGCCAGCTGCATATGGTCTGCGCCAACCCGCTGGACCCTTATCTGCATGGTCGCATGGAGCTGCGCCTGGCGGAGCCTGCCCGCTGGGCGCTGGCGCACCGCAAGGATTTTGCTGCCTACCTCGCCCGCTTTGAAGAAAGCATGCGTGCCATGGATGGCATTTTGCCGGAGCATGGCGATGCTGAAAGCGGCAACAGCGGTATTGAAGATATTTCGCTGCGCTCCATTTCTGAAGACACCAGCCCGGTGGTCAAGCTGGTGCGCTCGACGCTGTATGACGCCCTCAAAGCCGGTGCCAGCGATATCCACATGGAAACCGACCCGCACGGCCTCACCATCAAATACCGCATTGACGGTGTGCTGAACATGGTGGGCAGCGTGCAGGGGTTGACGCAGGCCGAGCAAGCGATTTCGCGCATCAAGGTCATGTCCGAGCTGGATATTGCCGAGCGGCGCGTGCCGCAGGATGGCCGCTTCAAGGTGATGGCGATGGGACGCGAGGTGGATTTGCGCGTCTCCATCATGCCCAGTGTGTTTGGCGAAGACGCCGTGTTGCGGATTCTGGACCGCAAGGCGGTGACCGATCAGGCCAAGGGGCTCAGCATGGAAGTGCTGGGCTTTGAAGAATCCATCATGGCCCGCTTCCGCCTGCTGGCGGAGGAGCCCTATGGCATGCTGCTGGTCACGGGCCCTACTGGCTCGGGCAAGACCACCACGCTGTACGGCATCATCTCCGAAATCAATAACGGCCAGGACAAGATCGTCACCATTGAAGACCCGGTGGAATACCAGTTGCCGGGTGTGCTGCAGATCCCCGTCAACGAGAAAAAAGGCCTGACCTTTGCCCGTGGCCTGCGCAGCATTTTGCGGCACGACCCGGACAAGATCATGGTGGGCGAAATCCGCGATTCCGAAACCGCGCAGATTGCTGTGCAGTCTGCCCTCACCGGCCACCTGGTGCTGACCACGGTGCACGCCAACAATGTATTTGACGTGATCGGCCGCTTTACCAATATGAACGTCGACCCCTACAGCTTTGTGTCCGCCATCAACGGCATCATGGCGCAGCGGCTGGTACGCATCATCTGCCCACACTGTGCGGTGGATGACACCCCGGACGACGAGCTACTGGCCAAATCCGGCGTGACAGCAGAGATGTTGCCCGAATTCCACTTCCGTACTGGTCAAGGCTGTGGCCATTGCCACGGCACCGGCTACAAGGGTCGCAAGGCGGTGGCCGAATTGCTGGTGTTCAATGATTTGATCCGCGAACTCATCGTCACCCGCGAACCCGTGCGCAAGGTAAAAGAAGCCGCCCGCATCAACGGCACCCGCACCATGCGCGAAGCCGCGCTGGATATGGTGCGGCGTGGCGAAACCACCCTACTGGAGATCAACCGTGTCACCTCGCTGGTCTAGCCTTCCCACTGGCTTCTCCTCTGGCCTCGCCTCGCGCCTGCCAATCATCGGCGACATCTGGCGCGACGAATTGCGCGTGCTGGTACAGCCGCACCAGCTGGTGCTGACGCGCCTGAGCGGCTGGCGAAAAACGCGAGTGGTTTACGAAGATGTCATCGCCGTTGTCCGGCAGTCATCCGTCCATAGTGAGTCGAATACCCCTGGTATGGTGAACGGCGTGCCCCCTACCCCATGGCAAGCTGCACTGCATCAACTGGCGGTCACGATGCGTGATGCCCAATGGCAAGGTTGCCAGCCGCGCGTGATCCTTTCGAATCACTTTGTGCGCTATGTGCTGATCCCATGGAATACCAGCCTGAGCAAGCCGGATGAGCAGCGTGCATTTGTAAGGCACTGCTTTACGCAAGCTTATGGCGAACCAGCTCGGCAATGGGACATCCGCACCAGCGCAGCGGGGTATGGCAAACCATCTATGGCCAGTGGCGTGGAGCCCGATCTGCTACAAGCCTTGCGTCTCTGCTTTGCAGAGGCAGGCATGCATTTACAAAACATACATCCGCTCATGATGCAGGCCATCAACGAAACACGACGCCAGTTAGGCAAACAGACCAAAAGCCAACAGGCTGAAAAAAGTCTCTGTCTAGCCGTGCTTGAACAGGGAAGACTGGCTGTGCTACTTCAGCAAAACAATGACTGGCGCAGCCTGCAATGCCACGCCGCGAGTATTGATGCCTTGCCCGCCTTGATCCAGCGCGACGCCATTATCTCCGGGCTCGAAAGCGATCACTGGCCACTGGTGGTGTATAACGCCGAGCCTGGCATGCCAAGGCTGAATATCACAGGACGAAAATTGCATCAGCTTAGCCGTGAAATTCCGTTTCTACGTCAACCTGACCTAGCAAAGGTCGCTTCATGAAAACTCTGGCACTCAATCATGGACGCACGGTTTATCCTCAGGCCTCACTGAGCCGCATGCTGTTGTTAATCGGCGGGGCAGTTGCTGTGACGAGCCTCATTGCTCTGCAGCAACTGAGTGAGCGTCAGCAAAAGCTGGAACAGGACATGCAGCAACTACAGCAACCCCACACCGCCAGGTCAACGCTGAATCTGAGCGGCAAGGAAAATGCCGCCAAACGTGATGAAATCGCTGCCGTCAAAACCGTGATGGCCGAGTTGGCCCTACCATGGCAGCCGCTGTTCAAAACCCTGGAAAGCCTGAATACCTCCGAGGTCAAGCTGCTCGCCATTGAGCCCAATGCCAGGCAACGCAAATTACGCATCACAGGTGAGGCCAAGGATATCAATGTGATGCTGGCGTATGTACAAAAACTGGCGATTCAGCCTGTCCTGCAGGATGTATTTTTGCTGACGCATGAACAGTCGGAGGGCAGCGCCATGTCCGTACATTTTGTTGTGGAGGCTGCATGGGTTCAGTAAACCAGCAGGCCATCATGACATGGCTGCATTACCATGCACGCCAGCTAGGCTGGCAGGGCATGCTGGGGCTGGCCTTGCTATTACTCAGCGGCGTGCTGCTCCTCTTCTGGCTATTGCCGGGTAAAGCACATATAGAGCAGCGTGAGCAGGAGCTCGTCGTGCTGCGCGAGTCCATGCCGCAACATCAAGGCCGCTTTGCTGATCGCTCACCGCAAGCAACACTCAATACCTTTTATGGCTTTCTGCCCACAGAAAATGAGGCAACGCGCCTCTTGGGTGTCATGCTGACAACGGCCAGCGAGCATGGCCTCACCCCCGAGAAAGCCGACTATGCACTGGTACGTAGCCCGGCAGCCGCATTTACCCGCTACCAGATCAGCCTGCCCGTGCGCGGTAGTTATGTCGAGATTCGCATGTTTGCTAACCAGGTATTGCAACGTATACCGTCGGCGGCGCTCAACGAAATTACTCTCAAGCGGCAAGACATCCACGCGGAAGCCCTGGAAGCCCGGCTGCGGTTTACCGTTTTTCTGCGTAGAGGCCAGCCATGAGTGAACGCAAGCCTTTATCGCGCTATGGGATATGGATTGCGCTTGCTTTAACGATAGGGGCGACCCTATGGACCTCATTCACTGAGCCAGAACCAGAGGTCGCAAACATAACGCCCAGAGCCTATAGCCATAAACCTGCTCCCAGCAAACTGGGAGAGCAGTTATTCGCCTCTGGCTCGCGGGCCGACGACACCAGTCAGGATACCGATATTGATATCAGCAGACTTGCAGGGCGTATCTCCGATGAACCTGTTGGCAACTTGTTCGGCTTGGACGTGCCCTCAATGCAGCAAGCCTCTCAGCCACAAGAAGCGGCGGTGATTCCGCAGACACCAGCCCTGCCATTTACGTATGCAGGCAAGCTGGTCGATAACGGCAAGCTGATCATATTCATCAGTGAAGGAAACCTGAACTACACGGTTCGCGAAGGTGATGTGATTGGCCAATGGCGAGTAAAACGCATAGACCCGCCACGCATGATCATGAGTTACCGCCCCCTGAATACTGAAGTTCCCATGATGATTGGAGATATCAATTGAGTATGCCCCGCCCTTACCGCGCTATTGTCGTTGCATTGATGCTGGGGCTGGCTGCCTGTTCTGCACAGGAAAAAAAGCTGCAACAAGGCAATGCTGAATTTCAGGAAGCACGCTCCCTGGTCAATGCGGGCGACATTGAAGGTGGCATTGCCCGTTTGCGCGAGCTGGTGCGTACCTTTCCCGATAATCCGCAATATCGCGCTTATCTGAAACAACAGCAGGATATGCAATTGACATTGCTGCTTAAAGAAGCTGACCAGCGCAAACAACAAGGCCGCATTAGCGAGGCAGAAATCGCCTACCGGCGCGTATTGGCATTGGATGAACAAAACCAGCGCGCACTGGACGGCTTACGCCAACTCACCAGCGCCAGTCGCCATCAAGCCATGATAGAACGGGCGCAAGCCCTGTTTGTCGGCGGAGATAGTGAGGGTGCGCAGAATATTGCCCGCGCAGTATTAGCTGAAGAAAGCGGCAACTCAGCTGCCCGCGCCTTGTTTGAACTGATTGAGCAAAGACGCATCGACAAGATTGCCAACCCGCCACTGATCAAATCTGCTTTCAAGCAGCCGATTACCCTGGAATTCAAGGACGTGCCGATCAAGTCCGTATTTGAGTTTATTTCCAAGGCCGCGGGCATCAACTTCACCTATGACCATGACATGCCGAATGACCAGCGCACCAGCCTCTTCCTGCGGAATACCCCCATCGAAGATGCCATCGAGGTCATCCTCATCAGCAACCAGCTGGCAAAAAAAGTCCTGAACGAAAACACCCTGATGATTTACCCACTCAGCCGTAGTCAGGAATATCAGGAACTGTATGTGCGCAGCTTCTACCTTGGCAACACCGAAGCCAAGAAAGCGATGAACATGATCAAGACCGTGGTGAAGACCAAGGATGTGTATATCGACGAAAAGCTGAATACGCTGGTTATGCGCGATACGCCCGAAGCCATCCGCACCGCGGAAAAACTCATCACCTCGCAGGATATGGCGGAGCCGGAAGTGGTGCTGGAAGTGGAAGTGCTGGAGATCAACCGCCGCAGCCTGGAAGCCATCGGTATACGTTACCCGAGCTCGGTCAGTGTGGGCGTGCAGGGCCGCGATACAGTGAATGGCACCACGACATTGAGCCCAGGAAAACTGACGGTAAGCGAGCTCAAGAACTTCAACTCGGACCTTGGGGTATTCAGCATCAGCGACCCGGTACTGGCACTCAATCTATTGCAGCAGGATACCGATACCAACCTGCTGGCCAATCCGCGCATCCGCGTCAAAAACCGCGAAAAAGCCAAAATTCATGTCGGCGACCGCATTCCGGTGCTGACCAGCATCGCCAACTCCACCGGCTTTGTTTCCCAATCCGTAAGCTATATCGAAGTGGGCATCAAACTGGATGTGGAGCCCACCATCCTGCTCAATGACGAGGTTTCCATCAAGGTGGGATTGGAGGTCAGCAACCAGACCGACAAGATCACCTCCAGTTCAGGCACCGTGACCTATACCATAGGCACGCGCAACGCCAATACTATGCTTCGCCTCAAAAACGGCGAAACACAGGTATTGGCGGGCCTGTTGCGTGACGATGAACAGAAAATCGCCAACCGCGTCCCGGGGCTGGCGAATCTGCCGCTAATAGGCAAACTGTTTACCGACCGCAACACAGACCGCAGCAAGAAAGAGATCGCCTTGCTCATCACGCCCCGCATTGTCAGCAATATCACCCCGGCTGAAGCCCTTTATACCGCTTTTCCGGCGGGGGTGGATCGAAGCATGAACAAGGGTGCGCGATCTGTGCCGGAGTCCTTGCCACAGCCTCAAGCTGCCGCAGTAACGCCGCAGGAAGTGCAAGCGGCACGTGCCCGAGATGACAAGGCGTTTGCTGACTCGGTGATGAAGCCAGTTGACCAAATCAGCGCACCACCAACGTCAACGACACCCTGAGCCAACCATGAAGATGCAACGCCTGCGCGGCTTCACCCTGATTGAACTGGTCGTGACGCTGGTATTGCTAGCACTCATCCTGACATCGGCTGCGCCCATGGTGCAAATGACCATCAAGCGCAGCAAGGAGCAAGAGTTGCGGCGCGCGCTATGGCAGATTCGCGATGCACTGGATGCTTACAAGAAAGCAGGCGATGACGGCCTTATCAAGAAGAGTCCGGAACAATCTGGCTACCCACCTAATTTGCAGATTCTTGTGAAAGGCGTGGAAAATCAGCGTGATCCAAAAAAGCGCAAGCTCTACTTTCTGCGTAGCATCCCGCGTGATCCGTTTGCCCCGGCGAGCGAAGAAAATGCTGAAGCGACCTGGGGAAAACGCAGTTATGCCAGCTCATTTGATGAGCCAGAGCCAGGTGATGATGTGTATGACATCTACTCCCTTTCACGCGAAAAAGGGCTGGATAAGCGGCCCTATCGGGAGTGGTAATAATGGATAAATCCAAAGGCTTTACGCTAATTGAAGTATTAGTAGTGCTAGCCATCATCGCTACCCTGCTCAGCCTGGTGGCGCCACGTTATTTCGACACAATCGTCCGCGCACAGGAAACCTCGCTCAAGCATGACCTGATCACCATGCGCGAGGCCATCGACAAGTACTACGCTGATAACGCCGCTTATCCGGACACACTGGAAGACTTGGTACAAGGAAAATACCTGCGCAGTATCCCTGAGGACCCCATCACCAAAAGCGCACAAACCTGGACTGTGGTTGCCCCTGTAGACTCGGAAACCAAAGGGCTGATCTACGATATTCATAGCGGTTCAACCGATATTGCCGAAGATGGGAGCGCCTATGCTGACTGGTAACGACAAGCAGTCAGGCTATACGTTTCTAGGCCTGTTACTGGTGATCATGATAGCGGGGCTGGTACTGGCACAAGCGGGCAATACCTGGAGCAACCTGCGTCAGCGAGAACGAGAACAAGAGCTCCTCAAGGTAGGGGACAAGATACGTGAGGCCATAGGCAATTATTACCAGCGCTCGCCCGGCCTAGTTAAACAGTATCCGCGCACGCTGGAAGCCCTGCTTAGAGATGACCGTTTTCCACAACCTCAGCGCTATCTGCGGCAATTGTATGCTGACCCATTGACGGGCATCGTCAACTGGGGCGTGCTCGAAGCTCCCAGTGGCGGCATCATGGGCGTGTATAGCCTCGCCCCAGGCAAACCATTCAAGCAACGTAACTTTCCACCGCTCTACGAAAGCTTTGAAAAAAAGAAGCTCTATACGGAATGGATGTTTGCCTATTTGCCAGAAGCGGATGCACAACTCAACCCGGGGCAAAGCAATAACCCCTATGGATTTTAAACACTGGCCAACTCATCCACAATTTCTGTGGATAAAACTGTGAACATCTGTGACTTAAAACTGTAACTACGGCTGGCGTAAGGGATTTTTCAAAACGCCCAAAAAATAGACTGAAAAATAACCATTTAAAAACAATGACTTATTTTATGTCTTTGGATTGTTAAGGTTTTTTGCTTGAAGTTAATGTAGCACATGAGGTGATGTGCATAACTAGGCAATGGCAGGCAAGGCTACGAGGGCATTTTTACCTGTTGCAGCAATGACTTCGGCCAGCGGCAGGCTACGCAAATCAGCCAACACGCTGGCAATCGCCGGCAGCTCGTGCGGGCTGTTACGGCCACGATGCCCCAGCCATTCGGGTGCAATATCCGGGGCATCGGTTTCCAGCACGATGGCTTCCAGCGGCAATTGCCGAGCCAGCTCGCGAATATGCAGGGCGCGATCATAGGTCATGGCCCCGCCAAAGCCCAGCTTTAATCCCATCTCCATGAAACGCTCTGCTTGTTGAAAACTGCCATTAAAGGCATGAGCAATCCCGCCCTTCACGCCAATGCGGCGCAGGTGTTTCAGGATCAGATCGCTGGATTTGCGTACATGCAGGATGACGGGCAGATCAAAGTCACGCGCCAGTTTGAGCTGTGCCACGAAAAAAGCCTGCTGGCGTTCGATATCCGGGTTGGGGATGAAGAGATCGAGGCCGATTTCGCCTATTGCCACGGGCAGGCGTTGCTCCAGCTGCTCTTTCAGCACCTCAATATCCTGTTCTTTGGCGCGGCCAACAAAGAGCGGGTGTATGCCCAGCGCGTAGCGACACCAGGAAAACTCAGCGGCCAAGGCTTCAACCACAGAAAAATTCGCCGCCTCCACCGCGGGTACGACGATACGCGCCACCCCAGCATCATGCGCACGCACGGCGATGTCCGCCCTGTCGGCATCAAACTCTGGCGCATCAAGATGGCAATGGGTATCGACGAGCACGTGCTGCTTCTCCCGTAGTGAGGTGTCCGTGTGGCGGACATTGGTGATTTAAGGCTGTGGCTGGTGCGGGGTTGCCAGCAAGCGGATGTCACGGCCAAACTGCCGCATGTCGGTAATATCCAGATCAATGCGCGCTGCCATGCTCTGCAGCGTAGGCAGGCCAAACATGCCACGTGCATTGGCGCCCAGCAGCTTGGGGGCATAGTACAAAATCAATTGATCAATGAGACCTGCATCCAGCAGGGCACCATTCAGCGTTGCGCCGGCTTCCACCATCACATCATTGATGCCACGGCTCGCCAGGAGTTCCAGCAAGCTATCGAGACTGACGCGCGATTGATGGTCCGGCAAGTGCATCAACTCTACCCCATGCTGGCACAGGGCCGCGATACGATCCGCGCTGGCACTGCCGTAGACGATGAGGGCATTGCCGCCTTGCAGCATGCGCGCTTGCGGCGAAATCTGCAGATGGCTATCCACAATCACGCGTAGCGGCTGGCGGCCTTGCAGTTCTCCGGCCTCATCTCGCACGCTCAGTTGCGGGTCATCGGCCAGCACGGTGCCTATGCCGGTGAGCATGACGCAGGATTGGGCGCGCCAGTGCTGCACGTCTTTGCGTGCCTCAGGGCCGGTAATCCATTGGCTGATGCCATTTTGCAGCGCAGTGGCACCATCCAGGCTGGCGGCGATCTTGCTGCGCACAAACGGACGGCGGCGCGTCATGCGCGAAATGAATCCGGCATTCAGGCTGCGCGCCTGCGCTTCCAGCAAGCCGGACTGCACGGCAATCCCTTGCGCTTGCAAGCGCTGCAATCCGCTTCCTGCGACTTGGGGGTTAGGGTCCTGCATGGCGGCGACCACGCGCTTCACACCGGCCTTGATCAAGGCGTCAGCGCAGGGCGGTGTACGTCCATGGTGGCTGCAGGGTTCAAGCGTGACATAAGCATCGGCGCCTTGCGCGAGATCGCCTGCCTGGCGCAGGGCGTGCACCTCGGCATGGGGCTCGCCTGCTTTCAGGTGCGCACCTTCGCCGACAATCTGACCGTTTTTGACGATCACGCAGCCTACACGGGGATTCGGAGTGGTGGTGTAGAGGCCCTGCTCAGCCAGCCGCAGGGCTCGCGCCATCATCTGATGATCCAGCGCGCTGAACACGAGCTTATTCTCCGGCAGGGTCCGTCAGGCGACGGTGAGGTTTATCCAGATCGCGGATCACATCGCTGAAATCGTCGACATCCTGGAAACTGCGATATACCGAAGCAAAGCGCACATAGGCCACCTTGTCCATCAGGCGCAGCTCCTGCATCACGCTCTCGCCGAGATCGCGCGCCATGATTTCGCGCTCGCCCTTGGCCAGCAGCTTTTGCACGATGTGCTCGATGGCGCGGTCTACATATTCGGTGGGTACGGGGCGCTTGTGCAAGGCACGGGTAAAAGAAAGCCGCAGCTTGTCGCGATTGAATTCCTCGCGATTGCCGTTCTGCTTGACCACTTGCGGCAGATGCAGCTCGGCGGTTTCGTAGGTGGTAAAACGCTTGTCGCAGGCTGCACAACGGCGACGGCGACGGATGGAGTTGCCTTCTTCATTCACCCGGGAATCAATGACCTGGGTGTCATCGGTACCGCAAAAAGGACACTTCATGAGAGTTGACCAGGCAAGTTAAATGCAACGCGGTGAAAGGGATGAAACCCAGGCAGCAGACCTTCTGCCCATGAACGAGGTTTACCCTCTTCCATGGATATGGACACGCCAGCCTGATGTTTCACATGTCCCCTTTCATGTGTCGCGATGGTGATGGGCGGGAATTACGCGCCGTATACCGGGAAGCGGCTGGTCAAGGCGTGTACCTTGGCCTTGGTCGCAGCAATCACGGCTTCATCGGTCGGGTTGTCCAGCACATCGGCAATCAGGTTGGCCACCAGACGGGCTTCTTCTTCCTTGAAGCCGCGCGTGGTAATCGCTGGCGAACCGATACGTATGCCGGAGGTAACAAACGGGCTTTCCGGGTCATTCGGGATCGCATTCTTGTTCACGGTGATGTGGGCTTGGCCGAGATAAGCATCAGCCGCCTTGCCGGTCAGGTTCTTGGGACGCAGGTCCACAAGGAACACATGCGACTCGGTGCGGCCGGAGATAATGCGTAGGCCGCGCTCTGCCAGGGTTTGCGCCATGATGCTCGCATTCTTCAGCACTTGTTCCTGATAAACCTTGAAATCCGGTTGCAGTGCTTCGAGGAAAGCCGTGGCCTTGCCTGCGATCACGTGCATCAGCGGGCCGCCTTGCAGGGATGGGAACACATTGGAATTCAGGGACTTTTCAAACTCGGCCTTGGCGAGAATGATGCCGCCACGTGGACCACGCAGGGTCTTGTGGGTGGTGGAGGTCACAAAATCCGCATGGGGTACCGGGTTAGGGTAAACACCCGCGGCGATCAGGCCGGAGTAATGCGCCATATCGACCATGAAATAAGCACCCACCTTTTTGGCGATCTCGGCCATGCGTGCCCAGTCAAAGCGCAGGGCATAGGCAGAAGCGCCACCAATCAGCAGCTTGGGCTTGCACTCGATGGCAATGCGCTCCATCTCGTCGTAATCGATTTCTTCCTTGTCGTTCAGGCCGTAAGGCACGATGTTGAACAGCTTGCCGGACAAGTTGGCAGGGGAACCGTGGGTCAGGTGACCACCGTGACCGAGGTTCATGCCCATGACGGTATCGCCTGGCTTGAGAATGGAGAAATACACCGCCTGATTGGCCTGAGAGCCGGAGTGCGGCTGCACGTTGGCATATTCAGCACCGAACAGTTGCTTCACACGGTCAATCGCCAGTTGCTCTACCTGGTCGACAAACTCACAGCCACCATAAAAACGCTTGCCTGGATAACCTTCAGCATACTTGTTGGTCAGCTGTGAACCTTGCGCCTGCATGACGGCAGGGCTGGTGTAGTTTTCAGAGGCGATCAGTTCAATATGCTCATCCTGGCGCTGACGCTCGGCTTCAATATGCTGCCAAAGTTCAGGATCTGCGACGTTCAGGGTTTTTGCCGTGCTAAACATGTTCAATTTTCCAAGGGCTTAAAAAGTAAATAGGCAGAATTTTAACATGATCAGCCACTTAAAGAATGAATACGCTTCACTCATTGCGGAGTGCATCGGTGGTGGCTATGTACAGCCATGTGGCTGATTACAACCACCAGTGAACTATACTAAAAAATCAAGCGACTGATTATAAAAGAATAAATAGTTGGCACGCGCCTTGCGTTACAGTTAATAGCAATCTCCGAATGTATATCTCATAGGTCTCTTCACCCGCCGTGCATGGATTAGGCCGCACGGCGGTCTTTTTTTGAGGCATACGGGTTGAGCGCTATAATGGCCCTGCATTTATCCCCCCGGGCGCTTCCATGACCACGATTCGGCAAGACGACTTCATACAAAGCATTTACCAATCCCTGCAATACATTGCCTGCTACCACTCCCCTGATTTTTTGCAGGCGCTGCATAAGGCATGGCAACGCGAGCCCGCGCCCGCCGCACGCGATGCCATGGGGCAAATCCTCATCAACTCCTACCTGTGCGCGCAGGGGCAACGCCCGCTGTGCCAGGATACCGGCATCGTGGTGGCCTTTATCCAGGTTGGCATGCAGGTGCAATGGAATGCCAAGCTGAGCCTGCAAGAGATGGTCAATGAAGGCGTGCGCCTGGCGTATGGCGATCCGGATAACCGCTTGCGCGCCTCCATCGTCTCCGACCCCGCAGGCAAGCGCCTGAACACACGGGATAACACGCCTGCCGTGGTGCATGTGGAACTGGTGCCCGGCGACAAGGTGGAGATCAATATTTCCGCCAAGGGCGGCGGCTCTGAAAACAAGGCCAAGCTCGCCATGCTGGAGCCTTCGGACAATATCGTCGACTGGGTCCTGCGCACGGTCCCTACCATGGGCGCAGGCTGGTGCCCACCGGGCGTGTTGGGCATAGGCATAGGCGGTACCGCGGAAAAAGCCGTGCTGCTGGCCAAACAATCGCTGTTTGCGCCGATAGATATTCAGCAGTTGCGCGAGCGCGGCCCGGCAGACCGCGCCGAAGAGCTGCGACTGGAGCTTTATGAAAAAGTGAATCGCCTCGGCATTGGCGCCCAAGGCCTGGGCGGGCTGACCACGGTATTGGATGTCAAAATCCTGCAAACCGCCACACACGCCACCTCGCTCCCGGTCGCCATGATCCCCAACTGTGCGGCCACGCGTCATATTCATTTCACGCTGGATGGCAGCGGCCCGGCCGTGTTGCCAGTGCCACGCCTGCAAGACTGGCCGCAGATTGCGCAGGAATCAGGCACGCCCATGCGGCAGGTCAACCTGGACAGCCTGACCAAAGCCGACATCCTGCAATGGCAGCCTGGCGAACAGCTGCTACTGAGCGGCAAATTGCTGACCGGCCGCGATGCAGCCCATAAACGCATTGCTGACCTGCTGGCCTCGGGTCAACCTTTGCCGGATGGCCTCGATTTTCATAATCGCTTCATTTATTACGTCGGCCCCGTAGATCCGGTGCGCGACGAGGTTATCGGCCCTGCAGGCCCGACCACCGCCACCCGCATGGATCGCTTCACCGACACCATGCTGGGTCAAGCCGGGTTACTGGGAATGATAGGCAAAGCCGAGCGCGGTGAAGCCACGGTTGAGTCCATACGCCGCTATCAATCGGTGTATCTGATTGCGATAGGCGGTGCGGCCTTTCTGATTTCGCAAGCCATCAAAGCGGCACGTGTGGTGGCGTTTGCCGACTTGGGAATGGAAGCGGTATATGAATTCACCGTGGAAAACATGCCGGTCACCGTGGCCGTCGATAGCCAGGGCCATTCGGTGCATGAAACTGGCCCGGCAGAATGGCGTCCAAAGATTGCCGACATCCCCATTTTTACTGCCTAGGAAGCGAGCCCCGTCATGGCCCATCTTTTTACCCCGATTACGCTGCGCGAGTTGACCATCAGCAATCGCATTTTTGTATCGCCCATGTGCCAGTACTCCGCCATTGAGGGCATGCCGAATGACTGGCATCTGGTGCATCTGGGCAGCTTTGCCCGCGGCGGTGCCGGGCTGGTGATGGTGGAAGCCACCGGCGTGCTGCCAGAAGGCCGCATCACGCCACAGTGCCTGGGCTTGTGGAATGATGCCCAGCGCGATGCCTTGCACCGCATCGTGGATTTCATTCATGGACAAGGCGCCGCTGCCGCCATTCAGCTGGCGCATGCCGGACGCAAAGCATCGTCGACCCGACCTTGGGAAGGCAGTACCGGCATTCCTGTCGATCAGGGCGGCTGGAACACCGTCGCACCTTCCGCGATACCATTCAGCCCGCAGCATGCAACTCCGCAAGCACTGGATAAAGCAGGCATCGCCCGCATTTCCGATGCCTTTTTGGCAGCGGCTGAACGAGCGCTGGCAGCAAGCTTTGACGTGATTGAGCTGCATTGCGCGCACGGCTACCTGCTGCATGAGTTTTTGTCACCGCTTGCCAATCAGCGTGACGATGAATACGGCGGCTCACTGGAAAACCGTTGCCGCCTGCCATTGGAAATTGCGAAGCGCCTGCGCGACTTCTGGCCGCAGGACAAACCTGTGTTCGTGCGCATTTCCGCCAGCGACTGGATAGAAGGCGGCTGGGATATCGCCCAGTCCGTGCAATTCGCACGCTGGCTCAAGGAGATCGGCATTGACCTGATTGACTGCTCCAGCGGCGGCCTGATTTATGATGCCGTGATTCCCACTGGGCCTGGCTATCAGACAGAATTTGCCAGCCGCATCCGCAATGAAGCCGGGATTGCCAGTGGTGCAGTGGGCATGATCACCACATCGACGCAGGCCGAACATATCCTTGCCACGCACCAGGCCGATGTTATTTTCATGGCGCGCACCCTGCTGAGCGACCCGCACTGGCCGCTGCATGCCGCGCGCGAATTACGGGCAGATCATCCCTGGCCGTTGCAGTACGAACGTGCCAAAAGTTTTTGATATTCACTCTTACCCAAGGAAAACACATGAAATGGACTGACAGCCTGCGCATCGCTGAAGCGCTGTATGACGCACATCCGGATATCGCCCCCAAGACCATCCGTTTTACCGACCTGTATCAATGGGTGCTGGATCTGGAGGAGTTTGACGATGCGCCGGAAAAATGCGGCGAAAAGATACTGGAAGCCATCCAGCTGGCCTGGATAGAAGAAGCGGAATAAGGACCCATATCACCAAGGTTAAGCGTAGTCGCTGGTTGACCAGTGACCACGCTTAACGCGGCGGGACTATCAAAATTACCTGTATGCCGAGGTGGCAGTTCAGATACTGTTGGAATACCGTGGCTGAACCTGAATAGTCTGATCGCTACTCAGGGGTTTGGCCTCCATCTGCCTGCCATCAAACAGCATGGCTATATTGCGCAGGAATAAACGGCCGATCTCGGTCACGCGAAGTTCATCGCTTTGCAATGTCAGCAAACCATCCTGTTGCATCTCCTCGATTTGAGGCAAGGCCGCAGCAAAATAGTCATCAAACTGAATATTCCACGCGGCTGAAAATGCACGCTTATCCAGGCGTAAATCACACATCACCCGGGTAATGGCGGCACGGCGCAGCTGGTCTTCCGACGTGACGTGCAAACCACGTTCAATCGGCAGTCGCCCTGCCATCACCGCATCCCGATATTCCGACAGCACCTTAGTATTTTGCGCGTAGGCGTTTTCCGTTTGC
Organism: Methylovorus menthalis; assembly: GCF_020523625.1. Classification (GTDB taxonomy): domain Bacteria; phylum Pseudomonadota; class Gammaproteobacteria; order Burkholderiales; family Methylophilaceae; genus Methylovorus; species Methylovorus menthalis. The sequence goes on from NZ_JAJAQH010000006.1 coordinate 1,569,164, forward strand.
GAAATCGCCGAGGCGCCCATGGCCAGAATGTCGCAATCCTTGTGCGTGGTATATCCCTGGAAGTTGCGATAAAGCGTACCCTGCTGCTGGGCACGCACTAGCTCATCATCAGGTTTGGCGTAATGATCCATGCCGATGTGCACATAGCCTGCCGCCGTCAGGCGATCCAGCGTCATCCTCAACAGTTCCAGGCGTTGATCCAGGGTCGGCAATGCAGCCTCAGGAATCAGGCGCTGATGCTTTTTCATCCAGGGCACATGCGCATAATTGAAGACCGCCAGTCGATCCGGCGCCATGGCGATCACGGCGTCCAGCGTATGGGCAAAGCGCTCGGGGGTCTGGTGCGGCAAGCCGATGATCAGGTCAAAATTGATGCTGTTGATCCCGGCATCGCGTATCCATCCGTACACCTGCTCAATCAAATCCTGCGACTGAATGCGGTTGATGGCCTGCTGCACCTGCGGATCCAGATCCTGCACACCCAGGCTCAGGCGGTTGAAGCCGCAGGAGGCCAGTGCATCCACATGCGCACGCGTGAGTTCACGCGGATCCATTTCGCAGCCGATTTCGGCATCGTCTGCGATGCGAAAACGACGGGCAAATGCCTGATGCAGCTTCACCAGATCATCCGGCCTTAAATAAGTAGGTGTGCCGCCACCCCAATGCATCTGGCGCACCAGCCGATCCGCTGAGGCACTGTCTGCCACCAGGGTCATCTCTTGCAATAAGACCTCAAGGTAGCGCTCGGCCTTGCTGTAATCACGCGTGGCCACCATATTGCAGCCGCAGTAATAACAAAGCGTGTCGCAAAACGGGATATGCGCATACAGCGAGATATCGCGCCCGCTGTCGCGGCTGGCTTGGAGCTCATGCTGCCAGGCTGTTGCGTCAAAGCCGGTATGAAAATGCAAGGCCGTGGGATACGAGGTGTAACGCGGCGCAGCCTTGCTGTATTTGTGCACAAGTGAGGTCGGGAATTCCATAATAACCATTATATATTTATGGTTAAAATTTTCCAGCCTTAATCCATCTGGACTATTGCCCGGCGTATTGCCTGATTTGGGCAAGCCGCGATATCGGAATCCCGTTTAGAATAGGAGCAATTCCATTCAGCAAAGGGCACGTCGCATGCTTGCACCCAAAGAGATTTTCAAGGCTTATGATATCCGCGGTATTGTCGGTAAAACATTGACTCCCGAGATTGTCGAACAAATCGGAAAGGCCATTGGCAGCGAAGCCGCCAAACTGCACCAAAAAGCCATTTGCATCGGCTACGATGGCCGCCTCTCCGGCCCTGAGCTCGCTGAAGCCTTGGCACGCGGCATTCTGAGTACGGGCATTGATGTGATACGCCTGGGGCTAGTGGCAACGCCTATGGTGTATTTTGCCGCGCATCAGCTCAAGACCGGCTGTGGCGTCATGGTCACGGGTAGCCACAATCCGCCTGACTACAATGGCCTGAAAATGGTGATCGCCGAAGAAACGCTTTCCGGCGAAAGCATCCAGCGTTTGCGCACCCGCATTGAGCAACAAGACTTTGCCACCGGCAGTGGCCAAGCCAGCGATTACGACATTGCCGATGACTACATCAACCGCATTGCCTCGGACATCAAGCTGAGCCGCCCCATGCGCATTGCCGTCGATTGCGGCAATGGCGTGCCAGGCGCCTACGCGGGCAAGCTCTACCGTGCATTGGGTTGCGAAGTGGAAGAGCTGTTCTGCGAGGTTGATGGTCACTTCCCTAACCATCACCCAGACCCTTCCGTGCCAGAAAACTTGCTGGACCTGATTGCAGCTCTTGGTAAAGGCAACTCCGAAATCGGTCTGGCGTTTGATGGCGACGGTGACCGCCTCGGCGTGGTGACCAAGGATGGCAAGATCATCTACCCTGATCGCCAGCTGTTGCTGTTTGCAGAAGATGTACTGCAGCGCGAACCCGGCGCCACCATCATTTACGATGTGAAATCCTCACGCAACCTCGCGCCTTGGATCAAGGCACGCGGCGGCTTGCCGCTGATGTGGAAAACCGGCCACTCGCTGGTCAAGGCAAAGATGAAAGAAACCAGCTCAGCCCTGGCTGGCGAAATGAGCGGCCATGTGTTCTTCAAGGAGCGCTGGTTCGGTTTTGATGATGGCCTATACAGCGGCGCGCGCCTGTTGGAAATTCTAAGTCGCTCGGCTGACCCATCTGCTCTACTGAATGCTCTGCCAGACAGCGTGAGTACGCCAGAACAGCACATCCACATGAATGAAGGCGAGCCGCATACCCTGATCGCCGGGCTGCAAAAAACCGCCGAATTTGCAGGCGCTACCGAAGTCATCACCATCGACGGCCTGCGCGTGGAATACCCGGACGGCTTTGGCCTGATGCGGCCTTCTAACACAACGCCCGTGATTGTGCTGCGCTTTGAAGCAGACGATGAAGCCGCCCTGCTGCGCATCCAGAACGCCTTCCGTAGCGTGATTCTGGCGGCAGCACCGCATGTGCATCTGCCCTTCTAAGCCAGCTTTATCTTGAGTAAAACAGCATGGCTAGCCGCCGTGGCTTGGCTGCTAGCCGCCGCCGGAATTTATTACGTAGTGGATGGCCGGATGAATCCGAACAGGAATCCCGGCAGCCAGGGCGGCGAAGTCACCCTGCAACGCGGCATGGATGGTCATTACCGTGCAACAGCGCTGATTAATGGCGAAAAGGTAGATGTACTGGTGGATACCGGCGCCACCGGAGTTGCGATCTCAAGCCGCACCGCCGAGCGCCTGGGCCTCAGCAGCCATGTTGCCGCCCGCACCACCACCGCCAATGGCGATGCCGTGGCTTATGTCACGCGCCTGCGCAGCGTCAAGATCGGTGAGGTGGAAGCACATGATGTTGCCGCCATGATCACGCCAGGCCTGCAGGGCGAGGCGCTACTCGGTATGTCATTTCTGAGTCGAATGGATGTCCGCCTGTTTCGCGGCAAGATGACCATCAAACAGGGAGATGAGGCAATCTCCGCGCCGACAGCCGGGGATTTTTAAGTCTGACGGATATTGAATTCAGCCCACATCCGTTGTATATCCCGTTAGGCATCAGCCACGAATATACACACGCAAAAACCATCACCTAAAGCGCAGACACTCTCCGGCACTACTCACTACTCTTCGCGGAAGGTATGCCGCATACGCTGGGTAATAGGTGATATCAAGTATTCCAGCATGGTGCGCTCCTGCGTTTTGATAAAGGCCGTCACGGGCATGCCCGGTTCAATCTTCACGTGCTGCACGCTCTGTAATGCTTCCTTGTCTATGCGCACGTGTGCCGGATAGGTCAGCAGATGGGTTTGCGGGTCTTCAATCGCGTCGCCGGCCACATATACAACCTCTCCCTTCACCATGGGGGTCGTGCGCTGATTGTATGCATTCAACTGCACCTCAGCAGGCTGACCAGGATAGACGGTATCAATATCCAGATTACGCACATTGACTTCTACCACCAAATCTTCGGACACCGGCACAATATCCATCATGACCTGCCCCGGGCTGACTACGCCTCCCACTGTCGTTACCTTCATTGCAATCACCTGACCATCTATCGGCGCAGTCACGGTACGCCGATGCATGGCATCTTCCGCCGGACGCAACCGCTCCAGCACCTCACGTAACTGATTTCCAGTATCCTTCAGATCTGCATCGGCATCCTGAATATAGCGATTCTTGACATCAATCACGCGCAGCTCAAGCTCGGCAACACGTGAACGGGTATTATTAAGCTCGGCAGATTGTGCTGCCAGCTGTTCGTGCTTTTCGGTGAGGGACTGCCGGTAATTCAGCACATCCGCCTTGCCAACAAAATTCTTCTGCATCAATCCTTCGCGCATCGAAAGTTGCTCATGCCGATATTTGATATTCTCTTCTATCGCTTTTAGCTGATCCTCATAAGCAGCAGACTCGGCTCGAGAGTGGCCCAGTTCGGCGCGCAAAAGTGCAATCTGGTCATTCAGCATTTTTCGCTTGGATAAAAATTGCGCCCTTTCCTTATTAATCAGCTCCTGATGCTTGCTACTCAATGGTTGTAGCAAATGCTGCGGGAAAGTAATAGATGTTGATAATGTCTTCTCAGCCACCAGCCTGGCCTCCTTCGCCAGCAAAGCATCCTGTTGGTCACGCAAGATATTCAGCTCAGCACTATTTCGGGTATCTTCAAGCAGTACCAAAGCCTGACCAAGCTTGACGCGATCTCCATCACGCACCAGTATCTGTTTGACGATTCCACCTTCAAGATGCTGTACCGTTTTGCGATTGGTGGCGATCTTGATCTTGCCTTCTGCAATCACAGCACCACTTAATGGCGCAACGCTAGCCCAAGCAAAAAAGCCACCTACGATCACTACCGTCATGAACATGCCCTTGCGCGCAATACGCGTGGCCTGACCGGATTCATCAAGCGGCAATGAAGGAACCAACATCGAGGTTATCAGACTCATGCGGGTTGCGCTCCTTTCACCAGCGCTACCTGACCAGTATTATCTGAGGGCACTGTGTTATGCATGATGTCATCGCGACGACCGAAATTCACCTGTCGTCCTTGCTCTAGTACCAGTAACTTATCCACATCGCGAAGCACACTGGGTTTGTGACTCACAATCACCAGCGTAATCTTGCGCGCCTTGACCTCTCGTATCATGCGCATGAAGGCCAGTTCCGAAGGGCCATCAAGATTGGCATTCGGTTCATCCAGCACGACAAGCTTGGGAGTGCCAAATAGCGCACGTGCCAAGCCTACGAGTTGGCGCTGACCAGACGAAAGCAGCCGCCCTCCTTCACCAATCTCGGTGTCATACCCTTGAGGCAGACGCAAGATGAAATCATGAGCACCTACCAGCCTGGCGGCCTCGATCACTTTATCGACATGGGCTCCTACTTCTGCCATGCGGGCAATATTCTCGGCAACAGTGCCAGAAAACAATTCCACCGCCTGTGGGAGGTAGCCGATATGTGGTCCCAGCAAACCTGTTTGCGACCACTGAAAAATATCAGCACCATCCATACGCACTGCCCCGGCTGTGGGTTTATACAACCCGACCAGAAGGCGAGTCAGAGTGGATTTACCCGCTGCACTATTGCCAATCACGCCTAGAGCCTCACCCGCAATCAATTCAAAATTGAGATTGCGCAGAATTTCACGTTCGCGACTGACGGCAAAAAACAACTTCTCTACCCTCAAGTGGCCCTCGACATGCTGCAGGGTCACATTTATGGTGTCAGGGTTGTAGTCCGCCAACATTTTGTTAAGGCGGCTGTAGGCATGGCGTGCCTTGATGAAAAAACGCCAGCCTGAAATCACTCGATCAATTGGCACCATGACTTTACCCATGATAATCGTAGCTGCGATCATCACCCCTGGCGTGACTGTTCTATCATTGATCGCCAGCCAGGCAGCCACAGCCAGCGCCAGCGTACTCAGCAGATTGCGCACCAGACGCGACCAGGCTGCAATGGATGCTGACTTGGTGGCCGATTGAATGTTGTGCGACAAGGCTTTGTCATGCACCTTGGACCAGCGGCTGGTCACGGCTTCGCGCATGCTCATGGCGTTGATCGCCTCAAGATTGTTAAGGGCGGAATCCAGCATATCCTGCGACTGGCGCAAGGCATCTTGCCCTTGCTTCTGACTTTCGGCACTAACCTTTTCTTCCAGATAGGTCAGCGCCACCAGAATAAGAGTGCCCACCACGGCCATCAGACACAACCAGGGATGAAACAGGTATAGCACAAAGAAATAGACGGGAATCCAGGGCACTTCAAATACGGCTTGCACCCCAGAGCCAGAGAAAAAAGATTGCACGGTGTGCACATCATCAAGGCCACGACGATTTGCGCGCGACTGGCTTTGCATATTAAGCATGCAGGCTAGCACCGTTTTCTGCATCAGGCGCTGCATGGTGGCGGAGGTACGAAGAAACAGGCTTTGCCGCAGATACTCCACGTAATACTGAACCAGCAACATAAACACCACCAGGATAGTCAGCATCACCAGGGTTTCATTGCTATGGCTGCTCAGCACACGGTCATAAAGCTCCAGCATATAAAAAGCCGGCATCAACGTCATCAGGTTGATGACAAAGCTGAAAATACCGGCATAAATAAAAAACTGCCTGCACTGCAGGATGTAATGCTTGATGGCATTCATGACCAGACTCACCCCCCAATAAACCTGCGGCCCCCAACACGCAGGGGCACCTTATCATCTGCATGCCATTCTTATTTATTGTAATTAGTCCACACTTGGAGTCTGGAAGATAAATATGGCGAAATGCATTAGCAAAAACAGGCATTTCAATGCAGCAACGCCCGCATTATAGCTAGCGGGCGTCATCTGCACATTGGGAAAAATTCCCGAACTCAGGTAATCACAGTGGGCGTGTCCCGTCCGGTTCGGGTGACTAATTCCGAGATCGTGAGCGCAATCTTGATCATGTCACCCAATGCATCCTGCGCATCCAGATCATGCTTGGCGCTGTCAGGCTCATAGGCTTCCAGGTATATACGCAAGGTTGCGCCTTCAGTGCCAGTGCCCGAGAGACGGAACACAATACGAGAACCGTCTTCAAACAGAATGCGTACGCCCTGTTTGGTACTCAGGCTGCCGTCGATGGGGTCGGTATAACTGAAGTCGTCGCAGCTAGCGATGGTATAGCGACCAAACGTCTGCCCAGGCAAGCTGCCAAAGCTGTCTCGTAGCAAGGTCATGACACCCTGGGCAGCTTCGGTGGGCAGGTTTTCATAGTCGTGCCGCGAATATACATTGCGCCCAAACTGCCGCCAATGACGCTTGACCAGAGTAGCCACCGACTGACGCTTGATGGCAAGAATATTGAGCCAGAACAGCACGGCCCACAGGCCGTCTTTTTCACGTACATGGTCAGAGCCGGTACCGAAGCTTTCTTCGCCGCACAGGGTCACCTTGCCTGCGTCCATCAGGTTACCGAAAAATTTCCAGCCGGTAGGTGTCTCATAACACGGAATACCGAGCTCGGCTGCCACACGATCCACCGCAGCACTGGTGGGCATGGAGCGCGCTACCCCGGCAATACCACTCGCATAGGCAGGCACCAAGCGTGCATTGGCAGCCAGCAGGGCAAGGCTATCTGAAGGTGTCACAAAGAAGTGATCGCCCAGTATCATGTTGCGGTCACCATCGCCATCCGAGGCGGCACCTAACTCAGGCGCATTGTCGCCGTACATGATCTCGACCAGCTCGTGGGCATACGTCAGGTTAGGGTCCGGGTGCCCCTGACCAAAGTCTTCCAGCGGCACGCCATTCATCACGCTATCGGCACTTGCGCCCAGACGCTTGACCAGAATCTCACGCGCATAGGGGCCGGTCACCGCATACATGGCATCAAACTTCATGCGGAAGCCGCTCGCCAGCAGGCTGCGAATGGCAGGAAAATCAAACAGGGACTCCATGAGCTCAGCATAATCTGCCACCGCATCAATCACTTGAACCACCATACCGCCCAGCTGGCTTTCGCCGATGACATCCAGTGCCACATCAGGGGCATCCACGGTGCGGTATTCGTTGATGATCTTGCTACGGGCATAAATGGCTTCAGTGACGGTTTCCGTCGCCGGGCCGCCATTTTCCATGTTGTATTTGATGCCGAAATCGCCATCAGGACCACCGGGATTATGGCTGGCGGAAAGAATAATGCCGCCGAAGGTGTTGTATTTGCGAATCACGCATGAGGCTGCAGGCGTGGAAAGAATGCCGCCCTGCCCGACCAGCACACGGCCAAAGCCGTTGGCGGCCGCCATTTTGAGGATGATCTGGATGGCCTGGCGATTGTAGTACCGGCCATCGCCGCCAAGTACCAGCGTCGCACCAGGAGCTGCCTGTATGGTATCGAAAATACTCTGCACAAAATTCTGCAGGTAATGCGCCTGCTGAAATACCGGCACGCGTTTACGCAGGCCGGAAGTCCCTGGCTTCTGGTCCTGATAGGGTTGGCTGGCAACAACTTGTACTGTCATGAATACTCTTCCTGATTTTGGTGACTTAAGGTTGACAGAGGTCACGTTTATATTGATAATTCGCCTTCTTCGCGATTTTGAAGTCGCAAAGGGAGATTAGCTCAGCTGGTAGAGCAGCGGACTCTTAATCCGTTTGTCCGGGGTTCGATCCCCCGATCTCCCACCAAAAACAAAGGCTTGTGCTCTGCACAGGCCTTTTTATTTGCCTGGTTTGCGTGCATTCACGGGCAAACCCGGCCGGCCATCGTCAACATGCAAACCTGATTTACGCATCCGATTCATCGATCGATAAACCTTTATCCATAACACCAGTCTGATACGACAATAGCATCACCAGTATAATCGGTTTTTCAGGAAATCACGTCAGGAGCAATGCGCATGGAGACATTCAAGGTAGAAGGCATGGTGTGTGGCGGCTGTGTGAATGCCGTTACCCGAGCCATCCAGAACGAGGATGCCGGGGCTAAGGTGGAGGTCGATCTTGCCAGCGGCAAGCTGACCACCGAGAGCAAGCTCAGCAAGCAGCAGGTAGCGAGCATTATTGAGGAAGCAGGCTATACGGTAGTAGGATAAGCGGCGCAATGCGCGGTTGCTACCTACCGCGATACACGCGATCAGATAGTCAACCCCATTTCCCCGCGCATAAAAAAAGCCGACGTTTCAGTCGGCTTTTTTCATTCAATACTGCTGTAAAGATCATGCGGATGAGCTGCCGCCAGCGCGCGGGACTTCAGAACCCCAGGCTATCGAGCAGATCATCCACCTGTGCCTGACTCGCCACCACATCCACTGCAGTAGGGTCGATCTGGGGACCGTTGAGCAAGCCCGTGTCCGCTTCTTTCTTGGGCGCATTGATATGCCCTGGCGAAAAGTCGATCAGTACCTGCACCAACTGCTGCTCCAGATCTTGCGCTAGCGTGGTGATTTTCTTGATCACCTGACCGGTCAGATCCTGAAAATCCTGCGCCATCATGATTTCCATCAGGAGATCCTTGGTTTCAGAGGTGTTCTTTACCGTCTGGTCCAAAAAAGCCATGGTGTCCGTGGCAATCGCATCGTATTGGCTTTTGAGCGCGGGCGTTGCCAGCAAGGCATCCCAACGTTTCTGCAAATCGGTGGCCTGAGTGGACAAGGCATTTTGCAGCGGGGTTGCCACGTCGGTGGCATTCAGCACGCGCTCAGCCGCTTGCTCGGTCATCTTGGCCACATAATTCAGGCGTTCCCTGGCATCAGGGATTTCTGAGGCGGCTTTTTCCAGTATCTTGTCAAAGCCTAGGCCAGAGAGATTGTCGTGCAGGGCGCGCGTGACATGGCCGATACGGTTGAGGATTTCGTCGTTGGTATTCACTGGGGCTGCCGACGAGCTGTTGTCTTCAGAAGTAAGAGGCTCGCTCATGTTATGCCCCTGACTTTTCCAGTTTTTCAAAGATTTTCGCGAGCTTCTCATCCAGGGTGGCGGCGGTAAAAGGCTTCACCACATAGCCATTGGCCCCTGCCTGGGCGGCGGCGATGATATTTTCCTTCTTGGCTTCAGCCGTCACCATCAGCACTGGCAACGATGACAAGGTGGGATCGGCACGAATTTCCTTCAGCATGGTCAGGCCATCCATGTTCGGCATGTTCCAATCGGAAACAACAAACTCAAAATTACCGCCACGCAGCTTGCTGAGTGCCATGACGCCATCTTCGGCTTCATCGACATTGGTATAGCCCAGCTCCTTGAGCAGGTTGCGCACAATCCGGCGCATGGTTGAAAAGTCATCAACCACGAGAAATTTGGTATTTGGATTAGCCATCTAAAACTCCATAGTTATGTGCTGCCATGATTCAATCAGGCTGATCCGTGATATTAGCGAATTGAATCATGTTACCGAGCATTGATTAAGGTCTTACCTTGTTTATCGTCCAAAACGGGGCAAGCTTTAATGCTCATCTTAGCAAAATTACACGCGCAGCGACTGCGAGCTGTTGGCCATCAGGTATGCCAGCACGCGGGAAGGCATGTCGCGTAGGTGAAGTTCTTCATCCACACCACCATGCGCCACCGCTTCGCGCGGCATGCCATAGACCACGCAGCTCTCTTCATTCTGCGCAAAATTGTAGGCACCAGCCTCTTTCATGGCGCGCATGCCGAGGGCGCCATCCTTACCCATGCCCGTCATGATCACGCCAATGGCATTCTTGCCGGCCTGTGCAGCCGCCGAGTCAAACAGCACATCCACCGATGGCTTGTGACGGCTCACCGGCGCAGCATCGCTTAATTCAGTAACGTAATTGGCGCCGCTGCGTGCCAGCAGCAAATGCTTGTCGCCGGGCGCAATAAAGGCATGCCCAGGCAGGATACGCTCGCCACCCTGGGCTTCTACGACCGAAATCTGGCACAAGGAATCCAGGCGATTGGCAAATGAGCGGGTAAAGCCAGCCGGCATGTGCTGGGTGATCAAAATACCGGGACAGTCTGGTGGCATTTCCATCAGGAAGGACTTGATCGCTTCTGTCCCCCCTGTCGAGGCCCCAATGATGATCAGCTTTTCACTACTGATCAGCGGGTTGCGAATCGAGGCATTCTGCTGTGGCACGCCGGCTGTCGGCGTGGCGCTACGTGGTGCCAGGGTGGAAATACGGGCTTGTTTAGCAGCGCGGATCTTGTCCGCAATAAGGTCTGCGTATTCGCGGATACCTTCGCTGATGGCGAGCTTGGGCTTGGTGACGAAATCAATGGCGCCAAGCTCCAGTGCGCGCATGGTAATTTCCGAGCCACGCTCGGTCAGGGTTGAGACCATCACCACCGGCATGGGTCGCAGGCGCATCAGGCGCTCAAGAAAATCCAGCCCGTCCATCTTCGGCATTTCCACATCCAGCGTCAGCACGTCAGGATTGGTTTGCTTGATCAAATCGCGCGCGATCAATGGATCCGGCGCTGTGGCTACCACTTCCATGTCGGGCTGACTGTTAATGATCTCCGTCAACAGGCTGCGTATCAATGCGGAATCATCTATCACCAATACTTTGATCTTCATTCTGCTTAATCTCTTCCCTAAATTTTTTTTGTTATATGTTGATTATCTTTTAAAAAAGCTCAACCTCACCACCCACACTGTCCGTCTTGAGGCGGCTTGCGTAAGTTTCTTCGCGTTTGATAAGCGTGTAATTGTTCAACTGCTTGAGCTTCTTGACCAATACTTTACCCGTTTTCGGGAAAAAGTAGACTTTACGTGGAAAGATATCATTGAGGTCTTCACCGGTGACCTTGATGTTTTCATCCTTGAGGAACTGGCGTACAAACAGCGCGTTCCGTTCGCCCACATTCATGGAGGTAAAACTGCGCAGCACATTGCCGCCGCCAAAAATCTTGGCTTCGAGGTTCTCGCGGCGCGCGCCATTGCGCAACAACTGGTTGATCAGCACTTCCATGGCATAGGCACCATAGCGCATGGATTCGGAAGCAGGGTTATCTTTATCGGCACTGCCGCCATCGGGCAACATGAAATGGTTCATGCCACCTATGCCGGACACCGTATCACGTATGCAGGCCGATACACAGGAACCCAGCACGGTGACTATCACCATGTCTTTATCGGTGTAGTAATACTCACCAGGCGATATCTTGGCGGCGTCGCAATCAAAGGTGCGATCGTAGTAAAGCGAGGTCGAGATTTCTTCATTTACCACCATGGCTACACCGTCTCCCTTGCCAGTCTGCTCATGGCGGACTCGGTAGCAGCCCCTGCGGTGGCAGGATTCAACTCATAAACGGTTTTTCCACGCAGCTTGATGTCGTGTGACACATACAGGAAGTTTTCGGAATGCCCGGCAAACAGCAGGCCATGCGGCTTCATCAGGGGCACAAACTTGCTGATGATCTTGGCTTGGGTTGGCTTGTCAAAGTAGATCATGACATTGCGACAGAAAATCGCATCAAATGGCTCTTGCAATGGCCATTCATCCGCCAGCAGATTTACCTGCTGAAACGTGATCAGGTCACGCAGCTCATTGCGCACGCGCACCAGGCCTTCCTGCGCGCCCTTGCCGCGCAAGAAAAAAGCCTTGCAGCGTTCCGGTGACATCTTGCTGATGCGATCTTCCGGATAAACCCCACGCGCGGCAGTGGCCAGCACATTGGTATCAATATCAGAAGCAATAATGGAAACGGGAGGATGCATGGTGCCAAACGCCTCGCAGGCAGTCATGGCAATCGAATATGGTTCCTCGCCGGTCGAGCTGGCAGAACACCAGATGGTAATCGGCTTTTTGAGGTGGGCCAGATGCTCGGCCAGCACCGGAAAATGGTGCTCCTCGCGAAAGAACGAAGTCAGGTTAGTGGTAAGCGCATTGGTAAAGGCTTCCCACTCGTCCGGGTTGGCATTGCTTTCCAGCGCATCCAGGTAATACTTGAAAGAGTTCATGCCGAGCGCGCGCAATCGGCGACCAATCCGGCTATACACCATGTCGACCTTGGCTTCGGACAGCGAGATGCCGGCACGGGCATAAATCAGTTTGCGGACTTTTTCGAAGTCCTGCTGCGTAAACTCGAACTCGCGCTCACTACCTTGGCTGGATTTCGTTACCATATTTAACCTTGTTTTCTTTTCAACCCATCAAGCGCCTGGGGGATCAGCTTACGCTGGTCAAGCATCCACATACATGCAGATTCGCAGACAGCAGCATTGCATGAATAAGGGTCAGCGGGAATCAGACACTGCCGCAAATTGCGCTCCCGAAGACCAATGGCACATAGAAAAAAACATGACACATGGAAGGTCGCTCGTCACGTCGCATGTAACATAGATAAGCAGCGCGGTCTTTACCTGCGGACCCTGCTCAGAAATGTGATGATGCATGGCTATCTCCACCTGGCATTGGGCAATGTCCTGTGTTGGCATTACCTCTCGTTTATTGCGCTGACAGACCTTGGCCTGTCAGCGTACAACCTTATTGCGTTAAAACTCTTCCCACTCGTCATCGGTCCCGGTTTTGGCCGGCGCTTGCAGTTTGGGTTGCGGCGCAGGCACAGGGCGGCCACTCACCGGCGCGGCAATAGCCGGGCGACGGGTTGCGGCGGCCGGGGCAGATGATTGCCCATCCAGTACAAACACGCTGACGGAATTCAATAGACCGTTAGCCTGCTCCATCAGCGATTCGGCAGCCGCAGCAGCCTCTTCCACCAGGGCCGTGTTCTGTTGTGTCACGTCGTCCATCTTGATCACCGCGTCGTTCACCTGCGCAATACCGGCGCTCTGCTCTTGCGAGGCGGCGGCAATTTCACCAATGATGTCCGATACACGCTTC
>NZ_JAJAQH010000006.1:1582632-1585947 GCF_020523625.1 Methylovorus menthalis
CACGGTGGAGGCCAACTGTTCCATGCTGGCAGCAGTCTTTTCCAAGGAAGATGCCTGGTCCTCCGTACGGCGGCTCAAGTCAGAGTTGCCCTGCGCAATTTCCTTCGCGGCCGTGTTGATCGCGTCGGCCGCTTCCTTCACCGTGCTGATCGGGCCTACGATCATTTCCAGCGTTTCATTCACGCCATCCACAATCTTGCGGAAATCGCCCGGATGGCGGCTGGCATCGGCACGCACCGATACACGGCCTTCATTGGCAGCGCGCACCAGCATCTGTACATCTTCATTCAAGGCCTTGAGGTTTTTGCGTACTTGCTCAACGGTTTCGTTAATATAGGCCTTCTTGCCGGGGAACTGCTCCAGCTCGGCATTGAAGTCGCCCTCACCAAAGGCTTTTACACAGGCCATGGCCTGCTCCATTAGCTTGACGTGACCACCCACCATGATATTGACGTTCTCGGCCACCTTGCTGAAGTCGCCCTTGAACAAGTGGGCGTGCAGCGTCATGTCGATATTGCCTTGCTCATGTTCGTTGCTGACCCATTTGATCGAATCGATCAGGCCTTGCAGGTTGCCACGGACCTTTTCCAAGCTTTTATTGATGGAAGCCTTCTTGCCAGGGAATGGATCAACTTTGACAGTAAAGTCGCCATTGCCGATAGCGGTGACGAACCCCACGATCTTGTTCTTCTCTTCAATATGGTCACCGACCATATCATTGACCCCGGCAGCCACTTCGGCATAAGAGCCGCTGTACTTGCTGACATCCATGACCACGTCATCTTCGCCCTCGCGATGCTGGGTTGACATGTAATGCATATCGGAAATCAGGGTCTGGATATTCTGGCGCAAGCCTTCCACGCCCTTGTTAATAAAGGCAAGGTCACCTGGCAGGGTTTGCAGGGTCTTGGTGAAATCGCCCTGGGAGAATGCCGTAATGCAGGACATGGACTTATTCAACACGTCGGCGTAATTGGCCACCATGTGGTTGATCTTATCAGCCAGGGTATTGAATTCACCATTGAAGCGGCTGCTGACGATGCTCGCGCGCATATTGCCGGCTTCATGCTGATCAGCCAGGGTTTCCAGATCCTTGAGCAGCGTGACGATCGTGTCGGTCATCTGCTTCATCGAATACATCAGGCTGCTTTTATCGTCATTGGCCAGTTTGATCGCCACATGCAAATCGCCAGCCGCAATGCGCTTGGCCACTTGCGCAGCCAGAGCGGGCTCGCCACCGAGTTGGCGCATGAGAGTGCGGATGATCATGAAACCGATCACAGCCACCAGTGCCAGAGCCACGATCGCGATAATGATCATGAACTCGGTAGCACTGGCCTTGATGGCGGCGGCCTCTTCGGCGCTCTGGATGGCAAGTTGCACATTGTGCTGTCTGTGATCGCTGATCGCCTTTTGCAGCTTGCTGATGGTGGTGTCACCTGCCAGAAGCGAGTCCCGGGCTTCATCATGCTTGTTTGCCAGAGAGAGTGTCAGCACACTGCCGGCGAGGGTGTCGTAGTCAGCGAGCAACAGGCGATCAACCTGCAGCATGCGCTTGTCTTCTTCGTCGGAGATATTATTGTCTTCGTATTTTTTCAGGGTATCGGTCAGTCGCACATGTGCTGCAGCGACTTTGGTCTCGATCTCCGCTTTCTTGGCATTATCCTGATTGGTCATGTGTTGCCATACCAGGGTGTTCAATTCCTCGAACTCGCTGAGTGCCTCATCCAGCCGGGCAATACTGGGCATGGAATCCACATTCGAAAAGTTGGTGATGTCATAGACACGATTAATCTGGTGATAGGCCAATCCGGCCAGGGACACCAGCCCCAGAATGGCAACCGCCATCAAAAGATACATACGTTTAGCGACAGTCATTTCTGTTCTCCGACTTCATTATTATGTTGTTCCATGCCGAGGCATTAACCCAATGCAGCGCTCGCCTAACCGAGCTTCAAGCTTCTACATCTCTTACGTGTAAATTCCGCAGAACTTGAATCCCCGAGCTCACTTTATTTCACTATCCGCTTATGCATCGATAAACCCAGCGCATAAAGCAAGGTTTTAGCCTTGGAACCTACTATACGGCGCTGTCAACGTATGCCATTAAACGAACAAGGCTGGAATTACGGCTTATTTAAGCAACAACACCTAGATTTTTGTTCATATGCACCAGGAATTGATGCCGATATTGCCTGTATACGGGATATACAGACGAAAAAAAACCGCTTCAATTTGAAGCGGTTAGTACATCTTGGGTGCTAACAGGGCGAGAGCAGTGGTCGCGGAGATGAGACTTGGCTCTCGGGCATGTGCTACCCGTCGTGTTTGTTACTTGGACTGCACATCCTTGGCATCAACCAGGATAGTCTTGCCATCTTTACCAACAGCCAGTTTCTTGGCTTCAGCTTCGGCAACAGCGTTACCCTTCATGTGGGCGGCAGTGTCAGCACTGTTGTCATTGGTGCAGATACGGCCCATTACGCTAACCTTGCATACTTCTTCAGCCTGAACATTGAATGCTGCCATTGCAGCTACCAGGGAAACGATTGCTACGATCATCTTTGTCATTTGTCATTCTCCATGTAGGGATAAATAGGTACTGCAGCCTAGCGAGGCGCTCACTTCTCGATCATCGCTATCTGAACCTGCTACGACTTAAATCCCGGATTTCTTTAGGAAAATTACACATCATTAACAATAAAGTTTCCCGAAAAACATCGTGAAAACCGTATAAATTTATAAAATATCCAATATAATCAATCACTAATAAAACTTTAGGGTTTAATTTAAAAAAACATCCCGAAACTTCATATGTCGCTGATTTCTTACACGATTTACACATTCTTACAATCTGAACAGCCTGATTTCCTATTCAAATAAAAAAGCCCCGGATTAACCGGGGCTTTTTTCAGGCATACCGCCTGTCATGCGGCGGGCGGGTGTTTAAAACTCTTCCCACTCGTCTTCGTTCACACTGCTTTTGGCCGCTACTTTCAGCACTGGCGCTGCAGACCTGGAAGCAGCCACTGGACGTGCCGCTGGCTGATGAGTCACGCGACTGACTTCTGGCCTGGCCAGCATCTTGGCCGCCGCAGGTACATGGGTATCGCCTGCGCGCAACTTGAATCCAGCCACCGCATCAGTCAAGGCACTCGCCTGTTCGACCAGTGATTCGGCAGCCGCAGCAGCCTCTTCCACCAGGGCCGTGTTCTGTTGTGTCACGTCGTCCATCTTGATCACCGCGTCGTTCACCTGCGCAATACCGGCGCTCTGCTCTTGCGAGGCGGCGGCAATTTCACCAATGATGTCCGA
>NZ_JAJAQH010000006.1:1586133-1719892 GCF_020523625.1 Methylovorus menthalis
GCCAACTGTTCCATGCTGGCAGCAGTCTTTTCCAAGGAAGATGCCTGGTCCTCCGTACGGCGGCTCAAGTCAGAGTTGCCCTGCGCAATTTCCTTCGCGGCCGTGTTGATCGCGTCGGCCGCTTCCTTCACCGTGCTGATCGGCGCGATGATGGTATCCAGTGTCTGGTTGAGGCCTTCGGCCACCAACTTGAAGAAGCCTTCGCGACCTTCATTGCGTGCACGCTTGCTGAAGTCACCATCTGCAGCGGCTTTCACGATTTCGCCGATTTCCTGCTCGGCATGCGCTTCCGCAGTGCGATCCACCCATTGCACGGCCGTGCCCATACGCTCGCCGCTGGCACTGAAGATAGGCGATGCATTGAGCTTGAATATCTGTTCGGCTATCGTAATTTCTGCAGAGTATGGACTGTGCAGATTCGCCAGCATGTTGCGCTGATGGCTCGGGTTCTTGTGATAAATGTCGAAGTTCTGACCAACAATATTGTCGGCCGAGAAGTTCGGCAGTTGCTTGCGCAGATTGGCTTCTGAGCGCTTCATCAGTTCTTGTGTGAATTTGTTCATGTAGATGATGACACCATCATTGTCCGCCACCATCACACTGATTGAAGCATTATCCAGGCTGGTCTTGATCAGTTCAGCAAAGCGGGCCGCTTCACCTGCCGCCTGCAACTGACTTCGAGTTTTTTCGATAGCCTCGTTAATAAAGGCTTTCTTGCCTGGCAGCTGCTCGATCGTCGCCGTCAGGTCACCCTCGCCAAACGCGCGCACCACGGCCATGGACTTCTTCTTCACATCAATATGGCCGCCAACCATGGTATTCACGCCATTGGCCATCTCGGCATAGGCACCCTGGTATTTGCTGACATCCATGCGCACATCAATATCACCCGCATCGTGCTCTTGCGACATGTGATTCATGTCGGCAATAAAGCCCTTGATGTTGCTACGCACTTTTTCAATGGTGTCGTTGATAAACGCCTTCTTGCCGGGGAATTTTTCCAGTGGTGCATCAAAATTACCGGCACCAAAGCCTTCAACCGTCGCCATGGTCTGGCGCATCATGGCAACATGGCCACCGACCATGCCATTGACGCCCATCGCCACATCGCGGAATAGGCCTTCAAACAAGTCAGCCTTCAAGGTCTCGTCAATGTCGCCCTTTTCATGTGCGGCACTCACGAAATTAAGCGAATCGGTCAGCCCTTGCAGGGTTTTTTGCAGACGACGCATGGAATAGACCACGCTGACTTTGTCATCCTCGGCAACGGCGATTTTTTGTGTCAGGTCGCCAGCTGCAAATTTCTTGCTCATTTCGGCCAGTTCACCTGGTTCTTGTCCAAGCTGCCGCATGATGGCACGAAGCATGAACACGCCGATGACAATGATCACCAGAGTTACCAATATAGCCACAATGGAATTGATGACAGTGGCACTGTGACGGACAGTCACAGCTTCTTCTGACGAGGCCGACCCCAAGGTCATGTTCAACTTGAAATGCTCTTCGATATGCGCGGTAAGATCGCGCGCAACATCATCTGCCTGCGCTTTCAGCGCGGCAGCAGCTTGATCGCGCTCACCAGCCCGTGAGAGGCTCAGTACATTTTGCAATAACTGCTGATACTTGTCCCAATCCGCCTTGGTTTTTTCATACATCTGGCGGTCTTCATCGTTGCTGATGAAATTATCGCCATATGCTTTCAGCTCTTTATCAAGGCTGGCCTTGAGCTCCTGCAAGCGCTTGTCATCCTTGGCGATGTCCGCAGGGTCGGTATCCAGAATATGGCGCAGGACGACAATGCGGTAACGCTGAAAATATTCCTGAACCAGGCCCAGACTTGCGACGCTCGGGGTTGTCATGGTATTGCCATAGTTGGCTTTGTCAAAGACGCGCCCAGTCTGAACATAACCGATGGCTACCACGATCAGCAGACCGATTACTGCAGCAGTAATCAACAGCTTGATACGATTTGCGACAGTCATTTTCATGATGTGCATACTCCTCAAATTTATAGTTATGTGCCGGCTTGAAGCTCGGCTACGTGCATTTCATTTAATGCATGGCTACGCTATCCATCAACTCCATGTCCGTACTGCTCATCAACTGCTCAATGTCCACCAGGATGAACATTTTTTCTTCCACCGACGCCAGACCCACGATGTACTTGGTATCAATGCTGGCAACAATGTCGGGCACCGCACGAATCTGGTTAGGCTGCAAACTCATCACGTCGGATACGCCATCCACCACCATGCCGACAATGCGGCCGTTGAGGTTAAGGATGATGACCACGGTGAATTCGTTGTACTCCACCTTGCCCAGATTGAATTTGATCCGCAAATCGACAATCGGCACAATACGGCCGCGCAGATTAACCACACCTTTGATGAACTCAGGCGTATTGGCAATCTTGGTCACGGCGTCATAGCCACGAATTTCCTGCACCTTGAGGATTTCCAGGCCGTACTCTTCATTGCCCAGCACAAAGGTCAGAAACTCCTTGGCATTGGTAACGCCATCGTTGGTGTTGTTACCACTTTCCGTGATGCTGCTCATTGATACACTCCTTCAGAATTATTGTTCTGGCCCATTTTGATAATGGTGGGCACATCCAGGATGAGCGCGACCGAGCCGTCGCCCATGATGGTGGCGCCGGAAACGCCGGGCACTTTGCGGTAATTGGTTTCCAGGCTCTTGATCACCACCTGCTGCTGACCAACCAGGCCATCGACAAACAGGGCGGCTTTTTTGCCTTCAGCCTCGATGATCACCAGCACGCCGTCTACCGGGTTGGTAATCTGGGTAGGCTGGTTGAACAGCGAATACAGCGGAATGATCGGCAGATATTCGCCGCGCACATGCACCATGAAACCGGCGCCGGTAACGGTCTTGATATCGGTGGCTTGTGGCTGCATGGTTTCCACGATCAGGTTGAGCGGCACCACGTACATGTTGTCCCCCAGCGAAACCGACATGCCATCCAGAATCGCCAGTGTCAGCGGCAGCGAAATCGACATGGTGGTGCCGTAGCCCAGCGCGGAGCGAATATCAATCACGCCGCCCATGGCGCTCACATTACGCTTCACCACATCCATGCCTACGCCGCGGCCCGATACATCGGTCACCTGCTCGGCCGTAGAAAAGCCCGGGGCAAAAATCAGCTGCCAGACATCGCTGTCAGGCATGGTATCGCTCACGGGCAGGCCGCTCTGCTTGGCCTTACTCAGAATACGTTCACGGTTGAGGCCAGCACCGTCATCGGTCACTTCAATCACAATGTTGCCACCGCGATTGGATGCAGATAAAGACAAGCGGCCGGTTTCGTTCTTGCCGGACTGATGGCGTACATCCGGCACTTCAATGCCATGGTCAATACTGTTACGCACCAGGTGGGTCAATGGATCCACAATGCGCTCGATCAATCCCTTGTCGAGCTCGGTCGCAGCACCACTGGTCACAAACTCCACCTTCTTGCCCAGACGGGTTGCCAGGTCGCGCACCATACGGGGGAAGCGCGAAAACACATAATCCATCGGCATCATGCGGATAGACATCACCGACTCTTGCAGATCGCGGGTATTGCGGGTGAGCTGGCCCAAGCTATTCAGCAGGTCTTCATGCGTGACCGGGTCCAGTTTGCTGATGCGCTCTTCCAGCATGGCCTGGGTAATCACCAGTTCGCCAACCAGGTTGATCAGCTGGTCAACTTTTTCAACGCCCACACGAATAGAGGTCGTTTCGACGGCGGCAGCCTTTTCCACTTCTTTTTTGGCGGCAGCTGGTTTTTTCTCGATGACCGGCGCTGGAGCGGCTTCAACAGGCTTGGCAGGTTCTGGTTCTGGCTCGGCTGCGGGGGCTGCAGGCGGTGGCGTGATCGGCTCAAAAAAGCCGAAGCCATCGCCCTCAATAAAGCCATTGGACGCAACTGCCAGATCTTCAGCAGGCGCAGCGGCTGAAGCCGACGGGGCATCCTTAATCACCAGGGTTTCGAGGTCCACCACAAAGGAGCAGATGGATTCGATGCTGTCCTTGCTGTCTTCGGTGGTCAGCGCAAAAATGGTTTTACCGCCAGCCTTGCTGATGCTGACATCGCCCAGCAATGCCAACTCGGATTTCAGATTTTCAGCATCTTTGTCGCTGAGTTCCGGCACTTCAATGTTGTAACGTTGCTTGCCATCGGCGGGTGCCGCAGCAGCACCTGGCGCAGCAGCGGCCGATTGCAGGGTGATCTTGATATCTTCGGGTTCAACAATAAACGCACAGATCGAGATGATGTCATCTTCGCTGTCTTCGGTCTTGAGCGAGAAGGCAACATGGCCATTGTCCAGTCGCTTGCTGCTAACGTCGCCAAGCAGACCCAGCTCACCTTCAAGATTGGCGGTGTCTTTTTCGCTCAAGGCTTTGACGTCGATATTGTAATGACGCATTTTATCCACGACCGCGGCCGGGGCTACTACGGCAGGCTTGGGGGCTGCAGGCGCAGCTGCCGAGGCAGCGGCGGCGGCCATTTCCGCGGCGGCCGATACCGGCTTGCCTTCGGAAAGGGCTTTCAGCTTGCGCTTTACCTCTTCCTGTACATCGCGGTCGACATCGGCACCGGAGCGGTGCCCTTCCAGCTGTGAATTCAACACATCCTTGGCTTCGAGAAAGGTGTCCACGTGCTCACCGGTCAGCGCCATCTCGTTCTTGCGGATCTTGTCCAGCAGGTTTTCCAGGACATGCGTGATTTCCGCCATGTCGGTCATGCCGAACGTGGCAGCACCGCCCTTGATGGAATGGGCAGCGCGGAAAATGGCATTCAGGTCTTCCGAGTCGGGATTGTCCAGATCGAGGGCGAGCAATAGATGCTCCGCCTCGGCGAGCAATTCCTCGGCTTCATCAAAGAAAGCCTGATAAAACTGACTCATATCAATCGACATTTGCTGACTCCATTTTTGCTTGCCTGCATTGCATCATGCGGTGGGCATATTCATTAGGTCGAAAAAAGAGGTATTAACCGATTACTTTTTGTACTACATCGATCAAGCGCTTGGGATCAAACGGCTTGACCAACCAGCCATTGGCACCGGCAGCACGGCCTTTTGCCTTCATCTCATCGCTGGATTCGGTGGTCAACATCAGGATAGGCACCTTCTGATAGCTGCTCATGCCGCGCAGGGATTTGATCAGCGTCAGCCCATCCATGTTGGGCATGTTCTGGTCGGTGAGCACCAGATCCACCACCTGGTCGCGCGCCTTGTTCAACCCGTCCTGGCCATCCACGGCTTGCACGACCTGATAACCAGCCGCCGTCAGACTAAACGCCACCATCTGGCGTAAAGACCCCGAATCATCGACTGCTAGAATTGTTTTTGCCATTTTCATACTCGCTTGTTAATTAAATTTCTACACATGAACTGCTCTATACCATGAGTCTGCCGACCTCAATCCTCAGAACAACTCAATTTCTCCACTTCCCATATGGTGCTGGTCTACGGCTTTGCGCAACCCGCCTGACAGCTCAACGCTGCGGCTATTCAGGCTTTGATTCATTTCCTGCAAAAGACGGGCGATTTCCTGGTGCTCCTGCTCGCTATCCATGCTGTCGCCATGCGTGGCCAGCGCGCTCAATAGCTCCTTGAGCCCGTTGACGCGCTTGATGGTCCTGGCAATAAGTTGACTGGTTAAATCCTGGAATTGCAGCCCGGTAACGGCTGTATTGACTTCTTTGGCGATGTGCTCGCGATACTGAAGCAGCTTTTGCTGCTGCTCCGCGGGGAGTTGGGTTTGTTGCAGCAGGAGATCCAGCTCCTGCTGCTGGGCCGTGACGGCCTCATGGACGGACATGAAACAGGCGCCGAGCTTCTCAATCGCCTCACTCAGGAGGTAAGTGGTCTGCATCAGATCGGCTTCGACTTCAAGCAGATGCTGTGTCCCATGGTCGGACACGCCTGCCAACAACTGTCTCAGCTCTTCTACTGGTATTGTCTCCGACTGCATATTCCCATCATCCTTCATTTTTATTCGCCGTATTCAGTACCAGTACGGTCGTTGTTCTATGTTTTCATTGACCAGTCGCCGCTTTCTGGACTTCACTGGCGGCGTTATCCGACGGTACATTAACCGTCGCGCCTTCATCCTTCACCGCGTCTTCCTCGGCCTTCTTGTTCATGATGATGATGCTGATACGGCGGTTTACCGGATTCAACGGGTTTTCCTTGTCAAACAAGGATGCCGATGACAGCCCGACCACACGCAACAGCTTGGACTCATCCATTCCCCCTGCCACCAGCTCGCGTCGCGAAGCATTGGCGCGGTCAGAAGAAAGTTCCCAATTGCTGTAGCCTTTATCCCCTGTCGGGTAAGGCACAGCATCGGTATGTCCTGACAAGCTGATCTTGTTTGGCACATCATTCAGCATGCTGCCTATCTCATGCAAAATCTGCTTGGCGTAAGGCTGCAGCTCGGCTTTTGAAGAAGCAAACATCGGCCGGTTCTGCTCATCCACGATCTGGATACGCAAGCCTTCTGACGTAATATCGATCAGTAATTGCTTCTTGAACTTGCTCAAGGTCGCGCTGGCATCAATCGCCTCTTCAATCTTGAGTTTCAATTCAGCCAGCTTTGCCTGTTCTGCCTTCTCCAGAGCAGTCTTCGCATCTTTTATATCGACCTCTTTTTGCTTTCCTTTAGGCCCATCGACAGGTTTTACCTGCGCTTGCTTTTTGGTGAGGTCTTTACCGCCGCCTTTTAGCACCGAATCACTGGCCGCGACCGAAGGCCCGCCTTGCAATGCCACCTTGAGCGGCATCTTGAAATATTCGGAAATACCTTCCAGCGTAGCCTTGGAGGTGGACCCCAACAGCCACATCAGCAGAAAGAACGCCATCATGGCGGTCACGAAGTCAGCATAGGCAATTTTCCATGCGCCCCCATGGTGGCCACCGGCCACCTTTTTAATGCGTTTAACAATGATCGGTTTGGTATCTTCTGCCACGACAGACTCCGCTTACGCTATGGGCTTATTTGGACTTGGCTTGCTTGACGTGCTCTTCAAGCTCGGTGAAGCCAGGGCGTTCGGTGGAGTAAAGCACCTTGCGGCCAAACTCGACGGCAATAGCCGGGGCATAGCCGTTAAGACTGGCAAGCAGTGTTGCCTTCACGGTCTGGTACATCTTGGTGGATTCATCCAGCTTTTGCTCCAGCAGGCTGGAAAGCGGGCCCACGAAGCCATACGCCAGCAGAATCCCGAGGAAGGTACCCACCAGCGCGTGGGCAATCAGAATGCCCAGTTCGGCAGGTGGCAAAGCCACGTTTTCCATGGTGTGCACCACGCCCATCACCGCCGCCACAATACCAAACGCCGGCAAACCATCGCCCAGACGGGCGATACAGTGCACCGGAACGTGGCCTTCCTGGTGGTGGGTCTCGATTTCGTTATCCATGAGGTTTTCCACCTGGAACGCATCCATGTTGCCGGAGATCATCAGGCGCAAATAATCGGTAATGAATTCCATCAGGTGGTGATCCGCCTGCAAGGCGGGATATTTACTGAAGAGCGGGCTGCTCTCCGGATTTTCAACGTCGTTTTCAATCGACATCATGCCGTCTTTGCGAATCTTGCTGAGAATCTCGAACAGCAAGGCCAGCAAATCCATGTACAGCGCCTTCGTGAATTTGGAACCTTTGAACAGGGATGGCAGCGCACCCAGCGTCGCTTTCAGTGCCTTGGCGTTGTTACCAACAATAAACGCCCCGATCGCGCCACCAAAAATCATCAATACTTCAAGGGGTTGCCACAAAGCCCCCAAATGCCCCCCTGCCAGCGCGTATCCCCCGAACACGGCCGCCAGGACCACAACATACCCTACGATTACTAGCACTTTTAAACCCCCCGATTAAAAAACAGCGTCTATCGCCTGTGATGCATGCCACATATTAAGCCATTCCCCTAAGCTTAGCAGGGTATTGTTATCCACCAAACGTCGATCAACTTGTGTTTTCCATTTTATATTGCAATAAATAACGCCCGGTAAAATTCTTGTGATCAAGCCGCTTGCAGAGGATTTACCAACCAAATATTGCAAAAAGCAATACCTTGCATCGTCCCACACGGAGTTGCAAGCCAGTGCGTGTTCGGCAATAATTGATATTAATTCTCATTTGCTATCCACACCCCCGCTTGAGCCATTCCGATTTATCCTCGCTGGAACATCTATATCACCATCATCATGGCTGGTTGCTGGGATGGTTGCGTCGCCGTCTGGGCAATGGCGCCGATGCCGCAGACCTGGCGCACGATACCTTCGTCCGGCTGATCAGCGGTCGCGCACAATGGCGTTTTGACAGCATGCCCGAGGCCCGGGCCTATCTTCGCACCACGGCCCAGCATCTATGCATCAACCTGTGGCGCCGCCGCGAGATCGAGGAGGCGTGGCTGGAAACCCTGGCGGCCATGCCTGCCGCCCATCACCCTTCTGCCGAACGCCAGGCCATGGTGATGCAGGCATTAGAAGAAGTCATCACCATGCTCGGTCATTTGTCCCCCAAAGCCGCTCGCGCTTTCACGCTCGCCGTTGTCTGCGACATGACCGACGACGAAGTCGGCCTGGCGCTGGGCGTGTCTGGCCGCATGGTGCGCAAATACGTGGCACAAGCGATGCTGGGATGCCTAACCCTGCGCGCGCAGCAGACCATGCGCGAGTTGAGCAGCGAGCCTGCAGGCTGATGTGCTTGTTACCCGCCAAGCGTCACCCATGAAATCCGGCCCCACCAGCGCTCTCCGGCCAGCGCCCTCTCATGCCGTGCTGGCGCAGGCTGCCGAATGGTATGCCCGCTTGCGCGATGGCAGCGCCAGCAGCCACGAGATCGCCCGTTGGCAAGCGTGGCTGCACGCTGCAGAAGAACACCAAGCCGCCTGGCATTATGTGGAAGACATCAGCCGCGGACTTGATCCCTTGCGCACCACCACTGATCCACGGCAGACCGCCAACACGCTGAACAAGGCGCATGCACGCCTGCATGCACGCAGGCGCGTCCTGATTACCTTGGCCGCGCTCGCCAGCGGTGGCACACTGGGCATGCTGAGCTGGCGCCAAAGCATGTTGCCCTCCGGCTTGCTGGCGTGGACAGCCGATCATCGCACCCCCACAGGCGAGCAGCGCGCCCTCACTCTGGCCGACGGCACCCATCTCTGGCTCAATACCGCCAGTGCCATCAATCTTTACTTCAGCGCCAGCGAGCGTCGTATAGAGCTTGTACAAGGCGAGGTTTTGATTGAGACCGCTCATGATGAAACGCGGCCATTTCTGGTGGAAACACCGCATGGGCGCATGCGGGCATTGGGCACGCGCTTTAACGTGCGTCTGGATGAGGCGCGGACTCAGTTGGACGTATATGCGGGCGCGGTGGAAATACGCACGGCATCGAGCGCCATCAGCCGCGTGGTAGCGGCCGGCCAGCAATCCCGCTTTGATCGCGCAGACATCGCGCCCCTGGCAACGGCGGATGCTGCGCGTGAAGCATGGACGCAGGGCATGCTGGTGGCCGATAACATTTCATTGCGCGACGTCGTGCAGGAACTGCGCCTCTATCGGCAAGGCCACCTGGGCGTGGCTGATAGCGTGGCCGGACTCAAGGTCTACGGCAGCTTTCCGCTGCAGAACACAGATCGCGTATTGCACATGCTGGCATCGGCCTTGCCCATTCGCATTGAGCAGCCGCTGCCCTGGTGGACCACGCTGGAATCCGTGCGCTGAAAAAATATTGCAGAAAACAGTTCCGGGTTTTGCCTTGCCAATGGTTTTACCAAGCAAGAAGACTCCTTTCACCATTGAATTCCCGCCATCCTTAAGATGACCGCCCGTAGCACTGACCGCGACGCGTCAAGGTAGCCAAACGATCCGTGCCGTCAGGGTCTTCGTTTTTTCCAGACCCTTAACGCTGAAGGATATTCATTGATGTATCGCCACTACCAAAGAAACATGGCTTCACCTGCCACTGCCGCGCGCATCCCCAGGATGCGCCCACTGACATTCGCCATCCATCTGCTCATGCTCGAGGGCGCGCTCGCCCTTGGCGTATGGGCGCCGCCAGTCCACGCACAAACAACCGCCGCCCAGAGCCTGCGCAGTTATGACATTCCCGCCGGGCCTCTCAGCATTGCATTAACCCGATTCTCGCGCGAATCCGGGATTTACCTGGTCGGGGCTGGCGAGATTATTGAAGGCAAGACCAGCGAGGGATTGAAGGGGAATTTTAATGTGGAGGATGGCTTGGCCAGGCTACTGGCCGGAAGCGGGCTTGAAGCATACCGGCAAGGCAATGGCAGTTATGGCATGCGTGCGACCCCAGTCAAAACGGGAAGTCGGCAAGAGGAGATATCCACCTTGCCGGTGGTCGCCGTCACGGCAAGCCCCGACCTGCCAGCAAGTCTGCCGGCATCCTACCCAGGCGGCCAGGTGGCCCGTGGAAGCCGACTAGGCTTGCTCGGCAATAAGGATGTACTGGATACGCCATTCAACACCACAAGTTACACCGCCGAGCTGATGGAAAACCAGCAGGCGATCACCGCCGCGGATGTGGTGCTCAACGACCCTTCCGTGCGCACGGTGTCTTACAGCCTGACCAACGCAGCCGCCGGAGGGGATATTTTCCTGATTCGCGGGTTTTCGGTTCAGGATTCCGTTTTGTTTGACGGCATCAGCGGCATCGCATCAAACCGGGCAGCACCTGTCGAAATGGCAGAACGCATCGAAGTGCTGAAAGGGCCAAGTGCCTTGCTGAATGGCATGGCGCCCGGCGCAGGCGGGGCTGTGGGTGGCACCATCAATATGGTGCCAAAGCGGGCGGATGACAAACCCCTGACGCGGCTGACGGCCACCTATATGTCCAATAGCAATTTCGGTGGTCATGTCGATATTGGGCGTCGTTTCGGCGAGGATAACGCTTGGGGCATCCGCTTCAATGGCGTATATCGCGACGGTAAAAACGCCACCGCCGGGCAATCGGTTGAACTGGGCGCAGCCACCATCGGCATTGATTACCGCGGCAATCGTCTGCGGGCATCGCTGGATGCCGGGCACCAGACCATGAACAACGAAGCTCCTCAGGGCGCAGCTGGCTTCGGTATTGCCGACGGCATCACTATCCCCTCTCCCCCCAGCGCCAAAAAACGCATTGCCCAGGATTGGGAATATGCCAACTCCAAGAGCAATTACCTGCTGGCAAAAGCCGAGTATGACCTCACCCCCAGCTGGACCGTCTACGGCGCAGCTGGCGGCAGCAATACCACATCGAGTTATCTTTCCACCGACATCAGCGTAGCCGATACCCAGGGCAATGCCCAGGCCACCGTGTACTACTGGCCCAACTGGACAAATTACCGCACCGCGCAGGGAGGTGTGCGCGGCAATTTCACCACGGGCGCCATCCAGCATCAGTTGAACATCAACGCCAACTATGTGATGAAAGATAGCGGCTATACGGCTGACTATTATGGCTTCAGCAGTTTTGCCACGAACATCTACAATCCCCCCAGCATTAGCCGGCCATCGACTGCCAGTATGGATTCGCACCCGGCCAAGACCAATCGCCTGCAGCTGCCCTCATTGGCGGTGGCCGACACCATGGCTTTTCTTGATGAACGCCTCGCCATCACGCTGGGAGGACGCTACCAGCGGGTGCACGTGATTGACTACGACACCACCACGGGAGAAAGCAGTACAGCCTATGACGAACATGCCCTGACCCCGGTACTGGCGGCGGTGATAAAACCCGGTGCAAACTGGTCGATCTACAGCAATTACATTGAAGGGCTGACGCAAGGCGACACCGCGCCCATCGGCACCACCAATGCAGGCAAGGTGTTTCCCCCGGTCAAAACCAAGCAACACGAAGTCGGTCTGAAATACGATTTTGGCCGTTTCACCACCTCGCTTAGCGCATTTCAGATTGAAAAACCAAGCGGGCTGGCGGTTTCCAATGGGGATGGCACATCGACCTATCAGGTAGGGGGAGAACAACGCAATCGCGGGGTTGAGCTGAATGTATTCGGCGAGGTCCAGGGAGTGCGCGTGCTGGGCGGGGCGACGTATATCCAACCCAAACTCACGCATGCCAGCAGCGATATCTATGACGGCAACACCGCGCCGAATGTATCGCGCTGGCAGCTGAACTTGGGCAGCGAATATGATCTTTCGCTGGTGCCAGGCATGACCCTCACCGCCCGCATGATGTCGACCAGCGCCCAGTATCTGGATGAAGCCAATACCCGCAGCATTCCGGGCTGGACACGCTGGGATGTCGGTGCCCGCTACAAGACAGAAGCCACTGGCCGACCACTGGTGATCCGGGCAGGGATCAATAATCTGTTTGGTCGCGATTACTGGAGCAGCAGCTCCGGCAGCTGGCTTTATCTTGGCCAGCCACGCACCGTGATGATCTCGGCGACGATGGACTTCTAGTCTGCGAGACCATACTTCCTGATCCCCATGCAAGCTTTGGCCTGACAAGCTTGTATGGGGATTTTATCTTCAAGTCTGGCTGCCCGGCATGATCCAGCCATACAGCGACTTCTCTGCTTCGCCAACAGGATGCTGACAGGTCGGCACCACGCCAGGTATTTCAAATTCATAACTGATCAGCAAGCTGCCTGGCCGCATTTCCGCCTCTGCCTTTTGCCATAATGCAGGCATAGCCGCTGGCGACAGATAGGCAAACACTACATCAAACTCCTGAAAATCCAGCTTGTGGTAATTGCCCAGCACAAAGCGGGCCGATGATTTGCGCCAGCGGGCTCGTACATAGCTGATCAACCAGGGCAGCGGCGCCACCTCAATGCCCACCAGCTGGCAATCCGGGCGGGCCTGGGCCATATGCATGGCCATGTCGCCCAAGCCGCTGCCAATATCAATCATGCGCAGGCCGGGCCGGGATGGCATCAAGGCCAGCACCTGCTGCCACACGGCGAGATAAGAGGGATAAAACGGCACCTGGGTACGAAAGGTAGTCCAGAACAAGGTCAGGCTCAGCAGAAAACCAATCAGGTAGACGCCGCTGGGCACATGTAGCTGCACCATGCCCCACACCGCCAGCGGGAAAAAGAGGTGAATAAGTCGCCACCAGGGGGCCATGCCTAGGCGCCAAGCCAAAAAGCATGCACCCGTCGCCTGGATCAGCACAAACAGCATGATGGGATAATCATGTCCGGCAAACTGACTGACCAGCCAGGCGAGCAGCAGATTGATCACCAGCATGATGAGCTGGATCAGCAAGGCGCGGGTGGCAGGCAATAAACGGCGGGATGCAGATGGTTTATGCAAGATAACCACCTGTAGAAAAAGAAAATATCAATGATAGGACACCATGGATACCACCACTGTTGCGATGGTTGGCATGGCGTGTTTGATGATGCGCAGACCGGAACGGACATGCGATGGCAGGCCGATGGTGCGCTGATGACGCAGCGCTTTTCGCGCCGTAATTCTTGTAAACCAACATACCCCCAATAAGCGCCAACCCATTGACTGGCGCCTGCTCATCAGGGGGTGACGCTAATGTAATCCCCGCTGCGATTCCGCTTGGTACATCAGGCGGCAGCCATTTCTCTGGTTTTTTTAGTTTTGCCAGCACGCGATGGCACATGGCACAGGCTGCAGGCGAAGTGGTGGTTGAGATCATACACATTCACCACAAAGTGCCCGCCGCAGCAGCTACAGGCTTGCAGCTTGAGCATTTTGCTCTCGACAAATCTTACCAGAGTCCAGGCACGGGTGAGCGACAAGACGGCGCTTTCAGGATCTTCCGTGCCGGTTTCATCCAGGTACAGCTGATACGCCTTGATAACGGCTGTTACACCGTGGGCATCGGTATGCTCCCGCATGAAATTGTAAATATTCAGGAACATGGATGAGTGAATATTCGGCTGCCAGGTCAGGAACCAGTCTGTGGAAAATGGGAGCATGCCCTTAGGTGGCGATACGCCTTTCAGTTCCTTGTACAACTTGATCAGGCGCTCACGGGACAGGGTCGTCTGCGATTCCAGCAGTTGCAACCGTGCGCCCAGCGTGATCAGCTGTATCGCCAACTGGATTTGTTGTGCTTCATTAACTACGCTTTTCTTTTCCATGATATTGCCTGCCTTCTTGATCAATTTGCCGGAACGGCGCCGTCCAAAATCTTAAGCCATTGCCTCTGGCGACTGGCCTGCCATCAGAATGGCGGCATGTGCGCTGGCAAGGTGACGATCCTTGGTATAGCTGGTCAGCATATTAAGGATGGCGCAGTCGTCGAAGCGAAAGCGGGCAAGCATCATGTTGGTGCTGGAGAGTTTGAGCAATTGGGCAGTGGTCAGGCTTTCCAGAACATCAGCGATTTCCTTGCTGACGCCCAGACGGAAAATGGCGGAAGCCTTGTCGGAGCGAATCATTTGTTGGGCCAGCATCAGGTAGCTCAGGTTGGCGTCTTTGATGTCAGACATCATGTCTTTTTCAGTCATTTTGGGTCCCTCGTGTGTGTGTGCGCTGTGTGTGGGGCGCGTGAGACGTACTTTGAACCTAAAGGGATTCGGGCATAACTGGAGTCTGTCGGTTTTTTGCGTAAGACGCGAAGGCGCGCAAATGTAGGCGTTTGTCTTACAAACGCCTACATCCGGCTGGGATACTTGACTGATTTTTTGCTTAAGTCTTTTAAAATCAAAGCACTATAAGCATTACTACTTTACTGCACACATCGGGTAGGCGCTAAAAGCAGCCTGACACACACACGATTTACTACACACACTTCCATTACGGCACGCCTGAGAAAAACTTTAGCGCTTACCCGGAATGCATCATAAACAATTTGATAAGTTGTTGTTTATAAAAACCTTAATTTTTACACAACCTTACACAAGTTTACGACTGTCAGATTTGTTAAAGCCACACACCTCAACAAATCAATCACTACACACACGACTGGACTACACACAAAGGATTTATCGGCCCGGCTTTTAAAAACTTTAGGGATTTTTTTAAAAAATTAGAATTAAATCGATAACTTATTGTTTCAATTAATCTAATTTTTTTCAAAAACCCCTAAAGCCAGGCTGCTGCTACACACACCAACATACGCACTACGCGCCGCCAACCCCTTGAAGACGCATTAATCCGTATCACACAAATGGTCTATCGGCTGGCTTTAGGAAAACTTTAGGATTTTTTTAAATTATTTCTAATAAAATTAATATGTGATTGTTTTTTATATATTTTTATTTTCAATTTTTTTAACAATTTGTACTGAATCTTCTCAAGCCCACCATCGCCATCGCAATTAAGCATGGGTTTACCCCTTTTATTCATGGAATGCTCCATGGGGTCAGCCACTGATAATGTGCTCCATGTCAGCGGGACCGCACATCCCCATCACACACACGGCACACAGGATACGAAATGGCTGAAGACAGCGATTTAGAAAAGACAGAACCGGCGACGCCCAAGCGCCTCGAAAAGGCGCGCGAGGAAGGTAATGTCCCCCGCTCACGCGAGTTCGTGACCTGTGCGATGTTATTGGCTGGTGGCATGGGGATCGCCATGATGAGCTCACAGTTTGGCGATGCCCTCAAACACACCATGGGCGGCAGCCTGCATTTTGAGCGCGCCCTGGCCTACGACAGCAATCTGCTGCTGATGAAAATCTCTGACTCTATATATAGTCTGTTAATCACCTTTGCTCCGCTGGCAGGTCTGCTGTTCATCATGGCCATTGCAGCCCCTACCCTGATTGGTGGCTGGAATGTCAGCAACCAGGCCTTTGTGCCTAAATTCAACCGCCTGAACCCCATGAGTGGTCTGGGCAATATGGTCTCCAAAAATGCCCTGGTGGAATTACTCAAGGCCGTGGGTAAAACCATTCTGGTAGGCTCGGTGGCCTACGTAGTAGTTGCGCATGATGTCGACACTATCCTGTCACTTGCCCTGTTGCCTTTGCATACCAGCATTGCCGAAGTGGAAGACATGCTGCTGAAAAGCTTCTTCTTCATTGTGGGCGCGCTAGTGCTGATCGCGGCGATTGATGTGCCCTACCAGCTCACCAGCTACGCCAACAAACTGAAAATGACCAAGGAAGAGGTCAAGCAAGAGGCCAAGGAATCCGAAGGCAATCCTCAGATCAAGGCGCGTATCCGCCAGCAACAGCGTGAAATCGCTCGTCGCCGCATGATGTCTGAAATCCCCAAAGCCGATGTCGTCATCACCAACCCGACCCACTATGCCGTGGCTATCCAATATAAGGAGTTGGGCATGCGTGCACCGGTGGTGATTGCCAAGGGCGCGGATGCCGTGGCGCTGAAGATTCGTGAAATCGCCGCCGACCACAAGATCATGACGCTGGAATCGCCCAAGCTGGCACGTGCGCTTTACGCCCATACCGAGTTGGGCGATGAAATTCCACAGGCGCTATACTCCGCCGTGGCCGAAATCATTGCTTATGTATTTCAGATGCGCGCCTTCAACAAGCACGGCGGCTCCCGCCCCGAGACACCCACCCAGCTGGATGTACCGGATGCACTGGACCCCCATCACAAGCTGACTGAGGTAACAGCCTGATGAATAACTTTGCCCTCAAAGATATCCTGAGTCACCTGGGCGGCCGCACCATCGCCGCTCCACTGCTGATCGTCATGTTGCTGGCGATGATGATTCTGCCATTGCCTGCCATTGCGCTGGATGTGCTGTTCAGCTTCAACATCGCCCTGTCCATCATGGTGCTGATGATCGGTTTGCAAACATCCAAGCCACTGGACTTCATCGCCTTCCCAACCGTGCTGCTGGTCAGCACCATGCTGCGCCTGTCACTCAACGTGGCCTCCACCCGCGTGGTTCTGACCGAAGGGCATGCCGGCCCGGATGCTGCAGGTAAAGTGATTGAGGCATTCGGCCACTTCCTGATCGGCGGTAACTACACCGTGGGTATCGTGGTGTTCGTGATCCTGACCATCATCAACTTTACCGTGGTGACCAAGGGTGCAGGCCGGATTGCCGAAGTGGGCGCCCGGTTTACCCTGGATGCCATGCCAGGCAAGCAGATGGCGATCGATGCCGACTTGAACGCAGGCCTGATCGGCGAAGATGAAGCCCGCCGCCGCCGTTCTGAGATCGGTCAGGAAGCCGAGTTCTACGGCGCCATGGATGGTGCCAGTAAATATGTACGGGGCGATGCTGTCGCTGGCATCCTGGTCACCGTTATCAATATCGTGGGCGGCCTGATCGTTGGCATGGTGCAGCACGACATGGCCTTTGCCGATGCCATCAAGAATTACACGCTGCTTGCCATTGGTGACGGCCTGGTGGCGCAGATTCCTTCGCTGGTAATTTCGGTCGCTGCCGGTGTGGTGGTATCCCGCGTGGCCAATACCGAAGACGTGGGCACGCAGCTGATCAACCAGCTGTTCTCCAACCCCAAGGTGATTTATGTCACCGCCGCCATTATCGGCAGCATGGGCGCGATTCCCGGCATGCCGCACTTTGCCTTCCTGACCCTGGGTGCGCTGCTCGCTGGCCTGGCCTACTTTGTGGCCGAGAAAAAGAAACGTCTTGAAGACCCGGTGGTTGTTCCCCCTCCTGCCCCCACCGGCGAGCCAGAAGAAGCAAGCTGGAACGACGTGGTGCCCGTGGATGTGATCGGCCTCGAAGTCGGCTATCGCCTGATCCCTCTGGTCGACAAGGCACAAGGCGGTGATCTGCTGAAACGTATCAAGGGCCTGCGCAAGAAATTCGCGCAGGAAGTTGGCTTCCTCGCCCCTACCGTTCACATTCGCGACAACCTGGAACTGCGTCCTTCCGGCTATCGCATTACCCTGAAAGGCGTAGAAGTCGGCAGTGGCGAGTCCAACCATGGTCAGTTCCTGGCGATCAACCCCGGCATGGTCAGTGGCACCCTGCCAGGCACCGCTACTACAGACCCGGCGTTTGGCCTGCCTGCCATCTGGGTGGAATCAGGAGTACGTGATCAGGCGCAAGCCATGGGTTATACCGTGGTGGATGCCAGCACCGTGGTAGCTACCCATCTGAACCACATCATCACCACCAATGCCGCTGAATTGCTGGGTCGCCAGGAAGTACAGCAGTTGCTGGACCATATCGGCAAAGAGTCTCCAAAACTGATCGAAGACCTGGTGCCCAAGCAATTGCCACTGTCCGTGGTCCAGAAGGTATTGCAGAACCTGCTGATCGAAGGCGTACATATCCGCGATATGCGCACCATCGTCGAGACCCTGTCCGAATACGCTTCACGCACACAAGACCCAAGCGAGCTGACCACCTTTGTGCGGGTTCAACTGGGCCGCGCCATCGTGCAGCAGCTGTTCCCCAATGGCAACGAAGTCTCCGTCATGGCGCTGGATAACCAGCTGGAACGCCTTTTGATGCAAGCGCTGAGCAGCAGTAATGCTGGCGGCGCTGCCATTGAGCCTGGCCTGGCCGAAACCCTGTCCAAGCAGGCCGAAGCCGCCACCCGCAAGCAGGAGCAACTGGGCATGACGCCTGTGCTGCTGGTACCCGGTCCACTACGCTCTGCCCTGTCGAAATTCCTGCGCCGTGCTATTCCGCATCTTCGTGTGCTGTCACATGAAGAGCTTCCCGATTCAAAAACTATCCGTGTCACTAGCCTTATTGGAGGTCAAGCATGAACATCAAACGCTTTTTCGCATCAAGTTCCCGTGAAGCATTAGCCATGGTCCGTAAAAGCCTGGGTGAAGATGCCGTTATCCTGTCTAACCGTGCCGTTAACGGTGGTAACGAAATCCTGGCCTTCAAGGAAGAAGACATGGCCTCCTTCATGTCAGATGATGCCCCGGTGCAAAGCAGCAAGCGCCGGGCGCCACCGCCACAAGAGCCTGTGCAGGCCCGGGCGAGCCGCCCGGCACGTCCAAGCCGTGAACAAGCACCAGAAGCTGAACCCTACCGTGCTGTTCGCAGCGAGCCTGCGCCTGTGACCACAGCCCGCCCCAAGGTCACCACCACGCCAGCACAAGCGGCAGCACCGCAATCGAACAAGCAGATCAGCGACATGCTGAATGAGATCCGCAATATGCGCAGCGTGATCGAATCGCAACTGGTGGAAATCTCCTGGGGCAATATTCAGCACCGTGACCCGGTCAAATCCAACACGCTCAACATGCTGCTGTCGGCAGGCTTCAGCGCTGCACTGTCACGCCAGATTGCCGAAAACATGCCAGATCATCGCACCAGCGCAGAAGCCAATGCCTGGGTGCAATCCATTCTGGAAAAGAACCTGCAAGCCATCCCCAATGAGGATGAAATTCTGAACCGCGGTGGCGTATTTGCCCTGATTGGCCCGACCGGTGTCGGCAAGACCACCACGACCGCCAAGCTGGCCGCACGCTTTGTCATGAAGCATGGTCCTGGCAAGCTGGGCCTGATCACGACCGATGCCTACCGCATTGGCGGTCATGAACAATTGCGCATCTACGGCAAGATCCTGGGCGTGATGGTGCATGCGGTGAAAGATGAAGCCGACCTCAAAATTGCGCTGGAAGAACTCAAAGGCAAGCACACCATCCTGATCGATACCGTGGGTGTGAGCCAGAAAGACCGCATGGTAGCCGAG
Source organism: Methylovorus menthalis (assembly GCF_020523625.1). Classification (GTDB taxonomy): domain Bacteria; phylum Pseudomonadota; class Gammaproteobacteria; order Burkholderiales; family Methylophilaceae; genus Methylovorus; species Methylovorus menthalis. The sequence continues at coordinate 1,605,718 of NZ_JAJAQH010000006.1, forward strand.
CAGATCGCCATGCTGTCCAGCACACGCCAGCCGATCAAGAAGCTGTTATGCCTCAACGCCACCAACACCGGCGAAACACTGACCGATGTCGTGCGTGCCTACAAGGTCAAACAACTGGACGGCTGCATCATCACCAAGCTGGACGAAGCCGCCACCATCGGCAGCGCGCTGGATGTGATCATCCGCGAAAAACTGCGCCTGTATTACGTGGCGAATGGCCAACGCGTGCCGGAAGACCTGCATGTCGCCAACAAAAAGCTGCTGATCCATCGCGCTTTCCGTGCTGGTGCGCAAAACACGTCTTCCTTCCAGTTCAAGCATAACGAGCTGCCATTCCTGATGGGCAATACCTCGCCTGCCGCCGCCAAGCTGAGCATGGGAGCCGATCATGTCTAGTTTTCGCGAAGATCAAGCCGCCGGTCTGCGTCGCATCATGTCCGGCCCAAGGCCGCGCATCGTGTCGGTGTTATCCGCCATCCCCGGCAATGCACAGGCCAGACTGATCAAGAATCTGGGCGCCTCGATTCAAGACGATGGCAATAATGTCATCATCGTGCATGCCACTGCCGACACCGGCGATGCCCTGACCCATTACAAGCTGGGTAATACCCCCAGCCTGCTGGAGGTCGCCAATCAGCGCGTGCCCTTGAACAAGGCCATCAAGTTTTCCGAGCAGGGTTATCGCATCAGCCGCCTGTTGCCCAAGCAGGGCAGCATGCAGTTCAAACAGGCAGAAGGCCTGCAGCTGGACCGCATCTTCGGCAAGCTGGCGCAGGAATATGACATCGTGCTGGTCGATACTGTTTTAAATAATAACGCTCTGCCATTACAATCACTCAACGATGGCGAAATTGTGATCCAGCTCACGCGCGACCCGGAGTCGATCAAGCAGGCCTACATCCTTATCAAACAGGTATGCAGCCAGCTGGGACGGCGCTCTTTCGGCATCGTGGTAAGCAACGCCAGTCAGGCACAGGCCATGCTGGTGTTTGAGAATATTGCCCAGGTGGCCCGACGCTTCATGCAGATTGATCTTGAATTCATGGGCGCTATCCCGGCTGATGAGCATCTGGGCCGGGCTGAAAAACTGGGGCGCGTGGTCATTGATGCATTCCCAATGGCGCAAGCCTCGGCAGCCTTCAAGGCTCTGGCACGAAAACTGGATTACCGGCAAGCCATCCTGGCCGAGATTCAGCGGACTTCGGTCACGCTATAACGCGAACAGGCAATACGCAGGGCTAAGTACCGCCAGGCGCCAGATCAGCAGCCATTGCACAGCCCCAAGGGCATGTGCAATGGCTCACGGGCTGGCGCTGTAGCGGAGCGGGTGTAGAATGTGGGCAAGCAAGGCTTGTGATACGTCTCACACCATTAACGACAAGGCGCCCAAGCAAGGAAAGTATGTATACGGCCACGGGAAAACCCAATCAGAAAGATAGTCTGCTGCACCAGCATGCCACGCTGGTCAAAAAGCTGGCCTATCAGCTGAAGGCGAAGTTGCCACCCAGTGTGGAGCTTGACGACCTGGTGCAGGCCGGGATGATGGGTCTGCTCGATGCGATCAATCGCTATGAAGATACGCATGGCGCTCAATTTGAAACCTACGCAGCCCAGCGCATACGCGGTGCCATGATTGATGAGCTGCGCAATGCCGACTGGCTGCCGCGCAGTATCCGCAAGAACATGCGGGATGTAGAAGGTGCCATCAACAAACTGGAACAAGTGCTGGGGCGGCCACCAACTGAAGGCGAAGTTGCCAAGCATCTCAAGATGTCGCTGGATGACTATTACGACATGCTGGGCGAATGCAGCGGCCACCAACTGCTTTATTACGAAGATTTTCACGAATCTGAAGGCGGCGATCACTTTCTTGACCGCTTCCTGCAGGATGATTCGGGCAACCCGATCAAAGGCCTACTGGATAGTAATTTCCGGGAAACCCTGATTGAGGCGATTGAAAACCTGCCCGAACGCGAACAGATTTTGATGGGCCTGTATTACGAACAGGAACTTAACCTGAAGGAAATTGGCGCCGTGATGAATGTCTCCGAATCACGGGTTTGCCAGTTGCATAGTCAAGCGGTTGCTCGATTACGCGCTTACATGAAAGAGCAATTATGGACTGGGGCAGCCTAGGCGGCATCTTACTCGCCGTTTTCGGCATCCTGTTGGGACAAGCGATTGAAGGCGGGAAGATTGCCTCGCTGATTCAGCCTGCGGCTTTCCTGATCGTGGTTTTTGGCACCTTTGGCGCAGTATTGCTGCAGAGCAAACCGGCCAATTTCAAGCTGGGCCTCATCCTGCTGCGCTGGATAGTGCAGCCCCCCATCGATGACAGAAAAGAACTGAGCCGCCGCATCATCGGCTGGAGCCACACGGCGCGGCGCGATGGCCTGCTCAAGCTTGAAACCCAGCTTTATTCCGAAACCGACCCCTTTATCAAAAAAGGCCTGCGCCTGTTGATCGACGGCATCGCCGCCGACAAGATCCGCGAAATCTGCGCGATTGATATCTACTATTACGAAAGCCAGTATCGCAGCGCGGCCAAAATCTGGGATTCCGCCGGGGGCTATGCCCCTACCATCGGTATTCTTGGCGCGGTGCTGGGGCTGATTCATGTGATGGAAAACCTTTCCGACCCCAGCCGCCTGGGCAGTGGGATTGCCGTCGCGTTTGTGGCCACTATTTACGGCGTTGGCCTCGCCAATATAGTGTTCCTGCCCATCGGCAGCAAGCTCAAGACTTATGTATTACAAGAAGCCAGCCGACGCGAAATGCTCATGAATGCCTGGGTCTCCATCGCGCAAGGCGACCATACCCGCGTGGTGGAAGAGCGCCTCAACAGCTATATGCGTTGATACGGAAACCTATCCATGCGCAGAAGACAGGTTGAGGAAGACGAGGACAACAAAGAACGCTGGATGGTGTCCTATGCTGACTTCATCACCCTGCTGTTTGCGTTTTTTGTGGTCATGTACGCCATTTCCTCGGTCAACCAAGGCAAATACGAACAGCTGACTTCTTCGCTGGGCACGGCTTTCACTGGCGAAAATACCCCGCAACTCAATAATCCCCCCGATGGCAATGCCGAGCATGCCAATATCAAGGGGCTGTATGGGCAGCCCTCGTTCATCCGCCCGCTGGAGCTCGCCCGCCGCAACGACAAACAGCGCCGTGAACGCGAGGCGATGACGTCCATGGCGAATAATCTTGCCAATCATCTGGCGCCCATGGTGCTGGAAGGCAAGATCAAGGTCATGCAGAACAACCGCGGCGTGCGCGTGGATATACACGACAGCCTGCTGTTTGCGCCTGGCGCATCCGAGCTCCAGCCCATTGCCAGTGGCCCGCTCAATGAAATCGCCCAGGCACTCAAAACCAATAACCACGCGATTCAGGTAGAAGGCCACACCGATAACGTGCCGATTCACAATGACAAGTTCTACTCGAACTGGGAGCTGTCGGCCATGCGCGCCAGCAGTGTAGTGCGCATGCTGCAGGATAGCGGGCTCGATGAAAAACGCCTGAGCGCCGTCGGCTTTGGCGCCTCGCAACCCATGGATGACAACAGCACCCCTCTGGGGCGCGCACGCAATCGGCGGGTATCCATCATGATTCTTTACGACTCGCTGATGCCAAACCAGACCGATGTTTCCGAGATCGCCCCCGATACCCCCACGGTCATCCGGCCAACGGTGACGCCACCCCCAGAAGATTCACCGGCCACACCCGCGCCTGCAACAGCCAAGCCCGCCCCGGCACCGAGCACGCGGACGGCACCGCCCGCCAGCAAACCAGCCACCAACTAGCCTCCGCCCACGGCTCAGCTAGCCGCAGCACCCGAATTCTGCCATTATTCAAGGCTTCACTTATCACGATAAGGCCTGTACATGAGCTCAAGTTCTCGCCTGCGCTGGGGCATTCTGGGTGCTGCCCGCGTCAACGAACGTCTGCTACCTGCCATCGTCGCCGCGCCGAATGCCGAGCTGGTGGCCATTGCCAGCCGCCGTCCGGATGCAGCGGCAGAAACCCTGAAAAAATATGCACCCGGTACGCCTGGTGTTTCGTTCTACCCCACGCTGGAAGCCCTGCTGGAAGATGAGCGCGTAGACGCCGTTTATCTGCCGATGGCCAATGATGAACATGCCGAATGGGCATTGAAAGCACTTGCCGCAGGCAAGCATGTGCTGATCGAAAAACCCATGGCTCTCACCGAGGAAGACATCAACGCCATTGAAGCCGCCGCCCAGGCAAAAAACCTCAAGGTGATGGAAGGCTTCATGTATCGCTTTCACCCGCAGCACCAGCGCGTGCAGGAGATTGTCGCGAGTGGTGTGCTGGGCGATATTCGCTACGCCCATGCCAGCTTTTCATTCATGATGCGCCCTGCCCGGCTTTACCGTCTGGCAAAAGACACCGCCAATGGCGGCGGTGCCATGTGGGATGTAGGCCCTTATGCCATCCATACCTTGCGTCACTGCTTTGGCTTTGAGCCCACCGCCGTCTCGGCCATGGCGAAATACGCCGAAAGCGGCGCCGATATTGCCACCAGCGGCATTCTGGATTTTGGCGATGGTAAACGCGGGCATTTTGATGTGAGCTTTGAATGCAGCCGCCAGTCCGAATACCGCATCGTCGGCAGCAAAGGCTCGCTGATCTGCCACACGGTCTGGCAACTTCCGGGCACCAGCGATGTACCGCTCATCAGCTGGTGGACCGATGACGGGCAGAAGCACGTGGAAACCTACGCGCCCAGCAATCACTTCAACCTGGAAATCGCCCATTTCAGCGACTGCGTGCTCAACAATCAATCCCCATTGCTCAGTCTGCAAGATGCCAAAGCCAATTGCCGCGCGATTGTCGCCACGCTTGAGGCAGCCGCCAACGGGCGTACCGTCAACATTGCCGGTCAATAAGCGAAGGAAGCCCCGCAATGGATAACCTGCTGCATGAAGTCATGAGCACCATCATGGCCGAATTTTCCGACCTGCCCAATGGCGCAGAGGTCACCCGCGTCATCCTGCGTCTAGGGATTGCAGCGCTGTTAGGCGGACTGTTGGGGTATGAACGGGAATTTCGCGGCAAGGCAGCCGGCATGCGCACCCATATGCTGGTAGCCCTGGGCGCCGCCATGTTTGTGCTGGTGCCCATACAGGCCGGGCTTACCGATGCTGAAATCAGCCGTGTGGTACAAGGCGTGATTGCAGGCGTGGGTTTCCTGTGTGCAGGCACCATAATCAAACATGGACACGATGGCGAAGTGCATGGGCTCACCACCGCCGCAGGCTTGTGGATGACGGCAGCCATCGGCGTCGCCGCTGGTATGGGGCGCGAGTCCACGGCTACTCTCAGCGCCCTCCTGGCTTATGCGATCCTGCATATTGTGCCCAAGCTGGCACATCAATATCACCAGGCACAAGCAGGCAGCAAGGAAGACACCGAGGGTCAGTAAATCGGCCGGTCGACAGGCAAAAAAAACCGCCCATCGGGCGGCGGGGCGTCAACTACACTTAACGCCTCTGGAGGAACTGGAAGTTCGCTAGGCCTGTAATCCGCTCCGCAGATAACTTTGCGTCGTGGCCTGGCCATTGGCACCATACATCTGGCCAGGTGAGTGATGCGCATGCAGCGCATTGAGGAACTGTTCATTACGGCTGAAGTGCTTGTTGATGAGCACACCATTCACACGATTCATTTCCTGCGCTTGTGTCAGCATTTTGTGAAACTGCATCCACGATTGCTGTACAGCCACGGTTTTCTGGGCCACCAGCCAATCTGCCATGCCTTTTTCACTGCCTTCAAAGCCCAGGCTGACAAGCGCGTCGTAACGCTTTTGCACGGTACTGCCAAGCTGACTGAGCAACTGCGCCTTCTCATCGAGAATGTGCTCGATCTCGTCCATATTGGCTCTCACCAGGCTGGCCTGTTCACGGGATAATAATACGATCAACTGATTGACCAGCTGGCTATCCTGCTCGAACGAGATGCTTGTGCTCATGGTTATCTCACGATTTGGCTGAAGTTAATAAATCCTTAACGGTTTCAATCAGGCCATCGGCGACTTTGCCGGAATCGACCTGGAATTGGCCGTTGGTAATCGCCGTCTTGATGGCGTCTACCTTGTCTGTGTCATATACCGTTTGCGTGGCAATCCGTGCTTCAAGGGATTGCAACTGCGAGGACAAAGGTGAAAGCGTCACGCTTTCGGTGGCCGTTGCGCCACCCGCTGTCGATGCCGGTGTTTTCTTTGCGGTGCCCGAATCAATCTTCTCGGTCACCAGTCCAGTGGTTTTCTGGATGGAGTCATTGATTTTCATGGTTTTTCCTCATGCATGAATGTGTGTGCATTTTGCCTTCTATAAGGCTCATATCGGCAGGGTTTTATTAAACTTTAACACCGATCTGCAAGTTTGAAACCGCCCTTCGCGGCCTTTACATTCATTCGATGGAAAAATGCATGCTTAAAAACTGACTTCAATCTTTCCGCCATTGCGGGCAATCCCGCTCACTACCTGGCCATTGGCCACTTTGACCCTGACCAGCTGACCATCGGTGGCATTATTCAGTGCATGGCCTTCAGCGCTAATGCTAAATCCTTTGCCACGAGTAATCAGAGTCACACTCTGACCTTGCTGCACCACGGGCGATGCCTTCAGCATTTCCTGGCGCAGTACGGTGCCAGCATTCATTGATACATTGACGATGCGGCCAATCGCTTGCTCGGGATCGGTAAAGATACCGGGAGGCAGCTGGGCCAGATCGCCACTTTCAAACAGCAAATCACCACTATCCACCACCCGGCCTTGGGCCAGAGGCGCCGCGGCCACCAGATACTGCCCCACTACATTGACCGTGGCCTGCATGTAAATGGTCCAGACAGGCGCATTGCAGCGCACGCCAACATTCGTCTTGCCCCAGGCGCGGCTGCCTTGCGGCATGAAAACTTCCAGCGCCGGGCATTTGGCCAGCTTGAGATTATTATCGATGGCCCCGGCAGCGACGGTAACGCGGCCAGGATAGCCTGCGGTCTGCACGGTCAGAAATTCTTCGACTTTCTTGCGGATGGAAGTGAGGTTCTGTGTCTGGTCGGTATTCGGCATCGCTTCAGCATGGGCGACAACGCTGCCAGCCAGGAGCAATAATCCTGTGCAGAATGCCAATAATTGCTTTACGATAGAATGACTTGCCATGATGCGTTCCTCGACTGCGGAGAAAGATACAGCCTGCATTCTACGTAGCCGAGACAAAAGTAAATGGTGGAAAAAGATGACCTTTCCCCCTTTACTCCTCTAATTGAACTTGACCGTCGCGCTCTACACTCGCCCTCATCATAGATAACGGCTGCTCTCAGTGAAAACTTGAGCCGGATCGAAACAGGAGGTCAGTACAGATGAACAGACTCGATGCAACCCTGGCGTTTAATCAGTCGGTGCTACGCGTGCGTGCGCAGCGGCAGGAGCTCATTGCCGGCAATATCGCCAATGCCGACACCCCCAACTACAAGGCGCGCGACATCAATTTCAATGATGCGCTCAACAGTGCCTTGAGCGGCAACGAGACGACCGGCTCCGGCTTGGGCGTCAACAAGACCGCCAGCAACCATCTGGATGGCGACCCGACCAGTGTTGATTATGTGCCCAGCGGCAAGCCGGGCGAGCCCATGTTTCGCCCCCTTATCCAGGGCAGTGTAGATGGCAACACCGTCGACATGGACGTGGAGCGCAACCAGTTTGCCGATAACGCCATCCGTTACGAAGCCAGCCTCAACATGATCAACGGACAGATCAAGAAGCTGCTGTCGGCGATTCAGGGCCAATAGCCGGACTATAAAGGAGCACCATCATGTCTCTATTTAATGTATTCAATATTTCCGGCTCAGCCATGAGCGCGCAATCGCAACGGCTGAATGCCGTCGCCAGTAACCTGGCCAATGCCGACAGTGCCACCAGCGCCAATGGCCAGCCATATAAGGCCAAGCAGGTTGTGTTCAGTGCTACCCCCAGCAATAGCCCGGCAGTCAGCGGTGTGAAGGTACAACAGGTCATTGAAGATCCGTCACCGCCAAAGGTGATGTACGACCCCAAGCATCCCGCTGCCAATGCGCAGGGCTATGTGACCATGCCCAATGTCAATGTCACCGAGGAAATGGTCAACATGATTTCGGCTTCACGCGCTTATCAGAACAACGTGGAAACCATGAATGCCGCCAAATCCATGCTGCTTAAAACCCTTACTATCGGACAATAAAAGGACGACGCCATGACCACCATTTCCAATGATCTGCTGACATCGATGAACTCGCGAACATCCAGTTCGGGCTCAACTGCAGCCGACGCACAGGACCGTTTCATGACCCTGCTGATTACGCAGATGAAGAGCCAGGATCCGCTTAACCCCATGGACAATGCCCAGGTGACCAGCCAGCTGGCCCAGCTTTCCACGGTGACCGGTATCGACAAGCTCAATACCACCATGGAATCCATGATCAGCAATGTGCAGTCCAGCCAGACCTACCAGGCTTCCAACATGATAGGCCGCTATGTGCTGACCAAGGGCGACAGCCTGACCCTGTCTGAAAGCAAATCCTATCTCGGCATCAACCTGCCGGCCGGCGCGGAAAAAGTCACGGTCACCATCAAGGATTCCTCCGGCAATCAGGTACGTGAACTGACGCTGGGCAAACAGGAATCAGGAGTATTGCCTTTAAGCTGGGATGGCATCAAGGACGATGGCTCCAAGGCTGCAGACGGCAATTACAAATTTGAAGTCACCGCCACTACCGCCAATACCAGCATGACCGCCACACCGCTGTCTTATGACCAGGTCATGAGCGTATCCAACAGCAGCAGTGGTATCAAACTTAACCTGGGCAAACTCGACTCCATCGGTATTGATGATGTCGTGGAAGTCTTTTAGTCAATGCACGTCATCACGCTAACAAGGAGATCATTATGAGTTTTCAACAAGGGTTAAGCGGCCTGAACGCCGCATCCAAGAGTCTGGACGTCATTGGCAATAACGTTGCCAATGCCAACACGGTGGGTTTCAAACAATCTCGCGCCGAGTTCGCGGACGTGTATGCCAACGCATTGAACGGCTCCGGCACTGGCTCAGCCGGTATCGGCGTCAAGGTGGCGGATATTCAGCGCCAGTTTACCCAGGGAAATATCACCAATACTGAAAACCCGATGGATATCGCCATCAATGGCAATGGGTTTTTCCGCTTGAGCAACAGTGGCGCCATTACCTATAGCCGCAATGGCCAGTTCCAGCTGGACAAATCCGGCTATATTGTCACCTCCAGCGGCGAACGTCTTACCGGCTATGTCGCTGACAGTACAGGCGCGTTGCAGACTGGTGCACTAACCGATATCCAGATCAATTCCGCTGATCTGGCACCGCAGGCCACGACCACGGTTAGCGATGTGTTTAACTTGGATTCTCGCAGCCCAGTTCTGCCTTTAGCCTCCTTTAACCCTGCCGACCCCACCACTTATACTCAAGTGGTGCCTATCAGCGTTTATGACAGCCAAGGCAATCCCCATACCCTGCAAAGCTATCTGATCAAGACAGCAGCCAACACCTGGGATGTGCGCACCACAGTGGATGGCGGCACCACCGCTGTAGGCTCATCGCAGCTTACCTTTGATACCAACGGTCGACTGACGGGCACTGCCACGCAAACGGTTAACCTGACTCCACCTACCGTGCCTGCAAACCAGGCACTGACGGTGAATTTTGCCAGTTCAACCCAGTTTGGTTCCGACTACAGCCTTAATAGTCAGGTGCAGAATGGCTACGCTTCCGGCCGCCTCTCCAGCTTTAGCACTGCGGCTGACGGCACGATTATCGGCCGCTACACCAATGGCCAGGCCAAGGCTCTGGGCCAGGTAGTGCTGGCGAAGTTTGCCAACCCGAATGGCCTGTCAGCGCTGGGTAATAACCAGTTTGCCGAAACGGCAGACGCTGGTGTGCCGGTGATCGGCAAAGCTGGCACAGGCGGTCTGGGTACCATGCAATCTTCGGCCACAGAAGATTCCAACGTCGACCTGACGGCGGAGCTGGTGAACATGATTACCGCGCAGCGCTACTACCAGGCCAACGCACAAACCATCAAAACGCAGGATCAGGTCTTGCAGACCCTGGTCAACCTGCGTTAAGCATTGAGCTCGGGCTGAAGCCGTAAAGGAGACCATATGGACCGCATGATTTATACCGCGATGTCAGGCGCCAAGCACATTCTGGAGCAGCAGGCGACCACGGCGCACAATCTGGCCAATGCCACCTCCACTGGCTTCAAGGCCCAGGTGGATTCTTTCCGCGCTGTGCCGATTGTCAGCGAAGGTTTGCCGACGCGGGCATTTGTGATTGATACCACGGTCGCCACCGATTTCACGCCCGGTACCATCATCGGCACCTCGCGCGATCTGGATGTCGCGATTCAGGGCAGAGGCTGGATGGCGGTACAACGGCTGGATGGTAGCGAGGCCTACACCCGCAATGGCTCGCTCAAGGTCAATGAAAACGGCATTTTGCAGACCGCCGATGGCCTGACCGTATTGGGCGATGGCGGCCCCATCACGATTCCACCTGATGAGAAAGTCGCCATCGGCAAGGATGGCACGGTGTCGACCGTGTCGCGCGTTACCGTGCCTAGCCCAACCAATATTGTCGGCCGCATCAAGCTGGTCAATCCGGCTGAAAGCACGCTGGTGCGTGGTACCGATGGCTTGTTCAGCACGCAGAACGGCCAGCCGGCTCAGGCGGATGCCAATATTCAGGTCACCAGCGGCGCGCTGGAAGGCAGCAATGTCAATGTGGTGGATGCCATGGTCAATATGATCAGCTTGGCCCGCCAGTTTGAAACGCAGATGAAACTGCTGGAGAACGCCGAGAATAACGCCAATAAAGCCAGTCAACTCTTCAGTTTGAGTTGATCAGGCTTACGTTAATATGCAGTCATACCAACGCCCGTTTATGCATCTCGGGCACGAGAGGACATCATCATGATACGCTCACTGTGGATTTCAAAGACCGGCCTGGATGCGCAGCAAACGCAAATGGACGTGATCGCCAATAACCTGGCCAACGTCAGCACCAATGGCTTCAAGCGCTCACGCGCTGTATTCGAGGATCTGCTCTACCAGAACATCCGCCAGCCAGGTGCGCAATCTTCGCAGCAAACCCAATTGCCTTCGGGCATGCAGCTGGGCACCGGTGTAAAACCCGTCGCCACCGAGCGTATTTTCAGCCAGGGCAACCTGCAACAAACCGAAAACGCCAAGGACCTCGCCATCAATGGTGAAGGGTTCTTCCAGGTGCTGCTGCCCGATGGCTCCACTGCCTATACGCGCGATGGTTCATTCCAGGTAGATAACCAGGGCCAGATGGTAACCGCCAGCGGTTACACCATCCAGCCTGCCATCACCATTCCGGCCAATGCGCAGAGCATTACGGTCGGTCGCGATGGCACGGTCTCCGTCACGCTGCCCAACTCCGTGGCAACCACCCAGATTGGCACCATTCAGCTGGCCACCTTTATCAATCCGGCCGGTTTGCAATCCAAGGGTGAAAACCTGTACGTCGAAACATCGGCATCGGGCACGGCCAGCACCAATACGCCAGGCTCCAACGGCGCTGGCGTACTGAATCAGGGTTACGTGGAAACCTCCAACGTGAATGTCGTTGAGGAACTGGTCAGCATGATCCAGACTCAGCGCGCCTATGAAATCAACAGCAAGGCCATCACCACCTCAGACCAGATGCTGCAAAGGCTATCGCAGCTATAGTCATGGCAAGGCCGGGAGTTTGAACATGCTTAAGATCATTCGTTATTGCGCACATTACCTGAAGCCAGCAGCCACCGCACTGCTGGCGACGGGTGCGCTCATGCTGAGCGCCTGCACACCTACGTCGATTACGCAGGGCCCCTTGACCACCAAGCCCTACCCTGCCTCTGCACGTCCACCGACAAATGGCGCCATTTACAATGTCGCCGCGTATCGTCCGCTGTTTGAAGACCGTCGCGCCCGCCTGATTGGCGATACGCTGATGATCAACATCGCGGAAAACACCTCGGCGACCAAAGCCAATGCCAGCTCTGCCAGCAAAACCGGCAGCGTAAACTCATCGGTCACCGCCTCGTTTGGCAGCCCGGTACCACGGGCCGCGTTTAATAGCGCATCGGATATCTCCTTCGACGATGCAGCCGCCGCCAATGCCAGCAATATCTTTACCGGCTCGATTGCGGTCACGGTACTTGATGTCCTGCCAAACGGCTATCTGGTCGTTGGTGGTGAAAAACAGGTGGCGCTGGATAAAGGCACCGAATTTGTACGTATCTCCGGTGTTGTGAATCCAGACACCATCAGCGCCAGCAACACCGTACCATCGACACGTGTCGCCGATGCCCGTATCGAATACCGTACCAACAGCCGTGTGGATGCCGCCTTGGTGACGTCCATCCTGTCGCGCTTTTTCCTGAGCTTTATCCCGCTGTGAGAACGCCATCATGATCACGCTTCTGCCTAAACGCCGTCTGAATATTCTGCTGATCGCCCTCCTGGCCGCTGGCCTGGGCATGAGCCTGCCGGTAGAAGCGGAGCGCCTGAAAGACCTGGCAACGATTCAAGGCGTGCGCTCCAACCAGTTGATAGGTTACAGCCTGGTCGTGGGCCTCGATGGCACGGGTGACCAGACCACGCAAACACCCTTTACCGTACAAAGTTTGATCAGCATGCTGCAAGGCATGGGGGTGACCCTGCCACAGGGCACCAACCTGCAGCTGAAAAACGTCGCCGCCGTGATGGTCACCGCCACCCTGCCGCCCTTTGCCCAGCCGGGCCAGGCGCTGGACGTGACGGTATCTTCCATGGGTAATGCCAAGAGCCTGCGTGGCGGAACACTGCTGATGACACCGCTGAAAGGTGCTGACAATCAGGTCTACGCGATGGCACAGGGCAACCTGGTAGTGGGCGGTGTGGGCGCCTCAGCCAATGGCAGCCAGACTCAGATCAATCACCTGGGCGTCGGCCGTATCTCGGCCGGTGCCACGGTAGAACGGGCAGTTCCGGTTGCGCTAAATCAAGGCACTGGCATCAACCTGGAATTGAAAGATTCGGATTTCTCCACCGCCAGCAAGGTCGTTGACGCCATTAACCAGCGTTTTGGCATCGGCACGGCCGCCGCGCAAGACGGCCGCGTCATTCGCGTCAATGCCCCGGTAGACAGCAATCGCGTGAGCTTTCTGGCCGCGCTGGAGTCCATTAACGTCAACCCGGCTGAGTCTTCCGCCAAGGTGATCCTGAACGCCCGCACCGGCTCGGTGGTGATGAACCGTTCGGTATCGCTGGAAGACTGCGCCGTGTCCCATGGCAATCTGTCTGTCGTGATCAACACGGCTCCCGTCATCAGCCAGCCTGGCGCGCTCTCGGGCGGCCAGACGGTCAGTACCGCACGTTCGGAAATTTCCATCGAAAAAGAACCAGGCAAGGTCCTGAAACTGGACGGCGGCGCATCGCTGTCCGATGTGATCAAGGCATTGAATGCCATCGGCGCGACACCGCAAGACCTGCTCGCCATATTGCAGGCTATGAAGTCCGCTGGCGCCCTGCGCGCAGAACTCGAAGTGATCTAGGCCAAACGCCATGGTCAACTCTCCTTCAGACAGCACGGGCAAACTGGCATTTGATGCCAATAGCCTGAATCAGCTGAAGTTCTCCGGCAAGAATGATTCGCCAGAGGCGATCAAGGCTGTTGCCAAGCAGTTTGAAGCCGTATTCGTCAACATGATGCTGAAAAGCATGCGGGATGCCACGCCCCAGGAGGGCATGTTTGACAATGAACAAAGCCGCACTTTCACTGCCATGCTGGATCAGCAGTTGAGTCAGAATATTGCATCCAAGGGCATAGGCCTGGCCGATGTACTGGCAAGACAGCTGAGCAAAACTGGTGTTACCCCCGGCGCCAACCCCGATCAGGATGACGGTGTGAGCGCGGCTTTGCCCTATAGCAGCCCCTTTGTGCCACGCACCGCGCTGCAGATGTATGCAGACCCGGCGCAGGACGCTACCAAGAACGCGAGCAGCGGTAGCAAATCGGAGAGCAATGCCGACAGCTTCCAGGCCACCATGGCACCGTATGCCGCGGAAGCCAGCCGCACGACAGGCATCCCCGCCAACTACATGCTGGGCCAGGCAGCACTTGAGAGCGGCTGGGGCAAGCGCGAAATCAAGGGCGTGAATGGGGAAAACAGCTATAACCTGTTTGGCATCAAGGCCACCGCAGGCTGGACCGGCAAAACAGTAGATGCGGTCACCACGGAATACGTGAATGGCGTCAAGCAAAAGCGGGTAGAAACCTTCCGCGCGTATGATTCATATGCAGACTCCTTCAAGGATTTTGCCAACATGGTCAGCAAGAACCCACGCTATGGCAATGCCATGTCCAACCTGAATGACGTCAATGCCTATGCGCAAGGACTGCAAAACGGTGGCTATGCCACAGACCCTGATTACGCCAGCAAACTGATCAGTGTGATCAAGAAGGTGTCCACTGCCTGATGCCCACGATTAAAGTTCCTACGGCTTCTGCCGTCAATAATCCATAGTCTAGGAAAAAAGAACCATGGGAAGCGATATTTTAAATATAGGTAAAAGTGCGCTGAACGCAGCCCAGATCGGGATTAGCGTGACGGGCAACAATATCGCCAACGCTTCCAGTGCGGGTTACAACCGGCAAGTGATCGCGCAGTCTGCGTCAGCATCACAGAATGTAGGCTTTGGCTATCTGGGCAAGGGTACGCAAATCAGCAGCATTGAGCGCGTTTATAGCGACCTGCTGGCAAAACAGGTCAATATCAGCCAGGCCCGCAGCACCGAACTTTCGACCTACAGCTCGCAGATCAGCAGCATCAACAATATGTTGGCAGACTCTTCTGCTGGCCTCTCACCTGCCCTGCAGGATTTTTTCGACAGCATTCAGGATTTAACCAACAACCCTGGCTCGGCTTCCAGTCGCCAGGCCATGTTGTCTTCATCCGAAGCGCTTGCCAGCCGGTTCCAGAGCCTGAGCAGCCGTCTCACCGAAATGGAAAACTCGGTGAACTCACAACTGAGCAGCAGCACTTCATTGGTCAATTCATACGCACAGCAGATCGCTTCGTTGAACGATTCGATCACCAAAGCCATTGGCGCCACCGGCAAATCCCCCAATGACCTGATGGACCAGCGCGACCTGCTGGTCAGCAAGATGAGCAGCCAGATCAAGACCACCATCGTAAAGTCGGGCGACAGCTATAACGTCTTTGTCGGCAATGGGCTGCCACTCGTGGTGGACAAGGAAAGCTATAACCTTTCCGTGGTCAACTCGCCTACCGATAGCACACGGCTCGAAGTCGCCTATTCCGGCAAGGCTGGCACACCGATTATTTTGGGCGAAAACAGCATTACCGGCGGCACGCTGGGCGGCCTGATCCAGTTCCGCAATCACTCGCTTGATACGACCAAAAACCAGCTGGGCCAGATTGCCGTTTCGCTGACCGAGACATTCAACGCCCAGCAAAAACTTGGGCTGGACCTCAATGGCAATGCGGGCGTGAATTACTTCAACACCATCACCCCGACCATTAAATCCAATGGCAACAATACCGGCAATGCGGTGCTGGCTGGCAGTTTTACCAATGCCTCTGCCGTTACCACCAGCGACTACACGCTGACTTATAACGGTGGCACCAATTACTCAGTCAAACGCCTGAGCGATGGCACCACGACCAACTTCACCAGCATGCCGATCACCATTGACGGGGTCAGCATCAGTGTCAGTAGCGGCACCATGAGCACAGGGGATAACTTCCTCATCCAGCCTACGGCAGATGCCGCCAAACAGATTGATGTAGCCTTGACCAGCACCGACCAGATTGCGGCCGCATCGCCTCTTATTGGCGCCAAGAGCAGCAGCAACACCGGCAGCGGTGCCATTAGCAACCTGACGGTGAACAGCGCCTACATGGGCAGCCCCTTCAGCAGTGCGCTGATGCTCACTTATGATAGCGGCACCGGCAATCTGAATGGTTTTCCGGCCACTGAAGCCGTCACCGTGAAAAGCAGTAGCGGCGCAACGACCACGTATGCCGCCGGAGCCTCCGTCCCTTATACCGCAGGTGCCACCTACACCGTGGCTGGCGCCAGTTTTACCATGGGCGGCACGCCGAATAACGGCGATAGTTTTACCCTGACACCTAGCACCAGCAGCAGCGCGGGCAACAATACCAATGCGCTATTGCTGGCAAAGCTGCAGACAGCCTCTACCGTGAGCGGTAACAAGTCTTATGAAGCCGCGTTTGCCCAACTGGTGAGCCAGGTCGGCAACAAAACCAGTGAGCTGCAGGTGACGGGGGCTGCTGAAGCCACCCTGCTGGCACAGGCACAAGCCGAAATGGAGTCCAACTCCGGGGTGAACCTGGATGAAGAAGCCGCCAATCTGCTCCGTTATCAACAGTCTTATCAGGCCGCTGCCAAAGTGATGCAGATTGCAAGCCAGATGTTCGACACGCTGATTAATATCCGCTAAGGAATATCGCCATGCGCATTAGCACGAATACGATTTATCAAACCGGGATCAACAAGATCAGCTCCTTGCAGAGCGAACAGTACAAACTGCAGCAGCAGGTCTCTTCCGGCAAACGCATTCTTACACCTGCGGATGACCCAGTCGGTTCTGCCCGCGCGCTGACCATCAGTCAAGCACAAAGCATCAACAGCCAGTATGCCGATAATCGCGCGATGGCTTCGTTTAACCTGAATTCGATTGAAAGTACCTTGAGCAGTGTTACCGACCTGATGGTTTCCGCCAAGAGTACATTGATCAGTGCCGGCAATGCCGTTTTGTCCAGCGATGAGAAGAATTACATTGCGACCCAGTTGCGCAATGACCTGGAAGAACTGGTCGGCCTGGCCAACAGCAAGGATGGCAACGGCAATTATCTGTTTGGCGGCTTCAAGAACACCACTCAACCGTATACTGCCACAACCACAGGCGCCACTTACAACGGTGACAGCGGCCAAATGGATATGCAGGTCAGCGATACTCGCAAGATGTCAACCACCGAAAATGGCCCGGATGTATTCCAGGCAGAAGGTAATGACGTATTTGCCACACTATCCAACATTGTCGACCTGCTTTCCAACCCGGCCACCACGACCGCGGCGCTGAATACCGCGCTGGCTTCCGCCAACGCCAGTCTCGACAAAGGCATGGATAATGTGCTGACCGTGCGTGCCGCCACTGGCTCCAAGCTGAAGGAAATCGACGCCCTGGACAACAACGGCGACGATAGAGAGCTGCAATACAAAGCCGAGCTGTCGAGTATTCAGGATCTGGACTACGCCCAGGCCTTGTCGGATATCACCAAGCAAAAGACCATCCTTGAGGCTGCCCAGCAATCATACGTTCAGCTGTCGGGCCTCACGCTGTTCAAGTATATCTAGTAGTTTGACTCCACCTGCCGATGCGCAGGTGCGATGCGATATTGGCTAAAAGCGCAATGCCATGTTGGCTGCACTTTCCTGTATCAATTGCAGGATAGGCTGCAGGATACCAGGCAATACCAGCGCCACCACGACATAGCCAATGGCGATAGTCACCGGAAACCCTATCCCGAAGAGATTGAGCTGTGGCGCGGTACGCGTCAATATGCCGAGCGCCATGTTGGTAATCAGCAAGGCCGCAATGGCAGGTAGCGAAATCAGCAGACCAGCACTGAAAATCTTGCCCCCCCAGTTCGCCATCTTCATGAAATCCAGCCCGCCCTGCCATTCGGCACTCAGGGGAAAATTGGCAAAGCTTTCCATCACCGCTGAAATCATCAGCAGATGACCATCCAGGCTCAGGAAGATCAGCGTGGTCAGCAGCACCATGAATTGGCTGATGGCATTGCTCTGGCCCTGGGTCTGCGGATCATAAAACATGGCAAAGCCCAGGCCCATGGTCATGCCTATCATCTGTCCGGCCATTTCCACCGCAGCAAACACAATGCGCATACTGAAGCCAATGGCAAACCCGATCAGCATCTGCTGCGCCAGCACCAGCATGCCTTTCCAGCTGAAAATATCCAGCGCAGGCGGTGGAGGCAAACTGGGAAGCAGTGCCAGTGTCATCATCAGTGCCATGCTGATTTTGACGCGAGCCGAGATAGAACGGTGACTGAGGACAGGGGCCACGGCGATCATGGCCAGGAGACGGGTCATGGGCCACAACAGCAGCACGATCCAGGATTGCAGGATGTCGGTGTTGATGGAGACCACAGCGTGGGCTTATCCCGCCAGGGAAGGAATGCTGGTAAAGATGGCGCGCATGTAATCCAGCATGACGCTGAGCATCCACGGGCCCGCAATCACCAGCACGGCAAACACCCCGACCAGCTTGGGAATGAACGACAAGGTGGTTTCGTTGATCTGCGTCGCCGCCTGAAAAATACTGACCAGCAAGCCGATCACCAGCACCACGATCAACATGGGCGCCGACACCATCAGTGTCACTTCCATTGCTTGCCGACCTAAGGTCATCACGCCTTCTGGGGTCATGTCTGCACCTCGTTCAGTAAAAACTCTCGGCCAGCGAGCCAAGCACCAGTTGCCAGCCATCCACCAGCACAAACAGCATCAGCTTGAATGGCAGGGCCACAATGGCAGGTGACACCATCATCATCCCCATGGACATCAGCACGCTAGCGACCACCATGTCGATGATCAGAAAGGGAATAAAAATGGCAAAGCCAATCTGGAAAGCCGTCTTCAGTTCACTGGTCATGAACGCAGGCACCAGCACACGCAAGGGGGTCTGCTCTGGCCCATCAACCGCTTCACTACGCGAAATACGCATAAAGAGCGCAATATCCGCCTCGCGTGTCTGCTTCAGCATGAAGGTTTTCAATGGCGCGGCGCCCTTTTCCAGGGCCTCCTGCAGGGTGATCCTGTTCTCGGACAATGGCTGGTAGGCTTCGGTATAGATCTTGTCCATGACCGGGCTCATCACAAAAAACGTCAGGAACAGCGCCAGCCCCACGAGCACCTGATTAGGCGGCGAAGTCGGCGTGCCCAGTGCCTGGCGCAGCAGCGACAAGACGATGATGATGCGGGTAAACCCCGTCATCATCAGCAACACGGCAGGCAGGAAGGAAAGCGACGTCAGCAGCAGCAGCGTCTGCAGGCTTAGCGTGTAATTCTGGCTGCCACCTGAGCCCGGGGCTGCGTTGATAAGCGGCATGGCAGCCTCGGCATGGGCCAGCGCCGGAATAGCCAGCAATGCCCACGGCAGATATCGGATGACAGTGTGCCAATGGCGGCGTGCCATTGTCGGTTTACTTCTTGCCATGGAATTTCTCTGAGGATCTTTGTAACCAGCCAGCAAATGGCTGGGGATTAGCACTGGTGATGGCCTGCTCAACGTTGCTATCGCCGGCTTCGAGATCGGCCAAGGCTCGCACTTGCCCGGGGGCTACGCCCACAACGATCCAGCGGCCAGCCACTTCTACCACGACCACGCGTTCACGCGTACCTACGCTCACGCCACCCACGACGCGGGCCACCGAATTTTGCGCTGTGCGGCCAGGGGCAAAGCGCCGGATAAGCCAGGCCAGGCCAGCCATAATGGCGAGCACGACCAGCAATCCAAACGTCATTTTAAGGGCACTTGTGGCAGGAGTAGGCGGCGCGTCAGCGGCAAATACCAGCATCGGCAACAACAGCACAGGAAGGACAGCCAGTTTTTTCATGCGCTGCCTATCGGTTGATTTTACGAATACGTTCAGCCGGGGTGATGATATCGGTGAGGCGGATACCAAACTTGTCATTCACCACCACCACTTCGCCCTGGGCAATCAGGCAGCCATTCACCAGCACGTCCATCGGCTCACCGGCCATGCCATCCAGTTCCACCACCGAGCCCTGCGCCAGTTGCAAGAGATTCTTGATGGCGATCTTGGTACGGCCCAGTTCCACCGTCAGTTGCACGGGGATATCGAGGATAAAGTCGATGTCGTTCTGGGTATCGCTTACCTTTTTGCCAGAAAGCTCGGTAAACACCGTGGCCTGGGCACTTTTGGCTTGCAGCGGACTGTCTTCAGCCTGCTGCTGCTCGGCCATGGCGGCACCCCAGTCATCCTCGGCGGCAGCGCCTGCTGCGGCTTGTTCAAATTCGTCGTCCGGGCTATTCGCCATGTTTCTCTCCTTTTACGTACTCTGAGGCATTGGCACGCAGCAATTTCTCAACCCGCAGCGAATATTGCCCGTTAAACACCCCGTATTTGCATTCCATGACCGGCACATTATCGACATGCGCCTCTATTGTTTCCGAAATATTGAGCGGAATCACATCGCCCACTTTCATGTTCAACACATCGCCCAGCTGCATTCTGGCCTTGGCCAGGTTAGCGACCAGTTCAACCTCGGCAGCCTGTATCTGCTGTGTCATCAGGCGCACCCAGCGCTTGTCCACACCCAGCACTTCGCCCTGCAGACTGGAGGTCAGGAGATCACGCACCGGCTCGATCATTGAATACGGGAAGCAGAAATGGATTTCGCCGCCAGCTGGCCCCAATTCGATGCTGAAGGTGGTCGCCACGATCACTTCATTGGGCGTGGCGATGTTGGCAAATTGCGTATTCATTTCAGACCGCAGGTATTCAAACTTGACCGGGTATACCGGCTCCCAGGATTTTTCGTAATTTTCGATCACGATCGCCAGCACGCGCTGGATGATGCGCTGCTCGGTCTGGGTAAAGTCGCGCCCTTCAATCCGGGTATGAAAACGGCCATCGCCGCCAAACATGTTGTCGACAATCGAAAACACCAGCGAGGGATCAAACACCATGAGTCCGGTGCCGCGCAATGGATTCATGTGCACCAGATTAAGATTGGTCGGCACTACCAGATTGCGCACAAACTCGCTGTATTTGGAAATGCGGACAGGCCCCACCGACACTTCAACGCTGCGGCGCATGAAGTTGAAGAGGCCGATGCGTAGCAGGCGGGCAAAGCGCTCGTTAATGATCTCAAGCGTGGGCATGCGCCCACGGACGATACGTTCCTGGGTCGCGAGGTTATATTCGCGCACGCCATGCGGATCGTGCTCGACCGGAGTCTCGTCCTGGTCAAGGCCCACACCCTTCAGCAGGGCATCGACTTCATCCTGAGATAAAAAACTGTCCGCCATGGCTGTTTATTGCACCACAAATGAAGTGAAAAAGACGCCGCTAACCTCCAGCGGTTTCTCGCCAGCAGAAAACGGCTGCTTGACCTGGGCCACAATCTCGTCGCTCAAGGCTTTCTTGCCTTCGATGCTGGTCACTTCAGAAGGCTTTTTGCTGGAGAGCAGCATCAACAGGCGATTGCGGATTTCTGGCATATGCAGCTTCACCAGCTCAGCCTGCTCGGGATCCGCAACTTTCAGCGTAAGATCCACCTGCAGGAACTGGGATTCAGGGTCCGGTTGCAGATTGACGGTAAATGTCTCCAGGCTGACAAAGACAGGCGGCTTGGGGGCTTCTTCGTGTTTTTCTTCCACCTTGTGCTCTTCTTTGGCAGGCTTGTGCAAGAAGAACCATGCAGCCGCACCGCCGCCACCGCCCAGCACCAGCAGGACGATCACAATAATCATGATCAGCTTTTTCTTGGAGCCCGCTGCGGGTGCTTCTTCTGCGGGCGCTGCCGCTTTTGGATCTTTTGCCATCTAATGCTTCCCTTGGTGACTAGCGTCTATCTGGACGCTTCTATTATGAAAAAAACAAGGATACCAAGATGCGCTGAAAAGAGGGAGAAAAATAGCCCAAATCGGGCAGAGACAAGGAACTGGAGCGCGTTGGGCGGGAGTTTGGGCGGGAGAGCCCATTCAGTATGCATGCAACTTAGTCAGGGGATAGCATACGTGCCACACCCCAGACCAAGTTTGCCAAAAGATGCGGTTAGACGAAGGTGTCGACCATGCCGTTACCGCTGCGTACTACGGTCTGCTGCACCGAGGCGGCGGGAGCATCGCCTTCGGCATTGCCAGCTGCGCCGGACCCACTGCGACCACCGGCCTGGGCCAGTTGCTGCTGGGATTGCGTATGCTCGCCAACATTGCTTTGCCCAAGCTGGATACCTGAGGCATTCAGCATGTCACGCAGGTTGGACATGCCATCCTGCAAGGCTTGGCGTACTTCCTGGTTGTTGGACATGAAGGTGGCATCGGCAATGTCATTGTGTACATGAATCACCACTTGCAGTGGTCCCATGTCAGGCGGGTTCAGGGTCAGGGTGGCGGATTGCTCGCCACCGGCTACCATCCAGGCCACTTTCTGGCCGATGGCCTGATCCCAGCCAGCACGGCCAGGGTATGCGGTAATGGTATTGGCGCTACCCACCGCTTCGCTCGCCTGAATCGGATTCATGGGCGTAGTGGCGGCGACAGCCTGCGCCTGGGTAATGGTAGCGGCGTTATCCACCTTGGCGGCTTGTTGCTCAGCCAGCTTGGCGGTTTCACCGCTTGTAAAACCAGGCAGCATTTTTTCCAGCCAGGCACTCATGTCGGCCTTGTCATTGCCAGCCTGCGCCAGCTGACTGGCATCAGCACCATCGCTACGGCTTTGAGCCAGCATATTGCCCAGCTCCTGATCCAAGCGGCCACGCGGACGACTGTCCGTCGTTTCCATCTGCGGTTTTTGTTCTGCCGCGGCATCTTCGGTCGTCAAGGCAGGTTTGTCTGTTGGTGTGACTGGCACATTGGCAGGCACGGCCAGTGCAGCAATCGCGGGGTCCGTGGTGAGCACTGGCGCCGCATCTGTCGTATCTTTTGTCTCTTCCGACTTGTCGGTTTTCCCTTTGAGGTCTTTACCTTGCTTGGCCAACAAGGCCAGATCCTTGAATTGATCAGCCAGCTCAGGCGCAACATTGGCGCTGCTGTCAGTGGCGTCTTTCTTCGCATCGGCTGCCTTGGCATCCGCAGCTTTCTGCTCGGCCTGGGGCGATTTCACGTTGGCGGAGCTGGCTTTACCCTGCTGGTTGTCGTTTTTCTGCTGGCGCTGCTGCACCTGGTTGGACAGCACTTTCTGAAAACTATTGGTGGCAGCGGCATTGTCCGTGGTGGTGGACTTGGGAGCATTCATGGCACCCATGCCATTGCTGGATGGGGTGCTGGAAATAATGGGTAAAGGCGTATTTTGCATGATTCACTCTTTCGCAGTTTGGGAGTTAACCCCGGCCAGGCTGACGGGTGCTGCGCATGGCATGCTCGTCCATCAGCTTCTGATCGCGTTTTTGCTCCTGCTGGTGCGCTTTCTTTTCCGAGCGCTCTGCCAGTACCTCATAAGATAGTTTCTTTTTCTGACATTCCTGCCAGACAATGCGCTGGGCTGAAACACGACTGCGCGCCAGCTCCACGGATTCCTGCTGCCCTCCTACCGCCTGGTCAAGCTTGCGGATGAAGGATTGAAAATTCTGATAGGACTGGGCGTCCATGCCGGTTTCGAGATCGCGCGCCAGCTTGGCCATGTAGTCATTGCGGTATTCGGTCAGCATATTCAGCTTGACCTGTGCATCCTCGAGCAGCTTGTTGAGTGCCACCAGCTTTTCGGCTGCCTGATCGGCCTCCTTGCCAGCCAACTCGGTCAATGTCACCAGAACCAGTGATTGTGCCGCCATATCTGCCCCCTACTTGTTGATTCAGCCTGCCACGACAGCCGCAAGCTCTGCAATACTGTGTTCTACATCGGAGCGCTCTGCAATATCCTGCTGCAAAAACGCTTCGATCTTGGTGTGCTTGGCAATCGCCTCGTCAAGTACCGGGTCGCTGCCAGCTTCGTATGCTCCTACATTAATCAAATCCGCACTGCGTGTATACCGCGAATTGAGCTGCTTTAACCTTCTTGATAGCTTTTGATGTTCGGGCAAGGTTATGTTATGCATGGCGCGGCTGATGGATTGCTCGATATCAATCGCGGGGTAATGACCGCTCTCCGCCAGACTGCGACTCAGCACAATATGCCCATCCAGAATGGCGCGCGCAGCATCGGCAATCGGGTCCTGCTGGTCATCGCCTTCAGTCAGCACGGTATAAAACGCGGTGATGGAGCCCTCGCCTGGCCGCCCATTGCCCGCACGCTCCACCAGCGCAGGCAGCTTGGCAAATACCGAAGGCGGATAGCCCTTGGTCGCAGGCGGCTCGCCAATGGCCAGCGCAATCTCGCGCTGGGCCATGGCGTAGCGCGTCAGCGAATCCATGATTAACAGGACATTTTTACCCTGATTACGGAAAAACTCGGCAATCGCCGTGGCATAGCTGGCGCCCTGCAAGCGCATCAGCGCGGGCACATCGGCCGGGGCAGCCACCACCACGGAACGGGCCAGGCCATCCGTGCCCAGAATCTGTTCGATAAACTCTTTTACTTCGCGGCCCCGCTCGCCAATCAGGCCCACCACAATCACGTCGGCCGTGGTGTAGCGCGCCATCATGCCAAGCAGCACGCTCTTGCCCACACCAGAACCAGCAAACAGGCCCATGCGCTGGCCACGGCCCACGGTCAGCATGCTGTTGATGGCACGTACGCCCACATCCAGCACATCGGTAATCGGAGCGCGCATCAGGGGATTAAGCGGACGAGTGTTCAGGGGTACGCTGTTCTGCGTCAACAATGGCCCCAGATCATCCAGCGGACGGCCTGCGCCATCAACCACGCGACCCAGCAGGCCATCACCTACTGGCAAGTGGCGGGCGCGGTCAGAAGTGCGGCGGCGTGGCGGGTTGGAATGGCTGGGCTTGGGCAAGGCATCGGACACATCCATGGCAAACACCTTGGCACCAGGGACAATGCCTTCTACCCCGCTTTGGGGCATTAACAAGAGTTTGTCGCCATCAAAGCCCACCACTTCGGCCTCCACGCGGCGACCTTCGGCCAGCGGCACGACACAGGCGCTGCCGATGGGCAACTTGATACCGACGGCCTCCATCACCAGCCCGGTAAGTTTGGTAATCCGGCCAGCCACTTCCAGCGGCTCGACAATTTCCAGTATCTCGCCACAGTCCCGCAGGTAGCGATGCCAGCGTTGGACGTGAGGATTGGCGGCAGTCATTATTTCAGCCAGTCATTCTGCTGGGAAAGAGCATCGGCAATGCGCTTCCAGCGCACTTCGTTGGTAGCATCAATCTGATTGGCAGCGGTTTCGACGATGCAACCGCCACGCTCGATATTGCGGTCTTCCTGAATCATCCAGTGGTGCTCGGCAATATCATCCACCAGATAATTTTTCAGGGTTTTGACATCATCCGGGTGCACAAGAATACGGGCCGGACGCTGCACATAAGGCAGGTAATGGATGGCATCTTTCACCACGCTCAGCACGGCAGTCGAATCGACTTCGATCTTGGTCTTCAGCATGGCCTTGGATAGATCGAGCGCCAGGGCCAGCAGTTGCTCGCCAACAGCTTCATCGGAGGCGGACATGGCTTCCGTCAGGGAATTAAGCAGGGTTTCCAGCTGGGTACGCTCGGCCTGGGCATGCTCCATAGCCTGCGCCATGCCGGCGGCATAACCCTCTTCCAGCCCCTTGGCGTAGCCTTCCTGCCGTAGCTTGTCTATCATCTGCGCCAGCTTGGCGCTGTCCGCTTCTTTTTCTTCGCGCGATTTGCCAACCGCCATCGGCTTGGGCTTATCCTCGGCAAACGAAGATAGCTCCCAGCGCTGGTACGCAGTCTGTTTTTCCTTGGGGATGGTGGCGTTAGACATATGCCTCGTCGCCCTTGCCGCCCAAGATTATCTGACCTTCGTCGGCCAAGCGGCGGATGATCTGCAGGATCTGCTTCTGCTGCGCCTCGACTTCGGAAAGCTTGACCGGCCCCTTGGTTTCGAGGTCTTCACGCATCATTTCAGCCGCACGGCTGGACATGTTCTTGAATATCTTGTCGCGCAGCTCTTGTGTCGCGCCCTTCAGCGCCACAATGAGAGTCTCGGACTGCACTTCGCGCAGCATGACCTGGATGCCCTTGTCGTCGATATCGATGACGTTATCGAAGACAAACATCTCGTCCATGATCTTTTGCGCCATGTCTTCATCATAGCTTTTGAGACCTTCCATGACGCTGGCTTCGTTGTCGCCGCCCAAAAAGTTCATGATCTCGGCAGCGGCCTTGATGCCGCCCATCTGCTGCTTCTTCAGGCTTTCGTTGCCGGTCAAGAGCTTGGTCATCACTTCATTCAGCTCGCGCAGCGCTACCGGCTTGACGCCATCCAGCGTGGCAATGCGCAGCATCACATCCTGCCGCAGGCGATCAGTAAAGTTGCTCAAGACTTCGGCGGATTGATCGGGCTCCAGATGCACCAGGATAGTGGCGATGATCTGGGGGTGTTCGTTCTTGATGAATTCCGCCACTGTCTGCGCATCCATCCATTTCAGGCTTTCAATGCCGCTGGCGTCGCGCGTTTGCAGAATGCGGTTCAGCAGACCCGCCGCTTTATCGTCGCCCAGCGCCTTGGTCAGCACCGAGCGGATGTATTCGTCGGAATCCAGGCCGATGGAGGTTTTCTGGTCGGCGATATCGAGAAACTCGGTGACCACGGCTTCAATCTGATCATGTTCGACAGATTTCATGCCCGCCATGGCCGTGCCCAGTTTCTGCACCTCTTTCGGGCTCAGAAACTTCATTACTTCCGCCGCCTCATCCTCCCCCAATGCGAGCATGAGGATTGCGCTTTTCATCACGCCATCGTCACTCATTCTTTACTCACCCAATTCGTTACCAAACTAGCGACCAGTTTAGGGTTTTCCTTGGCCAGCTGTTTGGCAGCTTCCAGATTTTGTTCGTAGCCCTTGGCGGCGAGCTTTCTCGGCACACCCACCATGTTTTCACCCTCCGCTCCCTCAGCGGCGCCACTCAGCGTCACCACGGCATCATCATCGCCGGGCGCGGGCAAGGCATCCTTTTGATCCGACTTTACCAGCTTTTGCATCATCGGTTTCATCAGTTTACGATAAAGCAGGAAGATTACCAGCAGGCCTGCCGCCATCTTCAGCCACTCTTTTGCCATCTCGATGTTTTCTGGCTGCTTCCACAGTGGCAGGTCAGGGATCGCTTCGATCTGTTCACCGGCAAACGAGCTGTTGACGACCGTCAGCGAATCGCCGCGTTCCTGGTTAAAGCCCATGGCCTGCTTGGCAAGATCGCTGATCTCGGTTTTCTCGGCATCGGTCAGTGGACGGTTAGTCACCTTGCCATTCTTGTCCACCACCTGCTTGTGATTCACCACCACGGCCACGGTCAGGCGTTTGACGCCGCCCATGGGTTGCTGCACATAGCGGATGGTCTTATCCAGCTCGTAATTGGTGGTGACATTCTTTTGCGAATTGACTGGCACGGCAGGGGCAGCGTTAGCAGCATTGGCATTGTTGGCCGCATTGGCAGGCGCACCAGCCCCCGGCGCACCGGCATTGGCGGGAACAGCGGTATTCAGTGGTGCCGTGGCAGGCGCTGGTGGCTGGTTGGACAGCGCACCAGGAACACCACCCGCACCAGCAGGCGAGGTGCTTTGCGATTCATTGGATTGCTGGCTGCGCACCGACATGGCATCCGGCGCCTGATTGGGGCGATAGGTTTCGGCGGCCTGCTCCTGAGTAGAGAAGTCGACTTCGGCACTCGCTTCGGCATGCACGTTCCTGGCACCGACCATAGGCGCGATGATGGATTCGACACGGCGCACGATATTCTGCTGCAGCTCATCTACATACTTGAGCTGGGTAGGATCGAGGTTATTGCGACCGCCTTTTTTGTCGGTATCGGATAAGAGATTGCCGTTCTGGTCGACCACGGTCACATTGGCAATAGGCAGCTCAGGCACGCTGCTGGCCACCAGATGCACGATGGCGCTGACTTGCTGCTGATCCAGCATGCGGCCTGGACGCAGATTGAGCAATACACTGGCGGTAGGCTTTTGCTGATCACGCACAAAAACGGATGGCTTGGGAATCGCGAGGTGAATACGGGCAACCTCCACGGCAGAGATGGTCTGGATGCTGCGCTCCAGCTCGCCTTCGAGGCCGCGCTGGAAATTCACCTGCTCAACAAACTGGGAAACACCGAATTTCTGGTTTTCAAGCAGCTCAAAGCCAATATTGCCGCCCTTGGGCAAGCCTTGGGCAGCCAGCTTGAGCCGCACTTGATGCACTTGCGAAGCAGGCACCAGAATGGCAGTGCCACTTTCGGAAAACTTGTAGGGGATGTTCATCTGCTCAAGGGAGGCCACAATGGCGCCGCCATCCTTGTCCGCATAGTTGGAAAACAGGACACGGTATTCAGGTTGCTGGCTCCAGAGCCAGAACACCACCATGACAGCCACCACAGCGGCAACGCCAAGTGCCAGCAAAACCTTGTTGGTCAATACAGCCGTGTTCTGCCCAAATATGCCAGTGGGGGCAGCTTCAACAACGGCGTCAGGTGCTGCAGCCATATCCATCTCCAATTTAAAACGCGCTCGAGTGTCAGTGGGCTTATATTCACCGCACCCCCTTGAGCAGGGATTACCGATTGCAGGTCATTATCATCGCATCCGCCATTTTCAAATGATGGAATAGAGCGAATTTCACTGGTTTATTTGGGGGCTGACTGGATGAGGGGAATGATACATTAGCTTCGTAGCATTCCCTATGCAGCGAGGACAAGATGGCCATTAACGGAATAGATTCCAGCAGGATAGAATCCATGCTGGCGCAGATCAGAGCAGCAACGCAGAAGCCAGCCATGGCGCCTGTGGCCGAGACCACGCCTGCCACCAACGCGCAAAGCACGCCAAAAGTCGACTTTGCTGAAACGCTAAAGGCCAGCCTGAATCAGGTGAACCAGTCGCAACTGGAAGCCGAGCGCCTCGGCAAGAATTTCGCCATGGGCGATGATTCGGTCAGCTTGTCCGATGTCATGATTGCCGGGCAGAAAGCCAACATTTCGTTCCAAGCCACCTTGCAGGTACGGAACAAACTGGTGTCCGCTTATCAGGACATCATGAACATGCAGGTATAAGCCGTTTAAGGGATCAACATCTCAGGGGTGGTATTGCGGCGGCTCCGCCTCTGCATCCTGCTCCAGCCGATAAAGCCAAGCCAGAATTTCCGCAATCGCCATATAGAGTTTGGGCGGGATATGGTCGTCCAGGTCAATCTGCATCAGCAAGGACACCAGCTCCTTGGATTCATGCACAAACACATCATGTTCACGCGCCCGCGCAATAATCTGCTCGGCTACCAGCCCGCGGCCTTTGGCCACTACCCGTGGCGCAAAATCCCCGGTCTCGTAGGCTAGTGCTATCGCCTGCTGGGTAAGCCGCGCTTCGGCCGGTTTATTCGCCATCACGCACCACCACCAGGGCATCCACTGTTTGCCCGCTTTGTTCCAATGCCTCGAACAGCTGATGCCGACGCGCGCGCATGGTTTGCAGCGTATCGATCTGCTGCGCTTGCAACTGTATGCTCATATGCCCATTTATCACGCGCAGGCGGGCGCTGACGCGCCCTAGCTGCGGCAGGTCCAGCGTCAATTCGCTGCTGACTTCAGGTTCGTAATCCAGCTGTGCAGTGGCATGATCGGTCGCCGTGTCATTCTGATTGCCCCGCTGCTCCACCGGCACCGCTGGCGGTTGGTAAAGCAGGGGCTGATTGAGTGACGGATTCGGCAACATCGACTGTTGCAGGGGCGATGGCTGGTTAAACGCCTGCGCTTGTGCCGCAGATGCCGATGACGCCTGTGCCTGTTGCTGGGCTTGTTGTTGCACTTCCACCGACCAGTTCATCTGCTGGCCAGGCCATACCTCACCGCGCCAGTTCACACGGCTGTTTTCCAGTACGGAAAGCTGCTGTGGCAACAACATGGTACCGGCATTGGAATTGGGCTGGTTCTGCGGCTCTTGCAAGATGGCAGCGAGGGGACGCCCGCCTTCGGCAAACGCTTTAAGATGGGATTCGTAAAAGAGACCCGTGAGGGTGAGCGCCTGCTTGAGATCTTGCGCCATTTGCTGCGGGGCCTGGGGCGACTGGGTGACAACACCTGTCGCTTCAAACCGGGTCGGGACGCCCTGCTTCTGGGCTTCCTGCAATTTGCTGTCGATGAGACGGGCGGCGGAACTGAGGGCAATGTCGGGCTCAGCTTCAGCGGTGAGCTGAGACATGAGCTGGAAGGTGGGCGTGGGGGTTTCATCCAGAAAACGCAGGGTGAGATTCTGACCAATCTTGGCTTGGGACCCCAGGTCCATCTTGAGCAGCGTACCACCGACATCCACATTGAAATGGCGAGAGTCGGCGCGGGACATCACCTGGGCCAGATAGTCCTGGCCCTTGATGAATTGATTGAAACGAAAATCGACATCCTGAACAGTATCGGCAACCCTGACAGTAGGCAGCGTCTGGGTTACGCGGCTAACCGGCGCAACCCCTGGATTATCCGATAACTTGATCAGCATGGCAGTTCATTACTGCCGATAACTGTTACCGAGTCGGCGCTCGTTGCTGTTGCTGCTGATCATGGCAGACAGCTTGACCATCCAGGGGTCAACCAGATTGCGGATTTCACGGTCATCGGCCAGGATTTTCTTGATGCTGGCGATCTTGCGCTGCAAGGATGGTCCGCTCAAGTGCTCTTCGGTGCAGGATTTCAGTTGCTGCACAAAATCCGCGCAACGCTGCTCCAGCTGTGCCAAGCGCTCCCAGTCATGTTCGCGCGCTGCCAGCAGCATTTCGCCAGTGACATCGGCCACAGACTCGTAGATTTCAACTTCCATGGATTCGCTCATCATCATGCCTTTGCGTAATTTTGTACACGCTGAAACTGGTTGCCTTCAGGCGCCACCTGGGTACCAATGGTTTCCCAGGCACTCTTGAGATCCCCCAACAGGCGTATGACTTCCTGTATCAGCGATGAATCATTTTTAATATTGGCCATATAAAGACGGTCGCTCATATAGCCGTACAGCGCATCCAAACTGGTGGCAATCTCGCCGCCGGCTTTTTTATCCAGACTCAGGCGCAAACCACTTTCGATAATCATGATCGCCTTGGAAATCATGGCTCCCTTGCGCTCGAAATCTTTGGAGTCGATATGCATGACAGCGGTATGGCAGGCCGTCATTGCACCTTCATATAACATCACTACCAGTTTGTGAGGGTCAGCGGATACGACGCCGGTTTCAACACCGACCCGGGAATATTCATTCACACCACGACTAGAGCCGAACATAATCTTTATTCCTTAAATGGCAGGGGTTAACTGTTTGCCGAAATCTGGGCGAGCTGTTGAGTCAGGTAACTACTTGTCGTTTTCATGCTGGCGATCAGGGTATCCAGTGCACTGAACTGCGCGCGGTAGCGTTTTTCAATCGCGTCGAGACGATCATTCAAGGCATCCTCCTGTTTAGTCAGACGTGTTACCGAATTGTTCAGGCCATCGGTACGGGTGGCGAGCAAACCATCGTCACTCAGCAGATTGGCCGTCACTTCATTCAACTGACTGGCAAAGCCCTTGCTAAAGGTGATGGTGCCGCGACTACCGGTACTGCCGCCCAGAATCTTGACGAACAACCCTTCGGAAGCATCTCCAGTAGCGCCCTTCAAGCTCTGGCCAGTGCCGGTTGCTGCTACGCCATTAATCGATCCTGCGACATTCACGCCCGTCGTGGAGGTGGCACTGCCAAACAGGTCGCTGGCGCCATTGCCGCCATTCAGCGTAATTCGCGAATCAGAACCATAGCTGGGGGAAGTGATCATCAATGCACCACTGCCATCCACGCCAATCTGGGCCAGCGAACCGGCACTCACCAGCTGCTGCTGCACCTGGTCAGCTAATGCCTGTGTGCTGGCATAGGTGCCTGCAGCCAGGGTAATACTGTAATCCTTGCCATCAATGGCAAAGGTCACCTTATCGTTGCTGCCTGCGGTAATCGTCAGGTTGGGTGCACCACCGCCCAGCATGGTGCCCTGAGTTGCCAGCTGCGTCACAGTCACTGCATAGGTCCCAGCCTTGGTGGCCGTGGAGCTGCCGCCATAGGAGGTCAGAGCGTCGGTGGTCGTACCACTAGCGCCAAACAGTTTGGAAATATCTGAAAAATTAGTTTCCAGTGCGGTTTTAAGCTTGGTGCTGTCCAATGCCAGCTTGCCATCGCGCTGAAAGCCGACGCCAATCTGCGACAGCGTGCTGTAAGTGCTTGTGCCGTCAATGGTCTGGGTAAAAATGCTCTTCATCTGGGTGGAGATCGAGCGTGCGCCAGAATCCCCCAGCAATACGCCAGACTTGGTGCTATCTGTCGCATTGAAATTGGTGAGGTTGCGAATCGTGGTATCAAGTGCATTGTAGGCATCGACAAACGCCTGCACGTTCTTGACGATACCATCGGTATCTGTGGCCACATTCAGGTTGGTAGCCGTGCCGGTGCCCGCCTTGAGCAGATTGAGGGTCACCCCCTGAATCGCGTCGGTAATGGTATTGCTGGACTTGGTGACACTGATGCCATCCACCGTCAGCAAGGCATTGGTAGCGGCCTGACTCTGCGTCATGTTTTTGCCCGAGCCTGCGGTGCTGGTCGGGTCATATGCCAGCTGCGAAAGCCCGCTGGCATCGCTGCTGTTGCCATCGCTATCGGTCACGCTGATCTTGACGCTACTGGATGCGCCCGTCTCTTTGGAGGTAATCACCAGACGCGAGCCATTGGCAGAGCCGTCATTCACAATGGAAGCCGTCACACCGGCATTCGCGGAATTGATCGCATCACGAACGCCTGCCAACGTATTGTTGGAGGAATCGATGGTAATGCTCGCCCCGGCTTTGCTGCCGTTGACGCTAAATGTATTGGTAGTGCTGTTGTATTCGCCAAAGCTGATCTCAAGCGTACCGCTACCGATCACGGCGTTGGTCGAAGAAAAACCTGAAGAAGCGATCTTGTGTGCTTGTGCAAGCTGGGTCACATTGATCGAATAATTGCCAACAGTAGCGCTGCCTGTTGCAGTAGCACTGAAAAGGCTGGTATCACTGGAGGTTGCCGTTTGCAGGTTGAACTTGGAGGCTGTCGCCAGACTGCTAATCGTCGTCTGGAAGGTAGACAACGCACTTTTCAGCGTGCCATACGCAGAGATCTTGGATTGCGTGGCGGTCTTTTGCGCGGTTACTTGGGTAAGAGGGCCTTTTTCCGCGTTGACTAATGCCGTCACCCAGGTCTCGAGCTCCAGTCCGGAGCCAGTTCCTAATCCTGTCAATGTCGCCATAATCCTCTCCTACCTATCGGCATCAAGCCGTTTGTTTAATAACCAGACCCTGCAGTTTGTCGAGCGTCTTGGAAATCGCCAATACTTCTTCGTTGGGGATTTGCCGCAACACCTTGTTTGTTTCTGTATCCACGACTTTCACCACCACTTTTCCAGAATCCTGATCCATGGAAAATTGCACACTTTGTGCCACGGGTGAAATAAAACTGTTCAGCGTTTTTACAGCCGCTGCAATATCCTTATCACTCGCTGTCTTGTTGGTGTCGTTTTGCGCAGCCGTCGTTTGGGCTGGTGCTGACACTGTCGCTGCTGCTCTTCCACCGCCCAGACCCTGGGGGCTGCTGCTAGCGCCATATGTATATGCATTTATATTTGCGATCGACATTTTTAGCTCCTTTGTGTGAATGCCCGTAGAAGGCTTTTTCCTTCTACGGGCGATTCATCCCATCTAGCCTTCGCTTACGTCTTAGCCTCTCAGGAGGGTCAGAACGTTTTGCGGTACGGTGTTAGCCTGGGCCAACATCGCAGTACCAGCCTGTTGCAGAATCTGCGTACGAGTCAGGTTGGCGGTTTCTGCCGCAAAGTCAGCATCCATGATCCGTGACTTGGCTGCAGACTGGTTTTCAACCGATACTTGCAAGGCGCTGATCACAGACTCAAAGCGGTTTTGTACAGCACCCAAGGTAGCGCGGTTAGTATTGGCAGTGTTCAGCGCCGTATCAATCGAAGACAGTGCGGTGTTGGCAGCGGTGTCTGTCAGGATGTTGCCTGAGATAGATGAAGCTGCTGTTGCGCTGACAGTGATAGTCTGGCCGCTGTCTGCACCCACCTGGAACGTCATGCTGGTAGAACCAAACACAGCGATACCGTTAAACTTGGTGTCAGTGCCCAGACGGGTGATTTCGCTAGCCAGTTGCTGGAATTCAGCATCCAGGTTAGAACGGTCACCAGTACCGTTGGTAGCATTGGCAGATTGCACAGCCAGTTCACGCATACGTTGCAGTGCATCAGTTACTTTACCCAGTGCGCCTTCAGCAGTTTGTGCGAAAGAGATCGCATCGTTTGCGTTACGGATCGCAACAGTTTGACCGCGAACCTGGGAGTCCATACGAGTAGCGATGGACATACCAGCAGCGTCATCCTTTGCGCTGTTTACGCGCAGACCAGAAGACAAACGTTGCAGCGAAGTATTCAGGCTCGACTGAGAAGACGACAGGTTACGTTGAGCATTCAGCGAGGCGATGTTGGTGTTAATTACAGCAGCCATGGTAATTCTCCTTTGTTAATTGATTCAAACACTTACTTTGCATTTCAGCGTTGCGTTCATCGCGCCGCTGTTAAATTGTTTATCGGTTACTTTTAGCGAAAATTTAGCGGGGTTGGCTATTTAAATTTTCAAGCGTTCCGAATCAAGCAATCTTGTGTTTGATGACGGCCGTAATTAACAAATCTTTAAACCTTTCTCGAATTTTTTTATTTACCACTATAAAAATCAACAACTTAAAATTATGCTCGCTGAGCTGAAACCCGGCTTGTCAACTGCTTTGCTGCCTTATTTAATTTGGTTTGATCCCATGGCTCATTGACGATTTTCTGGAAATTGCGCACTTCATGC
Source organism: Methylovorus menthalis (assembly GCF_020523625.1). Classification (GTDB taxonomy): domain Bacteria; phylum Pseudomonadota; class Gammaproteobacteria; order Burkholderiales; family Methylophilaceae; genus Methylovorus; species Methylovorus menthalis. The sequence goes on from NZ_JAJAQH010000006.1 coordinate 1,640,593, forward strand.
AGTACCTGATCGTCGGTTTGGATTACCTCGGTGAGACTATCCAGTGTCAAATTGAGCAAACGGATGAAGGCTTTCTGCTTGCCGTACTCATCCTCGGTCACCATGCTGATGCGATAACTAAGCTCATTTACCTCGCGCATGACTTTTTGCATGGCCCGGTAAGATTGTGTCGTCTTCACCTGTTCAGCGAGATGGCGTGACTTCATCGCCAGCTCGGATTCGTTCTGTAGCAATGCAGGCAAAGTATGTGCCAACATCTTGGCAAGCTGATCCTGCCAGGGCCGGCCATCATCCCCGGCATCGCTCTGATCTCCAAAGGCGGCGAATCGGGAGCGCTGCGACTGAATGGCGACCGATGCCTTCACCAGCTTGAAAATGCCGTCCAGCAAGGCATCCCAGTCTTCGTTTTCAATGGCATAAGCGAGCTTCATGCCCGCTTCATTGGAGTTTTTAGCCAGCTGACGGGCCACTTTCTGAAAACGCGCTTCCAGCATGCTGGGGGCGGCAGGCGCTGAGTTGCCCTCTTGTGGGGCAGTCGCCGGCACGGCTGACTGTCGCCCAGTTAACTCCATATACAAGGCTTGGTAGGCTTCGGGCGTAGGCGCAATATCCCGCGCCTCCAGTCGCGCCAGGATTTCCTGACCGAGCAAGGCGGGTTTCTGCTGGTAGATATCGAGATTAGGGTCTGCCATGGCTGCATATCCTTTGCCATGCAGGCAAAGGCTCCGTCTATAGTTTGATTACGCCATGCTAATCAAACTGACGACAATGCAAACAGGCTAACAGGAAGGTAAAAACAGCTTAAATCGGCAATACCCACGGCTGAGCTTTGCCAGACTAGGGTTTGACCACCAGAGGTTGAATCAAACCTGCGCTGTCTCAACTCAGCGACAACGATCTAATCCTCCAGATTGCTTTTTAATCGACCAGATTGTTTTTTATCGCGTAGTGCGTAAGTTCGGCGTTGTGCTTCAGCTGCATTTTTTCCAGGAGCCGGGTGCGGTACATGCTCACGGTTTTGACGGACAGCGACAAGCGCAGGGCAATCTCACCCACCGTAAGGCCGGAGGCAATGAGCGTAAGTGTCTGAAATTCACGGTCAGACAGCGATTCATGCAACGGCTTTTCGGTATCCATCACCTGGTTGGCCAGGGCATCGGCCACTTCCGGCGTAATGTACTTTTTACCCTTGGCGATCACCCGAATCGCATTCACCAGCTCGGAAGAAGCGCCCTGCTTGCCCAGATAGCCCGCTGCACCGGCCTTGAGCGAGCGAATGGCGTATTGATCCTCGCGATGCATGGAGAGCATGAGGATGGCGATCTTGGTGTTTTCCTTCTTGATGTAGCGTAGCGCATCGATACCGCTACGATCTGGCAGCGAAATATCCAGCAACAGAACATCGGCTTCAAGCTTGCATGCATAGTGGATGGCTTCGCTGGCGTTTTGTGCCTCGGCGATGACTTCGATGTCTTCGGTCTCCGACAATATCTGTTTCAGCCCTTCGCGGAGAATGGCGTGATCATCGGCAATGATGACCTTTATTTTTTTATCAGCAGGCATATGAATGCTTGTCCCCGTATTACCTTCGTTATGTCGCAATCTTACTTGAGACTGCGTGGAATTTTAACCTGCACTGCTGTACCCCCACGTACACGTTTTTCTACTTCAAGACTGCCATCGAGCGCCGCTACCCGCTCCCGCATGCCACGCAGACCAAAGGAGTTGGCTTTATGCTGGTCCTGCATGCGGATGCCCTGCCCGTCATCGACGATACGCAGCATGATATCGCGGTCTTCCACCAGAAGCTCAACCTCCACCTGCTTGGCCTTGGCATGCTTGGCGATATTGGACATGGCTTCCTGGCAGATGCGGAACAGCGTGATCGCCTCATCGGCGCTGACGGTAAGCTCGGTCTGCGAGCTGTAAAACCGGCATGGCAGGGAAAACTGCTTTTCAAACTGCCCGCACTGCCACTCCAGCGCCGCGACAATACCAAGTTCCAGCACATCTGGCCGCAAGTCACTGGCAATGCGGTGAACGATATCAAAAGTACGATCGACGATGCTTTCCAGATTGAGCGCCTTCTCCACCAGCTTGGGCTCGTCTGGATTGATACGCTTGATGATGGAAGTAAGACCGATCTTGATCGCGGTCAGGTTGCCGCCCAGGTCATCGTGTATCTCCCGGGCAATGCGTCTACGCTCCTGCTCCTTCACCTGCGTGAGGTGAGCAGACAGTTCGGCCATGCGCTGGCGCGAACGCTCAATCTCGAGCTTTTCGTTCTTGCTCTGGGTAATGTTGGTAATAATACCGCCCCATTGCACCTCGCCATTGTGCAGTTTGATCGGGCTGCCGCGCAGGTTGATCCACTTGGTGTCCTGCCAGGCCTTGATCCAGATGCGACCCTCCCAGTTGAGCACTTTCATTTCACTGGCCGAGGTCAGCAAGGCTTCGCGGAACGACGGTCGGTCTTCTTCCGCCATCAGCCGATAAAACTGCGATGGCGTCTTGGTCAGCTCGGCTTCGGTAATGCCCAGCACGGCGTAACACGCCTCGCTCAAATAGATAAAGCCCAGCCGCCCCGGCCCCAGCAAACGAAACTGGAACACAAGGCCCGGCGTATTGGTCACAATCGCCTGAAAGCGCGACTCGCTGTCATCCAGCGCCTGCATGGCAGAGCGACTGACGCTGTTTTTCATGACCAGCATCCATGGCCGCCCTTCCGCCTCAAAAAACGACACTTTGATACTATCGCCCGCGCGGCGGGCTTTTTCACCATCCGCCTTGGGCAAGAATAAGGTGGCCACTGGCATTCCCTGCGGCTGCTCAATGCATTGCGCGCGCCATTGCGTCAGCTCATCTTCCGGCATTCCCAGCACCACATGCAGGGGCATTGCATGCAGTTGTGCCGCGGTGCATTGATAGCTGACCAGCGCCTGCGTACTGACGCAGGCCAGCTTCATGCTCTGCGCATCGACCAGATAGGCTTCATCCGACATACCCGACATCAGTGCGGAAAAAAATGGATTGGCTACCGTTGCCTCTAGCAAGACATCACCTGTTGTTTATGGATTGGTTTTTATGGGGATCGAGCCGCTTGCAGCGCAGTCAGCACAAGGCGTGCAAGCGATTTTAAGATAATCGCATCCACACAATTTCACAAGCGTTAATTGCGGAGGCGATAAGATAGACCGACGAGTGGCAAAAAAAAACCAGACCTGGAGAGCAAGTCTGGTTGAATTTCTATGGAGTATGCCTGAACATTGTGCGACACGCGAACCGTCATTACTGACATTTCAATTGCACTAGAGCATGTGTTGCATACTAAAGGTCGCCGCGCATTGTCACTACACTGGGCATCCCGAAAAACATCGGGAATTTTTCCCGAATGCTACTTGCCGCCCTCCACAAGTTGCTTCAGGCTATCGAGACCTTGACGGAAATAACTGCTCACGCCTTCCACTGCAGTCGCATCGTCCTGACCGGCAGGTGGCTCATTACCGGTAAAGGCACGGTAGAAACGGGCTTTCCAGGTAACAACGGTTTTTCCGTCCTTGCCTGGGGTCACTTCCAGGCGGCCATTCAACGAGCTGACCGGCAAGGCCTTGATATCCATGTCGCGGCCCATGCGGTAGGCATAGCGCATTTCGGCATCCGAGTAATCATCCAGCTCCTCTTCCAGCACACCGCCGCTCTTGAATGTCAGCGTGCGTTTGGCACCTGAAGCATTACCACCTTCGGAGGTGACTTTCTCCAGAGAGGGATTCCAGGCAGCCAGCGCGCCGAAGTCCTTGATCTTGGCCCAGACGGCGGCAGGTGCCGCGTTGATTTCCACCGTCTCCTCAGCCTTCTGCGGGGTGGGGCCATGCGCCCACGCCGCCAAGGGTAATACCAACAACAGTCCTGCAATCCATGATTTCATGGTTTTCCTTTCTTGAACAATGATGAAATAAAAGCGGGGAAATACGAGGCCAGCAGCAGGAGCAAGGCCAGCCCGGCAAATACGGGCCGGATATCGCTGGCAACCCACTGCCGGTGCAAGGTGTTCTGCCGCAGGGCATCCGCCAGCTGCGCTTTGTCCTGCAGATGCAGATAGTGCAGGCCGGTAATCTTGGCGAGTTCCTGCAGGCCTTTTTCATCCAGGGCCGACATATGCTCGGTATACGAACCTTCGGGGTGTGCGCCATGTGGCGCATTGCGTCCGTGATAGCCTTCCATTTCCAGCACGGACTGCACGTGGGACATGCCGAAAGTCGCAAATTGCATGGCATCTTCCGGTACCCAGTAGCCCGTAATGTTGTCGTTTTCATCGAGCTTGGGGATCGCTTGCCGCTGCAGACCGCCAACGCCGGCAATAATGCCGCTCACCTCGCCAGGTTTGCCGTCAAACACCGGCATGTAGCGCGGATTGGCAGGCGGTGCCTGCTGACCATCGGTCAGAAACACCAGTGTATCGAGCTTGAGCTTGCGGGTTTCTTCAATACCGCGATACAGACCGTGCGTGATGAAGGAATCCGCCGCCCAAGCCATGCGCCAGTCGAGCCGCTCCACCGCTTCATCCAGCACACTGAAATGCGCGCAGACTTCCATGGGCTTGAACAGCATGGAAACATCGCGCTCGGTAAACATGCCGATGCTGACCAGTGAGCCACAGGGCAGATGACGCAAGGCATCGCGCACCGATTGCCGGGCGAATGCCAGGCGGGCAACGCCACCGGGGCCACCATCGCGCACGTTCATGCTCTGCGTAATATCAATGACAAACCCCACCGAAAACACCTTACGTGGCAAAGGCAGCTGTGGATGCAGAAACACCGGCAGCATCAAGATACAGGCCGCCAGCAGCAGCGCCCGGCCAGGTGCCTCGGCAATACGCAAACGCCAGCCTTGCTTCACGGCATGCCCTTGGGGAAACCAGGAATGGTCGGCCAGGCACGCTCGGTGGTGGTCTTCAGCTCGGTTTCTTCCTGCGATTGCTCATTGCGGATGCCGGGCGTCAGGTCGGGGCTGGCACGCTGCGCCAGCTCCATGTTGTGCCGGGCATCCCACAGCTGCGGATCATGGCGCAGGGCATCGCGGTAGGCATCCTTGGCCATCGCCAGCAGGGGGGCGGCCTGGTTATAAGCCAGCGCACCCTCTTCACTCAACGCGCCTAGCGCTGTCGACAAATAAGCATTGCCCATGTTGTATTTAGCGCGTGCCTGCAACGTAGCAGAGAGGCGCGGATCCAGCCGGCCATACAGCTCCAGCGCATGCGTGCTATCGCCACGCCGGGTCAGCTGCCAGGCTTGCAGCATTTGCCCCTCGGGGGTCTGGCTTAGCCATGGGGCCTGCTTCTCGAGCGGCTCCTTGGGGTTAGCCAGCACCTGATTCACCTGGCTGGCCTGCAGCCATTGCCAGCCTTGCCAACCAGTGAGCCCCAGACCGGCCGCGAGCAGGCTCCAGGCCAGTGTCTCGCGCCACAAGATCATGCGTGCCATTGCGATATCTCCATTCGTTTTGCGCCATAGAGCAATGCCAGCAACAGCAGGGCTGCGGCATAGCAAATCCCTGCCAGATCGCGGCGTGGCTGTTTTTCAAAGTAATGCGAAGGCAGGTTGTGCATCTTGCCTACGTCACGCAAGGCGGCCTCCAGTGCGCGCGGGTTTTCCGCTTCGTAAGCCTGATAGGGCACACCCAGGGTCTTGAAATACTCATGCAGGAAATACTCGGGCGCGCTGGCGGCATCGTCGCCCTCCCCCGGCTGGACAAAAATGCTGGGGGAATTGGTACCGCGGATATAAATCCATGCGAGCGCTGCGTGCTCACTGGCAAACCAGCTGCGTATGCGATCCTGAGTCTGGCTGTCGATATGGGCGCCACCATCGGATACCAGCAGGATCAGCCGTGCGCCTGTCACCGGCTTGCCCTTGAAGTAATCAAGTGCCATGCCGAGGCCACGCGCTACCGCGGTAAACCCCATGCCTTGCGCTTCGGCACTATCCAGGGCCGCCTTGAGCGCGACCTGATCATGTGTCAGCGGCAGCACAAATACCGGCGAGGTGCTGAAGGTAATCAGGCCCACCAGATCCTGCTGGCGGCTCTCGATAAACTTGGCGAGCACTTCGCGGGCGGCTTTGAGTTTTGAGGGACTCTGGACCGCGTCGGTCGCCTGAATATATTTGCCAGCAAAGTCATCGTTCATGCTGGCACTGCGATCCAGCACCACCATGATATGGGCGCCATGCCCCACGCGCTCGATCTCGGACTGGCGCAGATGCAATCCCGCCATGCCCAGCACCAGCGCCACCACACAGAGCATGCCGATCAGCCGCAAAGCCCATGACAAGGCGCGCGACCAGCGATCTTCCGGCATCAAGAGCATGGCCGGATGGCGCAATACCGACTGGCCATGACGCCACAACGGCAGCAAGCCCAGCAACAGCAGCCATAGCACGGCTGGTGTATCAAACCCCATAGCATCAAACCCCAGCCCACTCACGGTTTGCGGCCTCGCTCCAGTGCGCGACAGGCGGCCAGCAATGTCTTGATCGCCGCCACATCCTCCGCACTCGCGGCATTGGGCGCCTCGGCAAAAAACACGCGGGCGGAGCGTGCATAAAACGCTTCAATCTCGGGACGCAAGCGCGCAAGCTCGGGGCGCAGTTTCAGCAAGATAGGCACATCGCTGGCAAACACCGTACGGCCCGCCGCCTGGTTAAATGCGTGATGCGCCACGGCAAAGCTTTGCGTCAGACTGAGCTTGCGGCCTTGGCGGCCACGCAGACGACGGCAAGCCGCCGTGAAGGGCCCGGCTGCCGCCCAGCGGAAAGGTGGTTTGTCGTGACGCCATAACAGCCAGAGCGCGGCTGAGAGCGTCAGCGCCAGTGCGAGCACGGTATGGCGCATGGGCCTCAAGGTGTCGCGTAATGGTGGCAGGCTATCGGGGCGCAAGCTGGTCTGGCTGGTATCGAGAATGACCGGCAGCAAAGGCGACACCATGACCTGCCGCTCGTGGATTTTGACCGGCAACACGGTCTGGCGATGGCGCAGGTTAACGGTAAAGGCAGGCAAGGGAATCGTGCGCGTCTCGCGCAGGGCCTTGAACAACTGCCAGCGCAGATGCAGCTTGAAACGGCCCTGCTCCGGGGCGTTTTCCTGCACATCCACCTCACGCAGCTCTATCCACTGTCCATCGCCGCTGCGCGGCAGGGTTTCTTCCACCAGCGTGGCGCCGGGCGGGGCGGTAATATCCACCACCTCATCAATCACGTCGCCTATAAAGTATCCGGCCTCGCGATAATGGCTTTCGACATGCACATCATTGGCGGCGTAGGCGCCAGCCGCCGAAAAAGCCCACATGGCCTGGCCGAACATCGCCAGCCATCCCATGCGGCGCCATCTGCTGAGAGACCACGGCTTGCATACAGGCATCATCGTGCCGACTCCATAAAATAATGTGTCAACGCCCGCGCTTGCAGGCGGTCGCTGATAAAAAACGGCAGGCGTCCCCATTGCGCACAGACTTCGGCAATGGCCTCACGGCGCGCTTCATAGGCGGCATTGATTTTTTGCTGCAGACGGGGACGACACCAGAGCAGGCGCTCCTGCCGCGTCTCGGCATCGCGAAAGCGGGCAAAGCCCCAGCGTGGCAAGGCACTGTGTTCGGCGCTGTTCCATAGCACCACGGGCACCACGTCATGCCCGCTCAGGCTTTGCAGCACCTTTTGCAGTTCAGGCAAGGGGTAATGGGCATCGGTCACCAGAAATACCAGTGCACGCTCGCGGCCGATCTCGGCGGCAGCAGAGGCCAGGCCATGAGCTCCACCTTGTGGGGCTGCCGCTTGCGCCAGTCGCTGGCGAATGGCACTGCCCTGCAGACGGCTGCACCGCGCGGGAATTTGCAGCTCGCGCACGATGCCATCGTTGCAGGCTATGAACCCCAGCCGGTCTGCCATACGCCAGGTAGACCAGGCCAGTTGCTCGCACAGGTCGGCAATCACCTCTATCTTGTTTGCGTCACCGTGATCAGAAGGCTTGGAACTACTCAAAGAATTTCCAGCGGAATGCTCACCCAGCGCATGGCTTGCCCCCTGCTCGCCCTGAAACGCCATGGAGGCCGACCAGTCGGCCACTACCCACACTGGCAGCGACACATTTTGCTGGTACATCTTCACCAGCAAGCGGCGGTAAGGATCACGGGCGGTGGCGCGCACATCAATACGGCGCGGATCCGGGTTATCCAGCAAGGGACCGTGCCCGCGAAAGCGGCTGCCGGAACCAGCAATACGGCCGACATGGGCACCAGCACGCAAGCCGTTGGCGCGCCATTTCACATAGTAGTGAATCAGCTCGGGGATAGAGGACAACAGACTCACGGTGCCGCCACTTGTGCCAATACGGCTTCCATCAAGGCCGGTGCAATCACATCGCGGTGCAGCTCGTGCACCGGCTGCAGAAACACGCGGTGCGCAATAATGTCGTAGAACACTTCGCGTATGTCTTCCGGCATCAGGTAATCGCGTCCGGCCAGCCACGCTACCACGCGCGCACCACGCATCAGCATGCCCATGCCGCGCGGGCTGGCACCCGCCAGCACCAGGCTGCCAACGTCAATACCGGATAACTGCACACCCACATCCTGTGGCTTGGCAGTCGCCTGCCACAGGGCGAGCGCATAATTCTGCAGCGCAGGGCTGGCCTGCACGTGCTTTTGAATGCTGGCGGCCACATCGTTCAGCTGGTCATACGGCAGGATGGCCGCAGGCACACTCTCGATAAGCTTGTCGGTATCCTGAAAGCGGGTATCAAACATCAGTTGCTTGCGAATTTCGTCGTCGTCTGGCGATTTCACCAGCACTTCCATGAAGAAGCGGTCGCGCGCGGCGCCCGGCAACTCGAAGGTTTCTTCTTTTTCCACGCGGTTGCGGTCAGCAAACAAGATGAAATGCGGGAAATAATATTCGCGGTTAAATGCCGTCACGCTGCGCTCGGCCATGGCGCGCAGCAGCAGGGAATGCACTTGCGGACGGGCCCGGTTGATCTCATTAAAGAAGAACACAGACAAGGCATCGCCCTGGCTCAGCAAAGGGCCGGGATCAATGCGCATCTGCCCGGCGTCGTCTATCCAGGTGTGGTAAATCAGGTCAGAAGGCATCAGGTCCACCGTGCCTTCCACGCGCTGATAGGCGCCACCAAGCGCTCGGGCTGCTGCGCGCAGCAGCGTGGTTTTGCCCACGCCGACATCGCCTTCAAGCAACACATGGCCACGGGCAAACAGCGAAATAAGCAGGGAGCGGACCGGGTGGGCCTGCCCCAGAACGACCGCATTCAAGGATTGTTCAAATGCCGTGGCGCGTTCACGCCAGTCGGCCAGAGCAGAAGGTGTCGGATTCATGGAACTCACTATCGGGTTAATCCGCGCAGGGCGGCAGAAGGGTCCGGGTATGCCAGGGTGGCACCGGAAAAAGCGGATAGCGCATGCTCTGCACTATCCGCTACGCCAGTTAAATCACTACTTTTACTTGACGTCGTATTTGAACTGACCTGTTTCTTTCAGGTTGGCAACGCGTTTGGCGTTACGCTCGTTCATGGCCTTGATGGCCTTTTCCTGCTTGCTGAGTTCGACGGGATCATGCTTGGGGTCGTATTTGGAACCAGCAATCTTGTCAGGGAAACCTGGCTTTGGTTCCCAGCAGTTACCAGGTTCCTTACAGTTTGTGCCATCGTAAGCAAAAGCACTGGATGAAAATACCAAAACCGCCACGCCCATCAGACCGTGCTTGAGCCAATTTTTGCTTTGCATTGCATTCCTCCTCATACCCGGCAGTTAAAGAACCCTTCGCGCGGCCAGGATCACATCGCGAAGGGAGTGATACAAAAGCAACTTAGTTATTCAGCCATTTGGCCTTGTCAGGATCGCCCTGATAAATCGAGCGCACCCAGCTCATGATCTGCAGCATCTCATCCTGCGTCAGACGGCCACGTTGCGGGCCCATCATGCCTTCGGCACCACCAAAAATAGTCTCGAACAAACCCTTGTCGGTCGCATTCTTGGGGTAGGTCCAGTAGTCATCGGACAACGCCGGGCCGAGCTTGCCTTCAGCCAAGTGACCATGGCAACCGGAACAGGCGGTGGAGAACAGACTCTCGCCCTTCTTGATGACTTCGGCATTGCCGTTGTAGGGGTTGACGCCGGTTTGCTTGAATTTCTTCACGGCATCGGTTTCCGTCTCGTTAAGGCCCTTGAAATCGAGCATTTCACCGGAGATGGTGCCGCGGAAGATCAGATCATCCGCGAAGACAGAGACGGTGGCCGCCAGAAGTGCGGAGACCAGAATCAGTTTGTGACGATTACGCATTGCATTACCCTTTATTGCTTATTGAAAAATCGTGCTTAAAGCCCACAGACGGCGGCATCAAGGCTTGGTCGTCGGCAACAGTGGGATACCTTCTGCCTTCAAGATGGCATCAATATCGCCCTTGCGCTTCACAAGCGCCTGCTCAATCTGCTTCAGCAGCTCGGTATCGCCTTTACGCACACCAACGCTCACCGAGAACTGGTGCGGCACGCGCTCGCCATTGGATTTCTTCGCGTTATCCACCACCAGCTTTTCCACCAGCGGCACGCTGGATTGCTTGACGTAACGGGAAGCAGCAGGTGCCCACAGCACGGCTACATCCACACGGCCGTTCACCACATCATTCACCACCCGCGACGGGTCATATTTGATGTAATGGTTACGCGGCGACTTGTAATTGGAGATCTCGGCCTTGTACTGGAACATGTCGACAAAACGCTCAATCTGCACCAGCATCACCTCTGGTGGCGTTTCCGGAATCCAGCCAATCTGGGTGGATGATTTTTTCAGGTAAGGACTGTTCCAGTCCGTCAACCCCAGGTCGCCCTTGTCTTTCTTGTAAACAAAGATGTAGCCGGAACGGTAGTAGGCTGGCGTCGTGGCGACACGGGGGTCGTTCTCATCAGCACCAATAATCACATCGCATTGATCCTTATCCAGCAGGTCACGCACTACATAGCGTGCATCTTTCCACCAGACGTTTTCCACTTTGCGGCCAAGTTCGCTGGCCAGCACATCGGCAATCCGGTTCTCAAACCCTTCTTGCCGGGTATTCGAGTAAGGAAGCTCATCCTCACCCGCACAAATTCGTAATGGACTGTCGGCTTTAGTCTTGATTTGCGCATTGTCTTGCGCCATGGCAGTCTGCCCGCCGAACGCGCTCGCCCAGATGGCGAACATCACACTCCACTTGATCAGTTTCATTGCTTTCCCTTAAAACACACCGTGATGATCTTTAAAACCGCACAGAACAAAGCTATCTGATAAAAACCGCCGGCACCCTACCATCGTGCCGGGCACCGGCGGCCTAATCACAAGGCCTGTATTACAGACCGAACACCATCACACCACCGCCCATCTGGGTGTAGCTTTGGAGTTCCTTGAAGGCACCTACAGCGCCCAGACCAGCACTTGGGTCAGTCAGGTCAAATACCAGACCTACACCAGGCCAGCCGCCTACACCGTAGTTGGTAGCGATGTATTGCTTACCCTTGTAGGCGTAGCTCATAGGCGCACCAATCGCACCGGAAGGCATCTTGAACTTCCAGATTTCCTTACCGTTGGTCTTGTCGAGAGCCTTGATGTTGCCGTCGAGTGTGTTGTAGAACACCAGGCCGCCCTTGGTAGCCAATGTGCCGCCCCAAACGGAGAATTTCTCCCACTTGGTCCACTTCACTTCGCCAGTCACACCATCCATGGCACGAACTTGACCCATTTCCTTCTTGGTTGGGCCGTTAGGGCCTGGGTACATAGCCAGCGTTGCACCAACGAAGAACTGACCTGCACGGTATGGCAGCATGAACGGCTCCCAATCCATACAAATGTGGTTCAGACCGAAGTAGAACGTACGGCTGTCAGGATCGTAAGCATCCAGACCTTGGTTGTGGAAACCCATTGCAGATGGGCAGATGTTGGTACCCTTGTGGTCCATGCGGGTGCTGAATTCAGGATCGCGCAATGGCAGGCCGGTCTTCAGGTCCACCTTCTTGAATACATTCACTGCAGGATCAACCTTGGCAGCTTGTACGATAGAGCCGGTTTGACGGTTCAGGGTGTACATGATGCCGTTACGGTCAACGTGGGTCAGCAGAGGCTGCGACTTGCCGTTAACTGCCTGGTCGGTCAGGATCATCTGGTTAACACCAGCGAAGTCCCACTCGTCATGAGGCGTCTTCTGGTAGCCCCACTTGGCAGCACCAGTATCCACATCACGTGCCCAGATGGTCATGGTCCACTTGTTGTCGCCTGGACGCATGGTTTCATTCCATGGTGCAGGGTTGCCGGAACCGTAGTAGAACAGGTTCAGCTTAGGATCATAGGCATACCAGCCCCAGTTGGTGCCGCCGCCAATTTTCCAGGCTTCGCCTTCCCAGGTCTTGGTGCCGAGGCCCATTTGACCGTAGTGAGGATTGTCCTTGTTGAAGTCCTTGGACAGGTTCAGCTCATTATCAGGACCGGTTGCGAACGAACGCCATACCAGCTCACCGGTTTTCTGATCATAGGCAGTCACGTAACCGCGCACACCCAGCTCAGCACCGGAGCAACCTACCAACACTTTGCCCTTAACGGCGAAAGGTGCCTGGGTAATGGTGGAACCCACTGCAGGATCACAGTTTTCCATCTTCCACAGTTCCTTGCCGGTCTTGGCATCCAGTGCAACCAGATGACCATCCAGCTGGGTCTTGAAGATGCGACCATCATCGTAGGCAAGGCCACGGTTCACGATGTCACAGCAGGCAACCGCCTTGACGGAGGCATCCTGCTTGGGTTTGTGCTGCCAGACAATCTTTTCTGGCTCAGCCAGGTTGAGGGCAAATGTATTGTTTGGAAACGGCGTGTTGATATACATCATGTCGCCAATCACCAGCGGTGCACCTTCATGACCGTGCAGCAGGCCGGTGGAGAACGACCAGGCAGCTTTCAGGTTCTTGACGTTACCTGTCGTGATTTGTGAAAGGCGGCTGTAATGTTGCCCCGTATAATCCCCAGTTTGCATCGTCCAGTTATTGGGATTGGCACCCAGCGCTTCCAGGCTATCAGCTGCCGCAGCTACTGACGGCAGCATGGCTGACAATGCCAATCCAGCAACTGCAAATCCAGTAGCTGTTATTCTTGCCTTCATCTTCGGAATCCTCCTCGTATGTTGATATAGTCCTACTCCCTCGCTACCACTGTCGTAGAGCGACGACGAACTATCTCAAACCTGCCTTTGCGGCACGAGGTGCGCCATTCACTTTTGCGCAGGGAAAAATTCACATATTCACAATTTGTAATACTTCATTACATTTTGTAACAATATAAGGATGAGCTCCCGGTCAGATTCGGGAGCCTGTCGCTAGGGCGCCAATGCAGCAAGGTTCATACTGAGCATTTATGCGCATCCCGTTCGCCCCCATTACCCTAGGCAAGCAGCTGGATAGAAAGAATGTCCTGCTCGAGTTTGCGATTGTCCCTTGCAGCTTCATCCTGACTTACCTGATTGCAGGCTACTTTGAGCTGTCTGAAATCTTCATCGACTGGACACTGACCAGTAACGACGAATACGACATTGATGAGCTGCCCTATGCGCTGGCCGCCGCGACGCTCGCCATGAGCTGGTTTGCCTGGCGTCGCTGGCAGGAAATCAAGCGCGAGGTGCGTAGCCGCAACCAGACCGAACAAGCCCTGCTGGCAGAGCGCCTGCAATTCCAAACGCTCTTCAATGAAAACCTGGCAGGCAATGCCGTCGTCACCACGCGTGGCGTGATCGAAATGTGCAATCCGGCCATGGCCTGTTTTCTGGAAATACAGACGCCTGAGCTGGCCGTGGGGAATAATCTCGCCGACTACTTGCAGCATGGTCCATCATGGTCACACCTGCTGGAGGTGGTCAAAGAACATCAAAAGGTGGATGTCGAGCAGCTTTGCGTCATTGGCGTATACGGCAAACGCACCTATGCCATGGCACGCATCCTCGGGCATTTCAGCCAGGATGGCAGCTTGCAGTTTCTGCATGTGTTTGCCGCCGATATTACCGAAATCAAAACAGCAGAATCCGAAATCTCCAACCTGCTCAAGGAAAATCATTTTCTGTTGCGGCAGGCACTGGAGTTGCAGGAAGAAGAGCGCCGCCATATTGCCCGCGACCTGCACGACGACATGGGGCAATACTTGAATGCGATCAAGGCGAACGCCACCAGCCTGGTCAATATGCCGGACCTGCCAGCCAACATCAGCGAAGTGGCACTACACATTATTTCGCACTCGGACCATATATACCGCTCGGCGCGCCAGCTCATTCATCGATTGCGCCCCGCCGCACTGGACGAGCTTGGCCTCAGTGCAGCCCTGCAGCATTTGATCGACACCTGGAAATACCCGGCCAATGGCACGCGCTATCAACTGGCAATAGACCATGAGATTGATCATCTGGATGACAAGCTGACCATCAATATCTATCGCGTGATTCAGGAGGCGATTACCAATGCGGCGCGCCACGCACAGGCCAGCCTGATCGATGTGCATCTCTTCATGCAGGGCGATAACCTGATGGTGGACATTACGGACGATGGATGCGGCATCTCGCTAGCCCAGCCGCACAAAGGCCTGGGGCTTGCCGGCATGCGTGAAAGAATCAAGGCGGTTGACGGTAAATTCGAGGTGTCCAGCGCCGCTGGCACAGGCACCCGGATTCGTGCGGTCATCCCCACAACCCAGATAAAGGAGATGGTGTAATGCAAGGTGCTGTAAGAGTGATGCTGGTGGATGACCATGCCGTGGTAAGACAGGGCTATCGCCACCTGCTGGAAAAATCCGGAATCAAGGTGATCGCCGAAGTGGATAGCGGCGAAGATGCCTACCGGGTTTACTCGGAGCACCAGCCGGAGGTGGTGGTGATGGATCTTTCCATGCGTGGCATGGGCGGGCTGGAGGCGCTGAAACGTATCGTTTCGCGTGATCGCAACGCCAAGGTGCTGGTATTCAGCATGCATGACGATGCCATATTCCCCACCCGCGCATTGCAGGCAGGGGCCAGTGGCTATGTCACCAAGTCGTCTGCGCCGGATGTACTGGTAGAAGCGGTATTTGCCATTGCCAATAACCGCAAATACGTCAGCCACGATATCGCGCAGGAAATCGCCATGCACAACATTAATGGCGGCGACATACTCAACAGCCTGAGCTCACGCGAGTTCGAAGTATTCAACCTGCTGGCACAGGGCCGCTCAATTGATGATATTGCCGCGGCCTTGTGCCTGGACTATAAAACGATCGCCAATGTGCAAACGCGCCTGCGCCAAAAACTGAATGTGGAAAACGCTGCACAGCTGATGCTGCTTGCCATCAAGCTCAACATCATCAAAACGTGAACATTTCCCGAATAAATCATGAAGCCCTCTCTCACGGCAAACGGGGCTCTTCTTTTACACTGAATGCAGTTGTCTCTCTCCACTGACAACACCATAGTTGATCGACCGGCATACCCTTGCCGGTCGTTTTTTTTGCCTGTTGCTTATGCTGTTCGCCATGTTGCCTGGCGAGCCATACATATGACTCAGCTATCAATCAACCCGTGCTTGATGGCAAAACGCACCATCTCCACCGGATTGGATAAACCCAGCTTCTGCTTCACCAGCGTGTGGTAATTCGCCACCGTTTTCTGGCTGATCTTCAATACCTCGGCAATCTCCTCGGCATTTTTGCCCTCGGCAAACAGCCGGAACACCTCGAACTCGCGCGGCGATAGCTGGCTGATCAGGTCACCATCGCCTATGACGGTTTGTAGCGCGATCTTCTGGGCGATGCTGGTGCTGATGTAATTCTTGCCACGCGACACTTCCACCACCGCCTTGACCAGCTCATCAAACGAGCCGGTTTTGGCGACATAGCCACGTGCGCCGCTCTTGAGAGTCTGCATGGCAAACGCCGCGTTTTCATGCATAGAGAAAATCAGCACGCGCGCCGTGCGATACCGCGCCAATATCCGTCGCATGGCCTCCAGCCCACCCATGCCCGGCATGGAGAGGTCCATCACCGTCACATCGGGCAGATACTCCCCAAATACCTGGTAAGCCTGCTCACCGCTCTCGGCCTCGGCCACCACTTTGATGCCGGAATGCTGCTCCAGCAAACGGCACAAGCCCGACCGTACGACAGTGTGGTCATCGACCAGCAAGACCCGGATAATTTCTTCACTCACCTGATAACTCCTGTTGATTAATCACCGGGATACTGACCATGATGGTCGTCCCCTCACCTGGCGCACTCTGCACATCCAGCTTGCCGCCCAGGCCCTCTACCCGCTCACGCATGCCCGCCAGCCCAAAGCCGGTAGGCGCCTTTTCCATCTCAAATCCACACCCGTTATCGCGTATCACCAGATGCAGGTGGCTACCCATGCGCTGCACCGCCAGGCTCACCGAGCCCGCTTTGGCGTGGCGGCTGATATTGGTCAGCGCTTCCTGCACCAGCCGGTAAATGGTGATCGGGATAAACTCGCCCAGTTCCTCCAGATCTTCGGCGATATTGATATGTATCGTCGCCTCAGGATGCCGCTGGCGCCAGTTGCCCACCAGGTCGGTCAGCGCGATATGCAAACCGAGCTTATCCAGGGTATCCGGCCGCAAGTGCTCCAGC
The DNA here is from genome assembly GCF_020523625.1 of Methylovorus menthalis. Classification (GTDB taxonomy): domain Bacteria; phylum Pseudomonadota; class Gammaproteobacteria; order Burkholderiales; family Methylophilaceae; genus Methylovorus; species Methylovorus menthalis. The sequence continues at coordinate 1,657,272 of NZ_JAJAQH010000006.1, forward strand.
ATGTCGCGCACGATGGCCACCACATGGCGCGCCACCTGCACAATCGCTGCAGCGCTTTCCTTGATGCGCGGATTGGTTGACTCCGAATTCACGATCGCCGTGGCATCGGCATTGATCGCCGTCAGGCTCTGGCCAATTTCGTCATGCAGATCACGCGCCAAGTGCTTGCGCTCGTCCTCCTGCGCACGAATCAGCTGTTGCGACAAGCGATGGTTGCGCTCCACACTGGTTTCCAGCTTGTGTGCCATCAGATTGAATTTATGGCTGATACGCGCCAACTCCTTCAGCTTGAAATCTGGCAAGCGTGCCTTGAGATTGCCACGCTCAAGCTCATTCAGCGCGGCCAGCACGGTATCCACCGGGCGCAGGGCATGGCCCACCGCCCAGTACACCATCAGATTCACCAGCAGGAAAAATAGCGCCGACAGCACCAGCAAGTCCTGGGTATCGCCCCACACTTCGGCAATCTCGTAAGAAGGATCCGGCGTCACCACCAGCACACCTATCACCCGACCATTGACCTTGATCATGCGGCGCGACTGTATCCACTCACTCGACACCATGCCCATGGCACTGACAAACCAGCGCGGTGGCGTGTCTTCGTGATCCGCGTTGGCAGACTGGCTATTGCTGTCCACCAGCGTGCCGTTGTGATCATAAAACTCGATGCGCAAATGGCGGAGATTACTCAGGCTCTTGAGACGAAAGGAACGCAACTGCTGCGGATTGGAAAGCTGGGAGTAGTACAAAGCCTCGGCATCCAGAAGATAGAGCGCCAGCTTCGCTGTCGACTCCACCTCGGCGCGCACATCCTGCCTGGCATTCGCCACCATCAGCATGGTCCCGAGGGCCATGATCAGCACCAGCAAGGCAGTGATCATGAGATTTAGGCGTAACTTGAGGCTCATGGCATCCCGTCATGATGAAAACGGCTATTCTATAGTCTTACGTCCTTTCAACATCCGGGAAATTTTCCCGATTTCACCTGACGATCAATGGCAGGCCATTTGCATGTGATGCATCGCCCATTGCGCCGCCTTCGTTGCCAAATACATGTCGGGATCAACCACTTTTACATCTTCCGAGTTTCTGCATGACGCAAAAGAATGCGAAACTAGCGGCCGTTCATCCACTCCCCATCATCTCTACTCACCACGATGCCAATACTGACTATCATCCTTGCTGGTCTCGCCATGCTTGGCCCCTTCACCACGGATACCTACTTTCCCTTTTTCCCCGACATCCAGACGCATTTTGCGATATCGCAGGCGGCCGCTCAGCAAAGTCTCAGTGTGTACTTGTTCAGCTTTACTCTGATGATGCTGTTTCATGGGGCGATCTCGGACAGCGTGGGCAGAAAGCCCGTGATCATTATTTCGCTGGTCGGCTTTGTCATCACCTCGTGCGGCTGCGCGATGACAGACAGTTATGCACTGCTATTGGCAATGCGTGCCGGCCAAGGCTTTTTTGTAGGTGCCGGCACCGTAGTAGGACAAGCCATCATTCGGGACCAATTTGACGGGATTGAGGCACAGAAGCTTATTTCCAAGGTCACCATGCTTTTCGGTCTCTCGCCTGCGATCGCGCCCATGGCGGGCGGCTGGTTGCAACTATATTTTCCCTGGCCGTCGGCATTTGTCTTCCTGGCCCTGCTGGGAGTCATGCTGTTGGTGTTATGTGTTAGCCGATTGCCGGAGACCTTGCCGGTCGGACAGCGTCGCTCATTCCATCCGGCTAGCTTGCTTCGCAATTATTTCGCCATCGCCAGCGATGTGCGCTTCATGGCGCTTTCAATATGCATAGGGACAGGCTTTGGCGGTTTCCTGGTTTATGTGGCAGGCGCGCCAGACTTTGTATTGCATGTCATGCATTTGTCTGAGCAGCAGTTTGGCTGGCTATTTATTCCCATCGTGATCGGCCTGATCGCAGGTTCTGCCATGGCCGGTCGTCTGGTAAGCAGGCTACATGGCAGCACAATGATCGCGATCGCTTATGGCCTGCTGGCTATCGCGTCGATTGGAAATCTGATTTACAACCTCACGTCTTCCCCAGAACTGCCTTATGCCGTCATTCCTATACTGGTGTATACCCTGGGGTTGACCATGCTGCTACCCGGAGCCTTGACGCTGGCATTGGATATTTTTCCTGAGAAAAAAGGCATGGCAGCCTCCGTCCAAGGCTTTGTGCAATCGATTATTTTCACGCTGATATCGGCGTTTACCATTCCCCTGGTGCTCGGCAGCGCACTGCATTATGCCGTCGCCATGAGCAGCATGTTCGGGATTAATCTGGCGGCATGGTGCCTCTACAAATTCTGCGGCAGACGAAAGGGTATGCCAGACTGAACCCTACTATTGTCACCCTCGCCTTTGAGGCCTCTGGCAAGCCCGCAGTACCCATTTAAAATAAAAATAAATGCCCCCTTATGTGACGGGCATGGGCCGTGCTTTAATAAGCGGAATATATACGTACGTCTCACTAGGGGGAGTATGAAAGAATCAGTGATCGAGTGGCCCAAGCCACCTTATTTCAGTTTTGCTGCCGGCAGCGAGAGTCCAGCTCATGAAATCTGTCTGATCTATCTGTTTGATGGCAAGAAGCGCCAGGGGCAACTGCTTGAGTTCATGCCCGATGCCAATACCCTGATCTACCGCCCCGGCAAGGATAAACCGCAAGAAACACTGGCCTTGGATAAAATCAAGAGCATCCAGCTGTTGAAGCCGATGGAGCTGGTGCGTGACCAGGCTTTTCTCGAGGATAGAGCCGAAGAGCTGTTCCCCCCCTCCGAAAAACAAACTTATGCCATTGAGTATACCGATGGCGAAATGGTGGTGGGTTACACCTACAGCTATGTCAACACGCACCATGGCTTGTACATTTACCCGACTACGGCTGATTCCAAAATCATCCGTGGTTATTTCCCGCGCACCTCCATCAAGAGTTACAAGATCGGCCAGAAAATTGGCGAGATTCTGATTCAGGAAAATCTGGCCAGCAAAGATGCGGTGGAAGAAGCACTGAAACGCCAGGATGAATTGCGCAACCAGCGTATTGGCGATTACCTGTTTGAAAACCAGATTGTCACCAGCGAGGAGTTGCAACAGGCCATTCGCCATCAGGAAAGCCGCCCGATTCTTAAATTGGGGGAGGCGCTGCGCCAGCTGGACCTGATTACCGAAGAACAATTACAGGATGCCCTGAACAAGCAGAAGGAAAACCGCGGTATTCCGCTGGGACGCATTCTGGTGGACATGGGCATTGTTGATGAGCAGACACTCAAGGGCACCTTGGCTAAAAAGCTGGGGATTCCCTATGTAAGCCTGAGTAAATTCAACTTTGACCCGAATGCCATACGCCTGATTGGCGCACCCGTTGCCCGCAAACATCTGCTGATGCCGCTGTGCATGTATGAAGGTGCGCTGGTCGTGGCGTTTGAAGACCCGATGAACGTGAAGGCGATTGATGAGGTGCGCTTTCTTACGCAGATGAAAACCCTGCCCGCCATGGCTTCGCGCGAGGATATCGTCACCGCGATTGATAGCTTTTATGGTCGCAGCAGCAATTTCGAATTCAATAAAGGCAAGCAGGATGACATGCTGGATTTCGACCTGAAATCCAGCAATGTGGCGGGCATGCAGATTGATGACCTGGCGACAAAGCTGTTCAGCGAAGAAAACAGCATGCAGTACGAGGCTAACGAAGAGCCCGTGGCGGAGTCCGACAACACGCTGGTGCAGCTGGTCAATAAAATGATTCTGGACGCGTATCAGGATGGGGTGTCGGATATCCATATTGAAACCTACCCGGATCGGCGCAACACACACGTGCGTTTCCGCAAGGATGGCACGCTGGTGCAGTACCTGGAAATACCCTCCAACTTCCGCAATGCCTTGATCTCACGCATCAAGATCATGTCGCAGCTGGATATTTCCGAACGGCGCAAACCGCAGGATGGCAAGCTGGATTTCAAGCAGTTTGGCCCGGCCAATGTCGAGTTGCGCGTGGCGACCATCCCCACGGCCAATGGCCTGGAAGATGTAGTGATGCGGGTGCTGGCGGCCGCCAAACCCGTGCCGGTGGATAAGCTCGGGCTGGCACCGGACAAACTGGAGAACCTTAAAAAACTGATGCAGCGGCCCTATGGGCTGATTCTGGTCTGCGGGCCTACCGGCTCGGGTAAAACAACATCGCTGCACTCGCTGATGGGCTACATCAACACGCCAGAACGCAAGATCTGGACAGCCGAAGACCCGGTGGAAATTACCCAGCAAGGCCTGCGCCAGGTACAAGTGAATGCCAAGATAGGCTGGACCTTTGCTGCCGCCATGCGCAGTTTTCTGCGGGCCGACCCGGATGTGATCATGGTGGGCGAAATGCGTGACCAGGAGACGACCAAGATCGGCATTGAGGCTTCATTGACCGGTCACTTGGTGCTCTCCACCCTGCACACCAATAGCGCGCCGGAAAGTATTGTGCGTATGCTCGACCTGGGCATGGATCCCTTCAACTTTGCCGATGCGCTGCTGGCGATCATGGCACAACGCCTGGCCAAGACGCTATGCGATAAATGCAAGGAAGCCTATGAGCCCAGCCATGCCGAGCTGGAAGAACTGGCAGCCGAATTTGTCGATGGCACCAGCCACGGCGCCCAGCAGGAACTGGAACGCTTTCGCCAAGAGTTTGCGCAGGATGGAAAATTCACGCTTTATCGTGCGAAGGGCTGCAAAGCCTGCAACAACACTGGTCATCGTGGGCGACTGGGGCTATATGAATTAATGATCGTGACGCCGGAAATCAAGCGCATGATTCAAAAACGCGCGCCTGTCAGTGAACTGCTGGAGGAAGCCCTGAAGAGCGGCATGCTGACGCTGAAGCAGGATGGCATCAACAAAGTGTTCCAGGGCAAAACCGATATCGCGCAAGTGCGCGCCGTGTGCGTCTAGTTTTTTCTGGATGACCATGGGGCTGAGATACAGGCAGCCCGAACCATCCATAAGCTGAGCGGCGCCCTGCCAGGCCCGCTTGGCTTGATCCGGTCACTTCATGGCTATTCGCCTCTTTATCCATAGACATAGAGCTCCCGGCTGATATCGCCGTAGCCTGCCTGCGTCAGCAGCGCGCGCTCAATATAGCGACTCACCCGCTGCCGCAGCATGGGCACCAGTTCGCCATCAGAAAAGGTCTGCGGATACTTGAAAGCCAGCCAGGCATAGAGGCTGATATCCTGACTCAGTTGCTCGGCCTGCTCCAGATATTGCGGCCCGCTGCTATCCAGCCAAGCGATGTCTTCTGGCAAGCGCCTGCGCTTGTGGTCAGCATGAGCTTTCAAGCACTGAATGAAATAATCCATCTCGTGCCGCTTGTCGAAAGACACGGGCGCGCATGAGAAGCGAAACTTGTCGGCCAGCGGCATATGAGGTGCATGCTGGTCGATGAGATGCCCCAGCGCAATCTGCCCCTCGGCACTGGCAAGGTGAAAGAGAGTACTTTGCATGGTTTGGCGTGAAAATCGCTCCAGCAATTCCCCTATTCGCACCGTGTGCACCCGGTGTGAAAGCCGCGCAATATCCGGCCAATTGGCAGCGACTGGCAGTTGCTGCAATTCCGCACTATCCGAAGTCGTCAGCATATGCTGCAAGTGCAATAGCTCATCGGCCTCTACGGCAGCAACAAACCCGGTGGGGTAGATGCCATAGCGCCCAGCTCGGCCCGCGATCTGCCTGGTTTCAGTCGGGCCGATCAGGCGACTCGCCACGCCATCAAATTTATGTACGGTAGTAAATACCACGCGCCGGATCGGCAGATTCAGGCCCATGCCGATGGCATCTGTCGCCACCAGCACATCCGCCTCACCGCTGGCAAAGCGGCGTGACTCCGTGCGCCGCACTTCAGGCGACAAAGCTCCGTAAATAGAAGCCACGGACAAGCCCCACTGGCGAATGCGCGCACTCAAGGTCAGCACATCCTTGCGCGTAAAGGCGATCACGGCATCGCCCTTTTGCAGCTTGCCTTTCAGCCGCGCTCGGTTGTAACGTTCGCCGCAAATGGCGTGCTCTTCCAGGATTAATGGCGTCTTCCGCTCCAGTCGCGTCAGTTGCCATGGCTCATTCAACGACTCCAGCAAGGCCAGGCAGATGGGCGTCACAGCATCCGAACCGCACACAAACACCTGCTGCGCGGGGACACCCACCAATGCGGCAGTCCAGGCATAGCCTCTGGCTTCATCCTGCAGCATCTGAACTTCGTCTATGACCGCCACATCCACCACCTGATCCGGCCGCATCATTTCAACCGTGCACGCCGTATGCCGGGCGCCCGGCACCCAGTGCCGCTCTTCCCCGGTCACCAGATTACAGGGGACGCCAGCTTCCATGAGGCGATCACGCACCTCCATCGCCAACAGACGCAAAGGGGCCAGATAAACTCCCGATACCGCTTGCTGCAGCACCTGCAGTGCTTCATAGGTCTTGCCGGAATTGGTGGGGCCGAGATAAAAATGGAAATGGCGCCGCATGCCGCGTGCAACAGGGAACGATGCGGGGTAGTCATGCAAGGCGGAGGCCGACAAGGAGGTATCTCAATGAGGTAGTAAAAACTGCCCTCAATGTAGCAGAAGCTGCCCCATATGGAAACGGAGCCTGACCGAATGGCCAGGCTCCGCGGGATATCAGCTTAATGCTGGCTTATTTGAAAGCGTAGGTCGCGTTCAACATGATCATGCGCGGATCACCTGTGTAGCAGGCGCTCACGGTGGAACAAGAGGCAATGTATTCCTTGTCCGCCAGATTGCGTGCATTAAGGGCAAAGCGCCATGGTCCGGTGCGGTAGAACAGGGCTGCATCGTACACGGTGTAATGCGGCGTATAGAAAGTATTGAGATCATCCCCCGCCTGCTTGCCGATATAGCGTGCGCCAATGCCTATACCCAGGCCTTGCAGCCAGCGCCCCATGTCGTAATTGGCCCAGATATTGGCCATGTTTTTTGCCACCAGAATGGGACGTTTGTGCAGCGTGCCTGTCGTGCTTTTGGTGATTTCAGCATCAATATAGCTGTAGCTGCCCACGACATTGAGACGCGAGGTCAATTGCCCCGTGGCCTCAATCTCCACACCGCGATGCTGCTGCTCGCCAGTCTGGATATTGAATGCAGTGTTATTGGGATCCGTCGTCGTTACGTTCTGGCGCGTCAGGTCATACAGCGCCACAGTAATGCCAAATGCCTTGTTGGGCGTTTCGTATTTGACGCCGATCTCCCGCTGCTGGCCGGTTTCCGGCTTGAAGGCGGTACCATCCGCCTGGCTGCCGGTAACCGGCACAAACGATTCGCTATAGCTGATATAAGGCGACCATCCATTGCCAAAGGCATACAGCAAGCCGGCACGCCCGGTGGTTGCTCCCGGATTGGTGCGAGTCCTGCTGCCACTCAGACGCTTTTCCAATAGATCGGATTCATCGCGGCGCAAGCCCAGCACGAGATTCCAGCCATCGCCAAACTTGATGTGATCTTGCAGATACAGACCTTTTTGTTCGAGTTTGTCAGTACCGGTAGTCGCTGGCGCTGTGATGGCAGCACCAATGGTCGGGCTGTAATTCGGGTTATAGAGATTAAGCGCGGTAAGGGTAGAGCGTTTGTCCGTGCGCTTGCTGTCAAAATGCAGGTAGTCAAACCCCAGCAGCACATCATGGCGCAAGGCTGCCGTGTCAAACTGCATGTTGAGCTGATTGTCCATGGTCAGCATCTGGCCATGCACATCACGATACTGGATCTGGCGCGCATAGTTGAGCCCGTTGGCCGACAGCGATGTGGGGCTGGTAAAGGCCCCTTCCAGATCGTAATCGTTCACGCGCATGCTCTGCTTGAATTTGATGGATGGGGTAAACGCATGCTCAAACAGATAGCCCACTTGCGTCTGCTCGGTGCTGTATTTATCCACACCGGGCACACCGACAAACCGGCTGTATGATATCTGGCCATTGGGATTGGCAAGCACGGTACCGCGCGCAGGCAGGCCACGAATCGGCACAAAGTCACTCTTCTGATAGCTTGCCAGCAAGGTCAGGCTGGTCTTGTCGCTGATATCCCAGGTTAAGGACGGCGCAATATAGGTACGCTGGCGATCGACAAAATCTACCTGGTCATCGCTGGCGGATGAAATGCCCACCAGGCGATACCGGACGGTGCCGTCCTCATTCAATGCATCCGAAAAGTCGGCGGTCAGCTGCTTCTGATTGTAATTGCCAAGGCCTATGCCGATTTCGGCAATCGGCTTGTCGGTTGGCCGCTTCGTTACCAGATTAACCAGCCCACCCGGAGAAATTTGGCCGTAGAGCACAGATGCCGGGCCTTTCAGTACTTCGATACGCTCAAAGGCAAACGGCTCGTTCTGTATCCACATGTCGTTATCCATACGCATACCATCGCGCAGCACATAAGCACTCTGCACAAACCCGCGGATGGAAATATCATCCAGCCCACGCCGTCCGCGCTGCCCGGCATCCACGCCGGCGGTAAACCGCAAAGCTTCGGCCAGCGACTGCGCGCCCTGATCGCGAATCTGCTCACTGCCAATGACCGTCACAGACTGGGGAGTTTCTGATAAAGCGGCGTTGGTTTTGGTCGCAGTTTGCGAACGGCTCGCTTTGTAACCTTTCACGGGCCCAGTGGCCGACTCCTCCTGACGGGCACTCACGGCGACTTCCGGCAGCTCAGCCGCATCCTCCGCCACCTCGCCATAGGCAGACCAATACGGCATCATCAAGGCGCAAACAACGCCCCACTTTAATTTCATGACAGCTCCTGCGTGTAAATTTTCGTCCTGTATTATACATATCAAATGATAATTGATATCATTTACACTTTACGATAATCCACGCTACACCTCAGCCTCATTCATGCAGGTCTGCGGCAGGCATCCTCGCTATCTCCAATCGCGACACCAAAGAACAGGCCCTCGCACTCATGTCCAGAAAATTGTTTGTCCGCCTGCATCGTTATGTAGGGTTAATGATAGTGTTGTTTTTAACGGTTGCCGGACTTACAGGAGCATCGCTAGCCTTTTATCACGAGCTTGATGAATGGCTGAATCCGGACTGGATGCTGGTGACGCCCACGGCTTCCTCACCGGTGCCGCTAGCGCAACTTGCACGCAACGTCAGTCAGGCCTATCCCGACCATCGGATAGCTCGAATTGAGTTTCAGCACAGCACTGATCGCGCATTGATTGTGCGTATGGATAGCAAACAGACCGGCGACGAGGCCCCTCTTCCCATGCAGGTATTTGTTAACCCTTATACCAATGAAATTCTGGGCGCCCGCGAATGGGGCAAGGTAGATATCAGTCGTCAGGGCTTGATGCCATTCCTGTTCAAATTGCATGACACACTTCATCTGCCAGGAAAAGTCGGAAAATGGCTATTGGGGGGCGTCGCCATACTTTGGCTACTGGATTGTTTTGTTGGATTTTATTTGGCCTTGCCCCGACATGGCCTATTGCCCTCGCCCATACAGTTCATGAAAAAATGGGCGCCCGCCTGGAAAATAAAGTATCAGGCAAATGCCACCCGCATAAATTTTGACCTGCATCGTGCCAGTGGCTTGTGGCTGTGGCCGGTGTTGGCTGTCATCGCGTTCAGTAGTTTTTATCTCAATCTCAACCGAGAGGTGTTCAGGCCGGCGATGGGCATGATCATGCCCTTCAGCCCTCTTCCGGGTGATACATTGCCCAAAGTGAAAGATGGGAAGATTTCACTGGATTGGGATGCCGCTTATCAACGTGGCTTAGACTTGCGGCCCGTAGGAGCAGATGATTACCGGGTTGCCAATATTTCCTACTTGGCCAAGCAGAATGTCTACCGGTTGACATTTGATGAACGTCAACCGAATGCCTGGCTGACCTTCAAGCGTGAGCAGGTATTTTTTGATGCAAGCACAGGCGCACTGAAAGCCCAATACGGCTATGCAAAAGGCAAAACGGGAGATCGCTTGAGTATTCTGCAATATCCACTGCATACCGGGCAAATATTTGGCTTGCCAGGGCGCATTCTCATTTTATTCACCGGCTTGCTTACCGCATTACTAGCGTGGACTGGTGTCTTTATCTGGCTCAAAAAACGTCAAGGCCACAAATAGTCAGATTGCCGATGGATGGCTTGGGGTCAGCCATCCATCGGCAATCAACCCCAAGTACTGCTCCGATTAAAAGTCCACTGTGGCAGAGAAAAATGCCATGCGTGGTGTGCCATAGGTCAGGCCATTCACACTATCGCTAGTGCTGACGGTGGCCCAGTAATGCTTGTCGAGCACATTATCTACCGTGGCGCGTAGGGTTACGTTTTTACCACCCGAAACAAACCGGTAGCGGGCACCAAGATCCAGCCTCGCCCAATCTGGAATCTCCCGCGTATTGGCAGCATCTACATATTGATCACTGGTATAGATGGTACGTGCCGTCCAGGTAAAACCAGGTATGGCAGTAACATCCCACTCTATCCCGAGATTGGCATTCACTTTGGCTACGCCTGGTGCAGTATTGCCATCGTTGACGCCACCCAATGTCTTTTTCAATTCGCCATCCAGCAGTGTCACCCCACCCAATACACGGACGCCACTCACAGGCTCCCCATAAAGAGACCACTCTAAGCCAGTATTGTGCTGCTCTCCATTCAATCCAAAAATAAGGGTGGCGGGGTCGCGAAATGTACTGGGCCGCTCAATCCGGAACAATGCCAAGGTAGAAGTGAAGTTACCAAGATCCAGCTTGGCACCGACCTCAACCTGCTTGGTTTTGGCTGGAGGAAAAATATCTCCCGCATTGGCCGCATTGGTAGGCGCCATCGCGGTCTGTGTCAGCGACTCAATATAATTTCCATAAAGCGCCAAATGGTCGAGCGGCTTTACCGTAAAAGCGAACGTCGGGGTCAGTGCATCTTCGTCATACTTGGCCCGCACAGGCCCTGTCACCAGATACGTTTTATTAAGCACCGACTGCTTGCGCACCCCGATGGTGATTTGCAGACGGTCATCCAGCATGGATAAAGTATCGCTCAGGGCAACACTGCTCAAGTCGGTCTCAGCCGTACGTGGAGGTGTATTGGACATGCCAATCACGGCTGGCTCTATCCCATTCACCGGGTTGTAAATATTGGATGCCACCGTGCCTATTTCACTTTCCAGATTACCAAACTGGATACGATACAAACTGGTATTGAGATTCACCGTATGGTGAACCACACCAGTATCAAACATGGCGCGCACGCCTGCTTCTCCAGACACCGTATCCTCATGCCTTAGAAAACGATTCACGGTACTCGTATTGACCGTGGTGTTACCGGTCGTGGTAACAAAATTCCCCGCAGAATCCACCGCCACCGGCACCCGCAGAAAATCGTATCGTCCGCGACGAGCTCCCACCGCGGCATAGGCTGTGATAGCAGGTGAAAAATCATACTCGCCACGCACGGCAACTGTCGTGTCTATGGTATTGGCATAAGACCAGCGTTGGGCGAAGTTGCGGGTGACCTTATCGGCATCCGGCACGGCTGCCAGAACACCGTTCCGACTATTCAAGGTCACGCGCTCCATTGGCGCCGTGCCACGATTCTCGTAATGCCACACGTCCATAAACAGGCGTACATTTTCACCTCGAAAATCCAGCCCCAATGTCATGAGTGAACGCTCTATTTTCTGATCATTCGAGAATGCCGTCTTGCCATCCTGATATACCGAGTTCAGACGAATACCAAACTGATTATCACTGCCGAAACGCCGACCGATATCCACATGCCCGCCAAGAACCGAGCTTGAGGCATAGTTAGCGGTAACCTGGGTAATCGGTGCATCCGTCGCCCGCTTGGCAATCACATTGATCGCACCGCCAACGCCACCAGTAGGTGCCATGCCATTCAACAAACTATTAGGCCCTTTAAGCACTTCAACTCGCTCAACCCCCTCCAGTGGTACTGTGTAGTTGGGAACCAGCCCGAACAAGCCGTTTAGCGCCACCTCCCCATTCGATAGAGAAAAACCACGGATGGAGAACTGATCAAAGCGACCAAACCGGGGGTTGTTATTGCGAATGGATGAGTCGTTTTCGACAATATCCGCTAAGGTCGTCGCCTGCTGGTTCTGAATTAGCTCACGAGTATAGCTAATCACACTATATGGCGTATCCAGCACGGACTTATTGCCCAGCAATCCCACCCGGCCTCCTCGCGCTACTTGACCACCGACATACGCAGGCACCAACTCGCCCGGCAAAACCGTGTCTGCTGACTTATCAATAACATGGACAGTATCCAGTGTTGTCTCAGCCGGCGTTGCCGCTGTGCTCTGCTGTGCTTTCTTTTTATCCGTCAGCTGCTGCTCTGTCACCTCCTCTGCAGACCCACCCGCAGAAAATGCCAACAGCAATAAAGCACCCGCTGCCTTGCCTGAAACTTGTATGGGATTGACCGAACTGGTCAGTATAGAGAAACGAGACATTATTTTCCTTGCACATCATTGTTATTAAGAACTATTTACAAATAATAACAATTCTCATTAACAATGTCGATGATTAAGAATCCATCTTCAGAACGCCTGAGCTAGGCCGAGCGACAACAAAATTTGAAAATCCAAACGACTTGGAAAAACGGGATAGGAATGTATAAACGAGATATCGCGCTGAAATGATCGCGCGAATATGAAAAAAGGGGTTAGATATCTAACCCCTTTCGGATACTGGTCGGGACGGCAAGATTCGAACTTGCGACCACTTGCACCCCATGCAAGTACGCTACCAGGCTGCGCTACGCCCCGATGTCGCTAAAGCAACAAGGCCTGCATTATAGCGGATTGAGCTGTCTGGAACAAACAGGAAATTGGTTTTCAGTATGCTCGAAGCAGATCAAGCACTTCACGCAATTCGTTACGCAACAAACCGACATCCAATGACGGGTAGCCTGATGGTGCACTTGAGCGCTCGACTTGTTTTTCAACTACAGTTTCGGGGGGAGCCTCGACTGCTTGTGCCGCATCGTCAAGACGATTACGGGCGCCACTGATGGTGAAGCCTTGTTCGTAGAGTAATTCGCGGATACGGCGAATCAGCAGAACTTCATGGTGCTGGTAATACCGGCGATTACCACGACGCTTGACGGGTTTAAGCTGCGTGAATTCCTGCTCCCAATAGCGCAAGACATGTGGCTTGACGCCACATAGCTCGCTAACCTCACCAATGGTGAAGTACCGCTTGGCAGGAATCGGCGGCAACACAACCTTAGGCGCGGTCTCCGGCATAAGCCTCCTCTACCTTTAGCTTGAGCTTCTGGCTGGCATGAAAGGTCACCACACGGCGAGCCGTGATAGGGATTTCTTCGCCGGTTTTGGGATTGCGGCCTGGCCGCTCTGATTTTTGACGTAATTCGAAATTGCCGAAACCAGACAGTTTTACACTGTCTCCTGATTCCAAAGCCGTACGTATTTCTTCAAAAAAAGCTTCGACCATATCTTTGGCCTCACGCTTGTTTAGCCCAACCTGTTCAAACAGCAAATCAGCCAGATCGGCTTTGGTTAATGTCATGCAAATCTCCCAACTACTTTTCTTAACTTTCGCACCATCGCGACGCATTTTCTAAAAAGTGGCGCCCCATTGGCGTTCTAATTTCTTAATTCCGCACCATGTTTGGTCTTGAGCAATACTAGCAAATTACTCATGACGGCATCTGCCTCAGCGTCCGTCAAAGTTTTTTGAGTATCTTGCATAAGCACAAGAAATGCAAGGCTTTTTTTGTTTTCCGGGACGCCTTTTCCACGGTAAATATCAAACAATGCAATCTCGGAAACCAGGGTATTTTCGGCCTCATTCATGCTATCCAGCAGTGCCTGAACAGGCGTACTTTCGTTCACGACCACGGCAATATCACGCCGTACCGGTGGGAACTTTGGCACTTCTCGATACCTTGGCACTTTGACTGCCAGCAAAGGTGTCAGATCACACTCAAACACTACCGTGCTGCGCGGCAATTGATAATGTTGCTGCCACTTGGGGTGCAACTTGCCCAGCCAGCCAATGACCTTGCCATCCAGCAACACATGCGCAGATTGTCCGGGATGCAACGCAGGATGTGTCGCGGCCTGATACACAGCTCTACCCTGCGTCAAGGCATCCACTTGCGCTTTAACATCGTAAAAATCCACATCGCGCTCTTCCGCGGCCCATTGCTCAGGTTGGGCCGCCCCGTAAGCCAGCCCGGAGACGCGCATGGTTTCCCCATAGCCGGATTCGGCCTTCTTATATGCAGAGCCAATTTCAAACAGCTTGGCGCGCGCCTGCTTGCGGTTGAGGTTGTAAACCAGGGTCTGCAACAACCCACCCCACAAGCCGCTGCGCATGACGCTCATATTGCTGGCAATGGGGTTTTTCAGAACAATCGCGTCATCATTACCCAGCAAGTCACGCTCCCAGCTGGCGTCCACAAAGCTGTAGCTGACGATTTCCTGGTAGCCGCCAGCCACCAAGGCATCGCGCACCCAGGCCCGATTCAGTTCGCCCCCTGAGGCTGGCAGCATGGCCAATGTCGCTTGCGGTGCAATCGCGGGAATATGCTCATAGCCATGCAGGCGAGCTACTTCCTCAATGAGATCCTCTTCAATTTCGATATCAAACCGATAGCTGGGAGGCGTAATCTCGTAGCTACCATCCGATTCACGCGCCACGAAACCAAGGCGCGCAAATATGGCCGATACTTCGCTACGCTCCAGCGGAATCCCGAGGACAGAAAGCAGTCGCTCATAGCGCAATGTCACCGGCTTGCGCGTGGGCAAGGTGGCTTTGACTTCGACAATGTCACCGGGCTCACCACCGCAAATCTCAAGGATAAGAGCGGTTGCACGTTCTAATGCCTGACGGGTGCTGCCAAAATCCACGCCACGTTCAAAACGATACGATGAGTCAGTCGACAAGCCAAGACGGCGCGCTTTACCGGCGATCACGCCTGGAGCAAAGTATGCACTTTCCAGGAAAATATCGCGTGTCTCCAGTGACACGGCCGAATCCAGACCGCCCATGATACCGGCCAACGCCAGCGGGCCATGGGTATCGGCAATAACCAGCATATCCTGCTGCAACGTGGCCTGCTGCTGGTTCAACAACGTCAGTGCTTCCCCCTGTTTGGCGTAACGCACTTCTATATCACCCTGCAGCTTGGCAGCATCAAAGGCATGTAGAGGCTGGCCTAATTCGAGCAATACATAATTGGTAATATCGACGATGGCAGTGATACTGCGGATGCCACTGCGCTCCAAGCGCCTCTGCATCCAGATAGGTGTGTCGACAGCCGCATTTACACCACGAATACTGCGTCCACTGTAATACGGGCACGCATCTGCTTCACGCACCGCAATATTGACGCTGGTACTGGCGACAGCTGTTACTTGATCAATCGTGGGCAACTGCAATACAGCCCCTGTGATCGCTGCCACATCGCGCGCGATGCCGACGATACTCAGGCAATCGCTGCGGTTCGGCGTCAATTTCAGCGTAAACAACTGATCATTGAGCTGCAGGTAATCACGAATATCGGTACCTGTGACCGCATCTGCTGGCAGCTCCAGCAAGCCACTGCTCTCTTCCGCCAGCCCCAGCTCCTTGGCAGAACACATCATGCCAAACGACTCTACACCACGTACTTTGGCTTGCTTGATGTTAAAGCCCGGCAGAGCTGCGCCTACCATGGCGCATGGCGCCTTGAGGCCCACGCGCGCATTACTGGCACCGCAGACGATCTGCAAAGGAGCACCAGAGCCGACATCTACCGTTAACACTTGCAGGCGATCTGCATCCGGATGTTTTTCTGCCGTCAGCACCTCTGCTACCACAACGTGGCTGAACGCTGACGCCACGGCATCCATTGCTTCCACCTCGAGTCCGGCCATGGTTAAGGCATGACCGAGCTGCTCACTATCCATTGCCGGATTGACGTATTCGCGTAACCAAATTTCTGAGAATTGCATGATCGTTAACCAAACTGCTTGAGGAAGCGAAGATCGTTTTCGAAAAACAGGCGCAAGTCATTCACGCCATACCGCAGCATCGTCAGGCGCTCAACGCCCAGCCCAAAGGCAAACCCACGATATTTTTCACTATCGATGCCTACATGCTTGAACACTTCGGGGTGCACCATGCCACAACCGCCGATCTCCAGCCAGCCGCCATTCCAGCTCATATCCATCTCGGCGGAAGGTTCGGTGAAAGGGAAGAAGGAAGGACGGAAGCGCACTTCCAGATCTTCACGCTCGAAAAAGCGTTGCAAGAAATCCTGTACGACGCCCTTGAGATTGGCAAAGCTGATGTCTTCATCTACCCACAACCCCTCCACCTGGTGGAACATGGGCGAGTGCGTGGCATCGGAGTCCACGCGATACACGCGGCCCGGCGCAATGATTTTCAGCGGGGGTGTCTTGTTCTGCATGTAATGGACTTGCACAGGCGAGGTATGCGTGCGCAGCACATGCTGCTCATCCACATAAAACGTGTCGTGCATGGCACGTGCAGGATGATCTTCAGGAATATTCAGGGCGGTGAAATTATAGAAATCCGACTCGATTTCCGGCCCCTCGGCCACATCAAAGCCTATGGAATGAAACAGCTGCTCAATCCGCGCCAAGGTAAGTGAAACCGGATGGGCGCCGCCGCGATCATCGCGACGTGCTGGCAATGTCACATCCAGCGCTTCACTGGAAAGCTGACGCTCCTGCTCAGCCAGCAACAGCGTATCGCGACGCGCACGCAAGGCCTCTTCCACGCCCTGCTTGACGACATTGATGGCAGCGCCGGCCGCGGGCCGTTCCTCGGCGGACAATTTGCCCAAGCCCTTCAATGCGTCGGTCAAGGCACCACTTTTACCGAGAAAACGTGCCTTGGCCTGCTCCAGATCATTGAGATTGTCACACGCGGCAAAAGCGGTTTGTGCCTCGCTCAGGATGTGATCAAGATGTTGTGTCATATATTCTTGAGACCTTACTTGCATGTATCATGCATCAATAAATCAGGGCATTTTCATCAGCATTCAGGTGCATGAATCCCATCAGGAATCTGTATCGAAATGGCTGAGGGAAAAACCCAATAAAAAAGGAGGCACAAGGCCTCCTTTTTCAATTGCCGGACTTAAGCGGCAGCAAGGCCCGATTTTGCCAGCTCGGCAAACTTGGCAAATGCCACTTTGTCGAACACTGCCAGATCGGCCAATACCTTGCGATCCACTTCAATCGCAGACTTCTTCAGACCGTTGATGAAACGGCTGTATGTCAAACCATACTCACGTGCACCGGCGTTGATACGCGCGATCCACAAGGCACGGAATTGACGCTTTCTTTGACGACGGTCACGGTATGCATATTGACCAGCCTTCATTACCGCTTGCTTGGCAACACGGTATACATTCTTGCGACGACCACGATAACCCTTGGCAGCGTCTAAAACCTTCTTGTGACGTGCGCGGGCGATGACACCACGTTTTACTCTAGGCATGCTCTATCTCCTTATTGAGTTGGCATCATGGCGCGTACGCGCTTGACGTCAGTTGCGGAAATAATAGCCGTGCCGCGCAGGTTACGCTTCTGCTTGGTGGTCTTCTTGGTGAGGATGTGGCGCAGGTGCGAATGGGTACGCTTAACCTTGCCATTACCCAAGAACTTGAAGCGCTTTTTGGCGCCACTCTTGGTTTTCATTTTTGGCATTTTTTTCTCCTGAAGGAACAATAAAAAAGAGCGATCGGGCATGCCTTTAGCCGCGTCGCTACCTCTTGCTGCTTGATACTGGCACCATCAGACGCCAGCCATCATCAAAACAGCCCGCTATTATAGCGTAATAACGGACTGAAGTTAATGCTATTACTTCTGCTTCTTGTGCGGACCAAGCACCATCACCATCTGACGGCCTTCCATCTTGGGGAACTGCTCAACCACTGCATGTTCCTGCAAGTCGGCTTCCACACGCTTCAAAAGTGCGAGCCCAAGCTCCTGGTGGGTGATTTCACGGCCACGGAAACGCAAGGTAATCTTGGCCTTGTCGCCTTCCTGCAAGAAGCGGATCAGGCTACGCAGCTTGACTTGGTAATCGCCTTCATCCGTGCCTGGTCGGAATTTGACTTCCTTGACCTGCACCTGTTTCTGCTTGAGACGAGCTTCATGCTGACGCTTGCTTTCGGCATATTTGAACTTGCCGTAATCCATCAGGCGACAGACTGGCGGCTGCGCCTGAGGCGCAATCTCAACCAGATCAATATCCGCTTCTTCCGCTTTGGCAAAAGCCTCATTAAGACTCATGATCCCCAGCGGCTCGCCATCAACCCCCACCAACCGAATCTGTTGTGCTGTTATGTCACCGTTGATTCGTATTTCTTTTTCTTGAGCTATCGCAAATTCTCCAAATTAATCATTAAACAGCCATGCATAAATTTAAACCTTGGCGCCAACGTCCGCCTTGAGTCGTTCTACAAACGCGCTCACCGACATGGAACCAAGGTCTTCACCCTTGCGGGTACGCACAGCCACTTGTCCGCTTTGCATTTCGCGGTCACCTGCCACTAGCAGATAAGGCAGCTTCTGCAAGCTATGTTCGCGAATTTTATAGGTTATTTTCTCATTCCTCAAGTCTGAATCGACCCGGAAGCCGTTTTTCCTGAGTTCTGCAACCACTTCCTGCACATAAGCAGACTGGCTATCCGTGATATTGAGGACCATGGCCTGAACAGGGGCCAGCCAAGTTGGCATCGCCCCGGCGTAGTTTTCAATCAGAATGCCCAGGAAACGCTCCATGGAACCGACGATGGCACGATGCAGCATCACAGGGTGCTTGCGGGTGTTATCTTCGGCCACATACTCCGCGCCAAGGCGCTCAGGCAAATTGAAGTCCAGCTGTATAGTACCGCATTGCCACAGGCGACCCAGACTATCTTTCAGGGTAAATTCGATCTTGGGACCGTAAAACGCCCCCTCGCCTGGCTGCAGGTCAAACGCCAGGTTGTTTTCACGCAACGCTGCGGCCAGGGATGCTTCAGCCTTGTCCCAGGTTTCGTCGGCGCCTACACGTTTTTCTGGCCGAGTGGACAGCTTGACCAGCACATCGCTGAAGCCAAAATCCTTATAAGCCTGGTATAGCATGACAATAAAGTCCGCCACTTCCTGCTTGATCTGATCCTCAGTACAGAAAATATGCGCATCGTCCTGGGTAAAGCCGCGTACGCGCATCAGGCCGTGCAAGGCGCCGGATGGCTCGTTGCGGTGACAGGAGCCAAACTCGGCCAAACGCAAGGGCAAGTCGCGGTAGCTATGCAAGCCACTGTTGAAAATCTGGACATGACCAGGACAATTCATCGGCTTCACGGCGTAATCGCGGTTTTCCGAAGATGTCGTGAACATATTTTCACGGTAATTCTGCCAATGGCCAGACTTCTCCCACAGCGAGCGATCCATGATGGTCGGCGTTTTGACTTCCTGATAGCCATACTGGCGGAACAGGCCGCGCATGTATTGCTCCACCTCCTGCCAAAGACTCCAGCCGCGCGGGTGCCAGAAAACCATGCCGGGCGCTTCATCCTGCATGTGGAAATAATCCAGTTGCTTGCCGAGTTTGCGGTGATCACGCTTTTCCGCCTCTTCCAGCATATGCAGATACGCTTCCAGGTCTTCTTTTTTCGCCCAGGCGGTACCGTAAATGCGTTGCAGCATTTCATTGTTGGAGTCACCACGCCAATAGGCGCCAGCCACCTTCATCAGCTTGAACGCCTTGAGCTTGCCAGTAGAGGGCACATGGGGGCCGCGACATAGATCAGTGAAGTTACCCTCGGTGTAGAGCGACACATCCTGATCTGCCGGGATGGAGGCAATAATTTCCGCCTTGTAAGCCTCACCTATGGACTGGAAGTACGCCACGGCTTCATCGCGTGGCAGCACCTTGCGGGTAACCTGCTCATCCTTTTTGGCGAGCTCGGCCATTTTCTTTTCGATGGCTTCGAGGTCTTCCGGCGTAAACGGACGCTTGTAGGAAAAGTCATAGTAGAAGCCATTGTCGATCACTGGACCAATGGTCACTTGTGCTTCCGGGAACAGCTCCTTGACGGCATACGCCAGCAAGTGCGCAGTGGAGTGCCGAATGACTTCAAGCCCATCGGCATCCTTGTCGGTAATGATGGCAAGATCAATATCCTCTGCAATCTCGAACGAGGTATCCACCAAGCGAGGCTCTTGCCCAGGCAATGTGACTTTGCCTGCCAGTGCGGCGCGGGCAAGGCCAGCGCCTATGCTTTGCGCAACCGCAGCAACGGTGAGGGGGGCATCGAACTGTCGTTCAGAGCCGTCAGGCAAACGTATTACCGGCATAGTGATCTTTCAAGCTATTAAGGGAACTGCATATGCAAAAGTCGTTGATTTAACGGCTTTCCAGCGTATTGGAGCGG
Source organism: Methylovorus menthalis (assembly GCF_020523625.1). GTDB lineage: Bacteria > Pseudomonadota > Gammaproteobacteria > Burkholderiales > Methylophilaceae > Methylovorus > Methylovorus menthalis. The sequence goes on from NZ_JAJAQH010000006.1 coordinate 1,677,708, forward strand.
ATGTCGCCCAACTGGAAATTATCGCACAAAGCGCAAAAACTGGACAACATCCATGGTCAATAGAATCATGCTAGGCTATTTATGTCACTTCTGCGGCAACTCAGACACCAGAATGGTGCCAAAATTGTTAATGCGACTGCGTCGCCGCGCGTCCATGACGAGATCATATGCAAATTGCAATACCTGAAAATAGGGATATAGAAGCCAGCCGTTTTCTGGCTGGGCTAGATATGGACTGGCAACGTCTGGTTACCCTGGCAGGCCCCTGCGCCATTCAGCGGCGTGAGCAACGCGAACCCTACGAAGCGCTGGTACGCGCCGTCGCCCACCAGCAACTCCATGGCAACGCCGCCGCTGCGATACTGGCCAGACTGATGGCAAACTTTCCACATGCTGGCTTTCCTAGCCCGGAACAACTTGCAGCTGCCGATGCAACAGAGCTCCGAAGCTGCGGTCTGTCCATGGCAAAAGTCACCGCCATTCGCGGCATTGCGGCAGCCACGCTTGCTGGTACAGTCCCCAGTGCGGTGCGCGCTGCAGAAATGAGCGATGAAGAGCTGATTACGCGCCTCACCTCGCTCAAGGGCATCGGGCGCTGGACGGTAGAAATGCTGCTGATCTTTACCCTGGGGCGCGATGACGTGCTACCGGTCGATGATTTTGGCGTGCGCGAAGGCTGGCGCCTGCTTAAAAATCTGCCGGAGCAGCCAAAACCCATAGCCTTGGCCGTGATTAGCGAACAATGGAAACCCTACCGCAGCATTGCTGCATGGTATTTGTGGCAGGCAGCGGCTCTTGGTAAAAGCGGCGCGCTGATATCAGACAAGGAGAAACTTCAATGAACGCTCAGACAGCACTTGAAGAGTTGAAGAAAGCCACTCGCCTGGCGATAGCCGGCGAATGGGATGCCGCACACAATATTGCCCAGGCCTCAGGTCATCCCGCCGCCCACTGGATTCATGCCGTGTTGCACAAGATAGAACCCGACGAAGGCAATAGCCGCTACTGGTATGCGCGGACAGCCCATCGTTATGAGGAATATGAAACGCCAGAAGAAGAGTGGCAGGCGATACTGGCGGCACTTTCTGAGTGACTTAAAAACTGGGTGAAAACTGAATGACTTAAAAAACCTGGGAACGCACAGATTGTCTGAAATGAAGGCGGGTAATGCTTGCTGCTCGACCTTGGTGTTCGACCAACATCGGCCTGCCCCAAGGATAAGACTGTTTCAATTGCTTTCATTTATTACATTTTTCTGTAACAAATGTCTGTCACAATGCAAATCGTTGGTTTTACCAAAGCCAACGATTTCTCAACACCAAAAATCCCAAAAGGACATCATGCTTATCAAGTTTTTCATTCTGTTTGCCATACCCTTTGTTTTCACCGCATTCAGCGCCGGTTTAGGCTGGTTTGCCAATGAGAGTGACGGCGCCATGCTGACTGGCACCACCGGTTTTGTGGTTTCAGCTGCCTGGGCTTTCTACAGCTGGGCAACATCGCCCCTTCACCGTCGCCAACCCATCAGCCGCCAGAGCGCAAATCGCTCCCCGGCCGCCACGGTCAAGATAGCCCGCCTTAAAGCGTGCTAAAACATAAAAAGGCAGCCTGCGCTGCCTTTTTTGTTATTCCACGGCCCCTTAATTAAAGCCTAATTCTGATCGGCGCCAGCCTCGCGCGCCGCATGCAGACTGGCATTCAATCTATCCACCACCTCCGCCCAGTCGGCATCTGCCTGAATGGCTTCGCGCAGAAATGCGGCCTGCGAAAGTGTCCAGAATGGCGCTTCGCTCAATGCCAGACCGGTATGCAAATGGCCATGGGTATTGATGAACTCGACAATCGACGCCTCATCCGAAGCCAGCCCTAGCTGCTCAAACAGTTGAGCCATTTCATGTGCGGGACTTTCCATATATCACCTCCCATTATTGATCTCATTGCCAGTGTGACCGCCATCACGCCATCGCGTTCGCATTACATTTTCTGGCGTATGGCCAGCACGGCCTGATTACGCAGGGTACGCAACAGGGAAAGCTGACGTTGCGAGATCTGCATGCTGTTGGCGGTAGGCATATCTGCATAAAACAGAGCAATAGGTTTGTCCTTGATCACGATAGGCAATAGCAGCAGGCTGCCTGTGGTCACCATGGCGCGATACCACGCGGGAATTTTATCTGCGATATTCGGGGCGTTGATATCGGCAATGGAGAGGTCAGCCGCCTTGCTGAGCGCAATCTGAAACACATCGGGCGCCGTATTGATGGGAAAGCGAAACTTCGGCAGCATGGCTTCGGCATCCTTGCCAAAACCAAACCGGGCCGCCATCACATTGTGCTTGGCATCGCGTACACAGATAATCGTGCGCTGAAACTCCATGCCGCGATGCATGGTTTCAAGCACCATTTGCATGATGTCATTGAGCTGATGCTCTTCCACCAGCGTATTGGTCACGTCCTGAATACCCGCCGACAAGATGGCATCGGCGTCGTGCCGCTCGGCATTGACGTCACCCTCATCGGCAATATGCCCCATATCCAGCCGCGTGATACCCGCCATGCTATCCACTTCGGGAACCAGTTCTTTGGTGACAACGTCTTCTTCCCCGGCCCATTGGCGCATCTTTTTCATCAAGGCACTTTGCGCGAGATTGATGCTGATGATCCCGGCTCGGGCCGACATTTCTGCCAGACTGGACTCAATCGCCCCACGCAATTGCAGCTCGGTAATCGCCACCGCATCCTTGTAGCGCTTCATGATCTTGCGTATGCCCTGGGTTTGCTGCTCGGCGTTGCCATGCGCAATCACGGCACAGAGCTCATTGGCCAGATTAACAGTGACGGTCAGGGTTTCGAGTTCACCATAGGGCTTGATCACGTCGCCCACCAGCCTTTGCATGCCCGCCAGCAAGCGCGGCGGGAAGTTCCAGCTCCTGGCGACGCCCACACCCAGTTCGCTGTACCCCATGCCAAGCACCTTTACCGCCGCCTTGTCTTCACTATCCCCTTGCTCCACCAGCCGCGCCACTTCCTGGCTTTCTTCAAAGAAGTAAAACGTCGCCAGCAATTTGCCCAGATTGCGAAACATGGAGCAGATCATGGCCTCTTCGGCATCGCGTATATTGCGACCGGAAGAAAATTGCGCGGCCAGTATTCCGGCAAAATAGGATGACAGCACATCATCCTTCAGCTGCGCGGCCTGTGCCTTGTTCTGTAAAAACTCGAACAGGATCAAGGTCATGGCCACATTGCGTACGGTCTCAAAGCCTAGAATCACCACCGCCTTGGAAATCGTGTTGATTTTGCCGCCAAACTGGCCGTAGGTGACTGTATTGACCAGTCGCAGCAGCTTGTTGGTCAGGGCAAAGTCCTGCAGGATCGTCTTGGTGAGGATATTGGTACTGGCTGATTCATCATCCACCACGCGATTGATCTCGCTCAGGGTAGACGACAAAATCGGGAAATCACTCTTGCTCTGCATTCGCCGCAGCAGGAACTCCAGCGTACTGTGCTTGCTGTCGTGCGCGGATTTTTGATCCTCGCGCGTCGGGTCCAGATACTGCTGCAAGGCCTGGTTCATGGCCGCAGCATTGGCATAGCGGTCATCCGGATTTTTTGCCAGCGCTTTCAGGATAATGGCCTCCAGCTGGGCATCCACATGGATATTGCGCTCGGAGGGTGCCGTAGTGGCGTCGTGCAGGGTTTTGCGCAGCACCTCATGCACATCATCGCCTTCCACCGCCGGCTTGCCGGTCACCAGTGTGTACAGCAGCATGCCCAGAGAATAGATATCCGCGCGCAGTGTAACTTTTTTGCCGGTAACCATTTCAGGGGCCATGTAATGTGGCGAACCATCAATACGCCCCGGGCTGGGCTGACTGATGCTGCGTGCTATTCCAAAATCCATGATCTGCGGCTGGCCGCTGGCGGTGAGCATGATATTGGCAGGCTTGATATCCAGGTGCAGCACACCCTGCTCATGCGCATAGGCAAGCGCATCCAGCAGGCTGCAGACAATCTGCACCGCACGGGTCAATGGCAGTGCAGGCTCCGCCTGCAACAGCTGCGCCAGCGTCTGCCCTTGCACATAGGCATACACCAGATAAGGCGCGCCATCATGTTCGCCCGCATCAAAAAGCGTGACGATATTGCCATGCTGCAACTTGCTGACGATGCGCGCTTCCTCAATCAGCGTGCCCATGCCCTCTTGCGTGGCATGCAGGGTTTTGATCGCGACATCGCGCCCAAGATGGCTGTCACGCGCAAGGTAAACGATGCCTTGTGCGCCCTTGCCCAGCATGCGCACGATTTCAAAACGGCCAATCTTTGCGGCCATATGCTCTCCACCCACAGAAGACGCCATGCCGCAAGGGCAGGCGCAGTCACCATTTATTGATTTACTGGATTTTTTATCCTGGTCCAACATAGCATATTCGGCCTTAAAGCCAAACGAGGAAACACTATATCTTGAGTTTACTTCTTGCCAGCGCAGATGCGGCGGTGCGGGTTTCTACCCCGAGCTTGGTGAACACGTGTTCGAGATGTTTGTTGATGGTACGCGGACTGGTACCAAGGATGTCGCCAATATCGCGATTGGTCTTGCCCTGAATAGCCCAGTACAGCACTTCGGACTCGCGACGGGTGAGTCTGAACGTCGTCATCAGCGCGTCAATCTTGGCGGCGTCCGATTCTTCATGCAGCAGGATCACCCACTGGTCATCGTTATCGATTTCAACCAAGGTAAAAATCAGGCGGCCACTACCTTGCGGAATGGTCAGCGTCGGCTTGTTGAGCCCGACGATGCCACCTTCAAACAGCTCTTTCAGCCAGCGCACCAGCTCAGGCGGCATGGTGGCGCTGTATTCCGGCATGGTCTCTTCACCAAAGTAGCGCTCCATCCACTGCCGCGCCAGCGGTGTCTGCCAGACGATCTTGCCTGTGCCCGGTGTCACGGCGATCGCCGCCTGGCCGAAGGCATCGAGCACGCCACGCGTCTGGTGCACCAGACGCGATGTTTTCAGATGCGCGCTGATACGTGCCAGCACCTCCGCCGTGCGTATGGGTTTGGTCACATAATCGGTACCACCCGCCTCAAATCCAGCGACAATGTTTTCAGACTCGGTGAGCCCGGTCATGAAGATCACCGGGATATGCCGTGTCGCCAGTTCCTGCTTGAGTCGGCGACACACCTCAAAGCCATCGAGGCCAGGCATGATGGCATCCAGCAGAATCACATCGGGCTGCGCCTGCGCAGCCGTGGCCAGCGCCGTTTCGCCATCCTGGGCAATCAGCACCATAAAGCCGGACTCATCCAAGGCATCGTGCAATACCGCCAAGTTGTCCAGCACATCGTCAACGATCAGAACGACCGTCTGCGTGCTACGGTCATCACTCGCTTTTTTCATGGAGACTCACTTCTTCCAGTATTTTTCGCATGGCGTCGAGCTGAAACTCTTTCAGCAGCCGCTGCATCAGGGTCACAAAGGGGCCGTATTGTGGGCCCAGCAAGGCAATGATTTCCAGTTTTTCTGCTACACCGCGTACAAAACCGATTTTCAGGAATGACTGCAACTCATGCAAAAATTCAGGGGGCGGGAATAGCAAAGGCTCCTGCGGCGGAGGGCTAGGCTCATTCACACTGTTTTCGCCACGTGTCACCCATTCCAGGCCCAGTCGGTTACCCATCCAGCCTAGTAGTTCAAACACATTCACCGGCTTGAGAATAATGTCTTCGGTCGGAATCCCAGCCGTGTTTTCCAGCCCCTTGTCGAAGGCATTGGCCGACACGATACCGATGCAGACATCGGACTGATGCACCTTGCGAATGATGTAGCTCGCCTCCCAGCCATCCATCACCGGCATCGCCAGGTCCATCAAAATGAGATCCGGACGGAAATTGGGATAAATCTCCAGACACTCGCGACCATTGGCCGCCTGGGCCATTTCAAAACCTAGTGGCTCAAGAATGTTAATGATCAGCTCGCGGTCCACATGCTCGTTATCCACCACCAGTACGCGCCGGCGTGGGCCCTGGTACGCTACCGGCTGTGCAATGATCACCGACTGCATCTCGTTGCTACTGTGAATTTGCGGAAGGAACAGGCGTATCTGGAACACCGTGCCACTACCCACCACGCTGCGGACACTCAGCTCGCCTCCCATTAACTGCGTCAGCATCTTGCTGATGGTCAACCCCAGGCCTGTGCCAGCCACCGTGCTGTTGTTGGCGGCACTACCGCGGGCAAAGGGCTCGAAAATTTCATCCAGCTCCTCTTTCAGGATGCCGGGGCCCGTATCCTCGATCTCGATGACAGCGAGCTCGCGCGCATAGCGCAACCGGAACACCACGCCGCCCTGCCGGGTGAATTTCACGGCATTGCCCAGAATATTGATCAGAATCTGGCTCAGTCGCTTCTGGTCGGCGCGCACCATGTCTGGCAAATCGCCGGTGAGTTGATAGCTGAAGGTCAAGCCCTTGTTACGGGCCTGCAGCTCGAACATGTCAACCACTTGCTGGATGAACTCGGGCAAGCGCAAAGGCTTGATATCAAAAGTGAGCTTGCCGCTCTCGATGCGAGCAATATCCAGTGTGCCCTCAATCAGTGATAGCAGGTGCTCACCACTGCGCCGAATCACGCGGATAGCGGGCTGGCGCGCGGCGGGAATGGAAATATCGTTATCCAGCAACTGCGCATAGCCAAGAATACTGTTGAGCGGCGTGCGCAACTCATGGCTGATACCGGTGATATAACGACTCTTGGCCTGATTAGCCTGCTCGGCCACCTGCCGCGCCAGTTGCAGCTCAGCGTCGGTTTGCCGGTGCAGCTCGATTTCGCGCAGCAGCAAGCCGGTCTGGCGATTGGATTCTTCCTGCGCCACGCGGCGGCTTTCACTGGTGAGTACCAGCCACCAGGCGATCACAGCACTGGCAAACACCAGCGCAGCAAAGACCTTGAGGAAGGCCAGTCGCAAAGGCCCGAGCAAAGCGGCAGCAGCACTTTTCTCCAGGATCAAAGTTTCGTGGAAATAGATAAGCCCGAGCAAAGCACCCAGAAATGCCAACGTCACGCCCATCAGCAGCAGATAGTTACTAAGGCCACTCTGCAAATAGGACCACAAGGCTTTGGGGAACACAAACTTGAGCATGTCCTGCCACTGCTCGGAGAAACGCGCCTGTGGTTTGCAGGCATCATTGCAGCGGGCATCCAGACAGCAGCACAGCGAGCAGATGAAGCCCTGGTAAGCCGGGCAGTTGGCCATGTCGTCTGTTTCATAATCATTGCCACAGACAGAGCACTTGGCAATGCGCATGGGAATGCTGGATTGCGGCAAGGTAAACTTGAATGGTTCACGGGCAATGTAATAACGGCCGCGCGTCGCCCAGGCGATGAGCGGCGATGCCAGCAAGGCGGTGAATAGCGCGATAAAGGCCGAGAAGGCTTGTGCCTGCTGCCCGAAGGTGCCGGAAAATGCCAGAATGGAAAGCAGGGAAGACAGCAGCATGGCCCCCACGCCCACCGGATTGATGTCAAAAAGATAGGCGCGTCGGAACTCAATGCCCTTGGGGCTCAGGCCCAGCGGTTTGTTGATCACCAGATCGGCCACCACCGCCGCGATCCAGGCAATCGCAATATTCGAATAAAGGCCCAGCACCTGCTCCAGCGCCTGGAACACATCCAGTTCCATCAGCATGACGGCGATCAGCGCATTGAACACCATCCACACCACGCGCCCCGGGTGGCTATGCGTAAGTCGCGCAAAGAAATTGGACCAGGCGAGCGAACCGGCATAGGCATTGGTCATGTTGACCTTAACCTGCGAGATCACCACAAACAGCGTCGTGACACCAAGCACCAGCTGTGGCGACGAGAAGACGTAATTGAAACCGGCCATGTACATATGGGTGGGATTGATTGCCTGCTCATGACTGACGCCCTGCTCGATCACCAGATATGCCAGCAGCACGCCACCGAGCATTTTGAGTATACCCAACAATATCCAGCCCGGCCCCGCCAGCAAAACACCGGCATGCCATTGCCATTTGTTCTTCTCGGTTTTTTCCGGCATGAAGCGCAAGAAGTCCACCTGCTCGCCAATCTGCGGGATCAGGGCGATACCCACAGCAATGGCGGCACCAAACATAAGGAAGTTGAAATCGCCATGCAAGCCGGAGCTGCCGCTATAGGCATGCAGGCGATTGAGGATATCCGGGTCTTTATAGATCACAAAAATGAAAGGCAAGGCCAGCAGCACCAGCCATATCGGCTGGGTGATCATCTGGATGCGGCTCACCAGCGTCACGCCGTGGGTCACCAGCGGTATCACCACTAGCGCGCTGACCATATAGCCTATCCACAGGGGCAGATGAAAACACAGCTCCAGCGCATAGGCCATGATGGCGGCCTCAAGCGCAAACAGGATAAAAGTGAATGAAGCGTAGATGAATGAGGAAATGGTAGAGCCGATATAGCCGAAGCCCGCGCCCCGTGTCAGCAGATCCATATCCACGCCATATTTGGCAGCGTAATAACTGATCGGTAGACCGGTCATGAAGATGATCAGGCCGACAGCCATGATGGCCCAGAAAGCATTGATGAAGCCATAGTTGACGGCAATGGTGCCGCCTATGGCCTCCAGCACCAGAAAGGAAATGGCGCCGAATGCGGTATTCGCCACCCGCAGCACCGACCACTTGCGGAAGGAACGTGGAGTAAACCGCAAGGCGTAGTCTTCCAGGGTCTCGTTGGCGACCCATGTGTTGTAGTCGCGGCGTATCTTCACGATACGCTGCGTCGCCATGGATTCGCCGTTCAATGCCCCGTCTGTGACTCTTCCGTCTGCCATCTAAATCCCGTCAATTTGCGCAGCGATGCCCGCTGCTGCTTTGTTATTTGTCTGGCACAAACCTGCCCCACTTCATCTTACGCAAGCCAAAAACATTTGGCACTGCGTCAAATGACGTATTTGAAAGATAAGCACGTCACATGCCTATCGCCCGCATAGTCACTGTTTTATAACACCAAAACCACGAAAATCGGGAGATCAACAGCAAGAGAAAGAGATGAATCAGTTAAGAGCAATCCAAGGATTGCGGTGGTAAGCGGGAAAAACCAACGCCCGCCCGGACGGGCAGGCGTCTTTTCAAACGATTCAGGCGAAAAGCATCCAGCCGCCAGCCAGTGCAATGATGCCGCCGATAGCATCCTGCAACCTTGCAGACAATGGCATGCCGCGTGAGGCCAGCAACAAGCCGCCAGCATGCAGCAAGGCAGTGGCCGCCAGCATGGCGGGCAACACCACCAGCGCAGAATGGGTCACCAGTTCAGCACCGTGCGCCACGCCATGCAGCAAGGCAAACAGGGCCACCAGCGTCACCTGCCACAGAGGCTTCAACACCACATGCAGGGCGATCAAGAGCCCAATGGCCATGACGCTGGCGGCGATGGCGGTTTCCATGGCAGGGAGAGTAAGCCCGGCCATGCCTGCCAGCGCACCCACCAGCATGACCAGCAAAAATGTCAGCGGCAATTGCCAGCGGGCGGCGCCGCCAAGACGCCCAGCCCACAGGCCCACAGCCAGCATCACCATCAAGTGATCCCATCCGGTAAGCGGATGCATGAAGCCCGCGGCGGCGCTCTCCAGACCATGGCCGGGATGTGCCAGCGCCAGCGTGGGGGAAAGCAGCAAAGCCATAGCGGCCAGGCCAGTTTTTTTACTTACATTTTTCATCGGAGACTCCTGGTTATAGCGTTAGCATTCTGTGCAATTACTGCATCAGCCCTTGTTTTTCAATGAAGCGCACAATATCTTCCAGGCCTTGCCCGGTCTTGAGATTGCTGAACAGGAATGGCCGCTCGCCGCGCATGCGTTTGGCATCGCGGTCCATGACCTCCAGCGATGCGCCTACCATGGGGGCGAGATCAATTTTGTTGATCACCAGCAAATCAGACTTGGTAATGCCGGGGCCGCCCTTGCGCGGGATCTTCTCTCCGGCCGCCACATCAATCACGTAAATCGTGAGATCTGACAGCTCTGGGCTGAAGGTGGCAGCGAGGTTATCGCCACCGCTCTCGACAAACACCACATCCAGTGGCGCAAAGCGCTGACTGAGTTGCGCCACCGCTTCCAGATTCATGGACGCATCTTCGCGGATGGCGGTATGCGGGCAGCCGCCGGTTTCAACGCCGATAATGCGATCCGGGCTCAAGGCTTCGTTGCGGGTCAGAAACTCGGCATCTTCCTTGGTATAAATATCATTGGTGACGACGGCAATGTTGTAGACATCGCGCAAGCGCTTGCACAGCGCCAGCGTGAGTGCGGTTTTGCCCGAGCCCACTGGTCCGCCTATGCCGACGCGCAGCGGTTCGGTCGCGTGTTCTGTTGATGTGGTCATGTCTTGATTTCCTTGCTTTGATCTAACTGTTTATTGCGATGGACATGGCCATCTCCCCATCAGGAGCGAAATAGCCTTGTATATTGTGTTTCATGGCGGCAGCCAGCAATGCTGAGCCCGGGGCAGAAGTTGCTGATGTCCTCGTCCGGCAATGCCATGGCACTCGCCACCAGCGCGGGCAATCGCCCTCCCAGTTCCAGCAGGATTTTTTGCCCGGCCACTTGCCCCAGCGGCACCGCCTTCATGGCAGCGGATACCTGGTTTTCCAGCCAGGACCAGGCATAAGCATGCAATGCCTGCTGAGGCGAAATCTGCCATTGATCGGCAATGCCGGCATATACCGTGATAAACGCTGGTGTCGGCATGGCCTGCAAGCGCGTCAGCCAATCCCCGGGCAGACTCTCAAATTCACTCAGCAAGCGCACCAGTGAATAGCCCATCTGGCGACTTTCGGCATGCGCCTCGGCAGTATCGCGCCCGGCCTGATAAAACGCATCCCACTCACTGACCGCTGGCTGATTACTCGCCGCCCATGCCTGCATCAGGCGGTGCAAAAGCGGTAGCTCAAACTGCCCCTGATACATGGTCAGCACAGCCCCTATCCAGGCCTCGGCAGTGGCTTTATCAGTGACATCGCCGCACTCAATCGTCCACTCAAGGCCTTGCGAATAACTATAGGCCCCCACCGGCAGCATGGGGCTTGCCAGCTGCAACAAGCGGGAAAGCGCCAATGCTTTACCCGGCATGGCGTTTCAGCCGCATGGGCGGGCGCAGGTTAGCGCCAGTATCGTCATCATGGGAATGGCGGTGACCACCGCCATACGCCCCGGCCTCGGGTTCAAATGGCGCATGCAATTCATGCACCGTCACATTCAGCCCCAGCAGCATGTCTTTCAATACGTGATCCTGCTCAAGCCGTAACCAGCCCTCCCCCACTTGCAGGGGCACATGGCGATTACCCAGATGATAGGCAGCACGGGTCAGTGTCGGTGCATCGGGTGCGGTAACATCCATCACTGGCTGCTCAGCCGCTAGCACTTCAATAATGCGACCATCTTCAGCGCGCAGGCAATCGCCGCCACGCAGGATGGTGCCGCGCTCCAGCAGCAAGGCCGCCTCCTGGCCGGATTGCAGGGTGACGCGCAGGCGGCTTTTCTGGCGCCGGTCAAAGGGCAATGCCACCCTGTCATCAATATGGTCGTGACCAATGGCCCGTTCAAATATGTTCAGCATCTCGCTCATTCAACCTGAGGTTCTTTCTGATGCACGCTCACCATCATCTGCACTCGCGCAGCTAAAACAGGAAATAGCGCTGAGCCATGGGCAGCACGGTGGCGGGCTCGCACACCAGCAGCATGCCATCGGCGCGCACGGCATAGGTTTCGGTATCCACATCAATCGTTGGCATCCAGCCATTGTGGACCATGTCTTTTTTCTTGACGTCGCGGGTGCCACGCACGGCCACCAGCGGCTTTTGCAGCCCCAGCGCCGCCAGTTGCGGATTATGCAGCGCCGCTTGCGAAACAAAGGTCACCGAGGTTTTGAGGCCACCGCCGTATGCGCCAAACATATGGCGATAGTGCACAGGCTGTGGCGTAGGGATAGACGCATTGGGGTCGCCCATGGCGGCCGCGGCAATCATGCCCCCCTTGAGGATAGTGGAAGGCTTGACGCCAAAAAACGCCGGACGCCACAGCACCAGGTCGGCCAGTTTGCCGACTTCAATCGAGCCGACTTCATGGGCAATGCCATGTGTCAGCGCGGGGTTGATGGTGTATTTGGCGATATAGCGTTTCACGCGGAAATTATCGTTGCGTGCTGTATCTTCAGCGAGTGCACCACGCTGCACTTTCATTTTGTGCGCGGTCTGCCAGGTACGGATGATAACTTCGCCGACGCGGCCCATGGCCTGCGAGTCGGACGACATCATGGAAAAGGCACCGAGGTCATGCAGGATATCCTCGGCAGCAATCGTCTCGCGGCGTATGCGACTTTCGGCAAAAGCGATGTCTTCCGCAATGGCCGGATCAAGGTGATGGCACACCATCAACATATCCAGATGCTCATCGATGGTATTGACGGTATAAGGCCGCGTCGGATTGGTGGACGACGGCAGCACATTGGCAAAGCCTGCCGCCTTGATGATGTCCGGCGCATGGCCGCCACCCGCACCTTCGGTGTGGAAGGTATGGATGGTGCGGTCCTTGAAGGCCGCAATCGTGGTTTCGACAAAGCCCGATTCATTCAGGGTATCGGAGTGGATGGCCACCTGCACATCCATGTCCTCGGCCACGCTCAGGCAATTATCAATGGCGGCTGGTGTGGTGCCCCAGTCTTCATGCAACTTGAGGCCAATCGCCCCCGCTTCCACCTGCTCCACCAGCGGCTGCGGCACGCTGACGTTGCCCTTGCCAAGGAAGCCCAGGTTCATGGGGAAGGCATCGGCCGCCTGCAACATGCGATGGATATGCCAAGGGCCCGGCGTACAGGTGGTGGCAAAGGTGCCGGTCGCAGGCCCGGTGCCGCCGCCTATCATGGTGGTCACGCCCGACATCAGCGCTTCTTCAATCTGTTGCGGGCAAATGAAATGGATATGCGTATCAACGCCGCCTGCGGTCACGATCATGCCTTCACCGGCAATCACTTCAGTAGCAGCGCCTATGGCAATGGTGATGCCGGGCTGGATATCCGGATTGCCCGCCTTGCCGATGGCCGCAATGCGCCCGGCCTTGAGACCGATATCGGCCTTGATGATGCCGGTGTAGTCCACTATCAGGGCATTGGTAATCACAGTATCCGCGACTTCGGCAGCGACGCGCTGGCCCTGGCCCATGCCGTCGCGGATCACCTTGCCACCGCCGAACTTCACTTCCTCGCCATACAGGGTGTAATCCTTCTCCACCTCTATCCAGAGCTCGGTATCGGCGAGCCGCACGCGGTCCCCCACGGTGGGGCCAAACATTTCAGCATAAGCCTGCCGCGAAATCTTTACACTCATTTCAATGCTCCCATGACCTTGCCAGCAAAGCCGTAGACCTTCCTGTCACCCGCCAGCGCTACCAGTTGCACAGTGCGTGTCTGCCCTGGCTCAAAGCGCACAGCGGTGCCCGCCGCAATATCCAGCCGGAAGCCGTAGGCGGCCTGGCGGTCAAAGCTCAAAGCTTCGTTGGTCTCGTAAAAATGGTAATGCGAGCCTATCTGTATCGGGCGGTCGCCGGTATTGGCAACATCCAGCGTCACCGTGGCGCGGCCATCGTTAAGCACGATCTCGCCTGCTTCTACCTGCATTTCACCAGGAATCATGGTTATTCCTCATATTCTTGTTAGGCTTTGTGACTTGCGCTGAGTAAGGCATCAGGGAATGGGATGATGGACCGTGACCAGCTTGGTGCCATCAGGAAAAGTCGCTTCTATCTGTATCTCGGGGATCATCTCCGGCACCCCTTCCATGACATCATCCCGGCTAAGCAGCGTAGCGCCATAGCCCATTAATTCGGCTACGGTCTTGCCGTCACGTGCGCCCTCCATGATGGCGGCCGAAATATAAGCTATAGACTCCGGGTAATTGAGCTTGAGGCCGCGCGCCTTGCGACGCTCGGCCAGCAGCGCGGCAGTAAAAATCAGCAACTTATCTTTTTCTCTTGGGCTTAATTCCATAGTGACTCCATAATGCGCGTGACTTAAAACGCGCCTGACTTCATTCTCTCAGCATCCCGCCAACTCATCTTGCTTACCTGGACCTCTGCGCCATGGCTGAAAGCAGGCGATAGCATCAGTCCAGTTTAATTCATCCGCAGCCCGGCTCAGGTATTCCAGATACGCGGTCGCACGGCTTCGCGCTGACCATACCAGGGACGCAACAGCTGCCACAAGGCTTCAAAATAATGTCGGGCTTCCTGCGCCGAATCTCCCAGATAGCGTGCCGCCACCACTTCGGGCAACGCAGTAACACCAATGCGCGCTGCCGACGTCAAGGCCAGCGCCTGGCATTCCGCCAGAATATCCTTGGGCAGGCTGCCAGCCGCCACAACAAAACTGCCATTCACCACCGCGCCATGGAGCCCAACCGCCGAGCGCATCAGCAGCGCCTGCGGCTGAAAATTAGCACGCTCCAGCCAGAGCAGCCGTCCATCGCGGCGTATGCTGAAGCGCTGGCGCAAGGCTCCCTGCTGCCATTGCTCGCCGCGCGCCTGACGCCCAAAACACTGAATATCCCATCCGGCAAAAACAGCCTGACCAGTCAAGTGAATGTCGGCATCGAAATGCACATCAGCGCCATCAAACAATATATTTTCCTGCGGCAGCCATTCCAGTTGGGCCTGGTCAGCCAGATGAAACTGCAGCGTCTGACTGGCGCGACGGCCGCCGGACTTATACCACTTGCCTGCACCAGGGGTAGTCAGCAAGGCCTGCGATTGCGGCCCCAACGTAGCTTGCAGTGTCAGCTGATCGCCACCGGCAACACCTCCCGGCGGATGCACGATAATTCCATGGCAAAGATCAGGTCCTTCCGGATGCAGGCTTTTCTGTATCACCAGCGGCCCCTGATGGGAACGGCGAACCAGGGTGCTGCGTTGGTGGCTGACGGCAAACTCCAGCTCCAGCCTGGCCTGCCAGCCTGCGGCATAAGCGCCTGACATGGCGGTGACCGCCTCACGGGAAATCTGGTTCATACCGCATGATGACACAAAAAAATGGAAAAACGGACTGCGAAAAGGGCCGACTGGCAGTCTGAAAGGGCCTGCCAGTCGGGGGATACTCCCGGTCGCTCACACCGAGAGGTAACTCTTGATCTTGGCCGCATCCACTTCTTCACGCTTGTTTTCGTGGATGAATTTACCTTTGTCGATCACGATGATGCGGTCGGCAATTTCCATGGTGAAGCTGAGCACCTGCTCGGACACGATGATGGTGATCTCGCGCATTTTGCGGATTTCATTCAGCACCTTGGCAATGTCCTTGATGATGGAAGGCTGTATGCCTTCGGTGGGCTCATCCAGCAGCAATACCTTGGGGTTGGTCACCAGCGCACGGGCAATCGCTAGTTGCTGCTGCTGACCACCGGAAAGATTGCCGCCCTTGCGGTTACGCATCTCGAACAACACCGGGAACAAGGCATAGATATCCTCGGGGATTTCCCGCGTTTTGGATTTCTCCATGCCGGTCATGATGTTTTCCTGCACCGTCATGGTGGGGAATATCATCCGCCCCTGCGGCACATACGCGAGGCCCTTGGCGACACGTTCGTGGCTTTCGTTGCCATTGAGGTCTACACCATCCACCGTTGCCTTGGCGGCCTTGCTGGGCAGTATGCCCATCAGCGATTTGAACAGCGTGGTCTTGCCCATGCCATTGCGGCCCATGATAGCCAGGGTTTCGTTGCGCTCAGCCTTGAAGCTGAGGCCATGGATCACCTGGCTCTGGCCATAACTCACATTCAGGTCTTGAATTTCAAACATCGTCTGTCTCCCGTGACGTAATGGCTCAACTGCTAGTGGCCCAAATACACTTCAATGACCTTTTCATCGGCCTGCACCTTGTCCATGCTGCCTTCGGCCAGAATCTTGCCCTGATGCAGCACGGTGACCTTGTGCGCGATCTTCTTCACGAACTCCATGTCGTGCTCAATCACGATCACCGAGCGGTTCTGGCAGATACGATTCAAGAGCTCTGCGGTCTGATCGCGCTCCTTGGCGCTCATGCCGGCCACCGGCTCGTCCAGCATCAAGAGCTCAGGCTCCTGCATCAACAGCATGCCGATCTCCAGCCATTGCTTCTGGCCGTGGCTGAGTAAAGCGGCTTCCATATCCAGAAAATCCTTCAGCAGGATTTCTTCCGCCACCTTGTACACCTGCGTCATCACATCGTCCGAGCGCTTGAACAGCAGGCTGCCCCAGACACTGCGACCACGTGGATACGACACTTCCAGATTCTGATACACCGTCAGGTTTTCATAGATGGAAGGCGTCTGGAACTTGCGCCCCACCCCGGCCCGCACGATTTCATGCTCGGCCAGCTTGGTCAGTTCCTTGTTCTTGAACTTGATCGAGCCCGAGGTGGATTTGGTCTTGCCGCAGATCAGGTCGAGCACGGTGGTCTTGCCGGCGCCGTTAGGGCCGATCACCACGCGTAGCTCGTTCTTGTCGACGTACAGGTTCAGCTTGTCCACCGCCTTGAAACCGTCAAACGATACGGTCAGGTCTTCAATTGCCAGGATAAAGTCAGTATTACTCATGCTTCAGCTCCCAGTGTGGTGCTTGCCTTGCCATGGCTGGCATGGGCGTCAGTCTGCTTTTGTTTTTCCTCAGCCACCCAGCGCTTGAGGAATGGAATCTTGCGTGCATGTTTCTGGTAAATACCAGCTAGGCCATCCGGGAAGAACATCACCACGGCGATGAACAGGCCGCCCATCAGGAACAGCCACAATTCCGGGTAGGTTTCCGAGAATACAGTCTTGCCGTAGTTAACCAGCAAGGTGCCATAAACCGCGCCTATCAGCGACATGCGACCGCCCACTGCGGCGAAGATCACCATTTCAATCGAAGGTACGATGCCGACAAACGAAGGTGACATGAAGCCCACTTGCAGGGTGAACATGGCGCCACCGATGGCCGAGATCATCGCTGCCACACAGAAGGTGAAGATTTTGAAGTCGGACACATCGTAACCAGAGAAGCGCACACGCTCTTCCTTGTCCCGCATGGCCAGCAACAGCATGCCGAACTTGCTGGTGAGGATGTAACGCGACAGGAAAATGCAGCCGAACAGCAGAATGGCATTCACATAGTAAAGAATGTACTTGGCGCTATCGGTACGGATATCCCAGCCCAGCATGGTCTTGAGATCGGTAATGCCGTTAACACCGCCGGTGAAGCCTTGCTGGCCGACAATCAGGATGCTCAGGATCAGTGCAATCGCCTGGGTAATGATGGCGAAGTACACACCACCCACACGGCGTTTGAACATGGCAAAGCCGATGATGTAGGCAAAGATGGTCGGCACGATCAGGATCGCCAAGATGGTCAAGGGCAAGCTTTTGAACGGCTCCCAGAACCACGGGATGGCCGTCAGCTGATTCCAGTCCATGAAGTCCGGAATGCCTGGCGTGGTCTGAATCTTGGTACTGATGGGGTCAGAAGCCTCCAGTTTCAGGAACATCGCCATACAGTAACCGCCCAGGCCGAAAAACATGCCCTGCCCCAGGCTTAGGATGCCGCCATTGCCCCACAGTAGTACCAGGCTAAGTGCCACGAAGGCGTAAGTGAGGTATTTACCCACCAGGTTGAGCCGGAAAATATCCAGCCCCAACGGCAGGATGACCATAATCAGCAGCGCCAGCAGGGCAAGGCCCAAGACCCCCTGCTTGCCGCCCAACAATTTATCGGAGAGTGTTTTCATGAGTGTTTCCTTTACTTACGCACTTTGGAAGCGAACAGACCTTCAGGACGCATCATCAGAATGCCGACGATGGTGAGCAAGGTAGCCACCTTACCCATGGAACTGGTCATGAAAAACTGCAGTATCGATTGCGCCTGGGCAATACCGAAGGCAGAAGCAATGGTACCGAACAGACTGGCCGCACCGCCAAACACCACCACCATGAAGCTATCTACGATATAAAGCGTACCCGTAGTAGGACCGGTGGATGCGATGGTGGTAAATGCAGCACCGGCAACCCCGGCAATGCCACAGCCCAGCGCAAACGTCACGCGGTCAACCTTTTTGGTATTGATGCCAACAGCACCTGCCATGACACGGTTTTGCACGGTAGCGCGGACACGCAGGCCCCATTGCGAGCGGAACATGAAGAGGAACACACCGAAGGTGACGACGGCAGCAAGCCCCATCACGAATACTCCGTTAATCGGGATATCAATATCAGGTGTAGGCTGGAAAGAACCCAGCAACCATTCCGGCAATTCAGCACTCACTTCCTTGGCGCCGAAGCTGGAACGGAAAATCTGCTGCATGACCAGGCTTAAACCCCAGGTCGCCAGCAAGGTATCCAGCGGTCGCTTGTAGAGATGCCGGATCAGAGTGAATTCAACCAGGTAGCCGATAGCGAAAGCCAGTACAAAGGCCACGATAATGGCGAAGATAAAGTAGTAATTAACGAAGCCGTAGGCGACGGCCAATTTGGAGAGCATGACGGTGGTATATGCGCCTATGGTCATGAACTCGCCATGCGCCATATTGATCACCCCCATTTGCCCGAAAATGATAGCGAGACCTAGCGCCATCAGTAACAGGACGCTGAACATGCTGAGGCCGGCGAAGCCCTGCATCACCATGATGTTTCCTATTTCCGCCATTGAATATCCGAACATGATTAGGCCTCCACTTGTATGACTTGCCTGAAAAATTCACTGCACAATTTCACAAAACTTCCCATTGCTTGAACTGTTTTTGTTACCGCTCACCAATACGGCCCCTAAGGGCCGTATGGTTTACGTGAAGCTTATTGGTAGCCCTTTGGGAACGGATCTGGTTTGATCAGCTCAGATTCGTACACCACATCAGCCTGGCCATCAGCGCGCCATTTACCGATACGCAGCTTGCTCCAGAGGTGATGGTTAGGATCGACCTTGACGTAGCCTTCTGGCGCTGTCTTCAGCTCGTAGCCTGGCAATGCAACGACTGCCTTGTCCACGTCGAAGCTGCCAGCACGTTCAACTGCAGCCTTCCACAACCATGGGCCGAGGTAAGCAGCCTGGGTCACGTCACCGATAACGGCTTTCGGGCCCCACATTTTCTTGAAGTCAGCCACGAATTTTTCGTTGTTCGGGTTCTTCAAGGTTTGGAAGTACTTCATGGCAGAGTAGAAGCCAGCCAGGTTTTCACCACCGATACCCAGAACTTCATCTTCCGTTACCGAGATGGTCAGCATGGTCTGCTTGCTGGAGTTCAAGCCAGCTGCGTTCAATTGCTTGAACCAAGCCACGTTACTGCCGCCTACAACCGCTGCGTAGATGATGTCAGGCTTCTTCAGCTTGATTTTGTTGATCACGGAACCAAACTGCGTATCGCCCAGCGCGATGTACTCTTCACCTACCACTTTGCCACCCAGATGCTGCTCGATGTGCTTGCGGGCAATCTTCATGGAAGTACGTGGCCAGATGTAGTCAGAGCCAATCAGGTAGAAGGTTTTTGCCTTCTTTTCCTTGGCGATCCAGTCCAGACCAGCAAGAATCTGTTGAGTCGCTTCCTGACCGGTGTAGAACACGTTCTTGGATTGTTCCAGGCCTTCATAGAAAGTTGGGTAGAACAGCAAGCCGTTGTCTTTTTCAAACACTGGCAGCGCGGCCTTGCGGGAAGCGGAAGTCCAGCAACCAAATACGGCCGCTACCTTGTCGTTTTCCAGCAATTTCTTGGATTTTTCAGCAAAGGTTGGCCAGTCGCTGGCGCCGTCTTCCTGAATGATTTCAATCTTGCGGCCCAGCACGCCACCCATTTCATTGATCTGGGCAATCGCCAGCTTTTCAGCCTGGATAGAACCGGTTTCACTGATGGCCATGGTGCCGGTAGCTGAGTGCAGAATACCGACCTTGACGGTCTTGTCGGTCACGGCCAGCTTGGTGGTGTTCACCTTGGCAGTAGGAAAGTCCTCGGCAAATGCGCTGCCCATACCGGAAACCATGCTGACCGCCAGCAGTGCGCCGGTCAGGGCACCCACTTTAGTCATGAATCGACGTCTATCATTGGTACTCATAAATTTCTCCTAGTTGAAAGTGAAGCTAACCTTATCTGCCCTACGAAAAACTGCTTGCAGCAAAGGCGGGGATAAAGGGGCTAGTGCCCCAGCATCCACGGCCTTGCCGTTTTTTTGGTTTGCATCTGCAAACCGTTGTTACCACCTGCTGATTTCTCTTTGGTGGCGCCGCCGGATGGCTTGCAGGTATGAGAACCGGTGCACCCGCAACTGGAGCGACGGCGTACGCCTGGCTCATGTGCGGATTTTTCATTGCGCTCGTGGGCGCTGCGCTGTGCCTTCCCCAAAATGGCCAGGTTAGGTGCTGACAGAATCCGCTCGCCCATGCCGCCACAGCTTTCGCAGACGGCAGGCAGGCTGGATTCGGACATTTTGCGCAGTGCTGAAAACACGCCACAACTCTCACAGTGGTACTCATATACAGGCATACCGGCTTCCCCTTTATTTACGATAATCCGCTACGTTCTGATCAGCTGGCTTTCGCCAGGTCAGGCCCGCTGGCAACCATGAGTTTCGGTCCATCGGCATTCGGCTTCAGGTCGAAGTCAAAAATCTCGGTCGGCAACCACAAGGTGGCGCACGCATTCGGGATATCCACCACGCCACTGATATGGCCTTCAACCGGGGCTGTCCCCAGAATCGACAAGGCTTGTGCACCGCTGTAACCAAACTTCTTCAGGTATTCGATGGCATTGAGGCAAGCCTGACGGTAAGCCACATGCACATCCAGGTAATGCTGCTTGCCCTGCTCATCTACCGAAATACCTTCAAAAATCAGGTAATCGCGATAATTGGGAGTCAATGGGCTAGGCTGGAACACAGGGTTCTTGATGCCGTATTTCTTGACGCCATCCTTGATCAGGCTGACCTTGATATCGAGGTAACCGGCCATTTCAATGGCGCCGCAGAAGGTGATTTCGCCGTCGCCCTGCGAGAAGTGCAGGTCGCCCATGGAAAGACCGCCATCCTTGACGTATACCGGGAAAAACACTTTGGAACCCTTGGTCAGGTTCTTGATGTCACAGTTACCGCCGTGGTCGCGTGGCGGCACGGTGCGCGCACCTTCCATCGCAGCCGCCTTGGCAGCTTCACCAGTCATCTTGCCCATAACGGCAGCCTGCGCATTGGGTGGCAAACCAAGTGGTGGAACACGATCAGGGTCAGTTGCAATCAGCTCTCCTTCGCGCTTGTTCCAGGTATCCAGCAATTCACGCGATGGCAGGCAACCGATCAGGCCTGGGTGCATGATGCCGGCGAACTTGACGTTAGGCACATGGCGCGATGTGGTGTAAATACCGTGAAAATCCCAGATGGACTTGCGTGCTTCAGGATAATGATCGGTCAAGAAACCACCTCCATTTTCCTTGGCAAACAGGCCGTTAAAGCCCCACTGATACTCATCCAGTGTGCCCACATCCAGAATGTCCACCACCATCAGGTCGCCTGGTTCCGCACCTTCGACACCAATCGGGCCACTCAGGTAATGCACTTGCAAGAGATCCACATCACGAATGTCGTTTGCGCTGTCGTCGTTCTTGATCTGACCGCCGGTCCAGTCCATGCACTCCACCCGGAATTCATCCCCAGGCTTCACCATGGCAATCATGGGCAAATCAGGGTGCCAGCGATTGTGAATCTGGCCGTCCTGTTCCCATGGCTTTTTATCAAGATCGAGTTTTACAAGGGTTTTCATAGCTATCCTCAACGTTTGTTAATGCCCCACACACTGCTTTCGGGGCGCTTTCCGCTACGATCAGGTCCAGCATCGCGGCGGTCCGTTGCGCACCGGTGTCCCGATGCGCATCCCCTTTAACAGTTAGAATTGCAGTTGCAGACCAACAGTGAACTTGTTCACCGTGTCGAATGTTTCCGTTTTGTTGTTAGTGTAAACAGCGCTCAGACGAGCATTGTGGGCATCAATGATGTAGTTCAGACCCAGGTCGTATTCCTTCACATCCAGGCTGGCAGAGCCGTCACCATTGAATTTCTGATAGCGAACATACGGCTGGAACTTACCCCAGCCCACAACGTCAGGGAACATCCAGGCAGCCAGGCCGAGATAGGCTTTACCAGCCTTGACTGGAGTAGTCCCAGTACCTGCCCCAGCAATAACCGCTTCATTGCTGAAGTCGTAGCGGTAAGCCGCACCTTCCAGGTTAAGCACACCAGCGGTGAATACCTTTTCGAGTACGCCGTCGATGTTGTAGGCAACGTAATCATCTTTTGTAGTCGCAGAACCCACTGCATCTTTCTGGTACATACCGACCAGAGCCAGCGACAAGACATCCTTGCCGTAATAAGTGCTGCTGGTGTAATAAGCTGGATCAAGACCTGCGCTCCAGAAGTCATATTGCAGACGGCCTGCATACATCAGAGCATCGCTACGGTTAGGATCAGTTGCATTGGTACCAGCATTGTTGGATGCATGGTTACCTTCGTAGGTACCTACTGAGTAGACCAGATGTTTATCCAGCAACTTACCCCAGGCAGTCACACCTACGTCACGGCCGGTGTTCTTGTTCTGGTACTGCGAAACCACCCCTGGATAGCTCCATGCAGTCAGGTAGTAAGGACCATCCAGATTGGCGCGGTCAGTCGGTGGCAACATTTGACCAGCCCACAAGTTGAATTCAGGCATGAATTCGAACTGGGCAATGGCATCGATCATCTTGACCGTGTCATCGGCGTTCTTTTCAGTATTGAATGTCCCCTTGATATACTTGTTCAGCGAAGCACTGGTATAGAGACGAATACTGTCCAGGTTGAAATCCTTGCTGCGAGAAGTACCGTTAGGAGCAGAATCTTCCTCACTGGTAAAACTGGTACGCATACCCAGACCGACGGTGATGGACTTGTCATCACCAAAATTGATGGTGCCACCTGCCTGTGCCTGCATGGCAGGAACCGAAATAGCCGTTGCCGCAGCCACTGCCAGCAAACACTTGTTAAGCTTGAATGTCATCGCGTAATCCCCTTTATGTAGATGAACCGCACACTGTAAAAAAACTTGCACCCTGAAACGGGTTTCACGTCATCCATCGCAAAAGCCGACTGACGTGCAACGTGGTGCTAGATTAGCGAGTGGGAAGGGGCGCTTAAATACGTCATATTGCGTAGTTGTTTTTACAGACGGGGACGGTATGCTGTGTGAGCTTTTGTCCTACAAGGATTTTGACGACGTGAATAAAGGCGAGGACATTCCGATGAAAAAAATGCTGCTTGTGCCCTTGCTGGCCTGCTTGCTATTAAATGCATGCGGCGAGTTTTCTTATAAACGCGGGGCGACTGCCGCCGATCTTGAGAGGTCCAGAGACACCTGTAAAGCCAGCGGCATGGATGACGCCGCCGTGAAAAAATGCCTGGAAGATCAGGGCTGGTTCGTACACGACCTGAGCGATATGGACCCGGTAGCGGTACTAATGCCCAATGAAGATAACCGCAGCAGCGGCAGTCAGGGAGATGTAACGGCCGCTGCAGCCGCCACCATGGTGGAGTCAGGCACCCCCAGTTCACCAGATGGTACACAGCCAGCGGCTGTTCCCTCCGCGCCCGTCAAAAGCATGACCGACAAATTCAAGGTCACTTCATGGTGGAAGCGTGGCGCAGGGCGTACAGAGTTGGCAGACGCCACCAATCAATGTGTCGCTGAACTCGGCGAAGAACATCGCCCGGACCCGGTCACGCAATACACGACGCGCGGCTTGCTTATTTGTATGCGCAAGACCGGCTGGTACGGATTGGCATCCAAGTAATCTTTGAATTGAATCTGGCAATAAAAAAAGCCGCTCAAAGGAGCGGCTTTTTATTTGTTTGGTAGTCGCGAATGGACTCGAACCATCGACCCCCACCATGTCAAGGTGGTGCTCTAACCAGCTGAGCTACGCGACTGCAGGCTTGAATTGATGCTTCAAGCTTGAAGAGGCACGCATTATAGCCGAACTCCCGGCGTGGAACAATCACTGTAACGCACGCCGGACGTGCTCTTGATCTTGATGCGGCAGGGAATGATTTCAACGGCTGGCGGTCTTTTGATCAGGTAAGCTGTTATTCAAGGGACATTATTCAAAGGAAGATCATGCTCTGGTCCACATTATTCAAACTGATTCCGTGGGGGCAAGTGATTGATCACGCGCCCCAGGTACTGGACGGTGCAAAAAAGCTTTATCAGCGCCTGAAGGCCGAAGGCCGGGCTGAAGCAGAAACTTATGGCACCGAGATTGCCGTCTTACCACCTGAGCCGGAAGCCCTGGCACAAGCCGTACGTGAGCATAGACAGGCATTGGCACGGCTGCATGATGAGCTGGAAGAATCAGGGCAACTGATCAAGCGTCTGGCGGAGCAGAATGCAGGCATGGTGGCACAGATGGAATCCCTGCGGCGGCGCTTGCGTTTGCTGGGCTGGCTGGGCGTGCTGCTTGCCGGTGGGCTGGTTTATGCCTTGTCTCACTTGCCTGCTGCATAAGCCCGGCTTGCGCGGGCTATAATGGGCGACTGCTCTTAGTCCGGGTTCTGCCCCTTTCATGAATTCACGTTCCAACGATTTACTGGTGGATGCCATTGCCAATGATGGCTATGCCATTACCCCTGACTTTTTGCCGCCTGCCCTGATCAAGGTGTTGGCAGATGAGGCAAAGGCCCTGCATACGCAAGGCGCACTGCAAGCGGCGACCACGGGACTTTCCAGTCGCCGGTCGGCCGATAATATCGGGCTGCGGGGCGACTTCATTCACTGGCTTGAGGATGAGCAGGCCAGCCCGGCACAGCAGGATTATCTGGCCGCCATGCGGCAATTACAGCAGGATTTCAACCAGGCTCTGTTCATGGGGCTCTTCGAGCTGGAAACGCATCTGGCCGTTTATCCGCCTGGCGCTATTTATCGCAAGCATCTGGATCAGTTTCAGGGACACAATGAGCGTCAGGTCAGCTGCATACTTTACCTGAATGAAGACTGGCAGCCGGAAGATGGCGGCACCTTGCGCATCTACCTGAATGGCAACGCCAGCGAGCCTTACCTGGACATCAGCCCGGCAGGCGGTACGCTGGTGACGTTTCTCTCAGGCCGCTTCATGCACGAAGTCATGCCCTCCCGGCGCGAGCGCATCAGCCTGACCGGCTGGTTCCGAACACGCAGCACTAACATTTGATGAACACACCCCAAATACTTTCGACGGAAATCGCCGCCATGTTTGCCCCGGAAAATTTCCGTGAACTAGGGCATAGTCTGATCGATTTGCTGGCGGACCACCTTGCGGGCAATCTGGCGGGGCAAGCCCCGGTGATGCACTGGCAAGCTCCCGAGAAAGCAGACGCGCAATGGCAGACCCCCTTGCCGCAGGAGCCGCTGCTGGATGCTGCCGGCTTACTCGCCCGCCTGCAAAATGACATCCTCCCGACCAGCCTGGCGATTCACCACCCCCACAACATGGGGCATCAGGTCGCCACGCCATTGCCTGTGGCCGCTCTTTGCGATCTGGTCGCCGCCCTCACCAACCAGGCCATGGCCGTCTATGAAACGGGCCCCAGCGCCACCATGCTGGAGCGGCAAGTCCTGCGCTGGCTGGGCGAGTTGATCGGCTGGCAGGATGCAGGCGGCATACTTACCTCGGGCGGCGCGCAAGCCAATCTCACCGCCCTGCTCGCTGCGCGCCAGCATGCCGCCGATGTGTGGCAGCATGGCGTTGGCGGCGTCAAACCCTTGCGCATCCTGGTATCGGAACATGCGCACTACTCCATCAGCCGCGCTGCGGGCATCATGGGGCTGGGCACCGATGCCGTGATCAGCATCCCGACCGATACGGAAGGCCGCATGCTGATCAATGCCCTGACACTTGCTCACGCCGAGGCCCTGGCAAATGACACCGCCGTGATGGCCGTGGTCGCCACCGCAGGCTGCACGCCTACCGGCAGCATAGACCCCCTGCTGGAGATAGGCCGCTATTGCCGCGATCACGATTTGTGGCTGCATGTGGATGGTGCGCACGGCGCGTCCGCCCTGCTCTCCGAGCAGCATCGCCCTGCGCTTGAAGGCATCGCCCTCGCGGATTCCGTGGTGTGGGATGGTCACAAATTGCTGTATATGCCCGCCGCTGTCTCCGCCGTACTGTTTCGCAACACCGCCAGCAGCTTTGAGGCCTTCAGCCAGGATGCCTCGTATCTCTTTCAGGGTGGCGAGCATATTGAGGAAATGTACAACGTCAGCTACCGCACACTGGAATGCACCAAGCGCATGATGGGCCTGAAGCTGTGGGCAGCGTTTTCGCTCTATGGCGTGCGCGGCATGGCGCAATTGCTGGATAGCGCCTTTGCCAAGGCGCGCTTGCTGGCTCAAAAGCTGGATGCGCATCCCGACTTTGAACTGCTCATGCAGCCGCAAACCAATATCGTCTGTTTCCGCCATCGTCCGGCGACACTGGAAGACGCAGCGCTGGATAGTCACCAGAGCCGCCTGCGCGAGCAACTGGTGCAGAGCGGACGCTTTCATTTAACGCGCGTTACGCTGGAAGGCCGCGTCTGGCTACGCACCACGCTGATGAATCCCTACACGCAAGCTGAAGATATGGATGAACTGTTGCTGGCGCTGAATCAGTTGGGCAAATACGCCCAGGTCTGACGGCTTGGGATCGTTTTCTGTTTGATCACACTTATTATTATCTAAGCTGTGTTGCCGGAATCGCCCGCCCATTCACATCCGCAAGGGTTGCGTGGGGATGAGTCATCCGGTGTCAGCATGACCTACAAACGGCGTTGATCACTATCTTTACAGAGTAATCAAGATTCCAGGTTTTCCTGCGCCAGCATGGCCGCATAGCCTATTTGATAATCCGGATAGCGCAATTGAAACCCCGTATGCCGCAGGCGCTGATTGCTCAGGCGCTTGTTGCCGCATACCGCAGGCGCATCCTGCGGAGCATCCGGCACGCCCATCTGCTGCGCCAGCCATTGCAGCACCTCGTATTGCGATGCGGGCCGGTCATCCGTTATCAAATACAGCGACTCCAGCGGCTTGCCTGCAAGTAGTTGCTTGACCAGGTAAGCAATCGCGGCCGCGCCATCATCCCGGTGGATGCGGTTGGTCCAGCCATTCTGCGCGGGCCAGCGGGCGGGCTCACGTGCCAGGTCCAGCATGCGCCGACGGCCAGGGCCGTAGATGCCAGAAAAACGCAAAAGGGTATACGCATCTGGGTATTCACCCGCCAAAAGCTGCTCCGCCTGCAGCATGCGTTCGCCACTAAAGTCCGCGGGCACCGGCACCGTAACCTCATCCAGCAAGTCATCGCTCACCTGCCCATACACGCCCGTGCTGGAAACAAAAAACACATGCTCAGGTGGCGCTTGCCGCAGAGCTGCCAAGGTATTGCGCAAACCATCCACATAATGCGCACGGTAACTGTCATCGCGGTGCGCATCGGCTGACACGCAATAAATCACGATACGGGGCTTCAAGCCCGCCAACCCCTGCAAGGTTTCAGGCTGCGTCACGTCCGCCTGCACCAGACGCACCCCCGCGGGCAATGCCGTGGCGCTGCGCTTCAGCCCATATACCTCAAGACCGCTATCCTGCAGCAGGCTTGCCACCGCCTGCCCCAGGTCACCGCAGCCAACTACCAGTGCGCGATCTGTCATCTCAACCCTGCGCTGGCATCGGCTGCCATTGGCCAGATAAATACTTCTCCGCCCACATCAACGCCACGATGGTTTTGCCATCGGTAATCTCGCCGCGCTGCACCATCGCCAGGCAATCCTGCAAGCTGGCATCGATGATATGCAAGGCTTCATCTTCATCCCGCTTGTGCTCACCGGCAGTAAGGCCGCGGGCAAGATAGATGTGAATCACCTCATTGGAGTAGCCAATGCATGGATGCTGCAGACCCAGATACACCCACTCATTGGCGGTGTATCCCGTTTCTTCCAGCAACTCACGCTGCCCGGTCAGCAAAGGCGCCTCGCCCTGATCAATCTTGCCCGCAGGCAACTCGATAAACACCCGACGCAAAGGGTAGCGAAATTGCCGCTCCAATATCAGATGGCCGTTATCCAGCAGCGCTACCATCACCACGGCACCAGGGTGCAATACATACTCGCGCTGGCTTTGCCCGCCCGTCGGCAAGCGCACCTGGTCACGGCGGGCCGTCAGCATGCCGCCCGAGGCAATCACTTCAGAAGAGATACAGGTTTCAATGAGGTCGTTGTCGTTGTGCATGGTGGGAGTAATCAATTGGTAGATGGTTTAGGCTCGAGTTTAAGCGATAGCGGCGCATACGGCTATGTGCATGCGCTGGATTGCAGCTTTATTCGAGCAGATAGGGCGATCCTCCAATGCTGCTCTAAAGCGCCACTGATACAGATTCCAAGCACAACCAGGTCATAAGATCAAAGCCTTGCGTGTATATCCCACCGACCTGACGCATGGATGATTTGAAAATCATCAGGCAATAAAAAAGCCCAAATAGCTAACGCCATTGGGCTTTTTTTTCACACATCAGCATGAAGTCTTACTAATACGTTACCAGTTTTACAACAAGAACCGCTTCTGGCCATTCTTCTTATAGATCGGCGCCACCGGCTTATTGCTGGCCGGCCGAGTTAAGCAATGGATACTAGAATTTCCACTGACCAACTAACTGACCAGTGACGGCACTATATCCACTGGCCCTCTCTCCATCTAATTGCACAGACATAGAGAAGGTCTCGCTTTTTTGATAGCGAATGGCTCCGCCCAAGCTATATGTATCTCGATCAATCTCTTGGCCTGGTGTCTTAAATGATGTTCCGCCACCGACAAAACTGGTGGTGGTGTTAACACCATCATTCTTAAAGTCATGGCGCCAGCCAACCTGAACAGAAGGGATGAGATATGAGCCATTGCTCAAGGCATGCTCAGTGGAAAACTTAAGGGCCATCAGGCTACGAATACGATCAGCAGATTGATCGCTAAACTTCATGGACAATGGTCCAGCTCCCTTTTCGGTATAGCCCTCCTGTTGCAGGTTAATCCACTCCATCCCCACAATAGGGGTGAGTTTTGCGCGATTACCCAAGGCAAATGGATAACCAACGTTTACGCGTGCCGCCCATTGGTCGCCATCATAATTGCTCGTGGCAACGCCCGTAATGGTTGTATCACGTGCACCCTCATAGTTTTGTCTTGCATAGGCAAGCATGCTTTCCAAATACCATTTGCCAAAATTTTTACTTGTATAAAGCGTGGCTTGGTATGTTTTGATGTCGCTATGGTCACCATCACGGAAATTATTCATATTGACGTTGGTATTGGCATAGGTAAATGCCCCACCAAGCACCCAGTTACTTTCCAGCAAAGTGTCTAAACCAAACGCCATGCCTGTCGTGCTCATGTCATATCCGGCAAATCCAGCTCGCATATCCTGATTGCCTCGGCCGCCAAACACTTTGGTCCAGAAACCATATTTCTTGCTGTCGCCATTAAACAAACCAGACAAATCTCCATTGGAAGCCAACTTGATTTTTCCTGATTGCAACTGGTCTAGCGTGCTCACTTGAAACCCATCCGCACGAAGCGTATCCAGGCGCATTTGCACGGTATCCAGGTTTCCTGTCACCGTCTGGGCGGCGGCAAAACCAGAGGCTTGGCTGGTATTGGGAGCAATTCTTGATAATGCGGCTGCCTGGTCTTTATCTGACAAGGTCACAAGGTTCGCCAACGCGTCGCTCATCGGAACACTGGCATTACCCACCAAGCTATCAAGAACAGCGGCTGCGCCACCACTTGTTACATTGGAATTAGGGGTAAACAGGCCTCCGCCCAGAACGGAAGCATCCAACACCACCGTACTGGATAAAATAATGAGATCGATTGGCTGCCAAGTTTGAGTGGGGCTACCGATAGGAATATAGCTAAATCGATAGGTGCCAGGAGTCAGGTTGCTAAACGTAGAACCTTGCCAGGCAAGAATGCTGTTGCTGTACGAGCCTGTTCCGACCAAGGATGTTCCATCGGAGTAAAAATTGGTGACCCCATCAATCAGACCGGCAGGCTTGTTGGTGACCAATAGCGTAAAAGGGGTGGTGACAGAATAACTATTGGGTCCGGTGACTTCCAGACTGCCTTCAGTAAAATTGACACCTGCATGGTAAGTACCGTACCAAAAGGTAACGGCTCCTGCACCAGCATTTTCATAGCCGACAGATGAAGTGTGTGCGTAGATATTCGATGAGAATAAAACACTCACCATGGTAGCGATAGTGGCCTTTTGACTTACGCGAAAGGCTGATTTTCGAGTTGCTGTATGCATTTGAACTTCCCCCAAGTATTTTTTATTTCCCATAAAGCACTGAAATCGCCCAGTGCGATCTCGTGATTACAAGTATTTATAGGGGGATGCTATCAAAGCCGGTTAAGTCAAAACCTACAAAAACCTACAAGTGTTAAGCGATCTTTTCAGGCGTAACCATTCAATCAGCAAGCGCAAGCTCCTCACATAACTGATAGCCGTAGTTACGGATAGCCCTGATGGGGTGACTTGCGGCACCGACTTGAACCAGTTTTTTCCTCAACCGAACGATGGCCACTTCAAGCGAAGCTTTTGTGTATTCACTGCCATGACCACCCATCAGCTCCAATAACTGCCACGACTCCAGTCGATGATCAGCAGCACGCACAAAGGCAATCAGGGCGGAGGCTTCATGCTGGCTAATTTGCACTGACATGCCAGCTCCCTGCAAGCTCAATGATCGCAGGCAGATTTGCGGGCATGAGGCATTCACTTTATGAGCCTGCTTTAGTCTGCGCGAAAGAGCATTGACGGCTGAGTTCAGCTCATCCAGCGAAGTAGGCTTTGTGAGGTAAATATCCGCACCACTGTCATAGCCATCCCTTTTATGCTCCGCCAGATTATTTGCGCTGACAATGATAATGCCGATATTGGGATAAACTTTTCTTATTCGATGGGTCAGGCTCAAACCACCTTCACCAGGAAGGTTTAAATCAATGATCATAAGGTCAATCCGCTCGATATCCTTATGCTCGTACAAGGCCTCGGCACACTCAAGGCCAATGACCTTATGCCCATGACTGGCCAATGCGGTTACAGTCACATCACGTAAAGCATCATGGTCTTCAATTACCACTATATTCAGGTTGTTAGACATACTCGAAATATTATTTTCCGGTCTTCAATTTCCGCAATGAGTTCACCACCCAACAAACTAACTATCGTTCTTGATATATATAGACCCAGGCCAAATCCTGTGTAACGTTTAGCCCCAGGTGCCCGATAGTATTTATCAAAAACCTTATCTATTTCGGGAGTGTTGCTTGCCAACATCTCATTCTCAACAGTCACACATATATGCTTGGGCTGAATATCCCTTTTCCATGAAATTCGCACATTAACCAGGGAATTGGTCGGAGAGTAGCGGACAGCATTTTCCAGAAGATTTTTAAACACTACTCGCAACAAAAAGCGATCGGTCCTTATTTCTTCAACGTCCTCGGCCAAGATTTTGACTCTGTCTTTATAACCCAGCTCTTGGCGTAGCTCACCCATTATCAAACCAACATTGCATGATCTCTTGGAAACAGGAATTGAGTTGCCGTCAAGCTTATCGATTTGGGCACAGCTATCGATAATATTGCTGACATCCAATACCGCTTGATCCGTATATTTTTTTAATGGATTTTTTACTTGCATGGCATCCAGAGACATCCGGATTACAGATAATGGCGTTTTCAGCTCATGCGTAATCATTGCCATAAAATAACTTTGTTCATCTCTCTTCTGCCGCTCAAACATGAGCGCCTGCTCTGCCAGCTGTAATGAAGCCTTTGCCTGTTTTGCAGTTTTAGTAATGGCCGTCGAACGCTTATGCAAAATGAAATACATTAGCAAAGCGGAAATCAACCCATGGATCAATGTAGCACTCAGGTTCCACTCCGTAGCAGAAACCCAACCGAGCAGAGGAAACATTGAAAGAATCAATGAAATTGTTTGCAAAGAGCAAATAACTCTTAAGGTTATTCGACTGGGAGTCGCGTCTTTAGTCGCGGCATAGGCAAGGGAAATAAACAACACGGCTGCAATAAGGACAACCTGTGCGTTGGCCCGCAACACTTCCGTTGCATAGCCATGCATTAAGCCATACACAGCCAATGGGAAGAAAATGCACAACACAATCAATGGGCGTAGAAGTATTTTTGGCGGTGAGTAAAGTGCAAATAATCCATAGTAAAAAAGAATACTGACAAACACATTGGTCAGGACCAAAAAACTCGTAATCGAATCGTTTATCCATGCTAAATACGAAGGGATAAAAGGCGCAATATGACCAGTGATTGCAAGGGCATAACTAAAATAGACCACCTGGTAAATAATGAAAAAACCTGTAAGTCTATCTGGTCGCCTGACAAAATCTTCAACCGCCCAGAATGTAATCCAAAGCATGAATCCCAGATAAATCATCATGAAAATATCTTGCCTAAGATCACTAATCCTAGCCTCAGCGGGTGGCAATGCCTGCACATGCAGTAAAGCACTACTGCTTGTCTGCAAGCGTAAATAATAAGTTTTAATTTCCGAACTTGCAGGAACAATAAAACCTAGTGAGGAGGCATTTCGGTCACGATTCTCATATGAATATTTATCGCCTGTTACTCGCTTTATCCATAAGGCCGGATTCCGGGGATCAGGATAATAAAGCGTGATCTCATCCAAATAAGTCGGGCGTATCCGTAATTCAATATTCTTTTCTTTACTTGGGAGTACCGTTATTCTAAGCCAATGTGCTGCATGACTATATCCTTTGGTCAGAATAGGTGTGGCTGATTCAAAATCAAGCTGAGAGACTTCCTGAACAGTCAAAGTTCCGGCTGCATCCCGCAGATATTCACGTTGCGCGATGAGGTCAGTAGCATTAGCAAGACTAACGCTCAACATACAGACAATAAAAAATATCAGGCGATGTAGTAAGTTATATTTATCCACTATTTAGACTTGCCAACCATCCAGCTTTTTCAGCTAATTGATGCTTAAGCAGCCGCCCCCTTTCCCAATAATCGCAGGTGCTCTCTCGCTACCTTTTGTCGATATTCAAGCTGACACAACATAGTGGATGTATACGATCCACTATATGGAATCCAAAACCACTCGCACAAAAATAAAAAAGCCCAAAAGTTTTACCATTGGGCTTTTTATCTTACGTCATCTTGCTTTACATTACTTTAGACTACTATACATCCTTAAATGGGCCCTGGGCAACTAAACAAATGGCTGAAACCCAACTCTTGGGCCATTATAGAAAGTTAATGCACCTTAGTTACCCACAATGTTACTCCAAACAAATTAATCCGGTAGTTTCGACTACGAGGCGAAGAGCCAAGGCTCAGCCCGCATACAGCAATAGTTTTCCCACAAGATGGCCCATAAAAGAATGACAAATTTCCGCTATCGATCCCACGCACTGTTATGTGATAGCTAATAAACTACTGGAGCACCAATTCGACCCGCCGGTTAAGCCCTCGTCCAGTATCATTGCCATTGCTGCTGACAGGTGCGAGCGATGCTACCCCTTTACCTGTCAAGCGTTGGGCGTCGATTTTGTAGCCTATGAGTGCCTTCACGACCGCATCCGCCCGTCGTTGCGAGAGTTCGAGGTTGTTGTTAAAACTCCCCACATTGTCAGTGTGTCCGACGATATAAGCGCGAATACCAGGATTGGAAACCAATAATTTGGCCATCTCGTCGAGAGCAGGTTTGGAGTTAGGTTTCACCTCTGCTTTTGCCGTATCGAAGTAAATCCCATACACCGCAACCTTGCCATTACTATCCAGACTTTTCTTAAGATCGGATGCACTTAAAACACTGACTTGATTGGTTTTCATGGGCTTAACCTCAGCAATTTGCTGATAAATTAACACTCGCTTGTTCGACCGGTCTTCCATTACCCATAGCAGTACATAAACATCGCCTTGCGCATTGTTGCGCCGGGTCAGCAAGTAGCGGTCATTGTTGCCAAAAATGGCATCGAAACCCGTTGGCATCACTTTGCCGCTATTGGCTAAATAACCGCCCATATCGCGGCCGCATGCCGCCCCTGCACATTGAAACATAGGTTTAAACGCGTTCTTGCCAAGAGCCGCTTCGTAATTGCGCATGACCTCAAGAGCCGTCTTATCAGCAGCAAGTTCATAGCCAATGCGGGTTACTTTGCCTTCTACGCTGAGTAAATCAGATGAGGCGATGGCAGTTTCAGTCGGTATTGGCTTAACCGGCATTATCACCTCATCAAAATCGCTCGCCTGATAGTTCTGAATGGTGGTACCGGCAAAGCGTGTCAGTAAAGGATGGTCTTTGGCACCCGCAATGTCGGCGGCCACTACGGGCAACCCCACCAATGCCAGCGCGATGAGAGCGCAGTTAGCCAATATGAGATTGAGTTTTAACTTAAGCAAAAGGAGGCTCCCCTAAAACATTGAAACAATGATTGAAGCCGCTGACAGTCGCGACGATGAACATAGGTATTTCAGGTGTTTTTGGTGGTGTCACTGGAGTCATACATTCCAGATAACCAGATGCATATCACTTTGGCTGCAGGACTGATAGGTCAAGGCTGGCTGTTAAATATTATAAATGAGGTTCATGGCACTGGAAAAGCCCGAAGTTCATGCTGCGCGAAATTCGCTATGCGCGATCACCTGCTCGAAACGGCCGAGGATATAAGGATCAAGTTTAGAGCCCTTCTCACCATCCAAGATAGCCATAACAGCCTCATGAGTGCGCGGAGCATGATAGGGGCGAGTGGTTGTCATCGCATCATAGCAGTCGATGATTGTGATAATGCGAGCGGCAATCGGAATATCCTCTCCTGACAAGCCGTCCGGATAACCCTTTCCATCAAACCCTTCATGATGGTGGCGAATGATGAATGCTGCTTCAGGGGCGGCCTCATGGGGCATCGCAGCGCAAATCTCCTGCCCAAGCACAGCGTGGCTTTTCATCACTTCCCATTCGTCAGGCTCAAAGCGGGAAGGCTTTAGCAAAACTCTGTCCGGGATGCCAATTTTGCCAATATCGTGAAGTTTTGCTGCTATGCGCAGCAAGATGAGTTCATCGCCCTCTAAAGAACACTCTTGCCCCAACATCAGACACATGGCTTCGACCCGGGTACAGTGCGCAGCGGTATAAGAATCACGCGCACCTAATGCCACATCAAGGCACCCTGAGTCTTTCGTTAAAAAAACCTCTAATGGAGACATAGCGCCCTCCGCGGATGGACAAGGGGAATTACTTAATCAACAGTATGCCACTACATAATACATAGAATGGCCGCGGAGGTAATCGCGGCATCTCAGGGAACAACTCAGGGATGATCTCCCTCATAGACCATCTTCCACTTGCCACCAGCTCTAACGTAAAAGTGTTTATGCTTCACACCAGCAAGGACGAACTCACACTCGTAGTCCGC
The DNA here is from genome assembly GCF_020523625.1 of Methylovorus menthalis. Taxonomy (GTDB): domain Bacteria; phylum Pseudomonadota; class Gammaproteobacteria; order Burkholderiales; family Methylophilaceae; genus Methylovorus; species Methylovorus menthalis. The sequence goes on from NZ_JAJAQH010000006.1 coordinate 1,713,244, forward strand.
TTCATCAGCTTCTGAAACATAGCAATGAAAGGTCTCCAGATCGCTTTCATGAACAAGGTTTGGCTGCGGAATTTGTTTAGCCAGCAACGCCCTCACCTCCTCTTCTGAAGGCGGGGGCGTGGGGGAGCAAGAGCAGCATAAGAGGAAAACGATTATCAATGAATGCCGCATGGTTGCCCTTTAGTTACCTAACTATATCTAGTTCATCACATCAGCATCAAAGCATCTATCCAAGAAGTGGTCTAGCTCATCTCGAAGGCCTGTCACAAGCTTCCGCTGTTGAACCAAGCTAATCTTCATTGAAGTAGTGGGTCCTCTACTTTTACCCATTAAGACGAGTTCAACTTCTTGATCGACAGAATCCTGGTATTCATCCAATACCAATTTTGAAGTTGCCCATTGCTCATGAAGGCGCTGCCAGTTTTCGAGTTCCATATTCCCCTCCCGTAGACCAGTCAATCTTTGATTAACCATTGCCCACCTCCTGTTAAGGTATAGGACTGGTCCGAAAGTCATGTCAGCGTATGTTAAGCTCCATGGCAGATGAGTCAATCAATGTTGGCAGAGCCCCTCCTGAGGGCGAATTTTCAGCGGGACATGAGGGGCACGACGGTCAATTGACTTGCGTCGAAGGGAGTGTCCATAATGCGTTAGCCTCCTTTAGGCTACATTACAATACTATGTTCATAATTGGACATACCATAAGCAAATATAACCACGAATGGACACGCCGTGGCAACAGTTGGAGAAAGAATAAGATTGATTCGAGAAGGCTTAGGTATGGGCCGACAAGAATTCGCAGATAAAACTGGAATTCCTAAGGGAACCTTAATCCGGACGGAGCAAGGACAAAACGCGCCACAAGTAAGCGTCTTAATAAAGATTGCTGATCTATGGCCTGAATATGCAGCTTACCTACTTACAGATAAAACTGACGTAATACAAAAAAAAGCAGGAAATATTAAGTAATGAGTTTCTTATTTTAATAACAAAAATAAAATGGGATGGGGACTATGGCATCGGAAAATCAGTACTCAGAATTGATTCAAGTTGCAAATAATTTCATTGCTATTGATAAATCCAGAATTATAAGAGAGGAACTAGGAGTCGAATCTCTTAAAGGCATTATCGAACCAATCCTTGATGAAATTGATAAAAGAATTAAGTTCGTAATTGAGTATGGCCGTGATGTTCCTGACTCGCCTTTAAGCCAAGTAAGACAGTTAATCCACAGTATTAATGAACACCTTATCCTGCTGGCTCGTTCCAGCAATAATGACTACATTTCAAACAAATCTAATATTCTCGACGCCATAGGAAATTATATTGAGGCTATTAAAGGCCAATGGATATATTTTGTTAGTTCAGCAATTGAAAAATCAGAGCTGCTCGAAAACAAAGATGTGAACAGAACATTAGAAATCCTAAGATCCGAGATTTCACGAAATACTGAAGATAGTCTAAAAAGAATTGAAGAAGAGTCACATCGGGCTATCAACAATGCTAAAGAATTAGCGCATGAAATAGAAATACAAGCAAGACACATAGAAAATAATGCAAGAAATACTGCCAAAGGCATTTCGGTTCAGGTTGCACAAGATCAGTTTGAAAAATTACAAGGACCTCTAAAACTTCAGCTAAAAATATGGGGATCACTATCTGCTATATGCTTAATTTCAATTTTTGTTTTAATTTATATATATCTTAATGAAAACCTTCCAGATGAATGGTCATGGAAAATAGCATACAAATCGGCAATACACATTACCTCACTAGCTACTTTTGGCAGTATTGCGGCGTACTGCTTGGGATTATTCCGATCACATATGCATATGCTTCAACACAACAAACATAGATGTACTCTTGCTAACAGCATGGTCACCCTAGTTGATGCAGCTTCGACTCCAGAGCAAAGAGATATAATTCTTATTCATCTCGTTACTGCCATTTCCGACTTTGGAAATACCGGACTAATCGGAAACAAAGACAGCGAAAATCCAAAACTATCTATTGGCAGCATTTCGCCTTCCATTGCATCACAAAAATAAACTATAGAAATCCTTAAGTTAAAGAAATCATAAGCTAGCATTCAACGAAAAATAAAATGACAACGAAAAATGATATAAAAAGTTGGTATGAAGTAGAGAAATCAAGTTATGAAAATCTTAAGGATTATGTAATTTACACTCTTGAAAGACAAATAAAAACCGAAGGGATCGACTTCCTAGATATTCATGGTAGAGTAAAAAGCCTTGAGAGCATTACGGATAAAATATCTAGAAAATCATACACTCACCCAAGAGATCAAATCAAAGATATATGTGGTGTAAGAGTGGTGACATTTATTGAACGCGACATATCAAAAATTGCCAATCTAATTCAAAGTACTTTCAAAGTTCATGTCGCACACAGCATTAATAAAACCGAGGATTTAGGTGAAGATCGCTTTGGTTACAGATCAATTCATTTTGTTTGTGACATTGGAGAAACTAGAGAAAAGTTAAATGAGTGCAAAAACTACGTTGGGAAATTTTTTGAAATCCAAATCCGAACAGCACTGCAACATGCATGGGCTGAAATTGAACATGACCGCGGTTACAAAATATCTGGAAAATTGCCACCTCACCTAAAGCGAAGTTTTAATTTAATCGCTGGAATTCTTGAACTAGCAGACAAAGAGTTTAATACCTTAGTAAAAGAGGTTGAAAACTACTCTACCTCGATAGTAGAAAGAACCGAGTCTGGAAATCTCGAAATTGAATTAAACTCCCCAAGCATTACAAAATTCTTAGAATTGCTACTAATTAATTATCCTCAATTAAAAGTCGACTATAGCTATACCATTGATGAAAGAGATGTAACGGAATTAAATCGATTCAAAATTTACAATTTACAGGATTTACAAAACTTACTTTCTAATGACTTTCTAGAGGTAATATCTCATGAAAGAACAACTCCCATGGGTTTCTTAAGGGATGCAATGATGTATAAGGATATGAGGCGATATTTCAAAGATGCATGGGAGCAGCATTGGAATGGATTGGACTCAAAATGCTACTCTCGTCTTTGTTATAAATATGGGGATAGATTGGTAAACGGTACATTAAAAGAGTTTCAGATTCTCAGGATAGACATGGATGAAGAGGATTTCTAAATTGCTATATTGGTTAAATAATCTCCCCACCTCTGCATCATTTCTTTTCGCTGATCAATGAATTTAGTGCGATTGTAAGCAGCACCAAGAGCGTCAGGCACCTTATGGGCTAGCTGATGCTCGATGACGTAGGGATCGAAGTTTAAGCGTTCGTGAAGTATCGTTCGGGCCATGGCGCGGAAGCCGTGACCTGTTATATCTTTCTGGGTGTCATAGCCCATTCTTTTCAAGGCGGCATTGATGGCCGCTTCACTCATTGGCTTTCTGGGGTCGTGTCCGCCCCTAAAAACCCATTCCCCATGCCCTGATATAGGGTGAATCGTTTCAAGCAGTTCCACGGCTTGCGTTGAGAGCGGAACGAGGTGTTCTGTCTTTGTTTTGGTGACCATGTAGCGCCATTCTTTTGCCTCAAGGTCTATATCAGCCCATTTTGCCCGCCTTAGCTCACCTGGACGAACGAATACGAGAGGAGCCAGCTTTAGGCAATCTGGACAGTAATGGAGCCTTTGAAGCCGTTTATTGCTTTCATGAGTTGGGCGACGTCTTCCGGCTCTGTCATGGATGCCATTTGGCGGGTCCTGACTGATGGTATTGCACCTCTTAAATCGGCGGTGATATCGCGCCCTGCCCTGCCTGTTCTGACGGCGTAGCGGAATATCTGGCTGGTCACTTGCAGCACGCGGTGCGCTGTTTCCAGTTTGTTTTGCTCTTGTATGAGTTTGAGGGGCTTTAGGATGTCTGGCGGGGTCAGGGTTGATATTTCTGCTTTGCCGATCCACGGGAACAGATACACCTCAAGGCGGCGCATGGTTCTATCGTGGTGAGTGGAATTTACTGCCGGGCGGTAGTAGGTCAGCCATTCACGGGCGACGTTTTCAAAGGCGTTTTGCACAATTGATTTTTGTGCTGTTCTTTGCTGTTCTTTGCTGTTTTTTATGGGCTGAGGGATCAATGGGCGGTTCCTGAGCCAGCAGTCTTCTTGCTTCTAGGTGCTTTTCTCGGGCCATAGCCAGCGTAATAACCGGATAGATGCCTATGGCTAGGGTCTTGCGGGTGCCGAAGTAAGCATAATCATATCGCCAGTATTTGCCCTTCTCGTTTACGAGAAGGTAAAGCCCGTGACCGTCAGTCATGCGGTAGGGCTTGGGTTGGGGCTTTGCTTGTTTTATTTGTAGTTCAGTAAGTGGCATTTACAGTATCTCAATACAGTATCTAAAATCAGAGATTCAAAGATGCTGCTCAAAATACTGTAAAAAATTATGGGCTGTCAATGCTGCACATTGAAAACCATTAGGCAATAAAAAAGCCCAAGTGGCTGTAACCAATGGGCTTTTTATCTTACGTCATCTTGCTTTACATTGCTTTGTACTACTATACAACCTTAAATGGTGGGCCGGGGGCATCCAAACAGGCTCCATAAGCAAATGATTTCAAAAAAAAATATTAAAATAATAAAGTTAATGTACTGTTAAAAGTGCTGTCAATAATATTTAAATTGCAAGATTGTGTTGAATTTTCGGAACTACCTTCTTAGAAGTACCCATTGCGCCAGCATTGCCAATAAGCTCTTCATATAAAGATTTAATTACATCTATCGGCTCATTTTGAAGAAAACGAAAAACAGATGCCGATAAGTATTGATGATCCTGCTCAAATGAAAGCCAACGACGCCCCTCTAACTCACAAACATAACCAGTAGTGTTAGAGCCCGCAAAAATATCGATCACCAGATCACCTGGCGTAGTAAGCATCTTAATAAAGAACTCGGGTAATTTTGAAGGGAATCTTGCCGGGTGAGCCGACAATCCAAGCTCCTTGCATATTTTAAGATATTTAGAGGTTGCCTCTCCATTTGATATCTGCAATAGATTGGAGGGTATGGCACCCCCATTGTCTTTACCAAAACCTACGCCAATATCATGCCCTGAAGGACGTTTCGAGGGAGTGTAGTAAGCCGATGGGTCTTTAATCAGCTTTTTCATCCTGTCAGAATATTCTGACAGCACTTTTGTTACGTCAGATTTTGGCCATTCCGTTTTCGAAAACCACCAGACAGTATTTACTGAATCCTTGACACGGATTTTTCGCTTATTTACCCACTCGATTGGACTAGGTAGCTTAGAAGGATTATGCCAAAAGAATTCCTCTGCCAGATGAAAACCAAGTTCATCAACGAACTTCAGCAGCACTCTGTAATTATACAAACTTCTGACGGGGACCCCTCTTTGGTAGGCCCCTCCCAGATCAATCACAAAAGACCCATCATCTGTAAGCTTCTGGTGTACCAATCGACCAAATTCAGATAACCAATCGATATATTCATGCTGATCTTTATTGCCATACTCCTTTACCCGTAACAGAGCGAAGGGGGGGGACGTCACCACTAAATTAACAGAACCATCAGGTAGCTGTTTAAGCATATCCAAAGAGTCTGCTACATAAGCAGCGCCCAAGTCCGTTTGATATAACGGTTGATTTCCAAATGCCGGTAAACTCTTCATTGAAGCCTAAAGAAAGATAATGAAACTTAAAGTCTGTAGATACAAAGTGTTCATGTAGGCATGATCGCAAGCTCACGGGAGCATGATCATGTCATCTAGGATTATATTTGCAAACAGACTTCGGGAGGTAAGAACTTCCAAAGGATTTTCGCAAGAAAAATTGGCTGAGCTTTCGACTCTCCACCGGACTTATGTTAGTTCGGTGGAAAGATTTGAGCGAAATATCACCATTGATAATATGGAAAAGCTTGCAAGTGCTCTTGAGATCGACTTACGGGAGCTACTCAAGCCTTATGAATAATCCAGATTATGAGACCTATCTCAACCTATTCCCTCATATACAAAAATATCAGGAATTAGCCAGCAAATATAACATAAGTGACATTTTCCAGGATAACGGCGGGAAGTACCTCCAACTCCTTATGTTACTGAATTTGACCTCTGATGGATCCCGCGAGGGCAACGACGCCAAAGATGATCAGGGAAATGAGTATGAAATCAAAACGGTGAACATTGAACTCACCCGGTCGTTTTCAACACATCACCACATGAACCCAACCATTATCCGCAAATATAGAAAGGTATCATGGTATTTCGCTGCGTACAGCGGGATTAATCTTTTAGCAATTTATAAGCTATCACCCCAAGCCATGGAGTTCTATTACTCAAAATGGGAGGAAAAATGGTACTCCAATCAGAAGGATATAAACAATCCCAAGGTCCCAGTCAAATTTGTAATGACACATGGTGAACTTATCTGGCTTCCAGATGGGGTGACCGCATTCGAGTTGCCCAAGAAAAAATCTAAACCTAAAACAAAAACTAAGAACGCAAACTCAGAAATAAATGTAATAGAGAGTTTATAAAACTCTCGTTCTTGGTTGTATTGTGTCCGTAATATAAATTTAGGCGGCGCTTCGCGCCGGGCTACGCTCCCGGCACCAAGCACCGCCTTAACCCCTATAAAAAAAGCGCCTCATGGGCGCTTTTTTCT
>NZ_JAJAQH010000007.1 GCF_020523625.1 Methylovorus menthalis
CAACGTAAGAGCGATGAATATCAGGCGGAGAAAATTAGCCATAGCGCCCCCAGATAACCCATCAAAATTAACCAGCCTTCCATGTTCCCTACCCCCTTAAGTAAAAAGGCCCGGAGGGCTTAGAAGCTCCGGGCCGATTGGTCTTGATCCTGGGATTAACCGCCACGGACCATGCTGTATACCTTCTTGATGGCCCATACCACCAAGATGGCGCCACCGATTGCAGCTACCGCCACTTCACCTTCACCGATTTTTTCAGTGACGGCGGAAACGTCGATGGCGGCTTGTGCCTGGGCAGCAGCCAAGGTCATACCTACCGCCAGATACGCGGCAACTTTGCGGGAATACAGGTTAACTTTCTTCATGTTGAGACTCCTTTTGTTTAAGTAATGAAATGAGGACGCGGAAAACCGCTCCGATTGCCCACAGTAGCGCTATGGCAGCCGCTAGCTGTTGACCCTGTTCGACTGTCAGGGACCATGCCCCGGCGGTCAGTTCTTGTGGCTGCGCAATGAGGTAAACGCAGTCTGAAATTTCGGTGGGTTGTGGGCTGGCGATCTGGTATTGGCCTGCCCCGATATCGGTTAAGCATTCGGCGGCGTGGGCGTCTGTCATGCCCCAGATAAAGGTGAGGAATCCACCGAGCAATAAGCCCACGATCAGCGCCATGGCATTGACCTGGTTGCGCGATAGATGGATGGAGGCGATCCGCTGTAGTGAGTTAAAGGCTTTCACTGATCGAACCTCGCAATATGAGTATGTCCAGGTCTTTCGTGGCCCATATCTGATAATCAAAGACGCCCATTAAATCGGCGATGCCTAGCGTGTGTTTTGTGGCAACGGGGAACGTCTGTTCTTTATGGATGGCGGCGAATGCGCCCAGGTATTGGCGCATGACCTTGGGGGCTGGTATGCCCCGGCTTGATTTATAGCGGCGCTCGCCCAATTCGCGGCTATGGGCAAATGTCTTGCTGATGTATTTGCTTAGGTAAGCGGCGAGCTGCAAGCAGGTAAAAATCGGCGATTGACCGGAGAAGCGCTTTTTACGGTAGCGCACATTGATCTGGCCTTTGGTGTTCTCGCCTGCATCGTCTGCATTGCCGCCGATGGCGATATACCAGCACTTGCGGAGGTGGTGGACATCCTGTTTACCGACGCAGGCGACGTGCATATGCAATGCGCCGCGCTCCTGGTATTCCTTGACGCCGACATAGAGCCAATCGGGATATTTTTCGCGAACGAGGCGCACGAAGCGGGTAAAGTCTTCGTTGAGTTTGTCGCTGTCGGTCATGTTCTCGCGATAGACGAGCGTCAGGAGGTGATCGGCCCCGATGGACTGGATGAGAAAGCGGACTTTTTGTCTTGCGCGGCGTTCGGCGCGGCGGAGGTTTTCTTCTTGAGAGGCTTCGATTTCCTCTTCGGTTTTTTGGCGTGGCAAGCCCCTGATCCCATGAGAGCGGGATTTCCGTAGCTCTTCCATAAAGTTGACGCGCCTTTGTATCATTTCCACCATTCCTGAGGCGAACTCCCTGATTGTTAAGTGATAATCGGGGAGTTCCGTATATACATGATCCTGATCTAGTGCTAAACTTTTACCCATGTTTTAGCCATCCCGAACTGGTTAAAATGTA
>NZ_JAJAQH010000008.1 GCF_020523625.1 Methylovorus menthalis
CCTGTCGAAGAAGTTTGGTGGTGAAGCCAAGGCATACGACCAGATCGATGCGGCGCCGGAAGAAAAGGCACGTGGCATTACCATCAATACAGCGCACGTTGAATACGAAACTGCAAGTCGCCACTACGCTCACGTAGACTGCCCAGGCCACGCCGACTATGTTAAGAACATGATTACCGGTGCTGCGCAGATGGACGGCGCGATTCTGGTCTGTTCCGCTGCTGACGGCCCTATGCCACAAACGCGTGAGCACATCCTGCTGGCCCGTCAGGTTGGCGTACCTTACATCGTCGTGTTCATGAACAAAGCGGATATGGTTGACGATGCTGAGCTGCTTGAGCTGGTTGAAATGGAAATCCGCGAGCTGCTTTCCAAGTATGACTTCCCGGGTGACGACATTCCTGTGATCAAGGGTTCAGCCCTGAAGGCACTGGAAGGCGACCAATCGGAAATCGGCGAACCTGCCATCTTCCGTCTGGCTGAAGCGCTGGACAGCTACATCCCAACCCCGGAACGTGCTATTGACGGTACTTTCCTGATGCCAGTGGAAGACGTGTTCTCCATCTCTGGTCGCGGTACTGTAGTAACTGGTCGTATCGAGCGCGGCATTGTTAAGGTTGGTGATGAAATCGAAATCGTTGGTATCAAGCCAACCCTGAAGACCACCTGCACTGGCGTTGAAATGTTCCGCAAGCTGCTGGACCAAGGTCAGGCAGGCGACAACGTAGGCGTGCTGCTGCGCGGTACCAAGCGTGAAGAAGTTGAGCGTGGTCAAGTGTTGGCCAAGACTGGTTCGATCAAGCCACACACCAAATTCGCAGCTGAGATCTATGTGCTGGGTAAAGATGAAGGTGGTCGTCATACGCCATTCTTCAATGGTTATCGTCCGCAGTTCTACTTCCGTACCACTGACGTAACGGGTGCAGTTGAACTGCCAGCAGGTACCGAAATGGTCATGCCAGGCGACAAC
>NZ_JAJAQH010000009.1 GCF_020523625.1 Methylovorus menthalis
TTTCACTTGGCCGTATCAACTTCCCGCGTAAGGTTGGGGTGGGTTTGGGTAGCGGTTTTGAGACTGCGGCTCACGCACTCGATTCGCCGGGCTACGCTCTGATTCCTCATCCGTGGGATAAGGAATCACGGCTACCGCCGCGGGAGCTACCGGCTCACCCTTCGGGCGCTGCGCGTCGTCCAGTGCGTTCGGAGTCATGGTCTGTTGGTTAAGATCGCGTTGGTCTTTATTAAAGCGAGCGCTGCCATCGTCGAAATCCTGAAACATCCCGTTATGCACGAACTGGAGGCACACAGCCTCATCCATCGCGATTTTGGTGCCCTGCTGGGTGTATGCGGTACACCTACCCCTTATCAGCACAGCAGCGGCGATTCTGGGGGCCATGACAGGCTTTGTGATGTCGTCATACTTGGGAGCCGTAAACGGCAGATCAGGGACGCGTGGGCGTTGCGCTTCACCCCATGAATAGACGGGCTTTTGGAATTGCGGGGAAGCTGACGGATTAGGTTGCGCGGATCCGCTCAATTCCATGGCTGGCATGGTGGCAGGATCCGGCGCTTTTGAGATCCCGACTAAGGCACGATAGCCATACCAGACGATTGCAAAGAACAGCACGGGCAACAAGACCATAAGCACCAACCGCATGGGGATACGCTTTTTAACCGTATGCATGTCGGCCGACTTGTACCAGGTGTAGACCTCTTTCGGGTAAACAAAGTGGCTCTCGATACTGTTCTTGGTGGACTTGTCGACGTTCTCCCGCACCTTGTGGAATTCGTGGATTTTGGACTTTGCAAAGCCAAAGAACCGCTCGACGTGATAATGGTAGTTCACGAGGCGGCGCAAATTGGAATCAACCAGCATGGGGTGCTGCGTGATCAGATAGAGATCATGGCCATCATGCCGGTGCGTTTCCAGCTGGCTGACATGGCGAGGCACCGCAGCACCAGTGGCACGCGGCCTGAAGGTGGACTGACATTCATCAATCACAATGATCGCACCCTTGGGGCAATCCACCCATTGATCAGCGGATTCGAGCTGCTGCCAATCCAAGGTGAGTTCAGGGATGCCGTGATAGAACACCGGGCGATTTTCTTTATCCGCCCTCTCTTTGACCTTCGACAAGGTGTAGAGGCTTTTGCCCGAGCCTGGAAGCCCTGTAATCAGGTGAATCATTTGATCACCTGCCTTGTAAGGACCCCACCTGTTAAGCCCTGCACGATGTAGCGCGCCGCAATCGCACTGAATACGATGTTGATGGACTCGCCCAGGCGCAGGAGGCCCACTGCCCCAATCACATCCGCCGGGACGTTGGTTAAGAGACCAAGGGCGGCTTGTCTTGCGCCGGATAACAGTACATCCAGCCCCTGATAGGTGACATAGGTAATCGCCAAGGCCACCAGTACGCGCCCGACTAGTGTTTTAAGCGACAGGGCGGCAAAGCCCCAGAACATCGAAATGAATAAAGGCATTTATACTGCTCCCGCTAAGATTCGGCCTGCAGCGACATAGGCCAAGGCCATAAAGACATACCCGACAATCGCCAGGTAAGGGTTAAGCTCCGATAGCCGCAAGGTGTAACTGCGACCAAACAAAGAGAAGGTCCGGTCTTGAATCCCGGTGGCAGAAATCGGGCTGGAGGCATCCAATGCCGTGGGCAGATTAACAATCGTGCGGTTGTTCTCTTCCGCTGGATTAGCCGTCGTGTCGGTGCCATTGGTTAGCGCCTCGCCCTTGGCTTTCCAGTCGGCGTTTTCTTTAAACCACTCGCAGTTACGGCGAGCCTGTTCTTTCGCCATGGCGCACTGAATAGCGTCACCCTTGCAGGCCACGGCATCGCATGCCCCGGAGATATCGGAATCGGTCGCCGCCTTGCATTGGGCCGCCGTGGGGTTCTCGGCGCAATAGCTGGTCTGGCTGACCGTTTTTGTTTCGGTCTTCGTTTCCTTGGTGCCATCTTCATTGGTCTTTTCGGTGGTGGTAACGACAATCACCGTGCCATCGCCGTTGAAAGTGGCAGTTGAATTGGTGG